>NZ_CP108484.1:4800000-7282500 GCF_036226505.1 Kitasatospora sp. NBC_01246 | reverse complement strand
GGGCGGAGGGCGTGGGCCTGTTCCGCACGGAGTTCCTCTTCCTGGACGACTCGGCCAAGGCTCCCAGCGAGGAGAAGCAGGTCGAGGCGTACCGCAAGGTGCTGGAGGCGTTCCCGGAGGGCCGGGTCGTGGTCCGGGCGCTGGACGCGGGCGCGGACAAGCCGCTGGACTTCCTGACCCCCGCCGACGAGCCCAACCCGGCGCTGGGTGTGCGCGGTCTCCGGACCCTGCTGGAGCACCCCGAGGTCATGCGGGCCCAGCTGCGCGCGCTGGCGAAGGCGGCCGAGGGGTTGCCGGTGCACCTTGAGGTGATGGCCCCGATGGTGGCCGACCGCAAGGACGCCAAGGACTTCGCGGACGCGTGTCGCCAGGCCGGGCTGAGCGCCAAGTACGGGGCGATGGTGGAGATCCCGTCGGCGGCGCTGCGGGCGCGGTCGATCCTCCAGGAGGTGGAGTTCCTCTCGCTGGGGACCAACGACCTCGCGCAGTACACCTTCGCCGCCGACCGCCAGGTGGGTGCGCTGGCGCGGCTGCAGGACCCGTGGCAGCCGGCGCTGCTGGACCTGGTCGCGTTCTCGGCCGAGGCCGCCCGGGCCACCGGCAAGAGCTGTGGCGTCTGCGGCGAGGCCGCCTCCGACCCGCTGCTCGCCGTGGTCCTGACCGGGCTCGGCGTCACCAGCCTCTCCATGGGCGCGGCGTCGATCCCCTATGTGCGGGCCACGCTGGCCAAGTACACGCTGGCGCAGTGCCGCCGGGCGGCCGAGGCCGCCCGCGCCGCGGACAGCGCCGAGGACGCGCGGGCCGCGGCCCAGCAGGTGCTGTCCGGCGAGTGACACCGGCGCGCGGCCGGAGCGAGGACTGCGAAGGGGTGCCCCCACCGTCATGGGGGCACCCCTTCGTGCTGTCCGGGTTCGTGCTGTCCGGGGTCAGGCCCGGCGGTCGCGGCGGAGCTGCTCGAAGTAGCGCAGGTGCTCGATGTCGTCGACCGAACCCGGGTTCACTGCCTGCTCCAGCGGGGTGCCGGAGAGCAGGCGCTTCACCGGGACCTCGATCCGCTTGCCGGTGAGGGTGTGGGGCAGGCCGCGGACGGCGATGACCTCGTCGGGGACGTGGCGCGGGGAGAGCTCGGTGCGCAGCGAGGTGCGGATCCGGCCGACCAGGCCGTCGTCGAGGACCGCGCCGGGGGCGAGCACGACGAAGAGCGGCATCCAGTAGCCGCCGTCGGGCTCCTCCAGGCCGATGACCAGGGACTCGGCGATCTCGGGGAGGCGCTCGACGACCTCGTAGATGTCGGAGGAGCCCATCCGGACGCCCTGGCGGTTGAGCGTCGAGTCGGAGCGGCCGTGGATGACCACGGTGCCGCGGGAGGTGACGGTGATCCAGTCGCCGTGGCGCCAGATGCCGGGGTACATCTCGAAGTAGCTGTCGTGGTAGCGGGCGCCGTCGGGGTCGTTCCAGAAGCCGGTGGGCATGGACGGGATCGGCTTGGTGACGACGAGTTCGCCGACCGCGTCGGTGAGCGGGCGGCCGTGGACGTCCCAGGACTCGACGGCGGCGCCGAGGCAGGGGGCCTGGATCTCACCGAGGTACACCGGCAGGGTCGGGACGCCGCCGACGAAGCAGGAGCAGACGTCGGTGCCGCCGCTGACGGAGGCGAGCCAGACGTCCTGCTTGACCTCGTCGTAGATCCAGCGGAAGCCGTCGGGCGGGAGCGGGGAACCGGTGGTGCCGATGCAGCGGACGGCGGAGAGGTCGAGGTCGCGGCCGGGGTGCAGCTCGGCCTTGCGGCTGGCGATGACGTAGGCCGCGGAGGTGCCGAGGACGGTGGCGCCGGTCCGGGCGGCGACGGACCAGAGGGCGCCGGTGTCCGGGTGCCCGGGGCTGCCGTCGTAGGTGACGATCGTGGACCCGGTGAGCAGGCCGGCGAGGAGGAAGTTCCACATCATCCAGCCGGTGGAGGTGTACCAGAGGAAGCGGTCCTCGGGGCCGAGGTCAAGGTGGAGCCCGGCCTGCTTGAGGTGCTCCAGCAGGATGCCGCCCTGGCTCTGGACGATGGCCTTGGGCAGGCCGGTCGTCCCGGAGGAGTAGAGGACCCAGAGCGGGTGGTCGAAGGGGACGGCCTCGAAGACCGGCTCGACGTCGTCGGCGACCAGGTCGTCCCAGTGCAGGGCGCCGTCGGGGGCGGGCGCGCCGAGCAGCGGGACGTGGACGACGGTGCGCAGGCTGGGGAGCTCGCGGCGGAGTTCGGCGACGACCTCGGCGCGGTCGTGGTCCTTGCCGCCGTAGTGGTAGCCGTCGACGGCGAAGAGGACGGCGGGCTCGATCTGCTGGAGGCGGTCGAGGACGCTGCGGGCGCCGAAGTCGGGGGCGCAGCTGGTCCAGACCGCGCCGACGGCGGCGCTGGCGAGGAGGGCGACGGCGGCCTGCGGGATGTTGGGCAGGTAGGCGCTGACGCGGTCGCCGGGGCCGATGCCGCGGGCCCGGAGGGCGGCGGCGAGCGAGCCGACCTGGCGGCGGAGCTCGGACCAGGTGAGGACGGTCGGCTGCTCGGTGGTCTCGTCCAGGTGGAGGATCGCCGGCTTGTCGGCGTTGGCCTCGTCGTCGGCTGCGCGCAGGGCGTGCTCGGCGTAGTTGAGGCGGGCGCCGGGGAACCAGCGGGCGCCGGGCATGGCGGCTTCGGCGAGGACGGCTTCGGGGGCCTCGGTGAAGCGGACGCCGAACCACTGGGTGACGGCCGTCCAGAAGCGGTCGAGGTCCTCGGTGGACCAGCTGTGCAGGTCGGCGTAGCGCCGGGCGGCCTGCTCGTCGCTGTCGACGGGGGCCAGCGGGGCGGCCGGTGCGCCGTGGTGTTCGGCGGCCCAGGCCTGGAAGGCCACGAGGCCGGTGGCTGCGGCGCGAGCGGGGTTGGGGCGCCAGAGCGGCTGGTCCTGGGATGGGGTGCTCACGGTGGTGGTCTCCCGGCCGTTGGATGGGACGGGGGTGCTTGTGGCAGGGCCCGTCCGGTTGGGGCTGTCGGAGCAGACCCTGCCATGTGATCGCGCGGTACGCCAGGGTCTGCCGCGGCCGTGCGAGCCTGGTCAGCCCCGTCCCCGGGCACGGTCAGTGGTGGGCGTACTCGCCGTTGAACCAGGCCTGGGAGACCCGGGTGTGGAAGGCGAAGACGAGGGCGGTCGTGGGGTCGGCGAGCTGCCAGCCCTCCGTCTCCTCGGTGGGGACCGAGGGCGGGAGCTCGGCGAGCGGGCGGGCGGGGAGCAGGCCGAAGAGGCAGAGGAAGCCGCCGTGCGTGTCGGAGTCGGTGGCGACCAGGGTGACGTCACCGGCCTCGGCCAGGATGCCGGTCTCCTCGCGCAGTTCGCGGACGCAGGCCTGCTGCCAGCTCTCCCCGTAGTCGACGTAGCCGCCGGGCAGGGCGAGTTGGCCGTAGCCGGGCTCGATGGTGCGGCGGATGACCACGAGGCCGGGCGCACCGCTCTCCTGGGTGACCGGGAGGAGGGTGACGACGACGGGCAGCGGGTTGC
Organism: Kitasatospora sp. NBC_01246; assembly: GCF_036226505.1. Lineage (NCBI taxonomy): Bacteria > Bacillati > Actinomycetota > Actinomycetes > Kitasatosporales > Streptomycetaceae > Kitasatospora > Kitasatospora sp. NBC_01246. Next base: position 7,278,982 of record NZ_CP108484.1, on the reverse strand, counting down.
GGTAGCTGATCTCGGAGCAGCCGGGGCAGGTGCGGGGCCAGGCCGTGGTGCCGGGCGGGTAGGGCGTGCCGCACCAGTGGCAGTGGGAGTTCGGCCGGTTGCTCGTCCTGCTCACCTCTTGAGTCGTCATGGCCGGATGGTAGTGCGCGGGCGCGACCGGTGGCGCCGGTCAGCGGATCTCGTCCTCCCGGGTGGGCCGGAGCAGCGCGGGGTGCAGGAGGTGGGCGTCGCCGGCGTGGTAGGTGCGGGCCCGTGGGCCGCCGCGGGCGCCGCCGCGCTCGGTGGTCGTCCCGGTGCTCTCGACGAAGCCGGGCACCGAGAGCACCTTGCGGTGGAAGTTGCCGGGGTGGAGCTTCTCGTCCCAGACCGCCTCGTAGACGGCGCGCAGCTCGGGGATGGTGAAGTCGTACTGGAGGAAGGCGGTGGCCAGCGGGCTGTACTCGATCTTCGCGCGGGCGCGGTCGAGGCCGTCGGCGACGATCCGGGCGTGGTCGAAGGCGAGCGTCGTGGTGCCGGCGGGGCCGTCGGCCGCGGGTTGGTGGCCGGTGTGCCCGCCGACGCCACCCCCGTGGGTGTCGGCGGGCACACCGGCGGCTGGGGACCGGCCGGTGGACGGCCGGAGGTCGAGGTCGGTGACGGCGTGCCAGGCGGCGGTGGCCGCGTCCGAGCCGGCCTGCGGGTCGGGCAGGTCGGGGGCGAAGGCGAGGTAGGCGACGGAGACCACGTGCATGCGCGGGTCCCGGGTGGGGGCGCCGTACGTCCCGAGCTGTTCGAGGTGGATCCGGCTGAGGGCGGCCTCGGCGTCGGCGGTGCCGAGCAGGCCGGTCTCCTCGGCGAGCTCGCGGGCGGCGGCCTCGTCGAGCCCTTCCTCGCCGGCCCGCAGGAAGCCGCCGGGCAGTGCCCAGTACCCCTGGTAGGGCGGCGCGGCGCGCTCGACCAGCAGGACGTGCAGGCTGCCGTGGCGCAGCGTCAGGGCGACGACGTCGACGGTGACGGCGACGGGCGTGTAGGCGCGCGGGTCGTAGGCGGCGAGCCAGTCGTTCTCGTGGGCGGGCGGTCGTTCCACGGTCATGGCGGGCTCCTCTCCGCTGGCGCTTCGTCGGGCCGGTCGGTCGCTGTCGGGCGCTGCCGGGCGCGTCGGGTGTGGCGGGCATGTCGTGCGGTCGGCGGTACCGGGAGGACCGGCGGGCCGCCGTCCTGCCGTCGTTCTCGGGGTGAGCACAACGTAGCGATCCGGGGGCCGGGCGGCAAATGGTTTTCGGGCCGGCCGGAGGCGTCCGGTCTTCTACTCTGTGACCAGGAGCTTTGCCCCCGAGGAGGCCGCCATGCCCGCCCCTGCCCCGCCGGGCTTCGCCGCCGCGCTGGCCGCCGGTCCGCTGGTCCTGGACGGCGGGCTGTCCAACCAGCTGGCGGCGGCCGGGTACGACCTGTCGGACGCGCTGTGGTCGGCCCGGCTGCTGGCGGACGCCCCGGAGGCGGTGGTCGCCGCGCACCGGGCGTACTTCGAGGCCGGGGCGGAGGTCGCGATCACCGCGACCTACCAGGCGAGCTTCGAGGGGTTCGCCCGGCGCGGGCTGGGCCGGGCGGACGCGGAGCGGCTGCTGGCGCTCGGGGTGGAGCTGGCGCGCCGCGCCGCGGCGCCGGTCCGGGCGGACCGGCCGCTGTGGGTCGCCGCGTCGGTGGGGCCGTACGGCGCCGCGCTGGCCGACGGCTCGGAGTACCGGGGCCGGTACGGGCTGACGACCGCCGAGCTGGAGGCGTTCCACCGGCCGCGGCTGGAGGTGCTGGCGGCCGCCGGGCCGGACGTGCTGGCGCTGGAGACGGTGCCCGACGCGGACGAGGCGCGGGCGCTGCTGCGGGCGGTGCGCGGGCTGGGCGTGCCGGCCTGGCTGTCGTTCAGCGTGGCGGGCGACCGGACCAGGGCCGGGCAGCCGCTGGCGGAGGCCTTCGCGCCGGCCGCGGACGCCGACGAGGTGGTCGCGGTGGGGGTGAACTGCTGCACGCCGCAGGACGCCGACCGGGCGGTGGCGACGGCGGCCCGGGTGACCGGCAAGCCGGTGGTGGTCTATCCGAACAGCGGCGAGCGCTGGGACGCCGGGGCCCGTGCCTGGCGCGGTGCGGCGACGTTCGGCGTGCCCGGGGCCGCTCCCGGCGGCGGCCGGGCTGGGGTGGCGGGGTGGCTGGCCGACGGCGCCCGGCTGGTGGGCGGCTGCTGCCGGGTGGGCCCGCGGGAGATCGCGGCGCTGGCCGCCGAGGTGGCGCGCGGGCGGGACTGACCGCGCCGGACGGAGATTACCGAGGGGGAAGGTGCACGGACGGGGCGCGGCCTGGCAGACTCGTCCCGTTACCACTGCGGTCGACATTGTCGACCGCCTGTCAGCGCGGAGGTACCGAATGCCCGGCCCGATCCAGTCGCTCTCCCGGGCCGCCGCGATCATGCGCCTGCTGGCCGGCGGCGAGCGCCGCCTGGGGCTGTCCGAGGTCGCGACGGCCCTGGGCCTCGCCAAGGGCACCGCCCACGGGATCCTGCGCACCCTCCAGCAGGAGGGGTTCGTCGAGCAGGACCCGGAGAGCGGCAAGTACCAGCTGGGCGCGGAGCTGCTGCGGCTGGGCCAGAGCTACCTGGACGTGCACGAGCTGCGCGCCCGGGCCCTGGTCTGGGCGGACGACCTGGCCAGGGCGGCCGGCGAGACCGTCTACCTCGGGGTGCTCCACCAGCAGGGCGTGCTGATCGTGCATCACGTCTTCCGCCCGGACGACACCCGGCAGGTGCTGGAGGTCGGCTCGATGCAGCCGCTGCACAGCACCGCCCTCGGCAAGGTGCTGCTGGCGTACGACCCGGTGGCCCGCGGGGAGCTGGGCGACGGCCCACTGGAGGCGTACACCGCGCGGACCCTGACCGACCTGGCGGACGTGGACGCCGAGGCGGCGCTGACCCGGGAGCGCGGCTGGACCGACTCGATCGAGGAGACCTGGGAGGGCGTGGCCTCGATCGGCGCGCTGATCCAGGACCGGCGGCGCAACCCGGTCGGCGCGGTCTGCGTCAGCGGCCCGGTGGAGCGGGTCTGCGAGGACGGCTTCGTGCGGCCCTCGCTGGTCGCCTCGGTGCGCAGCGCGGCCCGGGCGATCTCCCGGGACCTGGGCGCCGGACGGTTCTGACCCCGGCGCCGGCGGCGGCGGCCGCGGACATCTGACGTTCACGCTGAGGCGCGGACAGGCGGGATGCCTGTCCGCGCCTTAGCGTTTTGTCCATATTTGACGTGAGTCGATTGGTAACTTCGAGTGAAGGGTCACAGCTGCGTAACCCGGCCTTGACGTGAAGGCGGCCTGGGGAGGAAGCTTCCGCATGACGGTCGACATTGTCGAACGATGGCCGAGCAGATCACTCCCACAATGCGCTCACCCGCACAGCGATCGCTCAGCCACCTGCCCCCACCCGCACCTCCGGGCCATATGGACAAGGGAGTCTTTGTGTCCGCGTTCTCCAACGGCGACATCTTCGTCGGCGAAACCCTCGGCACCGCCGCGCTGATACTTCTCGGCGGCGGCGTCTGTGCCGCCGTGACGCTCAAGAAGTCGAAGGCCCTCAACGCCGGCTGGCTGGCGATCACCTTCGGCTGGGGCTTCGCGGTGATGATCGCCGCCTACATGTCGGCCCCCAAGTCGGGCGCGCACCTGAACCCGGCCGTCACCCTGGCCCTCGCCGTCGACAGCGGCGACTGGAGCAAGGTGCCGGTCTACCTCGGCTCCCAGCTGCTCGGCGCGATGATCGGCGCCGTCCTCGTGTGGGTCACCTACCTCGGCCAGTTCCAGGCCAACAAGGAGGCGACCCTGGGCATCTTCTCGACCGGTCCCGAGATCCGGAACCCGGTCCAGAACCTGCTCACCGAGATCATCGGCACCATGGTCCTCTGCCTGGGCATCCTCACCCAGGGCCTGAACAAGGGCCTCGGCCTCTCCGGCACCGGCATCCTGATCGTCGCCCTCACCGTCGTCGGCATCGGCCTCTCGCTCGGCGGCCCGACCGGCTACGCGATCAACCCGGTCCGCGACCTGGGCCCGCGCATCGTGCACTCGCTCCTGCCGATCCCGAACAAGGGCGGCTCCGACTGGTCCTACGCCTGGATCCCGGTGGCCGGCCCGGTCATCGGCGGCCTGCTGGCCGGCGGCCTGTACCACGTCGCCTTCTGACGCTCCTCGGGTTTCCACCCCACCCGAGCACGGGGACTGACCCGAGAGTCGGACCCACCCACCCCGCAACCCCCTTCTTGAGCCGAGGACCCTCATGACCTCCATTGGCACCGGTAACTACATCGCCGCGATCGACCAGGGCACCACCTCCAGCCGTTGCATCATCTTCGGCGAGGACGGCCGGATCGTCGCCGTCGACCAGCAGGAGCACCGGCAGATCTTCCCCCAGCCCGGCTACGTCGAGCACGACGCCGCCGAGATCTGGACCCGGGTGCAGTCGGTGGTCCGCGGCGCGCTGGAGAAGGCCGGTCTGACCAAGGACGACATCCGCGCGATCGGCATCACCAACCAGCGCGAGACCACCGTCCTGTGGGACAAGAACACCGGCGAGCCGGTGCACAACGCGCTGGTGTGGCAGGACACCCGCACCGAGGGACTCTGCCGCGAGCTGGGCCGCAACGTCGGCCAGGACCGCTTCCGCCGCGAGACCGGCCTCCCGCTGGCCAGCTACTTCGCCGGCCCGAAGATCCGCTGGCTGCTGGACAACGTCGAGGGCCTGCGCGAGCGCGCCGAGGCCGGCGACATCCTGTTCGGCACCATGGACACCTGGGTGATCTGGAACCTCACCGGTGGTGTCAACGGCGGCAAGCACGTCACCGACGTCACCAACGCCAGCCGCACCATGCTGATGAACCTGCGCTCGCTGGAGTGGGACGACAAGATCGCCGAGTCGATGGGCGTGCCGATGGCCGTCCTGCCGGAGATCCGCTCCTCCGCCGAGGTCTACGGCGAGGCCGTCGGCGACCTGGCCGGCGTGCCGGTCGCCTCCGCCCTCGGCGACCAGCAGGCCGCGCTGTTCGGCCAGACCTGCTTCGACAAGGGCGAGGCCAAGTCGACCTACGGCACCGGGACCTTCCTGCTGCTGAACACCGGCGAGGAGGTCGTCAACTCGTACCACGGGCTGCTGACCACCGTCGGCTACCGGATCGGCGACCAGAAGCCGGTGTACGCGCTGGAGGGCTCGATCGCCGTCACCGGCTCGCTCGTCCAGTGGCTGCGCGACCAGCTCGGCATCATCTCCACCGCCGCCGAGATCGAGACCCTCGCCAACACCGTCGAGGACAACGGCGGCGCCTACTTCGTCCCGGCCTTCTCCGGCCTGTTCGCCCCGTACTGGCGCTCCGACGCCCGCGGTGTGATCGCCGGTCTGACCCGGTACGTCACCAAGGGCCACCTGGCCCGGGCCGTGCTGGAGGCCACCGCCTGGCAGACCCGCGAGGTCGTCGACGCCATGCAGAAGGACTCCGGCGTCGAGCTCACCGCCCTCAAGGTCGACGGCGGCATGACCAGCAACAACCTGCTCATGCAGAACATCGCCGACGTGCTGGACGCTCCCGTCGAGCGCCCGTACGTGGCCGAGACCACCGCGCTGGGCGCCGCCTACGCGGCCGGCCTGGCGGTCGGCTTCTGGAGCGACCTGGACACCCTGCGGGCCAACTGGCACCGCGCCGCCGAGTGGACCCCGCGCATGGACGAGGCCACCCGGGAGCGCGAGTACAAGAAGTGGCTCAAGGCCGTGGAGCGCACCATGGGCTGGGTGGAGGAGGACGAGCAGATCTGACCGCGGACGCCGGTCGGGGCCCCCGGGCCCCGGCCGGCCCGCTCCCGTTTCACCGGCCCGCCGCACCGGGCCGAACCGGCCTCTCAGCAGGGGCCGCACCGCACACCGAGAGGAGTAACGGCGCCGCCCGACCCGCGCCGCCGTACACACACCATGGCAACCATCCCGACCCTGGGCGCCGAGCGCTTCGCCGGCCGCACCGCCTCCCGCGCCGAGACCCGCGAGCTGCTGGGCAAGGCCACCTACGACCTGCTGGTGATCGGGGGCGGCATCCTCGGCACGGCCGTCGCCTGGACCGCGTCCCAGGCGGGCCTCAAGGTCGCCATGGTCGATGCCGGCGACTTCGCCGGGGCCACCTCCAGTGCCTCCTCGAAGCTCGTGCACGGCGGTCTGCGCTACCTGCAGACCGGGGCGGTCAAGCTGGTCGCCGAGAACCACAAGGAGCGCCGCGCGCTCGCCACCGACGTGGCCCCGCACCTGGTCAACCCGCTGACCTTCTTCGTGCCGGTCTACAAGGGCGGCCCGCACAGCGCGCCCAAGCTCGGCGCCGGTGTGTTCCTCTACTCGGCGCTCTCCGCCTTCCGCGACGGCATGGGCCGGGTCTCCACCGCCGCGCACGCCGCCCAGCAGGTGCCCGCGCTGCGCACCGAGGGCCTGCGCTCGGTGGCCGTCTACGGCGACCACCAGATGAACGACTCGCGCGTCGCCGTGATGACGGTGCGCGCCGCCGTCGACGCCGGCGCCGTGGTGCTCAACCACGCCGAGGTCACCGGCCTGCGCTTCACCGGCGGCCGGGTCACCGGCGCCGACCTCAAGGACCGCCTGGACGGCACCGAGTTCGGCGTGAACGCCCGCCTGGTGCTCAACGCCACCGGCCCGTGGGTCGACCACCTGCGCACCATGGAGGACGCCGGCGCCGCGCCGTCGATCCGCCTCTCCAAGGGCGCCCACGTCGTGGTCAAGCGCCGTGCCCCGTGGCGCGCCGCGCTGACCATCCCGATCGACAAGTACCGCGTCTCCTTCGCCATCCCGTGGGAGGACCACGTCCTGCTCGGCACCACCGACGAGGAGTACACCGGCGACCCGCAGGACGTCCGGGCCACCGAGGCGGACATCGACCAGATCATGGGCGAGGCCGCGCACGCCATCCGTGACGAGCACATCGACCGCGACCTGATCACCTACGCCTTCGCCGGCCTGCGGGTGCTGCCCGGCGGCCCCGGCGACACCGCCGCCGCCAAGCGCGAGACGGTCGTCACCGAGGGCCGGGGCGGCATGCTGTCGGTCGCCGGCGGCAAGTGGACCACCTACCGGCACATCGGCCGGACCGTGCTGGAGAAGCTGGCCCACGTGCCCGGCACCACGCTCGGCGAGGACATGTCGACCATCGCCCGGACCGTCCCGCTGCCCGGCGTCGGCGCGCCGAACGCCGTCGCGCACCGCCTGCTGATCGACCGTGAGCCCGGCTCCCGGATGGAGCCGCTGGTCGCCAAGCACCTGGCCAGCCACTACGGCACGCTCTCCTTCGAGATCGCCCGCATGATCGACGAGAACCCGGAGCTCGGCCGGCCGATCCACGAGGACGGCCCGGACGTCTGGGCCCAGGTCGCCTACGCCGCCGACAGCGAGTGGGCGTACACCACGGACGACGTGCTGCGCCGCCGCACCACGATGACCGTCCGCGGCCTGGACACGCCGGAGATCCGCTCCGAGGTCGACGCCTTCCTGGCGAAGCGCGCCAAGTGACCGCGTGGCCGAGTGAGGGCGGTCCCGTGAAGCGCTCGGCCCCGTAGGGCCGGCGCACAGGACTCGAAGGGCGGGCACCCCGGGCTGGGGGTGCCCGCCCTTCGGCATGTCCGCACGGCCGGGCTCACGGGCTCCTGCGGGTCGGCTGCCGGGGCGGTCCCCAGGACCCGCTCGGCTGCCCGCCGGACCGCGGTCGGGCCGTGCGACCCGCCGTCGGGCAACGCCGGAGGGCGGTACCCGGGGGAGACGGGTACCGCCCTCCGGGGCGCGGGGGCGCGGTCAGATGATCAGGCTGAGCGGCATGATCAGGGCGATGGCGACGACCGAGATCACGGTCTCCATCACCGACCAGGACTTGAGGGTCTGGCCGACGCTCATCCCGAAGTACTCCTTCACCAGCCAGAAGCCGGCGTCGTTGACGTGCGAGAAGAACAGCGAACCGGCGCCGATGGCCAGCACCAGCAGCGCCGCGTGGGTCGCGGACATGTCGGCGGCGAGCGGGGCGAGGATGCCCGCGGCGGTGATCGTGGCGACCGTGGCGGAGCCGGTGGCCAGGCGGATCAGCACGGCGATCAGCCAGCCGAGCAGCAGCGCCGAGATGTGCCACTTGGCGGACCACTCGCTGACCGCGTTGCCCACACCGACGTCGATCAGGGTCTGCTTGAAGCCGCCGCCCGCGCCGACGATGAAGACGATGCCCGCGATCGGGCCGAGCGACTTCCCGACGGTGTCGGAGATCCGGTCCTTGGTGAAGCCGGCCGCCCGGCCGAGCGTCACCATGCCGAGCAGGGTCGCGGCGAGCAGGGCGATCAGCGGCGAGCCGATGAAGTCGAAGATCCGCTGCGGCATCGCCTTCGGGTCGTCGACGACGACGTCGACCAGGGCCTTGCCGAGCATCAGGGCGACCGGCAGCAGGATGGTGGCGAGGACCGCGCCGAAGCCCGGGGTGTGCGCGGGCTTCTCCGTCTCCTCGGGCGCGGTGGCCTGCGGGATCTCCAGCGGGCCGACCCAGCGCTCGGCGAGCCGGGCGAACAGCGGGCCGGCGACGATCAGCGTCGGCACGGCGATCAGCAGGCCGAGCGCCAGGGTGATGCCGAGGTCGGCCTTCAGCGCGTCGACGGCCACCAGCGGACCGGGGTGCGGCGGGACGAGGCCGTGCAGCACCGAGAGCCCGGCCAGCGCGGGGATGCCGATCCGCATCAGCGGGACGTTGCCGCGGCGGGCCACCAGCAGCACGATCGGGATCAGGAGGACGACCCCGACCTCGAAGAACAGCGGCAGGCCGAGGACGGCCGCGATCAGCGCCATCGCCCAGGGCAGCGCCCTGGGCCCGGAGCGGGCGAGCACGGTGTCGGCGATGATGTTCGCCCCGCCGGAGTCGGCGAGCAGTTTGCCGAGCATCGCGCCGAGCCCGATCAGCAGGCCGACGCCCGCGACGGTCGCGCCGAACCCCGTGGAGAAGCTGCCCAGCAGCTTGTCGAAGGGGGCGCCCGCGACGGCGGCCAGCAGGCCCGAGCCGAGTGTGAGGGCGAGGAACGGGTGGAGCTTCAGCCGGGTGATCAGCACCACGATGGCGCCGATGCTGAGCAGGACCGCGATCAGCAGCTGGGCGTCGCTGTCGGTGTGCGGCAGGGCCGGTGGGGCGGCCGCCGCGAGCAGGGTGGGGGTCACGCGAGGTCTCCATTGACGGGCCGCAGCAGTGCCACGGCCATCTCGACGAGTTCTTCGGGGGTCGGGCCGACGTCCAGGACCGCACCGCGCTCGTCCGCCCCGAGGGGCTCCAGGGCGGCGTACTGCGAGTCGAGCAGCGACGGCGGCATGAAGTGTCCGGTGCGGTGGGCGAGCCGGTCCCCGACCAGCTCGTGCCCCCCGCTGAGGTGCAGGAAGAAGGCGCCCGGGCAGGCCGCGCGCAGGGTGTCGCGGTAGCGGTGCTTCAGCGCCGAGCAGGTGACCACGCCGCCGGTGCCGGCCTCGGCCCGCTCCCCCAGCCAGCCGCCGAGGGCGCGCAGCCAGGGCGCGCGGTCCGCGTCGTCCAGCGGGATGCCGGCCGACATCTTGGCGATGTTGGCGGGCGGGTGGAAGTCGTCCGCCTCGGCGTAGGGGAGGTCGAGGCGGTCGGCCAGCAGGCGGGCCACGGTGGTCTTGCCGACACCGGAGACGCCCATCACCACGAGGGTGAGGGGCGACGCGGGGGTGTCGTGGTTCTCGACGCTGAGAGCCATGGGTGGTGCTCCTTCGTTGCCTGGCCGCCACTATCGCTCCAAAGATATGACGTATTCAAGAGTCGGAAACCAAATCGTCATACTTTTGCGCGTTGCGGGGGCCGCCCGGCGAGCGGGCCGGCCGGGCCCTCTAGGCTGGCCGGATGGAGATCCAGGGGCTGCCCGGCCGACTGCTCGCCGACCTCGGACCGGCCATCGCCTCCGGTGAGATCCCCGAGGGGGCGGTCCTGCGCGCCGAGGAGCTGGAGCAGCGGTACGGGGTGTCGCGGACGGTGGTCCGCGAGGCCGTGCGGATCCTGGAGGGGATGGGGCTGGTCGCCTCCCGGCGGCGGGTCGGCAGCACCGTCCAGCCGAAGTCCGCCTGGGACGTCTTCGACCCGCTGGTGATCCGCTGGCGGCTGGCCGGGACCGACCGGCCCGCGCAGCTGCGCTCGCTCGGCTCGCTGCGGGTCGCGGTGGAGCCGGCCGCGGCCGCGCTCGCCGCCCGGCATGCCAGCGACGACGAGCGCCGCGAACTGCTCTCCCTCGCCGGTGAGTTGACGATGACGGCGCGGGCCGCCGACCTGACCACCTTCCTCCGGCACGACATCGCCTTCCACGCGACCGTCCTGAAGGCCTCCGGCAACGAGATGTTCGCCCACCTCGGCGACACCGTCGGTGCGGTGCTCACCGGCCGCACGGAGTACCATCTGATGCCTCATCAGCCCGAGCCGTACGCGATCCGGCTGCACCGCGAGGTCGCGGAGGCGATCTGCGCGGGGGACGCGGCCCACGCCGAGCGGGCGATGCGCACGATCGCCGAGGGCGCGCTGGCGGAGCTCGACCAGCAGCTGGGGTGATTCGGCCGGGGGGCGCGGTTTCCGGTGCAGATCACACGATTTGACGCTAGTTCGGCTGATTCCCGCGCATGGTTCGGGTACCACGGGGCAGAGTGGTGCGCAGGGGCGCGTTCCGGCGCGCCCGTCCCGCCGTCGTGAGCGCGCCTGGGGGTCGCCCGATGCCATCCGCACGCCGTCGCCGCCGTCGCCTGCCCGACGAGGTGCGCGCAGCCGCCGTCCGGGCCGTGCTCTGCCTGTCCTTCACCCTGGTCGGCCTGGTCGTCGCGGCGCTGGGCTCGTACGCGGACAGCTGGCTGATGACGCCGGCGCTGATGGCCATGGGGCTCGGGGTGTTCGGCACCATGTGGTGCCTGCTGGAGATCCTCATCTCGCGCCAGGTCGCCGCCCAGCGGATGCGCGGGCCGAACTCCGCCTCGCCGATGGCCGGCAGCCGGGCGCCCGCCGGGGTCCGGCCGGTGCCGCGCCCGGCGGGCCCCCCGACCGGGACGGCGCCCCAGCCGTGGGTGCCCACCGCGCAGGGTGCCCGGGTGGGTGGTCAGGCCGGCACGACGGCCCGGTAGTGGGTGGTGAGCCGGCCGTCGTCGTCCAGAACGTGGAAGGCGAGCATCGGCGGCTGCTCGAAGCTGATCCCGGGGCCGCCCTCGCAGGGCAGCGTGACGGTCGACACCACACCCGGCGCGACCAGTACCGGCAGACCGGCGAACACGGTGGCCGCGCCGGTGTGGGAGTGGCCGCAGAGCAGGGCGGCCACCCGGGGGTGGCGGGCCAGCACCTCGGCGAGCCGCTCCTCCCCGAACTGGCGGATCGGGTCGACGGTCGGGAGGTGGAGGACGACCGGCGGGTGGTGGAAGGCCACCAGTGCCGGCCGGTCCGGACGGCCCCCGGCCAGCTCGGCGTCCAGCCAGGCCAGCGTCCCGTCGTCGAGCAGGCCGTCGTCGCGGCCGGGGATCGACGAGTCGAGCAGCAGCAGGTCGGCGCCGGGCAGTTCGTGCCGCCGGTTGACCGGGCCGTCGGCGGGCGCCTCCCCCAGCAGTCCCTCCCGGTAGGGCGCGCGCCGGTCGTGGTTGCCGGGACAGGTGAGCACCGGGTGGCGGGAGACCAGCACCTTGGCGGCCTGCTCGTACTCCGCCGGCAGGCCGTGGTCCGCGAGGTCGCCGGTGACCAGGACGGCGTCCAGCGGGCCCGGCAGGGCGTTGAGGTACGCCATCACCCGCTCGGCCCGCCGGTACGCGCGGGCGCCGCCGTCCCGGCGCCACTCCTGGCCGAGGTGGATGTCACTGAAGTGAGCGATCGTCAGCATGCCCCCACGGTAGGCGGGCCGGTGGCGCCGGGGTAGCGGGGATCAGGCCTGGCCCGGGGCCTCCACCGGGCGCTTGAACATCCGGGTCGCGGTGATCTCGCCGTGGATGGCCGGGCCGTCCGGGTCCTGCGGGGCGGGCAGGCCGGGGCGCAGGTGCTCCTCCACCGAGATGTACTTGAGGCCGGCCCGCAGGTCGGCGTCGTTGCGCAGCCGGATGACCAGCGGGAACTCGGCCAGCGCGGTGGTGTCGAACAGGCCGGTGGTGTAGATCAGCTGGACGCCGAGCGCGTCGGCGACCGCCCGCTGGAGCTCCAGCAGGTAGGTGGCGTTGGCGCGGCCGATCGGATTGTCCAGGAAGAGCGTGCCGGCGTGCCGCAGCTGGGACTGGCCCCGGTCGTTGGCCCGCAGCGCGGCCATCGTGCAGTACAGCGCGATGGCCGCGGTGAGCAGCTGGCCGCCGGAGAAGACGTCCGACATCTGGCCGACGCCGACCCGCTCGGCCCGCAGCACCGCGTCCGGCTTGAGGATCTCCACGCTGACGCCGCGCGGCCCGATCGCGGCGGCGACCCCGCGCAGCAGCAGGGACATCCCGTCGCGGCGCAGGTCGCTGTTCTTCCGGACGGCGGCGCGGGTGGCTTCGTCGATCACCTCGCCCAGCCGCTCCACCAGGGTGGCGTGGTCCGGGTCCTCGAAGCGGATCCGCAGGAACTCCTGGCCGGACCACTCCCCCAGGCCCTCGGGCAGCCGGGAGAGCCGCTGGGCGGCCCGCAGCGTGGTGAGCGAGGACTCGACCAGGCCGCGCAGCCGGTCGACGATCGAGCCGCGGTTGCGCTCCAGCTGGGCGAGCTCGTCGGTCAGCACCCGCAGCCGGGGCGCGAAGGCGGTGGCCCAGGCGGCGGCGTGGTCGGGCAGGGCGGCGGCGGGCAGTTCGCGGATCTGCTGGCGGGCCGGGGTGCGGACGGCCTCGTAGCGCGCCGCGTTGGCGTGCCGGACGAGGGCGTCGGAGGCGTCCCGGACGGCGAGTTCGGCGGCGGAGAGTTCGCCGGCGGCGGTGCGCAGGGCGCGCCGGGCCTCGGCGGCGGCCGTCCGGGCGTCGGCGAGCGGGCCCAGGTAGGGCTCGACCGGGCGGCCGTCCTCGTCCTGGTGCTCGCGCAGGCCGTCGCGCAGCTGCCCGGCGTGCTCGTCGAAGTCGGCGGCGGCGGCCTGGGCGGCGTCGAAGGTCCGCTGCAGGTCGGCGTGGGCGGTGCGGGCGGCGTCGACGCTCTCGCGGCGCTCGGCCAGCCGGGTGGTGGCGGTGCGCAGCAGGACCTGGGCGTGCTCGGGGTCGGTGGGGACGAGGTCCTCGGGCAGCTCGGTGTGCGCCTCGCCGTCGGCGGGCGCGGAGCGTTCGGCCTCGCCGCGCAGCCGGCCGAGCTGCTCGCTGGCGGCGGCGGCGCGGGCCTCGATGGTGGCGACCAGCTCCTCCGCGCGGGCGGCGGCGGCCTGGCGGGCCGGGCCGTCGGCGCCGTCGGGGCTGCCCAGCAGCTCCTCCGCCCGGGTGCGCACCTTGTTGGTGAGCCGGTCGAGTTCGGTCGCGGCGGCGGCCTCGTCTCCCTCGGCCCGGGCCTGTTCGGCGCGGAGGTCGGCGCCGACGCCGACCTTCTCGTACAGCTGGGACGCGGCGCGGTAGGCCTCGCGCAGGGCGGGCAGGGCGACGGGGGCGGGGGCGGCGGGCTCGTCGGCCTGCTCGGCCGCGGGGATCTCGGCGCGCTCGGCGCGCAGGGTGCGGGCGGTGCGGCGGGCGTCGTCGGCGGCGCGCTGGGCGGCGCGGCGGTCCTCGTCGCAGGTGCGGGCGCGCTCGGCGCACTGGGCCTGGCGGCGGTCGCACTCGGTCGCGTCCTCGGCGAGTTCGCGCAGGCTCCGCGTCCAGCCGGCGCGCTCGCGCAGGCGGAAGGCGAGGCCGGAGAGGGCGTCGGCGCGGCGCCGGGCCTGCTGGGCGGCCTCGCGCTGCTCCTCGTGCGCGAACGCGGCGGCGGCGTGGTCGCTCTCGGCCTCGTCGTGGTCGGCGCGCAGGGTGGCCAGCGCGGCGGCGGCCTGCTCGGCGTGCTCGTGGGCGGCCTCGGCGGCGGCGGCCAGCTCGGCGAGGGTGCCGGGCGGGCAGCTGGCGTGCCAGGAGGCGAGGCGGGCGGCGAGGGCGCGGTCGCCGCCCAGCCGGGCGGCCAGCTCGCGGATGTGCTCCTCGCGGGCGGTGGCGCGTGAGCGCAGCTCGCGGCGCTCGCCGTCGGCGGCGGTCTCGTCATGCATGGCCGGGTTCGGCGGGACGAGGAAGAAGGCGGGCTCGCCGGTGATGGGCGCGATCAGCGCGGCGGCGGCGCCGACCGCGACGGTGGAGCGCGGCAGCAGCGCGGCGGAGTGCAGCGTCTCGCGGGCCCGGTCCAGCGAGTGGGGGTCGGTGATCACCACGCCGTCGACCAGCTCCGGCCGGGCGGCGAGGATCGCCTCGTGGTCCGCCGGGTCGACCGACTGGGCCAGGTAGCGCCAGCCGGGCAGCGCGGGGATGCCGTGCTCGGCGAGGTACTCGACGGTCGCGAGCACGTCCGGGCCGGGCGGCAGCAGGCCGCCGTCGCCGAGCGCGGCGAGGATGCGGGAGTCGTCGGCGGCCGCGGTGCGCAGGTCGAACAGGGTGCGTTCGGCGGTGGCGATCGCGTCGTCGAGCAGTTCCCGGAGCGTCTCGGCGGAGCGGTCGAGGACCGCGGGGGTGAGGAAGCCGGAGGCCTCGTCCGCGTCCTCCTGGTACGGGGTGAGGGAGAGCAGGTCGGCGAGCCTGGGCTCGGTGGCGAGCAGGGCCGCGGTGCGCTGCTCGGTGGCGAGCGCCTGGGCGGCGGCCTTGCGGGCGTCGGTGGCGCGGGCTTCGGCGAGTTCGGCCCGGCCGGTGGCCGCGGCGGCCTCGCGCAGCCGGGCCGCGGCGGCCTCGGCGGCCGTGCGGGCCTGCGCGAGGGCGGCCGCGGCGGTCTTCTCCACGTCGGCGGCGTGCAGGGCGGCGCGGGCCGGGTCGGGCTCGGCGGTTCCGGGGTCGATCCAGCCGGCCTCGACCGCGGCGGCGGTCTCCCGCTCGACCTCGGCGAGGCGCTGGCGCAGGTGGTCGGACTCGCTGCGGGCCTTCTGGGCGGCGGTGGCGGCCTCGGTGGCGTCGGACTGGGCCTTGGCGCCGTCCGCCTGGAGCTCGCCGGCGCGCTGCTCCTCGGTGTCGGCGCGCTCCTCGGCGGCCGCGGCGGCGCTCTCCAGGGCGCGGGCCAGCGCGGTGGCGGCGCGGGCGCGGGCGGCGAGCGCCGGGGCGGCGTCGAGCTCGGCCTCGCGGATCGCGGCGGCGACCCTGGCCACCCGGTCGGCGGCGGCGCGCTGGCGCAGCACGGCCTCGGCGGCCTGCCAGGCGGAGTGCAGGGTGCGGGCGTCGATGAGCTCGCGGCGCAGCGCGGCGGCCTCGGTGGTGGCGGCGGCCAGGCCGAGAGTGGCGTGCCGGTGGGTCAGCTCGGCGGTGATCAGGGTGTGCCGGGTGCGGTCGGCCTCGGCCGCGGTGACGGCGCTCGCGGCGGCGGCGACCTCGATGGAGAGGTCCTGGGCGCGGTCGCGTTCGGCGGCGGCGCGCGAGGCCAGGGCGTGGGCGAGGCGGCGGGTGCGGCGCTCGGCGGTGCGGTGGGCCTCGCGGACGGTCTCCCGCGCGATGGTGGACTCGGCGATGCGCTCCAGCAGCTCCAGCGAGCCGGCGGTGAAGTCGCGTTCGGCGGTGAGCTCGGCGCGGCGGCCGAGCTTGGCGGCGAAGCCGTGGACGAGGTCGGCCAGGCCGTCGGTGTCCCGGGTGTCGGTGACGGCGCGCAGCAGCAGGTCGGTGAAGTCGCTGTCGTGCTTGACCGCGAACAGGCCCGCCGCCTCGCCCTCGTCGGCGTTCATCTCGCGCTGGTAGCGGAAGAGTTCGGGGTCGAGGCCGAGTTCGCCGAGGTGCTCCGTCCAGCGGTCGTGGCCGTCCTCGAAGACCAGGTCGAGGTGGGGGTGGGCCTTGCCGGCCTCGGTGAGGGCGTCGCGGAAGCCCTTCATGGTGCGGCGGCGGCCGCGGGCCTTCTGGTCGCCGGCCAGGCTGACCCGCTCGGCGACCGGCAGGGAGTCCAGCGTCAGGCCCGGCCCGGGGCGGAAGGAGTACCAGGTCTCGGCGAACTTGCGCGGGTCGGAGGAGACCTGCCGGCCCCGCCACTCGCTGACCTTGCCGACCACGATCGGCTCACCGGTGACGGTGTGCTGCCACTCCAGGGCGACGTGGCCGCAGTCGTCGGCCAGCAGGAACTTGCGCAGCACGCCGGAGCTGGCACCGCCGAGGGTGTTGCGGTGGCCGGGGAGCATCACCGAGAAGATCAGCTTGAGTAGGACGGACTTGCCGCCGCCGTTCTCCAGGAAGAGCACCCCGGCGGGGGCGGGCCGGCGGATCGGCCCGTCCGGCTCCTCGCCGAACAGGCCGATCTGCTGGGGGGCCGGGTCGGAGACGGGCTCGCCGACACCGCGCAGGTCGAGCACCGTGTCGGCGTAGCGGGCGCCGGCCGGTCCGATCGAGTACAGGCGGACCCGGTTGAGCTCGTACATGTGCGGCGGTTCTCCAGTGCGGGTGGGTCAGGAGTGCGTGGTCAGGGGTGCCCGGCCCGGTGGCGCGGCGGGCCGGTCCGGGTGGGGGCCCGGGGTCAGAGCGCGTGGAACGGCAGGCCCGCGTCGGCGACCAGCTCGTCCCCGGTGTCCGGGGGCAGCAGGCTGGCGGTGCCGTCGGAGACCGGGACGATGCCGAGGTCGAGCAGTTCGGCCATGGCGGCGCTGCCGGCCAGGTCGCGGACCTGGAGCTGGTAGCGGGCGGTGGTGCGGTAGGTGCCGCCGGCGTCGTCCGAGGTCTTCTGCAGGAAGCCGGAGTCGACCAGGAACATCACGGCCTTGGCGACGATGCCGATGGTGGAGCCGGACAGCCGGCGGGCGTCCTTGGTGGCCCCGGTGGCGGTGCGCCGGGCCCAGACCCGCCAGGCGGCCTCCAGGCCGGGGGCGTCGCTCTGCGGGTCGGTGTTGGCGCCGTCGGCCTCGGCCTGCTCCTCCAGCCGGCGGCAGGCCTGGCGGACGAAGGCGTCCACGCCGTTGACCGTGATCCGGCCGAGGTAGCCGTCGTCGGCGAGGTCCTCGGGGCGGGGGAAGGCCATCGCGGCGACGGCGAGGTGGGCCAGGCCGTGCAGGAAGCGGTCGGTCGACTCGGAGGCGGCGCGGCGCGAGTAGTCGCCCATCCGGACCGCGAAGACGGAGTCCTCGGCGGCGGCCACGGCCATGCCGGCGCGCGGCGAGACCTCCAGGACGACCAGGCCCATGCCGGTGGCGACGGCGTCGGCGAGGCGGGCGAAGGGCGGGTCCTCGCGGTGGCGGCGGACTAGCTCGGCGTACTCTGCGTCGCGGGCGGGGAGCAGCTTGGCCTGCAGGCCGAAGGAGACCAGGCGGGCCGCGTCGGCGACGTCGGCCGGGGTGATCGGGGCCGGGGCGGCGGGCTCGGCCTCGGGTGCCCAGGACGTGTCGTGGTGGGTCGTCACGGGCGGTGCTCCTCGGGGGTGTTGCCACTGGTGCGGGTGGTGGGGCGGTCGGTCTCGGCTGCCGCGGGGCGGCGCCGGGGGTGCGTCGGCTGTCCGGTCGTCAACTGGCGTCCTTGCGGTCGGCCGCCATGCCGGCCGCGTCCAGCAGGGCGCTGCCGACGATGAGGTCGGCGCCGCCGAACTCGCGGTCCCGCAGCGGAGTGCCGTCGTCGACCGCGAAGAGCAGCCGCTCCTCCCCCTGCCGGTAGGCGGTGCCGACCGGCGGGCTGGCCGCGTGCACCGCCAGCAGGGCGACCAGGTAGGGGAGTTCGGGATCCTGTCGGCGGGCGTCGGTGAGCAGCCCGGAGAGCCGGCGGGGGGCGTCGGCGGGCAGGTCGAGCAGGACCAGCGCGGCCTCCAGCTGCGCCTCGGTGAACCGGCTGTCGTCGGGGGTGGCGACGAGGTCCGGATCGGGCAGCTCGGCGCCCAGGTGCTCGCGCTCGACCGGCGGGGTGAGCAGCAGGTCGACCAGGTCGGCGACCCGGACGGAGACCGGCGTGCGCAGACCGGTGCCGCGGGTGAAGAACGCGCCGGTCGGCCGGACGGCCTGCTCCACCGGCAGCCGCAGCACGGGGGCGAGCAGCTGCCCGTAGAGGTCGATGCCGCTGCGGGCGCCGGGCGCGGCGAAGGCCTGGCGGTCCTGCTCGGCGCGGAACAGCGGGCCGGCCTCCAGCAGGCGGGTCTGCAGCTGGGTGTGGCGGCGGATGCAGTCCTTGACGATGTCGACCAGCTCGGCGGCGCGGCGCTTGTGCTCGGGCTCCTCGGCCTCGTCGCGGGCCTTGCGGATGTTGGTGAGAATCGCGTTCTCGTGCCGGTAGCGGTCGGCGATGTGGTCGAGCGCCTCGTCGATGAGGTCGGGGACGGCCTGCATCCAGTCGACGGCGCGCACGTTGCGCCGGGTCGCGTCCAGGGCCCGGCGCAGCGTCTCGGCGTACTGGACCGTGCGGTAGCGGGCCTGCTCGGCGGCGAGCTGGGCGTCGGCCAGCCGGCCGCGCCGGATCAGCACCTCCAGCTTGACCTCGGCGGCGATCTGCGCGGAGGTGACGTCGGTGTCGAGGGCGCCGACCAGGACGTTGACCGCCTCGTCGGTGGTGCGCAGGTAGACGCCGCCGTCGGGGCCGGGCACCTCCTCGATCAGCTTGAAGTCGTAGTCGCGCCGGACGTACGCGCCGTCCTGGCCGAAGGTGCCGTAGACGGCGCGGAACCCGCGGTCGACGCTGCCGACGTTGATCAGCGACTCCAGCACCCAGCGGGCGACCCGCTCGTGCTCGGCGGTCGGGCGGGTGGCGGCCTGGGCGGCGACCCGGGGCAGCAGCCGGGCGAGCACTATCTCGCGGTCGGCCCCGGTGTCGAAGTCCATGTGCAGGGTGACCAGGTCGATCGCGGCGAGGCCGACCTCGGCCATCGCGTAGCCGCCGTACTCGCCGGCCAGCATCACCTTGCGGCTGTCCAGGTCGTGCAGCGGGGCCGTGCAGGCCAGCGCCTTGAGCCGGCGGGCCAGGCCCTCGTCGGCGGCGGGGCCGGGCGCGGGCCGCGCGGCGGTGGCGGGCCCGGCGGGCGGCCGGGGCCCGGACTCGGTGGGCGGGTCAGCGATGGCGGTCACGGTGGACAAGATTAGAGGTAGGCACCGACATCGACCGAAACGGACCTTACGGACGGCCCGGACAGGCGGTCGCACCGCGGGCGGTGGAACCGGCTTTCGGGAAAGTGCCCGCACGATCCGGGCCCCACGGCCATCATGCCTCATATGATCATCCGACTGGTACGAGGCGGCCTGACCGCCGCCCTGGCCGTGGCCACGCTCACCGCCGGCACCGCGGCGGCCGGCACCGCGACCCCGGCCGCGACCGCCGACCGCACGGCGGCCACCGGCCCGAACGTCAGCGTGACCCAGGCCGGCAACTACCCGATCTTCCCGGTCGACAGCACCAACTTCGCGGTGACCTGGACCTCCTCCGGCACCGCCGACCTCACCGGGGTCACCCACCTCACCGTCGAACTGCCGGCCGGTCTGACCACCAGCGGCGCGGCGATCACCTCGCTCCCCGACTACTCCTTCACCGAGACGGTCTCCCCCGACGGCCGCCGGCTGGACGCCTTCTTCACGGGCACCCGGGCTCCCGGGCGCAGCGAGTTCATGAAGGTCTACGTGGCCTCCCACGGCACCGGGCCGACCGGGACGATCAAGGTCACGGCGGCGAACCGGAACGACACCGACCCGTCCGACAACGTCTCCGACCACCTGCTCGGCAGTGGCCCGCAGACCCCGGCCGCCCCGCCCGCCCCGGCGGTGACGGGTATCGGCACGACCACCGGCCCCGGGACGGGCGGCACCGCCGTCACCCTGACGGGCACCGGCCTGGACAACGGCTTCGTCCTGTTCGGCGACGCCCTCGCGACCGGCGGCTGCACCGGCACCACCTGCACCGTGACCGCGCCCGGCGGCGCCGGCAGCGCGCCGGTGACGGTGGTGACCCCCGGCGGCTCCGCGGCCGCGCCGCACGCCTTCGACTACACCGGCGCGGCTCCCCCGGCGCCCCCCGCGCCGGTGGTGACCGGTCTGACCACGAGCACCGGGCCGGCCGCCGGGGGCACCAGGATCTACGTCCGGGGCAGCGGACTGGCCGCCGGCACGGTGCTCTTCGGCGGGGTGCCGGCCACCCTCCACTCGTGCGGGCCGACGCTCTGCTCGGCGACCGCCCCGGCCGGCACCGGCGTGGTGGACGTGACGGTGACCACCGCCGGCGGGACCAGTGCGCCGGTCGCGGCGGGGCGGTACACGTACACGGCCTGACGGGGTCGTACGGCGGGGCCCGGTGCCGGGAGCGGCGCCGGGCCCCTTCGGCGTGCCCGGGGGCTCGGCGGCGGCGGGGCGGCCCGCGCGGCTCCCCGGGGTGAGCCCGGGCGCGGGGGCAGGCCCAGGGCAAGTTGAACACGTTCAATTCAACCGTCTAGAGTCACTTCCGTGCAGGTGGGACAGCCTGTCCCAGCTCCTCTTCGGCATGGGGGTCGACCGGTATGAACGGCACGTCCGAGAGCTTGATCCGAACCCCGCCCGCGGCCGAACAGGCCGTACTCCGGCGGGTGCGGCGGTGGCTCTGGGCCTTCGTGGTCTGCCTGGTCCTGAGCGGTCTGACGGCCTTCCCGCTGGAGACCGAGACCCGCTGGCTGGCCGAGCTCGCGACCGGCCCGGCGGCCCCGGTCACCGACCACCTGCCGGGCGTCCTGGAGTGGATCGAGCGGATCCGCGACGGCGTGGCCGACACCGGTGCCCGCTACCCCTTCCTGGCCTACGGCACCGACTGGCTGGCCTTCGCGCACCTGGTCATCGCGGCCGCGTTCTGGGGGCCGATCAAGGACCCGGTCCGCAACATCTGGGTCGTCCGGTGGGCCGTCCTCGCCTGCGCGGGCGTCATCCCGCTGGCACTGGTCTGCGGACCGCTCCGGGGCATCCCGCTGTACTGGCGATTCGTCGACATGTCGTTCGGCCTCGTCGGCGTGCTGCCGCTGCTGGTCGTGCTGCGCGCGCTCCGGCCGCTGGACCGGGCCGCCGGCGCCGCCACCGTCGCCGGCTGAGCCGTCCGGGGGACGCCCGGGCGGCGCTCCCACCCGTGCACCCGGCGGCGACCCGGGCAGCGGCGACGGCCGTCACGCGCAGGCCCTACGATCTGGCTCAACAGCTGCTGGGAGGCGGACGGGCGTGGCCGATGCGGTGATCGATCTCAATGCGGACCTCGGCGAGGGGTTCGGACGCTGGACGCTGACCGACGACGAGGCCCTGCTCTCCGTGGTGACCAGCGCCAACGTCGCCTGCGGCTTCCACGCGGGAGATCCGTCCACCATGCGGCGGGTCTGCGCGCTGGCCGCCGAGCGCGGCGTACGGATCGGCGCCCAGGTCTCCTACCGGGACCTGGCCGGCTTCGGCCGCCGGGCGATGGACGTCCCTCCGGAGGAGCTGGCCGACGAGATCGCCTACCAGATCGGCGCCCTCCAGGTGTTCGCCCGCGCGGCGGGCTCCCGCGTCTCCTACGTCAAACCGCACGGCGCCCTCTACAACCGGGTGGTGACCGACGCCGAACAGGCCGAGGCGGTGGTCGCGGGCGTGCTGCGGGCCGGGGCGGTCTGCGACGGCCCGCTCCCGGTGCTCGGCCTGCCCGGCTCACGGCTGCTGGCGGTCGCCGAGGGCGTCGGGCTCCCGGTGGTCGCCGAGGCGTTCGCCGACCGCGCCTACACCTGGGCGGGCACCCTGGTGCCGCGCAGCGAACCGGACGCCGTCATCCACGACCCCGAGACGGTCATCACGCGCGCGGTCGCGATGGCCCGGGACGGCGTGGTCGAGGCCGTCGGGGGCGAGCCGATCAGCGTCGAGGCGCGCTCGCTGTGCGTGCACGGTGACACCCCCGGGGCCGCCCAGCTGGCCTGGCGGATCCGCGGCGCGCTCGCCTCGGCGGGCGTGCGGGTGGAGCCCTTCGCGTGACGACCGGCGGCGGGACGGCGGGCCGGGCGGGCGGCGCGCCCGCCGGCGGGCCCCCGGGCGCCCCGGTCGGCGACGCACCCCTGGTCCGGGCGGTCGGCGAGCGAGCGCTGCTGGTCGAGGTCGCCGGGACGGCCGAGGTCGGCGCGCTGTACGGCTGGCTGCGCGAACGGCAGGCGGCGGGTGAGCTGACCCCGGTGGAGGAGATCGTCCCGGCCGCGCGGACCGTCCTGCTCGACGGCGTGGCCGATGTCCGGGCGCTCACCGCCCTGCTGCGCACCGCCCGCCCCACGGCGGCCGGCGCCGCCCCCGGCCCCCTGCTGGAGGTGCCCACCGTCTACGACGGCGCCGACCTGGCCGAGGTCGCGGCGCTCTGGGAGGTCTCCCCCGAGGCGGCCGTCCGGATCCACACCGCGCCCGAGTACGTGGTCGCCTTCTGCGGCTTCGCCCCCGGCTTCGGCTACCTCACCGGCCTGCCGCGGCAGTACGGGACGCCGCGCCGGGCCTCCCCCCGCAGCTCCGTCCCGGCCGGCTCGGTCGCCCTGGCCGGCCCCTACACCGGCGTCTACCCGCGCTCCTCCCCCGGCGGCTGGCAGCTCCTCGGCCGCACCGGCCTCCCGCTCTGGGACCCCTCCCGGGAGCCGGCCGCCCTGCTGGCCCCGGGCGTGCGGGTCCGCTTCACCGCGGTGCGCGGCGGTGCCGGGTGACGGCGCCCGGCGGGCCCTCGGCCGACCGGTCGCTGGCGGTCGTCCGGCCCGGGCCGCTGACCACCGTGCAGGACCTCGGGCGGCGCGGCGTCGCCCACCTCGGCGTGCCCCGGGCCGGCGCGCTCGACGAGCCCGCGCTGCGCGCCGCCAACCGCCTGGTCGGCAACGGGCCCGGCGCGGCCGCGCTGGAGACCACCCTCGGCGGGGTCGCCCTGCGTGCGCACGGGCCGGCCGTCGTCGCCGTCACCGGCGCGCCCGCCGCCGTCCTGGTGGACGGGCGGCCCGCCGCCTGGGGCGCGCCCGTCGTCGTCCCCGACGGCGCCCTGGTGGAGGTCGGCGCCGCCACCCACGGCGTACGGGGCTACCTCGCGGTGGCGGGCGGGATCGCGGTGCCCCCGGTGCTCGGCAGCCGCTCGGCCGACCTGCTCTCGGGGCTGGGCCCCGCTCCGCTGGCCGTCGGCGACGTGCTGCCGGTCGGGCCTCCCCCGCCCCACCGGCCCGCGCCCGACCTGGTGCCCCTGCCCGCTCCCCCGACCGAGCTGGTGCTGCGGCTGCGGCCGGGGCCGCGTGCCGACTGGTTCGCACCGGACGCGGTCGCCCGGCTGGCCCGCGACCGGTACCGGGTGGCGGCGGCGAGCAACCGGATCGCGCTGCGCACCGACGGCCCGCCGGTCGGCCGGGCCGTCAGCGGTGAACTGCCCAGCGAGGGCATGGTGCTGGGCGCCGTCCAGATCCCGCCGGACGGACGGCCGGTGGTCTTCCTGGCCGACCACCCCACCACCGGCGGCTACCCCGTCGTGGGCGTCGTGCCGCCCGCGGACCTCGCCGCGGCCGCCCAGGCCCGCCCGGGGACGCCGCTGCGGTTCGTCCTGCTGCGGGGGTGAGCGCGGGGCCGTCGACAGGGCCCGGCGCCCACCCCCGGGCGGCTCACTCGAAGCAGGTCGGGCAGGACTTGGTGGCGATCCGGTCGCGGTTGCCCGCAGTGGCCCGCAGGGGCTGCGCACGGGTGACGTGGTGGCCGGACACCGGCTCGGTCACCCAGCCGTACCGGGGCGCGGCGAGGACGCTCTCCGTGAGATGGAAGCACCCCGGCAGATGGGCGTAGCCGGTGGGCGAGACGATGGCCGTCGCCCCGGTCGGCCAGCCCGCCCAGGTGGCACCCAGCACCGCCATCGCACGGTCGAGTCGCGGCACCGACCCGTCGGCCGGGCAATCGCACCACGACATCTCGCACCGCTCGCACCAGTCGGCACCCACACCCGTCTCCTCCCCTGGGACGGGTGGATCCTACTGACCCCGGGCAGCGCCCTTCACCTCGGGACCACCTGGTCAACGAGGCGTCGGAGAAAGCGCTTTGAGTGGGGGTCAGCAGCTGCCTCCTCGACCTCCCGGAGCGCGTTCCGGAGGACACGGGCGAGGGTCCGGGCGTTGCACGGGCATCGGTCATCGCGTCGAGTCGGCGGTGCAGGACGCGCGAGAGGTCGGCGGTGGCGGCGAGGCTTGCCCGGCGGTCGCGGAGGGCCGGCAGCAGCTCGAAGCCCGGGTCTCCGGCGAGCGGTTTCGGATCGATCGCCGGCCAGGGCGCGCGGCCACCCGGCGAAGGGGCAGGACAGGGCAGGGCGGCCTCAGGCTCGACGGGCCAGCGCGGTGGCGGCGATCGCGGCGAACCCGTCCAGGTTGTCGAACATGATGTTGTGGCCGCAGTCCGGGACCGCCACCACCTCGACCCCCGACGCCCGCAGCCGCTCCGCCCCCGGCAGCTCGCCGTCGGCCTGCGGGTGGAGGAACGTCCTGGGGATCTCCAGGTCCAGCAGGATCTCGCGCATGGTCGGCACGGTGCCCCGGGCGGTGTGGACGGCGCTGCGGTGGAGGGCCTCGGGACCGGCCAGCCGCATCGTGGACCACCAGAGCGGCCCGACCCACCTCCGCACCTCCTCCCGGCCGCCGGCCAGGAACTCCTCCTCGCTGAAGGTCGCGATCCCGCTGCTGCCCGGGCGGCGGACCGGCGTGATCGGATCGAGGTTGGCGTCGACCAGGAGGAGGTTCGCGACCAGCCGGGGGTGCCGGTGGGCGAGGACGATCGCCACCGCGCCGCCCATGCTGTGCCCGACCAGCTCGACCTCCACCAGCCCGGCCTCGTCGAGCGCCGCCGCCACCGCGTCGGCGTGGGCCTCCAGCGTGTACGGGAAGTCGGTGGGCCGGTCGCTGATGCCGAAGCCCAGTAGGTCCAGCAGGAGCGAGCGGCGCCCGGCCAGCAGCGGGTGGGCCGCCGCACCGGCGAAGTAGACGGGCGAGCTGGCTCCGAGGCCGTGCAGATAGACCCGGGCCGGCTCGGCACCGGGCACCTCCACCCAGCGGATCCGGTCCTCGCTCGGGGTGACGATGGCCTGGCGCATGGTCGTACTCCTTCTCGGGGCAGGGCAGAGCAGGGCTGAAGCAGGGCTGACGCGGGGCCGGACGCCCGGCCGGCGGGGCGCCGCGGATCACCGCGACGGAAGGACCATACCTCGGCAGCGAGGTATAGCGACAGCGAGTCAACGCAGCCCGATCTGAGAGAGTGGCCCCATGCTGAAGCTCGCGATCCTCGGGTTCCTCCGCGACCGGCCACTGCACGGCTATGAGCTGCGCCGCCATCTCGCCGCACTCACCGGACACGTCCGGCCGATCAGCGACGGCACGCTCTACCCGGCGATCAAACGCCTGGAGGCCGACGACCTGCTGGTCCGTACGACCGAGCCGGGTACGGCGGCGGCGCCCCGGCACACCCTCCACCTCACCGAGGCCGGCCGGACCGCGCTGCTCGACCGGCTCCGCACCCCGGAGGACCTGGACATCAGCGACGAGAACCGCTGGTTCACCGTGCTGGCCTTCCTGCGCCACCTCGACGACGACCCGCGGGCACAGGCCGCCGTGCTGCGCCGCCGGCTCGCCTTCCTCAGCGAGCCGGCCAGCTTCTTCTACGACGGCGCCCGCCCGGTGGGCGCCGAGGAGTTCGGCGACCCGTTCCGACGCGGGATGCTGCTGATCGCCCGCGCCACCACGGAGGCCGAGCTGGCCTGGCTGCGCGAGACCCTGACCGCCCTCGACCGGGCCTGACCCGGGACACCGCGGCCCCCGTCTCCCGGCCGAACCCGGGAGACGGGGGCGAACCCGCTCGTGGTCAGTGCTGGTGGTGGGCGTGGACGACCGCGTGGCCGCGGCCCCGGCCGATCATCCACTTGTTGACCGGCACGGTCAGGGTGAACGCGAGGGCGAGCGAGCCCGCCAGCGCGACCCAGAACAGCGCGTCGCCGAGGCCCGCGTCCATCGCCCCCGGCACGGTGACCATCACGGTGTTGTCGATCAGCTCCATGACCAGGATCGACACGGTGTCGGCGGCCAGCGCGACCTTGACGGCGGCGCGGACGTCCAGCCCGGCCTTCAGCACACCGCGCATGGTCAGGGCGTAGCCGAAGACGAAGGCCAGCAGCACCGAGAGCACCACGGTCGCACCGTTGTGCAGGCCGAAGGCGGTGCCGAGGACCATGCCCAGGATCTCGCCGATGGCGCAGCCGGTGAGGCAGTGCAGGGTCGCCTGGGCGGCGGTCCGCCAGCTCGCCCCACCGTCGCCGTGACCACCGTGACCACCGTGGCGGCCGTGACCGGCGTGGCCGGCGTGCGCCTCGTGGCCGTGCTCGGCGTGCTGGTGCAGGTGTCCGTGCTCGTGCTGTGCGGGATGCGCCATGTCGTCCTCCGCTTGCTCCGTGCCGTGCCTCTCGGCTCGTCGTCCTCGAACATATACCCCCCAGGGGTATCGAGCAAGCAGTCCGGGCACCGCGTCGCCCTCTTCCCCCTCCGGCCCGCCCGTGCTCCGATGGGACGCATGGCCGATGAACGACGCAACGGGTACGAGGGAACCGGACCGGGCCCGATCACCCCGGACGGGTGCGCGGTGGAGATGTACGAGCGGCTGCCGCTGAACGGCGAGCCCGAGGTGATCAGGAAGGCGGTCCCCGCCGGAGCCCGCATCCTGGAGCTGGGCTGCGGGGTGGGCCGGATGACCCACCCCCTGCTCGACCTCGGCTTCACGGTGACGGCCGTGGACGAGTCCGCCGAGATGCTGGCCCGGGTCCGGGGCGCCCGGACGGTGCGCAGCCCGATCGAGCGGCTGGACCTCGACGAGCGGTTCGACGTCGTCCTGCTCGCCTCCTT
Organism: Kitasatospora sp. NBC_01246; assembly: GCF_036226505.1. Lineage (NCBI taxonomy): Bacteria > Bacillati > Actinomycetota > Actinomycetes > Kitasatosporales > Streptomycetaceae > Kitasatospora > Kitasatospora sp. NBC_01246. The sequence goes on along the minus strand of NZ_CP108484.1, from coordinate 7,252,073 downwards.
CCTGGTGCACGCCGGCGACCCGGCCGTCCGGCGCGGGCTGCTGGACACCTGCCGGCGGCACGTCGCGGACGACGGCCTGGTGCTGCTGCAGCGCGAGGGCGAGGACTGGATGCGCGACGTGCCGCGCGAGCGTCCGCTGGGCCGGGACGGGCTGGTGCGGGTGGCGTCGGTCACCCCGGTCGGGGACGGCGTGAACTCGGTGCACGTCGAGTACGAGTTCCCGGACGCGCGCTGGACCCAGACCTTCCTGTCCCGCCCGCTCGACACCGCCGCGTTCGAGCGGGCCCTGGCCGAGGCGGGGCTGGCCGTGGACGCCCACCTGACCGAGGACCGGACCTGGGTCCGGGCCCGCCCCGTCCCGCGCTGAGCGGAGCCGGGCCGCCTTCTCACCGGGCAGGCCGGAACGGGGGCGGAAGCGAGGCTGTCACCTTCACCGCGTAGCATCAGGCGCGCGCCGGGCCCGCGCAGCCCGAGCGCCGGGCGGACCCGGCGGTTCGCATGCCATCGGCATGTGCCCCGTGCATGCCGACGGCATGCTCCCGCACCGACCTACAAGGACCGCTGATGCTCATCGAGCGACGGATACCCCGGGCGGGTGTCCGGTGATCGACTGGTTCCACGGAGCCGTCCTCGGCCTGATCCAGGGGCTCACCGAGTTCCTGCCGATCTCCTCCAGTGCCCACCTGCGGGTCTTCTCGGCCCTGCTGGGCTGGGACGACCCGGGTGCGGCGTTCACCGCCGTGACCCAGCTCGGCACCGAGTCCGCCGTGCTGATCTACTTCCGCCGGGACATCGCCTCGATCGTGAAGACCTGGACGCTCTCGCTGTTCCGCCCGGCGCTGCGCTCGCACCAGGACGCCCGGATGGGCTGGTTCGTGATCATCGGCACACTGCCGATCGGCATCCTCGGCAAGCTGTTCCAGGACACCATCGAGACCAACCTCCGCGACCTGCGGATCATCGGCACCACGCTGATCGTCTTCGGTCTGATCCTGGCGGTGGCCGACCGGACCCGGGCCGTCCGGCACGCCAAGCCGATCACCGACCTGACCCTGCCGCACGCCGCCGCCTACGGCATGGCGCAGGCACTCGCGCTGATCCCCGGCGTCTCCCGCTCCGGCGGCACCATCAGCGCTGGGCTGCTGCTCGGCTACAGTCGCGAGGCGGCCGCCCGGTACTCGTTCCTGCTCGCCATCCCGGCCGTGCTGGCCTCCGGCCTGCTGGAGCTGACCAAGATCGGCGAGGGCCCCTCACCGGCCTGGGGGCCGACCATCCTGGCCACCCTGATCGCCTTCGCGGTCGGCTACGCGGCGATCGCGTGGTTCCTGAAGTACATCTCGAACAACAGCTTCATGCCGTTCGTGGTGTACCGGGTGGCACTGGGCATTCTGATCATCGTCCTGGTCAGCACCGGCACCCTGGCGGCCGACGCCGGCGTGGTGAAGTAGAACGCGGTTCCACCGAGGACCTCCCGGGTACGACGAAGCGGGCCGGGCACCTGATCTGGTGCCCGGCCCGCTTCGTCGTACCCGGGATCGGGGTGTCGCCCCGGGTGTGGTGTCGGGGGGTCCTACCGACTTCGCTCGCGGGCGGCGGTCAGCCGGCCGCGCACGGCGGCGTGGACCTCGGCCTCCTCGGCCGGGTCGGCCGCGAGGCGGCGCAGGCGCTCCAGCACGCGGGCGTCGCCGGTGGTGGCGACGTGCCTCGCGGCGAGCTCACGGGTGGATTCCTCGCAGTCCCAGAGGCACTCGACGGCCGGGCCCTCGGGAAAGGCCACGTCGGTCGCGGCGAGCGCGCGGGCGGCCCGGCCGCGCAGCTCGGAGGAGGCGGCCTCGCCGTAGATGTGGCGCAGGACGGGGACGGCCTCGGCGGCGGCAAGCCGCCCCGCACCGTCGACCAGCGACCCGAGCCCGGGGCCGCCGACCCCGCGGACCGAGATCCAGCGGCGCAGCCCGGCCACCACGAGCGCCGCGTCGCCGGGCTCCCCGGCGTCGGCGAGCAGTTGGACGGCGGCCTCGCCGAGGGCGCTGTCCGCGCCGCCGGTGGCCGGGTCGGCCCAGCGGCGGGCGTGGGCCAGCGCCTCGGGGCCGCGCATCCGGCCGATCAGTTCCAGGGCGGCGCGCACCGTCCGGTCATCGACATCGGCGGCGGCGGCCTCGATCAGGCCGGCGGCGGCCGGGTCCCGCTGGTCGACCAGGTAGCGCAGGGCGGCCCGGCGGGCACCGGGCAGTCCGTTCCGCGCGGCCTCCAGCACGGCGGGGCGGTCCTCGGGGCGGACCACGGCGGCCAGGCAGCGGGCGGCGGCGGCGGCCCTGCGGTCCACGGCATCGGGGCCGGCGGGATCACCGCCGTCGCGGGCGGGCTCCGGGCGCTCGGGCCGGCCGGCGAAGGCGGCGGCGCCGAGGCCGCCGAGCTCGCCCTGGTCGGCCCAGACGAGCACGTCGGCGGTGGACCAGCCCGGGGTCACGCCGGTGCGGTTCACCTGGCGCTGCCAGAGGTCGAACGGGGACTGCTCGCTCGCCGCCGCGACCCGCGGGTGGTAGGCCGCCCAGAGCCGCCACGGCCGTGGCTCGTACGCGCCGCGGATGAACTCACGCAGCTCGGCGTCGCCCTCGGGGCCCGGCGGGAACCGGTCCAGCACCGCGGTACCGAGCAGCAGCAGGCCGCGGTCGTCGTCGCGCAGCGCGAGCTCGTCCAGCGCCCAGGCCCAGTTGGTGCCGGTGGCGGCGTACTCGCGCAGCATCAGCAGCGCGTCGCGCCGGCCGTACGCGGCGAGGTGGCCCAGGACGGACAGGGCGAGACCGGTGCGGTACTCGTCGTCGTCGAGGAGGTCCTCCGGGTCGTGGAGGTGGTCCTCGATGCCGTCGAGCGGCGCCTCCAGTTCCATGTAGAGGCGCGCGTAGTAGAGGGAGCGGTTCTCGACCTGCCAGTCGGCTCTCGGGTCCCTGGTGACGCACTCCTGGAGCGCGGCGATGGCGTCGGTACGGTCGGCGGCCAGCGCGTGGAGCTGCCCGTCACCGCGGCCTCGCTGAAGGAGGCCGAGGAGGCTGGCACTGGGTGCTATCACTGGCTCGAACATGAGGTCAGCATCCGTTGCGGCGGTCGTAGTGGCAACGGGATTTCCGTCGCCGGGGTCGGTGGTCGGTACTGCGGTGGGCGCCCGGGCGCCGGAATCACCGAAGGTTACCGCCTCGGACACCTCGCCGCACACAGGGCGATCGACCCCCCTGCCGCAGTGGCATATGCCGGGGGAATTTTGCCAGAGATCTGCTCAAATCCCCCACGAGGGTGACTCCGCTGTGCGACAGTCTTCTCACTGCTTGACAGCTTCCCACCTCACGGCCACCCCGCGGCCACCCTCCCCACCTCCCTCTCCGCCGGCCCGGCGCCGGCCTCGACCCGATGGAATCGCCATGAGCATGCCTGCCACTGCCGCCCGCCGGGCCGCCCGCCGCAGCGATGCCCGCCGGACGGACACCGGGGCGGACGACGGGTCGGTGGGCGGCAGAGTGGACGGCACGACGCAGGCGCACTCCGGTCCCGTGGTCGGCTCCGCCGAGTGGGACCTCCTCACCGACGACGTCCGGTGGTCCGCCGAGGTGTACCGGCTGCTCGGCTGCGACCCGGGGCACGGACCGCTCAGCCTCGACCGGCTGCCCGACCGGCTCGCCGAGGCGGACCGGCCGCAGCTGCGCCGGATGATGACCGACGCCCTGGTGCACGGCCGCCACGCCTTCGGCACCCTCCAGGTCAGCCACCCCGACGGTGAGCGCACCACGGTGGAGTGCGCGGGCGAGCCGGTCCTCGGGAACGACGGCACCGTGACGGCGCTGCGGATGCTGCTGCGCCCCGCCGACCCCGACTGACGCAGGCCGCCCCCGGCCGACGCCGGGCCCCGGACGGCTCACAGCCCCGGACGGCTCACAGCCCCGGACGGCTCACAGTTCCGGGCGGCTCACAGCCCCGAACGCCCGGAGCACCGCGCGGCTCGGACGGACCGCGGCCGGCTCAGGCGAACCTGGGCCGGTTCTTGGCGTCCGCCTGCCGCAACTCCCGCCCGAGCTCCACCCGCAGCTCGTCCACCACCGGCAGCCCCCGGTAGCGGGCGGTCAACCGGTACATCTCGCGCAACCGGTCCCAGGTGCGGTGCGAGGAGTTCTGGCCGATCAGGTTCATCACCATCTTGGCCTGGAGCTCCGCCGCGTCGGGCTCCCCGCTGAGCCAGTGCACCGAGGCGAGCGTGATCCGGTCGAACAGCGCCGAACGCAGCTGACCGGTGCCCTCGCGCAGCTTGATCACCCGCTCGGCCTGGCGGCGCGCCTCCGGAGCGGCCGTCAGGTCGTGCTCGGCCAGGGTGCGCAGCACCAGCGCCTGCATCCCGCGCAGCTCGGCCTCGTCGAAGAGCTGCATCCAGGAGGGCGGCGGCTCGGACACGTCCTCGGCGAAGAGGTCCTCGGCCTCGCCGAGCAGCCGCCGGGTGTCCTGCGAGTGCCCGACCGAGGCGTGCGCCCAGGCCTCCACGGTGTTCAGCATCGCCCGGGTTCTGGGCAGCACCCGGCCGCCGCTCGCCCGGGCCGCGGCCATCAGGTCGATCGCGTCGTCGGCGCGGCCCAGGTGCACCATCTGGCGGGCGGCCCGGGAGATCGCCTCACCGGCCCGGGGGCGGTCGCCGGCCTCCTTGGCCGACTCGGCGGCGATCATGAAGTACTTCTGCGCGGTCGACTCCAGGCCGACGTCGTGCGACATCCAGCCGGCCAGCACCGCGAGGTTGGCCGCGACCAGCCAGAGCCGCTGCTCCACGGCCTGGCCGTGGCGGTGCGTCAGCAGCCCGCCCACCTCGTTGAGCTGTCCCACCACCGCCTTGCGCTGGAGGCCGCCGCCGCGTGCCGCGTCCCAGGCGCGGAACACCTGGACCGAGCGCTCCAGTGCCTCCACCTCGTCGAGCCCGACCGGGCCCGCGTCGTACACGTCCACCACCGGGCGGGCCCCGCCCTGGGTGACCACCTGTCGGGGGCCCGGCGCGGCGGCCGCGTACGCGACGGCGTCCCCGCCCAGCCAGCCCTTGAGAGTGTCGGCGATGACCGCCCCGGCCGTGAGCGCGGCGCCCGCACCCACCAATCCACGTCGGTTGAGCATGAGGTCCATTCCCGTGAACTCGGTGAGGACCGCGGCCGTACGATCCGGCTCCCATGGATGTGCTGCGGACTGCGCCGCTCCGGTCCTGGTGGGCCGGTGTCGTTCCAGACCGAGGTCCTCAATGGTGACGACACGGCCGAGCCGCTCCGTGAACACGGACGCCAGTACCCTCGGCACCGGATCGCGCGGGATCTCCCCGTGCTCGATCCAGCGCCGGACCCGCGAGGTGTCGGTGGACAGCTGCTGCTCTCCCATGGCCGCACCACGCCGGTTGACCAGCCGTGCGAGCTCGCCCTTCGACCATCCGGCCAGGACGAACAGATCGGCGAGTCGGGTGTTGGGTCCCCTGCTCACGTGAAGCCCCCAGGTTCCTCGGCTGGTTCAGGCTAGATGCTCCGTCATGTGCCAGGCGAGCATTCGCCAGGCTTCGCCAGGGTCCGCCACATTACTAACCAGTGCCGTCCGGGTGTGATGTAGAGGTGCGCCACCTCGCCCCTCGGGTCGGGCGGCGCCCCGGGCAGGTGGGGGGTGCTCCCCCGACCGTGTCACGGGGCGTCCCCGGTCCTCACCCGAGGGGGTGGCGCGGCCGGGTGGCGCGGGGGCGCCGGGCACGGCCACGGCAGTCCGGTCGTCCGCATTCCCCAGGGTGCGGAACGACCGGGTCACCGCCGAAGCAAGGGGCTCCGGCCCCCGCGTCCGTGCCCGGCGCCCGCGCTCCACCCACCGCACCGAGACAGGGCCGCCGTCACGCCAGCAAGCACGCGGCACCGGCCCTCCCCGCACCGCGGGGCGCACCCGCCGACGGACAGAAAGGGACCACCCTCACCCCATGTACTCCTCCGCGACCTCCCCCACGCCGACCGCGACCCGCACCGCGCTGCGCCCCCCGGGCGCGGCCGCCGGCCGTCCCGGTCCGAAGCAGCTGCCGCCGAGCCGCCCCGCGGTGCCGCGCGGCGCCGACGGCCGGACCACGGACGCGCGGGGCCAGGCCGCCCGGACGGCGCTGGGGCTGCGCGCCCCCGAGTCCGTCCTGCCGCCGGGCGCCCGGATGCCGGCCGTCCGGCCCGGCGACGGCCGGATGCTCCGCCCGCCGATGCGGCCCGGTCAGCCCGGTGCCCCCGAGCGGATCGACCCGGCGGCGCTGCAGACCCCGGCCGTACGGGCCGCGCTGGCGGGTGTCGCCCGGATATGCCCCGCCTTCACCCCGCGCCAGGTGCTGCGCGAGGGGAGCCGCCACATCCTGGTGGCGGGCACCATCGGGCGCGCGCCGGTGGTCGCCAAGTGCCTGGCCCCGCAGGCGGTGCGGAGCGAGTACTTCGAGCAGCTGGTGGCCGACTTCCACCACGAGGTCGCGGTCTACCGCGCCTTCGTCCGGCACCGCCCGCCGGTGCGGCTGCCCCGGCTGGTCGCGGCCGACCACGACCGCTGCGTGCTCGTCATGGAGCGCGTGCCCGGCCGGCCCGCCGCCCGGGAGCGCCACCCCGCCAACGCGCCGACCCCGGGCGAGGTGCGGGCGCTGCTCGGCGCGGTCCGCACGCTCAACCTGTGGCGGCCGCCGACCGACGTCTTCCAGCCACGGCTGGACTACCAGGTGGAGATCGCCCGCTACCACTCGGTGGGACAGCTCACCGACCGGGACGCTGGCGATCTGCGCGGCCTGCTGCACGGCCTGAGCCACGCCCCGCTCCAGCTCTGTCACGGCGACGCCCTGCTCAGCAACATGCTGCTGGCGCCCTCCGGGCCGGTCCTGGTCGACTGGGAGCAGGCCGGCTGGTACCTGCCGGGTTACGACCTGGCCGTGCTCTGGAGCGTCCTCTCCGGGGACACCGCCGCCCGCCGGCAGATCAGCCAACTCGCGCAGAGCGGCGGCACACTGGCCCGGGACGCGTTCCTGGTGAACCTGGTGCTCGTGCTGATGCGGGAGATCCGGCTGTACGACGTGCCCGGCGCCGGCGAGGAGCAGCGGATCATGATCCGCCGGCTGTACGACGACGCGGCGCTGGCCCGCCGGGCCGTCCGCGCCGCCGTCGGCACCCGCTGAGCCGGGCGAACGGCCCGGGCCCCGGCCGCTCGCGCACGAGCGGTCGGGGCCCGGGCCGTTCGGGCCGCGGCGGGGCCCGGCCGGTCAGAGGCGTCGCCCGCGCTCCAGGGCGGCCCGGCCGGCGGCGTCCAGGACGGCCTCGTCCGGGGCGAAGTGGACACGGCTGCTGAGCACGTCCCGCAGATAGCGCTCCAGCGGGTGACGCCGGCTCAGGCCGGGGTTGCCGGTGAGCGAGACCGCCTGCTGGACGGCCGCTATCGCCGCCCGGGTGGCGAGCAGTTGCGCCGGACCGGTCCGGGCGACGGCGTCCGGTTCGGCCCGGTCCACCCGCGGTGCCAGTCCGTTGACCAGCTCCTCGGCGCCGATCAGCTGGGCCTCGATCTCACCCAGCGCGCAGCGGTACCGGGGCAGGCTGCCGAGCGGCTCGGTGAGGTTGGCCGGAGTGCGCTGGTGGAGGAAGCGGACCAGCCACTGCTCGGCGGCGCGGGCGACCCCGAGGGCGACCGCGGACAGGGCCAGATCGTGCCAGGCGCGGGTGAGTTCGGCGGCGGGCACCGCGGCCGCGGCACCCGCGTCCTCGATACCGCCGGCCTCGACGCCCCTGGCCTCGGCACCGGACGGCGCGGTTCCGGCGCGGGCGGGCCCGCCGGCCCGGCCGGTGGTCCTCGGGCCGTTGCTCCTCGGGGCGGTGAGTCCGAGCGCGAGTTCGCCCGGCACCCGGACGGCGTCCAGGACGACGTCGTGGCTGGCGCTGGCCCGCAGGCCGAGCTGGTCCCAGGTCGGGTCGACCTCGATGCCCTCGCTGTCCCCGCGCACCAGGAAGGTGCCGATCCGCGGCACCGGCTCCTCGGTCCGTGCGGTGACGGCCATCCAGGCCAGCGCCTCGGCACCGGCGCAGTACGTCTTTCGGCCACTGAGCAGCCAGCCGTCACCGTCCCGCCGGGCCACCGTGGCCGGCTGGGCGCCGCCCTGGCCGCCCGGCTCCGCGCGCAGGGTGTTGACCAGGGCGGGCCCCCGGCGGGACTCGGTGAGCAGCCGCCGGTAGCCGGCCGCCGGCCAGGCGGCCACCCGGGCCTGCTCGGCGTGCTGCAGCAGCGTGAAGGCGGTGACCACGGCCACCGAGGCGTCCCCCCGGCCGAGTTGGGCGAGCACCCGGACGGTGTCGGCGAGCGTGCCGCCGGGGCCGCCGTACCGCTGTCCGACGGTGAGGGTGAGCAGACCGGCCTCGTGCACCGCCTCGATGCCCTGGTAGGGGAAGGTCGCGTCGCGGTCGTGTTCCTCGGCGCGCGCCGCCAGCAGGTCCACGACCCGGGGCAGCCCGGCGAGGGCGGCGGCGACGGGCGACTGATCGGCAGCGGTGGTGGTCATGGTGCTGGTGCCTCCGGACGGCAGCGTGGGCTCGGCAAGTGCGGGCGGCACGCCGGACGGGCGCGCGGTACCGGTGGACGGCCCCGGAAGTCAGCGCAACACCCGCCCCCGGATCGGCGCCGGCCACTCGGCCGGGCACCCGCCGCCTCGGGGACGAATCCCCCTCAGTGGCCCGGACACGCCGCGCTTGCGGTGCGCCGCAGGTCCAGGTAGCTGCGACGGGTCAGCAGCGGGAGACGGCACGACATGTTCGCGACTGTACGAAGCGATGATCGAAACCGTCAAGCAGTGCCCGGAGCCCGGAACCGGCCCCGGCCGCGCCGCCGCGGGAGTGCCGGTCAGCCCTGCTGGAACATGTCCGCCGGGAGCGGCTTGAGCAGCTGGTAGAGGTCGTCCGAAATCGGTCGGTCCCAGGAGGCGATGGTGACCTGGACGCCGTCGCTGCGGCCGAACTGCGAGCAGAACACCCGGCCCTCGCTGACCTTGACCTTCTTCACGATCAGCAGGTCGTCCCCGAGCATCACCGGGAAGTCCTCCGCCGAGACGAACTCGACCGGTTCTTCGTTCTCCAGCGCCGCGAGCAGCTGCCGGACCTCGAAGGGCACCTCGTCCCCGGTCTCGCGGGCCGGCGAGCCCTCGGGGAGGTTGCCGATGAACATCGCCGGGCCTCTGCCTCCGAACAGGTCGTAGCGGAGGAAAATCCCCTGACAGGAGCCGTCCGGGCCGGTCATCATGGCCGCGCCGAAGTCACCGGGCCAGTCGCCCGGGTCCATGGCGAGCACGTCGAAGTCCGGGCCGGTGGGCTGTCCGGAGCGACGGCGGAGAAAAGACATGGGAACATCGTACGTGCCCGGCACACCACTCTCGCGGGGTGGGTGGGGCGCTGGACGGAGATCCACGCTCAGAGACCAATGTTGACTCTGAGCAACCGTCCGGGCTACGTTCGGTTCAGCACGACAGCCGTTCTGGGTTTCACCCTTCGGGGGGACGGCATGTCGCAACGCGGCCCTACACGCGTATCCCTCACTGTGCACATCGTCGTGCCGATCCGCCGAGCACCCAGCTTCGTCGTCGCACACAGCACAGCACACAAGCCAGCAGTTCGAAGCCACACAAGCAAGGTCCGCGGGGCCCCGGCCCGTCGCTCCCGCGGATCTGCTCGGGACGCCGCCGCGTGGGGGCGTGCGGGTCCCGAGCACCCGGCACCGACGTCGAGTCGCTCTCGGCAGCGGTGTCAGCCTCCCGGCGACTGCCGGCCCCTCGTGGGCCGGGACCGGCCAACGCACCCCCGGTGCGCAGGGGATGACTGGGAGGCAGGTCCGGCGTGACTGCCGGGCTGCACAGCAGGCGCCGTGTCTGGCCGCGTGGGGGCGGTGGGCACGGCGTCTGCCTGTGCTCATACTCTGAGCTGCGCTTGTCTAACAGTCAACAGAATTTATGACCGGGTACGCTCAAGGCTGATCACAAGATGGGAACGGGCCCCTCACGGGACCCGTTCCGGCACTCCCCTCCCTGTTCCCCGGCCGGTCCGCGGCGGCCAGGACAGGCGATCAGGCGGGCGGGCAGGCCGGGCGGGCAGGCCGGGCGGGCAGGCCGGGCGGGCCTCAGGTGAGGTCGAACTCGCCGTCCCGGGCGCCGAGCACGAAGGCCCGCCACTCGCCCGGTGTGAACACCAGGACCGGCCCGTCCTCCTGGCGGCCGTCCCGCATGCCGATGTAGCCGTCCACGAACGCGATCTGGACATCCCCGACCCCCTGACTGCTGCACAGCCAGGTCGCCCCGGTGAAGTCCACCTTCGGCTTCCCGCTCGGCGCGAGCTCCGGCGACGGTGCGGGCACCTCGACGCCCGTGCCCACGGCCGACTCCACGTCAGTCCCGCTATTGGCTGCCATTACTGGTCTCCTCCCGACGGCTTTCGAGGCCAGCCTAGTCACCGCCGCCGCCCCGGTCAGCGGGTTGCCGAGGACTCCCCCGACCGGGGGCGACGCTCCGCCGGCGGGCCCCGCGGGCCGCCGCGCTGTGCTAGGGGATGGGGGCGAAGCCGCGTCGGATCAGGCCGCGGCGCACACACCCCTACGGCCCACGGCCGGAAAGCGTCCGTCGATCGGGCCGGGCGCCCCGTCCGGAGCGTGTCCCGCCCCGCCGGGCGGCGCCCGAGCTGCCAGAGTGAGGAGGGCCCGCACCCCGACGCCCCCAGGAGCAGCCGATGAGCCGCCGGGACGGCACCAGCGCCGATGTCATCCCCATCTCCGAGGCCCCCTCGGCCCACCCCCCGGCGCCTCGCACCCCGCCCGCGCGCACCCCGCTGCCCCGGTCGGCCCCCGGCCGGCCGCCCCTGCACGGACGGGTCGGGGTCGTCCTGGTCTCGCACAGCCAGGAGCTGGCCGCCGCGGTACGCGCCCTGGCGCTCGCGCTGGCCGGTACCGACTCCCCCTCCCCGGTCGCCGCGACCGGCGGCGACCCGGACTCCGGTCCGGGCATCAGCGCCGTCCTGGTGTCCGCCGCCACCCGCCGGGTCGACCAGGGGCACGGCGTGGTGATGCTCGCCGACCTCGGCAGCGCGGTGACCACCGTCCGGGCCCTGCTCTCCGACGCGGACGAGCACGGGCTGCCGTTCCCGGTCCGGTTCGCCGACGCACCGTTCGTGGAGGGCGCGGTGGCCGCGGTCGCGACGGCCACCGCAGGCGGCGACCTCGCGGCGGTCCTGGACGCGGCCGAGGAGGCGTACCGCCAGCGCAAGGACTGAGCGGGCCGGGACCGCCGGACCCTTCTCGCCGTTCCGCCCCACCGCGGGTGACCGCCCGGCTACCATCGGCACAGGGCCGGGCCGGGCGGGCCGGGCGGGTGCGGAGGGGGAGCCCCAGCCATGCGCGTGGTCGTCACCGGCGGAGCCGGATTCATCGGGGCCAACCTGGTCCGGGCCCTGCTGGCCCGCCCCGAGGTGGAGCAGGTCCGGGTGGTGGACAACCTGTCCACCGGCCACAAGGCGAACCTGGCCGGCGTCGACGCCGCCCTGTACGAGGGCAGCATCCTCGACCCCGCCCTGCTGGACGAGGCCTTCGCGGGCGCCGACGCGGTGGTGCACCTGGCCGCCCTGCCGTCCGTCCCGCGCTCCGTCGCGGACCCGCTGGCCAGCCACCACGCCAACGCGACCGGCACCCTGGAGGTGCTGGAGGCGGCCCGCCGGGCCGGCGGGCTGTACGTGGCCGCCGCCTCCTCGTCCTCGGTCTACGGCGCCAACCGGGAGCTGCCCAAGCGCGAGACCATGCGCACCGCGCCGATGAGCCCCTACGCGGTCAGCAAGCTGGCCTCGGAGTCCTACCTGGCCGCCTACCACCACTGCTACGGGCTGGGCGTGCTGCCGCTGCGGTTCTTCAACGTCTTCGGCCCGCTCCAGCCCGCCGGGCACGCCTACGCGGCCGTGGTACCGGCCTTCCTGGACGCGGCCCTGGCCGGGCGGCCGGTGACGGTGCACGGGGACGGCGGCCAGAGCCGGGACTTCACCTACGTCGGCACCGTCACCGAGGTGATCACCGAGGCGGTGCTGCGCCGGGTGGTGCACGCCGATCCGGTCAACCTGGCCTTCGGCACCCGAACGTCGCTGCTGGAGCTGGTCGGCACGATGGAGTCGGTGCTGGGGCGGCCGGTCGCGGTGACCCACACCGACCCGCGGCCCGGCGACGTCCGGGACTCGCAGGCCGACAACGCGCGGCTGCGCGAGCTCTTCCCGGACGTCCGGCCGGTGGCGCTGCGCGAGGGGCTGGAGCGTACGGCGGAGTGGTTCCGCACGCTCTGACGCGCGGGGCGGGGCCGGGGCGGTGCGGTGCTCGCGGCCCGGCGCTCGCGGCCCGGCGCTCACAGCCCGGTGCTCGGCCCCCGGTGCTCAGCCCTCGGCGAAGGCAGCGGCGCCCGCCGCCGTCCGGAAGATCCCGGACGGCGGCGGGCCGCCGGAGCCGACCAGGGCGGCCCGGTCGGTCCGCACGCCGTCCAGCGCCAGCTCGACCGCGCCGGGGCGCACGGGATCGGCCGGCGTCCGGAGGGCGAGTTCGAGCACCGTCGCCGCGGTCCGGAAGGCCAGCCGGACCCCGGAGGGCATCTGGGCCACCCGGCGCAGCGCCTCGTCCGGGAACTGCGAGGCCGTCCAGGCCGGCAGCAGCCAGGGCCGCAGGCCGTACCCGGTGCGCTCCAGGTGCAGGGCCCCCCGGACCTCCACCGGCCCGTCCAGCAGGGGGACATCGGCCATCGGGCCGGTCACGGACGCTCCCCGCCCTCCCACAGGAAGGACGCCGCTCCCCGGCCCTCCCGGGCCTGGCGCAGTGCCCGGTGCTCCGCCTCGATCATCGGCGGCAGCGCGTCGAGCGCGAACCAGCCGACCGCGAGCGACTCGTCGTCGTTGACCCGGGCCTCACCGCCCACCGGGCGACAGCGGAAGACCAGGACCAGGTACTGGGTCACGTCGCCGTTGGGGTAGCGGACTTCGGGCGAGACATCGACCCCGGCGAGCACCTCGGGGACGACCACCACCCCGGTCTCCTCCAGGCACTCGCGCGCCGCGCCGTCGGCGGGCTGCTCGCCGGGGTCGAGGATGCCGCCGGGCAGGGCCCAGCGGCCGTCGTCGGCCCGCTGGATCAGCAGCACCCGGTCGTCGTCGTCGAAGACGACCGAGACGGCGGCACTGAGCCAGAGCGGGCGGGTGCCGACCACGGCGCGGAGTTCGGCGAGGAACGCGGGGATAGCCATGCCCCGCACCCTATCCGGCACCGCGGCAGGCACCCGGGGCGTCCACCGCCGGGCCCCTACCCCGGCGTTGCCCGCGCGCAGGGGAGCCTGCCGCCGGCGGACGGTCGCCCGTGCGGGCCGCCGTCCGCCGGCTTGGCGGGCACCACCCGGGTGGGTCGGCGGGGAACCCGGACGGCCGGCGTCCCCGGCCGCTATCCGCGCAGCGGCCGGGCCGGGGAGCCGACCACCACCTCACCGGCCGGGACGTCCCTGGTCACCACGGCGCCCGCGCCGACGAAGGCGTCGGCGCCGATCCGGCGCCCCTGCAGCACCACGGCGTTGCTGCCGACGGTGGCGCCGTCGGCGAGCAGCACCGCGCCCGAGACGTTGCCGCCCGGATAGACCGTCACCCGCTCGCCGAACACGCTGTCGTGGCCGACCGTCGCGTTGTAGTGGACCTGGCTGTGTGCGCCGAGGCGCACGCTGCTCGACACGTACGCACCCCCCATCACCAGGCAGCCGGGGCCGAGTTCGGTGTCGGGCGCGATCAGGGCCCGGGGGTGGACGAGGGTGGCGGGTAGCGCGCCGCGGGCCTCCAGCAGCGCGCCGAGCCGCTGCCGGACGGCCGGGGCGGCGATCCCGACCAGGTAGCGGGCGCCGGCCGGGACGTCGTCGGGCCGGCGGACGGGCAGGCCGCGGACGGTGCCGCCGTGCCCGCGGTCGTCCAGGAAGCCGGCGACCGGGACGCCGGCCGCGAGGGCGGTGTCCAGTGCCTCGCGGCCGACGCCCCCGGCGCCGGCGATCCAGAGTGCTCGGTGGTCGGTGGCCATGGCGGCCATCCTGCCCGCTTCGGGGATCAGGACACCTCCTCGACGGTGGTCCGGACGGGCTGCGCCAGCCGGGGCGCGGTGGCCTGCCGGGGCAGGCTGATCGTGGTGAGCGGCCGGACGGCGGGGTCGGCGGGCCTGGCGGCGGAGCCGACCGGCTGGTGGGAGACGGGCTGGTGGCCGGCGCTCTCGTGGCCGGCGGCCGCCGGGCCGGCGGTCAGCGGCTCGGCGGGCGCCGGGAAGCCGGGGTTGACGCCGCCGGCGGCGGTGATCCCGCTGGGGCGCAGCAGCACGCCGACGGTGAGCGCGAGGATGCGCAGGTCCACCCGGAGGGAGCGGTGCTCGACGTACCAGAGGTCGAGTTCGATCCGCTCGGGCCAGGTGAGGGAGTTGCGGCCCCGGACCTGGGCCCAGCCGGTGAGGCCGGGCCGGACGTCGAGCCGGCCGCGCTGGCGGCGGGAGTAGTGGACGACCTGTTCGGGCAGGGTGGGCCGGGGCCCGATCACGCCCATCTCGCCGCGGGCCACGTTCCACAGCTGCGGCAGCTCGTCCAGGCTGGTCTTGCGGAGCAGGTCACCGAGCCAGGTGATCCGGGGAGCGTCCGGCTCCTCGGGAAAGCGTTTGTCCCGCATGGTGCGGAACTTGAGGATCTCGAACTCCTTGCCGTGCCATCCGGTCCTGGTCTGGCGGAAGAGCGCCGGTCCGCCTGTCGTGCAGCGGATCAGCAGGGCGATCAGCAGGCCCAGCGGAATCGCGACGATCCCGGCCAGGACGGTGACCGCGAGGTCCCCCCCTCGCTTCATGACGGTCCTTCCCCCTGATGCGGTCTGGTGGGAGTGCGTGGGTTCAGTCGACCGTCCAGGGCAGTGCCTTGGCGCGGGCGACGGCCGCGTAGGTCTCCAGCGAGACCCCGGCGACGGCGCGCTGGTCGAAGTGGGCCGTGGCGCGGCGCCGTGCCGCGGCACCGAGCCGTTCGCGCAGGCCGGGTTCGGAGATGAGCCGGTCCAGCGCGCTGGTGAGGGCCCGGGCGTCCCCGGGCGGGGCGAGGAGCAGGTGCTCGTCGTGGGTGCCGATCTCGCGGCAGCCGCGGATGTCGCTGAGCACCATCGGCAGGCCGCCGGCGGCGGCCTCCATGGCGGAGCGGGAGAACCCCTCCCGGTAGGAGGGGAGGACGAAGACGTCGAGGGCCGCGTACACCGCGGGCATGTCGCCGCGCGGGCCGGGGAACTCGACGCCGGACTCGGCGCCGTGGGCGTCGGGCTTGTCCGGGTCGTCGGGACCGATCCAGACGAACCGGGCCTTGCCGGCCAGCGCGCGGGCCGCTTCCGCGTACTCGCGGATGCCCTTCTCGGCGACCCTGCGGCCGACGCCGCCGACCAGCAGTTCGTCCGGGCCGACGCCGAGTTCGGCGCGCAGCCCGGCCCTGGCGCGGGCCCGGTCGCCGGGGGCGGTCGCGAAACGGGTGAGGTCCACGCCGTTGCCCACGACCCGTGAGCGGCGGCCCGGGACGGCCCGGGCCAGGGTGCGGCGGTCCTCGCCGTTCTGGTACAGCTCGGCGTGCGAGAAGCGGGCGGCGAAGGCCTCCGCGCCGAGGACGAACGCCCGCTTGGCGAGCGGGTCGTGGGCCTGCGCCCAGAGACCGTGGCAGGTGTTGACGACGACCGGGACCCGGGCCAGCCGCCCGAGCACACGGCCGAGGACGCCGGTCTTGGGATTGTGGGTGTGCAGGACGTCGGGTCGCAGCCGGTCGAGCACGGCGAGCAGCTCGCGGGCGGCGGCGGCGTCGGCGCGCGGCCGCCAGGACCGGGTCAGGGCGTGCAGCGGCTCGTGCCGGACGCCGATCGCCTCGATCTCGGACACGTACGGGCCGGGCGCGCTGATGCCGTACGTGTCGAAGCCGGCCTCCAGGTCCACCTTGAGTTCGGTGGCGAGCAGGAGGTGCAGGCTCATGTCGACGGTGGTGAGGTGGGCGACGCGCAGCGGTCGGCCGCCGGGGCCGCGCAGCCGCGGGGCGGGTCCGGCGGCCGCGGCGGGTATCGGGGTGGGGTCAGGCACGGGCGCCCACCGCCTTCGCGGTGCCGACGATCCGGGCGTAGGCGCGCTCGGGGATCAGCCGGCCGTAGAGCTTGGCGCGGAAGAAGTCGATCGGGTCGGTACGGCGGACGGGCACCCGGCGCAGCCGGACCGGGTCGACGCCGGGCGCGTTGCGGCCGACCTCGCCGGTGGCGGCGGTACGGAACCTGGCGCGCAGGGCCGGCTCCATGTGGGGCACCGGGACGCCCCAGGTGTAGGCGTAGTGCCGGGGGCGGACGCCGAGGTGCTGCTCGACGTCGTCGTTGCAGGCGTCCAGCTCGGCGGTGGTGAGCAGCTCGGGGCGGGCGTGGCTGCGGGTGTGGTTGGCGACGGTGCACAGGCCGGAGGCGGTCATCTCGCGCAGCTGCTCCCAGCTGAGCGCGGGGGCGCCCGTGGTCCTGGCGGTCGACCCCTCCCAGCGCATCTCACCGCCGACGTGGCCGCTGGCGAGGTAGACGGTGAACGGAAGGGCGCGGTCGCGCAGCAGCGGCCAGGCGTTGTCGTACACGTCGGCGAAGCCGTCGTCGAAGGTGAGTACGGTGGCGGGGGTGCGGCGGCCGGCCTCGATCCGGTCCACGGCCTCGTCGAGGGAGACCACCCGGCCCGGCGGCAGCTCGGCGAGCAGGTCGGCCTGGGCGGTGAAGTCGGCGGTGCTGACGTCGAGCTCGTCGGGGCTGTCGCCGCCGACGCGGTGGTAGATCAGGACGGTGGCGCCCTCGCCGGGCCGGACCCCGACCCTGCGGGCCAGCTGGCGTTTGACCCTGGTGCGGATGCCTCCGGCCGGTCCGGCCGCCTCGGGTGCTCCGGGCGCGGCGGTGCCGCTCATTGCTCCCCCCTCTGCGACGCCCTCCCCGGCGCCGTCAAGTGGCTTCGCATCCGGCGCAGTTGGCTGCCGGACGGAAATCACAGTAGGGGGAACTGTGGGGCTGATGGCCCGGAATTGTGAAAGAAGCGAGAAGGCGTAGGCAGATGGGCCGAAACCGGCCGATCCGGCCGGTCGGGCTCGATCGCCCGTTCAGGTGACGGCCGGTGGCGGCCGGGGCGGCTCACGGGCCGGTCAGGACGTCACGGCCGCGCGGCGGGGCTACGGACCGGGCCACGGACCCGGGCCACGGGCCGGGCGACCCGGGAGGCGCCGCCCGCCGCCTCCCGGGGCCCGGGCCTGCGCCGAGGACGACGCGGGTCCGTGGGCCGGTACCTCTCAGAGGGTGGCGCCGCGCCGGTACCGGAGCAGGGCGAACGCGATCCGGCCGAGCAGCAGCACCCCGGCCGCGAGGCAGCCGGCCACGGCCATCGCCCACGCGGGGCCGTCACTGTCCGGAACCGCCACGGCGACCACGATGCCGAGCGCCAGACAGGCCAGACCGACCACGGCCAGCGGGAGCTGGTGGGTGACCAGCGCGCCACCGCTCCACACGCGGGCCATCCTGGTCGCCCCATGAGGGTGCAAATGATCACGTTCCGCATCTGCCATGAGGCCAAGGTACCCCGGAGCGGCCCGGGAGGCAGCCCGCAGGAAGCGATACCTCGACTACTCTCCGCAACGGGGTCTCGCCCGGTCACGGGCGCCGCCGCTGCTCCGGCGTACGCCCGGAGGCGCCTGTTTTCGGCCCGCGAAAATTCCTCGGCTGTCCGGTACAACCATCCACCGGGCACATCTGTCTCCACTACATTGAGCGATCCAGGAGCCGTCCGCGGTGCGGGTTGGGAGTCCCCGCCGAGGACCGGAAAACACCAGGGGGCGGAGCCGCCGTGCCCTGGAGTCGGAGGCCGGGCTCCAACCTCCGGCGGTACCGCCACGCCGCACCGGCGACCGAGGGGGAACCGTGCCGCAGTCCAAGTCCACGACGTCGACCTCCATGGCCCGGATCGGGTCCGTCATCAGCACCCTGCCGAGCGCCCACGTGCGCTCGTTGCCGCAGGCGGCCGCCGGGCAGCCGGCCGCTCGGCGACGGGCCACCGGGCACTCGGCGGCCGCACCACCGGTGACCACGCAGTCCGTGACCGCGCCGCCCGCACCGGGCCGGCCGGCGGCGGCCCCCGCGGTCGCGGCGGTCCCCCAACCGCTGCCGCGCGGACGGCAGGCCGCCCGCCGGCACGCCGCGCCGACCGCGGCCGACCGGCCCGAGGGTCGGGGCGACTGGTTGCGCTTCGCCCCCGTCCAACCGCTGTTCCGGGCCCGGGCCGCGCAGCGGCTCGCCGTGCTCGCCTACCACGGCGTGACCGATCCGCGGTCCTTCGGCGCCCAGCTCGACCGGCTCCGAAGACTCGCCACCCCCGTCTCGCTGGCGGCCGTCCAGCAGGCCGTCGCCGAGCGGCGGCCGCTGCCCGCCCGCAGTGTGCTGGTCACCTTCGACGACGCCGACCGCAGCGTGCTCACGCACGCCCTGCCGGCGCTCAACGACCGGGGCATCCCGGCCGCCGCCTTCGTCATCTCCGAGCTGATCGGCACGGAGAAACCGTTCTGGTGGCACGAGGCCGACTTCCTGGCCCGGCACGGCGGGCGCGCCCGCTCACTGGACTGCGGGCACCCCTCCCAGGTGCTGCGCCGGCTCAAGGCCATGCCCGACCCCGACCGGCGGCGCAGCCTCCAGGAGCTGCGGGTGAGCGCGGACCGGCGACCGCCCCGGCAGGAACAGCTCACCCCCGCCGACCTGATCGCCCTGCGCGCGGGCGGCGTCGCCATCGGCAACCACACCCAGGGGCACCCCTGTCTCGGACGCTGCGACGACGTCACCGTCCGGGCCGAGATCACCGGGGCGCACGAGGCGCTCACCCGCTGGCTGGGCGAGCCGCCGATCGCCTTCGCCTACCCGGACGGAGGGCACGACCCGCGCGCCGAAACCGTCCTCCAGGAGCTGGGATACCGGCTCGGGTTCCTCTCCGACCACCGCCTGGGCCCGCGCCTTCCCGACCACCCGCTGCAGATCAGCCGGCTCCAGGTCGACTCCACCACCAACACGCGCCGCTTCGACACCATCCTCTCCGGACTCGAACCGGCCTACCGGCGCTGGCGCGGCCAGGCCGTGGCGTAACGGCGGCGGCGGTGCGCGGTGCGTCGGCCGGTCCGACGTCCCGCGCATCGCCGGCTCCGCAGCGAGGGGGCGAGGGGGGCGAGCCGAGCGCCGACGGTGGACCGGCCGGCGGGCCTTCTCCCGCGCCGACCTTCTGTACACGCAGCACCAAGCCAAGGGTCGACGGCCGGGCCGGCGGAGCCATCACGCAGCGGCTCCCTGCGCGGTCCGCGCGTGAGGGGTCGACAGCCGGGCCGCCGCGGCGGCCGTTCGGGTCAGGCGGCCGGGGCGGTGAGGTCGAGGCCCTGCGGGTAGAGGAGCACGGCGGGCGGGAGGGCGGCGCTGCGGCCCGCGTGGAGGACGGTGAGGGTGCCGGTGCCCCGGCGGGTGGGGTCGGCGACCCGGCGCAGGGCCTGGGCCACCACGGCGTCGGCGGAGCCGTGCAGGGTGAGGTGGGCGGCGGCGGTGGGCGCGACGGCCGCGCGGATGCGGTCGGCGACCAGCTCGTAGTGGGTGCAGCCGAGGACGAGGGCCGCCGTGCCGGCCGGCGTGCGGGCCGCCGCGTCGGCGACGGCCGCGTCGATCGCGGCGTCGTCACCGTGCTCGATGGCGTCCGCCAGGCCCGGACAGGCGACCTCGGTGACGGCCGCCGGTCCGGCGAAGTCCCGGATCAGAGCGCGCTGGTAGGCGCTGCCGGTGGTGGCCGGGGTGGCCCAGATCGCGACCGGTCCGCCGAGGGCCGCGGCCGGCTTGATGGCCGGGACGGTGGCGATGACCGGCAGCGCGGGCTCCAGCTCGGCGCGGAGCGCGGCGAGCGCGTGGACGGAGGCGGTGTTGCAGGCGATCACCAGCGCGTCCGGTTCGAGGGCCGCCGCCGCCCGCGCGCAGCCCAGCGCGAGGGCCGTGATCTGCTCGGGTGTCCGCGGGCCCCAGGGCATGGAGGCCGGGTCGGAGGAGAGCACCAGATCGACGTCCGGGCGCAGGTTCCGAAGCACGGCGGCGGCGGCCAGCAGGCCGATTCCCGAGTCCATCAGTGCGATCTTCACAGGGCAAGACTCTAGTCGATGCCCCGTGGCGGGCCCCGGGTGCGGCAGACTGCCCGGGTGACCGTCCTGCTGTGGATCGCCGTCCTCTCCCTGCTGGTCTGGCTCTGGCTGGCCTGCTGCCACGGGCTGTTCTGGCGCACCGACGTGCGGCTGCCGCCCCGCCGGCCACCGGTCCGCTGGCCGCAGGTCGCGGTGGTGGTGCCGGCCCGGGACGAGGCGGAGGTGCTGCCGCTCAGCCTGCCGGGCCTGCTCGCGCAGAAGTACCCGGGGCGGGCCCGGGTGATCCTGGTGGACGACCACAGCTCGGACGGCACCGGAGCGCTGGCGGCCGCGCTCGCCGGGCCCGGGGGCCTGGAACTGACCGTCACCACCCCTCCCCCGCTGCCGCCCGGCTGGACCGGCAAGCTGTGGGCGCTGCGGCACGGGGTGGAGCTGGCCGGCCCGGACGTCGAGTACCTGCTGCTCACCGACGCGGACATCGCGCACGGCCCGGACTCGCTCGCCGAGTTGGTGGCCGCCGCCGAGAGCGACCGGCGGGACCTCGTCTCCCAGATGGCCCGGCTGCGGGTGGAGACCGGCTGGGAGCGCCTGATCGTGCCGGCCTTCGTCTACTTCTTCGCCCAGCTGTACCCGTTCCGCCGCAGCAACCGGCCCGGGGCCCGGACGGCCGCCGCGGCGGGCGGCTGCTCGCTGGTGCGGCGGGAGGCGCTGGAGCGCGCGGGCGGGGTGGCGGCGATCCGGGGCGCGGTGATCGACGACGTGTCGCTGGCCCGTGCGGTGAAGGCGGCCGGCGGCCGGATCTGGCTCGGACTGGCCGAGCGGGTGGACAGCGTCCGCCCCTATCCCCGGCTCGCCCAGCTGTGGCGGATGGTCTCGCGCAGCGCCTACGCCCAGCTGCGGCACTCCCCGCTCCTGCTGGCCGGGACGGTGCTGGGGCTGACGCTGGTCTACCTGGTGCCGCCGGTGGCCACCGTCGCCGGGCTGGCCGCCGGGCACGGCGCGGTGGCCGCGGCGGGCGGCGCGGCCTGGGCCCTGATGACGGGGACCTTCCTCCCGATGCTGCGCTACTACGGGCAGCCGGCGCCGGCCGCGTTGCTCCTGCCGTTCACGGCGTCGCTGTACCTGCTGATGACGGTCGACTCGGCGGTGCAGCACTGGCGCGGCCGCGGGGCGGCCTGGAAAGGCCGCACGTACTGAGCGCGACGTGGTCCACAATGATCAAATGGACCGTCAGACAATCTCCCGCCTCGCCCATGTCCACCACCCCATCGCCGCGCCGATCACCGACGAGTCGGTGGCCCGGCTGCTGGCCCGGGCCACCGAACACACCGACGCCGGCCGGGCCCTGGACCTCGGCTGCGGGGAAGGCGGCTGGCTGGTCCGGGCGTTGACCGCGCGCCCGCACTGGCAGGCGGTCGGGGTGGACCTCGACGCCGCGGCCCTCACCCGGGCCCGGCAGACCGCGGAGGCGCTCGGCGTGGAGCGCCGGCTCGGCCTGCACCACCAGAGCGCGGAGGAGTTCAGCTCGCGGGAGCCGTTCGACCTGGTGCTGAACATCGGGGCGACACACGCCTTCGGCGGGCTGCTGCCGACGCTCGCGGCGGCCCGCGAGCACCTGGCGCCGGGCGGCCTGGTCATGGTCGGCGACGGCTTCTGGGAGCGCGAGCCCACCCAGGCCGCGCTGGACGGCCTGGGCGCGACCCGGGACGAGTTCGCGGACCTGGCGACCACCACGGACCGGGTGATCGCGGAGGGCTGGACCCCGGTGTACGGCTACGTCAGCAGCCTCCAGGAGTGGGACGACTACGAGTTCTCCTGGACGGGCTCGCTCGCCCAGTGGGCGCTGGACAACCCGGACCACCAGGACGCGGCGGCCGCCCGCGAAGCCGTGGACCGGCACCGCGCCGAGTGGCTGCACGGCTACCGGGGGACGCTGGGCTTCGTCACCCTGCTGCTGCGTCGCTAGCCGTCCGGCCGGCGGTCCGCCCGGCGCCGGACAGACCGGCGGGCGGGTCTGCCGGTATCACCGCCCGGCAACCGCAGGGCGGCGGGCGGGCCCGAGCCGGACCACGCGGCGCCGGACAGACCGGCGGGCGGGCGGGCCCGCCTGGGTCACCGCCCCAGCAACCGCAGGGCGGCCGGCTTGGTGAACTCGTACCTGGTCATCTGCTCCAGGTCCTTCAGCCAGCCGGTCACCCGCGCCGGGCGGGCCAGCACCCGGGCGTACAGGTCCTCGAAGGCGGTGGTGACGCCGTCCAGCGAGAACCGCCCGTCCACCCACTCCCGGCCCCAGGCGCCCAGCCGCGCCCGGCGGTCCGGGTCGTCGAGCAGCCCGCGGAGCTGGTCCACCAGCGGATCGGGCACGCGCGAGCCGTCGCCGAAGCCGTACATGCAGCGCGAGGCGTGCGGTTCGACCAGCGGGCCCGGCTCGTGGACGGCGGTGTAGCCGGCCGCGCCGTGGACGACGACCGGTTTGGCGAAGGCCAGGCCGCGCAGCGCCGAACCGCCCATGCCGAGCACGATGTCGGCGGCGTCGTAGGCCGGCCGCGGGTCGGCCAACTGCCCCGGCACCAGGACGGCTTGGCGGCCGAGCGCGGCATTGGCCGAGGCGGCGCGGGTGCGCAGCCGCTCCAGGCTGGGGCCGGCGCCGACGACGACCAGCCGCACCCGCGGGTCGTCGAGCTGCCGGACGGCTTCGACGGTGAGCTCGGCGCCGGCGTCCTTCTCCAGCGCGGGGACCAGCCGGGTGACGATCGCGAGCAGCAACTCGTCGTCCCGGATGCCGTGTTCACGACGGAACGCGGCGCCGTCCCCCCGGCCCGGCGCGTCGGTGGCGGTGTTGACCGGCGGCTCGATCAGGCTGACGTCCTGGTGCCCGAAGGCCCGGCCGTCCCCCAGCAGGGCGCCGAGGCCGAGCACCAGCGGCTGGTGCCGGGGCAGGCCACGCAGCATCCGGATCCCGTAGAACGTGGTGACCAGCGGCAGACGGCCGTAACGCCCGGGCCCGAAGTAGGAGTTGCGCGCCGCCCGGACCTCCCAGGCGTGCAGCAGCTGGCTGCCGTGCTCGGCGGCCAGCCGGCCGAGCCGGCGGCGGACGTCCGCGCGCGGGGTGTCGGGCCCGCCCGCGACCACCACGTCCAGGCCGTGGCCGGCCGCGACGTCGAGCAGCGGGGCCGGGCCCGCGACCCCCTGGGCGAACAGCACCGGATCGTGGCCGCGGTCGCGCAGGGTGCGGGCGATGTCGACCGCGTTGAGCTGGGCGCCGCCCAGGGCGAGGTTGTTGAGGTGGACCAGCACCCGGACCGGGCTCACGGGTCACTCCTCCCAGTGGTGCGGGACGAACACCGGCGCGGCCAGCACCACCGCGCGCGGCGGCGAGTCCAGCATCGGTCCGAACACGTCGAACTGGCCGACCGAGTGCCAGCTCATCAGGGTACCGCCGTCGGTCCGGCCGATGCTGTAGACGCCGGCCCAGAGCGTGTAACGGCCGCGCGGCAGCGGCAGCCGGGGGATCACGCAGGCGACCTGGTGGTCCTCCCCGGTGAGCCGGACTTCGTGGCTGATCTGGAAGATCGGACTGGAGGTGCCCTCGCTGACGCCCAGGTGCAGGGTGGCGTCCCCCCGGTAGTCGCCGCCGAGGGTCAGTTCGACCGTCATCGGCTCGTCGGTGGTCAGGCTGTCGCGGTCCTCGCCCCGGACGGCGTGCTTGAGCAGTCGCAGCGGTTCGCCGGTGCGACCGCCGGACTCCGACTGCGCCTCGATGGAGTCCCGGTAGCCCGCCATGGCCTCCTTGATGCCCGCGTCCACCCGCACCGAACCCTGCTCCAGCCAGATCCCGCGCCGGCAGATGGACTCGACGGCGGGCAGGTCGTGGGAGACGAAGACGATGGTGGTGCCCTGCTCGGCCACCTCGCGCATCCGGTCCAGGCAGCGCTGCTGGAACACGGCGTCGCCGACCGCCAACACCTCGTCCACCAGCAGCACATGGGGCTCCAGGTAGGCGGCGACGGCGAAACCGAGGCGCATCTGCATGCCGGAGGAGTAGAACTTCACCTGCCGGTCGATCGCACCGCCGAGCCGGGCGAACTCCACGATGTCGTCGAAGCGGCCGGCCACCTCGCGGCGGCGCAGACCGAGCAACGCTCCGAACAGGTAGATGTTCTCCCGGCCCGTCAGGTCGGGGTGGATGCCGGCCCTGATCTCGATGAGGGCGCCGATCCGGCCGCGCACGTCGATCACGCCGCCGTACGGGTACATCACCCGGGTCAGCATCTTCAGCAGCGTGGACTTGCCGGAGCCGTTGGAGCCGATCAGACCGACCGACTCGCCCGGCTCGATGTGCAGGCTGATGTCGCGCAGCGCCCAGCGCCACTCCTCGCCCTTCTCACCGCGGAGCCGACGGGCCATCGAGTCGACCTTGTCGCGCAGCAGCATCCGCTGCTGGTCGGCCTTGAAGCGCTTCCACACCCGGTCGGTGCGGATGGTCCCCAGGGGGTGCGTCGGGCTAGGCGACATCGGCGATCCCCGTCTCCAGCTTCTTGAACAGCAGGTAGCCGCCGACCAGGAACACCAGCGAGGAGACCGCGGCGATCGAGGTGAGCGTGACGTCCGGCGCGTCGCCGTACAGCAGGGCGCCGCGGTAGCCCTCGATGACGGCGCCCAGCGGGTTGAAGCCGACGTAGATCTCCTGGAGGCGCTGCGGGATCTGCGCCAGCGGGTACGCGACGGGGGTGGCGAAGACGCCCATCTGCGTGATGATCGGCAGCAGGTGGCGGACGTCGCGCAGGTAGACCACGGCGACCGAGAGGATCAGCGCGACGCCGTAGGTGAAGGCGAACTGGATGAGCAGCAGCGGCAGCACCCAGAGGAAGGTGACGGCCGGGGCGGTCCAGAAGATCAGGAAGAGCAGGCCGAGCACACCGACGCCGATCACCATGTCCACGCTGGCGACCAGCATGGTGGCCAGCGGGAAGACCTCGCGCGGGCAGTAGACCTTGTTCAGCAGGCTGAGGTTGTTGGCCAGGCTCAGCGCGCCCTGGTTCATCGTGTTGCTGAAGAACTGCCAGACGATCAGGCCGACGTAGGCGAAGAGCGGGTAGGACACCGCGCCGGTGTCGATCTTCACGGCGCGGTGGAACACCAGGGTGAAGATGGCGCAGAGCGCCAGCGGGGTCAGCACCGCCCAGGCGAAGCCGAGCACCGCCTGCTTGTAGCGGGCGCGCAGGTCGCGCTCGGCCAGGGCCCGCACCAGCTCCCGCGCGCCCCACAGCTCCCGGGCCACCTGCGCGGGGCGCAACCGTCGTTTGAAGACCAGGTCGGGTGGCGGTCCGTCGGCGACCGCGGGCCGCCACGACGCGGCCGATGTCTGGCTGTCGCGCTCGTCGACGAGCTGCGCGCGTTGTCCCCCCACGGACCCCTGCCCTCTCCGGTACCGCCGGTATCGAGAAGTGGGCCCGCCACCACGGCAGTTCTCGATCCCGGCGGCGCGGCCCGGCGTCCACTCTGGCACAGAGTGTGGTCGCCGGGGGTCGGTTCGGTGAAGGGGATCGGTCGGTCGGGAGAGGCGTCAGCCGCGGGGGTGGCGCTGCTGGTCCTGCTCGACCAGCCGGTCGAGGGCGTCGGGCATCGCCGAGACACCGCCGGCCCGGGTCGGCGTGGTGCGCTCCTCGCCCTGGACGATCACCGTGGGCAGCTCGTTGATCTTGTTCTGGACGAACATCGCGGCGGCGTCGTCGACGGCCCGCCGCACGTCGGCGGAGCGGTAGGCGTCCCGGAAGGTCCGCTCGTCGACGCCCTGGCGCACCGCCCAGTCGGTGGTGGCGTCCTCGGCGGTGAGGTCCTTGTCGTCGGTGTGGACGGCGCGGAAGGCACTGGTCTGGAGGCGCTCGACCAGGCCGAGGCGCTCCAGGGTGTAGTAGAGCCGCGCGTGGCCGCGCTGCGTGCGCTCCTCGGGGCTGCCCGGCCAGATCGCCGGCACCCGGCGCAGGTTGACGTCGGAGCGGTGCTTCTCGGCCCAGGCCTGGAGCGGCTGCTCCAGCTGCTGGGAGTGGCCGCAGTCGTACCAGAAGAACTCGACGGCCTCGGTGCGGGCGCTCTCGCGCACCGGCTTCAGCTGGTCGACGCGGACGGACTGGGAGCCCTCGCGGGACGGTTGGTGGGTGGTGGCCGCGCCGGCCTGGACGGGGGACGCGGCGATCCCGGTCGCGACGGCGAGCAGGACGGTGGACCTCAGCAGCGATTTCACACCGGGCAGTGTGGCGGTGACGGATCGTCGACGGCCACTCGCCCCGAGGGGGCCGGGCCGCGATTCGCCCGATCGGCGCAGCCCGGGCCCGGAGGCCGGTGCGGACGGCGGTGCGGACGGCGTCCGCACCGGCGGACCGGCCCGGGGCCGGCGCCTGCCGTCCGCGCGGGTCAGCGGCCGCAGAGGTCGGTGAAGAGCCGCTGCCAGGCGTCGGCCACCACGCCGAGTTCGCAGTGCGCCAGCACGTGCTCCCGGGCGGCCGCGCCGAGCGCCGTCCGGTCGCCGGCCAGCACCTTGGCCAGCGCCTCGGCGAGCGCGACCGGGTCCCCGGGGGCGACCAGCGCGCCGGTGGCGCCGTCGCGGACCACCGAGCGGACCCAGCCGACGTCGGTGGCGACGGCGGGCAGCCCGGCCAGCGCCGACTCGATCAGGACGCCGGGGACGCCCTCGCTGTCGCTGGTGAGCAGCAGGGCGTCGGCGGCCCGGTAGAGCGGGGCCGGGTCGGCGAGGGTCCCGAGGAACTGGGCCCGGGCGGCGGCCGGGTGCCGTTCCAGGGCGGCGCGCTGCGGGCCGTCGCCGGCCACCGCGAGGCGGACGTCGGGGAGCCGGTCGAGCGCGTCGAGGGCGAGGTCGAGCCGCTTCTCCGGGGCGATCGCGCCGATCCAGGCGACCAGCAGCCCCTCGGCGGGCAGGCCGAGCGCCTGCCGCGCCGCGCGCCGCTCGCGCTCGCTCCCCGCGGGCGGGTAGCCGTCGGCGGCGCGGGCGTTGGGGATGGTGCGGACCTTGCCGGCGGGCAGCCTGAAGCGCTCCTGCAGCAGGGTGCGGGCCTCGTCGGCGAGCGCGGTGACGGCGGCCGCGCGGTGCAGCAGGGCGCCGGCGCGCAGCCGGCGCAGCGGGCTCGCCGTCCAGTGCCGGGGGTCGCCGATGGAGACGTAGACGAACGGCGTGCGGGTGCCGGCCAGGGCGACGGCGCAGGCGGGGAGGGTGGCGGAGCCGTGCGCGACGACCACGTCGGCGGTGCGCGCGGCGGCGCGGAGCGCGAGCAGGGTGGCGGGGTGCAGCCGGGCGCGGCCGAGCACGGTGGTGGCGAGGGTGTCGGGTGCGTCGGGGGCCGCGTCGGGGTGCGGGGCGAGGGCCCGCAGGGCGGAGGCCTGGCCGCGGCGGCGCAGTTCCCGGTGCAGGTCCCGGGCGAGGTTCTGGGCGCCGCGGCGGCGCGGGTCGGTGATCACGTGCAGGATGCGGGGGCGGGTTCCGGCCGTCTTCGCCGGTGTCGCGTCGGGCATGGGAACGACCTTGGCACAGGGGGGCGTCCGGGGCAGCCCCTTCGCACAACCCGGCGGTGGCCCGTGCGCCAGCGCGGTTACCCCTGTCGGGCGCCGGTCGGGTGCCGTCGTACGCCGCCGGCGTCGGGCGCGCGCCCCGGTGCGCGCCCCTGGCCGCCCCCGACCGCCCGGGGCGGCGGGAGGCTCCTGGCCGAATACCTGGCGGGCGGGCGGCGCCACCTGCGATGCTGATCGGCAGTCAGGGTGCCGACCGGCACGGGAGACCGGCCGCGCCCCGGAGGGCGGGGGTTGGCCTGTGCATGTGCTCTATGTGATCGACAGCGTGAGCCGGGTCGGCGGGGCCGAGCAGGGCCTGGTGGCGATGGCCCCCCAACTGGTGCGGTCCGGGGTGAAGCTGGACGTCGCGTACCTCAAGGACTCGCCCGGGGGCTTCCAGCCGGAGCTGACCGGAGCGGGGGCCGATGTCTTCGGCGTCGGCCGGGCCACCCGGGGGCGGACGCTCGCCGCGCTGCGCGGGCTGGTCCGCGAACGCCGCCCGGACCTCGTCCACACCACGCTGTACGAGTCGGACGTCCTCGGCCGGGCCGCCGCGCTGTCGGCGCGTACGCCGGTGGTCTCCAGCCTGGTGAACTCGGCGTACGGGCCGGAGCACCTCAACGCGCGCGGCCTCAGCCCCTGGAAGGTGCGGGCCGCCCAGACGGTGGACGCCGTGACCGCCCAGGGCACCCGCCGGTTCCACGCCCTCACCAGGCACGTCGCGGGCGCGATGGCGCAGCGCCTGCGGGTGCCGCGGGAGCGGATCGACGTGGTGCCGCGCGGGCGGGACCCGGAGCTGCTGGGCACCGTCACCCCGGAGCGGCGGGCCGCCGTCCGGGCCGCGCTGGGCCTGCCGCAGGACGCGCCGGTGGTGCTCGCGGCAGCCCGCCAGCAGTACCAGAAGGGCCTGGACGTGCTGTTGGAGGCCTGGCCGGCGGTCCTGCGGGCGGAGCCGGGCGCGGTGCTGCTGCTGGCCGGCAGCGCGGGCACCGAGACGGCCCGGCTCACGGCCCTCGCCGAGGCTGCGGGCGGTGTGCGCTTCCTCGGGCCGCGCGGCGACGTCTTCGACCTGATGGCCGCGTCCGACGCGTTCGCCGTGCCGTCCCGCTGGGAGGGGCTGGGCAGCGCGGCGATGGAGGCGATGGGCGTCGGCGTGCCGCTGGTCTGCGCGGACGTGCCGGCGCTGCGCGAGACGGTGGGCTCGGAGGACTACGCCCGGCTGGTGCCGGCGGAGCAGCCGGCCGCGCTGGCGGCCGCGCTGGTCGACACGGTGCAGGACCGGGCCTCGGCCCGGGTGCGGGCGAAGTCGGCGCGGGCGCGGTTCCTCACCTCGTTCACCCTGCACCAGGTGTCGGCGCAGATGGTCGGGTTCTACGAGCGCTCCCTGCGCCTGCGCACGATCTGACGGGATCCCGTCGGTCCCGGGCGCCGTCCCGGTCATCGGGCGGTCCCAGTATCGCCAAAGCGGTTGCGCCGCACGTCGGGGCTCGGCAAGCATCGCAGGATGACCGGCGGCCGGTGCGCGGCGTGCGTGGCCGGCGTGGGCGTGGCCCGGCGTGGGCGGGGGCGCGGCCCCGACCGGGCCGGCCGGGGCCCGGCACCGCTGCGCCGCCGGGCGCGGGTCGGCGGGGAGCGAGCCGTCAGGGGGGCGGGTCGGGCAGCGGTTCGTCAGGGGGCGAGTTGCGACATCGGGCGAGGGATTCCACCGGGCCGAGAGCGTGGCGCAGGACAGACAGAGGCAGCAGCACCCGGACCGCCGCGCTCCCGAGGGGAGCTCACCAGCACCACCGCACCACGAACGCGAGGGGATCCCACCGGTGGAACCGGCAAACCACTTCACCGTCCTGCGGCGGTACTGGCGGCTGCTCGTCGGCTGCACGCTCGCCGCACTCGTCGTCGGCTGGCTGCTGACCCCCACCGGTGACACGGTGGACAACGCCAAATGGAAGTGCAAGGTCGCCATCACGCCGGTCGCGGGGGCCGGCGACACCGTGCGGGCCGACCAGGTGCTCTCGTACGCGCAGGGTTCGGACGTCGCGACGGCGGCGGCCCACCAGCTCGGCATCGGCGACGCCGCCGCCGTGATCGCCCGCCGGACCGTGACGGCCGACAGCGCCCAGATGCTCTCGATCGCCACCACCGGGCCGACCCAGCAGTCCTGTTCCGACCTCGCGGCCGCCTACTCGGCCGCGATCATCAAGGGCTTCAGCGACGAGTCCGCCAAGAGCGCCGCCGAGACGGTCCGGAAGCTGCAGGCGCAGGCGGACGCCCAGCAGAAGCAACTCGACGACATCCAGCAGCAGTTCAACCGCTCCTCGGCCGGCGACCAGCCGAAGCTCCAGCCCAAGCTGACCGCCGCGTCCACCTCGCTGACCGCCACGCTGACCGCCATCAGCAAGCTGCAGAACGGCGCCCAGACCGACGCCATCCAGCAGTGGGGCAGCATCGACGCCCGGCAGAACGCCGGCAACCTGCTCTCCTCACCCAGCCGGAACGTCCGGCTGGGCCTGGCGGTCGCGCTCGGCCTCGGCCTCGGCGTGGTCGCCGCGCTGATGCTCAGCCGGATGGACACCCGGCTGCGCACCCGCAACGCCGTCGAGGAGGGCTTCAACCTGCCGGTGATCGGCGAGGTGCCGCAACTCTCCCGCCGGCTGCGGCGGTTGCGCGAACCGCTGGTCCGGGCCCGCCCCTCGGACCCGGCCGCCGAGGCGTACCGCTCGCTGCGCTCCACCCTGCTGCTCACCGGGCCGGACGCGCTCGGCCGTTCGGCCGCCGGGCCCGCCGAGTGGGAGCGCGCCGAGCCCGCCCCGCGCCGGCACGCCGACCCGGCACCCGTGGTGCTGGTGGCCTCCGGCGGCAGCGGGGACGGACGGACCACCACCGTCGCCAACCTGGCCGCCGCGCTCGCCGAGACCGGTCGCGAAGTGCTCGTCCTGGACTGCGACTTCCGCCACCCGCAGCTGCACGCCCACCTCGGCGTGGGCGGCGGTCCGGGGATGGCCGAGCTGCTCAGCGGCGAGCGGCTCGGCGAGCTGGACGACCTGATCCGGCCGACCAACGTGGCGGGCGTCTCGCTGATCACCGGCGGCAACACCACCGCCTACCCGGCCGCACTGGTGCTGCGCGCCGCCGAAGTCCTGCGCCGGGCCCGCCGCCACGCCGACGTGATCCTGGTGGACACCTCGCCGCTGCTGCACGCCAACGACGCTTACGACCTGGTCCAGCACGCCGACGCGGTGCTGGTCACCGTGCGCAGCGGCAATGTGACCCCCGAACAGGCGGATCGGGTCGCCGAGTTGCTCTCCCGGACCGGGGTGCCGGTGGCCGGGGTGGCGCTGCTCGCCAGCTTCGGCCCGGGCGGACGGCGCCGGCGCACCGGGACGGTCGGCGGACCGGCGGCACCGGGCGGCCGGGCCGCCCCGTCCACCCTGCCGCGCCCGGCCGCGCCGGCAGTGGACCGGGCCCCCGACCGGGCCCTGGAGCGGGGTCGGGACCGGGGGCCCGAGTGGGGCGCGAACCGGAGTGCGGACCAGGGCGCGGACCGGGGCGCGGACCGGGGCACCGAGCGGGGTGCCGAGTGGGGTGCCGGGTGGGGCACCCAGCGGGGTGCCGACCGGGCGGCGCCGAGCTGGGCCCGGCGTGACGCCGCCGGACCGGGCCGGACGCGCCCCGACTCCGATCCGGGCGTCAACGGCCACGGCCCCAAGGCCGGTGAGGTCGGCGGCGACCCGGGCGAGCCAGCCCTGCTGCGCGAGGCGGAGGAGCGGTGACCGGACGCACCCGGGTGCTCTGGCTGGCCAAGGGCCTCGGCCGCGGGGGCGCCGAGCAGCTGCTGCTCAACTGCGCCCGCCAGGTGGACGCTTCGCGCTACGAGGTCGAGGTCGCCTACGTACTGCCCTGGAAGGACGCGCTCGCCCCCGCGCTCACCGAGGCCGGGGTGCGGGTGCACTGCCTGGGCGGCGTGCCGGGCGCGCCCGGCCGGGCCGACCCGCGCTGGCCGCTGCGGCTGCGCCGCCTGCTCGCCGACCGCCGCTACGGCCTGGTGCACACCCACATGCCCGTCCCGGCCACCGCCGCCCGGCTGCTGTCGTACGGGCTCGGCGGCGGGGGCGCGCCGCGCCTGGTCCACACCGAGCACAACGTCTGGGACCGCTACCGCCCGGCCACCCGCTGGGCCAACGCGCTGACCTACCGTCGCAACGACGCGGTGATCGCCGTCTCGCACGCCGTCGAGCGGACCATCCCGGCCGCGCGCCGCCGGCCCGGTGCCTGGGTGCACGTGGTGCACCACGGCCCGGACCTGGCCGGCGCCCCGCAGGGACCGGCCGCCCGGGCCGCCGCGCGGGCCGGACTCGGCCTGCCGCAGGACGCGTTCGTGGTCGGCACGGTCGGCAACCTGACACCGAAGAAGGACCAGTCCACGCTGCTCGCCGCCCATGCCGAGCTGTGCCGCGGCCGACCGCCGGCCCGGCTGGTGGTGATCGGCGCCGGGCCGCTGGACGAGCGGCTGCGGGCCCGGGCCGCCGAGCTGGGGGTGACCGACAGCGTGCTGTTCACCGGCTCCCGCCCGGACGTCCCCGCGCTGCTGCCGGGACTGGACGTCTTCGCCCTGAGTTCCCGTCAGGAAGGCCTGCCGGTCGCCCTGATGGAGGCGATGACGAGCGGCCTGCCGGCCGTGGTCACCCGGGTCGGCGGCATGCCGGAGGTGCTCGACGACGGCGAGCAGGGCTTCCTGGTGGAGCCCGGTGACCCGGTCGCCCTGGCCGCCGCGCTCGGCCGGCTGGCCGACGACCCGGAGCTGCGGGAACGCCTCGGGGCGGCGGCGCGGGAGCGCTCCGCCCGCTTCGACGTCGCGGGCGCCCAGCGGGCCGTGGAGGCGGTGTACGAGAAGGTGCTGCGGCGCTGAGCCCCCTGGTCCCCCCCAAAGGCTGCTACCACCGAACGGAGAGCGAGTCCGGACGTGAGTGCCCTGCCCGCCCCTGCCGAGCTGACGTTCCGCCCGCTCGCGGAGGACGACCTCCCCGCGGTGCTCGACCTGCTGACCGCCTCCCTGGCCGGCGGCCCCACCGGCACCCGCACCGCCGACTTCTTCGGCTGGAAGCACCGGTCGGGGCCCTTCGGCGCCAGCCCCGGCCTGGTCGCCGAGACCCCGCAGGGGCGGCTCGCGGGGGTGCGGCTGTTCCTGCGCTGGCAGTGGCACGAGGGCTCCACCGGCCGTACCGTCACCGCCGTCCGGCCGGTGGACACCGCGACCCACCCGGACTTCCAGGGCCGCGGGATCTTCCGCCGGCTCACCCTGGACCTGCTCGGACAGGTCGCCGGTGAGGCCGAGTTGGTCTTCAACACGCCCAACGGGAACAGCCTGCCCGGGTACCGGAAGATGGGCTGGCAGGAACTCGGCCGGGTACCGGTGGCCCTGCGCCCGGTCCGCCCGGCCGCGTTCGCCCGCGGAGCGCGGGCGGCGCTGGCCCGCACCCCGGCCGGTGCGGCCGCGCCACCGGCCTGCGGGCTGCCCACCGCCCGGTCGTGGTTCGCCGACCGCGTGACGCTCCCCGACCCGCCCCGGACCGCCGACCGGGCCGCTCCCGACGGCCCGACCACCGCCGACCGCCAGAACCGGACCGCCGGCCGGGCCGCTCCCGACGCGGCCACCGGCTCCTCCGGAGGCCCCGCCGGCGACCCGATGGCCGGCGCCGACGCCCCGCTGGCCGAGCTGCTGCGCGAGCGGGCCGCCGCCGACCGCGTCGACCCCCGCCTCGCCGTGCTCCGCACCCCGGAGTTCCTGCGCTGGCGCTACGGCGAGGCCCCCGGACTGGACTACCGCGTCCTCACCTGCCACCGGGGCGGCGAGCTGACCGGCCTGGCCGTCGGCCGGCCCCGACGCCGCGGCCCGCTCGCCGAGTTCACCCTCGCCGACGTCCTGGTCCGCCCCGGCGACCGGGACAGCGCCGCCCGGCTGCTGCGCGCCGCCGCCCGCGAGTCCGGCTGCGACCACGTCGCCACGCACCTCTCCCCCGGCACCGAGGCCGCCGCCGCGGCGCTGCGCTCCGGCTTCCTACGGGCCCCCCGCACCGGGATGACGCTCGCCGCGCGCACCCCGACCGGCCGGACCGCACTGACCCTGCCCGACTGGCGGTTCACCCTCGGTGACCTGGAGGTCTTCTGATGCCCCGGCCGGCTCCGGCCCGGGCCGTGCCGGGCCGCACGTCCCGGCCGTCCGCCGTCGCGGCCGTCCGGGCCCGGGTGCCCTGGCCGTCCGCCGTCGCCGCCACCCTGGTGACGGCCTACGTCACGCTCTTCGTCGTCGCCATGGTGCACACCTCGTACGACACCTGGGGCGCGCTGCTGGTCCTGCCGGTGCTGATGGCCGTCGGCACCCCGGTCCTGGCCCGGATCGCCGCCGCCAACCCCGAGCGGGACGTGTTCCGGCTGCTGATGCTGGCCATGACCGCCAAGCTGCTCTGCGCCTTCCCCCGCTACCTGATGGCCTTCGTGCTGTACGGCGGCGCGGCCGACGCCAAGATGTACCACCAGAAGGGCACCGAGCTCGCCACCTACCTGGGGCAGGCCGACCTGCTGGCCGGCGTGCACTACGACCTCGGGATGAAGGTCGCCGGCACCGGGTTCGTCATCATCGTCACCGGGGTGGTCTACGCGATCACCGGGCCGTCGCTGATCGGTGGCTTCCTGGTCTTCTCCTGGCTGGGCTTCTGGGGACTGCTGCTGTTCTGGCGGGCCCTGCAGATCGCCTTCCCCGAGGCGGACAGCCGCAAGTACGCCAAGCTGGTCTTCTTCCTGCCCTCGCTGCTGTTCTGGCCGTCCAGCATCGGCAAGGACGCCTGGATGATGTTCTGCCTGGGCCTGACCACCTACGGGACCGCCCGGCTGCTGGACCGCCGGTTCGGCGCCTTCGCCTGCATCGCGCTCGGCTCGGTCGGCACCGCGATGGTCCGCCCGCACGTCACCGCGCTCGCCGGGGCCGGCCTGCTGGTCGCCTACGTGCTGCGCAAGCGGCCGCGGCAGGCCAGCGCGCTCGGACCGCTGCGGACCATCCTGACCGCCGTGGTGCTCGGCGCGATGGCGGTGCTGATGCTGCAACAGGTCTCGACCTTCTTCGGTACCGACGGCACCGGCGGCGACGCCGTCAACCAGGTGCTCTCGGAGACCTCGCGGCGCACCAGCCAGGGCAACTCGATGATCAGCGCGACCGCCCCGGAGGACGCCGCACCGCGGTTCAGCCTGAATCCGGCCGGGCTGCCGGTCGCCGTGGTCAGCGTGCTCTTCCGGCCCTTCCCCTTCGAGGCCTCGAACATCCAGAACCTGATCCAGTCGGTGGAGTGCTTCGCCCTGCTGGTGATG
Organism: Kitasatospora sp. NBC_01246; assembly: GCF_036226505.1. NCBI lineage: Bacteria > Bacillati > Actinomycetota > Actinomycetes > Kitasatosporales > Streptomycetaceae > Kitasatospora > Kitasatospora sp. NBC_01246. The sequence goes on along the minus strand of NZ_CP108484.1, from coordinate 7,216,927 downwards.
TTCATCCGGAGCTGGCCGCAGCTCAGCAGAGTGCCGCGGCTCTTCGTGCAGCGGTCCTACGTCGCCTTCACCACCGTCTACACGCTGCTGTTCTGCTGGGCCTTCTCGACCATCAACAACATGGGCATCCTGTCCCGCGAACGCGTCCAGGTACTGCCCCTGGTGCTGGTCCTGCTGGTCGTCCCGGCCGCCTCCACCGCCGCCCGGGGGGCCGCCGAGCGCCGGCCGCCGCCGGTCTGGCGGGTGGCGCCGGGGCAGTGGGGCGGCCAGCGGCGGCCGCCCGGGCCCCACCCCGTCCGGCTCGGCGGACGGGAGCCCGGGGCGGCGGCGCCGTCCCGAGGGGGACCCACCGCGTCCTGACCCCTCCCCCCGCCCCGGCTCCGGCCCGTCCCGGCGCCCGGTTCCAGGGCTCCGCCGACCTCGCGGACACCACCGCCCGTTCGCACTCCCCCGCCACTGGCGAGCACCGGACTACCCACGGAGGTATCTGATGACCACCGACACCCTTGCCCTGCCCGCCGCCCTCGGCGGCACGCCCGCCTTCCCGGAGGGGCTCCCGCTCACCCGCGTCCAGGTCCCGGACCGCGCCACCCTGCTGGAGCGGCTCGGCGCCGTCCTGGACAGCGGGCAACTGACCAACGGCCGTACCGTCGCCGAGCTGGAGGAGGCCGCCGCCGAACTGCTGGACGTGCCGCACGTGGTGGCCGTCTCCAACTGCACCGCCGGCCTGATGCTGGTGCTCCAGGCGGCCGGTGTGGCCGACGGCCGCCCGGTGGTGATGCCCGGCTTCACCTTCTCCGCCACCGCCCACGCCGCGCACTGGGCCGGCGGCACCCCGGTGTTCGCCGAGGCCCGTGAGCGCGACATCACCCTGGACCCCGAGGACGCCGCCGCCCGGCTCGCCGCCGCCGACCGCCCGGCCGCGCTGATGGCCACCCACGTGTACGGCACGCCCTGCCAGGTGGAGCGCCTCCAGGAGGTCGCCGACGCGGCCGGCGTGCCGCTGGTGTACGACTCCGCGCACGGCTTCGGCAGCAGCCGCCGCGGTGTGCCGATCGGCAACTTCGGCTACGCCGAGGTGTTCTCGATGAGCCCCACCAAGGTCGCGGTGGCCGGTGAGGGCGGCCTGGTCGCCACCCGGGACGCCGCGCTCGCCGGACGGCTGCGCACCGCCCGCGACTACGGCAACCCGGGCGACTACGACACGCTGTTCCCCGGCCTGAATGCCCGAATGAGCGAGCTGCACGCCGCCGTCGGTCTCAACTGGCTGGCCGGGCTGCCCGAACGGGTGGTCCACCGGGGCACACTCGTCGCCGAGTTCGCCGCCGTGACCGCCGGACTGCCGGGGCTGCGGCTGGCCCTGCCGGAGGACGGCGACGTGTCCACCTTCAAGGACCTCACGCTCGTCCTGGACGCCGCGGCGTTCGGGCTCAGCACGCGCCAACTCGCCGACGCGCTCAGGGCGGAGGGCATCGACTCGCGCCGCTACTTCCACCCGCCGGTGCAGCGCCAGCGGGCCTACGCCCACCTCGGCCAGGCCGAGTCGCTCCCGCTGACCGACCGGCTGGCGGACTCGGTGCTGACGGTGCCGCTCTGGACCCAGATGGACGCGCCCACGGTACGCCGGATCGCCGGAGCGGTAGTCCGGATCCAGCCGTACGCGGAGCGTCTGCGCGCCGCCTGACCGGGCCGCGTCCCGTTAGGCGGATCGGGTGAACGCGGTTGGACCGCGGCCCCGCCCGGTCGGCAGGATGTCCGGCCGGGGCCCGCGGCCCCATCTCACCCTCCCCCGTACGGATTTGGAGTCACCCGGTGCTCAAGGGATTCCGCAGCTTCCTGCTGCGCGGAAACGTCGTGGACCTCGCGGTCGGCATCGTCATCGGTGCGGCGTTCACCGCTGTCGTCACCGGGTTCGTCACGGCGTTCCTCACCCCGCTCATCGGGGTCGCGAGCGGCGCCGTCGGCGACTTCACGCAGAAGACCTTCGCGGTGGCCGGGACGAACTTCCCGTACGGCGTCTTCGTGAACGCGCTGATCAGCTTCGTGCTGGTGGCCGCGGTGATCTACTTCATCGTGGTGGTCCCGGTCGGCCGGCTGCAGGCCCGGCTGGACGGCGCCAAGCCCGCCCCGGTGGCCAAGGCGGACTGCCCGGAGTGCCTGAGCCCGATCCCGGCGGCGGCGGTGCGCTGCTCGTTCTGCACCTCCGAGGTGGCCGGTCGGCCGGGCTTCCCGGCGCAGTCCGTGGCGGAGCCGCTCCAGGTGCGCTGACCTCGGGTTCTGCCACGCCCGGCGGCTCTCACCGTGACTTTATCCCCGAAACATTCACGAGCCCTCGCCGCGCAGTCGGCGGGGGCTTGAATGCGCCGGCGCACGCCCTGACCGCAAAAGTTTCTTCGCCCGGCCCGGAACCGTCCACCGGCCCGTCACCGCACGGGGCTTCACCAGCCCAGTCCGGGCTCTGTTCGACCGCGCACCCCGGTCCGAAGCTGGCCGGAAGTCGTCGCCGGAATGTCCGTTCTTCGCACTTTCGAAACTTTTGTGCGAGCGAAGACTGTGTAAACACTCGAACTGCTCGCCCTCCCACTCTCCTCAGCAGGCGCATTGTGGGCTTACCGTATGGCCCATGACCTCGCCCCGCTCCTACGACGGAGTCGGCTACCCCCCTCCGTCCTTCTCCTCCGGCACGCCCATCTACGACAGCCTCGTCGCAGAGCGCGGTGTCCCGCAGATCGCGCCCATCAACGTGCCGGCCGCCCTGCCGCCGGCACTGTCGTCCGGTTACGGATCAAGCCTCGGCCAGTCCTACGAGAACCGGTACGCGACCGGGTACGACACCCCCGGCAGCAACCTCCCCGCGCTGCCGCCCGCGCGCCTCGCCCTGGGCCCCGGCCCGAGCAGCGCTCCCTCCGCCGGCCCCACCACGGCGTACATCCCGGCGCAGCCCGCACCGGCGTACGCCTCCGCGCCCCAGCCGCCCGCCCCCGGCTACGGCGCCCCCCAGCCGTACCTGTCCGCGCAGCGGCCGCAGGCCCCCGCCCCCGGCTTCTCGCAGGCCACCGGCGGCGGCGCCTTCCAGCCCTCCGGCGGCCAGAGCTTCGGCGGCCAGAACACCTTCGTCGGGGCCGGCCAGGGCGGCCAGCAGACCTTCGGCGCGCAGCCGATGGGCGCGCCCGGCTCCTTCGGCGGCCAGCCGCACGGCGGCGGTCAGCCGCACGGCGGCCCGCAGAGCTTCGGCGGGCAGCAGAGCTTCGGCGGCCAGCAGTCCTTCGGCGCCCCGGGCCAGAACGGTGGCGGCTTCCAGGGCCAGGGCGGCGAGCAGGGGTTCGGCGGCGCGCAGCTGCGCCCGGCCGTCACCCCGGTCGCTCCGGTCCGCCCGATGCAGCCGCAGCGTCCGGGCCCGTACGGCGAGCCCGCCCAGTTCCAGCAGGGCTACCAGCCCCAGGGGCAGGGCTACTGACCGACACCCCCGGCCGGCCCCACCCGGCCCCCGCCCGCAGCACCTGAGCACGATCCCGACGTCATCCCGCGCCGGGCGTACGGAGAAACGGGTCATCCACGGACCGCCCGGACCGCCACCCCACGGCGTCCAGGCGGTCCGTGCGCGTTCCGGCCCCGGGCGGCCGCGGAGGGCAGGACGCCGGGCTCCCGGGGGGAGCTGGCAGGATGGGGGGATGCTGCTCACCGGACTCCACATCCACCCCGTCAAGTCGATGTACCGCCTGAGCCCCGAACATGCCCAGGTCGAGCCGTGGGGGCTGGCCGGCGACCGGCGCTGGATGCTGGTGGACGCCACCGGGCGCTTCGTCAGCCAGCGCGACGACACCGCCGTCGGTCTGATCCGCGCCGAACCGGCCGCCGACGGCACGCTGGTGCTGACCGCTCCCGGCGGCTCCCGGATCGAGGTTCCGGCGCCCGGCGCCGCCGCCGGCGACCCGCTCGCCGAGGTCGAGGTCTGGGGCACCCGGTTCCACGCCGCCGAGGCCGCCAAGGAAGCCCAGCTCTGGATCGCCGAGCAGCTGAACGGCGACTACCGGCTGGTGCACCTGGACGACCCCCGGGCCCGCCCGGTCGACCCGAAGTTCGGCGGGCCCGGCGACACCGTCTCGATGGCCGACGGCTTCCCGCTGCTGCTCACCACCACCGCTTCGCTGGACCGGCTCAACGCGCTGATCGCACAGGAGCACCCGGAGGGCCACGATGTGCTCCCGATGGCCCGGTTCCGCCCCAACGTGGTCGTCTCCGGCAGCGAGCCGTGGGCCGAGGACGCCTGGCGCCGGATCCGGATCGGCGAGTTGACCTTCAAGGTGGTCAAGCCGTGCGGGCGCTGCGTGGTCACCACCACCGACCAGGAGAGCGGCGAGCGGCGCGGTCCCGAGCCGCTGCGCACCCTGGCCCGGCACCACCGGCTGCTGAAGAAGGCCTCGTTCGGGCAGAACCTGATCCCCGAGCGCCCGGCCGGCGTCGGGGGCGACGTGCTCGGCACGCTCCGGCTCGGCGACGAGGTCGAGCTGCTGGAGGGCGGCGCGCACTGGCCGGCGGACGAACGGGTGTGAGCCGGGGGCGCCCGCGAGCGGCGGGCGCCCCTCCCGCCCGCGCCGCCGGCGGACCCGCGGTCCGCGCGGCCGTCGCCCGGTGGGCCGGCCCCTCCGGGGGCCCGGCCGCCCCGGCCTTGGCCACGAACGGCCCTCCGTACACCGCCCTGTCGCCGCCCCGGGCGCCGCTCCGCGCCCCGGATGCGCCGTCGCCGGACACGGCCGCGCCGGCGCCGCGTTCGGAACCCCGACTGTGTGCGCTCGTTGAAACATGTGTGGAACCCGGAACGGTCCCCGGCCGGGGCCGGCCGCCGGCGGCCGGAGCACCGTCGCGGGCGCGCTACGGTGGGCGGGCCACCCGCGCACCCCGCGCGTGCGGCCCGATGGGATCGCCGGCTCGATGAAGGTGGGGACGACAGACCGTCATGGCTGAGCACAGGGTCCGAGTCACCCAGGACAGCGCCTCCCGCTGGCGTCGCCGCGCCGGCGAGTACGACACCCTCACGGAGGCCCTCGCGGCCGCCGAGCCGGGCGACACCGTGACCGTCCGACCCGGCACCTACCGGGAGAACCTCGTCCTGGACAAGCCGGTCACGATCGTCCCGGCGCAGGGCCCCGGCACGGTCCGGATCGACCCCCCGAGCGGTGTCCCGCTGACCGTGACGGCCGCCGCGACCGTCCGCGACCTGGTGATCGAGGGCAGCGACAGCTCCCTCCCGGCCGTGCTGATCACCGGCCCGGAGGCGACGCCCGCGCTCGGCGGCTGCCGGGTGGAGACCCGCTCGGCCACCGGCGTCGAGGTCACCGGCGGAGCCCGGCCCACCCTGCGCGGCTGCGTGGTCGCCAACCCCGCCGGGCTGGGCCTGCGGCTGCGCGGCGAGGGCACCGCGGCGGCCTTCGAGGACTGCGAGGTCGCCGCCGCCGGACAGGCCGGACTGGCCGTGCTCGGCGGGGCCACGGCCGCGTTGGAACGCTGCCGGGTCCACCACGCGACCGGCGCCGGGGTGCTCCTGACCGACCCGGGCAGCGCCGCCGAGCTGACCGGTTGCGAGATCTACGAGATCCGCGGCAGCGGCGTCCAGGCGGAGGCCCACGCCGGCGGCCGGCTGGTCGACTGCGACATCCACCGGGTCACCGGCAACGGGATCACCCTGGACAGCGAGGCCGAACTCGTCCTGACCGGCTGCCGGGTGCACGACCTGCCGGAGAACGGCGCCGACCTGCGCGGCCGGGCCCGGCTCACGCTGGCCGGCACCACCGTGCGGGACTTCGGGCGCGGTGCGCTCTCGGTCTGGGACCAGGGCACCGAGGCCATCGCCGAATCCTGCGAGATCCACAGCTCGACCGGCGAGTACCCGGCCCTCTGGGTCAGCGACGGCGCCCGGCTGACCCTCACCGACTGCTCGCTGCACGACCTGCCGGACGCGCTCTTCGTGCTCGACCGCGACTCCGCCGCCACCGCCGAGGGCTGCTCGTTCAGCCGGATCCGCAGCTCGGCCGTCTCGGTCAGCGGCGGCGCCGGGGTGACGCTGAGCGGCTGCCGGGTCCAGGAGGCCGGCACCGGGCTCTGGTTCCGCGACCACGGCAGCGGCGGGCTGCTCACCGACTGCGAGATCTCCGACGTCGCGACCGGCGTGATCGTCACCAAGGGCGCCGACCCGGTCCTGCGCGACTGCACCGTCCGGGCCAGCTCGGACGCCGGCGTCTACGTCTCCGCCCAGGGCCGGGGAACCTTCGAGGACTGCCGGGTCTCGCACGGCAAGGGCTTCGGCTTCCACATCATCGACGGCTGCCGCACGGTGCTGACCCGCTGCCGGGCCGAGCAGAACGAACGGGCCGGCTTCGAGTTCTCCGAACCCGGCCCGGTGGTGGAGGCCTGCACGTCGGACGACGTCGCCCCGGCCGCTCCGGCCGCCGAGCTGCCGGCCCCCCGCGCCGCACGGACCGCACAGGCCGCCCAACTGACGGCCACCGCACCGGCGTTGCCGGCGCCTTCGGCGATCGGGCCGATCCCGGACTGCCGCCCGGCCGACGAGGCGCTGGCCGAACTCGACGCGCTGGTCGGCCTGGCCACCGTCAAGCAGGAGGTCCGGACCCTGATCGACCTGATCGCGGTCGGGCGCCGGCGCCGCCAGGCCGGGCTGAAGGCCCCCTCGCTCCGCCGCCACCTCGTCTTCACGGGGGCCCCCGGCACCGGCAAGACCACCGTGGCCCGGCTCTACGGCGAGATCCTGGCCTCGCTCGGGGTGCTCCAGCGCGGGCACCTGGTCGAGGTGGCCCGGGTGGACCTGGTCGGCGAGCACATCGGCTCCACCGCGATCCGCACCGCGGCCGCCTTCGACCGGGCGCGCGGCGGCGTGCTCTTCATCGACGAGGCGTACGCGCTGGCACCCGAGGACGGGGCCCGGGACTTCGGCCGGGAGGCGATCGACACCCTGGTCAAACTGATGGAGGACCACCGGGACGAAGTGGTCGTCATCGTGGCCGGTTACACCGCCGAGATGGAACGCTTCCTCTCCGCCAACCCCGGTGTCTCGTCCAGGTTCTCCCGCACCATCACCTTCCCCGACTACTCCGCGGAGGAGTTGCTGGAGATCGCCCGCGCGCAGTGCGCCGAGCACGAGTACGCGCTGGCCGAGGCGACCGAGGGCGCACTGCTCCTGCACTTCGGGACGCTGGAGCGCGGCCCCAACTTCGGCAACGGGCGCACCGCGCGGCAGGTCTTCGAGACGATGGTGGAGCGGCACGCCATGCGGGTCGCCCACCTCGCGGATCCGTCGACCGAGGAGCTGCAACTGCTCGTCCCCGCCGACCTGCCGGCGGCCCGCCTGCCCTGACCAGCGTCCGCCGGGCAGGTGGACACCCGCGCGGTCGCCGCGCTCAGCCGCGTTCCGCGGCCGCCTCGTCGCCCAGCATCCGGTCGACCAGCAGCGCCAGGCGGGGCTCCGCGTGGTCCGGCCGGAGCCGGCCGCTCCGGGCGAGGGTGGCCAGGCCGTGCAGGGCCGCCCAGACCACCTCGGTGAAGGGCTCCGGGTCCTCGGCCCCGGCCACCTCGGCGACCGGTCCGGCGAGGGCGGCGAACGCCTCCTTCAGCGGGGCGGGTGAGTCCGGACGGCCGAAGGGCAGGTCCGTCGCGAGCACGAACATCGCGTCGTAGAGTGCCGGGTTGGCCGCCGCGAATGCCAGGTAGCGGCCCGCGACGGCGCGGAAGGCCCCGGCCGGCCCGTCCGCCCCGCGGGTGACCGCCCGCAGCTCGGCGGCGAGTTCCGCGAAGCCCTCCAGCGCGACGGCGGCCACGATCGCGTCCTTGCCGGCGAAGTGGCTGTAGAGCACGGGCTGGCTGTACTCGATCCGTTCGGCCAGCCGGCGGGTCGTCACCGCCTCCCAGCCCTCGGACTCCGCCAGCTCACGGGCGGTTCGAATGATCAGCTGGTGCCGCTCGGCGCGTTCGCGCCCGCGGCGCTCCTGGATTGACATGACATCGACTCTAGCAGCGCTAGGCAATAGAGCCATGAAAGGAGCAGCGCCACCCCCGCCCGCGGCGATGCCAGGGGCAGGGGTGACGCCCGCCGCGGGTCAGCCGGTCCAGGCCCCGCCGGCCAGGAAGGACTCCAGCCGGGCCCGATGGGGCGCGATGTCGATCCGCTCCCCGGCCAGCCAGTCGTCCGAGTAGTACTTGTCGAGGTAGCGGTCGCCCGGGTCGCAGATCAGGGTGACCACACTCCCCCGCTCCCCGGCCGCCCGCATCTCGGCGACGATCTTCAGCGCGCTCCACAGCCCCGTTCCGGTGGAGGCGCCGGCCTTCTTGCCGAGCACCTGCTCCAGCACCCGCACGGCCGCGATCGAGGCGGCGTCCGGGACCCTCATCATCCGGTCGATCGCGCCGGGCACGAAGCTCGGCTCCATCCGCGGCCGGCCGATCCCCTCGATCCGCGAGCCGCTCTCGCAGACCGCGTCCGGATCGTGGCCGACCCAGCCCTCGAAGAAACAGGAGTTCTCCGGATCGGCGACGCAGATCCGGGTGTCGTACTGCATGTAGTGCACGTACCGGGCGATGGTCGCCGAGGTCCCGCCCGTCCCGGCGGTCGCGACGATCCAGGCCGGCTCCGGGTGCGGCTCCAGGCGCAGCTGGGCGAACATCGACTCGGCGATGTTGTTGTTGCCCCGCCAGTCGGTGGCCCGCTCCGCGTAGGTGAACTGGTCCATGTAGTGGCCGCCGGTCTCCTCGGCGAGCCGGGCGGAGGCCGCGTACACCTCGTCGGAGCGCTCGACCAGGTGGCACTCGCCGCCGTGGAACTCGATCAGGTCGATCTTGGACTGGCTGGTGGACTTGGCCATCACCGCGACGAACGGCACGCCGATGAGCTGGGCGAAGTAGGCCTCGGAGACGGCCGTGGAGCCGCTGGACGCCTCGATCACCGGCTTGCCGGGCCGGATCCAGCCGTTGCAGAGCCCGTACAGGAACAGCGAGCGGGCCAGCCGGTGCTTCAACGAGCCGGTGGGGTGGGTGGATTCGTCCTTGAGGTAGAGGTCGATGCCCCAGTCGAGGGGGAGCGGGAACCGGAGCAGGTGGGTGTCGGCCGAGCGGTTGGCATCGGCGTGGACCTTGCGCACCGCCTCCTTGAGCCAGCCGCGGTAGGCCGCGTCGGAGCGGTCCACATCCTCGGTCCGTTCGGCACTCAGCTGCGCACCCATGGTCACTCTCCTCGCTCGAACCCCCCGGTTGCTCACTACGAGTGTACGAGAGTCACGATAAGTGACGGTTTTCGTAGCCCCAGCTTCCGCTTATCCACGGCCACCGGGCCTCGCCGCGCTCCGCCGCCGCCCGCCCTGCTACGCCCCCGCCTGCACCGACTGCGGGTCGGCGAGGTAGGGCCGCCACGCCAGCTCGGCCGCGCCCGCCAGTGCGCCGTGCGCCAGCTCGGCGCCCACGATCGGCACCCGGCCGCTGCGCCCCCAGAGGCTGCGCTCGGCGACCACCGCCCGCAGCCGCTCCGGCGCGGCCTCCAGCAGATCGAGGTGCAGACCGCTGAGCACCACCCGGTCCGGGTTGAGGATGTTGGCGACGCCGGCCAGTCCGAGGCCGAGCCGGTCGATGACGTGCTCGACGGCCGCCCGGGCCCGCTCGTCCGTCGCGGCGGCCCGGCAGAGCTCGCCGGCCTGGTCGAGCAGCGGGCGGTCCGGGTCGGGGGTGAGCCCGGCGGCGGCGAACAGCGCGTCCGGGTCGGTCTCGGCGTTGAGGCAGCCGCGGTTGCCGCACTGGCAGGGGCGGCCCTGCGGGTCGACGGTGAGGTGGCCGACCTCCAGCGCCAGCCCGGCGCTCCCGGTGTGCAGGCGGCCGTCGATCACCAGCGCGCCACCGACGCCCCGGTGGCCGGAGGTGACCAGCAGCAGATGGCGGGCGCCCCGGCCGGCGCCGTGCCGGTACTCGGCGAGGGCGCCGAGGTTGGCGTCGTTGGCGATCGCGGTGGGCAGCGGGTCCAGCGCGAGCGGGCCGTTGTCGGCGCGGCCGACCTCGACGTCGTACAGGTCGGCGACGGGCGTGCCGCTGGGCCAGGCGAAGTGCAGGGCGGCGAGCGCGGTGCCGTCCGGCTCGGTGACCGGGTTGGGCAGCGCGAGCGCGGCACCGAGGCAGCGGCGGCTGCTGTGGCGGGCCAGTTCGGCGCCGGCCTCGGCCACGGCGCGGAGCATCCGGACCGGGTCGGTGGCGGCGGGCAGCGGCCGGTGCACGGGCGGATCGAGCAGTCCGCCGAGTCCGGCGAGGGTGACGCTCAGCCCGTCGGCGTGGATCTGGCCGGCGATCACCACCGGACCGGCCGGGTCGATGGCCAGCCGGTGCGACGGGCGGCCGCGGCCGCCGCCGGCCGGCCGGGAGTCGACGGTGATCAGGCCGAGCGCCTCCAGCTCCGCGGTGACCGCTCCGGCGGTGGCCCGGGTGACGTCCAGCGCACGGGTGAGCGCCGAGCGGGTGGGGGTCTGGCCGGTGTGGATGAGCGAGAGCGCCGGGCCGAGCAGCGTGCGACCGCGGTCGGGGGCCGAGCGGCGGTGGGCGTCACGCTGGGCGTCGTGGTCGGCCCCGGAGCCGGGCTTCGGACTTGATGGAGTGAGCTGCACGGCCCTATTGTTACTTTGTGCCGCTCCGAAACAAAATCCACGTCCATGACCGGGTCGACCGGCCGTCCCTCCAGTCTCGCAGCACTCCGGCCGCTTCCGGCACCCCCTGGGGCGCGGCACGGCTCGCACTCACCGCTTTCTTCGCCGTCGACGGCTTCCTCTTCGCCGCCTGGGTGGTCCGCATCCCGGACATCCGCAGCCAGGTCAGCGCCTCCCACAGCGCGCTCGGGCTCGCCCTGCTCTGCGTCTCGGCCGGCGCCGTCGCCACCATGCCCCTGGTCGGCCGGCTCTGCCTCCGGTACGGCTCGCGACCGGTCACCGTCGGTTCGCTGGCGCTGCTCAGCCTCGCCGTCCCGCTGCCCGCCCACGCCCACTCGGTCGCGGCGCTCGGCGGCGTCCTGCTGCTCTTCGGGGCGGGGTACGGCGGCGCCAACGTCGCGATGAACAGCGCCGCCGTCGACCTGGTGGCCCAGCTGCGCCGCCCGGTGATGCCGAGCTTCCACGCCGGGTACAGCCTCGGCGGCCTGCTCGGCGCGGGCGTCGGCGGCCTGCTCGCCGGCACCCTCACCACCACGTGGGCGCTCGCCCTGAGCGGCCTGCTGGGCCTGGCCGTCACGGCGGGCGCCGGCGTCGTCCTGCTCCGCGGCCCGGCCGCGCCGCTCGTCGCCCCCGGCCGGGCGGCCGACTCCTCCGCCTCGCCCACCTCCCCCACCGCTGCGGCCGCCCCCAAGGAGCCGGCCCGGGTGCCGCACGCCCGGTTGCTCGTCCTGCTGCTCGGCCTCACCGCGCTCTGCTGCGCCTACGGCGAGGGCGCCATCGCGGACTGGACCACCCTGCACCTCACCGACGACGTCCACGCCAGTGCCGGCACGGCCGCCGCCGGGTACGCCGCGTACGCCTTCGCGATGACCAGCGGCCGGGTCGGCGGCACCTGGCTCTCCATCAGGCTGGGCCAGAACCGGGTGATCGTCCTCGGCGGCCTGACCGCCGCGGCCGGCATGCTGCTGGCCGCACTCGCGCCCTCGGTACCCCTCGCGCTGTCCGGGTTCGTGCTGGTCGGCCTCGGCCTGGCCAACATCTTCCCGCTCGCCATCGCCCAGGCCGGCGCCACCGGCGGCCCGCAGGGCGTCGCGCTCGCCTCCACCCTGGGCTACGGCGGCATGCTGATCGGCCCGCCGGTGATCGGCTTCCTCGCCGACGCCGTCGGACTCCCGCTCGCCCTCACCTCGGTCGCGCTCGCCGCCGTCCTCGCCGCCCTGCTCCCCCTCACCGCCCGCCGCACCCACTGACGGAGCCCGTCGCCGGGTACGGCGGGCGGTGAGGACGCCCCACCACGCGTCGCACCCGCCACCGGCCACCACACGACGGCCCGCGGCACATCCCGCCGGTCGGGGCTCCCGACCGGCGGGCCGGGTGCCCACCGGCTCCCCGCCGGGACCGGCGGCACACCCCCGCGAGCGCACCCCCGGTCGGGGCCACCGACCACGCCACCCACCCACCCACCCACGGTCCCACCGGGGCGACCCACGGCCGGCCGATCACCTCGGCGGCGGTCCCCCGCACGCCGGTCCGCGGACCGGCGGTCTCCCGTACTCCCCCCGGCGAGCGCCCCCGGCAGCCCCGGACCTCCGGGCGCACTCCCGCGTCCCGCCCCGTGACAGGATGCGGCCATGACGACGACCGGGCGGATCCAGGTACTGCGGGCGGACGAGCGCCCGGCGACGGCGTGGCTGAACGGGGGCGGGGTGACCAGGGAGGTCGCCGGGTTCCCCGCCGGGGCCGGGCTGGACGCCTTCGACTGGCGGGTCAGCCTCGCCGACGTCGCCTCCGCCGGGCCGTTCTCCGCGTTCCCCGGCGTCGACCGGGTGATCACCCTGGTCGAGGGCCCCGGTATGGCCCTGACCGTCGACGGTGCCGAGCACCTCGTCGACACCCCGTTCCGCCCGTTCGCGTTCTCCGGCGAGGCCGACACCGGCTGCCGACTGCTCGGCGGCCCGGTGGTGGACTTCAACGTGATGACCCGTCGCGGGCGCACCAGCGCCGACCTCGCGCTGACCACCGGGCCGCGCACCGTGGACGTCCCGGCCGGTGGCACCGTCCTGCTGGTCTGCCTGGCCGGCCGCGCCACCGTCGGCGACACCGTGCTCGACCGCTACGACGCCGCCCTGCCGGCCGGGCCCGGCCCGTACGAGCTCCGGCCCGACGGCGTGACCGCCGCCGTCACCTTCCGCACGCCGCCCGCCTGACACCGCACGGCACACCCGCCCGGGACACACCACCGCACAGGAAGCCGGCGGGTCCGACTTCCTGTGCGGGCGACCCGCCGCACCCGGCGGCCGGACGGCGCGTCAGCCGCAGTACACCGGGGACGCGTGGGCCGGGTCGAGCGCGTTGGTGACCAGGTGCAACGCGGTCGGCGAGAAGGCGATGGCCACGTGCTCGGCGAGCGAGAGCGGGCAACGGTCCTGCAGGACGACGTTGTTCACGTTCGGGCCGCTGAGGAACTGCGTCCGGTACGGCGTGACGACCTCGTCGTACACGGTCGAGATCACCGTGTAGCGGACGCCGGGCACGGTGTCCGCCACCGTCGCCATCTTCCGGTTGAAGGCGGAGTCCACCACCTGGTCCTTGCAGGCCGGGCAGGCCGTGTAGATCAGTTCGGCCACCCGGGGGAGGTACGGGGCGAGGTTGGCGATGCCGTCGAGCGTCGTCCCGTGGTTGGACGGCGCCAGGCCGATCACCTTGTCGACCTTCGACGCACCCCCGAGGAACTTCACGTAGTAGTTCGGGAGCATGCCGCCCTGCGAGTGGCCGACGAGGTCGACCTTCGCCGCGCCGGTCGCGCCGCGCACCAGGTCGACGAAGCGGCCGAGTTGCGCGGCCGACTCGGCGGCCGGACCGAGCCCGCCGATCGGCAGCACCAGGCCGCTGCCGGAGGAGGTGACGCCGGGGACCATGCCGTAGTCCAGGGCGAAGACGCAGTAACCCTGGCTCTTCAGCAGGGGCGAGAGCACCAGCCAGTTCTCGTAGCGGTTGGCGAAGGTGCCGTGCACCAGGACCACCGGATCGGGGTGGGCCGCCGTCGGCTTGCAGGCCCAGTCGTTGGCACCCGGCGGCGAGGCCACCGAGTCGCCGTCGGGGGGCAGTTGGGCCGCCACGCCGGACACGGTGGGGGTCGCGTCCGGTGCGGCGTGTGCGGCGGTGGCGGGGGCGCCGGCGAGCAGCGCACCGGCCAGCAGGGCCGAGCCGAGTGCTCCGAGGAGTCTGCGGCGTACCGGTCCGGCGGCGGAGCGGAGAAGTGGGGTTCTCAACTGTTGCCTCCACAACGGAAGTTTGTTACCAACAGGTAACCCGAGTGCCTCCATCATGCGGTCGCCCCTCCGGCCCGGCCCTTGGGTGTCCCCCAGACCTGGACGGTGTTTTCTGTGACCGGTCACAATTCACCCGCTCGCGCCCCCGGTTGGCGGATCCCGCTGATCGGCGGAGTGCCCGCCGACCAGCGGCTGCTCGGCGCCGTACCCGAGTTGGTCGAGGCCGTCATCGCCACCCTGCTCGCCCGGGTGCCGACCTACCGCCGCCTGCCGCACGAGCAGGTGGCGGGCGAACTCAGCCAGGTCACCGAACGCCGGATCCGCGCCCTCGCCCAGGCCGTCCGCACCGGGAACCCCGCCGACGACGAGGAGTTCACCTCCGTCCGCGAGGCCGCCGCCCGGCGGGCGGAGGAGGGCCTGCCGCTGGACGCCGTCCTGCTCGCCCACCACCTCGGGATGGAGGTCTGCTGGGAGCTGGTGACCAGGGACGCCCACGACGACGACGCCGCCGACCTGCTGGTGCTCAACCGGCTGCTGCTCGACCAGCTCCGCCAGGCCACCTCCGCCGCCGGCGCCGGGTACGTCGAGGAACGCCGCACCCTCGCCGACGAGCAGCGGGCCGCCCGCCTCGCCCTGCTCACCGCGCTGCTCGACGGCGCCCCCGCCGAGGAGACCGCCACCAGGGCCGGGATCCGGCTGCCGCCCTCCTACGCCGTGCTCTGCCTCGCCGTCGCCGACCACCCCGACGAGCGGGCGCCCGGCGTCGACCGGACCGTGGCCGGCCACCGCAAGCTGCGCCGGCTGCGCACCGAACTCGACCACCGCACCCGGCAGTCGGCGCTCACCGCGCTCTCCTCCTCGGGCGGCCCGGTGCTGATCCCGCTGGAGTGCCGGCCGGACGCCGTCCCGGCCGACATGTGGCAGCGCCTCGCGGACACCGTGGCCGGCACCGCCCGGGCCGCCGGGGTCCCGGTCCGGGCCGGGGCGGCCGTCGCCGCACCCGCCGGGGTGGCGGCGGCGGCCGTGCTCGCCACCGAAGTGCTGGAGGTGGCGCGGGCCTTCGCCCGCCCGCCCGGGCTGCACCGCCTGGACGACGTCCTGCTGGAGTACCAGCTCAGCCGGCCGAGCCAGGCGAGATCCCGGCTCGCCTCACTGCTCGCGCCTCTGGAGGACGGCGGCGAACTGCTCGCCACGCTCCGCACCCACCTGGCCGGCGGCCTCAACCGCCGCCACACGGCCCGCACCCTGCACCTGCACCCGAACACGGTCGACTACCGGCTGCGCCGGGTGGCCGTCCTCACCGGCCTCGACCCGACCCGGCCCGCCGACCTGCTCCGGATCACCGCCGCCATCGCCGCCCGGGACGCCGAGCGCGCCCAGGAGCCGGCCTGACCGGCCGGGCCCGCCTGGCGGCCGGACCCGCCGGACGCCGACGCCGCAGCCCTCAGCCCTCGACCCCCAGCCCGCCGTTCCCGCCGACGCCGCCCGACTTCGGCCCCGCCGACCGCCCCGCCTCACACCCCCGTCTCGCCGGGGAGCCGCAGGTCCCACCCGGCGAGCGCGCGCAGCTGGTCGGCGGTGATGCCGTCCGGCAAGGGGTTGGGCGGGTCGGTACGGAACGGCGGCTGCCAGCCCTCCTCGGCGGTCCAGCGCCGGACGATCTTCGCGGGGGCTCCGGCCACCACGCTGTGGTCGGGGATCTCACCGCGCACCACCGAGCCGGCCGCGACCACCACGTTGCGGCCGAGCCGGGCGCCGGGGAGGATCACGGCGCCGGTGCCGATCCAGCTGCCGCCGCCGATCTCGACCGGTTCGTTGCGCGGCCACTGCTTGCCGATCGGCAGGTCGGTCGCGCGGTACTCGTGGGCCTGGTCGGATATGTAGACGCCCGGGCCGGTCCAGACGTCGTCGCCGAGCACGATCGACTGGTGGCCGACGATGTGGCTGTCACGGCCTATCACGCAGCCGCCGCCGATCCGCACGATCGGGTCCGGCCCGAGGTCGAGGCCGGGCAGGAAGCCCGCGCTGATGGTGACGCGCTCGCCGATGATCGAGAACGGGCCGATCGTGATCCACCGCTCGTTGAAGATCGCCCCGAGCGGGAAGGTCAGCTTCGTCCCCGCGCCCAGTTCGCCGAACCGGTACGGACCGGGGCTCTCGCTGGACACCGCACCGGCCCGCTGAACCCACGTCCAGCCCCGGTGGACGAGGCGGCCCGCGACGCGTCGGCTGCCCGCCCGGGCGGCGGAGAACAGGGAACTGGTGATCGACATGCCGCCACGCTACCGGTCGCCCCGGCGCCGTCACCGAGGAGGCGGCCAACATCACACCCGTCCCGGAGGGGCGCCCGTACCGTGTCCGAAATCCGCGAGCGGTGCGACACTCGTCGACCATGGAGATCATCGAGCACATCGACGCGCTGCGCCGCGAGGGCGTCCTGCTGGCCGACGCGGCCGCCCGCACCGACCTCGCCGCCCCCGTCCCCACCTGCCCCGACTGGCAGTTGCGCGACCTCGTCCTGCACACCGGCCAGGTCCACCGCTGGGCCACCGCCCTCGTGCGGGACGGCCACCGGGAGCCGCTGGACGCCGAGGGCGAGCGCGCCGCCTGGGGACCGGAGCCGTCGGACGCGGCGCTGGTCGACTGGTTCCGGACCGGCCACGCCGCCCTGGTGGCGGCGCTCGCGGCGGCCCCGGCCGACCTGGAGTGCTGGAGCTTCCTGCCCGCGCCGACCCCGCTGGCGTTCTGGGCCCGCCGTCAGGCGCACGAGACCGCGGTGCACCGCTTCGACGCGGACGCGGCCGCCGGGGCGGACGGCCCCCGGGTCGCCACCGGCCTGGCCCTGGACGGGATCGACGAGTTGCTGGCGGGCTTCATGTCCCGCGGCCGCGCCCGGGTGCGCAGCGAACAGCCGCGCACCGTGCTGATCCGGCCCACCGACCCCGCACCCGGCGACGTCACGCCGAGCGCCGGGCCCACCGACCCCGCACCCGGCGGCATACCGACCGACGGGCCCGGCTCCTGGCTGCTCACCATCAGCCGGGAGCCGCTCACCGTCACCCGCCGGGCGGCCGGGGCCGCGGGCCCGGCCGACCTCACGATCAGCGGCCCGGCCCGCGACCTCTACCTGCTGCTCTGGAACCGGCTGCCCGCGGAGCGGGTCGAGCTGACCGGGGACCGGGCGCTGCTGGACCTCTGGCGGGAGACGGCCGTCGTCCGCTGGAGCTGACCCCGGCCGGGGTTCAGCGCGCCCAGGGCGCGGGCCGCTTCTCCAGGAACGCCCGCATGCCCTGCTGCGCCTCGTCCGAGCCGAACAGCCGCGCCGAGAGCTGGACCAGCTCGTCCGCGTCCCGTTCGAAGGAGCGCACCACCTCGGCGTTGGCCAGCCGCTTGGACTGTGCGAGGCCCTGCGGCGACCCGAGCCGCAGGGCGTCCAGCAGGCCCTTCAGCGCGGTTCCGGTGGACTCCGCGGAGTCCGTCGCCTCGGTGATCAGCCCGATCCGGGCGGCCTCGGCGGCGTCGAAGACCTCGCCGGTCAGGTAGTAGCGGGAGGCGGCGCGCGGGTCCAGCTTGGGGCGCAGCGGCAGCGAGATGACGGCGGGTGCCAGGCCGAGCCGGACCTCGGTGAACGCGAAGGTGGCGGCCGGGCCGGCCAGGGCGAGGTCGGCCGCGCCGACCAGCCCGAGGCCGCCCGCCCGGACGTGTCCGTCGATCACCGCGATCACCGGCTTCGCGCAGTCCACGATGGCCCGCTGGAGGTCCACCAGGCCGCGCGGGCCCACCGTCGGGTCCGTACCGGTCGCCTCGGAGAGGTCCGCGCCCGCGCAGAACACCTTGCCGGTGTGGCCGAGCACCACCGCGCGGACGTCCGGGTCGGCCGCGGCGGCGGCCAGGGCGGCGGTCAGCTCGGCCATCAGCCGGGTGGAGAGCGCGTTGCGGTTGTGCGGCGAGTCGAGGGTCAGCGTGGTGACGGCATCGGTGGTGGCGACACGGACGAAGGGCACTTCGCGGGTCATCGGTGCGGGCCTGCTTTCCGGCTGAGGGTGGGTCGGATTGCGTGGCGGCCGCCCTGCTCGGACGGCGCCCGGTCGACTCTGACACGCCCAACCGCCGCTCGGCCAGAGCCACCCGCCGCGAGCCCCGTCACCCCTTCGCACCGAAATCCGGTGGTCGGGCGGTCGTGCGCCACGGCAGCATCGGGCCATGACCACCGACGCCGTCCTCCTGCTCGCACCCCGGATCAACGAGACCGGCCTGCAGTTGCGCACCGCCGCCGGCCGCCGCGGCCTGCGCGCGCACACCGCGACGGCCTGGCGCGCGCCCGAGGAGCTGATCGGCTCGCCGGTGCACCTCTACGGCGGTCCGCTGTTCGGTGACGCGGTCGGCGCCGCCTTCGACCTGGCGCTGCTGGAGCCGCCGGACGACTGGCCGGCCCGCCTGCCGGCGGAGCTGACCGGCCGGTCGGTCACCCTCACCACGCTGGCCGCGGCCCGCCTGTTGCGCCGCCCGATGTTCCTGAAGCCGCCGGGCGACAAGCTGTTCCCCGCCCGGATCTACCCGGACGGCTCCGGCCTGCCCGGCCCGGACGCGCTGGACGACGACACCCCCGTGCTGGCCAGCGAGGTGGTCCGGTTCCGCCGCGAGTACCGGCTGTTCGTCCTGGACGGCGAGGTGCTCACCGCCTCGCGCTACGCGGTGGACGGCGACCTGGACACCGCCCCGCTGCCCGAGGACCGGTACCGGGCCGAGGTGACGGCCTTCGCCGCGGACGTGCTGGCCGCCTCGGCCGGGGCGCTGCCGAGCGCCGTGGTGATCGACGTCGGCCCGCTGGACTCCGGCCGCTGGGCGGTGGTGGAGGCCAACCCGGCGTGGGCGAGCGGCGGTTACGCCTGCGACCCGGCGGCGGTGCTGGAGGTGGTGCTGCGGGCCGGCGGACCGGCCGCCGACCTCCCGGAGGCGGACCGGCGGTACGGCCGGGCCCTGCCCGAGGTGGTCCGCTGAGCGGCGGCGGGCGAAGGCCCTGGTGCATCTGATCACCCGTCGGCCACGATGGGGTCATGACTTCCCAGCGCCCGCACCTCACCCACATCGCCGAGCCGCCCGGGGTCGCCCCCGGCACCGGCTACACCCAGGTCGTCACCGGCACCGGCCGCCTGGTGGCCGTCTCCGGCCAGGTCGCGTTCGACGAACAGCGGCACCTGGTCGGGGCCGGCGACCCGAAGGCGCAGGCGCGCCAGGTGTTCGAGAACCTGGGCCGCTGCCTGGCCGCCGCCGGGGCCGGCTTCGCCGACGTCGTCAAGCTGACCTACTTCGTCACCGACATGGCGTTCATGCCCGCCGTGCGCGAGGCCCGGGACGCGTACTTCGGCTCGACCCCGCTCCCGGCGAGCTCGGCGGTGCAGGTCGCCGCGCTGTTCCTGCCCGAGGTGCTGATCGAGGTGGAGGCGCTCGCCCTGGTCCCGGAGCAGCGCTGACCGACCGGCCACCCGCTGACCGTCCGGCTCCCCGGGGGCCGGACGGACCGGCGACCCGGCCTACCCCGCGGAGGCCCCTTCGCGGCCCCGGGCCCACCGGACGGCGGGCCCCATGGCGAGGCCCGCCCCGGCGAGCAGCACGCCGAGGGCGACCCAGCCGAACAGGCCCCACCCGACCACGGCGGTGCTGACGACGGCGGGGCCGATCATCAGCGAGGCGGCCGACCCGGCGTTGTAGACGCCCTGGTAGGCGCCGTGGTCGCGCTCCCCGGCCAGGTCGTAGCTGAGCGCCCATCCGCCGGCCTGGCTCAGCACCTCGCCGAACGCCTGGAGCGCCACCCCGGCGAGCACCAGCACGGCGGCGACCACCGCGGGCAGCCCGTGGGCGAGGGCGAGCACCAGGCAGGAGGCCGCCAGGATCAGCCCGGCCCGGCCGCAGACCCGGGCGGCCGTCGCCGGGTCCTCGGTGCCCCGGGTGGCCCGCACCTGCAGGGCTATCACCAGCACGGTGTTGACGATCAGGGTGCCGGCCACGGTGATCCGGGGCGCCTCGGTGTGCTGGACCACCCAGAGCGGCACACCCACCTCCAGCATCGCGAACTGCAGGCAGAGCAGCGCGTTCAGCACGGTCACCACCAGGAACGGCCCGTCCCGCAGGGCGGGGTTGCACCGCCGGCCGGCGGGCTCGCCCGGTCCGTCGCCCGCCACCGGGCGGGCCGCCGGGCGGACCCTGGCCGGGACGGCCAGCCGGTGGAACAGCGCCGCGACCACCAGGTACGAGAGGGCGTCGGCCAGGATCGCCGTCAGATAGGCCGGCCGGCGGTCCACCTGGAGTGCGACGGCGCCGAGCGCCGTCCCCAGACAGAGGCCTACGTTGGTGACCACCCGCAGATAGGCCCGGCCCGCGACCCTGCGGTCGGCGGGCAGCACTTCGGCGTAGAGCGCGTTCCGCACGGCGGCCGCGCCGCGGTCGACCGCGCTCACCACGCAGGCCAGTGCCAGGAACGCCGGGTAGCTGTGCACCAGGGCGTAGCCGGCGGTGCCCAGCGCGTTCACCGTGATCAGGACCACCAGCACCGGCCGCGCTCCCCAGCGGTCGGCCGCCCGCCCGGCCGGCACGCTGGCGGCGACGCCGCAGAGGCCGGCGGCGGTGAGCCCGATCCCGAGCTGGGCGGCGCTCAGTCCGAGGACGCGGGTGAAGAAGAGCACGCCTACGGCGAGCGAGAGCCCGCTGCCGACGGTGTTGACGAGGGTGATCCCGGCGAGCCGGCGCACCATCGGGTCGGGGTGCAGCAGCCGCGAGCCCCCGGCGGGCCGGCCGACCGGGCCCGGCTGAGAGGTACCACCCGCGCCCGAAGGACCTGATGCGGCCGAGGGCGGGGGCGGATCCGGGGGACCGGCCGGGCCGGCGACGGGCGTAGGCGCGGCGGACGACGCCGGTGAGGTGTTCATGCCCCGATCCCACCGCGTCCCCGGCGTCCGTAGTAATGATTTAGGCTCTGCCTCAAAGCAGCTGGAGGGACGGGGTCGGAGTTGCACCGGTTCAGGCTGGATCTGGCCGATCTCGCCACCACCTGGTTCGCCTGCTCGCCGATCCAGGAGGCCGCGCTCAGCCTGCGGATGTGGACCCACCCCGGCGTCTACCCGCTGCAGTCCGCCGCCTTCGAGCGGCTGCGCCCGAGCTTCGAACAGCTGGACTCCGGGCTGCTGCTCTCCCTGGTCGCCGCCAACCGGTGGATCCCCGACTTCCTGACGCCCCGCCCGTCCGTCCCCGCGCCGGACTTCCGGGCCGAGCTGGCCGTGGTCCGGGCGCTGCCGCCCGAGCAGCTGCGCGCCGAACTGGAGCAGACCTTCCTGCCGCACGGCCGGCCGCTGCCCGCCCCGCTGGCGGCCGGGCTCGCCGATCCGGTCCGGCTGCTGGCCCGGATCGCCGACGCGCTGGAGGAGTACTGGGAGCGCTGCCTGGCCCCCGCCTGGTGGCCGCGGGCCCGCGCCGTACTGGAGGCGGACCTCGTCTACCGGGCGCGGGTGCTGTCCCAGCAAGGCGCCGCGGCCCTCTTCGCCGACCTGGACCACCGGCTGCACTGGGCGGACGGCCTGCTCTCGATCAACCGCCGCTGGACGGACTGGGACGGCGAGATCACCGTGGACGGCCGCGGGCTGGTGCTGGTCCCGACCTTCTTCGCCCGCGGCGCGATCACGATGATCAGCAATGACCGCCCACCGCAGATCAGTTACCCGGCCCGCGGCCGGGCGGGGATGGCCGCGCCGACCGCCCCGGTCACCCCGCGCGCGCTGGAGCTGCTGCTCGGCGCGCCCAAGGCCCGGCTGCTGGCACTGCTCGCCGAGCCGGCCTCCACCACCGAGCTGGCCTACCGCCTGGGCGTCACACCGGGCGCCGTCAGCCAGCACCTGGCGGTCCTGCACCGGACCGGCCTGGTCACCCGGGCCCGGCACGGCCGTTCGGTGCTCTACGGCCGCAGCCCGCTCGGCGACGAGCTGACCGGGCACCCGCGCCGGGGCTAGCCCGCCCGCACCAACTCCCAATTGGTACAGACCTGTTGACGCATTGGTCCAGTCCTCCTACAGTGCCCATGCCCCCGTCTCCCCACGGCGCGGGCACCGGTCGGCCACGCACCACGGCCGCGGCACCACCCGTACGGTTCTACGTCGCCCTGTTCAACCCCCCACAGTCACAGGGAGAACCATGTCCGCTCGACCCCGGGCCCGACGCCCGCGAGCGCGCAGCAGACTGCTGGCGCTGCTCTCCGCCCTGCTCCTGCCACTGGCCGCGCTCACCGCGCTGGCCGCCCCGGCGCACGCGGCCGGAAAACTGACCGCCACCTTCACCACCGCCGACAACGGCTCCTGGTGGAAGGGCACCTACATCGTCCGCAACGACAACGCCGCCGCCGTCTCCGGCTGGACGCTGGAGTTCGACCTCCCGGCCGGCGTGACCGTCCAGAACAGCTACAACGGCACCGCGACCACCACCGGCCGGCACGTCACCGCCACCAACGCCTTCTACAACGCGAGCGTCCCGGCGCACGGCACCACCGAGCCGTACAGCTTCTGGTTCGTGGCCAACGGCCCGATCGGCACGCCGACCGGCTGCCGGATCAACGGCGACAAGTGCGACGGGAGTTCGGACGTCCTGCCGTCCGCCCCCGGCACGCCGGTGGTCACCGAGTCGACCGCGCACAGCCTGGCACTGAAGTGGCCGGCCGCCACCGGCGGTGACTTCCCGGTCGCCTCCTACGAGGTCCTGAGCGGCAGCACGGTACTGGCCGCCGCCGCGACCACCGACACCGTGGTCACCGGGCTCACCCCCGCCACCTCGTACACCCTGGCGGTGCGCGCCAAGGACACCCGGGGCAACACCGGCCCGTCGAGCGCGTCCGTCACGGCCGCCACCTTCGACCCGGCCACCGACCCCGTCCCGCCGACGGCGCCCACCGGCCTGCGTGCCACCGCGGTGACCTCCACCGACGTGACGCTGGCCTGGAGCGCCGCCACCGACAACCAGCGGGTGGCCGCCTACGACGTCTACCAGGGCCCCGCGCTGGTCAGGACGGTGACCGGCAGCACCCTGACCGCCACCGTCAGCGGCCTCTCCCCGTCGACGGCCTACACCTTCACCGTGAAGGCCCGCGACGGCGCCGACAACGCCTCCCCCGCCTCCGCGGCGCTCGCCGTCACCACCTCCGACCTGGTCGGGGCCGGGAAGTACGCCCGGGTCGGCTACTTCACCCAGTGGGGCATCTACGGCCGCCAGTACTTCGTGAAGAACCTCGACACCTCGGGCAGCGCGGCCAAGCTCGACGTCATCAACTACGCCTTCGAGAACATCGATCCGGTCAACCTGACCTGCCTGGCCGGCGTCACCAAGGGCACCACGGCCGACCCGCAGGACCCGGACCAGGGCACCGGCGCGGGCGACGCCGACGCCGACTACGCCCGCCCGATGAGCGCGGCGCAGTCCGTGGACGGCGTGGCCGACGACGGCTGGGGCAAACTGCGCGGCAACTTCAACCAGTTGAAGAAGCTCAAGGCCAAGTACCCCAACCTCAAGGTGGTCGTCTCGCTCGGCGGCTGGACGTACTCCAAGTACTTCTCGGACGCGGCCGCCACCGAGGCCTCCCGGCAGAAGTTCGTGAAGTCCTGCGTCGACACCTGGATCAAGGGCAACCTGCCGCTCTACAACGGCGCCGGCGGTGACGGCGTGGCGGCCGGGATCTTCGACGGCATCGACCTCGACTGGGAGTGGCCCGGCTCCGCCGACGGCCACGCCGGCAACCACTACAGCACGGCCGACAAGGCCAACCTGACCCTGCTGCTGGCCGAGTTCCGCAAGCAGCTCGACGCGCTCGGCGGCTCCCACAAGCTGCTGACCGCCTTCACCCCGGCCGACCCGGTCAAGATCGGCCAGGGCTGGGACCTCTCGAAGATCTTCAACTACCTGGACATCGCCAACGTCCAGGGCTACGACTTCCACGGCGCCGGCAGCGACAACTCCTGGGAGCCGAACCGGGCCGGGCACCAGGCCAACCTGTACGCCGACGGCCAGGACCCGTACCCGTTCCACTTCAGCGTGGACGCGGCCGTCCAGGCCTACCTCTCCGCCGGGGTCAACCCGCGCAAACTCACCATCGGCTTCCCGTTCTACGGACGCGGCTGGCAGGGCGTGGCGGACGGCGGCGCGGCGGGCGAGTGGCAGAGCGCGACCGGCGCGGCGCCCGGCCAGTTCGCCGAGGAGGCCGGCACCCGCGGGTACAACAACCTGATCACCACCTTCCCCAACCTCACCGTCCACCACGACACCCAGTCGATCGCCACGTACGGGTACACGGGTGCGGGCGGGCAGTGGTGGACCTTCGACGACGCCTGGTCGATCGGCCAGAAGACGACCTACCTGAAGTCGAAGAACCTGCTCGGCGCGATGATCTGGGAGATGACCGGCGACACCCCGAACGGCGCCCTCATGACGGCGCTCGACACCGGGCTGAAGTGAGCCCGGGCGGCGCCGGTCCCCGGACCGGCGCCGCCCTCGGAACGAACCGCACGAAGAGGCTCCCGCGGACCGGCCGACGCCGGCCCGCGGGTGCCCCGCCCGCTACCGCGAGGCGAGCGAGGTCAGCTTGCGGGCCGCCCGGTACTGGCGCAGCACCTGGGCGAAGGTGGTGTGGCCCTGGGTGGTCCGGGCGAACGCCCGCCAGGCCGGGGCGACCAGGCAGACCGCCGCGTGGAACAGGTACGGACGGCGCTCGAAGGCGGCCAGCATCAGCTTGCCGGCCCGCATCTCCACGCCCAGCCCGGCCTTGATCGCGAACGCGTAGTTCAGCGCCTCGCGGCGGACCTCGGCCGCGGTGCCCGCCTCGGCCACCTTGACCGCCCACTCCCCGGCCAGCCGGCCCGAGCGCAGCGCGTACGAGATGCCCTCGCGGGTCCACGGCTCCAGCAGACCGGCCGCGTCCCCGGCGACCAGCACCCGGCCGCGCGAGAGCGGCGAGTCCTCGGCCCGGCAGCGGGTCAGGTGCCCGGACTCCACGCTCGGCGGGAACCCGGCCAGCCCGAGCCGGCGGATGTAGTCGGCCAGGTACTGCTTGGTCCGCTCGCCGTCGCCGCGCGCCGAGATGACACCGACGGTCAGGCTGTTCGACTCGGTCTTCGGGAACACCCAGCCGTAACTGCCCGGCAGCGGACCCCAGTCGAGGTGGATCCGGCCGGCCCAGTCCGCCACGACCTCCGCCGGGACGGGGATCTCCGCCTCCAGCCCGAGGTCGATCTGGTCGAAGGAGACGCCGACGTGCCGCCCGATCCGGCTGGCGCTGCCGTCCGCGCCGACCACCGCCCGCGCTTCGAACGTGCGCCCGTCGGCGGCGGTGACCACGGCCGTGCGGTGCTCGCCGCCGCGCTGCTCGACTCCGGTGACGGTCACTCCGGTGACCAGCACCGCCCCCGCCTGCTTGGCCGCCTGGACCAGGCGCAGGTCGAACTCGTCCCGGTTGACCAGCCCGAACAGCATCCGCTTCGAGCGCCGCGTCCGGGTGAACCGGCCGCCGTACGCGAAGGTGACGGCGTGCACCCGGTCCTGCAGCGGCAGCCGGAAGCCCGGCGGCAGGCTGTCCCGGGAGGGGCCGATGATGCCCCCGCCGCAGGTCTTGTACCGGGGGTGCTCGGCCTTGTCGAGCAGCAGGACGCGGCGGCCCTGGGCGGCGGCGGCCTGCGCGGCCGAGGCCCCGGCCGGTCCGGCGCCGACCACGACGACGTCCCAGACGCCGTCCAGCGGATCGGGCCCGTCCCGCGGCGGGGCGGGCTGCGGCTCGGACGGCTGTCCGGGCGCCTCGGCGTCGAGCGGGCTACGGGAATCGGAGCTTCCGGAGTCAGTCACGTCGAGCAATCCTATGCGTCCTCCGGAGCCACCGTCCGTCGCGCCGCCCCGAACGCCCGGACGGCCCTCCGGACCGCCCGTTCGATCCGCCTATGATCGACATATCCCCCTGTCAGCACCGTCCGCCCGGAACACCCTCCGGGCCGGACCACCACCACCGGAGCCCCCGATGCCGCAGCAGCCCCTGGCCGACGCCGTCCGGTCCCTGATGGACCGTGCCCGCACCGACCTCGCCGAACTGGTCGCGTTCCGCTCGGTGGCCGACCCCCGCCAGTTCCCGGTCGAGGAGTGCCGCGGCGCCGCCCGCTGGGTCGCGGACGCCTTCGCCGCCGAGGGCCTGACGAAGGTGCAGCTGCTGGACACCCCCGACGGCACCCAGGCCGTCTACGCCGAGCTGCCCGGCCCCGAGGGCGCGCCGACCGTGTTGCTCTACTCCCACTACGACGTGCAGCCCCCGCTCGACGAGGACGCCTGGCTCAGCCCGGCCTTCGAACTGACCGAGCGGGACGGCCGCTGGTACGGGCGCGGCGCGGCCGACTGCAAGGGCAACATCCTGATGCACCTGACGGCCCTGCGGGCACTGCGCCGGGTTGACGGCGGCTACCCGGTCGGGCTGAAGATCATCGTCGAGGGTTCGGAGGAGCAGGGCACCGGCGGCCTGGAGCAGTACGCCCAGGCGCACCCCGAGCTGCTCGCGGCCGACGCCATCGTCATCGGCGACACCGGCAACTTCACCGCCGGCCTGCCGACCGTCACGGCCACCCTGCGCGGTATGACGATGGTCGAGGTGTCGCTCACCACCCTGGCCGGAAACCTGCACTCGGGTGCCTTCGGCGGTGCCGCCCCGGACGCCCTGCAGGGCCTGGTCCGGCTGCTGGCCTCGCTGCACGACGAGCACGGCGACGTCGCGGTGGCCGGCCTGACCAGCGACCAGACCTGGCCCGGGGTGCAGTACCCCGAGGAGCAGTTCCGCGCCGACGCCAAGGTGCTGGACGGCGTGGCGCTGACCGGCACCGGCACCGTCGCGGACCGGCTCTGGGCCCGCCCGGCCGTCACCGTCCACGGCATCGACGCCCCGCCGGTGATCGGCGCCACCTCCTCCGTCCAGGCCGCCGCCAAGGCGCTGGTCAGCCTGCGGGTGCCGCCGGGCGGCGACGCCCTCGCCGCCCAGGACGCGCTGATCGCCCACCTGGAGGCACAGGCACCGGCCGGTGCCCGGCTGCGGATCGAACGGCAGGGCGCCGGTGAGCCGTTCGCCGCCGACACCTCCGGCCCGGCCTACGAGGCGATGGGCGCGGCGATGGCCGAGGCCTTCGGCACGCCGATGGTCGCCTCGGGCGAGGGCGGCTCGATCCCGCTCTGCAACACCCTGCAGTCGCTCTACCCGCAGGCCGAGATCGTGCTGATCGGCGTCGAGGAGCCGACCACCCAGATCCACGCGGTCAACGAGAGCGTCGACCCGCGGGAGCTGGAGCGGATGGCGCTGACCGAGGCGCTCTTCCTGCACCGGTACGCCGAGCTGCGCTCCGTCTGAGTCCCCGCCCCGCCCTGCCGGTGTGACGGCGCCCCGGTGCGCCGGGCGGCCGTCACACCGGCAGCCGCCCGGCCGCCCGCCGCCGGCCCGCCACCCGCCCCGCGACCGCGTGCACCAGCGCGTACCCGACCGCTCCGGCCGCGAGGCCGGCGCCGGCCCCGAAGCAGAACTCCGGGATCGGGTTCCGCCGCAGCGGGACGAGCCGGTGCACCACCCCGGCCGCCGTGGCCGCGCCGAGCACCGCCACGGCGGCCCGCCGGGCCCCCGCGGGGAGCGCCGGGGCGGGCCGGACCGGCTCCACCGCGCGGGCCGCCCGCGCCAGGTGGCCGGCCAGCGCCGCCAGTGCCAGCGCCGAACTGCCGTACTGCAGCACGGTGTACAGCGGCAGCCCGGCGACCATCCGGTCCAGCACCGGCAGCAGACGGACGCCCAGCCGGCCCTCGTGGGTGAAGGCGTCCCAGCCGACGTGGGTGGCCGCGCCCAGCGCCGCCGAGCCGGCGAACCAGGCCGCACTCGCGCCGCCGCCCCGCCGGACCGTCAGCGCCTCGGCCGCGCCGGCCCACCGCTCGGGCAGCAGGGCGAGCAGCGGGGCGCGCAGCAGCCCGTGCCACCCGGCCACCAGGACGCCCGCGATCGCCACGTCCACGGTGGGCACCGCCCACCAGCGGTGGGTCGTCCCGCCCTGCCCGTAGACGCCGGGCAGCAACGACTCCAGGAAGAACGGCACATCGGGCGCCATCGACCCGGCGACCAGCGCCGAGGCCACCAGCGGGCCGCGCGCCCCCGCCGCGCGCAGCAGGGGCAGGACGGCGGCCGGATGGCTCAGTGTGAACGGCATGGCCCCATCCTCCCGCCCCCGCCCCGCCCGGCACACCCGAACCGCACCGGGGGCGGCCCCGCCGGCTCGCGGCCGCGGGCACCACGACGGGCGCTACGCCGCGTCCGCCGCCCTGGCCAGGCCGAGACCGGCCCGGCGGCCGGCCTCCAGGTAGCGCAACTCGCCGCTGCGGCGGGCGTCCAGCGCGGCCGCCAGCCGCCGGTACCGGCCCGGGGGCAGCAGACCGGCGGCCTCGTCCAGGCTGACGAAGCGCCAGCCGCGCAGCTCCTCCTGCTGGAGCAGCAGGTTCTGCCGGGCGGCGGCGTCCAGCAGCCCGCCGTCGTAGACCAGTCGCAGGCCGCCGCGGCGCGGGCCGGTGCGCGGCTCCCAGTCGACGGCGAGCAGCCGCAGCGTGCCCGGGTCGAGTCGCAGCCCCAGCTCCTCGGCGGTCTCCCGGAGGGCGGCGTCGGTCGGCGCCTCGCCGCGCTCGACGACCCCGCCGGGGAACTCCCAGTCCGGCTTGTAGACCGGGTCGACGAGCAGGACCCGGTCCTGCTCGTCGAAGAACAGCACGGCGGAGGCCACCGTGTCCCCGGTCGGGTCCGGGGTCTGGACGATCGGGCAGCGGGCCGAGCCGTCACGGACGAGCTGGGCGAGCCGGGCGGCGGTCTCGCGCGGGGTCAGCTCGCCGTTGTCGACCATCCGGGCGTCCTCGATGAGCCAGCGGCGGGCGGCCCGGTACCGCGGCAGGTGCTCCAGGCACCACTGCCGGACGCGCTCGCTGCGCTCCGGATCGCCGGGGCACTCGTCCCGCTGGGCGATACGCGCACGCAGGATCGTTTCTTCGGGGTCCAGGACCAGGTGGTGCACCGTGATGCCGTTCGAGGCGAGCGAGCCGAAGATCTCGTCGCGGTAGTCCTCCCGAAGCAGCGTCATCGGGACCACCAGCGGCCCCGGCACCTCGCCGAGCAGCGCGGCGGCCGTCTCGGGGACGAGCCGGCGCCAGGCCGGGAGGTCCTGGAAGTCGGACACGGCGGCCAGCCGGTCGGCGGGCAGGAGGTCGCGCAGCCCGAACCCGACGAGCTCGGGATCGAACAGCGTGCTCCCCGGCAGCAGCTCCACCAACTCACGGCAGGCAGTCGTCTTGCCCGCCCCGAATGTGCCATTGACCCAGACGATCACAACGTCCCCTGCCCCTCGACTTCCCCCGATGCCGTTCGCACCGGGCGGCGCCCCCGTCAGCCGTACCAGCGCCACCCGAGGTGGTACCCGCGCCGCGCCGGTCCCCATACCTGCGGACCGGGCCCGGCGGCCGAACCCGGCCACGCCGTGTGACAGGGGCATGTGCCCAGGCCAGGCGGTCCGCACCACGGTACGCGCGCCTGCCCGACCGCCGGTCCGCACGCCCCTGATCACCGGCGGCCACCTACCTTACGCGCGCCCCCTTGAACACCTCTCGCGCCCCCACCCGCCCCACGCTCCCCATCCCCCGCGCCCCACCCGGCGCCCCACCCGGCACCCCTGACGGCCCGACCCGGCGACAGAGCGCCGAATCCCTGAAGCGCGGAGGCGCGGAAACGCCGAGGCACCCCGACGCCCGGCCGGTCGGGCGGCGTACGGACAGCCGCTCGACCGGCCGGGCGTCACCCGGCGGGCAAACTCCTCAGGGGCGGCCCATCTGCGTCGGGTAGTAGCCGCTGCTGAGCCCCGAGATCCGGATGTTGGTGCCGGGCCGGGCCGCCTCCACGTACTGGTTGTTGCCCAGGTAGATCGCCACGTGGTGGATGCCCCGGGCGCTGCCGTCGTCCGACCAGAAGAGCAGGTCACCGCGGCGCAGCTGGCTGGCGCTGACCGGCGTGGTCGCCTCGTACTGGTCGTTGGCCACCCGCGGCAGCGCGATGCCGCCGCGCTTGAACGCCTGCTGCA
Organism: Kitasatospora sp. NBC_01246; assembly: GCF_036226505.1. Lineage (NCBI taxonomy): Bacteria > Bacillati > Actinomycetota > Actinomycetes > Kitasatosporales > Streptomycetaceae > Kitasatospora > Kitasatospora sp. NBC_01246. The sequence goes on along the minus strand of NZ_CP108484.1, from coordinate 7,186,828 downwards.
CCAGGCCCGAGCAGTCGTACCCGTCCGGCCCGTTGCCGGCCGTCCGGAACGGCTTGCCGAGCTGGGCGAGAGCGAACTGCACCGCCGTCTCGACGTCCCCGTCGGCGGCCACCGAGCCGGAGCCGGCGGACGACCCGGCCGAGCCCGAGGAGGAGGACGAACCGGCGGCGGAGCCGCCACCCGTCCGGTCCAGGTAGACGTCGTAGTGGGTGGTCCAGCGCCACTGGCCCTGGCTGTTCCTGAACCAGTACCGCGAACCGTCCCAGCCCTGCGTGATCCCCCCGGACGAGGAGGAGGCCGCCGGGGCCGCGGCCTTGGCACCGCTCCCGGTCCGGGCCTGGTAGATGTCGTAGTGGCTGGTCCAGCGCCACTGACCCTGGCTGTTCTTGAACCAGTACCGCGACCCGTCCCAGCCCGCGTGGGCCGGCGCCGGCTCGGCGGCCGCGCTGCTGACCCCGGTACCGAGGCCGATCACGCCGGCACCGGCCGCGATCACCGCCACCATGCCTATCCCCCGACGGACCCGCGCCGCCCGGGAGGGCCGGGCGGCACGCGCCGGCCCGTCGGTGGTGGCGGCGGTCTGCCCGGTCGGGTCGTCGGCTGCACCCGGTGCGCCGGTGTTGACGGTCGTCATCCTGCTGTCTTCCTTTGCTGAACGCGGCTCAGCACTGCCCAGCACCGCTGACGCTGCTGAACCCCGGCTGAACACTGAACGGGGAGGGCAGAGGGGTTCCCGGTGACGAGCCGCGGCTTCCGGTCCTGCGACCGGAGGCCGCGGCTCGTCACCCTGGGATTCAGTTCTGCCTGCGTGTCACGTTAGGCACGCGGCCGCTCACAGCGCGCAGTGGAGTGCGCCAAAGGAAGGGTTCACGGAAGGTGAGGAGGACCGCCGGGGTGACGGTCGAAGAGATGAACGACCGTCACCGGGTGACCTCCCGTCACCCGAGTGCCGACTCCGCCAGCAGCTGCTTCTTGAGCACCTTTCCCATGGCGTTCCTGGGCAGTTCGGACACCAGCACCACTCGCCGCGGCCGCTTGTGGACCGAGAGCCGCTCCGCCACGAAGGCCGTCAACTGGTCCCCCGTCACCGTGCCGTCCGGGATGACGTAGGCGACCACCGCCTGGCCGAGGTCCTCGTCGGGCGCGCCGACCACCGCGGCGTCCGCGACCGCCGGGTGGTCGCGCAGCGCCGCCTCGACCTCGCCGGCGCCGATCCGGTAGCCGCCGCTCTTGATGAGGTCCACCGAGGCACGGCCGACGATCCGGTGGAAGCCGTCCTCGCCGATCACGGCGACGTCCCCGGTGCGGAACCAGCCGTCCGCCGTCCACGCCTCCCCGTTGGCGTCCGGCCGGTTGAGGTACCCGGTGAACAGCGTCGGCCCGGCGACCTGCAGCTCGCCCACGCTCTCGCCGTCGTGCGGGACGGGCTCGCCCTCCTCGCCGACCAGCCTGGTCCGCACGCCGGTCAGGGGCAGCCCGACGCTGCCGGGGCGGCGCTCGCCGTCCGCCCGGGTGGAGAGGGTGATCAGCGACTCGGTCATGCCGTAGCGCTCGATCGGGGCGTGCCCGGTCAGCGCGGCGAGCTTCTCGAAGACCGGCACCGGCAGCGGCGCGCTGCCGGAGACCAGCAGCCGGGCCGAGGCGAGCTGCCCGGCCGCCTCCGGATCGGCGGCCAGCCGGGACCAGACCGTGGGCACGCCGAAGTACAGGCTGGCACCGGCGGCCGCGTAGCCCGCCGGCGTGGGCCGCCCGGTGTGCACCAGCCGGCTGCCGGTGCGCAGGGCGCCGAGCACGCCGAGGACCAGGCCGTGCACGTGGAAGAGCGGCAGACCGTGGGCCAGTGTGTCGTCGGCGGTCCAGCGCCAGGCCTCGGCCAGCGCGTCCAGGTCGGCGGCGACGGCGGAGCGCCGGATCATCGCCCCCTTCGGGGCGCCGGTGGTCCCCGAGGTGTAGAGCACGAACGCGGTGGCGTCCGGCGCGGGCTCGGCGTGGCGGGTGGCGGAGCGCTCGGCCGGGTCGACGGGCAGCGCCGACACTCCCCCGGTCTCCGGCACCGTGTCCCCGGCGGCGTGCGCGAGCAGGACGGCGCCCGAGTCCCGCAGGATGTGCGCGCGCTCCTTGGGCCCGGAGTCGGGCGGCAGCGGCACCACGGGCACGCCGGCCAGCAGCCCGCCGACCACCGCGACGACGGTCTCGGCGGTGGGCCGGGCGAGCACCGCCAGCGCGGGGGCGCCGGCCACCCGGTCGGCCACCGCGGTCGCCGCTCCCAGCAGCTGCTCGCGGGAGAGCTCCCGCCCGTCGATCCGGAGCGCGTCGCCGGAGTCGCCGAAGTCGCCCTGAAGTGCCGTCAAGAGTGTCATGCGTCTGCCCTCGCCCTTGGTCGCGGTGTGGCGCTCTGTCCCCGCCGGCCCTGTCGCCGCCGGTCCGGCGTCCGACTCTACGGGCCCGGCGGCGGGCACCCCCAGAGCCCACGGGGACGGACCGCGGCAGCGGGGGATCCGCCCGCGCGAAAGCGCGAGGGCGCGCCCGGGACGGTTCCCGGGCGCGCCCTCGCGCAGTGTCGGTACGACGCCGTGCGGTCAGCCCTTGCGGGCCTGGACCTCGCCGGTGAGCTGCGGCAGCACGGCGAAGAGGTCGCCGACCACGCCGTAGTCGACCAGCTCGAAGATCGGGGCCTCCGGGTCCTTGTTGACGGCCACGATGGTCTTCGAGGTCTGCATGCCGGCCCGGTGCTGGATCGCGCCCGAGATGCCCGCCGCGATGTAGAGCTGCGGGGAGACCTGCTTGCCGGTCTGGCCGACCTGGTTGCTGTGCGGGTACCAGCCGGCGTCGACGGCGGCGCGCGAGGCACCGACGGCCGCGCCCAGCGCGTCGGCCAGCTCCTCGACCACGCCGAAGCCGGCCGCCTCGCCGACGCCGCGGCCGCCGGAGACCACGATCGCGGCCTCGGTCAGCTCCGGGCGCCCCGAGGAGACCCGCGGGGTGCGCGAGGTGACCTTGGCGGCGTTGCCGGTGAACTCGACGGTGACGTTCTCCACCGCGCCCGCGGCCGGAGCGGCCTCGGGGGCCACCGCGTTCGGCTTCACCGTGATGACCGGGGCGCCGTGCGACACCTTGGACTTCACCTGGAAGGACGCGGCGAAGACGGCCTGGGTGGCGACCGGGCCGTCGGCACCGGCCTCCAGGTCGACGGCGTCGGTGATGATGCCGGAGCCGATCCGCAGCGCGACCCGCGCGGCGACCTCCTTGCCCTCACCGGAGGAGGTGACCAGCACCGCCGCGGCACCGGTCGCCTTGGCGATCTGGGCCAGCGCGTCCACCTTCGGGACGACCAGCTGGTCGGCGAACTCCGCGCCGTCCGCGACGTACACCTTCGCCGCACCGAACTCGCCGGCCTTGGCGGCCAGGTCGGCCGCGGCCGCACCGGCGCCCAGCACGACCGCCGACGGCTCGCCGATCCGGCGGGCCAGGGTCAGCAGTTCGAGGGCCGGCTTGCGGACCACACCGTCGGCGTGGTCCACGAGAACCAGGATCTCAGCCATGATTCGTTGCTCCTGATCGATCGTTGGAACGCAAACTGCGTGGATTAGATGAACTTCTGCTCGGCGAGGAACGCGGCGAGCTGCTTGCCGCCCTCACCCTCGTCCTTGACGACCGTGCCGGCCGTCCGCGCCGGACGCGCCGTCACCGACTCCACCGCCGTCCACGCACCCGCCAGACCGACCTCACCGGCCTCGATGCCCAGATCGTCCAGGTCGAACGACTGCACCGGCTTCTTCTTCGCCGCCATGATGCCCTTGAACGACGGGTACCGCGCCTCACCCGACTGGTCCGTCACCGACACCACCGCCGGCAGCGCCGCCTCCACCAGCTCCGTCGCCGCGTCACCGTCACGACGGCCCTTCACCACACCGCCCTCGACCGACACCTCCGACAGCAGCGTCAGCTGCGGCACACCCAGCCGCTCCGCCAGCAGCGCCGGCAGCACACCCATCGTGCCGTCCGTCGACGCCATGCCGCCGATCACCAGGTCGAACCCGGTCTTCTCCAGCGCCTTCGCCACCACCGCCGACGTCCCGATCACATCCGTACCGTGGATGTCGTCGTCGTTCACGTGCACGGCCTTGTCCGCACCCATCGACAGCGCCTTGCGCAGCGCGTCCTTGGCGTCGTCCGGCCCCACCGTCAGCACCGTCACCTCGGCATCGCCGTGCGCCTCGGAGATCCGCAGCGCCTGCTCCACGCCGTACTCGTCCAGCTCCGACAGAAGGCCGTCCACACCCTCCCGGTCGGTGGTGTGGTCGTCCGCGAAACGACGGTCACCCGTCGCGTCCGGCACGTACTTCACACAGACAACGATCCTCAAGCTCACGGCCTGTCTCCTGTACTGGTCTCGTCCGGCGGCTGCGGCTGTGCAAGCGGGCGCGAACTCGGCACGCACCCGCTCCGGGCAGCGTGTTCCCGTGCCGGTCCGGAACTTCCTGGCAGCATACTCGCCAGTAGTCGAATGACACTACTGGCCAGTAGCTTACGCCGCCGAGCCCCGTCCGACCGCCCCTCGGCCCCCCTCGCGAGGGCCTGAGGGCCCCCGGCCCGGACGGCCCGCGGAACGGCTCGCACTGCCGTCAGCCCTCATCCTGCCCCAGCGTCCCGCCGACACCACCCGACGGGGCGGCGCATCGGGAGTGGGATTCACCACCCGGGCCGCCGCAACCCCCGGAGCGGATCAGACCGCCTCGCCCAGCGCCGCGATCACGTCCGCCTTGCGCGGCAGCCCGGCCGCCCGACGCACCACCCGGCCACCCGCGTCCAGCACCAGGACCGTGGGCGTCCGCAGGATCTCCAGCCGGCGGACCAGCGCCAGCCGCTCCTCGGCGTCCAACTCGATGTGCGCCACCCCCTCGACCAGACCCGCCACCTCCCCGAGCACCCGCCGGGTGGCCCGGCAGGGCTGGCAGAACGCGGTCGAGAACTGCACCAGCGTGGCCCGCTCGCCCAGCGCCTCCCCCAGGTCCGCCGCCGAGAGCCGTACCGCCCCGTCCTTCGCCCGCACCCGCAGCCTCCCGTCGCGCTGGGCCCGCAGCAGCCCGAACGCGCTCGCCACCGCGAGCACGACGACGCACACCACCAACCCGGTCATCCCCCCAGTCTGCCCCGGCCCCCCAGGAGTCCGACAGAGTGGTCGACCGCCGGGGCGGGGCCCGCGTACGATCGCCGGGTGGACTCCGACCGCCCGGTACGACCGCTGCTGACCACCCGCCGGGTGGTCGACCTGTGCCGGGCCACGGCCTCGCGCTGTCACTGACGCGCCCTGCCGTCCCCCCTTCTGCGATCCAGATCCGGAGCCCCCGTTGCAGATAGACCCCCGCGGCCCGAGGTTCGCCGCCGCGCTCAGCGCGGCCGTCCTCGGCGCCGTCCTCCTCAGCGGCAGCGGCCTGCTGCTCACCCTCCAGGGCATCGTCTTCGGCCTCGGCGCCATCGGCGGCCTGCACCGGTCGCCGTACAACTGGCTGTACCGGACCCTGCTCCTGCCCCGGCTCGCACCGCCCACCGCGACCGAGGACGAGCGGCCGCCGCGCTTCGCCCAGGGCGTCGGCCTGGTCTTCGCCGCCGTCGGCGCGCTCGGCTTCCTCACCGGGGTGACCTGGCTCGGCCTGCTGGCCACCGCGTTCGCCCTCGCCGCCGCCTTCCTCAACGCCGTGTTCGGCTACTGCCTCGGCTGCGAGATGTACCTGCTCGTCCGCCGCTCCCAGGGCCGGCTGGACGCCGCGTCCTGACCGGACCGGAAAGGTTCCCGGCCGGCCCATCACGGACGTCACACACCCGTCACCCGCCCGACCGCCCGCCTCAGGTGACAGCGGGCACTCGTTCGGGGGATCATTTCCGTGTATCACCCGTGGCCGCCGCGGCGTGCCGCGCCTCCGGTCGGCCCCACGTACGACACGGGTACCGCCGGACCGGGCCACCAGGGCCCGTGGGAAGTCAGGACTGACCGTGGCAGAGCTCGTGTACCCGCCGGTGATCGGCGCCGCACTGACCGTCTTCCGCGCGCTCGACGTGCGCATCAGGATCGTCGGCGCCGAAAACATCCCCGCCCAGGGCGGAGCGGTACTGGTGAGCAATCACATCAGCTACCTGGACTTCCTCTTCGCCGGCCTCGGAGCCTTCCGCGGCGGCAAGCGCAAGACCCGCTTCATGGCCAAGGACGACGTCTTCAAGCACGCCGTCTCCGGCCCGCTGATGCGGGGCATGAAGCACATCCCGGTCGACCGCACCGACGGCCAGCCCGCGTACGAGGCCGCCGTGCGCGCCCTGCGCGCCGGCGAGATGGTCGGGGTGTTCCCGGAGGCGACCATCAGCCGCTCGTTCATGCTGAAGAAGTTCAAGACCGGCGCCGCCCGGATGGCCGCCGACTCCGGCGCCCCGCTGCTGCCGGTCATCCTGTGGGGCACCCAGCAGCTCTGGACCAAGGGCCGGCCGAAGACCCTCACCAAGCGCCACGTCCCCGTGACCATCATGATCGGCGAGCCGATCGAGCTGGCGCCCGGCGACAAGCCCGTGATGGTCACCCGCCGGCTGCGCGCCGCGATGAGCGAGATGCTCGACCGGGCCCAGCGCGAGTACCCGGGCAAGCCGAGCGGCCCTGAGGACACCTGGTGGCAGCCCGCCCACCTCGGCGGCACCGCGCCGACCCTTGAGGTCGCCGAGGCCGAGGACGAGGCAGAGGCCGAGCGCCGGGCCAACCGCGACTGACGCCCCCGGGCCGACGGCGGCCGGCCGGGCGCTCCGCGCCGTCAACCCAACAATCCATTCTTCATACTCCGTGCGACCGAGTGGCCACGGACCGTCGCGTGTCGGCGGCCTGCCCGCCCTCCTGATCTGACACAGTGACAGCTCCCCCGGGGGCCTCGTCCTGCACCAGAGACGGAGATGACACGCCGATGACCGGCACACGGCTGCTGCCACTCACCACCACGGCCCGCACCCGCGCCCGCGCAGGTGCGGGCCTTCTGCTGGCGGGCACCGCCCTGCTCGCCGGGTGCGGTGTCCAGCCCGGCGAGATCCCGCTCAGCGAGATCCGGGCGGAGTCCCCGTCCGCCACCCCGACTCCCGACCCCGCCATCGCCAACGCGACCCCGGGCGTGATCGGAGCCGCGGCACCGGCCCTGCCCGTCACGGCCCACAACGGCCTGATCGCCGGCCGGGTCTTCCTCGACCCCGGACGCCTCACCAGCGCCGTCTTCACCGTGACGGCCGACGGCGGCACCCTGCAGCAGCTCACCCGGCCCTCCGGCCAGGACCGCGACGACCACCCCGACTGGTCCCCCGACGGCAGCACCCTCGCCTTCGACCGGACCGAGACCGAGACCGGCGCGGCCCGGCTCTGGACGGTGTCCGCCGACGGCGAGGGCGCCCACCAGATCGGCCAGCTCTGCGAGACCGGCGCCGCCGACTGCGTCAACGAGCAGGAGAGCGGCCCCGCCTTCTCCCCCGACGGGAAGCAGCTCGCCTTCAGCCGCACCTGGGGCGCGATCGACTCGTCCACCCAGCAGATCCAGTACTCCGACCTGTACCTGATGAGCCCCGACGGCACCAACGCCCAGCGGCTGACCTTCCTCACCAACGACACGCCGTACTCCGGCGAGGTCCGCAATCCGAGCTGGTCGCCCGACGGCAAGCAACTGGTCTTCGAGTACCGGACCAGCTCGACCGGGCAGCCCGCCAGCGGCCGGGCCCTCTACGTCGTCAACGCCGACGGCACGGGCCTGCGCCGACTCACCCCGTGGGAGCTGCGCGCCGGTGAGCGCGCCAGCTGGTCCCCCGACGGCACCCGGATCCTGTTCACCACCTATCCGGCCGGCCCCGACTACACCCCCGGTGGCGGCATCTACACCGTGCAGCCCGACGGCAGCGCCATCGACGCCCTGACGCCCGGTCCGTCCGAGGTGTTCTACGGGGCCGCCGCCTACTCCCCCGACGGCACGTCCATCGTCTTCTCCCAGGCCCCCGCCGGCGGAACCGCCGACCTGTACCGGATGCAGACCAACGGCACCGGCGTCACCCGGATCACCGAAACGGCCGACCAGTGGGTGAGCCGCCCGAACTGGGGCACCGCCGCACCCCACTCGTAACCGCGCGACGCCGGGGCCGGCCTTTCGGTCGGCCCCGGCGTCGCATGGGCGTGCCTTTCCCGGAAACGCAAAGAACCCCCCGATCCGTACGGACCGGGGGGTTCTTTGGAATGATTGTTCGGCGGCGTCCTACTCTCCCACAGGGTCCCCCCTGCAGTACCATCGGCGCTGTGAGGCTTAGCTTCCGGGTTCGGAATGTAACCGGGCGTTTCCCTCACGCTATGACCACCGAAACACTATGAAACTGTCAACCGCACCCACGACAGGCCATGTCATGGGGGTCGTTGTTTCAGAACAACACAGTGGACGCGAGCAACTGAGGACAAGCCCTCGGCCTATTAGTACCGGTCAACTCCACCCCTTACGAGGCTTCCATATCCGGCCTATCAACCCAGTCGTCTACTGGGAGCCTTACCCTCTCAAGGAGGTGGGAGTGCTCATCTCGAAGCAGGCTTCCCGCTTAGATGCTTTCAGCGGTTATCCCTCCCGAACGTAGCCAACCAGCCATGCCCTTGGCAGGACAACTGGCACACCAGAGGTTCGTCCGTCCCGGTCCTCTCGTACTAGGGACAGCCCTTCTCAACACTCCTACGCGCACAGCGGATAGGGACCGAACTGTCTCACGACGTTCTAAACCCAGCTCGCGTACCGCTTTAATGGGCGAACAGCCCAACCCTTGGGACCTACTCCAGCCCCAGGATGCGACGAGCCGACATCGAGGTGCCAAACCATCCCGTCGATATGGACTCTTGGGGAAGATCAGCCTGTTATCCCCGGGGTACCTTTTATCCGTTGAGCGACGGCGCTTCCACAAGCCACCGCCGGATCACTAGTCCCGACTTTCGTCCCTGCTCGACCCGTCAGTCTCACAGTCAAGCTCCCTTGTGCACTTACACTCAACACCTGATTGCCAACCAGGCTGAGGGAACCTTTGGGCGCCTCCGTTACTCTTTAGGAGGCAACCGCCCCAGTTAAACTACCCACCAGACACTGTCCCTGATCCGGATCACGGACCCAGGTTAGACATCCAGCACGACCAGAGTGGTATTTCAACGACGACTCCACAACAACTGGCGTTGCTGCTTCAAAGTCTCCCACCTATCCTACACAAGCCGAACCGAACACCAATATCAAGCTATAGTAAAGGTCCCGGGGTCTTTCCGTCCTGCTGCGCGAAACGAGCATCTTTACTCGTAATGCAATTTCACCGGGCCTATGGTTGAGACAGTCGAGAAGTCGTTACGCCATTCGTGCAGGTCGGAACTTACCCGACAAGGAATTTCGCTACCTTAGGATGGTTATAGTTACCACCGCCGTTTACTGGCGCTTAAGTTCTCAGCTTCGCCCGGACGAATCCAAGCTAACCGGTCCCCTTAACGTTCCAGCACCGGGCAGGCGTCAGTCCGTATACATCGCCTTACGGCTTCGCACGGACCTGTGTTTTTAGTAAACAGTCGCTTCTCGCTGGTCTCTGCGGCCACCCCCAGCTCAGAGTGCAAGACTCATCACCAGGAATGGCCCCCCTTCTCCCGAAGTTACGGGGGCATTTTGCCGAGTTCCTTAACCATAGTTCACCCGAACGCCTCGGTATTCTCTACCTGACCACCTGAGTCGGTTTGGGGTACGGGCCGCCATGAAACTCGCTAGAGGCTTTTCTCGACAGCATAGGATCATCCACTTCACCACAATCGGCTCGGCATCAGGTCTCAGCCTTAATGAGTGACGGATTTGCCTATCACTCGGCCTACACCCTTACCCCGGGACAACCACCGCCCGGGCTGGACTACCTTCCTGCGTCACCCCATCGCTCACCTACTACAGACTTGGATCAGCGGCTCCACCACGTCCCTTTGTCCGAAGACTCCGGGCCGGCTTCACGGCTTTAGCATCACCTGGTTCGACGTTGGCGCTTCAAAGCGGGTACGGGAATATCAACCCGTTGTCCATCGACTACGCCTGTCGGCCTCGCCTTAGGTCCCGACTTACCCTGGGCAGATCAGCTTGACCCAGGAACCCTTGGTCAATCGGCGCAAGAGTTTCTCACTCTTGTATCGCTACTCATGCCTGCATTCTCACTCGTGTACCGTCCACGACTGGTTTCCACCGCCGCTTCACCCGGCACACGACGCTCCCCTACCCATCACAGCAGGCGTTGGCCCTATATGCTGCAATGACACGACTTCGGTGATGTGCTTGAGCCCCGCTACATTGTCGGCGCGGAATCACTTGACCAGTGAGCTATTACGCACTCTTTCAAGGGTGGCTGCTTCTAAGCCAACCTCCTGGTTGTCTCTGCGACTCCACATCCTTTCCCACTTAGCACACGCTTAGGGACCTTAGTCGGTGTTCTGGGCTGTTTCCCTCTCGACCATGGAGCTTATCCCCCACAGTCTCACTGCCACGCTCTCACTTACCGGCATTCGGAGTTTGGCTAAGGTCAGTAACCCGGTGAGGCCCATCGCCTATCCAGTGCTCTACCTCCGGCAAGAAACACGTGACGCTGCACCTAAATGCATTTCGGGGAGAACCAGCTATCACGGAGTTTGATTGGCCTTTCACCCCTAACCACAGGTCATCCCCCAGGTTTTCAACCCTGGTGGGTTCGGTCCTCCACGAAGTCTTACCTCCGCTTCAACCTGCCCATGGCTAGATCACTCCGCTTCGGGTCTTGGGCATGCAACTGTATCGCCCTATTCGGACTCGCTTTCGCTACGGCTACCCCACACGGGTTAACCTCGCTACACACCGCAAACTCGCAGGCTCATTCTTCAAAAGGCACGCAGTCACGGCCCATCAGCAAGCTGATGAACGACGCTCCCACGGCTTGTAGGCACACGGTTTCAGGTACTATTTCACTCCGCTCCCGCGGTACTTTTCACCATTCCCTCACGGTACTATCCGCTATCGGTCACCAGGGAATATTTAGGCTTAGCGGGTGGTCCCGCCAGATTCACACGGGATTTCTCGGGCCCCGTGCTACTTGGGTGTTCTCCAAACGAGCCGTACAGATTTCGTCTACGGGGGTCTTACCCTCTACGCCGGACCTTTCGCATGTCCTTCGACTACCCATACGGTTTCTGACTCGTCGACCGGCCGGCAGACCGATCAAGAAGAATCCCACGACCCCGCGATGGCAACCCCTGCCGGGTCTCACACCATCGCGGTTTAGCCTCATCCGGTTTCGCTCGCCACTACTCCCGGAATCACGGTTGTTTTCTCTTCCTGCGGGTACTGAGATGTTTCACTTCCCCGCGTTCCCTCCACATACCCTATGTGTTCAGGTATGGGTGACAGCCCATGACGACTGCCGGGTTTCCCCATTCGGAAACCCCCGGATCAAAGCCTGGTTGACGGCTCCCCGGGGACTATCGTGGCCTCCCACGTCCTTCATCGGTTCCTGGTGCCAAGGCATCCACCGTGCGCCCTTAAAAACTTGGCCACAGATGCTCGCGTCCACTGTGCAGTTCTCAAACAACGACCAGTCACCCACCATCGACAACCCATACAGGCTGCCTCAAGTGAGACCGGCATCTCTGAAGCAACGACCATACGGCCGTTCCCTCAGGACCCAACAACGTGCCCGACACACCAACCAGAGAACTGTTTTCCACGCCGAAGCAGTACTGACAGACCCTACCTAGTGTGCCGAATAGTCAACGTTCCACCCATGAGCGACCGTGCAGAACATTCGCCTGCAAGCGGCCATGTGCTCCTTAGAAAGGAGGTGATCCAGCCGCACCTTCCGGTACGGCTACCTTGTTACGACTTCGTCCCAATCGCTGGTCCCACCTTCGACGGCTCCTCCCCTTACGGGTTAGGCCACCGGCTTCGGGTGTTACCGACTTTCGTGACGTGACGGGCGGTGTGTACAAGGCCCGGGAACGTATTCACCGCAGCATGCTGATCTGCGATTACTAGCAACTCCAACTTCATGGGGTCGAGTTGCAGACCCCAATCCGAACTGAGGCCGGCTTTTTGGGATTCGCTCCGCCTCGCGGCATCGCAGCCCTTTGTACCGACCATTGTAGCACGTGTGCAGCCCAAGACATAAGGGGCATGATGATTTGACGTCGTCCCCACCTTCCTCCGAGTTGACCCCGGCAGTCTCCTGTGAGTCCCCATCACCCCGAAAGGCATGCTGGCAACACAGAACAAGGGTTGCGCTCGTTGCGGGACTTAACCCAACATCTCACGACACGAGCTGACGACAACCATGCACCACCTGTATACCGACCACAAGGGGGCGACTATCTCTAGCCGTTTCCGGTATATGTCAAGCCTTGGTAAGGTTCTTCGCGTTGCGTCGAATTAAGCCACATGCTCCGCTGCTTGTGCGGGCCCCCGTCAATTCCTTTGAGTTTTAGCCTTGCGGCCGTACTCCCCAGGCGGGGAACTTAATGCGTTAGCTGCGGCACCGACGACGTGGAATGTCGCCAACACCTAGTTCCCAACGTTTACGGCGTGGACTACCAGGGTATCTAATCCTGTTCGCTCCCCACGCTTTCGCTCCTCAGCGTCAGTAATGGCCCAGAGATCCGCCTTCGCCACCGGTGTTCCTCCTGATATCTGCGCATTTCACCGCTACACCAGGAATTCCGATCTCCCCTACCACACTCTAGCCTGCCCGTATCGAATGCAGACCCGGGGTTAAGCCCCGGGCTTTCACATCCGACGCGACAGGCCGCCTACGAGCTCTTTACGCCCAATAATTCCGGACAACGCTCGCACCCTACGTATTACCGCGGCTGCTGGCACGTAGTTAGCCGGTGCTTCTTCTGCAGGTACCGTCACTTGCGCTTCTTCCCTGCTGAAAGAGGTTTACAACCCGAAGGCCGTCATCCCTCACGCGGCGTCGCTGCATCAGGCTTTCGCCCATTGTGCAATATTCCCCACTGCTGCCTCCCGTAGGAGTCTGGGCCGTGTCTCAGTCCCAGTGTGGCCGGTCGCCCTCTCAGGCCGGCTACCCGTCGTCGCCTTGGTAGGCCATTACCCCACCAACAAGCTGATAGGCCGCGGGCTCATCCTGCACCGCCGGAGCTTTACACCCACCCCCATGCGGAGGAAGGTCATATCCGGTATTAGACCCCGTTTCCAGGGCTTGTCCCAGAGTGCAGGGCAGATTGCCCACGTGTTACTCACCCGTTCGCCACTGATCCACCCCGAAGGGCTTCACCGTTCGACTTGCATGTGTTAAGCACGCCGCCAGCGTTCGTCCTGAGCCAGGATCAAACTCTCCGTGAATGTCTGCTCGGCTGTGCTCAATTAAGAGCGCGAGCTGCACTCGCGTCGAGCGGCACGGCAACCACCGGAATAGGGCGGCCCCGCGCACTGCGTCCTCGCTAGTGTTTACTTCATAAAGGAATCTCCAACCCCGATCACAAGGATCAAGGCCGGGGATGTCAACATATCTGGCGTTGACTTTTGGCACGCTGTTGAGTTCTCAAGGAACGGACACTTCCTTCGGACCGCCTTCCAGCGGGCCCTCCGGGCGCTTCGTTCTTTCGTGTTTGAAGCTTATCAGATGTTTTCCGCTCCGTTTTCCGGAGTTTCATTCATCGGATTCACATTCCGTCGCCCCTCTCGGTGCGACTCCGGAACTGTACGGGGACCGGCCCGCCACATGCAAATCGTCCCGCCCTGCTGTCGCAGGACGGGACGATCCGCGGTCACCGGCACCGTCAGGCGCGGCCCATCTCCTCGGCGATGGCGGCCGCGAAGGCGTCGATGTCCGCCTCGGTGGTGTCGTACGAACACATCCAGCGGACCTCGCCGGTGTGCTCGTTCCAGAAGTAGAAGCGGTAACGCTTCTGCAGTCGCTCGCTGACCTCGCGCGGGAGAATCGCGAACACCGCGTTGGCCTCGACCGGGCGGACGACGGTCACGCCCTCGATCCCGCGGACGGCCGCCTCCAGCCGACTGGCCATGGCGTTGGCGTGGCCGGCGTTGCGGAGATAGAGGTCGCCCGCGAGCAGCGCCTCGAACTGGACCGACACGAAGCGCATCTTCGACGCCAGCTGCATCGAGGTCTTGCGCAGGTACTTGATGTTCCGGACCCGCTCGGGGTTCAGGACCACCACGACCTCGCCGAAGAGCAGCCCGTTCTTCGTCCCGCCGTACGACAGCACGTCCACGCCGACGTCGGTGGTGAAGGCGCGCAGCGGCACGCCGAGCGAGGCGGCGGCGTTCGCCAGCCGCGAACCGTCCACGTGCACCAGCATGCCGAGCTGGTGGGCGTGGTCGACGATGGCCCGGATCTCCTCCACCGTGTAGAGGGTGCCGAGCTCGGTGCTCTGGGTGATCGAGACCGCGAGCGGCTGCGCGCGGTGCTCGTCGCCGAAGCCCCAGGCCTGCTGGTCGATGAGCTCGGGGGTGAGCTTGCCGTCCGGGGTGGGGACGGTGAGCAGCTTGATGCCGCCCATCTTCTCCGGCGCGCCGCCCTCGTCCACGTTGATGTGGGCGCTCTCGGCCGCGACGACCGCGCCCCAGCGCGGGAGCAGCGCCTGCAGGGCGACGACGTTGGCGCCGGTGCCGTTGAAGACGGGGTACGCCTCGGCGTGCTCGCCGAAGTGGCGGCGGAAGACGTCCTGCAGGTGGGCCGTGTAGTCGTCCTCGCCGTAGGCGACCTGGTGGCCACCGTTGGCGAGCGCTATCGCGGCGAGGACCTCCGGGTGCACGCCGGCGTAGTTGTCGCTGGCGAAGCCCCGGACGGCGGGGTCGTGCCGCCGTACCGCGTCGGTGGAGGTCGGTTCGGTCATCGGGCTGTCAGCCACAGGTGCTGTCCGTTCAGTTCTGCTGCGGGGCGGTCCCAGAGGCCCGCCAGGGCGGTGGCGAGGTCGGCCGTGTCGGTGAAGCCGGCGAACTTCGCGTCCGGCTTCTCCGCCCGCATCTCGGGGCTGACCAACGCCTTGATCACCAGGATCGCAGCCGCGGCGGTGGGCTCGCCGTCCTCGGCGGTGGTCTCCTTCTTGAAGGAGTCCGCCATGGCGAGCGTCCACGCCTCGGTGGCGGCCTTGGCCGCCGCGTAGGCGGCGCCGCCGGCGGTCGGCTTGTGGGCGGCGGCGGCGGAGATCATCGCGTACCGGCCGGACTCGCTGCGGAGCAGCGCGGGCTGGAAGGCGAGCGAGGTGTGCTGGAGCGTGCGCACCACGGTGTCGTGCAGGAAGTCCCAGTCGTCGATCCGGGTGTCGAAGAACTTCTTGCTGCCGCGCCAGCCGCCGACCAGGTGCAGCAGGCCGTCGACGTGGCCGTGCTCGGCCTCCAGGTGGTCGGCCCAGTCGTGGACCTCCTGCGGGTCGAGCAGGTCGATGACCTGGCCGCTGACCCGGGCGCCGGGGACTGCCCCGCGCACGGTGTCGAGGGCCTTCTCCAGCCGCTGCGGGTCGATGTCGGCGCCGATCACGGTGGCGCCGTCGGCGGCGAGCCGGCGCAGCACGGCCTGGCCGGCCGGGCCGCTGGCTCCGGCGACGGCGATGACCTTGCCTTCGAGGTGGGTGCTCACGCGGCGACCTCCTGGATGCCGGCGCCGGTGATGCCGGTGGTGGCGGCGATGACGCCGCCGAGCTTCTTGGCGAGGGCCTCGTAGAACATGCTCAACGGGAACTCGTCCGGGTGGACGGCGTCGCACAGGGCCTTGTTGAGCGCCTTGCCGTCGGCGGTGTCCAGCGGCAGCGCGTCGGGGCCCTTCGCCCAGGTGGAGGCGGGGTGCGGGGTGAGGTAGCGGGAGACCAGCTGGTAGGCGGCGATCCAGTGGGCCGTCTTCGGGCGGTCGATGCCGTCGCGGTACAGGGTCTCGATCTCGCCGCAGAGCGCGTTGGTCACGTCGGCGACGCGGTCCCAGTCGATGCTCAGGCGGTTGTCGCGCCAGCGCAGCGCGTCGTGCTTGTGCAGGTAGGCGAAGAGCAGCTGGCCGCCCATGCCGTCGTAGTTGCGCACGCGGTCACCGCTGACCGGGAAGCGGAACATCCGGTCGAAGAGGATGGCGTACTGGACGTCGCGGCCCTGGGCGTAGCCCTCGGCCTGCAGCTTCACGGCCTCCTTGAAGGCGGTGAGGTCGCAGCGGAGCTCCTCCAGGCCGTACATCCAGAACGGGCTGCGCTGCTTGATCATGAAGGGGTCGAACGGCAGGTCGCCGTGGCTGTGGGTGCGGTCGTGGACGAGGTCCCACAGCACGAAGGTCTGCTGGGCGCGCTCCTGGTCCTCCAGCAGGCCCTCGGCGTCGGCCGGGATCTCCAGGCCGAGCTGCCGGACGGCGCTGGTGGTGACGGCGCGGAAGCGGGCGGCCTCGCGGTCGCAGAAGATGCCGCCCCAGGTGAAGCGCTCCGGCGCCTTGCGCACGGCCACGGTCTCGGGGAACAGGACGGCGGAGTTGGTGTCGTAGCCGGCCGTGAAGTCGGTGAAGGTGATCGGCACGAACATCGGGTTGTCGAAGCGGGTGCGCTCCAGCTCGGCCAGCCAGTCCGGCCAGACCACGCGCAGCAGGACGGCTTCCAGGTTGCGGTTCGGGTTGCCGTTCTGGGTGTACATCGCGAAGACGACCAGGTGCTCCAGGCCGTCCTCGCGCTGGTCGGCGGGCTGGAAGGCGAGCAGCGAGTCCAGGAAGTCGGGCTCCCGGTAGCCGGTGTCGGCCCACTTGGCCAGGTCCGCGTCGACGGCGGCGAGGTAGGCGGCGTCGTGCGGGAAGAGCGGGGCGAGTTCCGCGATCGCACTGCGGACCGTGGCGACCAGCGGGTCGACCGTGTGCCGCTGCACGGCGGACAGGTCGATCGAGCCGTCCTTGGACTGCAGCGGGCGCAGGGCCTCGACCGCGTCCTTCAGACGGAGCCAGGCCGGGTGGCCGGCGTGGGTCGAGACCGGGGCGTCGGCCGCCACAGCGAGCCTTGGCGAAAGATTCTGCATCGTGGACTCACTTCGACAGGAGGTATTTCAACAGGACCACCATAAGTACGACAGGTTCTCCTGTTCAAGGGGGGCCCTGCCGTCGATTCTCCCGGTTCGGGGCTCCGAAACCGCTTGTCCGGCATGTGGACGGTCATCTGGATGTTCTGGACAGCCGCGCCGTGGGGATGCGAACCTCCCGCCATGCTCCCGGCGGTGATCCTGGTGGCGCGACGCCACATCGACCTGCTCCGGGTGTCTTCCAGCTGTTGTGCGCGCGGTCTCTGCCGCTGCCGCTGATCCGGCTCGGGGGCGCCGCGGACGCGGCCCCGTACGCCGACCATGCCGCCTGTGTTCCGGCGCCGCCACCGGGGGGAAGTGACCCGCCGGGGTGCCGGCCCGGCCCGCGCCCCCGCGCCGCTCGCTCCCCGCTCTTTCCGGTCCCTCTTTCCAGGAGCCCCGCCATGACCTCCCTCCGCAAGCCGTTCGCCGCCCTGCTGGTCACTGCCGCCGCGCTGACCGCGTGCGCGCCGCAGGACTCCGCGTCCGACGCGTCCGGCACGGGCGCCGCCGCGAGTGCCCCGGGGACGGCCGACGGCTGCGCGCCGGGTGCGCTGGGCACCCGCGCCGCGGGAACGCTGACGATCGGCACCGACCAGCCCGCCTACGACCCCTGGTTCACGGACGACAAGCCGGAGAACGGCAAGGGCTTCGAGTCGGCGGTGGCGTACGCCGTGGCCGAGAAGCTCGGCTACCCGAAGGAGAAGGTGACATGGGTGGCGGCGCCGTTCGGCAAGGCCACCACCCCGGGCGCCAAGGACTTCGACTTCGACATCAACCAGGTGTCGATCAGTGACGAGCGCAAGCAGGCCGTCGACTTCTCCTCCGGCTACTACGACGTGCGGCAGGCGGTGATCGCGCTGAAGAACTCCAAGGCGGCCGGGGCGAAGAGCGTCGCCGACCTGAAGGGCGCCAAGCTGGGCGCGCAGGTGGGCACCACCAGTCTGGAGGTCGTCACCGACACCATCCGGCCGACCGTGCAGCCGGCCGTGTTCGACTCCAACGACCTGGCGAAGGCCGCACTGCGGAACGGCCAGATCGAGGCCCTGGTGGTGGACCTGCCGACGGCGTTCTACATCACCGGTGCCGAGGTGACGGACGCCCAGGTGGTCGGGCAGTTCGAAGGGGCGGCGCGGGGCGAGCAGTTCGGACTGGTGCTGGACAAGGGCTCCCGGCTCACCGGGTGCGTCACGCGGGCGGTGGACGCCCTGCGGGCCGAGGGCGTGCTGGCGAAGCTGGAGAAGCAGTGGCTCTCCGACGCCGTCTCCGCACCCGTCCTGAAGTGAGCGGGGCCCCGATGAGCACCGAGGCCGGGGCCGGTCCCCGCAAGGCCGGCGGCGGGAGCGGCACCGGGCTGCTCCGGCGCCGGCGGACGGACCCGCCCGGGCCGGCGCCGGACGACGGCTACCGCCCGTCCGCGCGGCGGCTGGCGCACGAGGCGTACCGGCGCGGCCGCAGCCGCCGGGCCGCGCTGATCGCCGGGGCGTCGACCCTGGTGACCGCCGCGGCGCTCTCCCTGCTGGTGGTCAACTCCCCCGGCTGGGCGGCCACCCGGAAGGCCTTCTTCGACGCCGACTACGCCCGCCGGGCGCTGCCGGAGGTGCTCAGGGGCCTGCGGATCAACCTGGAGCTGATGCTCGGCTGCGGGGTGCTGATCCTGCTCCTCGGCCTGCTGCTGGCGGTGCTGCGGACGCTGCGTGGACCGGTCTTCCTGCCGGTGCGGCTGCTGGCCACGGCTTACGTGGACTTCTTCCTCGGCCTGCCGATGATCATCTGTCTGCTCGTCATGATCACCGGCGTGCCGGCGCTGCGGCTGACCGGGGTGACCACGGATCCGATGCTGCTCGGCGGCGCCGCGCTGGTGCTGACGTACTCCGCGTACGTCTCCGAGGTCTTCCGGGCCGGCATCGACTCGGTGCACCCCGACCAGCGGGCGGCCGCCCGTTCGCTCGGGCTGAGCAACGCGCAGGCGATGCGCCACGTGGTGCTGCCGCAGGCGGTCCGCCGGGTGGTGCCGCCGCTGCTGAACAACCTGGTCAGCCTGCAGAAGGACACCGGCCTGGTGTCGATCGGCGGGGCGATCGACGCGGTGTACGCGGCGAAGATCATCGCCAGCCGGTCGTTCAACTACACCCCGTACGTGGTGGCCGGGCTGGTCTTCATCGTGCTGACCGTGCCGCTCACCCGGTTCACCGACTGGCTGTCCCGCCGGATGAACCGCCGTCAGCACCAGGGAGGTGCCGTGTGACGACCAACCCGGTCCTGCGGCTGGAGTCGGTGCGCAAGAGCTTCGGCTCCCAGCTGGTCCTGCGCGACGTGGACCTCACCGTGCCCGAGCACACCGTGACGGCGTTGATCGGCGCGTCCGGCTCCGGCAAGTCCACCCTGATGCGGTGCGCCAACCTGCTGGAGCGGATCGACGACGGCGCGATCTTCCTGGACGGCGCGGAGATCACCGATCCGCGCACCGACGAGGACGCCGTCCGGCGCCGGATCGGTGTGGTGTTCCAGGCGTACAACCTGTTCCCGCACATGACGGTGCTGGAGAACGTCACGCTGGCGCCGCGCCGGGTGCACCGGCGTGGCCGGGCCGAGGCCGAGGCCGAGGCGCTGGAGCTGCTGGACCGGCTGGGTCTCGCGGCCAAGGCCCGGGAGTACCCGGACCGGCTCTCCGGCGGGCAGCAGCAGCGGGTCGCCATCGTCCGCGCGCTGGCCACCGGGCCCCGGCTGCTGCTGCTCGACGAGATCACCGCCGCGCTCGACCCGGTGCTGGTCGGCGAGGTGCTCGCGGTGGTGCGGGACCTCAAGGAGCGGGGCATGACGATGGTCGTCTCCACCCACGAGATGGGCTTCGCCCGTGAGGTGGCGGACCAGGTCTGCTTCCTGGAGTCCGGGGTGGTGCTCGAACAGGGCCCGCCGGAGCAGGTGTTCGGCGATCCGCAGCACGACCGGACCAGGCGGTTCCTGAGCCGGGTGGTCGCCTCCGGACGACTGGCGCCGTAGGCCCCGGCGCTCGGCCGGCAGGTCGCCGACCGAACGAACGGGCGCCACTCGAACGGACCAGTGCACCCGGGCGCCTCGGGGGTGCCTCCCGAGGAATCACTCCGCCCGTCACACCCATGCGCCCCCGTTCGCGCCCTGCTGCGCGCGGCTTCGACCGGTGATCGTGGACAGCACGTCTGTCCGCGTTCTCCGGGAGGCCGCCGTTGCACGGTCCAGTGCTGGTCAGTTGGCTGCTGGCCGCCCTCACCGCCACGTCCGGTGCCTACTGCCTCAGCCGCCTGGGCCGCACCCCGTGCGCGGCGGACGCCGGGGCGGGCCGCGGCCATGCCCACGAGTCGGACGCCGCCGAGGCCCTGATGGGGCTCGGGATGGCGGCCATGGCCCTCGCCGGGGCCGCCGTCCCCGCCGTGCTCTGGGTCTGGCTGTTCGGCTTCCCCGCGGTGCTCTTCCTGCTGGCCGCCGCCCGCGACCGGACCGGGCGCGGCCACCGGCTGCACCACGCGGTCGGCGGACTGGCGATGACGTACATGGCGCTCGCGATGGCGGCCGCGCCGGCCCACGGCCATCACCACGGCGCGAGCGCCGGGGCCCCGCTGCTGACCGGCGCGCTGCTGCTCTACTTCGGCGGCTACTCGCTCTGGGCCGGCAGCCACCTGCTGGCCGCACCGGGCGGCCAGGTGTCCGGGAGCCTGCGCACCGCCGGGCTGCCCCGGGCCTGCCGACTGGCGATGGGCCTGGGCATGTTCGCCATGCTCCTGACGATGTGAGAGCGGCCCGTGCGGCCCGGGGCGTGGCGTTGGTCACTGGGTGGCCGAAAGCCGTTCCTCCGGACGCCGACAGCGCTTAGGTTGGCAAGGAGCGCGCTGTCGCGTTCCGTGCGTACTCGGGGAGCCCATGCCATGACGGCCCTGCTCGGCCTGCTGCTGCTCGGACTGCTGCTCTCGACCGTGGCGCCCCGGCTGCTGGCCCGGGCCCGCTGGGCCGAGCGCGAACCCGTGCTGGCCCTGCTGGTCTGGCAGTGCCTGGTGGTCGCCGTCCTGCTGTGCTGCGCCCTGAGCCTGGTCCTGGCCGCCTCGGCCGCCCTGCCGGAGCTGCGGGTACTGCTCTTCACCGGCGCGCCGCACGGCGTGGAGGCCGCGTACGCGCTCCAGGACGCCGAGGGCTGGGGGCGGCTCTGTGCCGCGGTCCTGGCGGCGGGCGGCGTGCAGACCGTGCTGGCACTGACCCGCGAAGTCCGCTCGGCGAAGGCCCTGCGCAATCGGCGGCACGCCCAACTGGCGAGCCGGGCTCCCGAGTTGCCGGGGTCCATCGACACCCTGAAGCACCGCCGGGAGCGGCTGGTGGTGCTGGAGAACGTCCGCCCGGAGGCCTGGTCGCTGCCCGGCCACAACTCCCGGCTGGTGGTCACCACCGGAGCCCTCCAGCAGCTGACGGACCGGGAGTTGGCCGCCGTGCTGAGCCATGAGCGCGGACACGTCCGGGCCCGGCACCACTGGCTGTCGCAGTGCTCGCAGGCCCTCGCCTCGGGCTTCCCCGGGGTCGGCGTGTTCAGCGCCTTCCGGGACCAGGTGGGCGAACTCGTGGAGCTGGCCGCGGACGACCGGGCGGCCCGCCGGCACGGGCGGCACACCACCGCCGTGGCGCTGGCCGAACTCAACCTGGACCGCGGGGTGTTCGGCTCCTGCCCGCCGGGGCTGGCGCAGTCCCCGAAGCGGGTGGACCGGCTGCTCGCCGGGCGGCCCCGGCTGCCCGTCACCCACCGGCTGCGGCTCACCCTGGCCGCGCTCGCCGCGCCGGCCGCCGCCGTCCTGCTGGCCGCCGCACCGGGACTCTCGACCCTGTTCTGATTCCGGCGCGGGCCTACCGGCCCGCCCTCGGCGGACCGGTGACGGAGCGTCAGGCCGACGACGGCTCCCCGCAAGGGGTGCCGGGAGAGACCGGGGAGCCGAGCGTGCGCGCGAGCACCTCGCGGTGCAGCGGCCGGGCCTCGGCGTAGCGCCGGCAGCCGGCCTCGGTGAGCGCCACCTGGATGCCGCGCCGGTCGTTGGGGCACATCGCACGCGTCACCAGCCCGGCCTTCTCCAGCCGGCCGATCAGCCGCGAGAGCGCGCTCTGGCTCAGATGGACGGTGTCGGCCAGCTCCTGGACCCGCAGCTGGTGGCCGACCGCGCTGTCGCGCTCCTCGACCAGGCGCTCCAGCACCTCGAACTCGCTCACGCCCAGGTCGTACTTCTCACCCAGCTCGCGATCGAGCGCACAGGACGTCGCGGCATGGCGGGCCAGCAGGTCTCGCCATTCGGCGACCAGACCTGCCTCCGCCGGAGAGTCGAGTTCAGCCACCCGGCCACAGTACCACGTGCACATGAAACTTATGTGACCGCATTAAATTCACTTGCAATGAATGCACGTGCATGTAGTGTCCTCCCCATGACCACCGCGACCGTCCCCGCAACCGACGACCCGTCAGCCTCCGGGCTGCGCTGGACCCCCCGCCTCTGGGGCACCCTGATCGTGCTCTGTGCCGCGATGTTCCTGGACGCCCTCGACGTCTCCATGGTCGGCGTCGCCCTCCCGTCCATCGGCTCCGAACTCCACCTCTCCACCTCCGCGCTGCAATGGGTGGTCTCCGGCTACGTCCTCGGCTACGGCGGGCTGCTGCTGCTCGGCGGGCGCGCCGCCGACCTGCTCGGCCGGCGCCGGGTGTTCCTGGTCGCCCTCGGCGTCTTCGCGGGCGCCTCACTGCTCGGCGGCCTGGTCGACGACGGCGGCCTGCTGATCGCCGCCCGCTTCCTCAAGGGCGTCAGCGCGGCCTTCACCGCGCCCGCCGGCCTGTCGATCATCACCACCACGTTCGCAGAGGGCCCGGCCCGCAACCGGGCACTCTCCATCTACACCACCTGCGGCGCCAGCGGCTTCTCGCTCGGCCTGGTGCTCAGCGGCCTGCTCACCTCGGTCGGCTGGCGCTGGACCTTCCTGATGCCCGTCCCGGTCGCCCTGCTGGCCCTGCTCTTCGCAATCCGGCTGCTCCCCCGCCCGGTCGAGGAGCGGGCCAAGGGCGGGTACGACGTGCTCGGCGCGATCACCGGCACGCTCACCGTGCTGCTCCTGGTCTTCACCGTCACCGAGGCGCAGGGCGCCGGCTGGCTGAGCCTGCGCACCCTCGGCTCGCTCGTCGTGGTCGCCGCCCTGGCCGCCGCCTTCCTAGTCACCGAGAGCCGCACCGCCCACCCGCTGGTCCGGCTCGGCATCTTCCGCAACGGCTCGGTCGCCCGGGCCAACGTGATCGCCTTCACCATGACCGGCGCCTACGGCGGCTTCCAGTTCGTGGTCACCCTCTACCTCCAGCACCTGCTCGGCTGGTCGGCCCTGCAGATGGCGCTCGGACTGCTCCCGGCCGGTGCCTTCATCGCGCTGTCGGCCCCGTTCATGGGCCCGATCGTGGACCGCTTCGGCACCGGCCGGCTGCTGCCGATCGGCCTGCTCGCCCTGACCGCCGCCTTCGCGCTGTTCCTGCGGCTGGACGAGCACAGCTCGTACCTCACCCTGGTGCTGCCGTCGATGATCCTGCTGGGCGTCGGCTTCGCCCTGGCCTTCCCCTCGGTGAACATCGCCGCCACCGACGGCGTGGGCGACGAGGAGCAGGGCCTGGCCTCCGGGCTGGTCAACACCGCGATCCAGGTCGGTACGGCCGTGGTGCTCGCCGGGGCCACCGCGATGATCACCGCGGGCAGTGGCGGAGGGGACGGTGCCCAGGCCCAGCTGGACGGCTACCGGCCCGCCCTGGTCCTCATCACCGGGATCGCCGCGCTGGGCTTCCTGATCGCCACCGCGGGCGCCGTGCTCGACCGGCGCAAGCGGTCAACTCCCGTGTCCGTCCCGGACTATGATTATCCGTCCGTCGACCTGGCTGACCGGCGGGACGAGGTCCTGACCAAGAGCTGACCCCATCAGCCCGGCCCCGTCCTCGACCTCAGGTACGCGCCGGCTCCACCAAACCCCCGTGTCGGTGGAGCCGGCGCGTCCGTACGAGCCGATCCCCGCAGTCCCGCCCAAGTGCGGGGTTCCACGGATCGGCGGCTCGCGCCGCCAGTATATTGGCCAGGAGCCAACGAACGTACGGAGCAGACACGATGGCACCTCGCGGGGATTCGGTCAATGAGGAAATGCGTCAACGCTCCCGCCGGCGCATCATGCGCGCCACCGTCGAACTCGTCGACGAGCACGGCTACGCGGGCACCACGCTGACCGACATCGCCGAGCGGGCCGGCCTCGCCCGCGGCCTGCTCTCGTACTACTTCGACGGCAAACGGCTGCTGATGCAGTCGGCGACCCACCGGATGATGCACCTGGCGCTGTCGGCCGCCCTGGACGCGATGGAACCCGGCTCCTCGCCGGAGGCCCGGCTGGCCCGCGCGATCGACACCGTGCTGGGGCTGGCGATGGACCACCCCCGGGTGATGCGCTCGCACCTCGCGCTCATCCTGGACCCGGACACCGGCGCCTTCGTCCAGGACCCGGAGCAGCGGCAGCTCGGCGCGATCCTCCAGGGGCTGCTGCGCGACTGGGGCGCGCCCGACCCGCTCGCCGAGCACGCGGTGCTGCGCAGCGCGCTGATGGGCGGCTGCATCGGGGTGCTGCTGCCGGGTGCCGAACTGCCGCTGGCGCTGATCCGCGCCGACCTGTTCGGCCGCTACGGCCTGGACTGGCCGCTCGGCCTCCCCCCGCAGCCGCAGCCGCCGGAACGCGAACGGCCGCCGGCCCGCGGGTGAACGCGGCGGCCGGCGGCCGTTCGGTGCCCGGTCGCCCGGGCCGGGTCAGCGCTCCTTGAGGATCGACGCCAGCAGGTCGATGGTGCGCTCCGGCGTCAGGCTGTCGACGCAGAGCCGCTCCATGACCTGGATGTACGCGTCGACGTCGTCGCGCTTGTCGAGGTAGAGCGCGCTGGTGAGCTGCTCCAGGTACACCACGTCGGCGAGGTCCTGCTCGGGGAAGCGCAGGATCGTGAACGCCCCGGACTCCCCGGCGTGGGCGCCGAAGCGGAACGGCATCACCTGGATCACCACGTTGGCCTGCTCGGCGACGTCGATCAGGTACTGCACCTGACCGCGCATCACCTTGGGGCCGCCGACCGGCCGGCGCAGGGCCGCCTCGTCGATGACCGCCCAGAGCCGGGGGCTGCTGCCCTCGGCGAGCAGCTTCTGGCGGCGCAGCCGCAGGCTCACCCGCCGCTCGACCTCGTCCTCGCTGATCACCGGACGACTCTGACCGAAAACCGCCCGTGCGTACTCCTCGGACTGCAGCAGGCCGGGGATGAACTGGACCTCGTAGGTGCGGATCAGTGCGGCGGCCTCCTCCAGGCCGACATAGGTCTGGAACCAGCCCGGCAGCACGTCGTTGAAGCTGTGCCACCAGCCGGACTTGTTGGCCTCCCGGACCAGGCCGAGCAGGGCCTCGCGCTCACCGCCGTCGTCCACGCCGTAGAGGCTGAGCAGATCGGCGACGTCGCGCTCCTTGAAGCTGACGCGGCCGAGCTCCATGCGGCTGATCTTCGACTCGGAGGCGCGGATCGCATAGCCCGCGTCCTCGCGGGTGATGCCGCGCGCCTCACGGAGGCGGCGCAGCTGGGAGCCGAGGAGGATCCGGCGGACCATCGAGCCGCCGCCCGGCTGAACTGTGGTCATGCGGTCGAAACCTCCACCTAGGGCAAACAGCGCACAGTCTGCCATCAGTTGAGCGCTCACGGTGCCGATACTGACGGATGTTCCTATCAGTTCTGCACTCCTCACACCAGGATGCACGTGCATTCGGCGCTTGCATATGCCATTTGAACGACTGCACGTGAATCGACTCTTGCATCTGCAGTGAGCGCAGAGGACGATGGTGCACGTGCACCTGCACATCCCTGGCAATCCCGCGGGCTCCGCGTCGACCCCACGCGCGACTCCGCGCACCAGCCCGGCAGCGCCCTCGCGCCACCGGGCCTTCGTGTGCGCGCGCGACTGGTCGAGGGGTCGGCCGCGCGGCCTAGCGAGTCGGAGGTGACCGGCATGACCCCGGCGGGTCCAGCCGTGTCCGCCCCCTTATGGGAGGAGCTCTTCATGAGCACCGGTACGGCCTTGGCAGTCGATCCCCATGTGGTCACCTGTACGCTCGCCCCTCGCTACGAAGCCGTCAGAACCGCGCGCGACTTCGCCAGGACCGCTCTTCAGCGCTGGGGACTGGGCGAACTGTTCGACGACGTCGCGCTGGTGGCCTCGGAACTGGTGACCAACGCCCTGCGGCACGCCATCGGCGCGTGCCCCGGTGCGACGGGCGGCGCGCTCGACGACTACGACTTTCCCACCCAGCCCGCTCCCGAGGGGCGGCTACCGATCCGAATAAGCCTGGTGCACCGCGCACCGCAGGTGGTCTGCGCGGTCAGCGACCCCAGCAGCACCGGGCCGGTGGCCCGGGAGGCGGACTTCGTCGCCGAATCGGGTCGCGGGCTGCACCTGGTGGACTCGTTCAGCCGGTCCTGGGGCTGGCACCCGCTGGGCGGCGGCAAGGTGGTCTGGGCACTGTTCGAGCCCGAGGCCGGCGCGCTGGCGGAGCTCGGCGGGCGGCACCGCCGCTCGGCCTAGCCGTGCGCCGCGGCCGGCGGGAGGACGGCACCGCTCCCGGGGTGCGGCACCGGGAGGACGGCACCGCTCCCGATCCGCGGCCGCGCACGCTCCTGGCCGCAGACGTGCGGCGCCCCGTCCGCAGCGGCCCGCCCGCGAGCCCCGACCCGACGGCGACCGGTCGACGGCAGCCGGTCGCGCGATCGCCCGGCGACAGCCTCCCGGAGCGACGGGCGCACCGGCGGCACCCGCTCACGACGCCCACCACGGGGCGGCCGGACGGAGAAGACAAAGGCCGCCGTGGTGTCAGCACCCACGACGGCCCCCCGATGGCGAAGAAGACGAAACGGTCAGACCGCCAGGTGGTCGAACTCCCCGTCCTTGGCGCCCAGCAGCAGCGCCGCGATCTCGGCCCGGGTGTAGATCAGTGCCGGACCATCGGGAAAGCGCGAGTTGCGCATCGCCACGTCGCCCCCCGGGAGCGCGGCGAACTCGACGCAGTTGCCCTGGGAGTTGCTGTGGAGGCTCTTCTGCCAGACCACGTCCTTGAGGTCCGCCGCCGCCATCCCGTTGTACGTGTCGTACCTGTCGTGCATAGAAATCTCCCGAAGAGCTCCGGAGTAGTCGTCCAGCTCGGCGCCCCGGCTCGCAGCCGAACGACTGGGCCGGCCCCGTACCGGCCCGGCACAACGCCTCACTTGACGTGATGATAGCTCCAGTGCACGTGCATCAGCACGGGACGTTGCAGGTGCACGGGCCTTTCGTCGACAAATCGGAACTCTTCACCGCCTCGATACCTGAGGGAACGTAAGCGGACATATCCGGGGCAATCGGGAAGACTCCGATAACCGCCCGTAGGCGGCCACCCGCTGAATGTTGATCTTCGGGCGCCCGGAGTCGCACCGCCGTGACCCTCCGTCAGACCGTCCGTATGCTGTGAGACATCTCACGCGCCACCGCCGCAACGCGCGGCACCTCCTGTCACGTCTCAGGCAGAAGTGGTAGCCACATAGGGATTGATCACGGTATGTCCGAATTTCGGGCACCCCGCCCCTCCCGGTACGGCAGCCGACTGCAGCGTTGGCCGGGGGATGTCCTACGATCTCCGCCATGAGCACCGCAGCCATCCCGGGCGCGCCACTGCCCGTCCGCACCCCAGGCTCCCGTGCGCGGGGGCGCCACCGACGCCCCGAGCGCCCCGAGATCCCGGCCGGATCCCCGGCCCTGGTGCTCGCGGTGCCCGCGACCGCCGGGCCGGAGTCCCGTTCCGTGGTCGAGGAACTGCTGTCGATCGTACGCAGCGAGCAGAACGGCGTGCAGACCGCGGCCGGTTACCTCGACAGCGGCGCGGGCGGGAGCGAGCCCGGCCGTGACGAGTACTCCGTCGCCGAACTGCTGGCGCACGCCGCCGAGTCGGGCCTGCCCGCCCCGGTCGTGGTGCCGCTGGTCCCCGGCCCGCACGGTTTCCTGACCGAACTGCACGCGCTGTCCGCCGAGTACGGCGCCCACGTCACCGACGTCCTCGGCCCGCACCCGCTGCTCGCCGAGGCCGTCCACGTCCGGCTCTCCGAGGCGGGGCTGGCCCGCGCCGACCGGGCCCGGCTGTTCGCCATCGCGACGGCCGCGGACGGCGTCGTCCTCACCACCGTCGGTGGCGAGGAGGCCGCCGCGGCGGCCGGGATCACCGGTGTGCTGCTGGCCGCCCGCCTCGCGGTGCCGGTCGTGCCCGCCGCGCTCGACGTGCCCGGCTCGGTGGCCGCCGCCGTCGCGCACCTCAAGGAGACCGGCTCCCAGCGCCCCGCGCTGGCCCCGCTGGTGATCGGCCCGGAGGCCGACTCCGAGCTGCTCGCCACGGCCGCCGAGGAAACCGGCTGCCCGAGCGCCGCGCCGCTCGGCGCCTACCCCACGGTGGGCCAGCTGATCGCCGCCACCTACCTCGCCGTGCTGCCGGCCGTCGCCCCCGAGGCGTTCGCCGCGCAGGCCGCCGCCGAGGAGGCCGCTGCCCAGGAGGCCGGGGAGGCCGCCGCCGAGTAGTAGCGGACCACGAACGCCGAAGGGCCCGGAGCGCGCGCACCCGCTCCGGGCCCTCGCCGTACCCCCGCCGTACGTGTCCCCGCCGCACCGGCCCTCTCCGTACGGGCCCGCGCCGTACCGGTCCGCGGCGCGGGCCCGTACGGTGCGGGCCCCGGCGGGCCCCGGCCGGCCTCAGGCCCGCCTCAGGTCCGCCCGCCCACCCGGCCGGTGGCCGCCGCCGCGTCCTTGAGCCGCAGCGCCGGCAGCTGCACCGGCCGGGACTGCGCGGCGAAGGCGGCCACCGGCACGCCGGTGGCGTTCCACGGCGACCGCCCGCCGCCACCGTCCGCCTTGCGCACCTGGAGCACCTCGGTCTGCCCCGCCCGGCGCAGCAGGACGTTCTTCGGCGGCGCGGACTCCGGGTCCATCCAGAGCTCGTTGCCGTCGAACTCGCAGTCCAGGACGAGGATGTCGTCCGGCTTGCCGTCCGGGGTGGCCCGGAAGGCGATCCCGGCCCGGCGGTGGCCGGCGAACCGGCTGCGGCTGAAGGTGACCGCCTCCCCGGCGAGTTCGTGGCGCGCGGTGGAGACGCCGTAGTCGCTCTGCCCGGCGGCGTCGATCAGCAGGCCGTCGAAGAGGGTCCCCTTGTCCCGGCCGAGCGAGTGCAGCGCCACTCCCCCGCCGCCGTTGCCGTACAGCACGCTCGCGGTGTAGTCGAAGTCGTTGAGGTAGGCGCCGTGCTCGATGCCCCACCCGCCGTTGTGGTAGGCCGCGAACTCGGTGACCACGTGGTGCTGCTGGGCGTTCAGCCAGACGAAGATGCCGTCCCGCAGGTTGTTGTGGGCCAGGCAGCGCTGGAAGGTCCAGACCCCCTCGCTGTTCTCCGGCCACTCGAAGCCGGAGGCGCCGTCGGCCCCCTGGACGCCGACGGCCACGCAGTCCAGCGCCTTGCCGCCGGTGCCGGCGCCGAGGTTGAAGCCGGTCAGCCGGTAGGCCCGCGGGTTGGGCTCCAGCCGCGTGCGGGAGGCGACGCAGGACTCGTAGACGATGTCGTCGGAGGGCTGCTGCGGGGTGCGGGTGTCCGGCGGGCCGTCCCACCAGTAGGCGTCCTCCCAGGTGTCGTGGCTGATGCAGCTGCGGAAGGTGATGCCGTGGCTGGCGTGCGGGACGAAGGCGTGGCTCCCCGCGTCGCGGACCACCAGGCCCTCGACCACGGTGCCCCGGGTGGTGTCGCCCAGCATGTGGAAGTGCAGCCCGTACCGGCCGAGCACCGGGGCGGTCACCGGGGCGCTGCCGTCCGGGCCCTTCCAGGACTCCGCGGTGTCGGTGCGCGGGCCGACCCAGCGCAGCGCCGCGTGCCGCAGGTCGGCCCGGCGGGAGGTGGTGAGGTGGACGTGGGCGCGGCCCTCGGCGGTGCCCTCGATCCGCACGCTTCGGGTCAGGTTGAGCACCTCGGCCCCGAGCGTGACGCCCCCTCCGGCGGCCACCCGGGGGTGCGCGTACGTCAGCGGCGCCTCCAGGGTGACGGTGGATCCGCTGACGGACCGGACGACGGCGAGGTCGTAGCGGGTGGAGAAGCCGTCCTCGCCCGGCGGGCCGGTCGGGGTGACGGCCAGTTCGTCGCCGGGCAGCCAACCGGTGGGCGGCGCGGCCAGGCTGACGGTGGTGTCGCCCACCGCGAGTGCCCGGTCGGCGCGCCCCCAGGCGGTCTTGGCCGCGCCGTCCAGCCGCAGGTACCCGGCGCCGGTGACCCAGAGGCCGACGTCGGTGTCGACCACCTTCATGCCGTCCCCCCGGAAGCGCCGCTCGTCGACGGCGGGGAAGCGCACGGTGTGCACGGCGGCGCCCTCGGGGGCGAGCGCGAGGGTGCCGCGGATCTCGACGTTGCCCGCGGCGGCGAGGGTGAGGCTGCGGTCGGCGGCGAAGGTGAGCGCACCGCCCGGCTCGACCAGCAGCGAGCCGATCGCGGCGTCGGTGTCGAGCAGCACCCGGTCGGTGATCCGGACGGCGCTCTGCGGTCCGGGTACCCGGCCGCCCCAGCCGGCCGGGTCCGACCAGGGGCGGCCGCCCTGGTCGGGGGTGGGTGCGGGGGCGGCTCCGGCGGTGGGCTGCCCGGGCGCGGCCGTCCCCTCGGCGGGGGCGCCGTCGGGGGCGCCCCCGGGCGTCCCGGACGGCGACGCGGCGCCGTGCCGGTGCTCCGCGGCCGGGTCGGCCGCTCCCGGCCCCATGGCGGGGCCCTCCGCGGCGGCGACGGGCGCGGAGCGGCCGTCCAGGGAGCGCCGCAGTGCCTCCTCGCCGCCGACCGCCGCGAAGACCGTGCCGACGGCGAGCCAGCGCAGCATCGTCCGGCGGGGCAGGGGAGTTCGGGGCTCGGCGGGCGGGATGTCCGCTCTGCGGTGTTTTGCCCAGCGGTGCGTTCCACGCGGCCGCTCGGCCGGCGCACCGGCCTCCGGACCCTCGTCCATGGCCATCGCTGCGAAGCCCTCCCCCCAGACGGCCGCGTCGGTCCTGATGCCCTGAAGCATAGGCAGTTGCCGTGACTCCGACGGGCGTTGCGGTAAATCGGTCATTTCTGATCATGGTGGACAGCCATTTAGCACGCTCTTCATAAACTGTGACGACCGTCACACATGTTTGCGGTTTGAACTTAAGTCTGCTTAACGTGCTCCCCGTTCGTGGCCACACGGACCCAGCCCACCCGCAACGCCGAGTCCTGCCGTCGGGTGCGCTGGCAGCGCAGAACGCACCACGGCAGGAGCGGGGGAACCACAGGTAAGTCGCCCGGGACCGGTTCGTACCGGTTCGGGGCTAGGGGTGAAGCCGCGTCCACAGCGCGGCCGGGCAACTCCAGCCCGAATCCGACAGCTCACCTCGCAGGCGTGGGAGAGGACCGCGTCACCATGCTGCCCACCAACGGCACCCGCCTGTCCGGCCGCACCCGTCGAGCGATCGCCACCCTCGGCGTCGTCGGCATCGGCCTCACCATCCCCTGCCTCACCGCCGGCTCCGCCTCGGCCGCCTCGGTCGCCACCTGGGACAAGGTCGCCCAGTGCGAGAGCACCGGCAACTGGAGCATCAACACCGGCAACGGTTTCTACGGCGGCCTCCAGTTCACCAACTCCACCTGGGCGGCGTTCGGCGGCACCAGCTACGCCGCGCGTGCCGACCTCGCCACCAAGGACCAGCAGATCGCGGTCGCCGAGAAGGTGCTCGCCGTCCAGGGCCCCGGCGCCTGGCCCGTCTGCTCCGTCCAGGCCGGTCTGACCAAGGGCGGCACCCCGGCCGCCGTCGACACCGCGACCGCCGCCAAGCCGGCCGCCCCGAAGGCCACCCCGGCCCCGGCGCAGACCCCCGCCCCCGCCGCCAAGCCGGCCGCGCCCAAGGCCGCCCCGAAGGCCGCCGAGACCCCGGCCGCCGCCGACTCCGCCCAGCAGTCGCAGGGCCGGAACTGGCAGCAGTACCGTCAGGACGCGCAGGCCTCCTCCGACTACACCGTGGTCGCGGGCGACTGGCTCTCCTCGATCGCCGACAAGAACAACGTCCAGGGCGGCTGGGAGCGGCTCTACGAGCTCAACCGCGGCACCCTCGGCGACGGCCCGCACGTCATCTACCCGGGCCAGCACCTGAGCCTGGGCGACCGCGCGAAGACCCGGGCCTCGGACGAGTCCGACCAGGGCTTCGACTGGTTCAACCGCTCCTCGGGCGCCACCGGCAAGGCCGACGGCTCCACCGCGACCGCCACCAAGCCGGCCGCGCAGACCCAGGCTCCGGCCGCCAAGCCCGCCGCCCAGGCGTCGGCCGAGGCGCCGGCCCAGGCCGCCACCGGCAGCATGGCCGCCGCGGTCTCCTTCGCCCAGTCGAAGGTCGGCCAGGCCTACGTCTACGGCGGTACCGGCAACGGCGGTTGGGACTGCTCCGGCCTGACCCAGGCCGCGCTGCGCGCCGCGGGCGTCTCCGTCCCGCGGGTCGCCGCCGACCAGGCCGCCGCCAGCACCCACGTCTCGCTGGACGCCCTCAAGGCCGGCGACCTGCTGTTCTGGTCCAACAACGGCCAGGACTCGGGCGTCTACCACGTCGCGCTCTACATCGGCGACGGCAAGTACGTCGAGGCCGCCAACCCGAGCGTGGGCGTGCGGACCCAGACCATCGCCAACTGGGCCCCGGACTTCGCCGGCCGGGTCTGATCCCGCGCGCGGTCCGCGCCACCCGCCGCAGCCCCCGGGGAGAGTCTGGTCGCTCCTCCCCGGGGGCTCCGGCGCGCCCGCGCGCGGGACGGCGCGGGCCCGGGCCCGGGCATGGCCAAACCCGGGCCCGGCGGGCATGCTGCTGCTCTGCACCCGAGGAGGAGTCACATGGCCCAGGTCACCGTCACGCTCGACGCCAATCTCGCGATCGACGCGATGATGCTCTCCGGCACCAGGAACCCGCAGGACGCCGTGGAGCTGATCCTGCGCGACTACCTCGCCCGGGGGCGGCGCACCGAGAGCCGGACCGGCGAGGCCGCCGACGGGCAGCGGACCGGGCAGCAGCGCCCGACCGCGCAGGAGGGCTGAGGGCGGACAGGCCGGGGCCCCGGAGGACTGGATCGTCCTCCGGGGCCCCGGTCGTCGTCTCAGCGGGCGCAGGCGCCCGTGGAACCGCGCATCACCAGCTCCGGCTGGAACATGAACTCACCGCGCTGGGCGGCGTTCGCGCCGACCTCCTCCAGCAGGGCGTCGACGGCGGCGGTGGCCATCGCCTCGACCGGCTGGCGGATGGTGGTCAGCGGCGGCTCGGTGAAAGCTATCAGCGGCGAGTCGTCGAACCCGACCACCGAGACGTCCTGCGGCACGGACAGCCCCCGCTGGCGCACCGCGCGGATCGCCCCGAGCGCCATCATGTCGCTGCCGCAGACGATCGCCGTACAGCCCTTGTCGAGCAGTGCGCCGGCTGCCGCGTGCCCGCCCTCCACGCTGAACAGCGTGTGGTGGACGAGCTCCCGGGCCTGTTCCTCGGTCCGGCCGAGGACTTCCCGCAGGGCCGCCGTGAAGCCCTCGATCTTCCGCAGCACGGGGACGTACCGCTTCTGCCCGACCGCGAGGCCGATCCGCTCGTGGCCGAGCTCGGCCAGGTGCTGGACGGCCATCCACATCGCGGCCCGGTCGTCCGGCGAGATGAACGGCGCGTCGATCTTCTCGCTGAAGCCGTTGATCAGGACGAACGGCACCTGCCGGCCGGTCAGCCGGGCGTACCGGTCGTGGTCAGCGGTGGTGTCCGCGTGCAGGCCGGAGACGAACACGATGCCCGCCACGCCCCGGTCGACCAGCATCTCCACCAGTTCGTCCTCGGTGGAGCCGCCGGGCGTCTGGGTGCAGAGCACCGGGGTGTACCCGTGCCGGCTCAGCACCTGCTCGATCACCTGGGCCAGCGCGGGGAAGATCGGGTTGCTCAGTTCCGGGGTGATCAGCCCGATCAGTCCCGCACTGCGCTGGCGCAGCCTGGTCGGCCGCTCGTAGCCGAGCACGTCCAGCGCCGCCAGCACGGTCTGCCGGGTGGCGGCGGAAACGTTCGCCTTGCCGTTGAGTACGCGGGAGACGGTGGCTTCGCTGACCCCCGCCTGCGCCGCGATGTCTGATAGTCGCGCCGTAGTCACGGTCCCAGAGCCTATTGCAACCACGTCAGACCGCCCACCAGTCGGTGCTGTCCGGTCCGAGGACCGCTTCGCCGCCGGCGTCGGCGGCCTCCGGCGCGGCGTCCGCGGAGGACAGCAGCAGCCGGCCCGGCGCGGGTATCCGCACCGGCTCGGCGGTGGTGTTCACCGTGCAGACGAAGGAGCCGCGGCGGAAGACCAGGGTGCCCTCGGGGCTCGCCAGCCACTCGACCCCGGTGCCGGCGCCCAGCCCGGACTGCTCCCGGCGGATGGCCAGCGCGCTGCGGTAGAGCTCCAGGGTCGACGTCGGGTCACCGGTCTGCGCCTCGACGCTGAGCCCGGCCCACTCGGCCGGCTGCGGCAGCCAGCTGGGGCCGCCCGGGGTCGGGCCGAAGCCGTACGGGGCCTCGGTGCCGGACCACGGGATCGGCACCCGGCAGCCGTCGCGGTAGCCGTCCTGGCCGGCCTTGCGGAAGAAGGACGGGTCCTGGCGGACCTCGTCGGGCAGGTCGGTGACGTCCGGCAGGCCGAGCTCCTCGCCCTGGTAGACGTACGCCGAGCCGGGCAGCGCGAGCATCAGCAGGGTGGCGGCGCGGGCCCGGCGCAGGCCGAGCGCGCGGTCGCCGGGGGTGCGGATCTGGGTGCCCAGGCCCGGCGGGTTGGCGAACCGGGTGCTGTGCCGGGTGACGTCGTGGTTCGAGAGCACCCAGGTGGCGGGGGCGTCGACCGGGCGCATCGAGTCGAGCGACAGGTCGATCACCGAGCGCAGCTCGGCGGCGTCCCAGGAGGTGCCCAGGTACTGGAAGTTGAAGGCCTGGTGCAGCTCGTCGGGGCGCACGTAGTTGGCGGTGCGCTCGACGGTCGGGGTCCACGCCTCGGCGACGCCGATCCGCTGCCCCGGGTACTCGTCGAGGATCTTCCGCCAGCTGCGGTAGATCTCGTGCACGCCGTCCTGGTCGAAGAACGGCATGACGTCGTTGCCGAGCAGCCTCAGCTGGTCGCCGCCGCCGATGTCGGGCAGGCCGGGGGCCTTGACCAGGCCGTGGGCGACGTCGATCCGGAATCCGTCGACGCCCATGTCCAGCCAGAACCGCAGGATCGAGCGGAACTCGTCGGCGACGGCCCCGTTCTCCCAGTTGAAGTCGGGCTGCTCGGGCGCGAACAGGTGCAGGTACCAGTCACCGGGGGTGCCGTCGGGGTTCTCGGTGCGGGTCCAGGCCGGGCCGCCGAAGATGGACTCCCAGTCGTTGGGCGGCAGCTCGCCGTTCTCGCCCTTGCCGGGGCGGAAGTGGTAGCGCTCGCGCAGCGGGGAGGACGGGCCCTCGCGCAGGGCGCGCTGGAACCACTCGTGCCGGTCGGAGGAGTGGTTGGGGACGAGGTCCACGATGATCCGCAGGCCCAGCCCGTGCGCGTCGCGGATCAGCGCGTCGGCGTCCAGCAGGGTGCCGAACATCGGGTCCACCGCGCGGTAGTCGGCCACGTCGTAGCCGGCGTCGGCCTGCGGGGAGGCGTAGAACGGCGAGAGCCAGACGGCGTCCACGCCGAGGTCGCGCAGGTAGGGCAGACGGCTGCGGATGCCGGGCAGGTCGCCCATGCCGTCGCCGTTGGAGTCGGCGAAACTGCGCGGGTACACCTGGTAGATGACCGCATCCCGCCACCAGCCTCTGGACGCGCCGGTGCTTGCCTCGTGGGCGGTGGCGTCGGCGGCGGGCCGGGAGGTGTCGGCCAGGTTCTGGGTCATGGACGGTATCCCTTGGGGACTAGTGGTGAGCGGGTGGCAGGTCAGGACTTCGAGGCGCCGGCGGTCAGGCCGGTCACCAGGTGACGCTGCACCAGGTAGAAGAAGAGTGCGGACGGGATCGCGATCATCACCGCGGTCGCGGCCATCAGGTTCCACTGCGAGTCGTGCTCGCTCACGAAGGTCTGCAGGCCCACCGAGAGCGTGTAGTTGTCGGAGCTGAGCATGAAGGTCGACGCGAAGGGCACCTCGGCCCAGTACGTGAGGAACGAGTAGAACGCGGCCACCGCCAGGCCCGGGCGGGCGAGCGGCAGGATCAGCCGCCAGAAGGTGCCGATCGGGCTCAGCCCGTCGACCCGGCCGGCCTCGTCGATCTCCACCGGGATGGTGTCGAAGTAGCCCTTGAGCAGCCAGGCGCAGTACGGGACGGTGGTGGTGGAGTACACCAGGACCAGGCCGAGGTGGGTGTCCAGCAGGCCGAGCGTCGACATGATCGTGTACATCGGCACGATCAGCACGGCGATCGGGAACATCTGCGTCACCAGCAGCGACCACATCAGCGGCCGGTGCCCGGGGAAGCGCATCCGGGAGACGGCGTAGCCGGTGGTGGCGGCGAACATCACGCCGATCACGGTGGTGACGCCGGCGACGATCAGCGAGTTGCCGAACCAGGTGAAGAAGTCGGTGTCGTTCAGCACCGTCGTGTAGTTCGACAGCGTCATCTTGTCGAGGATGTCGCCGGGGTGGAGGTAGTCCGTCTTGCCCGGGCCGAGCGAGACGTACAGGATCCACAGCACCGGGAAGAGCGCGATCAGGCTGGCCGTGATCAGCGCGCCGTGCGAGAGCGCGGTGGCGAGCGGGGACTTCCGGCCGCGGGGCCGTACCTTCCCGGCGGTGGCGGGGGCGCTCGCCGCGGTGGCGGCGACGCGGGGTCGTTCGGTGGTGGTACTCATCGTGCTACCTGCCTTCGTGGGTCGCTGGGGTACGGGGCGTCAGCCGTTGGCCTGCTCGTTGCGGGCCAACCAGCGCCGGTAGAAGGTGGTGAAGACGATCAGGATGGAGAGCAGGATGACGCCGTAGGCGGCGGACTGCGCGTAGTCCCGCGGCTGCTGGCCGAACCCGAGGTAGTACGCCCAGGTGACCAGCAACTGGGCGTCCGGCGCGCCGGTGCCGAACAGCAGGAAGATCACCGCGAACTGGTTGAACGTCCAGATCACGCCGAGCAGGACGACCGTGGAGGAGACGGTGCGCAGCCCGGGCAGGGTGACGTACCGGAAGCGCTGCCAGGCCGAGGCGCCGTCCATCTCCGCGGCCTCGTACAGCTCGGCGGGGATCGACTGCAGGCCGCCGAGCAGCGAGATCATCATGAACGGCACGCCGACCCAGGTGTTGACCAGGATCGCGGCGGCCTTCTGCGCGAACGGGTCGGAGAGCCAGCTGGGTTCGGGCAGGTGCAGGAAGCCGAGGACGCTGTTCAGGGCGCCGCCGTCGGCCAGCATCAGCCGCCAGGAGAAGACGGTGACGAAGGTCGGCACGGCCCAGGGCAGGATCAGCAGCAGCCGGTAGGCGGTGCGCCCGCGCAGCTTCTGGTTGAGCAGCAGCGCGAGGGCGAGGCCGAGGGTGTAGTGCAGGGCGACGCAGATCGCGGTCCAGGCGATGGTCCAGACGAAGTGCGACCAGAAGCGGTCGTACGAGCCGGGGCCCCAGAGGATATCGGCGTAGTTGTCGAAGCCGACGAACTGGTAGGTCGCCGGGATCTCGTTGGCGCCGATGGTGCGGGCCGAGTTGAGGCTGTTGGCGTCGGTGAGGGTGAGCCACACGCCCTGGACCAGCGGGTAGATCACCAGCACGCCCAGCACCAGCACGACCGGCGCGATCATCGCGTAGGCGTACCAGTGCTTGGCGTACGAGCGCTTGAGGCGCTCCATCAGGCCCGGACGCGGATCGCGCTCCCGGCTGCCCTGGCCGGTGGCGCCCTGCACGGCGACTGACATTGTTCGACACCTTCTCGGAGGAGGTCCGCCGCCTCGCTTCGGCGACTGCTGCTAAGGGTCTGGCCGTCCGGCCCGCCGGGAGGTGGCGGCGGGCCGGACGGCCGGGTGACTACTTGGCGAAGCCCGGGAGGAGCTTGGCGTAGTCGGTGGCCACGGTGTTCAGGCCGTCCTGGGTGGACGTGCCCTGGACCACCTTGCCGAGGTTGGTGCCGAGCGAGGCGAACAGCGAGCTGTACTCCGGCAGTTCGGGGCGCGGCCGGGCGCTGTCCAGCACGGCCTGGAAGCCGGCGATGCCGGGGTCGGCCTTGACCTCGGGGGTGAAGGCGTCGGCGCGGGTCGGCAGGGTGGAGTTCTTCTGCGCGATGAAGGCCTGGCTCTCGGCCGAGGTCATGAAGGCGGCGAACTTCTCCGCCGCGGCCTTGTGGGCCTTGTCGGCGCCCGCGTAGACCGAGATGTTGTGGCCGCCGGTGGGGGCGCCGGACTTGCCGCCGGAGCCGGCCGGGACGGGGGCGATGCCGAGGTTGGTCTTGTCGGCGAACGCGGAGCCCTTGTAGATGTTGGTGATCTCCCAGGGGCCCTGGATGATCGCCGCGACCTTGCCGCTGTTGAAGGCGTCCATCATGTGCGCGTAGGCGTCGGTGGTGACGTCGGCCTTGGCGGTGCCCGGCGAGGTGAACATCGACTTGTAGGTCTCGATGCCCTTGACGGCCTCGGGCGAGGTGACGGTGATCTTCTTGCCGACGGCGTCGACGGTGTCGGTGCCCTCGCCGAACAGGAACGGCATCGCGTAGTAGCCGTCGGCGGCCTTCAGCCAGAAGCCGTCCACGCCGGCCTTCTCCTTGACGGTGGCGGCGGCGGTCTTCAGCTCGTCCCAGGTCTTCGGCGCGGCGGTGATGCCGGCCTTGGTGAAGAGCTCCTTGTTGTAGAGCAGGCCCAGGGTGTCGGTGACCAGCGGGATGCCGTAGATCTTGCCCCCGTACTTGGCCTGCTGGACCAGGCTGGGCTGGAAGGCGGCGGAGTCGACGGCGGCCGGGGTGCCGTCGAGGGGCTCCAGGTAGCCGGCCTTCGCGAAGGCGGCGGTCCAGCCGACCTCGGCGCGGAAGACGTCCGGCGCGCCCTTGGCCCCCATGGCGGTCTGGAGCTTGTTCTGCGCCTGGTCGAACGGCACGTTGACGAAGTCGACCTTGACGTTCGGGTTGGTAGCCTCGAACTTCTTGGCGAGCTCCTGGTAGTTCGGCGCCTCGTTGGTCGCGTTGGACGTGTCCCAGTAGGTGAGGGTGACCGGCCCGTCGGCCTTGCCGTCCGAGCTGGAGCCGCTGCTGCCACAGGCAGCCATCGAGACCGCGAGGGCCACAACGAGGGCAGAGGCCGCGATGCCACGCCGCATGAGAACTCCTTGGGAGGGGTGGGGGTGCCCGAGATGTGTGAGACAGGCGCATAATGGCTGCCTCGCCCCGACCGCACCGTTACCGCGGTCGGGCTCGGGAAGGAAGTTAACAGCGGCGCAATCGTCACCGAAAGCCCTTGCAGCAAGTTTCTGCAAGAATCGCCGATCGTTACGCCCACGTGTCCTGGACGTTGCCGCACGGTAGTTGACAGGCGAAGATCCTGAATCCTTATGTCCGGTTCGCCCTGTTACCCGACCGTCGGAAAATACGCTGGGTTGCGGCAAGGCCCTTGCAGCAGACTGGACGGATGCTGATCCGAGCCGCCACGCGAGAAGACCTGCCGCTGCTGTGCGCACTGGAACGGGCCGCCGGGGCGCCGTTCGCCGCCGTCGGGATGCCGGAGATCGCCGAGGACGAGCCGCCCACCCCGGAGGAACTCGCCCGCTACCTGGACGAGGGCGTCGCGCTGGTCGCGCCCGGCGCCGGGGGAACACCCGTCGCGTACCTGCTGGCCGAGCCGGTGGACGGCGCCCTGCACATCGAACAGGTCTCGGTCCACCCCGGCCACGCGCGGCGGGGGATCGGGCGGGCGCTGATCGAGCACCTCGCGGCGGGCACCGACGCGCCCGCGCTGACCCTCACCACCTTCGCCGACGTGCCGTGGAACGCGCCCTACTACGCGCGCTGCGGCTTCCGGCCGCTCGCCGACGGCGAGATCACCCCCGGCCTGCGGGAGATCCGCCGCCGGGAGGCCGAGCACGGCCTGGACCGCTGGCCACGGCTCTGCATGCGCCGGGAGCTCCCGGCACGCTGACGGCCCGGCCCGGCCGGCTCATGGCGCGGCCGGCCGGGCTCCGGGGGGCGAGGAGCCTCACCGGGGGCGAGAGGCGGGGCTAGGGGGCCAGGGGCCGTCCCGGGGGTCCGGGGGACGGCCCCGGGCCCCGCGCCGCCACCGGGCCGGCTCAGCTCACGCCGAGGCGCAGCACGGTCGTCGAGCGGAACTCCTCCCCCGGCCGCAGCTCGGTGCTGGGGAAGTCCGGGTGGTGCGGGGAGTCCGGGAAGTGCTGGGTCTCCAGCGCGATCCCGGCGAACGGCCCGTACGGGAC
Organism: Kitasatospora sp. NBC_01246; assembly: GCF_036226505.1. Taxonomy (NCBI): domain Bacteria; kingdom Bacillati; phylum Actinomycetota; class Actinomycetes; order Kitasatosporales; family Streptomycetaceae; genus Kitasatospora; species Kitasatospora sp. NBC_01246. The sequence continues at coordinate 7,146,292 of NZ_CP108484.1, read as the reverse complement.
GCCGCTCGCGCCGGTCACCGCGCCCTGGAACTTGTTGGCCGTGTAGACCTGCAGCCCCGGCTCGGTGGTCAGTACCTCCAGCGTGCGGCCGCCGACCGGCTCCTCCAGCAGCGCCGCCCGGGCGGGGGTGCCGTCGGCCGGACGCGGGCGCAGCACCCAGTTGTGGTCGTAGCCGCCGGGACCGGTCAGCTGCGGGTGCTCGTCGTGCACCGACTTGCCGATCGGCCGGGCGACGGTGAAGTCGAACGGCGTCCCGGCCACCGGCTCGGTGCGGCCGTAGGGGATCTGGCGCTCGTCGGCCGGGGTGTAGGCGTCGGCGTCGAGGGTGAGCAGGTGGCCGAGGATGTCCCCGTTGCCCTCGCCGGCGAGGTTGAAGTACGCGTGGTTGGTCAGGTTGATCACGGTCGGCCGGCCGGTGACGGCGCGGTAGGCGATCGTCAGCTCGCCGGCGGAGGTCAGTGTGTAGTCGACGGTGACGTCGAGCGCGCCGGGGAACCCCTGGTCGCCGTCGGGGCTGTGCAGGCGCAGCCGGACACCGGTGGGCAGTTCCTCGGCCTCCCACATCCGGTGGGCGAAGCCGTCCGGGCCGCCGTGCAGGGTCATGCCGCCGCCGGTCGGGGCGAGCGGGTGCTCCTCCCCGTCGATGGTGACCTTGCTGCCGTCGATGCGGTTGGCGTAGCGGCCGACGACGGTGCCGTAGTGCCGGGCCGGGCCGAGGATCTCGGCCAACCGGTCGGAGGAGAGCAGCAGTTGCCCGGTCCGGCCGGCCCGGTCGGGGCCGCTCAGGGTGTGCAGGGTGGCGCCGAGGGTCAGCACGCTCGCCTCGTACGGGCCGGCCCGTAGGGTCCAGCGCTCGATCGCGGCGCCTGCGCCCGCGGGTTCGAGGGGTTCGTGCCGCACGCTGGTCGGCTGCGAGCCGTTCGCCGGGGGCGTCGACATGTCCTGCTCCTCACTGACGGCCGCGGCGTGCCGCGGCCCCTGGTACCGGGTCCGTCCGGGGCCCGCAGCCCCGTGGGCCAGCCTAGTCAGCGGGCCGGTGGCGAGGGCGCTCATGTCGCCCCCGCGCGCCGTTGTCCCACTGCCGTCCGCCGGTCCCTCGCGCGGCGCCGCTCCGCCGCGCCGCGCGCACCGCCCCGGGGTACCGGGCCGACCCGCCGCTCCCCCAGGCGCCGCGTCGGCCCGTACCGCCGGGCTGGTTCGTCCTGTCGTGCTGATACCTGGTGCCGTACTGGTCCCTGGTGCCGTGCTGGGTCCGTGCCGCCGGGCTAGTCCGCACTGCCGGGCTGCTCGGGCGGCATGCCGAGGGCCGAGGCCAGGCCGTCCGGCCCGCTGCCCGCCTTGCGGTAGACGGCCGCCAGCCGCCGGTTGACCAGGCTCAGGTGGACGCCGAGCTCCTCGGCGATCCGCTGGGCCGGCAATCCGCGGACGGCGAGCCGGGCGACGTCCCACTCGGGCTGGCTGAGGATCTCCCGGACGTCCGCCAGCCGGTTGGGCCGCAGGCCGTAGTTGGCCAGCTCGCGGCGGGCCTGCTCGACCAGGCCGTCGGCGGCGCAGTGCTGGGCCAGTTCGATGCCCTGGTACAGGTACTCCTGGGCGTCCTCCAGCCGGCCGACCCGGCGCAGCGCGGCACCGAGCTCCACCAGGGCGACGGCGTGCTCGTACCCGGCGGGCGACTGGCCGAGGTGGCGAACGGCCTGCTCCAGCAGCTCCACCGCCTGCTGACCGTCCTCGATCTGGGCGTGCAGCCGCAGCGCGGTCCCGATCGCCGAGGCGGTGCCGAAGCGGCGGGCGTCGCGGACGGACCGCTCCGCGTAGGCGCGGGCGCTGTCGGGTTCGTCCTGCGCGAGCGCGATGGCGAGGTGGCCGGCCCAGGGCGCCCAGACGGTGTTGTGCCAGCCCCGGGCGTCCAGTTGGGCACCGGCCTGGGTGAGCGCGGCGGCGGCCCCGGCGTTGCGGCCCTTGGCGAGCAGCAGCTTGCCGTAGAGCGAGGCCGCGTCCGGAAGCACCATCGCGGTCTCGTGGTACGGCGGGCTGAACCCGAAGCCGCTGGCGAGCTCCCAGGCCTCGTTGATCCGGCCGCGGGCGATCAGGGTGTCCACCAGGACGCCGACCGCGTCCCAGGCGAGCGGCAGCTTGGGGCCGATCCGCTCGGAGAGCCGCAGCGCGCGGCGCAGGAAGTCCTCGGCCTCGGCGAGCAGGCCCCGGCGGAACCGGGCCAGGCCCATCAGGAAGTACGCGAAGCCGCGGTGCGCGCCGCTCCAGCCGGCCACCTCGAACTGGACGATGGCGTCCCCGAAGAGCCGCTCGGCCTGCGCGATGCGGTCGCTGTAGGTGTACGAGAGACCGAGCGTGGCGGGCAGCTCGAAGCCCCAGGTGTTGTCGGTCCAGCCGAGGCCCTTGGGCAGCCGGCCCTGGTCGAGCACCTGGTCCGCGTGGCGCAGCACCTCGGCGGAGGGCTCGCCGCGCAGGGTGAGGTCCCAGGCGCGCAACGCGAGGACCGCCCGGTCGGCGGCCTCGCGGCCGGTGAGGCTGCGGCAGAGCGCGCCCAGCCGCTCCGAGCGGCCCGGCCCGTCCTCCTCGGACTTGCGGTAGGCGTGCCACATGAACGAGGCGGCCTCCAGCCGGAGCCGACCGGCCGGGTCGCCGACCGTCTGCTCGGCCTCCTCCTGGCAGACCCGCGCGGCCTCGCCGAGCTGGCCGCTGTGCGCGAGGACCTCCGAGAGCCGGAAGGTGGCGTCCACCCGCAGCGCGGGGCGCAGCGGGCCCTCCTCGGGGTCGAGCGCGAGCCGCAGCTGGTTGACGGTCGCGCCGGGGTCGGTCAGCAGGGCGGAGCAGCCGAGCTCGTAGAGCACCTCGGCGCGGTCCTCGTCGTCCGGCGGCTCGGCGAGCGCGCGGTGCAGGCAGCGCTGGGCGGCCTCGGGCGCGCCGATCATCAGGTGCTCCTGCGCGGCCCGGCGCAGCTTGCGGACGGTGCGGTCGTCGCCCTCGCCGGGGAAGGTCTCCACCAGGTGGCGGGAGGCCGCGAGCAGGCCGAGTCCGGCGTTCTCGATCTCGGCGGCGGCCACGCCGTGCATCCCGGTGCGGGTGGACTCCGGCATGGTGTTGTAGATCGAGCTGCCGATCAGCGGGTGGACGAACTCCAGGTTCCCGTTGGGCGTCTGGGTGAGGACGCGCTGGCGGCGCAGCTGCTTGATGGATTCGCGGGAGCCCTCGGCGCTCTGGGTGGAGATCCGGGCCGCGAGCTCGGGCCGGATGTCGGTGCCGAGCATCGCGGCGGCCCAGGCGAACCGCAGGGTGGTCGCGCCGAGCCGGTCCAGCCAGCGCTTGAGGGTCATCCCGGTGGCGTCGACGGCGAGTTCGCGCAGTTGCTGGGAGTTCTCCTCGACCGGTTCGAGCGCCTGGTCGCGGACCTGGTCGAGCAGGGCGACGGCCTCGTAGGGATTGCCGTTGACGACGTTCCAGAACTCGTAGCAGAAGGAGTCCTCGGCCTTCGCCCCGAACTCGGCGCGGATCATGTCGGTGACGGAGACCAGCGAGAGCCTGCTGAGCTCGTGCCGGCGGGTGGCGAGCCCGGTGACGGCGCACCGCTGGTCCTGGGCCTCGGGCTGCCAGTCGGCGGCGTCCTCCCGGTAGGCGAAGACCAGCAGGACGGGCAACTCGCGGGCCCGGACGGCGAACTGGGTGAGCCAGCCGAGCGATTCGAGGTCGGCCCAGTGCAGGTCGTCGACGATCATCACCAGCGGGGCGCGCCGCGGGGCGAGCTGGGTGAGGACGTAGTCGAGGCCGTCGCGCACGCCCTGCGGATCGAGTCGGCGGGCCCCGCTCTTCGGCTGCTTGAGGCCCATGGCCGGTCCGACGACCTCTTCCCAGGTGCCCATCACCTGCCGGAACTCGTCGGGGGCGAGGTCGCCGAGGACGGGCTGGAGCAGCTGGCGCAGGACGTGGTACGGCTCGTTGAACTGGCGCTCGCCGCCGCGGGCGAAGAGCACCGTGGCGCCCTCGCGGAGCTTGGCGATCCGGCGGACCTCGTGGAGCAGGCTGGTCTTGCCGATGCCGGGCCGGCCGGAGAACGTGAGCAGCTCGCCGATCTCGGTGCCGCCGGCCGCGAACTCCCGGCAGAGCTTCTCCACCGCGGCTTCGGCCGACCGGAGTTCGGCGTCGCGGTCGCGCAGCCTGACCCGGGGTGACAGGGCGTCCGCGTCCTGCTTCTCCGCGCCGGCCGCCTCCGCCCGAAGTTCGTGTCGCTGCTCGGTCACCGTCGTGCCTCCGCCTCACCGTTCCCTGCCCGTGGAGCCGAGATTAGCGCCGCTGAGGGCGCGTTGCGCAGCATTCGCGCAGGCTGGGGCCGAGATTGAGGGTTCGGACGGCTTGCCAAGGGCAATTGCCCTATATCCCTAACGTCCGATCATTGCATCCGATACTCTACGGCATTCCCACCGAGTTGATCTTCCTTGTGGGACACCCTGATGGAAACCCGCCGCACCAACTCCCCCACAATCAGCACGAGTACCGCCAGCGCCCCCACCCTCCGCCGCACCGGGAGTCCGATGTCTGACGACACCTCACTTCAGATTCCGTTCCCGCACCGCCGCAGCCCGCACGGCCCGCACGCCGCCGAGCTGCACCGCGCCTGGCTGACCCGGCATCCGCTGCTCCCGGATCCGGCGCACCCCTCCTACGCCCACTGGGACGTGGTCGACCTCGCCGCCCTCGGCTACCCGGACTCGGGGCCGGACGAACTCGCCCTGGCCGCCGACCTGATGGGCTTCTACTTCCTCTTCGACGACCAGTTCGACGGCCCGCTGGGCCGGCGCCCCACCGAGGTCGCCCCGATCTGCGAGCGGCTGATCGCCGTCCTGCACGGCGCCCGCCCCGACGCCTCCTCCCCCGTCGAGACGGCGTTCGCGGACCTCTGGGACCGCAGCGTGAGCGGCATGCCCGCCCGCTGGCAGGCCCGCGCGGCCTACAACTGGGAGTGGTACCTGGCCAGTCACCCGGCCGAGGCCGCCGGACGGATCTCCGCGCGCCCGCCGGACCGCGACGGGTACCTGGTGCTCAGGCGAGGCACCGCCGCGATGGAGACGATCTTCGACATGGTGGAGCGGCTCGGCAACTTCGAGGTGCCCGCCGCCGTGCTCCACCACCCGGTCCTGCGTCAACTGCGCCAGCTCGCCGCCGACATCCCCTCGCTCAGCAACGACGTCCGGTCCTTCCCCCTGGAGGCCCCGCGCGGCGACGTCAACAACCTGGTGATGATCGTGCAGCGGGAGCGCCGCTGCTCGGCCGAGGAGGCCTGCGCCGTGGTGATGGCCGAGGCCCAGCTGATGGTCGAGCGCTGCCGCCAGCTGCACGCCCAACTCCCCGACGTCTTCCGGGAGCTGGGCCTGGCCCGGGTGGAGCGGGCGATCGCCGGGCGGTACGCCGACGGCCTGGTCACCTGGCTGGCCGGCTACCTCAGCTGGGAGTCGCGTACCGGCCGGTACCAGTCCGCCTGAACCGGACCGCCCCGCGCCGGCCGGGCGGTCCCGAACGCCCGGCCCCGGCCCCGGCCGTGGCGGGAATCGGCCGGAACGCGAACCCTCCGTGGACCGCTCCCGTACGGACGGTAGCCGCGGGGCGCCGTCCGCGGCTAGGGTGCCAGGGCGTGTCCGACACGCCCAGCGGCGGGCGCCCCGGCGGCGCCCCGCCCGCGTGCACGGCCGCACCCCTCCGCCGGGCCGCCGGTGCGGCCCGGCGCACCGCCCGGCCCGCGTGCCGCGGCGGTGCCCCGACAGCGCGAGGAGGCACCCAGCACATGACGGTCTACCTGCCCCCGGGTCAGCCCGGAAGCATCGTCGCCTACCGGCCCCGCTACGAGCACTGGATCGGCGGCCGCTGGACGCCGCCGGTCCGCGGCGAGTACTTCGAGAACCCCAGCCCGGTCACCGGTGAGGTCTTCACCGAGGTCGCCCGCGGCACCGCCGAGGACATCGAGGCCGCGCTCGACGCCGCCCACGCCGCCGCCCCGGCCTGGGGCCGCACCCCGCCCGCCGATCGCGCCCAGGTGCTGCTGCGGATGGCCGACCGGATCGCCGACCACCTGGAGGAGCTGGCGGTCGCGGAGACCTGGGACAACGGCAAGCCGGTGCGCGAGACGCTGGCCGCCGACCTGCCGCTGGCCGTCGACCACCTGCGCTACTTCGCGGGCGCGCTGCGCGCCCAGGAGGGCGGCCTCTCCCAGCTGGACGAGGACACCGTGGCGTACCACTTCCACGAGCCGCTGGGCGTGGTCGGCCAGATCATCCCGTGGAACTTCCCGATCCTGATGGCGGTCTGGAAGCTCGCCCCGGCGCTGGCGGCCGGCAACGCGGTGGTGCTCAAGCCCGCCGAGCAGACCCCGGCCTCGATCCTGCTGCTGGTCGAGCTCACCGCGGACCTGCTGCCGCCCGGCGTGCTCAACGTGGTCAACGGCTTCGGCCTGGAGGCCGGCCGCCCGCTGGCCTCCAGCCCCCGGATCCGGAAGATAGCCTTCACCGGCGAGACCACCACCGGCCGGCTCATCTCCCAGTACGCCAGCGGCAATCTGATCCCGGTCTCGCTGGAGCTCGGCGGCAAGAGCCCCAACCTGTTCTTCGCCGACGTCGCGGCCGAGCAGGACGCCTTCTACGACAAGACCCTGGAGGGCTTCGCGATGTTCGCCCTCAACCAGGGCGAGGTCTGCACCTGCCCGAGCCGGGCGCTGATCCAGTCCGCCGTCTACGACCGCCTGCTCTCCGACGGCCTGGAGCGGGTGCGGGCGATCCGCCAGGGCGACCCGCTGGACACCGCGACCCAGGTCGGCGCCCAGGCCAGCGACGACCAGCTGAAGAAGATCCTCTCCTACATCGAGATCGGCCAGGCCGAGGGGGCCAAGGTGCTGACCGGTGGCGAGCGGGCCGACCTCGGCGGCTCGCTGGCCGGCGGCTACTACGTGACGCCCACCGTCTTCGAGGGCGTGAACAGCATGCGGATCTTCCAGGAGGAGATCTTCGGACCGGTCCTCTCGGTCACCCGCTTCGAGGACTTCGACGACGGCATCGCCCAGGCCAACGACACCCCGTACGGCCTCGGCGCGGGCGTCTGGAGCCGGGACGGCGCCACCGCCTACCGGGCCGGGCGGGCGATCCAGGCCGGGCGGGTCTGGACCAACTGCTACCACCTCTACCCCGCGCACGCGGCGTTCGGCGGCTACAAGAACTCCGGCATCGGCCGGGAGAACCACAAGGCCGTGCTGGAGCACTACCAGCAGACCAAGAACCTGCTGGTCAGCTACTCCCCGGACGCCCTGGGCTTCTTCTAGGCCGGGCGCCGGACGCCCGGCCGGGCACCGGGCGCTCCCGACGGACGCGAAAGGCGGAGCGGGAAGTCGGACCGGCCGACTTCCCACTCCGCCACCACTCCCCGTGGTCCGCGCCGCGGCGCCCCTGCGAGGCGCCGCACCGCGGTTCTCCCGAGCTCACCCGCCGAGCAGCCGCGCCTTCGCGGTCGCGAACTCCTCGGGGGTGAGCAGGCCCTGCCGGGTCAGCCGGCCCAGGTCGAAAAGCATGTCCGCGATCTGCGGCCCGACCGCCGGAGCACCCGCCGCTCCGTCCGCCGGCTCCTTCACCGGCTCGTTCACCGATACGGCGCCCTCGGCCACCGGCCCGCCCGGCGGCCGGCCCGCCGCGGCGCCCAGCACCGGTCCGCGCACCAGCGGCGCGCCCACCGGCCGCTGCACCCGCACCGGCCGGATCGGCCCAAGGGATCGGATCACGGCGTCCTCACTTCCCGGCCGCGCGGTGCGCCTCGGCGGCGCGGACGGCCTCGTCGATGTGCTCGGGCGGGATCCGGACGCCCGAGGCGATCCGCCCGCCGACGGCGCTCAGGGCCTCGGCGGCCTCCCGCGCCCAGACGTGCTCGATCAGCACCAGCAGCGCCACCGTGCCCGGCACCAGCAGTTCGGCCGCCTCCTGGGCGTCCTCCGGCCCGATCAGCGGCAGGTCGGCGTGCCCGTCCGGGACGATGCCGCGCAGGTCCTCGTAGTCGGCGAGTTCGCCGTACGTCGCCTCCCCGTCCACGTGCCGGGTGACCACCAGCGAGTCGACCACCCGGATGTCGCCCCCGGTGCGCAGCTTGCCGAGCACGGTGGCCGCCTCGACGGTGATGGTCTGCCGGGGGAACGCCAGGACGAGCAGTTCGGCCGGACCCATGGGACTCCCTTCCGCGAGCAAATCACCCATACCGGGATCAAAGCACATGAATACCGAAAATCACCGACGCGCCGCCGACATGCCCGGACACGCCCGGCGGACGCCTTAGACAGGAGTCCCGTCCCCCTTCACCCTGGGAGAAACCGTGACCATCGCCATCGCCAAGCTCTCCGACCCGACCGTCCGGGCCGCCGTCGCCGCGATCAACGCCAACGACCGCGCGGCCTTCACGGCCCTGCTCACCGAGGACGCCACGATGTCCGACGACGGCGCCGACCGTGACCTGGCGGACTGGATCGACCGTGAGATCTTCACCAGCCGCGGCCACATGGACGTCCAGTCCGAGTCGGACGGCGGCCGCGCGCTGATCGCCAACTACAGCAACGAGACCTGGGGCGAGATGCGCACCGCCTGGCGCTTCGTCGTCGACGGCAACCGGATCAGCCGCTTCGAGACCGGCCAGGCCTGACGCCGCTCAGGACAGCCCGAGGCAGCCGCGCACCGCGTGGATCAGCCGGCGGGAGCGGACGTCTCCCGTCACCCCGGGCTGCATGCCGTTGGTGACGTAGCCGAACCCGAGGCCGAGCTCCGGGTCGGCGAAGCCGAGCGAGCCGCCCCGGCCCGGGTGGCCGAAGCTCGTCGGCGAGGCCATCAGCGCGGTCGGGCCGTGCCGGAAGAAGCCGAGGCCGAACGTCGAGTTGACGATCAGTACCCGGTCCGGCCCGCTGACCACCGGCCCGGCCGCGCGGGCCAGTACCTCCGGCCCCAGCAACGGTGCCGGCACCGTGCCCGGCGCCCCGCCCTCCCGGTCGGCCGCGCCGACGAGCGCCGCGTAGAACCGGGCCAGCGCCCGCGCGGTGCCGATCCCGCCCGCCCCGGGGATCTCGGCGGCCTGCACCGCCGGGTCGTTGAGGTCCACCCCGGGCCGCACCGAGGCGAACGCCCGGGCGGTCAGCGAGGCCGGGTCCTGGTAGGCGTCCCGGACCACCTGCTTGGGGCGCAGCCGCAGCCCGCTCGGGCCGGTCCGGGCGGCCTCCGGGGCGGGGAGGTCCACCAGCCGGCCGACCCGCGGCGCGGCGCCGGCCGGCAGCCCGATCCACAGGTCGAGGCCGAGCGGCCGGGCGATCTCCTCGGCGAAGTACTGGCCGACCGTGCGCCCGCTGACCCGGCGGACCACCTCGCCGACCAGCCAGCCGAAGGTGTACGGGTGGTAGCCGTGCGCGGTGCCGGGCTCCCAGGCCGGCGCCTGCGCGGCCACGGCCGCGACCGCCCGCTCCCAGGTGAGCACGTCCTCCAGCCGCAGCGGCACGTCCAGCGCCGGCACCCCGGCCTGGTGCGAGAGCAGCCAGCGCACCGGCACCCCGCCCTTGCCCGCCGCGCCGAACTCCGGCCAGTACGAGACCACCGGCGCGTCCAGGTCGAGCTGCCCGCGCTCGGCGAGCAGCAGCGCCGTGGTCGCGGTCAGGCCCTTGGTGACCGAGCGCAGCACCTGCGCGGTGTCCGCCGTCCACGGCACGGCCGGCGCGGGCCGGCCACCGACCTCGGGCCGGGCGTCGCCGCCCCACAGGTCGACCACCTTGCGCCCGCGCACGTACAGCGCGAACGCCGCGCCGAGCTCGCCGTACTCCTGGAAGTTGCGCGAGAAGGCCTCCCGTACGGGCTCGAAGCCCTCGGCCGTCTCGCCCCAGATCTCCGTCACCGCGCGCCCCCCGGAGTCGTCCGAATCCTGTCGTGCCCGCGTTCGAACCGGGCCCGGAAACCCTAACCTGTCCGTCATGACCAACCCTGCGGATGAACTGCTGGACGTCGTCGACGAGCACGACCGGGTGATCGGGACCGCCCCGCGCGGGGAGGTGTACCGGCGGGGGCTGACCCACCGCTGCGTGTTCATCCTGGTCCGCGACCGGACCGGGCGGATCTTCGTGCACCGGCGGACCGACACCAAGCTGTTCGCGCCCGGCTTCCACGACATGTTCGTCGGCGGCGTGGTCGGCGCCGGCGAGACGTACGCGAGCGCCGCCGTCCGCGAGGCCGAGGAGGAGCTCGGCGTCAGCGGGATCGAGCCGCGCCCGCTGTTCAAGTTCCTCTTCCGGCAGGAGGGGCTCTCCTGGTGGTGCGACCTGTACGAGGCGCGCTGGGACGGCCCGGTCGCGCCGCAGGAGTCCGAGGTCGCCTGGCACGCCTGGCTGACCCCGGAGGAGCTGGACGCCCGGCTGGCGGCCGACGCGTTCGTGCCGGACGGCCTGGAGGCGTACCGCCGCTACCGGGAGCGGCACCCGGCGCGGTAGGCCCGGTTCCCGGCCACCGGACAAGATCCACGGCGGCCGCCCGGGCCGGATAGGGTGACGCCCATGGCTTCCCGTACGCCGTCGGCGGCGCCCACGTCCCCGCGCACCGCCCGGAGCAGCGGCCGGGCCGCCGGCCGCACCGGCGCCCCGGACGGCGCGACCCCGGACCTCGCGGCACCCGGCGGCACCGCCGCCGGCGCACCGGCCGGAAAGGGCGGCGAGCGCCCGCGCCGGCGGCTCAGCGTGGACGAGCGGCGCGAGCAGCTGATCGCCGTCGCCCTGGACCTCTTCAGCCGGCGCCCGCCCGAGGAGGTGTCGATCGACGACATCGCGGCCGCCGCGGGCGCCTCCCGCCCGCTGGTCTACCACTACTTCCCCGGCAAGCAGGCGCTGTACGAGGAGTCGCTGCGCCGGGCCGGCCGCGAGCTGGCCGGCCGCTTCGAGGAGCCCGCCGACGGCCCGCTCTCCGAGCGGCTGTACCGGGTGATGGGCCGCTACCTGGACTTCGTGCAGAGCCACGGTCCCGGCTTCGCCGCGCTGCTGCGCGGCGGCTCGGTGGCGGCCAGCGCCGGGACGTCGGCGGTGATCGACGAAGTCCGGCGGGCCGCGCACGACCAGATCCTGAGCCACCTGGCGGTCCCCTCGCCGAGTCCGGGCCTGCGGCTGACCGTCCGCGCCTGGATCGCCAACGCCGAGATCACCTCGCTGGAGTGGCTGGGCGAGCGCTCGGTGCCGCTGGAGGAGCTCCAGCTGCACCTGGTCCAGGAGTTCGTCGCGGCCCTGACGCTGACCGCCGCCCGGGAGCCCGCGCTGGCCGCCGAACTCGCCGGCTTCTTCGCCGCCGAGCGCCCCGCCGGCCCGGCCGGGCGGCTGGTGCGCGAACTCGCGGGCCTGTTCGCCGTTCCCGGCATCGCGGACGCGGTCGCCGCGCTGGCGGTCGAGCCCGCGAACTGAACCGGCGGACGCCGGTTCTGCCACAGCGGCGGCCTCTGATAGGAATGGGCACGGATCTGACGCCGCGCCGGTCACGAGCGCGCCCGGATCCGCCGAACCACCAACGCACACGCAGCAGAGCGGGGGGCTCATCAGTTGACCCAGGACGGCCAGTTCACCACGGAGGCCAATCCCTTCGCCCCGGCGGAGCAGGTGTCCGCGACGCTCGGCGCGCTCACCGAAGCCCTCTTCGAGAAGCACACCTCGCGCCACCCGGCGGCTTCGCTGACGGCCCTGACCGCCGGCGCCCACCCGGCGGCCGAGGCCCTGTTCAACCTCCCACTGGCGCCCAACGGTCCGGTGCACGACGCCGTCGACCGGCTCGGCACCGTGGTCACCGCCGGGACGGCCCGCCCGGGCACCGGCGCCCCGCTGGCCGAGCTGGCCGGCGACGCGCTGCTCGCGCGGTACGGCGGCGGCCCGGTACGCGGCGCGGTGGCCGACCGGGGCACCGCCACGGCCGCGCTGTTCGGGCTGCCGGTGGCCGGCGAGGTCGCCGCCCCCGAGCTGCGGCCGCCGTTCGCCGCCGCGCTGGCGGCGCTCGCCGCCGGACAGCAGACCCGGCAGCCGGTGGAGCTCGCCACCGGCGCCGGCGCCGAGGTCCGCCTGGTCGTCCCGCCCGGCTTCCACCCGCTGACCTCCCCGGGCGGCCCGGTCGGTGTCTCCGCCCGTACCGTGCCCGCCGGCCCGGCCGGGGCCGACGCGGTGGCCACCGCCAAGGGCGTCGACCCGGCCACCGGTGCGGCCGCCGCCGAGCTGACCGCGCACCTGGCCGAGGTCGCCGAGGAGCTGTTCAGCGGCACCGGTCCGGCGCCGCGCCGCGACTTCGCGGTGATCGCCGCGTCCCTGGCCGACACCATCACCGCCTCGGGCACGGTCTACGCCGGGCTCTGCGCCCTGGAGGTGGCCGGCCGGCCGACCGAGGCCACCCTGGTGGTCTCGCTCGCCCGCCACCCGCTGCCGATCTCCGGGCTGGCCACCGAACTGGCCACCGTCCGCCGGCACGCCGAGGTCTGGACGGTGCTGCTGCCGGCCGGCCCGGCCGCCGTCCTGGTCGAGGGCCGCAGCGTCCCCGTCCCCGGTCCGCTCGCCGACGACGGCCGGCGCCGCTGGGCGGTCACCTCGGTGGTGGAGGCGTTCGTGCCGCTGCCGGACGGTGTCTCGGTGCTCTGCGTCCAGCTCACGACGGCGCAGCAGCAGGACTGGGAGCTGTACACGGAGGCCTTCGCCGAGCTGCTGAAGAGCGTCCAGTTCGGCTGGGACGGCGTGGCCGGGCAGCTGACCCCGCCGGTCCGCGCCTTCGCGCCGGCGCCCGCCGCGCCCCCCGCCCACGGCGTCCCCGCCGAGCCGTACCCGGTTCCGGCCCCGACGCCGGCCCCGACGCCCGCTCCGGGGGCCGAAGCGCTCGCCGCGACGGCCGGGTTCGCCGCCGAAGCCGTCCCGGAGCAGGCCGCCGCGCCCGTTCCGGACGACGCCACGCCGCTGCCGGTCCACCTGCGCGGCACGCCGGTCCGGGTCCCCCCGGCCGACTTCAACCCCTTCGCCCCCGAGGCCGACCCGACGCCCGTCGAGCCCCTCCTGGTGCCGGACGACAGCCCGGAGGCGGCCGAGCGGCGCCCCAAGGGCACCCCCGTCATGGTCCCGCCGCCGGACTTCGACCCCTTCGCCCCGCAGGCCGCGACGCTCACCGACACCACCGTGCCCGAGACCGCCGACGCCCCGGAGCGGGGCCCCAAGGGCACGCCGGTGATGGTCCCGCCGCCGGACTTCGACCCCTTCGCCCCGCTGCCGGCCGACACCCCCGCCCCCGCCGCCCCCGAGGCCGCACCGGCCGCCACCCGGGCTGCCGACCCGTTCGGCACGGTGACGGCCGAGGACCGGCCGAGCGACCCGTTCGGCACCACCCTCCCGCAGCCGCCCGCCGCCGTGCCGCCGCCGCCCTCGGCGCCGCCGACCGTGCCCGCGCCGACCGTCACCCTGCCGACGGCCGAGGACGGGCCGGACGACCCGGCGCGCGGCCCCAAGGGCACCCCGGTGATGGTCCCGCCGCCGGACTTCAACCCCTTCGCCCCGCTGCCGGCCGACACCCCCGCCCCCGCCGCCCCCGAGGCCGCACCGGCCGCCGCGCCGGAGAGCAGCCCCTTCGGCTGAGGCCCGGACCACCGCGCACCGGCGGCCGTCCCGCACCAGGGGCGGCCGCCGGTGCGCGTCCGCGCCCGGCCCCACCGACCGCGCCGCCCGCCATGTCCACCACCGTCAACTGGTACAGACCTATTGCCAGTTGCCGACCGGCTCCCTACCCTCGGGGAGCACAGGATCCTGACGGCACCCCGACGGCCGGAGGTCTCCGGTTCCGCGCCGCCCGACGGCCCGGAGCTCCCGCACGCTGCTCCACGCACCTGACACCTCCCCACAGGTAACGGGGCGACCCGGCATGCCCGGAGGCCCCAGGACAGGAGCCACAACCATGCGCCGACGTCGGATCAAGCTGCCGCTGCTGGCGGCCGGGGCCCTGATCGTCCCGCTGCTCGCCGTCTCCCTGCCCAGCACCGCCGCCCACGCCGCCGGGTCCGCCACCGCGACGTTCACCAAGGGCAGCGACTGGAGCACCGGCTACGAGGGCAGCTACACCATCACCAACGGCTCCAGCGCAACCCTGCCCAGCTGGACCCTGGAGTTCGACCTGCCGGCCGCCAACACGGTCGCCTCGCTCTGGAACGCGAGCTACACCACGGCGAGTTCGCACGTCACGGTCAAGAACCCCAGCTGGGCCGGCAACCTGCCGCCGGGCGGCACGTACAACTTCGGCTTCAACATCGCCTACTCGGGCGCCTACAAGCCGCTGCTCAACTGCAAGCTGAACGGCCAGCCCTGCGACGGCGCCGGCGGGGACCAGAGCGCGCCGACCGTGCCCGGCGGCCTCCAGGCCGGCACCACCACCCAGACCACCGTCGACCTCGCCTGGACGGCGAGCACCGACAACGTCGGGGTCACCGGCTACGACGTGTTCCAGGGCGCCACCAAGGTCGCCACCACGGACGGCGCCACCACGGCGGTCACCGTCCAGGGCCTGACCGCCGGCACCGCCTACCAGTTCACCGTCCAGGCCTTGGACGCCGCGGGCAACCGCTCGGCCGCCGCCGGCCCGGTCACCGCCACCACCAAGCCGCCGACCGACCCGGACCGCCAGGCACCGACCACCCCCGGCACCCCGCTGGTCACCGGCTCGGACGCCAACAGCGTCTCGCTCACCTGGGGCGCCAGCACCGACAACACCGGGGTCACCGCCTACGACGTCTACAACGGCACCGCGCTCGCCGCCACCGTCACGGGCACCTCCGCCACCGTGGGCAACCTGGCTCCGGACACCTCGTACACCTTCACCGTGAAGGCCCGAGACGCGGCCGGCAACGTCTCCCCCGCGTCGAACGCCGTCACCGGCAAGACCCAGCCCGGCGGGAGCAACCCCGGCGCGCTGAAGATCGGCTACTTCACCCAGTGGAGCATCTACGCCCGCGGGTACAGCGTGAAGCAGCTCGACACCTCCGGCTCGGCCGGCCGGCTCACCACGCTCAACTACGCCTTCGCCAACATCCACCCGACCACCAAGCAGTGCTTCATCACCAACAAGGCCGCCGGACCGGACAACGACCCCAACGCGGGCGACGGCGCCGGTGACGCCTGGGCCGACTTCGGCAAGGGCTGGGACGCCGGCAGCTCGGTGGCCGGCACCACCGACACCTGGGACCAGAAGCTGGCGGGCAACTTCAACCAGTTGAAGCAGCTCAAGGCCAAGTACCCCAACCTCAAGATCCAGATCTCGCTGGGCGGTTGGTCGTACAGCAAGTGGTTCTCCGACGCGGCCGCCACCGACGCCTCCCGCAAGGCGCTGGTGAGCTCCTGCATCGACATGTACATCAAGGGCAACCTGCCGGTCATCGACGGCCGCGGCGGCCCGGGCAGCGCGGCCGGCATCTTCGACGGCATCGACCTCGACTGGGAGTGGCCGGCCTCCGGCGGGCACGACGGGAACATCTTCCGCCCGACCGACAAGGCCAACTACACCCTGCTGGCCCAGGAGTTCCGCCGCCAGCTGGACGCCCTCGGCGCCACCACCGCCAAGCACTACACGCTGAGCGCCTTCCTCCCGGCCGACCCGGCGAAGGTCACCGCCGGCATCGACGTCCCCGGGCTGTTCGGCGCCTTCGACTTCGCCACCATCCAGGGCTACGACTACCACGGCGGCTGGGAGATGAGCACCAACCAGCAGTCCGCGATCAAGCTCGCGGCCGGTGACCCGAGCACCCCGGACCGGCAGTTCAGCTCCGAGATCGCCATCAACGCCTACCTCAACGGCGGCGCTCCGAAGAGCAAGCTGACCCTGGGCATCCCGTTCTACGGACGCGGCTGGACGGGGGTGCCGCGCGGCACCACCAACGGCCTGTTCCAGACCGCGACGGGCCCCGGCCCGGGGACGTACGAGGCCGGCTTCGAGGACTACAAGAAGCTCAAGCAGATGGCCACCGGCGGCGGTTACACCATCTACCGGGACCCGGTGGCCGGCCACGCGTACATCTACAACGGGACCGTCCTCTACACCTACGACGACCCGATCGAGATCGCCCGCAAGACCGCCTGGATCAAGTCCCAGGGGCTGGCCGGCGCGATGGTGTGGGCCTTCGACGGTGACACCCCGAACGGCGAACTGATGGCCGCGGTGGACAACGGTCTGAAGTAGGCCACCGGTACAGCCCGGCCCAGCCCGCCCAGTACGACCCGGCCCGGCGCGGCGCTCAGTCGGCGCGCCGGGCCAGGTGCACCACGTCCGGCACTCCCCGGGCGACCTCGATCTCGTGGGTGACCACGTCCGAGAAGCCCGCCGCGCGCAGCGCCTCCTCGAAGTCCGGGGAGGGCTGCGCGCTCCAGACCGCCAGCACCCCGCCCGGCCGCAGCCGGTGCCAGAGCACGGCCAGCCCGTCGGCGCCGTAGAGCCCGGCGTTGGAGTCGGTGACCGTCCAGTCCGGGCCGTTGTCGATGTCCAGGCAGAGCGCGTCGTAGCGCTCGCCGTCCGCCGCCGCCAGGTACTCCAGCAGGTCGGTGTGGAGCACCGCCACCCGCTCGTCCTCCAGCGCGCCGCCGGAGAAGGCACCCAGCGGGCCACTCCGGTGCCAGTCGATGATCGCGTTCTCGCGCTCGACGATCGCGATCCGGCCCCAGCGCGCCTCGGCCACCGCGTACGCCAGCGAGAATCCGACGCCGAGCCCGCCGATCAGCACCGAGGGGCGCTCCACCGCGGGGCCGGTGCGGTCCAGCTCGTCCAGCGCCGCCTGGATCAGCAACCGCTCGGAGCGGCCGTCGGCGGTGTCCATCAGGAAGCAGCCGTTCGCGATGATCTCGAAGTGCCGTCCGCGCCGACGCAGCACCACCTCGCCGAACGGGCCCTCCCGCCGGTCGAGGGTGACGACTGCCTCCTGGTCGTCCCGTGCGGGCAGTGCGATGGACATGCGGCGATTCCTCCCGGGCTCGGGTGCAGAACGGCTCGGCGAACGAGTACCCGCCCGACAATAGCCGAGGCCACCGCCCCGCCGGTCACGTCGTGATCAGCACCCCCGCGTAGCTGACGCCGGCGACCATCACCCAGGAGGCCAGCCCCAGCAGGGCGATCCGCCCGCCGGTGCGCAGCATGGTCGGCAGGTGCACGGCGCTGCCGAGGCCGAACAGCGCGGCCGCCAGCAGCAGCTCCTGCGCGTCCCCGGCCAGCGTGAGCGCCCGGTCGGGCAGCACGCCGGTGGTCCGCAGCGCGATCATCGCGAGGAACCCGGCCACGAAGAGCGGCACGATCGGCGGCCGCTTGCCGGTGGCCCCGGGGGTGCCCCGGCGCGCCCGCCGCATCGCGACGGCGACCCCGGCGACCAGTGGCGCCAGCAGCACCACCCGCATCAGCTTGACCAGGACGGCCTCGCGCAGCGCACCCGCCCCGCCGGTCTGCGCGGTGGCGACCACCTGCCCGACGTCGTGCACGCTGGCGCCGACCCAGCGCCCGAACCCGGCGTCGTCCAGGCCGAGCGGCTGGTGGAGCAGCGGGAGGACGGCGATGGCCAGGGTGCCGCAGAGGGTGACCAGCGCGACGGAGGCGGCGACGTCCTCCTCCTCGCTGCCGGCGGCCTGGCTGACCGCGCCGATCGCCGAGGCCCCGCAGATCGAGTACCCGGTGGCGACGAGCAGCGGCTGGTCGCCCGGCAGGCCGAGCCGGCGACCGAGCCAGACGGTCCCGGCGAAGGTGGCGGCCACCACGGCGACCACCATGGCGACGGTGGCCCAGCCGAGGCCGAGCACGTCGTCCAGGCCGAGCTTGAGGCCGAGCAGCACGATGCCGAGCCGCATCAGCCGCTTCCCGGCCGTCGAGAGGCCCGGCCGGGCCACCCCGCGGACCACCGGGCGCAGCCCGGGCAGGTGGGCAGCGGCCATGCCGAGCACCACGGCGGCGGTGAGCTTGGGCACGGCGGGCACGGCCTGGTGGATCGCGAGCGCGGCGGCCACGCCGAGGGCGGCGAGCAGCAGCCCGGGGACGTCGCCGCCGAGCGGGGGCAGTGCGCGGGTGCGGACGGGCCGGTCCCGGAGGGTCAGTGCCACGGCGGGCTCACCGCCGCCCGTCGGCGGGCAGCCGGTAGACGCGCCGGATGCTGGTGCCCAGCCGGGAGACGTCGGCGCCGTAGACGTGGATCGAGATGGCCGTGGAGGAGCAGGCGTTGCGCACCAGGTGGATGTCGCCGGGCGGGGCGAAGGCGGCGACGGTGCCGGCCGGGCCGACCACGTGCTCGGTCTCCACCAGGTGGGCGGTGCGTCCGTCGGACACCAGCCGATAGCGGGTCTCGCTCTCCTTGCCCTGGTGGACGCCGGCCACGCACCAGGAGACGTGGTCGTGGATCGGGGTCTCCTGGCCGGGCAGCCAGACCAGCGCGACGACCGAGAACCCGCCGTCGGCCTCGGCGTGCAGGACGTGCTGGCGGTAGCGGTCGGGATCCCCCTCGCGCTGCGCCTCGGTGAGCAGGCCGGCGTCCCCCAGGTGCGGGGCGAGTCGCTCACCGACCAGGTAGGCGGTGAGTTCCGGCGGCAGGCCGCGGTCCACGACCGCGCGGATCTCGCCGACCAGGGCGGTCATGCGCTCGGTGAGCCGGTCGCTGCCGACCGTGGCGGAGGGTGTCATGCCAGCAGGTTGGCCCCGGCCGACCCATCACGTCCAAGGAGGGTTCTTTCGCTCTTCCCCAAACCCCGCTTATGGATTGACCCCGGGCCGACGGGCCGGTTGTCGAACGGCGGGGATCAGCAGCCCACCCGCGAGGCCGCCGCGGACCGCAACTGGTCCAGCACCAGCGCGGTGGCCGGGATCCGGCGGTGCTCGCGGAGCACGTACGCGCTCACCTGGCGCCGCAGGTGCGGCTCGACGGCGCGCCCGGTGACCTTGCGGTGGCACATGAAGGAGAGCACCAGCGCGGGCATCAGCGCGATCCCGACCCCGGCGGCGACCAGGCTCTGCACCGCCAGGTTGTCGTCGGTGGAGAAGACGATGTCGGGTGCGAAGCCCTCCTCGGCGCAGACGTGCAGCAGGTTGGCCCGGCAGCGCGGACACCCGGCGATCCAGCGCTCGCCGTCGAGGTCGGCCAGCCGGACGGCGTGCCGGCGGCCCAGCGGGTGGCCGACCGGCAGCAGCACCGTGAGCAGGTCCTCCATCAGCGGGATCTCGTCCAGCTCGGGCGGCAGCTCGGCGGCGACGCCCGGGTAGCGGAAGGAGAGCGCGATGTCGCACTCGCCGCGCAGCAGCCGCTGCACGGAGTCGGGCGGTTCGGCCTCCAGCAGTTCGACCCGGACCCCGGGGTGCTCGGCGAGCAGCCGGGCCATCGCCTGGGGTATCAGGGTCGCGTTGGCGCTCGGGAACGCGCAGACCCGGACCCTCCCGGCGCGCAACCGGGCGAGCGCGCCGAGTTGCTGCTGGGCCGCGGCGAGACTGCCGAGGATCAGTTCGGCGTGCCGGGCCAGTGCCTCACCGGCCTCGGTGAGGCGCAGCCCGCGCCCGGCCCGGGTGAACAGCGGCACTCCGACGGACCGTTCCAGTGCCTTCATCTGCTGGGTGATGGCGGGCTGGGTGTAGCCGAGTTCGCGGGCGGCGGCCGAGTAGGAGCCGGCCCGGACGACCTCGTGGAAGGTCCTGATGTGCCGCGAGTCGAATACCGGCTCCACTGCCCCTCCACCTGCCCGCGCCCCTGGTCCCAGGAATCATAAGCAGACTTTGGAGATGCCGGAGCTATTCCCACCCGCACCTATGGTTTCTCCGATGCGTTCCCGCCGCTCCTACTCCTCCGGGGGCAGCCCCAGCACCAGTCCGGCCTCGGCGACCGGTGCGCCGCCCTGGGTGCTCGGACTGCGCCGGGTACGGGCCTCGACCCACCGGGCCAGCCAGGAGAGCGCCAGGCACATCCCGATGTAGATCGGCGAGATCACCATCACCACGGGGATGAACGGCAGGTCGTAGTCGAGGTTGGTGGCGATCAGCTTGCCCGCGTGCAGGAACTCCTCGTAGGTGATCAGGAAGCCCAGCGAGGTGTCCTTGAGCGCCACCACCAGCTGGCTGATGATGGCCGGCAGCATCGCCCGGTTGGCCTGCGGCACCAGCACGTAGGACATCACCTGGGTCTTGCGCATGCCCAGCGCGTACGCCGCCTCGCGCTGCCCGGCGGGCACCGCGAGCACACCGGCCCGGAACACCTCGGCCAGCACCGAGCCGTTGTACAGCACCAGACCGGCCACCAGCGCCCAGAGCGGTTCCACCTTGAGCGCGACGAAGATGAAGAAGATCATCACCAGCACCGGCATGGCTCGGAAGAACTCCACCACCAGGGTGGAGAGCCAGCGCACCGCCCGGTGGTCGGAGAGCCGCCCGGCCGCGAACAGCGCGCCGAACGGCAGCGCGAACAGCACCGTCCATCCGAAGGCCTTGAGCGTGTTCCCCAGCCCGCGCAGCAGCAGGTCCTGCACGCCCTCGTACTCGAAGGCCGTCCACTTCTGGTACGTGAACTGCTCGGTGTGGAACAGCATGTAGACGATCCACCCGATCAGCGCGGCGATCGCGACCAGCGCGATCAGCCCGTACAGCCGGTGCCGGGCCAGCGCCTTGGGGCCGGGGATGTCGTAGAGCGCCGAGGATTCCACCGTCATCGCGACACCGCCACTCGTCGTTCCAGCACGTTGAAGAGCGCGCTGACGGCCAGGGTGATGATCAGGTAGCCGACGGCGATCCAGACGAAGGTCCAGATGATGCTGTATCCCAGCTCGTTGATGGTCCGGTAGCTGCCGAGCAGTTCGGTCACGCTGAACGAGCCGGCGATCGCGGTGTTCTTGGCCAGCGCGATCATCACACTGCCGATCGGGGCGACCACCGACCGGTACGCCTGCGGCAGCACCACCAGGCTCATCGTCTGCCCGAAGGTCATGCCCAGGCTCCGGGCCGCCTCGCCCTGGCCGCTGGGCACGGTGTTGACCCCCGCGCGCATCGCCTCGCAGACGAACGCCGAGGTGTAGCAGCCGAGCGCGAGCACCGCGAAGGTGAAGAACGGCAGCGTGATGTCGAACCGCGGCAGGCCCAGCACCACGATGAAGAAGAGCAGGGTCAGCGGGGTGTTGCGCAGCAGCGTCACCCAGACCGTCCCGAACACCCGCAGCGGCCGCACCGGCGAGACCCGGAAGCCGGCGATCAGCACGCCCAGCACCAGGGCGAGCACGGCGCTCACCACGAACAGCGAGAGGGTGCCGAGGAAGCCCTCCCAGTAGGTCGACCAGTTGTCGGTCAGGGTTTTCACGGGGCGGCCCTCTCAGTACCGGTCGATCGGCGGCGGGGTCGGCGCGGACACCCCGGACAGGCCGAGGGTGGCGTCGTAGGCCCGCTTCCAGTCACCGTTCTCCTCGTGGTGCGCCAGGGCGTCGTCCAGCGCGTAGCGCAGCACGGTGTCGTCCTTCGGCGTCCCGATCCCGTACGGCTCCTGGGAGAACAGCGGCCCGACCACCTTGAGCTCGTCCGGCACCTTGGCCGCGTAGCCCATCAGGATCGTGTTGTCCGTGGTGACGGCGTCCACCTGGCCGGTGATCAGGTTGTCCACGCAGGCCGAGTAGGTGTCGTAGCCGATCAGCTTGACGTCGGGGTACTGCTTCTGGATCCGCTGGTACGGGGTGGAGCCCGCCGCCGAGCAGACCTTCTTGCCGTTCAGGTCCTCCGGGCCGTGGATGGTGTCGTTGTTCTCGCGCACCAGCAGCGACTGGCCGGCCAGGTAGTACGGCCCCGCGAAGCCGACCAGCTTCTTGCGGTTGTCGTTGATGGTGTAGGTGCCGACGTAGTAGTCCACCTGCCCGTTCTGCAGGGCGGTCTCCCGGTTGGCGGAGGCGATCGTCCGGAACTCGATCCGGTCGGGCGCGAAGCCCAGGTCGGCGCCGACCATCTTGGCGATCTCGATGTCGAAGCCGGAGTACTCCCCGGTGGCCGGGTTCTTCTGCCCGAGGTAGGGCTGGTCCTCCTTGGCCCCCACCACCAGGTGGCCCCGGGCGCGCGCCGCGTCCAGGGTGGGCGAACCGGTGATGCCGGCGGCGTCCCGCACCTGGTAGCTGGGCAGCGCGCTGGGCTGCGGACCCTTCGGCGGCGGGGTGCCCTCCTTGCCGCAGCCGGCCAGCAGCACGATCAGGGCCGCGGCGGCGAGCATCCACTTCCTCGTCACGGCGCCCGCCTCAGTGCTTCAGGATCTTGGACAGGAAGTCCCGGGCGCGCTCGCTCTCCGGCGCGCCGAAGAAGTCCTCGGGGGCACGGTCCTCGACGATCCGCCCGTCGGCCATGAACACCACCCGGTTGGCCGACGCGCGGGCGAACCCCATCTCGTGGGTGACCACCACCATGGTCATGCCCTCGTGCGCGAGCTGGCGCATCACGTCCAGCACCTCGTTGATCATCTCGGGGTCGAGGGCGGAGGTGGGCTCGTCGAAGAGCAGTGCCTTGGGCTCCATGGCGAGCGCCCGGGCGATCGCGACGCGCTGCTGCTGGCCCCCGGAGAGCTGCGCCGGGTACTTGTCCGCCTGGGCGACCAGCCCGACCCGCTCCAGCAGGGCCCGGGACTTCGCGTCCGCCTCCGCGCGCGGCCGGCCGCGGACCTTGATCTGCGCCAGCGAGACGTTCTGCAGCACGGTCTTGTGGGAGAACAGGTTGAAGGACTGGAAGACCATCCCGACGTCCGCGCGCAGCAGGGCGAGCCCCTTGCCCTCCGCGGGCAGCGGCTTGCCGTCGATCGAGATGCTGCCCGACTCGATCGGCTCCAGGCGGTTGATCGCCCGGCAGAGCGTGGACTTGCCGGAGCCGGAGGGCCCGATCACCACCACGACCTCGCCGCGACCCACCGTCAGCTCGATGTCCTGCAGCACGTGCAGCTCGCCGAAGTGCTTGTTGACGCCCCGCAGCTCGATCAGCGGCTCGAAGGCGGACGCCCCCGGCGGTGCCGTCACTTGGTGCTCCGCCCCTTCAGCAACCACCCCAGCGCACCACCCGCGAGCAGGGTGGCGAGCAGCGCGATCCAGAGCGGCGCGGTCACGGTGAACACCCAGAACTGGATCTTCACCTTGTCGAGGTTGGCGAACAGGAACCACACCGCGAGCACGACGATGACGCCGATCCCGATGTACCGGGTGGGGACGCCACCGATCTCGCTGCGCCGGGTGCTGGAGGAACCGTCTGAAATCTTGGTCACACGCGCAGTCTGCGGGCCGATCGACCGACTTGTCCGGTTACGCGCCCGGGAGTAACCCGCACGGGGCAACCCTGCCCCGTGCGGGTTTGCGCTGTGTCACCGGGAGCGGCCGGCCACCGGTGGCCGGTCGGGGCAGCAGAGCGCCCGGGGGGCCGCTGCCGCCCCCGGTTACCGCTCGTCCCGCCAGGACCGCCAGAGCGCCGCGTACGGACCGCCCGCGGCGACCAGCTCCGGATGGCTGCCGTACTCGCTGATCCGCCCGCCCTCGACCACGGCGATCACGTCGGCGTCGTGGGCGGTGTGCAGCCGGTGCGCGATGGCGATCACCGTCCGGCCCTCCAGCACCCGCGAGAGCGAGCGCTCCAGGTGCCGGGCGGCCCTCGGGTCCAGCAGCGAGGTGGCCTCGTCCAGGACCAGGGTGTGCGGGTCGGCCAGCACCAGTCGGGCCAGCGCGAGTTGCTGCGCCTGCGGAGGGGTCAGCGCGGTGCCGCCCGAGCCGACCTCGGTGTCCAGCCCCTGCGCCAGCGCGTCCACCCACTCCCCGGCGTCCACCGCGTCCAGCGCGGCGCGCAGCTCGGTGTCGGCGGCGTCCGGCGCCGCAAGGCGCAGGTTGTCCCGCAGGGTGCCGACGAAGACGTGGTGCTCCTGGTTGACCAGGGCCACCTCGGCCCGGACCCGCTCGGCCGGCATCCGCGAGAGCGGCGCCCCGCCCAGCGTCACGCTGCCCCGGCCGGGCGCGTAGATCCCGGCCAGCAGCCGCCCCAGGGTGGACTTGCCCGCACCGGAGGGACCGACCAGGGCGACCCGGCTGCCCGGGGCGACGTCCAGGCTGATCCCGTGCAGCACGTCGGCGCCCTCGCGGTAGCCGAACCGCACCTCGTCGGCCCGCACGTGTCGGCCGTCCGGGTGGGCGGACTCGTCGCACTCGTGCTCGGGCACCTCGCGGACCCCGACCAGTCGCGCCAGCGAGGCCTGCCCGATCTGCAGCTCGTCGTACCAGCGCAGGATCAGGTCGACCGGGCCGGTGAGCGCCTGGGCGTAGAGCACCCCGGTGGTCAGCTGGCCGACGGTGATCCAGCCCTCCAGCGTGAACAGGCCGCCGAGCACCAGCGTCCCGAGCACGGCCAGGGTGTAGACCGCGTCGATGGTCGGGAACCAGACCGAGCGCAGCCAGAGGGTGTACCGCTCCCAGGCGAGCCACTCGCCGAGCTTGCGGTCGGTGAGCCGGACCCGGTCGTCGCCCAGGCGCAGCGTCTCGACCGTCCGCCCGGCGTCGACCGTCTCGGCCAGCACGGTGTTGACCGCGGCGTAGCCGGCCGACTCGTTGCGGTAGGACTGCGGGGCCCGCCGGAAGTACCAGCGCGAGCTGGCCAGCAGCAGCGGCAGGCCGATCAGCGAGGTGAGCGCGAGCAGTGGTGAGGTCACCACCAGGGCGCCGAGCACCAGCAGCAGCGAGACCACGGCGACGGCCAGCTCGGGCACCGCCTCGCGGACCGACTTGTCCAGCCGGTCGATGTCGGTGGTGCCCCGGGAGACGAGGTCCCCGGTGCCGGCCCGCTCCAGCACACCGGTCGGCAGCGTCACCGACCGGACCAGGAAGTCCTCCCGGAGGTCGGCCAGCACCCGCTCGCCGAGGACGCTGCCGCGCAGCCGGGACCACCAGGTGAAGGCCGACTGCACCACCAGGGCCAGCAGGTACCAGGCGACGGCCACCGCGATGGTGGACCCGGCGGTGCCGGTGGCCAGCGACTCGACCAGGGTGCCGAGCACCCAGGGCCCGACCAGGCCGGCCACGGTGGCCACCGAGTGCAGGCCCACCACGGCGCCGAAGCCGGCGCGGTGCCGCCGGGCGAGCAGCCGCAGGTAGGCGCGGACGGTGGCCGGCGAGCCGACCGGCAGGGTGGTGGCCGGTCCCTGCTCCTGATGGGCGGGGGGCTTCATGCGGTGCTCCTCGGCTGGGCGGGGCGGCGGACGGGTGCGGGGCTCATACGCCCTCCCCGACGGCGACCGGTTCCTCGTCGCGGGTGACCACGGCGCGGTAGGCGGGCTCGGTGCGCATCAGCTCGCGGTGGCGGCCGGCCGCGACGGCCCGGCCGCCCTGGAGCAGTACCACCCGGTCCGCCTGGTCCAGCAGCAGCGGGCTGGTGGCGAACACCACCGTGGTGCGCCCCTCCCGGCTCGCACGCAGCCCGGTGGCGATTCGGGACTCGGTGTGGGCGTCGACCGCGCTGGTGGGCTCGTCCAGGACGAGCACCGGCGGGTCGGCCAGCAGGGCGCGGGCCAGCGCCAGCCGCTGGCGCTGGCCGCCGGAGAGCGAGCGGCCGCGCTCGGTGATCCCGGCCCGCATGGCGTCCCCCGCGCACTCGGGCGAGCCGTCCACCAGCGCGTCCAGGACGTCCTCGGCGCGGGCGGCGGCCAGCGCCTCGGCGGGGGTGACCCGGCCCGAGGCGGGGATGTCGAAGAGCTCGGCCAGGGTGCCGGAGAGCAGCACCGGCTCCTTGTCGTGGACCAGCACCGCCGCCCGGGCCTCGGCCAGCGGCACGGCGTCCAGCTCGGTGCCGCCGAGCCGGACGGAGGGCTGCGCCCGCTCCCCCTCGCCCAGCGGGACGTGCCCGCCGAGCCGGCCGGCCAGCGCCCCGGCGAAGTCCGGGTCGCCGCAGACGACGGCGGTCAGCTCACCGGCCCGCAGCGTCAGCCCGGTCACCGGGTCGAACAGGTCGGCCCGGCCCGGCCCGGTGAGCACGGCCTCGGCGGTGCCGGTCGTCCGGCTGAGCGAGAGCACCCGGACGGCCCGCCCCGCGGAGACCCGGGCGACGCTCCAGGCGTGCGCGGCCTCGCCGAGGATGCGCAGCGGCGCGGCCAGGTAGGCGGTGGCGCCGTACACCGCGACGAGGGTGCCGATGCCGATCTCCCCGTCCGCGGCCAGCCGGGCCCCGTACCAGGTGACGCCGACCACGAAGAGGCCCGGCAGCAGGACCTGCTGGGCCTGCATCAGCGACCAGACCCGGGCCGAGCGGACGGCGGCCGCGCGGACCTTCTGGGAGGCCGCCCGGTAGCGGTCGAGGAACAGCTCCTCGCCGCCGATGCCGCGGAGCACCCGGAGCCCGGCCACGGTGTCGGCGGCCAGCTCCGTCGCCTTGCCGCCGAGCGCGCGCTGTTCTGAGTAGCGCCGCTCGAAGGGGCCGAGCAGCGGCCAGACGGAGGCGGCCAGCACCGGGACGCCGAGCAGCACGGCGAGGCCGAGCACGGGCTCGGCGACCAGCACTGCGGCGCTGACCGCCAGCCAGACCAGCACCGCGCCGCGGAGCCGGGCGACCAGCTCGACGTACCAGCCGATCTTCTCGACGTCCCCGCTGCCGACGGCGACGATCTCACCGGTGGCGATCCGCCGGGACAGCCCGGCGCCCAGGTGGGAGGCCTGACGGGAGACCAGTTGGCGGACCTGGGTGGCGGCGTGGATCCAGTTCCACACCGCCTGGCGGTGCAGCATGACGGCGCCGAAGGCGGCGACGATGGCCAGGGCCAGCACGGCGGCACCGGCCCACCGGAGGCCGGCGGCGTCGCCGTCCACGGCGGCCTGGACACCGAGGCCCACCGGGAGCGGCAGGGCCGCCCGGCTGCCCATCTCCAGCAGCGACCAGCAGGTGGCGAGCACCTGCCCGCGCCGCTGGCTGCGCTGCAGCCAGCGCAGGAAGGCGAGGGGGGAGGAGAGATCCGGGTCGCCGGGATCGGCCAGCGGCAGGGTCTTGAGCGGCATGACGCTCCGTTGGGGGTGGTGCGGGCGAATGGCGACGACGTGCTCGTCGCGCGGTGGCGCCGGGAGCACGTGGTGGGGGAAGGGGAGGATGGGGCCGGTGCGGTCACGGCCGGGGGGCTGCTCAGGAGGTCATGGCAGCGAGCCTGCCAAGGCGACTGTGAGCTGCGCAACAGGTTTTCCGCGTCGCGCGCCCCCTCCCGGACCTCCTGCGCACGCCGGTACAACGCGTCAGAAAATTCTTTGCCCGGCCGGGAACAATCCGGACAACGGGCAGGTTGGTCCACACGAACCTATGGACAACCAGGAGGGCACCCCTTCCCGTGAGCACCATCCCCAGCGTCACCCTCAACAACGGCTCGCAGATCCCGCAGCTGGGCTTCGGCGTGTGGCAGGTCCCGGACGCCGAGGCCACGGCCGCCGTCCGCACCGCCGTCGAGTCGGGCTACCGCTCGATCGACACCGCGGCGATCTACGAGAACGAGGCCGGCACCGGCCGGGCGATCGGCGAGGCGATCGCGGGCGGCGGCGTCGCCCGTGCGGACCTCTACGTCACCACCAAGCTCTGGAACTCGGGCACCCGCGACTGGTCCGGCCCGCAGGGCCGGGACGCGGTGCTGCGCGAGTTCGACGCCTCGCTGGCCAAGCTCGGCCTGGAGTACCTCGACCTCTACCTGATCCACTGGCCGCGCCCGATGCACGGCACCTTCCCGAACGTCTGGAAGGCCTTCGAGCAGCTCCTGGCCGACGGCCGGGTCAAGTCGATCGGCGTCTCGAACTTCGGGGCCGAGCAGCTCACCCGCCTGCTCGACGAGGCCTCGGTCGTGCCGGCCCTGAACCAGGTCGAGCTGCACCCGTACTTCCCGCAGGACGAGCTGCGCGCCTTCCACGCCCGGCACGGCATCGCCACCGAGGCCTGGAGCCCGCTGGGCCAGGGCAAGGAGCTGCTCGCCGAGCCGGTGCTGGCGCAGATCGCCGAGAAGCACGGCCGCACGGTCGCCCAGGTGGTGCTCCGCTGGCACCTGCAGAGCGGCGTCGTCGCGATCCCGAAGTCGGTCACCCCCTCCCGGATCAAGGAGAACCTGGACGTGGCCGGCTTCGAGCTGGACGCGGCCGACCTCGCCGCGATCGCCGGCCTCGCCACCGGCTCGCGGATCGGTCCGGACCCGCAGGAGTTCGACTGGAGCTGACACCCTCGGTGAGCACGGCGCCGTCGCCGTGCTCCTGAAGGGCCGTCAACACCGAAGGCCGCCTTCCCGCATTCGGGTCGGCGGCCTTCGGTACGTTGGCGAATCGTTTTGGCTGGATTTCGAGGGCGAAGGCTAGAGCCTGGCCGCCTTGGCGATCAGCGCCATCGCCGGTTCGTGCTCGTCCTCGTCCAGCGGACCGAGCAGCAGCCGCTGGACCTCGGCGACGCCCGCGGCCGAACGGTGCAGCAGGTCCTGACCCGCCGGCGAGAGCGACAGCAGGTTGCGCCGCCCGTCCGAAGGGTCGCGCCGGCGCTGCACCAGGCCGCGCCGGACGAGCCGGCTGACCATCTCGGCCATCGTGGCCTTGTCCAGCGAGGCCAGCTCACCGACCGTGCGCTGGTCCGCGCCCGGTTCCAGTTCGAGGGCGTCGAGCACCGCGTACTGCGGCGCCGTCAGCTCCGAACCGACGTGCTCCGACCAGAGCTTGGTGTGCACCTGCTGGCTCACCCTGATCAGATAGCCGATCGCCCGCTGGGCGTCCAGCATCGGCCGCGCGTCGGTGAGGACGGCGACCGCAGCGGGTTCAAGCCTGGCTATCTTGGCCATCACCCGGACAATCTCCAGCTGCTCCTCGGCCGCGAGCGGCTCGAAGAGCGTGCGCTGCACACGGACCACTCCGCCGGTGGCCTCGCGCACCGCCTGTGCGCCGCTCTGCGAGAGAGCGAGCAGTTTGCGCCGGCCGTCGGCCGGATCGCGGCGTCGCAACACCAGGCCGCGCCGGACGAGCCGGGCGACCATCTCGGCCATCGTGGCCTTGTCCAGCGAGGCGCGCTCGCCGACCGTCCGCTGGTCAGCACCCGGTTCGAGGGCGAGGACCAGCAGAACGGCGAACTGCGGAGCCGTGAGATCGGCTCCGACGTGTTCGGACCACAGACGGGTGTGTACCTGCTGTGCAACGCGGATCAGGTGCCCGGGCGACTGCTGCAGTCGCGCGGACACGCGGGTCGTCGGGATCTCCCCCAGCACCATGTATCCGTCCCGATGTCACACCCGGTGTGTGTGGGACACCCGGGTGGGGCAGTAACGGCGAGTGGGCGTCCCGCTGTGAGGGAGGGCGCTCCAGCCGTGCAGCCGGTGGCTGCTGGCGGACACTATACAAACGGCTGGCCCTTGCTGGCAGGCGGGGGCGGATAGTAGACGCAGGTTCGGCAACATTGGCATATTTACGCGCCGTGCCGACCCGTGGGTAACCCGTTCGCAGGAGAAAGCCGACCGGCCGGTCCTTACCCTCGGTCACCTGCGCCTTCCGCCCTGGCCGCGCACCCTACTCGCCGGTAGGGTGTGGCCCACTCAGCGGTCCACCCTCCGCCGGGCGACTCCTCGGGAGCCCCCGGCGAGATCCGAGAGAGACGAGAGCGAGCATGACCGAGCAGAGCACCGCCCCCAGGGTCGCCGTCGTCACCGGCGCCGCACGGGGCCTGGGCGCCGCCACCGCCGAGCGGCTGGCGGCCGACGGCTACGCCGTCGCCGTGCTGGACCTGGAGGAGGCGGCCGGCCAGGACGCCGTCGACCGGATCACCGCCGCCGGCGGCCGGGCGATCGCCGTCGGAGCGGACGTCTCGGACGCCGGACAGGTGCAGGCCGCCGTGGACCGGATCGCCGCCGAACTCGGCCCGCCGGTCGTCCTCGTGAACAACGCGGGCGTGCTGCGCGACAACCTGATCTTCAAGATGTCCGAGTCCGACTGGGACACGGTCATGAACGTTCACCTCCGCGGCGCCTTCCTGATGACCCGCGCGGTGCAGAAGCACATGGTGGACGCGGGCTTCGGCCGCGTGATCAACCTGTCCTCCTCCTCGGCCCAGGGCAACCGCGGCCAGGCCAACTACTCCGCCGCGAAGGCCGGTCTGCAGGGCTTCACCAAGACCCTCGCCATCGAACTCGGCCGCTTCGGCGTCACCGCCAACGCGGTCGCCCCCGGATTCATCGCCACCGACATGACGGCGGCCACCGCCGCCCGGGTCGGGATGGAGTTCGAGGAGTTCAAGAAGGCCGCCGCTTCGCAGATCCCGGTCCAGCGGGTCGGTGTGCCCGAGGACGTCGCGCACACCATCTCGTTCCTGGCGAGCGAGGGCGCCGGATTCGTCTCCGGCCAGGTCATCTACGTGGCCGGCGGTCCCCTCGACTGAGCCATCGAACCTACACAGGGTTACCACGGAGTGGGAACCGGCGTGGCCGGTCTCCCACTCCGTGTGTTTTGCCCGCCCTTGGGAATGGGCGATCGGTGTTCGCTTGAACATTCGATAGGGGAATATCGGGAAATCGGACCGGAGCGAGGGCGATCCGGTCATTCAAACGCCGCTCCGAAGAATTCCGAATTCCACCGGGAGTCACGCCGGTCCACTGGGTAGGGTCACCCGCGTGCGAGCGCCGAGTGAATTGCAGGAGAACCCGACCACCCGCGGCAAGCGCTCCCGCCGCACCTCCGGAGAACCCGGCTGGCCCCCGCTCGGCCGACGCCGCGCGGGGCTGCTGGCCCTCACCTCGCTCGGCTACCTGATGGTGGTGGCGGGCGTCCTCCTCGACACCCCGCTGGTCGACCTCGACTGGGCGGTGCGCCTCGCCCGCCCCTACGAACGGTGGCCCGGGCCGCAGCCGCTGCTCGACAACTGGGTGGTGGCCGGGCAGCGCGGCCCGTCCGCCGTCGCGGCCTTCGCCTGGCTCGGCTGGCGCGCCCTCCGGCTGCGGCGCCTGCGCCCGCTGCTGGTGATGGGGGCGGCCCTGCTGCTGCTCAACGTCACGGTGGGCGCGGTGAAGATCGTCACCGGCCGGCTGGGCCCGCACTACGCGCACTACGTCGGCTCGCCCGAACTCTTCTCCGGCGGCACCGTATTCCCCTCCGGACACACCGCCAACGCGGTGGTCACCTGGGGCGTCCTGGCCTACCTGGCGGTCCGGTGGCGGCGCGGCGGCGCGGTGCTCGCCGGCGCCACCGCCACCTCGGTCGGGCTCACCACGATCTACCTGGGCACCCACTGGGTCACCGACGTCCTGGCCGGCTGGGCCGCGGGCCTGCTGGTGCTGCTCTCGCTGCCCCTGCTGGAGCCCCTGGTGACCGCCCTCGAACAGCGGACCGCCCGGCGCCGGGGGCCGGCGCTCACCCCTCCCAGCTGCGTTCCACGACCCCGTCGCGCACCGCGAGGTTGAGCCGCCCCTCGCGGTGGTCCATGGTCATCATCGCCCCCGGCTGGAGGACCCGCACCGAGGTCCAGCCGTCCCGGTGGGCCAGCTCCCGCGCCCGCTCGACCCGCAGGCCCGCGTAGCCCTCCGCGTCCGCTTCCGGCATCGCCACTCCCCCACTCGTACCCGGACGTACGCTGGAATCGTAGACCGGATCCCGCCCGACGGGAGGTGCGCGGGTATGCGAGCCACGACGCCGCGGCGCTGGCGCAGCGGCACCGAACCCAGTACCGCCCGGAGCGACCTCAAACTGCGCTATCTGCTCTCCCTGACCTTCACCCCGCTGTTCGCCGTCGCGACGGTGGCTTTCGCGATATGGGCCGCCAACGCCCCGGCGTACGGCGCGCCCGGCCGGGGCACGCTCACCGGATTCGCGGTGGCCTGCGGGCTCCTCACCCTGTTCGCCGTGGTCGATCTCGTCATCGTCATCCGGCGCCGCCGGACCGAGCTCTGACGCGGTGTCTCCCACGGAGTGGGAGGTCGGCCCGGCCGACTTCCCACTCCGCCGCGGCCCGGCCCGCTCAGCGGTTGCCGACCGCCTGCTTCACCAGCGTCCGCCCGAAGTCCCACATCAGGCCGCTCCCGCGGTGCGCGTCGTCCATCACGTCGGTGAAGGCGTCGATGAACCGGTCCACGTCCCGGTCGGTGATGATCAGCGGCGGGATCAGCTTGATCACCTCCAGGTGGTCGCCGGAGACCTGGGTGAGGATCCGGTGCCGCTGCAGCAGCGGGACGACCACCATCTGGGCGAACAGGCCCTTGCGGGCCGCCTGCAGCGCCGTCCACCCGGTCCGCAGCTTCAGCGACTTCGGCCGGCCGAACTCGATGCCGATCATCAGGCCCCGGCCGCGGACCTCGGCCATCAGCTCGTACCGGTCGACCAGCGCCGCCAGCCGCTCCCGGAACCTGTCCCCGACGGCGCGGGCGTTCTCCACCACCTTCTCGTCCCGCATCACCTCCAGGGTCGCCAGGCCCGCCGCCATCGCCTGCGCGTTGGAGCCGAAGCTGGCCGAGTGCACCAGCACCCGGTCCATCGAGGAGTAGACCTTCTCGAAGATCCAGCCCTTGCCGAGCGTCGCCCCGACCGGGACGTAGCCGCCGGAGAGCGCCTTGGCCGCGCAGACCAGGTCGGGCAGCACGCCCTCCTCGTGCTGGTAGGCGAAGAACTCCCCGGTCCGGCCGATGCCGGTCTGCACCTCGTCGCAGATCAGCAGCGCCTTGTGCTCGTGCAGGAGTTCCTGTGCCGCCCGCAGCCAGCCGGGTGGCGGGGCCAGCACGCCCTTGCCCTGGATCGGCTCCACGATCAGGGCCGCGACGTCGCCCTTCTTCAGTTCCTTGGCCAGTGCCCCGAGGTCGCCGAGCGGGATCGCGGTGTCCGGCAGCAGCGGATCGAAGCCCTTGCGGAACCCGCTCTCGCCGTTGACCGAGAGCGAACCGGTGGTCAGCCCGTGGAAGGCGTGGTCGGCGTAGAGCACGCGCCGGCGCCCGGTGGCGTAGCGGGCGAACTTCAGCGCCGTCTCGACCGCCTCGGTGCCGCTGTTGCCGAAGAAGACCCGGTCCAGCCCCGGCGTGTACGAGAGCAGCCGCTCCGCGAGCAGGCCGGGCAGCGGCGAGCAGTCGAACCGGACCAGGTCCGGCAGGTCGAGGTCCATCACCTGCTGGACGGCGCCGCGCACCACCGGGTGGTGCCGGCCGAGCGCGAAGATGCCGAACCCGGCGAGCATGTCGAGGTACTCGTTGCCCTCGGCGTCGTAGAAGTACGGGCCCTCGGCGCGCTCATAGTACTTGTCGAAGCCGATGGTGTGCAGCATCCGCGGCAGCTGCGGATTCAGGTGGCGGCTGTGCAGCTCGTACCGTTCGCCCCCGCGCTCGGCGAGCAGGGCGGCGAGGTCGAAGCGGGGTTCGTTGCCGGGGTCAGCCTGCATGGCGCTGGTTCGCTCCTCGGGTCGGTAGCAGGTTCTTGGCGAAGGCCGCGGTCTGCGCGGCGACCCCGGTGCCGGTCAGCCCGGTCTCCTCCAGGATCTCGCCCCGGGCGGCGTGGCCGAGGAACTCCTGCGGCAGGCCGAGCACCCGCACCGGGACGTCCACGTCGGCGTCCCGCAGCGCCTGGGCGACCGCCGCGCCGACGCCGCCGGTCCGGCCGTTGTCCTCGACCGTGACGACCAGCCGGTGCGCGGCGGCCAGCGCGGGCAGGGCCGGGTCGACCGGCTTGACCCAGCGCGGGTCGACCACCGTCGCGGTGAACCCCTCGGCCAGCAGCAGGCGCGCCGCGTCCAGCCCGGCGCCCGCCATGGTGCCCACCGTGACCAGCAGGATCTCCGGCAGCTCTCCGGTCCGCAGCAGCACGTCGACGCCGCCGATCCGCTCCACGGCCGGGACGGCCGGCCCGATGTTCCCCTTGGGGAAGCGGACCACCGTCGGCGCGTCCGTCACCTCCACCGCCTCGCGCAGCTGGGCCCGCAGCTGGTCGGCGTCGCGCGGGGCCGCCAGCCGCAGGCCGGGGACGACCTGGAGGATCGACATGTCCCACATGCCGTTGTGCGAGGCGCCGTCCGGCCCGGTCACCCCGGAGCGGTCGAGGACGAAGGTCACGCCCAGCCGGTGCAGGGCGACGTCCATCAGGACCTGGTCGAAGGCCCGGTTGAGGAAGGTCGCGTAGACCGCGACCACCGGGTGCAGCCCGCCGGTGGCCAGCCCCGCCGCACTGGTCACGGCGTGCTGCTCGGCGATCCCCACGTCGAAGGTCCGCTCCGGGTGGGCCTTGGCGAACTTGGCCAGCCCGACCGGCTGGAGCATCGCGGCGGTGATCGCGACCACGTCCGGCCGCTCGGCGCCCAGCGCGAGCATCTCCTCGCCGAACACCGACGTCCAGGAGACCCCGGCGCTGGGCGCGATGGGCAGGCAGGTGTACGGGTCGATCGGGTTGACGGCGTGGAAGCGGTCCGCCTCGTCCTGCTCGGCCGGACCGTAGCCGCGGCCCTTCACGGTCAGGCAGTGGACGATGACCGGGCCGCCGAAGCCACGAGCCTGCCGCAGCGCCTGCTCGACGGCGCCCAGGTCGTGGCCGTCGATCGGGCCGAGGTACTTGAGCCCGAGGTCCTCGAACATGCCCTGCGGGGCGAAGGCGTCCTTGAACCCCTTCTTGGCGCCGTGCAGCGCGTCGAAGATCGGCTGCCCGACCAGCGGGGTGCGCTGCAGCGCTTCCTTGCCGAGGGCGAGGAAGCGCTCGTACCCCTGGGTGGTGCGCAGCGTGGCGAGGTGGTGGGCGAGGCCGCCGATGGTCCTGGCGTAGGAGCGCTCGTTGTCGTTGACGACGATCACCAGCGGGCGGTCCCGCGCCTCGGCGATGTTGTTGAGCGCCTCCCAGGCGAGCCCGCCGGTGAGCGCGCCGTCACCGATCACCGCGACGGTCTGCCGGTCGTGCTGGCCGAGCAGCTGGGCGGCCTTGGCGAGGCCGTCGGCGTAGGAGAGGGCGGTGGAGGCGTGCGAGTTCTCGACCAGGTCGTGCTCGGACTCCGCGCGCGAGGGATAGCCGGACAGGCCGCCCCTGGAACGCAGTTTCGAGAAGTCCTGCCGCCCGGTGAGCAGTTTGTGGACGTAGCTCTGATGGCCGGTGTCCCAGACGATCCGGTCGTAGGGCGAGTCGAACACCCGGTGCAGCGCGATGGTCAGCTCCACGACCCCGAGGTTCGGGCCGAGGTGGCCTCCGGTCCGGGTGACGGCATCGATCAGGAAGGCGCGGATCTCGTCGGCGAGGAGTGGGAGGTCGGCGGCCGGGATCTTTCTGAGGTCGGCCGGGGACGTGACGCCGGAGAGCAGTGGCATGTGTTCACCTCACGACTCGGAGCAGTGCTGTGGTGCCCCCCTGTGGCAGGACCGCCCGGCACGGGGGCGACCCCGTGCCGGGCGGGGCGCGGTCAGTGACCGCGGTTGGCGCCGACGGTCTCCGTGAGCGCGCGCAGCGACTCCTTGAGCGAGCCCATGGTGGCGAGGACGGCGGTCGGCTCGTAGCCGCAGTGCGCCATGCAGTTGGCGCAGCGCGCGTCCTTGCCGCGGCCGTACTTCGACCAGTCGGTCTTCTCGATCAGTTCGCGGTAGGTGGGCACGTACCCGTCGGCCATCAGGTAGCAGGGGCGTTGCCAGCCGAAGAGCGAGTAGTTGGGGATGCCCCAGGCGGTGCACTCGAAGTCGACCTTGCCCTCCAGGAAGTCCAGGAAGAGCGGGCTGTGGTTGAGCCGCCAGCGGCGCCGGTTGCCGCCGGAGAAGGTCTTGCGGAAGAGCTCCCTGGTCTGCTCCACGCCGAGGAAGTGCTCCTGGTCGGGCGCCTTCTCGTAGGCGAACGCCGGGGAGATCATCATCTCGTCGACCTTGAGGTCGTCGTTGAGGTAGTCCAGTACGTCGATGATGGTCTGCGGGGTGTCGGTGTTGAAGAAGGTGCTGTTGGTGGTGACCCGGAAGCCGCGCCGCTTGGCCTCCTTGATCGCCTCCACCGCCTCGTCGAAGGTCCCCTCCTTGGCCACCGAGGCGTCGTGCCGCTCGCGCAGCCCGTCGATGTGCACGGTGAAGGTGAAGTACGGCGAGGGGGTGAACTTGTCCAGCTTCTTGCGCAGCAGCAGCGCGTTGGTGCAGAGGAAGACGTACTTGCGGCGCGCCACCAGCTGGCGGACGATCTCGTCGATCTGCGGGTGCATCAGCGGCTCGCCGCCGGCGATCGAGACCATCGGGGCGCCCGACTCCAGCACCGCGCCGACCGCCTGGGCGACCGGCATCCGCTGCTTCAGCACACCCGCCGGGTGCTGGATCTTGCCGCACCCCTCACAGGCGAGGTTGCAGGCGAAGAGCGGCTCCAGCTCGACGATCAGTGGGAACTTGTCCCGCCGCTTGAGCTTCTGCTGCATGAGGTAGGTGCCGACCCGCACGGTTTGGCGCAACGGCATGGCCATGGCTAGCTCGCCTCCTGAGGGAGCGTCGAGGGTGTGGGGTGGTTGAGGCTTGCGGACCGCGGGCCTGCCTGCCGCGGCCGGTTCTGCTCGTGCCAGTCGACCAGCGCGGGCACGGTGGCGCGCAGCGTCCGCCAGGCGCGGACGCCGGCCGGCAGGGTGCCCGGGCGCAGCAGCTCGCGCTCGGGGGTGTCGACCACCACCCGCAGGACGGCGGCGGGCAGGGCCGGGCGGATCTCCTGGAGGGCGGCGAGGACCGCCGCGGCCTCCATGTCGACGGCGAGTGCGCCCTGCAGGTGCAGGGCGCGCCGCTCCAGACCGCGCACCACGTGGTCGGCGGTGTGGTGCACGCCGGTGTGGACCGTCAGCCCACGCGTCTTCAGCGCCCGGCTGAGCTCGGGCCCGGAGTCGACCGCGAAGAGGTTCCCCTCGGCATCGCGCACGCCGTCCGCAACGATCACGTCACCGGGTGTTATTCCCGGCGCGACGGCCGCGCCGAATCCGGCCACCACGACGGCGCCGTAGCCGCCGGGCGCCGAGGTGAGCAGCCGTCTGACCGTGTGGGCGGCCCGGCGGCGACCGACACCGGTGCGGACCAGTACCGGCGGCCCGCCGGCGGCGCCGCGCCAGTCCCCTCCGCGCAGGGCCCAGACCTCGGGGCCGAGTGCGCAGAGCACCAGCAGCGGAGCGGGCTTCACCGGGCCGCTCCGATCACCGGGCTGCCGCCGGCCGGGGCGCCCTTGGCGCCGGGGACGCTGTCCCGGCCGGTGGCGGGAGTGCCGTGCAGGTACCGGCCGAGCGCGGTGACCGGGAAGACCAGCCGGTAGAGGTGGTAGTTGATGGAGAAGTCCCACGGGAAGCCCGTCCCGGTGAACTGCGGCTCGTCCCAGGTGCCCTCGGGCAGCTGGGTGCGGGCCAGCCAGTCGACCCCGCGCACGACCGCCGGGTTGGCCCGGCCGTCCGGGCCCTCGCCGGCCGCGAGCAGCGCCATCAGCGCCCACGCGGTCTGCGAGGCGGTGGAGTCGCCGCGCCCGGCCCAGCGGGCCGGGTCCTCGTAGGAGCGCATGTCCTCGCCCCAGCCGCCGTCGGTGTTCTGCCGGTCCTCCAGCCAGCGGACGGCGCGGCGGATCGCCGGGTGCTCGTCCGGGACGCCGGCCGCGACCAGGGCGGGCAGCACCGAGCCGGTGCCGTAGATGTAGTTGGTGCCCCAGCGGCCGAACCAGGAGCCGTCGGCCTCCTGGTTGCGCAGCAGCCACTCCACGCCCCGGCGGGTGCGGGGGTCCTTGCCCTTGCCGACCTCGGCGAGCATCTCCACCACGTGGGCGGTGACGTCGGCGGACGGCGGGTCGACCACCTCGCCGAAGTCGCAGAACGGCAGCTTGTTGGGCAGGGTGCTGGTGTTGTCGACGTCGAAGGCGCCCCAGGCGCCGTTCTTGGACTGCATGCCGAGGTTCCAGCCGACCCCGCGGTCGACCGCGCCGGTCACCTTGGCGGGATCGGGGTGGGCCACCCGGCGCAGGGCGAGCACCACCTCGGCGGTGTCGTCGATGTCGGGGTAGGTGTCGTTCTCGAATTCGAACGCCCAGCCGCCGGGGGCGAGCGAGGGCCGCTGGACGGACCAGTCGCCGCGCCGGGTGATCTCCTCGGCGAGCATCCAGTCGACGGCCGAGACCAGCGCGGGGTGATCGGCCGGCAGCCCGGCGTCGGCCAGCGCGATGGTGGCCAGGCAGGTGTCCCAGACCGGGGACTGGCAGGCCTCCAGCCAGCGCCGGCCGTCCTCGGTGTGCACGGTGAAGCGGTCGAAGGAGGAGAGCCCGGCCTGCATCACCGGATGGTCGAGTTCGTAGCCCTCCAGGTGCAGGGCGATCAGCGAGTAGACGGCGGGCGGCTGGATCCCGCCCCAGCAGCCGTCCGCCTCCTGCCGCTCGACGATCCAGCGGCAGGCCTGCGAGAGGGCGAGCCGGCGCAGTGGGCGCAGCGCCCGGCGGTGGTAGGCGTGCAGCACCTTGTCCAGGCGTTCGAAGACGCCGTCCCAGGTGGTGGCGGGGGCGAGCGGGCGCTCGGGGAAGGGGTGCTCCGGGTCGGTGTGCAACTCGGTCAGCGGGAACGGCGCGGGGCGCACCGGGCGGTGCGCCGAGACGATGGTGAGCGGCACGATGGTCTGCCGGGCCCAGCATCCGAAGGCGTAGATGTTCAGCGGGAGCCACTTGGGCAGGAAGATGATCTCAGGTGGCATCTCGGGCAGCCGCGCCCAGGGCCACCAGCCGAAGAGGGCCAGCCAGATCCGGGTGAAGACCCGGGCGGCCGCGATGCCGCCGGCGGACCGGACGTAGCGGGCGGCGGCGAGCATGTGCGGGGCGTCGGGATCGTCACCGGCGAGCTTGAGCGCGACGTAGGCCTCGACCGTGGTGGAGAGCTCCGCCGGTCCGCCGTGGAAGGTGGACCAGGTGCCGTCCTCCCGTTGCTGGGAGCGGATCCACTCGGCGGTGGCCTTGGTCTGCTCCTCCGTCCGGATCCCGAGGAACTGCCGGAGCAGTAAATCCTCGGCGTCCATGGTGACGTTGGTCTCCAGGTCGCCCTTCCACCAGCCCTCGGAGCTCTGCAGCGAGAGCAGGTGGGTGGTGGCGCGCGCCAGTGCCTCCTCGGCCGAGAGCGGACCGTCCTGCTCCTGGTCGGGCCGGTCGGCCGACCGCCCGGCGCTCAGCAGCGCCGGGGGGCGGTCGCCCACCGCGACCGGCTCGGAATCGTACTCAGGGTCGAGCCGGCCGTCCGCGGTTGCTGTCAACGTAACGTCACCTCTCTCGTACCACCACGAATTCGGCGAGTGCGACGAAGTGCTCGCGCACCACATCGGGCATGGGCACCTCGTCCAGAGCGGCGAGGGCAGTCGTGTGCTGGCGGCGGGCCTCCTCCTGGGTCCAGGCGCGGCCGCCGGCCTCCTCGATCAGCGCGGCGCGGGCGGCGAGCTCGGGCTCGCTCTCCTCGCCGCGCCCCGAGGGGTCGGCCAGCTGTTCGGCGAGCCGGCGCGAGGCCGAGCCGCCCTCGGCGAGGGCCGCGGCCACCGGCAAGGACTTCTTGCGCTGGCGGAGGTCCCCCCAGTGCGGCTTTCCGGTGACCTCGGTGGCGCCCCAGATGCCGAGCAGGTCGTCCACCGCCTGGAAGGCCAGTCCGAGGTGGTGGCCGTAGCGCTGGAGGGCGTCCGAGACCCGGTCGTCGGCGCCGGCCAGGACGGCGCCGATCGCGGAGGCGGCGGCGAGCAGGGCGGCGGTCTTGCCACCCTCCATCTCCAGGCACTCGGCGACGGTGACGCTGTCCCGCTGTTCGAAGGCGACGTCCATGGCCTGGCCGTCGATGAGCCGACGGGTGGCGGTGGTGAGGAGCCGGACGGCGCGCGCGGCGTCGGTGGGGCTCGTGCCACCGGCGGTGGCCGCGTCGAGCAGCACCTCGGTACCGAGCGTCGCCAGGGCGTCGCCCACCAGGATCGCCTGGGCCGGTCCGAAGACCGTCCAGGCGGTGGCCCGGTGCCGTCTGGTCTCGTCACCGTCCATCAGATCATCATGGAGCAGGGAGAAGTTGTGCACCAGTTCAACGGCCACCCCACCGGGCACACCGGCCTCCGCCGGAGCGCCGACGGCCTGGGCCGAGAGCAGCGCCAGGGCGGGGCGCACGGCCTTGCCGCCGTCCCCCGCGGCCGGCGTGCCGTCCCGGTCGATCCAGCCGAAGTGGTAGGCCCCGACGGTGTCCATCGGTGCGGCCAAACGGGCGACGGCGGCCCGCAACGGCGGGGTGCAGAGCGTGCGGCTGCGGGCGAGCAGCTCCGGCACCGAGACCGGTTCGGCGTGCGCCGTGCCTCCGACGGCAGTGCCGGTGCGTGACTCCACGTGCGTTCCCTCTCCCTGGTGGTGCCGGGCCGCGCGGGACGGCCGGGCGCTTGCGATGTCGATGAGACCGGTGCGGCCGGCGGTGGGGCGGCCGGATCTCGCGGGGTCGCCGGGACCGGCGGCGGGGCCCTGGGTCACCGGGGCCACCTCCCGTCGCCGCGGTCCACCGGGAGCCGGGTACCGGCGCCGGCGAGCGCCGCGTCGGCCGCGGCGTGGCCGCTGCGGACGGCGCCCTCCATGGTCGCGGGCCACCCGGTGGCCGTCCACGCGCCGGCCAGCAGCAGGCCGGGGACGTGCGTGCGGGCCGTCGGGCGGACGGCGGCCGTGCCCGGGGCCGGGTCGAAGGTGGCGGTGCGTTCGCGGGTGACGAAGAAGTCCAGCACCTCGGCCCCGCCGGCGGCGGGGAGCAGCCGGGCCAGCTCGGGCAGGTAGCGGCGGCGCAGCTCGGCCACCGGCAGGTCGATCTCGTCCTGGACGGCGGACTGGGAGAGCGCCAGGTACTGGGCCCCGGGGTGGGCCCGGCCCAGCTCGGTGGCGGCCAGCCC
The DNA here is from genome assembly GCF_036226505.1 of Kitasatospora sp. NBC_01246. Lineage (NCBI taxonomy): Bacteria > Bacillati > Actinomycetota > Actinomycetes > Kitasatosporales > Streptomycetaceae > Kitasatospora > Kitasatospora sp. NBC_01246. The sequence continues at coordinate 7,105,477 of NZ_CP108484.1, read as the reverse complement.
GGAGTGCGCGGTGCGGTCGAAGACCCACTGCACCGGCGAGCCGAGCGCGGCGAAGAACGGGCGCCGCAGCACCTTGCGGTCGTAGACCACGTGCACGTTGAGGATCGGCGCGGTGCCGAAGCCGGCCAGCCGCTGCTGGGCGTCGACGGCGTCGGGCGGCAGCAGGGCGGCAGCGGTGTCCTGGGCGCCGGCCAGCACCACCGTGTCGGCCATGAGCAGCTCGCCGCTCTCCAGCCGGACGGCGTGCTGCGGGGCGGACGGCTTGAGCTCGGTAGCCCGGGCTCGCAGCAGTACCTTCACGCCGGCGCGCTCCAGCTCGGCGAGCGCCCGGTCGTGGTGGATCACGCCGAGCGGGACGGCTGCCATGCCGATGTCGGAGGCGCCCGGATCGGAGAGCAGGCCAGTCTTGAAGACCATCGCGGCCAGCGCCAGCGACACCTGGTCGGCCCGGGCGTTCAGGGTGGCCACGCCGACCAGGTCCCAGAGCGCGGCGATGGTGCGCTCGTTCTGCCCGTTGCGGCGCAGCCAGTCACCGAACGAGACCGCGTCCAGCGCCGGATCGGCGAGGTCGAGGCCCTGGAGCGCGATCGCGCCGCGGACCACCCGGGCCCGGTCGGCGGGCGCCAGGTGCGGGTAGGTGGCCAGGCTGGCGGCCAGGTGCAGCGGGACGGGCAGGCCCGCCCGGCGGAGCCGGCCGAGCGTGCGCACCGGCGCGGCCGCGGGCCCGGACACGCCGAGCACCGGGACGTCCAGCCGGTCCTGGAGGTGGACCAGCCGGCTCGCGCCGAGCCGGTCCAGCAGGCCCCGGTAGGCGGTGCAGCAGCGCAGGTAGACGTGCTGGCCGTTGTCGACGGTCAGCTCGCCGCGCTGGAACGAGAAGGCCAGGCCGCCCAGTCGGGGACGGCCCTCGACGAGGGTGACCCGGTGGTCGGCCTCGGCCAGCCGGAGCGCGGTGGTGATGCCCGCCAGGCCGCCGCCGACCACGACGGCGGCCGGGCGCGCGGCATCGGCTCGCCCGGTCATCGGCCCTCCCCCTCGCATCCGGCGCCCGACCCGGTCCGGTCCGGGGCGCTCGTGGTCAACACGGTCGTGCCCAACACGGTGGTCAACACGGCTCTACCCATAAGTGATTCCCCGCTGACACAGCGTGACAGAAGTGCGGCGAGAATCAAGAACGCCCCCCGGCGAGCCCGGAAAGCGCCACGTACGCCTTCTCCCAGCCCGGCAGCGAGACCCGGCCGCGCAGCACCGACTCCGGGTCGGCCGCGATCCGGCCGAGCAGCCGGTGGTAGATCCCGGCCATCGCCGCGGTGCAGGCGCGGCTGCGGCGGTCGAGCATCGGCAGCAGCCGCAGGCCCTCCTCGAAGGCGGCCTGGGCCCGGGCGGCCTCGAAGGCGACCAGACCGGTGAAGTCGGCGCCGGCCGGCGGCCTGGGCAGCGCGAAGCCCCGCTCGCAGCCGAACCGGACGAGGTCCTCGGCGGGCAGGTAGGTGCGGCCGTTGAGGGCGTCCTCGCGCAGGTCGCGCAGGATGTTGGTGAGCTGGAGCGCGAGGCCCAGCGTGTCGGCGTACCGGGCCCCGCGCTCGGGGTCGTCGCAGCCGTACACGCCGAGCGAGATCCGGCCGATCGCGCCGGCGACGCAGCGGCAGTAGACCTTGAGCTCCTCGTACGTCTGGTACTCGGCGCCCTTGAGGTCCATCTCGACGCCGTCGATCAGCTCGTCGAAGCCGCCGAGCGGGATCGGGAAGCGCCGGGCGGTGTCCGCCAGGGCGACCTTGATCGGGTCGGTGTCGTCCTCCGACACCGACCCCGCGCGGATCTCGTCCAGCAGCTCGCGCGTGCGCAGCAGTGCCTCGGCCTTGCGGTCCGCGGGGAGCTCGCCGTCGCCGATGTCGTCGACCCGCCGCGCCAGGGCGTACAGGGCCGACATGGCCAGCCGCTTCGGCTCCGGCAGCAGGCGGATGCCGTAGCTGAAGTTGCGGGCCTGCAGTCCGGTGACTGCCTCGCAGTACCGGTACGCCGCCATGACCTGCGCCGACGCCAGTGGTGATGCCGCCACTCGGGCGTTCACCTTCCCTTCGCGAAGATGGCCGCCGCCTTCGCTGCGAGGCGGCGCTTGTCGGGCTTCGTCTGCTGGGCGAGCACGTCGTACCCGGCGCCCTCGATGGCGGCCAGGGCCGCGTACCCGCCGGCGGTGAATCCCGCCAGGAGCAGTCGAAGCCTCCCCCGAACCGTACCTACCAACGGCGCGCCGCGGTCCAGCAGGGTGCGGGCCCGTCCGACCTCGAAGGCGACCAGCTCACGCACCGCGCCGCCGGCGGACGGGGCGGCGAGGTCGGCCTCGGTGACGCCGAAGCGGGCCAGGTCCTCGGCCGGGAGGTAGATCCGGCCGCGGGCGAGGTCCTCGGCGACGTCCTGGAGGTGCTCGACCACCTGGAGGCCGCTGCAGACGGCGTCGGAGAGCTCGATCCGCTCGGGCGTGGAGACGCCCGCGATGGCCAGCACCAGCCGGCCCACCGGGTCGGCGGAGAGCGTGCAGTAGCCGACCAGGTCCCGGTAGGTGGCGTAGCGGGCGGTGGTCTGGTCCACCCGGTTGGCCTCGATCAGACGGCGGAACGGCTCCGGGGTCAGCGCGTGCCGGTCCACCAGCGGGACGAGCGCGCGCATCAGCGGGTGGCGGGGCGCCTCGGCGGCCGCGGGGCGCAGGGCGGTCTCGAAGACCCGGTCGAGGTCCCGCTCCAGCCCGTCGAGCAGTGCGAGCCGGAAGGCGACCTCGTCCGGACCCGGCGGGGCGGGCTGGGCCGAAGGGGTGGTGGCGGGGGGCCGCCCGGCCACCCCGAGCAGCCGGGCGGCGCCGGCCGGGTCGGCGAGATCGCCGTCGCCGGCGTCGTCCACCAGCCGGGCGAAGCCGTAGACGGCCATCAGGTCGTCGCGCCAGGCGGCGGGCAGGAAGAACGGGGCGACCGGGAAGTTCTCCGCGCTCGCCTTGTCCAGGGTCACTCCCGCTGGACCGTCCGCCGTCCCGTCGCCGGGCCGGGACTCACTACTGGGCTGGGCCGAAGCCGACACTGCTGTCACTCCCCCGTTCTACACCGCTCGGTACGACCGGCCCGAGTCGGACACGCGTCCGATATCGGGGGTCACCTGCGACACACCACCCCCGCGCCTTACAGCGTGACACCACCGCCCGCGCCGGAAAAGGGCGCCCCACCCGGCGCGCGGGGCGCTCACCCGGGCAGCGGCGGGCCACCCGGGGGACGGCGGGGTTCCCCCCGGGGTCGGGCGGGCCGGGGAACGACGGAGGGCCGGCGGCCGGGCTGCCCCGGTCACCGGCCCTCCGTGCGGGGCCCTGCGGTCCTACGGCCGGTCGCCGCGCTCGTAGCGGCTCACGACCTCCTCGGTCGGGCCGTCCATCACCAGCTCGCCGGCCTCGATCCAGATGGTCCGCTCGCAGACCTCGCGGATCGAGCTGTTGTCGTGGCTGACCAGGAAGACCGTACCGGCCGAGCCGCGCAGCTCGTCGATCCGCTTCTTGCTGCGCTGCTGGAACGCCTGGTCGCCGGTGGCCAGCGCCTCGTCGATCAGCAGCACGTCGTGGGTCTTCGCCGCGGCGATGGAGAACCGCAAGCGGGCGCCCATGCCGGAGGAGTAGGTGCGCATCGGCAGGGAGATGAAGTCGCCCTTGTCGTTGATGCCCGAGAACTCGACGATGTCCTGGTAGCGCTCCCGCACCTGGGCCGGGGTCATCCCCATCGCCAGGCAGCCGAGGACGACGTTGCGCTCGCCGGTGAGCTCGTTCATCAGCGCCGCGTTGACGCCCAGCAGCGAGGGCTGGCCGTTGGTGTAGATGCCGCCCTTCTCGGTCGGCAGCAGGCCCGCGATGGCGGCCAGCATGGTCGACTTGCCGGAGCCGTTGGAGCCGATCAGGCCGATCGCCTCGCCCTTGTACGCGGTGAAGCTGATCCCGCGCACCGCGTGCACCTCGCGCACGCCCGCGGAGCGCTTGCGGCTGATGATCCGGCTGATCGCGGAGGTGGCGCTGCCCTTGCCGGAGCCGGCACCGTGCACCCGGTAGACGATGTGCACGTCGTCGACGACGACGGTGGGCTCGCGTGCGACGTCGCTGTCCTGCACGGTCAGGCCCTTTCGCAGGTCGGTGTCAGCCACGGCCGTACTCCTCCTCGGCCTTCCAGAAGAAGACGTATCCGATCACGAACATCCCGACCGCCCAGGCGATGCCGTACGTCCACTGGTGCGGCGGGAACACCTGGTGCTGGGGGACGTGCTTGTTGTAGATGACCGGCGCGAACGCGTGCCGGATCAGGTCCATGTAGACCGAGGCCGGGTTGAGCTGCATCACCTTCTGCCAGAACTCCGGCCAGCCGTTGATCTTGTCCTGGATGCTGAACATCACGCCGGAGAGGAACATCCAGGCGCGCATCGCGAACGGGATCAGCTGGGAGATGTCACTGGTCTTGGAACCGATCCGCGCCATCACCAGGGCCACCCCGGTGTTGAACATCGACTGCAGGAGGAGCGCCGGGGCCACCGCGAGCCAGGTCCGGCCGGGCTCGATGCCGCTGGCCAGCACCACGCCGACCAGCACCACCATCGAGATCATCAGCTGCTGGAGCTGGATCACCGTGAAGGCGATCGGCAGCGAGGCACGCGGGAAGTGCAGGGCGCGGATCAGGCCGAGGTTGTCGGAGATCGCCCGGGTGCCGGACTGCACCGCGTTCTGGGTGAACTGGAAGACGAAGACACCGATGCAGAGCCACGCGGTGTACGTGCCGTCCGGGAACCCGTCCTTGTTGCGCAGGATCACACCGAAGACCAGGTAGAACACCGCGCAGTTCAGCAGCGGGGTCACGACCTGCCAGAGCTGGCCGAGCTTGGCGTCGGTGTACTGGGCCACCAGGCGGGCGGTGGCGAAGGCCCAGATGAAGTGCCGGCGGGCCCACAGCTGCTTGGTGTAGGCGACGAGGCCGGGTCGTCTGCCGCTGACCGCGAGACCGTACTTGTCCGCAAGCTGCTTGGGGGTCAGGCCCGCGTCCGCCCCCCTCGGGGCTGAGAGGCTGACGGGTTCACTCACTGTCGACACATTCGTCCTTCGCGCGGGATCGTCGGGGAGGCCGGTCGACGGGGGTCCGCCGGCCTTTCGCCGAGGGGGATCCACTCGGATCACGGGGGAGTCCGGCCGGTGCGTGGTCACCGGCCGCTGCGATCGGACGACCGTACGACGACTGAACCGTCCGGTTCAAATCATCGCGGGGCCGCCCGACCGTACGATCAGATGACCGGCGGTCGGCCCAGCCTGGTCAGTCGCCAAACGGTACGCCATCGCATGGGCCGCCGCGTACCGCAGGGTTCGCGCCAGCCCGCCCGGAACCCGCCCCACCAGGCCTTGAGCGCCTCCGGGGAGGGGCGGCGGGCCAGGGTCAGCAGGAACCAGGTTCCCAGATAGAGAGGCACGAACAGGGCCGGAAGGTTCCGTCTCGCGAGCCACACCCTGTTGCGGGCCACGTTGTGGAAGTACGTGGCGTGCCGGGCGGGCGAGGTGGTCGGGTGGTGGAGCACCACGTCCGCCCGGTAGTCGATGGCCCAGCCGGCGTCCAGCGCGCGCCAGGCGAGGTCGGTCTCCTCGTGCGCGTAGAAGAACTCGGCGGGCAGCTGGCCGGCCTGTTCGAACACCGTGCAGCGCACGGCGCTCGCGCCGCCCAGGAAGGTGGTCACCCGGGAGGAGCGCAGCGGGTCGCTGGCGCGCAGCCGGGGGACGTGCCGGCGCTGGGTGACGCCGGTGTCGGGGTCGGCGATCCGGAAGCTGACGATCCCCAGCTCCGGGTCGGCGCTGAAGGCCTCGCGCAGCAGCCGGGCCGAGTCGGTGCCCGGGAGCCGGCCGTCGTCGTCCAGGAAGAGGACGGCGTCGACCTCCCGGCCGTCCTTGCCGAACAGCTCGATGCCGACGTTGCGGCCGCCCGGGATGCCGAGGTTCTCCGGCAGCTCGACGCTGCGCACGCCCGGCGGCAGCGGCGGCAGCGGGGCGCCGTTGGCGACCACGGCCAGTTCGACGGTCGGGCCCTCCTGGGCGCGGACCGACTCGATCAGCGCGTTCAGCTCGGCCGGGCGGTTGCCCATGGTGATGATGACCGCGCCGAGCCGGAAGGTGTCGGCGGCGGCCGGGAGGTGCTCCGTCACGGCGCTCACCGGAGCCTGCTGGAGAGAACGATGCTCAGCAGGTGCAGCACGGTCTGCAGCATCGCGATCGCGGCCAGCACGACCACCGCGAGCCGGGTGAAGAGCAGCCCGCCGTGCACGGCGTCCGCGACGCCCGCGGCGAGGATGAGCAGCGAGGCCTCGACCGCGCCCACCAGCCGGTGGAACTTGAGGAAGGAGGCCGCCCGGCGGGCCCTGGCCACGCCGGAGGAACGCGGCACCGAGGCGCTGTCCTCGACCGCCGTGAGGCCGCTGCGGGCCCGGGCCACGTCCACCAGGTCCGTCTCGGACTTGATCAGGATGGCGCCGAGCGCGGCGAGCGTGCCGAGGAAGGCCCACTCCCAGTGCGAGGCGGTGCCGCTCCGGTGGAAGAGGTCGCAGCCGCGCAGGCCGAGACCGGTCAGGAGGGCCGCCTCGGACATGTAGTGGCCGACCCGGTCCAGGTAGACGCCGGTGAGCGAGGTCTGCCGGCGCCAGCGGGCGACCTCGCCGTCCACGCAGTCCAGCAGCAGGTAGACCTGGATGAGCAGGGCGCCGAGGACCGCCCCGGTGAGGCCCGGGACGATCAGCGCGGCACCGGCCAGGATGCCGGTGAGCATCATCAGGTAGGTCAGACCGTTGGGCGTGATCGCCGTCACGGTGGAGAGCACGCGGGTGATCCGCAGCGAGATCCGCCGCATGTAGAGGCGGCCCGCCCAGTGCTCCGCGCTGCGGCGCTGGAGCATGCCCTCCGGGTGGATCACCGCGCGCAGCTCCTCGACGGAGGGGCGGCGGGTCAGATCCACCGGGGCCGGGGGCGAGCCCTTCGTGGCGGGGTCAGCTGTTGACGGCTTGGACATAGTCGGCGTACGCGTCCCTGATCGCTGAGGGGGAGAGGTCGAGGTGCTCAAGAATGGTGAAGCGGCCCGGGCGGGTGTTCGGAGCGTAGTGCACCGCCTCGGTGAACTCCGCCTCGGTGAAGCCGATCTGAGCTGCGGTCACCGGCAGGCCGTGGCGCGACAGGCGCTCCACGATCAGACCGGTCAGCTCGCGCTCGCCCCGCAGGAAGCTGGCGAAGGCGGCCCCGAGGCCGACCTGTTCGCCGTGCTGGGCGGATCGCTTGGGATACAGCACGTCCAGGGCATGCGAGATCTCGTGGCAGGCCCCCGACGAGGGCCGGGTGCTGCCGGCGATGTTCATCGCGATGCCGGACAGTACCAGGGCTTCCGCGAGCGCTGTCAGGAGGTCCTGATCCTGAAGGTTTCCTGGGTGCCGCAGCAGGTTCTCGCCCGCCGAACGGGCCATCGCCACGGCCAGTCCGTCCACCGGCTCGCCGGTCTCGGCCTGGGACAGCTCCCAGTCCGCGCAGGCGGAGATGTTGGAGACGACGTCGCCGATGCCGGCCGCCACGAAGCGCGGCGGAGCCTGCCGGATCACGTCGAGGTCGACCACGATGCCGATCGGGCCGGGCACGCCGTAGGACCCCCGGCCGGCGTCGTTGTCGAGGGTGGAGACGGGAGAGCAGATGCCGTCGTGCGCGAGGTTGGTGGCCACCGCGACCACCGGCAGGCCGACCCGCGCGGCGGCGTACTTGGCGGCATCGATGATCTTGCCGCCGCCCAGGCCGACGATCGCGTCGTAGTGGCCGCCGCGCATCGCGTCCGCCAGGCGCACCGCGCTGTCGAGGCTGCCGTCGTCGACGTTGTACCAGTCGGCGCCCGGCAGGGCGGGCTCCAGCCGCTCGCGCAGCACCGCCCCGGAGCCGTTGCTGATCGCCACCGCGATCCGGCCCGAGGTGGAGAGCCGCTGGTCGGCGAGGATCCCCCCGAGGGCGTCGAGCGCCCCCGAGCGGATCTCCACGAAGACCGGCGACGGCACCAGCCGCGTCAGTACTGGCACGCGATCTCCCGCGCCTTGGCCAGGTCGTCGTGGTTGTCGACCTCGACCCAGGAGACCTCGCCGATCGGCTGCACGTCGATCCGCAGACCGCGGTCGACCATCTCCTGGTAGCCGTCCTCGTAGTACAGCTGCGGGTCGCGCTCGTAGGTGGCGCGCAGCGCGTCGGTGAGGTCGGCGGCGGCCGACGGGTTGATCACGGTGAGGCCGATGTACTCGCCGGTCGCCTCGGCCGGCTCCATCAGCTTGGTGATGCGCCGCATGCCGGTGGCCGGGTCGACGACGACCTTCATCTCCTCGTCGGCGAGCTTCTTCACCGTGTCGAGGGCGAGCAGGATGCCGGGGGCGCGGCCCTCCTCGGTGAGGCGCCGGTTGCCCTCCAGCATGGTCCGCTGGACGGAGGCCGGGTGCACGGTGTCCCCGTTGGCCAGCAGCAGGCCCTCGCCGAAGAGCTCGCGGGCGCACCAGAGGGAGTAGGCGTTGTTCCACTCCTCGGCCTTGTCGTTCTCGACCAGGGTGAGCTTCACGCCGTACTTCTGCTCCAGGGCCGCCTTGCGGTCCTGGACCGCCTCCTTGCGGTAGCCGACGACGATCGCCGCCTCGCGCAGGCCGACCTCGGCGAAGTTGCCGAGGGTGAGGTCCAGGACGGTCCGCTCCCCGTCGACCGGCACCAGCGCCTTCGGAAGGGTGTCGGTGTACGGGCGCAGCCGGCGGCCGGCGCCGGCTGCCAGAACGAGGCCGATCATGCGGGGTCTCCTGATCCGTCGTGCTGTGCTGATCCGTCGGGCCGAACGCCGCAGCCGCCCGGCGGGCTGTGCGCTGCCGCAAGCCGCCGGACCGTGCGCCGCCGCAGGCCGTCGGGGTGGCGCGCCGATGCCGGCGAGGATGCGGGCACCGTGTCATCAGTGATGGTAGGCGACCGTGGCGACCAGCCCGAACGCGGCCGGTGGCCCGGGCGGACACCGGGTCCGGCGGCGGTGAAGAAGGGGTGCCGTCGAGGTGTCCGTTCACCGTCCGCACGCCGTCGGAATCGAACGGGCGCCGAACGCGTTCCGAACGCCTCTGCTAATCCGTCGCCCATTCCGATACCGGGAATGGTGCGGGAACGGTCATGATCCGCCCTGTTGTGTGTGGGACGCCTGCGGACCGCCACCCGTACGGCAGACTGGGGCACGACGCCACCGGTGCTCCCATTGCCCCCGAAAGAGGCCTCATGCCCCAGAGTCCGCCGACCAGCCCGACGCACTTCACCTCGGAGATCGACACCGGTCTCGACGTGGAGACCGACGTGACGGCCGACCCCCGAGCCGCGGCCGGAGCGCCCGCCGGCACCGAGATCCTGCTGGAGCTCGTCGACGACGAGGGCGTCACGATCGGCACCGCCGAGAAGCACTGGGCCCACCAGCAGCCGGGCCGGCTTCACCGGGCGTTCTCGGTGTTCCTCTTCGACCGCCAGGGACGGCTCCTGCTCCAGCGCCGGGCCCTCGGCAAGTACCACTCCCCCGGCGTCTGGTCGAACACCTGCTGCGGCCACCCGTACCCCGACGAGCCGCCGTTCGTCGCCGCGGCCCGGCGCACCGCCGAGGAGCTGGGCGTCGCCCCCGCGCTCCTCTGCGAGGCCGGCACCGTCCGGTACGACCTGCCGGACGAGGCCTCCGGCCTGATCGAGCGGGAGTGGAACCACCTGTTCGTCGGCCTGGTCACCGCCGACGTCGTGCCCGACCCGGACGAGGTGGACGACTTCGCCTTCGTGTCCGCGCAGGAGCTGCGCGAGCTCCAGGACGAGCGGCCGTTCTCGGTGTGGTTCCGGACCGTCTTCGAGGCCGCGCTGCCCGGCATCCGCGAGATCGCCGGCCGGGACTGGTAGGACCACCCGCTACCGCGCGTCCTCCCGGGGGATGGGCAGCGAGGCCCAGACCACTTTGCCGCCCTCCCCCGTCCGCTCCACGTCGCAGACCCCGCCCGCCTGCAGGGTGACGCTCTTCACCAGCAGCAGCCCCCGCCCGCCGGTCCGCCCGGCGTCGCTCTCCAGGGCCTTCGGCCGGTACGGGTCGCCGTCCTCGACCGACACCCGGACCCAGCCCGCTCCGACCACGAGTTCGGTGGTCACCTCCGGCGACAGCTCGGCGGCGTGCGTCACGGCGTTGCCCACCAGCTCCGAGACGATCAGCAGCAGGTCGTCCACCAGCTCCTGGTAGCGCACCCCCGCCATCCCCTGGGCCAGCAGCCGGTCCCGCACCGCGTGCCTGGTCCGCGGCACCGAGGCCTCCACCGCCGGTACCGGGAACCGCCACACCCCTTCGGCCGGCCCGCTCCCGGCGCGTCCGGATGCCGGGCATCCGGACGCCACACGTCTGGGCTCGGCCTCCGCCGCCCCGCTGATCTGCTCCACGTCCAGCCGCCCTTCGTCCGCGACCCCGGGAATCAGGCGTTCCGCTCATGGCGCCCTCGGTCCACAGAGGCTAGGAGAGCCGCCCCCGGCACGGCCGCACCGTCGACAACTTGCCCGTGTCGGACCACTCCCGCCCGTTCCCGACCGCCCGCCGGTCACAGTACGACCGCTTCCCGCCCCTGAACCACCGCTTCGCTCAGTCCTGCGACCCATCCCCGCCACCCCGGTGGTCCCCACCCGGGGAAACGCAGGTGAGAAGCACTCCAGAACCCTGGTAATGTTCTCTCTGTCGCCGAGGGGGCGAGCAGAAAGTCCCCGAAGCACACACCCTGTCCGGGTGGCGGAATGGCAGACGCGCTAGCTTGAGGTGCTAGTGCCCTTTATCGGGCGTGGGGGTTCAAGTCCCCCCTCGGACACCAGAACAATTCCCCGCAGGAACTCCAAAGAGTTCCTGCGGGGAATTTCTTTTTTGCCCGGACGGGTCGGCGGGAGCCTGCGCCGGTGGCTCTGCGGGAATGGGGCGGCACGGGCGCCGCGGGGTGCACCGGGGCACTCAGGGGCACTGCGGGTCAAGGCTGCCGGGGGTCCGTACGTGTCCGATCGTCGGACACGAGATGGCAACAATCGGATGATCTGAGCTTCATCTGAGGTTTTCGTCCTATTTCGCACCATAGTCTGCTGTGCGTTTGTCCGGAACCCCAGGAGACAGAGGACCGATACGTTGAGCGCGCCTGAGTCGACGACGGCTTCCCATCAGCACTACCGCCGTTCGCTCGGCACCATCAGCCTCACCGCCGTGGGCCTCGGCTCGATCATCGGCTCCGGCTGGCTCTTCGGTGCCGAGCGGGCCGCCCGGCTCGCCGGACCGGCCTCGATCGTCGCCTGGGTGATCGGCGCCGCGGTCGCACTCACCATCGCGCTGACCTACAGCGAGCTCGGGTCCATGTTCCCCAAGGCCGGCGGGATGGTGCGGTACGGGCAGTACTCGCACGGCTCGCTCGCCGGGTACCTGGCGGCCTGGGCCAACTGGATCGCCATCGTCTCGGTGATCCCCGGCGAGGCCACCGCCTCGGTGCAGTACATGAGCTCCTGGCACTTCGGCTGGGCGAAGGGCCTGTTCGACGGCGAGGAGCTCTCGGTCAGCGGGGTCGCCGTGGCGAGCGTGCTGCTGGTCGGCTACTTCGCGCTGAACTGGTTCGCGATCACGCTGTTCGCCAAGACCAACACCGCGATCACCGTGTTCAAGGTGGTCGTGCCGACGCTGACCGCGGGCGCCCTGCTGCTGGCGCACTTCGACACCGCCCACTTCACGGACCACGGCGGCTTCGCGCCGAACGGCTGGAGCGCGGTGTTCACGGCGGTCGCCGTCTCCGGCATCGTCTGGGCCTTCAACGGGTTCCAGTCCCCGCTGAACCTGGCCGGCGAGGCCCGCGACCCCGGTAAGTCGCTGCCCAAGGCCGTGATCGGCTCGATCCTGATCGCCCTGGTGATCTACGTCGCGCTGCAGGTGGCCTTCCTCGGCGCCGTCCCGACGGGGGACCTGAGCAACGGCTGGAGCGGGCTCGGCTACACCTCGCCGCTGGCCGACCTGTCGATCGCCTGGGGCCTCAACTGGCTCGCGCTGCTGCTGTACGCGGACGCCTTCGTCTCCCCCAGCGGCACCGGCATGATCTACGCCGCCACCACCTCGCGCATGATCCACGGCGTGCAGGAGAACGGCCACCTGCCCAGGATCTTCGGCCGGGTCGACCCCAGGACCGGCATCCCGCGCCCGGCCCTGCTGCTCAACCTGCTGATCGCCTTCCTCTTCCTGGCGGTCTTCCGCGGCTGGGGCTCGCTCGCCGAGATCGTCTCGGTCGCCACCGTGATCTCGTACGTCACCGGCCCGGTCGCGGTGATGGCGCTGCGCCGCCTCGCCCCCGAGCTGCCGCGACCGGTCCGGCTGCGCGCGATGCCGGTGATCGCCCCGGTGGCGATGGTCTTCGGCTCGCTGGTGCTCTACTGGGCCCGCTGGCCGCTGACCGGCAAGGTCATCCTGCTGATGGCCGCCGGCCTGCCGATCTGGGCCTGGTACGAGCTGCGCAAGCCGTGGGCCGAGCTCAAGCCGCACCTCAAGGCCGGCGCCTGGATGATCGCCTACCTGTTCGTGATGGCCGCCGTCTCCTGGGCCGGCAGCGCCGACTTCGGCGGCCGGGGCTACCTCCCCGAGGGCTGGGACCTGCTGATCGTCGCCCTGATCGGGCTCGCCTTCTACCGCTGGGGCGTGGCCAGCGCCTGGGCCAACCCCTCGCTGGCCGCCGTCAAGCGGGAACTGGCCGAGACGGCCGCCGCCGATGCCGCCGGCCCCGCGGCCACCCTGCCCCGCCAGACCGGCGAGGCCTCCCGGGTCTGACCGACCCCGCCGCACCACGCCGAAGGGGCGTGCCGACCCGCCGGCACGCCCCTTCGGCGTGGTGCGGACGCGTGCGCCGGGGTGGTCAGCCGCGGCGGGCGCGGCGGATGGCGGCGGTGAGGACCGGGGGGAGGAGGTCGCCCGCGACGCGTTTGGCGACGTTGGCGGGGCGGCGGCGTTCGGCGGCGCGGGCGCGGCGGACGGCGAGGTCGACGTCGGCCTCCTGCTGGGCGCGCAGGGCCTCCGCCTCCGCCCGTTCCGCCTCCCGGCGGGCGGCCTCGGCGGCCAGCCGGTCGTGGTGGCGCGAGGGGCGGAACGGGGCGATGCCGTGGGAGCTGCCGCCGACCCGGACCACCCGCTGGCCGTTCAGGTGCTCGACGGCGAGCTGGACGCCCTCGGCCAGCCCGGTCCGGTCCAGCAGGGCGCGCCGGGCGGGCTCCGGATCGCCCCAGGTGCCGTAGAACTTGCTCTCGCTCAGCACGATCGGGGTGAGGCCCCCGTTGAACACCGCCTCCCAGGTGGCGGCGGCGACGCCCGGGGTGTGCGCGGAGCGGTAGTCGTCCAGGACCACCACGCCCTCCGGCTGGAGCGCCGCCCGGGCCACCCGGAGGTCGTCCACCACGTGCTCGTAGAGGTGCGAGGCGTCGATGTGGACGAACCGGAACGCGCCGGCCGGGAGGCGGCCGTCGGCCAGTGCCGAGGTGGGCGCCTGGATGATCTCCGGCAGTGCGTCGTGGAAGGACAGGTAGTTGGACTCGAACGCCTTCCGGGTGAGCGACTTCCGGTAGGACATGGACATCTCGGCGGCGTTCTCGTCGTCCGGGGCGTCCGAGTCGAAGAGGTCGCAGACCGTGAAGGTCTCGGTGGGCTGCCGGTGGTCGCCGATCACGATCGCGCTGCGCCCGAGGTAGGCGCCCATCTCCAGCAGGTCCCCGGTGACGCCCGCCTTCTCCTGGCGGTCGAGGAACCACTCGAAGAGGTGGCGGTCGTGGTCCCAGAACCAGCCGGGGACGTCATCGAGCCGGCCCGGCTCGGTGGGCCGGTACTGCTCGGCGCTCAGCGCGGCGTCGGTCACGAAGTTGCTCCTCACACGGTGCGGACGACCACTGGGAACGACCTCCGGCGCGGACCCGCCCGCCGCACGGGTGCGCGGGCCGGCGACGGACGTCACCGCCCGGCCTTCCGGAGCAGCCTGCGGACCGGCGTGGGCGGACGCCGTTCGAACCCGCTGCCCACGGTAGTGACGCACACCGGAGTGCGCCGCAATCTACCGTCCGCTGTCCGGAGTTGAGGAGATGTCGCACGGACGTTTTCGTCCGGTGCGCGTTTGTGAGCACTCGGCGGGACGGCGGCCCGGGAGGACCGGTTCGTCCATACTGCCGCTCGCGTGCCCGTTTTGTCACCATCCCCGGGGCGGTAGGGGCCGGAGAGGTAGGAGGCCGGGCAGTAGGGGGTCCGGCTCTTGCGCCGGGCTGCCCGGGCGGCCTTGACTGGCCCTTTGGCCAGCGACCCCCGAGCGACCTCCGGCGGCCCCCAGCGGCGGCCCCGCGCGGCTCCTCGGGCGGACGATCCGATGAGAGGACCACCCGGTGCAGCAGGACGCGGAGCAGGGCACCCAGTACGGCGACCAGTACATCGACGGCGAATGGCGGCCCTCGCTGGACGCCGGGTCGATCACGGTACTGAACCCGGCGACCGAACAGGTGCTCGCCACCGTCCCCGCCGGCGGCACGGCCGACGTCGCCGCTGCCGTGGCCGCCGCCCGCCGGGCGGCCCGGAGTTGGGCCGCCACCTCCCGCGAGGAGCGGCTGGCGCTGCTCACCCGGCTGCGGGACGGCCTGGCCGGGTGCCAGGAGGAGATAGCCGACACGGTGGTCGCGGAGCTGGGCGCGCCGGTCGGCTTCGCGACCGCCGTGCACGCCGGCCTGCCGCTGGCCGTGGCCGGTTCCTACCTCGCGCTGCTCGCCGAGTACCCCTTCGAGGAGCGGATCGGGAACTCGGTGGTGCTCGCCGAGCCGGCCGGGGTGGTCGCGGCGATCACCCCGTGGAACTACCCGCTGCACCAGATCGTGGCCAAGGTCGTGCCGGCCCTGGCGGCCGGCTGCCCGGTGGTGCTCAAGCCCGCCGAGGACGCCCCGCTGGTCGCCCGGCTGTTCGCGCGGCTGGTCCACGAAGCGGGCTTCCCCGCCGGGGTGTTCAACCTGGTCACCGGCACCGGCCCGGTGGCGGGCGCGGCCCTGGTCGGGCACCCGGAGGTGGACGTGGTCTCGTTCACCGGCTCCACCGCCGTGGGCCGGACCGTCGCCGAGACCGCCGGGCGGGGCATCAAGCGGGTCGCGCTGGAGCTGGGCGGGAAGTCGGCCAACGTGGTGCTGCCCGGCGCCGACCTGGCCCGGGCGGTCAACGTCAACGTCGCCAACGTGTTCGCCAACTCCGGTCAGACGTGCAGCGCCTGGACCAGGCTGCTGGTGCACCAGGACCAGTACGAGGAGGCGGTCGGACTCGCCGCGAAGGCCGCCGCCAAGTACCTCCCGGGCGATCCGGCCGATCCGCGGACCCGGATCGGCCCGGTGGTCAGCGCCCGGCAGCGTGAGCGGGTGCGCGGCTACATCACCGGCGCGCTCGCCGAGGGCGCCCGGCTGGTCGTCGGCGGGGCGGACGCCCCGGCCGGTCTGGAAACCGGCTTCTACGTCCGGCCGACCGTCCTCGCCGACGTCACCAATGACATGACGGTCGCCCAGGAGGAGGTCTTCGGCCCGGTGCTGGCCGTCCTCGCCTACCGCGACGAGGACCACGCCGCCGAACTCGCCAACGGCACCCAGTACGGCCTGGCCGGCGGCGTCTGGGCGGCGGACACCGACACCGCCGCCGCCTTCGCCCGCCGCCTCGACACCGGCCAGGTCGACCTCAACGGCGGCCGCTTCAACCCGCTCGCCCCGTTCGGCGGCTACAAGAACTCGGGCCTCGGCCGCGAGCTGGGCCGCCCCGGCCTGGAGGAGTTCCTGCAGCTCAAGTCGCTGCAGTACTGAGCACGCCGGCACGCGGCCCGGTCCCCGCGGGGGCCGGGCCGCGCGGGTCTCAGACCAGGTCGACGCCCGGGTAGAGGGGGAAGCCCGCCAGCAGGTCGGCGGCGCGCTTGGCGACGCCCTCGCGGACCGCGTCGTCCAGGGTGTACTGGGCCTTGGACGGCGCGCCGGCGGAGGTCGCGACGGGAGCGGTGGCGCGCAGGACGGTGTCGATCAGGGCGGCGATCTCGTCCATCTCGGCGGTGCCCAGGCCCCGGGTGGTCAGCGCGGGGGTGCCGAGCCGGACGCCGGAGGTGTACCAGGCGCCGTTGCGGTCCTGCGGGACGGAGTTGCGGTTGGTGACGATGCCGGAGTCCAGCAGCGCCGCCTCGGCCTGCCGGCCGGTCAGGCCGTAGCCGGAGACGTCGGCGAGCACCAGGTGGTTGTCCGTGCCGCCGGTGACCAGCGTGCCGCCCCGGCGCAGCAGGCCCTCGGCGAGGGCCCGCGCGTTGTCGACGACGCCGCGGGCGTACGTGCGGAACTCGGGGCGGAGGGCCTCGGCGAAGGCGACCGCCTTGGCGGCCATCACGTGCGAGAGCGGGCCGCCGAGGACCAGCGGGCAGCCGCGGTCGACGTGCTCGGCCAGCTCGGCGGTGCAGAGCACCATGCCGCCGCGCGGACCGCGCAGCGACTTGTGGGTGGTGGTGGTGACGATGTGGGCGTGCGGGACGGGATCGTGGTCGCCGGTCAGCACCTTGCCCGCGACCAGGCCGGCGAAGTGCGCCATGTCGACCATCAGGGTCGCGCCGACCTCGTCGGCGATCTCGCGCATGACGCGGAAGTTCACCAGTCGCGGGTAGGCGGAGTAGCCGGCCACCAGGATCAGCGGGCGGAACTCGCGGGCGGTGGCCCGCAGCGCGTCGTAGTCGATCAGGCCGGTGACCGGGTCGGTGCCGTAGCTGCGCTGCTCGAACATCTTGCCGGAGATGTTCGGCCGGAAGCCGTGCGTGAGGTGGCCGCCGGTGTCCAGGGACATGCCGAGCATCCGCTGGTTGCCCAGCTCGTGGCGCAGCTCGGCCCAGTCCTGCTCGGTGAGGTCGTTGACGTTGCGGACCCCGGCGCGCTCCAGGGCGGGGCTCTCGACGCGCTGGGAGAGGACGGCCCAGAAGGCGGTCAGGTTGGCGTCGATGCCGGAGTGCGGCTGGACGTAGGCGTGGTCCGCGCCGAAGAGCGCGCGGGCGTGCTCGGCGGCGATCGTCTCGACCGTGTCGACGTTGCGGCAGCCGGCGTAGAAGCGGCGGCCGGCGGTGCCCTCGGCGTACTTGTCGCTGAGCCAGTTGCCCATGGCGAGCAGGACGGCCGGGGAGGCGTAGTTCTCGCTGGCGATCAGCTTGAGCGAGGCGCGCTGGTCGTCGATCTCCCGGCCGATGGCGGCGGCGATCCTCGGCTCCACCTCGCGGACGACGTCGAGGGCACTGCGGAAGGCGGTGTTGGCGGTGGCACTCGCGGCGGTGTGCGGTGCGGCGGTGGGCGCTGCGGCGGCGTCGGGCGCGGCAGGGCTGACGGGGGTGGCCAAGGCGGTCTCCTCGTGACGGGTGGACGAGTACGGACGGCCCAGGCGCTCGGCAACTTGGCGTGCGGGTGCACGGAGCCGCTTCCCGATGGTCGGTTCCATCCGTGCGCGCCAGTCGCGGCTCACCGGGATCGTACCAATGCCCCGGCCGCTGTGGCGGAGATCTCAGAATGCGGGACAGGCCGCCTCCTTTGCCCTGGTATGACCGTTCTTCTGCAACGGCAGTATTGCGGCGGAATGAAGCCGTCACAATTCCCGAAACATTGCACCCGAACTCCGCCGGGAATGATTTGCGGAAATCCGGCGGCGTCCGATCTGATGGCGTTCGGCAGGCCGCCGGGAAACCCCCGCAGGCCGGCCGTCACATGCACACCAGCGCACCCTCACCCACGGGGCGGCGGAGAATTCGGGGAGTACACCTCTCATGGCAGTGGTCGAGACAGTCGCAGAGCCGTCCGCCGGGACGGCGCCCGCCGCCGCGCGGGCCCCGCAGGGCCCGCTGCGCCGGATCCGCCGCGACCGGGTCGCGGCCACCGCGCTCGCGGTCGTCGTGGTCTTCCTGCTGCTCGCGCTCGCCGCCCCGCTGATCGCCGCCCTCTACGGCAGGAACCCGGTCGAGCACTACGGCCAGAACACTCCCGGCCTGCTCAGCGACGGCGGACTGCCGATGGCGCCGAACGGCGGCATCTCGGCCGACTTCTGGTTCGGCCTGGAGCCCGGGCTCGGCCGCGACGTCCTCACCCAGCTGCTCTACGGCATCCGCACCTCACTGCTGATCGCCTTCGCCTCGGCCGCCGTCACCACCACGCTCGGGGTGCTGGCCGGCGTCGCGGTGGGCTACCTCGGCGGGATCACGGACCGGCTCTTCGGTTTCCTCTCCAACGTGCTGCTGGCCTTTCCGACCCTGCTCCTGCTGCTCGCGCTCAGCCCCGTCATCCAGTCGCGGCTGGTCGACCCGGACACCGCCGAACCCGAGTGGATGCAGTTCCTGGTGCTGATCCTGGTCTTCTCCGCGTTCGGCTGGATTCCGCTCGCGCTTTCCCTCCGGGCCGCCGTCCGGTCACTTCGGGAAAGGGATTTCGTGCAGTCCGCCCGGGCGCTCGGGGCGAGCGGATTCCATATCGTGTTCCGCGAACTCCTGCCGAATGTCCGGGCGCAGCTCCTGGTGCACGCCACGATGGCGGTGCCGACGTTCGTCGCCTCCGAGGCGGTGCTGTCCTTCCTCGGCGTGGGCATCAACGAGCCCGTCCCGGACTGGGGCCGGATGATCGCGCGGGGCTCCGAGGTCTTCCAGGCCGACCCCACCTACATGTTCTTTCCCGGCGTGGCACTGCTGCTCTTCGTGCTCGCCTTCAACCTGCTCGGCGACGCCGTCCGGGACGCGCTCGACCCGCGCGCCGCGCGCTGAGCGCCGCCTTCCCCTCCTCCCTCCCTCCCCCTCCCTTTCACCCGACCGCCCCGTCTCCGGGGCAAGGAGAGTTCCGCCATGCGCTGGATCAAACCGTCCCTCGCCGTCGTCGCCACCGCGGTGCTGGCGACCTCCTGCTCGGCCGGCGCGGGCTCCACCCCGGGTACCGGCGCCGGGGCCACCGCCCGGGAGTCCTCGCCGCTGACCGCCGCGCTCGGCACCGAGAAGGAGAGCGCCGGCCCGGCCCCCGCCGTCCCCGGCGCCCGCCCGGGCGGCACCGTGAACGTCTACAACACCACCGACTTCCGCCACCTCGACCCGCAGAAGGTCTACGCCGGCGCCGCGTACAACACCTCGCTGCTCTGGGGCCGCCAGCTGACCCAGTACCAGGTGGTGGACGGCAAGGCCAGGCTGGTCGGCGACCTCGCCACCGACACGGGGACCCCGGCCGACGGCGGCCGCACCTGGACGTACCGGCTGAAGGAGGGCGTGGCCTGGGAGGACGGGCAGCCGATCACCTCCCAGCAGGTCAAGTACGGCATCGAGCGCTCCTTCGGCAAGGGCTACGAGGTCGGCCCGCCGTACTGGCCGCAGTGGCTCACCGGCGAGGCCAGCTACGACGACGCGCGCAAGAATTACGCCGGCCCGCAGGACGGCGACCTCGCCGCGATCGAGACCCCGGACGACCGCACCCTCGTCCTGCACTTCCCGCAGCCGCAGGCCGACGTGCCGTACATGGCCGCACAGTCCTCCTCCTCGCCGGTGCGCAGGGACAAGGACACCGGCACGGACTACGACCGGCTGCCGTTCGCCAGCGGCCCGTACCGGATCGCCGAGCACGTCCAGAACACCCGGCTGGTGCTGGAGCGCAATCCGCACTGGAAGGCGGAGACCGACCCGATCCGCTCGCAGTACCCGGAGAGGTTCGTCTTCACCTTCGGCAAGGAGGCGCTCAACATCAACCAGGAGATCCTCTCCGGCCGGGACGGCGGCGCCGACGCCACCACGGTGGCGACCCAGCTCTCCCCCGAGCTCTACCAGAACGTGGACACCGACCCGAAGGCCAAGGAGCTGGTGGTCTCCGGCCGCCAGGGCGCCTTCGTCACCCAGCTCGTGATCAACAACGAGCGGGTGCCGGACGTCGAGGTCCGCAAGGCCCTGCACCTGGCCTACCCGCGCCAGCAGGCGCGCCAGGTCCAGGGCGGCTCCCGGGTCGGCGAGCTGGCCACCACCCTCAGCTCCCCCGCCCTGGTCGACTGGCAGAAGTACGACCTGTACCCGGCCAAGCCGGAGGGCGACCCGGAGGCCGCCAAGCAGGCGCTCGCCCGGGCCAAGCAGCCGCCGGCCGCGCTGACCTACGCCTACGCCTCCACCCCGAACGGGCAGCGGGTCGCCCAGGTGCTCGTGGAGGGCTTCGCCAAGGCCGGCATCACCATCGTGCCGAAGCCGGTCGACCCCAAGGCGCTGCTGGACGAGGCGCACCGCGCCGACTCCCCGTACGACCTGTTCGAGGAGACCAGCTCGGTCGACTGGCCGACCCCCTCCACGCTGGTCCCGTTCTCCTTCGACGGCCGGGCCAACGGCGACCTCAACTCCGCCCGCTACCGCAACGCCGAGGTGGACAGGGAGATCGACCGGATCAACCAGATCGGCGAGCCGCGCGCCAAGGCCAAGGAACTGTACGCGCTGGAGCAGACGGTGATGAAGGACGTACCGGTGCTGCCCTTCGCCTACCCGGCCGTGAACCAGCTGCGCGGCAGCAACGTCGGCGGGGCGTTCGTCCACCCGATCTACGGTTCGGTCGGGCTGGCCTGGCTCTACCTCAAGTCCTGACCCGCCCGGCCCCGGGGCCGCCCCGGGGGCCCGGCCCGCGCCACGGGCCGGGCTGCCCGGCCCCGACCGCCCCGCCGTGCCCCTCGACCCCGTGCCCCTCGACCCCGTCCCCCCTCGACCCCGGACCGGCCATGCTCTCCTTCGCCCTGCGGCGGACCCTCCAGGCCCTCGCCGTCCTGGTCGCGGTCTCCGCCGCCGCCTTCGCCCTCTTCTACGCCGCCCCCGCCGACCCGGCCCGCGCGGCCTGCGGCCCGCGCTGCGACTCCGGCCAGGTCGCGGCCGTCCGCCAGAGCATGGGCCTGGACCAGCCGCTGCTCACCCAGTACACCGACTACCTCGCCGGAGTCGTGGCCGGACGGGACATCGCGGACGTCGACGGCTCGGTCATCCACTGCGACGCACCCTGCCTCGGTTACTCCTACCGGCTCCACCAGCCCGTCACCGAGGCCCTGGTCGACCACCTGCCGGTGACCTTCTCGCTCACCGCCGGCGCGCTCGCCGTCCTGGTGCTGTTCGGGCTCGGCACCGGCTTCGTCTCCGCCCTGCGCCACGGGACCAGGACGGACCGGCTGCTCTCCGGCTTCACCCTGGTCGGTGCCAGCGTGCAGATCTACTTCCTCGGGTACGTCGCCCAGTGGGCGCTGGTCTACTCGACCGGCCTGCTGCCGCTGCCCTCCTACACCCCGCCGGCCGAGGACCCGGCCGCCTGGGCGGGCGGCATGCTGCTGCCCTGGCTCGTCCTCGGCTTCGTCAACTCGGCCGTCTTCGCCCGGCTCTCGCGCTCCCAGCTGCTGGAGACGATGAACGAGGAGTACGTCCGCACCGCGCGCGGCAAGGGCCTCGGCCGGGTGCGCACCCACCTCAAGTACACCTCGCGCGGCGCCGCCGGTCCGCTGGTGCAGCTGCTCGGGCTGGAGGCCGGCGCGCTGCTCGGCGGCGCGGTGATCACCGAGACGGTGTTCGGGCTGAACGGCGTGGGCACCTTCGCCGCCGAGGCCGTCTCCGGGCAGGACCTGCCGGCCGTGGTCGGCGCCGTCCTGCTCGCCGCCTGCTTCGTGGTGCTGTTCGTCGCCCTGGCCGACCTCGCGGTGGCCTGGCTCGATCCCCGCATCCGTCTCAGCTGACCCCTCTGGAGTACCGATGACCCCCTCCACCGAAGCGGTGCTGAGCGTCCGCGACCTCTCCGTCGCCTTCGCCGACCCGCGCGGCGGCGCTCCCGTGCACGCCGTCCGCGGCCTCTCCTTCGACCTCGCCCGGGGTGAAGTCCTCGGCCTGGTCGGCGAGTCCGGCTCCGGCAAGTCCGCGACCGGCCTGGCCGTGCTCGGCCTGCACGACCCGCGCACCACCACCGTCACCGGCTCGATCCGGCTCGCCGGCCGGGAGCTGGTCGGCGCCGGTGAGTCCGTGCTGCGCGAGGTGCGCGGCGGCCGGGTCGCCCTGGTCTTCCAGGACGCGCTCACCTCGCTCAGTCCGTTCCACGACGTGGGTGCGCAGCTGGCCGAGATGTACCGGCTGCACCACCCGGGCGCCGGGCGTGCCGAGACCCGGCGGCGGGCCGTCGCCATGCTGGACCGGGTCGGCATCCCGGCCGCCCGGGCCGGCGACCACCCGCACCGGTTCTCGGGCGGCATGCGCCAGCGGGTGATGATCGCCATGGCACTGATGAACGACCCCGACGTGCTGATCGCCGACGAGCCGACCACCGCGCTGGACGCCCGCGTCCAGCGGCAGGTCCTCGACCTGCTGGGCGAGTTGCAGCGCGAGCACGGCACCGCGGTGCTGCTGGTCAGCCACGACCTCGGCGTGGTGGCCGGGACGACCGACCGCACACTGGTGCTGCGCGACGGCCGGCAGGTCGAGTCCGCGCCGACCGCCGAGCTGCTGGCGGCGCCGCGACAGCCCTACACCCGGGCCCTGGTGGGCGCGGCGCTGACCGCGGACACCGTGCCGGGCACACCGCTGGCCACCGTCGACGAACCGTCGCCGTCCTTCACCTTCGCGCCACGGGCGGCCGCCGCCCCCGACCGCCCGCTGGTGGAGGTCGAGGAGCTCGCCGTGCACTTCCCCGGGCGGCGGCGCCCCACCGGCCGGCGCGGCGAACCCGTCCGCGCGGTGGAGGGCGTGAGCCTGCGGATCGCGCCCGGTGAGACGCTCGGGCTGGTCGGCGAGTCCGGCTCCGGAAAGTCCACCACCTCACGCGTGCTGGCCGGCCTGCAGCCGGTGACCGCCGGCCGGGTGCGCTACGACGGGATCGACGTCACCGCCCCCGACCGGGCGCTGCGCCGCCGGCTCGCCCGCGAGATCCAGCTGGTCTTCCAGGATCCGTACGCCTCGCTCAACCCGCGCCGCACCGTCGCCCAGACCCTGGACACGCCGCTGCGCCTGCACACCGCCCTCGGCCCCGCCGAACGGCGCGAGCGGTCCGCCGAGTTGCTGGAGCAGGTCGGGCTGGCGGCCGGCCACCTGGACCGCTATCCGCACGAGTTCTCCGGCGGCCAGCGCCAGCGGATCGGCATCGCCCGGGCACTCGCCCCCGAACCGCGCCTGATCATCGCCGACGAACCGGTCTCCGCGCTGGACGTCTCGGTCCGCGCCCAGGTGCTCAACCTGCTGATGGAGCTGCGCGAACGCCTCGGCGTCGCCTTCCTGTTCGTCTCGCACGACCTCGCCGTGGTGCGGCACTTCTGCGACCGCGTCGCGGTGATGCACGGCGGCCGGCTGGTGGAGTCGGCCGACCGCGACCGGCTGTTCGCCGCCCCGCACACCGACTACACCCGGGAGCTGCTCGCCGCCGCGCACTGAGGGTGTGTCGGCGGCCGCCTGGCGGCACGATCCGCATACGATCGGCTACCGGCAGCGACCCCCGTCACCCCGGAAGGGGTTCCCGATGACCCTCGTCAGCCAATCCGCCACCCTGCTCCAGCTGTTGGGCCGGCTCCACCCCGAGGCCCTGGACGGCATCCGCCCGCACCTGCCCGTCCTGGGGCCCACCCGCCACGTCCACCTGGCCGCGCACGGCGGCGGCCAGGCCGGGCTCAACCCCCAGCCGCTTCCGCCCGGCGCCACCGAGCTGCGGCTGGCCGTCGCCGGGACGGTCAACGCGGTGGCCAACGCGGCCATCACCGCCCGGCTGTCCGGCGGAGACCCAGGCGGCATCCTCACCGAGGTGGGGGACGACTGGTGCCCGACCCCGCCGGACCGGCGGCTGCCGTGGCCGCGGCACTGGCCGCTCCCCTGGCCGCCCGGCGAGCCGTTCCCGATCGACCCGGGCTACGCCACGCCGGCCGTCCAGGCCCAGGCGGCGCTCGCCTTCCAGGCCTACGCGAGCGGGATCGCGGACGAGGAACTGGGCGCCGCCTTCGGCGAACTGGCGGAGCGACTCTGCGAGGCCGCGCTGGGGAACGCCGGCTGAGCCGGCCCGGTGCACGGGGCCCCCGACCGTCCCGTGCACCGAGACCCGCCCCACGACAGCGACTCTGCGTAGTCGCGGCGATGCTCCGCCCGGGGCCGTACCGTGCGCACCCACGGTCACCCGACCCCCATCAGGCCCACCATCCGGCGGAAATCCCGGAGCGGGACAGGTAGCGTGGGGACGTCAGTATCCGGTGGGGGGGATCCCGTGAGTGTCACGGTACGTCACAGCGTGTCGACGCGCTCCGTACGGCCACCGCACGGGTGCCGACTGCCGCACCCGCCCGGATGCGGTACGGACGCTCCGAGGACGCCGCGACATGCCTACCCCGACCACCGCGTACGTCGGCCGACCGGCCGTGGTCGCGGGCCCCCACCTCGTCCGCGCCGAACGGATACGCGACGACATCCTCGCCCGCAATCCCCGCTACTCGCCCCGGCAGGCCCAGACGGTCCGGATGGCCCTGAGCAACCTGCCCGGCACCCGCCGGTACTTCCAGCCGTACGAGGTCGTCACCTCGCCCGACCGCACCGCCGCCGAGCGCAAGACCACCACCATGGCCGACCTGCTGGCCGCCGCCGAGAGCGCCGCCCGCGAGGCGCTGGCGAACGCGGGGGCGGGCACCGCGGACGTCGACTGCGTCGTCGTCAGCAGTGCCACCGGTGACGGGGTGCCGGGGCTGGACATCCTGCTCCAGCAGCGGCTCGGGCTCCGCCCGGACATCAGCCGCCGGCCGATGACGCAGCTGGCCTGCGCGGGCGGCGCGCACGTCCTGATCGCGGCCCAGGAGTACCTGGCCGCAAACCCGGGCGGCGTCGTCCTGGTGGTCGCGGGCGAGTCGCTCTCCTCGCTCTACCAGGACAGCCGGACGTCGATCGAGGACCAGATCTACAAGGGGCTCTGGGGGGACCTCGTCGGCGCGGCCGTCGTCACGGGCGAGCGGCGCACGCCCGGGCTGCGCCTCGGCCACCGCTTCGAGTACACCGTGCCGGGGTCCACCGACCGGTACCGCAAGCTGACCGACGACCGCGGCGACCACTTCGCCTCCACCCGGGCCTCGCTCCGCTCGGTCACCGACCTGGGGCCGGCCCTGCTCGACTGGCTGGACCGGCACGACGCCCGGGAGCTCGACTTCGGTGTGCTGCACCCGGGCGGCCCCGCGATCCTCGACCGGCTCGGCACCCTGCTCGGCGTGGACGAGGACTTCCTCCGGCACTCCAAGGCGGTGCTCGCCGAGGAGGGCAACCTGGGCGGGGCGACGGTCTTCTCCGTCCTGGCCCGGACCCACCGGACGCCCCCGGCCGCCGGTGCGCGGGGCCTGGTCTTCGGCCTCGGGCCGGGGGTCGCCCTCAGCGCCCTGCTCGTCACCTGGGCCGACGGCCCCGCCGTCTGAGCGGGCGGCGGCGGGGCGCCGCCGCCACCCCTCTTGGCGTCGACAGGAGGTCGCCAGCAGCTCTCCAGGAGTGCGAGCAGCGACGGGACGCCGAGCGGCGGCCCGCCCGCTCCCGCTAGGCGCTCGGCACGATCCGCTCGACCATCGTCCCGACCAGCGCGGCGAGGCCGTCGGCGCCCAGCACCTCGGGAAGGGTGAGGTGTTCGACCAGCAGCCCGGTCATCGCGAGGTAGAGGACGACGACCGTCTCACGGTCGCCGGGGAGGCCCTCGCCCACGTGGTAGGCGATGTTCGCCTCCAGTTGCTCGCGGATCGTGCCGGTGAGCTCGGCGCGCAGGTCCGGCCGACGGGTGGCCTCCAGCCGCAGTTCGAGCAGCGCCAGGTACCCGGCCCGCTCGGCGGTGATCCGGCCCAGCAGGTCGTGCATCAGGGCCGTGACCAGGGCGCGGTCGCGCGGGGCCCGCAGCAGCTCGGCGATGACGGCCGGGTCCGGGGTGAGCCGGTGGTGGATGTGACGGGCGGTCTGGTGGAGCAGGTCGTCGCGGTTGGCGAAGTAGTTGGACGCGGTGCCGGCGGGGACGCCCGCCTGTACGTCGACCGCGCGGAAGGTGAGTCCCCGGGCGCCCTCGCGGGCGAGGACGTCGATCGCGGCGTCGGTGAGGGCGGTACGGCGAGCGGGGTTCTGGACCACGGCCCTGATCCTCCTTCAGAAACATCTGGACAACCACTACAGACTGAGTACTATAGCCGGAGTGGTTGAGGGCGCAGGGCCTTCGACCGGGCCTCCAAGGACGTGAATGCGCAAGCTCACCTACTACGCCGCCGCCACCCTCGACGGTTACATCGCCGCCCCGGACGGCGACTTCGGGTTCTTCGACCCCTACATCCCCGGGACCCTCCCCTTCCTGACCGGCGAGATGGGCGACGCACTGCCGACCCCCGCCCGCGCCGCGTTCGGCCTGGCGGACGCGCCCAACGAGCGCTTCGACACCGTCCTGATGGGCCGCGCCAGCTACGAGCCGGGCCTGGCCGCGGGCCTCTCCAGCCCCTACGCCCACCTGCGCCAGATCGTGGTCTCCCGCTCGCTCACCAGCAGCCCGGACCCGGCCGTCGAGGTCACCGCGGAGGAGCCGCTCGACCTGGTGCGCCGGCTGAAGCAGGAGGAGGGCCTCGGCATCTACCTCTGCGGCGGCGGCGACCTCGCCGGTCAACTGCTGCCCGAGATCGACGAGTTGATCGTCAAGCTCAACCCCGTCGCGGTCGGCTCCGGCATCCCGCTCTTCCGGGCCGGGTTCTCACCGAACGCCTTCACCCTGGTCGACACCCGGGTGCTGGCCAACGGCGTGCTCGTCCTCACCTACGCGAAGGCGTCCGGGGTGCCCGCGACGGCAGCCGGCTGACGCTGACCACCAGACAGACACCGGCCACCACGATCGCCCCACCCACCAGGGTGGGGCCGGTCAGCGGTTCGGCCAGCACCAGCGAGCCGAGCAGCACGGCCACCACCGGGTTCACGTACGCGTACGTGGCGACGAGGGTCAGCGGCGCGGACTGCAGCAGCCAGGCGTAGGCGGTGAAGCCGACCAGCGAACCGACCACCACCAGGTAGCCGAGCGCCAGCCAGGACCGGGTGGAGAAGGCGCCGACGTCCAGACCGTGCTGCTCCCCTCGGGCCAGTCCGATCACCACGTTGCCCAGCCCGCCCACGATCATCTGGTACGCGCTCCCCGCGAAGACGTTGCCCGGCATCGGGATCCGCTTCGCGGCGAACGAGCCGGCCGCCCAGGTCAGCGTGGCGCAGATGACCACGATCACGCCGGCCGGTGCGATGTCCCCGCCGATCGCGGGCGCGGAGAGCACCGCGAGCCCGGCCAGCCCGAGCAGCACCCCGGACAGTTCCACGGGCTTGGGCCGGTCACCGGTGGCCGCCGTGAGCAGCACCATCCAGAGCGGGACGGCCGCCACCAGCAGCGCCGTCAACCCCGACGGGATGGAGTTCTCGCCGAGCACCACCAGCCCGTTGCCGCCGGTCAGCAGCAACAGGCCGACCAGCGCGGAGGAGCCGAACTGCCGCCGGTCCAGCCGGAGCCCGGCCCGCCCCTCGCGGAACAGCACGAAGCCGCCCAGCAGCAGCCCGGCGACGAGGAAGCGCGCCCCGGCGGAGAGGAAGGAGGGCATCGTCTCCAGGGCGATCCGGATCGCCAGATACGTCGAGCCCCACACCACGTACACCACGGCGAGCGCCAGCCAGACCGCCTTTCCCAGGCCGGCCGGACCGGGGACGGCGTCGGCGGGTCTGCCGGCCGGGGCCTTGGCGGGCGTGCGTGAGACGGGCGCTGTCATGGGTGTCCCCCTAGGACGGTACTGGCGGTCAACCGCCATGACAGCGCATCACCGCACCCGCGCGCCAGTGGGTATCACCAGACGGTCGCCGCCGCCCCGGGGGCGCGCGCGGCGCGGGCGCTACGGTGGGCGCTCCCCCGGCCGGGGGAGCACGCACCGGGAGGCCCCTTGTCCGACGCACCGACAGCCGACGGGCCGACAGCCGACGCGCCGACGGCCGGCCCGCCCGGCGCCCGGCCCGGCGCCCTGCCGTTCTTCGTCTACGGCACGCTCCGCACCGGCGGCCGCAACCACGCCGTGCACCTCGCCGGGCGCTGCGCGGACATCCGGCCGGCCGTACTGGAGGGTGCCGCGCTGCACGACGGCCCGGGTTTCCCGTACGCGGTGCCGGACGGCACACCGGGCAGGCGGATCCTCGGCGAGCTGATCACCGTGCGCCCCGGCGGGTACGCCGCCGCGCTCGCGGCGCTCGACCGGCTGGAGGACTGCCGGGCCGACGGGACGGGAGAGTACGTGCGCGAGCGGCTGGCCGTCCGGACGGTGTCCGGGTCCACCGAGGACGCCTGGGTCTACCTGGCCGGCCCCGCCGTCGCCGCCCGTCTGCGGGTCCACCCGGCGCTGATCCCCTCCGGGGACTGGACCCGCCGCACCGAACGCTGAACGGGGCAGGCCTGGCCCGGGACCGGATCGCACGCGGGGGCGCGGGACACCGCGGCGTCCCGCGCCCCCGCCGACGGCCCGCTCAGGGCCTGCCCACCCCGGAGGCGAGCGCTCCGTCGAACGGCATGGCCTGGACGTACAGCGTCCAGGACGGGTGGTCGCCGCCCTCGACGGCCTCCCAGAGGTCCTGCCGGTGGAGGTCCGGATCCGATCCGGCCAGCCGTGAGCGCGTGCTCGTCGCTCGGCGCCCGGGTCCCGGTGTGGTCGGTGGTGTGCGGAACCGCTGACTCGGACACGGTGCCCTCCGTCGCGCGCTGAACCGCCCCCGGACGACACTGACCGCGGCCACCGGGGCGTGCACCCTGACCGGGTGGTGGCCGTGTACCGCCAGGTAGGCTGCCCCGGCCACGCCTTCGTCGGCCGAGCGGCGCCGACGGCAGGCCGACCGACCGGCTGTGGAACACGGACCGCAGACCCGCAGACCCGCAGACCCGCACGACACTGACCGAACGAGGAGCCCCCGGTGCCCGAGCTGCCACCGCCGATCACCGTCGTCGGGATCGGCGCCGACGGCTGGCCCGGCCTCGCCACCACCTCCCGGGCGGCGCTGCGGACGGCCGAGGTGGTGATCGGCGGCCCGCGCCAGCTGGCCCTGCTCCCCGCCGCCGAGGTGGCCGCCGAACGGGTGCCGTGGCCGTCCCCGCTGCGCCCGGCCGTCCCCGGGCTGCTCGCCGAGCACGCCGGCCGCCGGGTGGCCGTGCTCGCCAGCGGCGACCCGATGTTCTTCGGCATCGGCCGCACCCTCGCCGAGACCGTCGGCGCCGAACGGCTGCGCGTCCTGCCGCACCCCTCCTCCGTCTCCTACGCCTGCGCCCGGCTCGGCTGGCCGCTGGAGGGCACCGAGGTGGTCAGCCTGGTCGGCCGCCCCCTGGACACCCTGACGCTCGCCCTGCACGCCGGCCGCCGGCTGCTCGTCCTCGGCGCCGACGCCCGGACGCCCGCCGCCGTCGCCGCGCTGCTCACCGCACGCGGCTTCGGCACCGCCCGGCTGCACGTGCTGGAACAGCTCGGCTCCCCCGGCGAGCGGCGGCTGGACGGCCCGGCCGACGGCTGGCCGCACCCCGCGGGCGACCCGCTGAACGTCATCGCCGTCGAGCTGGCGGACGGCCCCCGGACCTCGCTGGTGCCCGGCCTGCCCGACCACGCCTACGAGAGCGACGGCCAGCTGACCAAGCGGCACGTGCGCGCCGCGACCCTGGCCACCCTCGCGCCCGCCCCCGGCGAGCTGCTCTGGGATGTCGGCGGCGGCTCCGGCTCGATCGCGATCGAGTGGCTGCGCGCCCACCGGGACAACCGGGCGGTGACCGTCGAGCGGAGCGCCGTCCGGGCCGAGCGGATCGGCCGCAACGCCGCCGCGCTGGGCGTGCCCCGGCTGCGGGTGGTCGCCGGCGCGGCGCCGGACGCGCTCGCCGGGCTGCCCGCCCCCGACGCCGTGTTCATCGGCGGCGGCCTCACCGCGCCCGGCCTGCTGGACGCCTGCTGGGCGGCGCTGCCACCGGGCGGCCGGCTGGTCGCCAACACCGTGACGCTGGAGTCCGAGGCCCTGCTGACCAGCTGGTACCGGCGGCACGGCGGCGAGCTGCTGCGCCTCGCCGTGGCGCACGCCGTGCCCGTGGGCGGCTTCACCGGCTGGCGGCAGGCGATGCCGGTCACCCAGTGGTCCGCCGTCAAACCT
Source organism: Kitasatospora sp. NBC_01246 (assembly GCF_036226505.1). Lineage (NCBI taxonomy): Bacteria > Bacillati > Actinomycetota > Actinomycetes > Kitasatosporales > Streptomycetaceae > Kitasatospora > Kitasatospora sp. NBC_01246. Next base: position 7,075,243 of record NZ_CP108484.1, on the reverse strand, counting down.
TCGACCGATCCAGGAGCGAGCTCGTGACCGTCTACTTCATCGGGGCCGGCCCGGGCGCCGCCGACCTGATCACCCTGCGCGGTGCGCGCATCCTGGCCCGCGCCGAGGTCTGCCTGTACGCCGGCAGCCTGGTGCCGCGCGAGCTGCTGGACGAGTGCCCGGCCGGTGCCCGGCTGGTCGACACGGCCCAGCTCGACCTGGACCGGATCGTCGCCGAGCTGGTCGCCGCCCACGAGGCCGGGCAGGACGTGGCCCGGCTGCACTCCGGCGACCCGTCCGTGTTCAGCGCCGTCGCCGAGCAGATGCGCCGGCTCGACGCGGCGGGCGTGCCCTACGAGATCGTGCCCGGCGTGCCCGCCTTCGCCGCCGCGGCGGCCGCGCTCAAGCGCGAACTGACGGTGCCGACCGTCGGCCAGACCGTCATCCTCACCCGGATCGCCAAGCGGGCCACCCCGATGCCCGAGGGCGAGGACCTCGCCACGCTCGGCCGCAGCGGCGCGCTGCTGGTGCTGCACCTCGCCGCCGGGTACATCGACGACGTGGTCGAGCAGGTGCTGCCGCACTACGGCGCCGACTGCCCGGTCGCCGTCGTGGCGATGGCGAGCCGCCCGGACGAGCTGGTGCTGCGGGGCACCGTCGCCAGCATCGCCGAGCAGGTGAAGGCGGCGGGCGTGGTGCGCACCGCCGTCATCCTGATCGGCCGCACGCTGACCGCCGAGCAGTTCCGGGACAGTCACCTCTACTCGGCGGACCGCGAGCGCCCGCACGAGCCCTGCGGCGCGTGAGGGCCCACCTGCTCGTCCTCGGCGGCACGACCGAGGCGCGGGCCCTCGCCGCCGCCCTGGCCTCCGACCCGGCGCCGGAGGACCCCGGGCCGGGGCTCACCCGGCAGGGGGCCACCGGGCCGAGGGTCACCAGCTCGCTCGCCGGGCGGGTCGCCGCACCGCGGCTGCCCGCGGGCGAGGTCCGGATCGGCGGCTTCGGCGGACCGGACGGGCTCGCCGCCTGGCTGCGCGCGGAGCGGGTGGACGCGGTGGTCGACGCCACCCACCCGTTCGCGGCCGTCATGTCGCGCAACGCCGCGCTGGCCGCCGCGGCCACCGGCGTCCCGCTGCTGGCGCTGCGCCGGCCCGGCTGGTCGCCGGTGGACGGCGACCGCTGGCATCCGGTGGAGTCGCTGGACGCCGCCGCCGCCGTGCTGCCCGGGCTGGGCCGGCGGGTCTTCCTCACCACCGGCCGCCAGGGCATCGGCGCCTTCGCCCACCTCGACGGCCTGCGCTTCCTGGCCCGCTCGGTCGACCCGCCCGAGCCGCCGGTGCCCGCCGCCCTCGACGTGCTGCTCGACCGCGGCCCGTTCACCCTGGACGGCGAGCGGGCCCTGCTGCGCGAGCACCGGATCGACGTCGTGGTCACCAAGGACAGCGGCGGCGCCGCCACCGCCCCCAAGCTCACCGCGGCGCGCGAACTCGGCCTGCCGGTGGTGGTCGTGGAGCGGCCGGCGCCGCCGGCCGGGGTGCCGGCCGCCGCATCGGTGCCGGCCGCCCTGGACTGGCTCGCGGCGCGCGGTCTCGCTCCCCGGTAAACCGGGCGACGGCCGACGGCGGCCCTGCCAGGATGGGCCGATGAGAGCCGAAGAGCGCACCCCGACCGAACAGACCGCCGACGAACGCGCCACCCTGGTCAGCTTCCTGGACTTCCAGCGGGACACGCTGGCGATGAAGTGCGCCGGGCTGAGCACCGAGCAGCTCCGCGCGCGCGTCCTGCGGCCGTCCGCGCTCTCGCTGCTCGGCCTGGTCCGCCACCTCGCCGAGGTGGAGCGCGGCTGGTTCCGCAACACCTTCGCCGACGAGGCCAGGCCCGGCTTCTGGAAGCACCCCGACGGCAGCTTCGCCGAGTTCGACGTCGACACGGCCGACCCCGCGGAGGCCTTCGCCGTCTGGCGCGGCGAGTGCGACCACGCCCGGGAACTGGTCGCCGCCGCCGAGTCGTTGGACTCCCTCGGACACCACGGCGAGGAGGCCTTCTCGCTCCGCTGGATCCTCACCCACATGATCGAGGAGTACGCCCGCCACAACGGCCACGCCGACCTGCTGCGCGAGCACCTGGACGGCGCGACCGGCGAGTAGCCGGGCCACGAGCAGCGACGGAGAACCGATGCGGACCCACCGGAAGGACCAGGACACCGCCGGGCTGGAGGTCGCCGGCCTGCTGGCCGGCCTCGACGGGTGAGGCCGGCCGGCGGGCGGTCCGTCAGATGTCGCGGAAGGTCTCGATCTGGGCGCCGATCGAGTTGAGGCGCTCGGCGAGGTCCTCGTAGCCGCGGTTGATGACGTACACGTTGCGCAGCACCGAGGTGCCCTTCGCGGCGAGCATCGCGAGCAGGATCACCACGGCCGGGCGCAGCGCCGGCGGGCAGACCATCTCGGCGGCGCGCCAGCGGGTCGGGCCCTGGACGAGCACCCGGTGCGGGTCGAGCAGCTTGATGTCCGCGCCGAGCCGGGTGAGTTCGGTCAGGTAGATGGCGCGGTTGTCGTACACCCAGTCGTGGATCATCGTGGTGCCGTTGGCGGCCGCGGCGATCGCGGCGAAGAACGGCACGTTGTCGATGTTGATGCCGGGGAACGGCATCGGGTGGATGGTGTCGACCGGCGCGGTCAGCTTGGAGGGGCGCACGGTGAGGTCGACCAGCCGGGTGTAGCCGTTGTGGGCCCGGTACTCGGGGGTGCGGTCGTAGTCGAGGCCCATCCCCTCCAGCACCGCGAGCTCGATCTCCAGGAACTCGATCGGCACCCGGCGGATCGTCAGCTCGGAGGAGGTGACCACCGCGGCGGCGAGCAGGCTCATCGCCTCCACCGGGTCCTCGGCCGGGGTGTAGTCGACGTCGCGGGTGATCTCGGGGACGCCGTGCACGGTGAGGGTGGTGGTGCCGATGCCCTCGATCTTCACGCCCAGCCGCTCCAGGAAGAAGCAGAGGTCCTGGACCATGTAGTTGGGGGAGGCGTTGCGGATGACGCTGACGCCGTCGTGCCGGGCGGCGGCGAGCAGGGCGTTCTCGGTGACGGTGTCGCCGCGCTCGGTCAGCACGATCGGCCGGTCCATCGGCGCGCCGGGCTGGACGGAGGCGTGGTAGGCGCCGGAGGTGGTGGCGACCTCCAGGCCGAAGCGGCGCAGCGCGGTCAGGTGCGGCTGGACGGTGCGGGTGCCGAGGTCGCAGCCGCCCGCGTACGGGATAGCGAAGCGGTCGGCGCGGTGCATCAGCGGGCCGAGGAACATCAGCACGCTGCGGGTGCGGCGGGCGGCCTCGACGTCCATCGCCGCGAGGTCGAGCTCGGCGGGCGGGGTGAGTTCGAGGTCGCGGCCCTCGTTGGTCCAGCGGCTCTTGACGCCGATGCTGGTGAGCACTTCGAGGATCCGGTACACCTCCTCGATCCGGGCGACCTGGCGGATCGTGGTGCGGCCGGTGGTCAGCAGCGAGGCGCAGAGGATCGCGACGCAGGCGTTCTTGCTGCTGCGGACGTCGATCGCGCCGGAGAGCTGGGTGCCGCCGGCGACCCGAAGGTGCATCGGGCCGGCGTAGCCGAGGGAGACGATCTCGCTGTCGAGGGCTTCGCCGATGCGGGCGATCATCTCAAGACTGACGTTCTGCTTGCCCTGTTCGATGCGGTTGACCGCGCTCTGGCTGGTGCCGAGGGCCTCGCCGAGCTGGGCCTGGGACCAACCACGGTGCTGACGCGCGGTGCGGATGAGGGTGCCGATACGGGTGAGGTAGTCGCCTGTCACTCGCCAGACCATATCTCATGCTTGAGATAGCAACAGGGTCGGGGGCGGGCAATGCATCACCTTTGTCCATTTCTGCTCCGGATTGACGAGGCATCGGCACACCACCGCCACAGTCCTGTTACGGATCCGGCGCCCCGCGACCTCACGGGCCGAGCGGTTCCGCCCGGCCCACGATCGTGCCGGCCCGGTCGATGCAGATGACGTCCACCGCGACCGGCGAGCCGACCAGCACCCCGAGCGCGGTGGCCCGGGCCGCCTCGGCGACGAGATCACCGAGCGGAACGCCGGCCGCGCGGCAGAGCTGGATCGCCTCCAGGGCCGTGTTGGCGGCCGCGACCGCCGCGACCAGCTCGGGCCCGGCGCCGCCGGTGCGGGCCAGGTCCGCCAGGTAGCCCTGGTCGACCTGGGAGCGGGCCGAGTGCAGGTCCAGATGACCGGCGGCCAGCTTGGAGAGCTTGGCGAAGCCGCCCGCGACCGTCAGCCGCGGCACCGGGTGGCGCTTCAGGTACTTGAGCACCGCCCCGGCGAAGTCGCCCATGTCGAGCAGCGCGTCCTCGGGCAGGCCGTGCACGGTGGCGGCCACCTTCTCCGAGGTCGAACCGGTGCAGCCCGCGACATGGGTGCGCCCGGCGGCCCGGGCCACGTCCACCCCGCGCCGGATGGAGTCGATCCAGGCGGAGCAGGAGTAGGGGACGACGATCCCGGTCGTGCCGAGGATCGAGAGCCCGCCGAGGATGCCCAGGCGCGGGTTCCAGGTGGAGCGGGCGATCTCCTCGCCGTGGTCCACCGAGACCTCCACCACGACGTCCCCGCCGCCGCCGAACTCGGCCGCCACCTCGGCGACCGCGTCCCGGATCATCTGCCGGGGCACCGGGTTGACGGCCGGCTCGCCGACGGCCAGCGGCAGTCCGGCCTTGGTGACCGTCCCGACGCCGGGACCGGCCCGGAACACCACCCCGCTGCCCGGCTCCCCCGCCCACACCGTCGAGCGGATCAGCGCACCGTGCGTCACGTCCGGATCGTCCCCGGCGTCCTTCACCACCGCGGCCATCGCCCGGCCGGCCGCCCGCTCCTCCGCCGCCAGCGCGAAGCCGGGCCGCTGCCCCTTCGGCAGGGTGATCACCACCGGATCCGGGAAGGCCCCGGTCAGCAGCGCCTGGTAGGCCGCCTTGGTCGCCGCCGTCGCACAGGCGCCCGTCGTCCACCCGGGCCGAAGCCCGCTGCTCCTCAGCTGCCCGGCCCGTCCACCGACCTCCGCCACGCCGCCCGCTCCTCACCTCGCGCGGACCTTCGAACCGGCCCGCCGGCCTCCATCGTCCCCGGCCGCCCTCCTCCCCGCCGCGGGCGGGGAGGAAGGCGGGGCTCACGCCTCCGGGTAGCGGCGGGGCGTCCAGACCACCTGGGTGCCGTTGCCGCGCCGGACGGCCCGGGTCTGGGAGGAGCCGATCAGCAGGATGGTGCGCATGTCGACCTCGGCGGGGTCGAGGTCGCCGAGGCGGACGGTGCGCACGCGCTCGGTCGGGCCGCCGACGTCGCGGGCCATCACCACCGGCGTCCCGGGGTCGCGGTACTCCAGCAGCAGGTCCCGGGTCAGGCCGACCTGGGTGGTGCGGGACTGCGAACCGGGGTTGTACAGGGCCAGCACCAGGTCGGCCTCGGCCGCCGCGCGCAGCCGCTTGGCGACCACCTCCCAGGGCTTGAGGCGGTCGGAGAGCGAGACCACCGCGTAGTCGTGGCCGAGCGGGGCGCCGGCCCGGGAGGCGGCGGCGTGGGCGGCCGTCATCCCCGGCACGATCCGGACCGGGACGTCGCCGTAGGCGTCCTCGCAGGCGACCTCCAGGACGGCGGTGGCCATCGCGAAGACGCCCGGGTCGCCGGAGGAGACCACCGCGACGTGGTGCCCGCGCCGGGCGAGGTCCAGTGCGAACTCGGCCCGCTCGGACTCCACCTTGTTGTCGGAGCCGTGGCGCTGCTGGCCGGGGCGCTCGGGCACCCGGTCCAGGTAGGTGGTGTAGCCGACCAGGTCGGTGGCGGCGGCGAGGGCGCCGCGCGCCTCGGGGGTGAGCCAGAGCGGGCCGGCCGGGCCGGTGCCGATGACCGTCACGCTGCCGGGGCCCGCGGCCGGCGGGCCCGGCCGCTCCAGCGGCGCGACCTTGCTGGGCAGCACGGCGACCGAGAAGTAGGGGACGCTCTCGGGGTCGACGTCGGCCAGCGGGCCGGTGCGCTCGCCCGCCATGAAGGCCCGCTCGACGTACTGGGCGTCGGCCAGCCGGCCGGCCCGCTCCAGGGCGCGGCGGACGGCGGGGAAGGTTCGGCCCAGCTTCATGATGACGGCGGAGTCGGCGGAGGCGATCCGCGCGGTCAGCTCCTCCTCGGGCAGCGTGCCCGGGATGACGGTGAGCGTCTCCTCCGCCTCGGTGAGCGGCGCCCCGAGCCGGGCGGCGGCGGCGCTGACCGAGGTCACGCCGGGGACCACCTCGGTGGGGTAGCGGTGCGCGAGGCGCTTGTGCATGTGCTGGTAGGAGCCGTAGAAGAGCGGGTCCCCCTCGGCGAGCACCACCACGCTGCGGCCGGCGTCGAGGTGGGCGGCCAGCCGGTCGGCGGCCTCCTGGTAGAAGTCGTCCAGCGCGCCCCGGTAGCCGCCGGGGTGGTCGGTGGTCTCGACGGTGAGCGGGTAGACCAGCTTCTCCTCGATCTGACCACCCGTCAGGTAGCGCTCGGCGATGGACCGGGCGATGGACCGGCCGTGCCGGGCGCTGTGGTACGCCACCACGTCGGCCTTGCCGATGAGTTCGGCGGCGCGGACGGTGACCAGCGAAGGGTCCCCCGGGCCGAGCCCGACCCCGTACAGCCGGCCGGTCTGCTGAGCGTCCGTCACTCTTCCTCACTCGCAATCGCGTTGATGGCCGCCGCGGCCATGGCACTGCCGCCCCGCCGGCCGCGCACCACCAGGTGCTCCAGGCCGGACGGGTGCGCCGCCAGGGCCTCCTTGGACTCGGCGGCGCCGATGAAGCCCACCGGGACGCCGATCACCGCGGCCGGGCGCGGCGCGCCCGCCTCGATCAGCTCCAGCAGCCGGAACAGCGAGGTCGGCGCGTTGCCGACGGCGACCACCGCGCCCTCCAGCCGGGGCAGCCACAGCTCCATCGCGGCGGCGCTGCGGGTGTTGCCCATCCGCCGGGCCAGCTCGGGCACCGACGGGTCGGTGAGGGTGCAGATGACCTCGTTGCCGGCGGGCAGCCGCTTGCGGGTGACACCGCTGGCGACCATGTTCACATCGCAGAGGATCGGCGCCCCGGCGCGCAGCGCGGCGCGGGCGGAGGCGACCGCGCCCGGCGAGTACACCAGGTCCTCGACCAGGTCGGTCATGCCGCAGGCATGGATCATCCGCACCGCGACCTGGGCCACGTCGGCGGGCAGGGCGGCGAGGTCGGCCTCGGCCCGGATGGTGGCAAAGGACTGGCGGTAGATGGACGCGCCGTCCTTCTCGTACTCGATCACTTCGTGGTCCTCCTGGCCTCGGCGACCGCCTCGGCCGTCTCCTCGTTCGTCACGTCCACGGCCGCCCCGGCGGCTGCCGGACCGTTCACCGTCACCCGGTAGCCCTGCCCGGTGGCGAGCACGTCCACCCACCGCCCGGCCGGGTGGCCGCAGCGCCGTTCACAGCCCGACCAGTGCACGGGCAGGCCCCCCGTCCCGGCCGCCTCCAGGGCGCGCGCGGCGTCGGCCCGGACGTCGGCCCTGGACGACCCGCAACCGGGCAGCCCGGTACAGGCGGTGGCCCGCTCCCAGGCGGCTCCGGGCGCGGTCCGGAAGCCGGCCGCCGCCAGGCCGGCGAGCCGCCCGGGGGCGGCGCCGGGCAGCACCGCACCGCGCCACGGGGTGAGCCGCAGCTCCCCCTCGGCGGCGTCGACCAGCGCCCGCCACTGAGCGCCGGAGGCGGAGCCGAACCGCAGGGCGACCGAGAGGCCGCCGGGCACCGCGCCGAGCGGCGGCGGCGTACCGGCGAACGCCGGCAGCTTCACCGAACCCGGCGGCACCAGGTCGGGTACGTCCCGCAGGTGCCACGCCTCGCGGCCGGTGGCGCGCAGCACGGCCACGAAGTCCCGGGCGACCGCCAGCGCCGTGTCGACGGCCCGCTCGGCGGGGACGGGCCGGGCGGTGTCCGCGCGGGCGAGGCGCAGCAGCGCGCTGCCGTCCGGGCCTGCGATCAACGTCACATCGGCGTTCAGGGCGGCCACGTCGCCGCGTCCGTCGTCCAGGGCGAACAGGAACTTGCCGGAGAGGGCGGCCGCCCAGGGGCTCGCGCACAGCTTCGCGTCCAGTTCGCGCGCCCAGGCCCGGACGTCGGCGGAGCCGCCGGCCGGGCCCGGCGAGGCGACGATGTTGCGGACCCGCTCATGGGTGTCGGAGGGCAGCAGCCCGACCGCCCGCAGCCGCCCGCCGAGTTCGGCGCCGCACTCCGAAGCCAGGCCCCGCAGCTGGACGTTGCCGCGCGAGGTGATCTCCAGGTGGCCGTCGCCCAGCGACTCGGCGGCCCCGGCCAGGGCCAGCGCCTGATCCTCCGTCAGCAGTCCGCCGGGCAGCCGGACCCGGGCCAGGGCACCGTCGGCAGCGGTGTGCAGACGAAGCGCCCCCGGGCAGGCGTCCTCGCGGCCCCGGCCGGTCACGGCGGGGGCCGGCGCGGTCGCGTCGGGTGTGGGTGGCATGGCCGCGAGCATACAGATGATCCGATCGCTTGCCGCTGTCCCGCGGGTCACACTCTCGGCCGCTCTCCCCCTGGTCAGCCGCACCCCGTACGATGCTGCCGGGCGGCCCTGCGGGGCCGTCCGCACGCCAGCGACGGCGCAGGGGAGGAAGCCGGTGCAAACCCGGTGCGGTCCCGCCACTGTGACCACGGTTCAACCGTGGGAGCCAGGAACTCCTGCCGTCCTCCACCGGCCCGGGGCGCGGACCCCGAGGAAGGCTTGACGCCATGCGCCGCCGCATGCCCGCGACCCCGCCGTCGCACGTGCCTCCACGGGCGACCCCGTCGTCGCCCGTGACCTTGCCCTTGCCCGCCATCGAGGCCGGGAGGGCCTTCGCATGATCCTGCTGCTGTCGACGTCAGACACCGACCTGCTCAGTGCCCGGGCCGCCGAGGGCCCCGTCCCGTACCGCCTCGGCAACCCGGCCCGGCTCTCGCCCGAGGAGCTGCCCGCCCTGCTGGAGGGCGTCGAACTGGTCGTGGTGCGCCTGCTCGGCGGCCGCCGCGCCTGGCAGGAGGGCCTGGACGCGCTGCTGGCCGGCCCCCGCCCGGTGATCGTGCTCACCGGCGAGCAGGCGCCGGACGCCCAGCTGATGGAGCTGTCGACCGTCCCGGCCGGCATCGCGGCCGAGGCGCACGCCTACCTCGCCCACGGCGGCGCCGCCAACCTGGCCGAGCTGGGCACCTTCCTCTCCGACACGGTGCTGCTCACCGGCCACGGCTTCGCCCCGCCCGCCTCCGCCCCCGCCTGGGGACCGCTGGAGCGCGAGGCCCGGACGACCGAGGGCCCGATCGTCGCGGTGCTCTACTACCGCGCCCACCACATGAGCGGGAACACCGCCTTCGTCGACACCCTCTGCCGGGCGATCGAGGACCAGGGCGCGCGCGCCAGGGCGTACTACTGCGCCTCGCTGCGCGGCGCCGAGCCGGAGCTGCTGGCCGCGCTGGGCGAGGCCGACGCGCTGGTCACCACCGTGCTGGCCGCCGGCGGCACCCGCCCGGCCGACGCGCAGGCCGGCGGCGACGAGGAGGCCTGGGACGCCGGCGCGCTGGCCGCGCTGGACCGCCCGATCCTCCAGGCGCTCTGCCTCACCTGGTCGCGCGCCCAGTGGGAGGCCAGCGACGACGGCCTCTCCCCGCTGGACACCGCCACCCAGATCGCCGTCCCGGAGTTCGACGGCCGGCTGATCAGCGTCCCGTTCTCCTTCAAGGAGCTGGACGAGGACGGCCTCACCGTCTACGCGGCCGACCCCGAGCGCGCCGCCCGGGTCGCCGGCACCGCCGTCCGGCACGCCCGGCTGCGGCACATCCCGGCGGCCGAGCGGCGGCTGGCGCTGGTGCTGTCCGCGTACCCGACCAAGCACGCCCGGGTCGGCAACGCCGTCGGCCTGGACACCCCGGCCAGCGCGATGCGCCTGCTGGCGCGGCTGCGCGCGGAGGGCATGGACCTCGGCTCGGACCTGCCGGGGCTGGACACCGTCCCCGAGAACATGCACGAGGGCGACGCGCTGATCCACGCGCTGATCGCGGCCGGCGGCTACGACCAGGACTGGCTCACCGAGGACCAGCTGGCCCGCAACCCGGTCCGCATCCCGGCCACCGACTACCGCCGCTGGTACGCGACCCTCCCCGAGGCCCTGCGCACCCGCGTCGAGGAGCACTGGGGCCCGGCCCCCGGCGAGCTCTACGTCGACCGCTCGCAGAACCCGGACGGCGACATCGTGCTGGCCGCGGTCCGCTCCGGCAACCTGCTGGTGCTGATCCAGCCGCCGCGCGGCTTCGGCGAGAACCCGGTCGCGATCTACCACGACCCCGACCTCCCGCCCTCGCACCACTACCTGGCCGCGTACCGCTGGATCGCGGCCGCGCGGCAGGACGGCGGGTTCGGCGCCGACGCCGTGATCCACCTCGGCAAGCACGGCAACCTGGAGTGGCTGCCCGGAAAGACCGCCGCGCTCTCCGCCGAGTGCGGACCGGACGCCGTCCTCGGCGACCTCCCGCTGATCTACCCGTTCCTGGTCAACGACCCGGGCGAGGGCACGCAGGCCAAGCGCCGCGCCCACGCCACCCTGGTCGACCACCTCGTCCCGCCGATGGCCCGCGCCGACTCCTACGGCGACATCGCGCGGCTGGAGCAGCTGCTCGACGAGCACTCCAACATCGCCGCGATGGACCCGGCCAAGCTGCCCGCGATCCGGGCCCAGATCTGGACGCTGATCCAGGCCGCCAAGCTCGACCACGACCTCGGCCTGGACGAGCGCCCCGAGGACGACGGCTTCGACGACTTCCTGCTGCACGTCGACGGCTGGCTCTGCGAGATCAAGGACGCCCAGATCCGGGACGGCCTGCACGTCCTCGGCCAGGCGCCGGCCGGCACCGACCGGGTCAACATCGTGCTCGCCATCCTGCGCGCCCGGCAGATCTGGGGCGGCGTCAGCGCCCTGCCCGGCCTGCGCGAGGCGCTCGGCCTGGACGAGGCCGCGCTGACGCTGGGCGCCACCGACGCGGCCGAGGCCCAGGCGCGCGCGCTGGTCGAGGCGATGGAGGCCGAGGACTGGGCGCCGGAGGCCGTCGAGAAGGTCGCCGCCGGACTGCCGGCCGCCGTCGCCGACGTGCTCGCCTTCGCCGCCACCCAGGTGGTGCCGCGCCTGGCGGCCACCACCGACGAGCTCGACGCCGTGCTGCACGCGCTCGGTGGCGGCTTCGTCCCGGCCGGGCCCTCGGGCTCGCCGCTGCGCGGCCTGGTCAACGTGCTGCCGACCGGCCGCAACTTCTACTCGGTCGACCCGAAGGCCGTGCCCAGCAAGCTCGCCTGGGAGACCGGCCAGGCGCTGGCGGCCTCCCTCGTCGAGCGCTACCGCGCCGACAACGACGGCGCCTGCCCGCCCTCGGTCGGGCTCTCGCTCTGGGGCACCAGCGCGATGCGCACCGCCGGCGACGACATCGCCGAGGCCTTCGCGCTGCTGGGCGTGCGCCCGGTCTGGGACGACGCCTCGCGCCGGGTCACCGGCCTGGAGGCGATCTCCCTGGAGGAGCTGGGCCGCCCGCGGATCGACGTCACCCTGCGCATCTCCGGCTTCTTCCGGGACGCCTTCCCGCACGTGGTCGCCCTGCTGGACGACGCGGTGCGCCTGGCCGCCGCCCAGGAGGAGGACGCCGCGGACAATTACGTCCGCGCCCACGTCCAGGCCGACCTCGCCGTGCACGGCGACGAGCGCAAGGCCACCGTCCGCGTCTTCGGCTCCCGCCCGGGCACCTACGGCGCAGGTCTGCTCCAGCTGATCGACAGCCGCGACTGGCGCACCGACGCCGACCTCGCCGAGGTGTACACGGTCTGGGGCGGCTACGCGTACGGTCGCGGCCTGGACGGGCGGCCGGCCCGCGAGGAGATGGAGACGGCGTACAAGCGGATCACCGTCGCCGCGAAGAACACCGACACCCGCGAGCACGACATCGCCGACTCGGACGACTACTTCCAGTACCACGGCGGCATGGTGGCCACCGTGCGGGCGCTCACCGGCAAGGCCCCGACCGCCTACATCGGCGACTCGACCCGCCCGGAGACCGTCCGCACCCGCACCCTGACCGAGGAGGCGGCCCGGGTGTTCCGCGCCCGGGTCGTCAACCCGCGGTGGATGGAGGCGATGCGCCGCCACGGCTACAAGGGCGCCTTCGAGATGGCGGCCACCGTCGACTACCTCTTCGGCTACGACGCCACCACCGGCGTGGTGGCCGACTGGATGTACGAGAAGCTGACCCAGGAGTACGTCCTCGACCCGGTGAACCGCGAGTTCCTGGCCGACGCCAACCCCTGGGCGCTGCACGGCATCAGCGAGCGCCTGCTGGAGGCGGCCGAGCGCGGTCTCTGGGAGCAGCCCGACCCGGAGCTGATCGAGCAGCTCCAGGCCGCCTTCCTGGAGACCGAGGGCGACCTGGAGGGCGACGAGGGCTGACGGGCGCCGACGAGGCCTGACGGGCGCTCGGAAGTCCCGGGCCGGTTTCTCCCGGGGCCTGTCCTGCCAGGGGCCTTCACCCATTCGGGTGACAGGACCCTGGCAGTGATCGCCGCTGAAGCGGACAATACGGGGCATGTCCCGCCGCCTCACGCTGCCCCGGCCCGCCCTCCGGGCGCCCACCCCTCCGGACCGTGCCGTCCGGGCCCACCGCTACCGCGTGCGGGGGGCCGCCCTGGCCGCCGGGGCGCTGCCGGTGTTCGCCTTCCCGGCCCCCGGGCTGGCCACGCTCGCCTGGGTCGCCCTGGTGCCCGGCCTGCTGCTGATGCAGCGGGCGCCGAGCGCCCGGGAGGCCGCCGTCCGGGGCTGGTGGTTCGGCGCGGGGTTCATCCTCACCGGGATGTACTGGCTGATCCCCTCCATCGGCCCGGCGCTGCCGCTGCTCGCGGTGGTCTTCGGCGTGCTCCAGGCCGGGGTCGGCCTCGCCGTCCACCGGCTGCTGCACCCGCCGCTGACGGCCCGGCGCGCGCTGCTCGCCCTGGCCGTCGTCCCCGCGGTCTGGCTGACCACCGAGTACGCCCGCTCGTGGCACGCCCTCGGCGGCCCGTGGGCGCTGCTCGGCGCCACCCAGTGGCGGCACCCGGCCGTCCTGGCGCTGGCCTCGGCCGGCGGGATCTGGCTGGTCAGCGCGGCCGTGGTGGCCGTGAACACCGGTGTGCTGATCGTGCTGACCGCCACCGGGTGGCGGCCGCGCGCCCTGGCGGCGCTGGCCACCGTGCTGGTGCTGGCGGCCGGACCGCTGCTGTTCGCGCTGCGCGCCGCGCCCGCCGGCGCCGGAGCGGTCACCGTGGCCCTGGTCCAGCCCGGCATCGTCGAGGACCCGCAGGCCCGGTTCGAGGCGAGTGCCGCCGCCACCGCCGCCCTGGGCGGGCGGCCGGTCGACCTGATCGTCTGGGGCGAGAGCAGCACCACCGCCGACCTGGAGCGCGACCCGGCCGCCGCGGCCCGGCTGAGCCGGCTCTCCGCCGTCACCGGCGCCGAGATCCTGGCCGGGGAGGACGCCCGCAAGGCCGACGGGCGGATCTCCAAGGACGCGGTGCTGGTCTCCCCCGCCGGGACGGTCGACCGCTACCGCAAGATCCGGCTGGTGCCGTTCGGCGAGTACATCCCGCTGCGCCCGCTGCTGGGCTGGATCGCCGGCGTCAGCCGGGCGGCGGGCGAGAACCGGGCCCCGGGGAACGCGTTCCACGTCCTCCCCGCCACCGACCGCACGGGGGCGCCGCTACCGGTCGGGGCGCTGATCTGCTTCGAGTCGGCCTTCCCCGACATGTCCCGGACGGCCGCCCGGGACGGCGCCCGGGTGCTGGTCTACCAGTCCTCGACCTCGACCTTCCAGGACACCTGGGCGCCCGAGCAGCACGTCTCGCTGGCCGCCATCCGCGCCGCCGAGACCGGCCGGCCGGCCGTCCAGGCCTCGCTCACCGGGGTCTCGGCCGCGTTCGACGCGCAGGGCCGCGAGCTGGCCCGGTTCGGGACGGACCGCACCGGCGCGCTGACGGTGCGGCTGCCGCTCACCGCGCCGTCGACACTGACCTGGTACGACCGGATCGGTGACGTGGTGCCGGCCGCCGCCCTGCTGGTGACGGCGGGGGCGGTGCTGGCCGCCGGGCGCGGCCGGGTGCGCCGGGCGGCGCGGTAGCGGGGGCGGCGCTGACGCTGGGCGGCGCGGGGCGGTAGCGGGGGCGGGGGCGGCGCGGGGCGGTAGCGGGGCGGGGCGGGGCGGGCGCGGCGCGGGGCGGGGCCTCGTTCCACGCCCGGCCGGCGCGGAAGGCCGACCGGGTGGGCGGGTTCAGCCCTCCGCGCCCGCCAGGTGCACCGCGAAGGCCGCGCCCTGCGGGTCGCGCAGCACGGCGACCCGGGGCCCGTCCGGCATCGAGGTGGGCGGCAGCAGGACGTCGGCGCCCAGGTTCCCGGCCCGGAAGGCGGTGACATCCACGTCCGCGACCGCGAAGTAGGGCAGCCAGTGCGGCGGCACCTGCGGCGGGAACCGGTCGTCCATCGTCAGCATGCCGCCGAAGTCGGCGTCGGCCAGGCCCCACTGGGGGTAGACCTCGGACGGGCGGACCGTCCAGCCGAACACCGCCGGGTAGAACGACCGGGCGCCGTCCGGGTCCCGGGTGAGCAGTTCCACCCAGCCGAGCGCGCCCGGGTCGTTGAGCACCTCCAGGCCCGCCAGCGCGTGGCCCTGCCAGAGCCCGAACACCGCGCCGGACGGGTCGGCGGCGATCACGAACCGGCCGAGACCGAGCGCCTCCGTCGGTCCGATGACGACGCTCCCGCCGGCCCCGGTGATCCGGGCGGCGGACGCGTCCGCGTCGTCGACCGCGAAGGAGACCGTCCAGGCCGTCGGCTGCCCCTCCCCGTAGAGCGGGGCGACGGCGGCGGCGATCCTGCCGTCCAGCTTCATGAAGGTGTAGTCGCCGGCCTCCGGCGGTGCGTCGAGGTCGGCGGCCCGCCAGCCGAACAGCTCGCCGTAGAACCGCTGGGCGCCCTTCGGGTCGGAGCTGCCGTGCTCCACCCAGCAGGGCCCGCCGACCGTCACCGTCCGCTGCTTCATCCCGCCTGCTCCCAGCCGATGTCGAGGATCAGTTTGCCGCGCGCGTGCCCGGACTCCACCAGCGCCAGTGCCTCGGCCGCGTGGGCCATCGGCTGCCGGCCGGTGAGGTGCACGTCGAGCTCGCCGGTCGCCGCCAGCGCGGCGAGGGCGGCGAGGCTCGCCGGGGTGGTGGCGCGGGTGACGAAACGCCCCCCGAGCTCCGCGACGGTGCCCGGATCGACGGTGGAGACCAGCTTCGAGCGGTCGGCCAGCGTCTCGGCCGCGGCCCGCAGGTCGGCCCCGCCGACCAGGTCGAGGATGCCGTCCACACCGTCCGGGGCGGCCGCCGCGATCCGCTCCGCCACGCCGTCGCCGTACCGCACCTGCACCGCGCCCAGCGACTCCACGTAGCCGCGGTTGGCGTCGCTCGCCGTGCCGACGACCCGGATGCCCCGGCTGCGGGCGATCTGCGCGGCCACGCTGCCCACGCCGCCCGCGACGCCGAGGATCAGCAGCGTCTGCCCGGCTCCCACGCCGACGTCCCGGAGCCCGTCGTCGGCCGTCGCGGCCGCCACCGGGAGGGTCGCCGCCTCGGCGAACCCGAGCGCGGCGGGCTTGACCGCGCTCATCGCCGCGAGCAGCAGGGTCTGCTCCGCGAAGGCGCCCGCCGCCGCGATCCCGAACACCTCGTCCCCTGGGGTGAACCCCGTGACGTCCGGGCCGATCCGCTCGACCACGCCCGCCGCCTCCTGGCCCAGCACGGCGGGCAGCTCGCGGTCCCGCCCGAGGAGTCCCCGGCGGATCTTCCAGTCCACCGGGTTCACCCCGGCCGCCCGGACGCTGACCGCCAGCTGGCCCGGGCCGGGCTCCAGCACCGGCCGGTCCAGGAACTCCTGAGTCTCCGGCCCGCCGTAGTCGACGAACCCGAACGCCTTGACCATCCTCGATCCACTCCTCCGCTGGCTCCCTCCCCCGCCCCAGCATGCGGCCCGCCCCGGCCCCGGTCCGCCGCTGCTGCGCCGAACGGGCGTGCGGGGCGCCGGCGGGAGCCCGTCTGCACGCCGATCGAGCGGTGCCGGGACCGGCCGCCGGGCGGCGCACCACCGTCACCATGCCGAGCGGGAGTTGACGCGTCGCACCGTCGTCGGGTTGGTTGGGGTCGCCGACCGACCCCGCCGAACCGGGAGGGCCCATGACCACCCCCACCAGCGCCCCCACCAGCGCCGACACCACCGCCACCGTCTTCCGCGACGTCCGGCCGCACGGCTCGGCCGCGCCCGTCGAGCTGATCGCCGTCGGCGGACTGCTGGTCGACCGGGTCCCCGAGGGCGCGCGGGTCGAGGTCGTGCAGGGCCGCGGACGGATCGCGCTGCCGACCCTGGTGGACGCGCACATCCACCCCGACAAGACCGCCTGGGGCGAACCCTGGTACAGCCGGCGCCCGGCGCGCGGCCTGCCGGAGTACGTCCGGGGCGACGTCGAGCTGTACGAGCACCAGCGCACCCCGCTCGCCGAGCGGGCCGAGCGGCTCCTCGCGCACGCGGTGACCCGGGGCACCCGGGCGGTGCGGGCCCATGTGGACGTGGCACCCGCGTACGGCCTGGCGGGCGTGGAGGGGCTGGTGGCCGCCCGGGAGCGACTGGGCGCGGCGCTGGACGTCCAGGTGGTGGCCTTCCCGCAGCACGGGGTGCGCCGGACGCCGGGCGCGGGGGCGCTGCTCGCGGAGGCGGCGGCGAGCGGGCTGATCGACGCGGTCGGCGGCATCGACCCGGCCGGGTTCGACGGAGCCGGGGGCGAGGGCTTCGCGGGCGAGGGACCGTCGCAGCTCGACCAGGTCTTCGGCCTCGCCGAGCGGTACGGCCTCCCCCTCGACATCCATCTGCACGACACCGGCGAGCGCGGCCTCGCCCCGCTGCACGACATCGCCGCCCGGACGAAGGCCGCCGGGCTGCAGGGCAGGGTGGTGGTCAGCCACGCCTTCTGCGTGCCGGAGCTGTCCGGCGGCCCGCTCGACGCCCTGGCCGAGCTGCTGGCCGGGGCCGGCATCGGGCTCACCACCGTCGCGCCGTCCGCCCACCAGGTGCTGCCCTTCCGGAAGTTGGCGGCGCACGGCGTGCGGGTCGGGCTCGGCTCGGACGGCGTGCGGGACTCCTGGAGCCCGTTCGGCAACGCCGACATGCTGCACCGGGCCCACCTGCTCGGCTGGACCACCGACGCGCGGACCGACGCGGAGCTCACCGAGTGCTTCGCCCTCGCGGCCGGCGGCGGCGCCGACCTGCTGGGCCTGCCCGCCGCCGACCTCGCCCCGGGTTCGCCGGCCGACTTCATGCTGCTGACGGGCGAGTGCCTGCCCCAGGTGGTGGTCGACCTGCCCGAGCGCGAACTGGTCGTCCGGGCCGGGCGGGTGGTGGCCCGGGACGGCCGCTTCCTGAGCTGACCCGGGGCCGGCGCTCCCGCTCCCGGGCCGTCAGCCCCGGTTGTGGTCCCCCGTCCGCCCGTCGATCAGCTCGCGCAGGATGTCCATGTGGCCCGCGTGCCGAGCGGTCTCGGTCGCCATGTGGATCAGCACCCAGCGCAGCGACACCTGGTCGCCGAACCAGGCCCGGCCCAGGTCGTCGAGCCCGAACTCCTCGATGACCTGGTCGGCACTGGCCCGGGCGCGGGCGTAGAAGGTCAGCAGATCGGCGGTGGACTCGTCCGGGCGCACCCGCAGGTCGGACTGCTCGTCCTCGGCGAGGTCGAACGGCAGCGGGCCGGTGTCCCGGCCGAACGTCCGGCAGAACCAGCCGAGTTCGACCCCGCCGAGGTGCTTGACCAGCCCCAGCAGCGTCGTCCCGGACGCCGTCATCGGCCGGCGCAGCTGCTCGTCGTCCAGCCCCTCCAGCTTCCACAGCACCGCGTCGCGGTGCCGGTCGAGCGCAACGAACAGACTCTCCTTCTCGGCCCCCTGGAAGGGCACACGCTTCGTCATGCGCGGACCCTAACAGGCGGCCGGGCCGATGGGACCGTCAACGTCCCATCGGCCCGGCCCAGTTCACCATGCGGCAGGGTTCACCGGGCGACCCGCTCCACGCCGGTCCACAGCTCCGCCTCGGCGACGCCGTCGGCCAGGAAGCGGGTGCGCAGGATCTCCGGCCCCGGCCGGGTCTCGTAGGGGTTGGACGGGAACCACTGGGTGTAGACGTCCCGCCACATCTCCTGGAGCGCCTGCGGGAACGCCCCGGTGACGGAGAAGACGGCCCAGGTCCCGGCCGGCACCTCCCGCACGTCCAGATCCTCCGGCACGACGACGTCCGCACCTGCCACCACCGCGTGGTAGTAGTCGAGTTCGACGCCCTCCTCCCGGCTGTCCGAGAAGAACTCGGTGACCGAGACGACGCCGTCCGGCTCCTGGTCCGAGAGGGCCGTGATCCGGTCGACGACCTCCGGTGCGATCCCCCGGATGAACGCCGCGATGGCCGGATTCACCCCCTCGTGGACGAGCGGGACCCGGGCCCGCCGACCGACCACCCGGAACCCGGGCTTCTCCACGATGCGGTATTCCATACTGCTGCTCCCTTCGACGACGAGTCGGAAGGACATCCGGGGCTGGGACCGCAGCACCACGCCGCCGCGCCGGGCCTCACCCGGTCCGACGCCGTGCATCGCCCGGAACGCCCGGGCGAACGCCTCCCCCGAGGTGTAGCCGTACCGGACCGCCACGTCGAGCAGCGTCCGCTCACCGGCCAGCACCTCGGCCCCGGCCACGGTCAGCCGCCGACGCCGCACGTACTCCGACAACGGCATCCCGGCCAGCGCGGAGAACATCCGCCGGAAGTGGTACTCCGACGTCCGCGCGATCCGCGCCAGCTCACCCACGTCGATCACCCCGTCCAGGTGCTCCTCGACGTACTCCATGGCCCGGTTGACCTGCTCCAGCACCCCGACCCCGTCCTTCCCTCTCACTGCCCACCACCGTAGGAACCCCCCACCCTCCCCCACCCGACAACCTGTGCCCGCTCCGATCGGGTCCGGGAGCGGAACGAGCACAGGGGAAGCCCGACATGCGGAAGGGGCGGGGGACATCCAGGTGGATGTCCCCCGCCCCTTCCGCAATCCGGCCTACCGGCAGCTCACCCGACCAGCCGGCCGATGGACACTCCAGGTGGGACTGCTCGTCCAGCGGACGTCAGCCGGCCGAGGTGACCGAACAGGCCGCTGGTCCCTCCGTACGCTCGAAGTTGTTGGTCCGGCTGGCCGGCTGCTGCGTGTCGAAGAACAGCTGGGCCTTCCCCTGGTGACAGTCGAGTGCCATGTCGACCGTGAACGGGGCCGGCGAGGCGTCGTTCCAGGCGCCGGCGAGCCGGACGCCCGAGACGTTGGAGCGCGAGAAGAAGCTCCACGAACCCGCCGCAGTCCTGACCGTACCCGCGACAGAGGCGAACATGGTCTGTTCCGATATCCCCGAGAGGGTGAACGAACCGTCAGTGTTGAGAGCGATCGTACCGCCCTCGCCGTTGGCCCACTGGCCCTTCACGGCCGACTCTTCGACGACCACCCTGTGGGCCTGGTCGTACTGACCGCACGCCGTGGCCGACAGGAGAGCCACCACCGCGACAACGGCTACTTTCCAGGCTCGATACTGGGCCACTTGATCTCCTCGGTCCACAGGAAGTGCTGGTTGACATCATGAACACCCAGCGACCTCAGCGTGCCCGCAGCCCATGAATTGCTGTCGGACCCAGAGTAGCCTCCCGAACCAGGAGGCCTGGTCCCGGATTCCGCGGTCGTCGCGTTGGTGATCTCGAACTGCACTTTCGAGCTACCGCGCTTGGTGTCCCGCTCGATGACCCGGTAGTTCATAGTGAAACTACCCAGCAGGACCTTTGTCCGGCTGCGGTCGTCGGCCCAGAGGTTCGACACCTTGGGAATGCCGACGAGGGACGTCATGTCCTGCCAGAAGAGCGACTTGATCTGCTGCTGGGAGTAGCTTCCGATGCTGTAGGGCGCCTGCACCTGGAAGCCGACCGGCAAGTTGATGATGTCGCCGTAAGCCAGGCCCTTGTGGACGTTCTTGACGTGATCGAGCTTCTTCACCTCGTCCATCAAGTAGTCGCCGTCGAAGAAGTAGAGGTCGTTGGGCAGTTGACCCCCGACCCAGCCCCAGAACACGTCCATGGGGCCCATCCGGTTCTGGAAGAGCAGCCGCGGATAACCCGTCACGGTGACCAACGGCCCGCCGGTTCCGCTCCCGGTTCCCCCTCCGGTACCCGGCTGCGGCGGCGTGGTCGCCTCGGCCTTCCGACGCGCCTCGTCCTCGGCCTGCTTCTTGGCTGCCTGGATCAGGACCGCCTCGGCCGCGGCGGCGGCCGCCTGGACTGAGTCCTTCCCCGCCGCGAGCGCGCTCTGACGCGCGGACGCAGCGGCCGCGTAGGCGTCCGCGGCACTCGATCGCGCATGCGCCGCCGAGGCACCGGCCCTGGACGCGTACTTGGAGGCGGCCACAGCAGAGGCCTTCGCTGCCACGGCGGCCTCCTTGGCCCGCTGGGCCGACCCGTCAGCCGACTGCGCGCTCTTGTCGGCCTGCGCCGAGTACTCGCCCGCCTTGTCCCGGTAAGTCGTGGCCTCCGTAGCGGAGTTACGGGCTTGCTGGGCGTAGCCGGCCGCCTCCTGCGCCGCGCCCCGGGCCGTCGCGGATGCCTCGCTCGCGCGGGCGGCGTCCTCATGGGCCTGGGCTGCGGCGGCGGAGGCCTCCTCCAACAGTCGGCTGATACTCAAGACGTGGACGGTCGATTCCTGATCACGCTTGGTCGCGTCGAACTGGGCCTCCGTGACGAACGCGTGCAGCATGGTCGGCGGACCGGCGAGCGCCACCTGGGCGGTCGCCTTGACGTTCGGCCCCCCCGTGTTCATGATCGCCAGGGTGTCGACACGATCGTCCTCCTCCCTGGCCCGGTACTGTCCGGCATCGAGGAAGTCCCGGAGCGCCTGCGGCGTCCCGGCGTCGATCGCGGCCGAACCCGCCTCCTTCACCGCACGCCCCCCGGAGTGCATGATCTCCAGTACCCGAACCCGGTAGTCGTCCGTCTGGGCGAGGTGCTGCCCGGAGAGCAGGAACTGCTCGACGTCTCCCCGCGGGGCGTAGAGCACGGCCTCCGCGGCCTTCTTCAGATCCGGCGCGCCGGAGTCGACCATGTCGGCGACCCTGGCCCGGTCGTCCTGCTCGGCCGCGACGAGCCTGCCGGTCGTCACCCAGGCGACGATGTCGGACTCGTTCCCGGTGAGCGCGGTCTCGGCCGCCTTGCTCGTCCAGGGGCCACCGGTGGACTGGAGGCGCAGCGCCGCCTGTCGTCCCTTGGTGACGACCGTGTCCTGAGCGACGCCGGGGGCGGTGACGTCGGCGATGAGCTGCTTGGTCTCGGCGTCGCGCCGGGTTTCCTCGGTCTGTGCCAGGACGGCAGCGGTCGTGCGGTCCTCGCCGTCCTTCCTGAGCTTCTCCGCGTCCTGCAATGCCTGGTCGCGGTCCACTTCGAGCTGCGCCGCCTCGGCAGCGCGGGCGATCTCCGCGACGGACCGGGCCTGATCGACCGCGCGGGTCGCGGCGTCGGCGGCCTTTCCGGCGGCGTCCGCGTGGGTGGCCGACACATCCGCCCAGTTTCCGGCGGAGCCGGCATGGTCGGCCGCGTCGTCGGCCGCCAGGGCCGAGGCGTTGGCGTGCTCGGCCGACTCCTTGGCCGCCTGCTGGGCCTGCTTCGCTGCGTCGCCGGCCTGCTTGGCCAGCGCCGCGGCCGAGTTGGCGGCCCGGGTGGCCGTGTCGGCGGAGCGCCGGGCCGTCTCGGAAGCCTGTGCCGCCCGCTGTGCCTGCGCACCGGACGCCTGGCTGTAGCCACCTGCGGTGGCCGCCGCGGTGGCCGCCGCGGCGGCATGGGTACCCGCGCTCGACGCGGCCCTGCCTGCGGACTCCGCCTCGCGCGCGGCGGTCTCCGTGCTCTGAGCGGCCTCCGCGGCGGTGTTCGCCGCCCCGGCGGCGTCCCGGGCGTCCTGAGCCGCCTTGCGTGCCGCCGCCGCCTGGTTCCGGTCCTGGGCCGCTGCCCCGGCCGCGGACCTGGCGCGGTTCGCCGCACGCTCGGCGCCGGCGGCCGCCGACGCGGCGGCGGATGCGGCGTTGGCCGCGGCCCTCACGGCCTGGTTCGCCGAACTCGCGGCGCTGGACGCGGTCCGTGCCGCGTCAGCCGCGGCGAGCGCCGCATCCGCCGCCCGGCCGGCGGCTTCCGCCGCGCGACTCGTCGAGTCCTTGGCGGCTGCGGTTTCCTCGGCGGCCCGCTGGGCGGCCTCCTTGGCGAGCCGTGCCGCGTCCTGTGCGCGCTGGGAGGCTTCCTGCGCCGACGCGGTCTCCTTGCGCGCCTCCTGCCCGGACTGCTTGGCACTGCTGACGAGCTGGGAGACGCTCATCGTCTCCTGGTCCCGTGCCCGGGCGGTGGGGAGGTCGCGCGTCATGAAGGTGTGGATCTCGGCCGCCGAGCCGTTCAGGGCCTCCTGGGCGGCCTTCCGGACCGCCGGACCGGCGTCCTTCAGCATCGCGAGGACATCGACGCGCTCGTCGTCGGCCTCGGCCTGCTGGCGGCCGGACATGAGGAAGGCCGCCAGCGCGTCCGGCGAACTGCTGTTGAGGGCCTCCTGTCCCGCGTCCCGCACTCCCCGGCCTCCGACGTGGATGGCGGCGAGGACGGCGACGTGCTCGTCGTCCCGGTACGGTGCCTTCCAGCCCGACTCCAGGAAGGCGTGGACGTCCTGCGGAGTGCCGTTCAGCGCCTGCTCGGCGGCCACTCGGACCCCGGGACCGCTCGTGTTGACCATGCGGAGGACGGCCGTCCGGTCGTCCTCCGCGGACGCGGCCTTGAGGCCCTCGTTGAGGAAGGCGGTCACGTCCAGGTCCGAACCCGTGAGGGCCTTCTCCGCGGCGGTCTTCGTGGCACGGCCGCCATCGACCCAGGCCGCGAACGCCTTGCCACGATCGGTGAGCGCAGGAGCGCCCTCCGACTGAGCGCCGGGGGATGTGTCACCTGCGGCAGCCGGTGTGGCGAGCGCTCCGCCACAGAGTCCAAGGAGCACTGCTCCCACAACGAATGCCCGGGGGCGAGCCGCTGTGCGCGGCCTTTTCCGGGCTATTTGACCGAACATTCAATGACCCATCAGTACGTTGCGCTGAGCTTGAGTCAGCTCTAGTCGTAAATCCATGGCGCATCAGCAAACCACGGGCCGCCCGATCCTAGTCGAACTTCCTTGGCGCCTAAAACATCCGCTCCCCACAGATATGGCGTCAAAGGAGAAATATCCGACACCGCGTCAGCCTCGCGTGCAGCTCCGCGAGCCCTGGTGGTTAAATACACATAACTCACGCTCGGAACGTTCCGTACGGACAGTCGTCGGATCTTCCCGACGTCATCCAGGGTTCGTGGCGAGCGCTTACTCGGCCTTTGGTAGACGGAGGATGTACACCCGATGAGACTTTCCATTCGACTTCTCGCCGGCGGCGCCGCAGCCGCGCTTATCGCGGTTGCCGCAGGGGCATCGACAGTCTTCGCGGCGAGCGGTGACGACGGGGGTCAGGAGATACCGCCGGTAGCCGTCGAGGACTTCTCCTACCCTCAGGCGGACAAGGTCTTCGCACTGACCGGGCTCATCCTCAAGGGCGGCGACGGGCACATCGTCCTCGCCGACTGCGGGCCGGCGGACCTCATCGAGGTGACGGCTCGGACCCGGGCCAAGTTCTGCTTCCAGGTCACCGGGGACAGCGGCTCCCTGACGATGGATGTGGCCAAGGTGACGAGCATCAAGAGCACCGCGTACAACGTCCGGGCCGACATGACGCTCAACGGCACCGGCGTGACGTTCAACGTGCCGAAGAGTCCTCTCTGGACGGAGGTCGGGGAGCCCACCGATCCGCAGCGGCGCGATCACAGCCTCGTCAAGATCACGGCAACCAAGTAGCGGCCGTGGCGGCCGGCGTCGACGCACGACCGCCTGCCCCAAGCTGCTCTCCGGTACTCCCACACCCCCTGCGTCACATTGGATGAGAACACATGCCTCGTAGTCTTTCCGGGCCGAAACTGAAGGCGGTCCTCTGCTCGGCCGCCGTCTCCGCCGGCGCTCTCACTGCGGGCTTCAGCGGCGTGGCCGGGGCCGTCGTCGGTGACCCGGCGTCGGACGGCGCCTACGCCTACACCGCCAAGCTCGCCATCGGCGACAACGTCCGCGCCTGCACCGGCGCGCTCGTCGACCGCAACTGGATCATCACCGCCGCCAGCTGCTTCGCCGACGACCCCGCCCAGCCCCAGACCCTGACCGCCGGCGCACCGAAGTGGAAGACCACCGCCACCGTCGGCCGCACCGACCTCACCACCACCACCGGCGCCACCACCGAGATCGTCGAGCTCGTCCCCCGCCAGGACCGCGACCTCGTGATGGCCCGCCTCGCCACACCCGTCGACGGCATCACCCCGCTCACCCTCGCCACCACCGCGCCCACCGCCGGCGAGAACCTGCGCGTACCCGCCTACGGCCGCACCAAGACCGAGTGGGTGCCCCTCAAGCTCCACAGCGGCGTCTTCAACGTCGGCGCCGTCACCGCGAACGCCGTCAGCACCACCGGCACCGCCGGCGCCTCGATCTGCCAGGGCGACACCGGCGCCCCCGCCGTCCGCGAGGTCAACGGCAGGACCGAACTCGCCGCCATCGCCTCCCGCTCCTGGCAGGGCGGCTGCTTCGGCAGCACCGAAACCCGCACCGGCGCCACCAACACCCGCGTCGACGACCTCACCGCCTGGGTGAAGGAGCTGCGGTTCCGCACCGCGGACGTGCAGGCGGGTACCCATGTGCAGATCGTCGGCTCCGACGATGCCCTGTCGGACTCGGTCGCGGACTACAACGCCGGCCGCTGGACCCGCACCTGGACCCCGATGGGCGACAGCCGGCTCCTCAAGGTCGACAGCGTCGCCATCGGTGACGTCGTCCACGTCTTCGCGGTCGCCGGCGACGGTCACGTCTACGGCCGTGACGGCCGGGTTGGCGGCACCTGGGGCAACTGGAACGAGGTCCCCGGCGGAGCCTCGGGCGTCAAGGACATCTCCGTCAGTGCCCGTGGCAACCTCGCCGACCTGATGATCATCGGCAGCGACGGCTCGCTGTACGCGACCACCGGGAACTACGACACCGGTGCCTGGAACCCGTACTGGGACAAGATCGGTGACAACCACCTGAAGGCCGTCACCAGCGCGTACTACAACAACTCCACCCACGTCTTCGTCATCAACGAGGACGACAAGGTGTACACCCGCGCCGCGGACTACGGCGTCGGCTGGAGCGACTGGGCCGAGCTGCCCGGCAGCCTGCCGAACGTGAAGTCGATCAGCGCCAGCACCCACGGCGCCACGATCGACCTGGCGATCGCCGGTGCCAACGCCTTCTACACCACCAGCGGTCACTACGACACCGGCTACTGGGACCCGCAGTGGGCCAAGATCAGTGACAACCGCCTGAAGGCCGTCACCAGCAGCACCTCCAACAACGTCGTCCACGTCTACGCCGTGAACGAGGACGACAAGGTGTACGGCATCGACGCCGACTACAACGCCGGCCGCTGGACCAGCTGGGGCGAGGTTCCCGGGGGCGCGGGCGGCGTCAAGGCCATCACCGCCACCAGCACCAACTGACCTCGCGTCACCTCGCATGACCCGGTGGGGTGAGTGATCGGACCGATCACTCACCCCACCGCTCCTACCTGCTCCATTCCGATCCCAGGGGGCCTCCATGCCCAGCACCACCACGGCCCGTACCAGCCGCGCGGGGGCGCTCGCCGCCGCGACCGCCGTCGTCGGCGCGCTCGCCACCTTCTCCGCCGCGCCTGCCGGCGCCGTCGCCGCGGACCCGGCGTCGGACGGCGCCCATGCCTACACCGCCAAGCTCACCATCGGCGACAACGTCCGCGCCTGCACCGGCGCGCTCGTCGACCGCAACTGGATCATCACCGCCGCCAGCTGCTTCGCCGACGACCCCGCCCAGCCCCAGACCCTGACCGCCGGCGCACCGAAGTGGAAGACCACCGCCACCGTCGGCCGCACCGACCTCACCACCACCACCGGCGCCACCACCGAGATCGTCGAGCTCGTCCCCCGCCAGGACCGCGACCTCGTGATGGCCCGCCTCGCCACACCCGTCGACGGCATCACCCCGCTCACCCTCGCCACCACCGCGCCCACCGCCGGCGAGAACCTGCGCGTACCCGCCTACGGCCGCACCAAGACCGAGTGGGTGCCCCTCAAGCTCCACAGCGGCGTCTTCAACGTCGGCGCCGTCACCGCGAACGCCGTCAGCACCACCGGCACCGCCGGCGCCTCGATCTGCCAGGGCGACACCGGCGCCCCCGCCGTCCGCGAGGTCAACGGCAGGACCGAACTCGCCGCCATCGCCTCCCGCTCCTGGCAGGGCGGCTGCTTCGGCAGCACCGAGACCCGCACCGGCGCCACCAACACCCGCGTCGACGACCTCACCGCCTGGGTCCAGCAGGTGCGCGGCACCTCGGTCGGCTGGAAGACCCAGGCCCTGGTCAAGGGCGGCACCGGCCTCTTCCAGGCCGCCCGCCTCTACGACGGCTCCTGGACCCCGTTCGAGGACGTCCAGGCCAAAGCCGGGGACATCGGCGGCGTGCGCGCCGTCGCCACCGCCGGCATCAACGGCGACACCCACGTCGTCGCCCTCGGCGGCGACGGCCACCTGCACCACACCATCCGCCACCTCGACGGCACCTGGGCCGGTTTCGGCGACCTCAACACCAACGTCGGCGA
Organism: Kitasatospora sp. NBC_01246; assembly: GCF_036226505.1. Taxonomy (NCBI): domain Bacteria; kingdom Bacillati; phylum Actinomycetota; class Actinomycetes; order Kitasatosporales; family Streptomycetaceae; genus Kitasatospora; species Kitasatospora sp. NBC_01246. The sequence continues at coordinate 7,048,345 of NZ_CP108484.1, read as the reverse complement.
CCTCGGCAACATCACCCAGGTCGCCATCGCCTCCACCGGCGCCAACCTGGAGGTCGTCGTCCTCGCCGACGGCCAGCTCTTCCACAGCGTCCGCACCAGCGGCGGGTACTGGACCGGCTTCGGCAAGGTCTTCGAGGCCGCCGGGCCCCTGAGCGGCGTCACCACCCTCGCCACGGCCGGAGTCGGCGGGGATCTCCAGGTCGCCGCCGTCGCGGGCGGGCAGGTCTACCACACCATCCGCTCCGGCTCCACCGGCAGCTGGAGCGCCTGGGGCGCGGTCGCCGGCGCCGCCGGCGCCACCGCCCCGGTCACCTCGCTCGCGATGGCCCGCCAGGGCGACGACATGAACCTCGTCGTCGTCACCGACACCGGCGCCCAGCTCCACACCATCCGCTACGCCAACGCCTCCTGGCAGCCCTTCGGCTCCGTCAGCAGCGTCATCGGGCAGGTCACGGCCACCTCGGTCAGCGCCGCCCCGGTCGACACCGGCGCCCAGTTCGCCATCACCACCGGCGACAACCGCGTCCTGACCACCACCCGCCTCGCGGACGGCAACTGGACCGCCCCCCAGGCCCTGAACCTCCAGGGCGTGAACGGCGACCACACCGGCACCGCCATCACCGGCACCCTCTAGCACACCACGACGGAGGGGGCGGGCGTCCGCACGGGCCACCCGCCCCCTCCGTCGTGACCGGTGGGAACAGGCGAGCCCCACGGGGTGTTGCGAGCCTGCGCCGTCCCACTCCACCCCGGTGCGGGCGGCTCGGAACACAGTTGTTCAAATTGGAACTACCGAGTACCGTCGGGGTCCGACCATCACCCCGGTAACGGAGGCCCCGCCCATGCCGCAGCCTGCCCCGACGCAGCCTGGCACCGCTCCGACGCAGCCCGGCACCGCCACGGTGCGCTCCCGGGTGCGCATCCCGCTCACCTTCCCGGACGGGTACCGCGCGGACGCCGAGGTGTTCACCTTCCACGGCCTGGCCGACGGCGCGGAGCACCTGGCACTCGCCTTCGGCAGCACCCCGGAGGGCGGGACGCCGCTGGTGCGGCTGCACTCGGAGTGCCTGACCGGCGACGTCTTCGGCTCGGACCGCTGCGACTGCGGGCCCCAGCTGCGCGAGTCGGTGGAGCGGATCGCCGGGGCCGGCGGCTACCTGCTGTACCTGCGGCAGGAGGGCCGGGGCATCGGGCTGTACAACAAGCTGGACGCCTACGCCCTCCAGGACGCCGGGCTCGACACCTATGACGCCAACACCGCGCTGGGCCTGCCCGAGGACGGGCGCGACTACACCGCCGCCGCCCAGATGCTGGCGGCGCTCGGCACCACCGGCATCGACCTGCTGAGCAACAACCCGGACAAGGCGGACCAGCTCGCCGGCCTCGGCATCACGGTCGAGCGCCGGGTACCGACCGGGGTGCACCTGTCGGCCAGCAACGTCCGCTACCTCCGCGCCAAGGTGGAGCGGACCGGCCACTCGATCGAGCTGTCCCGGCTGGTCGGCTGAGCCGGCGCAGGTCCGCACGCCCGGGCGGGCCGGTTCGTCCACGCACCTGATGCCTCCGACCGGCCGGAGGGGCATTCTGGAGGGACGTCCGAGTACTCCGGGAGGCGTCCGTGCCGACGCATCGCCGACTGCCGATCGCCGTCGTGGGGGCCGGGCCGTACGGGCTCGCGACGGCCGCCCACCTGGCGGCGCGGGGTCGCGACCTGCGGGTGTTCGGAGAGCCGATGGCGGGGTGGCGCGACCACATGCCCGCCGGGATGTTCCTGAAGTCCACCCCGCGTGCCTCGAACATCTCCGCGCCCGCCCCCGGGCACCGGCTGGCCGACCACCGGACGGCCCTGGGCGTGGCGCCGGTCGGCGACCGCTATCCCGTGCCGATCGCGGAGTTCATCGCCTACGGCGACTGGTTCCAGCAGCGGTGCGTGCCCGGGGTCGAGCGCTGCTCGGTACTCGGCATCGGCTACGACCACGGTGTCCTCCGGCTGCGGCTGGACACCGGTGAGGAGTTCCGGAGCCGGGCCGTGGTACTCGCCACCGGGCTGCGGGCCTTCGCCCACGTCCCCGGCGAACTGGCCGCGCTGCGGGAGGCGGGCCTCGCCTCGCACACCTCGGACCACGCGGACCTGGGCCGCTTCGCGGGGCGCCGGGTCGCGGTGGTCGGCGCCGGGCAGTCGGCGCTGGAGAGCGCCGCCCTGCTGGCCGAGGCCGGGGCGCGGCCCACGCTGGTGGCCCGGACGGCCCGGCTGCGGTTCGGGACCGCGCCCGGGGCGGACCTGCCGGGTGAGCGGCCGGCGGCCGTGCGCGCCCGGTACCCGGGCACCGAACTCGGGCCCGGCTGGAACCTCCTCGGCTACTGCCGCGCCCCCTGGGCCTTCCGTCATCTCCCCGACGACGTCCGGGCCGGCCGGGTGCGGACGGTACTCGGCCCGGCCGGTGCCTGGTGGCTGCGCGAACGGGTCGAGGACGCGGGCGTGCCGGTGCTCACCGGGTGTTCGGTGGAGTCCGCGCGGGAGCGGGCGGGCGCCGTCCGGCTGCGGCTGCGCGGCCTCACCGGCGCCCTGGAGGTCGACCACGTGCTGGCGGCCACCGGCTACCGGGTGGACGTCGAACGCCTAGAACTGCTCGACCCGGGCCTGCGGCGGGCGGTGCGGCGCACGGCGGACGGGGCGCCCCGGCTGACCGGCGGCTTCGAATCCTCGGTGCCGGGGCTGTACTTCACCGGGCTGTCCGCGGCGAACTCCTTCGGCCCGCTGCTGCGCTTCGTCTGCGGTACGGACTTCGCGGCCCGCCGGATCACGGCCGCCGTCACCGGCGGTGCACCGGACTGACCGGCCGTCAACACCCGCCCCCGCGCGCCCACTCGCCGCCGCCCCCTCGCCGCCGCCCTCACGGCGCGCCCCGTCACGCCGCCCCGCGCTCACCCGCCCCGTCACGCCCCCCGCGCTCCCCCGCCCCGGGCCGCGGCCACCAGGCGGCGGGCGGCGTACCGCGCGGCCCGGCCGCCGAACCGGGCGGCGACGGCCACGGCCGGCAGCGGATCGTCCGCGCAGAGCCAGGCCCGCTCGGTGCCCCGGCGCGGCCACGGGTCGGCGGGCGGGCGGTGCTCGTGCCACGCGGCGGCCCCGAGGGAGAGCAGGTCGAGCTGGCCGACCCCGTAGCCGCGCCGCAGCTGCGGCCCGGGCGGCACCGGCCGCCCGGTGAGCGACAGGTGCAGCGCCCGCACCACGTCGACGCCCGCGGTGGTCTCGAAGAGCCGGAACTGCGCGCCCGTCCGCGGGTTGAAGTCCACCAGCTTGTACCGGCCGTCCCGCAGGTCGAGCCGCCAGTCGAGGTCGGCGATCCCGCAGTAGCCGAGCCGCCGGCAGAGCCGGACGGCCAGCTCGGCCAGCTCGGGGTTGGCGACGGCCCCGGCCCGGGTGGTGACGCCCGCCCCGGGGGGCCAGGACCGCAGTTTGACGCCCGTGAAGACGGCCAGTGGCTCGCCGCCGGGGCCACAGGTCAGATGGGTGATCCAGTCCCGCGCCTGCTCGGCGGGCAGGTACTCCTGGACGAGCACCGCGAGCGGCGGCCCGTCGCAGGAGGCCCCGGGCGGGCAGTGGGACAGCAGCTCCGCCTCGCTCCGGACGACGGTCGTGTGGCCGACCACCGGGCGCTCCAGCCGGGTGAAGGAGGCGAGGTTCTTCAGCACCAGCGGATACCCGAACTCGGCCGCGGCGGCCAGCAGTCCGGCCCGGTCGACGGGCGTCCGGGCGGCCGGGGTGGGGGTGCCGGTACCGCGGCAGAGGTCGTGCAGGCCGCCCTTGTCGGCGAGCCGCCGGGGCAGACCGGGCGGCACCGGCGGCAGCAGCAGGTCCTCGGCCAGCTCGCTCGCGTGCTCGGCGAGCAGCACGGCGGCCTCGTCGTCGGTGGCCACCGCCACGGCCCGCCGCCCGCTTCGCCGCCGCACCTCGCGGGCCACCCCCCGCAGGGCGGCCGCCAGTTCGGCGGGCGGTTCCCGGCCGGTGCTCGGCCTGACCAGCGCTCCGGTCAGGTAGCGGGAGAGCGCGGTGGGCGTCAGCCGGTCCTCGACCATCGCGTAGACCGGGACGCCGAGCCGGCCGAGCGAGCGCACCGCGCCGACGGCGCTGTGCGACAGCGGGTAGTGACCGACCTTCACCAGCAGTGCGGGGACGGCGCGGTCGACGCCCAGCGGGCCTCCTGCCATGACGCTCCCACCTCTCAGTGCTGCCACACCTGGACCCACTGCGCCTGCAGGGCCGCCGAGTCCGTCCCGGCGGGTGGCGACTCCAGGTACCCGACGGCGAGGTTGATCACGATCTCCATCGCCACGGTCGGGATCCGCGAGGGGTCGGTGACCTGGAACCAGGCCTTGCCGTCGACGTACCAGGTCACCGCGGCGGGCTCCCAGTCGACGCCGAAGACGTGGTAGCCGGCGGAGAAGTCGGCGGGGCCCCAGTTCTGGCCTACGTGCTGGTCGGAGCCGTCCGCGCCGCGCCAGTGCAGGTTCATGTGGACGTACTGGTCGGTGTTGGGGAACTCGGCGATGTCCACCTCCGGCGGGGTGCCCCTGGTCGCGGCCGGGATCAGCCAGAAGGCGGGGAAGAAGCCGTGTGGGTTGGCCGGGACCTTGATCGAGGCCGCGAAGTAGCCGTAGGTGAAGGTGTGGCGCGGTTCGGCGTTCCAGGAGTCGCGGCCGGTGCTGACCATGCCGGAGACCCACGGGTACGTCCGGCCGTCGCTGCCCTTCACCGTCCGGGGCTGCGCGGTCAGGGTGAGGCGGCCGCCGCCGGCCTTGACCTGGCCCGGCTGGTACCACTGGTCCTCGCCGTTGCCGGCGTTGGTGCAGCCACCGTCGTTCCAGTCGTAGCAGGTGGTCCAGTTCGCCGTGTCGAGCGAGGAGCCGGTGAACTCGTCGTCGAACACCAGCCGCCAGGTGCCGGGCGCCGGGGGCCGGTTCGCGGCGGCGCCCGCCGGCAGCCCGGTGCCCGACCCCGTCGGCCCGGAGCCGCCGGCCGTCCCGGGGGTGCCGGAACAGGCGGCGGCCGACACCAGCAGGGCGGCCGCCGCTAACCCGCCGGCCGGCCGGCGGGCCCGGCCCGGTCGCCACCGTCCGTGCCTCGGCCGCGCCCCGGCCGGCCGGCCCCGCCGGGTGCGGTGCGGCACCAGGGCGAGCACCGTGGTGACGGCCGCCAGGGCGGCGAGCGCGGCGCCCACCGAGAAGACGTGGTAGCCCAGCAGCGCGACGGCGGTCAGCGCGGCCGTCGCGGTGCTCAGCGCCACCGCGAGCGAGGCGGCGGCGAGCCGGTCGGGCCCGCCGGCCGTCCGGGCGACGGTGGGCCGGGCCAGCAGGACGGCCGCCCCCGGGCAGATCACCAGGAAGCCGCCGGTCAGCGCGACGCGCAGCGGACTGCCCGCCGCCAGCACGGTGGACGCCAGCGCGGCCCAGCCGAGCAGGGCGAGCGCCAGCCGGGCGGCGGTGCGGGGAGCCGGCCTCATCATCACTGCCCACTCTCCGCGAACGGGCTCTCGACGGCGACCTGGGCGGAGTGCCGGTAGACGGTGGCGTCACCGTCGGTGAACACCACCCGCAGCGTCGGGGAGGCGGAGGCCGCCGCGCGGACCCGGTCGACGGTGTCGGCGGGCAGGATGCCGGTCAGCGTGCACTCGGCGGTCTGGGCCCTGGTCAGCACGAGGTACGAGGGGCCGGTGACGGCGGGGTCGGCGAGTGCGGCCTCGACGGCCGAGGCCGGGTCGGCTACCAGCTGCCGGCGGTCGTCGGGCGTGCCCACCGAGAGCGCCGTCCGGCTGAGCTCGTCGTAGCGCTCCTCGGAGCCGGGCAGGTCTGCGGTGACCGAGACGATCCGCGACCCCGGCGGCGCGGTGTGCGCGACGTAGCGCAGTGCGGCGACCTCGCCGGGGCTGAAGGTGTTCATGGCCTCCTTGCTGTAGTAGCCGAAGACCAGGCCGCCCAGCAGGGCGAGCAGTGCCACCAGGGTCAGCCCCCGGCGCACGGCGGGCAGCGCCCGGCGCGGGCGGCGGGCCCGGTCGCCGGCGGGGGTGCCCGCCGGGGCGGCGGGGCCGGCCGGAGCACGGGAGGACGGGATCAGCACGGTCGCGGCGAGCAGGGCGGCCGCGGGCAGCGCGAACAGGTAGGCGCGGAAGATCATCTCGCCGCCGTAGCTGTTGGCGAGCAGCAGCGGGACGGGCGCGATCAGGAGCAGCGGCAGGGTGGTGCGGCGCACCCAGCGGTGGTGCACCACCGCCGTCACCGCGAGCAGCAGGACGGCGGCGGTCAGGCCCCGGTCGACCCAGGAGGCGAACACCTGTCCGGGGGCGGGCTGGGCGAGCCGCTGGAGGCCGGGCAGCGCGTTGTTGTCGGGCGAGGCCAGCGCGGCGACCAGGTTGCCGATGTTCTTGGCCAGGTAGGGCCGCGCGACCGTGGCGTCCCAGGCGAAGGTGATGCCGACGGCACCGACCAGGGCGGGCAGCACCACCCGGCGGTTGCGCCGCGGGAGGGCGAGCATCAGCAGGGCGCTGATCAGCATCAGCGGGGTGAGCTGGTGCGAGCAGGCGATGGCGGCCGTCAGGACGAGCACCAGGGCGAACGGCAGCGGGCGCCACCCGCCCCGGGGCGGGATGTCGGTCACCCAGGTCATCGCCCGGGCGCCGGTGCCCGGCCCGCTCCGCGCGCCGGCCGGGCCTCCCTCACCCGCCGTGGATCCCCCACCCGCCGTGGATCCCTCACCCGCCGTGGCGTCCCGGCCGGCGGACGCTCCCCCGCCGGGCGGTCCCTGCGCGACGCGGGTGGCCGCCAGCCGGCGCAGCACCAGCGCGAGCACCGCGAGGAACAGCAGGTAGGAGAAGGCCTGCGGGGAGAAGTAGTCCTGGCCAATCCAGGAGGTGCTGTAGTAGATCCAGATGCCGCCCCAGACCAGCCGCCGGTCCCGGGTGACGGTACGGAAGATCAGCAGCAGCGGGCCGAGCAGCAGGACGTTGGTGAGCACCGGGAACCAGGCCGCGTACCCGAGCGCGGAGTGCAGGCCGGTGGCGCGCAGCAGCAGCACGTTGAGCTGGAAGAAGCCGGGCCACTGGTTGTAGATGTCCAGCTCGCCGGCGTTCGGCACGGAGCCGTCGTGGCGCAGCATGGCGTCCACGACCATCACGTGCTTCCAGGCCCACGCGTACCGCAGTTCCGGGTAGAGCAGGGTGGGCGTGGCGTGGAGGAAGGCGACCAGGGCGAGGACGTACCCGGCCGCCCAGCGCTGGCGGATCCGCCGGTCGCGCAGGACGGCCACGAAGCCGGCCACCAGCAGGGCCAGGCCGGTCCAGTACAGGGCCGGCAGCACCTGGATCAGGCCGAGGTCGCCCATGCCGCCGAGCCGCACCCGGGGCAGCGCGAGCAGCCACAGGGCGAGCGCCACCGGCAGGGCCAGGCGGGCGAAGACGCCGAGCGGCCCGGCCTCCCGGCAGCCGGCGCGCAGCGCGCGCAGCTGCCCCGCGCGCAGGCGCCCGAACGGGCGCGCGCCGTCGGGCTCCGGGGGCGGGCCGCCGGTGGGGAGCTGGGCGGGGGCCAGTTGGTCAACCATTGGACGGCCTTCCGACCGGACTGCCGACCGCGGTGCGCAGCCGGCGGTAGTTGCGCCAGAGCCGCGTGTAGAGGCTCTCCGGGACGGGTCCGACCCGGGCTCCGCGCCCGGCGATCCAGCCGTCGAAGACGTGGTCGGGGGTGTCGCTGCGGACCATCAGCCGGCAGATCCGCAGCACGGAGTCGGAAGCGGAGCTGAACTTGTTCTCCACCGCTGTCGCCGACGTCCAGCCCGCCTCGCGGACCTTGCGCCGCACGGCCGGGCTGGAGTACCCGTGCGGGTAGGCGAACGCGACGACCTCGTGGCCGAGGGCGTCCTCCAGGCGCCGCTTGCACTCGACGATCTCGTCGGTGCAGCGCCGCCCGTAGACGGTGTCCAGCTGGGCGTGGGTGACGGAGTGGCCGCCGATCTCGACGCCCATCGCGTCCAGGGTGCTGATCTGCCGCCAGTTCAGCATGTCGGCCGGCGGGAAGAGGCTGCCGGTGGGCGGGCCGCCCGGCGGGTGGACGGCGCCGACGGTGACGTAGAGGGTGGCCGGCAGGCCGCGCTCGGCGAGCAGCGGGGCCACCGTCCAGTAGAAGTCGGCGAACCCGTCGTCGAAGGTGAGGACGGCGGCGCGGGGCGGCAGCGGCGGGCCGCCGAGGATCGCCGAGACCAGCCGGCGCAGCGGCACCACGGGCCGCCCGCTGTCGACGATCCGGTCGATCTGGCGGCGGAAGGCCGCGGGGGTCACGGTGTACGGAGCGATCCACGGCGGCGGGTCGTCCGAGACCGAGTGGTACAGGAACACCGGGACCTCCTTCATGGCCGGCTCCTGGTGGACACGGCCGCGACGCCGGGCCGGGCGGCGGGGGCCGCACCGGTCTCCCCGGCGTCCGCGGTGGCCGCGGTGTCCGCCCGGCCGAGCCGGCCGACGGTGTACCCGGCCGCCGCCAGGCAGGCGCCGGCGCCGAGCGCCCCGGCGGCCCGCAGCCGTCGCCGGCCCAGCGCGCGGAGGATCGCGGCGGGCAGCGTGCGGCGCACGTAGCGGCGCTCGGTGGACAGCGCCGACCGGCTGCCCGCGTAACGGGCGACGACGGCCTTGGAGCGGCCCTCCGCGTAGCAGCGGGAGCTGAAGTAGCGCCAGGTGGTGCGGGCCGGCGGGACGTGCTGGCGGACGACGGCGGCGGGCTCGTAGCGCAGCTCGGTGCCGGGGTGCCGGGCGGTGAGCCGCAGGCAAAGCTCGGTCTCCTCGCAGCCGAACGGGCTGGTGCCGATCCGGCCGAGGTCGCCGCGGAAGCCGCCGGCGGCGACCACCGCGGCCCGGCGGAAGGACATGTTGGCGCCGATGAAGTTGCGCACCGTGCCCGTGCTCCCGGCGGCCCCCGGGTAGGAGCAGCCGACCACCCAGTCGTACTCGGGCGGGAACCAGCCGGGGCGGCCGGTCTCCCACCAGGAGTCGACCCGGCCGCCGACGCCGAGCACCCGCGGGTCGCGGAAGCCGGCCAGCAGCCGTTCGGTCCAGTCGGGTTCGGCCACCGCGTCGTCGTCCAGGAAGGCGACCAACTCGCCGCGGGCGAGCGTGACCCCGGTGTTGCGGGCGCCGGAGACGCCCGGGCGTTCGGGGCTCTCGACCAGCCGCAGGCCGGGGCGGGCGGCCAGCCGGGCCGTCAGGGCGGGGCAGTGGTCGACCACCACGACGGTCTCGTCGGGCTGCCGGCGCTGGGCGCGGATCGAGTCGAGGGCGGCGCACAGGTCGTCCCAGCGGTCGAGGGTGTAACTGCAGACGACCACGGACAGGGTGGGGCCGGGGCCCGGTGCGGTGACCGGTCCGGCGTTCGGCACGGTGTTCATCACGATCTCCGATCGGACGACGGCAGCCAGCGCGGGAGGGCGACCAGCAGCGGGAGGGCGAGGACCGTCGCGGCGAGCAGCCACGCCAGCCCGACCCCGGTGAGGCCGAACACGGGCAGCAGTCCGGCGACGAGCGCGATCACGAGGACGGCGTAGACGAGTTGGAGCCCGATCATCCAGCCCAGGGCGCGGCGCACCCGGGCGACGTCGGTGGCCAGGCTCAGCACGACGGTGGGCAGGGCGGAGAGGGCCATCAGCCGCAGCACGGTGGTGCCGTGCTCGGCGTAGCCGGGCCCGAACAGGCGCAGCATCCAGGGGGCGAAGGCCACGATCACGGCCACCGCCGCGAGGACGAGCAGTCCGGTGTGCCACATCATCCGGCGGGCGTGTTCGGCGAGCCGTTCGGGTGCCCGGGCGGCCTCGACCACCAGCGAGCTGCCCATGCTGTAGGCGGCCATGTAGAGGCTGTCGGCGATCACCCAGGCGAGCGAGTAGTAGGCGTTCTGCTCCGCGCCGAGCACGGCCAGCACCATGAGCGGTACGACGCTGCAGGCGGCGATGCCGGAGATGTTGCCCAGGTAGTCCGCGACGGCGTAGCCGGCCACCCGCGGCGGGGCGGACGCGGTGGCACCGGCCGCCCGCTGGTGGGCCGGGATCGCCCGGCGGAAGAGCACGACGTTGGTGAGCAGGACGGTGATGAGCAGCGCCGCCGCCCAGGAGACCAGGATCCCGGTGCCGACCGCGAGGACCGCGCAGACGGCCAGCGCGCCCGCCTTCGCCAGGGCGAACAGCGCGTTCTCGCCGAGCACCCAGCCGGTGCGCCGCAGTCCGGTCAGCGCGCCGTCCTGGAGGACGAAGAGCGAGTAGCCGGCCGTGACCACCACGAAGGCGACCGCCACCACCGGCTGCCGCAGGTAGCCGAGGCTCGGGGAGATCCACGGGATCAGCAGCAGGAAGAGCACCGCGGCGAACGCGCTGGCGGCGATGCTCGCGGCGTAGCAGCGGGCCACCAGCCGCCGGGTGTGCTGCCCGGCGCCGGGGAGGAAGCGCACCAGGACGCTGCTGAGGTTGAACCGGCCGACCGCGGAGAGCAGCCCGGCGGCGGAGACGGCGGCGTAGCTGAGGCCGACCGTCTCGGCGCTGTACCAGCGGGTGGCGAACAGCCAGAAGATCGCGCCGAGCGCGGCCGCCACCATCGAACTCGCCAGCAGGATGTGGCCGTTGCGCAGCAGCGGTTCCCCGGCCAGCCGGGCCCGGCCGGCCCGGGCGCGGGCCCGCAGCAGGTCGCGGTAGGAGCACTGGCAGGGCAGCGGGCGCGGGCAGGAGCAGGGCCGGGCGGGCGCGGGCGAACGCGTGCTGAGCGACTGCATCACGACCAGTCCTCCGCCCGGAACCGGCGGTCCTGCCGCCGGCTGACCAGATAGCTGAACGGTCCGCGCAGCAGGCCGCGCAGTTCGAGCCGGCCGAGCCGGGCCAGTCCCGGATCGCCGTCGCGCCCGCCCCGGCCGGGGCCGGCCGGGGCGGGCGCGACGGCCCGGCGCAGGGCGTACCGAGTGCCGGCCGGGAGGCGGCGCAGCAGCTCGGCCAGCAGGCCGGGGCGCTGCGAGACGGCGGCGGTCAGATAGGCGCCGAGGCCGGTGCCGAAGCCCTGGATCTGGGCCTCCAGCTCGGCCATGGTGCGCCGGTGCCGGTGCCAGACGACGGCGTCCGGCCGGTACGCGAGGGTGTGACCGGCGACCAGGACGCGCAGGAAGGCGAGCAGGTCCTCGCCGCCGCGGGTCGGCGTACCGGCGCCGGTCGCCGGGTCGAAGCCGCCGAGGTCGCGGATCACGGTGGTGCGGAAGGCCATGTTGGCGCCGGTGCCGAAGCGGCCGGCGGCGAAGGGGAAGAGCGGGTCGCGGCCGGCCGTGCGCGTCGACCAGTCCCGGGAGGCGAAGCCCTTGCCGAAGCCGCAGTACCGCTCGAAGACGGCCTGGGCCTCGGTGTCGAGTTCGGCGGGCACCACGAGACCGGTGACGCAGGAGACCCGGGGGTCGGCCCGGAAGGCCCCGGCGAGGGCGCTCACCCAGCCGGGGTCGGCCAGCGCGTCGTCGTCGGTGAAGGCCACGTACTCGCCCCGGGCGGCGGACAGGCCGCGGTTGCGGGCCCGGGCCAGGCCCGGCACCGGCTCGCGCAGGTACCGCAGCCGGTCCGGCCCGAGCGCGCGGATCAGCCGTTCGGTGGCGTCGTCCTCGGGGGCGTTGTCGACCACCAGGAACTCGGTGGCCGGGTAGTCGGTGCGCAGCAGCGCGCTCAGGCTGTCGCCGAGCAGGGTGGGCCGCCCGCGGGTGCAGACGATGACGCTGACCAGGGGTGCGCGGGCGCCGGGGGGCGGCGGGGCGGGGGCCGCCGGCCCGGTGTCGAGGTGGCGTTCGGCCGCCTCGACGAGCCGGCGGCGCAGCCGCCCGGCGTCCGGGCCGGCGTCCGGGCCCGCGCTACCGTCGGGACCTGGCCGGTCGGCGTCGACGGCGACCAGGCCGAGCGGTCGGCCGGCCCGGCGGACCAGGGCCACCACGGGCCCCTGCGGGCGGACCGGGGCCGTGAAGCCGGGCCGCCACGGCCCACCGGGCCGGTCGAGATCGAGTTCCACCACCTGGGCGGGCGCCCGCAGGACGGTGGTCATGACGCACCTCCGGTGCGCAGGCTCCGCTGGCGCCACACGCTGATCAGATAGCCGAACGGCCCGACCAGCAGCCCGCGGAACTCGCGGCGCCCCAGCCGCAGCAGCGCGGCCTCGCCCTCGGCCGGGCCGCAGCGGGCCCGGTGCCGGCGCACCCGCTGCCAGCGGCGCAGACCGGAGGGGACGCGCCGGACGAGCGTGGTGAGCAGCCCGGGCCGGTGGGCGACGGCGGCGGTCAGGTAGGCGCCGAAGCCGACGCCGAAGTTGAAGACCTGCCGGGTCAGCGCGTCGCCGGTGCGCGGGTGGCGGTGCCAGACGATGGCGTCCGGCTGGTAGGCGACGGTGTGGCCGGCGTCGAGCATCTGGAAGAAGGCCAGCAGTTCCTCGCCGCCGCGGGCGGGCGTACCGGCGCCGGTCGCCGGGTCGAAGCCGCCGATGCCGCGCAGCAGGGCGGTCCGGAAGGCCATGTTCGCCCCGGAGCCGAACCGGCCGACCGAGAACCGCATCAGCGGGTCGTCCGGGCGGTCGCGCAGCGACCAGTCGCGGGCCGCGAAGCCGCGGGAGTAGCCGCCGTACTGTTCGAGGGCGGCCTGGGCCGGGGTGTCGAGTTCGGCGGGCAGCACGAGGCCGGTGACGCAGCCGATCCGGTCGTCCGCGCCGAACGCCCCGGCCAGCGCGCCGACCCAGCCGGTGTCGATGATCAGGTCGTCGTCGGCGAACGCCACCACCTCGCCGTGCACCGCGGCCAGGCCGCGGTTGCGGGCCCGGGCCAGGCCCGGCACCGGCTCGCGCAGGTACCGGACGCGGTCCCGGTACCGCGTGGCGACGAGGCGTTCGGTGGCGTCGCTCCGCGGGGCGTTGTCGACCACCAGGACCTCCACGTGCGGATAGCCGGTCCGCAGGAGCGAGTCGAGGCAGCTCCGCAGCTGCTCGGTCCGGTCGCGCGTGCAGACCACCACGCTGACCGTGACCGGGCCCGCGGGCACCCGGGCGCGGCCGACCCGACCGGGACGCGCCGCGGGTGTCGCGGTGGACAGGGCGGGAACCGGGAGTTCCCGGTGGGCGACGTCGACCAGCGCCCGGCGCAGCGCGGCACTGTCGCCCGCTGTTCCGGTGGCCGTGACCAAGCCGAGCGGGTGTCCGTGCAGCCGCACCAACGCCAACACGCGGCCGACCGGGTCGACGGTGCCGAGACCACCGGGCGAGCGCAGCTCGCTCGGATCGTCCAGGTCAAGGTCGACGACGCGGACGGGGGTGTAGAGCGAGTCGCGGGCGGCGGAGCGCGGGCAGGCAGCTGCGGTGCGCCGGTCGGAGCCATTCATCGTTGCTCCCCCGCGGAGGCTGCCGCCGAGGACCGGGCGCCGGGACGCTCGGTGATCAGGGTCCTCAGCACCCGGCGGCCGTCGGAGACGGCGTGCAGGTGGGATCGACCGCTGCGGCGGGGGAGTTCCAGGCTCGGCACCTCGGCCATCCGCAGTCCGGAGCGCAGCGCGTGCGCGATCATCTCGGCCTCGATCTCGAAGCCGGAGGAGCGCAGGTCGAGCGCGTCCAGGAAGGAGCGGCGGAAGGCGCAGTAGCCGTAGCACAAGTCGGTGAGGCTCGCGTCGTAGAGGCGGTTGACCACGGCGAGCAGCGCGCGGTTCCCGAAGGAGCGGACCTTGGTGAGGTCCAGCGAGCCGCCGCCGGCGATGCACCGGGAGCCCTTGACGAAGTCGAAGCCGTGGTCGAGGAAGTGGAGGAAGTGCGGGATCTCGCCGGGCCACATCGAGCCGTCGGCGTCCATCATGACGATGTACTCGCCACTGGCGGCGGCGAAGCCGGTGCGCAGCGCGTTGCCCTTGCCGGGCCCGCTCTGCTGGACGCTGCGGACGGTCGGCAGGCAGTGCCGGGCCATCGGGACGGTGGCGTCGTCGGAGGAGCCGTCCACCAGGATGACCTCGTCCACGCAGCGCGGGATCTGCTCGAACACCCAGGGGATGTTGCGGGCCTCGTTCTGGGCGGGGACGACCAGGGTGACGCTGTGCCGACTGGCGACGCCGTCCCCGGCCCGGCGCATCGGCCGACGGGCCGTGGCCCGGTCCTCGGCGCGGCGCATCGGCCGTCGGGGGGCGGCCCGGTCCTCGGCCCGGCGTTGCGGCCGGCCGTCGTGGTCCGGGGACGGAACGACGTGGGGGGGCAGGGTGGTGCTCATCGGGGGCGGCCTCTCGAAGGGAGGAGGCGGCGGGCGGCGCCGGGCACGGCGCGGCCCCTGTGACGGGGCGGGCCCGGTGCGCGACACGGGGTGCGCGGGGCGGGGCCCCGGAGGGAAGTCCCCGGGGGGACTGCCGAAACGGTGGGGAGCGGCTGAGGGCGGCCCGGTCGGGGGGTGCGCCGCCGGCTCCCGGGCGCCGAAGCGCCGGTCTGTCGAACTGGCCGAATGTGCTTCCCGCACCGGAGTGCGGGATGTGCCAGGGCCTCATCGTGCCCAGGTGACCGCCGTCACGTCAAGTAGTTTGTCCGGATTTTGCCTGATTCGTCGGGCCGGATTCCGCCCGGTCCGTCGGGCCGAGGTGCTCGCCTGGTTCGTCCGGCGGTGCCGGCGGCACCCGCCCGGGACGGCCGGTCAGCCGACCGGCCGGCCGCCCGGCTCCTCGGCGATCCGGCGGGCGATCTCGGCCGGTCGCACCGGCCGCCCGAAGTGCCAGCCCTGCGCCCAGTCGCAGCCGATGCCGCGCAGCCGCTCGGCGTCCCGGAGGGTCTCCACGCCTTCGGCCGTGACCGTCAGGCCCAGCGCGTGCGACATCGACACCAGGCCGCTGACGATCCGCCAGCCGGTGGCCGCGTCCTTGGCCGGGTCGTGCAGGTCGCCGACGAAGGAGCCGGCGATCTTCAGCCCGGAGACCGGCAGGTCACGCAGGTAGGCGAGGTTGGACCAGCCGGTGCCGAAGTCGTCCACGGCGAGCGAGACGCCCTGGTCGACCAGCCCGTGCAGGGTGCGCAGCGCCTCGTCCTCCGGGCCGACCACGGTGGACTCGGTGATCTCCAACTGGAGCCGGGCCGGGTCCAGCCCGGTGGAGTCGAGGATCCGGCCGAGATCGGTCACCAGTGCGGCGCTACGGGCCTGACGGACCGCCAGGTTGACGTTCAGCTGGGGCGCGTCGTCGCCGAACCGCTTGATCCAGTCGGCCGCCTGGCCGCAGGCCTGCTCCAGCACCCAGCGGCCGAGCGGCATGATCAGGCCGGTCTCCTCGGCGGTGGTGACGAACTCGTCCGGGCCCAGCACGCCCAGCTGCGGGTGGCGCCAGCGCACCAGCGCCTCGACGGCGGCGAGCCGGCCGTCGGCCAGCGCGTACAGGGGCTGGTAGTCGATGAAGAACTCGCCGCGGTCGAGGGCGGCCGGCATCCGGACCGAGACCGCGTAGCGGCTGACCGCGCGGGCGTTCTCCTTGGGGTCGAAGAGCGTCCAGCGGCCGCGGCCGGCCTCCTTCGCCCGGTACAGCGTCAGATCGGCGGCGCGGACCGCGGCGCCCGGCGTGGTGGTCGAGATGCGCCGCTCCAGCACGCCCACGCTGGCCCCGACGGCGAGCTTGTGATCGCCGATCAGGACCGGCCCGGCGAGCGCCTTCAGCACCGTCTTGGCGGCGGCGACGGCCTCCTGCTCGCCGCGGCAGTTCTCCAGCAGGACGACGAACTCGTCGCCGCCGAGGCGGGCCACCAGGTGGCCGAGCGGGGTGAGGGCGGCCTTCAGCCGGGCGGCGACGGCAGCCAGCAGCTGGTCACCCGTGTCGTGGCCGAGGCTGTCGTTGACCACCTTGAAGCCGTCGAGGTCGACGTAGCAGAGGCCGAAGCGGGCGCCCGGGTCCGGCTCCTCGAAGAGCTTCTCCAGCCGCTCGAAGAAGGCGGCCCGGTTGGGCAGTCCGGTCAGCGGGTCGTGGGTGGCCTGGTGGCGCAGCCGCTCCTGGAGCCGGTAGCGGTCGGTGATGTCCTCCAGCATGGCCACCTGGTACTGCGGCCGGCCGTCGTCGTCCCGGATCAGCGAGACCGTGAGGTGGGTCCAGACCACCTCGCCGTCGTGCCGGTAGTACGGCTTGTCGACCTGGAAGTAGTCCCGCTTGCCGCTGATCAGCTCCTCGTACGCCTCCCAGACGCCGGGGGTGTCCTCGGGGTGCACGAGGTCGCCGACCCGGCGGCCCCGCATGTCCTCCGGCGCGGCCCCGAACAGCTCCTGGAGCGCCTTGTTCACCGCGAGGATGTTGCCCTCGGTGTCGCCGATGCCGATGCCGATCGCCGCGCTCTCGAACAGCGCGCGGAACCGCGCCTCGGAGGCGCGCAGCGCCCGCTCGGCCTCCCGCCGGGCGCTGTCGGCGGCGGTCCGGATGGCCTCCTGCTCGCGCAGGGTCCGCTCGCGCAGGGCGGCCGCCCAGCCGGCCGCGAAGGCCCCGCAGAGCGCGGGCCCGCGGTCGTCGGCCGCGGGGTGCTCCTGGAGCAGTTCGAGGGCCCGGGCCAGCACCACCGGGTCGGTGAAGTGGGCGTCGACGAGTTCGGCGCCCGCCCGGGCGGCCAGCCCAGGGTCGAACGGCTCGCCCAGCTGGGCGCGGTGGAGCAGCGCGGCGGTCCGGGAGACCAGCCTGCCGAGCAGGCCGGGGTGGACCGCCGTGCCGTGGTCGCCGGAGAGCAGCCGCGCCCAGTCCTCGTGGAACCGATCGGCGCTGCCGGGTGCCGGCGCTTCGTTCACCGGCGGAACCCCACGCCCGCCATCCCGGTCATCCGCTCGGGGTGCCGGCCGACCGCCTCCGGCTGCTCGGGGCGCCACTCGGGGAGGTAGACCACACCGGGCTCGACCAGCTCGAACCCCGCGAACATCGCGGTGATCTGCTCGCGGGTGCGCATGGTCAGCGGGGTGGGCGTCATCCGGTACAGCTTCTGGTGGTCCTCGGCCTGGTCGGGCCGGCCCTCCAGGGAGGCGTGCGAGAGGATCAGCGCGCTGCCCGGCGGGAGCGCCTCGCGCAGCACCTCCAGCAGCTTCCACGGATCCTCGGAGTCGCTGACGAAGTGCATGACGGCGACCAGCAGCACGGCCACCGGCTCACCGGGCGCGAGCAGCGCGGTCACCTCGGGGCGGCCCAGCAGGTCGTCGATGTCCCGGACGTCGGCCTGGACGACGGAGCAGCCCTCGTCCTCCGCCAGCAGCAGCCGGCTGTGCGCGACGGCGACCGGGTCGCGGTCGATGTACACCACCTCGGCCTCGGGGCGGATCGCCCGGGCGATCTCGTGCACGGTGCCGAAGGTCGGGATGCCGGAGCCGATGTCCAGGAACCGGGTGATGCCCTGCTCGGCGGCGAACTGCACGCCGCGGCGCAGGAAGGCCCGGTTGGAGCGCATGATCTGCGGCAGCTCCGGCCAGAGCGCGATCGCCTGGCGGGCCATCTCCCGGTCCACCTCGAAGTTGTGCGAACCGCCGAGGTAGTAGTCGTAGACCCGGGCGGCGTTCGGTTTGTCCAGGTCCGTACCTTCCGGTACCCAGTTCGGTCGCCGCATCCTCGGGACTCCTTCATTCCGGTTCCGGTGAACCAGTCGCCCCGTGGGACTGCTGGTTCTGATGAGACTACAAGCACACAAGATCCTCCTCTGCACGCCGAACGCGTGCAAGCGGAATCGCCCCGTCCTGCCGAGGACGCGCCCCGGCCGGAGAATGGACCCGATGGCCGGACGGATCGAGGACTACGCCCTGATCGGCGACCTGCAGACCGCCGCGCTGGTCGGGCGGGACGGGTCGGTCGACTGGCTCTGCCTGCCCCGGTTCGACTCCCCCAGCTGCTTCGCCGGGCTGCTCGGCGACCGGCAGCACGGCGCCTGGCGGCTCGCCCCGGCCGGCGGCGCGCGGTGCTCCGCGCGCCGCTACCGGGGCGACAGCCTCGTCCTGGAGAGCGACTGGCACACCGCCGACGGCACCGTCCGGGTGACCGACTTCATGCCCCAGCGCGGCCGGGGCGGCCAGCGCTCCCCGCAGCTGATCCGGATCGTGGAGGGCGTCGAGGGCAGCGTCCCGGTCCGCGGCGAGCTGCGGCTGCGGTTCAACTACGGCCGGATCGAGCCGTGGGTGCGCCGCACCGGCCGGCACCGGGTCGCCGTCGCCGGGCCCGACTCCGCCTGGCTGCGGGTGCCGCCCGAGGTCCACACCTACGGAGTGGACGGCGTCACCGTCTCCGACTTCACCGTCACCGCCGGCAGCCGGGTGCCCTTCGTCCTCACCTGGCAGCCCTCCCACCTGCCCACCTCCCCGCGCACCGACCCGGAGGAGGCCCTGCTCGCCACGCTGCGCGACTGGCAGCACTGGGCGGCCGGCTGCCGCTACCGGGGCGAGTGGCGGGAGGCCGTGCTGCGCTCGCTGCTCACCCTCAAGGCTCTCGCCTACGCGCCCACCGGCGGGATCGTCGCCGCGCCCACCGCCGCACTGCCCGAGCGGATCGGCGGCACCCGCAACTGGGACTACCGCTTCTGCTGGCTGCGCGACTCCTCGATGACGCTCTCGGCGCTGCTCCGCGGCGGCTTCCGCGACGAGGCCGCCGCCTGGCGCCGCTGGCTGCTGCGCGCCATCGCCGGCGACCCGGGCGACCTGCAGACCGTCTACGGCGTCGCCGGGGAGCGCGTCCTCGGCGAGATCTCCGCCGACTGGCTGCCCGGCTACGAGGGCTCCCGGCCGGTCCGGTTCGGCAACGCCGCCGTCGACCAGCTCCAACTCGACGTCTACGGCGAGGTGGTGGACACCCTGCACCTGGCGCTGCTGGCCGGCCTGCCGATGGAGCGGCACGTCTGGACGCTGTTACGGACCCTGATGGCCTACCTGGAGCAGCACTGGCGCGAACCCGACGAGGGCCTCTGGGAGGTGCGCGGCGAGCGGCGCCACTTCGTCCACTCCAAGGTGATGTCCTGGGTCGCCGCCGACCGCGCGGTGCGGATGGCCGAGGCCACCGGGCTGCCCGCGCCCGTGGCCCGCTGGCGGGCGATGCGCGACGCCGTGCACGCCGACGTCTGCGAGCACGGCTACGACCGGCGGCGCGGCGTCTTCGTCCAGCACTACGGCGGGCAGGGCCTGGACGCGGCCACGCTGTTCGTCGTCAAGTGCGGCTTCCTGCCGCCGGACGACCCGCGCGTGGTCCGCACCGTGGACGCCGTCCGGGACGGCCTGGACCACGGCGGCCTCGTCCTGCGCTACCGGACGCACCGGCACACCGACGGCCTGCCCGGCGGCGAGGGCGCCTTCCTGGCCTGCTCGTTCTGGCTCGCCGACGCGCTCGTCGCCACCGGGCGGCGGGCCGAGGCCCGCGACCTGTTCGCCCGGGTGGTCGGGCTCGCCAACGACCTCGGCCTGCTCTCCGAGCAGTGGGACCCGCGCGCCCGCCGCCAACTCGGCAACACCCCGCAGGCGTTCACCCACGTCGCCCTGGTCAACACCGCCTTCGAACTGTCCGAGCCCGCCTAGGGCTCCCCCGGCCCCGGGGTCGGTGGAGCCGGTCAGCGGAGGTCCGCCCCCGGGGCCTGGCCGGAGGCCCTAGAGTTCGGCCGTGGACCTCAACCACTACCGGTTCCGCGACGTGTGGCGGCTGGCCGCGCCGCCGGCCGCGGTGTACGCCGCGCTGGAGGACGTCCCGGGCTACCCGCTCTGGTGGCCCGAGATCCGCGCGGTGCGGCGGTTCGGCCCGGACGACGGCGAGGCGGTGGTGCGGGCGCTGCTGCCGTACCGGCTGGTGATCGGGCTGACCGTGGTGCGGCGCGACCCGGTGGCCGGCGTCCTGGAGGTCGCGATGCGGGGCGACCTGGTCGGCTGGTCCCGCTGGACGGTCGGGGCGGACGGCACCGGCGCCCGCGCCCTGTTCGAGGAGGACGCCCGGCCCGGGCACCCGCTGCTCCGGCGCCTCGCCGTGCCGCTGCACCCGGTGTTCCGCGCCAACCACGCCGTCATGATGCGCCGCGGCCGCCGAGGCCTGGCCGCCCACCTGGCCCGCCGGGACCCGGGCGACCGGCCGGGCGGCACACCGGCCGACCGCCCGGCGTGACATCTAGACCCGGTCGGTGCGACCGAACAGCCAGCCGCGCAGCAGCCGGGTGACCACCGGCAGGGCCGCGTACGTCATCAGCGCGCTGATCAGCGGTGCGGTGACCAGGGCGCGGACCGCCACCGGCAGGCCGGTCAGGTGCGGGGTGAGCAGCAGCCCGGAGGTGACGGTGAGCGGCGCGATCGCCACCGTGGAGGCGACCGCCATCCGCCAGCGCACCGGCGGGCGGCCCTTCGCCGCCGACCGGGTGGTGGCGAACCAGCCCTCCATCCCGAGGATCTCGTGCCGGTGCACCTCGTGGTGGTGCCCGTCCGCCGCGGCGAAGCAGGCCGCCCGGGCCGGCGAGGCCTGCCAGGAACGGAACGCCCCGCCGTCACGGAAGTGCAGCAGCAGGTGCCAGGGGTCGTCCGGCCCGGCCGGGCGCAGCAGTCCGGTGCCGAGGTTGCCCTCGTGCCCGGCGGCCGCGGCGAGGATCCCCTTCGCCCACCGCTCGAACGCCTCCTCGTGACCGGGCTCGACCCGCCGGGCCACGAACAGCGTGACCTCGTCGTCCGGCCCGCCCCGGTCCGCCGCGGGCGCCGCCCGGCCCGCCCGTCCTCGCAGTCCCACCAGTCCCATCGGTCCCGCCCTTTCCGGGTGTCCCCGTGCGTTCCCGGTCGCAGCCGTCCCGCAGCGTACGGCCCCGCCGGGCGGCCGCGCCCCTGCCGACCGCTCCTCGGGACGCGGGCCGGTGCCGGCGGCGGCCCGCCCGCGCCCTGGTGACCCGGCCCGCCCGGGCGGTTAGCGTGGCCCGGGACCGACCCCCACCGCCGCCCGGGAGGCGCCCGCCATGACGACCCCGTCGGACGACCCCGGCCACGCCCCCGGCCACGCCCCCGACCGGCTCTTCGGGCGGGCCTTCGACCGGACCGGTACCGGGAGCAGCAAGTGGGCCCGGACGGCCGGCGCGGCCGGCGTGATCGCGATGGGGCTGGCCGACATGGACCTGCCCGGCCCGCCGGCCGTCGCGGCGGCGCTGGGCCGGCGCGCGCGGCACCCGGCGTACGGGTACACGGTGTGCGACCCGGCCGGCCGGGAACTGGTGGCCCGCTGGTACCGGGACCGGCACGGGGTGGAGATCGACCCGGCGTGGGTACTGCTGCTGCCGTTCGGACCGCGCACCGCCGTCCGGCTGCTGCTGGAGGCGGTGCGACCGACCGGGCCGGTGCTGTTCCCGGCGCCGGAGTGGGGCGGCTTCGCCCAGGTCTGCCGGGCCGCCGGAGTGGCCCATCGGGAGCTGCCGCTGGCCCGGGACGCCGCCGGCTACCGGCTGCCGCTGGAGGCCTTCGCCGGGCACCGGGCCGGGGCGGTGCTGCTGAGCAGCCCGCACAACCCGTCCGGCCGGGTCTGGACCGCCGAGGAGGTCCGCGCCCTGGCCGAGGCGGCGGCCCGGGGCGGCGGGGTGCTGCTCTCGGACGAGGTGCACGGCGACCTCACCCACCCGGGCCACCGCCACCCGGTGGCCGTCGCGGTCGCGGGCCCCTACCGGGATCGGACCGTCACCCTCAACTCGGTCGGCAAGACGTTCAACACCTCCGGCATCCCCAGCTGCTTCGCGCTCGTGCCGGACGCGGCGCTGCGCGAGCGGCTCACCGGGGTGATGGCCGGGTACGGCCTGTGGGAGGGCGGGCTGCTGGAGCAGGTGGTGCAGGAGGCGGCGCTGCGCGACGGCGGCCCGTGGCTGGACGCGCTGCTGGACCACCTGGCCGCCGCCCGGGACCGGCTGACCGGCGCGCTCGGAGAGGCCGTCCGCTCCGCGCCGGAGGCCTCCTACCTGCTCTGGCTGGACGCCGCCGCGCTCGGCCTGCCGCCCGTTGGCGCCCGGGCGGCGCTGCTGGAGCGGTGCGGCCTGGAGGCCTCCGACGGCGGCGACTTCGGCCCCGGCGGCGAGGGCTCGCTGCGGCTGAACTACGCCCTGCCGGAGCCCGCGCTGGCGGCTGCCGTGGGTCGGCTGGAACGGCTCCGAAATCCCGGCATCACCCGATTGCACCGCCTCTGACCTGCGACGACATCTCTTCACGAGATGTTTGCGGAGCGCCCCGGCATGGTCCGTAGCAGACTGGGCAGGGTAGACCGGGCCGCAATCGTGATCCCGAGGATGGTGAGTCCGGTGATACCCGTTCGCCCGACCAGCCCGACCAGCCCGACCGACCGCCAGGGCACCGATCCGCCCACCGGGAGCGTCACCCCGCTCACCGAGTCGACGGCGCGCCGCCACATGGCCGGCGTCTGCTTCAAGATCGGGCCGCCCCGGCTGGTCGGCGTGGAGGTCGAGTGGTTCGTCCACGACGACCGATGTCCGACCGGCCCCGTGCTACCGGAGCGGCTGCACGCCGCACTGGAGTCACTGCCACTGGGCGGCGCCGACGGGACGGTCCTGCCGTCCGGTGCCCGCCTCACCCTCGAACCCGGTGGACAGGTCGAGCTCAGCTCCCCGCCCGCCGACGGCATCGTCGCCTGCGTCGACGACACCCGCCGTGATCTCGCCACCCTGCGGGCCGCCTTCGCGGCCCAGGGTCTGCGGCTCACCGGCACCGGTACCGACCCCCTGGCCCGTCCCCGCACGATGGTGCTGGACCACCCCCGCTATCTCGCGATGGAACGGTTCTTCGACTCCGCCGGACCCTGGGGCCGGATCATGATGACCGGCACCGCCTCCGTGCAGGTCTGCCTGGACGCGGGGGCCGCCGACGGCCCGCACGCGCTCGACCGGCGCTGGCGCCTGACCCACCAGCTCGGTCCGGTCCTGGTCGCCGCCTTCGCCAACTCCCCCCTGCTGGACGGGAAGCCCACCGGGCACCGGTCCACCCGGCAGATCGTCTGGTCCCGGATGGATCCCACCCGCACGCTCGCCCCGGCGCCCGACCACGGCGATCCGCGCGAGGCCTGGACCAGGTACGTGCTGGACGCCGAGGTGCTCTGCATCCGCCGCCCCGAGGGCCTGCCGTGGACGGCGCCGGCCGGCCTGACCTTCCTCGACTGGCTGCGCGGCGGCGGCGAACGCCCGCCGACCCTCGCCGACCTGGACTACCACCGCACCACGCTGTTCCCGCCGGTCCGCCCGCACGGCCACCTGGAGCTGCGGATGATCGACGCCCAGCCGGGCGACGGCTGGATCGTCCCCGCGGCCCTGGTGACCGCGCTGCTGGACGACCCGAAGGCCGCCGACGCGGCGCTGGCCGCGCTGGAGCCGCTGGAGAGCGCCACCGGGCCGCTCCCGCCGCGCAGCGACGCGTGGCGCCGGGCCGCCACCCTGGCGGTCGCCGATCCCGCGCTGCGCCGCGCCACCCTCGCCTGCTTCGCCGCCGCCGACGCCGCGCTGGGCCGCCTGCCCGGCGCGGAGCGACTGCGCACCGCCGTCGCAGAGTTCGCCGAGCGCTACCCCGCGCGCGGCCGCTGCCCGGCCGACGACCAGCTGGACGCCCTGCGCTCCGGCACCCGACGCACTCCCCCGGAGGAGGCCGCACCATGATCGACGACGCCCGCCCGACCGGCTCCCGCACCGCCGGGGCGACCGGCCCCGGGTCTCCGCCCGCGGCCTCCCCCGCCCCGCCCGCCGGCCCGTCCCCCGAGGGCCTGCCCCCGGCGGCCCTGCGCGAGGCGATCGCCACCGAGCTGCTGGCCGCCCGGACCCGCACCGCCGCGCTGACCGACTGCGTCGAGGACCACGACCTCACCGCCCAGCACTCCCCGCTGATGTCCCCGCTGGTCTGGGACCTCGCGCACATCGGCAACCAGGAGGAGCTCTGGCTGCTGCGCAACATCGGCGGCCGGGAGCCGATGCGCCCCGAGATCGACCCGCTCTACGACGCCTTCGAGCACCCGCGCGCCGAACGCCCCAGCCTGCCGCTGCTGCCGCCGGCCGAGGCGCGCGCCTACGCGCACGAAGTCCGCGGCCGGGTGTTCGACCTGCTGGAGGCCAGCCCGCTGGAGGGCGCTCCGCTGCTCGACGCCGGCTTCGCCTTCGGCATGATCGCCCAGCACGAGCAGCAGCACGACGAGACCATGCTCGTCACCCACCAGCTGCGCCGCGGCGAGCCCGCGCTGGCCGCTCCCCCGCCGCCGCCCGCACCGGCGGACGCGGCGGCGCTGCCCGCCGACGTGCTCGTCCCCGCGGGCCCGTTCACCATGGGGACGGACACCGAGCCGTGGGCGCTGGACAACGAGCGCCCGGCGCACCGGATCGACCTGCCGGCCTTCCGGCTGGACACCACGCCGGTCACCAACGGCGCCTATCTGCGGTTCATCGCCGACGGCGGCTACGACGACCCGCGCTGGTGGACGGCCGAGGGCTGGGAGCACCGGCAGCGGGCCGGGCTGACCGCCCCGCTGTTCTGGCACCGCGAGGGCGCCCAGTGGCTGCGCCGCCGTTTCGGCACGGTCGAGCCCGTCCCCGAGGACGAGCCGGTGCTGCACGTCAGCTGGTACGAGGCGGACGCCTACGCCCGCTGGGCGGGGCGGCGGCTGCCGACCGAGGCGGAGTGGGAGAAGGCCGCCCGGCACGACCCGGCCACCGACCGCTCCCGCCGCTACCCGTGGGGCGACGGCCCGCCCGCCCCGGAGCACGCCAACCTCGGCCAGCGCCATCTGCGCCCGGCCCCGGCCGGCAGCTACCCGGCCGGCGAGTCCCCCTACGGCGTACGGCAGTTGATGGGCGACGTGTGGGAGTGGACGGCCAGTGACCTCCACCCCTACCCCGGCTTCCGGGCCTGGCCCTACCGGGAGTACTCGGAGGTCTTCTTCGGGCCCGAGTACAAGGTGCTGCGCGGCGGCTGCTTCGCGGTCGCGCCGGTGGCCTGCCGCGGCACGTTCCGCAACTGGGACTACCCGGTCCGGCGGCAGATCTTCGCCGGGTTCCGCACCGCGGCCGACGTGGCGGCCGGCTGATGTGCCGCCACCTCGCCTACCTCGGCGCACCGGTGACGCCCGGGGAGCTGCTGGTGGAGCCGCCGTTCGGGCTCTACCGGCAGTCCTGGGCCCCCCGGGCGCAGCAGTACGGCACGGTCAACGCCGACGGCTTCGGCCTCGGCTGGTACGCGGACGGCGACCCGACCCCGGCCCGCTACCGGCGGGCGGGGCCGATCTGGGCGGACGCCTCCTTCGCCGACCTCGCCCGGGTGATCCGCACCCGGGCGCTGGTGGCGGCCGTCCGCTCGGCCACCGAGGGCTGCGCGGCGGGCGAGGACGCGGCCGCGCCGTTCGCCGCCGGGCCCTGGCTGTTCAGCCACAACGGCGCGGTGGCCGGCTGGCCGGACAAGCTGGACGCGCCGGCCGGGCGGCTCTCCCCGGCCGAGCTGCTGGAGCTGCCGGCCCGGACGGACTCGGCGCTGCTCTGGGGCCTCGCGCTGCACCGGCTGCGCGCGGGCGCGGGCCTCGGCGAGGCCCTGGCCGGCGCCGTCGCGGACGTGACCGCGCACACCACCGGCCGGCTCAACCTGCTGCTGACCGACGGCCGGGCGATCGCCGCCACTGCCTGGGGCGACACGCTGCACCACCGGAGCCTGCCGGGTGCGGGCGTCCTGGTGGCCTCCGAGCCCTACGACGACCACCCGGACTGGACCGTCGTCCCGGACCGCTCGCTGCTGCTGGCCGGCCCGGACGGCGTCGTGGTCCGCCCGCTCTGAAATCTCCCTCGCTCCTCTCACCTTCACTTTTTGAACAGAGGATCCATCTGTCATGAGCATCTTTGATCTCACCCGACTGCTGCCCGCCGACCACTTCAGCACCGCGCTGCGGCACGACGTGCGCGAGGGGCTGACCGCCGATCCCAAATGGCTGCCGCCGAAGTGGTTCTACGACGCCCGGGGCAGCGAGCTGTTCGAGGAGATCACCAGGCTGCCCGAGTACTACCCGACCCGCGCCGAACGGGCCATCCTCACCGACCGGGCCGGCGAGATCGCCGCCGCCACCCGGGCCCGCACGCTGGTGGAGCTGGGCTCGGGCTCCTCGGAGAAGACCAGGCTGCTGCTGAACGCGCTGCGCGACCTCGGCACGCTGGACAGCTACGTCCCGGTGGACGTCAGCGAGAGCGCCCTGACCGGTGCGGGCGAGGCGCTGGCCCTGGACTTCCCCGGCCTGTCCGTGCACGCGGTGCTCGCCGACTTCACCGCCCGGCTCGGCCTGCCGCCGGAGGGCGGGCCGCGCCTGGTCGCCTTCCTCGGCGGCACCCTCGGCAACCTGCTCCCCGCCGAGCGGGCGGTCTTCCTGCGCCGGCTGCGGGCCGCGCTCGACCCCGGTGACTTCCTGCTGCTCGGCACCGACCTGGTCAAGGACCCGCAGGTGCTGGTGGCCGCCTACGACGACGCGGCGGGGGTGACGGCGGAGTTCAACCGGAACGTGCTCAACGTGCTGAACCGGGAGCTGTCCGCCGACTTCGACCCGACCGCGTTCGAGCACGTGGCGCTCTGGGACCGGGAGCGGGAGTGGATCGAGATGCGGCTGCGCTCGCTGCAGGAGCAGACCGTGAAGATCCCCGCGCTGGACCTGCCGATCCACTTCGAGAAGGGCGAGGAGCTGCGCACCGAGGTGTCGGCCAAGTTCCGCCGGGAGCGGGTGGCCGAGGAGCTGGCGGCGGCCGGCCTGCGGCTGAGCCACTGGTGGACGGACGAGGAGGGCCGGTTCGGGCTGTCCCTGGCCTCGCCGGTGGCCGAACAGGTTTGACAGTTCACTTTACTAATAGGCAAGGGGACTTGTCGGGCATCCCACGTACAACACTTGAACATTGACGGGTTACGATCGCGGCTACCAAGCTCAGCGTTGAGTATCAGGAGTCAAGATCGTGAGCGTCACCCAGCAGCCCTCGGAGCCCGTGGCGGCGGAGGTTCGATCCTCCGACCGCCTCGGCTTCGTCGTGTTCATCACCGCCGCCGCGGCCCTCGGCGGGTTCCTGTTCGGCTACGACAGCTCCGTGATCAACGGCGCCGTCTCCGGCATCCAGGAGAAGTTCGGCGTCGGGGACGGCGTCACCGGTCTGATCGTCTCGTCCGCGCTGCTGGGCTCGGCGGTGGGCGCCGCGCTGGCCGGCCGCTTCGCCGACCGGTACGGCCGGATCAAGGTGATGAAGGCGGGCGCGCTGCTCTTCGCGGTGAGCGCGGTCGGCTCGATGCTGCCGTTCGCCGCCTGGGACCTCGCCGGCTGGCGGGTCCTCGGCGGCGCGGCCATCGGCATCGCCTCGGTGATCGCCCCGACCTACATCGCCGAGGTCGCGCCGACCCGCTACCGGGGCCGGCTGGCCTCCTTCCAGCAGGCCGCGATCGTCCTCGGCATCGCGATCTCGCAGCTGGTCAACTGGGTCCTGGCGGACGCCGCCGGCGGCGACACCCGCGGCCGGCTCCTCGGTCTGGAGGCCTGGCAGTGGATGCTCGGCATCTGCGTCGTGCCGGCCGCCGTCTACTTCGTGCTCGCCTCGATGATCCCCGAGTCCCCGCGCTACCTGATCTCGGCCGGCCGGCTGGACGAGGCGCGCACGGTGCTCACCGAGGTCGAGGGCGAGGGCTCCGACACCGACGCGCGGATCGCCGAGATCCAGGGCCTGATCGCCTCCGACCACCGGCCGCGCTTCGGCGACCTGCTCGGCGGCCGGTTCGGCCTGCTGCCGATCGTCTGGGTCGGCATCGGCCTCTCGGTCTTCCAGCAGCTGGTCGGCATCAACGTGATCTTCTACTACTCGTCGATCCTCTGGCAGTCCGTCGGCATCGACCAGAGCAACTCGCTGCTGATCAGCTTCATCGGCTCGGTCATCAACATCCTCGGCACCGTGGTCGCGATCCTGCTGGTGGACCGGATCGGCCGCAAGCCGCTGGCCCTGATCGGCTCGGCCGGGATGGCCGTCGCGCTGGCCGCCTGCGGCTGGGCGTTCTCCTCGGCCACCGGCACCGGCGACGACGTCGCCCTGCCCGACCTCCAGGGCACCGTCGCGCTGATCTCCGCCAACGCCTTCGTGCTCTTCTTCGCGATGTCCTGGGGCGTGGTGGTCTGGGTGATGCTCGGCGAGATGTTCCCCAACCGGATCCGGGCCGCCGCGCTCTCCGTCGCCGCCTCGGCGCAGTGGATCGCCAACTGGGCGATCACCGTGTCGTTCCCCTCGCTCTCGCGCTGGAACCTGTCGGCGACCTACCTGGTCTACGCGGGCTTCGCGGCCCTGTCGCTGGTCTTCGTGGCGAAGTACATGAAGGAGACCAAGGGCGTCCGCCTGGAGGACATGGGCTGATCCGACTGTCGGACCTTCGGCCCCCGCACCCTAGCGCCCTCGGCGCGGGTGCGGGGGCCGAATCGTTCACTCTCTGCGGCGGGGCGCCTACCTCCGGTACTCCTGTTCGGCAGGAGGGATGTGTCCTTGATCTTCAACCGGCTTCGCACCCGCAGCACCCGCCCGTCCCGTCGCCCCGCACCGGCTCCGACGCCGGCCGCGGTGCCGGCCCCGAGTGGCGGCTGCCCGTTCGCCCACGCCCACCCGGCCGCCGACTCGCCGCACGGGCCCGAACCCCTGCCCACCACCGTGCACGGCACCGGCGTCCGGTACCTCGTCGACCCGGGGCGCGCCGAGGCCGGGCGGACCACCCCGGGGCGGCCCACCGTGGCCGACCGCCCCACCGGCACCGATCCGTTCGCCGGTCTCCGCACCGATCCGCTCGCAGAGCCGTTCGGCGAGGCGTTCACCGGACCCGTGGCCGAGCCGTTCAGCGAGCCCTTCACCGACCCCGACGCGGCCGCCGACTTCGTCCGCCAGTTCCACCGCGAGCAGCCCGGCACCGGCGACCCGACCGGGCGGGTGCTGGCGGTCCTGGACGAGATCGACCGCACCGGCACCTACCAGCACACCCCTGCCGAACTCGCCTACGGCGCCCGGCTCGCCTGGCGCAACGCGGCCCGCTGCATCGGCCGGCTGTACTGGCGCAGCCTGGTGGTGCGCGACCTGCGGCACCTGGCCTCGGCCGACGACATCGCCACCGAGTGCTTCGAGCACCTGCGGGTGGCCTCCAACGGCGGCCGGATCCGCCCGGTGATCTCGGTGTTCGCCCCCGACCGGCCCGGCCGCCCGGCCGCCCGCATCCTCAACCAGCAGCTGGTCCGCTACGCCGGCCGGCCCACCGGGCACGGCTTCGTCGGGGACCCGGCGGGCGCGCGGCTGGCGGCCCGCGCCCGGGACCTCGGCTGGAAGTGCGGCGAGGAGCGCTTCGAGGTCCTGCCGCTACTGGTGCAGGAGCGGCCCGGCGCCCGCCCCGAGTGGTACGAACTGCCGGACGACACCACCCCCGAGGTCGAGCTCAGCCACCCCGACCACCCGTGGTTCGCCGAGCTAGGCCTGCGCTGGTACACGGTGCCCGCGATCAGCGACATGACGCTGGAGATCGGCGGCGTGCGCTACCCCACCGCCCCGTTCAACGGCTGGTACATGGGCACCGAGATCGGCGCCCGCAACCTCGCCGACGCCGACCGGTACGACATGCTGGCGACCGTCGCCGACCGGCTCGGCCTGGACACCTCCAGCGACCGCACGCTCTGGCGCGACCGCGCGCTGGTGGAGCTCAACGTCGCGGTGCTGCACTCGTTCCAGGAGGCCGGGGTGACGATCGCCGACCACCACACCGAGTCGGAGCGGTTCCTGAAGCACATCGCCCAGGAGAAGCGGCTCGGGCGGCCCACCCCCGCCGACTGGAGCTGGATCGTGCCGCCGGTCTCCGGCGGGCTGACCCCGGTCTACCACCGCTACTACGACCCGGTGGACCCGTCGCTGCGCCCCGCCTTCGTGGCGCGCCAGCCCTGGTGAGGCCGCGGCGCCGCCCCGTCGACCGTCCGCTCGTACCGGAGCAGCAGCCCGTCGAGCAGCGCTTCGAGACCGGTCTCGAAGGCGCCCTCGTCGATCGCGCCCCGGTGTTCGGCCAGCCGGTGGGCCTCGCCGAGGTGCGGGTAGTCGGCGGCGTCGTACAGCCCGGCGTCCTCGGGGAAGCCCGCCGCGAAGGAGGCCAGCGCCGAGCCGGTGACGAAGTACCGCATCAGCGCGCCGATCCGGGTGGCCTGCCCGCGCGGCCAGCCGGCCTCGACCAGGCAGCCGAAGACGGCGTCGGCCAGCCGCAGCGCGTTCGGGCGGCGGCCGGGGCCCTGGGCCAGCACCGGCACGATGTTGGGGTGCGCGGCCAGCGCGGCGCGGTAGGAGCGGGCCCAGTCGCGCAGCGCCCGCGGCCACGGCGCGCCGGCGGTGAACATCGACAGGTCGACCTCCCCCATCACGCTGTCCACCACCGCGTCCAGCAGCTCGTCCTTGGTCGCGACGTGGTTGTAGAGCGACGGCCCGCTGACCGACAGCTCGGTGGCCAGGCGGCGGGTGGAGAGGGCGTCCAGCCCCTCGGCGTCGATCAGCCGCAGCGCGGTGGCGACGATGAGCTCGCGGCTGAGCAGGGGTGTGCGCGGGCGGGCCATCGTCGCGGTTCCTCCGGTCGAGTGGGGTGAGGACCGATTCTGGCAGGCGCCTCTTCCCAGCGCGGCCCGGTCGGGGCTACAGTCCCGGTAAAACTTGCACCGCTAGTTTACCGGAGCCCGACGAGGTGGCGCGATGAATCTGGAGCTGACCGAGGAGCAGGCCGCCCTCCGGGACCTCGCGGCGGCCTTCACCGACCGCGAGATCGTCCCGCACGCGGCCGCCTGGGACCGGGCCGAGTCCGTCGACCGCGCGGTGATCGGCAAGCTCGCCGGCATCGGCCTGCTCGGCCTCACCATCCCCGAGGAGTACGGCGGCAGCGGCGGCGACCACCTCGCGTACTGCCTGGCCCTGGAGGAGCTGGGCCGGGGCGACTCCGCCGTGCGCGGCATCGTCTCGGTCTCGCTCGGCCTGGTCGCCAAGTCGGTGAACGGCTACGGCACCGAGGAGCAGAAGCGGCACTGGCTGCCCCGGCTCACCTCCGGCGAGTCGCTCGGCTGCTTCGCCCTCACCGAACCCGGCACCGGCTCGGACGCCGCCAACCTGACCACCCGGGCGGTCCGGGACGGCGACGGCTGGCTGATCAGCGGCGCCAAGATGTTCATCACCAACGGGACGTGGGCCGATGTCGCGCTGGTCTTCGCCCGCACGGGCGGACCGGGCCACCGGGGCATCACCGCCTTCCTCGTCCCCACCGACCTGCCCGGCTTCACCCGCACCGAGATCCACGGCAAGCTCGGCCTGCGCGGCCAGGCCACCGCCGAACTCGCCTTCGACGCCGTCCGCGTCCCCGACGGGGCCCGGCTGGGCGAGCTCGGCAAGGGCTTCACGGTGGCGATGGCCGCCCTGGCCAAGGGCCGGATGTCGGTGGCGGCCGGCTGCGTCGGCATCGCCCGGGCCTGCCTGGAGGCCGCCGTCCACTACGCCGGCGAGCGCGAGCAGTTCGGCCGGCCGATCGCTTCGCACCAGCTGGTCCAGGAGCTGCTCGCCGGCATCGCCGTGGACGTCGAGGCCGCCCGGCTGCTCACCTGGAAGGTCGCCGACCACATCGAGCGCGGCCTGCCGTTCGCCACCGAGTCCTCCGTCGCCAAGCTCTACGCGAGCGAGGCCGCCGTCCGGGCCGCCAACAACGCGCTCCAGGTCTTCGGCGGCTACGGGTTCATCGACGAGTACCCGGTCGGCAAGTACCTGCGCGACGCGCGGGTGATGACCCTCTACGAGGGCACCAGCCAGATCCACAAGCTGCTCATCGGGCGTTCGCTCACCGGCGTCAACGCCTTCTGACCGCCACTCACCGGACAACCCCACCGGATAAGGAGCCCGACGACGTGCGTCCTGTCTACTTCGCCGCAGCCCGCCGCACACCCATCGGCCGGCTGCGCGGAGCGCTCGCCACGGTCCGCCCGGACGACCTCTCGGCCACCGTGCTGCGCGCCCTGCTCGCCGATGTCCCCACCCTCGACCCGGCCCGGATCGACGACGTCTACTGGGGCGCCGCGAACCAGGCCGGCGAGGACAACCGCAACGCCGCCCGGATGGCCGTGCTGCTCGCCGGCCTGCCCGACAGCGTCCCCGGCGCCACCGTCAACCGGCTCTGCGCCTCCGGCCTGGAGGCCGTCACCCAGGCCGCCCGGGCGATCGGCTCGGGCGAGGCCGACGTGGTGCTGGCCGGCGGCTGCGAGTCGATGACCCGCGCCCCCTTCGTCCTCCCCCGGCCCGACGAGGCGCTGCCGCACCGGATCGAGACCTTCGACACCCGGCTCGGCTGGCGGCTCACCAACCCGCGGATGGCCGAGCTGCACGGCGTGCTCTCGATGGGCGAGACCGCCGAGGAGGTCGCCGCCCGCCACGGCATCACCCGGGAGCGCCAGGACGCCTTCGCGCTCCGCAGCCACCGGCTGGCCGCCGCCGCCCGCAAGGACGGCCACTTCGACGCCGAGCTGGTCCCGGTCGAGCGGCCGGACGGCGTGACCGTCCACCAGGACGAGAGCATCCGGGAGGACACCGGCCCGGAGAAGCTCGCCCGGCTGAAGCCGGCCTTCCGCCCGGGCGGCACGGTGACGGCGGGCAACGCCTCGCCGATGAACGACGGGGCGGCCGGCCTGGTGCTGGTCAGCGAGGAGGTCCTGGGCGAGCTGGGCCTGCGGCCGCTAGGCCGGTACGTGGCCGGCGCCTCGGCCGGGGTGCACCCGGACGTGATGGGCATCGGCCCGGTGCCCGCCACCCGCAAGGCGCTCGGCCGGGTCGGCTGGTCCGTCGCCGACCTGGAGGAGGCCGAGCTCAACGAGGCCTTCGCCGCGCAGGTGCTCGCCAGCGTCGACCAGTTGGGCCTCGACCCCGAGCTGGTCAACCCGACCGGCGGGGCGATCGCGCTCGGCCACCCGCTGGGCGGCTCCGGCGCGCGGATCCTCACCACCCTGCTGCACCGGATGCGCCGCAACGGCACCCGGCGCGGGCTGGCCACCATGTGTGTCGGAGTCGGCCAGGGCACCGCCGTCCTGGTCGAATCCCCCTGAGCGCCGGCCGCCGTCCCGTCCTCCGAATCGAGGCCGACCGCGAGGCCGACCTCGCGGTCGCAGGCGCAGTCGCAGTCGCAGTTCCCATCGCAGCCGAAGTCGAAGTCGAAGTCGAAGGAGTTGTCGTGACCCGTTTCGCAGGGAAGGTCGCCGTCGTCACCGGTGCGGCCCAGGGCATCGGCGCGGCCACCGCGCGGCTGCTGGCCGAGGAGGGGGCCGCCGTCGCGGTGGTCGACCTGACCGCCGAGCGGGCCGCCGGCACGGTCGAGGAGATCACCGCCAAGGGCGGCACCGCGCGGGCGTACGGCTGCGACGTGGCCGACTACGACGCGGTGGAGGCGGTCTTCGCCGAGGTCGCCGGGGACTTCGGCGGCGTGCACATCCTGGTGAACAACGCCGGGATCACCCGGGACAACCTCTTCTTCAAGATGACCAGGCCCGACTGGGACGCGGTGCTGACGGTCAATCTGACCAGCGCCTACAACTGCAGCCACGTGGCGCAGAAGTACATGACCGCCCAGAAGTACGGCAAGATCGTCTCGCTCAGCTCGCGCTCGGCGCTCGGCAACCGGGGCCAGGCCAACTACGCCGCCGCCAAGGCGGGCATCCAGGGCCTGACCGCCACGCTGGCGATCGAGCTGGGTCCGTTCAACATCAACGTCAACGCCGTCGCCCCCGGCTACATCGCCACCGCGATGACCGCCGCCACCGCCGAGCGGGTCGGCGCGACGGCCGAGGACCACCAGGCGGAGGTCTCCGCCCGGACGCCGCTGCGGCGGGTCGGCCGGCCGGAGGAGATCGCCTCGGTGGTCGCCTTCCTCGCCAGCGAGGACGCCTCCTACGTCAGCGGGCAGACGCTGTACGTCAACGGTGGGGCACGCTGAGATTTTCTGACGTTTCGTCAGATAGCCGTCCTGGGTGGTGGGTTACCTTCACCTGGGACGGCCTTTACCCTTTCCGGTGGCCTGCGCGAGCATGCCGACGGGTACGGAATGACTATGGCATGATCATGCTGCTGTCGATGGGATGGCCGGACCGACCCGACCGGTCCAGGTCGGGCCCTGCGTCCCAAGGAGTCCCATGGGCAGCCCCGCCACCCTCCGCCGTGCCCTGGCCCTGCTCGCCGTAGGGGCCACCGCCCTGACGGCCGGCACGCTCGGCGTCCCGGCCGTCCACCCGGCGGCCGCCGCCGGCCTCGCGGGCGTCCACGTCCGCCCCGCCTCGACGGGCCACCTCAGCGCCGTCGGCCGGGACGCGCCCCTGCCCACCTCCCAGTGCGTCAGCCAGATCGGCATCCACTGCTACTCCCCGCTCCAGTACCGGACCGCCTACAACCTCGACCCGCTGTACCGCGAGGGCATCACCGGCAAGGGCCGCACGATCGTCATCGTCGACTCCTTCGGCTCCCCGACCATCCAGCACGACCTGGAGGTCTTCGACAAGCAGTGGGGCATCCCGGACACCCAGGTCGAGGTGGTCAAGTGGGGCGACGTCCCGGTCTTCGACCCGACCAACCCCGATCACACCGGCTGGGCCGGCGAGAGCACCCTCGACGTCGAGTACGCCCACGCCGTCGCCCCCGGCGCGCACATCATCCTGGTCGAGACCGGCGTCTCCGAGACCGAGGGGACGACCGGGCTGCCCGAGATGATGGACGCCGAGAAGGCCCTCATCAAGTCCGGCCGCGCCGATGTGATCTCGCAGAGCTTCGGCGCCACCGAGAACACCTTCCCCGGCTTCGACAAGGGCGACTTCAGCTCACTCACCGGCCTGCGGTACGCCTTCCAGGAGGCCGCCGCACACGACGTGACCGTACTCGCCGCCTCCGGCGACACCGGCGCCACCGACTACCAGGCCAACGGCGAGGACCTCTACCCGGGCAGGGTCAACTCCTGGCCCTCCGCCGACCCGCTGGTCACCTCCGTCGGCGGCACCCGGCTCAGCCTGGACGACGCGGGCCGGCGGACCGCCCCCGACCAGGTCTGGCACGACAACTGGGGCGCGGGCGGCGGCGGGACCTCCGCCGTCTTCGCACGCCCCTGGTACCAGGCCGGCGTCGCCCGCGTCACCGGCAACCACCGCGGCACGCCCGACCTCAGCATGAGCGCGGCGGTCGACGGCGCGGCCTGGACGTACGAGTCCTACGACCCGGCGACGGCCGGCTGGCACATCACCGGCGGCACCAGCGAGTCGACCCCGATCTTCTCCGGCGTCGTCGCGCTCGCCGACCAGCTCGCCGGCCGCCGGCTCGGTCAGCTCAACGGGCGGCTCTACGGGCTCGCCCTGCTCCCGCAGCAGTGGAGCGGCCTGGTCGACGTGACGGCGGGCGACAACTCCTGGGACACGGTGACGGGTTACCGGGCCGCCAAGGGCTACGACCTCGCCAGCGGGCTCGGCACCATCGACGCCGCCAGGTTCGTGCACGCCCTCGCGGGCCGGTAGCGCCGGTCCGGGCGCCGGGCGCCGGGAGCCTGGAGCCGGGTGCGGCGGAGCGGGCGGCCGGGTGGGCCGCCCGCTCCGCCGTGCCGGGGCACCGGTGCGGCGGTGCGTCTGGGCGCCGGCTCAGGCGGGGTCGGGGCGGGGGGCGGCGAGCTGGGCCAGGTGGCGTTCGGCGGCGCGCAGCTTGCGCCCGTCGGGGCCCGGGAGGTGGGCCCGCATCTCGATGATCTCGGGGGCGATCCGGATCGCCTCCGCGCGGTCCGCGATCGCCCGCCAGCAGGCCTCGGCGTTGGTGGCCGCCTGCTGGGTCTCCGGGTAGTCCGGACCCTGGGAGCGCAGCAGCGTCAGGGCCACCTCGCGGTAGATGTCCGCCGCCTCGACCGACTTCCCGGCCAGCCGGCAGACGTGCGCGCGGACCTGCCGCACCTGGAGCACGGGCGCGGAGACGGCGCCGTGCTCGGCGATCGCCTCCAGTTCCAGGGCGAAGGCGAGGTCGGTGGCGGCGGCGTGGTCCCCGGCGTCGGCACTGCGGACGATGCGGCCGATCACCTCGCGGTAGTCGTCGCGGGGGCGGGGCGCCTCGGGGGCGGGGGCTTCGGGGGCGGGGGCGGGCTCGGGAGCCGGTTCGGGCCCGGGCGCAGCGGCGGGCTCCGGCTCGGGAGCGGGCTCCGGCTCGGGCGCGGCGTCCTTCGGCTGCGCCTCCGCGAGCCCGTCCACCGGCGGCTCCTCGGCCGGCCCGCGGTCCGCGGGCACCGCGTCGGCGGGCACCGCGTCAACGGGTGCAGCGGCAACGGGTGCCGCCTGCGCGGCCGCCTCGGCCGCCGGGCGCGCGTCCGTGGACGGCGCCTTGCCCAGGGTCACGCCCGACGTCACCGGCGGGCGCCAGGCGTAGGCCTTCAGCAGGTCGACCGGCCGCGCCGGGGGCGGGGGTGTCGGCGGCACGCCGGGCTTCAGCAGGTTCACCGGCCCGTCGGACGGCGCCACCGCGGCAGGTCTCAGCGGCACGGGCGCGGGTGCCGAGCCGGCCGCGGGTGCCGAGCCGGGTGCCGGGAAGACCGGTGCGGCGGCCTTGTCGAGGGTCACGGCGGGCCTGGCGGCCGGGGCGGCGTCGCGCTGGACCGGCGGACGGGGCAGCAGCGCGGCGGGGCGCGGGCCCTCGTACGGAACGGCCTCCGGCAGCACGCCGTCCGTCCGCCGGGCGGTGTTGCGGAAGAACGGCCGGTTCGGCGCGTGGGTGGCGAGGATGACGACGTCCGGGCGCAGCACCGAGTACACCTGCTGGCGCAGCTGTTCGGGCGCGAGGACGGCCTCGGCCCCCGGGCGTCCCCCGTGCAGGGCCTCGATCAGCGCGCGGGTGAAGGTGCCGATCTGCTCCGGGTCCGGGCTGACCACCGCCCAGAGCGGAAGGCCGTCGGCGAGCGGCGAGACGGTGCCCTGGAGGTAGGGCCAGGCGTTCTGATCGGCGCTCAGGTCGGCGATCACGAGTGTCTGCCAGTCGGCGGGCCGGTGACGCAGCTCGGCGGCGACGGACTGCCAGGCGATGCCGTCCTGGCGGATGCTCCCCGACTTCGAGTCACGCAGGGTGAGGTGGAGTTGGCCGCCGCGCTTGTCGGCGAGCAGGTGGCCGCCGAGGTGGACGAGCAGCGGACCGGGGTGCCGGGCGGCGGCGCGCAGGTGGGCGAGCACGGTGTGCGGGTCGCTGGCGCCGGGGAGGTGGACGGCGTCCACCGCGTCGGCCGCGAGGAGCACCTGGGGCGAGACGGCGGCGAGCATCGCGGAGAGGACGGGCGCCTGGGCGGGTCCGCCGCGCCCCCAGGTCCGGCGGCCGGCGTTGCCGTAGCCGCCCTCGACCACCAGGATCCGCCCGCGCGGCGCGGACCCGAGACCGCCCGGTCCGGCGCCGAAGCCGTGGGCGGGGGCCGTGCCGTGCGCGGGGGTGGTGCCGTGCGCCGGGGTGCCGCCCGGGACGGCGAACGGCAGCGGGGTGGCGGTGGACGGTGCGGCGGGCGCCGCCGCGGCGGGCGGCGGGGCGACGACGGACATCCCGGTCATGGTCCAGCCGGTGGGCGGCGCCATCGGCGCGGCCGGGGCCGGGACGGGCGGCTCGTACAGGGCCGGAGCCGGGACGGACACCGGCGCGGCGGTCTGCACGGCGGCCGGGACGGCCGCGGGCGGCTCGTAGAGGGCCGCGGGACCGGGCGGGTGCTCCTCGTACGGATTGCGCGGCGGCCACGGCGGTACGGCATCCCCGGGGCCCTGGTCCGCACCGGGATCGGGGCCTCCTGGGACAGCTGTCGACTCCGCCATCTCTGGTCACCGCCCCGCCCCGCCGCTGAGCGGCGTCTGCTGCCCTTGCCCCGTGGCGCCTGCGACCACGTCCGTCAGCGCCACCCTACGAGATCCCGGCACACTCGAGCCAGGCCGGGTGGGCGATCACCGCCCCGCCGCCGGGGCCCGCCGTGTCGCCGCTGCTCAGCCGCCGCGCCCGGGCGTCCGCCGGGCGGGCCCGCACGCACGTACGCGCCCGAACGGCCGTGGGCGGACGGCACGGTCGGCGCTCCGCCCGCCGCGCGGGCGGCCCTGCGCCCCGGGGCTTCTGACGGCCGGTGACCGAAGGGCCGCCGCCCCTGACGCGAGCCGCCGCCGGTCGGCCGGCCTGCCCTTCCGACCCCGTGATCCGACCCCATCGTGCAACGGGCCGCCCCGGTGACGGGGCGTCCGCCCCGGCGTCGCCGCGGGCCTCAGGCCGGGCCCGCGGCGACGCAGAACTCGTTGCCCTCCGGGTCGGCCATCACCACGTGGTGCCCGTCGAACTCCGCGAGGACGCTCCCGCCCGCCCGCACCAGCCGCCCGGCCTCCGCCCGGATCCGGGCCCACCGCTCCTCGGGGCTGCCGTGCCCCGGGACCCGGACGTCGACGTGGAGCCGGTTCTTCGCGGTCTTGGGCTCGGGGACCTTGAGCAGGGTGAGCCGGGGGCCGACCCCGTCGGGGTCGCAGAGCCAGGCCCCGTCATCCTCGGACTCGTCCTCCGGCAGGTCGAACTGCGCGAGCCACTCCGCCCTGGTCGCGAAGGGGGCGGGCGGCGGCTCGTCGACGTAGCCCAGCGCCGTCTTCCAGAAGGCGGCGAGGAGCTGAGCGTCCGCGCAATCGAGGGTCAGGTCGATTCTGGCTGCCATGACAGGACCGTACCGCCCGCCACCGACACCCGCAGGCGCACCGACCCGCGCCCGTCACCGGCCACCGGCCACCGGCCACCGGCCATCAGGGGATCACGGG
Source organism: Kitasatospora sp. NBC_01246 (assembly GCF_036226505.1). Taxonomy (NCBI): domain Bacteria; kingdom Bacillati; phylum Actinomycetota; class Actinomycetes; order Kitasatosporales; family Streptomycetaceae; genus Kitasatospora; species Kitasatospora sp. NBC_01246. The sequence goes on along the minus strand of NZ_CP108484.1, from coordinate 7,009,536 downwards.
ACCGGGCGCCCCGGCGGCACTGCTGCCCCGGGCGGCACGGCTGTTCCGTGCCGCCCGGGGCAGCAGCGGACTCAGGCCCCCGAGAGCAGGTCCCGCAGCAGGGCGACGGTGTCGGCGTCGAGGTCCCGGCCGGTGCGCCGGCTCAGTGCGTCCAGCCGGTTGACGGCGCGCAGGAGCTGGTCCCGGGCGCCGGCGGAGGCGTAGGCGTAGAAGAGGTCGCGGTGCAGGAGTTCGACGTCCGGGGCGACGGCGAGGCCGCGGAAGACGGCGGCCTCGGCGCTGCGGTGGTCGCCGTACTGGAGGCGGCGGGCGGCGAGTTCGTGGGCGGTGTCGACGATCGCCGCGATCATGTCCTGCCGCTCGGCCTCGGCCCAGCCGTAGGCGGCGGGCGGAGCCTCCGCGAACGGCGCCCCCCGGACCAGGGCGAGCGCGTGGGCGAGCGCCGCGTCCGCGGTGGCACTGGTGCTGCGCATGCCGCGCCGGTACAGGCCGCGGAACTCGTCCCAGTCGCAGGTGACGGTCGGGGCGAAGGCGTAGCCGTCGGTGGTGTCGGTGGGCAGGAAGGCCCGGCCCTCCGCCGAGGAGCCGAACCAGGCCGCCAGATCGGCGAGTTTGCCGGGCAGCGGGCTCTTCGCGTCGGCGACGGTGGGGTGGGTGTCCAGGTGGGCCGCGCCCGGGTGGAGGTCGTGGTCGAGCGCGGCGTGGTCGGCGCCGGAGCGCAGCGCCAGGTAGGCGGCGAGCTCGGTGAGCCGGGGCAGGTTCGCGGGCTCGACCGTGCCGGCGGCGCCGGCCACGTCCACCGGGCCGAGCAGCCGGATCCGCGGGGCGGTGCGGACGGCGTGCGCCTCCGGGGAGCGGAGGATGGCGAGCAGGTCGTCGCTGTCGCTGCGCACCGGGGTGGTGCGCGCCACCGGGGCGGGCTCCGGCTCGACGTCGGGCTCCGGGGCCGGCTCCGGGGTCGGCTCCGGGCGGCCCGGGACCCTGGGGGCGCCGCCGCTGGGCGCCGGCGCGGGTTCGTGCGTCGGGACCGGCTCCGGTACCGGCGCGGGCTCCGCGGCCGGCTCCGGCCCGGGAGCCGCCGGCGGCACCGGCTGGACCGGGACGACCACCTCGACGGCCCGGGTCTCGGCCGCGGCCGGCAGCCGGAGGTTCTGGGTGGTGTCGTCGGCGTCCCCCTCGGGGGCCTCGCCCTCCTCGGCGACCGCCGGGGTGGGCGGCAGCGCGGGCGGCGCCGCCGACAAGGCGGCCGGGCTGCTCGCCTGCCGGCCGAGACCGTTGACGAGGAAGCGGGACCCCGGTCCACCGGCCGCGGCGGGCGCGGCCGGGTCGGTGCCGGCGAACGGGCTGGCACCGGTGCCGATCACCCGGGCGAGCAGCCGCGGACCGGCCGCTTCGGTGCCGTCGGACCGGGCGGCGGAAGCGCTGTCGAAGCCGCCGCCGAGCGACCCGCCGAGGGCACCGTCACCGAACGGTGCCGAGGCCCCGACCGCCGCCAGTACCGGTACGGGCGCCGGGAGTTCGGCCGGTTCGAGGTCGATGCCGGGGCCGTCGAGCGTCCAGGCGGGGGCGGGGTGCTGGGTGGTGTCGTCAGCGGCCCGGAGCAGCTCGGAGACCTGCTCGTACTGCCCGTCGCTGAGGCGCTGGAGTTCCACCGTGACGTGCAGGCCGGGAATGGTGGCCTGGCCGGTGGCGGGCAGCGTCCAGCGGGCGACCGGGCCGGTGCCGCGCTCGGGCGCGCGGGTGACCACGGCGACGCAGGTCCGCGGCCGGGCGTCGAGCAGGCGGCCGAGCTCGGCAGGGACGTCGCCGCCGGGCTGCTGGGCGCAGAGCACGATCTCCGGCACCCACGACTCGTCGGCCAGGCCCCGGCTGCGGGCGTCCCGCGGGCTGGCGGCCTCGGCGGCGACGAGCGTGGCGCGGGCCTTGGCGGTGCGCGGGCCGAGCGCGCCGAGCGCCGCCTCCAGCGTGGCGTGCCGGTGGATCCGCTCGGCGGCCGGCCCGCTGATCGGCAACTCCTCGGCGAGGTCGACCAGGTGCAGGTGGAGACGGTCGGCGAGCGGACTGTGGGCCAGCTCGATGGCCAGGGTGCGCAGCACGTCCCGGGCGTCGTCCGGGTGGCCGGAGAGGTGGAGCAGCCGCACGGTCTCCAGGTCGGCGAGGACGACCGAGCCGTCCGGCGCGCCGCCGAGGGTGACCAGGGCCGGGTAGGGCGAGGCGGTCTTGCGCGCCTGGGAGGGCGAGAGGAGTTCGCCGGAGTCGTCCGCGCACCACCAGACGTTGGGGGCGTGGGCGGCCCGGAACGGCGCGATCGGGGCCGCCGGCCCGGAGAGGTGCAGTTCGACCGTGTGGCCGGGGGTGATCCGGGCCGCGACGATGGCGGGCAGGCGCTTGCCGCCGCGCACGGTGTTGCGCGCCATGGTGCGCAGGGCGCGGTCGAGCAGGTCCAGGCCGCGGTCGTCCTGGCGGACCTTCAGTTCGGCCTCGAACGCGGCGGCGGGGGCGGCCGGGAGCGCGATGCGGTGGCGCGGCCGGCGGGCGCGCAGCTGCGTGCCGCGCTTGTGGGCGACGGTGCCGACCATCATCGCGGCGAGCAGCACGCCGACGGTGGAGGCGGTGAGGGCGACGGTGTAGTCGTCGCCCTGGGCCTGTTCGGCGTGCGCGGCCGGGGCCTGGGCGTCGGCGGGCACCGGCGCCGGGGTGGAGGGCGCCGGCGGGGCCGGGGCCTGTGGGGCCGGAGCCTGCGAGGCGGGGGCCTGCGGAGCCGGCGCGGGCGCCTGGTCGGCCGGGGCGGGGGCCTGCGGAGCCGGGGCCGGCGCCGGGGCCGGAGCACCGGGCAGGGTCAGCACCATCCCCGGCACGACCACGTCCGGATCGGTCAGCCGTTCGCCGTCCGGCGCCTGGGCGCCCTGGTTGGCCTCGAACAGCTTCGGCCAGGCCTCGGCGTCCCCCAACTCCCGCTCGGCGATGGCCGACAGGCTGTCACCGGCCGCCACCGTGACGGTGCCGCGGCCACTCCCGGCGCTCCCGTCCGTGCCCGTCTGCGGCGCGCTCGGCGCCGGCGGCACGGGCGCTGGCGCCGGGGCGGGCGCCTTGGCCTCGTCGGCCTTGGCGTCGCCGGGCATCAGCAGCTCCCAGCCGGGCTGGATGGGCCGCTCGGCGTCGAAGCGCAGACCCGAATCCCCCATCGTCCGGCCGTCGTTGAGCTTGGCGATCTCCACCCACCGCTCCCCCGAGCCCAGTTGGCGCTCGGCGATGGACCAGAGGCTGTCGGCCGGCCGGCTGTCCCGGACGGTGTAGGTGGGCTGCTGGTCGGCGGCGGGGGCGAGCGCGGGCGCGGCCTGGGCCGCGGGCAGCGCGGCCCGCTGCACACCGGCCGCCGGCTGGATCTGCGCGACGGCCGGCGCCCGGTCGGGCACCGCGGCGAAGGCCGAACCGGCCACCGGCAGCAGCGCGATCACCGAGCCGACCAGGCCGGCCGCCATTCGCTGGCTCCAGCCGAAGGCCGGGATCCGCCGGGCGATCCGCCCGCGCAGCTGGGCCGGGACCTCCAGCAGGACGGAGAGCGCGAAGCAGGCCCAGCCCAGCCAGCCGACCACGACGAGCAGCCAGAGGAAGAGCCGCCCGTCGTCGGGACTGGTCAGCAGCTGTCCGACGCCGTCCGGCGCCACCTCGCCCATCGCGGCGACCGCCCCGGTGCCGTACACCAGCAGCGCGGGTACGCCGACCAGCAGGACGAGCAGGGTGACCAGCGCGGCGAGGGCGCCGAGCAGCGCGCCGCCCCGCCCTCGGCGCGGTGGCAGCGGTGCCGGCCGGTGGCGGGCTCCCGCCGCGGCGGGCACGCCCCGGGCCGGGCGTCCGGCGCGGGCTTGGTCCTTGGCACGTGGCGCGACCATCAGTCGGTCTCCGCTTTCTCGACTCCGTGGACGAGGGTGGCACTGCCCTTGCCCGTGACCTTCTGTTTGCCGAGCTCGCCCAACAGGGCCGGCTTGTAGTCGGCCTGCACCGTGACGGTCACGGACGAACCGTCGTCCGAGAACGCCACGTCGTGGACGGCGAGGTGGTACAGGGCGAGGTAGCTGTTGGCGGCGTCCTTGACGTAGTCCTGCTTGACCTTGTACCCCTCGCCCCGGAGCACGGCGGCCTCGTCGAGCTGCTGGCCGCCCACCCGGGCGGCCTCCTGGGCGTAGCCGTCGGTGCGCTCGGCGACGCGCAGCCGGCCGCCGGCGTCCACGACGAGCGCGATGACCAGGACCAGGAACGCCGCACAGATCGCCACGAAGATCGCGATCGCGCCGCGGTCCGACCGGTCCCGGCCGCGCCGGCCCCCGGTCCGCCGTAGGACGGCCTGGCCGCCCCACCGTTCCCCCCCGGGTCTGCGCACCGTCACGCCCCCTCCCGCACCTTCGTCTCCCTGGCGGTCCCACCGGGGACCGCTCCGCCTCGTCCTGCCGTCCCCCGGGAGCTCTCCGCTTGCGTTTCCCCCGCGCGGGCCGTCTCCAATCCCCGCCCGGAGCCCTCGTCGGCACCGGCCGTCCGCCCCACCGCCATCGGCCGGCTCACCCGGCCCGGTAGTGGTCGACCACCGAGACGAACCGGCCCACCAGCCGTTTCGTCCCGGGCATGCCCGGCCCGGCCAGGAGGTCGCTCAGACCCACGTCGCACCGGACCGTCACCTCGACCGTCGCCAGCGTCACCCCGTGGCTGGTCAGCTCGCCGTGCTTGACCGCGGTGTCGCTGTCCCGGCAGCTGACGCCCTGCTGCCGCAGGGTCTCGGCGGCGGTCTTCCGGACCAGTTCGTCCATTCCGTCCACGCTGCGTGCCAGCGAGGCCGTCCGGGCCGCCGAGCGGGCGGCCGCCTCCACCGTGCCGGCCGCGGTCTGCACCCGCCCGGCGGCGATGGCGACCAGCACCAGCGCGACGACGCCGGGGGCGACGATCGCGGCCTCGATCGCCACCCCGCCGCGGTCCCGCCCGCGCGCCGACCGGGCCGGGCGCAGGCTCACGAGCCCGTGCCCCCACCGGACGGGCCACGGGGGTCGGACCGGGCGCGGGGCCCGCCTCACGGCGCGGCCGCCGGCGGGACGAAGCGCTCGCGCGGCGCCTCGGCGTGCTGCGTGATGGTCGGCGGGGTGATGCCGGGGATCAGGACCGGTGGCGTGAGCTCCACCGTGACCCTGATCAGCTCCGGCGTACTCCCGTCGGTCCGCACCCGGTAGCCGGGGCCGTCCTGCCGTCGCAGGAAGTCCTCGGCCTGCCGCCTGGCCGCGGCGTCCTTCACCTCGTCGCTCCGGTTCCCCTGTACGCGGCCGGCGTCCACGCCCTCCCGGGCGGCGGTGAGCGCGAGTTGGCGGTTGTACCACCAGATCGAGCCCTGGACGACGAGCAGCACGAGCAGCAGGACGACCGGGAAGACGATGGCCAGGCTCAGGCTTATCGCTCCGCGGTCGCGACGGCGACGGGGTCGGTGCCTCACGGGGTGGCCGCACCGCCCCCGCCGGGCAGGTTCGGGTCCTGCTCGACCTTCTTCACGACCTTGTCCTTCAACGCGTACAGCGCCACCGCGACCGCTCCGGCGACGAACACCAGCGCGATGATGGCGAGCGCGAGTTCGATGCTGATCGCGCCGCGGTCGCCGCGCGCCCGGGCGGCCTTCAGCCGGCCGACCCGGAACTGGAAGAGCAGCAGGGCGAACTGCACGGGCAGCAGGGTGGGCCGGATCAGTCGGCCTGCCAGGGATTTGAGCTGGTCGGACATCGGAGGACTCCCGGGGGTTGGGTGTGGTGACAGGCGCTCACCGGCACCAGGACGGTGTCAGGCGAGCATCTGGTGGAGCGCGGGGAAGACGATCAGGGCGGTCATCAGCAGGGTCAGCGCCGCCCCGGGCGCGACCATCCGTTCACTGTCGGCGTTGGCCCGCGCGAGGTCCTCGGCGAGCAACTCGCCCCGCAGGCCCTTGGCCCGGGCACGCAGGGTGTCGTACACGGCGGCGCCGTCGGTACCGGAGAGCCGCATGATGTCGGCGACGTCCTGCAACGGCGTCAGCCCGAGTTCGGCGGCGAGCGCGTCCAGCCCCGCCCAGGGCGGCAGCCGGTCGGTCGCGGCGCGGTCCAGGGCGTCCCGGATCCGGCGGAAGACGGGGCCGCGGCCGACCGCGGCGGCCCGGCGCAGCGCCTCGGCGGGCCCGAGGTCGGCGGCCCGCTCCAGCGCGACCAGCTCCAGGTAGGCGGCGATGCCGTGCAGGTACTCCGTCCGCGCCTCCTTGGCCTCGCCGCGCACGATGGCGTCCGGGACGAACCAGAGCAGCCCGCCGAGCAACGGCCCGACCAGCAGCGGCAGCGCGAACGGCAGGCCCATGTCCAGCAGCACCGCCATCGCCGACAGGTAGGCCGGCAGCACGAGGCCGATCACGGCGAACAGCAGCTTGTGCGCCATGAACCGGGCCGGGGCCCGGCCGATCAGCGACAGCTCGCGCTGCGGGACGCGCACCCCGCGCAGCCCGATCGAGCGCTCGCCGATCCGGTCGAACCAGCGCGGCCGCTCGTCCGGGTCCGGCGCCCGGTCGGCGGGCGTGCGGTGCAGCCGGTCCAGGGCCTGGCTCAGGTCGGGCGGCGCGGGCCGGAGTTCGGAGATCAGCAGGGCGACGCCGCCGGCCGCGACCGCGCCGGCCAGCACGGACCAGGGGGAGATCACCGGACCTCCCCGAGGAGTCGCCGGTCGTCCCCGGTCTCCTGCGGCTCGCCCTCGGCCGGCGCCTCGGCGGCGCGCCGCCGGCCCCCGCCGCGGCCGCGCCGTTCGGGCTCCAGCAGACGCGGCACCGGCGGGTGCGCGGCGAGCGCGCGCATCCAGGCGATGATCGCCACGAAGAGCGCGGCGACCACCGCGAGCACGATCTGGCCCAGCGCGGTGCTGTAGGGCCGGGTGTAGTCGGTGTTGAACGATCCGATCACGACGACCAGCACGATGATCCCGACCAGCCAGCGGATGGTGGTGCGGTGCTTGGCCCGGTCGGCCTCGATCGTGCGGCGCTGACGGACCTCCTCGCGGACCGACTCGGCCATGTCCGAGAGCGCCCGGGCCAGGCCGGGGCCGCTGTCCCCGGCGCGCAGCAGCAGGGCGGCGAGCACCTTGTCGGCGGTGGCGTCGGCGAGGCTGTCGGCGAAGGCGCGCAGCGCCTCCTCCGGCCGCCAGCGGGCCTGCAGCCGGGCGGCCAGCTCGCCGACCTCCTGCTCCAGGGCGGCGGGCGCGGTGCGGCGGCTGGTGACGATGGCCTGGTTGAGGCCGACGCCGAGCAGCAGCACGTCGGCGATGCGCTGGGTCCACTCGGAGAGCGCCTCCAGCCGTTCGATGCGGTGGGTGTCCGAGCGGGTGGTGTCGAAGAGCCAGGGCAGGCCGAACACAGCCAGCGGCACCAGCAGCGCGGTGAGCGGGATGCCGGTGAAGAGCCAGCCCAGCGGCGCGGCGACGAGCGCGACCGGCAGCTGGATCCGGCGCAGCCGCGCCGTCCGGGCGGAGGCGGTGCCGGGCGCGCCGTACCAGAGGACGTGGCCCCGGGAGGCCAGCGGGCTCCGGCCGTCCTCGTCCGGGTCGCCGGTCTCCTCGCTGCCGAGCGCCCAGAACACCAGGGTCACCAGGCCGGCCGTGACCAGCAGGCCGCAGAGGACGAAGAGCAGGGTCATCGCGCCCCACCGCCGATCCGCAGTTGCAGCGGCTGGCCCCAGCTCCCGTAACGGGAGCCGAGCAGCGCGGCGTCGAAACCGGCCCGGCGCAGGTCGTCCAGGCAGTTCGGCGGGGTGTGCGGGACGGCGCGGGGCTCACCGAGCTCGGGGCGCGGGCCGAACACGGTGTTCAGCGCGGGCCGGCCGCTCTCGCCGAGGCCGGCCACCTCCAGGACGTGCGAGACGAAGCGGTGGCGGCGGCCGCCGACGGCCGTCTCGTCGACCATCGCGACGTGCACGATGAGGTCCACCGCGTTGGCGGTGAGCCGGTAGGCGAGCGTGTCGGTCATGTGCGAGCCGTACTCCAGGCAGAGTTCGGCGATGCGGTCGACCACCATGTGCGGGCCGCGGGCGTGCAGGGTGCACATCGAGCCGCCCTCGCCGTTGGTCATGACGCGCAGCATCGGGACGACCTCGCCGGAGCGGACCTCGCCGACGATGATCCGGGAGAGCGTCATCCGCAGCGCGGCGGGGATGAGGTCGCCGATGCTCAACTCGCCCGCCAGCCGGCCCTCGACGCGCTCGCCGTTGCCCTCCCGGGCCTCCATCGGGACGACCTGGCGCAGGTGGCCGAGGGTGTGCAGCCAGAGCTCGAACTCCGACTCCAGGGTGCCGATCCGCTCGTCGGGCGGGATCTCGGCGGCCATCGCGCGCAGCAGGCTGGTCTTGCCGACGCCCTGGGTGCCGGTGATCATCACGTTCTTCCGGGCCCGGATCGCCGCGGCCAGGAAGGCGGCCAGGGTGGTGTCCAGGGTGCCGAGTTGGACCATCTCGGACAGCGTCGCCGAGGCCACCCGGTGGCGGCGGATCGCCACGTACGGGCGCGGGGTCACCTCGGTGAGCGCCTGGAGGCGCATCCCGCCCTCCAGCCGGAGCGCGAGGGTCGGGCTGGAGGTGGAGAGGCTGCGCTCGCCGCCGCCGTGCTGGCGGGCGAGGTCCTGGAGCAGTTCGATCAGCTCGGCGTCGCTGTCGGCCACCGGCGGCACCTGGCGCAGGGGTTGGTGGACCCGGGAGACCCAGACGTCGTCGCAGCCGTTGATCAGGATGTTCTCGATGTCCGGGTCGTCGAGGTAGGGCTGGAGCCGCCCGGCCCGGAACAGCAGGTCGAAGACGGCTTCGGCGAGCGAGCGGTCCTGCTCGCGGGTCGGCGGGATGCCGTGGGTCTGCGCGTAGGCGTCGGACCAGCGGGCGACCGCCTCCTCGATCAGGGCCCGCCCGCGCTGGCGGCGGGTGGCGCGGTCCGGCTCGACGCCGGAGGTCGCGGTCAACCGGGCGATCTGCTGGTGCAGTTCGGCCGCCACCTGGCGCTTCAGCTCGCGCGCCACCTGCGGGTCGACGGCCGACCGGGTGCCGGCGCCGCGCAGGTCGAGCGCGGGCAGCGGGGCGGGCACGGCGGTCGGGGTCGCACCGGCCTGATACCCGTCCGGGTACGGCGCGGCGGCCGGCCCGACCGGGCCGGGGGTGACGTGGCCGGGCCGGGGCGCCGACGGGGGCTCCGGCTGGGGAGCCGTCCAGGGCAGTGCGGCCGGGTCGGCCGCCGGACGCTGGTGCAGGGGGCTACCGCGCACGGAGCACCTCCCCGTAGCTGACGTGGGACTCCGGACCGGCGGACGGGTGCTGCGGCCCCTGGGCCAACGGCGGCTGGGGCTGCGGTGGTTGGGGCTGCGACTGCGGTTGAGGCTGTGGCTGTGGCTGCTGCGACGACTGGGGCCCGTACGAGGCCTGCCCGTACGGCTGCTGCCCGTACGGCTCGGCCGCGCCGAACTGCGGCTGCCCGTGGGGCGCCTGGCCGTACTGCTCCGCCCCGCCGTACTGCTGCTGGCCGTACTGCTGCTGGCCGTACTGCTCCGCCCCGCCGTGGGCCCCCGGGGCGTCGGACCGCGGCGACGGCCCCTGCCGCGGCGGCTGGACGTGCGCCGGGAACGGCGCGGGCGCGGCCGGCTGCGGCGCCAGCCCGGCGAGCGGGGCCACCGGCCCGGTGGTGATGACCGGAGCCTGCGGCACCGGCCCGTACGACTGGGGCGCCGACGGGTACCCGGGGGCCGCGCCCTCCCCGTCCGGCACGGGCGCCGGACCGACCTGGGCGGGCGCCGCCGAGGGCGCCAGCCGCTGCCTGCGGCGGCGCACCAGTCGCTGCACTTCGTCGGCCGCCGACCGGGCGGTCCGCATCAGCTCCGAGCGGATGAACCGCCGGTCGGTGATGTCCCCGCCGTCCGAGAGCACCCGCGCGGTGCGGGCCGCGTACGGCAGCAGTCCGAGCACCGGAAGGCCGTACTCGCGCGAGACCTCCGCGCCGGAGTAGGGGCCCTCGGTGACCAGCAGCAGCCCGAGCGCGTCGGCCCCGGTGCCGGCGGCCGTGAGGTCCTCGGCGAGCGCGGACAGCCGTGGCCGGGCCGCGCTGAGCCCGCGCAGGGTGGTCCGCACGGTCACCGCGACCACGTCCGCCCGGCGGGCCAGCACGGCGCTGGTCCCGGTGGCGCCGGAGCGCCCGAGGTCCAGGATGACGTCGTAGCCCTGCGGTTCCAGCCCGTGCAGCACCTCCATCAGCGGCTCCCAGGTGTAGGCGAGCCCGGGTGCCTGGGTCGGGTCGGTCAGGCCGGGCAGCAGCAGCCGTTCGGCGTTGCCCTCGGGCGAGAGGTCGATCAGCTGCTCCCAGAGCGTCTGGGCGAGCAGGCCGCGCCGGTCCGCGACCGCCAGGTTGCGCAGCCCGTAGACCGCCTCGACCCGGCCCTCCAGGGCGCCGGCCAGCACGGCTCCGCCGTCCGGGTCGCACTCCACCAGGACGATCCGGCGCCCCGGCGGAAGCGGCCAGGCCAGCAGCAGCGCCAGGGCCGTCGTGGTCGCGCCCGGAGCTCCCGGGCCGCCCACCACCGCGATCACCGCCATCTCAGCCCCCACCCGCCCCGGAGGGCGTCGCGGAGCCGGACGGCGCGGCGGAGGCCGTCGGCGCGCCCGTGCCCGAAGGCGCCCCCGAGGGCGCCCCGGACGGCGCGGCCGCGCCGCGCGGCGCCAGCACCACCTGGATCCGCCCGCTGGCGACCCAGGAGGCCAGCCGGGGCGCGTCGGCCGCCGCCACCGCCACGTCCACCACCTGGCTGCCGTCGGTGTCCACCCGGCCGACCGTGACGACGAGCGCGGACAGCGAGTCCGGCCGGCCGCTGTCGGGCGTGTAGACGACGACGACCGACACGCCGGGGGTCAGCCGGGCCGCCGGCAGCTGGGTGCGCTTGGCCGACACGCCGACCAGCAGCTGGCCCGGCTGGACGGTCAGGGCCTGCGCGAGGTCCGCCGTCAGCAGCAACGCGCCGCGCCTGAGGTCGGTGCTGGCCCGCATCCCGACCGCCTTGCCGCGTTCCGCGGCCGCCAGCGGTTTCAGCGCCGGATCGGTCGCGATCCGCGCGACCACCAGGTCCGCGTCGGTCACCACCTGTCCGAACGGCACGTCACGGGCCAGTGCCAGGACGGCGACCCGCTGGCCGGTGCTGTTGTAGAGCACCGCGCCGCCCAGCCCGCCGGCGGCTATCAGCGCCACCGCCATCGCCAGCACGGCCGGGCGCCGGCGTCGTGCCCGCAGGTTCCGCCCGGGGGCGTGCGGCGCCCCGCGCCCCTGCTCCGGCACCGCCACGGACACCGCCGCGGCCCCGGCCGTACTGGCCCCGGGCGTCGCAAATGTACGGTTCTCCACCGGGTTCCGGCCTTCCCACGTCGTTCGGACATTGCTGCGTGCGCGCCGGTGCGGCGGGGGTCGCCCCCGCCGCACCCGCGTCAGTTGAGGACCTGCACCTCGCCCACCCGCAGCTCCAGCGGAGCGAAGGTGAGCGGGACCTTGATCGGATCGACCTTCTGGGTGCTGCCGGTGACGGTCACCACGCCGACCCAGTTGGCCTGGATGCTCCCGACGAAGGTGCCGCGCGGCTTGCCGCCCGAGCCGGTGGTGAACTCGTGGCCGCAGGTGGGCGACTTGGCGGCGCCGTACTTGGCCTCGTAGGGCGTGCCGGCCGCGGCGCCCGGCTTGTCACAGGTCTCCTTCCGGCCGTCCCCGAGGTCCCAGACCACCGAGTCCAGCCGCGGGGTGACGGTGACCGTGATCCCGCCGCCGCTCACCGACTTGGCCGCCGGCGCCTTGGCGTTCTCCAGCCAGAGCCAGACCGGCACCCCGACCACGGCCGTGTCCTTGGGCGCCACGCCCGGCTCGGGGAACGGCAGGACGATGGTGTCCATGATCCTGCGCGCCTCCGCCACCGGATTGAGCGGCGGCGGCCCGGCGGGCGCCTGGGCGAAGAACCTGGGCGCGGGCGCGCCGATGCCGCCGTCGGTGAAGCGGCAGGTCACCGCGTAGACCGTGCCCTCGGAGGGCTGGTGCCCCTCCCAGGCCTCGGAGCCGGCCGGCGGCTGCGGGGAGACCTCGCGGTAGTAGCAGCCGGTCGAGCCGCTGAACCAGCCCAGCTCCGGGTCGTGGCAGGGCCAGTCCTGGCCGTTCCAGCGGCAGATCTGCGGGCCGCCGGTGCTCCCGCCGCCCGTCCCGCCGCCGCCCGGGGAGGGCGTGCCGCCGGGGATGGTGCCGCCCTCGCAGATGACGTTGACGGCGCAGTGCGTGACGTCCCCGCCGATCGGTGGTTCGTCCGCCATCGCAGGCGCGGCCGGGGATAACAGCAATCCCGCGACCAACAGCGTGCGGATCACGAATCGCCGTACCGGTTTCAGCATGTTCGGTCCACCTCCCGCTTGAACTCGTAGATCAGCCAGCGCGTCTGGAACTGTCGCAGGGAAACGGTCGCGATGTACCGGGTGAGCCGCCGCGGTGGATCCTTTACCGCGCGGGTGGTCGCATCGGCCTGGTGCCAGTCGGTCACATCGAGGCAGTCCTCGATGACGGCGGCCTGCGGGTCCGCCTTCAGATCGACGCTCTTCACCACGGGTGAATTCCGCGGGGCGCCGATCATCACCAGTTTGGCGTCATGGAGCTGACGGAGATTGACGAGGGCGTCGGCCAGTGCCTTCCCGGACGAGTACGTCTCCAACTGGGAGCCGTCCGAATCGGCCCGGGCGAAGTCCGCCGCCTGGGTCTGCCACCAGTCCTGATAGGTGCTCAGCGCCAGGCGCCCCGCCGCGCCTTCGGGCCCTTCGGTCGGCGCGATCCCGACGTTTGCCGAACCACCCGAAGGAGTTACCGGGTTCACTCCCGCAACACTGGGCGCAGCCGTCCCGAGACGATCGACGGAACCGGCGCCACCACCACTCCCACAGGCGGTCAGAAGCATCGCCAAAACCAGCCCAGCGACCCCAACCGCCCCAGGGCGCAATACATTTCCGCGCCGCCGCATCGCCCCACCTCGTCGCGACCGACCCCGTCCGTGGTCTGTGGTCGCCAGAAGAATTCCGCTGCCCCGCCGGTGTTGCCGCGAGAGCATCGATTCTTCGCCAAGCCACCCCTTCACGGCAACACCCCGGGCCACCTGACCTTACGTGGAAGGTGGATCCGTCGGGGCACTTTCACGCCACAGGACGGCCAACAGTTCTTCGGAAAGCGACAATCCGGCCAATGCGCCCCGCACCGCGGCCCGATTGCGCATCAGGAGGCGCCCGCCCGGCGGCGGTACGAGCAGGCGCGCGCCCGGCGCACCGGCCGGATCACCGCCGTCGAGCAGACCGGCGACGGCCGGCTGGAGGTCGAGCGGGGCGACGGCGGCCGGTGCGCCGGGGAGCCCCTGCCGGAGCACCCCGGTCAGGGCCCGGCTGAACGACCCCTCGCCGCCCGGCAGTACGGCGTCCCGCCCGCGTCTGCCGGGGGTGTAGCGGCCGATCCGGCCCCAGAGCGGAACCCGCGAGTAGCTGAGCAGCTCGCCGACGCCGTCCTCGCCGCCACCGCGTTCGAGGGCCGACCAGGTGTCCCGGTCCACGACGGCGTCGACCAGCAGCAGCGCCTCCTCCTGGTCGCCGTGGACCATCGCGCTGACCACCCAGTCCCAGGCGAGCCCGCGCCGGTACGCGTTGTCGGCGGTGCTGCCGCCGGTGACCAGGGCCAGCCGCCGCCCACGCGGATCCGCCACCAACTGGCCGACCAGGCAGACCAGCAGCCACCGGCCCGGCCGCGCGGCCGCCTCCCGCACCGTCGTGAGCATGGTGTTGGCGTCCGCGCCCGGCTCCACCACGGCCACCCGGCAGCCCGCCGATCCGGCGTCGAAGCACATCCCGGGCAGCACGTCGGCGAGCAGCCGGGCGCCGTCCGCCGCGAGCGCCGAACCGCCGAAGCCGCGGTCCGGCCCGCCGTCCGCCCCGATCACCACAAGGTCGACCCCACTGACCACCCGCACCGCCCCCTCCTCGCCGGCCCCGGCAACCCGGGACCGCCCGCCGCGCCCGTGTACCGCCGCGGCCCCTGTCCTGCCCTGTCCTGCGTGCGCCGCCGGGCCCGCCCGGTCCCGGTCGCCTGGTGCCGCCCGTGCCGGCGGCACGTTCCACCCGCCGCCGGACAAGCTACCGCCCCGGGCCGCGGCGGCGGGGCTCCCGGCCCGGCCGCTCCGGGACCATGGGCCCTATCGGCCGCACACCGGCGGGGGCACGATCGGACCCATGGACCGTGACGACCGGGTGGAGACCCTGTGCGAGGCCGAGTGCCTTCGGCTGCTCAGCACCGTGCCCGTCGGACGCGTGGTGTACACCGAGCACGCGCTGCCGGCCGTGCTGCCGGTCTCCTTCGACGTCACGCCGGACGGGCGGCTGCTGCTGGCGGTGCGCCGGAGCAGCACCACCGCGCGCGGGCTGGACGGCACCGTCGTCGCCTTCCAGGCCGACCGGCTGGACGCGGTCACCCGGACCGGCTGGAGCGTCCTGGTGCACGGCCGGGCGGACGTGGTGCGCGACCCGGAGCTGGTCCGCCGGGCACTGCGCAGCGGGCTGCGCCCCTGGGTCGGCGATCCCGACCCGATGTTCGTCGCGCTGGTGCCCGAGCTCGTGGGCGGCCGCCGACTGCTGCCCGCCGGCCGCACGGTGCAGCGGTCCTAGGGGTGTGCTCGTCCGACCGGCCCCGAAGCTCGCCGGACCGGTGACCGGCCCGCCGTGGACGGCGGAGCGCCCGCCGGGGACGGCCCCCTGACAGGTGACCGGCGAGTAGGCATACTCTCCCGGAGTTCCCCCACCTCCGCCTGCCACCTGGAGCGCACCGTGACGACCTTCGCCTCCCTCGCCGACCTGACCGCCGCCGTCGGCACCGAACTCGGCACCAGCCGGTGGCACACCGTCGAGCAGGAGCGGATCGACCTGTTCGCCCAGGCCACCGGCGACCACCAGTGGATCCACGTCGACCCGGAGCGGGCGAAGGAGAGCCGGTTCGGCTCGACCATCGCGCACGGGTACCTCACGCTCTCGATGATCCCGGTGCTGGCCAAGGAGTGCTACAGCGTGGAGGGCGTCCGGATGGCGCTGAACTACGGCTCCGAGAAGGTGCGCTTCCCGGCTCCGGTGCCGGTCGGCACCGCGCTGCGGGCCACCGCCGAGCTGGTCTCCGCGACCGAGGTGCCCGGCGGCGTCCAGGCGGTCGTCCGGTTCACCATCACCAGCGCGGAGAGCGAGAAGCCGCACTGCGTCGCCGAGACGATCACCCGCTTCTACGCCTGAGCCCGGGGGCCGGGCCGGGCCCTCCCGCGCGTGCCGTTCGGCCCGGCGTACGCCGAACGGCACGCGTGGGGCCGTCCACCGGGTCCGGACCGCCCACTGCGAGTAACCTCCGACGAGATGGTCGTCGTACCGCTTCGGTCTCACCGCCGTGGGTACGCGCCCCGGCATGCCCGGTAGCCGCAGCCGCCCTTGGAGGTGCCGTGCCCCGCCCCGTCCCGTGGTTCTCCCGCGTCGCCGCTCTGGCCTCGCAGTTCTCCGTCCCCTCAGCGACCACGACGGCCCCCGGCCTGGCCGGACTCCCCCGCGCGGCCTGGCAGCGGGTCCGGACGGACGCCTTCGGGGCCGACCCGCGGGGCGAGCGGCTGGCCCGGATCCACCGCTCCCCGCAGTTCGCGGACGGCGCGTTCCGCAACCCGCTGCCGACCCGCCGACTGGTGTACGAGCGCAGCCCGCTGGAGATGACCCGCGCCCAGCTCACCGCTGACAAGACCCGCCGGGTGCCGACCGCCGCCGTGCCGCTGCACCGGCTGCTCCCGGTCGACCTGGCCCGGCCCCCCGCGTCCGGACTGCGGCTCAGCTGGCTCGGCCACGCCACCGTGCTGGCCGAGATCGGCGGCCGCCGGGTGCTCTTCGACCCGGTCTGGGGCGAGCGCTGCTCACCGTTCGGCTGGACCGGTCCCAAGCGGCTGCACCCCGTCCCGCTGCCGCTCGCCGAACTCGGCCCGGTGGACGTCGTGGTGGTCTCCCACGACCACTACGACCACCTGGAGATGGCCGCCGTCCGCGCGCTGTCCGCCACCGGCGCGGTCTTCGCCGTCCCGCTCGGGGTCGGCGCGCACCTGGAGCACTGGGGCGTGCCGGCCGACCGGATCGTCGAGCTGGACTGGTGGGAGTCGGCCGAGGTGGCGGGCCTGACGCTGACCGCCACCCCGGCCCGGCACTACTGCAGCCGCGGCCCGCGCACCAGCGCGCTGTTCCTCTGGGCGTCCTGGGTGGTGTCCGGCGGCGGGCACCGACTCTTCCACAGCGGCGACACCGGCTACTTCCCCGGGTTCGCCGAGATCGGCCGCCGGTTCGGGCCCTTCGACGCGACGATGATGCAGGTCGGCGCGTACAGCGACTTCTGGCCCGAGGTGCACATGACGCCCGAGGAGGGCGTCCGGGCCCATCTCGACCTCGGCGGCGAGCTGCTGCTGCCGATCCACTGGTGCACCTTCAACCTGGCGCCGCACCCCTGGGAGGAGCCCGCCGAACGGGTGGTCGCCGCCGCCCAGGCGCTCGGTGCCCGGCTGGCGGTGCCGCGCCCCGGCAAACCCTTCGAGCCGGCGGACCCGCCCGCCCCGCGGCTCTGGTGGCGGGCGGTCGCGGCGCTGCCCCGCGACGACCGCGAACTGCTCGTCCCGGACGGCCTGGCCGGGGCGGCGGGCCACCCCCCGGTCCGCCCCCAGGGCGCCGCGGAGGACGACGGCGTACCCGTCTGAGCCGCGGCGGCCCGGCGTGCCGTCAGCCCGCCGCGCCGTCAGCCGCCGCCGTCAGCTCGCCGCCGCCTGCTTCGCCCGGCGGCGGATCACCCGCCAGGCACCCTGCTGCACCAGCAGCGTCAGCACCCCCGCCACCACGATGCCCAGCATGTTCACCAGCAGCTGCCAGCTGGAGCCCCAGAACTGGTTCAGGTCGCCGTAGCCGAGCGCGACCGCCGCGTTGGCGGCCGCCGGTACGGTGGTCACCGAGATCGCCACGCCGACCAGCATCCCGGCCTTCGCCGAGGTCAGCGAGAGCAGACCGGCGACCCCCGCGAGCAGGGCGACCACGAAGGAGGTCGCGTCCGGCTGCCAGATGAACGAGGTGTTCGGCCGCGCACCGTCGAAAGCCGCCTGGCTGAACAGCCCGAGGGCGTCCATCAGCAGGGAGAACAGGACGGTCAGCGCCATCGCGACCGCGAAGCCGGCCACCAGCGCGTTCAGCGACCGCAGGGCGGGCCGGGCCCGCCGCTGGACCAGCGCGACGCAGAACCCGGCCAGCGGCCCGAACTCCGGCCCGACGGCCATCGCGCCGACCACCAGGATCGCGCTGTCCAGCACGGCCCCGCACGCGGCCAGCATGGTCGCGACGGTGAGGAAGGCCAGGTAGACGGCGGTGAGGGTGGACTCCTCGTGGGTGATCTCGGAGACCGCCTCCCAGACCAGCGCGTCCGCCCCCTCTCCCGGCGCGAGCCGCTCGGCCTCGTCAGCGGCGGCCGAGAGGGTCAGCGCGACCTCCTCGGCGCTGATCGCCCCGCGCTCGGAGAGCCCGGTCTCCCGCAGCGCCCCGAGCACCTCGTCCGCCGACTCGCGCGCCACGTCGCAGAGCACCACGTCCCCGGCGGGCCGGACGGCGGCGTCCGGCAGGACCACCACGTGGGTCACGCCGACGAAGCCGTCCAGGCTGTCGAGGACGGCTTTCCGCAGGTCGTGGGGGACGATCAGGCGCAGGTGCAGCACGGGGGCTCCGGGCAGTGGTCTCGGCGAGGAACGGACCGGCTCACCCTAGGGCCTGCCGCCCGGGCCCCTGCCGCGCGGGCCCCGGCAGCCCGGGGCGGGCGGCCGGGGCTCCACGGGTCACCCGGGGCGTCACCCCGCCAGGATGTCGCGCAGGGCGCGGGCCTCCTTCACCAGTCGGGCGGTACCGGGCCGGGCCGCCGCCTCCGTCACCTCGGGGATCGGGCCCCGGGCCGAGCTGCGCCGGGCGCAGTCGGCGGCCAGCGCGACCAGCTCACCGGTGCCCCGGCCCGCGGCGCCCGCCAGCACGGCCGGCAGCGCGGGCGCCAGGACCGACCAGACCGTGCCGTACGCGCCGGTGTCGGCGGCCGCGGTCAGCGCCTGGGCCAGCCGGTTGGGCTTCACCGTGCCCTCGGTGACCAGCTCCCCCAGCTCACGGCCGAGCAGCCCGCCGTCGAGGCACCCGCGGGCGGCGAGGACGAGCAGGGCGTCCACCGCGGCCGTGCGGTCCTCGGGGAAGCGGGCGCCCAGCCCGTACGCCAGCGCCAGGTGGAGCGCGAGACCGGCCGGTCCGCCGGCCTCGGCGAGGACGGGCAGCAGCCCGGCGGCGCCGCGCTGCTCCCGGTCGGCGCCGTCGGCGAACCCGTCGAGCCAGCGGGCGGCCAGCTCCTCCCGGTGGTGCGGCAGGACGGCGGCCCAGTGCGCGGTCGGCCGCCAGAGCCACTCGTCCTGGGCCGACGCCCGCACCACGCTGGGCTCGGTGGCCGCCAGCAGCGCCCGGAACTCGGCGCCCAGCCGCTCGCCGGCCGGCCCCCGCGGGCCCGCCCCGACGCCGGGCTGGGCGACGCAGATCCGCTTGACGCCCTCCCACTGGTGCTCCCGCCGGCGCTCCCAGAAGAACGACCGGGCGCCGGCGTCCCGGGCGGGCGGCGCGAACCGCACCCGTTCGGAGGGCTGGCCCGGCAGACCGCCCTCGCGCAGCCAGCGGGCCGTCCAGCGCCCGGCCGGCGAGGTCAGCCGGTCGGCGGCGGCCAGCACGGCCTCGTCCGCGGTCACGGTGAGCCGCAGCAGCGCCGCGTGCAGATCGGCCTCCCCCGGCTCGACCCCGGCCTCCTGGTAGCGGCCCAGCCGGTCGACCAGGGCCCGCGCCGACAGCGCGCCGGTGGTGTCGGTCGGGGTGGCGAGCAGCAGCGGCGGCCGGTCGGCCATGACCCGCTCCGCCGCCTCGGTCAGCCGGACGGCGAACACGTTGCCGTACACCGTGTTGTGCCCGCCGCGCAGCGGCACCGAGTTCTTGTCCCGGAAGACGGCGCCGCGCAGGCGCGGGTCGGCCGCACCGGCGATCACGGCCGCGACGTACAGCACGTCCTCCGGCCCGCAGTCGTGCCAGCGGCCGAACCCGGTCCACGGGTGCACCCTCAGCACCGGCGCCAGCGCCTCGGCGAGCGCCGCGCGGTCCAGGTGCGCGTGCCGGACGAGGCCGTCCAGGGTGCGCTCGAAGTCCGCGACCTCGGGCTGCGCGGCGGCCAGCAGCACGGACAGCTCCTCGGCGACCTCGGCGGCCGTCGCGATCGGCTCGCCCAGCGGCCTCGGCACCGGAGCGGGCGGGAGCAGCTCGCTCCAGCCGGTGTCCGGGTCGTCGCCGCCGACCGGCGCGCCCAACAGCTCGCCCGCGCGGGCGTGGTGGGCCGGGTTCAGCCCCTCGGCGGCGAGGCGCAGGTCGGGCAGCACCGCCTCGCCCGCCGCCCGGAGGTGGCGGGCGACCACGGCGAGGGCCCGCTCCTGGAGGGCGGAGTCGGGGTGGCCGAAGGCCTCGGCGGCCGCCAGCACCACCGGGCCGGCGCGCTCGGGCGAGCGCTTCGCGGCCTTGTCCAGCCAGCCCAGTTGGGCGCGCACCAGCTTCTTCTCGGTCCGGAACAGCACCACCGCCGAGGCCTCCGCCAGCACCTCGGGCTCGACCAGCCCGGCGGCGTCCAGCTCGGACAGCACCTGCTGGGCGTGGCCGGCGATCACCGAGAGCGTGTCCAGCATGGCGACCAGACTCCGGACCTGCTTCGCGTACTCGTCCGGGCTCGGCGCGAGCGCCGCCAGGACGCCCAGGAAGGCCCGCTGGTCACCCGGCTTGCCGCCGCGCACCAGCCGGGCCAGGCAGCGGTCGATCAGCTCGGCGCGGTCCACCCGGCCCTCGGCCGCCAGCGCGGTGAGGGCGGCGGGCCAGGAGTCCCCGGGCCGCTCGGTGCGCCGGTGCTCGAACCGCCAGCCGACGTCGGCGAGCTCGAACACGCGGGGCGCCAGCAGCGGGGTGAAGGCGTCCTCGCGGAGGTGCTCCAGCAGCGTCCGGCTGCGGTCCCGGCGGCCGTCGCCGGCCCCGACCCGGTCGAGCCACTCGCCGGTGAAGGCCTCGGTGGCCGGCACCGGGCAGCCGGTCCGCCGGACGGTCCGCTCGATCAGCGGGTAGAGGTCCCAGCTCCAGCCCGAGCCGCGGCGGGCCGCCAGCCGGTTGACCACCTCGATCTGCCACTCGACCGGCTGGGCCTCGACGACCGTGCCGAGCGCCGGGTGGCGGGCGCAGGAGCGGCCGGCGAAGTCCCGCCCGCCGATCCAGGCGGCGGCGCCGGCCGGCCCGGCGTGGCAGCCTGCGCCGGCCACCAGCACCGCCCCGGCCCGCGCGGTCGCCGCGGTCGACCACTCGCCGCGGAGCTCCTTGCGCAGCTCCTTGAGGGCCGGCAGACAGGCCCGCCGCTCGGCCGGGCCGAGCGCCGCGACCAGCGCCGGCACCTGCGGGGTCCGCCCTTCGCGAACCGCCCGCAGCAACTCCTCGACGCCGCTCACGCGCCCGCCTCCCGCCCGCTCGCGACCCGCTCCCGCACCACGGCGACCGCCAGCGCGTGCTTGCACGGACCGCGCCCGCCCCGGTACTTGGCCCACCAGAGGCAGGTGCAGCTCACCCGGCCCGCCTCGTCCGTGCGCACCCGCTGGTGGTGGTCGTCCACGGTGACCTCGGCGAGCGCGCCGCCCGGCTCCAGCCGTACCGCGCCCGCCGCGACCAGCGCGTGCGCGGCCCGCAGCCGCGGGTTCCGCGCCTCGGCCCGGCCGGCGTCGTACGGCAGCTGGCGGTGGAAGTAGGCGGCCTCGGCGATGTCGTAGCCGATCTGCCCGGCGGTGCCGAGCCTGGTGAGGGCGGCCCGGACCCGGGCCGGGGTGAGCCCGGACTGCTCGGCGAGTTCGGCGACGTCGATCCGCGGCTCCCAGGCCAGCAGCACCGCGACCAGCTCGGCGTCCTGCTCGGCGGCGCCGGTGGCCAGCGCGCCGAGCACGCCGCCCTCCCCGGAGAAGCCGCGTGAGGCGTCCGGCGAGAGGGTGAGGGTGAGGCGCATGCCGGGCAGCACCACCTCCCAGGCGGAGGCCGCCGGGGCGTCGCCCGCGACCGGGCCGTACACCCGCAGGGCCAGCGCGTGCCGCAGCACCCGCTGGAGCGCCACCAGCCGCTCCGGGCCGGGCAGGCAGACCGCGCCGGGGACGGGCCGGGTGGTCGGGCGCAGCGTCCGGCCGGCCGGGACGACCCAGCCGGCGGCGGACCGGGCCCGCCCGCCGCCGCGCGGCAGCGAGCGCAGGAAGCGGACCGCCTCGGCGGCGGGCAGCTCGGCGCGCAGGTCGAAGGCGGCGGCCGTCACCTGGGTCTCGGCGAAGCCGCGCACCCAGCGCTCGGGCAGCGGGACCTTCTTCTCGACGACCGGTCCGTCGAAGGTGGTGACCTCCAGTGCGTCGGGCCCCACCGCGAGGTGCAGCGGCTCGGCCGGACCGATCCGGGTGAGCGCCTCCCGCAGCGGGTTGTTGACGTCGACGTTGGTGGTGCCGTGGCCGATGTCGTCGCCGTCGAGCCCGGCCCGGAGCACGTCGAGTCGGGCGTAGACGCCGCAGCAGCCGGAGAAGGACTCGAAGCGCAGCCGGTCGCCGTTGGCGGTGACCACCGGGTCGAGCGAGGCGCGCAGCAGCGGCTGGTAGTAGCGGGCGGCGGCCACGTCGGCGACCGCGAGCAGCGCGGCGGCGGCCGGGGCCGGGTCGGCCAGGAAGCCCGCGAAGAAGCGCGGGTTGGCGACCGCGCCGAGCGGCGTGGTGCCGCCGGAGGTCTCCAGGGCGAGGCGTGGGCCGTCGGCCCCGTCGAGAACGGCGGACGGGCGCAGATAGGCGTACGCGTGTGCGGCTTGCGTCATGCGGAGCACGCTAGGAGGGGCGACTGACAATCCGTCGGAGAGCGCCCGGGCCGAGGCCGGTACTGGAACAGGTTCTATCAGGCTGCCTCCGGTCCCCGGGTTACCCCGGTCACACCGCCGGACGGCGGCTTCTGCCACTATGTCCCCGTGACCGACCTGACCGAGAAGGAGAGACCGGCCGCCGACACCGCCGGCTCGTTCGCCGAGCTGCTGCGGATCGAGCGGCTGGACGAGAACACGTTCCGGGGGCGCTGCCACGCCGGCGCCCCCATGCGCGCCTTCGGCGGCCAGGTCGCCGCGCAGGCGCTGACCGCCGCCGGGCACACCATCGGCGACGACCGGGACGTGCACTCGCTGCACAGCTACTTCCTGCTCCCCGGCGACCCGTCCCGGCCGATCCGCTACGAGGTCGACCGGGTCCGCCAGGGGATGTCCTACGCCACCCGCCGGGTGACCGCCGTCCAGGGCGGCGAAGCGATCTTCACGCTCTCCGCCTCCTTCAAGCGGCCCGAGCCCGCCGCCGACCGCCACCGGGAGATGCCGGCGCTGCCCGGCCCGGAGGAGTTGCCGGACGCGCTGGCAGGCTGGGACGCCGAGGCCCGCGCCGCGCTGACCCGCACGGGCGGCTTCGGCTCGCTGGACCTGCGGTTCGTCCCACCGGACGCACCCGGCGTGCCGCCGGCCGTCCCGGGCATGCCGCAGCAGTTCGTCTGGCTGCGCACCGCCTCCC
This sequence comes from Kitasatospora sp. NBC_01246, assembly GCF_036226505.1. NCBI lineage: Bacteria > Bacillati > Actinomycetota > Actinomycetes > Kitasatosporales > Streptomycetaceae > Kitasatospora > Kitasatospora sp. NBC_01246. The sequence goes on along the minus strand of NZ_CP108484.1, from coordinate 6,986,783 downwards.
CGCTCCCCGCCGGGGACCGGCTGCTGCACGTCTGCGCGCTGACCTACCTCTCGGACCTCACGCTCGCCTCGACGGCCGGGCTGCACGTCCAGCCGAACTTCTTCCAGCGCACCGAGCCGCCCCGGCTGATCATGGCCTCGCTGGACCACGCGATGTGGTTCCACCGCCCGTTCCGGGCCGACGAGTGGCTGCTGTTCGCCCAGCGCAGCCCCTCCTCCTCGGACGGCCGGGGGCTGTCGCTCGGCGAGTTCTACGACCGGGACGGCCGGCTGGTCGCCTCCGCCGTCCAGGAGGCCCTGATCCGCGACCGGGCACCCCGGGCGCACTGACCCCGGTTCCGCGCCGCCGTCCGCCGGCCACCGGTGGACGGCGGACGAACGCGGGGCGACCGGTCGGCGTCATACTCCTGAGCGGTTCCGAGCCGTATCATGGTGCGGGTGACCAAGGTTGACCTGTCACCACGACCGGTGGAGGCGATGTCTCCACGTCAGCTCGAACGCCGCGAGTCCCTGATCGCGGCCGCGCTCGCCCTGGTGAACGAGATCGGTGTCGAGCGGCTGCAGATGAAACAGGTCTGCGAGCGGTCCGGAGTCGCCCTCGGGACGGCGTACCGCTACTTCTCCTCCAAGGACCACCTGCTGGCCGCGGCCATCGCCGAATGGCACCGGCTGCTGCTGGCCGACCTGGTGGCGGAGCTGCGCGGACCGCGGGCCGGGCTGGGGGCCACCGACCGGGTGGTGCGCTTCGTGCGTGGAGGCATGCGCGCCTACCAGCGCCAGCCCGAACTGGCCCGGCTCCGGGTGGCCGTCGCCGCCTCCACCGACCCCTTCGCCAGCGAGGCGCTGCAGGGCATGGCCCGGGCCGACAGCACCGCGCTCCAGGCGGTGATGGCCGAGGTGCCGGCCGCCGCGAGCGACCTGGTGCGGCACATCGTCGGCCACGCCTGGCAGGGCGAGCTGACCGCCTGGGTGACCGGCCGCACCACGCTCGGCGACGCCCGGCGGCGGCTGGAGGACGTGGTACGGCTGGTGCTGACCCCGTACGAGGCGCCGTACGAGGCCAGCCCCACCGGCTGAGCGGCGTCAGGCGACCGTCACCGGGTGGACCACCACCGCGTCGAACAGGTAGCCCTCGCGGTTGAACACGGACGTCGCGGGCTGGGTGTTGCCCCGGCGGTCGGTCGCGCGCGCCCGCAGCTCGTACGGGCCGGTCCGGTCCGGGCGCCAGTCGAGGCTCCAGCGCGTCCAGTTGTCGGCGCGCGGCTCGTCCCGCAGCTCGGCGCGGTGCCAGCGCCGGCCGCCGTCGGTGCTCACCTCGACCCGGCGGACCGGCGCCGCGCCCGACCAGGAGCGTCCGTACAGGCGGTGCTCGCGGCCCGCCGCCAGCACCGCGTCACGGGCGAGTTCGAAGGCGCTCTTCACCACCTGGGTGGTGACCGGCGCACTTCCGCCGGCCGGGTAGTCAGGACCGAACATCCGGTAGAAGTCGGTGTTCCAGGGCGAGTACAGCGGCTGGTCGGCGACCTCGATCGAGCCGACCCACTTGATCGAGGCGATCCCGATCCAGCCCGGCACCACCAGCCGCAGGGGCGCACCGTGGTCGGGCGTCAGCGGTTCGCCGTTCATCTCGTAGGCGAGCAGCACGTCGTCCAGCGCCTTCGCGACCGGCAGCGGGCGGCGCACCCGGCCGAAGTCGACGCCACCGCTCACGTACGCCGGGTCGAGGCCGCTGGGCATCACGTCCACCGCGTCCCGGGTCAGCCCGGCCCGGTGCAGCACCTCGGCCAGCCGCACGCCGCGCCACTGGGCGGAGCCGACCCCGCCGAGCGTCCAGGGGGTGCCGGGCACGGGCTGGTTCTGCTGGGTGGCGTAGAAGCTGCGGCCGTTGCCGGCGCACTCGATCAGGGCGCTGATCCTGGTCGAGGGCAGGGCGCGCAGGTCCGCCAGGCCGAACTCGACCGGCCGCCCGGCGTCCGGGCCGCCGCGCAGGCCGCTGCCGAAGAGCCGCAGCCGCCAGCTGTCGGCGTCGATGACCGGGGTACTGGTGTGGTTGCGGACGAAGAACCGCTCCACCGGGACGTGCCGGCCGATCGCGCCCTCCGCGTCGCGCAGCGCGTCCCAGCGCATCTCGGCGTTGGTCCCGCGCGGGAGGAACCACTCGGCGGGCAGCGGCTTCACGATGCCGGGCACGGGGGACACCGTACCCGCGAGGGCCGTGGACGGCTCGGCAAGCGCTCCCGGCGCGGCGGTCGCGGTCCGCGCCCGGGCGCGGTCCGGGACGACCAGCCCGCCGGCGGCGGGTGCGGCGAGCACCCCGGCGGCGGTGAGCATCCGCAGCAGGGTCCGGCGCTCGACGCCGTCGGCGCGGGCCTCGCCGGCCGACCACTGCCGGCGGCGGAGCCGGTCGTAGGCGGCCTCGCCGGGGATCGGGCTCGCGGGGGTGGTCCGAAGGGGGTTCGCGGTGGGCACGGGCACACTTCCGTTCGGTTGCGGCGGACGGTCGGGCGGGCCGCGCGGCCGGGCGGGCGGGGACGGGGCGCCGACGGCGCGGGTCCGCTCCGGCCCGGCGCGGCGCGCGGGCGGGGCTCAGCGACAGCGGTCGGTGCGTCTGGCGCGGCGGGCGACGGCCCGGCGGGCAGCGGCGCTCCGGACCGGGGCGGCGGTCCGCCCGGTCGGTCTCGCGGCGCTCGGGCCTCCGGTCACGCCCGGATCATACGATCGCGAACCGTGTCGCGTCCGCCGATCCCGCCGATCGACGCCGCGCGGACGGTCCGGCCCGCACCGGACTTGACCTTCACACCGGTGTGAACTCCTAGCGTGCCGATCACCGAGCCATCCAGGTGAACAGGAGCCCCGCCATGACCGAGCCGTCCCCCGCCACCCCGCCCGCGCTGGCCCGGATCGTCCGGGGCTCCGGCCCGGGCCTGTTGCTGGCGCACGGCGCCGGCGGCAGCGCCCGGGACAACTGGGGGCCGCTGCTGGACGACCTCGCCGCCCACCGCACCGTCGTCGCACCCGACTTCCCCGGCTCCGGCGACACCCCGTTCGAGCCGGCCGGGCCCTCGCTCGACGAGCTGGCGGACCGGCTGGTCGCCGCCGCCGTCGAGGAGGGCCTGGAGAGCTTCGACCTGGCCGGGTACTCGCTCGGGGCCGCCGTCGCCGTCCGCGCCGCCACCCGGCACCCGGCCCGGGTCCGCTCGCTGCTGCTGCTCGCCGGGGTGGCCGGCGGCGACCACCGGCTCCGGATCACCGCCGAGCTGGCGGCCGGCCTGGCCGACCACCCGGAGCTGCTGGCCCGTTTCGTGCTCGCGGTCGCCTTCGGCGAGACCTGGGTCGACGCGCTCACCGCCGAGCAGCTCGCGGACCTGCGCGCCGCGCTGCTCGCCCCCGTCCCGGCCGGCTACCGCCAGCAGTTCGGCCTGGCGGGCCGGGTGGACGTGCGCGGCGACCTGGCCCGGGTCACCGTGCCGGCGCTGGTGATCAGCACCACCGAGGACATGCTGGTCGCGCCGAGCCAGCACCGCGCCCTGGCCGAGGGCATCCCGGGCGCCCGGCTGGTCGAACTCGCCAGTGGCCACCTCCCGGTGGTCGAGCGCCTGCCCGAACTGCGCGCGCTGCTGCTGGACTTCGTGACCGGTCGGCCGGCGTAGCGACGGCCCCGCCGCGTCCGGGCCGGGAACAGCCCGGCCCGGACGGGCGTTCGCCCGGTCATGCGCATCGGAGAACTCGCCCGCCTGACCGGGGTGTCCACCCGCCTGCTGCGGTACTACGGGGAGCAGGGGCTGCTCGAACCGGACCGGTCGGCCGCCGGCTACCGCGAGTACCGCGAGGGCGACCAGATCCGGGTGCGGCAGATCCGCGGCCTGCTCGCGGCGGGCCTGTCCACCCGGGTGATCGCCGAGATCCTGCCGTGCGCGAGCGGCCCCGTCCCGGCCCTGGAGGCCTGCCCCGACCTGCTCGCCACCCTCCGCGGCGAGCTGGCCGAACTCGACACCCGGATCGCCGAGCTGACCCGCAGCCGGCAGGCCCTGGCCGGGTACCTGGACACCGCCGCCCCGACCACCGGGCCCTCCGCCCGCGCGTACGCGGCCGCCTGACGACCCGCGGCCCGGCGCGCCGATCCTCGCCCTGACGGCCCGTCCGGTCGCCTCTCCCCGGCGTGCCCTCCCCCCGGCACCCCCGAGGACTGGACATAGTACGACATGTATCCATTTTCCGATCGTGTCGCCGACCGTCCAGTACGCCAGGAGAGGGACCTTCATGAGCAGCCAGCCACCAGGCCCGGACGAACCCGCCGCGACCCTCCCCGTCGACCGGACGGTGTTCGGCGTCAGTGCCGTGCTGGTGCTGGGGGTGGTCGCCTGGGGCGTCTTCGCCGAGGACTCGCTCGGCCGGACGTCCGACACCGCGCTCGGCTGGGTGCTGCACAACTTCGGCTGGCTGTTCGTGGTCGCCGCCGACGTCTTCCTGGTGCTCACCGTCCTGCTCGCGTTCAGCCGCTTCGGCCGGATCCGGCTCGGCCGTGACGACGACGAGCCGGAGTTCTCCACCCTCGCCTGGGTCGCGATGATGTTCAGCGCCGGCATGGGCATCGGCCTCATGTTCTACGGCGTCGGCGAACCGCTCCAGCTCTACGCCGCGCCGCAGCCCGGCTCCGGCCTGGAGCCGCAGAGCCCGGCCGCCGCCCAGCAGGCGCTGGAGTTCTCGCTCTTCCACTGGGCCCTGCACCCCTGGGCGATCTACGCGGTCGGCGGCCTGGCGCTCGCCTACACCACCTTCCGCAAGGGCCGGGGCAACCGGATCTCCGCCGCCTTCGTCCCGCTGATCGGCGAACGCGGCGCGAACGGCTGGCCCGGCCGGGCGATCGACCTGCTGGCGGTGTTCGCGACCGTCTTCGGCTCGGCGACCAGCCTCGGCCTGGGCGCCCTCCAGGTGGCGGACGGCCTCGGCTTCATCTCCTCCGTCGAGAACACCGAACGCACCCAGCTGGTCATCATCGGCTCGCTGACCGCCGCCTTCGTCCTCTCCGCCTTCTCCGGCGTGCACAAGGGCGTCAAGTGGCTCTCCACCTCGAACGTCGTGCTGGCCTCGCTGATCATGCTCTTCGTCTTCGTGTTCGGCCCGTCGGTCTTCGTTTTGGACGCGATCCCGTCCACCGTCGGCGGCTACCTCTCCGACCTGGTCGCCATGTCGACCCAGACCGGCGCCTTCACCGACGAGAGCTGGCTCGGCTCCTGGACGATCTTCTACTGGGCCTGGTGGCTCTCCTGGGCGCCGTTCGTCGGCACCTTCATCGCCCGCATCTCGCGCGGCCGGACCATCCGGCAGTTCCTCACCGGCGTGCTGCTGGTCCCCAGTGGGGCGACGGTCGTCTGGTTCTGCGTGATGGGCGGGACGGCGATCCGGCTGAACTCCACCGGCGAGGCCGACCTGGTGGCCACCATCCCCCAGGGCGCCGAGGCCTCGCTGTTCGAGATGCTGCGCTCGCTCCCGCTCGGCTCGGTGACCAGCGTCATCGCGGTCCTGCTGGTGATGACCTTCTTCATCACCAGTGCCGACTCCGCCTCGCTCGTGCTCGGCTCGCTCTCCAGCCGGGGCTCGCTGCACCCGCGCACCTGGCTGGTGGTGGTCTGGGGCGTGCTGATGGGCGGGGTCGCCGCCGCGCTGCTGCTGGCCGGCGGGCTCACCGCGCTGCAGAACGCCACCATCCTGGTCGCGCTGCCGTTCGTGGTGGTGATGCTGCTGCTCTGCGTCGCCCTGGTGAAGGAGCTGCGCGAGGATCCGGCGGCCGGGCCCTCGCGGTTCCACGCCGCGCACGGCCTGCGGGACGCCGTCCGGGTGGCCGTCGGCGAGGCGATGGCCGACGCCCGGCGGGGGCCGCGACCGCCGTCCCGGTGACCGCCCCGGATCCGCCCCGCCCCGGGGCGGGGCGGATCCGGCACGAACCGACGCTTGGCCCCCATCCGGACTTCACCCGCGCGTACCGCTCGTTCACGCCGCCCTGGAACGCTCCCTGACATGAACGCCAACCCTCCGGCGACCCTCCAGGACCCGCGCTTCCCGCTCCCGCAGCGCCACCGCCGCTTCCTGGCCTGTGCCGCCGTTCTCGCCTCCGTCGCCCTCGGCACGCTCGGTGTGGGAGCCACCGTCGAAGCCGCCCAGCACGGCCCGCTCACGGCGGCCACCGCCCGACGATGACCCGCTGATCCCGCCGCCCTCCACGCCCGACCCCAGGCACCGCCGTCCGGCCCACCGGCCACGGACGCGGTGCTTCTGTCGTCCCCGGCGCGCGGCCCGCTCGACGGCGGGCCGGTGGCGCTCAGGCCCGCCGCTCCGCCCGGGGGCCGGCCGGGGCCGCCACCGGGGTCTCCCGGCGGGAGTGCCGGCCCGTCCCCGGGGCCGGCCGCAGATCGGGCGCCGGAGCGAAGCGGGCGGCGGGGGCGCGCAGCAGCCAGCCCGGCGGCCGGGTGCCGCGCGGCGTAGGGGCGATCAGGCCCATCCGGTGCAGCAGGTCGAGGGCGTCGCGGCGCAGCGCGGTGCGGTCGGCGAGGTAGTCGCGCCGCCAGCCGGCCGGCAGCCCGTACTCGTCGGCGATGTCCCCGAGGACGCCGTCTATCAGCGCGTCCGGGATCGGGACGTCGGCGCCGGTGGCCTCGCCGGGGAGCGGGCGGACCTCCTCGACCAGGCGCTCGACCAGCAGCAGGGCGGCCTGGGCGAGGGTGCCGGCCCCGGGCAGGGCGAGGTCGGTGAGTTCGTCGGCGGGGTCGAGCAGGGCGACCCCCTCGGCCCGCAGTTCGGCCTCCAGGCCGAGGAACTCCGCGAGCGCCGCCGGGCCGGTCCGGCGGTGGAGGTCGAGCCAGTCGCGCTGGTCCGCGGGCAGGTCGGCGGCGAGCACGGCGGGGGTCTCGGCGAGGCGGCGGCGCACGGCGGTGCCGGGCTCGGCCCCGGCGGCGCGGCGGATCAGGTCGGCGGCGTCGTCGGCGAGGGCGGGCGGGCCCGCGGGTACGGCGCGGGCCAGCTCCCGGTCGACCGTCAGGACGACGCCGTCCGCGCTCCGGTCGGCGGGTATCTCGCCGAGCACCTGCCAGTCGGCCAATGCGGCGAGCGCCATCGCGAGGTCGGCGGGCGTGGTGGCCGGACCGGGCGCGGCGTCCCGCATCGCCGCCAGCAGGGGACCGAGCGGGAGCCGTTCGGGGGCGTCCACCAGCAGGGACAGCGCGAGGGCGAGCTGGGCGTAGCCGCCGGGGGTGAACGGCGCGCCGGTGCCGGGGTGTTGGAGCCGGCGGGCGGCGCCGGGGCCGAGCCCGGCCTTGTAGAGGCGGGCGTGCCAGGGGCCGACCACCAGGCGGTAGCCGAGCAGGGTGTCGAACTGGCCGGTCAGCCAGTCGCGGTGACGCCGGATCAGCGGAAACCCGTCGGCGTGCGGCCCGGAGGCGGTGACCAGCGGGTGGGCGAGCAGCAGCCGGGCGGCGATCCGGCGCTCGGCGGCGGCGGAACGGTCCTGCGCGCCGGCGGCCGAGCGGGCCGGCTCGGGCTTGCGGTGCTTTCCGGGCAGACCCGGCTTGGCTCCTGAGCGGATGACGGGCAGCGCCCCCTCGTCCCGCCGGGCCCGGCGCTGGCGGCGCGCCGGCCGCGGCTCGCGCACCCGCAGCGCGGCGGGGGCGTGCGCGGTGGGACCGTGCCACCAGCTGACGGCGTCACCGGCCGCCGCCTCCGGACCGGTCACCGGCTCGGCCGGGACGCCGAAGTGGCGGGCCGGGTAGAGGCCGAAGGTGGCGACGCAGAGGTCGTCGGCGGTCCCGGGATCGGCCTCGGCGAACCAGTGCGCCAGCCGGAGCAGCCCCGGATCGGGCGAGAGGACAGCCCCTCCGGTCCCCTGCGGAGCGTCAGGACCGGCTTCGCGTACGGCGACGACGGCGACGGTGGTGCCCTGCCCCGCCCCGCCCGTGCGCCCGTCCGACGTGCCGCCGGCCACCCGCGTGGTGCCGGCCGCGTACTCCTGCTGCTCCATGTCGTGGACCAGACTAGACGGTGGGCGCGGCCGCCGGTGGCCCCAACCGGAGCTCGCGGCGAATTGGTCCGCGCGTACCCCGCCGGAGCGGCCCCGGCCGTCGGCGCGCGCTGGCCTACGCCCGGGTAGTACTCGCGGGTAACCCGGCCTTCCCCGGACGGACCCGGTCGCCTAGGGTGCGGACGAACGGGCCGCCCGCCCCCACCCACCGGAGGACACCGCCGCATGAGCATCCGCACCACCACCCGCGCCGTCCTCGGCGGGCGCCTGCGCTCCGCCACCGGGCTGCTCACCGGCTTCGCCGCCACCTCGGCGGCCCACCTGGGCGCGCTGCTCACCGACACGCCCGCCCTGCGGCACGCCACCAAGCCGGCGCTGATGCCGCTGCTGGCCGCGCACAGCGTCACGGCCGCCACCGCGGCCGGGCGGGAGGCGCCGAAGCTGCTGGCGCCCGCGCTGCTACTCAGCGGCGGCGGGGACGTCCTGCTCCAGCTCGGCGACGACACCGCGTTCCTGGCCGGGATGGGCTCCTTCGCGGCGGCGCACGTCTGCTACGTGACGATGTTCGTCCGGCAGGGGGCGCTGACGGACCGGCGGCGTGCGCTGATCGTCACGGCCGCGTACGCGACGGCCTGGGCCGTGATGGTGGGCCGGCTCTGGCCGGACCTCGGCGGCCTCCGGACGCCGGTGGCCGGGTACAGCCTGCTGCTCGCCTCGACCGCCGTCACCTCGGCCGGGCTGGGGTGGCGCACCGGCCTCGGCGGGGCGCTCTTCCTGCTCTCCGACACCCTGATCGCCACCAAGCTCGCGAAGTGGCGCGAGCTGCCCGGGCACCAGTTCTGGATCATGGCGACGTACCTCCTGGCCCAGTACCTGCTGGCCTCCGGCCTCCTGCGGGCCGCGGAGGCGCCGGAGACCCCGCGGGCTCCCCGGGCGTCCACGGCGGCCGGGGTCACCGGGGGCTCCGCGGCCCGGGCCGCGACGGCCTGAGACGGGCCGGTGCCGCCGGACCGACCGGTCCGGCGGCACCGTGGGGCGGGCCCATGGGCCCCGGGTGCGGGGGCGCGCCTTCAGGCGGACCCGGCGCCGCCGCGTCGCCGCAACAGCCAGAATCCGCCGATACCACCGACCACCAGCGCCGCGCCGCCCGCCAGCTCGGCGGGGTCGGCCGCGACCGAGCCGCCGAGACCGGTCTGCACGGCGCCGTGCGGAGCGATCTGCTGGCTGCCCGCACCGGACTGGCCGAGCGAGCCGGCCCACTCCCCGGCCGCCTTGCCCCACTCGCCGAGGCTCTGGCCGGGCGAGGAGGAGGCTCCGGAGGACGCGGCGACGGTGGTCACCGTGACGCTGGTCGAGAAGGCGGCGCCGTCGGGGCAGGTGCCGTCGACCTTGCTGTCGCCGCCGGCCTTGCCCGCCAGCCGCGCGGAGCCGGTGTGCCGGCCGTCCGATCCCAGGGTGAGGGTGGCCGGGCCGCCCTCGAAGGCCTGGGAGCTCGCGGTGATGGTCTTGGCGTCGGGCTTGTCGGACTTCTCGCAGGAGACCGTGACCGTCACGGTCTGGCCCGGTGCGGCCTGGGACGGGCTGACCGTGGCGGCGCCGTCCTTGGCCAGCGCGAGGGGGGCCGTCAGGCCGGTCAGCACCGTCGCGCCGATCAGGGCGGCGGCGGCCGTACGCGTGGGGCGCATACCGGAACCTCCGGGATTCTCGGGCGCGGCCGGGGACTCCGAAGTCCACGTGATCGAACAACCACACCCAGTCATTCACCGACGGTAGGCACACACCCGGCGCCCGGCCACCGCTCTGGCCCGTTCGGGCGAGCAGCCGCTACGGGGCGTGACGCCGGGCCCGGCCGGGCTCAGAGGTCCAGGTCGACCACGACCGGGGCGTGGTCCGACGTCCCCTTGCCCTTGCGGGCCTCGCGGTCCACATAGCTGTCCGTGACGGCGTCGGCGAAGGGCTTGTTGGCGTAGGTGAGGTCGATCCGCATGCCCCGGTTCTTCGGGAAGGCCAGCTGGCGGTAGTCCCAGTAGGTGTACGGGCGGTCGTACTTCAGCGGGCGGGGCACGACGTCCTGCAGACCGGCCTCGCCCAGGGCGGCGAGGGCGGCGCGCTCGGCGGGGGTGACGTGCGTCAGGCCCTCGAAGGCCGCCACGTCGAAGACGTCCTCGTCGGTCGGGGCGATGTTGAAGTCCCCGAGGACGGCGAAGGGGCGCTCCCCCGCGGCGTCCTCCAGCGAGGCCAGGCGCAGGGCCTCCAGCCACTCCAGCTTGTAGCGGTAGTGGGCGTGGTCCACCTCGCGGCCGTTGGGCACGTAGACCGACCAGACCCGGACCGGGCCGCAGGTGGCGGCGATGGCCCGCGGCTCGGTGTCGGGCAGCAGGGCGCCGTCGGCGAGGAAGCCGGGCTGGCCGGGGAGGTCGCGCACCACGTCCTCCAGACCGATCCGGGAGACGATGGCCACGCCGTTCCACCGGCCGGTGCCGTACGCGGCGGTCTCGTAACCGAGCTCGCGGACCGGCTCGTAGGGGAAGGCGTCGGTGGAGCACTTGAGCTCCTGGAGGCAGAGCACGTCCGGCTTGGCGCTCTCCAGCCATTCCAGCAGCTTGGGCAGCCGCGCGGTGACGGAGTTGATGTTCCAGGTGGCGATGCGGACGGTCACGGCGGGCGGCCTTCCCGGTGGTACGGACGAGGGTGGGCGCCCGGCAGGACGCCCACCCCGAATCTACCGCCCGGCACCGACAGGCCCGTGGGCCCGCGGGCCCAGGGGCCACCGCCGTCAGGCGTCGGGCGTCAGGGCGCGGGGCGCACCACCGCCGCCGCGCCGCCGCCGCGCCGCACCGGCTCGGCGGCCGCCACCCAGCGGCCGTCCGGCAGGCGCTCGACGCCGGTCGCGGCGCCGATCTCGGGCGTGCTGGTGAACACGTGGCCGAGCGCCTCCAGCCGGGCCCGCTCGGGCAGGTCCAGGAAGGCCGGCTCGGCCTGGGTGGCGGCCGTGTTGCGCTGGCTGGCCCGCGGCGCGGCGATCGCCTGCTCCAGGCCGAGGCCCCGGTCCAGGCGTCCGAGCAGGACCTGGAGGGTGGTGGTGATGATGGTCGCGCCGCCGGGCGAGCCGGCCGCCAGCACCGGCTCGCCGTCGCGCAGCACGATGGTCGGCGAGAGCGAGGAGCGCGGGCGCTTGCCCGGCCCGGCGAGGTTCGGGTCCGGCACCCCGGGGGTCAGCGGGGTGAAGTTGAAGTCGGTCAGCTCGTTGTTGAGCAGGAAGCCCCGGCCGGGGACGGTGATGCCGCTGCCGCCGGTCTGCTCCAGGGTGAGGGTGTAGGAGACGACGTTGCCCCAGCGGTCGGCCACGGTCAGGTGACTGGTGCTCAGGCCCTCGTAGGGCTCGGGCTGGGCCGCGCCGGTGTTCGCGCAGTCGGCCGGGTGGCGCGGGTCGCCGGGGGCGAGCGGGCTGGTGAGCGCCCGGTCGGGGCTGATCAGGCAGGCCCGCGAGGCGACGTACCGGGGGGAGAGCAGCTCCTTGGCCGGGACGTCGGAGAAGGCCGGGTCGCCGACCCAGCGGTTGCGGTCGGCGAAGGAGATCCGGGAGGCCTCCAGGAAGTGGTGGTAGTACTGCGTGTCGTCGTACCGGCCGACGTCGCCGTCCTCCAGGATGCCGAGCGCCTCGCCGACGGTGGTGCCGCCGGAGCTGGACGGGGCGATCGAGTAGAGGTCGTAGTCGCGGTAGGCCACGTGGGTGGGCTGCTGGCGGCGCACCTGGTACGCGGCCAGGTCGGCGGCGTCCACCTTGCCGGGGCGGGCGTTGCGCCCGGAGGCCGGGTCCACCGGCGGGTGCTGGATGGTCCGGACGATGTCGGCGCCGAGGTCGCCCCGGTAGAGCGCCGCGGTGCCCTGCTCGCCCAGCTGGCGGTAGGTGGCGGCGAGCTCGGGGTTGCGGAACGTGGAGCCGACCGCGGGGAGCTTGCCGCCGGGCAGGAAGAGCTTCGCGGTGGCGGGGAAGTCCTTGAACCGGTCCTGGTTGAGCGCGGTCTGGTCCTGGAAGGTCTGGTCGATGGTGAAGCCCTGCTCGGCGATCCGCCGGGCCGGCTTCAGCGCGTCGGCGAAGGAGCGCTTGCCCCACTGCCGCACGGCCGTCTCCCAGGTCGCCGGGGAGCCGGGCACGCCGACCGACAGCCCGCTGGTGACGGCGTCCGCGAAGGCCAGCGGCTTGCCGTCCTCCAGGAAGAGCGACGCGTCGGCCGTCCGGGAGGCCGTCTCGCGGCCGTCGATGGTGGACACCCGGCCGCTGTCGTGGTCGTAGTAGACGAAGTACCCGCCGCCGCCGATGCCGGCCGAGTACGGCTCGGTGACACCGAGCGCCGCCGCGACGGCGACGGCGGCGTCCACCGCGTTGCCGCCCTTGCGCAGTACCTCGATGCCGGCCGCCGTGGCGTCGGCGTCCACGCTGGCCACCGCGCCGCCCCAGCCCACCGCCTCGGGCACCTTCGGCGGCGGGGCTGCCGCCCCGGCCGGCCCGGCGGCGGAACAGACCAGGGCGGTGGCAAGCAGGAGCGGCGGGGCGATTCGGGCCAGAGCTCTCATCCGGAGGCCTCCTGAGTCGACGTCAACTCCGTTGTTTCACAGGAGGCATGGCCCGGACAACAGGGCGCCGCGACTACCGGCGGGTAGTCCGGCGCTACAGCACGCTGCGCTCCACCCGGCGCCGCTTGATGGTGCGGAAGCGACGGGCCACCTGGCGGGCGAGGTCGGCGGCGCCGACCAGGCCCGCCTCGTTGCCCAGCGCCGCGTGCGCGATGGTCGCCTCCGGCCGGAAGCCGCGCCCGGTGAGGGTGCGGCGGAAGGCGTCCCGGGCCGGGGTGAGGAGGAGGTCGCCGGCCTCGGAGACGCCGCCGCCGACCACGAAGCGGCCCGGGTCCAGGGCGGCAGCGAGGTTGGCGATGCCGACCCCGAGCCAGGTGCCGACCTCGTAGAGCAGCTCGACGGCGGTCGCGTCACCGGCCCGGGCGGCCTCGGTGACCAGCGGGCCGGTGATGCCCTCGACCGCGCCGCCGGCCCTGGCCAGCAGCAGCTGGACCACCGGCGACTCCTCGGCGACCAGCTCGCGCGCGTCGCGCACCAGGGCGTTCCCGGAGGAGTACTGCTCCCAGCAGCCCCGGTTGCCGCACGGGCAGCGGTGGCCGCCGGGCACCACCTGCATGTGCCCGAACTCCCCCGCCAGCCCGTACTTGCCCCGGTCGACGTAGCCGTCGCGGACCACCGCGCCGCCGATGCCGGTGCCGAGGGTGAGCATCACCATGAGGTCCTCGCCGCGCCCGGCGCCGAACCGCCATTCGGCCCAGGCCGCCGCGTTGGCGTCGTTCTCGACGATCACCGGGAACCGCAGCCGCTCGCTGAGCGCCTGCTGGAGCGGTTCGTTGCGCCAGTTCAGGTGCGGGGCGAAGAGCACCCGGGAGCGCTCGGCGTCCACCCAGCCGGCCGCGCCGATGCCCACCGCGTGGACGTCGTGGCGGTCGGCGAGTTCGAGCACCAGCTCGACGATGACGTCCTCGACGACCCGGGGGCTCTTGCTCTTGTCGGGGGTGTCGGTGCGCAGCTTCTCCAGCACCTTGCCCTCGCCGTCCACCACGCCCGCGACCACCTTGGTGCCGCCGATGTCGACGCCGATGGTGGGCAGCCGCAGGAGGCCGGCGGGCAGGGCCCGGCGGCGGCGCTCGGCCCGCGGCCCGAGGCCGAGCAGGCTGGGCAGGACCGGTGGCCGGGAGGCGGCGTTGGGGGTGGTCACGGCTGCGGACGCTCCTCACGGGGATCACGGGAGTCACGGGGTTCAGGGGTGTCGGTGCCCGGGCGGGCCAGCTCGTGCGAGAGCTCCTCCAGGTCGGAGCCGCCGGCCATCTCGGTGGTGAGCTCCTCCAGGCCGATCTCCGCCCGCGGGTGGCTGCCGGCCATCCGGCCCCGCTTGAGCAGGGTGAAGTGGTCGCCGACCAGGTAGGCGTGGTGCGGGTTGTGGGTGATCAGCACCACCCCGAGGCCGGCGTCGCGGGCGGCGGTGACGTACTTGAGCACCACCCCCGACTGCTTGACGCCGAGCGCGGCGGTGGGCTCGTCCAGGATCAGCGCCTCGGCGCCGAAGTGGACGGCCCGGGCGATCGCCACGCACTGGCGCTGGCCGCCGGAGAGGGTGCCGATCGGGCGGTCGACGTCGTGCAGGTCGATGCCCATCCGGGCGAGCGCCTCCCGGGTGGTGGCGCGCATCCCGTCGGCGTCCAGGCGCAGTCCGCCCCAGCGCCGCAGGCCCCGTTCGGAGCCGAGGAAGAAGTTCCGCCAGACGGGCATCAGCGGGACGACCGCGAGGTCCTGGTAGACGGTGGCGATGCCGCGGTCCAGCGCCTCGCGCGGGGAGCCGAAGCGGACCTCCTCGCCGCCGACGGTGAAACGGCCCTCGTCGTGCCGGTGCAGCCCGGCGATGATCTTGATCAGGGTGGACTTGCCGGCGCCGTTGTCGCCGAGCACGCAGCTGATCTCGCCGGCCCGCAGGGTGAGCGAGACGTCCTGGAGCGCCCGGACGGAGCCGTAGGTCTTGCCGACGCCTTCGAGGCGGAGCAGCTCGGTCATCGCGGTCCCCGTTCGGCGCGGCGCTTGACGAAGGTGTTCAACAGGGCGGCGAGCAGCAGCATCGCACCCAGGAAGAACTTGAACCAGTCGGGGTTCCACTGGGCGTAGATGATGCCCTTGCTCGCCATGCCGAAGATCAGCGCGCCGAGCGCCGAGCCGACCACCGAGCCGTAACCGCCGGTGATCAGGCAGCCGCCGATGACGGCCGCCACGATGTAGATCAGCTCGTTGCCGACGCCCTCGCCCGACTGCACGGTGTCGAAGGAGAACAGCAGGTGCTGGCCGAGCACCCAGGCGCCGAAGCCGACGCCGAGGTAGAGCACCGTCTTCGTCCGGGCGACGGGCACGCCGACCGCCCGGGCCGCGGCCGCGTCGCCGCCGACCGCGAAGATCCAGTTGCCGAAGCGGGTCCGCAGCAGCACCCAGCTGCCGACCAGCAGCAGGCCGAGCCACCACCAGACGGTGGCCTTGATCGTCAGCCCGCAGACGGTGACCTCGGAGGCGAACAGCCAACGGCAGGCGCCGAAGCCCTCCATGTCGGAGATCGGCTTGGTCGAGACGGTGCCGGAGACCAGCTTGGTGACGCCGAGGTTGGCGCCGGTGAGCATCAGGAAGGTGCCCAGGGTGACGATGAAACTGGGCAGCTTCGTCCGGCTGAGCATCCAGCCGTTGAAGCCGCCGACCGCCAGCGTCACCAGCAGCGAGACCAGCACGCCGACCCAGGTCACCGCGGTGAGCTGGTAGGACACCATCGACGAGGTCAGCGCGGCGGTGGTGACCAGCACGCCGGCCGACAGGTCGAACTCGCCGCCGATCATCAGCAGCGAGACCGGGACGGCCATGATCCCGATGGTGGAGGCCGCGTACAGCACGGTGCCCAGCGAGGAGACCCGCAGGAACGGTTCGGCGACCGCGGCGAAGACCAGGAAGACCGCGGCGGCGGCGATCAGCGCCCCCAGTTCGGGGCGGGCGAGCACCCGCCGCAGCGCCGCCGGGCGGTCCTGGACGAGGAGGTCGGTGGTGCTCAACGCGTCCCCCTCGCGACGTACTCGGCGAGGGCGTCGGCGTCGTCGCGGGTGAGGATCTGCGGCCCGGTCAGCACGGGCTTGCCGCCGCCGAGCATGTCCAGGTTGGAGCGGTAGAGCCAGAGCAGGTCGACGCCCTCGTAGCCCTGGAGGTAGGGCTGCTGGTCGACGGCGAAGCCGACCGAGCCGGACTTGAGGCCGGCCACCACCTGGGTGCCCAGGTCGAAGGTGTCGAGCTCGACGGGGCGGCGGGCGTCCTGGATCGCCTGCAGTCCGGTGGCGGCCATCGGCCCGGAGAGGGTCAGCACGGTGTCGATGGCCGGGTCGGCCTGCAGCTTGGCGGAGACGGCGGCCCGGGCGTCGGGCATGTTGACGCCGTCCACGTAGAGCACCTGGAAGGCCCCGCCGGCCTTGGACTGGGCGCCGGAGCAGCGCTGCTCCTGGCCGACGTTGCCCTGCTCGTGGATCACGCAGAGGACGTTCTTGCGGCCCCGGCCGGCGAGCTCGGTGCCGGCCGCCTGGCCGGCGGTGGACTCGTCCTGGCCGATGTGGGTCAGCGCGCCGAACCGGGCGGAGTACTCCTGGCCGGAGTTCACGGTGATCACCGGGATGCCGGCCGCCTTGGCCTTCCCGAGCACGTCACCGAGCGCGTCGCCCTTGGCGAGGGTGACCAGCAGGCCGTCGACCTTCTGGTCGATGGCGGCCTGGACCAGCTGGACCTGGTTCTGGGTCTGGGCGTCGTTGGAGTACAGGAAGGTGATGTTGTCCTTGGCGGCGGCCTGCTCGGCGCCCTTGCGCACGGTGTCCCAGAAGGCGTCGCCGGCGCCGGCGTGGGTCACCATGGCGATCTTCCAGCGCGGGGTGGTGACGGCACTGCCACCGGCGGCCGCGGCCTGGCTGCGGGCGTGCTCGGCGCGGAGGCCTCCGGTACTGCTGCAGCCGGCCACGGCGGCCAGCACGGCGAGGACGGCGCAGGCGGGCCGGAACCGGCGGAAGGGGCGAAAGCGGGTTGTGCTCATCCCCATAGTCTCGCTGCCCGCCGCGCGCGGCATCGCACCGCCTCGCCCGCCGCCCGGATCCGCCCGGGCGGTATCGTGCCCCCGGTGGCGTTCCTGGGAGTCCGCTGGGCGCAGCGTCCGGGTGCGGGCCGTCAGGGTGGCAGACTGGTGCGGGCCCCGCGGGGGAAGCAGCACCGAAACGTGATGTTCCTCTCAGGTTCCTTACAGATTCGGACGGCAACCGATCCCGCGTTCCCGACCGTCTGATGCCATTGGAGCGCGTTCCGGGCGAGTGGGGCCCCGGACGGCTTTGAACCCGGATACGAGAATTTGATGCAACTGACAGGCACGCCATTCCTCATCTGCACGATCGTCCTCGTGCCGATCTCCATCGCGGCGGCCCTGCTGCTCTGGGGAAAGGTGCGCGGGCCGAGGCCGGTGCAGGTCCTGTCCAGGCTTGCCATGATCGTCTTTTGCCAGATCACCGCCGTGACGACGGTCTTCGTCATGGTCAACAACGCCAACCTGATCTACGGCAACTGGGACGACCTGCTGGGCACCGGCAACCACGTCCGGGCCGTGCCCTCCGTCCCCCCGGCCGAGGCGGGCGCCGGCGGGGCCCAGGCCGGCGGCGACGCCGCCAAGCAGCCGCCCAAGGTCCACCAGCAGTTCCGCAGCGTGGACGACCCCAAGGTGCCGAACGACGTCCAGAAGACCGACCTCAAGGGCCAGCTGTCCGGCGTGGACGGCGAGGTGCTGGTCTGGCTGCCGCCGCAGTACCACGACCCGGCGTTCAAGGACAAGAAGTTCCCGGTCGTCGAGCTGATCCCGGGCTTCCCCGGCTCCTCCTCCACCTGGTACGGCACGCTCAAGGTCTCCGAGCAGCTCAAGCCGCTGATGCAGGAGGGCAAGGTGGCGCCGTTCATCCTGGTCTCGCCGCGCACCCTGCTGCTGGGCAACAGCACCGACGCCGGCTGCACTGACGTGCCCGGCAAGGTCAACGCGGACACCTGGCTGACCCGCGACGTCCCCCAGATGGTGCTGGACAACTTCCGCGCCGAGCCGTCGGCCGACCGCTGGGCGGTGGCCGGCTACTCGGCCGGTGCCCACTGCGCCGCCAAGCTCTCGCTGGCCCACCCCAACCGCTACCGGGCCGGCATCAGCCTCTCGGGCTACAACGACCCGGCGGTCGAGAAGTCCTCGCTGGTCGGCAAGGACGCCCAGCTGCGCGAGGCGAACAACCCGGTCACCATCGTGAAGACCGCCGCCCAGCCGCCGAAGGTCGCCCTGTACATCAGCGGCAACAAGGGCGACGGCTACGAGGACGGCCAGGCGATCGCGGCCGTCGCGAAGGCGCCGACCACCGTCCAGGTCCAGGAGACCACCGGGCCGCACTCCAGCGACGTCTGGAAGAACATGGTGCCGGGCGTCTTCCAGTGGCTCACCTCGATTATCCCCGTGCAGCCGTAGTCACGCGGAAGGGTCCGCCCCGCACACCGACGGTGTGGGGGGCGGACCCCTTCCGGTGCGGGCTCAGGCCAGTTCGAGGGCCAGGTAGAAGTCCACCCGGTCCTCCAGCCGGGAGAGGTCACGGCCGGTCAGCTCCTCGATCCGGCCGATCCGGTAGCGCAGCGTGTTGACGTGCACGTGCAACTGGGCGGCGCAGCGGGTCCACGAGCCGTCCGAGCGCAGGAACGCCTCCAGGGTGCGGACCAGGTCCGCCTGGTGCTCGATGTCGTAGGCGATCACCTTGTCCAGCAGCCGGCCGCGGAACGCCCGGCGGACCTCGTCGGGCACCGCGGCCAGCAGCAGCACGTGCGAGGCCAGCTCCTCGGGGCCGGCCACGCAGACCCGGCCGACCCGGGCGGCGGCGATCCGGCGGGCGTGCCGGGCCTCCTCCAGGGCGCCGCGCAGGCCGCCCGCCTCGGAGGCGGGGGCCGACACGCCGAGAGTGATCCGGCCCTCCGAGCCGAGGCCCGCCTCCAGCGGGGCGAGCAGCTCCCGCAGGGTGTCGGCGGGCACCGCGCTGTCCAGCGCGGGCAGCACCACCACCGCGCCGGTGCCCGCCCCGGCGACCAGGGCGCGGTCGGTGGTGCCGTTGAGAGCTTCCTCCAGGATCAGCCGCACCGCGCCCTCGGGCAGGCCGGTGCCCTCGGCGCTGAGCACCAGCCAGGAGCCGTCCGGCGACTGCGGCTTGGGCTCGGGGTTCTCGTACCGGGCGGCCATCGCCGAGGAGGCGTACAGGGTGCGGCTGATCTCGCCCGGGTCGGCGTCGCGCTGGAGCAGCGTCAGCACCTCGTCGGCGAGGCGGCGGCGCAGCCGGCGGCCCTCGTCGCGGCGGTGCCGCTCGGCGGCGACCAGCCGGGCCAGGTTCTCGGCGAGCTGCTGGCGCTTGGTGGTCCATTCGGTGACGTCGCCGGCCACCGCGAGCACCCAGTCGGCGAGCGGCGCCTGGACGTCGTCGAGGGCCGGGGCGGGCAGCAGCGAGTAGGAGCCGTTGGCCAGCCGGGCCCGGTGCGGGGGGCGGCGGCGCTGGCGCTGGGCGCCGAGGTGGGCGCGGACCAGCTGGTCGCGGTCCTCGGCGGAGAGCCGGTCGGCCGGGCCGGCGATCACCGCGCCGGTGGGCGTGAGCACCCAGCAGTCGAGGTCGAGGTCGCCGCCGAGGAGGTCGAGGACGGCGTCCAGTCCGCCGCCGCCGGCCGCGGAGACCAGCAGCCGGTGGCGGTCGACCAGGGCGGCCAGGTCGGCGGCGCGGTCGGCGGAGACCTGTCGGCCGATGAACTCGGTGACGGTGCCGAAAGCGATGTCGTCGGGTACCGCCAACAGGGGCATCCGGTGCCGGCGACACGCGTCGACGAGGTCCTCGGGGACGGGGCCGACCTCGGCCTCGCCGGCCGCGAGGGCGACCGCGCCACCGGCCACGATGGTCCGCACGAAGCGTTCGGAGTCGGCCGGCCCGGTGCGCCAGAGCATGCCGGTGAGCACCAGCTCGCCGCCGTGCAGGTAGCGGCCCGGGTCGTGCAGGTCCGTGGTCATCACGCCGCTGACCTGCCGGTCGAGCTCTTCCTCGGCCGCGAGCAGGCGCAGTCTCGGGGCTCCGGGGGCGAGCAGGTCGCGGACACGCATCCGGGACTCCTTACGGGCTTGGGGTGGGGGTGAGGGGGCCCGAGCGCGCGGTCCGGGGGTCACAGTGTGCCCGAACATCCGTGCTCGGTGTTACGTCCCAACGGACGCCCGGATCACGGGGTCATAGCTTGGGAATCACGGCCGGATTACGGTCGTAGGCAGCACCCGGAAATCAGCTGGGCTGCGAGATTCTCGTCCTTAGAGGAACGTACAGGATGCCGGGCGGGACCACAGCCGGGGCTTCATGCCATCGGTGACTGCCAGTGGGCCCCGTCACAGAGGTTCACTGGCCACACGCCGCCGGACACACCCCGGTGACCAGGACCCGACGCGGAGGCGACGAAGCGGACAGCGCGGTCCGAACACCGAGTTCCGGGCACTGTGCCCACCCGTCCGGCCGGCAACGACTTGAGGAGACACCCGCATGGAGTTCCTTCGGCCCGCTACCTGGGACGAGGCACTCGCGGCGAAGGCTGAGTACCCGACCGCGCTGCCCATCTCGGGCGGTACGGACGTCATGGTCGAGATGAACTTCGACGTGCACCGGCCATCCGCGATTCTCGACCTGAACCGCATCACCGAGCTCACCGAATGGTCGAACGACGGCGACGTCGTCCGGCTCGGCGCCTCCGTCCCCTACTCCCGGATCATCGACGAGCTGTCCGGTCCGCTGCCCGGCCTCGCGCTGGCGGCCCACACCGTCGGCTCGCCGCAGATCCGCAACCGCGGCGGCGTCGGCGGCAACCTCGGCGGTGCCTCCCCGGCCGGCGACGCGCACCCCGCGCTGCTGGCCGCCGGCCGCGACGTGTTCGTCGAGGCGGACTCCGTGCGCGGCACCCGGATGATCCCGATCGACGAGTTCTACGTCGGCGTCAAGCGCAACAGCCTGGCGGCCGACGAGCTGATCAGGGCCGTGCACATCCCCGTCGCGGACGGCCCGCAGCAGTTCTCCAAGATCGGCACCCGCAACGCCATGGTGATCGCGGTCTGCGCCTTCGGCTTCGCGCTGCACCCGAAGAACGGCACCGTCGGCACCGGGATCGGCTCGGCCGCCCCCACGCCGCGCCGCGCCGTCGAGGCCGAGGAGTACCTGCGGGGCGTGCTCGCCGAGCGCGGGCTGTGGGAGTCCGGCGAGCTGCTGGGCGCCGAGGTGATCCAGCGGTTCGGCGAGCTGGTGAAGGCCGCCGCCTCGCCCATCGACGACGTCCGCGGCACCGCCGACTACCGGCGGCACTCGCTGGCCGTGATGGCGCGCCGCACGCTCACCTGGACGTGGAACGACTACAGCAAGCAGATCAGGAGCGCGGCATGAGGGTCACTTTCACCGCCAACGGCAAGCCGGTCGAGGCCGACGACGTCTGGGAGGGCGAGAGCCTGCTCTACGTGCTGCGCGAGCGGGTCGGCCTCCCGGGCTCGAAGAACGCCTGCGAGCAGGGCGAGTGCGGCTCCTGCACGGTCTACCTGGACGGCGTCCCGGTCTGTTCGTGTCTGGTCGCGGCCGGCCAGGTGCAGGACCGCGAGGTCCGCACCGTCGAGGGCCTGAGCGACGAGCAGGGCGAGCTGGGCCTGGTCCAGCAGGCCTTCGTCGACGCCGGCGCCGTCCAGTGCGGCTTCTGCACGCCCGGCCTGCTGGTGCAGACCGACGCGCTGCTGGCGAAGGACGCCCAGCCGAGTGACAACGACATCCGTGAGGCGCTGTCGGGCAACCTCTGCCGCTGCACCGGCTACGAGAAGATCATGGACGCGGTGCGGCTGGCTTCCGCCCGCACGTGCGAGAGGGCGACGTCGGAATGAGTACCCGCACCATCCAGGGTCAGAAGAACCTGCAGAACATCAACCAGGCCAGCAAGGACGGCATCGGCGGCTCGCCGCTGCGCCCGGACGGCAACCTGAAGGTCAAGGGCGAGTTCGCCTACTCGTCCGACCTGTGGCACGAGGACATGCTCTGGGGTATGGCGCTGCGCTCGCCGCACCCCCGGGCGAACATCCTCTCGGTGGACATCGCCGACGCGCTGAAGGTCCCCGGCGTGTACGCCGTCCTCACCCACGAGGACATCCCCGGCACCAAGTACTACGGCCTGGAGATCCAGGACCAGCCGGCCCTGGCGATCGACAAGGTCCGCTACCACGGTGAGGCCATCGCGCTGGTCGCGGCCGACCACCCGGAGACGGCCCGCCGCGCGGTGAAGAAGATCAAGGTCGAGTACGAGGTGCTCACCCCGATCACCACCGAGGAGCAGTGCCTCGACCCGGAGACCCACGGCTACGTGCACGAGCCGCACGAGTTCAAGTCGCACGGCTACGGCAACATCTGCCACGAGCAGAAGCTGGTCTCCGGCCTCGGCGTGACCGACGAGGTGCGGGCCCTGGCGGACGTCATCGTCAAGGGCAGCTACGAGGTCGGCATGCAGGACCAGGCCTTCCTCGGCCCGGAGTCCGGCCTGGCCGTCCCGGCCGAGGACGGCGGCATCGACCTCTACATCGCCACCCAGTGGCTGCACGTGGACCGCCAGCAGATGGCCCCCGTGCTGGCCCTGCCGGAGGAGAAGGTCCGCCTCACGCTGGCCGGTGTCGGCGGCGCCTTCGGCGGCCGCGAGGACATCTCGATGCAGATCCACGCCTGCCTGCTCGCCCAGCACACCGGCAAGCCGGTCAAGATCGTCTACGCCCGTGACGAGTCCTTCTACGGCCACGTGCACCGCCACCCGGCGAGGATGACCTACGAGCACGGCGCCACCCGGGACGGCAAGCTGGTCTTCGCCGACTGCCGGATCGTGCTGGACGGCGGCGCGTACGCCTCCGCCTCGCCGGCCGTGGTCGGCAACGCGGCCTCGCTCGGCCACGGGCCGTACGTGATCCCGAACGTCAAGATGCACGCCATCGCGCTGTACAGCAACAACCCGTCCTGCGGGGCGATGCGCGGCTTCGGCGCGGTCCAGGCCGCGTTCGGCTACGAGACCCAGATGGACCGGCTCGCCGCCGAGCTGGGCATGGACCCGGTCGAGCTGCGCCAGCTGAACGCGATGTCGGAGGGCGACTTCATGCCCACCGGCCAGCAGATCGACTCGCCCGCCCCGGTGGCCGAACTCCTGCGCCGGGTCAAGGACATGCCGCTCCCGCCGCCGCTGGACACCGAGCACCTGGACGTCCGCCAGCTGCCCGGCGCGCTCTCCAACACCTCGCACGGCGAGGGCATCGTGCGCGGCGTCGGCTACTCGGTCGGCATCAAGAACGTCGGCTTCTCCGAGGGCTTCGACGACTACTCCACCGCCCGGGTGCGCCTGGAGGTGATCGGCGGCGAGCCGGTCGCCATGGTGCACACCGCGATGGCCGAGGTCGGCCAGGGCGGCGTCACCGTGCACGCCCAGATCGCGCGCACCGAGCTGGGCGTCGAGCAGGTCACCATCCACCCGGCCAACACCGAGGTCGGCTCGGCCGGTTCGACCTCGGCCTCCCGGCAGACCTACATGACGGGCGGTGCGGTGAAGCTCGCCGCCGAGGCCGTCAAGCAGGCGCTGATCGAGAAGGGCCGCCGGCGCTACGGCTGGACCCAGCACGACCTGACGCTGACCGGCGGCAAGGTGGTCTCGCCGTCGACGGGCGCCCTGGTCTCCATGGTCGACCTGCTCGGCGACGAGGCGATCGACCTCACCCGCGAGCACCACCACCGCCCGACCGTCCCGTTCGACAAGGAGACCGGGCAGGGCTTCGGCCACGTCCAGTACACCTTCTGCGCCAACCGCGCGGTGGTCGACGTGGACATCGAGCTGGGCCTGGTCAAGGTGGTCGAGCTGACCGCCGTCCAGGACGTCGGCAAGGCGCTCAACCCGCTCTCGGTGGTGGGCCAGATCCAGGGCGGCTGCACCCAGGCGCTCGGCCTGGCCGTGATGGAGGAGATCATCGTCAAGGACGGGAAGGTCCGCAACGCGTCCTTCACCGACTACCTGATCCCCACCATCCTGGACACCCCGCCGATCCCGGTGGAGATCCTCGAACTCCCCGACCCGCACGCCCCGTACGGGCTGCGCGGGGTGGGCGAGGCCCCGACCGTCTCCGCGACGCCGTCGATCGTGGCCGCCATCCGCAACGCCACCGGTCTGGCGCTCAACCGGATCCCCGTCCGGCCCGAGCACCTGACCACCGAGGCCCCCGGACCGAAGTAGCCACCGGGTCTCCCCCACACCTCCCCGGGGCGGCGACCGTCTTCCCCGCCGCCCCGGGGCAGTTCCACCCCGAAGTACGGGCACCACACATGCACCAGCCGAAGCAAAGCGAACGCATCCTCCCGCTGCCTCTCCCACGCCGGGGTTCTGCAGCGGTGCGCACCACCCACCCCCGGCCGACGGCCGGTGGAACGCACTGCACCGCAGCACTGCCACAGAGTGCGCCCAGTGAGTCGAATCGTCCCCCTGTGCCAACTTCGTTGACTGGCTGTCAGGTCGGCTCGCCCACCCCAACCCCCTTTGACACTTGGGAGTGGACATGACCAGGATCCCCACGGAGCCCGGCACCACTGAAGACAGACCCACCGAGGACGACACCCCCACGTCGGCCCCGGTCGCACCGCCGAAGAACGCCATGGACGCGTACTTCAAGATCACGGCCCGGGGATCGACCTTCGGCAACGAGATCCGCGGTGGCCTCACCACCTTCATGGCGATGGCCTACATCGTCCTGCTCAACCCGATCATCCTGAGCGGCGCCGACGTCAACGGCCTCAAGCTGGACCACGCCCAGCTCACGACCGCCACCGCGCTCGCCGCCGCCGTCACCACGATCCTGATGGGCGTGGTCGGCAACGTCCCCCTCGCGGTCGCCGCCGGCCTCTCCGTCTCCGGCGTGATATCCGCCCTGGTGGTACCGCACACCACCTGGCCCCAGGCGATGGGCCTCTGCGTCGTCTACGGCCTGCTGATCGTCCTGCTGGTGGTCTCCGGACTGCGCGAGAAGATCATGAACGGCATCCCCCTGCCGCTCAAGCACGCCATCACCATCGGCATCGGCCTCTTCGTCTCGCTGATCGGCCTGGTCAAGGCCGGCTTCGTGCACACCGGCGGTCCCACCCCGCTCGCGCTCGGCCCCTTCGGCGAACTCGCCGGCTGGCCCGTGCTGGTCTTCTGCCTCACGGTGCTGACGATCTTCGTCCTGCTGGCCCGCAACGTCCGCGGCGCGATCCTGATCGGCATCGCCGGCGGCACCGTGGTGGCCTTCGTCATCAACGCGGTCGCCGACCTCCCGGCGAAGACCTGGGTCAGCTCCGCCCCGGTGTGGCCGAGCGGCGGCCCGGTCTCCGCACCCGACTTCGGCCTCTTCGGTCACATCGACGTCTTCGGGGCCTTCGGCAGCCACGGCCTCGGCGCGATCAGCGCCTCGGTCGCCGTCTTCACCCTGGTCCTGGCCGGCTTCTTCGACGCGATGGCCACCATCATCGGCGTCGGCACCGAGGCGGGCCTTGCCGACAAGCAGGGCCGGATGCCCGGCCTGTCCAAGGCGCTGTTCATCGACGGCGCCGGCGGTGCCATCGGCGGTGTCGCGGGCTCCTCCGGCCAGACCGTGTTCGTCGAGTCGGCCACCGGCGTCGGCGACGGCGCCCGGACCGGCCTCGCCTCGACCGTCACCGGCGGCGTGTTCGCCCTCATGCTGTTCTTCTCGCCGCTCGCCGCGATCGTCCCCACCGAGGTCGCCTCCGCGGCCCTGGTCGTCATCGGCTCGATGATGATGAGCCAGGCCCGGCACATCGACTGGTCGGACCGCGAGGTCGCCATCCCGGCCTTCCTCACCTGCACCCTGATGCCGTTCACCTACAGCATCACCGCCGGTGTCGCCGCGGGCGTCATCTCGTACACCGTCATCAAGGCCGGCACCGGCAAGTGGCGCGAGCCCGGCCCGCTGATGTGGATCCTCACCGGCGTGTTCGTGGTCTACTTCGCGCTCACTCCGATCAAGTCCTGGCTGGGCGTCCACTAGCAGCACCGCCGCCGTACGGGAATCGTTTCCCGTACGGCGGCACCTCCCGTTCCGTCTTCCGAGATGTTAAGGAGCTCCCCGACATGCACGACATCGCCGAGCAGCTGCAGGCCTGGCACGCGTCCGGGCGTTCCTTCGCCGTGGCCACGGTGGTCGGGGTCTCCGGCAGCGCGCCGCGCGACCCGGGTGCCGCGCTCGCCGTCGACGCGGCCGGCGAGGCGATCGGCAGCGTCTCCGGCGGCTGCGTCGAGGGAGCCGTCTACGAGCTCTGCCAGGCCGCCATCGAGTCCGGCCGGCCGGTGCTGGAACGCTTCGGCTACAGCGACGAGGACGCCTTCGCGGTCGGCCTGACCTGCGGTGGCGTGCTGGACGTCTTCGTCCAGCCGGTCGTCCCCGGCACCGACCCCGCACTCGACGCCGGCATCACCTACCTCGCCTCCGGCACCCCGGTCGCCCTGGCCCGGGTGATCGACGGCCCCGGCGCGCTGGTCGGCGCCACCGTCGCCGTCACCGCCGACACCCACCACGGGGCCCTCTCCCCCGCGCCCACCACCGTGGCCCCGCTGGAGCGCGCCGTGGTCGCCGAGGCCCGCGCCATGCTGGACGCCGGGCGCACCGGCCGACTGGTCCTCGGCCTCGACGGACGCCCCTGCGACGACCGGGAGCAGGGGACCGTCACCTTCTTCGTCGAGTCCTACGTCCCCGCGCCGCGGATGATCGTCTTCGGGGCGATCGACTTCGCCGCCGCCGTGGTGCGGATCGGCAAGTTCCTCGGCTACCACGTCACCGTCTGCGACGCCCGGCCGGTCTTCGCCACCGAGCGGCGCTTCCCCGACGCCGACCAGGTGGTGGTCGACTGGCCGCACCGCTACCTGGACTCCCAGCTGGACCGGATCGACGGGCGGACGGTGCTCTGCGTCCTCACCCACGACGCCAAGTTCGACATCCCGCTGCTGGAGCGCGCGCTGCGGCTGCCGGTCGGCTACATCGGCGCGATGGGCTCGCGCCGCACCCACCGGGACCGCGACACCCGGCTGCGCGAGGTCGGCCTGACCGACGCCGAGATCGGCCGGCTGCGCTCGCCGATCGGCCTGGACCTCGGTGCCCGGACCCCCGAGGAGACCGCCGTCTCGGTCGCCGCCGAGATCGTCGCCCACCGGCGCGGCGGCAGCTGCCTGCCGTTGAGCCGCGGCGAGGGGCCGATCCACCACGACCTGGCGCGGGCGGCCGGTCCGGCCACCGGGGACGCGCGGTCCCACGCGGCCTGACCGCGGCGCGGCCCGGCCCCGCCGTCACCGCACGACGTCGTGGACCTCGCGGATCAGCGGCGGTGCGGCCGGGATGCCGACCTCCTGGAGGATCGGCAGCAGCACCGCCGAGAAGTGCTCGAAGGCCTCCCGGGACTCCCACACTTCGGTGACGTGCCAGCCGCCGCCCGGCGTCGGACCGGACACGTGCAGGACCAGCCCGCGCACCGGCCAGTCCGAGGGCGCGTTCAGCCCGGTGCCGCCGGTCAGCCGGTCCACCGCCTCCTCGTACTGGTCCCGGGTGGTACCGGGGAATTCGAACATCACGATGATGGCCATGCGCTGCTCCCGTCGGATGGGCTCCGTCGCCTCCCATGCAGCCCCGCCCCCGCCCGCCCGGCCATCCGGCGCCACCACCCGGGTGACGTCGGGCAGCGCGCCGGGCGGGCTACTCCGAGAGCGCCAGCCGCACCCCGAAGCCCACCACCACCGCACCCGTCACCCGGTCCAGCAGCCGGCGCGCGGCGGGCCGGCTCAGCCAGCCGCGCACCGCCCTGGCGAAGCCCACCAGCACGGCCGACCAGAGCAGGCCCTCCACGACGTGGACGCAGGTCAGGGCCACCCCGGCGGCGAAGTGCGGGGCCCCCGCGGGGATGAACTGCGGCAGCACGGCGACGTAGAAGACGCCGACCTTGGGATTGAGCAGATTGGTGAGCGTGCCGCGCCGCCACCCGGACCGGACCCCGCCGCCGGTCGGCAGCCGCTCCGGTTCGGCCCCGCCACCCCGGTTGCGCAGCAGGCCGATCCCCATCCAGACCAGGTACGCGGCGCCGGTCCAGCGCAGGACCTCGTACGCCAGGTGGGAGGCGGTCAGCAGGGCGGTCACCCCGGCCGAGGTGAGGGTGCCCCAGATCAGGGTCCCGGTCTGGATGCCGAGCACCACGCCCCAGGCCTGCCGGCGCTCCCCCAGGGCGGAGGTGCGCAGCACCAGCGCGGTGTCGATCCCGGGCGTGAGCGTGAGCAGTCCCACCACGAGGGCGAAGGACCACAGGGCGGTCGTCATCTCCATGGGCCTTGATCGTAGGGCCTCGGCCGGCCGGGGCGGGCCGACCGCGGGTCAGAGCGGGCGCACCCGCTCGGCCACCCAGCGCCCCTCCTGCTCCATCGGCTGGTACTCCACCCGCCGCCCCTCGGTGAGGACGCGGTCGCCCTCGGCCAGGATCGAGTCGAAGTAGACGTAGAGGGCGGGGCCGTCCTCGTCGGGGGTGATCAGGCCGTAGCCGTGGTCGGCGTGGTAGGACTGCACGGTGCCGGTGGCCATGGGGGTTCCCTCGCTTCCGCTGGGTGATGGAACTCCTGGGTACCAAATGCCCGGCCCGGAGCGGCCACGGCGCGCCCGGCCGCGCCCCGCGGCCTCGCTCAGCGGTAGCCGGCCGGGTCCAGCGGGCCGTCCGCCGTCTCCTGGTCGACCAGGTAGCGCCAGGCGTCCGGGCGGCTGCCGTCCAGGTCGGTGAAGCCGTACTCCTTCGCCAGGGCGCCGCTGGAGAGCGAGCTGCCGTTGAAGCGCGCCACCCCGGGGTCGCAGGCCAGCGCCACCACGGCGCGGCCGACGTAGCCGGGCGACTCCGAGACGCCGAAGCCGGGCTGCTTCGCGGTCGCGTCGCGCCAGTTCTCCTCGGTGACGCCGAAGTGCTCCAGCATCATCTCGGAGCGCAGCCAGCCGGGGGTCAGCGCGACCGCCGTCGCCCCGCGCGGGGCCAGCTCGTGGCCCAGCGCGAAGGCCATCCGCAGCACCGAGGACTTGGCGAGGTCGTAGCAGAGCGAGTTCCGGTAACGGGTGGCGTTGTAGTCGGCGGTGCCGTCGGTCATCTCCACCACCAGACCGCCCGGGCGGCTCAGCAGCAGCGGCAGCAGGTGGTGATTGGTGATCACGTGCGTCTCGACGGCCAGGCGCAGCAGGCGCAGCCCGTTGTCCAGGTCGTGCTCCCAGACCGGGCTCTCCCACTCGAAGAGGTTCTCGCCGCCCCAGATGTCGTTGACCAGGACGTCGAGCCCGCCCTGCTCGGCCTCGATCCGCCGCGCCACGGCCTCGACCTCGGCGGGGACGAGGTGGTCCGCGCGGACCGCGATCCCCCGGCCGCCGGCCGCGGTGACCAGTGCCGCCGTCTCCTCCAGGGTCTCCGCCCGCCCGTACTCCGAGCGGTGCCCGCCGGCACTGCGCCCGGTCGCGTAGACCGTCGCCCCGGCGGCCCCCAGCTGCACCGCGATCCCCCGCCCGGCCCCCCGGGTCGCCCCGGCGACCAGGGCGACCTTGCCCGTGAGCGGCTGCGCCATGTCCCGTCCTTCGCTCGTGCTTCCTCCGACACCATGGATGCTGCCCCGGGAATCCGGGACTTACCGCGCCGTGCCGTCGGGCGGCGGCATCATGTCTTCGCCGCCGGCCCGTCGATGCGGCCACCCGCGACGACGTACGAGCGCACGCGGCAGGCTCCCGGCGCCGCGGGGGGCGGGTCAGTCGGCCGTACCCGGCGGAACGACCCAGCGGGTGGACTGACCGGTCACGGCGGCGATCATGTCGTAGTCACCGTCGTAGTGCAGGACGGTCGCGCCGTGACGCTCGGCCGTGGCGGCGATGACGAGGTCCGCGACCGACAGGGCCCGCCAGTTGCCGGCGGCCGTCGGTCGTGCCCGCACCTCGATCGCCCGGTCCCAGACCTCGTCCGGCGTCGGAAGCCAGTCGAAGCCGCGCATTCCTTCGCGAATGCGCTCGGCATCGGCCTTCGAGCGGGCGCTGTGCATGACCTCCAGCTCGACGGCCCCGCAGACGGCGAGGAGTCCGGCGTTGTGCAGCGGCTCGATCGCGGCGCGTGCGGCAGGTTTCGGGTACCGGGCGAAGGCCGACTTGTCGATCAGGAAGCGCTCACTCACCCGGGTGCGCCTGGCCGGTGAGGTAGGGCAGTCCGCCCTCGGAGAGCCAGGTGAAGAAGGACTCGCGCTTGCGGCGCTTGATCCCGTCCTCCAGGGCCGCGTTGACCGTGGCGACCTTGGTGGTCGTCCCGAAGATCTCCGCGGCCTCGGCGAGGAGCGTGTCGTCGACGTCTATCACGGTGCGAGCCATGGCGGGCTTCCCGAGCGAGCTGGGCCTGTGATATCGATTTCCAGCCTACCCGATATCACAGGCCCACCGGCCGGTCCCTCAGGTCACGTTGAGGCGGGCCGCCAGGCGCAACAGGCCCGGGGAGAGGCGGCTGAGGAAGCGGGCGGCCTTGGCCTCGGGGGTGACGGGGACGACCGGCTTGCCGGTGCGGACGGCGTGCAGGATCGCGGTGGCGACCTTCTCCGGCGGGAAGCCCCGGCGGGCGTAGAGCTTCGCGGCGCGGGCCTGCTTGGCCGCCTGCTGGTCGGCGCTGGTGGCGGAGAAGGTGGAGGTGCGGGTGATGTTGGTGTTGACGATGCCGGGGCAGATGGTCGAGACGCCGATGCCGTGCCCGGCCAGTTCGGCGCGCAGGCAGTCGGAGAGCATGAACACGGCCGCCTTGCTGGTGGCGTAGGCGGTGAGCGCCTTGGACGGCAGGTAGGCGGCGGCCGAGGCGAGGTTGACGATGTGCCCGCCCAGGCCGCGGTCGGCCATCAGCGAGCCGAAGGCGCGGCAGCCGTGGATCACGCCCCAGAGGTTGACGTCCAGGACGCGCTGCCACTCCTTCTCGGTGGTCTCCAGAAACGTCCCGGAGTGGCCGATGCCCGCGTTGTTGACCACCACGTCGGGGACGCCGTGCGCGGCGGCGACCGCCTCGGCGAAGGCGTCGACGGCGGCGCCGTCGCTGACGTCGACCCGGTAGGCGTGCGCCTGGGGGCCGAGCAGGGAGGCGAGTTCGGCGGTGCGCCGGGCGGCATCGTGGTCGAGGTCGCAGATCACCACCCGGGCGCCCTCCTCGGCGAAGGCGAGCGCGGTGGCCCGGCCGATGCCGCTGCCGCCGCCGGTGATGACGACCAGCGGGCCGTCGCCGGCCGGGTCGGGGGCCTGTCCGGCGTCGACACCGGCGGTGAACTCGCGGACCATCCCGGCCACGGCGGTTCCCTTCTCCAGGAGGGCGGACCAGTGGGTGGCGTGCAGGGAGCGGCGGGTCAGCCTGGGCACCCAGCGCTCCAGCCCCTCGGAGAGGTACTCGCCGACGTAGTGGTCCCGGGTGAGGGTGATCAGCTGGACCGGCACCTCGGTGGGCCGCTCGCGCGGATTGCGCAGGGTGGGGCGCATGTTGGCCCGGTAGAGCTCGATGCCGCGCACCGCGTCCCGCCGCAGGGTGGGCTGCGGGTGGCCGGGCCGCGGGGTGACGGCCTCCAGGTCGCGCAGCACCCGGGGCCAGGCGCGGGCCAGGCCGAGCCGCCAGATGCCGGGGGCGAGGTAGGGCAGGTGGAAGGCCGTGATGTACCAGGAGTGCACGCCCTGCGCGAGCAGTTGCCGCAGGTGGCGCGGGGTGGGGCGGCGGTAGCGCTCGCGCATCCAGTGGCCGATGTGGTCCAGGCAGGGGCCGGACATCGTGGTGTAGGAGGCGAGCCGCCGCTCGGCGCCGGGCGAGGTGACGGCCTCCCAGGACTGCAGCGAGCCCCAGTCGTGGGCGACCACGTGCACCGGGCGGTCCGGGCTGACCGCGTCGGCGACCGCGAAGAGGTCGGCGGCCAGGTGCTCCAGCCGGTAGCCCTCGCGCGAGTCGGGCGCTCCGGACTCGCCGGCGCCGCGCACGTCGTAGCGGACCACGTGGTGGTCGCGGGCGAGGTCGGCGGCGATGTCGTCCCAGACCACGTGGGTGTCCGGGTAGCCGTGCACCAGCAGGACGGTGGGCGCGTCGGGGTCGCCGTCCTCGAAGACGGCGAGCGGCAGCCCGCCGGAGTGGACGGTGCGGCGGCGGGTGGTGGTCATCGGGTCGCCTCCTGGGCGGTCGCCTCGGCGTGGGCAGCGGTCCAGCGCCGCACGTGCGGCAGGTCGTCGTCGAGCCAGTACGCGTCGTCCTCGGTGACCACCAGCAGCTCCTCGAACTTGATGCCCACCGCGCGGAACCCGATGTGCGGCTCCACCGCCCACAGGCCCGGGGTCGGCGCGTGCCGGGAGGACCGGCCGTCCGCCCAGAGCGGGGAGCGGCCCTGGAGGCGCTCGCCGATCAGCTCGCGGCCGAGCGTCTGGAGTGTACGCACCCCGAAGCCGAGGACGTTCACCCCGGCCGGGCCGCGGCTGGTGGTCCGGGTGACCTGGTGGCCGATCACCCGGCCCGGGTAGACCCGGTGGCGGTTGTCGTAGCCGTGCGCGGCGATCTGCGCGTCCACCGCCGCGTACACCTCGTCGAGCGGGCGGCGGGCGCGGACCTCGGTGAGGATCAGCTCGCGGTAGACCCGGAGGTCGGCGGCCAGCCGGTCCCAGACCGGGTTCTCGCCGACCTTGCCGCCGTAGCCGATGTCGGCGGTGTAGCCGTCCACGATCGGCGCGCAGTCCAGGACGTACGGCATGCCGTCCTCCAGCCGGCGGTCGCCGGCGAAGAACTGCAGCGGGGTGCGGAAGTGCCGGAAGGCGGTGCGGTCGCCGAACCAGGCGAAGGGGACGTGGAAGAAGTCCTGCACGCCGGCGGCGACCAGGCACCGGCGCAGCTCGGCGGTGGCCTGCCGCTCGGTCACCCCCGGTTCGATCCAGGCGGCGACCTGTTCGGCGCAGTGGTAGGCGAGTTGCTGGACCTCGCGGAAGCGGTCCAGGTCGTGGTCGGTGAACGGGAAGGCCGGGGTGCGGGGGACGGCCGGGGGGCGAAGCAGCACGGCGGGCTCCAGTGCTAGAGGTCCAGGACGAGGGTCTCGCCCCCGGCGGCCCGGGAGACGCAGGGCAGCAGGGCGCCGGCGGCGCGCTGCTCGGGGGTGAGGCGGCGGTCGCGGTGGTCCGCGGCGCCGGCCACCAGCCGGACCTCGCAGGTGCCACAGAAGCCCTGGTGGCAGGAGTACGGCAGGTCCGGACGGGCCTCGCGGAGCACGTCCAGGGCGGACCGGTCGGCGGGGACGTCCAGCACCGGGCCGTCCGTGCCGAGCTGGACGGCGAACGGCTCGCCGCCGGTGACCGGGGCGGCGCCGAACCGCTCGAAGTGCAGGGCCCGGGCCGGCGATCCGTCCAGCGCGCGCTGGACGGCGGTCAGCATGGGGGCCGGGCCGCAGCAGTAGACGGCGGCGCCGCGCGGGGCGTGGGCCAGCAGCTCGGCGCCGGTGGGCACCCCGCCGTGCTCGTCGTCGGTGCGCAGGTGGACCCGGCCCGGGTCGAGGCCGCGCAGCAGCTCCGCGTAGGGGAGGGTGTCGGCGCTGCGGCCGACGTGGACGAGGTGCCAGTCCAGGCCGTGCCGCCGGGCCTCGTGGACCATCGGCAGCAGCGGGGTGATCCCGATGCCGCCGGCCAGCAGCAGGACGGCCGGCTCGGCGCAGAAGGCGAAGCCGTTGCGCGGGCGGCGGGCGGTCAGCCGGGTGCCGGGGTGCAGCTCGCGGTGGATCTCCTCCGACCCGCCGCCTCCCCCGGGCAGCCGGCGGACCGCGACCCGGTAGGCCCGCCGGTCGCCCGGGTCGCCGCAGAGCGAGTAGTGCCGCTCGCGGCCCGAGGGCAGCGCGAGGCGCAGGTGCGCGCCGGGCTGCCAGGGCGGGAGCGCCCCGCCGGAGGGGTCGCCGAGCAGCAGCTCGACGACGTCGGTGGCGATCGTCCGACGGGCGGTCACCACCAGCTGCAGCGCCGGGGTGGGGCGGCCGAACGGGCGCCGGGGGCTGCGGCGCAGCAGCGGGCCGCCCAGCGCGGGGGTGTAGCGGTCGCCGAAGGCGGTCAGGCCTCGCATGAACCGGTCCGCGCGGGGGCGGCCGTAGAGGTCCGGGGGCGGGTTGTGCAGGTCCATCCGGGCGACTCTCCTGGCGTCAGTGGGCGGCGGCGCGGGCGGCCGGGGAGGTGGCGAGGTAGCCGAGGGCCTGGCTTGAGGAGCCCTCCTGGGTGGGGTGGTAGCCGGGCCGCAGGTAGCGCAGGCCGGAGCGGAGCGAGCGGACCGGGTCGGGCAGCAGGCCGCGCCGGGCGAGCCGCCGGGCCTCCCGCCAGCTGGGCCGGATCCGGCCGTCCAGGGTGGGGTCGGCGGCCAGCAGGAAGCGGGCGCCGCGCACCCAGAGGTGGACCAGCAGCGGCCCGGAGACGGCCATGCCGCGGATCCGGCGGGCGTAGCCGGGGTCGAGGTGGACCATCAGGTCGTAGGCGACGCTGCGGTGCTCGACCTCCTCGGCGCCGTGCCAGCGCAGCAGGTCCAGCATCGTCGGATCGGCCTTCGCCCGGTCCAGGCCGGGGGAGTTGAGCGCCCAGTCGCCGAGGAAGGCGGTGAAGTGCTCGATCGCGGCGACGAAGGCGACCCGCTCGACGATGTTCTCGCGCCGCCGGACGGGCGGGAGGCCGGGCTTGTCCCCGAGGACGCGCTGGAACAGCCAGGTGACCTGGCGGACGTAGGGACGCGGGTCGAGGCCCTGGCCGAGCAGGTGGTCCAGCACCTCCTGGTGGGCCTCGGCGTGGATGGCCTCCTGGCCGATGAAGCCCAGCACCTCCTCACGCAGCCGGTCGTCCCGGATCAGCGGCAGCGCCTCCTTGAACACCTTGACGAACCAGCGCTCGCCCTCCGGGAGCAGCAGGTGCAGGACGTTGATGACGTGGGTGGCCATCGGCTCGTCGGGGATCCAGTGCAGCGGAAGCCCGGACCAGTCGAAGCGGACGTCCCGGGGCTCCAGGACGAGGCTGTCGTGGACCCGGGCGGCCGGGGCGGCGACGGCGGGAACGGGTGTGGTGGTGCGGGGCATGGAGGCCCTCCTGACCTGGGGGCGGGGCGGCTCGGCTCGCGCGGCACCAGGCAACTTACTCGCGGGTAGCGCCTGCTACAAGGGTTTCGGCAGCCCTTATCGACATCGAGTCTAATAGGTGATGTGCACCGGACGGCGGCCCGGGAAACATGCGAGCCCCGCCGGGATCCGGCGGGGCTCGTGGACGGGGGGCGGCCCCGAAGGGTCAGA
This sequence comes from Kitasatospora sp. NBC_01246, assembly GCF_036226505.1. Lineage (NCBI taxonomy): Bacteria > Bacillati > Actinomycetota > Actinomycetes > Kitasatosporales > Streptomycetaceae > Kitasatospora > Kitasatospora sp. NBC_01246. The sequence continues at coordinate 6,951,755 of NZ_CP108484.1, read as the reverse complement.
CCGCCATCGCGAGCATCAGCGGCGCGGCCCGGGCGGCCAGCAGCTCGGCGGCCGCCTTGAGCCGGTGCACGTTGTCGAGCGGCATCGAGGTGGCCAGGCAGCCGACCGTGCTCCCCGCCGTCACCGGCACGGCGGCGCAGACGGTGCCGAGCGCGTACTCCTGGATGTCCAGCACCGGCACGGTGGCCGGCTGGCGCTCCAGCCGGTGCATCAACTGGTCGGCGTCGACGACCGTCCGCGAGGTGAGCCGGGCCACCGGGTGGCGGGACAGGTGGTCCCGGCGGGCGTCGTGGTCGAGCTGGCTGAGCAGGCACTTGCCGATCGCGCTGGCGTGCGCGGTGGCCCGGAAGTCCACCCACTCCTGCACCGCCGGGGCGTGCTCGGCGGCCGCCACCGCCTCGACCGACAGCTCGCCGTCGTGGTACCGGGTGAAGTACACCGCCGCGCCCAACTCGTCCCGCAGCTCCGCGAGTTTGCGGTCCAGCCGGGCCCGGACCAGCTGCTCCCGGTTGTACTGCCCGAGCAGCGCGAAGGTGCCGCCGAGCACCCAACCGCCGTCCTGGCACTGGAGGTAGCCCTCGATCTCCAGGATCTCGGCCAGCCGGCGAACGGTCGGCAGGGCCAGGGACGTCTCCCGGGCGAGGGAGACCAGGGTGGCACCGCCGGGGTGCCGGTCGACGGCCTCCAGCAGTCTGAGGGCGTGCTGCAGGGAGGTGAACGGACCGGGCACGCCCTCGTCCAGCATGGCGTGGCGACCCGGGGCTGGTGTCGACATGTCGTCCCCTTCCGATGTCCCCCAGGGAGTTACCCGCGGGTGTTCTCCAGCCTAACCACCCGGGGACGTCGGCCGGTGCCGCTCCGCGGATATTCGTGCAGGTACGGTAAAGAACTTGACCGGCGCCGGTGTCGGGTGCTCTGTGCGGACAGCACAACGGCCCCTCCCCCACTGCCCTGGGGGGAGAGGCTCGGTGTGCGGCCGCCGGGGTGCGGGCCCCGGCGGCCGGTGAGGGTGGTTCACAGCGGATCGGAGGGACGCCGGGTCAGCCCTCGTCGCCGGCGCGGAGCTTGGCCACGGCGGCCTCCAGCCGGCTGCCGTACTCCTCGTCGGCCGCGTGGAAGTGGGCGAGGTTCTTCTCGACGATGTCGTCGCGCGTCACCTGCGCCAGGAAGCCCGCGATGTTGTCGATCAGGCGGGTCTTCTCGCCGGCCGACATCAGCCGGTACAGCTCACCGGCCTGGAAGAAGTCGTCGTCCTTGGTGTGCGCCGGCGTGGTGTAGGTGCCGGTGTGGCCGTTCAGCGCGACCGGCGCGGCGAGCGCGTTGTCGGTCTGGGCCGGGCCGTCGTACGAGTTGGGCTCGTAGTTCTTGCCGCGGCCGGACTTGTTGACGGCGGCGAAGCCGTCGCGGCCGTAGTTGTTCGCCTCGGTCGCCCGGGGGGCGTTGACGGCGAGCAGCGTGTGGTTGACGCCGAGGCGGTAGCGCTGGGCGTCCGCGTAGGCGAACAGCCGGCCCTGGAGCATCTTGTCCGGGGACGGGCCGATGCCGGGCACGAAGTTGTTCGGCGAGAACGCCGACTGCTCGACCTCGGCGAAGACGTTCTCCGGGTTCTTGTTCAGCACCAGGCGGCCGACCTTGACCAGCGGGTAGTCGGCGTGCGGCCACACCTTGGTCAGGTCGAAGGGGTTGAAGCGGTAGTCCGCGGCCTCGGCGACCGGCATCAGCTGGACGTACAGCGTCCAGCTCGGGAACACGCCGCGCTCGATGGCCTGGTGCAGGTCGCGCTGGTGGCTGTCGGCGTCGGCGCCGAGCACCTCGGCGGACTGGCCGCCGTCCAGCGAGCGGATGCCCTGGTTGGTCTTGAAGTGGTACTTCACCCAGAAGGCGTCGCCCTGCTCGTTGACCCACTGGTAGGTGTGCGAGCCGTAGCCGTTCATGTGGCGGTACGAGGCCGGGATGCCGCGGTCGCCGAAGAGCCAGGTGATCTGGTGGGTGGAGGCCGGCGAGTGGGCCCAGAAGTCCCAGACGTTGTCGGCCTCCTGGACGCCCGTGTACGGGTCGCGCTTCTGCGAGTGGATGAAGTCCGGGAACTTGATCGGGTCCTTGATGAAGAACACCGGGGTGTTGTTGCCGACGAGGTCGTAGTTGCCCTCCTCGGTGTAGAACTTCAGCGCGAAGCCGCGCGGGTCGCGCACCGCGTCGCTGGCACCCAGGTTGCCCGCCACGGTGGAGAAGCGCAGGAACAGTTCGGTGCGCTTGCCGACCTCGGAGAGGAAGGCCGCCCGGGTGTACTGCGACACCTCGTCGGTGACCTCGAAGTACCCGTAGGCGCCGGAGCCCCGGGCGTGCACGACGCGCTCCGGGATGCGCTCGCGGTTGAACCGGGCCAGCTTCTCCAGGAGCTGCTGGTCCTGGATGAGCAGCGGGCCGTACTCGCCGGCCGAGGCCGAGTTCTGGTTGTCGGCGACGGGCGCGCCCGACTCCGTGGTCAGGATCTTGGACATGGAGGGTCCTTCAGGGTCGACAAAGACGTGCGTGGAGAGGAGGTTGACGGCGCCTCAGACACCGAGCAGGCGCCAGACGGCCGAGCGGCGGCGGGAGGAGTGCTCGCCGTCCGGGCCGTCACCCGGCCGCAGCGCGGCGACGGCGGCGGTGGCCGCGGCCCGGTCCGCCAGCGGGCGGGCGGCGGCCAGGTCGGCGGCCTCCGCGCCGGTGAGACCGGTCTCGGTGAGCGCGGCGGCGGCCTCGGCGGCGGGAACGGCGTTGAACCAGCGCAGGGCGAGGGCCGCGCGGCCGGACTCGGTCAGCCGGCCGGTGAGGCGCAGCCGGGCGAGGCCGCCGTCCGGGTACACGTTGATCCGGACGTGGGTCGCCGGGCGGCCGACGTCGAGCCGCAGGCGGTGCCGGGTGTCGGGCTGGAGTCGGGTGCGGGGCAGGATCTCGAACCAGCCGTCGGGGTCGGTGGCCGGGTCCCCGCCGTCGGTGGCGTCGTAGCCGGTCAGGTCGGCCCAGCCGGGGGCGTTGGCGACGAAGTGGGTGGTATCCACCTCGGCGGCAAGGACCTCGCCGCCCCCGGCCAGGGCGATCTGCACCCAGTCGTTGGCCTTGTCGCGCCGACGCCGGGTCTCCCAGCCCTCGCCCATGACGGTGGCGCGGCCGGGAGCGTTCAGGTTGTGCGGGGAGGAGAAGTAGCGGTCGGACGCCGCCTCGGCCACGCCGCCGAACTCCTGGGCGGCCAGGTCGAAGGTGAGGCCGTCCAGCTCGCGCGGGTCGGGCAGCACCTCGCCGTGCACCCGCAGCCGGGCGACCCCGCCGTCCGGGAAGATGTTGAGGCGTACGTGGGTGTAGCGGGTGCCGTCGGCTATCGCGAACTCGTGGGCGGTGTCGCCCCGGAGCGGGGTGCGCGGCAGCAGTTCGACCCACTCGGCGGCCGCGAGCTCCGCCGGCGACGGGTGCCCGGGAACGGCGGCGGCCTCGACCGAGGCGCTCTCCGGGTAGTTGCCGGTGAAGTGGGCGGTGTCCACGACGAGGCCGCGGATCACTCCGCCGACGCCGAGCCGGACGACCGCCCAGTCGTGGTCCTCGTCGGTGGGGTGCGGCTGCTCGGGGCCGGCGCCGCGGCGGCGCCTGGACTCCCAGCCGTCCATGATCTGGCCCTTGTGGCCGAAGGTGTGCGCCCGGAACTCCGCGGGCTTGGCGACCAGCAGGTTCTCCGCGTCCGCGAAGGTGTCCTCGTTGGTGGCGACGACGCCCGCGCCGAGCCGCCGGGAGGCCAGGTCGACCAGCTCGGTGAACGGGGCGCTCGGGGTGTTGACGGTGCTCACTGGGTCTCCTGGTGACGGGTGATCCGGCGGCCGAAGGGCTCGGCGGCGGTGTCGACCACCCGGCCGCGCAGCCAGGTGGTGCGGACGGCGCCGGTCAGCGTGCGGCCCGCGTAGGGGGTGACGGGATTGCGGTGGTGCAGCTCGGCGGCGTGCACCGCGAACGCGCCGTCCGGGTCGAAGGCCACCAGGTCGGCGTCGTGGCCGACGGCGATGGCGCCCTTGGTGCCGGTGAGGCCGACCAGGGCGGCCGGCCCGCTCGCCATCCAGCGGACCACGTCGGACAGCGTGTGGCCGCGGCGGCGGGCCTCGGTCCAGATCGCCGGCAGGCCGAGCTGGAGGGAGGCGATGCCGCCCCAGGCCGCCGCGAAGTCGCCGCTGCCGCCGAACTCGGGCAGCAGCTTGAGGTCCGGGGTGGACGGCGAGTGGTCGGAGACGATCGCGATGAACTCGCCGGCGGCCAGCGCGGCCCAGAGCGCGTCGCGGTTGGCCTCGTCGCGGATCGGCGGACAGCACTTGAACGCGGTGTCGCCGTCCGGCACCTCCTCGGCGGCCAGCGTGAGGTAGTGCGGGCAGGTCTCGGCGGTCACCCGGACGCCGTCCGCGCGGGCCTGCCGCAGCAGCGGCAGCACCGCGGCGGAGGAGACGTGCAGGATGTGCACCCGGGCGCCGGTCCGGCGGGCGGTGTCGAGCAGCCGGGCGACGGCCGCGGTCTCCGCGGCGGCGGGCCGGGAGGCGAGGAAGTCGCGGTAGTGGACGCCGGGTTGCTGCGGGGCGGCGGCGAGCACGGCGGGGTCCTCGGCGTGGATGATGGCCAGCGCGCCGATCCGGGCCTGCTCGGCCAGCGCGGCCTCCAGGTCGGCCTGCTCGACGTGCGGGAACTCGTCCACGCCGGACGGCGCCAGGAAGCTCTTGAAGCCGAACACGCCCGCGCGGTGCAGCGGTTCGAGGTCCGGCACGTTGCCGGGGACGGCCCCGCCCCAGAACCCGAGGTCGACCCAGGCCTGGCCCTCGGCGGTCTTCCGCTTGGCCTCCAGGCCGTCCACCGTGGTGGTGGGCGGGATGGAGTTGAGCGGCATGTCGATGATCGTGGTGACCCCGCCTGCGGCGGCGGCCCGGGTGGCGGTGGCGAACCCCTCCCACTCGGTCCGGCCGGGCTCGTTGACGTGCACGTGGGTGTCGACCAGACCGGGGAGCAGGGCGGTGTCGCCGAGGTCGGTGAGTCCGCCGCCGCCGGCCGTGAGCGCGCCGTGCCCGGCGATCCGCTCGATCGTGCCGTTGCGGATCAGCACGTCAGCGGGACGTTCGCCGTCCGGCAGCACGACCCGGCGGGAGCGGATCACCGCCGTCTCGCTGAAGGACGCCTCGCTGGGGGGCATGGGGGACCTCCGAAAACCTGGGTACGAGTGGGGTGTGCCGAAGGAATGCCCGGAGCCTAGGGCCGCCTTCAACAAAACGTCAATGTAGGAAGGTACGAGAGCCGGACGGCCCGCTCAGCCGCGCAGCAGCGCCCTCGCGAGGCGCTCCCCCGCGACCTCGGCCAGCTCCCCGGCCCGGGTCATGCTGTCCCCCGGCTGTTCCGCCAGGTCCGTGAGCGCATAGGCCGCGGTGAAGCCGGCCGCCCGCCACTCGCGCTCCGACAGCTCCAGCCGTCCGGCCACAGCGGCCACCCGAACCCCCGCCCGGGCGGCCGCCGCGGCAACTCCGGCGGGCGCCTTGCCGTGGAGCGTCTGAGCGTCCAGGCAGCCCTCGCCGGTCACGACGAGGCGTGCCCCACGCACGGCCTCGTCGAAACCCAGCAGTTCGAGCATCAACTCGATGCCGGGTCGCATGGTGGCGCCGAGCAGGGCGAGGGCGGCGAAGCCCGCCCCGCCCGCGGCCCCGGCGCCGGGGGCCTCCCGGACGTCGCGGCCGACCGCTTCGCCGACCACGTCGGCGAAGCGGGTCAGCCCCTCCTCCAGTACGACCAGGTCGTCACCGTCGGCGCCCTTCTGCGGCCCGTAGACGGCGGTCGCGCCGCGCGGGCCGAGCAGCGGGTTGTCCACGTCGCAGGCCACCACGACCTCGACGCCGGTGAGCACGTCGGCCAGCGGTCCGAGGTCGAGCCGGGCCAGCTTGCGCAGTGCGGCGCCGCCCGGCGGCAGTTCGGCGCCGTCGGCGTCCCGCAGCACGGCGCCGAGCGCCTGGACCATGCCCGCGCCGCCGTCGGTGCAGGCGCTGCCGCCCAGGCCGAGCACGATCCGCTTGGCCCCCAGGCCCACCGCCCGGCCGATCAGCTGGCCGACCCCGTAGGAGCCGGCCGCGAGCGGGGCGGTCCGGCCGCCGGGGAGCCTGGCGAGCCCGGAGGACTGCGCCAGCTCGACCACGGCGGTGTCGCCCCGGACGGCGAGCGCGGCGTCCACCGGCAGGCCGGTGGGGCCGGCCACCTTGGCCGGGATCCTGCTGAACCCGGCGGCCAGCGCGGCGGCCAGGGTGCCCTCGCCGCCGTCGGCGACGGGCAGTTCGCGGACCTCGACACCGGGCGCGGCACGGCGGATGCCGGCGGCGATCCGGGCGGCGACCTCGGCGCCCTCCAGGGTGCCCTTGAACTTGTCGGGAGCTACGACCACGTGGCCCTGGGTGGGGGTGGCGGGCATGGTGCGGGCCTCACTTCCGGACGGTTCTGGCGCTGGTTCGTCAAGCATGTGCCCCGGGAGGCCGGGACGCGGGGTGCGGCCCCCTCCCCGCCGTTCCCCTCGTCCCGCTTCCGACGTACGAGGGGCTCCCCTCGGCGAGGGAGGGGGCCGGGCGGCGCGCGGGCACGACCGAAGTGCCCCCGACAGGGAGTGCGCGCCGCCGGTTTGGTCGATCGGCAGGAGGCGGATGAGCCCCGGCCCGCCTGCCGATCGGGTCTGGCCTCCTGGTGGCGCGGGCACGACCGGTGAGGTACACGCCACCAGGAGGAGTCTCAGAGGTACCGCGGGGGTACCGCCGGTCCCGCGAGCGTCACGCGAGCTCGCGGCCGGAGAGCCGCTCGACGCCGCGCAGCAGCGCCGAGTGGTCCAGCGAACCGTCGCCGTTGGCGCGGGCGGAGGCGACCAGCTGGGCCACCACCGCACCGACCGGCAGCGCGGCACCGACGGCACGGGCGGCGTCGGTGACGATGCCCATGTCCTTGTGGTGCAGGTCGATCCGGAAGCCCGGCGCGAACTCGCGGTTCAGCATGTTCGCCTTCTTGCGGTTCAGCACCGTGGAGCCGGCCAGGCCGCCGCCGAGCACGTCCAGCGCGGCCGCGAGGTCGACGCCGGCGTTCTCCAGGAACACCACGGCCTCGGCCAGCACCTGGATGTTGACGGCGACGATCAGCTGGTTGGCGGCCTTGACGGTCTGGCCGGCGCCGGCCGGGCCGACGTGGACGACCGTGGTGCCCAGCACGTCGAACAGCGGCTTCGCCTCGGCGAAGTCCTCGGCCGCGCCGCCGACCATGATCGACAGCACCGCCTCGACGGCGCCGGCCTCGCCGCCGGAGACCGGCGCGTCCAGGGTGCGGACGCCCTTCTCCTTGGCGGCGGCCTCGACCTTGATCGAGGTCTGCGGGGTGATGCTCGACATGTCGATGACGAGCGTGCCGGGCCGCACGTTCTCCAGCACCCCGCCCTCGCCCAGGACGGCCTGCTCGACGTGCGGGTCAGCCGGGACCATGGTGATGACGACCTCGGCGTCCTTCACCGCGTCCGCGATGCTGCTCGCACCGTGGCCGCCGACCGCGACCAGCGCGTCGATCTGCGGCTGGGTGAGGTTGTAGCCGGTGACGTGGTGGCCGGCCTTGACGAGGTTGGCGGCCATCGGGCTGCCCATGATGCCGAGGCCGATGAAGGCGATCTTGCGGCTCATCGCGTCGTTCCTTTGTCCGTGGTGGGGTGGGGTGCGGTGGCTGCCGGAGCGCGGTGCGCTAGCCGGCGCGGTGCTCGCGCGGGAGCCACTCGAAGCTGTCGGCGCTGACGCCGCCCGCCGGGCGGTACTCCAGGCCGATCCGGCCGGTGTAGCCGGCGGCGGTCAGCCGGGCGAAGAGGTCCTCGAAGTCCAGCCCGCCGGTGCCCGGCTCGTTGCGGCCGGGGTTGTCGGCGATCTGCACGTGGCCGAAGCGGTCGGCGTAGGTGTCGATCACGGCCGCCAGGTCCTCGCCGTTCATGGCCAGGTGGTAGAGGTCGCAGAGGAACTTGGCGTTGCCCAGGCCGGTCGCGGCGTTGACCTTGTCGACCACCTCGACCGCGGCGGCCGCGGAGACCAGCGGGTAGTCCGGGGACTCGGGCTTGTTCAGCGCCTCGATCAGCAGGACGGCGCCGATCTCGTGGGCGGCCCGCGCGGCGACGACGAGGTTCTCCAGCGCGAGCGCGTCCTGCTCGGCCGGGTCCACGCCCTCGATCCGGTTGCCGTAGAGCGCGTTGAGCGCCGTGGTGCCGAGCGAGGCGGCCAGCCCGGCGGCGACCGGCACGTTGGCCCGGAAGCGCTCCTTCTCGGCCGGGACCGAGACGGTGCCGCGGGCGCCCTTGCTGAGGTCGTCCAGGAAGTTGAGACCGGTCAGCCGCACGCCGGCGTCGCCGAAGGCCTTGCGGAGCGCGTCCAGCTCGGCCTCGGACGGGGCGTGCTCCTCGCCGAACGGCCACCACAGCTCGGCGGCGGTGAAGCCGGCGGCCGCGGCAGCGGCCGGGCGCTCCAGGAGCGGGAGCTCGCCGAACAGGATCGACAGGTTGACGGTGAAGCTGTGCGCGGAGGCGGCAGTCACGTCAATCACCTCTCATCTCTCTTCCGTCTATCCGCAACTTCCACGATCCGGAAGAGGGATTCTGCTTGGTGGAAGCATGTCCGGCCCGTCGAGCGAGTGTCAAGACCGTCGCAACAATTTGTTGAAGAGGCCGAAGCCGATCCCCCGCACCGGGCCCGCGCTGTTCGATCGACCAGCCGCCCCCCGGCGGCCGACCGCCCGATGACCGGCCGCGCTCCCGCTCGCTACAGTGAGCGGGTGCGATTGATGGTGGAGTTCACGACAGAACCGTTCGAACTGGACACGTTCCCGGAGCACGCCGTGGCGGCCCGGAAGGTGGTCGACGAAGCCGGCCTGGCCGTCGCGGTCGGCCCCTTCGGAACCGGCGCGGAGGGCGAGGCCGACCAGGTCCTGGCCGCCGTGACCAAGCTGCTCCGGGAGACCCTGGACGCCGGCGCGACCCGGATCTCGGTCCAGGTCAGCGTGCTGGGCGAGGAGGGCGGTACGCCGTGACCGAGCACGTGGACCACCCCCTCGCCGCCGCGATAAAGCCGCTGCTGGAGGCCGTCGGCGCGACGCCCGTGCCGCTGGCGGAGGCGAAGGCCGAGGACGTCCTGCTGGAGTGGGAGGGCACCCCGGCCCTGGCCGTCCGGCTGCCCCACCTGAGCAGTGCGCTGGACCGGCTACTGACCGAGATGGCCCGCCAGTTCGACGGCCGGCCGCTGGCCGAGCTGGACCGCTGGGAGAAGCAGCGCGTGGTCGCCCTGCTGGAGGAGCGGGGCGCCTTCACCGTCCGCCACGGGGTGGAGACGGTCGCCTCGGCGCTCGGCGTGAGCCGCTTCACCGTGTACAACTACCTCAACCGCCAGGACGGCACGAAGTCCGGCTGAGCGTGCGACGCCCCGGTCGGCCGCGTCGGCCGACCGGGTGTGCCCCGCCGGCCCGGCCAGTCTTCATCAGCCCCCGGCGGGGCACACTTGTCTCATCGCACACGAAACGGCCCGGCAACCGGGGCCGGTTCAAAACGTAACCACCAACCGTTCAACAAAGTGTTGACGGCCCGGTTGGGTGGATCTAGCTTGTGCGGGTGGCACCACTCTTCAGGAGGTCCACCCGTGACCAACCACCCTCACGCCCTTGACGCCCTGGCGGCGGCCGACGCCGCCGAGCTGAGAGAGCTCCTGCTGGAGGTCTGCTCCAGCCCCACCTGGGCCGACGCCGTGGCATCGGCCCGGCCCTGGCCGGACCGCGCCGCCCTGCTCGACGCCAACGCGACGGCCATGGCCGCACTGACGGCCGCCGACCTGCGCGACGCGATGGCCGGCCACGCCCGGATCGGCACGCCCAAGGCGGGTGACGCCACCTCCGAGCGCGAACAGGCCGGCATCCGGGGAGTGGACACCGCACTCCTCGACGAACTGCACCGGGCCAACACCGCCTACGAGGCCAAGTTCGGCCATGTGTTCCTGATCTGCGCGACCGGCCGCACCGCGGACACCATGCTCGCCGCCCTGCGGGAGCGCTTCCCGAACGACGCCGCCACCGAGGCGGAGCTCGTCCGGGGCGAGCTGCGCAAGATCAACGACATTCGGATCAACCGACTGCTCGACGAGAACTGACCCGTCGTCGGCTACTTTCGACGTACCGACGTATCGACGTACCGTCACATCTGCCATCAGTAAGGTCACTTCACCCATGACTGGCATCTCCACCCACGTGCTCGACACCAGCCTCGGCCGCCCGGCCGAGGGTGTCCCGGTCGAGCTCGCACTGCACACCGAGGGTGGCTGGAAGGTGCTCGGCACCTCCGCCACGGACTCCGACGGCCGGGCCAAGGACCTGCCGGCCGCGGAGGCGGGCTCGGTCGTCCGGCTGCTCTTCGACACCGCCGCGTACTACGCGCGCACCTCCGCGGAGCCGCCGTTCTTCCCCGAGGTCGCGATCGTCTTCACGGTCGCACCCGCGCAGCACCACTACCACGTGCCGCTGCTGCTGAACCCGTTCGGATACTCGGTCTACCGCGGAAGCTAGACCGCTTGATTGATTGGGAGCCTGTCATGGCCCACGTGCTCGGTCAGAACCAGTACGGCAAGGCGGAGAACCGCATCGTCCGCGTCTACCGTGACAGCACCCGTCACGAGATCAAGGACCTGAACGTCTCGGTCGCCCTCTCCGGTGACCTCGACGACGTCCACCTCACCGGCTCCAACGCCAACTGCCTGCCCACCGACACCACCAAGAACACCGTCTTCGCCTTCGCGAAGGAGTACGGGATCGAGTCCGCGGAGCAGTTCGGCATCACGCTGGCGAAGCACTTCGTGGACAACAACGAGCCGATCCACCGGGCCCGGATCCGGATCGAGGAGTACACCTGGGACCGGATCAAGACCCCGGACAACTCCGCGCGCTTCATCGGCTCGGAGGAGGTCGGCCACTCGTTCGTCCGCAACGGCGGCGAGACCCGCACCTGCGAGGTCGTCTACGACGGTGAGACCGTCCAGGTGATCTCGGGCCTCAAGGACCTCGTGGTGATGAACTCCACCAACTCGGAGTTCTGGGGCTACATCAAGGACAAGTACACCACCCTCCAGGAGGCGTACGACCGGATCCTCGCCACCCAGGTGACGGCCCGCTGGAAGTACGGCTTCGACGGCCGGGACGAGGAGCCCCAGCCCAACTGGAACCGCTCCTACACCCATGTGCGGCGCCACCTCCTGGAGGCCTTCGCCGAGACCTACTCCTACTCGCTGCAGCAGACCCTGCACTCGATGGGCACCCGGGTCCTGAACAACCGCGCCGAGGTGGACGAGGTCCGCCTGGAGCTGCCCAACAAGCACCACTTCCTGGTCGACCTGGAGCCGTTCGGCCTCAAGAACGACAACGAGGTCTACTACGCCGCCGACCGGATGTACGGCCTGATCGAGGGCACCGTGCACCGCGAGGGCGTCGTCCCGGTGATCCCGGTCGCCTGACCGTTCCCCACCCATGGACCCCGTCCGGCACCACCGCACCCCCCGGCCTCCCACGGCCGGCCGGCACCGGACGGTTCGCAGTACCCGCAACTCCTGCACCAGCAGTTTCTCCACCCCCCACCCACCGGAGATCGTGCCCGCCTCACGGCGGCCGGCCCGGGGTGCTGGAGAAGCGTCCCGAGGGATCCTTGCTCCGCCGTCCCGCCCTCGGGGGATCTCCAGCGCCGCGGGCGCGCCGAGAGCCAGGGCACAAGAGGGGCTCGACATGGCACTCCGTTCCACCCGCACCACAGACGGCGGTTCCACCCCAGAAAGACCACCCGGTCCGGACGGTGTGTCAACCCACCTCCCCGACACCCCTTCCGGGCCGGGAGTCCACCCCGTGGACGAGATGCTGCCGACGGTGAAGCTGGTCTCCACCGGTCTGCAGCACGTCGCCGCGATGTACGCGGGAGTCGTAGCTCCTCCACTCATCGTCGGCGCCGGCGTGGGGCTCTCCCCCACCGAACTCGCCCTGCTCATCTCGGCCAGCCTGTTCACCGCCGGACTGGCCACCCTCCTGCAGACCCTCGGCATCTGGAAGATCGGCGCGCGGCTCCCGTTCGTGAACGGCGTCTCGTTCGCGGGCGTCGCGCCCATGATCGCCATAGCCAAGGAGCACGGACCGAAGGACGCCCTCCCGGTGATCTTCGGAGCGGTGATCGTCGCGGGGCTCCTGTGCTTCCTCGCGGCGCCGTACTTCTGCAAGCTGATCAGGTTCTTCCCACCGGTCGTCCAGGGCACCGTGATCACCCTCATCGGGGTGTCCCTCCTGCCGGTGGCGGTGAACTGGGCGCGCGGCGGATCGCCGGGCGCCCCGGGATTCGGGTCCATGCGGGCCATCGGCCTCGCCGCGATCACCCTCCTCGCGGTGGTGCTCTGCAACCGGCTGCTGCGCGGCTTCTGGCAGCAGCTCTCGCTGCTCGTCGGGCTGGCGTTCGGCACCCTGCTCGCCTTCCCGCTGGGCCTGGCCGACTTCGGCGCGGTACAGGACGCGAAGGTCTTCGCGCTCCCCTCCCCGTTCCACTTCGGCGCCCCCGTGTTCGACGCGGCCGCGATCGTCTCGCTCTGCATCGTCATGGTGGTCTCGATGACCGAGTCCACCGCCGACATGCTGGCGCTCGGCAAGATCGTCGACCGTCAGGCCGACGAGGCCACCCTCGCCGCCGGCCTGCGGGCGGACGGCCTGGCCACCGCGCTGAGCCCGGTCTTCAACGGCTTCGCCGCCAGTGCCTTCGCCCAGAACATCGGGCTGGTGGCGCTGACGAAGATCCGCAGCCGCTTCGTGGTCGCGGCCGGCGGCGGGATCCTGATCCTGCTCGGGCTCTTCCCGGTGCTCGGGTCGGTCGTCTCGCTGGTGCCGCAGCCCGTCCTGGGCGGCGCCGGGATCGTGCTCTTCGGCACGGTCGCGGCGAGCGGCATCCGCACCCTCGCGGAGGCCGGCATGGAGTCCAGCTCGAACACCATCCTGGTGTCGGTCGCGCTCGGGGTCGGGATCATACCGATCGCGGTACCGACCTTCTACGACGCCTTCCCGGAGGCCGTCCGCACCCTGCTGCACTCCGGGATATCGGCCGGCAGCGTGATGGCCGTCCTGCTCAACCTGCTCTTCCACCACGTCGGGGTCGCCCGCCGGTCGCCGGCCGACGGGAACCCCGCCACGACGGTGCCGACGGCGACACCGTCCTGACCGGTTGACGGGGGGCGCGTGCCGCTCATCGCGCGCTCCTCGTCAACCCTCCCCCCATAGGAGTAACACCATGGCAGTCCAGCCCCCACCCGCCGACCAGCGGATCGTGATCGAGAACGTCGCGATCGCGACGGTCGACGCCAACGACACCGAGTACGCCCGCGGCCACGTGGTCGTCCTCGGCAACAGGATCGAGTCGGTCGGCGACGGCCCCGCCCCGCAGTGGCTGGACAACGTGGTACGCCGGATCAACGGCGAGGGCCACCTCGTCACCCCCGGCCTGGTCAACACCCACCACCACTTCTACCAGTGGATCACCCGCGGGCTCGCCCAGGACAACATCCTCTTCGACTGGCTGGTCGCCCTCTACCCGACCTGGGCCCGGATCGACGACAAGCTCGTGCACGCCGCCGCCCAGGGCTCGGCCGCCGCACTGCTCAAGTCCGGCTGCACCACCGCCGCCGACCACCACTACGTCTTCCCGAAGGACGGCGGCGACATCCTCGGCGCCGAGATCGAGGCCGTCCAGGAGCTCGGCATGCGCTTCACCGCGCTGCGCGGCTCCATGGACCGCAGCAAGAAGGACGGCGGCCTGCCGCCGGACCACGCGGTCGAGAACACCGAGGAGATCCTGATCGCCTCCGAGGCGGCCGTGGACAAGTACCACGACGCCTCCTCCGACGCGATGCTCCAGATCGCCATCGCGCCCTGCTCGCCCTTCTCGGTCTCCACCGAGCTGATGCGCGAGGCCGCCCTGCTGGCCCGCCGCAAGGGCGTCCGGCTGCACACCCACGGCTCCGAGACCGCCGAGGAGGAGGCGTTCTGCAAGGAGCTGTTCGGGATGGGCCCGACCGACTACTTCGAGTCGGTGGGCTGGCTCGGCGAGGACGTCTGGATGGCGCACTGCGTCCACATGAACGACTCGGACATCGCCAAGTTCGCCGAGACCGGCACCGGTGTCGCGCACTGCCCGTCCTCCAACGCCCGCCTCGCCGCCGGCATCGCCCGCGTCCCCGACATGCTGAAGGCCGGCGTCCCGGTCGGCCTCGGGGTGGACGGCACCGCCTCCAACGAGTCCGGCGAGCTGGGCACCGAGCTGCGCAACGCCCTGCTGATCAACCGCCTGCACGGCTACCCGACCGCGCTCACCGGCCGCCAGGCGCTGCGCCTCGGCACCATGGGCGGCGCCCGGGTGCTCGGCCGGCAGAACGAGATCGGCTCGATCGAGGCCGGCAAGCTGGCCGACCTCGCGCTGTGGAAGATCGACGGCATCATGCACTCCTCGATCGCCGACCCGGTCGCCGCGCTCACCCTCGGCGCCCTGCCGCCGCTGGCCGCCCTCTTCGTCAACGGCAACGCCGTCGTGGAGAAGGGGCAGCTGACCACGGTGAACGAGGACCGGATCGCGCAGGCCTGCGCCCGCGCCGCCAAGGAGCTCGCCGCCCGCCCCGTGTAACCCCCTGAACTCCGGGCCGCCCAGGGACGGTGCGTCACCCGGACTCCGTGCGCCACCGCTCAGGACGGCGCACGGACCCCAGCCCCGGGCCCACGGCGAGGGTCCGGGGCTGTGGCGTGCCCGGGCGGAGGCGGCCCCTCCGCGGCAGCGGGCCGGCCCGATCGGGATCCGGACACGACGGAGGGCCTGCGCCGGTCGGCGCAGGCCCTCCGAGCGTGGTGGGGTGTCAGGCCGTGCGGCCCAGGGTGGCGAGGTAGCGGCGCCATCCGCCGTAGCGGGTGATCTCGCGGTGGACGCCGCGGTCGGCCTCGCCGCGGGCGAGCAGCATGGAGAGGCAGGGCGAGCCGTCGGCCAGCGTGATGACGCCGAGTTCGAGCTCACGGGGCTCGCCGGGGAGGATCACGTCACGCAGGTGTTCGAGGGTGATGTCGTACAGCTCGCCCTCGATGGCGGTGTCGACGGACGGGTCGGCGAGCAGTCCGGGGCAGACGTCCCCGATGGAGAAGAAGCGGTAGCCCGGCGCGGTGCGGACCGGGCCGACCAGCGCGTCGGCCACCGAGGGGTGGAAGGGGCCGCCGACCATGGCCTGGCCGTTGAAGAAGATGCGTGCCACGGGGATCGATGCCTCCGGAAACGGCCGTTCCGCACGGCGACGATGAGGACAGCTGGATTCGTCGCCGTACGGAACGGAGCAATGGGGCGCGGCGACTGCTACAAGCCGGCAGGCGGCAGCGGGCGCACGCGCGGATAGATTGGACTCAGCCCAGCAGGGGCAGCGCGGGCAGGGTCAGGAAGTCCGCGAACTCCTCGGCCAGGGCGACCTGTTCGAAGAGCTTGGCGGCCTCGCGCCAGCGCCCACCGGCGTAGGCCTCGTCGCCCAGCTCGGCCCGGAGCGCGGCGAGCTCCTCGGCCACCAGACGGCGCACCAGGTCGGCGGTGGCCTTCTCGCCCGTGTCGGAGAGCACCACGCCGTTGTGGATCCACTGCCAGATCTGCGAGCGGGAGATCTCGGCGGTGGCGGCGTCCTCCATCATGTTGAAGATGGCGACGGCACCGAGGCCGCGCAGCCACGCCTCGATGTAGCGGACCCCGACCTGGACGGCGTTGTGCAGGCCGGCGTGGGTGCAGTGGCCGCCGGCGCCGGCGATGTCGAGCAGCTGGGCGGCCGTGACGGGCTCGGCCGGCCCCGGGTCGTCCTTCTGGTTCGGGCGCTCGCCGAGGACGGCGTCGAAGCAGGCACGGGCGACCGGGACGAGGTCCGGGTGGGCGACCCAGGAGCCGTCGAAGCCGTTGCCGGCCTCGCGGTCCTTGTCGGCCCTGACCTTCTCCAGGGCGGCCGCGTTGACCTCGGGGTCGCGGCGGCTGGGGATGAAGGCGGCCATCCCGCCGATCGCGTGCGCGCCGCGCCGGTGGCAGGTCTGCACCAGCAGCCGGGTGTAGGCGGCCATGAACGGGGAGGCCATGGTGACGGAGTTGCGGTCCGGCAGGATGTAGTGCTCGCCGGCGTCGCGGAAGTTCTTGACGATCGAGAACAGGTAGTCCCAGCGGCCGGCGTTGAGCCCGGCGGCGTGGTCCCGCAGCTCGTAGAGGATCTCCTCCATCTCGAACGCCGCGGTGATGGTCTCGATCAGCACGGTGGCCCGGACGGTGCCGTGCGGGATGCCGAGCGCCGCCTGGGCGTGGGTGAAGACGTCGTTCCAGAGCCGGGCCTCCAGGTGGCTCTCCGTCTTCGGGAGGTAGAAGTAGGGGCCGGAGTTCGGGTCCTCCGCGCCGCGCGCGAGCAGCCGCGCCGCGTTGTGGAAGAAGTAGAGGCCGAAGTCGAGGAAGGCCCCGGCGACCGGCCGGCCGTCGACCAGCAGGTGGTTCTCGTCCAGGTGCCAGCCGCGCGGGCGGACCACGACGGTGGCCAGCTCGGCGGCCGGCCTGAGGGTGTAGGCCTTGCCGGCCGAGGAGGTGAAGTCGATCCGGCCCTCGAAGGCGTCGATCAGGTTGATCTGGCCACCGACCACGTTCTCCCAGGTCGGCGAGGTGGCGTCCTCGAAGTCCGCCAGCCAGACCCGGGCGCCGGAGTTGAGGGCGTTGATGACCATCTTGCGGTCGGTGGGGCCGGTGATCTCGACCCGGCGGTCCTGGAGGGCGCGGGGGGCCTCGGCCACCGTCCAGTCGCCCGCCCGCACGGCGGCCGTCTCGGGGAGGAAGTCCAGGGTGCCGGTTTCGGCGATCTCGGCACGGCGGGTCCTGCGGCGCACCAGGAGCTCCTGCCGGCGGTCCTCGAACGCGCGGTGGAGGCCGACGACGAAGGCGACCGCCTCCGGAGTGAGCACCTCCTCGGCCCGGTGGACTCGCGGACCGGCGACAGTGACGACCGGAGCGGCGGGGGAGGCGCCGGCGGGTCCCTGATCTGTAGCCATGAGCAGGACACTCCTAAGACGGTTGAGCATGGCGAAGGCAGTTCCGGTGGGAACGTCCTTGATCTGAACCGAGGGGAAACCCCACCTGTCGGAGGGTTCGATTCTGTAAGGTGGAGACTAGTTTCCGCGATACAGAATTTCAACGGTTTGTTGAGGTGATCGCTGGGACTCTACTCCTCCCCCGACAGCGAAGGGAACGCCGGTGGTTGCGACCCCCGACACAGCATCGACGACGGGTCCGGACCGCGCGAGCGGCGGCGTGCAGTCCGTCGAGCGCGCCTTCCTGCTCCTGGAGGCGCTGGCCGACTCCGGGGGCGTGGCGACGCTCAGTGAGCTCTCCACCTCCTCCGGGCTGCCGATGCCCACCATCCACCGCCTGGTTCGTACCCTCGTGCAGCAGGGCTATGTCCGCCAGGACACCGCGCGCCGCTACACCCTGGGCCCCCGGCTGATCCGGCTCGGCGAGACGGCCGGGCGACTGCTCGGCAGCTGGGCCCGCCCCTACCTGGCCGAACTGATGGAGGCCACCGGCGAGACGGCGAACCTGGCCGTGCTGGAGGGCGGCGAGGTGGTGTACGTCGGCCAGGTGCAGTCGCGGCGCTCGATGCGGATGTTCACCGAGGTCGGCCGCCGGGTGCAGCCGCACTGCACGGGCGTCGGCAAGGCGCTGCTGGCCCAGCTGCCCGAGGAGGAGGCGCGGGCCGTGCTCGGCCCGAACCCGCTGCCGGCGCACACCTCCTACACCGTGACCGACCCGCAGGAGCTGCTGGTCCAGTTGGCGCAGGCGCGTGAGCGCGGCTACGTGGTGGACGACCAGGAGCAGGAGATCGGGGTCCGCTGCATCGCGCTCGCGGTACCCGGCGCGCCGACGCCGACGGCGCTCTCCGTCTCCGGCCCGGAGGCCCGGATCCGGGCGCTGGAGGAGCAGGCCGGCGCGGCCTCGCTCGTCCCCGTGATGCACCAGATCGCGGCCCGGCTGGGGCAGGTCCTCGCCCCCTGACGGACGATCACCGCTCCTGCCGCGCAGGGAAGGCCGGGTGGCCTCCGGCGTGCCGTTCCTCCGTTCGGGCGGCCCGAGGGCGGGGTGCGACGAGGACGGCGAGCCGGTCGGTCACGCTGGTGCCGACGCGGCCCGCAACGGTGCGGACCGCCGGAACGCAGAGGGCAGGGTGAGCGACGATGTCGCGCAGAAGGTCCGCACTGAGATTCCTCGGCAGGGCGCTGACGGTGGGGTGCGCGGTGACCGCGCTGGCCGCCGGGTCGGCGGGGGCCGCCTGCCCGGGCGCCGATCCCGCGGTCGGGGATGCCCCGGCGGCGGAGGTCGCGCCACTCGCGGTGCCGGCCCCGTCGAACTCCGACCTGGAGGTGATCCGGCTCGACCCGGACGCCGTCGCGCCGGAGGGCATGGTCACGTTGCACGCCTTCATCGCCAACCGCGGGCCGGACAGGACGGCCTCGCCGTTCACCGTGGTCGTCACCCTGCCGGAGGGTGTCACGCCAAGGGAGCCGTTCTACCCGGAGAACTGCACCGCGTTCCAGAACGGCCACCGGGTGCGCTGCCAGTTCCCCCCGGGCCTGCCGAGCCTCGAGAGCGCCACGGCACTGATCCCGCTGAAGGTCGGCGCCGACGTCCCCTACGGCGAGCTGCACGGCGGCTACGTCGCCATCAGCAGTGCGGACGACCCGAACTCGGAGAACAACAAGCTGCCGTTCACGATGAACATCGTCGAGCCCCCCGACAGCTTCTGACCGGACCGGCCAGGGCCGTACCGAGCCGGGCCCCGACGACTCAGCGCGGTACGGCTGTCCTGAGCCGTACCGCGCCGGGTGCGTTCCGGTCCGGGTGCGTTCCGGTCCGGGTGCGTTCCGGTCCGGGTGCGTTCCGGTCCGGACCGGGCGCCGATCGGCCTAGCGGTAGACCCGGACGTAGTCCGCGGCGAAGGTGATCGGGGCCGTGCCCTGCGGCGCGGCGTGGTACTGCCCTGCACTCAGGGACAGGTTGAGGATCAGGTACGCGGACCAGTTGGCGCCGACGCCCTTGCCGTCCGAGAACACCTTCGTACCGTTGACGTACCAGTCGACCGAGGTGGCGCCGTAGTGGGTGCCGATGGTGACCCAGCCGTCCTTCGCGATCGCCTTGGCGTCGGTGTAGTACAGGTGGCCCGGGTTGACGTGGTTGGTCAGCTCCAGCAGGTTCGGGTTGTCGGGGTGGTACTCGAAGGAGTCGATCTCCCCGTTGCCGTTCTTCCAGGTCCACAGGGCCGGCCAGGCCCCCGTGCCGGCCGGGAGCTTGACCCGGGTCTCGGCGTAGTCGCCGGTCTTCACCTGGAAGCCCTCGCTGGAGTACTCGGTGGTGAGCAGCCCGGTGTCCCAGGACTTCTTGCCGTTCTCCAGCGTGTTGGCGCCCGGCTTGGCGGTGAACGTGGCGACGCCGCCGGCCACCGAGACGTTGTTCTTGTTCAGCCAGTCCAGCTTGTTGTCGTCCGGGTTGTGGTTGCCGTAGTGGTAGGCGCTGCTCTTGTCACCCGTCCAGCGCGAGCCGTAGGCGATCGGGCCGTTGAACTCGTCCGACCAGGTCAGCGACTTCCCGGCGACCGGGGCGCCGGTCGCCGGCGCGGTGGGGGCCGGGGCGGTGGGCGACGGCGTGGCGGTCGCGGTGGGCGACGGCGTCGGGGTGGGCTTGGGGGTGGCGGTCGGGCTCGGGGCGGGGGCGACGGTCGCGTCGGAGACCGCGAGCTGGCGCGAGGGCAGGTTGTGCCAGGTACCGCCGAGGTCCTGCCAGAAGCCGAACTGGGTGTACGTCCCGGCGGGCAGGGTGCGGGCACCGGTGGTGATCGACAGGCCGCCGGGGCAGATCTGCGCGTTGGAGACGTTGCCGGGGAAGTCGAGGTTGCGCCCGGCCGCGTCGCGGACGCCGACGCCGACGGTCTTGGCCGTGAAGCAGGACGAGGAGTGGACGGTCAGCGCGGCCGTGGTGGCCTTGCCCGCGACCATGGTGGCCGGGGCGAGCCTGTCCTGGGTGACGGTCGGCGCGGTGGCCGCCTGGGCGCCGGTGAGCGCCGGGACGCCGAGCAGGCCGGCGCCGCTGATGGCGAGCGCTCCGGTGGCGGCGAAGGCGGCCTTGCGGCCTCGGTGGGAGGGGCGGGCGTGGCGCGGGGTCGCGCGCCGGGCAGGCTTCTGCATGGCGGTGTCCTCTGTAGACGCCTGCGAGGTGAGCTGTCGGGTTCGGGCTGAGGTTGCCCGGCCGCCTGTGGGAGCGGCTTCACCCCTAGCCTCGGTCCGCACGCGCGAGCGCGTGCGCCGGGCACTGACCTGGGTCCCCCGCTCCCGTCCGCTGCGGTGCTCGACTGCCGACCGGCGGGTGGACAGGACTCGGCGTCCCGACGGCGGGGTCCGCGAAGACGGACTCGTGCAGGCTAGGCAGGCCGCTCGAATGTCGACAAGCCGACAGGGGGTGTTGTCGCGCAGCTCACAGTGCGAGCCGTCCGGAGTGGATCAAGTCACCGGGGAAGTTGATCAGTTGGAGACGGGGCGGGGCGTGGGGCGGGCGCGGGGCGGCCGACGGGGTCGGCGGCGGGTCGGCGAGCGGGTGGCGGAGGTCCGGCCGGGGTGGGCGCGGACCGGGGCGGGTGCGGACCGGGGCGGGTGCGGACCGGGGCGGGTGCGGACCGGGGCGGGTGCGGCGTACCGGCCCGGTGTCCGCTCCGTGGCCTGGTGCCCGCATGTCCGCCGCGAAGGTCGGCCGGTCGGATAGGTTGGGAGTCCAGCCGTACCGCACAGACGAGAGACGAGGACCCGCTCCGCCATGACCGCGCCCCTGCCCGCCTTCGCCGGCCGCACCTACCTCTTCCAGGTCGACAACGGCGCGGCCTTCCGCAACGCCTACTCGCCCGACGGCAAGCGGCTGCGCTGGGAGGGCCTCGGCGAGTCGGCGGGCCAGTGGGAGGACGTCGCGCTGCACATCGCCGAGATCGGGCCGGAGCTGTACTTCGTCAGCTGGACCGAGCAGAGCGGCATCACCGTCAGCCACGTGATGGACCTCGGCAGGCTGACGGTGCGCGCGTTCTGGACGTACGAGGGCGAGGGCGGCCGGGTCGGCGAGCTGCACACCGGGACGCTGGAGCCGGTGGCCTGAGCCGTGGCCTGAGCGCTGCTGTACCGGCCGTGCCGTGGCGCCCCGCGCCCGTCCGGGTCAGGGGTCAGACCGCGCGGTCCGGCACACTGAGGCGCTGGGAGAGCCACTCCAGCGAGGACGGCAGCAACCTGCTCCAGGTCTCGAAGTTGTGGCCGCCGGTCCTCATCATGCTGTAGGAGACCTTCATGGGCGCGTGCGCGGCGGCCACGAAGGCCTCGGTGTCCCGGCGGTAGTCGCCGTCGCCCTCCCTGGTCCCGGCCAGCAGGACGGACACCTCGGGCTGCGGCAGGTTCTTCAGCCGCCACATCAGGTCGGCCTCGTTGCGACGCTGCTGGCTGCCCTTGAAGAGGTCCCCGGTCGTCGGGTCGTCGGCGGCCTGGTAGTAGCCGGAGAGCGAGACGGCGGTCGGGAAGACCTCCGGGTGCCGCATGGCGAGCTTGAGGGCGCAGTAGCCGCCGGTCGAGTTGCCCATGAATCCCCAGGCCCGCGGGTCCGAGGAGACCCGGTAGGTCGCCTGGATCGCGGCCGGGACGTCCTTGGTGAAGTACGTCTCCGACTGCGCGCCGCCCGGGATGTCCTCGCACTCGGTGTCCTGCGGGAGTGCGGGCGAGGGGCGCATCAGCACCATCACGGTCGGCTGCATCCGACCCTCCTGGAGCAGCTTGAGCGCCGCGCCCGGGTAGTTCAGCCGGGTCACCAGGTTCTTCGCGATGCCGGGGAAGCCGGTGCTCACGATCACCGCCGGGAACTGCTTCTGCGCGTACTCCGGCTGGAAGTACTGCGGCGGCAGGTAGACGTACCCCTCGGTGGAGAGCCGTGTGGCGGCACCGTCGATCCGGACCTCGCGGATCTCACCGGACTGCTTCGGGTCGCGACCCAGCGCCCCGCCGCCCTTGACGGACGCGTGCCCGATGGTCTCCACCTGCAGGCGGCCGGACGCGTCCGCCTTGTTCTGGATGACGACCGGGCCGTTGCCGCCGGTGCCGAGCAGGTCGTCCCAGCTGCTGTAGAAGGCGAAGTAGTTGTTGGCCACCAGGCCCAGTGCGGCGAGCACGGTGAGCTGGGTGGCGAGCAGTGCGCCGATCCGGCCGAGCACCGCCTGCCAGGTCGTCTTCGACAGTCTCGGCCACAGCCAGACCGTGCCGGCCATCATCACGACGGCGATCAATACGGTCAGCGCCAGCACCTTGTGGCTCGTCAGACCCATGTCCTACTTGCTCCCACGCCTCGAACTCCCCCGCCCCCGTCGTCAGGACAACTGTCAGGACAACCGGAACGGCCGCCCCGGTTCCCCCGTCCACCACGGAAGCCACCACCGAGGCGCGATCAACAACCCTAGCGGCCCGCCGGGCCCCCGTGGACCCGCCGACCAGCGGGTACGGCGGGCCGGGGCGGTGCCGGGACCGCGGGAGAGCGGGCTGGCACGAGCGGAGTGACGGGCAGTGTGACGGGCAGTGTGACGGGCGGGCCGGGCTGAGGTCGCGTCAGCTGACGCTGCTCCAGAGGCGCAGACCGGCGGTCAGTTCGCGCATGCACCGGGCGCCCAGCTCCTGGGGCGAGCCGGGCCCGGCGGCGGGGGCGTCGGAGAAGGCCCACTCCTCCAGGGCCACCCGGATGGCGGTGGTCGCGGCGGCGGCCGCGAGCCGGATCTCCAGCTCGTCGGTACCCCGGGGGCAGCGGGCGGTGAGCACCGCGCGCAGCCGCTCCTCCGAATCGGCGTGCACGCGCTGCCAGACCGAGTCGAGACGGGGGTCGCGAAGCAGGTCGCGGGTCCAGTGCATGGCCTCCACGCCCGGGGTGTCGGTGGGCGTCAGCGACTCGACCGCCGAACGCTCCAGCGCCTCGCGGACCGGCAGATCCGCCGAGCTCTCCGCGAAGAGCAGCACCCACCGCCGGCCGCCGGCCGCCAGCAGCGGGGCGACGGCGTCCTCCTTCACGGAGAAGTAGCGGTAGAAGGTGCGCACCGAGATGCCGGAGGCGAGCGCGATCTCCTCGGCGGTGGTCGCCTCGGCCCCGCGCTCGGCGAAGAGCGCGGCGGCGGTACGGGCGATCTCCAGCCGGGTGGTGTCACGGCGGCGCTGGTTCAGGGTGGGGCGTCCGATCACAGCACTCAGCGTACGCGGACCGACGCACGCGGTGGCGCGACGTGCCGGGATGGCGTGTTGTGCCGGGATGGCGTGTTGTGCCGGGATGGCGTGTTGTGCCGGAGTGGCGTGACACGCCCGGGTGGCGCGGCGTGCCTCGGCGGCGTTCCGCGCCGGGCGGTCGTCAGCGGTATGACCGTCCAACCGAATCCGCGTGGCACATCATGCCACTTTGGCCCGGCGCGACTTATTGGCACGATGTGCCACTTCGGCGTACCGTGTCGTTCGAGGTCGCGAGACCACGAACGAACGGAGAACCACCATGGAGCGCTTCAGCGGGCGGAACGTCCTGATCACCGGCGGCGGCTCGGGCATCGGCCAGGCCACCGTGCACCGGATCCTCGCCGAGGGCGGGCGGGTCGTGGCGGTCGACGTCGACGAGGACGGCCTGAAGGCCACCCTGGACCGGGCGACCGGTGACGGGACCGCCGACCGGCTGACGACCTCGGTCGTGGACATCTCGGACGAGGCCGCCGTCCGCGCGGGCGTGGCCGAGGCGGTGGCCGGACTCGGCGGGCTCGATGTCCTGGTCAACGCGGCCGGGATCCTGCGCTCCTCGCACACCCACGAGACCAGCCTGGAGTTCTGGAACACGCTGATCGCGGTCAACCTGACCGGCACCTTCCTGATGACCCGCGAGGCGCTGCCGGCCCTGCTCGCCGACGGGCGGGGCGTGGTGGTGAACTTCAGCTCCACCTCCGCGACCTTCGCGCACCCCTACATGGCCGCCTACGCCGCGACCAAGGGCGGCATCCAGTCGTTCACCCACGCGATCGCCTCGGAGTACGCCAAGCGGGGACTGCGCGCGGTCTGCGTCGCCCCGGGCAGCATCGACAGCGGCATGACCAACAACCCGGGCCTGCCCGCCGACGCCGACTTCAGCCTGCTCGCCAAGCTCTCCCCCGCGCTCGGCCAGGGCTTCGCCGGGCCGGAGACGGTGGCCGGCGTGATCGCCATGCTGGCCTCGGACGACGGCGCCTTCGTCACCGGCACCGAGATCCGGATCGACGGCGGCACCCACATGTGACCCCCGACCGGGCGGCTGGCCGACCCGGTGGGCCCCGGGGGCTGTCCCGGGGCGCCGAGGTGGCCTTTACTGGAGGTGAGGGCACCCGAGCCGGCGGACGGACGCCGCACCGTGTCGCCGCCGCCGGTGGTTCAGCAGCCCGCCCGGCAGGAGGCCGTGCCATGAGTTCACCGTCGCGGGAACACGCCTTACCCCGTCTCGTCGTCGACACCCCCGGCCGGCTCCGGGGCGAGGTCTTCGAACTGACCGACCGGCCGCTGCTCGTCGGCCGGGACGCCACCTGCCAGATCCGGGTGGGCGAGCCCGGCGTCAGCCGGCGCCACGCCGTGGTGCAGCGGTCGGCCGGTCACACCACCGTCGAGGACCTGGCCTCCACCAACGGCACCCGGCTCAACGGCCACCCGGTGCACGGACAGGAGGAGCTGCACGCCGGGGACGTCCTGGACTTCGGCCCCTTCGAGGTGCACTACGAGGACCCGTGGGAGGCCGCCACCGCCATCCTTCCCGGCCCCGGCACGGGGGACCCGGCGCAGAGCCCGGCGGAGCGGCCCGCCGATGTCACCCGGACCGCCGCGCTGCCGCTCCAGCCGGAGCCGTCGGAGCGCCAGGAGTACCAGGAACGTCAGGAGTACCGGCAACCGCAGGAGCAGCCGCGCGGGCTGCGGGGTCCGCTCGTGCCGCCGTCGGCGCCGCAGCAGCAGTACCCACCACAGCAGTACCCTCCGCCGCCGCAGTACCCGTCGGCGCGGCCGCCCCCGCCGGGCCGACGGCCGCCACCGCCCGGGCCGCCCGACCGCCCGGCGACACCGCCGTACGGGGCGGAGCGCCGGTTCGAGGTGGGGCAGCAGCAGGCGGGCAACCTCAGTAACGTCGCGGGCGACCAGTACAACTACGTCACGCAGGCCCGGCGGGAGAGCTTCTTCCGCGAGATCGCGGCCACCCGGACCAGGGCTCGGCACCTGGTGGTGGCGGGCTTACTGCTCTTCGTGGTCGGCGGCGCGGTCTACGGCTGGGCGATCATCCGCTTCATCGCCGAGACCAACGACGCGGCCAACACCGACAGCCCCGACCTGACCGTGCCCAATGTCCTCGGCCCGGAGATCGGCGGTATGCCGGTGGGCGCCATCGGCTTCGGGGCGGCCGCGATCGGCAGTGTTCTGATCCTCGTCGGAATCGTCCTGCACATCGTGGTCACCTCCCGTCGGCGGCGCTTCGAGTCGGCGGAAGCGCAGCGGCTCCAGGCGCCACCGCCCCGCTGAGACTCCCCAGCGTCCAAGGACCGACTCCCCGGAGGAACGCCATGGTCTTCAACATCGGCAACCAGCAGGGCGGCGTGATCAACAACGTCGCCGGTGACCAGACGGTCCGGGGCGGCCAGACGGGCCACTTCACGGCGGCCGGGCAGGACGTCCGCGCGCTGGTCGGCGAACTCCGCTCCGCCGCCGAGCGGGCGCAGCTGCCACCGGCGGTCGCCCCCGAGGTCCGGACCGAGCTCGACGCGCTGGACACGGAGGTCGCGCGACCGGAGCCGGACCGCGAGGCGGTCGCGGGCCGGCTCACCAGGATCACCCGCCTGCTCGGCTCGGCCGGTGCACTCGTCGCCGCCGGTACCGGCCTGCTCGGGCCCCTCTCGGCCCTGGCGGGCTGGCTCGGCGCACTGGGACAGCCGATCCTCCGGGCACTCGGCGGCTGACCCGGGCCCCGGCCGGGCGGCCGCCCGCCAACGCGGCACCGCCCGGTCCTCAGCGGTCGGCCTGGGGACGGCGCAGCCCGTACCGGTCCGCCGAACCGCTCTCTGCCTTCTCCTCCTCGGCCCACCGGCTCGGCACATCGGGCCGGCCGATCCTCCGAGCACTCGGCCCCGGCCGGGCGGACGCCCGCCAACGCGGCGCCGCGTGGCCCGCAGCACAGGGCCGACGGAACGACCAGTGCACTCTCCGCAGCCCTGACCGGCCTACTCGGACCGCACTCCACCCCGGGGAACGGCTCGACGCTGCGGACGGCTGTGCCGAACGCGCCGACCCCACCGGCCCGGCAGCACGAGCCCTCGACGAACGCCCACGAGCCGGCCGCCGCGCTCGCCGCGACCGGTATCGGTTTGCCCGGCCCGCCGGGCAGCCCACCCGAGGCCCGGTCGAGCGGCCCCGCCGGGCAGGCGACGCAGCGGGTCGGTGAGCAGCCCGCGGAACAGCCGGTGCACCTGTCATCGGCTCGGACCGCCCCCACCCCGGTGGGTGGCAGCCACTGCGGCCCGGCGGCGCAGAGCGCTCAGTGGAGCGCCCAGCGGACGGCCAGAGCCTGGGCGGGGTTGGTGACGAGGAGGCGTCGGGCCAGGTCCGGGCCGAACTCGCGGTCCAGGCGCGGAGCTACGGCCGTGAGCAGGTGGGTGGGCCCCGGGCTGTGCCGGGCGGTGCGGGTGGTGGTGTCACCGCCGAGGAGCAGCCGGTCGGCGTGGCCGGCCTCGACCAGCGCGGCGACGGTGTCGAACAGGTGGTGGTCGGTGGCGTGATGGGCCCGGGAGGGACCGTCCAGGGCCAGGTAGGCGCCGGAGCCGGCGAGGTGCCGGTGCAGCCGCAGGTCGGGCAACCGGTTGAGGTGGCCGAGGATCACCCGGTGGGCCGGCACGCCGTGCTGCCCGCAGAGCAGGTCGAGGACGTCCGGGGCGGCGGTCCCGAGTTCGTGGTGGACGGCGATCGGCGCGCCGGTGGCGTGGTGCGCCTCGGCCGCCGCCGCCATCACCCGGCGGGTGTGCGGGCCGAGGCCGTGGTAGTCGCCCGCCACCTTGATCAGTCCGGCCCGGACGCCCGCGGGCGCGGCGCGCAGACCGGTGGTCAGCTCGGCGGTGAACAGCTCGGCGAGCCCTTCGTAGCGCTCGGCCAGCCACCGCGGGTCGTAGTGGACGTCCTGGTGCAGGCCGGTGGCCGCGACCAGGTGGACGCCGGTCGCGCGGGCGAGACCGGGGAGCGCGAAGGCGCCGCGGCCCATGCCGTGCGGGGTCCACTGGACCATCGCCCGGCCGCCGGCCGCCGCGAAGTCGCGCAGCACCCGCTCGGCGGCCGCCGGGTCGTCCAGTTCCTCGCCGGGCAGCCGGGGGCTGCGCAGGAACAGGTGGTCGTGGGCGTCACAGACGCCGAACTCGGCCGGGTCGAGGTCACCCAGAACGGTGCGGACGGCACCGCCCCCGGCGCCGGCGGCAACCTCGGCGGCACTGTCGACAGAAGCGCTCACGCGGCCCGGCCCCCGGTCTCCGCCTCGGCGAAGGCGGTCTTCGCCACCCGCAGGGCGGCCAGGGCCTTGGGCACGCCGACGTAGGGCGCGAGGTGGACCAGCACCTCGGTGATCTCCTCTCTGCTCAGCCCGACCCGCAGGCTGTTGCGGACGTGGTCGGCGAGCTGCGGCTCCACCCCGCCGAGGGCGGTGAGCGCGGCCAGGTTGGCCACCTGGCGGTCGCGCAGCGCCAGCCCGGGCCGCTGGTAGGTGCCGCCGAAGAGGCTGGTGACGATCCAGTCGGCGAAGCCGGGCGCCAGCGCGTCCAGGCCGGTCAGGGTGGCGGCCTGGGTCTGCGGCCCGGCGAGTTCGTCCAGGAGCGCGTAGCCGGCGGCGCGGTCGAGCGGGGCGGGGACGAGGTCGGCGGTGTTCACGGGATGTGGTCCTTTCACCAGTGGCGGCCGGCGGGCAGCCGGTCGAGTTCGGGGGTCGACAGGTGCAGCACCCGGTAGCGGGTGCCCGGGGCGTCCTCCGGGACCGGGCCGCTCCAGAGCGCGATGCGCAGCAGTTCCCAGCGGTCGGGGTCGACGGCGACGGCCGCCGTGTGCAGCGCCGGGTGGTCGGGCAGGGACGCGAGGGCGGCCTCGACGGCCTCGGCCGGGTCGGCGCCGTCCGGGAGGGGTTCGAGGTGGCGGCTGGCGAAGCCGGCGGACCCGTCCGCGTCGCCGCGCAGCAGACCGCCGCGCGGCGGTCCGTCCCGGCGCGGACCTCCGTGGCGCAGACCGGCGCCGAGCCAGTGTCGGACGGCCGGACGGCCGAAGTCGGCGCTCAGGCCCCGGAAGCCCGGGCCCCAGAGGAAGCTGTTCATGCCCTCGGCGGTCCGCCAGAGGTAGAGCGGGGCGTACTGGTTGACGGGCGAGTCGTCGCGGCCGCGCTCGCGCACCAGGTACGCCTTGAGGCCGAGGCCGGGGTAGGCGTCGAGCAGGTGGCCCTTCTCGGCGACCCGCCGGTGGATGATCCCCATGTCGTAGTCGGCGGGGAGGGTGATCTCGTACTGCATGGCGTGCACGTCGGGCTCCTGGTGGGGCTTCGGACAGGGCGGGGCGGCTCACCTCGGCCGGTAGGCGGTCTCGGCCGGTGCGGTACGCGGCGAGCAGCCCGCGGGCGCCCGGGACGGCCCGGTCGAACGGCTCGGCCGTACCGGCGGCGCGGGCGAGCGGGTAGCCGCCCTGGCCGACGCCGACGCGCCGCTGGATCGCCTCGGGGCCGGCGCCGACGCAGCCGCTCTCCCAGAGGATTTCCTGGACGCTCTGGACGAGACGGTCCTGGGTTGCCGTTGCCATGCGGCGACTGTACCTACTGGTACGTCTGATGTACATACCAGTAGGTACAGAGCCGCGATGGCGGCTGCCGGAGCCTCGGGAAGCGGGAGCCTCACCGGGTGACGGCGGTGAGCGCGGGGCCGCCGGTCAGGGCAGCTCGCGGCGGATCACCGGGGCGACCTCGGCGGCGAACAGCTCCAGCTGCTCGTGCTGGACCTCCTCGGTGAGGGCGTCCACGCCGATGCCCACCACCTCGTTGCCGAACGCCTCGTGATAGCGGTGGATCTTCTCGATCACCTGCTGCGGGCTGCCGACCAGCGCCGAGCCGCGCTCCAGCGCGTCCTCCAGCGACTCGAACGGCGAGTTGTTGTGCCTGCCGGCCGCCGAGCCGAGCAGGGCGTCCCAGTACGGGCGGAAGCCCTCGATCGCGTCCTGCGAGCGCCTGGCGACGAACAGGCCGCCGAAGCTCGTCCCGACCCGGGCGTCCTTGGGGTCGCGGCCGTAGTGCTCCCAGCGCTCGCGGTAGTGGTCGACCAGCGCCTTGTACTTGGCCAGCGGATGGAAGGAGTTGGCGGAGAACAGCGGGTCGCCGAAGCGGGCGGCGAGGTCGGTGGACTGTTCGCTGGTCGCGCTGCCGTGCCAGACCGGGATCGGGTCCTGGTACGGACGCGGCGAGGTGGTGACCTCCCTGAGCGGCGGGCGGGTGCTCCCCTCCCAGCTGACCTTCTCCTCCCGCCAGAGCCGGTGCAGCAGTCCGTAGTTCTCGGCCAGTGCGTCCCACTGGCGGTCCTCCGGCAGCCCGAACAGGTCGAAGTGGCGCGGGTCGTTGCCCTTGCCGATGATCAGTTCGAGTCGGCCGCCGGAGAGTTGGTCGAGCACCGCGTAGTCCTCCGCGACCCTGACCGGGTCCAGGATGCTGAGCACCGTGACGGTGGTGAAGAGCCGGATCGTGGAGGTGCGGGCGGCGATGGCGCTGAGCAGCACGGGGGGCGCCGGGGAGAGGAACGGTTCGCCGTGCCGCTCCCCCACGCCGTAGCCGTCGTAGCCGAGCCGTTCGGCGGTGACGGCCTGGTCGATGACGTTGTGCAGCTTCTCGTAGGTCGTGCGCCGCACTCCGGTGACGGGGTCGGGTCCGTTGGAGACGAGGGACGAGACGGTGAACCGCATGGCGGTCTCCTTGTGGGGCGTTCGATGGTCGCTCGGCGGGGTGCGCCGGCGCTCGACGGGGATCCACCGGGGAGGTCCGGGGATCCGGAGGGAAACGGGGATCCGGGAGGAACGGGGATCCCGGGGGAACGGGGATCCCGGGGGAACGGGGATCCCGGGGGGAACGGCGGCGCGGCGCACCCGGGCCCCGGCGGCCCCGCGCCCAGGGGCCGATCGCGCTCACAGGGGAGCGGCGGCGGGGCGGGAGAGGAGCTTGGGCGGCGGCGGCGTCAGCGCGAGCCGCGGACGGGGCGACAACAGCGCGGGAGAGCTGCGCAGATGGTCATACCGGCTCCCCTTCGCCTCGCACACACACGATCCACCGCGAGCATATGCACCGGTCAGGGGCGGGGCAAGAGCTTGATCGGGGCGACGGTCCTGGCAGGATGTCCGGCATGACGTACCTCGCCGCGGATGACCGCTATGCCTCGATGACCTACCGCCGGGCCGGCCGCAGTGGCGTCCAGCTGCCCGCCGTCTCGCTCGGCCTGTGGCACAACTTCGGTGACGCCCAGCCGCTGGAGGTGCAGCGGGCGGTGCTGCGCCGCGCCTTCGACCGGGGCGTCACCCACTTCGACCTGGCGAACAACTACGGCCCGCCGTACGGCAGCGCCGAGCGCAACTTCGGCTACCTCTTCGCGCAGGACTTCCGCCCGTACCGGGACGAGATGTTCATCGCCAGCAAGGCGGGCTGGGACATGTGGCCCGGCCCGTACGGCGACGGCGGCAGCCGCAAGTACCTGCTGGCCAGCCTGGACCAGTCGCTGGGCCGGATGGGCCTGGACTACGTGGACGTCTTCTACTCGCACCGCCACGACCCGGACACCCCGCTCGAAGAGACGATGGGCGCGCTGGACTCGGCCGTCCGCTCGGGGAAGGCCCTGTACGCGGGGATCTCCAACTACCCGGCCGAGCAGCACCGGGAGGCCGTCGCGATCCTGCGCGAGCTGGGCACCCCGGTCCTGCTGAACCAGTCCGCCTACTCGATCCTCGACCGCTCCGTGGAGGAGGGGGTGCTGGACGCGGTCGGCGACACCCGGACCAGCCTGATCGCCTACTCCCCGCTCGCCCAGGGGCTGCTGACGGACCGCTACCTCTCTGGTGAGGTGCCCGCCGGGTCGCGGATGTCGGTCGGGCGGTTCCTGAACAAGGAGGCGCTGACCGGCCCGAAGCTGGAGCAGCTGCGCTCGCTGAACAAGGTCGCCGAGCGGCGCGGGCAGACCCTCGCCCAGCTGGCGCTGTCCTGGGTGCTCCGCGACGACCGGGTGGCATCGGTGATCATCGGCGCGAGCAGCGTCGCCCAGCTCGACCAGAACATCGACGCGCTGAACGGCGGCCCGCTGACCGCCGAGGACCTCGCGGAGATCGACGCGCTCAGCCGCTGAGCCGTCCTGGCCGCCTGATCCGGCCGGTCCGAAGTCCCGGCAGTCCGTACAGTGCCGCCCCGAGCTTCCTCGGGCGACACCGCGTGACCTGCCGGGACTTCGGGCGTTGTACCGTCCGCACACGTCCTTCGAGACCCTGGAGTCCCCGTGCGGACGCTCCTCCTGCGCACTCTCGCGCGCTTCGCCCGACAGCTGGCACTGACCTCGCCGGTGCCGTTCCCCGTGCTGCCGGGCACCTTCGCCCCTCCGCTAACGGCGGCCCACGCCGAGCGCGGGTAGCACCGTCTCGGCGACCCGGTGCGCCTCTTCGAGCAGCGGGTTGCCGGAGAGGATGAAGGTGTCCACACCGAGCGATTCGAACTCCTGGAGACGCTCGACCACCTGGGCGGTCGAACCGACCACCGCCGTACCGGGGCCGGGGCGGAACAGGCTCATCCCGGGCCACAGGTTCGGGTGGCTCTCCAACTCCCTCGCCCGCGCGGGCACTCGGCCCCCGTGCTGGCGGAACTGGCGCTGCCAGCCGACACCGTCCTCACCGGTCGCCCCGCCGAGCTGCCGGGCGTAGGTGGCCTCGCTGGTGACGTCGAGCAGCCGGTCGGCGGCGGCCCAGGCCTCGTCCTCGGTGTCGCGGACGATCAGGTGCAGCCGCAGGCCGATCCGCAGGGTGCGCCCGTACGCGGCGGCGCGCTCGCGGACCAGGTCCAGCTTCTCCCGGAGCTGCTGGGGCGGTTCGCCCCAGGTCAGGTAGACGTCCACG
Organism: Kitasatospora sp. NBC_01246; assembly: GCF_036226505.1. Taxonomy (NCBI): domain Bacteria; kingdom Bacillati; phylum Actinomycetota; class Actinomycetes; order Kitasatosporales; family Streptomycetaceae; genus Kitasatospora; species Kitasatospora sp. NBC_01246. The sequence goes on along the minus strand of NZ_CP108484.1, from coordinate 6,919,442 downwards.
TGCTCGGCGGCCATCTCGATACCGGCCGCCGAACTGCCGCCGAACCAGAGCGGGATGCCGCCCGGCTGGACGGGAGCGAGTTCGCGCAGGCTCGCGCCGGCGTTCTTCAGGTCGTAGAACTCGCCTTTGTGGTCGAAGACCTCACCGGAGGTGAGGCGCCGGACGATCGACCAGTATTCGGCACTCAGCCGGTACCGGTCGTCGTGCTCGACGTCCAGGCCGTACTCGCGCAGCTGCGCGGTGGAGCCGTTCACGACGTTGAACCGGAGCCGGCCGCCGTGCAGGTGGTCGAAGCTGAGCGCCATCTTCGCCAGCAGGGTGGGCGAGATGAGCCCGGGGTGGACGGCCAGCAGCGGCTTGAACGCGGGGGTGGTGGCGGCGGCCAGCGCGTTGCCGAGGTCCCAGACGTCGTAGAGGTCGGTCGCCAGCAGCGCACCGGTGTAGCCCAGGCGCTCGACGCTGCCCGCGAGTTGCTGGAGGTAGCGCAGGTCGACCGGGCGTCGGCCGGCCGGTTCCCAGGGGTAGTGGCCCTCGCGCGGGATGATGTACCAGAGGACTTCGGAGGCCATCGGGTCAGACCGCCTTGGCGAGTGCGGCGGCCACCGGGGCCTCCAGCGCGGGCAGATGGGCGTCGGCGACGGTCAGCGCGCGGTCGATGAAGCCGACGCCGTGGAAGATGTCCGCGGCCTCCTGCTGCTCGGCGACGAACTCAGCGGTGGCGGGCTCCAGCCGCCACGGCAGGGCGGTCAGCGCCTGCTCCCAGTCCTCCACCGCCCCGCCCAGGTCGGCGGCGGCGATCGCGGCCGCCTCGGCCGGGTGGGCGGCCACCCAGGCATCGGCCCGGCGCAGCGCGGCCGCGATCGCCGCCACCACCTCGGGGCGCTCGGTGGCGAAGTCCCGGCGGGTGAAGAACACCGAGCGGTCGGTGATGACGTCACCGGTGCGGATCAGCTCGCGGAACCGCCCGCTCCGGCGGGCGGCGGCTAGTTCGGCGCCCTGGGCGATCCAGCCGAGGATCTCGCCGTCGCGCAGCCGCTGCGCCTGGTCCTCGTCGGCGGCCGGGCGGACCGGGGTGATGTCGGTCGCGTAGGAGAGGCCCTCGGCGTGCAGCGCCTTGGCCAGCAGGTGGGTCTGCCAGGAGCCGACGGCCAGCACGACGGTGCCGCCCCTCAGGTCGGCGACGGAGGCCACCGGGCCGTCGGCGAGCACCAGCAGCGCACCGTGGTCGGGGCGGGGAGCGGAGACCGCCGCGTACACCAGGTCGTGGCCGGCGGCCTGGGCGGTGACCGGCGGGGTGGAGCCGGTGCCGCCGAAGTCGATGGTGCCGTCGGCCAGCAGGGCGCCCGTACGGGTGCCGTCGGCGTAGTGGTGGAAGACGCCGGTCTCACCGAGCGGGGCCAGCTCCTCGGCCAGGTGGTCCAGCCGGGAGAGGTAGTAGAGCGAGGGGTTGCTGGCGTGGACGCCGAGGGTGATGGCCATGGTGATCTCCGGTGTACTGGCGGGGACTTGGGGGGTGGGGAATGCGGAGCGCGGGGTCAGTGGACGCCGAGGTCGGCGAGCAGGCGGCGGCGCAGCTCGGCGAAGGCCGGGTCGGCCGGGTCCCGGGGGCGCTCGACGGCGACCCGCTCGTCGCGGACCAGCCTGCCGTCCCGCAGGACGGCGACCCGGTCGGCGAGCCGGACGGCCTCCTCCACGTCATGGGTGACCAGCAGGACGGCCGGGCGGTGGCGGCGGACGAGGTCACCGACCAGGTCCTGCATCCGTAGCCGGGTGAGGGCGTCCAGGGCGGCGAACGGCTCGTCCAGGAGGAGGAGTTGCGGCTCCCGGACGAGTGCCCGGGCGAGCGCCGCCCGCTGCGCCTCACCGCCGGAGAGGGTGGCCGGCCAGGCGTCGGCGTGCTTCTCCAGCCCGACCTCGGCGAGTGCCCGCAGGGCGGTCTCCCGGGTCGCGGCGCCGCGCGGCAGCCCGACGGTGACGTTGGCGAGCACCCGCTTGGACGGCACCAGGCGGGGCTCCTGGAAGACCACCGTGCGGACCGGCGGAACGAGCACCGTACCGGCGTCGGCCCTGTCCAGGGCGCCGAGGATCCGCAGCAGGGTGGTCTTGCCGGTTCCGCTGGCGCCGAGCAGGGCGACGAACTCGCCCCGGGCGATGGACAGGTCCACCCCGTCGAGGACGGCCCGGGTGCCGAAGACCCGGCGCAGGCCGCGCAGGTGGACGGCGGGGGCGCCGTCCCCGGCCACGACGGCGCCGGTGGTCGGGGTCGCGGTGGTGGCGGTGGTGGTCGGGGTGCTCATCGGCCCGCTCCTTGGGTGGCCTTGCGCCAGGGCATCAGGAAGCGCTCCAGGAGGCGGACCACACCATCCGCGGTGAGGCCGAGCAGCCCGTAGATCAGGATGCAGACGGCGAGGACGTCCGTGCGCGAGAAGTTCTGCGCCTGGGCCATCAGATAGCCGATGCCCTCGGTGGAGTTGATCTCCTCGGCGGCGATCAGCGCGATCACACTGAGCGTCATCGAGAGCCGCAACCCGGAGAGCAGCGAGGGCAGCGCACCGGGCAACACCACGGTGCGGACGATCGCCCAGCGTCCGAGACCGAAGCTGCGCATCGCCTCGATCAGCTTGCGGTCGGTGTTGCGCACGCCCCCGGAGGTGGAGACGTACATCGGGAAGCTGGTCGCGACCCCGATCAGGGCGATCTTCGCCGTCTCGGTGATGCCGAACCAGACCATGAAGAGCGGGACCAGGGCGAGGAACGGCACCGTGCGCAGGACCTGCACCGCGGAGTCCAGCAGCTCCTCGCCCAGCCGGAAGAACCCGGTGACGACGCCGAGCACCAGCCCGGCGCCGGCCCCGAAGACCAGGCCGAGGCCGGCCCGGGTGAGCGAGACGGTGAGCGCGTCGGTGAGCTGGCCGTTGCCCCAGAGCTCGCCGACCGCGTCGGCGACCTGGGCGGGCGAGGCGAGCACGTCCTGGGTGAGCGCCCCGGTGGCGGAGGCCAGCGCCCAGCCGCCGAGCAGGGCGAGCGGGCCGATGGTGCGCAGGATCAGCGCGACGGCGCGGGGCCGGGGCGCGGGCAGCCGGGTGCGCGGGGCGACCAGACCGGCTTCGAGGGCCGCGACGGTGCCGTCGTCGGTGGCGGCGGCCCCGGTGGCGCCTACGGTGGCGTCCCCGGTGGCCTCCCGGGTGACGGCGGGCGCATCGGTCACGGTGCTCACTTGGCACCGTCCGCGAGGGTGGCGATGTCGATCAGGTACGGCTTGACGTCGACCAGCTGCTTGGTGACCTTCTGGTCGGCGAAGAACGCCGCCACCGTGGCGAAACGGGCGGTGTCGGCCTCGGTGATGACGTCGGCGGTGGCGCTCTGCCGGGTGACGGCGACCGCGATCTCCTTCTCGGCGGGGGTGACGGCGGTCGGCCCGGAGTCGGTGAACACGTTGAGGTAGCCCGCCGGGTCCGCCTTCTCCTTCAGGCCGCCGTCGTGCAGGTAGGCGTAGAAGGCCTTGACCACCTCCGGGTGCTTGTCGGCGAAGCCGTTGCGCACCGCCCAGACCGCGTAGTTGTCGGAGCCGACCTCCTTGCCGTTGACCAGGAAGTGCGCGCCGGAGTTGGCGATCGACGGGGTGGAGAAGGTGTTCCAGGTCGCCCAGGCGTCCACCTGGCCGGAGTTGAAGACGCCCGAGGTCTGGTCGGCGCGCAGGTAGACGCGTTCGACCCGATCGGCCGGCACGCCGCTCTTCTCCAGGGCCTTGAGCAACAGGTACTCGCTGGTGCCGCCCTGGCTCACCGCGACCTTCCGGCCGGCCAGGTCCTGGACGGACTTGATGGGCGAGTCGTTCTTCACCAGGATGCCCTCGCCCACGCCGTCCGGCGCCGTCTGGGCGAACAGCTTGAAGCCTGGCTTCTGCGCCAGGGCGGCGACGGCCGAGGTGATCGACCCCAGCGCGACGTCGAGCTGGTCGGCGGAGAGCGCCTGGGCGGCGGGGGCGAACGGGCCGGCGCTCCCCGTCCAGGCGACCTTGGCGTGGACGGCGGCGAGGGCCCGGTCGAGCGAGCCGTCCTTCTTGCCCAGGGCGAGGAAGCCGCTGTTGCCCGGGTCCGGCAGACGCAGCACCACCTCGGCCCTGCCTCCCCCGTCGGCGGAGGCCTTGGCGCCACCGGCGGACGAACCGCAGGCGGCCAGGGCGGTGGTGGTGAGCAACGCGGTGGCGGCGAGGGCGAGGCGGCGGGTCTTCACGGTCAGCTCCAGGGGGATCGGCAGGCCGGCGGGCGCGGCAGAGGGCAGGACAGCGGCGGGGGCGGCGGGGGCAGGACAGCGACGCGGACAGGGCGGCGCGGCGGGTGGGGCGGCGGCGTGGGGTGAGCGGCCTCAGGCCGGCCCGGCCGCGGCGCGGCGGGCGGCGAGCAGGGCGCGGGCGGCGCGCAGCGGCTCGGGGTCCGCCCAGGCGGCGACGTCGACGGGGGCGGCGAGGAAGCCCTGGCGGCGCAGGAAGCGCTCCTGCTGCTCCAACAGGCCGAGGCGCTCCTGCGAGAGGTCGAGGTGCAGGGTGCGGTGACCGCCCGCCGCGTAGGCCCCGGCGACGCCCTCGGCGCCGGCGCCGGTCTCGGCCCGCAGGATCCGGGCCACCTCGGCGGGGTTCCCGGCGGCCCAGTCGGCGGCCTCCAGGAGGACGGCCAGGAAGCGGGCGACCAGGTCGGGACGCTCGTCCAGCAGCCGCTGGTGGACGGTGACCGGGCGCGGTGTGCCGTTGTTGACCCGGCTGCGGCGGTCCGGCACGGCGTCCAGCTCGATCGCGACCTCGGCGCCGATCCGACGGGCCGCCTCGACGGCCAGCGCACCCTTGACGTACACCGCGTCCACCACGCCGTCGCGCAGCGCGGCCAGTTCGGCGGCCCACTGCCCACCGCCCGGGGCGGCCGGGACGTCGACCAACTCGGCTTCGTCCAGGGTGAGTCCGGCCGTGGCGAGGGCGCCGTGCAGGCCGGCCAGGGCCATCGCCCGCCAGAAGTCGATGCCGATCCCATGGCGTGGGACGGCCAGTCGCAGCCCGCGCAGCTGCCCGGGCGAGCCGATCCCGCTGCCGGCCCGGACCAGGACGACCTGACGCTCCTCGATCCAGGTGAGACCGATCAGCCGGGTCCGCTCGCCGCGCGAACGGGCCCAGAGCGCGGGCACGTTGCCGCCTTCGCGGAACAGGCCGGTGAGGGCGTGGGTGTAGTGGTGGTCGGCGGCCACCTCCGGCGGGGCGTCCTGGAGCGAGCGGACGGTGATGCCGTCGGCGGCGAACTCCCGGGCCAAGCGGCCCTGGTCGGCGGCGATGCCGGTGGCGGTGGGGACGGGGCAGCGGGTGAACCAGAGCGTGTCCGGGGCGTCGGCTGCGACACCGGCCGCCGCGGCGGGTGCGGCGTCGGAGGGGGCGGCATCGGCGGTGGAGCGGGCGTGGCTGGGCACGGTGGCGGGTCCTCTGGCTGGGCGGATACGGGCAGCGGCGGGGCGCGGCACCGGGCGTGGTCGGTCGGAGGGAGAGGGTTGAGCGGAGGGCTGAGCAGCGGGCTGCACGGGGGCCGACCGGGGAACCGAGTGGGGAGCGGGCGGGCGGTCCGGCCGTGACGCGGCCGGGCGACGGGCCCATGGCGGTGCGGGAGGGCACCGACCTGGGAGGGCCCGGGGCGCGGTGCGGCGTTTCGACCGGCTCGGGGGCTACGGCGGGTCAGCGACAACAGGTGCAGGGGGCGGAGCACCGGTGGGTCGTCACGGCGCTGCTCCTTCCTGCCGGTTGGGTGGTCCGGGCGACAACTCGGGCTCCGGACGGGGCCGTCCGGGGCGATGTGCCGAGCGTTCCACGGCGAGGGAGCGCGAAGCAAGCTTTTGCCACATCGTGGGATCAGTTGTTCATCAACGCCATCCCATTGCAATGCCACCGACACAATTCCGCAGCAGCGGCTGCCATAGTCTGGAACCGACCCCGGTGGACCCGCCGGGGCGCCGGACCGAACGCGAGGTGCCATGGCCGAGGCCGCCACCGCCGTCCAGAGCCCGCCGACCGGTGCACAGGCCGTCCAGCGGGCCCTCGGGCTCCTGCACTGCTTCCACGACAACGGCCCCGACCTGAGCGCCTCGGACCTGGCCCGCCGGATGGACCTCTCGGTCTCCACCGCGCACCGACTGGCCCGCACCCTGGTCAGCGCCGGCTTCCTGGAGCAGGACGAGCAGACCGCCCGGTACCGGCTCGGCCCGGCCGTCGCCGAACTCGGCCAACTCAGCTTCCACCAGCGGGGGCTGCACCTGGCCGCACCCGAACTGGACCTGCTCGCCAAGCGCACCGGGGCCACCGCGGACCTCGCGATCCGCAGCGGCCCGCACGCGGTCATCCTGGTCGGCGCCTCCGTGCGCCCGGACACCGGGCTCGGACTGCGGCGCCCGCTGCACTCGACGGCGCTGGGCAAGGTCCTGCTGGGCTGGCCGCGCCCCGGCGAGCCGCAGCCTTCGACGATCGGCCCGCTGCTGCCGTTCACCGACCGGACCATCACCGAACCCGCCCGGCTCGACGAGGAGTTGGCGAAGGTGCGGGCCGCCGGCTACGCGCTCAACGACGGCGAGTCGGCGGCCGGGGTCCGCACCGTGGCCGTCCCGGTACTGGACGGCGCCGGGCAGGCCCGGTTCGCGCTGGCCGTCCGCTCGACTCCGGCGCACCTGACCGACGACCGGCTGGACTGGTTCCTGGGGCACGCGCGGACCTGCGCCGCCGCACTGGCCGTCCTGCTGCTGCCGCCCGACCAACGGGCCTGACCGACCGTCATTCATGCGTCACGGGCCGGGCGTTCGAAGGAACGCCCGGCCCGTGACGACGGGATTCAGCAGCGGGTCACGCCACCGGGGTGTACTTGTAGCCGACCCGGCGGACCGTGACGATGCTGTCGCGGTAGGCCGCGCCGAGCTTGCGGCGCAGGCGCGCCACGTGCACGTCCACCGTGCGGCCGTCGCCCACGTGGCCGTAGCCCCAGACGGCGGAGACCAGGTGGTCACGGGTGTGCACCCGCTGCGGGTGCTCGGTCAGGTGCGCCAGCAGCTCGAACTCCAGGTAGGTGAGGTCGAGCAACCGCCCGTCGACGTAGGCGTTGCGCCGCTCGGTGTCGACCGAGATGCCGTGACCGGCGGGCCGGACCGGGCGGGCGGCCTGCGGCTGGACCTGAGCGCGGGGCTGGGTCGGGTCCGGCGCCTGCGCGGCGAGGAGCGGGGCGCCCTGAACGTGCTGGCCGGGGCCGACCGCGGCGGCGCCGCCGAGCGGCGCGCCGCCCTCGGCGGGCACCAGCACCAGGTAGCCGACCATCGGATGGCCGGCCGAGGCGCCGAACTGCGCGCCGTACTGGGCGAGCAGGGACTGCGGCAGCGCCCCCTGCGGGAGCGCGGCGACGACGGTGGCCCCCTCCGGCAGCGCGGCGAGCAGGGCCTGCGCGACCTGGCCGCCCTGCGGCGCCGGGGCCGCGACCGGGGCGGGCGCCACGAAGTGCGACGGCGCCTGGCCGACCTGGTGGTGCGGCCCCGACTGGTGCTGGGGGGCGGCGGGGTGCGGCGGGATCGTGGCGCCGTGCCATCGTTCGGCGCTCGACGGGACGGAGCGGACCGCGCGCAGGTGCGGGGTCGCGGCGGGAAGGGGAAGGGTGGCCGTGGAGGAGGAAGACATGGTGCCGCTCATTTCGCGCGTGACGGACGGGGTGGAGTCGTCTGCGCGTCGACCGGGTGTACTGCCGGGGGCTGAACCGAGGTCAGCGGACGGCGGGCCGGGACGCGCTGGGCGAGCCCGGACACGTCTGGTCGAACAGGTGCGGCTGCCGGGACGGCCAGAACGGCTCAAGGTCGAGGTGACCTCGGCTGCTGTCCACGACGTTGCTCATGCGCCCATTCAACCATGTGAACGGACCGTTGCACCGCACGCGGTGCGACGCTCCCGGCACGCCGGCAGGCATGGCAGCAGCAGGGGTGGTGATGGGGCGGGCGAGGTTCACTGATGGTCTCCGCGAGAGCGGGCATGGGAAACGGCGGCACGGCCGGACACCGGCGTCCGGTGCGGCTGGGCCTACGGATTGACGAAGCGTCAGAGACATGCTCCACGACCGGGTGGGCCGCGAAGTCCGTCGGGCTACCGGGAGGTCGGCCGGTCCGTCACCGACAGCAGGCGCTGCAGATCAGCGCGTGGTCGATGTACCGGCGGATCGTCAGGGCCGGCGTGACCGGGGCCGGCGCGGCCGCGGCGCGGCGGTGGTCGACGGTCACGGTACTGCCCTCCCCATGGTCCTGGACGCGGTCGCGTGAGCGGTGCGTCGTGGTGCGCCGCCGGGCTTCCCGCGGCGTTCCGGTGTGCTCCGAGGCATCCCGAACCGCAGGGCCGGGCGGCCTTCGTCCAGAGCCTTCCACGCCGGACCCGGTCTAGGCAACCTTCCGACCGGCGGACGTCCGGCATACGGACGCCCGAATGAGACGACGGCTCCTGGCGGCCGCCTGCGACCACCCGGGCTCCCCGGCTTCTGCGCCGGGCCTGATCGGCAGAGCACCGGTCAGGACCGGCCCGCGCCGCCCCTTCGCTGTGCGCCGACGTGCTCGACCAGGGCGACCAGCACGTCCTTGCCGTCCTCGCGCCGGCGGGCGTCGCAGAGCAGCACCGGGATCCCCGGGTCCAGGTCGAGCGCGTCCCGGACCTCCTCGGCGGCGAACAGCTCGGTGCCGTCGAAGCAGTTGACGGCCACCACGAAGGGGATGCCGCGCTGCTCGAAGAAGTCCACCGAGGGGAAGCAGTCCGCCAGTCGGCGGGTGTCGGCGAGCACCACCGCACCGAGCGCACCGCGCGCCAGCTCGTCCCAGACGAACCAGAACCGGTCCTGCCCCGGGGTGCCGAACAGGTAGAGCGCCAGCCCGGCGCGCAGGTCGATCCGGCCGAAGTCCATCGCCACGGTGGTGGTCCGCTTGGCCTCCACCCCCGCGGTGTCGTCCACCGGGCGGCCGAGTTCGCTCAGCTCCTCCTCGGTGCGCAGCGGGCGGATCTCACTCACCGAGCCGACCAGCGTGGTCTTGCCCGCGCCGAAGCCGCCCGCGACCAGGATCTTCACCGCGACCGCCGGACCGCCCCGCCAGGGCGGGTCGTTGGCCGTGGCACCGGCGGCGGCGTTCTCGTGGTGGTCAGAGCGCACGGAGTCCATTGATCACGTCTCGCAGCAGGCGCTCGTCCGGCAGCTCGGCGAGCGGAACGGGTCGGGTGACGCTGATCAGCTCGGCGTCGTAGAGGTCGCCGAGCAGCACACGGACCACACTGACCGGCAGGTCGGTGTAGGAGCCGAGCTCGGCGACGGACAGCGGCTCGCGGCGGCACCAGGTCAGGATGGTCTGGTGCTCCGGGTCGAGCACCAGCGCGGGCACCGCCCCGGCCCGGGGCCCGGGTTCGGCGACGGTGATCAGCGAGATCAGGTCGAACAGGCCATCCTCGACCGGGCGGGTACGGCCCCGGGTCATCGAGTACAGCCGCACCACCGGACCGGCCTCGTCGTCGAACCACCGGTCGTCGACCGGGGTGCGCGGCTGGAACAGGTCGACCCCGGACTCGTCCCCGGCCGGGGCGTCCTGTTCCAGCTCGGGCTCCTCCTCCGCCATCGGGCCGCTCATCTCCCCGGCGGGGCGGCTTCGGTGCGCGGCTCGGCGGCCATGTGCTCGCCGACCCGCTTGACCAGCAGGGCCATCTCGTAGGCGATCTGGCCGATGTCGGCCTCGGCCTCGCTCAGCACCGCCAGGCAACTGCCGTCGCCGGCCGCGGTGATGAAGAGGAAGGCCTCGTCCAGCTCGACCATGGTCTGGCGGACACCGCCGACCTTGAAGTGCCCGCCGGCGCCCTTGGCCAGGCTGTGGAAGCCGGCCGCGACGGCGGCCAGGTGCTCGGCGTCCTCGCGGTCGAGGTCGCGGGAGGCCCCGGTGGCCAGCCCGTCACTGGACAGGATCACCGCGTGCCGCAGGGCCGCGACGCGCCCCACGAGATCGTCGAGAAGCCAGTTGAGGTCCCCGGACGACTGCGTCGAAGTGGTCATGAATCTCTTCCTTCCGCTGGAGCGGGTGGTGCGGGTGGTGCCTTCACTGCGGGTGGTGCCTTCACTGCGGATGCTGCAGGTGGTGCCGGTACCGCGGGTGTCGAGGGTGCTGTCTGTGCGGGGCCCGGGGCGGGCGACGCGCCCGGTACCCAGCGGGCGAGCGGGGCCCGGTCGCCGGGCGGCGGGGCGGGCAGGGCCGCCGGGGCCGGGGCCGGTGCGATCGCGCGCCGGTTCGGGTCCGGCGGCTGCCACGCGGGCACGGCGGCCGGCCGGGCGGGCGGGACGGGGGCGGCCGAACCGCGGCCCCGGGTGAAGCCGCGCTGGAAGGAGGCGAACGTCGCCCGCGCCTCCTCCGGCGAGCGCTCGCGGGCGGTCTCGGCGGCCGACCGCTCGGGCTCCTGGACGGCGCGCTCCCGGAGCTGGGGCGCGAGGCTGGCCTGCCGGACGCGGCGCGGCAGTGGACCGGGCCCGCCGGCGCGAGGACCGTCGGCCGCCTGCCCGGCGGAGGGCTGCTCTGCCGGGGGCTGCGCTGCCATGGATCGCCCGGCCTCGGGCAGCCCGGCTTCCGGCCGCCCGACCGGGGGCCGACCGACCGAGGACAGCCTGGCGGAGGGGAAGGCGGCCGGCGGCTGCTGCCCGGCCGGCGTGCGGTCCGGCCCGCCGGCGGCACGGGCGTCCTGCGGTCCGGCCTCGGCGCCCTCCGGCGCGGCCAGGCCCTCCCGGCGGTGACGGCCCGGGCCCCGGACCGCCTCGTCCGGCGAGGCCGTGACCAGCGTCGGCCCGGTCCTGTTCCGCGCCCGCCGCGGCAGACCGCCCGGGGTACGGGTGGTTTCGGGTGCCGACGGCCGCGGGCCGCCGCTCCCCCGGTGGCGTCCTCCCTGGTCGGACGCGGTCCCGGCGGCCCGGCGGGCCTCCGGCCCCGGCCCGCCGTCGGCCGCGCCGCTCGCACCGCCCGCCGTACCCGCGCCGCCCGGCGGCGGCACCACGACCAGGTCGCGCTCGCCCTGCCCGGCCGGCACCGCACGCCGGCCGGGAGCCGCCCCGGCCGGCGGCCCGTCCGACGCCTCCGCCAGCAGCTCGCGCGGGATCAGCACCACCGCGGTCGTCCCGCCGTACGGCGACGGCCGCAGGTGGACCCGGATGCCGTGCCGGCGGGCCAGCCGGCTGACCACGAAGAGGCCCAGGCGGTCGGTGTCCGCGAGGTCGAACTCCTGCTCCACCGCGAGGCGCTCGTTGATCTCGGCGAGCGCGAGTTCGCTCAGCCCGAGCCCCCGGTCGTCGATCTCCAGCGCGAAGCCGTGGGCCACCACCTCGCCCTGGACGGTCACCTGGGTGCTCGGCGGGGAGTACACCGCGGCGTTCTCGACCAGCTCGGCGATCAGGTGGGTGACGTCCGCGACCGCGCTGCCGAGCAGCCCGGTGCCGGGGAACGGCCGGACGATCACCCGCGCGTAGTCCTCGACCTCGCCGACGGCGGCACGGACGACGTCCACCATCCGCACCGGCTTGCGCCAGGCCCGGCCCGGGGAGCCGCCCGCCAGGATGATCAGGCCCTCGGCGTGGCGGCGCATGCGGGTGGTGAGGTGGTCGACCTTGAAGAGGTCCTCCAGCTCCGCCGGGTCCTCGGTGCGGCGCTCCATGGTGTCCAGCAGCGTCAGCTGGCGGTGCAGCAGCACCTGGCTGCGGCGGGCCAGGTTGACGAAGACCGCGGAGACGCCGCGCCGCAGGTCCGCCTGTTCGACGGCGGCCTCGACGGCGGCCCGCTGGACGGCGTTGATCGCCCGCCCGACCTGGCCGATCTCGGCCGAGCCGAACTGCAGCTCCGGCGCCTCGGTCGCGACGTCCACCGCCTCGCCCTTGCGCAGCCGCAGCATCACCGAGGGCAGCCGGGTGCCGGCCAGCTCGTTGGCCGCGTTGCGCAGGCCGATCAGCTCGCGGGCCAGGCCCCGGCCTATTCGGTAGGAGATCATCACCGACAGCACCACCGCGACCAGGCCGATCGCACCGGCGATGCCGCCGCGCCAGAGCAGCCCGATCGCGTACGAGCGCTCCCGGTCGCCGATCGCCCCGGCCAGCCGGGTGTTGATGGCGGCGAGGTCCCCCAGCGCGCGGTCGGCGGTCTCCCGCCAGGAGTCGCCGTTGATCGCCTGGACCACCCGCTCCGGCCCGCCCGCGCCCACGAAGTCGGCCTCGGCGCGGGACAGCGCCGCCCAGGCCTCGCCGCCGCGCAGCGCGATGTAGTCGCTCTGGTCGGCCGGGTCGAGCTCGGCGATGTAGACGGTGAACAGCGCCTGCTGGTTGTGCAGGGCGTCGATCGCGACCTGGTACTGCTCGGCGGTGGGCCGACCGGAGGCGGTGCTCAGGCCCTCCATCGCCGCGTCCTCCTGGGAGAGGTACTCGCGGGCCCGGGCCAGCTCGATCAGGATCGTCCCCTGGCGCGGCAGCTGGCCGCTCTGGCGGGCGACGAAGGCGGACCGGAAGCCGAAGGTGGGCTTGACGAGGTCGCTGTACTGCCCGAGCGCGAACTCCCAGTTGAGCGAGGAGCGGTTGATCTGGCTGCGGAGCGGGGTCAGCTGGTCGGCGGCCGCGAGGATCTGCAGGTAACGGCCGCGCTGCGCCGCGTCGAGCTTGCCCCCGTCGTCGGTCTTCTTCAGCCGCAGCGTCACGAGGTCCCGGTCGGTGACGGCCTGGGCCTGCTCGAAGGCGTCCCGGGCAGCCCGCGAGCTCGGGTCGGCCAGCCGCTGGACGGCGGCGCGGCGCTCGTTCTGCAGGTCGTACGCGTACTGGTCGACCGGCTTGCCGAACTCCTTGTACGTACTGCTGACCGCCAACTGGCTCCAGACGTCACCGGTGGTGGCGAGCGTCGCGTACACCCACAGGGCGGTGAGCGCGACGATGGGCACCAGGAGCAGCGCGATGATCTTCGCGCGGATCGAGCTGCTGCGCAGACGCATGGAGTCCTCGGTCGGGAAGTGCCAGGCGCGGACGGGGAGCGGTTCGAAGGGGCGGTCGGCAGAGGCGGGCTGGCGGTGGCGGTGACGGTACGGCGGCGGTGATGCGGGGTGGTGCGCGACCTCGGGCGAGCCCTTCGGGTGGGGCTGTCGTTCGGGGTCGTTGTCCGGGGCTGTGGACCAGGGTGGCTCACGGCTGTCAACCAGGGCTTTCGTCCTGGTTTCCGGCGGTCGGACCAGGCCGGTCGGCGAGGCCTCGGCCGCAGGTCTGCGAGAGCCTACTACGCCCTGACCACTCGTTCGAGGGTCGAACCCGCCCTCTCCCGACCCCCGGCCCGATGATGTCCGAATGATCCCGGTCATCCCGGATTCACCCCTCGGCCGCCCACCCCCGACCATCCCCCGCCACGGCACTTTCCCTACGGGCCGGTGCCGATCTCGTCGCGTCACGGTCACACCCCTGGGCAGTGACAGAGCAATCCGATAGTTTCGCTCCACCTGCCCGACCGTTCAGCGCGCCGCCGATCCGGACGCCCGTACGGGCCCGGCAGGCAGGGGCCACAACGGGATCGGGGGCAATGTGCGCGAGTTCAGCTCCCCCGCACCGACCGGACCACCGGCCACCGGCGGGCTGGCCGACTCGCTCTACGACACCGCCGAACGCATGTCCGGCCTGGTCCAGCTGGCCCGCCGGACGGACGGCGACCCGCAGTGGCACGAGGTCACCGCGGCCGCCTTCCGGGACGAGGTGCTGGCGCTCGCCAAGGGCCTGCTGACCCGGGGCGTCCGGTACGGCGACCGGGTCGCGCTGATGTCCCGCACCCGCTACGAGTGGACGCTGTTCGACTACGCGCTCTGGTCGATCGGCGCGATCACCGTCCCGATCTACCCGACCGCGGCGCCCGAGCAGGTCCGCTGGATCCTCGCCGAGACCCAGGCGGTGGCCTGCCTGGTCGAGGACGAGGACCACGCCATGACGGTCGGCGCGGTCTGCGACGCGCTCCCCGACCTCACCGGCATCTGGCAGTTGGACCGGGGCTGCGTCGACTCGATCACCGAGGACGGCCGCGGGGTGCCCGACTCGCTCGTCCACCGCCAGCGGCTCGGCGTCGCGGCCGAGAACGTCGCCACCATCGTCTACACCTCCGGGACGACCGGCCGCCCCAAGGGCTGCATGCTCACCCACGCCAACCTGGCCTCGGCGGCCGACGCCCTGCTGGACGGCTGGGCCGAGGTCTTCGCGGACACCGGCGGCGGCCAGCCGTCCACCCTGCTCTTCCTCCCGCTGGCGCACGTCTACGGCCGGATGGTGCAGATCGCGGCGATCCGCGGCGGCTTCCGGATCGGGCACATCCCCGAGGTCTCCACCGAGGCCCTGCTGCCCGCGCTCGCCGCGTACCGGCCGACCTTCCTGCACCTCGTCCCCTACGTCTTCGAGAAGGTGTTCCAGCAGGCCCGGCGGGCGGCCGAGGAGGCCGGGCGGGGCGAACTCTTCGAGCAGGCCCGGCAGGTGGCCGTCGAGTGGGCCACCGCCCGCGAGCAGCGCGCGCTGGGCCACGGCCCCGGACCGGGCCCCCGGCTGCGGCTGCGCCACCTGGCGTACGAGCGGACCGTCTACCCGCGACTGCGGGCCGTGCTCGGCGGCCGGGTGCGCGGCGTGATGTGCGGCGGCTCGGCCCTCAACCGGGAGCTCGCCCTCTTCTTCACCGGCATCGGCCTCAGCCTGTACGAGGGTTACGGCCTCACCGAGACCTCCGCCGCGATCACCGCCAACCCGGCCGGCCGGCAGAAGCTCGGCACGGTCGGCCGCCCCGTCCCGGGGGCCTCGGTGGCCATCGCCGACGACGGCGAGGTGTGGGTGCGCGGCTCCGGCGTCTTCGGCGGCTACCTCAACCACCCGAGCTGCACCGAGGAGTCGCTGTACGACGGCTGGTTCGGCACCGGCGACCTCGGCCGGCTGGACGAGGACGGCTACCTCACCCTCACCGGGCGCAAGAAGGACCTGATCGTCACCAGCAGTGGCAAGAACCTCGCCCCGGCCACGCTGGAGGAGCGGGTGCAGGCGCATCCGCTGGTCTCGCAGTGCCTGGTGGTCGGCGACGACCGCCCATACGTGGCCGCGCTGATCACGCTCGACCCGGCCGCCCTGGCGCACTGGCTGAAGTCGCACGGCCGGGAGCAGTTGGACCCGTGGGCGGTGCTCTCCGACGAGCAGTTGCACGCGGAGATCCAGCGGGCGGTGGCCGCGGCGAACACCGCCGTCTCCCGCGCCGAGTCGATCCGCGCGTTCCGGCTGCTGCCGCGCGAGTTCGGGATCGACCAGGGCCTGATGACGCCCTCGCTGAAGCTGCGCCGGGCGGCGATCACGGAGTACTACCGGCCGGACATCGAGGAACTGTACAGCTCCTGACGGTCCGTCTCGTCACTTTCGCGGCAGGGCGGGCGGCGTGCTCACGGTACGTCACTCCCTTGACGATCCGAGTGGTCCAGTCCATTGTTTTGCCTCGGTCTGAGTGCGGCACGCCCACGGCTCCCGCCCCTCGGGGAGCGCTCCACCCCGTTCCACACGCCCTCCCCACGGGCGTGTCCTCCACTGCCCCCACGCAGGAGTCCTCACGTGTCCATGTCCTCACGCCTGTCGGCGCTCGCCGCCTGCACGCTGCTCGCCGTCTGCGCTCTCGCGGCCCCGGCGTCGGCCTCTACCTCTACCTCGGCCGATTCCGCCGGACCCGCCGGGGCCGCGGCGCCCGCCGTCAACCTGGCCACCAACCCGGGCTTCGAGATCCCCGCCTCCTCGCTCGCCGACTGGGGCAGCGTCCCCGGCTGGCGCTGCGCCGGCGGCCCCGCCGAGGCGTCCGTCACCACCACCGCCCCGCACTCCGGCGGCTCCGCCCTCGCCGTCACCCCGGCGAACGACGACTCCAACGGCGAGTGCGCGCAGACCGTCTCCGTCCGGCCCGGCACCACGTACACCGCCTCGGCCTGGGTCCGCGGCGCCTTCGTCCACCTCGGCGTGACCGGCACCGGGCGCGATGTCGCCCCGGCCTGGACGGCGACCACCAACGGCGGCTGGCAGAAGCTGACCACCCGGTTCACCACCGGTCCCGACGCGCGCACCGTCCGGCTGTACGTCCACGGCTGGTACCAGCAGGGTCCGTTCGCCGTCGACGACGTCCGGGTGGACGGTCCGGCGCCCGCTCCGGCCACCGCCGCCGGCTCGGTGCCGACCAGCGACCGGGTCGTCTTCTTCACCGTGGACGACGGCTGGCAGCGCACCCCCGAGGCGGAGCGGTTCATCGCCGACCACCAGCTGCCGATCACCGCGTTCCCGCTGCCCATGCCGGCCGCCACCGACCCCGACTTCTTCCGCCGCGTCACCGCCGTGCCCGGCTCCTCCATCCAGGACCACAGCGTCTCCCACCCGGATCTGACCACGCTCAGCCCGGCCGAGCAGCAGGTCGAGATCTGCGACGCCCGCGACGCCCAGGTCCGCACCTTCGGCACCGCCCCGACCGTCTTCCGCCCGCCGTTCTTCGCCTGGAACGCCGACACCCTGCAGGCAGCCGCCAACTGCGGCATCCAGCACGTGCTGACCGCCGACGCCGACTTCAGCTGGGGTGCCTCCAACATCTGGCACGAGGGCACCCTGTCCCCCGGCGACGTCGTCCTGATGCACTGGACCGACACCCTCGCCGGAGACCTCCAGCGCGCCCTCGCCGCCGCCGACACCGCCGGGCTGAAGCCGGCCGGCCTGGCCTCCTACCTGCGGTAGCCCGAGCCCGCGTCGCCGCTCCCCCGGGGGAAGAGCGGCGGCGCGCGCCGCCCTCGATCCTGATCGAGCTCGTTGACACGGGGTGGGCGGGTGACTGTAATGGGGGGCGTGCAGCGCGGTGTCGGCCAAAGAGAACTGGGCCGGCCGGCGACCGGGCGGGCACCTTCGACCGAGGGACGATGCGCGATGAGTTCTCACTCCGCTTCCCTGATCTGACCCAAGCGGCTGCGGCGCTGCCCGTACGCCCGCTTCGGTCCGTTGCGCTCGTGCGATGCGGCGCCGTGGCCTCCACTCCCCATGCACCGGAGACTCCACAGGCGTATGCCCATGTCTTTCAACCAAGCGATCATCGAGGAATTCCGAACCAACGGCGGCGAGGTCGGCGGCCCCTTCGAGGGCGGCGACCTGCTGCTGCTCACCACCACCGGCGCACGGACCGGACAGGACCACACCGTGCCGCTCGGGTACGTCCGCGCGGACGGTCTGCTGCTGGTCGTCGCCTCGGCGGCCGGGGCGCCGGACCACCCCCAGTGGTACCGCAATCTGCTCGCCCACCCCGTGGTCCGGGTGGAGCTCGGCACCGAGGTGTTCGAGGCCGTCGCGGTGCCGGCCGAGGGCGCCCGGCGGGACCGACTGTTCGAGGCGGTGGTCCGGGCGGCCCCCGGGTACGGCGACTACCAGGCGCACACCGCACGGGTGCTGCCGGTGGTGGCACTGGAACGGTCCGGGGCCGAGCCGCGCGAGGTGGCCGACCTGGCGGGAAAACTGCTGGAGGTGCACACCTGGCTGCGTGCCCAGCTGCGGCACGTCCGGGCCGAGACGGAGGCCCACTTCGCGGCCGGGCCCGCCGGTGACGGCCGGCCGCCGGGCCTCGGGCTGCAGATCCGGCAGCACTGCCTCGCGCTCTGCGCGGGGCTGACCCACCACCACACCGGGGAGGACGCCGCGATCTTCCCCGCGCTGGCGCGGAGCCACCCGCACCTGCGGGAGACGCTCGCCCGGCTGGGCGAGGAGCACCGTTCGGTCGGCCGGATCAAGGACGGGCTGGTGAAGCTGCTCGCCGGGATCGGGGTGGCCGAACCCGAGCGGTTCCGGGCGGAGCTGGCCCGGATGTCGGCCGAGCTGGAGGCGCACCTGGACCACGAGGAGCGGGAGCTGCTGCCGGTGCTCGCCGGCATCCCTTTCCCACCGGGGCGGTGAGCAGGTGCGCTGAGCCGGGGCGGTGAGCCGGGGCGGTGAGCCGGGGCGTGAGCGAGGCGCCGGCCGGTCCCGCCCCGGAGGTGGGCGGGACCGGCCGGCACACCGGCTGCCGCGCCGGCTAGACCTGCGCGGAGAACACCGGGAGGTAGCCGCCCGACTGCCCGGCGGCCTTCGGGTGGTAGCTCTCCTCGATGGGCAGGGTCGTGCTGTTCAGCCAGGTGGTGCCGGAAGCGCAGATCTCGTGCCCGGTGAAGGCGCTCCGGACGTCACCGAAAGCGAAGCCGGCGTCGGCCGCCCGCTTGGCGATGACACCGTCGAGGACGTCCGCCGCGCTGTTGATGGCGGCCCGCTTGGTGTCGCCGATGCCGAAGATGCAGCTGCCGCCGACCTTGTAGAGGTGCGGGTAGCCCAGCACCACCACGCGGGCGTTGGGCGCCTTGGCGTGGATGGCCGCGTAGACCTGGTCGAGCTGGCCGGGCAGGGTGTTGTTGGCGTAGGTCTTCGCGGCGGCGACGGCGTTGAGGCAGGCGCTCTCCGAGTCCAGCACGCAGGTCTGCATGGTGCTGGCGAAGCCCGCGTCGTTGCCGCCGACGCTGATGCTGACGAGCGTCGTGCCGGAGTTCAGGACCGAGAGCTGGTTGTTGAGGACGTCACCGGTTCTGGCACCGGAGCAGGCGACGAAGGAGAAGGACGACGGCGCGTGCGCGTTCTTCCAGAGGTAGGCGTAGGCGTTGGTGCTGCGCTTGCAGCTGCCGCTCTCGCTCGTGTAGCTGCCGGAGCCGAGGCCGGAGGCGTAGGAGTCGCCGAGGGCGGCGTAGTTCACGCCGGCCGCGTGGGCGGACGAGGCGGTGAAGAGGGTGGTCATCGTGAGGAGAGCCGCGAGGGCGGCCATGGACATGGCACGGGTGGGGCGTAGCATGACACCTCCAGGGAGTGACGTGAGTCACATCTGTGATACCAGGCAGTAGGGTGCTCGGTAAGTGGTCATGCCAAGACAATTGACGGGCAGTCTGACGACGGTGGAGTGAACTCGGCGGCGGGATACGGCAAGTGCGCTGGTCAGGCCCCGGCGGCGCCGTCGGCGGCGCCGGTGTCGGGGTGCCCCGATCGAGGGACGGTCACGAGGCCGTCGCGCACTCACCCGCCGGTGCCGGGGCCGGGAATCCGGGGCGGACGGCCGCCGGACGCCGCGCGGGAGCGGACACCGAGGCCTGCCGCTAGGCGCAGACGATCTCCAGCTCGAAGCCCTGACCATTGATCAGGTGCACCGCCTCGCCGGTGTCCACCCGGACCGTCCACCCGGCCGCGAGGGCGGCGGCCGCCGCCGCGCGCGAGCCGTGCACGGCGAGGTGGTTGAGCCCGGCGCGCAGGCGCTGATGACCGCCGGGGAGCAGCGCGGTCGACTGCTCGATCACCAGGTAGGCGGTTCCCAGACGCCAGCTGCGGCCCCGGGGCCACTGCTGGAACGGCTCGCAGCCGAGGGCGAGCAGCACCGGGGACCATTGCGCCTCGGCGGCGGCGAGGTCGTCCACCCAGAGCTCGACGTGGTGGAAGAGCCCTGCCGGATGCGGCACCGTCACTCGGTCACCCCCCGCTCGCACGACGGCCGGGGGCGGGAGAGGCGGGGCGGGGGGCGTCGGGGCCGGGGGCGTCGGCGGGGGCGGCTCCGGCACCCGGACCGGGGCGTGGGCCCGCGCCGGGGCCCGCGCCGAACCCCGAGCCCGGGCCCGGGTCACCCGTGGCGGCGCTCAGCCGGAGGGGCGCCGGGCCCGGGTGGGCGGCGCCGGGGAAGACCTCGCAGCCCTCGGCCGGCAGCTCCTCGATCGCCTCGTTGGCGGCCGAGGGAACCCCGAGCCACCGGACGCCCGCCGCGACCGCCGCCCGCGCCTGGCGCAGCCCCGGTTCACCCCAGCCGAGCAGCTCGACCGCGAGACCGGGCGCCACGAGCAGCCGCCGGTAGTGCCGCCCCGACGCCGGGTCCGCCGCGCTGGGACCGACGGCCCGCAAAGCGGCCGCCATCCGGACCCGGGCGCACTCGTGGCCACCGTTCGCCGAGCCGACCCGGTCGTACAGGTAGCCGAGGTAGTGGGGCGTGCCGATCACCGCCTGGGCCTCCTCGGCCGCCTCGCGGGCCAGGGCGGAGCCCGGGTCGCCGTCGTCCTCGGGCTCCAGCGAACCGCCGGGGAGCGAGACGATGCCGTCCTTGGGGTTGACCAGGGTCAGCACCCGGCCGTCGGGCGCGAAGAGCCAGCCCCACGACTGCTTCACCGAGAGCCCGGCCGGCACCCGCTCGCCCGGCCGCCACGGCCAGCCCGCCGTGGGACGCCGCCGCACCTTGCCCAGCAGCTCGGCGATCTCCGCGCTGTACTCGATCCGGCTCATGCGTCCCCCTTTCGGTGTCGGGCTCGCCGGACCGACGGTGCGCGGGGAGGACCTGCGTGCGCGGTACAGGGCGGAGCGGCGGAGGCGGCGGTGTGGGGCACCGCGCGCTTCTCCTGTTGATCTTCCCCGAAATCTTCCCCGAACAGGCGGTCGATGAACAGTCCCCAGCGCCGCTTGGTGGACACGGAGGCCTCACCCGGGTGGTCAGCCCAGCGGCCCACCCCCCTCCGGACCCCGGTCGCCGGGGTCCGACGCCCCGCCGGGCCACGGCGGCGCGCCGGAGGGCGGCGCGGCCCCCGGCGGCGGCGCGGCGGGCAGCGGGAAGCCGGGCAGCGGTACGGCTCCGGGCGGGAACGGCACCCCCAGCGCGGCATCGTCGGCGAGCGCGTCGACCACCTCCCGGGCGGTCATCGGCCTCAGCCGGCCGGCCGCCAGGGCCCAGCCGCGCACCACCGGACCACCGGGCGCCGCAGGGTCCCCGTGCAGCAGGAGGGCGCCCGCGCCGCCGAGTGCCACCCCCGCCGCCAGGGTGGCGCAGAACGCCTCGGCGTCCCGGCCGCCGAGGAGGACCCGCCCGCCGTCGCCGCGCACGTCCGCCGCGGCGGTGAGGTGCTCGCCGTCCTCCGGGCCGTGGCAGCGCAGGGTCAGCAGGTGGCCGCCCTCCCCGGCGCCCTCGGCCAGCGCCAGGTACACCCCGGTGACGTGGTGCATCACCGCCACCAGCCGCGACTGCCCGGACGGGCCGTCGCCGACCGCGTCCAGCAGCGCGGCGCAGGCGATCGAGATCCGCACCCGGGCCAGGTGGTCGTCGACCAGGACCGGGAGCAGCTCGGTCAGCTGCTCCCCGCCGTAGACGAAGGGCTCGCCGGCCAGCTCGGGGTCGGCCGCGTAGGCGACGCGTGCCGCCGCCGATCCGGGGTCGAGGCCGAAGGCCTCGCAGTAGTCCCGGTAGTCGGCCGGCTCGAACACCCTCAGGTGCACCTCGATGCCCTGCCCGCGCAGGGCCCGGAGCCGGGCCTGCGTCCGCCACAGGTAGTCCCGGAAGCCGAGCGGGCCGAACAGCCCGAGCCGGGCCAGCTCGGCGAAGTCGGCGGCGTGGACGGCCAGCGCCAGCGCCACCGGCTGCGGCGGCACACCGCGCGAGCCGCCCCGCTGCCGCGCCCGGACGCCGGGGCCGCCCGGCCCGACCCCGCCTCCCCCACCGGCCGCCCGACCCCCCGGGCCGCGGCCACCGCCCCGGCCGCCCGACGAGGGGCCACCCGGCGGACCGCCGGAGGGACCACCGGGCGGGCCGCCGCAGCGAACGGGCCGCCCGGCCCCGGCCCGGACCGAACACGCGCCGGCGGCGGCGCTCCCGCAGCTGCCACGCGCCGCATCGCGCGCCGGGCGCGCCCACCGGCCGCCGGGCGCCCGGGCCGGTCCCGCCCGACCGGCTCAGGCACGGCGGACGCCGACAGGACAGGCACGGGCACGGATCCGGGCAGGATGGACCCGACCGCGCGGCGGCCGTCGTCATACGGGGACAGCACGGACATGGGTCCTCCCAGGGGCTCGTGCCGCCGCCCCGGGCTCGGAGCGGCCGGCGATCGAGAACATACACACCGTCACTGACAACGCACCCTGAGCGATCGGCCGGAGCCCCCGAGGACGGGTGTGACGGCCGATCCGGCCCGCGTTGTCAGTGCCGGACGTTATGGTCGGGGACCATGCGACTGCTGCATACCTCCGACTGGCATCTCGGGCGCTCCTTCCACCGGGAGAGCCTGCACGACGCCCAGCGCGCCTTCCTGGACCACCTCGTGGCGGTGGTCCGGGCCGAGCGCGTCGACGCCGTGCTCGTCGCCGGCGACGTGTACGACCGCGCGCTGCCCGGTCTGGAGGCGGTCGCCCTGTTCGACGACGTGCTGCACCGGCTGGCCGACCTGGGCGTGCCGACGGTGTTCATCAGCGGCAACCACGACTCGGCCCGCCGGCTCGGGGTGGGCGCGGGCCTGATCGGCCGGGCCGGCGTCCACCTGCGGACCGACCCGGGCGAGTGCGCGGTGCCGGTCCTGCTGGCCGACGAGCACGGGCCGGTCGCCGTCTACGGACTGCCCTACCTGGAGCCGACGCTGGTCCGGGAGCGCTTCGGGCTGGCGCGCGGCGGCCACGCGGCGGTGCTCGGCGCGGCGATGGACGCCGTCCGGGCCGACCTCGCGAGCCGCCCCGCGGGCACCAGGTCGGTGGTGCTGGCACACGCCTTCGTCACCGGCGGCGCACCCAGCGACAGCGAGCGGGACATCGCGGTCGGCGGAGTCGCCTCCGTCCCAGCGTCCGTCTTCGACGGGGTGGACTACGCCGCGCTGGGCCACCTGCACGGCTGCCAGACGCTCGCCCCGCACCTTCGCTACAGCGGCTCGCCGCTCGCCTACTCCTTCTCCGAGGCCACCCACCGCAAGACCATGTGGCTGGTCGACCTCGCGGCGGACGGCTCGGTCGCCGCCGAGCGGATCGACTGCCCGCGGCCGCGACCGCTGGCCCGCCTGCGCGGCCGCCTCGACCAGCTGCTGACCGCCCCGGAGCACGCCGAGCACGAGCGGTCCTGGGTCCAGGCCACCCTGACCGACCCCGGCCGACCGGCCGAGCCGATGGAGCAGCTGCGCCGGCGCTTCCCGCACACCCTGCAGCTGCTCTTCGATCCCGAGGAGAGCGAGGCCACCGCCTCCCCCTCGTACGCGGCCCGGGTCAGCGGCCGGGCGGACCTGGAGATCGCCGAGGGCTTCCTGCGGCACGTGCGCCCCGGCGCCGAGCCGGACGCGGACGAGCTCGGCTGGCTGCGCGAGGGCTTCGAGACCGTCCGGGAGAGCGACGACCGCAAGGCGGAGCTGCCCCGATGAGACTCCACAGCCTCACCGTCACCGCCTTCGGACCGTTCGCCGGCACCGAGACGGTGGACTTCGACGCGCTCGCCTCCGGCGGTCTCTTCCTGCTGCGCGGGGCCACCGGCGCGGGCAAGAGCAGTGTGCTGGACGCCGTCTGCTTCGCCCTCTACGGCGAGGTGCCCGGCG
Organism: Kitasatospora sp. NBC_01246; assembly: GCF_036226505.1. Lineage (NCBI taxonomy): Bacteria > Bacillati > Actinomycetota > Actinomycetes > Kitasatosporales > Streptomycetaceae > Kitasatospora > Kitasatospora sp. NBC_01246. The sequence goes on along the minus strand of NZ_CP108484.1, from coordinate 6,896,020 downwards.
CCAGGCGGGCCAGCCGGCTGCGCAGCGACCACGCCGAACCGCTGCGGCTCACCCAGGTCCGGCTGGAGCTGACGCTCGGCGGGCGGCGGTTGGAGATCACCCGGCTGCCCGAGCAACTGCGCCCCAAGAAGGTCGGCCGGGGGACGACCGTCGAACGCGCCCAGACGCTGCTGCGCGAGTGGGCCGCCGACAGCGGCGACGGCACGCCGGGCTGGCGGGCGGTCAGCAAGTCGCACCAGGAGGCCGGGGAGGAGATCCACCGGCAGATCGGGATGAGCCGGGAGCAGTTCTGCCAGGTGGTGCTGCTCCCGCAGGGGGACTTCGCCCGCTTCCTGCGCGGCGACTCCGAGGAGCGCGGCAAGCTGCTCAGGCGACTGTTCGACACCGAGCGGTTCCAGCACGTCGAGGCCTGGCTGGCCGAGCAGCGGCGTTCCCAGGAGGCCGCCGTCCAGTCCGGCCGCCGGCGCCTGCGGGACTTGGCCAGCAAGGCCGAGCAGGCGGCCGGTCCGCAGGCCGAGCCCGCCGCCGGCTGGGTGCCCGCCGAGGAGGAGTCGGCGCACGCCGCCGCGGACCTCACCGCCGGGGTGCTCGGCTGGGCCGCGATCCTGCGCGGCGGCGCCGCCGAGCAGCTCGCCGTCGCCGAGGCCGCGCTGGCCGGCGCCGAGGCCGGCCATCGCCGGGCCCAGGCGGACCGGGGGAACGCGGAGGAGCTGGCCGGTCGGCAGCGCCGCCACCGCGAGGCCGCCCTGGAGGCGGCCCGCCTCGCCGAGGGCGCACCGGCGATGGAGCGTGACTCCGCCAGGCTGACGGCCGCCCGGGCGGCCGTCGGGGTGGAGTCGCTGCTGCACCTGCGCGAAGCCGCCGAGGCCGCCCACCGGGCGGCCCACGAGGAGGAGCGCCGCCAGCGCGCCGCGCTGGCCGGCGCCCCGGACGGCGAGGGCCCGGCGCTGGCCCGCGCGGAGGCCGAGGAGCTGGCGGCGGCCGAGCACCGGCTGCGGGCCGAGGTGGTCCGGCTGGAGACGGCCCGGGCCGAGGAGCGGCGCTGTGCGGAGTTCCGCCGCGAGCAGGCGTCGCTGGAGGCCGACCGGCGGCGCGCCGAGGAGCTGGCCGAGGAGGCCGCCGACTGGCTGGCCGACTTCGACGGCCGGCTCGCCACGCTCCAGGAGGAGCAGTCCGCCGCCCGGGCCGCGGGTGCCCGGGTCGAGCAGCTGGACGTCCGGCAGGCCGAGCTGGCCGGGCGGCTGGCCGCCGCCCGCCGCCGGGACGAGCTGCGGGCATCGATCGCCGTGGCCGAGCCCCGGGCGCTCACCCTGCGCACCGAGGCGCTCGACGCCCGCGAGCACAGCCAGAACGTCCGCGAGCGCCGACTGACCGGCATGGCCGCCGAGCTGGCGGCGCAGCTGCGGTCGGGCGAGGCCTGCCGGGTCTGCGGATCGCCCGAGCACCCGGAGCCGGCCCTCCCGGCGAGCGGCCAGGTCGGCGCGGAGGAGGAGGACGCCGCCCGGACCGCCCAGGCGCGGGCCGAGCAGGCGGCCGACACCGCCGAGCGGGAGCTGGCGGGCCTGCGGGTGAGCGAGGCGACCGCCGCCGGGGCGGCCGGGCCGGAGAGCGTCGCGGCCCTGGCCGAGGCGCTGGGCGCGCTGGAGCGCGAGCACCGCGAGGCGCTGCGGGCCGCGGAGGGCCTCGACCCGGTCACCCGGGAGCTGGAACGCCTGGCCCAGGACCAGGCCCGCCAGCTCGCCGCACTGCGCGACGCCGGTGAGCGCACCGCCGCCCTGACCGCCCGGATCCAGACCCTCGGCAGCGAGCAGGAGGAGCTGACCCGCCGGGTGACCGCGGCCCGGGGCGACGCGGCGTCGGTGTCCGCCCGGGCCTCGGCGCTGGCCGGCCTCGCCGGGAGCGTGGCGGCACTCGCCGGAGCGGCCCGGGCCTGCACGGACGCGGCGCTGCAACGGAAGAAGGCCGAGGACGAGCTGGCCGGGGCAGCCGTCGCGGCCGGGTTCCCGAGCCCGGAGGAGGCGACGGCCGTCCTGCTACCCCGGGAGGAACGCGAGCGGCTGGAGGCCCGGCTGACCCGGCACCGCTCGGCACTGGCCGCGGCGGAGCGGGAGCTGGCCCGGCCCGAGCTGGCCGAGGCCGCCGGCCGCCCGCCGGCCGATCTGCCCGGCACCCAGGCCGACCTCCTGGCGGCCACCGACCGGCTCCGCCGGGCGCACGCCGGCCACGAGGCGGCGCAGGCGCGCTGCACGGCACTGGCCGGGATCGGTCGGCAGCTGGCGGAGCTGGCCGCGTCACTGGCCCCGGCCCTGGACCGGTACGCCCGGATCAACCGGCTGGCCTCCGTCGCCGCCGGCACCTCCACCGAGAACCGGCTGCGGATGCGGCTGGAGTCGTACGTCCTGGCGGCCCGGCTGGAGCAGGTGGCGGCGGCGGCGAGCGCCCGCCTGGTACGGATGTCGGGCGGCCGGTACACCCTGGTCCACAGCGACGGCCGGGGCACCGGCAACAAGCGCTCGGGCCTCGCGCTGCGGGTGGTGGACGCCTGGACCGGCACCGAGCGGGACACCTCGACGCTCTCCGGCGGCGAGAGCTTCTTCGCCTCGCTCGCCCTGGCGCTCGGTCTCGCCGACGTGGTCACCGACGAGGCCGGTGGCATGCCGCTGGACACGCTCTTCATCGACGAGGGTTTCGGCACGCTGGACGAGCAGGCACTGGAAGAGGTGATGGACGTCCTCGACGGCCTGCGCGAGCGGGACCGCGCGGTCGGCATCGTCAGTCACGTCGCCGATCTGAGGAGCCGGATCCCGGCGCAGCTGATGGTCCGCAAGGGCCGCCGGGGCTCCACCCTCGCCCTCGCCGGGCGGGAGGACGCCTGAGGGGAGGCCCGGGGACCGCGGGGCCCGGGCGCCACGGCCGCTCCGGGCCCGGTCGGGTGCGCTCCGTCAGCCGGAGCAGGCGATCCGCTGCGCCTGCTGCCAGGTGCAGACCGGGCAGAGCGTGACACCGGGGTGGTCGGCGGGCAGTTCGGTCGGCTCCCCGCACAGCACGCAGTCCGCGCGCGGCCCGGTCAGCTCCGGGTCGTGCGCCAGGGCGGCCTCCGGCCCGGTGCCACCGGGGGCGAGTGCGCAGACCGGGTCCGTTTCGTTCTTCACCGCTTCGCTCATGCGGCCTTGATACTCCGCGCCCCCACCCCTCGGCAAGGCCGGCCCCGGCCGGACGGGCCCGGAGCGCTGGGCGGACGGCCCCGCCGGCGAGGCCGAGGCACCGGCGGCCGGGCGGGCGGAGCTACCGAACCGGTACCCGCGACGCCCGGGCCCGGCCGGACGGACCCGAGGCGCCGCGAGTGCCAGGACGGGCGACCCGTCCGCCACCCCCACCCCCCGTCCCGACGGCCGGGTCCGGTTACCGTGAGGCGCATGCCCGCCTCCTCCGCCTCCCCCGCCTCGCTCCACCGGCGGTTGCTCGCCGCTCGCGCTGCCGCCCCGACCTACCCGGAGGTGGGCGCCACCCGCGAGGCCCGGCTCCCCGAGGGCTACGCCCAGCTCCGGCGGCGGATCCACCTCGGGCACGGTCCCGACGTCCTGGAGCGGGCCGGGCGGTACGTACTCGGCTGGGGCAGCCAGCTGGGCAGCGGCTTCGCCGTCCATCCGTACGCGCCGGCCGAGGAGGGCGCGACCATCCTGCTGCGGCTGAGCCTGCCCGGGCTGCGGCGGCCCCGGCTGGTGATCCCCTGCCGGGTGGTGTGGACGGTGGACGAGCCGGACCGGATCGGCTTCGCCTACGGCACCCTCCCCGGGCACCCGGAGTGCGGCGAGGAGGCGTTCCTGGTGACCATGGACACCGCGGGCGAGGTCTGGTTCGAGGTGACCGCGTTCGCCCGGCTCGCCTCCTGGTACGCGCGGCTCGGCCGCCCGGTGGCGGTGCTCTGCCAGTACCTGGCCATCGAGCGCTACCTCGCCGCCGTCGCCACGGCGGCCTCCCCCACCGGGGCGGCCACCCCACCGGAAGCCACGCCACAGGCCCCCGGCAGGACGGCCGGGCCGACGGCCGCACCGATCCTCCCCGCCCCCGGCCGGACCGACGGCCGCGCAGCCACCCGATAGCCGACCCGCCGACCCGCCGACCACGACCGCAGCCGGCCACCCCACCGGAGGCCACGCCACAGGCCCCCGGCGGGACGGCCGGGCCGGGGTGCGGGCCGGTCAGCCCAGGAAGGAGAGCCGGACCGTCCGGCGCGGGTTGTCTCGGTTGGTGTCGATCAGGACGACGGACTGCCAGACGCCGAGCGCCAGTTGGCCGCCGATCACGGGCAGGGTGGCGTGCGGGGCGACCAGGCCCGGGACGACGTGGTCGCGGCCGTGACCCGGGCTGCCGTGCCGGTGACGCCAGCGGTCGTCGGCGGGAAGCAGTTCGCGCAGCGTCGTGAGGAGGTCGTCGTCGCTGCCCGAGCCGGTCTCCAGCACGGCGATTCCGGCCGTGGCGTGCGGCACGAAGACGTTGAGCAGGCCGTCACGGCCGGCTGCCCGGTCGTTCAGGAACTCGGCGCAGCGGTCGGTGATGTCGAGGGCGACCTCGTGGCTGCCCGTGGTGATCTCGAAGGTGGTGGTGTGGAAGGGCGTGGAGTGGATGTTGTCCGCCATGAACGCCATCCTCACGTACCGCCGGGGGCACCGGGGCCCGCCTCGCCGACTCGCCGTGCTGGTGGGGGCAGGGGGCCGCAGGGTGGACTTCGGGCTGCTCCCGACCGGGCGGCCGGCCACGGGCCCGGTTTGGGCCCAAGGGCTTGGACCCAAGGAGCCCGAGGTCGGCCGAAGGACCCCGGGTACGCCGAAGACCCGACGGTCCCTGAGGTCCGCCGGGTCGGATGCCGGTGGGCGCGAGGGCTTGAGGCCCTAGCCGCGACCGCCGAACAGGCTCCGCCGCAGCCGGCGCAGCGGCGCCAGCAGCGACACCCGCGCATGGCGACGCGGCTCGGTCGGGGCACTGGAGCCGCGCGGCGTCAGTTCCCTTATCAACCCGAGTGCCTCGGCGGTGTCCACCGCCGGGAGTGCGGGCGCGCCGAGCACTGCCAGGTGACGCTCGATCCGACGGCCGGTCGCGCCGACGCCGCACTGGATCGCCGGCACGCGGGGCCGGGACCGCACTTGCATGTGTTCCATCAGTTTTTCCCACCCCTACGAGGCGCCAGGGCCGTGAGGCGAAGACTATCCGTGACAGACGGCCTTCGCGCAACCGTCCTGGTGTGCTGCCACCGTATCGTGCGGCGTCAACTGACGCCGCACCAGGGGCCGCCCGGAGCGGTTACGACTGAGCATCAATGATGGTGCACGACCGGCCGCGCGTCACGGGTGCCTCGGGGGTACGCGCCCGGCGCTTGCCGGGGAGGTACGCGCCGGGCGTGCGGGATCACCGTCGATCACGACCGGCGGGGCCCGGACGCGACCGGCGGTCGCCCCGCACGCCACCGGAGCGCCACCGACCACTCGGAAGAGACAGTTCAGAAAGTGAACACAATCGAGGGATTGACGTGGGGGAAACCTCCAAGCAATATCTTCATCGACCGCGCGAACACGGATCCCGCTCAAGAACCGCTCAATCGTGCGTTCGACTGATGAAGAATTCCGGCTCCCCCGAGCCACTGCCCGGCCACCTCGACGCTGCGGTGGCCAGGCCCGGGAGGCGCTGGGACGGGCGGCCGGCCGTGAGGGTCGGCCGGGCCGCCACCAGGCTGCCGGTGCCGCCCCGTACGGGGCCCGGCACCGGCGGTTCCGGGCCCGCGGACGGTCTCCGGTACGGCCCGGTAGCGAGGCACCGGACCGAAGCCCGCCCCCACGCTCCCGCGACGCATCTCACACCCCCGCACCGCGCCCCCGCCCGGCACCGCGCACCGCACCCCCACCCCGTGCCCCGACCCCGCGCGAATCCGCTCCCCGGCGGCGCTCGGTAGACTCGGCCAGCGTGCCAGTCCTCCTCAGCATCGTGCTCCCGGTCCACGGAGTCGAGCGCTACCTGCCCCGCTGCCTCGACTCGATCCTGGAAGCCACTCCCCTCGGGGAGTCGCGCTTCGAGGTGATCGCGGTCGACGACCTCTCCCCCGATCGCTGCGGCGCGATCCTGGACGAGTACGCCGCCCACGACCCGCGGTTGCGCGTGCTGCACCTCACCGAGAACCAGGGTCTCGGTGGCGCCCGGACCGCCGCCCTCCCCGAGGTGCGCGGCGAGTACGTCTGGTTCGTCGACAGCGACGACTGGCTGCCGGACGGCACCGTCTCCGCGCTCCTCGACGAGCTCGCGCAGGAACGCGCCCGCGAGACCCCGGCCGACGTCCTGGTCACCGACTTCACCCACGTCTACCCCGACGGCGGGACCGAGCCGAACCCCTGGCGCCACGTCCTGGTCGGCTCGCCGCTGGCCGACGGCTGCGCCCTCGCCGACCACCCCGCGCTGTTCCGGACCGTGATGTCGGTGTGGAACAAGGTCTTCCGCCGCGACTTCCTGCTCGGCCTCGACGTCTCCTTCGGGCGCGGCTTCTACGAGGACATCTCGGTCACCTACCCGGCCCTGCTGGCCGCCGGACGGCTGCGCTACCTCGACCGGGTCTGCTACTTCTACCGGCGCGGCCGCCCCGGCGCGATCACCAGCACCGCCTCCCCCAAGCACGCCGACGCCTTCGCCCAGTACGACGCGATCTTCGCGTTCCTGGACCGCCCGGACCGGCCCGGCCGCCCGGTGCCGGACACCCTGCGCACCCTCGTCTTCGAGCGGACCGTCCAGCAGGCGCTGACCGTCCACGACACCCCCGGGCTGGTCCCGGCCGGGCTGCGCAAGGACTTCTTCCGGCGGATCGCCGAGCACTTCGCCCGCCACCGCCCGGCCGGCTACCAGTTCCCCGGCGGCCTGCGCGGCGTGCAGTACCGCCTGGCGGCGCGCGGTGCCCGGGTCGCCTACGCGGAACTGCGCCGCACCGGCCGGCTGCCGCGCGAACTCAAGCGGGGGGCGCGGGCCGTCGCCCCGGCGGTGAAGAAGGGGGTGCGCAGCGGCGCCCGCTTCACCGCGTACAACGCGTTCCGCCGGCTCCCGCTGGACGAGCACCTGGCGGTCTACGCGGCGTACTGGCACCGGGGTTACGCGTGCAGCCCGGCGGCGATCTACGAGAAGGCCAGGGAACTCGCCCCGGACGTACGGGGCGTGTGGGTGGTGGAGAACCGGAAGCAGGCGGCCACGCTGCCGACCGGGGTGCCCTACGTGATCGTCAACACACCGGCCTACCTGAAGGCGATGGCGACCGCCAAGTACTTCGTGAACAACGTCAACTTCCCGCGCACGATGGTGAAGCGGCCGGGGACGGTGCACGTCCAGACGCAGCACGGCACGCCGCTGAAGGCGATGGGGATGGACCTCCGGGACCACCCGGTGGCCGCCGACGGGATGGACTTCGACCGGCTGCTGGAGGCCGTCGACCGCTGGGACTTCCTGGTCTCCTCCAACCCGCACACCAGCGAGCACTTCGCCCGGGCCTTCCCCGGCCGCTACGAGATGCTGGACACCGGCTACCCGCGCAACGACCGGCTGGCCGTCAGCACGCCGGCCGAAGTCGCGGCGATGCGCGAACGGTTCGGGCTGGCACCGGACACCACGGCGGTGCTGTACGCGCCGACGCACCGCGAGGGTCGGGGCGGGTACGTCCCGCTGCTGGACGTCCGCGAGCTGGCCCGGCGGCTGGGCCCCGGCTTCACGCTGCTGGTGCGCACGCACTACTTCCACACCGGGGGCCCGGGCGACTTGGCGGCGGGTGAGGACGCGGCCGCGATCGTGGACGTCTCGGCGCACCCGACCGTGGAGGACCTCTACCTGGCGGCGGACGTCCTCGTCACCGACTACTCCTCGATGATGTTCGACTACGCCGTGCTGGACCGGCCGATCGTGGTCTTCGCGCCGGACTGGGAGGAGTACCGGCGGGTGCGCGGCGTCTACTTCGACCTCTTCGCGGAGCCGCCGGGCGCGGTGACGGTGGATGCCGACGGGCTGGCCTCGGCGCTGCTGGCCGGCGACCCGGAGCCGGCGGCGCGGGCGAAGTTCCGCGAACGGTTCTGCCCGTGGGACGACGGCGGGGCGAGTGAGCGGGTGGTCCGCCGGGTGTTCCCGACCCGGGCCTGAGCAGGCGCCGGCCGGGCCGCCCGGAGGGCCGGACCGACCGGCCCGGGAACGCGGCGGGCCGGACCGACCGGCCCGGGAACGCGGCGGGCCGGACCGACCGGCCCGGGAACGCGGCGGGCCGGACCGACCGGCCCGGGAACGCGGCGGGCCGGACCGACCGGCCCGGGAACGCGGCGGGCGGGACCCCGGGAATACCGGAGCCCCGCCCGATGCGGGCTCGGCCCGGTACGGACTCGGCCCTGAACGGGCTTCGGTCCGGTACCGGCTTCGGCCCGAAGCCGGCTCAGCCCTGACGCGCGGCGAGGAACTCGTCGAAGGTCAGCTCGCCGTCGTGGTTGGTGTCCATCTGCTTGATGATGGCCTCGGCCATCGAGATCGACGTGGTCAGGTCGCCGAGCTCGCGGGCGACCTTCGCGTACTCGACGGCGGTGATCCGGCCGTTGCCGTTCACGTCGTACTTGTCGAACGCCGCGCGGATGGTGTCGACGTCTGCCATGGGTGGCCCCTCCTGAGGAACTGCATGCCTGCGATGATCCGCATGACTGCTGATGTGCGTTTCCGACGGCCGTACCCTACCCGGCCGTGGTGAGCGCCACGGTTGCCGGGAGTGGACGGGCTCGGGGGTGGGTGTCGTAGTCTGCGGGTCTGATCCCGGCCCGGCCGGGGAACGAACGCCGATCGTCGTCTGTTCAGGCCCGGGCTCGTCTCGGGCGTGCTCGTCCTGGGAGGGACCATGCTCGATCTCGTCACCAAGCTGGTGCTGAAACCGCTCGCGCGGGGGATCTGGCGGCCGACCATCGAGGGCCTGGAGAACGTGCCGCGCAAGGGCGGCGTGATCCTGGCCAGCAATCACCTCTCCTTCATCGACAGCGTGGTGATCCCGCTGACCGCGCCGCGCCGGGTGCACTTCCTGGCCAAGGCCGAGTACTTCACCGGTACCGGGATAAAGGGCGCGCTCTCCAAGGGCTTCTTCGAGGCGATCGGCGCGGTGCCCGTCGAGCGCGGCACCTACCGCTCCGCGCAGGCCTCGCTGGAGTCGGCCCTGGAGATCCTGGAGGACGGCAAGGCCTTCGGCATCTACCCCGAGGGCACCCGCTCGCTCGACGGTCGCCTCTACCGCGGCAAGACCGGCGTGGCCTGGCTGGCCCTCACCGCCGGCGTCCCGGTGGTACCGGTGGCGCTGGAAGGGCCCGACCAGATCCTGCCGATCGGCAAGCGCGTCCCGCGCCTGCGCAAGGTGACGGTCCGCTTCGGCGAGCCGCTGCACTTCGACGAACTGCACGGGCAGGCCCGGTCGCTCAAGGCCCGCCGGCAGGTCACCGACGAGGTGATGCGGGCGATCCAGCAGCTCTCCGGCCAGGAGATCGCGGAGACCTACAACGAGATCCCCAAGGCCGCCTGACCGTCACCCGAGCCCGCGCCGCGGACCGGCCGCCCCGACGGCTACCGCTTTTCGAGCACCGGGACCGGCGCCTCACGGCGCAGCAGGGCCGCGTACCGGCCGTCGGCCTCGACCAGTTCGTCGTGGGTGCCCTGTTCGACGACCTCGCCCCGGTCCAGCACGACGATCCGGTCGGCGGCCCGGACGGTGGAGAGCCGGTGGGCGATGGTGATGGTGGTGCGGTCGGCCGCTAGGGTGTCGATGGCCTGCTGGACGGCCTGCTCGGTGCGGTTGTCCAGCGCGCTGGTGGCCTCGTCCAGGATCAGCACGGGCGGGTTGCGCAGAACGGTCCGGGCCAGCGCGAGACGCTGCTTCTCCCCTCCCGAGAAGCGGTAGCCGCGCTCCCCGACCAGGGTCGCGTAGCCGTCCGGGAGTCCGGCGATGGTGTCGTGGATCTGCGCGGCCCGGGCGGCGGCGACGAGTTCCTCGTCGGTGGCGTCCGGCTTGGCGAAGCGCAGGTTGTCGGCGACCGAGGCGTGGAAGAGGTACGTCTCCTGGGAGACCACGCCGACCGCCCGTGACAGCGAGTCGAAGGAGAGCTCGCGGACGTCCACCCCGTCGATCGTCACCCGGCCGCCGGTGACGTCGTAGAGGCGGGGGACGAGGTAGCTGAGCGTGGTCTTGCCGGAGCCGGTCTCGCCGACCACGGCGAGCGAGCTGCCGGCCGGGACCTTGAGCTCCACCCCGGCGAGCGTGGGCCGCTCCTGCTCGGGGTCGTAGCGGAACTCGACGCCCTCGAAGCGGACCTCGCCGCGGATCTTCTCCAGGACGGTCGGCCGCTCGGGCTCGGCGATCTCCACCGGGAGGTCGAGGTACTCGAAGATCCGCTGGAACAGCGCCAGCGAGGTCTGCACCTGGACACCGGTGGAGAGCAGGCTGATGGTCGGGCGGAACAGGCCCTGCTGGAGCGAGACGAAGGCGACCAGGGTGCCGACCGAGACGATCGGCGAACCGCCGGCCGAGGCCAGTCCGGCCGCCCAGTAGATCACCGCGGGCATCGCGGCCATCACGATCTGGATGGTGTTCATCCGCCAGCGCCCGGCCATGCTGGAGCGCACCTCCAGCTCGGCCAGCCGGTCGGACTGCCCGGTGAAGTCCGCGGCGAGCGAGTCGGAGCGGCCCATGGTGCGGCCGAGCAGGATGCCGCTGACCGAGAGGGACTCCTGCACGGCCGAGCTCATCGCGGCGAGCTGCTTCTGCCGCTCACCGGTGATCTTCTTGCGCTCGTTGCCGACCCGGCGGCTGATCCAGACGAAGACCGGCAGGAGCAGCAGCGAGACGACGGTGAGCCGCCAGTCCAGCGCGACCATCGCGACCACCGAGGCGATCACGCTGGTGAAGTTGGAGACCAGCGAGGTGGCGGTGGAGGTCACGGTGGACTGCATGCCGCCGATGTCGTTGGCGATCCTGGACTGCACCTCGCCGGTGCGGGTGCGGGTGAAGAACGCCAGCGACATCCGCTGGAGGTGGCCGTAGACGGCGGTGCGCAGGTCGTGCATCACGCGCTGGCCGACGGTGGTGGAGATCAGCGTCTGCAGCACGTTGAAGATGCTGTTGACCACGGCGGCGGCGATCATGCCAAGCGCGAGCAGGCTGAGCAGGCCGGTCCGGCCCTGCGGGATGGCGGTGTCCAGCACGGCCTTCAGCAGGAACGGCGTGACCACCGAGACGACCGCGGAGGCCGCCACCAGCACACCGACCACGGTGAGCCGGCCGGAGTACGGGCGGAACAGCGCGAGGATGCGGCGCCACTGGGCCGGCGGGCGGGGCTCTCCCTCGGCCTGGGCGGGCGGGGTCCAGCTGATGCCGTCGGGCCTCAAGGGCGGGCCTCCTGGGGTCGGACGCGCGGGCGCGCGGCGGGCACGGCGCCGCAGGGGGCTGCGGCGGGCGTGGCGGGCGTGGTGGACACGGCGGTCGGGCGGCCACCGGCATAGCGAGGATAGCTCATAGTTAGCTAAGCTAATAGTGAGACTGTTCCTATTCCATGGCCGCCCCTGGGGGACCGGCGCCGCCCGACCCCGCCCGCCGAACCGGTACGTCAGTCGGTCCGGTACGTCCGCGCCGCCTTCGAGGAGACCCCGCCGAGCTTGCCCGACGGCAGCACCCGGGCGATCGCGACCGCGAGCTTGTAGCGCTTGCTCGGCACGGACAGCGAGCGGCCGCGCGCCAGGTCCCGCATGGCCTCGGCGACCACCCGCTCGGCGGACAGCCAGCCCCAGGAGGGGATGTTGCCGGTGCCCATGCCGGCCCGCTCGTGGAACTCGGTGTGGGTGAAGCCCGGGCAGAGCGCCATCAGCCGCACGCCGGTGCCGCCGAGGTCGCGCATCACGCCCTGGGTGAAGCTCACCACCCACGCCTTGCTGGCCCCGTACGTGCCGCGCGGCAGGAACGCCGCCACCGAGGCGACGTTGACGATCGCGCCGCGGCCGCGCTCGCGCATGCCGGGCAGCGCCGCCGTGGTGAGCCGCAGGATCGCCTCGACGTGCACCTTCAGCATGTCCAGCTCGTCCTGGAGCGGGACGGTCAGGAAGGCGCCCTTGTTGCCGAAACCGGCGTTGTTCACGAGCAGGTCCACCGGGTGGGCCGGGTCGGCCAGCCGGGTCTCGACGGCCGCGATACCGGCCTCGGTGGCCAGGTCCGCGGTGAGCACCTCGGTGTCGATGCCGAACTTCGCCCGCAGGTCGGCGGCCGCACGCTCCAGCCGCTCGGTGTCCCGGGCCACCAGGACGAGCCGGTAGCCGCTCCGGGCGAGCCGGCGGGCGAACGCGGCTCCGATGCCGGCGGTCGCGCCGGTGATCAAGGCAGTGGTCATGCAGCGACCGTATCTACTCGCGGGTATCCGCGACACCCCGGGCGCTCTCACTGCGCGCCGGTGAGGTACCTCTCGGTGACGGTGGTCACGGAGCGTACTGCGGTGGCGCCGGATGGTTCGTGCTCCTATCGTCGATGAAGGGGGCATCGCCGGACCAGGCGATGGAACTTCGATGAGGAGGCACTCAGATGCTTACTCAGACCACGCGGACGACGCTCGCCACCCAGGCCGAGCTCGACGCACTAGGCATGTTGATCACGGAGGACGAGGCGACCGTCAGCGACGCGCCCACGTACCGCCCCGAAGCCGCCGCCCTGCTGCTCCTGGCAGGAGCGCTGCTGCTGTCGCCGAAGCCGCCGAAGGAGAAGACCCGGTAATTCGGGACCGACGGCACCCGGCACCGCGCGGAGTCCGCGGGCGCACAGCGGGCCCGTGACACCGCGAAGCCCTCTTCAAGGAGAAGTACGCACCATGCCAACCGTCGATCTCTCGCTCCGCGACGAATACGCCGCAGCGGTGGAGCGGCTGGCAGGCCGCACCCTCGACGCCCTCCGTGGCGTCGAGGGCGCGGTCGCGCCCGCCGCGCCCGACACCGGCCCCGCGCCGCGTCCGGTCCTCGCCGCCGCCCGGGTGCTCGGGCCGGACGTGCTCGCACCGCAGGTGCTGGGCGTGGCCGGGGCCGACGAACAGGCCGTCCTGCTGCTGACCGAAGCCCACCGGGCCTTCCCCCTCGCCGGCTTTCCGGCGCCCACCGAACCGGGGTTCCCCGTCCCCGCCCGGTCCGCCGACGACGACCGGGCGGCCGGTGCCGTCCTCGTCGCCGCGTGGCGGGACTGGGCCACCACCGTGCTGCTCGCCCGGGCGCCCGGACCCGCCGCCGACCTCCTGTTCCCCGAACCGGTCGGCGACACGGCGCACGACCGCGGCGTGCCCCACCCCGGTCACGCCCCGCGGCCGGAGCCCCACGCCTGGCAGGCCTGGTCGGTCCGGATGGCCCAGCTGTCCGCCCTCGCCCTCCCCGGCCTCGACGGCCCCGTGCACGACGCGGCCCGCGAGCACGGTCTCGCCCTGGCCCGCGGCGCCGTCCGTTCGCTGCTGCGCTGCGACTACCGGGTCGCCGCCCGGCTGACCAGATGGCTCGCCTGGCTCGCCGCCGACGGACGGCCGCTGCCCCTGGAGGTCGAACCCATGCTGGACCGGATCCGGGCCGTGGGTGACGGCAGTGCGCGCACCGCCCTCGAACTCGCTGTGGCCGAACACCTGCTGAGCGGAGCGGCTTCATGACCGATAACCAGCTCCTGTCCTCCGCACAGCAGTTGGGATCGCGTGCGATGGCCTGGCTGCACGACTGCCACGAGCGCGGCTTCGGCCGGCTCCCCGACGACGTCACCATCGACCTGGCCGATCCGAACAACGCCTACAAGCCGCTCGCCGAGTCCGCCCTCGCCGCGTCACTCGTCCTGCGGGACGGCGTCACCGGCCCCCACGACGCCCGCATCGCCCGCGAACTCCTGGACTTCGGCTGGTCCCAACTGCGGGAGGGGAACCTCCTGTACGAGCGGCTGCTGCGCTACCCCGTGATGACCGACCCGCTGGAGACGTACGTCCACTTCGCCCGGTCCGGCTACCGGCACGCCCCGCTGGAGGAGCTCCTGGAGTCCCTGACGAAGGTCCGCGGGATCCAGGCCATCGAGATGATGCCCAACCGGCGGCTCGCCCTCGCCAACGCGCGCCGGGTGATCGGACTGCGCAATCAGCCCGACGACTGGGACGCCCTCACCTCCCGGACCTGGCTCGGCGCGACACCGGAACCCTGGGCCATCGACTGGCTGACCGGTTACCACATCACCCACGCCGTCTTCCACCTCACCGACTGGGGTGCCCGGCCCGAGGGCATGCCCGAACCGATGCGCGACTACGTCCGCAACTGGCTGCCGGTCTGGGTCGACACCTGGCTGGAGGTCGGCCAGTGGGACCTCGTCGGCGAACTCCTGGTGGTCGACTCGTGCATCGGGGAGCCCGTCACCGGCACGCAGGGCTGGGAGGCGCTGGCCGCGATCCAGCGCGAGGACGGGCTGATCCCGCGCGAGAGCGCCGAGCCGGTCTCGGACGACCCCGAGCAGGCCTTCCGCGACCACGAGCACACCGCCGTCGTCGCCGTGGTGGCTGGCACCGTCACCCTGTCGCGGGCACTCGGCGGCGCCGCGGTCGCGGCCTGAACGCGATGACCGACCCGGACACGATGACCGGCCCGCCCTCCGCCGCCCGCCGGGCGGGGGAGGGCGGCCTGCACGGCTTCAGCGGCCCGGGTGCGGACCAGGTCCCCGCCCTCGTCCGGGCCGCCGCGCCGTACGCCACCGCCGTGACGCTGGCCGTGGCCCGCGGGGACCGGACCGCCGTCCACTGCCACGGCCGGACCGACCTCGACGGGGAGCCCTGCACGCCCGAGACCGTCTACGAACTCGGCTCCGTCACCAAGACGTTCACCGCCCTGCTGCTCGCCGTCATGACCGCACGGGGCGAAGTCGCCCTGGACGACCCGCTGCAGCGGCACCTCCCAGCGGACTGGTGCCCGCCGGACGTCCGGCACGGCGGCCCGATCCGGCTGCTCCACCTGGCCACCCACACCTCGGGCCTGCCCAAGCTCCCGCCCGGACTGCTCGCGACCGCCCTCCCCAGCTGGGCCCGCAATCCGTACGCGGGCTTCGACGACCGACGGCTGCGCGCCGGCGTGGCCCGAACCAGCGTGCGCCACGCGCCCGGTACGCGCTACGGGTACTCCAACTACGGGGTCGGCCTGCTCGGCCGGCTGCTCGCCGAGGCGGGCGGCACCGGCTACGCCGAGCTGCTCGCCGACCGCCTCTGCCGCCCCCTCGGCCTGCGCACCGCCACCTGCTCCCCCGACGCCCCGCACCGCGCCACCGGTCACCGGCGCGGTCGCCCGATCCCGCCGTGGCTCATCCCCGGGCTGCCGGGCGCCGGCGCCGTCCGGGCCGGCGGCGCCGATGTGCTGCGCTTCCTCCGCGCCCACCTGTCGCCGGACGAAGGCGAGTTGGGGCACGCGCTGCGCGACGTCCAGCGCCCACGGCTTCGGCTGTCCCGATCGGGCGACCGGATCGGCCTGGTCTGGAACCTGCGCAGGACGCCGGACGGCCGCGATCTCTACTTCCACTCCGGCGCCACCCGCGGGTTCACCGTCGTCGTCGGCTTCTGCCCGCAGACCGCGACGGCGGTCGCCGCCCTCACCAACACCGGTCCGGCGCTCGACGGGCGCTTCGTGCAGTCGGCGTACGACACTCTGAAACAGCTCGCGAAGCCGGCGAACTGAGCGGCGCCCCGGCCCGGCCGGCCCGGCGGGACGGGGCCGGCCGGGCCCGGCGGTCAGGGCTTCTCGGGGTGCGCGGCGCTGTCCGCGGCGCCGCCGGCGCCGACCGGGCGGAGTCGGGAGGCCGCGGTGGCGGCCAGCTGCGGGGCGAGCCGGGCGATGTCGCGGGAGCCGACGGCGGCGATCAGCGAGGGCAGGATCCAGCGGACCGGCTGCATGCCGCGCAGCCAGGGCTGGGCGTAGACGTGGGCGGAGCGGCGGGCGATGCCGGCGACCAGGCGGTCCACGGCCGGGCCGAGCGGGTACGTCTTGTTGGCCGGCCAGGGCAGGCGGTCGCGCATCTGCTTGAGGACGGCGTCCTGGTCGGCGCCGCGGACCATGTCGGTGTCGGTCCAACTCAGGTAGCCGACACCGACCTTGACGCCCTGATGGGCGACCTCGGCGCGGATCGAGTGGGCGAAGGCCTCGACGCCGGACTTGCTGGCGCAGTACGCGCTCATCAGCGGGGCGGGCGTGAGCGCGGCGAGCGAGGCGATCTGGAGCAGGTAGCCGCGGCTCTCGGCGAGGGCCGGCAGGAAGGCCCGCGCGGTGGCCACGCTGCCGAGCAGGTTCACCTCGATCACCCGGCTGAACGCCCGGTGGTCGCTGTCCAGCAGCGGGCCGCCGATGGCGATGCCAGCGTTGGCGACCACCACGTCGATCCGGCCGTAGTGCTCCTTGATCCGGCGGGCGGTCTCGGTGAGCGCGTCGATGTCGGTGACGTCGGCCTCCCAGGCGGTGGCGCCCGGGCCGCAGAGTGCGGCGACCTCCTTGAGCTCGGCCGGTTCCAGCCCGAGCAGCGCCACCTTGGCGCCCTGCAGGGTGAGCTTGCGGGCCAGGGCGGCGCCGACCCCGCGCGCGGCACCCGTGACGACGACGACCTGTGCGGACAGCGGCAACGTGGCACTCATGCGGTCAGGCTCCTCTGGGGGGAAGGACGGTGGACGGCGGGCAGGTGGGCGGTCGCGAGCCGCTCGATCTCGGCGGCGACCTCGGCGGGCCGCTCGATCGGCACCATGTGGCCGGCCCCGGGCAGCAGGAGCAGCCCCTGCGGGTCGGGCAGCGCGGCGACGATGCGGTGCGCGTGCGCCGGCGGGGTCAGCCGGTCGTCGGTGCCGACCACGACGGCGGTCGGCACGGTGAGCCGGGCCAGCCCGGCGCGGACGTCGAGCGAGTCCAGGACGCCGGCCCAGCGGGCCCGGACGGCGGTCGGACAGGCGTGCACCACCCGGGCCGTCGCCTCGACCCGGTCGGCGGGCGAACCCGCCCCCATGGTGACGTACTTGAGCGCCGCACGGCTGACCGGGCCGACCGGACCGAGCGGCAGCCGGGAGCGCAGGCCCTGCCGGTGCAGGAAGCGCCGCAGCCGTGCCGGGCGCACCGCCTCCGGCAGTACGAGCAGCTCGGTCACCAGGTCGGCCGGGCCGGTGGAGACCAGCACCGCGGCGGCGGTCCGCTCGGCGACCTCGGGGCGGCCGGCGGCGGCCATCACGGTCATACCGCCCATGCTGTGGCCGACCAGGACGGCCCGCTCCCCCGCCGGGACGGTCCGGGTGAGCACGGCGGAGAGGTCCTCGGCGAGCGCCCGGGTGGAGTAGCGGAGCCGGCTGGGCGGGACCTCGCTGCGGCCGTGGCCGCGCTGGTCGTAGGCCACCACCCGGTAGCGGTCGGCGAGCCGGTGGATCACCGGCGCCCAGAAGACGGTCGAGCAGGTCCAGCCGTGGGCGAGCACCACGGTCGGGGCGCCGGGCTGCCCGTGGATCTCGGCGTGCAGCCGGCTCCCGTCGGCCGAGCGGATCACCAACTCCTCGGCGGGGGCGGGCGGGACGCAGTCGGCGGGGATCGCGGGGCTCATGCCAGCGCCTCCTCGGGCGTCCCGGCGCTCCGGTCGGCCGGCACGGTCCGCATGATCAGCTCGTACTCGGCGAGGTCGACCTTGCGGGTGGCCCGGCGGAAGGAGGTGGTGGAGCCGGGCCAGAGCACGGTGTTCTTGCCGCTGCTGTCCAGGTACCAGCTGCGGCAGCCGCCGGTGGTCCAGACCGTCCGGTCCATCCGGTGCTGGAGTTCGAGGTTCCAGTGCCGCTGGGCGCGGGCGGTCGGCTGCATCGCGGTGGCGCCGACCGAGCCGAGCGTGGTGAGGGCGTCGACCAGGTAGTTGAGCTGGGACTCGATCATCAGGATCATCGAACTGTTGCCGAGGCCGGTGTTGGGGCCGATCACGAAGAACAGGTTCGGGAAGCCGTGCACGGTGGAGCCGCGCAGCGCCTCCATGCCGTCCTTCCACTCCTCCGCCAGGCTGGTGCCGTTGGCCCCGAACACCCGGGCGCCGATGGGCATGTCGGTGACGTGGAAGCCGGTGCCGAAGACGATCGCGTCCACCTCGTGCTCGCTGCCGTCGGAGGCGACCAGGGTCGAGCCGCGCACCTCGCGCAGGCCGGCGGCGACCACCTCGGTGTTGGCGGCGGCCAGCGCCGGGTAGTAGGTGTTGCTGAGCAGGATGCGCTTGCAGCCGATCCGGTAGTCCGGCGTGAGCTTGGCGCGCAGCGCCGGATCGGTGACGCTCTGGGCGATGTGCCGCTCGGCGAGCTGCTGGACGAGCTTCAGCAGGCCGGGCCGGCGGACGAACGCGTCCACCTGGAGCTCGCGGAGCGCGAAGAGGGTGCCCCGGCGGAGCTTGGCGGTGAGGGGCAGCCGGGTGTGCAGCCACTTCTCGGCGTCGGTGATCGCGCGGTCGCGGCGCGGCAGGACCCAGGCCGGGGTGCGCTGGAAGACCGTCAGCCGGCCCACCTCGGGCTGGATGTTGGGAATGATCTGGGCGGCGGAGGCTCCGGTGCCGACCATCGCGACCCGCTTGCCGGCGAGGTCGAAGTCGTGGTCCCAGCGGGAGGAGTGGAACACCTTGCCGGTGAAGGAGTCCAGGCCCGGCAGGTCGGGGATCTGCGGGTCGGCGAGCGGCCCGGCGGCGGAGACCACGGCGTCGGCCGTCCACTGGCCGGCCGTGGTGGTGATCCGCCAGCGGGTCCGGTCGGCCTCCCAGCGGGCCTCGGTGACCTCGGCGTTGAACCGCAGGTGCGGGCGGATGCCGAAGACGTCGGTGACCTTCTCCAGGTAGGCGCGGATGTCGGGCTGGCCGGAGAAGCTGCGCGGCCAGTCGGGGTTGGGTGCGAAGGAGAAGGAGTACAGGTGGGAGGGGACGTCGCAGGCGCAACCGGGGTAGCTGTTGTCCCGCCAGGTGCCGCCGACCGAGTCGGCGCGCTCCAGGATGACGAAGTCGGTGATCCCGGCGCGGCGCAGCCGGACGCCGGCGCCGATGCCGCCGAAGCCGGAGCCGATGACGGCCACCCGGACGTGCGGGGCGTCGGGTGCGGCCGGGGTGGCTTCCGGGGCCGGGGTGGTGTCCGGGGCGGTGTCGGCCGGGCCGGACGAGGCGTCGAGCGGGGCCCGGTCGGACGCGTCGGGGCGGGGGCGCTTCGTGCTGGATGCCATGCGGCGTCCTCCTGAGGGTGGGGGCCGTGAGGTGCGCACTGCCGCGACGTGCCGTCGTGCGTCCTGCCATCGTGCCGTCATGCCGTCGCGATAACCATGCCAGCAATCACTGGCACGATTGGCAGAGTAGCCCCTGTCGCCGACGGGGGGAAGAAGCCCGGCCACGTCACTTCGGCGATCGCCGGTCCTATGCTGAGCGCCGTGGACAAGGTCAGAGCGGGTGCGGGCGACGGACGACGCGAGTACCGGGTGGAGGAGCTGGCCGAGGCGGCCGGCATCACCACCCGGACGCTGCGTTTCTACCGCGAGCGCAAGCTGCTCCAGCCGCCGCGCAAGGAGGGCCGGATCGCCTGGTACGGCGAGGCCCATCTGCACCGGCTGGGGGTGATCGCCGAACTGCTGGAGCGCGGCCACACCCTGGGCGGCATCGCCGAGCTGATCGGCGCCGGGGAGAGCGGCCGGGACGTCGCCGAGCTGATCGGCCTGGAGGCCGCGATCATCGCGCCCTGGTCGGACGAGACGCCCGTCCACCTCGACTGGGACGAGCTGAAGACCGCCTTCGGTGACCAGCTCACCGAGGAGAACACCGCCGAGTCCGTCGCCCAGGGCTACATCTCGGTCGAGGAGGACGGGATCACCCACGTCAGCCGGCGGCTGATGGACGCCACCACGGCCCTGGTCGCCGAAGGCGTGCCGCTCGCGGTCGTGCTGGAGGCCAGCCGCCGCGCCCAGGAGCACGTGGACGCGATCGCCGAGATCTTCACCGCGCTGGCCCGCGACCAGCTCCTGGGCCCGCTCGCCGCCGACACCCCGCTGCCCCCCGGTGAGGCGGCCCGCCTCACCGAGCAGATCCTCCGGGTGCGGCCACTGGCCCGGACGGTCACGGACGCCCAGTTCGCCCTGGCCATGGACCGGCGGGTGCACGCCGAGTACGACGGGCTGCTGCGCCAGCGCCGGGAGCAGCGGGAGGACGGCGGTACGGACGACCGGCGGGACGGCGGAGCGGACGAGCGGCGGGACGCGGACGGCCGGGGCGACCCCGGCACGCCCTGCGCGCAGGCGTAGCCGCACCCTCCCGCGGGCAGGGATCCGGGCGCCGCGCCGCCTTCCGGATCGGAGTCGCTCGATGCTCCCCGCGCTCACCCGCCGCACCGTGCTCACCCTCGCCTCCGGGCTCGCACTCGCCGCCTGCGGCTCGGGCGGCGGCGGCTCGACCGGCGGCGGCTCCGGGGCCACGGCGGCCGCCACCCGGGTCGTGCGGCACGCGCGCGGCGAGAGCACCGTGCCGCAGCGCGCCGCCCGGGTGGTCGTCCTGGACACCGACGCCCTGGACTCCGTCGTCACCCTCGGCCTCACCCCGGTCGGCGCCACCACCACCGCCGAGGGCACGCCGTTCTCCGGCTACCTGCCGGCGGACCGGCTGGCCGGGACGAAGGCCGTCGGCACCATCGGCCAGCCCAGCCTGGAGAGCATCGCGGCGCTCAGACCGGACCTCATCCTGAGCAACCAGGTCCGCGACGACAAGCGGTACGACGAACTGTCGAGGATCGCGCCGACCGTCCTGACCGAGACCACCGGGCCCGCCTGGAAGGAGAACGCCCGGCTGCACGCCGAGGCGCTCGGCCGCCGGGCCGAGGCCGAGGCGGCCGAGGCGGCGTACCGGGCCAAGGTGACCGAGCTGGTCACCGCCCTCGGCGGCCCGGCGAGCGTCGCGGCCACCCGGGTGGAGATGGCCCGCTTCCTGGCCGGCGCGCCCACCCGGCTCTACCTCAACGACACCTTCGTCGGCTCGCTCTTCAAGGACCTCGGCCTGGGCCGCCCGGCCAACCAGGACAAGCCCGGCTTCTCGATCGAGATCAGCCCCGAGCAGGTCGACCAGGCGGCCGCCGACGTCATCTTCTACTCGGTGTACGGCGACGCGGCCAAGTCGGACCGGGCGAGGATCGTCGACGGCTCGCTCTGGAAGAACCTGGACGCGGTACGCGCCGGGCGGGTCTACCAGGTGGACGACGGCCTCTGGATGCTCGGCATCGGCTACACGGGCGCGGGGCAGATCCTGGACCGGATCCGCGCCGCGCTGGTCGGCTGAGCCGGTCCGGCCGCACCACGGTCCGGCCACCCCCGGACCGCCCTCGGACCCGGCGCACCGAACCGGGCGGGTCGCGCCGCTCCGGGCGACCTCCGGCCGCCCTTGGGCGGTCCTCCAAGGTGACCGAACGCTCCGAATCGACTGCACTGGGTGATCGTACGGTTACCCGGGTGATCATCCAGGTCGTACGGTCGGAGCTCACCCGCGGGCCGCCGGTACCGGCTCGGGCCGGTGGTGGGAGGCGGGCGCCCACCCCGGCTCCGCGTGGGGGTGCAGCACGATGTCCGTGGTCACGAGGTTCCGTTCGGCGGCGCAGCTGACGGGTGGTGGGGTGCTGCTCTGGTCGCTGCTCGGCCGGTTGCCGAACGCGATGTGCCCGATCGGCACCCTGCTGCTGGTCACCCGGAACACCGGCAGCGTCTGGCGCGGCTCGGTGGTGGCCGGGGCGCTGGCCCTCGGTCAGGCGGTCGGCGGGCCGCTGGTCGGCCGGCTCGCGGACCGGCGCGGGCAGCGCACCGTCGGCCTGGTCACCGCGCTCGTCAACACGGTCGCGGTGCTCGCCCTGGTGGCCGCGTCCGAGGGCGGTCTGCCGCTCGCCGCACAGATCGCGCCGGCCGCGCTGATCGGCCTCTCGGTCCCGCTGGTCGGGCCGCTGTCACGCAGCCGCTGGGTCCGGCTGGCGGGCGGGGACGCGGAGTTGACGTCCTCGATGCTCTCGCTGGACGGCATCGTGGACGAGGTCAGCTTCACCACCGGGCCGGCCCTGGTCGGTCTGCTCGCCACCCTGGTCTCCCCGGCCGCCGGGCTGCTCACCGCGGCGGCGCTGGTCGGCGTCGGCGCCACCCTGTTCGCGCTGCACCCGACCGCGCCGCCCGGTACCGGGCCGGACGCCCGGCGGCGCTCCGCCGAGCCCCTGATGAGCCCTCCGTACGTGCTGCTGCTCGCCGGGATGGCGCTGCTGGGCGCCTGCTTCGGCTCGGTGCAGGTCGGGGTCACCGCCACCACGGACGCGCTGGGCCGGCCCGGTGCGGCTGGGTTGATCTACGGCTTCATGGGATTCACCAGTGCCTTCGCGGGCATCGCCACCGCCGCGCTGCCGGCCCGTTGGGAGCTGGCGGCCCGGTTGCGGGCCGGGACGGTCCTGCTGTTCGCCACCTCCGTCCTGCTGCTCTTCTCCGGTGGCGGCGTACTCGCCCTGGCCGGAGCCGTCGGGTGCCTGGGCATGGCCGTCGCACCTCAGATGATCACCATGTTCGGCCTGGTGGAGCGGACCGTGCCGACGGCGCGGCTCGGCGAGGCGATGGCGGCGCTGGTCAGCGCGATCATCCTGGCCCAGTCGGCGGGGACGTTCCTCGGCGGCTGGGCGGCCGACCACCTCGCGCCCGAAGCGCCCTTCCGGATCACCGTCGTCGCCGCGGCGGCCGCCCTGCTGCTCGCCGCCGCGACGGCCACCGACCGCCGCTACCCGCGCCGTTCGGCGCTGCCGGTACCACTGCCGGCACCGGTACCGGTGAAGACGGACACCCTGGACCCGGCGGTCGAGCCGGTCCCGGTCCGTGGGGTGAAGACCGCACAGAACGCCCCGAATGTGCGGCCGTTGCGGGCCGGCCGTGAAGGAAGCGAGGAGCCGATCCGGCCCTCCCGGGCGTAATACCCTATCCCCCACCACAGGTTAGGCTCTCTCCCCGGTGTCCGCGCCGTACCGTCGCGCGGGCACCGGTGGCAGGTGGACCGACGGACCGGAAGACGGGGGAACGGGGAAGCATGAGCGACGGAGCAGCGCCGGGCGGCGGCGGGGACGGATACGGCGTCAGCGTGGCCGGTCTGAGCGGCGTCACGGACCAACTGAACAAGACGGCGACGGACATCGCCGCGGCCAAGACCGCCTACGCGGGCTCGGTCTGCTACGCGGCCACCGCCTTCGGCGAGTTCGGCATGGACAGCGCGTGGTCCTCCTTCGACAGCGCCTGGTCGAAGGAGATCACCGTCACCCAGCGCGCGCTGGACGAGCTGTCCCAGAAGATGTCGACCACCACGGCCAACTACCGCAACGCGGAGAAGGCCATCACGGCCTCGCTGGTGCCGGCGGGCGGCGGCCGGTGAGCAAGGTCAAGGATCTGGAGAAGGCGCGGCACACCATCGAGAAGGTGAACTTCATGTTCGCCAACCTCCACCTGCTGGAGGGGATCGACCAGGCGCTGGCCGTGCCGGAGCCGGTCGGCGACGTGAGCGCCGTGCAGGCCCGCGCCAAGGACTACGGACAGGCGGCGGCCTCCTTCGGCCAGGCCTCGCAGGACCTCTCCGGGATCGCCACCAACCAGCTGCCCGCGGTCTGGAGCGGCTCGGTGGCCGAGCACGCGACGCAGGCGATCCACGCGATGTCGGAGGAGACCACCACCTCCCAGCAGACCCTCGCCCAGGCCGCCGTCCTGCTGGACACCTGGGCGAGCGAGCTGGACTGGGCGAAGAAGACCGACACCCAGGGCCGCGAACAGCTGCGGTCCGCCGGGGAGCGGGCCCGCCAGGACCCGGGCGGCTTCGACCAGGACGCGATGGCGACCGCGCTGGCCGGCGTCGACGCCCGGCTCGCGGCGGCCCGGCGGGTGGAGAGCACCGGCACCAGCACCGCCAGCAAGCTGAACCAGCTGGCCTCCGCGGCGCGCGCCTCGCGCGCCGGGATGGGCTCGATCGACCCGCTGGCCGCGGTGGTCCTGGCCACCGAGAAGAACCCCGGCGCGGGCGAGGACGGCGGCTACATCCTCACGCCCAACCAGCTCGACCGGGCCAACCAGACCCTCGGTGTGATGACCGGCGCCGACCAGGCGGCGTTCCGCGCGCTGCTGTCCGGCGCGAAGTCCCCCGAGGAGGCGGCCTACCTCTGGAAGGCGCTGGCGGCCGGGCACTCGGTGTCCGACATCCAGCGGTTCGACGCCCAGATCCACCCGCACGGCGACGACCCGGCCTGGCTCGCCAAGCACCTCGTGCCGGCCACCAGCACCGGCGACACCGGCCGGGAGTCCTCGGACAACCTCGACGTCACCTACGGCGGCCAGAACGTCAACATCGACGGCTACGGCCTCTATTCGCAGCGCAACGTCAGCGACTGCGTGGCGGCCTCCACCGTGATCGCCCAGGCCAAGCTGGACCCGCTGATGATGTTCCAGCTGACCACCGGCGGCACCCCGGACGCTCCCGGCGCCGACTCCCCGGAGAACTTCGAGAAGCGGCTGCAGGACACGTACCTCAACGAGTACAAGGACGGCCAGCGGGTCGACGGGAACAAGAAGGTCTACCCGCAGGTGGACAGCGGGCTCGGGCCGAAGGCCCAGACCTACCTGGCCGACAAGGACCTCGGCAAGGCCACCGGCGCCGACTACGAGCACGTCGAGCTGGAGAGCGACGAGGACCGGCGGGCGGCGCTGGCGCGGATCGAGAAGTCCGTCGACGAGGGCCTGCCCGTCCCGATCACCGTGCGGAACGACGACTCGGGTCACCAGATGATGATCATCGGGCGGGACGGTGACAAGCTGCAGGTCTACAACCCCTGGGGCTTCACCTCCTGGGTGACCGAGGAGCAGTTCGTCAACAGCCAGCTCGGCGGACTGACCCCCGGTGAACACCCCCTCAACAAGTCGACCGCGCTGGAGCTGCCGAAATGACGAACGTCCGCCCCGACGCCGAACTGGCGGACCTCGACGTCGCCGCCGCCATCACCCGGGGCCTGCTGCTCACCGGTGGCCCGCGCCAGGCCCTGTTCACCGAGGCCGCCATCGCGGCCGCCCACCGCGCCGAGGCGGCGGGCATCGGCGCGTACCCGCTGGGCTTCCTGGCCCAGCACGTCCGCGCCGGCGGCTTCGCGGCGGCCCTCGCGCTGCCCGAGCCGGTCATCGGCGAGCCGGGCCGGACCGTCGTCCGCGAGTGGCTGCAGGCCGCCGCCGCGAGCGGCGCCGACCTCGGGCGCGAGCACCTGTTCGCGCGCTGGCTGGCGGAGGTCGCGGCGCTGATCGAGCTGCGGCGCAACGCCCGGGAGGCGGACGCCCGGTGACCGCCCGATCCCCGCGCCGCCCGCTCGCCCTCGCGGCCGCCGCCCTGCTGGCCCTGGCGCCGGTGGCCGGCTGTTCGTCCTCCGGCGGGCCGTCGTCGGACGAGCGGCCGGACACCGTCCTCGCCCTGCCCGCCGACCTGGAGGCCGAGGCCGTGGCCGGCGGCAAGCCGGCCTTCGAACCGGCCGACGTCCACCTGGCCGTCGGCCGCTCGGTCGGCGTCAGCCTGACCTCCGCCCCGCTGCCGCACGGCTGGCAGCTGACCGGCGAGGGCGACCGGGCCGTCCTGCACCGGGACGCGGACGCCAAGTTGAGCAGCTGCCCGCCCGACTCCGCGGGCTGCGGCCACACCGTCCGCCAGACCTGGACCGCGACCGCCGCCGGCAGCACCACGCTCACCTGGCACTACGTCGACCGCGCCACCTGCCGCGAGCCGGGCGACGCCGCCTCCTGCAAGGTGCTGGCGGTCAAGGACGTCCGGGTCACCGTCGGCTGACCGCCGCCGGGGCCCGGGGAGACCGGCCGGGCCGCCGAGGCCGGGGCGAGTCGGGAGCAACGGCGCTCATGGGGTGGGAAGTCGGCCGGGCCGACTTCCCACCCCGGCGGCGACGCCCGGACCCGGCAGGCGGGGTCAGGCACCCCAGGTCCGGCTGCAGAGCACCAGCCGGTACCCGTCCGGGTCCGCGACGGTCACGCCGTACTCGTCCCAGTACGGGTTGTGCGCGGCTACCCGGGTGCCGCCGGCGGCCTCCAGCCTGGCCACGGCGGCCTCGTCGACCGGCGCGCCCAGGTAGACGACGAAGAGGTCGTCCACGGTCGGCGTCGGCTCCAGCGGGTGCTCCGGGTCGCGGGTGAGCTCGAAGTGCCAGCTGCCGCCGGCCGGGCCGACCATGATCAGGTCGTGCTCGCCGGACACCCGCTCGGTGGTGCGCCAGAGGACGTCGAGCCCCAGGCCGTCGACGTAGAACCGCTCGGCGGCGGCGAGGTCCCGGGAGGGGCGGGCGACCCGCACCCGCATCGTCGAATCGATCATCGGGCGAGCCTATCCGGGCACCTGACATCCCCTCAGCCCGGGGGCCGGGGGCGCCCGCCTCAGAGCCGCCGCAGCCGCTCCTCGTCCGGCGTCCGTGGGCAGGTGATACAGGCGGAGTCCGGCCGGATCGCGTAGTAGAGGCAGCAGCCGAGCCGGGTGCGGGTCGGGTGGCCGCGCCCGTCCTCGCCGCGCAGGAGGCGGAAGTCGGCGGCGCCGAGCAGCGGCTGGGTGCCGCCGGGCAGCACCGCTCCGGCGGCCGCGACGGCGGCGGACTCCTCGCCGAGCATCCGGCCGAGGTACCAGACGGCGGAGGCCAGATCGTCCGTCACCATGCCCCACAGGGCGCGGGTGCCGCGCCGGGTGGCGCCCGAGAAGGCGGTGAGCAGCGGCTCGACGTGGGTGACGACGGAGGCGCGCAGTTCGGCGCGCAGTTCGTCGTCGCCCGCGAGCGTGCTGTGGGCGCGTGGACGGAGTGCGAAGTCACCCGTGGGGGCGTGCATCCAGAGGTCCGCGCCGTCGATGACGGGGACCCGGCGGGCGAGGTGCCAGGGGCCGGCGATCAGGACGCAGACCGACCAGAGGTAGTGGTGCAGCAGCCGGGAGGCGGTGACGTGGGGGCGCGGGGCCTTGCCGTGCTCGGCGGCGATCCGGGACTCCTCGCCGGCCAGCGCGTCGGCCAGCGCGGTCGGATCCGCCGCCAGTTCGACGGCGGAGTACCAGCCCTGAGCACGTGTGGGCGCGGCCTCGCCCGCGCCGAGCACGTCGACCCGCAGGGCCGGGGCGAGGTCCAGCAGCCGCCGGTAGTCCGCGTAGAGAGGACAAGGGACGCATGGGGTGGCGGGCACGGGTGTGGCCCCCAAGATCATCGGCACTCCCCGAGATCGGCTAAGGTGAGCCTCACCTTATACGCGGTACGCACGCCATGGGGGTCGAACTCGGCCTGGTCCGTACCAAGTCGCCAGGACTTGACGAGATAAGGATTGCCTAACCTAAGATCTCGCCCTGTGCTGAGAACCGACCCGCCGGCCGCCACGGCCTCGGCGGTCCCCCGACACCCGACGCTACGGCGGCCGCTCCTGCTGGCCGCCGGCGTCTGCGCGCTCGTGCTGTGCGCCGCGCTGAGCCTCGCTCTCGGCTCCCGCTCCATCCCGCTCTCCACCGTGATCGACGCTCTGACCGGCGCCGGGCACGGCGGCGACGCCGACGTGGTGACGGGCCTTCGGGTCCCCCGGACGGTGATCGGGCTGACGATCGGGGCGGCGCTCGGCGCCGCCGGCGCGGTCGCCCAGGGCGTCACCCGCAACCCGCTCGCCTCACCCGTCACGCTGGGGATCAACGCGGGCGCGGGCTTCGCCGTGGTCGCCGCGATCTACGCCCTCGGCCTCACCCGGCCGGTCGAGTACCTCTGGTTCGCCTTCGCCGGCGCGGCCGTCGCCGCGGTGGCCGCCTACGCGATGTCCCGCCGGGGCGGCGACCTCGACCCCGTCCGGCTGGCCCTCGGCGGCACCGTGCTCACCGTGGTGCTCACCTCCTGGACCTCGGCACTGATGCTGGCCAGTCACCGCACGCTGGACGAGGCGCGGTTCTGGCTGGCCGGCTCCATCGCCGGGCGCCACCTGGACACCCTGACGCCCCTGCTGCCGTTCCTGGCGCTCGGGCTGGTCGGCGCGTTCGCCGTGGCGCCCTCGCTCAACGCGCTCGCCCTCGGCGACGAGAGCGCCCAGGCGCTCGGCGTGCCGGTGGCCAGGATCCGGGTGCTCGGCGGTCTGACCGTCGTCCTGCTGGCCGGCAGCGCCGTCGCCGTCGCCGGACCGATCGCCTTCGTCGGGCTGGCGGCGCCGCACCTGGTCCGGCCGCTGCTCGGAAACGACCACCGCTGGCTGCTGCCGGGCTGCCTGATCACCGGTCCGCTGCTGCTGCTCGCGGCCGACGTGCTGGGCCGGCTGGTAGCCCGGCCGTCCGAGATCGAGGTCGGCATCGTGACGGCCTTCCTCGGCGCGCCGCTGCTCGCGGTGCTGGCCCGGAAGGTGGCCCGATGAGCGTCCTGACCCCGGCGGTGCCCGCCACCGCTGTCGGCACGGCGGCCCGTCGCCGGGCCCACACCGCCGCCTGGTCGCTGCTCGCCGCCGCCCTGCTGGTCCTGCTGACCGGGATCGCGCTCGGCACCGGCCAGGTCGAGATGTCGGTCTGGGAGGCGCTGCGCGCCCTGGTCGGGCTCGGCGACGCCGGGAACGTGCTGGTGGTGCAGGAGTTCCGGGCACCCCGGGTGGTCTCCGCCCTGATCGCGGGAGCCGCGCTCGCGGTGGCCGGCTCGATGCTGCAACGGCTCTTCCGCAACCCCCTGGCCTCTCCCGACACCATCGGCGTCACCGGCGGCGCGTCGTTCGGCGCGGTGCTGATGCTCGCCACCGGCGCCTCGCAGGAGCTGATCCCGCTCGCCGCGCTCGGCGGCGGGCTGCTCGCCGCCCTGCTGCTCGGCGGCTTCGCCTGGCGGTCGCGGATGGCCGTCACCCGGCTGGTGCTGGTCGGCCTGGCGGTCCAGCAGGGCCTGGCCGCGGCGGTGAACCTGATGATCGTCCGGTTCCCCGCCGAGCTGGCCTCCTCGGCGATGCAGTGGACCACCGGCTCGCTCTACGGACGGGACTGGACCGAGGTCTGGATCGGCGGCACCGCCATCGCGCTCACCGTCGTCGCCGTGGTGCTCAGCCAGCGACGGGTCGCCGTGCTCGACCTCGGCGACGACTCGGCCGGCGGCCTCGGCCTGAACCCGAACCGCGACCGGCTCGTCCTGCTGCTGCTCTCCATCGCGCTGGCCTCGCTGGCCGCCGCGCTCACCGGACCGGTCGCCTTCGTGGCGCTCGCCGTCCCGCACCTGGTCCGCCTGCTGGCCGGACCGCCCACCCTCGGCACGCTCGGCCTCACCGCGCTCGCCGGCGCCGTGCTGCTGCTCTCCGCCGACCTCCTGGTGCTCCATGTGATCCCCGTCCACGGCCTGCCGGTCGGTGCCGTCACCGCCACCCTCGGCGCGCCCTGGCTCCTGGCGCTGATGATCCGCCAGGGCCGGCTTCCCCAGAGGAGCGACCGATGACCCCCGACGTGGCGACCCCCTTCACGGCCCCCGACCCGGCGGGCAACCGCCTCGCCGCCCACGGCCTGCACCTGCGCTACGGCAACCGGGTGATCGTCGACGGCCTCGACCTGGAGCTGCCCGGCGGCGCCGTCACCGCGATCGTGGGCCCGAACGCCTGCGGCAAGTCGACCCTGCTGCGCGGCCTGGTCCGGCTGCTCGGCCCGGCCGCCGGCACCGTCACCCTGGACGGCTCGGACATCCACCGGATGTCCGCCCGGGCGCTCGCCAAGCGGATGGGCCTGCTCCCGCAGCAGCCCGTCACCCCCGAGGCGATCACCGTCGAGGCGCTGGTCCGGCTCGGCCGCTTCCCGCACCAGCGGCTGCTCACCCCCTGGTCCAAGGCCGACCAGGCCGCCGTCGAGGACGCGCTGGCCCGCACCGGCACCACCGACCTGCGCGACCAGCAGGTGGACCGGCTCTCCGGCGGCCAGCGCCAGCGCGCCTGGATCGCGCTCGCGCTCGCCCAGGACACCGACCTGCTGCTGCTCGACGAGCCCACCACCTTCCTGGACCTCCGGCACCAGCTGGACGTCCTCGACCTGGTCGCCGACCTGCACGCCGAGGCCGGCCGCACCGTCGTCATGGTGCTGCACGACCTCGGGCAGGCCGCCCGCTACGCGGACCACCTGGTCGTCCTCAAGGACGGCCGGCTGGCCGCCGCCGGACCGCCCGCCGAGGTGCTGACCGCCGACCTGGTGGAGGCCGTCTTCCAGGTGCCGTGCCAGGTCGTGCCCGACCCGGAGACCGGCACCCCGCTGGTCGTCCCGCGGGCCCGGACCGGGCGGGCCGCCGCCCGCTGACCCGCCCGACCACCCCGCGGCCGGCCCCGCTCACCCGTGGGCCCCGCCGCCCCCGACCCGCCCAGCCGTCCGCTGCCCGCAGCCTTCCGGCACCCCCGCCCCCGCACCAGAGACAAGGACCCGTCATGACCCGCTCCGCCCGCGCCCGCAGAGTCCCCGCCGCGCTCCTCGCCGCCGCGCTCTCCACCACGCTGCTCGCCGCCTGCGGCAGCACCGGCGGCGACAGCGCCGAGCCCGCCGGGGACGCCGCCTCCGCCCCCGCCGCGGTGGGCTTCCCGCGCAGCGTCACGCACGCCGCCGGGACGGCCGAGATCAAGGCCCGGCCCAAGCGCGTCGTGGTGCTGGACAGCGGCGAGCTGGACGACGTCACCCTGCTCGGCATCACCCCGGTCGGCGCGGTGTCCCCGCACATGAAGACCGAGGGCGGCTTCCCGAACTACCTCAAGGACAAGATCAAGGACACCAAGGACGTCGGCCCGATGGCCGAGCCGAACCTGGAGCTGATCGCCTCCCTCAAGCCCGACCTGATCCTCTCCTCGAAGGTCCGGCACGCCAAGGTCTACGACAAGCTCAACGCCATCGCGCCGACCGTGCTCGCCGAGACCACCGGCTTCCCCTGGAAGGAGAACCTCGCCCTCTACGCCCAGGCCCTCGGCAAGGAGGCCGAGGCCAAGAAGGCGCTGACCGACTACGAGGCCCGCGCGGCCAGGCTCGGCGAGGCGATCAAGGCCAAGAACGGCGGCACCGAGCCGACCGCCTCGGTGGTCCGCTTCGTGGCCGGCCCGACCCGCCTCTACGCCAAGGCCTCCTACAGCGGCGTGGTGCTCAAGGACGTCGGCCTGAGCCGCCCGGCCGCCCAGGACGTGGACCAGAACATCATCGAGGTGAGCGCCGAGCAGATCAACCAGGCCGACGCCGACCTGGTCTTCGTCACCGTCGCCGACGACCCGACCAAGACCAAGCAGAGCGAGGTCCAGGGCACGCCGGTCTGGCAGGGCCTGAACGCCGTCAAGAACGCCAAGGTGTTCAACGTGCCGGACGAGACCTGGATGTCCGGCATCGGCGTCCAGGCCGCCGAGGCCATGCTCGGTGACATCGCCAAGGCCGCCGGCGTCGACGCGCCCAAGTAGCCGCCCGCCCCGGGTGCGCGGGGCGGGGGCCCACCGCCCCGCCCCGCGTGGCCACCCGCCCGGCCGGCCCCAGCCCTCGCCCCTCGCCCCTCGCCCCCGTCACGGAGAGACCCGACATGCGGCTCTACCTGCTCGCCCTCAACCCCACCGACTCGGTCACCCAGGGCTTCCTCCCGGCCGCCGCACGGCTGGGGCTCGACGTCACGGTGCTCACCGACCACGCCGAGCCGCACCGGGACGCCTACGCCGCGCTGGCGTCCGCGCCGGAGGTGGTGGAGTGCGACGTCCGGGACTTCCGCGAGGTGATCGGGCTGATCTCCCGGCGGGAGGCCCCCGACGCGGTGTTCAGCAACAGCGACCACCTGCAGACCCAGACCGCCCTGGCCGCCGAGTACTTCGGGCTGCCGGCCAAGGACTGGAAGGCGGCCCTGCGGGCCAAGAACAAGGGCGAGCTGCGCCGCCACCTGACCGCCGCCGGCCTGGACGCCGTCCGCTCCTTCGAGCTCGACCCCGGCCAGGACCCCTCCGCGCTGCGGGAGTTCGACGTCCCCTTCCCGGTCGTGGTGAAACCGCGCGAGGGCGTCGCCAGCGAGGACGTCTCGCTGGTCGGCGACCGCGCGGAGCTGGAGCTGCGCTGCGCCGAGATCCAGCGGCGGCGGCCCGGCGCGGCGCTGGTCGTCGAGGAGTTCCTGGACGGGCAGTTGTGCACCCTGGAGACGCTCGGCGACGGGAAGCGGCGGCACGTCCTCGGCGGGCTGCGGACCAGACTCTCCGCTCCCCCGCACTTCATCGAGGAGATGCTGGAGTTCGTCCCCGACCACCCGCGGCCGGTGGTCGAGCAGATCCTCGCGCAGCTGGACGCCGTCGGCGTCGGACTCGGCGCCTGCCACACCGAGTTCGTCGTGCAGCCGGACGGCCGGGCGCGCATCATCGAGGTCAACTACCGTGCCATCGGCGACCAGTGCGACCTGATGCTCGCCGAGATCCTCGACATCCCGCTGTTCGAGCACATCCTCGCCGCGCACCTCGGCCGTGAGCTGCCCGAAGGCCTCACGGAGCACTGCGCGGCCACCGCGAAGCGGGCCCGCAACGAGGCGGTCTGCGCGGACCGGGCCGGCACCCTCACCGCCGCGCCCGGCCCGCACCACGAGGAGCGCGACGGCGTCCGGCTCAGCTACCAGCCGGTCCGCCCGCTCGGTGAGCGCCACGAGCTCC
This sequence comes from Kitasatospora sp. NBC_01246, assembly GCF_036226505.1. Taxonomy (NCBI): domain Bacteria; kingdom Bacillati; phylum Actinomycetota; class Actinomycetes; order Kitasatosporales; family Streptomycetaceae; genus Kitasatospora; species Kitasatospora sp. NBC_01246. The sequence continues at coordinate 6,863,320 of NZ_CP108484.1, read as the reverse complement.
ACCACACCAACCGGGACTACCTCGGCGTGATCTGGGCCGTCGGCACCGACCAGCAGGCCGTGGACGCCGCCGTCGCCCGCTTCGTCGCGGCCAACCGCTGGGAGATCACCCCGTGAGCGCCGCCACCCGCCCCGCCCCGCCGCGCGACGCCGGGCCCGGCGCCCCCACCGCCGCCGAGCAGTTGGCGCTGCGGGTACTCTCCGCGCTGCTGCGCGAGGACGTGCTCGGGCTGCGGACCCGCAGCACTCCGCAGGACCGCGCGGACGGCCGCTGGCTGCTGCTGGCCCCGGCCGGCCTCGCCCTGCCGGTGGTCGCCGAGGGCTTCCAGAGCGAGTACGCGGCCCGGCTCCCGCTACTGGAGCTGGACGGCACCCCGCTGACCGGGCTGGAAGCCGTCCTGGCGGCCCTGACCGGCCTCGCCGAGGCGGCGGACCGGCCCGGCTGGGCGGCGTTCACCGAGGAGTGCCGGCAGACCCTCGCCACCATGGAGCTGCACGAGCGCACCCGGGCCGAGGTGCACAGCACCCTCACCGACCTCTACGGCGCGGACCCGGCCCGCTGGAGCGGCCCCGCCGCCGCCCTGGGGCACGACGCCCTGGCCGCCCACCTCGACCACCCGGTCTACCCCACCGCCCGCGGCCGCTCCGGTCTCACCGAGCCCGAGCTGCGCGCCTACGCACCGGAGTTCCACCCGGCCTTCGAACTGCGCTGGCTCGCCGTCCCGGCCGGTGCCCTCACCGTGCACGGCGACCGGCCGCTGCCCAGCTGGTGGCCCACCCCGAGCTGGCTCGGCCTCGACCTGGCGGGCGGTGACGACGCCTGGACCACCCTGCCCGTGCACCCGCTCACGGTGGGCGAGCCGCTCGCCGGGGCACTGCGGGCGGCCGGCCTCGACGGCCGCGCGGTCCTCGCCGACCGGCCCTACCTGACCGTCGTGCCCACCCTCTCCATGCGTACCGTGGCCGTCGCCGACGACCCCGGCCACCACCTCAAACTCCCTCTCGCCACCGCCACCCTGGGCCGGCTCAACCGCCGCACCATCAAGCCGGGGACGCTGGTCGACGGCGCCGCCGGGCAGCGGCTGATCGAGGCCGTGCTGGCCCGCGAACCCCGCTTCGCCGACCGGATCCTGCACGCCGACGAGCAGAGCTGGGCCCACGCCGGCCACGAACTGCTCGCCGTCCTGCTCCGCCGCTACCCCGCCGACGCCGGCCTGGACCGCGCCGTGACCGTCCCGCTGGCCGCCCTGCTGGCCCCCGCCCCCGGCGGACGCCTGGTGATCGACCACCTGGCCGACCGCTTCCACGGCGGCGACCCGGTCGCCCTCTACGACACCCTGCTGGACCTGCTGCTCGACTGGCAGGCCACGCTCTTCGGCTACGGCATCGCGCTGGAGTCCCACCAGCAGAACACCTCGGTGGTGTTCGACGAGGACGGCGGCCTGCGGCTGCTCTACAAGGACGACGACGGGCCGCGGATCCACACCGGCCGGCTCGCCGCCACGCTGGGCGAACACGGCCCCGGCCGGGCGGAGTTCGACGACGCCCGGATCTTCGGCGACGGCGACCGACCGCTGACCGACCTCTTCGCCACCATCACCGGCCACCTCTGCGCCGGCTCCCTGGCGTTCGGCCTCGCCGCCCACGGCCGCGCCGAACTGGGCGACCTGCTCGACCTGTTGCGCAGACGGCTGGCGGAGGCCACCGAACGGATCGGGCCGGCCGGCGCACCGCTGCGCGCCGCCCTGCTGGACGCCGAGCGACTGCCGGTCAAGGCGATGGTGACCGCCGGGACCCTGCTCACCAAGCAGCGCTCGGGCGCCGCCGACATCAACAAGCACTACACCGACGGGCCCAACTACCTCCGTCCGGACGCCGTCGCGGCAGCACCGGCGGGCGGCGCCGGGGCCACCCGATGAGCGTCGACACCCTGCCACAGCACCCCGGCAGCACCGCCCGCCCCGAGGGGCTCGGCCGGCGCCAGGTGCACGCGGTGGCCGCCTGCTACTTCGTCGCCTCCTTCGCCGCCCTCGGCCTGCCGCCCTACCTGACGGCCATCCTCCCGGCCCTCGGCGACCCGCAGGGACGCTGGGCGGGCGTGCTCTACATCGTCCCGACCGTGTTCAGCGCCCTCGGTGCCCCGCTCTGGGGCCGGCTCGCCGACCGGTTCGGCCGCAAACGGCTGCTGCTGCGCGCCCAACTCGGCCTCACCGTCTCGTTCCTGCTGGCCGGAGCCGCCGACAGCCTGCCCGCGTTCACGCTCGCGCTCGTCCTCCAGGGCTTCCTCGGCGGCACCTTCGCCGCCACCAACGGCTACCTGGCGGCCGCCCTGGACGGCTCGAAGCTCTCCCTCGCGCTGACCCTGATGCAGGGCAGCGCCCGGGCCGCGCTGGTCGCCGCGCCGATCCTGGTCGGCGCGCTCTCCCCGTGGATCGACCCGCACCGGCAGTACCTGCTGATGGCCGTCCTGCCGCTGACCGCGGCCCTGTTCCTGTCGCTCCTGCCGGAGCCCGACCCGGCCGCCCGGGGCGGCGGCCCGGCCACTGACACCGGCAGCGGCCCCGGCAGCGACCGGGCCCCCAGCGCCGCGACCGCCCGACCCGCCCCGATCGGCCTGCTCTACACCTTCGAGTTCGTGTTCGTCTTCGCCACCATCATCTCGTTCCCCTATCTGATATCCCTGGCGCAGGAGCGGCTGCCCGGGGTCTCGGGCACGACGACCGGCATCCTGTTCGCCCTGCCGCACCTGTGCTACCTGGCGTTCGCCGCCCGTACGCACACCGCCTTCCTCGCCCGCCCGCACGCCGGCATCGCGCTGGGCTTCGGCTTCGTCGCGCTCGGCCTCGCCGGGCACGCCGCCGCGCACTCGCTGGTGGCGTTCGTCGCCGTCCGGCTGCTGCTCGGGGCCGGGCTCACCCTCGGCCTGGTCTGCCTCTCCGTGCTGGCCGCCGAGGCCGCCCGCGGCCGGGCACCGGGGCGGATGTTCGGCACCCTCGAATTCGTCTCCAAGGGCGGCGCGGTGGCCGCCGGCGCCGTCGCCGCGCTGGCCAACGGCCGCTTCGGCGCCGCCGCCCCCGTGCTGGTCGGCACCGCCGCCGCACTGCTGGCCGCCACCGCGGCCGCCACACTCGTCTTCCCGACCCGCATCCGCTGGAGTAGTCGCCGATGACACACGACCTGACCGACCACGAACTGCCCACCCCCGACGACGCGGTCGCCCACACCCTGCTCAACTGCCTGCTGCGGGAAGTCTCGGGACCGGAACACCAGACCGCGGTCACCGACGGTCGGCTGCTGCTGCGCCTGCCCCGCCGGGGCGTCCTGCTCCGGGTCGCGCTGCGCCGCACCTCGCTGCTCGGCGCGCACCGCTTCACCGGCCCGGTCGAGGAGGAACGGGCCGCGGGCTGGGTCCCGTTGGCCTGGCGGGAGCTCGCCGGACACGTCCAGGACGAGCTGGAGCTGCGCACCGGCACGGTGAACGAGGAGTTCCTCGACCAGCTGACGTCCAGTCACGCGGGCGTACGTGCCGGGCTGGAGAACCGGCCGGCCCCGGGCCCGGACCGCTACCTGGAGTCCGAGCAGGCCCTGCTGTTCGGCCACCGCTTCCACCCCGCGCCCAAGTCCCGCTCGGCCGAGCGCGGCGACTGGCGCGCCTACGCCCCCGAGTCGCGCGCCGCGTTCCGGCTGCGGCACCTCGCCGTGCGGCGGGAGCTGATCGCGGAGTCCTCGCTGGACGCCTCGGCGACGGCGCTGCTGGACGGCCTGGGCCGGGCCCCGGTCGGCTACCGGCTGCTGCCCGTCCACCCCTGGCAGTACGAACTCCTCGCCGACCACCCGCTGCTGCGCGGCGCCCTGGAGCGCGGGGACGTCGTGGACCTCGGGCCCGGCGGTGAGCCCTTCGCCGCGACCGCCTCGGTGCGCACGCTGCACGGCGCGGGCGCGTTCCTGAAGTTCAGCCTCAACGTGCGGATCACCAACTGCCTGCGCAAGAACGCGGCGTACGAGCTGACCGGCGCCGTCGCGCTGACCCGGCTGTTGGCCCCCGCGCTGGGCGACCTCGCCGAGCGGTACCCGAATGCCGCGATGCTGCGCGAACCGGCCTTCCGCACGCTGGCCCTGCCGGGCGCGGACGGCCTCCCCGACCGCACCCTGTACGAGGGCTTCGGCCTGATCGTCCGCGAGGGCTTCGCCGGGGTGCTGCGGCCCGGCGTCACCCCGCTGCTGGCCGCCGCCGTCGCCGACGAGCACCCGACCAGCTCCGCGCACATCTCGCGGCTGCTCGGCGAGGACGCCGAGGCCGGCGAGGCGCTCGCCTGGTGGACGGACTACCTGCGGCTGCTCGTCCCGCCGGTGCTCGCCGCCTACTTCGACCACGGCGTGGTGCTGGAACCGCACCTGCAGAACGTGCTGATCGGCGTCGACGCCGCCGGGCGGCCCGCCCAGGTGCTCTTCCGCGACCTGGAGGGCACCAAGCTCGTCCCCGACCGCAACGCCGCGCTGCTCGCCGCGCTGCCGCCGGAGGTGGCCGGCCCGATGGCCTACGACGCCGAGCGCGGCTGGGACCGGGTGGTCTACTGCCTGCTGGTCAACCACGTCGCCGAGCTGCTGGCCGCGCTCGCCGACCGCCACCCGGAGGCGGAGGGCGCCCTGTGGGAGGCCGTCCGGGACACCCTGCAGGAGTACGCCGACGCGCACGGCCGCCCGCCCCGGCTGCGTGCCCTGCTGGCCGGGGTGCCGCTGCCCGCCAAGGCGAATCTGCTCACCCGCTGGGAGCGCCGGCCCGACCGCGAGGCGGGCTACGTCCGGCTGCCCTCGCCGCTGGCCGGCTCCGTCCTGGCGGAGGCCGCGCGGCTGCGCCTGCCGGCCGCCCGCACGCCGGCCTGGAGCAGCCGGTGAGCCCCGCCCGCCGCCCGACCGCCGACCGGGTGCGGCGCAGGCCCGCCCGCCGCCGCCGTCCCCACCTGGAGTCACCGATGACCGACGCCGTCCGCCGGCACGTCGCCGCGCTCGCCCCGGAGGCGCTGCCCGCCTACGTCTACGACCTGGCGGCGCTGCGTGCGCACGCCGCCGCCGTCCGGGCCGCGCTGCCCGCCCGCGTCGAGCTGTACTACGCCGCCAAGGCCAACCCGGAGGCGCCCGTGCTGGCCGCGCTGCGGGCCGCCGTCGACGGCTACGAGGTCTCCAGCGGCGGCGAGCTGGCCCACGTGCGGCAGGCCGTCCCGGACGCGCCGCTGGCCTTCGGCGGACCGGGCAAGACGCCCGCCGAGATCGTGGCCGCCCTGGACGCCGGGGTGCACCGCTGGCACGTCGAGAGCGAGCAGGAGCTGTACCGGCTCGCCGCCGCCCTGACCGACCGGCCGGACGCCGCGGTGGACGTCCTGCTGCGGGTCAACCTGCCGGTGGGCGCGGGCGCGCTGGACACGGTGGCGCTCGCGATGGGCGGCCGCCCGACCCCGTTCGGGCTGGACCCGGACCGCGCCGAGGCCTGCGCCCGGCTGCTGACCGACCCGCTCGGGCCCTTCGGCCCGCTGCTCCCCCGGCTGAGGCTGCGCGGCGTGCACGCCCACCTGGCGAGCGGGCTGGCGGCGGCGGAGCAGCTCGCCGTCGCCGGGCAGATCGTCGAGTGGTCGGCCCGCACGGCCCGGCGGCACGGCTTCGCGCTGGCGGAGGTCAACGTGGGCGGCGGCATGGCCGTCGACTACGCGGACCCCCGGGCCCGCTTCGACTGGACGGCCTTCGGCGAGGGCCTGGCGAAGCTGCTGGAGCGCCACCCGGGGCCGACCCTGCGGATCGAGCCGGGCCGCGCGCTGACCGCGTACTGCGGCTGGTACGCCACCGAGGTGCTGGACGTGAAGCAGAGCCACGGCGAGGACTTCGCGGTGGTCCGCGGCGGCACCCACCACCTGCGCACCCCGGCCACCCGGGGGCACGACCAGCCGTTCGCCGTGCTGCCGGTCGACGCCTGGCCGCACCCGTGGCCGCGCCCGGCCGTCACCACCGGCCGGGCCACCCTGGCCGGGCAGCTCTGCACCCCGAAGGACGTCCTCGCGCACGCCGCCCCGGCGGCGCGGGGCCTGCGGACCGCGGACCGGGTGCTCTTCGCGATGGCCGGCGCCTACGCGTGGAACATCTCGCACCACGAGTTCCTGATGCACCCCCGCCCGGGCTTCCACTACCTGGGCGAGGACGGCTGACGGCGGCCGGGCGGCGGACCGGGAGCGCGTCCCCCGGCCCGCCGCCCGGCGCCCGCGACGGGCGCTCCGGGGGCTGGCGAAGGTCAACACCGCACTGACGTGCGAAAGTGGTAGCCAGCGAAGGGAGCGCGCAACGTGCTGATGGACAGGGTGGCGGAGATTCTCGCCGAGGCGTGCGCCGAGGTGGTGGAGCCGCGGTTCCGCGCGCTGGCAGCCGGCGAGGTCATGGAGAAGGCCCCCGGCGAGGTCGTGACGATCGCCGACCGCGAGGCCGAGGTGATCATCGAACGGCGACTGCGCGAGCTGCTGCCCGTCCCGGTGGTCGGCGAGGAGGCCGTGTCCGCCGATCCGTCGCTCGCGCTGGCCCTCCACACGGAGCCCGCCGCCTGGCTGGTCGACCCGGTCGACGGCACCTCGAACTTCATCGCCGGCCGCCCCGACTACGCCGTGATGGCCTCGCTGGTCCGGTCCGGGCAGACCGTCGCCTCCTGGATCTGGCAGCCGGCCACCGCCACCTGTTACACCGCCGAGCTCGGCTCCGGCGCCTGGTGCAACGGCGAGCGGCTGACCAGGCCCCTTGCGGCCGGCCCGCCGACCGAGTGGCGCGGCTCGCTGAAGAGCCGCTTCCTGGAGCCGGAGCTGCGCCGGACGCTGGAGGCGAACGCCGCGGCCGGCTTCGGCGAGATCACCCCGGGCCGCAACGCGGCCGGGATCGAGTACCCGGACCTCGTCGACGGCGCGCTGGACTTCATCCTCTACTGGCGCACCCTGCCGTGGGACCACGCGCCCGGTTCGCTGCTGGTCACCGAGGCCGGCGGGGTCTCCGCCCGGCTCGACGGCAAGCCCTACCGGCCGGAGGCCCCGGGCGGCGAGGAGGGCCTGCTGGTCGCCGCCGACCCGGAGTGCTGGGAGCGCGCCCGCGCCGTCCTGTTCGGCCGGTAGGGGCCAGGAGCTGGCCGGGCCTGCGGGCCGCACGGCCGCCTGGCCGCACCGCCGGCCCGGCTGGCACCGGCTACCAGAGCACCGGGAGCCGCTCCGGCAGGCGCTTGATGAAACCGGGCCGCCACGCCAGCTGCTCGACCGGCAGGGCCAGCCGCAGGCCCGGCAGGCGCTCGACCAGCGCCGTGATCGCGATCTCGGCGTGCGTGCGGCCGAGTGCCGAGGCGGGGCAGAAGTGCCGGCCCGCGCCGAAGGCCAGGTGCGGGTTGTCGACCCGGTCGAAGTCGATCCGCTCCGGGTCCGGGAAGACGGCCGGGTCGTAGTTCGCCCCCTCGACCAGGACCAGCACCAGCTCCCCTGCCTTCACCAGCACCTCACCGACCCGGACGTCCGCCAGCGCGATCCGGGGCAGCGCGTCGCCGATCGACAGGTTGACCCGCAGCAGCTCGTCCACCGCCCGGCCGATCAGCGCGGGCTCCCGGCGCAGCCGCTCGGCCAGCTCGGGCTGCCGGGCCAGGTAGATGACGGCGTGCAGCAGGAACGAGGAGGTGGAGACGGCGCCCGCGCCGAACAGCGAGAGCGCGACGGTGGCCAGCAGCTCGTCGCCGACCCGGTCCGCGGCGTCCGGCGAGCGCCGCAGTTCGGCGAACCGGCCCAGCAGGCCCTCGGTGGGCGCCGGCTCCGCCGCGAGCCGCTCCCGCACGTAGCCGAGGTCCTTGTACCAGTTGGGCGCGGAGCCCTCGAACGGCACCGGGCTGGTGAGGAAGGCGACGTCGATGCCCGCCATCAGCCGCCGCCAGTCCTCGACGGGCAGGCCGAGCAGCCGGCAGTGCAGGGCGGCGGAGTAGGGCTCGGCGAAGCCGTCCCGCAGGTCGGCCGGGGCGCCCTGGCCGACCAGGGCGTCGATCAACCGGTGCGCCTCGGCCTGCAGCCAGCCGTCCAGCTCCTTGTCCGCGCGCGGCGAGAGGGCCTTCATGACGGCGTTGCGCAGGCCGGCGCCGTTGATCTTGCCCATGTTGTCGACCACCTCGGGCGGGATGGTCAGCGCGTACTGGCGGGGGACGCCGGGGTTGGCGGTGGCCTTGAGGCTGAAGCGCTCGTCCTCCAGCACCTGCTTGGCCAGCGGGTAGCTGCTGACCAGCCAGGCCGGGTCGCCGGTCATGGTGCGGACCGGGGCGACGGGCTGCTCGGCGCGCAGCCGGTTCGCCTCCTCGGGCAGGACGTCGCCCCGGCGGGAGAGCGGGAAGGTGAGGTCGGTCATGGGGGTACTCCCTGGGATCGGGCAGCGGGTACGGGGGGCGGCCCCACGAGGGCGGGGCGGGTGTGCGGGCACCGGTCGGGGCACGGGCGCGCGGGCGGTCGGCCGGGCGGGGCGGGGCGCGGCGCGGGTACGTGCGGGCGCGGCCGGGTCGGGCCGCACGGGTCGGGTCGGGTGCGGTCAGGCCGCGCGGGTCCCGGCGACAGCGCCCGCGGCGGCCGTCGGCGCGGCCGGGCGGACCACCGCGTAGCCCTGGCCGGGCGCCGCCCGCAGACCCTCCGAGCGGCCGAACAGCACCGGGGTGAGCGGGAGTTGGAGGTGGTAGCAGCTCACCGAGGAGGGCACGCCGAGCAGCGCCGGAGTGTCCAGGAAGAACGGCAGCTCGGCGGTTATGTAGCGGAGCCCGGCGGCCAGTTGGGGCTCGTTCGGCGCCAGCCCCTCGTCCAGCCGGGCGGCCAGGAAGCCGCGCGCCATCGCCTCGGCGGCCGCGCCGAAGTCCCGGTCGGCGCGGAGTGCGTCCAGGGCCTCCCGGTGCAACCGCCGGTAGACGGGGTGGCCGGCGAACTCGGAGAGCGCGTGCGCCCGGACGGCGTCGCGATGGCCGGTCTCCTCGACGCCGCGGGCGATCCGGCGGGCGGTGGCCTTGACCTCCTTGGCGGCCCGCCGGTGCGCGTGTTCGGGTGTGTAGCCGAAGGTCTCGTACTGCGCCCCGACATGCAGATCGGCGTGGACGATGTCGATCCGCTCGAAGAACTCCAGCCCCCACCCGATGAGTTCGGCGATTCGGCGGTGACTGAAATAGCTGTTCCCGGGACTGACACCGATGAGCAGGTGCTCACCGCGGCGCCAGATCTCGCGGCAGCGGTCGGAGAACGGAAGGGCCTCGTACCCGGTCGTATCGATGGGTGTGGCACGTTCACCCGGGAGGGTTTCACGCATGCCTTGCCTCCGCTTCGCAGGAATGGTCACAGGACTGGCTTCAGGTGGTTCACGCGGTTTTACCGGGGATTCACAGAAGTGCATGACGGCAGCCGGAGTTCACCCGGAGTCGGGGGTGGGGTCACCGCATGCTGATGACGCGCGCCTGGTCAGGCGGCCTGCCCCGGGGAGCCGTGTGCTCTTGGTGGGGCGGCGACCACATGAAGTTACCGCCGCCGTTCGGGATCTCCGCAAGCCCTGCCGAGGGGTTGGCGGATTCTGATCACCAGGCGGCCTGAATCAGCCTGTACTCCTCCGGGAAGGTATGTCCACGGAGGCTTTCCGGGGGCGGCCGAATATCCCCCGGGGAGCATGGCACGCCAGTGTGCATTCCTCCAACATCCGCCCCCGAAAAAGGCTTTGCCTTTGCCTCGGCAATTCGGCCGGACCCGGGTCCGGCCGAATTGCCGAGGCAAAGGCAATTCGGCCGGACCCGGGTCCGGCCGGCCGGACACCGCGGCCCACCGGTCGGACGCGGCAGCCGGCGGCCCACCGGCCGGCCGCGGCGGTCAGCCGGCCGCGATCTCCCGCCCGGCCCGCACCACCCGGCCCAGCAGGACGCCGACCTCGGCGGCGGTGGTGTGCGGATTGAGCAGCGTCAGCTTCAGCCGGACCCGCCCGGGGCCCTCGCCCGGGAGTTCGGTCCGGCCGACGACGGCCCGGCCGGTGCGCAGCAGCTCCCGGCGCAGCTCGCCGTTGACCGCGTCCACGGTGGCCGGGTCGGCGGCGCCGGCGCCCGGGCGGCCCGGCGGGAGGTAGCGGAACAGCACGGTGGTCAGGACGGGTTCGGCGTAAAGCTCCAGCGCCGGCTCCGCCCGGACGGCCTCGGCGGCGTCCAGCGCCAGCCGGTGGCAGGCGTCGACCAATCGGCCGAGCCCGGCGCGGCCGAGGGTGCGCAGCGTGACGGCGATCTTGAAGGCGTCGGCCCGCCGGGTGGTGCGCAGCGAGCGGCCCAACAGGCTGGGGTAGCCGGCCTGTTCGTCGTCGGCCGGGTTGAGGTACTCGGCCCGGCGGGCGAGCGAGACATAGGTCTCGGCGCGGCGGACCAGGAAGACCCCGGCGGCGGCCGGCTGCCAGCCGAGCTTGTGCCAGTCGAGCGAGACGGAGTCGGCGCGGGCGATGCCGTCGAGCAGCGGGGCGAGCCGGTCCGAGAGCAGCGCGCCGCCCCCGTACGCGGCGTCCACGTGCAGCCAGGCGCCGTAGCGGGCAGCGAGGTCGGCGGCGGCGTGCAGCGGGTCGATCGCACCGGTGTCGGTGGTGCCGGCGGTGGCCACCACGGCGATCGGGGTCTGTCCGGCCCAGCTCGCCCCGGCCAGGGCGCTCGCCAGCGCGTCCGGGTCCATCCGCTGGTCGCGGTCGACGGGGACGGGGACGACGGCGCGTTCGCCGAGGCCGAGCAGCGCCGCGGCGCGCTGGACGGAGAAGTGCGCGGCGCGGGAGGCGATGATCCGCGGCTCGACGCCGGCCGGGATCCCCTCCAGCTCGACGATGCCGTCGAGCTTCTGGTCGCGGGCCAGCATCAGGCCCATCAGGTTGGACTCGGTGCCGCCGGAGGTGAGCACCCCGGCCGCGCCGGCCGGGTCGTAGCCGACCAGGGCGGCCAGCTCGGCGATCAGCGCCGTCTCCAGGGCCGTCGCGGCGGGGGCCTGGTCCCAGGAGTCCTGCGAGGGGTTCAGCGCGCTGACCGCGAGGTCGGCGGCGGCCGCGACGGCCAGCGGTGGGCAGTGCAGGTGGGCGGCGCAGGCCGGGTCGGCCGGGTCGGCGGCGCCGTGGGCGAGGAGTTCGGTGAGCCGGGCGAGCGCCTGCGGGCCGTGCGCGTCGGCCAGCTCCGCGCGGGCCAGCGCGGCGAGCTCCCCGGGTCGGCCGGCGGGCAGCGGACCGGCCCGGCGGGCGGCTCCGGCGGCCAGCGCGGCCAGCACCTCGGCGACCAGCGGGGCGAGCGCCGCGCCGCCGCCGGCGCCACCGGCCAGCGCGTCGGGGGCGGGGGCTGGGGCGGTTCCGGGCACCGCGGCGAGGCGGGCGGGCTCCCGGTCGGGGCGGCCGGGCTCGACCGGGGTCGTCACCGTACGCCCGCCGCGGCCGCCGCGATGGCGTCGGCCAGGCGGTCGAGCACGGCGGCGGCCTGCTCGTCGGTGATGGTGAGCGGCGGCAGCAGCCGCAGGACGGCGTCGTGCCGGCCGCCGAGTTCGACGATCAGGCCGCGGGCCAGGCAGGCCTCCCGGACCTTGACGGCGAGCGCGGGTGCGGCCGGGCGGGCCCCGCAGGCGTCCGGTTCGGCGGCCGGGTCGACGAGTTCGACGCCCAGCATCAGCCCCCGCCCGCGCACGTCGCCGATCACCGGCAGCTCACCGGCCAGCGCCCGCAGCCGCTCGACCATCCGGGCGCCGACCAGCTCGGCCCGCGCGGCCAGGCCGTTCGCGGCGACGTACCGCACAGTGGCGGCGCCCGCCGCCATGGCGAGGGTGTTGCCGCGGAAGGTGCCGGTGTGGGCGCCCGGCCGCCAGCGGTCGTACTCCTCGCGGTAGACGACGACGGCGAGCGGCAGGCTGCCGCCGATCGCCTTGGAGAGCACCATGGCGTCCGGGACGATCCCGCTGTGCTCGACCGCCCACATCGCACCGGTGCGGCCGACCCCGGTCTGCACCTCGTCGACGATCAGCGGGATGCCGCGCTCGGCGGTGATCCGGCGCATCGCACGCAGCCAGCCGTCGGGGGCGGGGACGACGCCGCCCTCGCCCTGGACCGCCTCCAGGATCATCGCGGCGGGCCGGACCACCCCGCCCGAGGGGTCGTCCAGCAGCCGCTCGGCGTAGGTCGCGGCGAGCTCGGTGCCGGCCTCGCCGCCGACGCCGAACGGGCAGCGGTAGCCGTACGGGTAGGGCAGCCGGACCACCTCGCCGCCGCCCGGCAGGGGTTCCTTGACGGCGACGTTGCCGGTCAGCGCCAGGGCTCCGGCCGTCATGCCGTGGTAGGCGCCGGTGAAGGCGAGGGCGCCGGAGCGGCCGGTGGCGGTCTGCATCAGCTTGAGCGCCGCCTCGACGGCGTCCGTCCCCGCGGGCCCGCAGAAGTGCACTCGGGCCTGTCGGGCGAACTCCGGCGGCAGGCTCTCGAACAGGGCGGTGGTGAAGTCGTCCTTCTCGGCGGTGGCGAGGTCGAGCAGGTGCAGGGGCGCGCCGCTGTCCAGGGTGCGGCGGATCGCCTCCAGCACCACCGGGTGGTTGTGACCGAGGGCGAGCGTGCCCGCCCCGGAGAGGCAGTCCAGGTAACGGCGGCCGTCGGCGCCCTCGACCGTCATGCCGTGGGCGCGCACCGGGACGATCGGGAACGAGCGGGCGTAGGTGCGGGCGGCGGACTCGCGAACGCGCTGGCGGCGCAGGATGGCGTCGCCCGGGGCCTGGGCGGGGACGGCAGCGGGCCCGGTGGCGGGGACGGCGGCGAGCGTCAAGGCGAACTCCAAGAAGTTAGGTAAGCCTAACTTTACTTCCCTGACCTGGCCGGACGGGCTCCGGGAGGCGAGAACCACCCGAGCGGGTGACGCGGAGCCCGCCTCCCCAACGAGTGAACCGCCCACCGGTTACGGCCCGCGCGCTACTCTCGCCCCCATGCCGCCCTCACCCTCCCCCGCCCCCGGCGCCCCCGACCCGGCCGGGCGCGACGCCGAGCACTCCGCCGAACTGGCCCGCACCCGCGCGTTCTTCGCCTCCCGCGCGGCCGGCTGGGACGCCAAGTTCCCCGACGACGGGCCGCGGTACGACGCCGCCGTCGCCACCCTCGGCCTGCGCCCGGGCGGTCGCGTCCTGGACGCCGGCTGCGGCACCGGCCGCGCCCTCCCCCCGCTGCGGGCGGCGGTCGGCCCCGACGGCCTGGTGCTCGGCGTCGACGTCACCCCCGAGATGCTGCGCGAGGCCGGCGCCCACCACCCCGGCACCGCGGCCCTGCTGCTCGCCGACTGCGCCCGCCTCCCGCTCCCGGACGCCGCCCTCGACGCCGTCTTCGCCGCCGGGCTGATCTCCCACCTCGACGATCCGGACCGCGCCCTGCGCGAACTCGCCCGCGTCACCCGCCCCGGCGCCGTGCTGGCCCTCTTCCACCCCGTCGGCCGGGCCGCCCTGGCCGCCCGCCACGGCCGCGCGCTCACCCCCGACGACCTCCGCGCCGAACCCAACCTCCGCCCCCTCCTGACCACCACCGGCTGGCACCTGGACAGGTACACCGACACCGACGACCAGTACCTCGCCCGAGCGGTCAGGACCGCCGGCTAGGTGCCGCCGGGGGCCGGCCCCCGGCGGGCGAGGGCGACGGGCGGATCATGCTCGTCCCGGTGTGACGCCCTTCCGCTCGCCGCCGCCCGTCCAGCGGTAGCAGAGCTCCGGGCGGCCGACGTTGCCGTACTGCGGTTCGCGGGCCGCCAGGCCGGTGTCGACGAGGTGTTCCAGGTAGCGGCGGGCGGTGATCCGGGAGACGCCGGCGGCGGTTCCGGCGGCCGCCGCGGAGATCCCGGTGCGGGCCTCCCGCAGCACGGTGGCGACGGTGTCCAGTGTGGGGGCGCTCAACCCCTTGGGGAGGGCGGTGCGTTCCGGGGTGCGCAGCAGGGCGAGCGCCTGGTCCACCTCGTCCTGGCCGGTGGCCTCGCCGGTGCGGCCCAGGGTGTCGCGGTAGCGGGCGTAGCGCTCCAGCCGGTCGTGCAGCGCGGCCGCGCCGAACGGCTTCAGCAGGTACTGGACCACGCCCGCCGAGACGGCCTGGCGGACCATCGCGAGGTCGCGGGCCGAGGTGACGGCGATGACGTCGGTGGTGTGGCCGGCCGCGCGCAGCGTGCCGCAGAGCTGGAGGCCGTGGCCGTCCGGCAGGTAGAGGTCGAGCAGGGTGAGGTCGACGGGCCGGCCGGCCGCCCGGGCGCGGTCCAGGAAGCGCAGCGCGTCGGCGCAGCTGTGCACCGTCCCGGCGGCGCGGAAGCCGGGCTCGCGCCCGACGTACAGGGTGTGGGCGGCGGCGGCCACCGGGTCGTCCTCGACCACCAGGACGGAGATCTCGGGCCGGACCGACGGGCTGTTCATGACGCCGCCGTCTCGGGCTGCCGGGGCCGGCGGGCGAGCGGCAGCCGGACGGTGAGCACCGCGCCGCGGTCCCGGCCGACCTCGACCGTGCCGCCGTTGCGCCGGGCGGTCTGGGCGACCAGGGCGAGCCCGAGGCCGTGCCCGTGGCCGTCCTGCTTGGTGCTCCAGCCGCGCCGGAACACGTCGTCCACCGCGCCCGGGTCGATCCCGGCGCCGGTGTCGGCGACCCGCAGCAGCAGGTGGTCGCCGTCGACCCGGGCGGTGACGGTGACCTCGGGCTGGTCCGGGCGCCCGGCGGCGCCGGCGATCGCGGCGTCCACCGCGTTGTCGAGCAGGTTGCCGAGGACGGTGATCAGGTCGCGGGCGGCGAGCCCGGGCGGCAGCACTCCGTCGTCGATCCGGCTGTCCTCGGTGAGCGTCAACTCCACGCCCCGCTCGGCGGCCTGGGCCGCCTTGCCGAGCAGCAGGGCGGCCAGGACCGGCTCGCCGACGGCCGCGACGACGCGGTCGGTCAGCTGCTGGGCGAGTTCGAGTTCGGCGGTGGCGAACTCCACCGCCTGTTCGTGGCGGCCGAGTTCGATCAGTGAGACGACGGCGTGCAGCCGGTTGGCGGCCTCGTGCGCCTGCGCGCCCAGCGCCTCGGTGAAGCTCTTCACGGAGTCCAGCTCGCCGGTGAGCGACTGCAGTTCGGTGTGGTCGCGGAGGGTGACGACCCGGCCGAGGCCGGTGCCGATGGTGGAGGTGTTGAGCACCAGCACCCGCTCGGCGGTGAGGTGGACCTCGTCCCGGACCGGCTCCTGCCCGAGCACGGCGGCCACCAGGGCCGCCGGCAGCCCCAGCCCGTCGATCGGCCGCCGCTCCACCTCCCCAGCCAGCGACAGGAGTTCGCGGGCCGCGTCGTTGCAGAGCACCACCCGGTGCTTGCGGTCGAGCAGCACCAGCCCCTCCCGCACCGAGTGCAGGGTCGCCTGGTGGTACTCGTAGAGGTGGCTGAGCTCGGCCGGCCCCATGCCGTGGGTGTGCCGCCGCAACCGGGAGTTGGCGAGGTAGGTGCCGAGCCCGCCGAGGGCGAGCGCGGCCACCGCGACGCCGACCAGCGCGAGCAGCGGCCCGCGCAGCTGCGCGGAGATGGACTGCACCGTGATGCCGGCGCTGACCAGCGCGACCACCCGGTGGTCCGCGTCCAGGACCGGGGTGACCACCCGCACGGACGGCCCGAGCGTGCCGGTGTACGTCTCGCTGCGGGTCTCCCCGGCGAGCGCCCAGTCGATGTGCCCGAGGAAGGTCTTGCCGATCTGCTCGGGCAGCGGGTGCGTCCAGCGCATCCCGGCGGTGTCCATCACGGTGATGAAGGAGACCCCGGTGTCCACCCGCACCTGCTCGGCGTAGGGCTGCAGGACGGCGGTCGGGTCCGGCCCGGCGACGGCCGCCCGCACCGACGGGGCGTCGGCCACCGAGCGGGCGACGGCGGTGACCTGGCGGCGGGCGGCGTCCTCCGTGCGGTCGGCGGTGAACAGGTAGGCCAGCACGGCGCCACCGGCCACCACGGCGGCGACGATCACCACCTGGACGACGAAGAGCTGTCCGGCCAGGCTGCGCACCGGCCGGCGCGGCGAGGGGAGGGTGCGCGCGGACATGCCTGACAGTGTGCACCACCGCCGGAACCCGGCCCGGCCCCCGCGGGCCCCGCCCGGTCCGCCGCGGGCCCGGGCGGGGTGTGAACTCTATGAACGCAAACGTGACCTCCGTCACGGCGCGGCCCATAGTCGGAGCGGCCCACCACCCGGGGCCGCCAGGACTGCAGGCGAAGGAGCCGCGGATGTCGATCACTGGAGCAGCACAGGCGGGAGGCAGACGCCGGGACCGCACCCACTACCTCTACCTCGCGGTGATCGTGGCGGTGGTCGCGGGCGTGGTGGTCGGCTTGGCCGCACCGTCGTTCGCGGTGGAACTGAAGCCGATCGGCACCGGCTTCGTCAATCTGATCAAGATGATGATCAGCCCGGTGATCTTCTGCACCATCGTGCTGGGCATCGGCTCGGTGACCAAGGCGGCGAAGGTCGGCAAGGTCGGCGGACTGGCCCTCGGCTACTTCCTCGCCATGTCGACCGTGGCCCTGGCCATCGGCCTGCTGGTCGGCAACCTGCTGGAGCCCGGCGGCGGGCTGCACCTGACCGCCGCGCTGGCCAAGTCCGGTCACGCCCAGGCAGCCGCCGGGGGCGCCCAGTCCACCGCCGACTTCCTGCTCGGGATGATCCCGACCACCATGTTCTCGGCCCTCACCGAGGGCAAGGTGCTGCAGACCCTGCTGGTCGCCCTGCTGGCCGGCTTCGCCCTCCAGGCGATGGGCACCGCCGGGGCGCCGGTGCTGCGCGGGATCGAGCACGTGCAGCGGCTGGTGTTCCGGGTCATGTCGATGATCATGTGGGTGGCGCCGGTCGGCGCCTTCGGGGCGATGGCGGCGGTGGTCGGCGCGACCGGCACGGCCGCCTTGAAGAGCCTCGCCGTGATCATGATCGGCTTCTACCTCACCTGCGGGCTCTTCGTCGTCGTGGTGCTCGGCACGCTGCTGCGGCTGGTCGCCGGGGTGAACGTGTTCACCCTGCTGCGCTACCTCGGCCGCGAGTTCCTGCTGATCCTCTCCACCTCGTCCTCGGAGAGCGCGCTGCCCCGCCTGATCGCCAAGATGGAGCACCTGGGCGTCAGCCGCCCGGTCGTCGGCATCACCGTGCCGACCGGCTACAGCTTCAACCTGGACGGCACCGCGATCTACCTCACGATGGCCTCGATCTTCATCTCCGAGGCGATGGACAAGCCGATGTCGATCGGCGAGCAGCTGTCGCTGCTGGTCTTCATGGTGATCGCCAGCAAGGGCGCGGCCGGGGTCACCGGCGCCGGGCTGGCCACCCTCGCGGGCGGACTGCAGTCGCACAAGCCGGCGCTGGTGGACGGGGTCGGCCTGATCGTCGGCATCGACCGCTTCATGTCCGAGGCCCGGGCACTGACCAACTTCGCGGGCAACGCCGTGGCCACCGTGCTGATCGGGCACTGGACGGGCGAGTTCGACCGCGAGCGGGCCCGGCAGGTGCTGGCGGGCGCGATCCCGTTCGACGAGCGGACGCTGGTGGACACCCACGGCGCGCCCGACGCGCCCGGCACCCCCGAGGTGCGGCCGGACCCGGTCCCCGCGCAGAGCGCCGCCCCGGCGGCCTGAGCCACCGCCACCGAGCCCCCCGGCCCGGCGCCCCGCCCAACCCCCCGAGCGGCGCCGGGCCGGGGATCCGCCCGTCCGCACCCGGTCGCCGCCCGGCGACCGGGTGAACGCCGCCCGGCGAGGTCAGAAATCGTCGGATCCGCTGACCGCCCAGCTCAGACCGCTCGCCGGATCCTCCACCGCGATGTGCAGATGGCGCAGCCCGTCCTCCGGTTCGCACCAGGTGAAGCAGCGCATCCGGGCCACCAGGGCGTTCACCTCGGCGCGGTTCGGCCCGCCCGCGCCGGCCATCGCGCCGAGCGCCCGCCACAGCGCCAGCCGGCCCTGTGCCGAGCCGTGCGCCCGGTCCACCACACCGGCCAGCAGCAGCACCGGGTAGGCCAGCGCGAACGGCAGGTACCCCCCGGTGACCCGCCGCCCCGGCGCCACCAGGGCGGCGGCCTGCGGGGCCGGCCCGCGGGCGCAGACCACCTCCACCCAGTCCGCCAGCGCGGCCAGCCCCCGGGTGGCCCGCTGACCGCGCAGCCGGGTACCGGGCTCGGGCAGCAGGACGGGGCCGAGCCCCTCCCGGGTGGCGGGCAGCGTCAGCAGGGCGCTGCGCGAACCGCCGGCCGGCAGGTAGTCCCGGACCCGCACGCCCTCGCCCCAGCCGGCCGTCTCCCAGGGCTCCAGTTGCAGCGGGACGCCCTCCGGATCGGGCTCGGCCCCGTACGAGAGGTCCTCGCCGATCAGCACCCGGGTGTGCGCGACCAGCCGGCGCACCGGGGCCGGACCGAGCAGCGGGGCCAGCCGCAGCCAGGAGTGCCGGGTCGCCAGTACCTCCCAGAGCGGACCGGCGTCGTGGTCCGCCGTTCCGGCGGCGCTGCCCGGGCCGCCATCGCGGTCGAACAGGCGGACGGCCAGCTCGGGCGGCGCGGCGTAGGCGATCAGGTGGCCGAGCGACGCGGTCTCCGCCGCCGCCCGCTGCTCGCCGTCGCGCGCCGCCGCGAGGGCCCGGGCGCGCCGGTAGTGGCCGAGCAGCTCGGACCAGCGGCCGTCCTCGGCCAGGGTGCGGAGCCGGTGTTCCTCGTACGCGATCACGATGGGCAGCGTACGGGCCGGGGCCCCGCATCAGCTGACTTGTCGTCAGTTCGGTGCGTCGGCGGCCCCTCCCCGCCGCCACCGCGGGGCGCACGGCCGCACCTCGGGGCCGGAGCGACCCCGGGCCGGGTCGCAGCGGCGGGCACGGTCGCAGTCGCAGTCGCAGTCGCGATCGCGATCGCGATCGCCCGCGCGTTCGACCGGGTTGCGGCCGGGGAGCCCGCCGGCACGCTGCCCCTCGCGCCCCCGACCCCCCTCGTCACCGCGTCCGTGCTCGCGTTCGCCTTCGAGGACCACCCGGAGCCGGGCCAGCGCCCGGCGCCGGGTGACCGCCAACGTGGAGCGGTGCAGGCCGAGCAGCGCGGCGGCCTCGTCGACGCTGTACCCGTCGAGGTCGACCAGCTGCACCACCCGGGCCTGCTTGGCGGTCAGCCGGCCCAGCAGCCGGAGCACCTCCCAGCGCGCCAGCAGTTCTCCCAGCCCGCCGCCGAGCGGATCGGCGCAGGCCTGCTCGTCGGCCGCCCACTCGGGCGGCGGCACCCGGCGGCGTTCGCGTCGCCACTGGTCCCGGACGAGGTTCGCCATCGTGGTGAACGCGTAGGCGTAGGGCTGCGGATGGCCGAGGAACCGGTCGGGGCCGCGGGCGATCCGCAGATACGCGTCGTGGACGACGTCGTCGGCGGCGGCCCGGCTGCCGGTGAGCCCGACGGCCGCGCGGTGGAGCCGGGGCAGCAGATCCGTGAACACCCGGTTGAACTCGGCCGTGTCGGAGGCGGGTCCGGGATCCGGCTCCCGCCCGCCCCGGCACCCACCACTGGACTCCATGCCGCCCCCTCGGACATCGGCACCCCGGAGGCACGGTTGACGGCCCGGCCGACAACCAGCCTGTGACACAGGTCACATCATAGATTGTCGTCTCACGCTCCGCAGTCATTCGTGTGCAATGCGTCATCGTCCGGGCGGAGCCGGGGACTTCCGGCTCCCGACGCCCGGCCGGGGCAGGCACCACGAGCGAGGAGAGAGCACCCATGTCAGGTTGTATCGCCAGGAACATCGCCAAGTTCGGGATGGTGGCCGCGGCCGCCCTCGGCGCGGTCGGCGCCACCACCCTGCCGACAGCCGCCGCGCCGGCCGCCGGCGACCAGTCCATCTCCGCCGGTCCGGGCGCGTCCGCCGAGGCCGTCACCGCCTCCTACCGCTGCACCATCACCGCCGACTACGGCTGGCGCTGGGAGGGCAACTGCCGGGTCTACTCGGGCGAGCTGCGCACCATCACCTACTGCGCCAACGGCACTTCCACCACCGGGCTCTGGATCGGCGCCCGGACGCAGCCGTGGGCGGTCTGGGGCAACTGCCCGGGCTCCAGCTGGACCAGGATCGTGTTCCAGACCCGCGGCTGACCCGTTCCGCGCACCGGCGCGGGGGCGCCACCCGTCCGCGGGTGGCGCCCCCGAACCGTTCCGGACGGCCCGTCGCGCCCGGCGGGCCGGCGGCCGGGACGGCGTCAGGCCGCGCGGTCGTGCCGCCCCGGCCCGGGGCGCGCGGGCGCCGCCGGGAACTCCTCGATGGTCAGCTCGCCCGCCTCCCGGTGGGCGGCGCGGTCCGGGGCCGGCGGCGAGAGCGCGGCGAAAGCGGCGGCGAGGAAGAGGAAGGACCCGGTCCCGACGGCGAGCGGAAGGACGAACTCCATCGGGCCGGTCCCGTCGAGCCCGGCCCGGGCGGACACGGCGGCCGTCCGCGCGCAGTGCAGACAGCTGACGGCGAGCCCCATCACCAGGGAGGCGGCCGTCTCGGCCGCCGCGCTGCGGAGGGTGACGACGGCCCAGAGCGAGCCGGTGGCCGCCCCGACCGCGACCAGCACCGAGAGCGCCACCGTGCCCGGGTCGAAGCGCAGGCCGCCGCGGGTCCGCAGGGCCGCCAGGTCGAGGTAGTGCACCGCGGCGATCCCGAGGCCGGTGATCACGCCGCCGGCCAGGAGCGCGGGGCCGCGGCGGCGCCCGCACCCGACGGCGCACACCCCCGGACCGGTGACCAGGACGGCCACCGGCAGGCCGAGCACCGCCGCCGGAACGCCGTGGCACGCTTCGGCGCCGTCGGGGGTGAAGCCGGACATCGCCACGACGTCCATCGTCCAGATGCCGGAGCCGATCGCCGCCGCCGCGGTGAGCAGCCGGTTCCGCCGGGCGGCGCCGGTCGCCGCGAGACCGCGCAGGGTGCGGCGCAGGCCGAGCGCCGCGACGGCGCAGGCCACCACGCACGACAGCGCGGGCGTCACCCAGCCGGAGCCGAGGTGGCTCGTCGTGCCCATGGGACCTCCGGTCGAGCGGTCGGGGCCCGGGGCGGTCCCCGCCGCGCCCCGGGCTCCCTGGACCGGGCGGACTCCGCACGGCCGGCGGGCGGGTGACCGGTCCGGAGGGGCCGATCAGCCGTCATATGCCGTCCGCACGTGCGCTTCCGGTCCGGGGTGCGTGGGACGCTATCGGGACCTCGAAAGAAGTCACCCGAAGATATGGAAAGCTGCCCGCACCCTGGGGAGGCTGTGCTCGAATGAGCCGGTCCTGTGCCGCCCCGACCGGCGGTCGGCCGACGAGCCCTCCTACTCGTACTCGGTGCCGCCCTTGCGGGTCAGATAGGCGTCGCCGACCACCTTGGCGATCGCCCGGCCGCCCACCACCGGGCTGTACCGCTCGGCCACCGGACGGACCACCACGCCCTCGCGCACGTGCAGTTCGCGCCCGGAGACCGTCTCGCGCCCCTGGGCCAGCGCCAGCACGGTGTCCGGGTCGAACGGGCCGCGCCACAGCTCGGGCACCACCGGCAGCTCACCGCCGAGCAGTTCGGCCGCCGACAGCCAGCGCAGCTGCCCGTCCACCACCGCCGAGACGTCGAACGCCGCGTAGCCGGGCAGCTCGGTGCGGCCGGACTCGCCGTACGTGAGGTCCTGCACACCGGCGCCGAACACCTCGCCGAAGATGCCCACCCGCTCGGCGCCGAGCCGCTCCGCCAGCCGGGCGGCCACCGCCGGTATGCCGTGCGCCCGGACGGCCCGCCAGTAGAGGTTCCGCCCGTCCTCGGCCAGCGCCAGCCCCTGGGCGCCGATGCCCTTCGAGGCCACCTGCACCTCTCCCCCGGCGGCGTGGTAGGTGACGAGGCAGCAACTGCCGTGCAGCTTCTCGGTCAGCACGACCGGCTCGCCGGGCTCGAAGATCCCGGGGAAGCGCTTGAGGTTCTCGATGTCCACCCACGGCAGCAGGTCCGGCGCGCGGACCACCTCGCCGTTCATCGCCGTGGGGATCGGCGGCCGCCACTTCACCACGCCCAGCCGTTCGGCGAAGTCCTCGCCGCGCTCGGCGGCGGCCGCCAGATCGGTGCCGGCCAGCGCACCGGGCCGGCAGACGATGCCCTGCGACAGTTCGCCGCGCAGCCGGACGGCCTTCACCCGGTCGGCGCCGCTCCCGGCCAGCCGCCCGGTCAGGCCCAGCTCCTCGATCAGCGGCGCGGGCAGCACGGCCTGCTCGGGGATGTAGACGGCGTAGTCGCCGGTCCGGTACGCGCCCTTGGCCACCACCGCCCGGTAGAGCCCGACCTGTGCCAGCTCCAGGGCGTCGGCGTTCGGGTGCGCCAGGACGGTCAGCCGTTCGGCGGTGACACGCAGTGTGGACACGGGTGGGCTCCTCCCCTTGGCCCGGCCGGTCGGCCGGCGGTGCGTACGGGCGCGGGTGCGTACGGGCGGACCGCTGCCCGGCCGGGCGCGCTCACGCCCGGTGAGCACTCTCGCCCCTCGCACTGCTCGCGCGCGACGGGTTTTCCCGGCCGGCGCGGGGATCCCCCGCTAGACGCCCGCCCGCCGCGGAGGTGCCGGGCGGCGGGCTCGGCAGGGGCGCGCAGCGGCGTCGGCCCCCTCGCCGAGGGGCCGGCCGACCGCCCGGTTTGAGCCTTCCCACAGCCCGGGCACGAAGCCCGGCGGCACCTGCCTGTGCAATGAGACAGGCACTTTCGGCTCGCATTTGCGGCACTATGATCGGCGTAATGGCCGCACCTGCGGCAGCATCCTCGCGCCCCTTCCGGCGCGCCCAGGAGGGGAATACCGATGAGCATCCGTGCCGTGCGCTCCCGCAGACTCGCCGTCGCCGCCGCAGCGGCCCTCGCCCTCAGCCTCGGGGTCACCGCCTGCGGCAGCGACGGCGGCGACAAGGCCTCCGGGGGCTCGTCCACCGCGGCCCCGGCCGCCGGGGCGTCCGCCCCGGCGTCGACCGGCGCCGCCAAGGTGTCCGGCCCGATCACCGTCTTCGCCGCCGCCTCGCTGAAGGAGACCTTCACCGACCTCGGCAAGACGTTCGAGGCGGCCAACCCGGGCGCCAAGGTCACCTTCAACTTCGGCGGCAGCTCCAGCCTCGCCACCAGCATCAACTCCGGTGCCCCGGCGGACGTGTTCGCCGCCGCCAGCCCCGCGACCATGAAGACGGTCACCGACGCGGGCGGCGCCACCGGTGAGCCGAAGACCTTCGTCAGGAACACGCTCACCATCGCCGTGCCGAAGGGCAACCCCAAGCACGTCGCCGGGTTGAACGACCTCACCGCGCCCGGGGTCAAGGTCGCCCTCTGCGCGAAGGAGGTGCCCTGCGGCGCCGCCGCCCTGACCGCGCTCAAGGCCGCCGGCGTCAACCTGACCCCGGTCACCCTGGAGCAGGACGTCAAGGGCGCGCTCACCAAGGTCGAGCTGGGCGAGGTCGACGCCTCGCTGGTCTACCGGACCGATGTGAAGGCCGATGCTGCGAAGATCGACGGCGTGGACTTCCCCGAGGCCGCCAAGGCCGTGAACGACTACCCGATCGCCGCCCTCGCCAAGGCGCCGAACAAGGACGGCGCCGCCGCCTTCGTCGCCTACATCCAGTCGCCCGAGGCCCAGCAGGTGCTCACCGCGGCGGGCTTCCAGGCACCATGAGCCGCCGCACCACCGCCGGCTCCGGCGTCCGCGCCGCCTCCGGTGCCGAGCCCCCGCGAGCGGGCACGGCGCACCGGCGGCGGCGCGGGCGGCGCGTCCCGGTCGCGCTGCTGCTCCCGGCCCTGCTCGGGCTGGCGTTCCTGACCCTGCCGCTGGTCGGCCTGCTGGTCCGGGCCCCCTGGAGCGCGCTGCCGGAACAGCTCACCAGTACCGAGGTGTGGGACGCGCTGCGGCTCTCGCTGTTCTGCGCGACGGCGGCCACCGGGGTGTCGCTGGTCCTCGGGGTGCCGCTGGCCTGGGTGCTGGCGCGGACCGAACTGCCCGGCCGCCGGCTGGTCCGGGCGCTGGTCACGCTGCCGCTGGTGCTGCCGCCGGTGGTCGGCGGGGTGGCGCTGCTGCTGGTGCTCGGGCGGCGCGGCATCGTCGGCTCCTGGCTGGACTCCGCCTTCGGGATCACCCTGCCGTTCACCACCACCGGTGTGGTGATCGCCGAGGCGTTCGTCGCGATGCCCTTCCTGGTGATCAGCGTCGAGGGCGCGCTGCGGGCCGCCGACCCGCGCTACGAGGAGGCGGCCGCCACCCTGGGCGCCTCCCGGCTGACCGCCTTCCGCCGGGTCACCCTGCCGCTGATCGCTCCCGGGATCGGGGCCGGCGCGGTGCTGGCCTGGGCCCGGGCGCTCGGCGAGTTCGGCGCGACGATCACCTTCGCCGGCAACTTCCCGGGCCGGACGCAGACCATGCCGCTCGCCGTCTACCTGGCCATGGAGTCGGATCCGGAGGCGGCGATCGCGCTCTCGCTCGTCCTGCTGGTGGTCTCCATCGCCGTCCTGGCGGGCCTGCGCGACCGCTGGCTGTCCACCCCGTGACCGGCGCCCCGGCCGGCGGCCGCGCCGCGCCCTCCGCCCGCGCCCTGCCCACCCGCGCCCTGCCCGCCACCGCCGTGGGCGCCCCGCCGCCCCGCACCTCCCCCGGGACACTGCCACGATGACCGCCGCGAAGCACGCCCTCGACGCCCGGCTGCGGGTGGACCGCGCCGCCTTCAGCCTCGACCTCGCGCTCACCGCCGCCCCCGGCGAGGTGGTCGCCCTGCTCGGGCCGAACGGCGCCGGCAAGTCCACCGCGCTGCGGGCCCTCGCCGGGCTGCTCCCGCTCACCGCGGGCCATCTGCGGCTGGACGGCCGGGTGCTGGAGGACCCGGCCGAGCGGCTGCACACCCCCGCCGAGGAACGGCCGGTCGGCGTGGTGTTCCAGGACTACCTGCTCTTCCCGCACCTCAGCGCACTCGACAACGTGGCGTTCGGCCCGCGCTGCCAAGGCCGGCCCAAGCGCGCGGCCCGGGCCGAGGCGGCCGGCTGGCTGGAGCGGCTGGGCCTGGCCGAGCACGCGGGCACCCGCCCCGGCCGGCTCTCCGGCGGCCAGGCCCAGCGGGTCGCGCTCGCCCGGGCACTGGCCGTCCGGCCCCGGCTGCTGCTGCTCGACGAGCCGCTGGCCGCCCTGGACGCCCGCACCCGGCTCGACGTCCGCTCGCAACTGCGGCGCCACCTGGCCGAGTTCGAGGCGGTGGCGGTGCTGGTGACGCACGATCCGCTGGACGCCATGGTGCTGGCCGACCGGCTGGTGGTGATCGAGGACGGCAGCGAGGTGCAGTCCGGGAGCCCCGCCGAGATCGCCCGGCGGCCGCGCACCGACTACATCGCCCGCCTGGTCGGTCTCAACCTGTACCAGGGCCTCGCGGACGGCCGCCGGGTCACGCTGGCCGACGGCACCGAGCTGGCCACCTCCGAGGAGCTGACCGGCCCGGCCTTCGTGGCCTTCCCGCCGGCCGCCGTGACGCTGCACCGGGAGCGGCCGCACGGCAGTGCGCGCAACGTCTGGAAGCTGGAGATCGCGGGGCTGGACCTGCACGGCGACCAGGTCCGCGCCGACCTGGCCGGCGCCCTCCCGATGGCGGCCGACCTCACCCCAGCCGCCGCGGCCGAACTCGACCTGGCGACCGGCACGTCCGTCTGGGCCTCGGTCAAGGCCGTCCAGACCCACGCCTACCCGGCCTGAGCGGGCCGCCGCCCGGAGCCGCCGGCCGGCGCCCGGCTACTCCGAGGGCTCCACGAACCCGGACTCGTACGCGGCGATCACCGCCTGGGTGCGGTCCCGCGCCCCGAGCTTCGCCAGCACGCTGCTGACGTGCGTCTTCACCGTCTGCACGCCGAGGAAGAGCTGCTCGGCGATCTCACCGTTGGTCAACCCCCGGGCCACCAGGCGCAGCACCTCGGCCTCGCGCTCGGTCAGCGCGGCGCGGGCCATCGTGTCCCGGGCCGCCCGGTTGCCCTGGCCGGCGGCCAGACGGCGGATCGCGGTCGGGAAGAGCAGCGACTCACCCGCCGCGACCAGCCGGACGGCGTGGGCGATCTCCGCCGGGCGGGAGCGCTTCAGCAGGAAGCCGTCGGCCCCGGCGCGCAGGGCCTGGTAGACGTAGTCGTCGTTCTCGAAGGTGGTGACGACCAGGATCTTCGGCGGCTGCCCGCCGGAGCCGTCCGGCCCGCCGGGCGGCACGGCCCCGACGAGCGCGCGGGTCGCCGCGAGACCGTCCAGCCGGGGCATCCGGACGTCCATCAGCACCACGTGCGGGCGCAGTTCGCGCGCCATCGCGACCGCCTCGGCGCCGTCGGCGGCCTCGCCGACCACCCGCAGGTCGCCCTGCGCCTCCAGGACGGCCCGCAGCCCGGCCCGGACCAGCTCCTCGTCATCGGCCAGCAGAATGTCGATCATCACGCGCCCAAGCGTAGGGGCAGCCGCACGGCCAGCACCCACTGCCCGGCCTCCGGCCCCGCCGCGGCCCCGCCGCCGAGCAGGGTGGCCCGTTCGCGGATGCCGCGAAGTCCCTTGCCGCCCCGGCGTGGTGACGCGCGGACGGCGGACGACGCCAGCGCGTTGGTGCAGCGCAGCTCCAACTGCCCCTCCCGCACCGTGATCCGGACAGTGATCGGCTCACCCGGCGCGTACTTGAGGGCGTTGGTGACACCCTCCTGGACGATCCGGTAACCCTCCCGGGAGAGCACCCCGGGCAGTTTCGCCGCCGGTACGCCGATCCACGCCTCGACCGGGCTGCCGGCCGCGCGCGCGGTGTCGAAGAGGGCGGGCAGCTGCCCGATGCCGGGCCGCTCGGTGGCCGGGCCGTCGGCGCCGTCCGCGCCCTCGAAGGCCCCGCCCGTACCGGCGGTGTCGCGGGTCTCGCGGAGCAGGACGAGCGTGCGTTCCAGGTCCTCCATCGCCTGCCGGCCGGTCTCCTCGATGACTTCGAGCGCCTTGGCGACGAACGCCGGGTCGCCCACCTCCCGCGCCGCGCCCGCCTGGATGACCGTCACCGTCAGCGCGTGGCCGATGGAGTCGTGCAGCTCCCGGGCCAGCCGGTTGCGCTCCAGCAGGCGTTCGGCCCGCAGCTCGGCGGCGGCCAGCCGCTCGGCCGGGGACGGCCCCAGCAACCGCACCGCCATGGCGAGTTGGAGACGGCCCGCCCAGACCACCAGCCAGCCGAGGGCGAACATCAGCACCGGTGCCAGCAGCGGGTACCAGGTGAACCCCTCGCGCGCCGGGAGCCGGAGGCCGAAGAGGTCCGGCTCCGGCCGGACGAGCAGCCCGACGGCGGCGGCCGGCACCAGGACGGACGGGAAGCCGACGGCCGTCCCGAGGGCCACCCGCCCGATCAGCCAGACCGCTGTACGGCGCCGGTCGGCGAAGCCGCGGGCCGGCTCGGCCGCGATGTCCTGCTCCCGCGCGGGCATCAGCAGCAACCGGGCCTGGACACCCTCCGCCCGGCGCATCGCGGGTACCAGGGCGGCCGCCACGAGCAGCGCGACGTCCAGCGGGACGGCCAGTGCGAGCAGCCCGCCGAGGCTGCGCCCCTCCGTCCCCGGGAAGACCAGCAGGACGACGCCGGCGAAGATCAGACCGATCAGCAGATGGAGCCACCGCGCGTAGGTGGCGGCGCTCAGCAGCGGCGCGAGGATCCTGGGCATCCGGCCATCCTGCCAGGCCAGGCGCACGGACGGCCTCCCTCCCGGGAGGGAGGCCGGTCCCCTCCCCGGCGGGATCCGCCGCAGCCTCCGCTCCGGTCGAATAGGGCCATCGACAGAGAGGGAGGGCAGCCGTGATCCAGGTTCAGGGCCTCACCAAGGAGTACGACGGCACACGCGTGGTCGGCGACCTCGAGTTCGAGGTCCGGCCCGGTGTGGTGACGGGCTTCCTCGGGCCGAACGGCGCGGGCAAGACCACCACCATGCGACTGGTCCTCGGCCTGGACCGGCCGACCGCCGGCCGCGCGCTGGTCGGCGGCCGCCCCTACGCCGAACTGGCCGACCCGCTGCGGCAGGTCGGCGCGCTGCTGGACGCCCACGCCCTGCACGGCGGCCGCACCGCCCGCGGCCACCTGCGCTGGCTGGCCGCCGCGGGCGGCCTGCCGGAGCGCCGGGTGGCCGAGGTGCTCGGCCAGGTCGGTCTCGCCGACGCGGCCGGCCGCCGGATCCGCGGCTTCTCGCTCGGCATGCGCCAGCGCCTCGGCGTGGCCGCCGCGCTCCTCGGCGATCCGCCGGTGCTGATGCTCGACGAGCCGGTCAACGGCCTCGACCCGGAGGGCATCCGGTGGATCCGCACCCTGCTGCGCGAACTCGCCGCCGAGGGACGGTCGGTGCTGGTCTCCTCGCACCTGATGACCGAGATGGCGCTCACCGCCGACCACCTGGTGGTGATCGGCCGGGGCCGGCTGCTGGCGGACGCCGCCACCTCCGACTTCCTCGACCGCCACGGCCGCACCCGGGTCCGGGTCCGCGCGGTGGACCCGGTGAAGCTGGCCGCCCTGCTGGCCGGCTCCGACCTGGCCGCCGAGGCGGTGGACGGCGGCGCCTGGGAGGTCACCGGCGCCGAGCCGGAGCGGATCGCCGCACTGGCGGCGGCCAACGGCGTGGTGCTGTACGAGATCGCCGTCCAACAGGACTCGCTGGAGGAGGCCTTCATGCGGATGACCGCCGACAGCGTCGAGTACCGGGCGGTGGCGGCATGAGCGCCACCGGCACGGCCGTCCGCACCGGCTCCCCCGTCCGCACCGGCTCCCCCGTCCGTACCGGCACGGCGCCGGCCCCGGGGTCCGCCCCGACGGGCTTCGGGCAGGTCCTGCGGTCCGAGTGGATCAAGCTCGTCACCCTGCGCTCGCTCTGGCTGACGCCGCTCCTGGCGGTCCTGCTGACGGCCGGGCTCGGCACCGCCACCGCCGCGGCGCTCGGCGGCGAGGACGCCAGCCTGATCGACGACCCCGGCATCGGGATCCACTACGGCCTCAACTTCGGCCAGGCCGCCCTGACCTGCTTCGGCGTCCTGCTGGTCGGGCAGGAGTTCAACACCCGCATGATCGGCGTCTCGCTCACCGCCGTCCCCCGGCGCGGACGGTTCTACGCCGGGAAGCTCACCCTGGGCGCGCTGGTGGCCCTCGTCGTCGGCCTGCTCGGGACGGCCGGCTCCTTCGCGGGCTACGCCGCCTACGCCACCGGTGCCTGGGACGGCCCCGCCCTGCTCCGCAGCGCCACCGTCGGGGTGCTGTACCCGGTGCTGCTGGTGGTGACCTGCGTCGGCCTGACCGCCGTGCTGCGCAACCTCACCGCCGCGATGGGCCTGCTGGTGCCGACGGTCTTCCTGCTCTCCCCGCTGCTGGCCGGCGTGCCGGGGGTCCGCCGCGTGGTGCAGTTCCTGCCCGACCGGGCCGGCCAGTACGCGCTGCACTACGCCGACGATCCGCAGGTCGTCTACGGGCACTGGACCGGTCTGCTGATCATGGCCCTCTGGGCGGCCGCGGCCGCGTACGGCGGCCTGCGCGCCCTGCGCCGGGCCGACGCCTGACCGCCACTCCCCACGACCGGACCTGCTGGAAAGGACACCCCCGCGATGACCACCTCCGCCGTGCTCCGCTCGGAACGGCTCAAGTTCACCACCCTCCGCTCGCAGTGGAGTACTCCGCTCGTCGCCCTCGCGCTGACCGTTGGCATCACCGCCGCCGTCAACGCCGCGTACGGGCAGGTGGACCACACCCCCGGCGAGGACCCGTCCATCGGGATCTACTACGGCCTGCAGTTCGGCCATGTCGCGGTGGCCTGCGTGGGCGTCCTGCTGATCGGGCAGGAGTTCAACACCCGCATGATCGCCGCCTCGCTCACCGCCGTCCCCCGGCGCGGGCGGCTCTACGGCGCGAAGCTGGCCCTCGGCGCCCGGCTCGGGCTGCTGCTGGGGCTGGTCTCCACGGCCGGCTCGTTCCTGGCCACCGCCGCGACCGTGGGGGTGGACCTCACCGTCCCCGGTACCGGGCGCAGCTTCCTCGCCGGGGTGCTCTACCACCCGCTGCTGATCGTGCTCTGCCTCGGGCTGACCGCCGTCCTGCGCAACCTCAGCGCCGCGCTCGGCCTGCTCACGCCGATGCTCTTCCTCGGCACCACCGTGCTGACGGCGATCCCCGGGGTGCGCGAGGCGGCGCAGTTCCTGCCCGACCGGGCCGGCTTCCACGCGATGCGCACCCAGGCGGACCCGACGGTGCACTACGGCCACTGGACCGGTCTGCTGATCATGGCCCTCTGGGCGGCCGCGGCGGCCTGCGCGGGTCTGCGCTCGGTGCGCCGGTACGCGGTCCGCGCCGAGTGACCGGCGGCGGTCGCCCGGCCCGCCCACCGGCCCCGGTCAGCCGCGCCGCAGCGCCGGGTGCTCCGCGACCACCGTGCAGCTCCCCGGGGCGATCTCGGTGAACCCCGCGTCCTGGACCAGCGGCAGACCGCTCGCCACCAGCTCCGCCCAGGCCTGCGGGGTGGCCGTCCGGACCGCCAGCGCGAAGCCGGACTCCGCCCACTCCTTGCGCTGCGCGTCGTCCAGCCGCCACCAGGCGAGCTGGGCGGCGTGGCCGGTCTGGGCCATCGTCTTGCCGGCGCTCATCTCCAGCTCCGGGTTGAGCCAGAGCACCGGCAGGCCCGCCCCGGACTCGGCGACCGGACCGCTCTCCTCCAGATCGGTGCCGGAGACCTGGAGCTTGGCGAGCTCCTTGGGCCAGCCGTCGAGCGGGACCGGCGGGAACACCCGCACCTCCGCCTCCCGGCCGGCCACCGTGATGCCCGGCAGCTCGCCCGCCCGGCGCCACTCGCCGCCCCGGGCGCGCCGGACGACCTTGCGGATCCGGGCGTCCTCCCAGGCCTCGACCCGCTCGGCCCACTCGCCGTCCGGCGCGGTGACCCGGGGGTCGGAGAGCAGGGTGAGCACGGCCCGCGCCGAGGTCTCCAGCGCGTCGGTCCGCCCGGGCGGGGTGGCCCGCTCCAGCCGGACGACCAGCGGCAGCACGTACTGCGGCCGGGCGTCGCGGTCCTCGGGAGCAGGGGCGGGGACGGGGGCGTCGAACGGAGAAGTCACCCGTCCAGCATGCCAGCCCGCACGCGGCGGTGATCACGCCAGGTCGGCCGGGACGCACCGCCGGGCCCGGGGCTCGTACCGGGGGCCGGCGGCCCGGTCAGCGCAGGCGCTGCCGCAACTCCTCGACGGCGGTCCGGATACCCGCGCTGTACGCGTCCTGCGGCAGCGCGTCGAGGCTCCGCACGGCGCGCTCCAGCTGCTCGCGCGCCGGCTCGGGCTCGCCGAGCTTGAGGTGGTCGGAGGCCAGGTTGAGGTGCAGGGCCGGGTAGAACGCCCGGACCTGGAGGGCGGCCGCGTAGGTCTGCGCGCGCTCGGCGGTCAGCGAGTCGGCGGCGGCCAGGGCCCGGCGGTCCCACTCCAGCTCGGCGCGCGGATCGTCCTGCAGATCGGCCAGGTAGTGGGCGAGCACGCAGCGGTGGAAGACGTCGCCGCGTTCGCCGAGCTCGTGCCAGAGCTGCTCGAAGCTCTCCCGGGCCTGCGCCCGCCGCCCGCGCTGGGCGGCCTCGACGCCCTCCAGGCCCAGCGTGAGCCGCTCCAGCACGCGGTCGTCGGCACCGGCGGCGTCGTGGGCACCGGCATCGGCGGCTCCGTCGGCGGCTCCGAAGGCGCGGGCACCGGAGACGGCGGTACCCAGCGCGGCGGCCGCACCCGCGTCGGCGAGGCCCGCGCCGGCGGCGGGCCCGTCAGGAATGTCGGACAAATCGGACATGCCCGCAGCCTAACCGTCCGCCGCGCCCCCCGCCCCACCCGGCCGGGCCGCCCCGACCCGCGCCGTCATCGCCGGTAGCCGCGCTGCGGATCCCGCTCCTCGGCGTCCTCGTACACCAGGAACCAGCCCTCCGGGTGGGTCGCCGCGAGCAGCAGTTCGGTGCGCTGCTCGGTGCTCAGCTCCGGATCGCCGTCGTCCGGCCCGAAGACCCCGAAGAGCTCGTCGTGGCAGCCGTCCCAGTCGTAGTCGTAGAGGTCGGCCGGCAGGTCGCCCATCATGTCGGCGACCGACTCCGGCTGCGCGCCGAGCAGCGTGCGGGCGTCCACCAGGGCCATCCGCAGCGCGATCTCCTCGGCCAGGTTCCGCGGCAGCGGCCACTCACCGAGCGCGAGGTCGTCGGCGAGGTCGTCGAAGGCGCGGGCCATCGCCCGGCGCCAGTTCCGGTGCTGGCGCCAGGTGCGCTGCGGCAGCCGGGCGAAGACCGTCCAGTCCGTCTCGTCGCCGTCGCCGACCGGCTCGTCCTCGTGCTCCTCCAGGTCGTCGTACGCGGCGTCGGCCAGGCCCAGCAGCTGGGCGTGGAGGAGGCAGGCCGTGCGCGGGGTCAGCGTCCAGTCGCCGGCCCCGCCGCCGCCGTCCTCGTCCTCGCCGCCGTCCAGCGGGAACAACTCGGCGAAATCCGGCGCGAAGTCCTCGGTCACGCTGATCTCCAGCGTGCCGCCGATCGCCTCGACACCGGCGATCGCGGCCACCAGCCGGTCCGGGTGCAGCAACGCGCCGAGCGCCGCGTTGGCGTCCTCGGACACCTCGCGCAGCAGTTCACGGCGCTGACCCGCCGGGTCGACGCCCGCGAAGTCCAACTCCTCGACGGCCGCGATCGCGGCTGCCCGCAACGCCGGCCAGTCGGTGATCCGCAGGCCCAGCACCACCGTCGCCTCGATCTCCTGCGCGCCCGAGTCCTCCGCCGCGCCCGGCCCCTGTGGATGATCGCTTCGCTCGCCCATGGGGCTACGGTACGGCCTTTCCGCCGACCGATCACCGGTCAGTCCGGCATCTCGGCGCCTTCTCCGCCGGTTCCCGGCCATGCCTCTGCCCACCGGCGGTACGCAGCCCGCAGGATGGCCCCATGGCTAACATCGACGAATTCGGCGGCGGGCAGCGCCCGGACGCCCAGGTCCTGGTCGTGACCACCAACGACATCCCCGGCTTCCGGGTCGACCACGTCATCGGCGAGGTCTTCGGCCTGACGGTCCGCAGCCGGCACATCGGCAGCCAGATCGGCGCCTCCCTGAAGTCACTGGTCGGCGGCGAGCTGCGGGGTCTGACGAAGACCCTGGTGGAGAGCCGCAACGAGGCGATGGAGCGCCTGGTCGAGCAGACCAAGGCACGCGGCGGCAACGCGGTC
Source organism: Kitasatospora sp. NBC_01246 (assembly GCF_036226505.1). Classification (NCBI taxonomy): domain Bacteria; kingdom Bacillati; phylum Actinomycetota; class Actinomycetes; order Kitasatosporales; family Streptomycetaceae; genus Kitasatospora; species Kitasatospora sp. NBC_01246. Next base: position 6,830,117 of record NZ_CP108484.1, on the reverse strand, counting down.
CTGATGTTCCGGTTCGACGTGACGGAGGCGCTGGACGCGGGGACCGAGGTCTGCGCCTACGGCACCGCCGTGGTGATCTCCCCGCTCACCTGAGCCGGCCGCCCGAGCCCCTGGCCGCACCCACCGCCGGTTCCCGGCGCGAGGGTCCTCCCCCGCGCCGGGAACACTCCCCGCCCGCGGGATGTTTCACCGGCGTGACTGTTTACGGTGCAACCAACCTGGGGGCGGTCGAGCCCGGGGCCGCCCCGCTCGCCGCCGACGCCGCCCCGGGAGCCGGCCGGACGACCCGACGGGTGGACGTCCTGGTGGTCGGGGCCGGGCAGGCCGGTCTGTCCGCCGCCTACCACCTGCGCCGCCGCGGCTTCGCCCCCTACCGGGAGGACGCCGACGGCGGCTTCGTCGTCCTCGACGCCGGCTCCGCCCCCGGCGGCGCCTGGGCGCACCGCGCGCCCTCGCTCCGGATGGCCACCGTGCACGGATTCCACGACCTGCCCGACTTCGAACTGCCCGAGCCCGACCCGGACGCACCCGCGCGCGAGGTGGTCCCGGGGTACTTCACGGCGTACGAGGCGAAGCACGCGCTCCCGGTGGTGCGCCCCGTCCACGTCCGGGCGGTGCGCTCCGAGTCCGACCGGCCGGACGCCCGCCTGCTGGTCGGGACGGACGCCGGTACCTGGTCCACCCGGGCGCTGATCAACGCCACCGGCACCTGGACCCGCCCCTTCGTGCCGCACTACCCCGGCCACTTCGCCGGGCGGCAGCTGCACTACGCCGAGTACCGGGGGCCGGCGGAGTTCGCCGGAAAGCGCGTCCTGGTGGTCGGCGGCGGCGCCTCGGCGGTCCAGGTGCTGTCCGAGGTCGCGGCCGTCGGCGAGACGGTCTGGGTCACCCGCACCCCGCCCGTCTTCCACGAGGGCCCGTTCACCCCCGAGTACGGCCGCGCGGTGGTCGCCAAGGTCGAGGAGCGGGTCCGCCAGGGGCTGCCGGTGCGCAGCGTGGTGAGCGTGACCGGGCTCGGCCCCTCCGTCGCCTACCGCCGGGCCGAGGAGCTCGGCGCCCTGCACCGCCGGCCGATGTTCGACCGCCTCACCGAACACGGCGTCGCCTGGGGCGAGCGGGAGCTGGCGGTCGACGCGATCGTCTGGGCCACCGGGTTCCGCCCCGAGGTCGGCCACCTCGCCCCGCTCGGCCTGCGCTCCCCCGGCGGCGGGATCGCCCTCACCGGCACCCGGGCCACCGTCGACCCGCGCGTCCACCTGGTCGGCTACGGCCCGTCCGCCAGCACCGTCGGCGCCAACCGGGCGGGCCGGGCCGCCGTCCACGACATCGTCGCGCTGCTCGGACCGCCGGCCGGGGCGGCCGCGGTGCCCGCTCAGCGGTCGTAGTCGACCGTCACCCGGTCGGTGAGCGGGCGGGCCTGGCAGGTCAGCACGTAGCCGGCGGCCAGCTCCTTCTCCTCCAGCGCGAAGTTGCGGCGCATCTCCACCTCGCCCTCGGTGACCAGGGCGCGGCACGTACCGCAGACCCCGCCCTTGCAGGCGAACGGCAGGTCGGGGCGGGAGCGCTGGGCGCCGTCCAGGACGGACCGGTCGCGCGGCAGCGTGAGCGTGCTGCCGCGCCCGTCGAGGACGACGGTGACCTCGCTGTGCGCGACGCCGTCCGCCGGACCGGCCGGCTCGGTCCGCTCGGCGGCCGGCTCGTCCTCGGCGTGGAACAGCTCCTGGTGCACCCGCGCGGTCGGCACGCCCAGCCCGGCCAGCAGCTCCTTGGCGCCGGTGACCATCCCGAACGGCCCGCAGAGCCACCAGTGACCGACCGCCGGCACGTCCACCAGCGCGCTCAGCAGCGCCTCGACCCGCTCCGGGTCCAGCCGCCCGCTGAGCAGCTCGGCGTCCCTGGTCTCCCGGGAGAGCACGTGCACCAGCTGGAACCGGCCGAGGTAGCGGTCCTTCAGGTCGGCCAGCTCGTCGGCGAACATCACGGTGTCGCTGCGCCGGTTGCCGTAGAGCAGCGTGACGGTCGAGGTGCGGTCGGCGGCCAGGACGGAGGCGGCGATGGAGAGCATCGGGGTGATGCCCGAGCCGGCCGCCAGCAGCACGTGGTCGGCGGGCTCGCCGAGCGTGGGGGTGAAGAGCCCGGACGGGGTCAGCACCTCGACCTCCTCGCCCGCCCGCGCCTCCCGCACCAGCCGGCGGGAGAACAGCCCGCCGGGCACCTCGCGGACGGCGATCCGCAGCGGGCCGCCGACGGGGGCGCAGATCGAGTACGAGCGGCGCTCGTCGGTGCCGTCCACCACCTGGCGCAGCGTCAGCGTCTGTCCGGGGCGGAACGCGAACTCCTCGGCGAGCGCCTCCGGCACCTCGAAGGTCACCGCGACGGCGTCGTCGCAGAGCCGCTCCACCTCGGCGATCCGCAGGTGGTGGAAGGCCGGACGCCGGGCGGCCGGGGCGGGGCTGGCGGCCTGCTCGGCACTGGTGGCCGGGGCGGGGCCGGTGGCCTGCTCGGCACTGGTGGCCGGGGCGGGGCCGGTGGCCGGGGCGGGGCTGGCGGCCATTCAGATCTCCTTGACGCGTTCGAAGGGCTCGCGGCAGTCCCGGCAGCGCCACAGCGCCTTGCAGGCGGTCGAGCCGAAGCGGGACAGCTCCTCGGTGTCGGTGCCGCCGCAGAGCGGGCAGGCCACCACACGGCGGGTCGGGCCGAGGGCCAGCAGGCCGGGGGACGACCGGTGCGCCGACGCCCGGTCGGGCGGCGCGATGCCCGCCTCGGCGAGCTTGCGGCGGCCCTCCTCGGTGATCAGGTCCGTCGACCACGGCGGGTCCAGCCGCAGCCGCACCCGGACGTCCGGGTACCCCGCCGCGTGCAGGCGGCGGTCCACATCGGCCGCCATCTCCGCGACGGCCGGGCACCCGGAGTAGGTCGGGGTCAGCCAGGCGGTCACCGTCGCACCGCCCTCCTCCACCTCGGCCAGCACCCCGAGGTCGGCCAGGGTGAGCATGGGCAGCTCCGGATCCGGGACGCTCGCCGCGACCTCCCAGGCCCGGCCGCGCGTGGTGGTCACCATGTCGCCCCCGGGTGCGCGCGGGCCACCACCTGGAACTCGGCCAGCAGCGGACCGAGCGCCTCGGTGTGCACGCCGTCCCGCCCGGCCCGGCCGCCGACCGTGGCCAGCCCCGCCACCTCGGGCACGGTCAGCCCGGCCTCGGCGAGGACGGCGGCCAGCGAGCGCAGCAGCGGCTCGCGCAGGCCGGCCGGGTCCACGCCGACCCGCAGCTCCACCGGATGCGCCGTGAACAGCTCCTCCACCAGCGGCCAGACCGCGTCCAGACCGGCCTGCATCCGCAGCGCCGAGTACGGCGTCCCGTCGCCGAGCCGCAGCGTCCAGGCGGTGGCGTACTCGCGGTGGTAGGCCAGCTCCTTGACGCCCCGGGCGGCGACCGCCGCCAGCACGGGGTCGCGGTGCGTAGCCAGCGCCTCGTACAGCGCGCCGCGCGCGGTCGCGAAGACCAGCAGCCGGGCGACCGAGAACGCGAAGTCCCCGTTCTCCGCCTCGACCAGCCGGACGTTGCGGAAGTCGTGCTCCTCGCGCCAGTACGCCAGGTCGTCCTCGGTGCGGCCGGAGCCGTCCGCCTGGCCGGCCCGGGTGAGCAGCTGGCGGGCCTGGCCGAGCAGGTCGAGGCCCAGGTTGGCGAGCGCGACCTCCTCCTCCAGCTCCGGCGCCCGGGTGCACCACTCGGTGAGCCGCTGGGCGAGGACGAGGGCGTCGTCGCCCAGCATCAGGCAGTACGCGGCGAGGTCGGCGCCGTCCAGGCCGGGCGGCACGGCGGTGTCCACCCCGAGCAGCGGGTCGGCGAAGCCCGTCCCGTACGCCCAGCGGCCTTCGCCCTCGGGCTCGTCGGACGCCTCGGAGAGGCTCAGGTAGACGTGGTCGTCTGTCATGGTCGTGCTGCTCCCCGTCAGATGTGCGGGACATCCTCGGGGATGTCGTAGAAGGTCGGGTGGCGGTACACCTTGTCGCCGCTGGGGGCGAAGAAGGGGTCGCGCTCGTCCGGGGTCGAGGCGGTGATCGCGGCGGAGGGGACCACCCAGAGGCTGACGCCCTCGTTGCGCCGGGTGTAGAGGTCACGGGCGGCGAGCAGCGCCATCCGGTCGTCGGCCGCGTGCAGCGAGCCGACGTGGACGTGGTTCAGTCCGCGCCGGGGGCGCACGAACACCTCGTAGAGCGGCCAGCCGGCCTTGGACTCGGTCACTTTCCGTTCTCCTCGCTCTGCGCGCTCGGCGCTTCGGGTCCGGCCGTCGGGGCCGGGGCGGTGGCGGCCGGGGCGGTGGCGGCCGGGGCGGTCGGGCGGCTCTCCGCCCGGCGCTTGCGCGCGTAGGCGGTGGCCGCCTCGCGGACCCAGGCGCCGTCCTCGTGGGCCGCGCGGCGGCGGTCCACCCGCTGGGCGTTGCACGGGCCCTGGCCCTGGATGACCCTGGTCAGCTCGGACCAGTCCGGCTCGCCGAAGTCCCAGCAGCCCCGGTCCTCGTTCCAGCGCAGCGCCGGGTCGGGCAGCGTGACCCCGAGGTGGTCCGCCTGCGGGACGGTCATGTCGACGAAGCGCTGCCGCAGCTCGTCGTTGGTGTGGCGCTTGATCCGCCAGCCCATCGAGCGGGCGGTGTTCGGCGACTCCGCGTCGGAGGGACCGAACATCATCAGGGACGGCCACCACCAGCGGTCCACCGCGTCCTGGACCATCCGCCGCTGGGCGTCGGTGCCGCGCATCAGCGTCATCAGCAGTTCGTAGCCCTGGCGCTGGTGGAAGGACTCCTCCTTGCAGATCCGGACCATCGCGCGCGCGTACGGGCCGTAGCTGCAGCGGCAGAGCGGTACCTGGTTGCAGATCGCGGCGCCGTCGACCAGCCAGCCGATCACACCGACGTCGGCGAAGGTGAGGGTCGGGTAGTTGAAGATCGAGGAGTACTTCTGGCGGCCGGAGATCAGCTTCTCGGTCAGCTCCGCCCGGTCCACGCCGAGGGTCTCGGCGGCGGCGTAGAGGTAGAGCCCGTGGCCGGCCTCGTCCTGGGCCTTGGCGAGCAGGATCGCCTTGCGGCGCAGCGACGGGGCACGGGTGAGCCAGTTGCCCTCGGGCTGCATGCCGATGATCTCGGAGTGGGCGTGCTGGGCGATCTGGCGGATCAGGGTGGCCCGGTAGGCGTCGGGCATCCAGTCCCGGGGTTCGATCCGCTGCTCGGCGGCGACGACCGCCTCGAACCGCTCCTCCTGCGTCTGCGCGGAGGCCCGTTCGGCCACCTCTGTTGTCACCACTCGCCCCTCTCGCGTCCTGTCCCTGCGGTCCGCGCCCGGCGGCCGGTGCCCCGGTGGCCGGTGCCCGGGCGCGATCCGCTCGCGTCCCCGCACCGGCGCCCCGTGCACCGGCCACCGGCAGCGCGGTGTGCCGGGCTCGGCCGCCGCCCTCACGGCAACCGACTGACCGTTCGGTCGGTACCATTGTGCGCGGTGAGGCGGCGCCCTGACAAGGGAACCGGGCCGCCCGGGGTCCGCCGGGGCTCGCTCCCGCGCCGGGGACCGCCCCGGGCGGGGGTGCGGGTGGCGGCCGCCGTCTCCCCGGGGGCCTCACCGGGGCCCCGCTATGGCCTCGCCGGGCCCCGCTGGGCAGCGACCCGTCCGTCGCGGCGCGTCACCGCGGCCCCGGCGCGGGAGCCGCTCACCGCAACCGGCCGCACGGCGGTGGGCCCGCCGTCCGGGGTCGGACGACGGGCCCACCCGGCCCGGCCCGCCGCTACCGCGACGGGGGCGCGCTCACCCCTCCGACCGGTCCCGCAGGCGCGGCAGCGGTACGGCGAGGAGCGCCGCCAGCAGCGCGATCCGGGGCGCCAGCTGATCGATCCGGATGTGCTCGTGCCGGGCGTGCGCCCCGGCCCCGACCGCGCCGAAGCCGTCCAGCGTCGGCAGGCCGCGCGAGCCCGGCAGGTTGGTGTCACCGGCGCCGCCGGCCGGGCCGCCGTCCAGCTGCTGCCCGAGCACCGCCGCGAGCGACCGGACGTGCCGCAGCAGCGGGTTGGCGGTGCGCTCCGGCCAGGCCGGCCGGCTGGACAGGACCTCCGTCCGCACCCGGGCCCCGGGCCGCAGCGCGGTGAGCCGGGCGAGGCTGTCGAGCGTGCGGCGCTGCGCCTCACCGGTGGAGAAGCGCAGACCCAGCTCGGCCTCGGCCCGGCCGGCGACCACGTTGGCGCGGGTACCGCCGCTGATCCGCCCGGCGTTGAGCTCGGTACCGGGCCGGCGGGCGAGGTCACGGACCGCGACCAGCTGGTCGACCAGCTCGTCCACCGCGGAGACCCCCTCGCCGGCGTCGTTGCCGGCGTGCGCCTCCCGCCCGGTGACGGTGAGCCGCACCCGGGTGCTGCCCCGGCGGGCGGTCTTGAGCCGGCCGTCCGGGTGCGGCGGTTCGAGCCCCAGGACGGCCGCCGCGCCGCGCAGTTGGCGCTCGACCAGGCGCCTGCCGTCCGGGCTGCCGACCTCCTCGTCCGAGACCACGACCAGCCGGACGGTGCGGTGCGGGCGCTGACCGAGGTCGGCCAGCAGGGCGAACGCGCCCTCCAGGACGGCGAGTCCGCCCTTCATGTCGACGACGCCGGGGCCGCTGAGGGTGCCGTCCTGCTCGGTCACCGGCCAGTCGTTCAGGATCCCGGCCGGCCAGACGGTGTCGTGGTGGCCGACCACGAGGAGGTGCGGCAGGCTCTCGTCCTGGCCGTCCCACTGGAGCACCAGGTGATCACCGGCGGGGCCGGGCTCGCGGTGGGCGGTGGCGCCGGTCGCGCGGAATCCGGCGGCCAACTCCTCGGCGAGGGCGTCGAGTCGAGGCGCGTCGCCACTGGGCGACTCGATACGGGCGAGGTCCGCGCAGCGGCGTCGGACGGCTCCGGCCAGCGTACGGGCGCGGGAGCCGAGGGCCTGGGGCAGTCCGGGGAGGGCGGCGGTCAGGCCGGCGTGGGGATCACCGTCGGCGGCCGGAGGGGTGGGCGGCTCCACGGGCGACGCCTGGGCGGAGGCGGTGGGGCGGGCCGGCGGGGCGGGCTCGGGCCGGGGCGGCGTCGCGGCCGGTGTCGCGACCGGTGTCGCGGCCGGCGCCGGCGCGGACCGCACCGCCTGTACCGCCGCAGCCACGGCCGCGGCCTTGGGTGTGGTTGTGGTTTTACCTGGGGCCGTGGCTGCGGCGGTGGCTGTGGCTGTGGCTGTGGCTGTGGCGAGAGTCACAGGGGCGACGGTGGCCGAGGAGGGGCCGGCGGCCGCGGTGGTCACGGTCGACGCGGCGGGCGGCCGGACGGCTTGAGGACTCAACGCTCGCCTCCGCGGCCGCCGCCGGTATTCAGCGGCCGGACCGGCCGACCGGACCAGCCCGGGTGCCCGGACCAGCCGGGGCGCGCGGCCCCGGCCCGGCGTACGACCTGCCAGGTCGGCCCGTCTGGCCCAAGTGCGGTGGAACGGCTGGGCGGCATGCTTGGCATTGCGTCCTCCTCGCTCGATCCGGAGGCCCCGGTCGGCCCGGAGCCCCCGTGGACGGCGGCTTCGATGCGGCGGGCGCAGCAACGGCACCACCACGGGGAAGCCGAGATGTGAGCCTAGAAGAACCGTTCGGCTTCCTGCGAGGTGGCCCTGCTCCCAGCGCGCCGGAGGGCCGGGCCCTGCCTCGGGCACCCGTCGGAGAACGGCGGCGGGCGCACGGCGCGCGGGCCTGGATCGGCGCGCGAGCGCGGTCGCCGGATCGCGCCCATCTCCACCATGGACCCGGCGCCCGGGTTCGGCAGCCCAAACGCCCAAGGCGCGGGTTTTCCACGCCGGATGGGTGACCCCGGCTCAGCGCCCGGTACGAGGAAGCGGGCCGTCGGCGCGGCCGTCCGTCGCGATACGCGGCGGCGGCGGAGGCACTCGTGGTGCGGCCCGTCGGCCGGGTGGACGTCGCGGCGGAGGTGACCGGGCGAGAGCACCGGGGCGGCGCGCCCGGGACCGGCCCGGGCGACCCGGCACCGGCCCAAGTGCGTTGCCCGGGCGCCCGGTTGCCCCTAGCCGGGGGCGACCCGCGGTCCACCGGACGGCGAGGCCGTCCGGCGCGGAGACGGCGCGGCCGCGGCAACACCCGGCCGACCGACGGGCGGTGCGGCCGCCGGAACTCGATGATGGACCGGGGCCGGCCCCGGCCCCGCGACCTACCGCGAGGAGCCTTCGATGACCGTCACCGTGCACGACGCCGAAGCCGAGAACCGCTTCGAGGCCCGGGTGGACGGCGCCCCGGCGGGCTTCGCCGAGTACATCCGCAGCGACCGGCTGGTGGTCTACCCGCACACCGTGGTCGAGCCGGCGTTCGAGGGGCAGGGGGTCGGCAGCGCGCTGGCCCGGGCCGCGCTGGACGACGCACGCGAACGGGGCCTGGCGGTACTGGCGACCTGCCCGTTCATCAAGGGCTGGATGCTGCGCCACCCCGCGTACACGGATCTGGCCTACGAGAACCGCAGCCGGGTGAGCGACTGACGAATGACAGGTGACGACTGACAGGTGACAGGCAACAGGTGACAGGCAACAGGTGACAGCTGACGACTGACAGATGACGGCTGACAAACTTTGAAATCTGTCAGTCGAGGTGCCATAGTGGAACCCGGCAGGCCCGCGCCCCGCGCGGCCGCCGGACCCTCCACCCCCTCACCCCGCCGGAGCACCCCGTGACCACGACCTCCCGGATCCCGCAGCGCCCGCTCGGCGCCACCGGCCCCACCACCTCCGCCCTCGGCCTCGGCTGCATGGGCATGTCCGACCTCTACGGCCCGGCCGACGAGGCCGAGAGCATCGCGACCGTGCACGCCGCACTCGACGCGGGCATCACCCTGCTCGACACCGGCGACTTCTACGGCATGGGCCACAACGAACTGCTGATCCACGACGCGCTGCGCGGCCGGGACCGCGCGAGTGTGCAGATCAGCGTGAAGTTCGGCGCCCAGCGCGCCCCGGACGGCCAGTGGCTCGGCTACGACGCGAGCCCGGCCGCCACCAAGACCGCCCTCGCCTACACGCTGCGCCGGCTGCGGACCGACTACGTCGACGTCTACCGCCCGGCCCGGCTGGACCCGAGCGTTCCGATCGAGGAGACGGTCGGCGCGATCGCCGACCTCGTCAAGGCCGGTCACGTCCGCCACATCGGCCTGTCCGAGGTCGGCGCCGACTCGCTGCGCCGGGCCGCCGCCGTGCACCCGATCAGCGACCTGCAGATCGAGTACTCACTGCTCTCGCGGTCCATCGAGGCCGAGATCCTGCCCACCGCCCGCGAGCTGGGCATCGGCGTCACCGCGTACGGCGTGCTTTCGCGCGGGCTGCTCAGCGGGCACTGGGACAACGGGCGCGCGCTGGCCGGCTCGGACTTCCGCGGCCACAGCCCCCGCTTCCAGGGCGACAACCTGGCCCACAACCTCGACCTGGTCGAGGCGCTGCGCGCGGTCGCCGAGCAGCGGGGCGCGAGCGTCGCCCAGGTCGCGATCGCCTGGGTCGCCTCGCGCGGCGAGGACATCGTGCCGCTGGTCGGCGCCCGCCGTCGCGACCGGCTCGCCGAGGCCCTCGGCGCGCTGGACGTCGCCCTCACTCCGGCCGACCTCGCCGCCATCGAGGCCGCCGTCCCCGCCGGGTCCGCCGCCGGGGACAGGTACGCTGCCGCTCAGATGGCCCACCTCGACAGCGAGCACTGACCGGCACCCCGGCGGTCGCCGGTTCGCGGCCGGGGCGGGGCCCCGCCCCGGCCCGCCCGTCAGCCGCAGCACCGTCCGCCGCCCCGGCGACGGACGCACCACCCCGTTAGGACGTACCTCCCCGTGACCACGGACAGCGCACTCACTCCCGAGCAGATCCTGGGCGCAACGGAGGAGGTCCTCCGGCGGTTCGGCCCCGCCAAGGCCACCGTGGTGGACGTCGCCCGCACCCTCGGCGTCAGCCACGGCAGCGTCTACCGCCACTTCCCCAGCAAGGCGGCGCTGCGCGAGGCCGTCACCCAGCGCTGGCTCGACCAGGCGCACGACAGCCTGGCGTCTATCACCGCCGAGTCCGGCCCGGCGGTGGAGCGCCTGCACCGCTGGCTGGAGACGCTGTTCGCCGCCAAGCGGAAGAAGGCGCTCGACGACCCCCAGCTGTTCGCGACCTACCTGGTGCTGGTCGCGGAGACCAGCAGCACCGTCGAGGCCCACATCGACACCCTGGTCGAACAGATCGGCCGGATCGTCCAGGCCGGGGTGAACAGCGGGGAGTTCGGGCCGGCTCCGGTCGGCCCGACCGCCCGGGCCCTGTTCGAGGCGACCGCACACTTCCACGACCCCGCGTACGCCGCCGAGTGGTCCGACCCCCAGGCACCGGAGCGCTTCGCCGCCCTCTGGAAGCTCCTCCTCGGCGGCCTCCTCACCCGCTGACCGACCACCCTCGTGCCCGGACCCGCACACCCGGGGCCGCACACCTGGCCCGCACACCCGGACCCGCACACCCGGGGCCGCACACCTGGCCCGGCTCGCGCCCGGCCCCACCGCCGAAAAGCGTTCGCCCCACCGTGGCGCCACCCGGCAGACTCCCACGCATGATCGATTCCCCTCGGGAGGACGGCCTGCGTGCCGCCGGACCGGCGCTGGACAGCCTGCAAGGACTCGCCCTCGGCGACGCCTTCGGCGACCGCTGGTTCTCCGCCCCGCTCGACGAGGCTCCCGCCGCACTGGGCGCCCGGCTGCCCCGCCCGGCGCCCTGGCACTGGACGGACGACACCGCGATGGCGCTCGTCCTGGTCCGTCATCTCCGTCGCCGCGGTGCGGTCCACCAGGACGAACTGGCGGCCGGGTTCGCCGAGGAGTACGCCACCGAGTACGGGCGCAAGTACGGGCCGTCGATGCACGGCGTGCTGCGGGCGGTGGGTGCGGGCGCCGACTGGCGGAGCGTCACCGCGGAGCAGTTCGGCGGGCAGGGCTCCTACGGGAACGGCGCCGCCATGCGGGCCGCCCCGCTGGGCGCCTGGTTCGCCGAAGACCTGGACACCGTGGCCCGGCAGGCCGAACTGCAGGCGCTCACCACGCACTTCCACCCGGAGGCGGTGGCGGGGGCCGTCGCGGTCGCGCTGGCGGCGGCGCTCGCCGCCCGCAGCCGGGGGCAGCGCCCGCCCGGTCGGGCCGAGTTGCTCACCGAGGTCGCCGCCCGGCTGCCCGACAGCGACGTCCGCTCCGGACTGCGGATCGCCGCCCGGCTGCCGGGGCACACCAGCGTCCGGCACGCCGCTCAGGTCCTCGGGTCCGGGCTCCTGATCTCCGCCCCGGACACCGTGCCGTTCGCCCTCTGGTCCGCTGCCACGCACCTGGACTCCCTGCCGGACGCGCTCTGGCACACCCTGGAGGGCTGGGGCGACATGGACACCACGTGCGCGATCGCGGGCGGCGTGGTCGCCGCCCGGACCGGCCTCGCCGGGGTGCCCGCCGCCTGGCTGGACGCCCGCGAGGACCTGCCCGGGTGGGTGGCCGAGCCGTAGCCGGCACGGCCGGGCGGGTCGGCCGGTTCGGGCGGGTCGGGCGGGTCGGGCGGTTCTGACGCCCGACCCGGCCTGCCGGTCACCGGCAGGGGCCACCGCAGGCGGTCACCTACGGCGCTCAGCTGCGGGAGTTGCCGAAGAAGATCCGGTAGAGGATCAGCAGGACCAGCGCGCCGCCGATCGCCGAGCCCCAGGTGGCCAGGTCGAAGAAGTGCGCCGAGACCGGCTTGTCCAGGATCCGCGAGGAGATCCAGCCGCCGACGAACGACCCGGCGATGCCGATCAGGGTGGTCACCACCAGACCGCCCGGGTCCCTGCCCGGCAGCAGCAGCTTCGCCAGCGCCCCGGCCACCAGACCCAGCACGATCCACGCGATGATGCTCATGCGTCCTCCCGCCCTCCGTCACGGCACTCCCAGCGGGCCGTCTCACCGGCGAGGACGCCGCCGTGCGCCCCCTCGGTTGCAGTGCGCCGGGCGTGGCACCCGGCGGCACGACCGGCCGCGCCGCGATACTGCGGCCATGCGCATCCTGATCGCCACCGCCGGGTCCCGGGGCGATGTGGCGCCCTTCACCGGTCTGGGCGCCCGGCTCCGCGCGGCCGGCCACCAGGTGGCCGTCGCCACCCACACCACCTTCGCCGGCCAGGTGCGCGCCGCGGGCCTGGAGTTCCGCCCGCTCCCGGTCGATCCGCGCGCCGAACTCGCCTCCGACCGCGGCCAGCGGGTCCTGCGGTCCGGCTCCGGACCGCTGTCCCTCCTCCAACTCCTGCGCCTCGGGCGCTCCTTCATGCCCGCCCTCGGCGACGCCATCGTGGCGGCCACCGCCCAGGGCACCGACCTGCTGCTCACCACCAGCGCCACCACCCCGCTCGGCCAGGTCGCCGCCGAGGCCGCCGGCATCCCCAGCATCGGCCTCTACCTCCAACCGATCGCCCCCACCCGGGAGTTCGCGCCCTCCGTGACCGGCACCCGGTCGTTGGGCCGGACCGGGAACCTGCTCGCCGGCCACGCCGTGGAGGCCGCCGCCGACCGCCTCTTCGCCCCCGCCGTCCGCGGGTTGCGCCACCGGCTCGGCCTGCCGGCGCGCGGCATCGCCCGGACCCGGCGCGCCCACGCCGTGCTGCACGGCTTCTCCCCGACCGTCGTGCCGCGCCCCGCCGACTGGCGACCCGGCCTGGAGGTCGCCGGGTACTGGTGGCCGCACCCCGAGCCCGGGTGGCGACCGCCGGACCGCCTCGTCGACTTCCTCGCCGCCGGGCCGCCGCCGGTCTTCGTCGGCTTCGGCAGCCTGGTCGTCCCCGATCCGGCGGCGCTGAGCGCCACCGTCCTCGCCGGACTGCGTGCCGCCGGGGTGCGGGCCGTCCTCCAGGCCGGCTGGAGCGGCCTCGGCGCGGCCGACTCCGACGACGTCCTCACCATCGACGACACCCCGCACGACTGGCTGTTCCCGCGGATGGCCGCCGTCGTCCACCACGCCGGGGCCGGCACCACCGCCGCCACCCTGCGGGCCGGCACGCCCGCCGTCCCCGTGCCCGCCCAGCTCGACGCGCCGTTCTGGTCCGCGCGCCTCACCCGCCTGGGCACCTCCCCCGGGCCGGTCCCGCTCCCCGCCCTCACGTCCGCCCGCCTGGCCGCCGCCGTCCGCCGCACGCTGGACACGCCGCACTACCGGGAGCGCGCCCGGGCCGTCGCCGCCGCGCTGGCCGCCGAGGACGGCACCGCCGGGGTCCTGGCCGCCGTCGACCGCCTCGCCTCCTGACCCCGAACGGCCCCACCGGCCCCCACGCGCCCCCGGAACGGCCCCCGAACGGCCCCAACGGCCCGCCCCTACCGCCGGCGCCGGCCCGTCCCCCGGCTCAGCACGAGGTAGAGGGCGAACGAGGTGGCGAAGCCGACGGCCCACCCGTAGTCGGCCAGCGATTTGAGGACGGGCAGCAGGCCGTCGGCCGGGAACGGGCCGCCGTAGGAGCCGCCGACGGCCAGTACGCCGCCGGTGGCCAGGGCGGCCACGGCCCGCCAGTTCCAGCCGGCGGTGTACCAGTAGGCGCCGTGCGGCCGGTAGAGCTCGGCCGGCAGCAGCCGGGTGCGCCGCAGCGCCCAGTAGTCGGCGATCAGCACGCCGGCCACCGTGCCGAGCAGGCCGCCGACCAGGCCGAGCCAGGTGAAGATGTAGACGTGCGGGTCGGAGATCAGCTTCCAGGGGAAGAGCGCGATCCCGATCACACCCGTGATCAGCGCCCCGGTCCGGAAGGTGATCAGCCGGGGCAGCAGGTTGGCGAGGTCGTACGCGGGCGAGACGACGTTGGCCGCGATGTTGACGGAGAGCGTGGCGACCAGCACGGTCAGCAGGGCGAACAGGATGCCCACCGGGCTCTCCATCTTCGCGGCGAGCGCGATCGGGTCCCAGACCGGTTCGCCGTAGACGGCCTGGGAGCCGGAGGTGACCAGCACCGAGAGCAGCGCGAAGAGGGTCATCGTGGTGGGCAGCCCGAGCGCCTGGCCGCGGATCTGGGCGCGCTGGCTGCCGCCGAAGCGGGTGAAGTCGGGGATGTTGAGCGAGAGGGTCGACCAGAACCCGATCATGCCCATCAGCGCCGGGAAGAAGACCTTCCAGAAGTCGCCGCCCCAGCCGAGCCGGGACGGCTGGTCGAGCAGCGGTCCGAAGCCGCCCGCCTTGACGGTGATCCAGGCCAGCAGGGCCAGCGCCCCGACGATGACGAACGGGGCCGCCCAGTTCTCGAACCGGCGCAGGGTCTCCATGCCGCGGGCGATCACGGCCATCTCGATCAGCCAGAACAGCAGGAAGGAGAGCCACTGCGTCCACGGGTGGCCGCCCAACTCGGCTGCGGTGCGCCAGGATTCGCCGAGGAGCTTGCCGGCGAGCAGGAAGATGCCCTCGCCGCCGATCCAGGTCTGGATGCCGAACCAGGCGCAGGCGACGGCGGCCCGCAGCAGCGCCGGCAGGTTGGCGCCGCGCAGGCCGAAGGAGGCGCGGGCGAAGACCGGGAACGGGATGCCGTACTTGGTACCCGCGTGGCCGGTGAGCAGCATCGGTATGAGCACGACGAGGTTGGCCAGGGCGATGGTGAGGACGGCCTGCTTCCAGTCCATGCCGAGCGCGACCAGGCCGGAGGCGAGCGTCCAGGACGGGATGTTGTGGGCCATGCCGACCCAGAGCGCGAGGAAGTTGTAGGTGGTCCAGGTGCGGCGGGCGACCGGGACGGGCCGCAGGTCGTCGTTGGTGAAGCCGTTGGCGGGCAGCACGGGGGCGGCGGGGTCGGGTTCGACCCGGCCGTCCCCGTGCTCGTACTGGCCGGTGGCGGCGGCGCGGTCGGTCGGCGGCGGGTCACCCTTCACCGGGGCGCGCCTCCTGCCGGAGCCGGGGGATGACGTCGGTGCCGTAGGCGTCGATGGTGGCCTCGACCGCGTCGTGCATGGCGTAGACGGCGAACTGGTCGACGCCCAGGGAGCGGAGGTGTTCGAGGCGGTCCCGGTGGGCGGCGGGCGGGCCGATCAGGCAGAAGCGGTCGACGATCTCGTCGGGCACGAACGCGGTGTCGGGGTTCCCGGCCCGGCCGTGGTGGCTGTAGTCGTAGCCCTGGCGGTCCTTGATGTAGGCGGTGAGGGCCTCGGGGACGAGGCTGGAGTGCTCGCCGTAGTGGGTGACCAGGTCGGCGACGTGGTTGCCGACCATGCCGCCGAACCAGCGGCACTGCTCGCGGGCGTGGGCGAGCGCGGCCGGGGAGTCGTCGGCGGTGACGTATGCGGGGGCGGCGACGCAGATGGTGACGGTGTCGGGGTCGCGGCCCGCCTCGGCGGCGGCGGCGCGGACGGCCTTGATCATGTACTCGGTGAGGTAGGGGTCGGCGAGTTGGAGGATGAAGCCGTCGGCCTGGCGTCCGGTGAGGGCGAGCGCCTTGGGCCCGTAGGCGCCCATCCAGACCGGCAGGGCGCCTTCGCGGACCCACGGCAGGTGCATCTCGGTGCCGTCCACCTCGACGGTGCGGCCCTCGGCCAGCTCCTTGATGGCGTGCATGGCCTCGGAGAGCCGGGCGAGGGTGGCGGGGCGGCGGCCGGCCACCCGCATCGCGGAGTCGCCGCGGCCGATGCCGCAGACGGTGCGGTTGCCGTACATGTCGTTGAGGGTGGCGAACAGGGAGGCGGTCACCTCCCAGGTGCGGGTGGAGGGGTTGGTGACCATCGGGCCGACGGTCAGCGTCGTGGTCTCGGCGAGGATCCGGCTGTAGATCACGAAGGGTTCCTGCCACAGGACGCAGGAGTCGAAGGTCCAGCCGTGGCTGAACCCGGCCCGTTCGGCGCGGACCATGCGGTCGACGAGCAGTCGGGCGGGCGGGTCGGTCTGCAGGACGAGGCCGATGTCCATCGGGGAGCTCCAGGGAAGGGTGGGGCCGCCCGGGGCCGACGCACGGCCCCGGGCCACGGCGGTGCGGGGAGAGGGTCAGGTGAGGTACTGGCAGGTGTCGCGGCGCAGGAAGGCGCCGTGTCCGGCGCGGCCCAGCCAGGTGCCGTCGTCGAGGATCACGGTGCCGCGGGAGAGCACCGTGCGGGCCCGGCCGGTGAGCCGGCGCCCCTCGTAGGCCGAGTAGTCGACGTTCATGTGGTGGGTGGCGGCGGAGACGGTCTGCACGGCGGTGGGGTCGTAGACGACCACGTCGGCGTCGGCGCCGGGGGCGATGGTGCCCTTGCGCGGGTGCAGGCCGAACATCCGGGCGGGGGTGGTGCAGGCCACCTCGATCCAGCGGCGGCGGGTCAGGTGACCGTCGACGACGGCCTGGTGGAGGAGGTCCATCCGGTTCTCCACGCCGGGCAGCCCGTTCGGGATCTTGGAGAAGTCGCCGCGGCCGAGCTCCTTCTGGCCGGCGAAGCAGAAGGGGCAGTGGTCGGTGGAGACCACCTGGAGGTCGTTGGTGCGCAGCCCGCGCCAGAGCGCCTCCTGGTGCTCGCGGGGTCGCAGCGGCGTGCTGCAGACGTACTTGGCGCCCTCGAAGCCGTCGGCCCCGGTCTCGGCGAGGTTGTCGGTGGAGAGGAAGAGGTACTGCGGGCAGGTCTCGCCGAAGACGTTCAGGCCCTCGTCACGGGCCCGGGCGAGCTCGGCGAGGGCGGAGGCGGCGGAGACGTGGACGACGTAGAGCGGGCTGCCGGCGACCTGGGCGAGCTTGATGGCGCGGTGGGTGGCCTCGGCCTCCAGGAGTTCGCGGCGGACCTCGCCGTGGTACCGGGGGTCGGTGCGGCCGGCCGCGAGCGCCTGCTCGACGAGGACGTCGATGGCGATGCCGTTCTCGGCGTGCATCATGATCAGCCCGCCGTTGGCGGCGCCGCGCTGCATGGCGCGCAGGATGCGGCCGTCGTCGCTGTAGAAGACGCCGGGGTAGGCCATGAAGAGCTTGAAGGAGGTGGACTCGCCGGAGTCGACGAGGGCGTCCATCTCCTTGAGGACCGCGTCGTTGACGTCCGAGACGATGGTGTGGAACGCGTAGTCGACGGCGCAGTTGCCGTCGGCCTTGGCGTGCCAGGTGTCGAGGCCTTCGCGCAGCGAACCGCCGACCGGCTGGACGGCGAAGTCGACGATGGTGGTGGTGCCGCCCCAGGCGGCGGCGCGGGTGCCGGTCTCGAAGGTGTCGGAGGCGGCGGTGCCGCCGAAGGGCAGCTCCATGTGGGTGTGGGCGTCGACGCCGCCGGGGACGACGTAGTGGCCGGTGGCGTCGATGACGGTGTCGGCGGTCCAGGCCCGGGCGGCGTCGCTGTCGGTGGCGGCGAGGGCGGCGATGCGCTCGCCCTCGATCAGGACGTCGGCGTGGATCTCGTCGGTGGCGGTGATGACGAGGCCGCCGCGGATGACGGTGCGGGTCACGGTGGGTGCCTCCCTCACGCCTCGGTGAGCGGACCGTAGGCCTCGGGCCGGCGGTCCCGGTAGAACGCCCACTGCTGCCGGACCTCCTCGATGAGGCCGAGGTCGAGGTCGCGGACCACGAGTTCCTCCTCCTTGTCGGAGGCGACGTCGCCGACGAACTGGCCGCGCGGGTCCACGAAGTAGGAGGTGCCGTAGAAGTCGTTGTCGCCGTACTCCTCGGTGCCGACCCGGTTGATCGCGGCGACGAAGTACTCGTTGGCGACGGCGGCGGCGGGCTGTTCGAGCTGCCAGAGGTAGCCGGAGAGGCCGCGGCTGGTGGCGGAGGGGTTGTAGACGATCTGGGCCCCGGCCAGGCCGAGGGCGCGCCAGCCCTCGGGGAAGTGGCGGTCGTAGCAGATGTAGACGCCGACCTTGCCGACGGCGGTGTCGAAGACGGGCCAGCCGAGGTTGCCGGGCTTGAAGTAGTACTTCTCCCAGAAGCCCTTGACCTGGGGGATGTGGTGCTTGCGGTACTTGCCGAGGTAGCTGCCGTCGGCGTCGATCACGGCGGCGGTGTTGTAGTAGACGCCGGGCTGCTCCTCCTCGTAGACGGGGACGACGACGACCAGGCCGAGTTCGCGGGCGAGGTCCCGCATCCGGCGGACGGTGGGGCCGTCCGGGACGGCCTCGGCCCAGCGGTAGTGCTCCGGGTCCTGGACCTGGCAGAAGTACGGGGCGTTGAAGACCTCCTGGAAACCGATGATCTTCGCCCCCTGGGCGGCGGCCTCGCGGGCGTGGCGCTCGTGGAGGGCGATCATCGTCTCCTGATCACCGGTCCACCGGGTCTGCACGAGGGCGGCACGGACGATCTGCGACATGGGTACCTCCGCAACTCCGTGGCCCGGCCGGGGGGTCGGGCCTGCGGTCTGAGGGTTGACGGGGCGGATCTGCCTCGGGTTCCGGCACGCGTCGGCATGCGGTGACGCACACATCTACGTGCGTAGAACGTGGTCTGTAGACCGTAGGCCCGGCCTCGGTGGCCTGACAATACGTCGGACGTAACGCGGCCGGGGCGATCCTGTTACGCGGACACGCGGGTGCTTCTCGACGGGATGAAACGCTCAACTACCCCACTGCCGCACTCCTTACCCATTCGGGTGAATCCGGGTGCGAAGTACCGCGCGTCGGGGTAAGACGCCGGTGGACGCTGCTCCGGTCCGTCACCGGAGCGCTCCGGACGGTGAGTTCCCGGCGGTCGTCCGGGCCGGGCCCACGGGGGGAGGTCGAGGTGAAGGCCGCATCCGCCGCGCCCGGGCCGGGTGGCGCGCCCCCCGACCCTCCGCCGGGTCCGGTACCGCCGTGGGCCGGGCTGCTGCTCGCCCTGGCCGTGCCGCTGCCCCTCGTGCTGGGGAGCCTGCTCTTCGCCCGGTGGGCGCCCGCGGTGCGGAGCGTGCGGCTGCAACTGGCCGGTTCCGCCGCCTCCGCCGGAGCCGTGGTCGCCGGGCGGGCCGCCGACCACCTCGCGGCGCTGCGGGCCGAGCCCTGGCTGCTCGGCGGCTGGACCCTGACCCTCGCGGCGGCCGGGCTGCTCGGCCGGTACGTGCTCACCCGTCCGCACTGGCGGCTCACCGCGCTCGCAGCCGGGGCCGCCGGCCTGCTCGCGGGCGCCCTGGACATCGCGGAGAACGCGCTGCTCGGCATCGGGCTGGACGGGCTCGGCACCGGCCCCGGCCCGCACGCCGGCTCCGACGCGCCCTTCGCCGCCGCCACCGCGCTCGCCACCGTCAAGTGGCTGCTCCTGCTGCCGGCCGGCGCGATGGCCCTGGCCGTGCTCACGATCACCGTCCACCGCGCGGCGCGCGGCATCCTGCGGCGGCCGCCCGCGCCGGCCCGCGCCGGGGGCGCCGGACCGGCCGACGCCGGCCCCGAGCTGATCCCGCCGTGGCCGGTGGCCACCCGCCACGGCGGGCGCTGGCCGGCCGGCCCGCGCCCGCACGGGCCGCTCGACCGCCACGCCCGCTGGCGCAACGGCACCCGGGTGCCGCCCGGCCGGGAGCCCGCCCGGCTCGGCTTCTGCGTCTCCGGCGGCGGCATCCGCTCCGCCTGCGTCACCCTCGGCGTCCTCCAGGCGCTGCGGCCCTGGCTGAAGCAGGCCCGCTACCTGGTCTCCGTCTCCGGCGGCGGCTACACCACGGGCGCGCTGCAGCTCGCCCTCAGCGACTCCGCGCCCGGCGGCCCGGAGCACGCCGTCTCCGGCCTGACGGCGGACGACGTCCTGGAGCCCGGCTCGCCGGAGGAGGACCACCTCCGCCGGCACGCCAAGTACCTCGCGGACGGGGCCGGCCAGTGGCTGGTCGCCCTCGGCACGCTGCTCCGCGGCCTGGTGGCGGCGCTGGCCCTGCTGCTCGCCGCCGTCCTGGTGCTCGGCCTGGGGCTCAGCCGCTTCTACCACTTCGTCCCGCTGACCGACCTGGACGCGCTGGCCGCCGTCGGCCTGCGCACCGGCGGGGCCGGCCGGCTCGGCGCGCTCGCCGTCCGCCAGCCGGCCGTCCTCGCGCTGCTCGGGCTGCTCGCGGCGGCCGCGCTCTGCTGGCTGCTCTGGCTGCTCGCCTTCTCGCAGCTCGGCTGGGACACCCCGCTGCCGCGCACCCTGCGGCGGCTCTCGCACGGCGCCCTCGCCCTGGCCGCGCTGGTGGCCGCCGGGGTGCTGGTGGTGCCCGGGCTGGCCTGGGGCGCGGTCTGGCTGCAGCAGGAGCTGGCGGTCGGCGCCCGGCAGACCGGCGCCGGGCTCAGCCTGACCGTCCTCCTCAGCTACCTCACCCTGCTGCTCGGCATACTGTGGCGCGGGCGCCGGGTCGTCGAGCAGGGCGCGGCGGCGCTCGGCGGGCTGCTGCACAGCACCCGGCGGCTCGGCGGCGGGGTGACGGACGGGCTGGTCCAGTACCTGCTGGTGTGGGCGGCGCTCGCCACGCTGTCGTCGGGCGCGCTGCTCGCGCTCGGCTGGGCGGTCGCCACCGGCCACGCCTGGCCCGCCACCGCGCAGGTGCTGCTGCCGCTCGTGCTCGGCACGGTGGGGCTCAACCTCGACCAGACGTGGATGAGCCTGCACCCGTTCTACCGGCGCCGGCTGGCTTCCGCCTTCGCCGTCCGCCGCGCCACCGAGGACGGTGAGGCACTGGCCCGGCCGTACCACTTCTACCGAGAGCAGACCTGGCTCAGCCACTACGGCGCCCGGCACCCCGACGTCCCTCAGATGATCTTCGCTGCGGCGGCCAACCTGTCCGGCAGCTCCCGCACGCCGCCCGGGCGCCGGGCCGTCTCCTTCACCTTCTCGCACGACTACGTGGGCGGGCCGGACGTCGGCTACGCCCGCACCGACCTGCTGGAGCGGCGCACCCGACGGCACATCGCCAGGGACCTCACCGTGCAGTCCGCGATGGCCGTCTCGGGCGCCGCGTTCTCCTCCGCGATGGGCCGTCAGTCCCGCGCCTACCAGGGCCTGTTCGCCGTCACCAACGCCCGGTTGGGCACCTGGCTGCCCAACCCGGCCGCGCTCGGGCCGCTCTGGGCGCCGGGGCGGGACTGGCGGCTCCCCTCCCAGCCCGCCGTCCGCCGGCTCCCCTACCAGCTGCGCGAGCTGAGCGGCCGCTTCCCGATGGACGACCGCTTCCTGCTCACCACCGACGGCGGCCACTACGAGAACCTGGGCCTGGTCGAGCTGCTCCGGCACCGCGTGCGGACGGCGGTCTGCGTCGACGCCAGCGGGGACGCCCCGGTCGCGGCGAGTCTGGCGGCGGCGATCACCCTCGCCCGCGAGGAGCTCGGCATCGTCATCACCCTGCACCGGCCGGAGCTGCTGATCCCCGGCAGCGACGACACGTCGCTGCGCGGTCTGGCGGCACGCCTGGCGGGCCGGCTCTCCGCCCGGGCCGTGATCACCGGGGACATCCGCTACCCGGACCCGTTCGACGCCCCCGGCGACGACACCCGCGTCGGCCCGGCCGTCGGCGACCGGCACCACGGCCCCCACGGCCCCCAGGGCGACGAGTGGCGGCACCACGGCACGCTGATCGTCGTCCAGGCCGTCCTCACCGTCGGCATGCCGTACGAGCTGCACGCCTACGCGGCGGCCAACGCGGCGTTCCCCAACGACAGCACCAGCGACCAGTGGTTCGACCACCGGCAGTTCGACGCCTACCAGACGCTCGGCCGCCATCTGGGCGAGCAGGCCGCCCCGGTGCTCGGCGCGACGCTGGCCGACCCCGCACCGACCCCGGCGCCGGCCCCCGCGCCGACCGCCCCGGTGGCTCCGACCAGCACGGCAGCGCGCCCGGCCGCGGCGCCTCCAGCACCCCGGCGCGCCACGCACGAGTGACCGGGCCCGCTTGACTCACGCCCCGCGGGTCGGGAAGGATCCGGCGCATGGACTCCGGCACCACTCTGGTTTGCCGCCTGCACGTCGATCTGCGACGCCAGGCGAGCTCCATCTGTGCCTGTTGACCTTGACCCTCCTCGCCGGTCCCGCCCTGTGACGTCCGCCAGGGCCCGCGCCGCGCAGCCGTACCCGTCTTCCTGACGCGCCCCGTTTCCCGGCGCACCCGTACCCGGCAGGCCTGCATCCCCCGCCCCGGTACGGCCGTACCTCCGCTCGCTCCGCCTTCCCCGAGGACGCCCACATGAGCCTGGACCTCGCCCCCGGCACCCCGGCCGGCCCGGCCCGCACCGAAGCCGCCCCCGACGCCCCGACCGCCGCCGACTCCGCCACCACCGCGCCCGCGCGGACCGGTACCCCACTCACCCCGAAGTCCCTGCGCGCGATCGTCCGCGACCTCGCCGAGCAGCCCGACCAGTGGATCCACCACGTCCGGCTCTCCACCGAGGAACGCTGGTACCGGCGCCTGGTGGCCGACGAGGACCACGAGGTCTGGCTGATCAGCTGGCTGCCCGGCCAGTCCACCGGCTTCCACGACCACGGCGGCTCGCGCGGCGCGTTCGCCGTCGCCCTCGGCGAGTTGGAGGAGCTCTCGCTCGGCGGGCCGGAGCAGGGCCTGCTGATCCGCCGGATCACGGCCGGCACCGCCCGGGCCTTCGGCCCGGAATACGTGCACGACGTCCGCAACACGGGCGCGGGCCCCGCGGTCACGCTGCACGCCTACTCACCGCCGTTGGACTCGATGGCGCACTACGAACTGCGGGCCGGCGGACTGGTCCGCACCTCGCAGGAAGGACCGGAGCAATGGTGACCACGATCGACGACCTGGTGGAGCGCGCCCGCGAAGGGGTCCACCGGCCCCGGGCCCGGGAGGCGTACCAGGCCCAGCTGGACGGCGCGCTGCTGGTGGACATCCGGCCGGCGGCGCAGCGGGCGGCCGAGGGCGAGATCCCCGGCTCGCTGATCATCGAGCGCAACGTGCTGGAGTGGCGGCTCGATCCGACGGGCAGTCACCGGATCCCGGAGGCCGAGGGCTACGACGTCGAGGTGGTCGTGGTCTGCTCGGAGGGCTACGCCTCCAGCCTGGCCGCCGCCTCGCTGCGCGAGCTGGGGCTGCACCGGGCGACGGACCTGGACGGCGGTTTCGTCGGCTGGGCGGCCGCCGGACTGCCGACGCGTCAGGGCGGCTGAACGGCAGGGCGGCTGAACGGGCCGCCCGCAGGGCGCTCCCACCCGCCTGGTCCGGGGCGCGTCCGGCCAGGTGGCAGCACCGCCGCGGCCCCTCGGCGGCCGGCCCGACGGCCCCGGGCCGGGCCCGGTCTCCCGGGGGCGGCCGCCCCACGCGGAGGGTAAATCACGGACAGGAGATGATTCAGGTCATAGTCTGATCGGAGTTTCCGCCGGTCCGATGCAGGGCAGCCACGCGGGCGGAAGAACGCCCGGGCAGTTGATCCGACGAAGGGCGGCCGCTTCACGGTCCGTCACTTGTCGACAAACCGCCACGACCGACAGACCGACAGACCGACACCATCGGCGCCACCACCGGGCGGCGCCGAGACAGAGGAAACTCCCCGTGATCAGATTCGACGGCGCCGGCAAGCGCCATCCCGACGGCACCATCGCCGTCGGGGGCCTGGACCTCGATGTGCCCACCGGCCGGACGACGGTGCTGGTCGGCCCGTCCGGCTGCGGCAAGACGACCCTGCTGCGCATGGTCAACCGGATGGTGGAGCCGACCTCGGGCCGGGTGCTCCTGGACGGCACGGACGTCGCTGAGCTGGAGCCGGCCAAGCTGCGCCGCGGCATCGGCTACGTGATCCAGCAGGCCGGCCTCTTCCCGCACCGCAAGGTGATCGACAACATCGCCACCGTCCCCTACCTGCTCGGCTGGGACAAGAAGCGGGCCCGGGCCCGGGCCGCCGAGCTGCTGGAGCTGGTCGGGCTCGCGCCCGAGACCGGCAAGCGGTACCCGTTCCAGCTCTCCGGCGGCCAGCAGCAGCGGGTCGGCGTGGCCCGGGCGCTGGCCGCCGATCCGCCGGTGCTGCTGATGGACGAGCCGTTCAGCGCCGTCGACCCGGTGGTGCGGGCCGGACTCCAGGACGAGCTGCTGCGGCTGCAGTCCGAACTGCACAAGACGGTCCTCTTCGTCACGCACGACATCGAGGAGGCCATCCGGCTAGGCGACCAGGTCGTGGTGCTGCGCGAGCAGGGCCGGATCGCCCAGCTCGCCGACCCGCACACGCTGCTCACCGCGCCCGCCGACGCCGAGGTCGCCGCCTTCCTCGGCCGTGACCGCGGGCTGCGCGGGCTCGGCCTTCGCCCGGCCACCGCCGTCACCGTCCGCCCGGTGGCCGACGGACTGCGCTACGGCCGGTGGGAGTTGACGCTGGACGACGAGCGCCGCCCGATCGGCTGGATCGACCGGGACGCCCCGGCCGCCGCGCTGCACCCGGTCGCCGGGTACCACCCGCAGGCGGACACCCTGCGCTCCGCGCTGGACGCCGCCGTCCTCTCCCCCGCCGGGGTCGCGGTCGCCCTGGACGCCGAGGGCCGGGCCACCGGCACGGCGAGCCGGGAGGCCGTCCTGACCGCCCTGGCGGCCGCGCCCGGTCCCAGGGCCGAGGAGATAGCGATGGCCAAGGCCTACGACACGCCCGGGGCGGGCGAGGTGGACGAGGACGCGACCGACGGAGCCACCGGTGGACGATGAACCGATCGTCCGGTGGTACTGGATCGGCGACCACCTCGGCTACCTGGGCGACCTGCTCGCCGACCACGCGGTGATCGCGCTGCTCCCGGTCCTGATCGGCCTGCTGCTGGCCGTCCCGCTCGGCCTGGCCTGCGCCCGCCACCCCCGGCTCTACCAGCCGCTGGCCGCCGTCTTCAACGTCGTCTACGCGCTGCCCTCGCTGGCGGTCTTCGTGGTGCTCATCCCCTACACCGGGCTGGCCACCCAGGCCACCGTGATGATCCCGCTGACCTTCTACGCGGTCGCCGTCCTGCTGCCCACCACGGTGGACGGCCTGCACGCCGTCCCCGACTCGGTCCGCCAGGCGGCCACCGCGATGGGCTACGGGCCGTGGCACCGGCTGACGGCCGTCGAACTGCCCGCCTCCGTGCCCTACCTGGTCGCCGGCCTGCGGGTCGCCGCGGTCTCCAGCATCTCGCTGGCGAGCGTCGGCGCCCTGGTCGGACGCGGCGGGCTGGGCTACCTCTTCATCGACGGCTTCCAGCGCACCTTCCCGACCCCGATCGTGGCCGGCATCGTGCTGATCGCCGCGCTGGCGCTGGCGGTGGACCTGCTCCTGGTCGGCGCCCGGCGGCTGCTCGCGCCCTGGGCCGTCCGGGAGAAGGGGACCGGCCGATGAACTGGCTCTCCTGGCTGGGGGACTTCTTCTCCTCCCCGGACCGCCGCAGCGGCCCGGACTCGATCGTGCACCGCGTGACCGAGCACCTGGTGCTCTCCGGCGAGGCCCTGCTCCTCGCGGCCCTGCTGGCCGTGCCGCTCGGCCTGCTGATCGGCTACACCGGCCGCGGCGCCACCGCCGTCACCTCGCTGGCCGGCGCCGCCCGCGCGCTGCCGACGCTCGGCCTGGTGACGCTCGCGGTGCTGCTCGCCGGGGTCGGCGACACGGCCGTGCTGATCCCACTGGTCGCGCTCGCCGCGCCGCCGCTGCTGGTCGCCGCCGTGGAGGGGGTGCGCGGGACCGATCCGGACGTCCGGGACGCGGCGCGCGGCGTCGGGCTGACCCACCCGCAGGTGCTGCGGCAGGTCTGCCTGCCGTCCGCGCTGCCCACCCTGCTGGCCGGCTTCCGGACCGCGACCGTCCAGGTGGTCGCGACGGCCACGGTCGCCGCGTACGTCGGCCTCGGCGGGCTCGGCCGGTACGTGATGGACGGGCTGGCCACCCGGAACTACGCCGTGACGGTGGGCGGCGCGCTGCTCGTGGTGCTGCTCGCGGTCGGCGCCCAGCTGTTCTTCGCGCTGCTCGCCCGCTACGCGCTCCCGCCCGGGCTGCGCGCCCAGCGCCGCGCCCGCTCCTCGCGCGAGTCCCCCTGATCCCGCTCCGCAGGCTTGTCCCGCTCGTCCCACCGAGCATCTGCCGTCCCGAAAGGACACCTATCACCATGTCGACATCCGCACGCCGCCGAAGCGGCCGCCGGGCCCTGCTCCTCGGTACGGTCGCCGCGCTCGCCCTCGGCGCCACCGCCTGCTCCTCCTCCGGCGGCGACCCGCTCGGCGGCGGCGCCTCGGCCCCGGCCGGCGCGACGACCGGCGGCTCGGGCTCGACCGTCGTGGTCGGCTCGGCCAACTTCCCCGAGAACGTGCTGCTCGGCTCGATCTACTCGCAGGCGCTGAAGGCCAAGGGCGTCAAGGTCGAGGAGAAGTTCAACATCGGCAGCCGCGAGGTGCTCTACGGGCAGCTCCAGAACGGCAGCCTGACCGTGCTGCCCGAGTACAACGGCGCGCTGCTCTCCTACCTCGGCGGCAAGCCGGCCGCGACCAAGGACGAGGTCAACGCCGAACTGGCGAAGACGCTGCCCGCCTCGCTGGCCATCCTGGACTCCTCGCCCGCCGAGGACAACGACACCCTGAGCATCAGCCAGGAGAGCGCCGACAAGTACCAGCTGAAGAGCATCGAGGACCTGGCCGCCAAGGCGGGCGAGTTCACCATCGGCGGGCCGCCGGAGTTCAAGACCCGCCAGGAGCAGCCGCTCAAGGACGTCTACGGGCTGACCTTCAAGGAGTGGAAGCCGACCGGCGAGACCACCGCCAACGCGATCAAGGACGGCTCGATCCAGGTCGGCAATGTCTTCTCCACCGACCCGAAGATCGCCCAGCTGAAGCTCGTCCCGCTGACCGACCCGAAGCACCTGTTCGGCGCGCAGAACATCACCCCGCTGGTGAACAAGACGGCCGTCGACGCCCCCGCCGTCGCCGCACTGAACGCCGTGTCGGCCAAGCTCAGCACCGACGGCCTGGCGACGCTGATGAAGAAGGTCGCGGTGGACAAGGAGGACCCGTCCGCCGTGGCCAAGGAGTGGCTGAAGGCCAACGGCCTGAGCTGAGCCGGGCGGCCGGACGGCCCGACCGGCAGTGACGGCGACCGGCGGACCGTACGCGCCGGGCCGACGGTACGAGCCGGCCGACCGTACGGCCGGTGACAGCACGCGGCGGCGGTCCGGGGGGGCGACCCCCGGGCCGCCGCCGCTTCGCCGTCGGGGGATCTTCCCTTGAGCGGCGCGAACATGACAGTGTGGCGGAATGCGCACTCGTCTCCTCGCCGCCACCCTCACGGCGTTCGCCGCGGTGAGCCTGGCTGCCTGTTCGTCCGGCTCGGGTTCGGACGGATCCGCGGCCGGCTCCCCCACCACCCCGGCCGCCGCCACCGCGTCCGCACCGGGCACCCCCGCCCCCGGCGGTACCGCCGACCCCTCGGGCACCGGCGCGCCGGCCACCCCGACCGCACCCGGCGCGCCCGCCACGGGCAGCCCCGACGGGCCCGCGCCGGGATCGACCCCGCCCGCCACCCCCGACGCCCCGGACGCCCCCGCCACGTCGGCGCCGCCCAAGCCCGCGCCTCCGGCCGATGCCGGGCTGCCCGCCAAGCCGGGCTCGGCCGACGCCGCCAAGCTGGTCGCCGCGCTCGACGCGATCGACCCGGCGATCGTCGGCGGCAAGCCCGACGAGGCCGTCGACCGGGCCCGCAACCAGTGCCAGGCGATGTACCAGTTCCCCAAGGACCGGGCCAAGCTGGTCGAGCTGGTGAACCAGCGCTTCACCGCGCCCGACCACCCGCAGGGCTTCGGCGCCGAGAAGGCCGAGAAGATCATCGACGCCCTGCGCGCCACCCTCTGCCCGCCGGCCTGACGGCCCCGCACCACGGGCGGACCGCCCCGAGCCGCCCGGTGTCCTGAGCACCGGGCCCGCCGTGGCCGCGCGCAACGACCGGCGCGCGGCCACGGCACCAAGGCGGCGTGGCACCGTCCGGATCGCCCGCCGTGCGGCGGCGATTCCCGAACTGCCGTACGGGGTAGCGGTGCGACGGTGTACGGTCGCCCCCAGGTGAGCCGGGAAGACTGGTCGGCATGATGCCGACGCCTGCCCGAGGAGCACCGTGGCCACCGAGCCGAACGCCGCCGCCCCGCCACCCGCCGCCGCGACCACCCCGTCCGCCGCGTCCGCCGCCGCCGGGCGCGCCGAGCCCGCCGCGGACCGCCTCGGCCCGCTGGTCCGGGTCGACGGCCGCTGGATCCTGGGCGACCACCGGCAGCGGGCCCACCTCACCTTCGAGCCCGCGGGCCTGGTGCACCGCGTCGTGGGCCGGGAGCCGCACCCGGTGGCCTGGGACCGGCTGATGGAGCTGGGCGTGGCGGTCACCGCCGACCGGTTCTCCAGCTCCAGGGTCGGCGGCCTGCTGAGCAGGACCCCGGGCATCACCACCCACGGCTCCTGCCTGCGGGCCATGGTCCGGCACCCCTACGACATGTGGTCGGCCGGGTTCAGCCACCACCGCGCGTTCTACCCCTCCCGCGAGATCGTGCTCCTGCAGTCGCTGCTCGGCCTCGTCGTCGACCGGAAGCGGGCCGAGCTGCTGGGTGACGACGCCTGGCTGACCACCGCCGTCCGCGGGCTGGCGGCGCACCGCCCCGCCGTCCGGTGGCGCCGGCCGGACGGGGTCGCCGAACTCGTCGACGAGCTGCTCGCACAGGCCTCCTGAGACCCTCCCGACCCCGGCGGCGGCCCTCCCGCCGAGCCGCGCCCCTGGGGCCGGTGGGGCTCCGGCGGCGCCGCCCGCGCGGCCCTGACGGTGCGTCCGGTGACCGCCCGACCCGTCCGCCGACGAACAGTTAGGACTCTTGACAGACGAGTGGTCTAGTCCAACCATAAGCATGTCGATCCGACCGGGATGCACTGTGGGGGTGTGACCACCGGCGGCTGAGGCATTGCCCTGCCCTGCTCCGCTCCACCCCCGACCCGCACGGCGCACGCCTGCCCACACACTGTCGTCCGCCCGTCCGGATGGCACGGGGGCTCCGTACGCCCACCCGCCGCACGCCCCCACCACATTCCGCAGCATCCGCTCCGCAGCAATGCCACCTGCGCGGTCCCACGGTTTCGCCGCGCAGCCCCGCACTTCACCAACGTCCTGCCCCACCAAGTCTGTTGGAGAATTCCATGCGTCTACGCAGAACACTCCAGGCCGCCCTGACGGCCTGTGTCACACTGGCCGCGTCGGCCGGCCTGGTCGCCGTCGGGACGGCCTCGGCCGAAGCCGCCACCCCGCTGCCGACCCGGGTCTTCGCCCCGTACTTCGAGGCCTGGACGGGCGAGAGCCCGGCCGCGCTCGCCGCCCAGTCCGGTGCCAAGCACCTGACGATGGCGTTCCTCCAGGCCGCCACCAAGGGCTCCTGCACGCCGTACTGGAACGGCGACAGCTCGATGCCGGTCTCGCAGGCCACCTTCGGCGCGGACATCGCCACCATCCGGGCCAACGGCGGCGACGTGATCCCGTCGTTCGGCGGCTACACCGCCGACAACACCGGTACCGAACTGGCCGACAGCTGCACGGATGTCAACCAGATCGCGGCCGCCTTCGAGAACGTCATCACCACGTACGACATCAGCCGGATCGACCTGGACATCGAGGACAACTCGCTGACCAACACGGCCGGCATCGACCGCCGCAACAAGGCGATCAAGCTGGTGCAGGACTGGGCCGCCGCCAACGGCCGCTCGATCCAGTTCTCCTACACGCTGCCGACGACGACCAGCGGACTCGCCTCCAGCGGCCTCGCGGTGCTGAAGAACGCCGTCACGAACAACGCCCGGATCGACGTCGTCAACCTGATGACCTTCGACTACTACGACAACGCCGCGCACGACATGGCCGCCGACACCCAGACCGCGGCGACCGGCCTCTACAACCAGCTGGCCAAGCTCTACCCGACCAGGACCCCGGCGCAGCTGTGGGGTTCCATCGGCGTCACCGAGATGGTCGGCATCGACGACTTCGGCCCGGCGGAGACCTTCACCGTCGCCAACGCGACCGCGGTGTACAACTGGGCGGTCTCGAAGGGCATCAACACGCTGTCGTTCTGGGCCCTCCAGCGCGACAACGGCGGCTGCCCGGGCACCGGCGGGCGGGACGACTGCTCCGGGATCAGCCAGGGCAAGTGGGACTTCAGCCACATCTTCTCCCAGTACACCAGCAGCACCCCGGTGGGTAACGACTTCTCGGTCGCGGTGAACCCGAACTCCGGCACCGTGGCGGCCGGTTCCGCCACCAGCGCGACGATCTCCACCGCCGTGACGGCCGGCTCCGCCCAGAGCGTCAACCTCACCGTCACCGGCGCCCCGGCCGGCGTCACCGCCACCGTCACCCCCGGCAGCGTCACCGCCGGCGGCACCGCCACCCTGAACATCACCACCACCGCCGCGACCGCCGCCGGGACCTACCCGCTGACGATCACCGGCAACGCCACCTCCGGCAGCCACACCAGCAGTTACTCGCTGAAGGTGACGAGCACCCAGCCCGGCAACGACTTCTCGGTCGCGGTGAACCCGAACTCCGGCACCGTGGCGGCCGGTTCCGCCACCAGCGCGACCGTCTCCACCGCCGTGACGGCCGGCTCCGCCCAGAGCGTCAACCTCACCGTCACCGGCGCCCCGGCCGGCGTCACCGCCACCGTCACCCCCGGCAGCGTCACCGCCGGCGGCACCGCCACCCTGAACATCACCAGCACCGCCGCGACCGCCGCCGGGACCTACCCGCTGACGATCACCGGCAACGCCACCTCCGGCAGCCACACCGGCACCTACAACCTCACCGTCACCGGGGTCACCCCGCCCGGCGGCCTGGTGAACGGCGGCCTGGAGACGGGCGGCCTCGCCCCGTGGACCTGCCAGAGCGGCGGCTCGGTGGTCGCCACCCCGGCCCACTCGGGCGCCCACGCCCTGCAGGCCGCGGCCACCGCCGGCCAGACCGGCCAGTGCCAGCAGACGGTGACGCTGTCGCCCAACACCTCGTACACGCTGAGCGGTTGGGTCCAGGGCAGCTACGCCTACCTCGGCGTGAGCGGCGGTGCCACCGCCAGCACCTGGACGAACGCCTCCGGCTGGACCAAGCTGACCGTCCCGTTCACCACCGGCGCCTCCGGCACCGTGACGGTGTACCTGCACGGCTGGTACGGCCAGGGCAACGTCTTCGGCGACGACTTCGCCATCGCCTGATCCCGCCCGCGACACCCCCCGTCCCGTCGGGGGCGGCGCGACCTCCCGTCGCGCCGCCCCCGGCGGGCGTCCGTTCCACGAGCGGGACACGGCCGTCCCACCGCCCACTCCCGGCCCATCAGTCATGTCATAGGATCACCGACCATGGCGGACGGGGTGGGGACGACGGACAGCACGCGAACACCCGGCGGGGCTTCCCTCCCGCCACCGGCCGGAGCACCCGCCGGCCCACCGCAGGCCGATCCCTCGCAGCCCGGCCCGCCCCGAACCGATCCCGCGCAGGCCGGGCCGACCGCCCGGGCGCCGTACGCCGGTGGCTCGCCGTACCTCGCCGGCCCCGACGCCCCGCGGCAGCCCGACTGGGCGGCCATGGCCGAACAGCACGAGGCGGAGATCCGGCGCCGGAAGCGGCTGCGGGTGATCGGTGCCAGTGTGCTCGCGACCGCCCTGATCGGCGGGATGACGGCGACGGCGATCACGGTCTCCGGCAGCTCCCGGAACGACCACCCGACCGGCACCGCCACGCTCCGGCCCGGCCCCACCGCCGACCCGACCGGCGCGGACACGGGCCTCACCACCGGGGCGCCACCGACCGCGACGGCCACCGCGCCGACCGGCGCTCCCGGCCCCACCGGCACCGCCTCCGGGAGCCCGACCCCCTCGCCCGGCAAGTCCGGCGGCAGGCCGAGCGGTACCGCCACCCCCGGCACGCCCGGGGCGAGCGCCACCCAGGGCGCTCCCCCGCCCGCCGCGCCGCCGGCCGTGCCACCCGCCGGTGCGCCCGCACCGGCGAGCAGCGCACCGCGCGACCCGCTGACGGTCATCTCCGAGGCCGCGACGGACACCGCCCCGCTCGACCCGGGCACCCTGTTCGCCGCCCCGATCCTCACCGTGGGCGGGCGCACCTGGAACCGGATCGCCACCAGCAGCACGGACACCTGCTGGCAGGCCACCACCGGCGGCCTCGGCGACGTGGCGAGCGGTCAGTCCTGCCGCAAGCTGCTGCGCGCGACGTACACCTCCGGCGACAGCGCGGTCACCGTCGGGGTCGCCGTCTTCGACCACAAGCCGCAGGCGGACGCCGTCGGCCAGGCCCACAAGGGCCAGATCCAGGGGCTGACCACACCCGCCGGCATCGCCTGGTGCGTGACCACGGGCTGCGCCAACACCCACACCACGATCGGCCGTTACGGCTACTACACCGTCTCGGGCACCTACCGCCCCGGCGGCACCACCCAGGACGCCGCCGCGACCGCGGCCGGCCCCGAGCTGGCCGCCTACGCCCGCACCCGCCTGCTCGCCCGCGGCCAGGCCGCCGTCGGCGTCTGACCCGACGGCGTGGTGGGCCGGCGGCGGCCCGGGCCGGCGCCGGCGTCCCACGCGCCCCCGCTATCCGGCCACCGCCGGGCGGCGGGGGCGGCAGAGCGCGAGGTAGGCGATGGCGGAGAGTGCGGCGCAGCCGAGGACGACCGCCGCGAGGAGCACCGCCGACGGCGTGCCGCCGAGGCTGCTGAGCGGCGCGACCAGCGCGCCGCAGAGGAACGTGCCGGTGCCGATGAGGGCGGAGGCCGAGCCGGCGGACTGCGGGGGGACCAGGCTGAGCGCCTGGGCGGCCGAGTTCGGGAGGATCACGCCGAGGCTGCCCATCAGGAC
The DNA here is from genome assembly GCF_036226505.1 of Kitasatospora sp. NBC_01246. Classification (NCBI taxonomy): domain Bacteria; kingdom Bacillati; phylum Actinomycetota; class Actinomycetes; order Kitasatosporales; family Streptomycetaceae; genus Kitasatospora; species Kitasatospora sp. NBC_01246. The sequence goes on along the minus strand of NZ_CP108484.1, from coordinate 6,797,414 downwards.
GAAGAGCGCCGGGCAGACCCCGGCCAGGCCGAGGTCCCAGACCGCGGTGAGCAGGACGAGCGCCACCCCCGCGGCGACCGCCGTGCCGAGGCCGGCCAGCATCAGCGCGCCGGGGGTGAACCGGCGGGCGAGCACCCGCCCGTTCAGCTGGGTGACGCCCACGATGGCGAGCGAGTTGAGGCCGAACAGCAGGCTGTAGGTCTGCGGCGAGACGTGGTACACGTGCTGGAGCACCACCGAGGAGCCGCTGATGTAGCCGAACAGCGAGCCGAAGGCGAAGGTGCTGGTCAGGACGAGGCCCAGGAAGGGCAGGTTCCGCAGCAGCCCCTTCATGGTGCGCAGCGTGGCCACGAGCCCGCCGCCGTGCCGGTCGGCGGGCGGCAGGGTCTCGCGCAGGGCCGCGAAGGCGATCAGGGTGAGCAGCAGGCCGAGTGCGGTGAGGGCGCCGAAGGTGCCGCGCCAGGAGGTGACGCGGAGCAGCTGGGCACCGACGACCGGGGCGAGGATCGGGGCGAGGCCGGATATCAGGCTGATCGAGGCCAGGAAGCGGAGCATCGCGACGCCCTCGAAGCGGTCCCGGGCGACGGCGCGGCCGATGACCAGGCCGGCCGCACCGGCCGCGCCCTGCACGAAGCGGGCCGCGATCAGCACCGGCAGGGTGGGCGCGAGCACGCACAGCACGCTGGCCAGGGTGTAGACCACCAGGCCGACGAGCAGCGGCGGGCGGCGGCCGAAGCGGTCGCTGAGCGGTCCGAAGATCAGCTGGCCGGCGGCGACCCCGAACATCGAGAAGGTCAGGGTGAGCTGGACGGCGGCCGGCTCGGCGGCGAAGTCGTCGGCGATCGCCGGCAGGCCGGGCAGGTAGAGGTCGGTGGTGAGCGGGCCGAGGGCGACCAGGCCGCCGAGCACGGCGACGGTGCCGCGCCCCGGGGCGGCGGCGGTCCGGCCGGACCCGGTGGCCCGGGCCGCGGGCGCGGTCGACGTCTCGCCGGTGGGGCCGGCGGGACCGACGGTCGAACCAGGCATGGGGCTCCTCGGGGGCGGGCGCTGGATTGTCCTCGCTCCGTCCTACCCCAGCGGCCCGGCGGGGCGACACCCGGGGTGGGCCGCGCGGCCCACTCCCGCCCCCGGCGCCCGTCCGCCCGGTGCCCGGCTCCTCAGTGCCTGGCGGCCGACTGCGCGCGCAGGGCGGCCTGCACGGCGGCCCCGTCCTGCCAGGCGTAGAGCTGGTTGCCGGTCAGGGTGACGTTGTACTGCCCGCACGAGCCGGTGATCTTCGAGGAGACGCCCTGCGGGAACCAGCCGGCCTTCAGCGCGGCCGGCACCGGGTGGACGGCCCTGCCCGGCTGGGCGGTGACGCAGCCGGCCGGCAGCCGCCCGTCGGGCAGGGTGGCGCGCAGCAGGCGGTCGTCGCCGGTGGTCGACATCAGGTACTGGACGGTGGAGGCGTTGTCGGGCAGCCAGGACGGTACCGACTGCCGGTCGGCCTTGGCCGCGCTGCCGGTGCTGTAGCTGGCCTGCTCCTGGTGGCGGCCGTCGTACCAGTCGGAGACCCGCGGGCCGACCGCCACGGTGGCGACGGCGACGGCCATGCCCGTACCTGCGACTCCGAGCGCGACCTTGCTCACGATGCCGTTCATGCCCGCCCTGCCCTCTCCCTGTTCGGTCCCGTACCCGGTGCCCGGCGCTGCGCGTCGGTGCCCGGTCCACCGGGGTGTCTCCATCCTGACCCGCCGTGGGCTGCCGTGGCGTCACCACCAGGTCGCGACCGTCCCTCCGACCTTGGGGGTACCGTCTCCACCTTCAGGGGTATACGCGGCGCCGCCGTCTCGGGGTTCACCCCCGACAGGCCGGGGCGGGCGGGCCGTTCAGGGGGCCGCCGGGGGGCGGCTCCCCGCCCGCGCGGGCACGGCGACCGGGACGGCCGGCCGTCCAGAGTCCAGTGCGGGTCGATCGGCCGGCCGAGGGAGGCGTACACCTGGGCGGCGACGTCCGGGTGCCGGATCTCCCCGGTGGGCGGGGCGGCGGGGAGCGGACCGCGGGACCGGACCGCGGGCCTCAGTCCGGCCCGGCGCCCGCCCGGACGAACCGCCGGTCGGCGGGCCGCAGCGCCGCGACCGGTCCGGCCGCCCGCAGCACCACGTCCAGCATCCGGGCCGGGTCGGCCGTGTAGGAGTGCGCGAACCACGGCATGTTCGCCTCGACGACGGCCCAGCGCTCGGCCGGGTCGTACGGGTCGAGCAGCGGGCCGACGTCCAGCGCCACCGCGCTGGGCAGGCCGTCCCCGGCAACGGACAGCAGGCGGTGGGCGAAGCCGACGGCCTCCTCGGACACCGGCCCCGGGTCCAGCCGGCCGAAGCGGGCGTAGCGGCTGCCGGCGACCACCTCGCCGTCCAGGACGAAGAGCCGGTACTCGGACCCGAACGTCACCGGGTCGCTGACCAGGACGGGCGTGTCCGGTCCGATCCGCTCGCCGTGCCGGGGCAGCCGGGAGCCGTCGGCGTAGACGGCCGGCGGGAGGGACTTGTCGGCGGGCGGCTTCACGAAGGCCGGGCCGCGCAGCGTCCAGGCCTCGGCGAGGGTGGTCAGCTCGATCCGCCGGCCGGTGAACTCCTCGGGCAGCCGGGCCAGCCAGTCGTCCGCCGGTTCCAGCAGGGCGAGGCCGAGCCGGTCGGCGATCCGGGCGCCGGCGAGCGGGCCGCCGAACCAGTGGACCGGACACCCGGCGAGCCGGTCGAGGACGTCGGGACCGGTGAGCCGGACGGTCGGCAGGCCGCGCGCGGCGGCGGCCTCGGCGAGCAGGACGGTCGTCCCGGTCTGCCGGGCCGGGGTGAGCAGCACGGGCGCGCCCGGTACGGCCGTCACGGCCGCGGCCGGAACTCGTGGACGACCTCGATGCGGCCGACGATGTGCCGGTTGAACTCCGCCAGCTCGTCGGCGGGCACCCAGAGTTCGAGGATGGTCCGGCCGCCGGCCTGCCGGACGGGGTAGCGGGCCAGGAAGGCGGTGTCGACCTCGAAGCGGGTGACGTAGCCGACGCCGGACGCGGGCACGTTCCAGTCCCGGGCGATCCGGATCGCGTAGTCCTCGTTCAGCACCGGGTAGAAGATCGGCTGGTCCGGCAGCCGGGGCGGCCAGGCCCGCCGGTCCGCCGCCTCGACCAGGGCCAGCTCCTCGGGCCCGGTGGGCCGCCAGAGGGTGGTGGTCGCGGGGGTGCGGGTCGGTCCGTTCATGGGAGCCGACGGTAGCCGGGCCGCCGCCGGCCCGGCCACCGGATTCCGGGCGGCGGGCCGGGGCGGCGGCCCCTGGACGGCCGTCAGCGGTACGCCGACTCCCCGGTGATGGCCTCGCCGAGGACCAGGGTGTGGATCTCGCTCGTCCCCTCGTAGGTGAGCACCGACTCCAGGTTGTTGGCGTGCCGCAGCACCGGGTACTCGGTGGTGATGCCGTTGGCGCCGAGGACCGTCCGGGCGCTGCGGGCGACCTCCAGCGCGGCGCGCACGTTGTTGAGCTTGCCGAAGCTGATGTGCGCCGGGCGGGCGGCCCCCTCGTCCTTGAGCCGGCCGATCCGCAGGGCGACCAGGTACGCCTTCTCCACCTCCAGCATCATCTCGACCAGCTTCTGCTGGGTGAGCTGGAAGCCGGCGATCGGGCGCTCGAACTGCACCCGGCTCCCGGCGTAGTCGAGGGCGGTGGTGTAGCAGTCGCGGGCGGCGCCGACGGTGCCCCAGAGGATCCCGTAGCGGGCCTCGCCCAGCGAGGAGAGCGGCCCGCGCAGTCCGGTGACGCCGGGCAGCACGGCGTCGGCGGGCAGCACGACCTCGTCGAAGACCAGCTCGCTGGTGACGGAGGCGCGCAGCGACAGCTTGCCGTGCACGTCGGTGGCGGTGAACCCGGGGGTGCCGGGCTCGACCAGGAAGCCCCGGACGCCGTCCTCGGTCTGCGCCCAGACCACCGCGACGTCCGAGACGCTGCCGTTGGTGATCCACATCTTGGAGCCGGAGAGCACCCAGTCGCCGCCCCTGCGGCGGGCCCGGGTGCGCATGTTGGCCGGGTCGGAGCCGAAGTCCGGTTCGGTGAGGCCGAAGCAGCCGATGAGTTCGCCGGCGGCCATGCCCGGCAGCCAGCGCCGCTTCTGCTCCTCGGAGCCGTAGGCGTGGATCGAGCGCATCGCGAGCGACCCCTGTACGGAGACGAAGCTGCGCAGGCCGGAGTCGGCGGCCTCCAGCTCCATGCAGGCGACCCCGTAGGCGACGGCCGTGGAGCCGGTGCAGCCGTAGCCGTCGAGGTGCATGCCGAGCACGCCGAGGGCGCCCAGTTCGGGGGCGAGTTCGCGGGCCGGGAAGACCCCGCGCTCGAACCAGTCGCCGATGTGCGGGCGGATCCGCTCGTCGGCGAACTTCCGCACGGTGTCGCGGATCAGCCGCTCCTCGTCGGTCAGCAGGTCACCGACGGCGAGCAGGTCGGCCGGGTCGATCCGGGTCGGCTTCGCCATGGCAGCTCCTTGTAGTCTCGGCGGGCACCGGGCCGGGCCGGAAGAGGGGTGTCGGCCGCGGCGGGTACCGGCGAGTATTCCGTACGGAGCGGGCCTCCGGACGAGGGCGAGGGAGTGAGCATGTACACAATTGAACGGCTGACGGCGGACGCGCTGCTCGACTCGGCGGAGCAGCTGGCCGCGCTGCTGGCGGACACCGTCGCGGACGGCTCCTCGCTGGGCTTCCTCGCTCCGCTCGACCCCACCGAGGCGACCGCCTGGTGGCGGGCGCTGGCTCCCGAGGTCGAGGCCGGGCGACTGCTGCTCTGGGTGGCCCGCGCCGACGCGGACGGCCGGATCGCCGGGACGGTCCAGCTGCGGCCGGCGGTCACCGCCAACGGCCGGCACCGCGGCGAGGTCGCCAAGTTGATGGTCCGCCGGGCGGACCGGGGCCAGCGGCTGGCCGGGCGGCTGCTGGCGGCGCTGGAGGCGGCGGGCACCGGGCACGGTTTGCGGCTGCTGGTGCTGGACACCGAGACGGGCAGCCCCGCCGAGCGGATGTACGGGGCGGCGGGCTGGACCAGGGTGGGGACCATTCCCGGCTACGCGACCGACCCGGCGGGTGAACTCCACCCGACCACCGTCTTCTTCAAGGCCCTCCCAGCCGCCGCCACCTGACGGGCCCTCCCCGTCCGGCGGACTCCTCCCGACCGCCAGCCCCTAGGATGATCGTTTCAGGGGGGCGGACGGGAATCCGAACGAGGGGTGGGGCATGACGCGCTGGGCACTGGTCGTCCAGGAGACCGAAGGGGTCGGCAACGACCGGATCTGGGGCACCAAGGTGCTGGCCGAGATCGAGGGCAACCGCGAGGAGGCGCTCGCCGAACTCCGGCGGCTCGTCCCGTCGTACACCCCGCAGCACCCGTTCAACAGCCGCCGGCGCACCCTGCTCCGGGACGGTGACACCTATCTGCTGATCTCCCAGGGCAGCATGCGGGACTACCACTGCGTGTTCCGGGTGTGGGAGCTGCTCTGGGACAGCGAGCGGCCCGAGATCCAGCAGGAGCGCCTGGGCAACGCCGCGCAGGGCTGAGCCGGCCGGTCCGGACGCCCGTCTCAGGCGACTCCGCAGAGCCGCAGCAGCGCGGTGGTCGCGGCACCCGCCACCACGACGAGCGGGAACGGCGCACGGCGCAGCGCGAGCAGCCCGGCCACCAGGACGCCGGACGGCCGGGCCCAGCCGGCGAAGCCGTGGCCCTGGGTGAGGGCGCCGGTGGCGACCAGCGCGACCAGCAGGACGGCGGCGGCCACCGCGAGCAGGTGGCGCAGCCGGTCGGAGAGGGTGAAGCGGTCGCCGAGGGCCGGGCCGGCGAGGCGGAACGCGTAGGTGCCGGCGGCGAGCAGGAGGACGGCGAGCAGTGGCATCAGTGGACTCCCTCGGCGGCGGGTGCGGGGCGAGGCGGGGCGGGGCCCTGGGCAGCCGGCTCCGGAGCGTTCGGCCGGCCGGACCGCGGCCCGGCGAACAGCAGGCCGAGCAGGGCCAGCAGCACGGGCAGGCCGGCCGGCAGGTACGGGGTGGCGGCGACCGCGACCACGGCTCCGGCCAGCGCGGCGGCCCGGGTCCGCCGGTCGGTGAGCGAGGGCAGCACCAGGGCGAGCAGGACGGCCGGGAAGGCGGCGTCGAGGCCGAGGGCGTCGGTGTCGCCGATGAGGCCGCCGGCCAGCGCGCCGACCAGCACGGAGGCGTTCCAGACCACGAACAGCGCCACGCCGCAGACCCAGAACGCGGCGCGGCGCCGGCGCCGGTCGGACTGGAGCAGGGCGAAGGCCGCCGACTCGTCGGTGAGCAGTTGGGCGCCGAGCAGCCGCCGCCACCACGGACCGTCGAGCACGTCGGAGACGGTGAAGCCGAAGGGCAGCAGTCGGGCGTTGAGCACCAGGCCGGTGGCGACGGCGGCGAGCGCGCCGCCGCCGGAGAGCACGACGCCGACGGCGGCGAACTGGGCACCGCCGGCGAAGACCAACACCGACATGGCGATCGGCAGCCAGAGCGGCAGGCCACCGGAGACACTGATGGCACCGAAGGAGGCGCCGACCAGGGCGTCGGCGACGCAGACCAGGGCGATGTCCCGCAGCGTGGCACGGTCGAGTGTTCGGAGGAGCGAACGCATGTCCAGTAGAGTGAACCCGAAGGCTGTCGTTCGTCAAGGCGAACGCCCGTACGTGCGGAGCGAACGCGGATGAGTGCGAACACCGGGTCCCGCAGCGCGGGCGACGGAGCCGGGGGGCCGGGCGCCGCCGGCTCGGAGCTGATCGGGCTGATCGCCGCGTCCATCCGGCGCGAACGCGAGCGGGCCGGTCTCTCCATGGCCGAGCTGGCCCGCCGGGCCGGGATCGCCAAGTCGACGCTCTCCCAGCTGGAGTCGGCCGCGGGCAATCCGAGCGTGGAGACGCTCTGGGCGCTCGGCGTCGCGCTGGACGTGCCGTTCAGCCGGCTGGTCGACCCGCCGCGACCGGTGGTGCGGGTGATCCGGGCCGGCGAGGGGCCGGTCACCCACTCCGAGCGGGCCGACTACGCCGCCACCCTGCTGGCCTCCTGCCCGCCCAACGCCCGCCGGGACGTCTACCGGATCGAGGCGCAGCCGGGCGAGGCCCGGGCGTCCGACCCGCACATGCCCGGCACGGTGGAGCACGTGGTGCTCAGCGCCGGGCGGGCCCTGGTCGGCCCGCCGGCGGAGCCGGTCGAACTCCACCCGGGCGACTACGTCAGCTACCCCGGGGACGCCCCGCACATCTTCCGCGCCCTCGCGCCGGACACCGTCGCGGTCATGGTCATGGAGCACGTGTAGGACCCGGCCGGCGGAGAACCGGGGCCCAGGCGTCAGACCGTCAGCAGGGTGTCCAGGAAGGCGTTCCCGAAGACCCGGTACGGGTCGTGGCGGTCCAGAACGGCGACCGCCTCGTCCCAGCCGGGGCCGCCGCCGTCGCGCAGGCTGGCCGGGACGACCCGGCCGAGCACGTCCGGGTCGGCCCAGGCGGCGTCCTCGGTGTACGCCCAGCCCTTGGACCACTCGACCCGCAGACCGGCCCGGGTGCCGTCGAAGGTCCGGAGCAGGAACCGTTCGAGGTCGCGGGCGAAGCGGTGCAGGCCGGGGGTGCCGGGGAGGCTGAGGACGTCCAGCCAGACGGCGGTGTCCCAGTCGGGGCGGTCGGGGCGCGGGCGCAGGGCGGAGAGCAGCGGCGGCCGGGCGCCGGGGACGCCGCTGGCGGCCGGGTCGTCCAGGCCGGTGACCCGGATCTCCACCGCGCCGTTGACCGGGAACTCCCCGCGCGCCTGGTACTCGGCGAGCAACTGCCGGTAGTGGGCGGCGAACTCGGACACCACCCACTGGAGGTCGGCCCGCCGGGCGAGCACGGCGTAGCCGTTGGCGGTGACCCGCAGGGTGGTCGGGCGGACGTACTGCAGCAGGGTGCGGGAGGGGCCCCAGAGGTCGGAGCGCAGGCCGCCGGCGAGCAGGTGGGTGAGGAGTTCGCCGGAGAGCAGCTCGCGGAGCACGCCGCCGGAGAGCAGCACGTCGGTGAGGTCCCCGGTGAGGGCGACCTTGGCGACCAGGTACTGGAGTTGGCCGAAGAGCGGGGCCGACCCCCAGGCGCCGGCGACGAGTTGGCCGGCGAGGCGGGCGACCGGCTCCGGGATGCTGTCGGAGAACGGGTAGTTGTAGGGCTCGTCGACGGTGCGGGAGCCGAGCGGGCGCTGCGGCGCGACGCTCCAGGTCTTCAGCCAGGGGCGCTCGGTGCAGGCGAACCAGATCACCTCGGCGCGCCCCTCGCGGTCGACGAAGTCGGCGAGGGTGCGCGGGCGGCCGAGGATGCCGCCCGGGGTGCCCGGGCGGGCGAACAGCTCGGTCGCCGGGATGTCCAGCCGGCTGACGCAGCGCAGCGGCACGTCGGGGCCGGCCCGGAGCACCACCTCGGTGACGAAGGCCCGGCCCAGGTGGACCAGGAACGCGGCGCTGTCGGCCTCGGAGCGCTCGAAGGTGCGCAGCGCGTAGCGGTCGGTGGCCGGGTCGTGGACGACGGCGGTGAGCCGGACGACCTGGTTGCTGACCGAGCCGTAGCCGTGGCCGTCCGGGCGGAGCTCGCCGACGGCCGGGACGGCGGTGCCGTGACCGCCGATGGCGAGCACGCCGCCGACGGTGAGTTCGCCGGGCGCGGGGCAGTTGGCGACGCCGAGGCCGCGGCCGGCCAGGTGGGCGAGCAGGCTCTCCATGGTGGCGCCGGTCTGCGCCCGGACGGTGGTCGGCGAGTCGGCGGTGAGCGCGGTGAGGTGGCGGGTGGTGTCCAGCAGCAGGACGCGGGCGGAGCCGGGGGTGTCGTCGGCGACGGTGAGCGGCGCCCAGGTGTGCCGGTAGCCCTGGGCGCGCAGCCGCCAGCCGTGGGCACGTGCCCAGTCGGCGAGCGGCGGGACCTCCTCGGGGGTCCGCGGGGCACAGGTCCAGAGCTGGTCGGTGCGGACCTCGCCGGACCAGTTCTGGTAGACCCGCTGGTACAGCTCGGTGCCGGCGGGCAGTTCGGGCGGCACCGGGACGGCGGCCCGCGCGCTGTCCGGCCCGATCGTGCCGCGCAGCAGCCAGCCGGCCGTGCCGAGGGCCGCCGAGGCGCCGAGCAGCTCCCGCCTGCTCAGCCCGTCCCGGTCGCGCCGTGTTGCCGCCATGTCCGCCCCCTGCTCGGTGATCGTCTCCCCCGGTGCCTGCACGGGCGGGTGAAGCCGGTGCGTGCACGAGCGTACGAAGCGGACCGGCGCGCTCGGACCGGCCGGTCGCGATCTTCATCCCTTCGAGTGAAGGTCGGCCGGTTCCCCCACCTGGCGCGGAAATACCGGGGGCCCCTGCGCGGCTGTCGTCTGCGCAGACCGCAGCCGGTCGGGGAGCAGACCCGGCCGGGGCCGACCAGGAGGTGCAGCGCGTCATGGGTGAGCAGCAGGAGTTCCGGACCGAGCACGACTCGATGGGCGAGGTCCGGGTGCCGGCCGCCGCCAAGTGGCAGGCGCAGACCCAGCGGGCGGTGGAGAACTTCCCGGTGTCGGGCCAGCGGCTGGAGCGGGCCCACATCGCCGCGCTGGCCCGGATCAAGGCCGCCGCGGCCCGGGTGAACGCCCGGCTCGGGGTGCTGGACGAGGAGACGGCGCAGGCCGTGGCGGCCGCCGCCGAGGAGGTCGCCCAGGGGCGCTGGGACGACGAGTTCCCGGTGGACGTCTTCCAGACCGGCTCGGGCACCTCCTCCAACATGAACGCCAACGAGGTGATCGCCACCCTGGCCGGCGAGCGGCTCGGCCGCCCCGTCCACCCGAACGACCACGTCAACGCCAGCCAGTCCTCCAACGACGTGTTCCCGTCCTCGATCCACATCGCGGCCACCGCGGCCGTCACCCACGACCTGATCCCGGCCCTGGAGCACCTGGCGGAGGCCCTGGAGCGGCGGGCCGCGGCGTTCTCCGAGGTGGTGAAGTCCGGCCGGACGCACCTGATGGACGCCACCCCGGTGACCCTCGGCCAGGAGTTCGCCGGGTACGCGGCGCAGGTCCGGCACGGGCGGGAGCGGCTGCTGGCGACGCTCCCCCGGGTCGCCGAACTGCCCCTCGGCGGGACGGCGGTGGGCACCGGCATCAACACCCCGCCCGGTTTCGCCGCCGCCGTGATCGAGGAGGTCGCCCGGGCCACCGACCTGCCGCTGACCGAGGCGCGGGACCACTTCGAGGCGCAGGGCGCGCGGGACGGCCTGGTCGAGCTGAGCGGTCAGCTCCGCACCGTCGCGGTCGGCTTCACCAAGATCGCCAATGATCTGCGGTGGATGGGCTCGGGCCCGCGCACCGGCCTCGGGGAGATCAACCTGCCGGACCTCCAGCCCGGTTCGTCGATCATGCCGGGCAAGGTGAACCCGGTGCTGCCGGAGGTGGTGCTGATGGTCTCGGCCCAGGTGATCGGCAACGACACCACCGTCACGGTGGCCGGCGCGAGCGGCAACTTCGAGCTCAACGTGATGCTCCCGGTGATCGCCCGCAACGTGCTGGAGTCGGTCCGGCTGCTCGCCAACAGCGCCCGGCTGCTCGCCGACCGCACGGTGGACGGCATCACCGCCAACGTCGAACGGGCCCGCGAGTACGCCGAGTCCTCGCCCTCGGTGGTCACCCCGCTCAACCGCTACCTCGGCTACGAGGAGGCCGCCAAGGTCGCCAAGCAGGCGCTGGCCGAGCGCAAGACGATCCGACAGGTGGTGCTGGAGCGCGGCTACCTGGAGCAGGGCAAGCTGACCCGCGAGCAGCTGGACGAGGCCCTCGACGTGCTGCGGATGACCCGCCCGTGACCACGCTGCGGCGGGGGCGCCCGCCCCTGACCGGCCCCCGGCCGTAGCGGCCCGACGGCGTGCGCCGGGGTGCGGGCGGCGGCCTCGCCGCCCGCACCCCGGCTCCGGACTACCGGGTGGCGTCAGCCCCCGGCCCGGCCGGCCCGGCCACGTCGCATCGACGCGCCGTTCGACGTGATGGTGGCCATCGAGATCGCCGCGAGACCCAGCAGGAACATCACGGCACCCGCGATCATGCAGGTCACGATGTTCTTCCCGCGGTCGACCGCTCCGGACACCACCCAGGGCGAGATGATCGTCCAGGCACCGAGCAGGGTCGCCGCCCAGGCCCGTGCGTGGGTGCGCTCGTACGCCGAGCCGTACCCGGCCATCAGCACGCAGTAGGCGAGACCCACGATCAGGCAGGTGACGGTCAGCGTGCTGAAGGCGGTGAAGCCGACGATCCATGGCGAGGCCGCCAGGAACAGACCGGCGAGGACAGCCAGGGCCTCGACGGCCTGGGCGCGCGGAGTCAGGGTGACCCGCTCGTAGTGTTCACGCAGTTCGACGATGTCCGGATGGTGCTCCATGCCCATCGGAATCTGGGTAGACACCGATACCACCTCCTAGGTCCGGTACACGGAGGGCGCAAGCCCAGTACCATTCTGGCGCCGATCTGCCGTTTTGCACCATTTCGCCCGAGAAGCTAACCTCACCGCCCACACCCGGCGCGCACCGCGGTGAGCTGCGTCTCACCCGGCCGGGGCGCCCTTGCCTATGCAACTCGTTGCATAGCAGGATGCCGCCATGGCACTGGAGCACGCGATCCTCGTCTCGCTGCTGGAGCAGCCCGGCTCCGGCTACGAGCTGGCCCGGCGGTTCGACCGCTCCATCGGACGCTTCTGGACCGCCACCCACCAGCAGATCTACCGGGTGCTGCGGCGGATGGAGGCGGACGGCTGGATCTCCGCCGAGGAGGTCGCCCAGGACGGCCGGCCGGACAAGAAGGTCTACTCCGCGGCCGGTCCCGGCCGGGCGGCGCTGGCCGGCTGGCTGCGCGAACCGGTCGAACCGGAGACCGTCCGGCACGAGCTGGCGGTCAAGATCCGCGCGGCCGCCTTCGATGACCCGGCCGCCCTGCTCTCCGAGGTCGAGCGGCACCGCGAGAGCCATGCCGCCCTGCTCGCCCGCTACCTGCACGGCGAGCAGCGGGACTTCCCCGACCCGGCCGCCCTCGACGCCCGGCAGCAGCTGCAGCACGTGGTGCTGCGCGGCGGGATCGAGTACGAGCGGATGACCCTCGCCTGGCTGGACGACGTGCTCGCCACCCTGCACCGCCTCGCCGCCGACCGGACCGGGGCCTGAACCCCCCGGCTCCGCCGACGGACGAGAACTCCACGCCCCATCCGATCACCACCCTCGACCCCCGGGAGCCCGTGATGCTCTTCAACCCGCGTACGTACGACCCCGCGCAGTTCGACGAGCCGACCCGCCGACTGCTGCGCGCGACCGTGGACTGGTTCGAGTCCCGCGGCAAGAAGGCGCTGATCGACACGTACATCGACCGCAGCTGGTACGCCGACTTCCTCGAATTCGCGGCGAAGGAGGGCCTGTTCGCGGAGTTCCTGACGCCCTCCTCGGTCGACCCGGAGAAGCGCTGGGACACCGCCCGGATCGCCGAGCTGAACGAGATCCTCGGCTTCTACGGGCTGGGCTACTGGTACACCTGGCAGGTCACCGTGCTCGGCCTGGGGCCGGTCTGGCAGAGCGGGAACGAGGCCGTCCGGGCGCGCGCCGCCCAGCTCCTGGCGGAGGGTCACGTGATGGCGTTCGGGCTCTCCGAGCGCAGCCACGGCGCCGACATCTACTCCACCGACATGATCCTCACCCCGGACGGCGAGGGCGGCTTCACCGCCACCGGCTCCAAGTACTACATCGGCAACGGCAACGTCGCCGGCCTGGTCTCGGTCTTCGGCCGCCGCTCGGACGTCGACGGCCCGGAGGGCTACGTCTTCTTCGCCGCCGACAGCCGCCACGAGGCGTACCACCTGGTCAAGAACGTCGTGAACGCCCAGATGTACGTCAGCGAGTTCCGGCTGGAGGACTACCCGGTGCGCGCCGAGGACGTGCTGCACACCGGCAAGGCCGCCTTCGACGCCGCGCTGAACACCGTCAACGTCGGCAAGTTCAACCTCTGCACGGCCTCGGTCGGCATCTGCGAGCACGCGATGTACGAGGCCGTCACGCACGCCCAGAACCGGGTGCTGTACGGGAAGAAGGTCACCGACTTCCCGCACGTGCGGCGCGAGCTGACCGACGCGTACGCCCGCCTGGTGGCGATGAAGCTGTTCTCCGACCGTGCGGTGGACTACTTCCGCACCGCCTCGCCCGAGGACCGCCGCTACCTGCTCTTCAACCCGATGACCAAGATGAAGGTCACCACCGAGGGCGAGAAGGTCATCGACCTGATGTGGGACGTCATCGCGGCCAAGGGCTTCGAGGCGGACACCTACTTCGACAAGGCCGCGAAGGACATCCGCGGTCTGCCGAAGCTGGAGGGCACCGTCCACGTCAACCTGGCGCTGATCCTCAAGTTCATGGGCAACTACCTCTTCAACCCGGCCGACTACGCGCCGGTGCCCACCCGACTGGACGCGGCCGACGACGAGTTCCTGTTCCGCCAGGGCCCGGCCCGCGGCCTCGGCGCGATCCGCTTCCACGACTGGCGCAAGGCCTACGACGCCTTCGCGCACCTGCCGAACGTGGCCCGCTTCCGCGAGCAGGCCGACGGGTTCTGCGACCTGCTGCTGACCGACGCGCCGAGCGAGGCGCAACAGGCCGACCTGGACTTCCTGCTGGAGATCGGCCAGCTCTTCGCGCTGATCGTCTACGGCCAGCTGGTGCTGGAGCAGGCCGAGCTGACCGGGCTGGACGCGGACCTGCTGGACCAGGTCTTCGACGCGCTGGTGCGGGACTTCTCGAAGCACGCCACCGAGCTGCACGGGAAGGCCTCGACCACCGAGGCGCAGGCGGCGTGGGCGCTGGCCAACGTCCGCCGCCCGGTCGCGGACGGCGAGCGGGCCGCCAAGGTGTGGTCCATGGTCGAGGCGCTGTCCGGCGCGTACGAGATGCAGCCGTAACCTGCGCTGGACGGGGGTGCCGGCCGCGGCCGGCACCCCCTTTCGCGTGCCTACGTCCTCGCGCGCCTTCGTCAGAAGGTGAGCTTCCAGCTGTCGACGTAGCCGGTGTCCTGGCGCGCGATGTCCTGCACCTTGAGCTTCCAGGTGCCGTTGGCCGGCACCGCGGAGGCGTCGACGGTGTAGGTGGCCTGGACGTTGGCCGCGGAGTCGTTGCCGCTGGAGTTCTTCAGCCGGAACGTCGTGCCGTTCGGCGCGACCAGGTCGACCACCAGGTCACCGCGGTAGGTGTGCTTGATGTCCACCGCGACCTGGAGGGCGGCGGGCGCGTTGCCGGTCCGGCCGGTGACGGCGAGGTCGGAGGTCACCGCGGCGCCGTAGTCCGGGATCTGGACGTCGGTGGTGGTCTCGAAGACGGTGCCGGTGGGCGGCGTGGTGGTACCGGCCGAGAGCGTCCAGACGGCGTACGCGATGGCGTCGGTCATCCGGTCCAGCGCGGTGTCGTTGATGTTGGCGCTGGTGTCGCAGGAGGAGTGGTAGCAGCGGTCGAAGGCCTGGCCGGCCGTCCCGCCCCACTTGGCCGCCTGGGCGGCGGTCTTGGTGTAGTCGGCGCCGCTGAACAGGCCGCCGACCCGGATGCCCGCGTCCTGGAACGGGGCGTGGTCGGAGCGGCCGTCGCCCTCGAAGTCCTGCTCGGTGCTGATCCCGATGCCCGCGAAGTAGTCGCGGAACAGCGCGTCCAGCGCGGAGTCGTAGCGGTAGGTGAAGTAGCCCGGGTTCGGCGAGCCGATCATGTCGAAGTTCAGATACGTGTCGATCTTCGAACGCTCGGCGGCGGGAAGGCTGTTGACGTAGTTCTTGGAGCCGACCATGCCGTACTCCTCGGCGCCCCACCAGCCGAACCGCAGGTGCTTGGTGGGCTGGAGGCCGGCCCGGGAGACGGCCAGCGCGGTCTCCAGGATGCCGGCCGAGCCGGAGCCGTTGTCGTTGATGCCCGGACCGCCGGTGACGGAGTCCAGGTGGGCGCCGGCCATCACGACGTGCGAGGTGTCGCCGCCCGGCCAGTCGGCGATGAGGTTGTAGCCGGTCGAGCCGTTGTAGGTGAAGGTCTTCAGCGCGGTGGTGAAGCCCGCCGCGTCCAACTTGCCCTTCACGTAGTCGATCGACGCCTTGTAGCCGGTACGGCCGTGGGCACGGTTGCCGCCGTTGGCGGTGGCTATCGACTGCAGCTGGGCCAGGTGCGCCTTGACGTTGGCGACCGGGATGTCGGGGGCGGCGGCGACGGCCCGGGGGGCCTCGGGTGCCACCGGGGCGGCGGGGGCCGCGACGGCGGCGGGGGCGAACAGGGCGGCGGCGAGTGTGACGACCGCCCCGGTCGACAGGGCGGATCGGCGCAGGCGGGATCGCCGCGAGGCGCGCTCGTTCAATGGAGGCTCCAGATTCTGATGGGGCAGAACGGAAGCGCACAGCCTCGCGGAGGGCCATCGGGTCGTAGGGGCGGCCGGGTTGGGGTCCGGCCGGGAACAGGGCTGCCGGCCGGGACAGCCCGGTCGGGGAGCGGTGACAGCGGGGGCACAGCCGCGAAGTTGACGCGACCATGATGATTGGGCCAACCCCGGCTTCCGTCAAGGGGCCCGCCGCGGGCGGTCGGCTCCGTCCGTGGTCGGGGCCGTCGTTTCGGACACGACCGGCATCCGGGGCAGCACCGCCCGGACGAGGGCGCCGCCGGGGTGGTTCACGGCCGTGAAGGCGCCGCCCAACTCCTCGGCGCGCTCGGCCATCGAGCGCAGCCCGAGCCCGGATCCGGCCCGGTGGGCACCGCGGCGGCCGGCGCCGTCCTGCTCGGCGGCGCCGGGTTCGCCGCCGCCCGCGGGGGCCGCCGGGAAGCCCCGGCCGTCGTCCCGGGCCTCGACCACCACCTCGTGCGGGCGGACCCGCAGCGTCAACCGGGCCTCGGTGGCGCCCGCGTGGCGCAGCACGTTGTTCAGCGCCTCGCCGCCGATCCGCAGCACCGCCACCTCGACGGCGGCCGGCAGCACCGGCGGCGGGTCCGGGTCGAGCTCCAGGCTGAGCCGGACCCGCTCCCCGTCCAGTCCGGCGACCAGTCGCCGCAGCGCCTCCGCCAGGCCCTGGCCGGCCAGCGCGGCGGGCGCCAACCCCTCGGTGATCCGGCGCAGTTCGACGATCGCCTGGCCGATCCCGGCCGACACCGCGCGCAGCGAGCGGGCGGCCGGGGAGTCCTCGGGGACGGCGGCCCGCGCGGTGTCGATGCCGAGCCGCAGTCCGGACAGGGTCGGCCCGAGCCCGTCGTGCAGGTCGTGCCGCAGCCGGCGCCGCTCCTCCTCCCGGGCCAGCACGATCTGCCGCCGGCCGGACTGGACCTCCTCGTACATCCGCAGCGAGGCGATGGCGGGCGCGGCCTGGTCGGCGAGGAACCGCAGCACCTCGTGGTCCTGGGCGTCCAGCACGGGCTGCCCGGCGCGCGGCGGCGCGCAGAGGCCGCCGATCACCATGCCCTCGTAACTGAGCGGGAACACCTGGCTGTCGGGACCGACGGTGCCCACCGAGGCGAGTTCGTGCGGACCGCTGCTGGTGTGCAGGACCACCCGGGCCCCGGGCAGGCCGAGGGCGCCGACCACGGTCTCGCAGAGCAGCGGCGGCGCGTCGGCGGGACTGACGGCCCGGCTGAGCCGCTCGGCGAGCGCGCGCACCACCTGGTACGGGCGGGCCCGCTCGCCGTAGTAGAAGCGGTCGACGGCGCGGACCACCCAGCGGGTGGTCGGGCCGATCAACCCCCCGATGGCGAGCGCCCCGGCCGCGAGGAGCTGGGCGCCGGCGGTACTGGCCTGCGGCAACGCGCGGCGCAGCAGCAGCGCGATGCCGAGGTAGCCGGAGATCAGCACGGCGGTCAGGGCGAGGACGCTGAGCATCCGCCGGGTCGCCCGGTCCAGGTAGCGCGAGCGGTCCCGGGTGAAGCCGTACCCGACCGCGCCGAGCATCCACAGCGCCGAGCCGGTGAAGTAGGCGACCGCCGCGATGCTCTCGGAGGTCCCCAGCCTGAGCGCGATGTTGGTGGTGACCAACCAGATCAGGTAGGGGACGAGCACCGCCGCGACCGCCCGGTGCGGCCGGTCCGAGCGGCGCCAGCGCACCGCGGCCACCGTCAGGCTGACCGCGACGAGCGCCCAGGAGACCGGCGTGACCCGCCATTCGTCCAGCGGCAGCCCCTCGCCCTGCGGCACCAGGACGTCGCCGAAGTAGGGCAGCGGCGCCCCGAGCCGGACCACGCAGGCGTGGCAGGCGCTCCAGAGCGCCACCACGACCACGAACGCCCGGCCCGCGGGGCCGCCGGGCAGCCGCCCCTCCGGGAGCCAGAGCGGCAGGGCGATGGCCAGGAAGACGAACAGGGTGACGGAGGCGAGCAGCAAGGCCGCCCCGACGGCCTCCGCCACCGGGCCGGCCCCGGCCGCCCTGGCCGCGAACAGCACGAAGCGGGAGAGGCAGCCGCCGAAGCCGGCGGCCAGCAGGACCACTCCGAGGCCGAGTCCGGGGGGAGCGGCGGCGGCCGGGGCGGTCCGGCCGGGGTCGGTGGGGCCGGGACCGCCGACGGCGCCCGGCGGGGAGGAGTCCGGTCCGGCCCGATGGGCCAGGACGAGCACCCCGGAGAGCGCGAAGCCGAAGCCGAGCAGCACCGTCTGGCCGTCGTGGAGCAGGAACGCGTCGGTCCACGGGGCGTCCTGGTGGACGAGGGCCAGCAGCACCCAGCCGAGGCCGGAGAGCAGCGTCGCGGCACAGACCCAGTACGCCCGGGTCGGACCGGCCTGCCGGGCGCCGATCGCCGGCACCGGTTCGCTCATGTGGGCCTCCTCCCCCGCATCCTCGGCTTCCTGGCGTCCCGGGCGCGCGGGGCGGCGGTCCGCTCCGTGCCCCGCCCCGCGCCCGCCCCGGTGCCGGCCGCCTCAGCCGTCGCCGAGTCCCATGTCGCGTGCCCGGGCCACCGCCTCGGCCCGGGTGGCGACGTGCAGCTTCTCGAAGATGTGCGTCACGTGGTTGCGGACCGTCTTCTCCGCCACCACCAGCTCCCGGGCGATCCGCCGGTTGTCCAGCCCGCGCGCCACCAGGTCGAGCACCTCCGCCTCGCGCGCGGTGAGCGCGGGGAACAGCTGCCCGGCCTCGCGCAGCCGGGCGCCCGCCAGCAGCGCCGTGATCCGCCCGGCCACGTCCGCGCCGAACACCGCCCCGCCCGCCGCGACCGTCCGCACCGCGTGCAGCACCTCCTCCCGGCCGGCGCCCTTGACCAGGTAGCCGCGCGCGCCCGCCTGGAGCGCGGCGAGCAGGCTGCCGTCGTCGTCCGACATGGTCAGCATCAGCACCGGCGGGGACGGCTGCCGCTCGGCGAGCCGGCGCGCGGCCTCCAGCCCGGAGCCGTCCGGCAGCGAGAGGTCCATCACGACCACGTCCGGGCGGCTGCGGGCGACGGCGGCCGCGACCTCGCCGACCCGCTCCGCCTCGGCCACCACGGCGATCCCCTCGGCGCTCTCCAGCGCCGCCCTGAGGCCCTCCCGGAACAGCGGGTGGTCGTCGACGATCAGGACCCGGACGGAGGAGTCCTCCCGCTCCTCGCCCGACGGCCCGGGGGCCTCCGGGACCTGCCCGCCGACCGGGCCGGACGGCGCTCCCGGTGCGCCGGAGCCGTCGCCCGCTCCCGGCGGCGCGGCCCGGGGCCGATCGTCCGGCTGCGGGGCGGGCGGTTCGACGGGGTGCTGTTGGTCCACCTGGCCGACACTACCAGCGATGCGGGAGTGACTCTCTGTGACATGCGCGGATCGATGTGCGGCGACGGACCACCGTGCCGAGGACGAGACCGCTGCCCCATGCGCCCGGGACGGCGGGCGGTCGAGACTGAAATGGTGCCCGGCGCGCGGCTGCCGCCGGACCTCTCCCGAGCCCGTTGCGAGGCGGTGCCATGATCACGGTGATCCCGACCCGGCCGCGGACTGCCACCGGGCCCTCCGCCCGCCGGACGCCCGCCCAACGGCAGCTCGCCGCCGCAGCGGCCTGCACGGCCCTCTGCCTGGCCGTCGCCACCCTCTGGACCTGCTACGTGCTCGTCCACCTCGGTACGCCCGGGGTCGACCGCCCCCGGGACCAACTCGCCGTCCTGCTCTACGCACTGCCCACCGCCGGTGCCGGGATGCTGCTGCACGCCCACCGCCCGGGCAGCCCGCTCGGCTGGGTGATGCTGGTCTACGCCCTGACCTCGATGCTGCCCAGCGCCGCTGGGGCACCCGTCTGGGTGGAACTCTCCGATCCGCGCCTCGCGGGGGCGATGGCGGTGCTGCGGTCGGTCTGCAACACGATCAGCCAGACCCTGTTCTACGTCCTGCCGCTCTGGCTCCCGTACGGCCGGCTCACCGACCGCCGGTGGTGGCTCTACATCGGTGCCGTCGCGCTCTGGGAGATCCCGGACGGCCTGTCGTTCCTGGGCCACGCGACCTCGTACGGCCGGCCGAACCCGCTCGCCGACGGCGCGCCCGCCCGGTTCTTCGGCTCGATCGCCGACCACCTGGACAGCCTCTACGAACCGGCGAACTTCCTGTTCGTCGGCTTCGCCGCCGCCGTCCTGCTGGTCCGGCTGCTCCGCCCCTCCCCCCGTCCGGAGCGCGGCCGCGACGGCGCGCCCCGGCCGCAGCACCCGGCCCACCGGGCGCACGTGGCGGGCATGCTGGGCGCCTACCTGCTCTGGGCCGGGCTGGAGGACTACTACAACCGCAGCTTCCAGAGCGACTATTGGCTCAGCTACGGGCTGTTCACCGCCGCCGGCGCGGTCTGGGCGGTCGCCGTCGCCCACCTGGTGATCCGCGACGGCGGCTGGCGGCTCGACCGGGCGGCCCGGTCGGTACTGACCGGACTGCTCCTGGCCACCGGGCTGACCACGCTGTTCGTGGTGGTGGCCGCCGTGCTCTCCGGCTGGCTGGTCCCGGGCCGGGGTGCGGCCGGGCTGACGCTGATCGCCCTGGTGTTCGGGCTCGGCGCCGCCCTGCCCCGGGCCGCCCGGTGGGCGGTCGGGGTGATCGACCGGCTCTACTACGGCGGCCGCGCCCAGCCCTACCAGGTCCTGCGCACCCTGGCCGGACGGGTCCGGCAGGTGGTGGACCCCGAGCGGCTGCCGGCCGTCCTGTGCGGCACCGTCGCGGAGGAGCTGCGGCTGCCCGGGGTCGCGCTGAGCGTCACCACCCGGGCCGGCCGCCGCCCGCTGGCCGCCGTGGGCCGGGCGGACGGACCGGACCAGGCCTTCGCCCTGGTCCACCACGGCACGACGATCGGGGAGTTGACGGTCGGGCTGCGCGAGGGCGAGGAGCGGCTGGAGGCCGGCGACATCGACATCCTGCGCTCGCTCGCCGACCAGGTCTCGCCCGCCGTCGCCTCGCTGCGGTTGCAGGAGGACCTCCAGGCGAGCCGGGCGCAGATCGTCGCGGCGCGGGAGGAGGAGCGGCGCTGGCTGCGCCGGGACATCCACGACGGGCTCGGCCCCGTGCTGGCCGGGCTCCGGCTGCGGGTGGACAACGTCGCCTCGGCGGCGGCCGGGGTCGCCGCGGCCACCGGGGTCTCCGGGGCCGCCGGGGAGGAGGCTCGGGCCGCGGACACCGGCGGGGAGATGGCGCGGACGCTGACCGGGATCTCGGGCGACCTCGCGCTGGCGATCAAGGAGGTCCGGCGGATCACCGACCGCCTCGGGCCCGCCCCGCTGGGCGAGTTCGGGCTGGCCCGGGCCGTCCAGCACCTCGCGCTCACCTTCAGCGGCGCCGGACTCGCCGTCGACGCCACCGTGACCCCCGACCCCCTGCCGCCCCTGCCGGCCGCCGTCGAGGTGGCCGTCTACCGGATCACCGCCGAGGCGCTGAACAACGTCCTGCGGCACGCCCGCGCCGAACGCGCCGAGGTGGTGGTCCGGGTGGACGACGAGACGCTGACGCTGACCGTGCAGGACGACGGGGTCGGCTACCGGCGGGAGGCGGACGGCGACGCCCTGCCCGAGCCCGCGGGCGGCGAGGGGAGCGGGGTCGGGGTCCGGTCGATGGCCGACCGGGCCGCCGAGATCGGCGGCAGCTGCACGGTGGCACCGCTGCCCCGGGAACACGGGACCCGGGTGCGGGCCGTGCTCCCCCGCTTCCCGTCCAAGGGCGGCGCGGGCACGGCATGAGGAACGGCCGCCGCCCCCGGTGCGGGCTGCACCGGGGGCGGCGACGGGTTCAGGGGGACGGAGACGGACGGCGCCTCAGCCCTTGCAGTCCTTCTCCCCGGGCTTGCACCTGTTCGTGGTCCCACCGCGCTTGGGCGAAGGGGCGGGGGTGGTTGCCGCGCCGTCGACGACGTTCCGACACACGACGGCTGCCGCGGCCAGGCCGACGAGTACGGACGCGACGCAGAACGTCTTCGTTGCCGTGTTCGTTGCCATGGGAAATGCTCCAGATCCTTCGACTTCCGACCGGTTCGGGCCGGTCGGCCGTTCTTCCTCCACCCTGCGCGGGCCGCCGCCCCGGGCGCATGGGCCCGCCGTCCCGTTCCGGTCCCACTCCGGGACTTCGGACGGGACTTCGGACGGGACGGCGGACAGGGCGGCGAACGGGGCGGCGGCCCGCGCAGGACCGGACGCGGTACGGCCCCGCGCACGTGGGGCGGCCCCGGCGCGGGTCGGGGCAGGCCGGGGTGCACCTGCGGGCGTGGGGCCGGGACAGCCGTCCGGCCCGGGCGCTCCGGAGTGGAGCACCCGGGCCGGGAGGGCCGGCGGGCTCGGGGCGGGTCAGGGGCGGGTACGCCACTCGGTGCGCCGCCGGGCCGGGGCCGGGCGGGCGGTGGCGCGGGGGGCCGCGGCCAGGGTGAGGCAGAGCAGTTCGGCACCCAGCGGTCCGGCCTCCAGTCGGAGCGGGGTGCCCCGGCGGGCCAGCAGGAGGTCGCCGTCGACCGCCAGGTGGTTCGGTTCACCGGGCGTCTGCCCCACGAGGAGGGAGCCGCGCAGCACATGGAGGGCGACCTCGGTCCCGGCCTGCCCCGGCAGCGTGTGGCGGGCGCCGGGGCTCAGCCGCAGGTGGTCGAAGGACTCGCAGGCACTGGCGAGCATGGAGCGGCGGGCCAGGCAGCGGAGGCGGATCCGTTCGCCGTTCGGACCCAGGATGACGGCGGCGGAGCCTGCGGCGGTGGTGACGATCACCGTGACTCGCCTCCCTTCGGATGTTCGGGGTGCTCGGGATGTTCGGGGTGCTCGGGGTGCTGTGGCTGCTCGGGGTGCTCGGGGTGCTGTGGCTGCTCGGGGTGCTCCGGATCGGCGGACCGCCGGGGGCGCGGGGGCCGGTCCGGACGGGCTGTTCCCGGGCCGTCACCTGCGGGGCGCGCCCCGGCGTGGCCGTCGGCGCGCCGCCTTCCCCCGGACCGCCCGGGGGCCTCGGACCCGGTCGGACGGCCGGCAACGGCCAGGACGGCCTGGAAGAACTCCAGCCCCGCCGTGCCGGCGGTGAGTACCGTCCGCCCGCCCAGCGGCAGGGTCAGCGCGGTGCCCTCGACCAGCGGGAACCCGGCGTCGGGGGCCTCCTCGGCGTCGTCGTCCGGGCCGGTGGCCGTCCCCGAACCGGCGGTGACGTAGAGGGCGTGCTCGACGCCCTCGGCGATGACCTCGGTCGTGCGGCCCGGGTCGAGCCACCGCAGTCCGACCGCGCGCAGCGGCCCGGTCAGCACGCGGCTGGGGTCGACGGCGCCGCGTCGGCGGAGGTCGGTGATGACGGTGCCCGTCATGGCGGTGACTCCTTCTGGTCGGCGGCGGCCCGGTCCGGTCCGCCCTGCCGTTCCACGGTGTGCCGCCCGTCGTCCCGGTCGCACGGTGACCGTGTCCCGTCCTGCTCCCGCCCGCTGCCGGGCCCGCCCGGTCCGGAGGTGCGGCGCACCGGGACCCCGCGCTCAGCCGGTCACCGGCAGGAGCTCCGCGACCCGACCGGACGGCACCCCGACCGGACCCAGTCCCTCCACCGCCGCCCGCACCGGCGCGGCTCCCACCGGCGTGAGCAGCCGGCCGTCCACGCAGGACGGCCGCCCGAGACCGGCGAGCAGCAGCAGACCGGGCCCGGGAGCGAGGGCCGCGCCGAGCGCGTCGGCGAGGGCCGCCACGTCCGTACCGCCGGGCAGGCCGGTCACCGAGCCGTTGCGGGCGACCAGTTCGCGGTGGGCCCAGGCTCCGGCCGAGTCCAGCAGGCCGAGCCGGACCGCGAGGCGGGCGGCGAGCAGGAGTCCCAGGGCCTCGGCGTCGCCGGGCGCGGAGGGGCGGCCGGCCAGGCGGCGAACCAATGTGCCGAGGCGCCGCCCGTAGCCCAGGGCGAGGGCCGGGCCGGTCTCGAACGGGTCGAAGCAGACCAGGGCCGCCCGGGCGTCCGCGCAGACGGCGAGGAAACCGGCGACGGTGCGCTCGGAGTAGCGCGCCTGGGGGTCGAGGGCCTCGGCGAGCGCCTCGTACTGCGCCGGGCAGACGGCGAGCACGTGCCGGATCACGCCGATCATGCCCGCCCTGGTCTCGGCGGCGGGCCGGTCGGCCAGCACATCGCCGCGGACCCAGACCAGCGCGGGCGCCGTCCGGTCGGGCAGCGCGCGGGCCTCGGGGGGCGGGCACCGCAGCGCGAGCGCGGGCCCGACGGCCGCCGCCAGGGTGGTCGGCAGCCGCAGGTCGGCCGCGACGGCGCAGGCCCGCTCACCGCCGAGGGCGATCACGACGGTGCGGCCCCCGGTGCCCTCGCCCGGGGCAGGCCGATCCGGCAGCGGCGCGGACCGCAGGTCGATGACGGTGCACGGCGCCTGCGCGGCGGCCATGGCCCGGACCCTGGCGAGGTGGTCGGCGGGTGCCGCGCCGTCGGTCACGAGCAGGAACCGATCGGCCCCGAACGCGGCCGTCCGCTCGGCGAGTTCGGCCCAGGAGCCGTCGCCCCGGCGCACCGCCAGCGGGATGCCGGCCGGTCCGGCCTGGATCCGACGGTCGAATGCGGTGGTGCCGCCCATCGCGATCCACCTCCCGCTCCTGCTGCGACTGCTCCGGCTTCCCGGGTTCTCCGATCTCGACGATGGCCCGCCCGACGCCCCGGGCGCCTGAGCCGCCCTGCCCGTCCCGGCCCGGTCGGCACACGGGACAGGCCGGAGCGGCACCGGGACGGGCCGGGGCAGGACCGGGACAGGCCGGGCGCGGGGCAGGACCACGAAGGGGCGGGACCGGGAAGGGGCAGGACCGCGAAGGGCCGGGCGCGGAACGGGCAGGTCAGGGCGCGCGGGCGCTATGACCGCTCCCAGCTCCGGGCCCGCAGGTAGGGGAGCAGGTAGTGCACCGGATCCCTGCCGAACGTCCCGTACTTCGTGCCGGTCCCCCCGGGGGTGCCGGCCGCCGGGGCGACGGCGTGCGGCGCGAGGCACCCACCGGCCGCCGGAGACGGGAACGGCCAGCCCCCGGCGCCGCCCGCCGACGTACGGTGGAACCGGAGGCCGCGTCATGCACCGCACCCGGACCCACTTCACCGACCGCACCGACGCGGGCCGCCGGCTGGCCGCACTGCTCGGCCACCTGCGCGGCCCCGGCACCGTCGTCGTCGCCCTCCCGCGCGGCGGGGTCCCGGTGGCCGCCGAGGTCGCGGCCGCGCTCGGCGCCCCGCTGGACATCTGCGTGATCCGCAAGCTCGGGGTGCCCCGCCAGCCCGAGCTGGGCATGGGCGCGATCGGCGAGGACGGCGTCCGGGTGCTCAACGACGAGGTGATCCGGCTGGTCGGCATCACGCCCGGGCAGCTCGCCGACGTCGAGCTGCGCGAGCGCGCGGAGCTGGAGCGGCGGGCCCGCCGCTACCGGGGCGGGCGCCCGCCCGAGGAGCTGCGCGGCCGCACCGTGGTCGTGGTGGATGACGGCATCGCCACCGGCTCCACGGCCCGGGCCGCCTGCGTGATCGTCCGGGCCCGGGGGGCGGCCCGGGTGGTGCTGGCCGTTCCGGTGGCGCCCGACGACTGGACGGACCGGCTGGCCGGGATCGCGGACGAACTGGTCTGCGTCGGCACGCCGTCGCCGTTCTTCGCGATCGGCGAGTTCTACGGCGACTTCTCGCAGACCGGTGACGAGGAGGTGCTGCGCCACCTCGCCGAGGCGCGGGCCGCGCCCGCCCAGGACGGCGCCGGGGCGGCCGGCAGCGGAGCGCCCGGCGGCGGGGTGGACCGTGAGCTGGTCCTGCCGGTCGCGGGTGTCCGGCTGGCCGGCCGGCTGACCGTCCCGGTGGGCGCGGCCGGCGTGGTGGTGTTCGCCCACGGCAGCGGGAGCGGCCGGCACAGCCCGCGCAACCGCCGGGTGGCCGCCGCCCTGAACCGGGCCGGCCTGGCCACCCTGCTGTTCGACCTGCTCACCGAGGACGAGGAGCCGGACCGGCGGAAGGTGTTCGACGTCGAGCTGCTCGGGGCCCGGCTGACCGCCGTGGCCGGGCTCCTGCCCGAGCTGCCGGAGGGCCGGGAGCGGGCTCTCCCGCTCGGGCTGTTCGGGGCCAGCACCGGTGCGGCCGCCGCGCTCACGACGGCCGCCGCGCTGGGCGAGGGGGTGCGCGCCGTGGTGTCCCGGGGCGGGCGTCCCGACCTCACCGGTCCCGGCCGGCTGGCCGAGGTCACCGCGCCGACCCTGCTGGTGGTGGGCGGCCTGGACGGCCGGGTGATCGACCTGAACCGGCAGGCGCGGGCGCGGCTGCGCTGCGAGAGTGAACTGGCGGTGGTGCCGCAAGCGGGCCACCTCTTCGAGGAGCCGGGCACGCTCGACCGGGTCGCCGAGCTGGCCCGCGACTGGTTCCTGCGGTACCTGCCGGCCGGCCCGCCGGCCACCCCATGAGCGACCCCACCGACCCGAACCGAACCCCCGGCACCGCCCCGACCGACCCGACCGGCCCCGATCGACCGCCGTACAGACCTTTCGCGAACCACCCCGGACGACCAGGCATTTTGTGCAGCCGGACCGGCCATTTCCTGACCAGCTTGTACACATTGAACAGTGAAATCCCGACCTGTTGCCCAACCACCCCGACAGGAGCAAGCTCTCCGCTCAGCCGCACCACCCACCCAGCGGTGCGGCCGCCTCAAGCGGATGCCTCAATGCCGAGGCCTCAATGTGGAGGAACGACCGATGACCCCGCAGTCCCACGCCCTTGAGCTGACCCCCGAGGAACGCGAGGCCGGTCTCGACGCCGAGCAGCTCCGCCGCCTCGTCGGCCTCGTCGAGCACGACCCCGCCACGGACCCGTTCCCTGTCACCGCGCAGGACGCCATCGTGTTCGTGGTGGGCAACGCCACCCAGACGGCCCACTTCTACCAGTCCGTCTTCGGCATGGAGCTGGTCGCCTACTCCGGCCCGGAGACCGGCCGCCGCGACCGCAAGGCCTTCGTGCTGCGCTCCGGCTCCTGCCGCTTCGTGATCAAGGGCGGTGTCGCCCCGGACAGCCCGCTGCTGGACCACCACCGCCGGCACGGCGACGGCGTCGTCGACCTGGCCCTGGAGGTGCCGGACGTCGACAAGTGCATCGCGCACGCCCGCGCCCAGGGCGCCACCGTACTGGAGGAGCCGAACGACGTCTCCGACGAGAACGGCACCGTGCGCCGCGCCGCCATCGCCACCTACGGCGAGACCCGGCACACCCTGATCGACCGCTCCCGCTACCACGGCCCCTACCTGCCGGGCTTCGTGGCCGCCGAGACCAGGGTGGCCCGCACCGCCGGCCACCCGAAGCGGCTCTTCCAGGCCCTGGACCACGCGGTGGGCAACGTCGAGCTCGGCCGGATGGACGAGTGGGTCGGCTTCTACAACCGCGTCATGGGCTTCGTGAACATGGCCGAGTTCGTCGGCGACGACATCGCCACCGAGTACTCCGCGCTGATGTCCAAGGTCGTCGCCAGCGGCAACCACCGGGTGAAGTTCCCGCTCAACGAGCCGGCCATCGCCAAGAAGAAGTCGCAGATCGACGAGTACCTGGAGTTCTACGGCGGCCCCGGCTGCCAGCACCTGGCACTCGCCACCAACGACATCCTCTCCACCGTCGACATCCTGCGCGCCAACGGCGTGGAGTTCCTCTCCACCCCCGACTCGTACTACGACGACCCGGAGCTGCGCGCCCGGATCGGCAAGGTCCGGGTCGAGGTCGAGGAGCTGAAGAAGCGCGGCATCCTGGTCGACCGCGACGAGGACGGCTACCTGCTGCAGATCTTCACCAAGCCGCAGGGCGACCGCCCGACCGTGTTCTTCGAGTTCATCGAGCGGCATGGCTCGCTCGGCTTCGGGAAGGGCAACTTCAAGGCGCTCTTCGAATCCCTGGAGCGCGAGCAGGACCGCCGCGGCAACCTCTGATCAGCACCCCCGATCGGAGCGAGAACGGCGAACGGGCCAGTCGGCGAACGGGCCAGGAGGAGCAGGACGATGGCGTACTACCGGCAGCTGGGCAGCATCCCGCCCAAGCGGCACACCCAGCACCGCACCCCCGAAGGCGGGCTGTACTACGAGGAGTTGATGGGCGAGGAGGGGTTCTCCTCGGACTCCTCGCTGCTCTACCACCGGGGCATCCCCTCGGCCGTCGTGGACGCCGTGCCGTGGGAGCTGCCGGACCAGTCGACGGTGCCCAACCACCCCCTGCTCCCCCGGCACCTCAAGCTGCACGAGCTGTTCGCGGGCCAGGAGTGGAAGTCCGCCGACGTGGTGGGCGGCCGCCGGCTCGTCCTCGGCAACGGCGACGTGCGGATCTCGTACGTCGCCGCCGGGGCCCCGAGCGAGCTGTACCGCAACGCGCTCGGCGACGAGTGCGTGTACGTGGAGTCCGGCAGCGGCACGGTCGAGACGGTCTTCGGCACGCTGGAGGTCGGCCAGGGCGACTACGTGGTCATCCCCCGGGCGACCACGCACCGCTGGGTGCCGGCCGGCGACGAGCCGCTGCGCGCCTACTGCATCGAGGCGAACAGCCACATCTCCCCGGTGAAGCGCTACCTCTCCAAGTACGGCCAGCTGCTGGAGCACGCGCCGTACTGCGAGCGGGACCTGCGCGGTCCGGCCGGCCCGCTGCTCGTCGAGGGCACGGACGTCGACGTGCTGGTCAAGCACCGCGGCCCGAACGGCGTCGCGGGCACCCGGTACACCGTGCCGCACCACCCGTTCGACGTGGTCGGCTGGGACGGCTGCCTGTACCCGTACGTCCTCAACGTGCGGGACTACGAGCCGATCACCGGCCGGATCCACCAGCCGCCGCCCGCGCACCAGGTGTTCGAGGGCAACGGCTTCGTGATCTGCAACTTCGTGCCCCGCAAGGTGGACTACCACCCGCTCTCGATCCCCGTCCCCTACTACCACTCCAACGTGGACAGCGACGAGGTGATGTTCTACTGCGGCGGCGACTACGCGGCCCGCAAGGGCTCGGGCATCGCCCAGGGCTCGATCTCGCTGCACCCCGGCGGCCACACCCACGGCCCGCAGCCGGGGGCGTACGAGCGCAGCATCGGCGCGGAGTTCTTCGACGAGCTCGCGGTGATGGTGGACACCTTCCGGCCACTGGAGCTGGGCGAGGGCGGCCGGGCCTCCGAGGACGGCAACTACGCGTGGACCTGGGCCGGTCGGGGGCCCGCGCGATGAGCGCGATCCCCGAGCTGTTCCGGGACCTCTTCGACGACGCGGCCGTGTTCCCG
Source organism: Kitasatospora sp. NBC_01246 (assembly GCF_036226505.1). Taxonomy (NCBI): domain Bacteria; kingdom Bacillati; phylum Actinomycetota; class Actinomycetes; order Kitasatosporales; family Streptomycetaceae; genus Kitasatospora; species Kitasatospora sp. NBC_01246. The sequence continues at coordinate 6,768,752 of NZ_CP108484.1, read as the reverse complement.
CCCGGGAACCTGCCGCTCGCCGACGCGGTGCCGGCCCACCGGGCGCACCGCAGCGCCTGGTACGCCGCCGCGGTCGGCCCGCTGCTCTGCGGGGCGGGCCGGCTCGGCGAGCTGGCGGCCGCCGCGGACCCGGCCCGGCACACCGGGCCGCTGCGGGTCGGGCTCGTACTGCCGGGGGGCAGTGCGGAGCTCGGCCCGGCCCTGGAGGCCGCCGCGCCGTTCGAGGTGGCCGGCGTCGAGCTGGCCACCCGGGACGCCGGCGAGGCGGTCGCCGCGCTGGACCTGCTGCTGCCGCCGGACGTCCCGGCCGCCGTGGAGCTGCCGCGCGAACTGCTGCGCGGCGACGCGCTGGGCGACGCCCTGGACGTCCTGGTCGACAGCCCGTACCGGGTGAAGTTCCGCACCGGCGGGGTGGTGGCCGGCGCCTTCCCCGACGAGGAGGAGCTGGCCCGCTTCCTCACCGGCTGCGCGGAGCGCGGCCTGCCGTACAAGTGCACCGCCGGGCTGCACCACGCCGTCCGGCACACCGATCCGGTCACCGGCTTCGAGCACCACGGCTTCCTGAACGTCCTGCTGGCCGCACAGGAGACCGACCGGTCGGCCGCCGCCGAGGTGCTGGCCGAGCGCTCCGGCGCCGTGCTGGCCAAGGCGGTCGGCGACCTGACCGACCGTCAGGTTACGGTGATCAGGAACTCGTTCACCGCGTTCGGCACCTGCAGCGTCGCCGAACCCCTGGACGACCTGGCCGGGCTCGGCCTGCTGTCGCCCAGTCCCATGCCCCAGGAGGACCGTTGAGCACCCCCCGCAGCTGGCTCGCCAGCGCCCAGGACTCGCCGTTCGGCGTGCACAACCTGCCGTACGGCGTCTTCACCGCCGCCGACCGGCCGGGCCGGCGGCGGATCGGCGTACGCGTCGGGGAGTTCGTCCTCGACGCCGGGGCCGCCGCCCGCGCGGCCGGGGAGCCGTCCGTCCTGCTGGACGCCGAGAGCCTCAATCCGCTGCTGGGCGCGGGGCGTCCGGTCTGGACCGAGGTGCGCGCGGCGCTGACCCGCTGGCTCACCGACGAGTCCCACCGGGCGGCGCTCTCGCCGCTGCTGCTGCCCCTGACCGAGGTGGAGCTGCACCTGCCGTTCGAGGTCGCCGACTACGTCGACTTCTACGCCTCCGAGCACCACGCCACCAATCTGGGCCGGATCTTCCGCCCCGGCTCGGAGCCGCTCACCCCCAACTGGAAGCACCTGCCGATCGGTTACCACGGCCGGGCCGGCACGGTGGTGCTCTCGGGGACGGAGGTGGTCCGCCCGCACGGACAGCGCAAGGCCCCGGCCGACCCGGCGCCGTCCTTCGGACCGACCCGCCGGCTGGACATCGAGGCGGAGGTCGGCTTCGTGGTCGGCACGCCGTCCGCGCTCGGCACGCCCGTCCCGCTGGACGCCTTCCGCGAGCACGTGTTCGGCGTCTGCCTGGTCAACGACTGGTCCGCGCGCGACATCCAGGCCTGGGAGTACGTGCCGCTCGGCCCGTTCCTCGGCAAGTCCTTCGGCACCTCGGTCTCGCCGTGGATCGTGCCGCTGGACGCCCTGGAGCACGCCCGGGTCGCCCCGCCCGCCCGGGACGTCGAGCCGCTGCCCTACCTGGACGACCGCGGCGGCGAGCCGTGGGGCCTGGACCTCGCGATGGAGGTCCGGCTGAACGGGCACCCGGTCTCCCACCCGCCGTTCGCCTCGATGTACTGGACCGCCGCGCAGCAGCTCGCCCATCTGACGGCCAACGGCGCCTCGCTGCGCACCGGGGACTTCTTCGCCTCGGGCACCGTCAGCGGCCCCGAGCCGCGGACCCGGGGCGCCCTGATCGAGCTGACCTGGAACGGCGAGGAGCCGCTGAAGCTCCCGGACGGCACCGTCCGGACCTTCCTGGAGGACGGCGACGAGGTCGTCATCACCGCCACCGCCCCGGGCCGCGACGGCGCCGTGGTCGGCTTCGGCGAGGTGACCGGCCGGGTCGTGCCGTAGCCCCACCGCGGCCGGCACCACGGCCGCGGGAGCGCCCAGGAGGCGGCGCCGGACACCCGGCGCCGCCTCCGGCGCGTAGCGGCGCGTCCCCGGCCGCCGGGGCGGCCACCCGCCGGGGGTACGGTGACGGCGGAGTTCTCCACGACGGACAGCGACGACGAACGGGAGCGGGCCCGATGAGCGCAGAGGTACAGGCCTACCGGGACGGCGGCGTCGGGCGGATCGTGCTCGACCGACCGAGGGCGATCAACTCCCTGACCCACGACATGATCCGGGCCGTCCGGGCCGCCCTGGACGGCTGGGCGGCGGACGACGCGGTGCGCACCGTGGTGCTGACCGGCGCCGGTGAGCGCGGCCTCTGCGCGGGGGCGGACATCCGGGCCCTGCACGACGACGCCAAGGCGGGCGGCGCCGGCGCCCGGGCGTTCTTCCGCGACGAGTACCGGCTGAACGCGCTGATCGCCCGCTACCCGAAGCCCTACCTGGCGGTGATGGACGGCATCACCATGGGCGGCGGGGTCGGCCTCTCCGCCCACGGCGCCGTGCGGATCGTCACCGAGCGGTCCGTCGTGGCGATGCCGGAGACCAGGATCGGCCTCGTCCCGGACGTCGGCGGCAGCCTGCTGCTGGCCCGCGCCCCGGGCGAGTCGGGCCTCCACCTCGGGCTCACCTCGGGCTCGATGGGCCCCGGCGACGCCCTGTACTGCGGCTTCGCCGACCACTTCGTGCCCACCGCGCGCATCCCCGCGCTGCTCGCCGCCCTGGCGGGCACCGCCGGGCTGACCGGCGCCGGCCTCACCGCCGCCGTGGCCGCCCACGCCGCCCCGGCACCGCCCGCCGCCCTGGCCGACCGGCGGCAGTGGATCGACGCCTGCTACGCGGCCGACACCGTCGAGGAGATCGTCGAGCGGCTGCTCGGCTGCGGCGTCCCGGAGGCCAAGGAGGCCGCCGAACAGCTGCTCGGCAACGCCCCCACCGCCGTCAAGGTCACCCTGGCCGCGCTGCGCCGGGCCCGCACGCTGCCCTCCCTGGAGGCGGTGCTCGACCAGGAGTACCGGATCTCCTGCCACGCGCTGACCACGCCGGACCTCGTCGAGGGCATCCGCGCCCAGGTGGTCGACAAGGACCGTGCCCCGCGCTGGGCCCCGGCCGAGCCGGCCGGCGTCACCGCGGCCGAGGTCGACCGCTTCTTCGCCCCGCGCGAGGGCGACGAACTCGGCCTGGCCTGACCGCCGTCGGACCGGCCGGGGCGGCGTACCGGCCCCGGCCGGAGCCGACCCGCCGGACGCCGGAGCCCGTGACCACCGTCTCGCATGGCAAGACTGGCGCGAGGCGGGGCCCGTCGTAGATCGTTGGGTGGTCAGGACGCACCCGGTGTGGTGCCGAGCAGCGGAATGGGAGTCAACGGCGATGACCGAGACCTACGAGACGATCCTGGTCGAGCGCAAGGGGCGGGTCGGGCTGATCACGCTCAACCGGCCGAAGGCGCTGAACGCGCTCAACACCCAGCTGATGAACGAGGTGGTCGCGGCCGCCACCGCGTTCGACCGGGACCCGGAGATCGGCGCCATGGTGATCACCGGCTCGGAGAAGGCCTTCGCGGCCGGCGCCGACATCAAGGAGATGCAGGGCAACGCGTTCCCCGACGTCTACCTGGACGACTGGCTGGGCCCGTGGGACCGGCTCGGCGAGCTGCGCAAGCCGGTCGTCGCGGCGGTGGCCGGCTTCGCCCTCGGCGGCGGCTGCGAGCTCGCGATGCTCTGTGACATCCTGCTGGCCGCCGACACCGCGAAGTTCGGCCAGCCGGAGATCAAGCTCGGGGTCATCCCGGGGATCGGCGGCTCGCAGCGGCTGACCCGCGCGGTCGGCAAGGCCAAGGCGATGGAACTCTGCCTGACCGGCCGGATGATGGGTGCCGAGGAGGCCGAGCGGGCCGGCCTGGTCTCCCGGATCGTCCCGGCCGGCGAGCTGCTCGCCGAGGCGCTGGCCACCGCGGAGACGGTCGCGCAGATGTCCACGCCCGCCGCGATCATGATGAAGGAGAGCGTCAACCGGGCGTTCGAGACCACCCTGGCCGAGGGCGTCCGCTTCGAGCGCCGGCTGTTCCACGCGACCTTCGCCACGGCGGACCAGAAGGAGGGCATGGCGGCCTTCGCCGAGAAGCGCCCGCCGGAGTTCACCCACCGCTGATCCGGCACGGGCGGGGGCGGCGGCCGCATGGCGCCGCCGACCCCGCCTGTCCGTCAGTCCTCGGCCACCACACGGGTGTTGCGCCGGGCGAGCCCGCTGCGGCCGGCGGCGACCACGATCCGGTCACCCGCTTCGAGGCGGCAGGTGCGGTCGGCGTGGTTCCAGGTGTAGAGGGGCGGCCCGGCGGCGAGCCGGACGGCGACCACCCGGACGCCGCCCGGGTCCTCCGGGTCGTGGCGGTTCATCCCGAGCAGGGGGACATCAGTTCCGTCCCCCGGACGGGCGAACCCGACGGGCGGTGCGCGGCCCCCGCGACGATCGTCAGGAGTGTCCTCCGCCCCTCCCAAGCCGCCAGGAGTACACCACCGTGGTCTCCCCGATCATCACCCCCGACGGTTCGCCGGTCCGGGGCCCGCTCGGAATGCTCGCCAAGGCCGCCTGGCAGGTGCTGCTGCTCGCCGGGCTCGTCTCGCTCGCCCTCGGGATCATCGTCTTCGCCTGGCCGAAGCAGACGCTGATGGTCGTGGGCGTGCTGTTCGGCCTCTACCTGCTGGTCATCGGCATCGTGCAGCTGGTCGCCGCCTTCGGCACCCATGTCACTACCGCGATGCGGGTGCTGGCCTTCATCAGCGGCGCGCTCTGCGTCCTGCTCGGCCTGCTGTGCTTCCGCAGCGCGGTGCAGTCGCTCCTGCTGCTGGCGCTCTGGATCGGCATCGGCTGGCTGTTCCGGGGCATCACCCAGCTCGTCGCCGCGATCTCGGACGCCGACATGCCGGCGCGCGGCTGGCAGGCCTTCGCCGGGGCGGCCAACACCGTGGCCGGCGTGCTGCTGATGGTCTGGCCGGTCGGCTCGATCACCGCCCTGACCGTGCTCGCCGGGTGCTGGCTGCTGTTCCTCGGCCTGATCGAGATCATCACCGCCTTCCAGGTCCGCAGCCGGGCCAAGGAGATCCCGTCCGGCGTCTGACGGCCGCGGCCCCGCGCCCCGGTGGGCGCCCGGCAGCGGGCGCTACGGCACGGGGGCGTAGCCGATCACGAACTCCGCCGCCCGCAACCGCTCCGGGGTCAGCCGCAGCCCGGTGAGCTCCTCACCGAGGGCGAAGGCCGCGGGCGTGGTCCGGTCGATGCCGCGCCCCTCGGCCGGGCCGAGGTCGAAGCCGACCGCCGTCAGCAGCTCCGCCACCGCGTCCGCGTCGGCGCCGTCGCGGTCCGCCGGGAAGAGCGGCTCGAAGTGCAGCCGGTGCCGCTCGCCCTCCTGCCAGTGGAAGTGGTCCACCGCGTTGACGTTCCGGAAGTGCGAGACCAGCCTGGAGCCCTCGGCGAGGCGGGGCAGCAGGCCCCAGCTGGTCCCGAGGTAGCCGTTGACCTCCAGGGCCACCGCCCAGCCGTCGAGTTCGGCGACGGCGACGAGCAGCAGCTCCTCGTCGCCGTCGCCGCCGCCCCCGTCGGTGTCGCCGCCGTCCTCGTACCGGTCCCAGGCCGCCAGGACCTCCGGGGTACCGGTGACCCGCCGGCCGGGGGCGGCGCCGAAGCGGCGGAGCAGCTCGCCGGCGGACACCCCCTCGACCATGGTCAGGCAGTACGCCTCCGTGAGGGTGGCGAACTCCCCGGAGTCGAGCCAGGCGTAGTCGCTCGCGTGCGCGGTCATACCGGGATCCTGCCACCCGCCGCCGACAGCTCCCCGGCGGCGGCCGCCCGTCAGCTCCAGGCCGGCGCGTCCGTGCCCCAGCGGCCCGGCGGGCGGGACCAGTCGGCGGGGCCGCCCTGGTAGCCGATCGGCGGGAGCGCGTACCGCAGCCGCCCGTACGGGGAGTCCGCCTCGGTCAGCCACCGCTGCGGGTCGTAGGGCTCCTCGGCCGCCGGGCCGGGGGCGGCGGGCCCGATGCCGTGCTGCAGCCAGGAGGCGGTACCGGCCAGCGAGAAGCGCAGGTGGCGGCCGCCGGGGCGGCCGGTGCGCTGCTCGGTGAGGGCGCGCAGGACGCCGGCGGCGATCAGGTACCCCGTCCCGTGGTCGAGCGCCTGGGCGGGCAGCGCGCCGGGGCGGCCGTCGGCGCCGGCCTCCGTGACGGCGATGCCGACACCGGCCTGGACCAGGCTGTCGAAGCCGCGGCGCCCGGCCCAGGGGCCGGTCCGGCCCCAGGCGTGGAGCTGGGCGACGACCAGGCCGGGGCGCCGTTCGAGCAGGGCGTCGGGCGCCAGGCCGAAGGCGTCCAGGGCCCCGGGGCGGTAGCCGGTGACGACGACGTCGGCGGTGGCCAGCAGCTCCTCGAAGACCGCGCGGTCGCCGGGGGCGGCGAGGTCCAGCCGGGTGGAGCGCTTGCCGGAGCCGGTGTCGGCGTGGGCGTCCTCGGCCTCGGGCAGCCGGGGCGAGTCGACCCGCAGGACGTCGGCGCCCAGCAGGGCGAGCGTGCGGGTGGCGACGGGGCCGGCGATCACCCGGGTGAGGTCGAGCACGCGGACGCCCTCGGCGGGCAGACCGGCGGGGCCGAGCGGGCGGGCGGCGGCCCCGTCCGTGACCCGGGTCTCGACCAGCGGGACCGCGGGGCCGCCGGCCGGCGCGACGGCCACCGCGAGCGCTCCCGCCCGGTAGGCGCGCTCCTGGATCCACTCGGCCGGGTGCTCGCGCAGCGTCGCGGCCAGCGGTTCGGGGCCGGTGCCGGCGGGCAGTCCGAGCGCGGTGAGCAGCCGGGCCCGGTGGTGCGGGTAGTTGGCGTGGGTGCGGACCCAGCCGTCGGCGGTCTGCCAGAAGCCGGAGAGCGGGGCGAAGCTGACGGGGGCGCGGCCGTCGATCCGCAGGTGGCGTTCGCTGACGAAGGCGGTGGCCACCGCGCCCTGGTCGATCCGGACCGCCGGCACCGGGCCGCCCGACCGCAGCGCGGACAGCTCCCCGGCGGCCAGCGAGCAAGCGGCGACGGTGGCCCGGGCCAGCTGCCGGACCGGCAGCCGGGCGGGCAGCACGCCCTCGGGCCCGTGGAAGGAGACCCGCTCCAGCAGGTCGGCGGGCCCGCCCAGGGCGGCCCAGGCGTGCGCGGTGGGGCCGTCGGGGGCGGCGGCGGGCGGGGTGGCGGGTAGCGGACGCTCTGTCATGCCCGCATTCTGCTCCGGTTCTCAGGCGCTCGCCGTGACGCCCGCCACCAGCATCAGCAGCACCGCGGAGACCATCGTCATCCGCCGGGCGGCCTGCGGGGTGGCGCCGAACCGGCCGCCCAGCCGGCCACTGGCGTGCGCGACCAGGGCGTAGACGACCGCGCAGGCCAGCACGTTGAGCGAGCCGAGCGCGAGCACCTGGCCGCCGACCGGCAGCGCGGCGGCCGGGTCGACGAACTGCGGCACCAGGGAGAGGTAGAGCAGCAGGCCCTTGGGGTTGAGCAGGGCGGTGAGCATGCTCTGGCGCAGCACGGTGGCGGTGGGTTGCGGCGGTGCCTGCGCGAAGGCGGTGGCCCCGCCCCGGCGCAGCGCGAGGAGCATGCCGGCCGCCAGCACCAGCAGGTACCCGGCGCCGACCAGCCGGAGCACGGGCAGGGCGGCGGGCACCGCCCGCAGCGCGGCGGCGAGGCCGGCGCTGGAGAGCAGGGTGTGAACGGCGTATCCGGCGCAGACGCCGGCGACGGCGACCAGTGCGGCGCGGCGGCCCTGGCCGAGGCCGCGGGCGGCGATGTAGAGCCAGTCGGGGCCGGGGGTGCAGACCAGGAGCAGGTCGACCCCCAGGAAGAGGAGGAGGGCGTGCGTGTCCATGGTCGTGACCTGTCGTGTTCGTTCCGGCGCTACGGTCACTGACGGTAGCCGGAACGGCTCGGCACACGATGGCCACTTCCTGCCCGTTCGGTCCGCGATTTGGCAGAATATTGCGCTATGGACCGTATCGACCGCAGAATCCTCCGCGAGCTCCAGCAGGAGGGCCGCCTCACCAACGCCGAACTGGCCGCCCGGGTGGACCTCACCCCCTCGCCGTGCCTGCGCCGGGTCCGGCAGCTGGAGCAGGACGGCGTGATCCGCGGCTACCGGGCGCTGCTGGACGGCGCGGCGGTGGGCCGCGGCTTCCAGCCCTTCGTGACGATCACCATGCGGCACGAGGACCGGGCGACGGTGGCCGAGTTCGAACACCGGGTGGCGGAGCTGCCCGAGGTGGTGGAGGCGCACCGGCTCTTCGGCGAACCGGACTACCTGCTGCGGATCGCGGTGGCGGACATCGCGGCCTACGAGCGGTTCATCACCGACGTGCTCTCCGGGCTGCCCGGGATCGCCCAGGTGAACTCGCACCTGACCATGAAGCAGGTGAAGGCCGACCGCGGCATCCCGACCGGTGGGTAGCCGCCCGCGGGGGGGCGGGGCCGCGTCAGAACGTGAAGCGCAGCGCCCGCACCCGGTGGTCGAAGTTGGACGGGATCAGCTCCGGCTCGCCCACCGAGCGGGCCTGCGGCAGGCGGGTGAAGAGCTCCCGGTAGAGCACCTTCATCTCCTGCCGGGCGAGGTGCGCGCCCAGGCAGTAGTGCGGCCCGCCACCGCCGAAGCCGAGGTGGGGGTTGGGGGTGCGGGTGATGTCGAAGGCGTCCGGGTCGGTGAAGACGCTCTCGTCGCGGTTGGCGGAGCCGAAGAAGAGCACCGCCTTCTCCCCCGCCCGCAGCAGGGGGCCCTCGGGGCCGCCCAGCCGGTGGTCGACGGCCAGCGTGCGGCGGAACTGGATGATCGGCGTCGCGTGGCGGACGATCTCGTCCACCGCGCCGCCGAGGTGGCGGTCCGGGTCGCCGAGCAGCAGGGCCCGCTGCTCGGGGTGGACGGTGAGCAGGTGCAGGCCGTGGGCCAGTGCGTTGCGGGTGGTCTCGACACCGGCGACCAGCAGCAGGGAGAAGAACGCGCCGAGCTCCCGGCCGGTCAGCCGGCGGCCGTCGACGTCGGCGGTGACCAGGGCGGAGACGAGGTCGTCGGTGGGCCGGCGGCGCCGCTCCCGGCCGAGTTCGGCGACCATGCCCTGCATCCGGGCGAGCGCCCGCAGGCCCCGCCCGGGCACCCGGATCCGGCTGCGCAGCGGCCGGGCCACCCCGGTGTTCTCGGAGGCGTGGTTGACCTGGTCGAGGATCGCGCGGCGGGGCTCCTCCGGGATGCCCATCATGTTGCAGATGACCTGGAAGGGGAGCTCGGCGGCGACCGAGGTGACGAAGTCCTCGGGCCGGTCCCGTGCCACCCGGTCGATCAGGCGGGCGGCGACCAGGCGGATGTCGTCCTCGACCCGGGCGATCAGGCGCGGCGTGAACGCCCGGGAGACGATCCGGCGCAGCTGGGCGTGGCGGGGGTCGTCCAGGTTGACCATCGAGTCGCCGAACAGCGCCCGGACCCAGCGGGCGGGTTCGGGGGTGGTGACCCCGGGACCGCTGAGGAACACCGCGGGGGTGCGGCTGGCCTCGACCACGTCGGCGTGCCGGACCAGGGCGTGGTAGCCCTTGGCGCTCCTGGCGCCCTTGGCGCCGCCGGCCCGCTCCCCGGCCCGTTCGCCGACGAAGACCGGGCCGGGGAGTCGGCGCAGCTCGGCGAAGGCGGCGGCCCGGGCCGGCGCGGGCAGCTGCCAGAACCCGGGGTCGGCGAGGTCGACGGCGGGGGTGTCCGTCGCGGCCACTGTGCCCATGCCGGGCCTCCTGTCCTGTCGGTGCCCACATTTAGTCAGCACCGACCGGCAGGGTGTCAAACCGCAACTACCATGCGATGAAACGATATTCAGACGCGCGCATGCGAGGTGATGTCCGCGCCGAACTCCTCGATCATCGCCGGGGTGACGGTCGGCCGGGCCCGGGCGATGGCCGCCAGGTAGTCCTCGGTGCTCGCCCCGTCGGCGGGGTCCGGCCCTGTCACGGCGGCTCCGGCCGGGTCCGCTCCGGCGGGGTCCGCTCCGGCGGGGTCCGCTCCGGCGAGGTCCCGTTCGAAGGCCGCCTGGGCGGCGACCCGGGCGGCGTGCTCGATGTCCGCCGGGGTGAACAGCTCGCTCGCCCCCACCAGCGCGTCGAGGTCCACGTCCGCCCGGCCGGCCGCGTACCGGGACCAGATGGCGGAGCGCGCGGCCGGGTCCGGAGTGCCGATCGGGATCAGGTAGTCGAAGCGGCCCGGGCGCAGGAACGCCGGGTCCAGCGAGCGGATCGAGTTGGTCGCGCAGACCAGCAGCCGTTCCTCGCCCTCCCGGAACCCCGGGATGAGCTTGAGCAGCTCGTTGGTGACGCCGTGCATGCCGCCCTGGACGCCCTCGGTGCGCAGCGGCGCGATCTCCTCCACCTCGTCGATGAAGACCAGCGCGCGCTCCAGCCGGCCGATCCGGGCGAAGGCGTCGCGCAGCGCGGCCGCCAGGTTGCCCTCGTCGGCCAGCCGGGACGGCAGCAGTTCGACGAACGGCCAGCCGAGCCGGGAGGCGATCGCCCGGGCGAAGGTCGTCTTGCCGGTACCGGGCGGTCCGAACAGGGCGATCGCGCGCGGCGGGCGCACACCGTGCCGGGCGGCCCGCTCGGGCTCGGCGAGCGGCGCCACCACCCGGCGCTCGATCAGGTTCTTCTCGGTCTCCATCCCGGCCACCTTGGCCCAGAGGTCGCCCGGCAGCAGCCGGCCGCCGAGTTCCTCCAGGAGTCCGCTCGCCGCGCCCGCCTGCGGCTCGTCCTTCTCGAAGTAGGCGGCCGCGGGGCGGCGGGTGTAGCCGGCGTTGTGCAGGCCCTCGCCGAGCAGTTCCTCCTCGGGCAGCACGTAGGCGATGCGGCGCACCCGGCAGGCCACCAGCCGGCGCTCCAGCTCGCGCAGCAGCGAACTCGCCAGGCCCCGGCCGCGCCAGGCCGGCGCGATCGCGATCCGCATCACCCAGGCGCGCTCGCCCGCCACGCAGGCGAGCGCGGCGCCGATCGGCGCCCCCTGGTGCACGGCGACCACGGCCGGCTGGCGCGAGGTCAGCGCGCTGATGCACTCCGCCAGGGAGAACACCGACTCCTGGCCGAGCTCCGCCGTGGTGTCGATCAAGTGGACCACCGCCGCGAGGTCGTCCTCGCGATAGTCGTGAACCAGCCAGTACATCGGCCCGCCCGCCTCTCCGTGCTCACCGGCCCGTGCCGTCGTCGACCGGCGGCGCGGCGCCGCGCGGTGCCCAGACGGTACGGGCGGGCGCGGGCGGCGGTCCCGTGCCGGAACGGACAAGCCGGGGCCGGGCAACCGTACGAACCGCCTCTGGCGCGCCGCCCTCGGGGGCCGGCGACGGCCGTGCACCGGCCGGGCGGCGGCGGTCCGGCCGACCCCGGTCGACTGCCCCGGTCGACTGCCCCTCCGATCGCCCGTCCGATCGCTTGGCCGATCGCTTGGCCGATTGCCCGTCCGGGCAGCCGGGACCGGGCGGCCGGGCATGCTCTCACGGGGCCGAACCGGCCAATACCCGAGGGCGCGGTCCTGGTCCGCCGGGGCGAATGCGACGATGAGTGCCATCGTGATGACCGACCGAATCCGCGCACTGCGCGCCGTGGTCTTCGCCGCGCTCTGCGTGGCGCTGGCCGCCGCGGCGCACGTCACCATGGCCGGCGCCGGTGTCTCCCCGCCGGTCCTGGCGGGCGCCTTCGGTCTCACCCTCGGCTTCGGCTGGCTGCTGGCCGGCAAGCGGCGGGGGCTCGGTCCGATCAGTGTCTGGATGGTCGCCGCGCAGAGCGCGCTGCACCTGATGTTCGAACAGGCCGGGGCCCTGGCCGCCGACCGCGGCGGGTTCGGCCGCATCGCCACGACGGACTGGGCCGGCCTGCTGCTCTGCAATCCGGACCAGACGCCCACCGGGCTCTCCCCCGCCGACCTGGCCCGGATGGCCGGGATCGACCCCGACGTGCCGCCCGCCACGGGCGTCCGCGTCCTGACCGGGACGCACCACCACGGCACCGCGGCCGCGGTGGGCCCGCCTCCGGCCACGGCCGCCGCGGACCACGGGCTGGCGGGCCTGACCGGCGGGTCCGGCCTGTCCGGCGACACGGCCGGGCTGTCCGGAGCCTCGGGGATGCCGGGGATGTCCGGCCACGACATGGCGGCCCACTCCATGTCGGCCGGGATGCTCACCGCCCACCTGCTCGCCGCACTCGCCTGCGCGCTGCTGCTCCGGCGCGGCGAGACGGCGCTGACCCGGCTGTTCGAACTACTCGGAGCACTCGGCACCGTGCTGGCCGGGGTCCTGCTGCTCCCGGTGCTCGCCCTGCTCACCCGACCGCGCGGCTTCGAGCCGCCGGTCCCGCCCCGGCCTGCCGCCCGTCGGGCCCGCCCGCCCCGACCGGTCCTGCTCTCGCACGCCCTCGTCCGGCGCGGGCCGCCGTCCTTCGCTGCCGCCTGCTGACGCGCCCGCCGCCCGACGCCGTTCCGGTGTCCGCGCCGCGGTGGGCAGGTCGCCCCGCGCCGTGGCCGTAGGCCGCGCCGCCGGGGCCCGGGCCCGCACGCCCCGCCGCCCCCTGCCGGGACACGGCGATCCGTGCGCGTCCACCGACGCCGAGCGCGCCGCCCGCAGCGGCCGCCGCTCCCGAGCACTCTCCTCAGGACCTCTTCATGCCTGACTACGACGGCGCACCGGCCTCGCCCGGCGCCACCGTCCTACCGCTCCGGCCCCGACCCGTCGTCCCCCTGCCCGGGACCGCCCGTCACGCCGGGACCGCCCGCACCCGACCCGCGCCCGCCCAGGCTCGCGAGCAGGTTCGCCGACCATGCCGCCGAGGGGCCGTCCGGGTCGATCCCCGTCGTGCGACCGCGCAGCCGTTCCGCCTGCTCCTGCCAGCCGCGGCAGGCCTCGCAGCGCGCGAGGTGCTTGTCCAGCCGCCGGTCCGGCAGACCGGTCGGCTCACCGTCGAGACGGGCGGACAGAGCAGTACGGAACTGGGCGCATCTCATGTGACCATCGTCCCGCACCGGGCCCCGGGCCGGACCGACCGGGTGGGGGTCCGGCATGGATGACGAGCAGCTGACCGCGCTGGCCCTCGCCGCCCGCGCGGGCCGGCCGGCCGACGTCGAGGCCTTCGTCATGGCCACCCAGCGGGACGTGTGGCGGTTCGTCGCCCATCTGACCGACGTCCAGTCCGCCGACGACCTCGCCCAGGAGACCTTCCTGCGCGCGCTGCGGAGCCTGCCCGGTTTCGCCGGCCGCTCCTCCGCCCGCACCTGGCTGCTGTCGATCGCCCGGCGGACCGTCATCGACCGCTACCGCACCGCCGCCGCCCGCCCGCGCTGCGCCGCCCTGCCGGACTGGGAGGAGGCCGCCGAACGGCAGAGCGCCCCGCCCGCCGCCGGGTTCGAGGACGGCGTCGCGCTCGGCGACCTGCTCGACCGGGTGCCCGCGCAGCGCCGGGAGGCCTTCGTGCTCACCCAGGTGGTCGGCCTGAGCTACGCCGAGGCCGCCGCGGTGGCCGGCTGCCCGGTCGGCACCGTCCGCTCCCGGGTCGCCCGGGCCCGCGAGGAACTGATCGCCCGCCTGCGGGCGGCCGAGGCCGGCGACCCGGCGTCCCCGGGACCGGCCACCCCGCTGGCCGCCGCCTGCTGACGCCGCGCCACCGGCCCGGTCGGCGCGTCCGGGCCCGGTTCCTCCCTCATCGGGGAAAGGAACCGGGCAGGCGCGCCGACCGGGCCCGGGGCCGGAGCGTCGGCCTGGAGCGTCGGGCCTGGAGCGTCAGGCCTGGAGCGTCAGGCCTGGGCGCGGAAGGCGGCGGTGCGCTCGGGCGAGGCCTCGGCCAGCGCCTTGACGACCGCGTCCACGCCGGCCCGCAGACCGTAGACGGGGGTGTCGGGCTGCTGGCGCCAGGAGTCGTCCAGACCGCCCGCGTCCACGCTGTCGAAGCCCAGCTCGTCGATCAGGGCCCGGACGACGCGCTTGGCGGCCTCGTCGTCACCGGCCACCGGGAGCGCCAGCCGGTCCGGGTCGCCCTGCGGGCGCGGCCGCTCCAGCAGGTCCTCGGCGTAGGTGCCGTTGAAGGCCTTCACCACCGGGTGCCCGAGGTGGCCCTCCGTCCACCGGCTCTCGGTCTGCCCCTCCTCGATGGCCGCGATCCGGCCGTCCCGCTGCTGCGGGTAGTAGTTGCCGGTGTCGATCACGACGAAGCCCTCGGCCGCGCCGTCGAACAGCCCGGACGGCAGGTCCGGCACGTTCTTCAGCGGCACCGTCACCACCACGATCTCGGCGCCGCGCGCCGCCTCCGTCGCGGCGACCGGCGTGGCGCCGGTCTCCTCGGCCAGCGCGGCCAGGGTCTGCGGGCCGCGCGAGTTGGCCACGGACACCTCGTGCCCGAGGGCAGTGAGCCGCCGGGTGAGGTTGCCGCCGATGTTGCCCGCGCCGATGATGCCGATCTTCATGATGATCCTTCCGGTCCTGCCGCGATCATGCGTCGTGCCTGGCTGCAACCCCGGAACGGACCGGGCTATTTCCCCGTGCCGCCATCGGAGCGACCCCCGTGCCGCCGTCCGACCGACTCGCGTCCCTGCCGGACCGGCACCGGGCCGACGGGGTCGATCGTGCCGGGAGAACCGGGGCCGAACCAGGGCCGAACAGGCGCTGAACCGGGGCCTTCCTAGATCACTAGTGGTCTAGACCAGCCATCCGGTCGCCACATTCCGGCCAACCGGGAAATTCCCCCAGGTGTTCGGAACCGGAGCTCCCCCGCCCCCGACTGCTGTACCGGACGCCGCCGACGAGGCGGTGTCGCACGGCACGGCAAGCGGAGGAGGACCCCATGGCAGCGCGACAGGCGCCGGCCACCGGCGGACCGGGTGACGGTCCGGCAGAGCAGCCGGACCGGTGGATCCTGGTCGTGGCGGCCGGGCTGCTCTCGTTCGTGGCGATGCTCGACATGAACGTCGTCAACCTGGCGCTCACCGACATAGCCGCCGGACTGCACGTCTCGTCGACCACCGCCCAGTGGGCCGTCCTCGGCTACCAGCTCCCGCTGGTGGCGCTGCTGCTGCCGGCCGGGCGCTGGCTCGGCCAGGTCGGCGCCCGGTCCGCCCTGCTGCTGGCCGTCAGCTGCTTCGCGCTCTGCAGCGTGCTCGCCGCCGTCGCCCCGTGGGCGGGCTGGCTGATCGCGGCGCGGCTCGCCCAGGGCGCCTTCGGCGCGGTGCTGTTCGTGCTGATGCCGGTGCTGGCCGCCACCGCCGTCCGGCCCCAGCTGCGCGGCCGGGCGATGAGCGTCCCCGCCACCCTCGGCCCGCTCGGCGCCGTCACCGGGCCGGTGCTCGGCGGCCTGCTGCTCGACCACGTCGGCTGGCGGGCCATCTTCCTGGTCAAGCTGCCGGTCTGTCTGGTCGCCCTGGCGATCGCCTACCGGCACGCCCCGCGGGGCGGCCGGCTGCGCCTGCCCGACCGGGGCTCCCTCGGCGACGCCGCGCTGATCGGCTCGGCCGTGGCCGCCGTCATGCTCGGGCTCACCCTCGCCCCCGACCGGCCCGGCCTGCTGCTGCTCGCCCTGCCCGCCGCCCCGCTGGTGGCGCTCTGGCTGCGCCGGCCCGGCGGGCGGCCGGTCACCGCCGTACTGCGCGCCTCCGGCACCGCGGGCGTGAACGGCTCGGTGCTGGCCCTGGCCGCCGGCTTCGCCGCCACCCACTACCTGCTCGCCCAGCACCTGCGCCGGGACGACGGGATCAGCGCCACCACCACCGCCCTGACCATGCTGGCGTTCCCGCTGGGCATGGTGCTCGCCGGCCGCTTCGGCGGGCGGCTGGCCGACCGCTGGGGCGCCCGGCCCACGGCGCTGACCGGCGCCGTCGTCACCGCCACCGGTCTGCTGCTGCTCGTCCCGCTGGACTCCGGTTGGACGCCGGCCGACATCTCCTGGCGGCTCGCGCTCGCCGGGGCCGGCATGGGCCTCAACGGCGGCCCCGTGCAGGCCCTGGTGATGAGCGCCGCCCGCACCGGGCAACTGGCCACCGCCGGCTCCGTCGTCCAGCTCTCCCGCAGCCTCGGGTTCGCCCTCGGCCCGGCCCTCGGCACCTCCGCCGCCCTGGTCGGCGGCAGCGGCCCCACGGCCGGCCGCGCCGGACTCGTCCTCGCCACGCTGGCCGCCGCCACGGCCGTGGCCCTCCTCGCCCTGCACCACCGCGCCCACCGCGCCGCCCGCGCCGCGCTCCCCCCGCTCCCCGAGCAGGCCGGGAGCACCGACGGGGCGAGCGGCGCCGACAGCACGACGCGCTCCAGAGCCTGACGAAGCGCCCTCGCGCGCACCACCGATCCCGACCGGAGGACCCCGCATGACCGACACCGTCCACGACCCGACCGCCGGCAGCCCGGCGGACACCCCGCGCTGCCCGTTCGGTTACGACGAACTCCCGGACCCGGTACCGCTGTACGGGCCCGCGTACAAGAGCGACCCCTATCCGCTCTACCGGCGGATGCGGGAGGCCGGGCCGGTCCACCGGGTCCGGTTCCCCAGCGGGATCGCCGCCTGGCTGGTGACCGGCTACCGGGCCGCCCACGAGACCCTCAACGACCCGCGGCTCGGCAAGAACCACGCCCTGGGCAACGAGGGCTGGCGCCGGCTCGCCTCGATCATGCCCGAGCCGCAGCACTCCCAGCTCCAGGTCCACCTGCTGCACCAGGACCCGCCGAAGCACACGCAGATGCGCCGGCTCGTCCTGGACGCCTTCGCGCCGCGCCGGGTGGAGTCCCTGCGGCCGCGCGTCCAGGAGCTCGCCGACGCCCTGGTCGACGAGCTGCCCGGGACCGGCGGCGCCGACCTGGTGGCCGGCTTCGCGGCCCACTACCCCTTCCGGGTGCTCGCCGAAGTCATCGGACTCCCCCAGGAGTTGGCCGCCCGCTTCGACCGGGACTGGGGCAAGGTCGTCCAGCCGGTCGGCCCGCAGGACCCGGGCCGGCCGGCCTACGAGGGCCGGCTGCGCGGCCTCCAGGGGTACATCGCCGACGTGGTGGCCCACAAGCGCGCCCACCACGACCCCGCCGGGCCCGACACGGACCTGCTCGGCCGGCTCGTCGCCGCCTGCGACGCGGGCGAGTTGACCCCCGAGGAGCGCGACTCGATCGTGTTCCAGCTGCTGGTGGCCGGCCAGGAGCCCGTCACCAACCAGATCACCACCATGCTGATCACCCTGCTGCGCCACCCCGAGCAGCTCGCCCGGCTGCGCGACGGTATCGCCGCCGACCCGGGCCTGCTCACCCGCGCGGTGGAGGAACTGCTGCGTCACGACGCCGCGTTCGAGCTCACCACCTGGCGCTTCTTCGCCGAGGACAGCGACCTGTACGGCACGACCGTCCCCGCCGGCGACTCCGTGATCGTCTCGCTCTGCGCCGCCAACCGCGACGACGAGCAGTTCCCCGAGGCCGACGTCCTCGACTTCGACCGCACCCCCAACGCCCACCTGGCCTTCGGCCACGGCATCCACTACTGCCCCGGCGCGGCCCTGGCCCGGCTCGAACTCCAGATCGCCCTCGCCACCCTGCTCACCCGGCTGCCCGGACTGCGGCCGTCCACCGAGGACGGCGCGGGCATCGACGCGCTCACCTGGGTGCCCGCCGTGCTCGCCCGGGGCGTGAACCGCCTCCCGGTCGCCTACGACCGGCGGGTCTGACCGCCCCGAAGCCCCCCACGCTCCCTCCCGTCGTCCCGGCGGCCACCGCCGGGCGTGGCTCCCGCCTGCCCCGAAGCCCGCACACCGTTCGTCCCGTGGAGGACCACCATGCCACCTACCGGCGTCGCGACCGACTCCCCGACCGACACCCGTTCCCCGGCCACCACCGCGGCCGGTACCACCGCCCGACCCGCCGAACACGGGCCCACCGACCACCGAACCGCCGAGCCCCGGCCGGGCGCCGCCCCGCCCGGCGCCGCCCGCCGCCCCGGCGCCCCGGCGCCGGAGTCCGTGCCGCGGATCTGCGCCGCGATCCTGGAGCTGCTGCTCCCGCACCGCCGGGCCTCCGACCCCGAAGTCGACGCCACGACCGCCGACTTCCCGCTCCAGCTGGAGCAGTTGGCCGACTTCGTCGCCGCCGGTGACCCGATCGTGTTCACCCTGCCCGGCTTCCCCTGCAAGTCGCCCAACTCCGCCAAGGTCCTCGGCCACCTGCCCGACGAGGGCGAACGCCTCTCGCTCACCTTCCTCGACCGGCTCTGCGAGGAGATCGGCACGCTCTACGAGCCCGGCGCACAGATCCTCATCTGCTCCGACGGCCACATCTTCGGCGACCTCATCCACGTCCCCGACGACCACATCGACGAGTACTCCGACGCGCTCTCCGCGATGATCGCGCGGGAGGGCCTGAGCCACCTCGCCACCTTCGACCTGCGGGCCGTCCTCGGCGACCTGCCGTTCGACGAGAAGCGGGCCCGGGTGCACGCCCAGTACGCGCCCAGCAAGGAGGAGTTGCGCGAGCAGGTGCTCACCGACGAGGAGACCCTGCACCTCTACCGCGGCATCACCCGGTTCCTCACCGAGGACACCGCCGGCTTCACCGGCACCAGGTCCGCCCTGCAGCGCGACTGCCGGCAGCGCGCGTACGGCGTCATCCAGCGCAGCCGCGCCTGGGGCGACCTGATCGCCGAGCAGCACCCCCGGTCCTTCCGGCTCTCCATCCACCCCCAGCGGGTCGGCGTGGCGAAGTTCGGCATCCGGCTGCTGGAGGCCGCCGACGTCTGGATGACGCCGTGGCACTCCGCGGTGCTCCACCGCCCCGACGGGCGCTGGGAGTTGCTACGCAGTGCGGAGGCCGGTCAGATCGGCCGGCTGGTGGAGCGCGACGGCCGCCCGAGCCACTACGAGACCTCCTGACGCTTCGGCGATCCCGCCATCGAGGCGGGCGTGCGGTGGTCGAACGCGATCAACGGATCACCCGTGAGCGGGTGTTCGACCACCGCCGCCCGCACCCCGAAGACCTTGGCCAACAGCTCGGCGGTCAGCACCTCGCGCGGCGGCCCGGACGCCACCAGGGCGCCCTCGTGCAGAACGTGCAGGCGGTCGCAGACCGAGGCCGCCGCGTTGAGGTCGTGCAGCGCGATCAGCGTGGTGCGGCGCTGTTCGCGCAGCAGCCCGAGCAGCTCGACCTGGTGCCGGACGTCCAGGTGGTTGGTCGGCTCGTCCAGCACCAGGACGTCCGGCTGCTGGGCCAGCGCCCTGGCCAGCAGTACGCGCTGGCGTTCACCGCCGGACAGCTGGGCGAACCGGCGGTCCGCCGCGCCGGCCATCTCGACCCGCTCCAGGGCGTCCGCGACCAGCCGGTGGTCCTCCGCGTCGTCCGCCGCGAAGGCCCGCTTGTACGGGGTGCGGCCCATCGCCACCACCTCGCGGACGGTCAACTCGAAGTCCCCGCCGCGCTCCTGGGGCAGCGCGGCGATGTGCCGCGCGGACTGCGCGGCGGTCAGCCCGGCCAGCTCCCGGCCGGCCAGCAGAACCCGCCCGGCACTCGGCCGCAGATGCCGGTAGACGGTGCGCAGCAGGCTGGACTTGCCGCTGCCGTTCGGACCGACCAGCCCGGCGATCTCCCCCTCCTCGGCGACCAGGTGGACGCCCGCCACCACCGTCCGTCCGGACAGGGTGACACTCAGATCCTCGACCGCGATCCTCAATTCCGCTCCAGTCGTCGGTCCAGCAGGAAGAGCAGGGTGGGCGCGCCGAGCAGCGCGGTGACCACCCCGATGGGCAGCTCCTGGGTGTCCAGGGCGGTCCGGGCGAGGGTGTCGACCACCACCAGCAGCACCGCCCCGGTGAGCGCGGACAGCGGCAGCAGCCGGCGGTGGTCGCCGCCGACCAGCAGCCGGCAGACGTGCGGCACCATCAGCCCGACGAAGCCGATCGCGCCCGAGACGGCGACCAGCACCCCGGTCAGGACGCTGGTGACGACGAAGATCTCGCGGCGCAGCCGGGTGACGTCCACCCCGAGCCCGGCCGCCGTCTCGTCGCCCATCAGCAGCGCGTTCAGGCTCCGCGCGCGGGCCTGGAGCAGCGCCAGCCCGAGGGCCACGGCGACGGCCGGGACGGCCAGTTGACCCCAGACCGCGCCGCTGAGGCTGCCCATCAGCCAGAACAGCACGCCCCTGGTCTGCTGTTCGTCGCTGGTCTGCAGGACGAGGTAGCTGGTGAAGCCGGCGAGGAACTGGCCGATGCCGATGCCGGCCAGCACGAGCCGCAGCGGCGAGAACCCGCCGCCGCGCCGGGCCAGCAGCCAGACCAGGGAGAACGCCGCCAGCGCGCCGAGGAAGGCGGCCAGCGAGATGGTCAGCCCGATCGCGCTGCCGAAGGCCAGCTCCAGGCCGAGGCCGCCGCCGAGGACGATCACCGCGACCGCGCCGAGCGACGCCCCCGAGGAGATCCCGAGCAGGTAGGGGTCGGCGAGCGGGTTGCGGACCAGTGCCTGGACGGCGGTGCCGACCAGGCCGAGCCCGGCCCCGACCATCGCCGCCAGCAGGGCGCGCGGGACGCGCAGTTGCCAGACGATGAGGTCCCGGGTGCCGGGGTCGGGAGCGCGGCCGGTGAGCCGGTGGGCGACCACCGACCAGACCTCGCCCGGGGCGATGTCCACCGAGCCGAGCGAGACGGCGGCGGTCAGCGCGGCGACCAGGGCGAGGGCGAGCACGACGGCCAGCGGCCCGGCGCGCAGCGTCCCCGTCCGGCTCCGCCTGGCGGTGACGGCGGCCGATGCCACCGGCCTACCGGCCCTTCTCGACGAGCGCCGGGTACACGGCGGCGGCTATTTGCCGCACCGTGTCGGCGTTGCGCACCCCGGCGATGGTGGTGACCTCGGAGCCGATCCGCAGGAAGTGGCCCTCCTGGACGGCCTTCAGGCCCTGGGTCGCGGGGAAGCCGCGCAGGAAGGCCTCGGCGTCCTCGAACGCCTTGCGGTTCTCCTCCTCGGTGCCCCGGTTGCGCACGGCGAGCTGGATCCAGTCCGGGTTCTTGGCGACCACGTCCTCCCAGGACGCCGGCTTGAAGTCGGCGTCGCAGTCGGCGAACACGTTGCGGGCGCCCGCCAGGGTGATGACCGCGTTGGCGACCTGCCGGCCGCAGACCGATATCGGCTGCTTGGTCCCGGCGTCGAAGTCGAACAGGAAGTAGCTCGGCCGCTGGTCGGCGGGCACCGCGGCGGTCGCGGTGCGGACCTCGGCGATCTGCCGCTCCATCCCGGTGACCAGTTCCTCGGCCCTGGCCGCCGTACCGGTCACCGCGCCGAGCCGGCGGATGTCCTCCTCCACCTGGGAGAGGTCGGTGCGCGGCGCGGGGGCGGCCTTCGGCGTGCCGGCGCAGGCGGTGGAGAGCAGCATGACGTGCTGGATCCCCGCGGCCGCGAACTCCTGCTCGCTCGGCACCGCGCCCGCCCCGCCCATCATCGGCATCGAGCCGAAGGTGTCCACGTAGAGGTCGGCCCCCGAGCCGAGCAGCTTCTCCTTGGCGATCACCTTGGCGCCCAGGACGGGCACCCTCGCGCCCTGCTCGGCCAGCGCCGCCGGCAGGCTGCCCTTGCCCGGCGGGAACCCGGTGCCGACGACCCGGTCGCCCGCGCCGAGCTGGAGCAGCATCTCCAGGGCGGCGGCGTTGCTGGTGACGATCCGCTTCGGGGCCTGCTGGACGGTGGTCTCCTTGCCCTGGCAGTTCGCCACCCTCACCGGGAACCCGGAAGCGGCGGACTGCCCCGCCCCACCGGCCCCGTCACCGCCGGCGCTGCTCCCCCCACCGCCGCTCCCGCAGGCCGTGGCGAACAGGGCGATGGCGGCCGCGATGCCGCAGAACACGCGAGGGCGCATGGAACTCTCCTGGTCAATGATCGTGCTCGGGCCCTTCCTGGGAGCCCGGACCAGGTAGTCGGCCGCCGCACCCGCCCGGTTCCCACGACTTTCCCCCGCCGGACGGGCCCGTTCGGCCTAGGGTTTGCCGCATGGCCTCCCACCTCGCCCAGCCGCCCGAGCCGCCCGAGCCTCCCGGGCCGCCGTCCGACCCGCCGTCAGGGTCCGGTGCGCGAGCGGGGTCCCGGCCGGGCGGGCCCGGCGGGGTGACCGTCGGCGGGCCGCCGGTCCGGGTGGACGACCTCGGGCTGCGGGTGCCGTCCGGGCCCGGCCCGGTCCGGCGGATCGTGTCGCTGGTCCCCTCGCTGACCGAGGCCGTCGCCGCCACCGCTCCCGGCCTGCTGGTCGGCGCCACCGACTGGTGCAGCCACCCCGCCGACCTCGCCGCGGCCAGGATCGGCGGCACCAAGAACCCCGACGTCCGCCGGATCGCGGCCCTCGCGCCGGACCTCGTCCTCGCCAACGACGAGGAGAACCGCCGCCCCGACCTCGACGCGCTGCGCGCCGCCGGCCTGGCCGTCTGGGTCACCGACATCCGCACCCTGGAGCAGGCCTTCGACTCCCTCCACCGCCTGCTCACCCTCGGCTGCGGACTCCCCCGCCCCGCCTGGCTGGACGCCGCCGAGGCCGCCTGGGCGGACGTCGCCCCGCCCGGACCGGTGCTCCGGCGGGCCGTCGTCCCGGTCTGGCGTCGCCCCTGGATGGTGCTCGGCCGCGACACCTTCGCCGGCGACCTGCTCCGGCGCCTCGGCGTCCAAGTGACGCTCCACGCCGGCCACCCGGACCGCTACCCCGCCGTCCCCCTGCCCGAACTCCTCGCGAGCGGGCCCGAGGTGGTCGTCCTCCCGGACGAGCCGTACCGCTTCACCGACGAGGACGGCCCCGAGGCGTTCCCCGGCATCCCGGCGGCCCTGCTCAGCGGACGCCATCTGACCTGGTACGGACCGTCGTTGGCGCAGGCGCCCCGGGTACTCGCCGCGCAGCTGGCCCGCGCCCGGCCGGGAGCGGCGCCGGACTGACCGGGCCACCCCGAGCCGGACCGCCACGCGGCCGCCGGGACGCCGGAGCCGTGTACCGAACGTCGCTCCGGGGCCCGCGTCGGTAGGACGATCACACCGTCATAGGATGACCGCCTCTCGCCGGGACGGCCGGCGAAGACGGGGGGCGGAAATCCATGAAGGTGCGTGCTTCACGGCAGGCGCTGGTTCTCGTGTCGGCGGCGGCCGTGTCGACGGCGCTGCTGACGGGCTGCGGCAGCAAGAAGGCGGACGGCAGCACCGACGCCGCGGCGGGCCCGGCGGTGGCCGCCACCGCCGGGGTCTCGCCCTCCGGGACCCCGACGGCCGACGCCCCGGCGACGGCGAGCCCTTCGCCCGGCACGAGCACCTCGCCCGGCCCCAGCGCCTCGCCGAGCGCGACGGCGGGCAAGTCGGCCAAGCCGAGCCCGACCGCGTCGGCGAGCACGGCCAGGCCCGGCACCACCAAGCCCGCGGACCCGGCCGCCAAGGCCACCAGCGCGCCCCCGGCGGCCCAGGCGGCCCCGGCCCCGGCAGCCGTCGCCGCGGCGCCCGCACCGACCGCGAAGCCCGGCCCGGTCGCGCCCCCGCCGCCGCCCGCGCCCGCCACCCCGCACGTCCCGCCGCTGCAGAGCGGCTGCACCCCGACCAAGCCCCAGCCCGACGAGCCGAAGGAGGCCGTCGCGGCGGCGCTCGGCTCGGCCGCCGGGCAGTCCCGGACGCTGTTCCTCAGCAACGGCGGCACGGACCGGCTCCCGGCGCTGCCGGTCAACCTGGTCAAGGCGATCGCCTGGCAGGAGAGCGGCTGGCAGTCCGGCATCCTCGCCTGCGACGGCGGCATCGGCACCATGCAGATCATGCCCGCCACCGTCAGCTGGATGAACAGCAAGTTCGGCACCACCTCCGACCCGAAGACGCTGGCCGGCAACGTCCAGCTCGGCACGCAGCTGCTCGACTGGCTGGTCGCCTACTACGGCGACTCCTCCTTCGGCGGGAAGTACGACCTCTCCCCCGACCCGGCCACCGGCCGGACACCGCTGCTCGACCTGGTGATCGCCGCCTACAACGCGGGCGCGGGCAACGTGCACTACAACACCGTCACCGACCCCGTCACGGGCGCGACCGGCGGGAGCGTGGCCATCCCGAACCCGGGCTACGTCGCCAACGTCAAGGCGCTGATGGCCGGCGCCCCCTGGAACAAGGCCGGCTGACCACGGAGCTGACCACGGCGAAGGGCCCGGTGCGGGAGGCGTACCTCCCGCACCGGGCCCTTCGGCGTCGCTTCGGGTCAGCCGCGCGCGGCCGTCACGGCGGCGCCCAGCGCCTCCTTGATGCGCGGGCCGAGGCGGCCGAAGCCCAGCTCCTTCATCGCCGCCCGCAGCAGCTCCTCGTCGCTGCGGGCGACACCGTCACCGTCCACCCAGCGCACGACGGCGAGCAGCTCGTCGGCCGAGTAGGCGGTCACCGGACGCCCCGGCGTGAAGTCCGGCTTCCCGGGCCCGGCGGCGGGGGCGGCCTTGGGGGCCTTGGGGGCCTTGGGGGTCCTGGGGGCGGGCTCGGGCTTGACGGCCGGCTCCGCCTCGGCGAACCCGACCTCGGTGACCTCGGCAACCGGCACCGCTTCGGTCTCGGGCTCCTCGACCTCGGCGACCTCGGCGACCGGCTCGGTGACCTCCGGCTCGACCTCGGCAGTCGGCTCGACGACCTCGGCAACCTCGACGACCTCGACGACCTCGACGACCTCGGCGACCGGCTCGGTGACCTCCGGCTCGACCTCGGCAGTCGGCTCGACGACCTCGGCAACCTCGACGACCTCGACGACCTCGGCGACCGGCTCGGTGACCTCCGGCTCGACCTCGGCAGTCGGCTCGACGACCTCGACGACCTCGGCAACCTCGGCAGTCGACTCGGTGACCTCCGGCTCGACGTCGGCAGTCGGCTCGACGACCTCGGCAACCTCGACGACCTCGACGACCTCGACGACCTGCGCAGCCTCGGCTACGGACTCGGCCGGAGCCGCCTCGGGCTCGACGACCTCCGGCGCAACGGCCTCGGCCTCGGCCTCAACCGCGGGCACAACCTCGGCCTCGGGCTCCACGACCTCCGGCTCGGCCTCGGCCTGCGCCGGGACAGCCGGAGCCACGTCCACCAGGTCGTCCGCCGCGGGCGAGGGCGCCGGGAGCGAGACGACGAGCGGCCGGGCCTCGACGGGCTCCTCGGCCGTGGGCTCGTCCGCTCCGGTCACCGGCTCGGCCACGACCTGCTCGGCCTCCGCCTCTGTCGAGCTGTCGGCCGCCACCGGCTCGGCCTCGGTCTCGGTCTCGGTCTCGACAGCCGCCTCTTCGACAACCGCCTCTTCGACGACCGTCTCCTCAACGAGCGCCTCGGCGGCGCCCGCCTCCTCGACCGGCTCCTCCGCGACCGGCTCCTCGGCGGCGATCTCCTCGACGGGTGTCGCCTCCGTCGCCGTCAGGCCGTCGCGCTGACCCCCGGCCAGGGCCTGGCGGGCGCCGTAGGCGGCCTCGGCAGCGCGGCGGTCGGCGCCGGCGGCGGCGAGCTCGGCCAGCAGGTCGGCGAGACCGGCCTCTTCGAGCGAGGTCCGCAGGGAGCGGATGGTGGGGAGGCGGTAGAGCGTGCCCTCGTCCGCCGCCAGACGCTCCACCAGGTCGATGAGCTCGGGGAACGGCTGTGCTTCCAGGTCGTGCTCGGGCAGCAGCCGGCCCAGGTCGCGCAGCGCGGTGCCGATCGCTTCGAAGGCCGCCGCGGTCCGCTCCGCCAGCGGGCCGTCGGCCGGCGGGACGGGCAGTGCGCCCGAGGGGGCGAGGACGGCCCAGGCCCGACGTTCGATCTTGGCCGAGGCGAGCGCCTCGTGCAGCTCCTCGGGGCGGACCTTGCGGCCGCCGGCGACCAGCGCGGCGGCCTGCTTGCGCAGCCCGCGCACGCGCAGGAACGACAGCTTGACGCCGTTCTCGCGACGCCAGGCGCGGTCGGCCGTGGCGGCGACGAGCGCGTCCAGGTCGGCGTCGTACGCGGCGCCGATCAGGGTCGCGGAGGTCTGGTGGACACGCTGGAGCGTCTCGGCGAACAGCGCCGCGACGGCGACGCTGCCGGGCACCTCGATCCTGGCGTCGGCGGCCAGGGCGGTGACGGCCTCCCAGGTCTGCTGGAGTTCGCTGCCACGGAGTTCGGCGAGGGCGGTGGAGGCGGCGCGGGCGTCCTCGGGGGTCGCGACGGTGTCGACGGCGGCGTACCACGCGTGGGTCCCGGCGGTGAGGGTGAAGGCACCGAGCTCGGCGTAGCGGCCGAGCTCGTCCCGGAGGCCGGTCTCCACCGTGGCCGCCTGGCCGCGGTTCTGATCCGGGTCCGTGGCGTCCTTGGCGTCTGCGGCGGCCTTGGCGTCTGCGGCGTCGGCGTTGCGCGAGTGAAGCACTGTCATGTGAGGTCCGGTTCTGGGCGACTGCGGCGGGGCGGGCGGCGAGGGGGCGACGGACCGGGTGCGCACGGAGGCCCCGGCGGGAGGGGCTGGGGGCGCGCGTTCGGGCCGCCGGTTGTGGAGGCCAAGAATACGGGTGCCCGTTCGAGCCTTGCACGCACCCACCGTCCGACGGGCCGGTGTGGCGTGCCACACCGCCCGCCCGGCCGCTACTCGGGAGGGCCGGGCGGGTGGTGCGGTGCGGGGCCGGGCGGGTGGCCGGACCGCCGTCGCAGACCGTCCAGGGGTACCGAACGGCTCCGGCGGCCGAGCGGCGGCCGGTGACCGGAACGAGTGAGGGTGTCAAGGCTGACCGGCGCGAGGTACTCGTGCAGCGCGGTGCGGTGCCACCACGCGCCGGTGGACCGCAGTTCGTGCCAGTCGGTGAAGCGGTAGCGGTGGAGCGTCGCCCGGACGTGGGTCGGCGGGGCGTCCGGGAACGGATTGTGACGCAGGAGCCGCAGCGTGGCCGGGTCGTTCGTCAGCAATCGGGCGACGAACGGCAGGAACCAGGGCCGGGCGTACGCGGGCGAGATGGCGGCGAACCACATCAGCCAGTCCAGCCGCAGATGGTAGGGGGCGTACTGGCGCGGCAGGCGGCGCACGTCGCCGGGCTTGCCCTTGAAGCCGTACTCGCGCCAGACCGTCCGCCCGGTGACGGTGGCCTCGTCGGTGCCCTCGACCACCACCTCCAGGCGGATCCGGTTGACGCTGCCGAAGGCGCCGTAGGTGTTGACCAGATGAAGCCGGTTGAAGGATCGGTTCATCACCTGTTCACGGGAGACCATGTTCCGGACCGGCCAGTAGCTGAGCACCGCGACGGCGACGGTCAGCGCGATCACGAGGCCCTCGAACCAGCCGGGGGTACCGCCGTAGGAGCGAGTCCGGAAGGACAGCCCGAAGCGGGCGGGGTCCACGGCGGCGAGGGCGAGGGTGATGGTGAGCCAGTTCAGCCAGGCGAAGTTGCCCGAGGCCACCAGCCAGAGCTGGGTCACCACGACGATCACGGCCGCGTAGCCGGCGACCGGCTGCGGGAGGAGCAGGCCGACCGGTACCAGGAGCTGGGTGACGTGGTTGGCGGCGACCTCGGCCCGGTGCAGCGGCCCGGGCAGGTGGTGGAAGAACCAGCTGAGCGGTCCCGGCATCGGCTGGGTCTCGTGGTGGTAGCGCAGACAGGTCAGGTCGCGCCAGCAGCTGTCGCCGCGCAGTTTGATCAGCCCGGCACCGAACTCGACCCGGAACGCCAGCCAGCGCAGCAGCCAGAGCACCGGGAGCGGCGGGGCGACGTCCTGGTTGCCCAGGAAGACGGCGAGGAAGCCGGCCTCCAGCAGCAGGGACTCCCAGCCGAAGGAGTACCAAGTCTGGCCGACGTTGACGATCGACAGGTAGAGCAGCCAGAGCACCGCCCACAGCAGCATCGACCCCCAGAGCGGGACGGCGTCGCCCAGTCCGGCGACCAGGCCCGCCGAGAGCACGGCGCCCGTACCGGCGACGGCGGCGAAGAAGCGGTCGCTGTAGTGGAGGTGGAAGAGGCTCGGCGCGCGGCGGAACGGTACCCGGGCGGTGAAGGCGGGCACCGGAAGCATGCCCTCGGCGCCGATCAGGGCTCGGAACTGCGCGGCGGCGGCCACGAATCCGGTCAGGTAGACGGCGGCCAGCAGCCGTTGCACGAGGACCCGGCTCGGCCCGTACTCGGGTGCGGCGAACCAGTCGGCGAACCACTCCATGCGGCCCATGCCTACCATCGGTGGCCGTGCCGCGGGCGCCCGTCCGGGGGACGGGGCGTCCGGTTCACCCGCGCGGCGGCCGGGCGGCTCGCAACGAGCGGCGGCAGCGCGGCGGCGGACGGCGGTGCGGCGGTGCGGCGGCGGACGGCGGGGGCCGACTACGGCGGCGGGCTCCCCGCGACGCGCTTCGGCGGGGCTGTGGCCGCGACTACGGCGGCGGGCTCCCGGCGGTCACCGTGGTGGGGCGCCTCTCCTCGGGGGTGAGAGGCGCCCCGGCACGGTGGCGGGGCCGGTGGGTACGGGGTCCGTCCTGGACGTGGCGCCGGTCCGGGACGTGGCGCCGGTCGTGGTCGGGCCGGCGGCGGTAACCGGTCCGGCGGCTGCGACGGCGGCGGTCGTGTCGGCGGCACCGGTGGTGGTGGTGCCGGCGGCGTAAGTCGTGGTCGTGGTCGTGGCGGGGGTCGTGGCAGGGGCTGTGTTCATCGCGGTGGGGGACGGGTGGGGTGGCGTCCGGGGTCAGCCCGGGAGGACCAGCCCGGTCTCCCCGCCGCCGATGCCCGGCCGACCGGTGGCGCCACCACCGCTCTGCTGGAGCCGGTCGACCAGCAGCGCGGCCAGCGTGCCCAACTCCTCCTCGGTGCGGGACTGTGCGGTGACGTCCATGCCGACCACGAGCACGCCGTTCACCTGGCCGGTCCGCGCGGCCCGCTGCGGGGTGCAGGTGAAGCTGAAGATCTGGTGGATCCGCTGGGCGTCCGGCCGCGTGGACTGGAAACGGACGTCGTTCAGGACGGCGGTCCGACCGGTGTGGTACGCCTCGGCCACCGTCTGCTCCAGCCCCGCGGCAGCCAGCTGCGGGTAGGCCTGCCCGATCGAGCCGTGGGCCACCGGCGCACCGAAGGCCTCGGCGTGCCCGGGGTTGACGTAGCGGAGCTCCTGCTCGGGCCCGCGGGTCAGCATGATGGGGAAAGGCGAACCGTCGAAGGCGGCGAACATCTCCTGCTGCTGGGCGATCAGGTTGTCGCGCAGCCGGATCTCGGAGAGCAGCGCCTCGGCGAGGTGCTGGATGTCGCGCAGCCGCTCGCGCCCCCACTGGCGGGGTTCACGGTCGAGGACGCAGACGGTGCCGATGACGGTGTCGGTGTCGTCGACCAGCGGGGCGCCGAGGTAGGCGCGCACCCCCAGCTCGTCGACGACCGGGTTCCCGGCGAACCGGGGGTAGGCGAGGACGTCGTCGAGCGCCAGCGGGGAGCGCTGGGCGACCACGTGCGGGCAGAAACCGTGGCTCAGCGGCATCTCCCGGCTCGGGAGGTCGAAGACGATCCCCCGGTCGGCCCAGGAGCAGCCGGTGTCGCCCGGGGCGGCGGAGTTTGGCGGAATGAAGAGCCCCCGGAACATCTGCCGCTCGTCGTTGATGAAGTTGACCATGGCGATGGGGGCGCGGGTGAGGCTGGCGGCCAGGTGGGCGAAGCGGTCGAAGGCCTCGTCCACGGTGGGTTCGTTGAGACCCAGGATGCGCAGCCGGCGGGTCCGCTCGGACTCGCCGGCGGCACCCGGGAACTGGCCTTGAGTGCTCATCACATCAGTCATGGCGCACATGTAATCAGACCATCGGCGCGATGGACGCTCTCGGCCCACCCGACTCCCACGACTGACGGGCGGTCAAACCCGCACGTGGACGACCCTCCAGCAGGGCCGAAAAGCGGGAATGATCATTCCCCCGCCGCGGCGGCTTTCAATCCTCCTCCGACTTCGGGCGATCCGTTTCGCGCCATTCCAAGATCGACTATGGAGAGGGCCGGATCGCCATACGACAATGAGCCCTGCCGAAAACAGGGACGGGTTTCCGCCAGGATCCCGCCCCGCACATCCGCGCGTACCGGCTGCACCAGGGCAACCGGCCGCCACCTCATCACCCCCACCCTTGGGCGGCCGGAGCGGTTCGGCTGCACGGACGGAGGCACCACCACCCCGGAATCGAGAGGACCCAGCATGGCGATGGACTACTTCACCGACGAACGGCACGAGAGCCTCCGCGCGGAGGTACGTGAGTTCGCGGAGAAGGAGGTGCGCCCGCAGGTGGCCAGAATGGAGGCCGACCGGACGGTCGAGGTCGAACTCTCCCGCGAGATCGCCCAGCGCGGCTGGATCGGCGCGACCATTCCGCGGACCTTCGGCGGGCTCGGTCTCGGCCACCTCGCCAAGACGGTCATCGTCGAGGAGCTGGCCCGGGTCAGCGGCGCGATGGGCGCGATGGCGCAGGCCTCGCAGCTCGGCGTCGCCAAGGTGATCCACTTCGGCTCCGACACCCAGCGCCGCTACTGGCTGCCGCGGTTCGCCTCCGGCGAGGTGCTGCCGACGATCGCCGTCACCGAACCCGAATCGGGCGGCCACGTGCTCGGCATGACCGGCACCGCGCGGCGCGAGGGGGACGAGTACGTCCTCAACGGCCGCAAGTGGTTCGTCGGCAACTCCCACATCGGCGACGTACACGGCGTGGTGCTCCGCACCGGCGAGGGCAGCCGGGGCCTCTCCGCCTTCCTGGTGGAGAGCGACCGCCCGGGCTTTCGCACCGGCAGCCCCGGCTCGCAGAGCGGCCTGCACGGCTTCAGCTTCGGCGAGATCGTCTTCGAGGACTGCCGCGTCCCCGCCGCCAACCGGCTGGGCGAGGAGAGCCAGGGCCTGGACATCGCCTACTCCTCCTCGACCCTGTACGGACGGCTGAACCTGGCCGCCGTCGCACTCGGAATCCACCGGGCGATCGTGGAGGACACCGTGCGGTTCGCCGAGGGGCGGGTGCTCTACGGGAAGCCGCTCTCCCAGCTGCCGAACATAGCGCTCAAGCTGGGCGAGATGCAGTCCCGCCTGATGACCGCCAAGCTGGCCGCCTACCACGCCTCGCACCAGCTGGACCACGGCCGGCCCTGCGACGCCGAGTTGATGAACGCCAAGCTGATCAACACCGAGTACGTGCTGGACTCGGCGCGGAACGCGATGGAGATCCACGCCGCCCGGGGCCTGCAGGCCGAGTTCCACATCGAGCGCTACCTGCGGGACGCCACCCACATCTACCCGCCCGCCGGCACCTCCGACGTCCAGCGGCTGCGGCTCGGCCAGGTGGCCTCGGGCACGTACGGCAAGCAGTGGTCGGCGGAGCTGTCCGACCTCACGAGCTGGGCCTGGACCGAACTGGCCCAGCGGGAGGCCCGACTGGAGGCCGAGGCCGCCCGCCCGGCCGGCGCCGCCCTGCTGCACATGCCGCTCGCCGGCTGAAGCCCCCACCCCCCACACGGAGGCATCCGCGCCACCCGGAACCGGCCCACGCCCGGCTTCCGGCCCACCTCGGACTTCCCGTACTTGACCTGTTCCTGACGGCTTTCCGGAGACCTCCCCTCAGGCTCCCGGGAAGTCGTCGACGACCAGGGCCACCATGCTGACCTGCGGAGATCCGCCGAAAAGCGGCCGATCGACCGATGTAAAGACGCGTCACCATCCGCTTACATATCGTCAGTTGATGTTGCGACAGGGCCTCCCGGGGCTGATAGCGTGCCCGAAGTCGGCGGCCGTGCTGCACCCGCTCGGACGGTGGTACCACGCCACCTCGTCCGGCCCCCTCCGGGCCCGCCGGCCGTGGCGGCTCCGAGACCCCGGCCGGACCGCACACGGGCAGACCCGCCGTTGGCCCTGCACCAAGGAATCAGATGCCAGGCATATCGGCCCCGCGCCCGGGCCACCGCGCCGGCCGGTCCGGCTCGCTCCGCCGCTCTCTCCTCGCCCTCGTGCTGGTCCCCTGCCTCGGCCTCGCCGCCACCTGGGGCTACGCCCTCTCCCTGCTGCGCGGCACCGGCCACCGGACCGCCCTGGCGGTCGTCAGCGCGGCCGTCGCCGTCGTGCTGCTCTGGAGCCTGACCCGCGGCATCCGGCTGGCCCGGTCGGTGTCCGCCCGGCTGCGCGACCTGCGGGCCGACACCCTCTCGATCGCCCGGCACGAGATCCCCCAGGTGGTCGGCCGGCTCCGGGCCGGCGAATCCGTGCCGCCACCGCCCGCCTGGATCCCCGCCCGGCGCCTCGGCGACGAACTCCACCAGACCGCCGAGGGGCTCTCCGCCGTCCGCACCGCCGCGCTCACCGCCATCGTGCACCAGGCCCAGGGGCGGGAGGGCACCAAGAAGGTCTTCCTCAACATCGCCCGCCGCACCCAGATCCTGCTCCACCGCCAGATCAGCATGCTGGACGCGCTGGAGCGCGAGCACGAGGACCCCGGGCTGCTGCGCGAGCTGTTCGCGGTCGACCACCTCGCCACCCGGATGCGGCGCAACGCCGAGAACCTGGTCATCCTCGGCGGCGCGCTGCCCGCCCGGCGCTGGCGCAACGCCGTCCCGGTCGTCAACGTGCTGCGCAGCGCCGTCTCGGAGACGGAGAACTACTCCCGGGTGGTCGTGAAGGGCATCCCGCGCGTCGCGCTCGGCGGCCAGGCCGTCGCCGACGTCATCCATCTGATCGCCGAGCTGATCGAGAACGGCACCACCTTCTCCCCGCCCTACACCAAGGTGCAGGTCTCCGCGCAGGAAGTCCCCCGGGGGCTGGCCGTCGAGGTCGAGGACCGCGGTCTCGGGATGTGCCGGGACGAGTACGAGCAGCTCAACGCCTACCTGGCCGACCCGCCCGAGCTGGACGTCTCCGCGCTCGGGGACGACCTGCGGCTCGGCCTCTTCGTGGTGGCCAGGCTGGCCTCCCGGCACCACATCCAGGTCACCCTGCGGTCCTCCCCCTTCGGGGGGACGCGGGCCGTGGTGCTGCTGCCGTCGGCGCTGCTGGAGCGGATGGAACAGACCCCGTCCGTGGCCGGCCTGCCGCCCGGCGCCCGGGTGACCCGGCCGCCGGTGGTGGCGCAGGCCGACCGGAGCGGGGACGACGGGAACGGGGACGGCGGGAACGGGGACGGCGGGTCGGGCGAGGAGCCGGCGGCCCCGGAGGAGCTGACCGCGGGCGCGCCCCCGGCTCCCCCGGCGGCCGGCTCGCCGATCCCCGGGCTGCCCGACGCGGTGGTCGTCCCCCGGGCCTCGTCGTGGCAGCCGTCGGCGCCGCATGCCTCACCGACGCGGGCTTCGTCGCCCTGGCAGGACGACAACCCGTTCGGCGCGGCCTCGGGCGGGGGTGCGGACGCCGGTGTTCCGGAGGGCGCTCCTCCGGAGGGGGCCCGCCCGAACGACGCGCCTTCGGACGGCGCCCCTTCCGACCGCGCCCCTTCGGACGGCGGCGCGGTAGCCGGGGAGGCGTCCGCCGGACCGCGGGACGCGAACCCTCGGGACGCCCTGTGGGACGGCGTGGTGGAGAGCCACCCGGCCGACCCCGCCACGCGTACGCACGAGGGCGTCCAGGAGGTCCCGTCGGACCACGGACTCGAAGGGCACCCCCGCGTCCCGCCCGTCCTCCCCCGGCGGGTCCGCAAGACCGGCCCCGCGCAACAGAGGCCGGACGAGGTGTGACCCGACCCGGCCACCGCTCCAGCGGCGGCCGGGTCGGGTTCTCGGCCGCGCGCCGGTGCCGGTGCCGGTGCCGGTGTCAGTACCGGCTTCGGCGCCGACGTCGGCCGTACCGGTCGAGGTCAGACGGCGGCCGGGACGGTGGCCGCCGCCGGGGTGAGCTTGAGTTCCTCCAGGGCCCGCACCAACGGGGCCAGCTCCGGCGCGTCGGTGGCCTTGGCGAGCGTCGCCTCCAGGGTGGCGTCGTGCACCGGCCGGGCGGCTTCGAGCAGTTGGCGGCCCTGTGGGGTCAGCTCGGTGTAGATGCCGCGCCGATCGTCCACGCAGAGGAAACGGCTGAGCAGGCCGCGGTCCTCCAGGCGGGTCACCAGGCGCGTGGTCGCGCTGCTGCTCAGGGCCGCGGCCCGGGCCAGCTGCTGCATCCGCATGTGCCAGCCGTCCTGCCGCGAGAGCGCGTCCAGCACCGTGTACTCGACCACCGAGAGCTGGTGCTCGCTCTGGAGCGCCTTCTCCAGCGCGGCGTCGATGAGGCCGTGCAGAGCGGCGAGCGTACGCCAGCCGCAGGCGCGGATCTCGGCAGCATCGTCGTGGATACCCATGGCTCGCCCTTCGCTTTCCCTGTTCCGGTCCGGACCCCGGCCCGAGCTCGTGCACGAACCCGGGCTCGAACCCGGACCGGACCCGTGGCCCGGTCGACCCACCGGCCGGTCACTTGCCCGGACCCGGTCGACGGTAGTACGACCGGTCGAACGTCTTCCCGCCCCCCAGTATGCCATTCGACGCGCTTTACCTGCCTGTGCAAATACTTTCTTATGACCCGGCCTTGACCGGATCCTGCCCTTGCCAGCCACTCGCGCAGAGCGCCGAGGCCAACTCCTCGCCGTAGCAGGCCGCCGCCAGCCAGGCGGAGGTGAACGCGGCATGGTCGTCCGCCACCACCCTGCCGAACACGTCGCGGGGCTGGTCCGCCGCCGCCGCGCGGAGCGCGTCGAGCAGGGCCGCCCCCGTGGCCAGACCGGCCGTGCGCAGCGCCGACCGGCCGGTGTCCGCCGCCCCGGCGCCGAGCGCGAGCCCCTGCCGCCCGCCGGTCACCGCCTGCTCCACCCGGCGCGCCAGCAGATGGCCCGGAGCCGCGGGCCCGACCGGTCCGGCCGCACTGCTCGGGACCTCGACGGGGGCGGAGGTGCTGGACGCGGCGCCGAGGGTGAGATCAGCGGTCTGCAACCGCTCCAGGCCCAGATTGACCCGCGCCGCCCGATCGGCGGGCAGCGCGAGGGCCGGCTCCCCCGGCTCGGGGCCGGCCGGTGGCGTACCCACCGCGAGCAGCCGCAGCTCCGGGTGCTCGGCCCGCTCCAGCCGGCCGATCACCCGCAGCCGCAGGCCCGGCGCGGTGGCGAGCAGCGCCAGGTTGCCCCGGAACGCCAGCCCGGGGTGGTCGTGCGCCGCGCGCAGCGCGACCACCAGCCCGCCGCAGTCGGCCAGCAGCTCGGGCACGCCGCCCGACCCGTACGGTGAGGCGCCGAGCAGCGTGACGTCCAGGAACAGCAGGTCGCTCCCGGCCGGCCGGCCCTCGTACGGCAGCGCCGCCGCTGCCAGGGCCCGCTCCACCTGGACGGCCGGGGGCTCCGTCCAGAGCCCGGCGACCGGGTCCGCCGTCCACGCCACTCCCCCGGCCCGCACCGCTCGAACCGAACTGCCCGCGCCGAGCCGACCGTTGGCGGACCGCGTCGCCCCCTGGACGGCCAGCCCCGCCCGGCTGAACTCGCGGTGACTGAGCAGGGCGTCACCCAACCGGACCGCCCGGTTCCCCGCACCGACCGCCTGCGGGGCGGCCGTCGTCGGGTCGGCGTGCGGCATCACCTCGGCGACGGTGCTCAGCACGCCGGTGGCATCCACCGCCCAGGTGAGTACGCCCGCGTGGGTGGCGGTCAGGACCGGTTCGGCGAACAGCCCGTACAACCGCAGCCCGCCCGCCTCCCGGTAGACCTGACGGGCGGTGCCGCGCAGGGCGGCGAGATCGCCGTGCCCCGTACCCGGGGCCGCGGTTCGCGCACGGGTCAGGGCCGTGGCCACGGTCGGGGGCAGGGTCGGGGACAAGGCCGTGGTCAGGGTCGTGGTCAGGGTCGTGGTCAGGTCGAGCAGCTCGCGCAGGCCCGCGACCAGGAGCGCGAGCCGGTGGTCCGGCTCGCCCGAGCGGGCGGCCCGGAGCCGGCTCACCACCGCTACCGCTGCCGCGGCCGGCCGGTGGAACCCGTTCAGCCGCGCCCGGTGGGCCGCCCGCAGCAGCTCCGCCTGGAGCACGGCGCCGGCTCCGCCCACCCCGGCCGCCAGCACGACCGCGGCGGCGCGGTGCAGGTGGTGGACGGCGGCCTGCTCGGCCGCCGTGAGCGAACCGCCGGAGGCGTCGTCGGGAGCGGCATCGGGAGCGGTGCGGGGGCCGCCGGGCGTGCCGCCGACCGGGTCCGGTTCGGTGCCCGACTCCGAGCCCGGCTCCGAGGCCGGCTCCGGGCCCGACTCCGAGGCCGGTTCCGGTTCGGTGTCCGGGCCCGGTTCGGTGTCCGCGTCGGCGATCCGGCAGACCGTGACCGCCGCCGCCCGGTGCACGCAGGCCGGCGCCAGCAGGCAGCCGCAGCGGACATCGGCCTGCCCCCGGACCACCCCGCCCGGCGCGTGCAGGACGAGGGAGGTCTCCTCGTCCACCTCGATCCGCCACTCGTCGCCGTCCCGGCGCACCGGGCGCTCCGCCAGCTTGGCGGCCGCGCCGTCCAGCCGCTTCTGCAGGCGGGCCGACAGCCCCGCCACCACTTCGGCGACCACCTCCGGCCGGACGGCCGGCCAGGCCCCGCCGGACGGCACGCTCTGCTGCTCTGTCATCGGACCTTCTCCCCCACCCAGCGGGCCAGTTCGAGCGGGCTCAGCGCCGCCACCGGCATTCCGGCCGCGACCAGCTGGCTCGCGACCGCCTTCGAGTAACGCGCCGTCCCGGTGTCGTCGAGCGCGGCGCAGCCGAGCAGGTGACAGCCGGAGTCGACCAGCGCGCGGGTCTGCGTCAGCAGCCCGCCGATCGGTCCGCCCTCCTCGAAGTCGCTGATCACCGCGACCAGCGTCCGGGACGGCACGGTCACCAGCTCGCGTGCGTACTTCAGCCCGCTGGCGATGTGGGTGCCGCCGCCGATCCGGACCTCCAGGAGCAGGCCGAGCGGGTCCTCCACCCGCTCGGTCAGGTCGACGACCTCGGTGGAGAAGGCGACGAAGTGGGTGCTCAGCGAGGGCACCCCGGCCAGGATCGAGGCGGTCAGCGCCGCCCAGACCGTGGACGCCTCCATCGACCCGGACACGTCCACCACCAGGATCAGCCGCCAGTCGGCCGCCAGTCGGGCCCTGGTCCGGAAGACCGGCCGTTCCGGGACGATCACCGTGCCCGCCTCCGGATCCCCCGGCCGGGCCGGGCGCGCGGTGGCGAGGTTCGCCCGGATCGTCCGGTGGAGGTCGAGCCCGCCGCCGGGCCGCCGGCTCGGCCGCGGCACGCTGATCCCGGTGAGCGCCGGTCGGAGCCTGGTCGCCAGCTCCCGGGTGAGCTCGGACACCAGGCGCCGCACCAGTGGACGCAGCCCGGCGATCCGCGCCTCCGGCAGGCCACCGGCGTGCTCCAGCACGGTCCGGAGCAGGTCGACGGAGGGGCGGACGGCACCCGGGTCGATCGCGTCCAGCGCGTCGGCCCGGCCCTGCCCCACGGCGGCGGCGAGCACCTCTTCGCGGATGCCCGGCCCGAACAGCGCGGTCAGCTCCTCGGACCACTCGCGCACGCCCGGGTACGGGGCCTCACGGCCGCCCCGGTTGCCGCCCGCCCCGCCCCGACCGTCCAGCCCGGGCCCGGACCCCTCCCCGTGCCCGGTGCCGTACAGCTCGTCGAGCGCGGTCGCGAGCCTGGCCGCACGCCCCCCGAGGCCTCCGCCCCCCGGCCGCCCGAGCAACAACCGCCACCGCTCGGCCGGCGCGAGCCCCTGCCCGGCGGACGCGGGAGCGGGGACGTGCGCAGCGGGCTTCGGAGCCGGCCCGACATCCGTTCCCGGGCCGTGGAAGGGCTGGACGGCCTGCCCGGGGGCGGGGTGTCCGCCGTCGGTGGGCACGGCGAGGTGAGCCGTCCGGCCGGGATGGTCGGCCGCCGCGAGCCGCCCGGGCGCCGGCTCGACCGCCGGGCCACCGGCCGTCGCGGGAACATCGCCGGCGGACCCGCCGACGAGCTCGTCCGCCGGCCGGTCGGAGCGCCCGGGTGCGGCCAGCGGTCCGGCAGTCGGCTCGGCCATCGGGGCGGTGGGTCGCTCCGGGAGCAGCCCGCGTCGTTCCAGGGCGGCCCGGGCGGCGAGGTCCGCGCGGGCCCAGGCGGCGAGCAGCGTCGGCGGAACGGCGTCCGGCAGGGCCTGCAGACGGCTGCCCAGCCGCTCCTCGACCAGTGTCAGCAACCGGTCCCGCGCGGCCGGGGCGAGGGTGTCGAAGCCGCCGCGCAGTGCGGGCAGCCGGTCCAGGAACGCCGTGTCGGACAGGGCGGTGACCCGCTCCAGCACCGGTTCGAGCGCCTCGGGCGCGGTGGAGAAGAGCCCCTCCGCCGCCGTCAGCAGACCGACCAGCGATCGGCCGAGGGCATGACGAGTCCCGGTGTCGGTGGCTCCGTCGACCCAGGAGGCCGCGCGGCCGCCGAACGCGCTCGGGCCGTCCTGCCCGAGCAGGACCCGCACGGCCCCGGCCGCTCCCCGGACCAGCGGGCTCCCGCCGTCGGCGAGTTCGGTCAGCGTGTGGGCGAGCCGCACGCCGCCGGACAGGTCGGCCCGGCGGGCCAGCTCCACCAGGGCCCGGGCATCGGCGGGGTCGTCGGACCCGCCCAGCCCCTCCAGCTGGCGCACCGCCGCGTCGGTCAGCAGCTCCGCGGCCGAAGCGAGCGCGACGGCCCGGCCGCCGGGCTCGATCGGCCCGGCCCGCTCCCCGGGCGGCGCGGCCGGCTCCGTCCGGTCCGCGGTCGCCGGTGCGGAGGGGTCCCGCCGTGCCTCGGGGGCGAGGCCCGGGATGTGACCGGCGGCGAGGCGGTCCAGCAGGGCCAGTGCGTCCAGGAGTTCGGGGAGCGTCCCGCTCTGCGGGAGGACGGCGGTGAGCTGGGCGAGGCGGGTGTCGGCGAGCGCCGGCAGTCCGCAGGCGGCGGCGTCGGCGAGGCCCTGGACCACCTCGCGGGCGGTCGGGCCGTCGGCCTGCTGCTCGCGGCGCAGCCGC
The DNA here is from genome assembly GCF_036226505.1 of Kitasatospora sp. NBC_01246. Taxonomy (NCBI): domain Bacteria; kingdom Bacillati; phylum Actinomycetota; class Actinomycetes; order Kitasatosporales; family Streptomycetaceae; genus Kitasatospora; species Kitasatospora sp. NBC_01246. The sequence continues at coordinate 6,729,843 of NZ_CP108484.1, read as the reverse complement.
TCCCGCAGCGCGCCCTCGGCCGCTTGGGCCGGGGTGACGCCACGGGTGCCGGCGACCGTCAGCATCGCGGCGACGGTCGGGCTCCACTGCACGCGCCAACGGGCGCCGAGGGTCTCGGTGCCGCCCGCGCCCAGCCCGGCCACCGGTTCGCCGTAGGGGACGCCGCAGGCGGTGAGGCGGTGCAGGAGCAGGTCGCGGCGGCGGTCGAGGGCCGAGCGCAGCGGGTCCAGCCGGAGTTCCCGGGGGGCGGTCTCGGCGGAGTCGCCCGGCCCGGGGAGGCCGAGTTCGGTGAGGGCCGCTTCGACGGCGGGTGCCAGGCCGCTGCGCGGGGCGCCGGGCGCGGCCCGGCCGGTCCGGGTGCCGACCAGGACGCGCTCCAGCGCGCGGGCGACGGCCCGGCCGCGGCCGAGCGGCTCCCCCTGGGCGAGGACGGTCTGCACGGCTTCGACCAGTTCGCCCCGGCCGGGGGCGGCCAGCCCGCGCAGCCGGGCGAGGTCCCCGGCGAGCCGGACGATCTCGCGGGCGTCGGCCGGACCCGACGGGTGGTCCTGGGTGCGCAGGGCCTGGCAGATGCGCACCGCGGTGCCGGTCAGGGCGTCGGCGAGCCGCTCCGGATCGCCGCCCGCGTCGAGCACCGTGTGCTGCCACTCGGGGTCTCGGATGCCTGCCGGATACCCGGACCGGGCATCGAGCAGGGGGTAGGTGTAGGGGATCAGCGAGACGACGTGGTCGCCGTTCTCCGCGGGGCCGCCGTCGGGGTCGGGCCCGGCGGCCGCCGCGTCGTCGAGCAGCGCGGGCGCGTGGAACGCCCCGATGACGGCGGCGACCCGGCGCCCGTCGGCCCCGGCGGCCCGGATCCGCGCGCGCATCCAGGCCTCGCGTCGCAGGTCGTACGGGTCGACCCCGGCGCCGTCCGCCGCGTCGCGGCGCATCGCCCAGCCGACCAGCAGCGCGGCGCGGCGGACGGCCTCCGGGGTGGACCCGGGGGCGGCGGTCTCGACCAGGCGGTCCCAGAGGTCATCGTCGTCGTCCCGCCCGGTGAGCCGGTGCCGCAGCGCGGCGGCGACGCCGGGGCGGCCGTCGTGCACGGTGTCCCCGCTCGCCCGGCGGGCCTCGGCCCGCCGGGCGAGCGGCAGGTCGCAGGTGAGGGCCGGGACGCCGTTGCGACGGGCCCACCGCAGCGCGGCGAGCTCCGGGGAGAAGTCCGCGAACGGGTAGAAGGCGAGCCCGGCGGGCCCCTCGCCCGGACCGTCCCCGGAGCCGTCCGGGGCGGCCGCGAGGGCGACCGGCGCCCGGGTGGACTCGTCGGCCAGCCAGTCCAGCCAGGGCTGGAACTCGGCGGGCAGCTCGACCAGGACCACCTCGGGCCGGGCCGCGTCGAGCAGCGCGGGCACCACCGCGCTGAGCGAGGGGGCGTGGTGCCGCACCCCGATCAGGAACGGCCCCGGGCGGCCCGCTCCCGAGGCGGCCAATCGCGCCGCCTCCGCCTCGACCACCCCGCGCGGGTCGTCGTGGTCCCCGGGCGTGCCGGGGCCGCGAAGGCCCGCTCCTCCGGCTCCGGAGAGTCCGGTCACCGCGCTGCTCGTCGTCATCGCCTCACGCCTCCAGGGCCGAACGCAGGTCCCAGAGCATCCGCCAGGTGGCCGCGCCCTGTTCGGCACGGCGCCGGACCGGGCCGTCCCAGTAGCCGAGCAGCCGGGCGGCGTCGGCCGGGTCGTCCTTGCGGACGACGCCGATCAGCTGCCCCGGCAGCCGGCCGAGGAGGTCGCCGCCGTCGGGCAGGTAGGCGGCGCTGACGCCCAGCGCGGTGGCCACCGAGACGGCCTCGGCGGTGCTCATCACGGTGGACGGGCGCTCGACGTCCCAGCCCTCGGTGGAGCGGCCGGTGCGCAAGTCCCGGAAGGCGGTGACGAGTGCCTCCAGCACGGCGTCGTCCACCGCGTACGCGGCACCGGCCCGGGCGACCGCGGCGGTGGACTGCCGGCGGACCAGCTCGACCTCCGCCGCGAGGCTGCCGATCGGGCCGACCGTCTCGAAGTTGAACCGCCGCTTGAGGGCGGCCGACATCTCGCTGACGCCCTTGTCCCGCAGGTTCGCGGTGGCGATCAGGGTGAAGCCGGCCGCGGCGTGCAGCTGGCCGTCCGGGCTGCCCGCCAACTCGGGTACCGCGATGCGCCGTTCGGAGAGCAGCGAGACCAGGGCGTCCTGCACCTCGGGCAGGCAGCGGGTGACCTCCTCGACCCGGGCGACGGCTCCGGTGGTCATCGCGGTGAGCACCGGCGAGGGCACCAGGGCGTCCCGGCTGGGGCCCTTGGCCAGCAGCAGGGCGTAGTTCCACCCGTACTTCAGCTGGTCCTCGGTGGTACCGGCGGTGCCCTGGACGGTGAGCGCGCTGGTGCCGCAGACCGCGGCGGCGAGCAGTTCGGAGAGCATCGACTTCGCGGTGCCCGGTTCGCCGACGAGCAGCAGACCGCGCTCCCCGGCGAGGGTGACCACGCAGCGCTCGACCAGCGCCCGCTCGCCGACGAACTTCTGCTCGACGGCCAGGCTCCTCCGCCCGGCCTTGAGCTTCTCGCCGCCGCTGCCCATCACGAAGGTGACCACGGCGCGCGGGGTGAGCCGCCAGCCGGGCGGGCGCGGGCCGGTGTCGTGGGCCGCCAGGAACTCCAGTTCGGCGGCGTACCTCTCCTCGGGCGGGACGATCTGCCGAGCCGTCGGATCGGCGGACTGGTCCTTCGGGGCGGTGGTCATCGGCGGGCCTTCCTGCGCTTGCCGGTACGGAGCTCTTCGTATCCGGGGACGTCCCCGTCGCCGATCCGCTGCCAGGCCCGGGCGAACAGCTCCGGGACGGACAGCCGCGGCAGGACGGCGTGGTGGGTGGGCAGTTCGTACAGGCCGGCCTTCCAGGTCTCCGCCGGGAGGCCGGGGGCCTTGGCCTCCTGCCAGCCGCCGGGCAGGAAGAGGCCGCGGCCGGCCCGGGCCCGCTTGGCCTCCAGCACCAGGTCGGTGGCGGCGAGTTCGGCCCGGGCCCGCTTCAGCCGGGCGGGCTTCCAGCCCGTCCAGCGGGCGACGTTGCGGTCGGTCGGGTCGGGCAGCGCGAGCAGTTGGAGGTAGAGCGCGGCGGCGTCGGCGCCGAGGCCGTGGGCGGCGGCCACCTCGGCGACCAGCGGGCCGACGCTGAGCTGCGGGTCCTGTGCCCAGCGGGCCTCCTCCCCGGCACCGGTCGGCGCCGGGTCGGGCGCGAGCTCCGGCGGGGCCACCAGACGCTCCAGCTCGCCGTCCAGGATGGCCGCCAGGGCGGGGCGCTGACTGGTGAACCAGTAGCCGTCGACGAGCCCGGCCAGCAGCTCCAGCACCGGATCGTCCCCGCCGGTGAGCCCGGCCGGGCGCAGCCAGACCTGCTCGTCCTCGGTGCGGCCGGGGGCGAGCACGAGGGCCTCCCCGCAGCGGACCAGACCGTCGGCGTCGGCTCCGCCCTCGGCCGGCAGCCCGAAGCGGGTGCGCAGCAGCGGCGACAGCTTCTCGCCCTTGGCGGTGCGGTGCAGGTCGTAGTTCAGCAGCAGCTCCGGGTCGGCCAGCCGGGCCCGCAGCGCGGCGGCGGCCTGCGGCAGCAGCGGGCGCAGCGGGCTGTCGGCGGGCAGGTGGTAGGCGAGCCAGCGCAGGGCGTCGACGGCCCCGCCCAGACCGGTGTCGCCGGGCAGGGCGTGCGGGTCGTCGGCGACCAGCTGGACCGGCCCGCCGTCCTGGGTGGCCCGCACCCGGTAGCCGGTGGTGCGGTTGAGCCAGGGCGTCCGGGCGGGGTTGAGGACCTCTTCGATGTGGTCGATCCCGGCACCGTTGACGGTGGCCTGGGCCTCCTCGGGCAGGGTGACGAGCCGTCCGAACCGCTCCGTCCACCGCTCGGCTCCGGCCGCGGTGTCGGGGCCGTCCGTCCAGAGCGCCTTCGGGTCGGCGGGCAGGAGCGCCGTCCAGACGGCGCGGAGGCCGGCCCGGTCGCGACCGCGCAGCCAGTCCCGGGCGGCCTTGGCCTCGGCCGACTTGAGGCCGTACTCCTTGAGCCGGTCGGCGGGGAGCACGGTGCCGTACCACCCGAACAGGGTGTTGGTGGGGCTGAGCAGCAGGGCGGCCCGGGTGGCGCCGATGCCGGTCGCCGCACCGAAGGCGGCGGCCTGCCCGGCCTCCCGGACGAACCCGCCGTGCAGGGCGAGCAGGGCGGTGAACCGCGCCGTCCAGTCGGCGGTGACGACCTCCTCGGTGTTGCGCTCCCCGGCGGTGCCGAAGTGGGCGACCGGCCCGAAGGCGCCGCTCGGGTCGTGGTCGACGGCGAGCCAGTTCACCCGGTCCTCGCGGTGGTGGCGGCAGCCGAGGACGACGACCGTCCGCTCCCCGTGCCGGAACACCTGGCCGGCCCGGGACGGGTGCTTGCGGGTGGTGCCGTCCGGGTCGACGAAGTCGGCGAGCGGCTCGGTCAGCACGACCTCGCGCAGGGTGGCGCCGCGGTCGGCGAGCAGGCCGCGGGTGAGCTCGGTCAGCAGCAGGGCGAGCGCCGACCGCTCGGCCGCGCCGGTGAGCGGGGCGGCCGCGGCGTAGGCGAGGGTGCCGAGGTGGCCGAGGAGGCTCAGCCAGCCGTGGTGGTTGTCGTCCCCCTCCAGCTCGACCCGGAGCGGGGCGGACCAGCCCTCGGTACCGGGCGCCACGGCCGGTGGCCCGGTGAGGACGCCGAGGACGGTGCGCAGGTTGCCGAGCACCCGCCAGTGGTCCCCGTGCTCCCAGGAGCGGCCGAAGCCCGAGGTGTCGGGCAGCAGGATCTCCACCGCCTCGCGCAGGTCCTGGTCACGCCCGTGCTCGGGCCGGTAGGCGGCGCCCGCCCGGGCGGTGCCGGGCTTGGGACGGGCCTCGGCCTCGGGCTGCGGGACGAACCGGGCGGCGAGGTCGAGCAGTTCGGCGGCGGACCGGGCGAGGCCGGCGACGCCGGCCCGCAGCAGCGGGTGGCCGACGCCGGGCAGCACGGCGCCGACGGCCTCGACCGGCACGGACTGCCGGGCGGCCTTGCCCACCGCCAGCGGGCGCCGCACGCCCTGGACGGTGAGCCAGCGCTGCTCGGCCTCCGCGGGCGGTTCGGCGTCCGTCGGCCAGGCGGCGTCGATCAGCCGGGCGGCCTGCTCGTCGGTCAGACCGCGCAGGACCAGCGAGCCCGCCTTGTCGCGCGGCCGCAGGGCGTGCCAGTGGGCGAGCGGGGGGACGAACGCGGTACCGGCGGCCGCCAGACCGCCGGGCCGGCAGGTCTGCAGGTCGGTGCTGGTGTCGGCGCCGCTGCCGTCGGCGTCCGGCAGGGCGAGGCCGAGATCGCCGCCGCGCTCCTCGACGACCAGCGGGTGGGCGTCACCGGGCAGGCCGAGCCGCCCGAGCGGGAACCGATCGGCTCGCCGGCCCTTTCCGGCCAGGGTGAGGGTGGTGCCGTCGGCGGTGCCGGTGGTGACCTTGGCCCCGTCGACCCGGACCCAGCTGCCGAGCACGACGCCGTCGGTGCCGAGCGGGGTGGCCTCCAGACCGGGCTGCATCGGCAGCAGCGACGTGCGGTCGAGGTCGAGGCGGCCGGCCGCCGCGGTGGCGGCGATCCTGGGCGGTTCGGCGGCGCGGCCCAGGGCGCCGGTGGCCGCGTCCAGTTCGGTGAGGACGTCACCGGACCGGCTCGGGCGGACCGTCCAGTGACCGGTGCCGTCGCCGATCACCCGCGCCTCGGCGGGCATCCGGGTGTCACCGACGTGCAGCGGGCGCTCGCCGGTGGTCCGGCCCCCGCCGGACAGCGGGATCGACGGGATCTCCGGGTCGTCCTGGCCGCCGTAGTAGCGGACGATGGTCTCCCCGCCCAGTTCGAAGGTCTCGGTGGGGCGGCCGGACCAGTAGGCGTACTGCTTGTTCTCCCGGTACCAGGCGACCAGCAGCTCGCCGTCGACGAAGCGCAGCCGGGGCCGCTGCCAGCGCTCCAGCTTGTCGGGGATGCGCAGGGTGTGCTCCAGCAGGATGCCCTGCGGACCGACCACCACGACGCGGTTCCCGAGCTCCAGGACCAGCTGCGGCCAGGCCTCCTCGACGCAGAGGCCGTCGGGCAGTTCCCTGCCCTCGGGGCCGCCCGGTGCCTCGCCCGCCTCGATGCCGAGCCGGACGAGTGCCTCCTCCAGCGCGGGCCAGCCGAGCTCGTCGAGGATGCCGGTGCGCAGCGTGCGGGCGAGCAGTCCGGTGACGTCGAGGCCGGCGATCCGCTCGGCGGCGGCCGGGTTCTCGGTGCGGATCGCGCCGCGGCTGCTCCGCAGGTCCTTCAGCAGTTCGGCCGCGCTCGCCAGGCCGCGCGCGGCGAGGAGTTCGTCGGCCCGGGCGTCGGACCACTCGACGAACAGCTCGCGCAGCACCGGGAGGGCGGCCAGCTGCTTGTGCGCGGCGGCCGTCCAGCTGTTGGGCACGCCGGAGCGCAGCAGGGCGCGGAACCGCGGGTCGGCGGCCACCGCGGCGAGGGTGCGGCCGCCGGGCCCGGACTCGCGCACCCAGTCGCCGAGGCTGAGGCTCTGCCCGTCGGCCGGGTCGGCGACCGGGACGCCCTCGGCGAGCAGCAGGTCGAGCAGCTCGATCTGGTGGGGGCCGCGCCGCGTCCCGGTGAAGAGGTCGACCGGGATGCCGTCGGCTCGCAGCCGCCCGGTCATCCGGGCGGCCAGCGCGACGGTCTCGGCGTTGAGCCCGTTGGTGCGCCAGCCCCGGCCGATGTGGCCCACCCAGCGCTGCAGCCAGACGGCGGCGGCCGGGGTGGTCCCGGCCCGGCCCTCCGCGCCGCCGGCGGGCAGGCCGGTCAGCAGCTGCTCGGCGCCGCTCTCGGCGAGCACGGCGAGCCAGGAGGCGTCCTGGGCGCTCTGGTCGGAGACCCCGGCCGGGTCGGGCATGATCTCCAGCAGCCGGGCGCGGACGCCCTCGTCACGCCGGGCCAGCTCGATGACGGCGCCGTGCCAGGACTTCCAGAAGGCGCCGGGCGCGCGGTTGACGGCGGGGGAGGCGAGCAGCTCGGCGAGCAGGGCCTGCTCGTGCTCGGTGCGGTCGAGCCCGGCGGCCCGGATCAGGGCGCGGGCGTCCTCGGCGATCCCCGCGTAGGGGGCCATGCCGGCGGCCGAGCGCTCGGTGCAGAGCTGGCGGAAGCGCTGCCAGGCGGTCAGCGGGTCGAGCCGGCCGCTCAGCTCCTTCACGTACTGGCGCAGCGCCTTGACGGTGAGCGCGCCGGCCAGCGCGAACTCCAGGAAGACGGCGCGCAGCCGCTCCTCGTCCACGGCGAGGCTGTGGGTGCGCTCGGCCTCGCGGGCCTTGCCGAAGAAGGTGCCGGCGTAGGTCTGGTTGCCCTGTTCGACGAAGATCCTGCCGACCTCCTCGCAGTAGGTCGGCAGGAAGTGCGGCACCGCGCGGCCGAGGCGCACGGCTAGCTCGTCGAAGCCGTCCTTGGCGTGGCCGGGCTTGGACTTCGCCTGCCGGGCGAGCCGCTCCATCTCCTTGACCAGGGCGAGCGCGTGGTGGCCGTTCGCCGGGTCGTGGACCAGCGCCCAGGCGGGGAAGCCCAGCGCCTCCTGGCGGACCTGGCCGACCTCGGCCGGCTCCGCCGCCGGCTTCAGGCCGAGGAAGTCGACCGCCAGGTCCTCGGCGGGCCCGAGCGCGCCCGGGACGAGCCGGACGATCCGGCGCCCGTCGAGCGCCGGGTGGGCGTAGCTGCGGGCGGTGAGGACGTCGGCGGCACTGTCGGGCTGCCCGGCGCCGGGCAGCGTGCCCGCCGGGAGGACCGCTCCGGCATCCAGCAGGCGCTCGTGCAGTTCGGTGGTGCTCATGCGGGCTCCTCCCCTTCGATCGTGCGGCCGGCGTACAGCGCGGCGGCCATCCGCATGCCCTCGGACCAGGCGACCGGCCCGACCTCGGCCGCCGGCAGGATCGTGCCGTCCGGGCCGGCCCAGCTGAGCGCGCCGGTCTCGCACTCGTCGTACTCGTAGTAGTCCCCGACCCAGACGCGGGCCTCCAGCGCGCGGCCGCCCTCGACCACGGGCAGCACGGCGTAGCCGCCGCGCACCCGGTAGCCGAGCCGGGCGCAGCGGCCGAGCAGGTCGCGCAGGGCGTTGTAGCGGCCGCCGGCGTAGCTGGTGACCTCGGTACCGGACGCGGCCTCCGCCGGGCGGTGCCAGACCTCCCGGTACAGCTGCTGCACCTGCTGGGAGACCCCGAGCTCGACGGCGAACTCGCGCAGCTCGTCCAAGTCCTCCAGGAGGACGGGGTGGGGTATCAGGATCTCGCCGTCGGTGAGGCGCACGGTGTCCCCGTCGAGGTCGACGAGCCCGAGGCCGCGTTCGGCGTCGGCGCCGCGCAGGAACCCGGCGACCTCGCCGTCCGCGCCCGTCACCACCAGGTCGCGCAGGACCTCCTGCCAGGCCTCGTCCGGCCAGACCGCGACCAGGACCGCGGCGGGGACGGGCAGCGAGCGGACCATCCACCGCTCGACGTCCTCCAGGCAGCCGCGCCGGTGCGCGGCGAGCCACTCGGTGAGCTGCTTGAGCCCGGTGACCACTGGATCGTCGTTCAGCTTCGACGGAAGGGACTTCAACGGGCGGCCGGCCGCGTTGCGGCACACCACCCTGCCCTCCGCGTCGAGCGCGACTTGATAGCCGCCCGTCCCCGCTTCCACCCACGTCACGGCCGCTCTCCTCCCAGCTGCTGGTCTGCGATGGGAGGAACGTAACGGGACACACTGACAACGCGGCCGCCGGGGGGCCGCTCCTGCGGGCCAGCCGCTTCAAACCCATCGAACGAGTGAACGATCAGCGGGGACGACGACGCGGCCACCACCCCGGCCGACGGCCCGAAGGGGTCCCAACTCCCTTACAGCACAGGCGATCTGCGAGCTCAACACGCCGACCGGTCGGCGGACCGCGCATTCGATCCGGGCATGTCAGAAGCGGCCGGGACCGCGGGGACCGGCCGCGCCGCTAGGAGACGGTCAGGCGCAGGATCCGGTCGTCGCCGGAGCGCGAGTCCCCGCGCCCGTCGGTGTTGTTGGTGACCAGCAACAGCGTGCCGTCCCGGTCCGCGACCACCGTGCGCAGCCGCCCGTAGGCGTCGTCGAGGAACGCCTCCGGAGCCCCCGCCGCGCGGTCACCGTCGAGCGGGACGCGCCAGAGCCGGGCGCCCCGCAGCGCGGCGATCCAGACGGCGCCGTCGGCGTAGGCGACACCGCTCGGGGACGCGTCGGCGGTATGCCACTGGGCCACCGGGTCGATGAAGTCGGGGCGGTTCCCGGTGCCCTCGACCACCGGCCAGCCGTAGTTGCCGCCGGCCTTGATCAGGTTCAGCTCGTCCCAGGTGTCCTGGCCGAACTCCGAGGCCCAGAGCCGCCCTTGGGGATCCCAGGTGAGCCCCTGCACATTGCGGTGGCCGTAGGAGTACACGGGCGAGCCGGGGAAGGGGTTGCCGGGAGCGGGGGTGCCGTCCGGGGCGAGCCGCAGGATCTTGCCGCCGAGCGAGCCCTTGTCCTGGGCGAGCCCGGTGTCGCTGCTGTCCCCGGTGCCCACGTAGAGCAGGCCGTCGGGGCCGAAGGCGATCCGCCCGCCGTTGTGCCGGGGCCCGTGCGGGATGCCCGTCAGGAGGACCTCGGGCGTGCCGAGTTGCTGCTTCGCCGGCCGCGTCGGGTCGTACGCCAGGCGCACGACGCGGTTGTCCGCGGCGGTGCTGAAGTAGGCGTACACCAGGTGGTCGGTGGCGTAGCCGGGCGACAGCGCGAGGCCCAGCAACCCGCCCTCGCCGCCGGAGACCACCCCGGGGACGGTCCCGGTCTCGGTGCGGGCGCCGTCCTTCGCCGCGACCCGGACGATCCGGCCGTCGTCCCGCTCGGACACCAGCAGATCCCCGTCGGGCAGCACCACCAGGCCCCACGGCGCCGCCAACTCCTCGGTGACCGTCGCCCGGACGGCCACCGACGGCGCGGCACCGGGCGTGGCCGGGGCGGACTCGGTGGCGGAGGCGGTGGGGGAGGCGGTGGGGGAGGCGACTGCCGAGGCGGCGGCCGAGGTCGGGGCGGCCGACGTGGCCGCGGGCGCCGGCGCCGACGAACAGCCCGCGACGGCACCGGACCCCAGGAGCAGAGCCAGCACCCCGGCTCCGACACGACTGCGCACGAGCGTCTCCCCTCAGGAGGACGGTCCAGCAGGACCGGAACGGCTGCCGCGCGGGAGCGGAGGGCACGGCAGCCCTCAGCTCATCACAGCGACCCCGCGCTCCGCCGCCCGACACTCACGCCACCCGCCCCGACCGGGCCGAAGCCCCGGCGCACACCACCACCCCGGCCGGTTTCACCCGGACGTGCGGTTTCTCATGGTTCGCCCCCACCCCGGCACACACCCGCCCTACCCTCGGAGCCCGAGCCGGTCGAGGACCAGGGGGCTTCGGCTCAAAGGCCTCAGCGCGGTTCATCGGCGCGTTGGCGGAGGGGCAATGAGTACTGAGCTCGCATGGTTCAAGTCCGGCTACAGCGGCACCGAGGGCGGCGCCTGTATCGAGGTCGCCGCCATGACGACCGCCGTGCGCGTCCGGGACTCCAAGAACCGGAGCGGGCCGCAGCTCGCCTTCTCCCCCGCCGCCTGGGCCGACTTCGTCGCCTTTGCGACAGCCACGGAGACACCGCTCTCCTGAGCGGTCGGATCCGCCGGGCGGGTGTCGGGCATGCGGGCGCCTTCGTGCGCGCGCGGCAGGCATCGTTCGTGAGCGACCGTCAGCTAGCCTGCGTCGTCGGAAGGCCTGAGGGCATCGCGGTGACGAAAGGGTTCACCATGGCGGAGAACTTTGCAGAGCGGCCGGCGCCGGAGTCCGTGCGCCTGATCGACTTCGAGGAGGCGAAGGCCGTCCCGGGGATCGTCCCGGGCACGTTCATCCTCGTGGTGAACGGGACCAAGCCCTACCTGAACATGACCGTCCGGCTGTCGCCCCGGGTCTACATCGCGCAGCCGGAGTACTGGGGCATCGAGGTGGTCGGCTCGCTGTCCGGCATCGGGCTCCCCGCCACCGCCCCGTACACGGAGTCGCTGCCGCTGGACGGCATCACGGGGAGCAAGGGGATCGAGGTGATCGGGGCCTACCGGACCGAGCGGATCGACCTTCCGTAGGGCCCGGGTCGTCAGCCGGGGCCGACCGCGACGGCCGGCCCCGCATCCGAGTGCCGCACACTGAGCTTCGGCCGCCGCCCGAACCCTCACCGCGGCACCCCCGCGGCGTCCAAGAAGGTGCGGAACTTGGCGCCGGCCTCGGCCAGTTCGGCCTCCGGCCGGGACTCGGCGACGACGCCCGCCCCGGCGAACACCCGCAGCGTGCCCTCGTCGGCCTCCGCGCAGCGCAGGGTCACCACCCACTCGCCGTCACCGTCCGCGTCGCCCCAGCCGACCATCCCGGCGTAGCCCGCGGTCGAACGGCTCGATCTCGCCGATCGCCCGCCGCGCCGGCGGCGTCGGCGACCCGCAGGCCGCCGGGGTCGGGTGCAGGGCGGTGGCCAGCCCCAGCGCCGACACGGCCGGGTCGGCCAGTTCGGCGGTGATCGTGGTCGCCAGGTGCCACATGGCGGCGGTCCGGACCAGGGTCGGGGCGGCCGGCACCAGCAGCGTCCGGCAGTACGGGGCCAGCGCCTTTCGGATGGCGTCCACCACGAAGGCGTGCTCGCGCAGGTCCTTCGGGGACTCCAGCAGCGCGGCGGCCCGGCGGACGTCCTCGCCCAGGTCGGCGGTGCGCGGCACCGAACCGGCCAGCGGGTTCGCCACCACCTTGGTGCCGCGGCGCGCGAGCAGCAGTTCGGGATTGGCGCCGATCAGGGTGCGGCCCGCGCCGCCGGGCACCGCGAAGGTGTAGCCGCTCGGGTCGCGGCGGGCCAGCCGCTGGAGGATCGCGGGCAGATCGAGCGGGCGACCGGCACTCAGTTCGAGTGTCCGGGCGAGCACGACCGTGTTCAACTCACACGCCGGACGGCCTCGGCGACGCCGGCCCCGTACACCTCGGGCTCGGGCACCGGACGGACCCGCCACTCCACCGGCTCGGCGGCCGGGGCGGGCAGGGCGATCAGCGGGTCGTCCCGCAGCGCGCCGCAGACGCGCAGCCCGGCGGGCACGGCCAGTTCGGCCCCGCTGTCGTGGTCGAACGCCACCGCGCCCATCACCAGCGGCTGCCGGACCCCGTCACGGCGCGCCCGGGCCAGCGTCTCGGCGACCCGCACCGGCAGCGGGCGCTCGTCCTGCACCGCCCTGGCGTGCACGCCCTCGGCGAGCAGCGTGCGGGTCGGCGAGGCGAAGAACGCCTCGTCGGGCGCGGCCCGGTACTGGCCCAGCGGCCCGCTGGCCGCGCCGATGACGGTGTGGTCCGTCCCGGCGGGGGCGTGGTGCACGGTGGTCACCTGGATTCTCCCAGTCTGCGAGTGGCCGCCGGGTGCCCCGGTCAGGGTGGTCGGCGGGTGGGGCGGTTCGGGGCCGGGGTCGACCGGGGTGCACCATCGTGCCTGGACGCAACGTTGCGTCCAGTGCTACGTTCGAATCGCAACGCAACGTTGCGTCTACTTTCGCCTCCGGGGCCCGCCCCGCGCTGCGCCGACTCCGCCCCGCGCGGAGTTCCCGCCCCGCCAGGCCTCACCCCCCTCACCTCACCCGAGGAGCACACCCGTGCCTTCCGCGCCCCCCGACAGCCCCCCGGCGGCGGCCACAGCCCCGTCCGCCCCGCCCACCCCGGCGACTCCGCTCGCCCGGGCCGCCATCGCCCTCGCCTTCTGGGTCACCATGGCGGGCACCACCGTCCCGACCCCGCTCTATCCGATCTACCAACAGGTCTTCGGCTTCTCGCCGTTGATGGTCACGGTGACCTTCGCCGTCTACGCCGCCGGAGTCGTCGTGGGCCTGCTCACGCTCGGCCGCCTCTCCGACCGGATCGGCCGCCGCCCCGTCATGGCCGGCGCCCTGCTCCTCGCCGCGGCCGCCGCCGGACTCTTCGAGGCCGCCTCCGCCCTGCCCTGGCTGCTCGTCGCCCGGGTGGCGTCCGGCCTCGCCGCCGCCCTGGTCACCGGCGCCGCCACCGCAGCCCTGCTCGACCTCGCTCCGCCGGAGCGCCGGCTGCGGGCGCAGATCCTCGCGCTCGCGGCCAACATGGGCGGACTGGCCGGCGGCACGCTGCTCTCCGGGATCCTCGCCGAATGGGCCGGCTCCCCGCTGCGGCTGCCCTGGACGGTGATGCTCGCCCTCACCGCGGTCGCCCTGCTCGGCCTCTTCGCCGTCCCGGAGAGCGTGCCCGGCGGCGGCCCACGCGAGGCCCTCCGCGAGGCCCACCACGCGGCCGTTCACACACCCCCTCGCACGGCCTCCCGCAAGGCCCACCGCGAGACCGCCGGGAACGCCCCGGGGAGCACCGGCGCCGCGCTCCCCCCGTCCTTCGAGCCGCCGCTCGTCCCGACCGCCATCCGGCCCGCCCTGCTGCGCGCCGCCCTGACCGCCGGGTCCGGCTTCGCCGCCCTCGGCGTCCTCACCTCCGTCAGCGGGCTCTTCCTCGCCACCGTCCTCGGCATCCACCACCACGCGCTCACCGGTCTGGTCGCCTGCCTCGCCTTCGTCGCCACCGGGGCCGGCCAGTTGCTCGCCCGCGTGCTGCCCGGCCCCCGCGCCCTGCCCGCCGCCTGCGCCGGGCTCGTCGTGGCGGCGGCCCTGGTCGCCACCGCGCTGCTCACCGGGACGCTGCCGCCGCTGCTCCTCGGCGCGGTGCTCAACGGCCTCGCCACCGGTACCGCCGTCGCCACCGGGCTCGCCACCGGGCTCGCCACCATCAACGGGGGCGTCGAACCGCGACGGCGTGGCGAGGTGATCTCGGCCTACTTCGCCGTCCTGTACACGATGCTCTCGGTACCGGTGGTGGGCGCCGGCCTCCTGATCCGGGCCACCGACCTACGCACGGCAGGGGTCGTCTTCAGCGCGCTGGTCGCGGTACTGGCCGTCGGCGTCGCGGCCGGCCTGACCGGCCGTCGCGCACGGCCGACGCCCCTCGCGGCGGAGGAGGCGTGAGAGGATGGGCCCGACCCAGCACCCCGGCCGGCTCCCGCAGCGGCCCGCCCGTGAGGACCGCAGCGCCATCGCCGCCCAGCCCCGCCCCGCCACCGGCAGCAGCAGCGCGAGTACCGGCGGTCGCCGCAGCGAGGCCGCGCGCCTGGCCGTGCTGAACGCCGCCGACGACCTCCTGGTCGAGCACGGCTTCGAGGGCCTCACCATCGAGGGCATCGCCGCGGCGGCGGGCGTCGCCAAGCAGACCATCTACCGCTGGTGGAAGTCCAAGGTCGACATCCTCTTCGACAACCTGGCGCTGGACTCCGGTCCCGCCCTGGTCTGGCCCGACTCCCCGGCCACCCCGGCCGACCTGCGCGTCTACCTGCACCGCTTCGCCGCCTTCCTCGGCGAGGAACCGGCCGGCCGAGTCCTGCAGGCCCTCCTCGGGCACGCCCAACTCGACTCCCGGACGGCGGAGTTGCTGCACACCGGCTTCCTCGACCCGCTCCGCGAGCGGGACGTCGCGCACACCCGGGCCTGCCTCGGCACCTCCGAGGACGAGGCCGCCGCACTCCTGGACGCCCTGCTCGCCCCGCTCTACCACCGCGCCCTGGTGCTGCGCCGCCCGCTCGACCGGGCCTTCGTCGACACCCTGCTCGACCGGCAGCTCGCCCGCTTCACGCACTGATCCGGGCGCCCACTCCGGGCACCACCCGCCACCACCTGCCACCACCCGCCCCCGCGCGGCTCCCGCACCGCACCGCCGTGCGGCCGTTCGCCGTGGCGCGCCCCGGCCCCTCCGTCACCGAACTCCCCTTCACCCGGCCCGAGTCCACCTCCGGGCCCGCTCAGGAGTCATCATGTTCCGACGCCCCCGCCCGGCCCACGACGTCGAGGTCATCGCCACCACCCCGCTGACCTCCACCCTCACCCGGATCACCTTCAGCGGCCCGACGCTGCCCGACCTCGGGATCGAACACCCCACCCAGTGGGTCAAGTTGGCCATCCCCGAGGGGCCGTCCCGGGCCTACACCATCCGCCGGCACCGACCCGCCGAGTGCGAGGTGGACATCGACATCGTCCTGCACGGCAACGGACCCCTGGCCCGCTGGGCGTCCACCGCCCGACCCGGCGACCGGGCCGTCCTCGCCGGCCCGCGCGGCCGCCGGCCCGACCTGGACGGCGTCACCCGGCTGCTCCTCGCCGCCGACGAGAGCGCGCTGCCCGCCGCGCTCACCATTCTCGATCAACTGCCCAGCAAAGTAAGGGCCTTCGCCTACTTCGAGATCGCCACCGGCGCCGACGCGCTGCCGCTCGGCACCGCCGCCGAGCTCACCACCACCTGGCTCCCCCGTGACGGCGCCCACCCCAAGGGCCGGCTCCTCACCGACGCCGTCCTCGCCGCCGACGTCCTGACCCGCCCTGCCGGGACAACCGGCTCCGCCGCCTGGATCGCCGGTGAGGCCGTCGCCGTCGGAACCCTCCGCCGCCACCTCCTCGGCGACCTGGGCCTCCCCCGCGACCGGGTCCACGCGAAGGGCTACTGGAAGCACGGCGAGGCCAACCACCGGGAGTGAGCGCACCGGCCGTCGCGACCGGCGGCGGTCAGTCGGCCGACCGCCGCCGCCGCGCCAGGCGGTACGGCCCGAGGAAGTAGGAGAGCGCCGCGAGCGACGCCCCCTCGGGCACCTCCCCGGCGGCCAGCAGCTCGACCACGTCCTCCTCCGCCACCCACTCGACCCGGGTCGCCTCGCTCCGGTCGGTCGGCTCGCCGATCCGGGTGCAGCCGGTCATGTGGAACGCGTGGAAGCGCATCGTCGAGATGCCGGACATCGCGTTGAACCCGACCAGCGGCTCCACCCGGCCCGGTCGCCACCCGGTCTCCTCCTCGACCTCCCGGGCGGCGGCCGCCGCCGGCTCCTCGCCCGGCTCCGCCCATCCGGCCGGCACCTCCCACCCCCACTGCCCGGTGATGAACCGGTGCCGGTACAGCAGCAGGAACCGGCCCGCGTCATCGGTCACGACCGCCGTGGTGCAGGCCTTCGGCATCCGCACCACATGGTGGTCGACCCGCCCGACCCCGGGGATCTCCACGTCGTCCAGCCACAACTCCACCCAGGGCGACTCGTAGACCGGCCGCCGACCGTACGTCTTCCACTCCGTCATCGGCCGGCTCTCCTCCGCACCCGTGACCACCACGTCTTCCGCTTCGACCCTCTCACGCCGCCGCCGGGCCCCCGGGCCGCCCCCGGCGGCCGCCCGCCCGGAAATCCGGGTGCCGACGGCACGGCGCGCGCCTACCGTGAGCGGCATGTGCACCCGGAGCCGGACCTCGCGACGACACTTCGTCTGCCCGCCGTGCCGGCTGTCCGTGAAGCGGCACGGCGCACCGGGGCGGGACCTCTGCGCGCGCTGCGGCGGCGAACTGGTCGACGCGGGCCAGGACCTGGCGGTCCCGCGACGCCGGGACACCGCGGGGTGGCGGGCCCTGACGGCCCTGCTCGCCGCGGGGGTGACCTTCCACTCGCGCTGCTGCTACGGCCCGGGGTGGCGGCCGCGCACCCCGGGGGAGGTCCGCGAGCGGCTCGCCCGGTCGGCGGGCGGTGGGCGGCCGGTGACCGAGGCGCTCACCACCCGCGACCCGCACGACCTCGGCCCGGCGGACCGTCGCCGCGCCTGAGCGCGGCCACGTCCACGGCCTCAGCGCGTCGCGCCCGCCACCGGGGCCAGCCCGGTGCAGCCCCGCAGGCCGTCGCGGCGCTTGAGCGCGGCCGTCGCGGCGGCGCCGGTCTGCGGGACGGGCACGCCCTGGCCGTCGACGGTGGCGGGCGTGAACACCTCGCCGGTGACCTTGCCGGCCGCGGTCAGGGTCAGCGTCGTCACGCCGGTCTCGTTGGAGTTGGCGTAGTCGGAGGTGCCGTACCAGAGGAAGTTGCCGAAGCCGTAGCCGATGTAGGTGGAGCCGAGCATGCCCGAGCCCAGCATGGTGTGGGCGTGGGTGCCGACCACCGCGGTGGCCCCGGCGGTGGCGAGCTTCTTGGCGATGGCGCTCTGGGCGCCGGTCGGACAGGCCTTGCCCTCGTCGCCCCAGTGCAGGTACACGAGCACGACGGGCGCCTGCTTCTTCGCCTCCTCCACCGCCTTGACCAGCGCGGCGGCGTCCAGCGCCGAGGCGATGCCCGGCTTGGTGGCGCCGGCGCGCCACTTCTGGTTCGTCAGGTCCTCGACCTGGCTGGCCGCGAGCACCGCGACCTTCACCCCGCGCACGGTGGTGACGTACGGGGCGTACGCCTCCTTGGCGTTGCGGCCGACGCCGACGACCGGGATCGGCGCGGAGTCCTTGGCGGCGAGCGTGTCGGTGAGCCCGTCCGCGCCGAAGTCCACGGCGTGGTTGTTGGCCATCGAGACGACGTCGACGCCGGAGTCCTTGAGGGCGGTGAGCGCCCTGGGCGAGGTGCGGAAAGTGTACGTCTTCGGCTCGGGGGCACCCCGGTCGGTGATCGCGGTCTCCAGGTTGAGGACGGCGAGGTCCGCGTCGGAGAGGGTCGTGGCGATCGGGCCGAGCGCCTGCTCGGGCGCCTTCACCGCGAGCCGGGCCTCGGTGCGGCCCTCGAAGTGGACGTCCCCGGCGAACGCCACCGTGATCGAACCGTCCGGACGGGGCGCCGAGGCGCTCGCGGACGGCGAGGCGGACGCCGCGGCGCCCGCCGTCCCGGCCGCCGTGGGCTTCGCCGCGTCGCCCGCCGGCGCGGCCTTGGCCGGCGCCGGGTCGTCCGGCCCGCAGGCGGCCACGGGTATCAGCCCGAGCAGCAGTGCGACGGCGGCCGCGACTCGGCGCATGAGAAGTCCCCCGGGGGTCGATTCGAGAGCGGTCAGACTACGCCATTCCCCCACATCGCCTTCGGACTGCCTCCACGGCCCGCCCGCCCCGGGCCCGCCCCGCGCCCGGGGCGCAGGACGGGCCCGGCGGCCGGAGCGCGGGCCGGGGACCGCGGTCAGGCCAGGTCGAGCAACTGCTCGTAGAAGCCGCCGAAGCCGCGCTCCCAATCGACGAGGTGCAGCTCCAGGATCCAGTGGCAGACCCGCCCCGACCGGTCGGTGCGGCGCAGCGGGGTCTCGTTCTCGGGGGTGATGTAGGAGTCGGCCTTGGCCCCGTCGTTCACCTCGTGCGGGAACTCGCCCACGAGGTGGCCGGCGTGCCAGATGCCGACCTCCCAGCCCGCTTCGGCGGCCAGCCGCTCGACCTCGGCGTGCAGCTGCCGCCCGGTGATCTCCGGGTCGGCCGCGAAGAACGCGCGGCCGGCGTCGAAGATCCGCGGCAGGTCGGCGAGCAGCCGCCGCTTGTGCGGATCGCCGCCGAAGACGTAGGTGCGGCCGAAGTCCGCCTCGTACTCCTCGAAGACGGGGCCGAAGTCGGCGAAGGCCACGTCGTCGGCGCCGATGACCCGGTCCGGCGGGTTGTCCCGGTACGGGGCCAGGGTGTTCGGGCCGGAGCGGATGATCCGCTTGTGCCAGTGCCGGGTGGCGCCGAACATCTCGTTGGCGAGATCCCGGATCCGGTCGCTCGCCTCGCGCTCGCCCACCCCGGGCGCCACCAGTTCGCGCGCCTCGGCCTCGGCGAACAGGGCGATCGCCTTCTCCTGCGCCGACACCAGGCCCTCGACGCGACGGACCTCCTGCGCGCCGGACGGTTCGACTGCCATACCGGATCCCCTCTCCCCAGGTGGCGCCGGCGGGACCGGCGCCACAGCTCACGGCCACTGCCCGCACCCACCGGGCCGGACAGCCCCGACCGATCGTATCGGCGGGCCCGGCGGGCCCGCCTCGATGTCCCCCCGGCTCCACCGCAGGGGACGGACCGGCCTGACCAACCGCCGCACCGGGACGCCCCGGCCCCCACAGCACCTCCGCACCCGGCTCCACCACCACGACCCGCCACCGCCGGCACCACCCCCACCAGGACACCCCGGCCCCCACAACCGCCGCACCGGGCCGTCGTGTCCCTGGCGCACCGGCCTTCCGGACGCGCAGCGTGGAGGGGGTGCACGCTCCCGGGGCTGCACGCTCCCGGGCCGAGGTGGCGAGGTGGACGGCGCATGGACGGTGTGGGAATCGGCGCGGCGAACGGCGGCCGGCGGCGGATCGTGGTCGGGATCGACGGCTCCGCGCCCTCGAAGGCGGCGCTGCGCTGGGCGGTCGGTCAGGCGGGCCTGACCGGGGCCGCGGTCCACGCGGTGGCGGCCTGGGAGTACCCGTCGCTCTACGGGTGGCTCACGCCGCTGCTGGACGACGGCTTCGAGCGGGCGGCCCGGCGCACGCTGACCGCCGAGGTGGACGAGGTGGTCGGCCGGGACCGGCCGGTGGAGATCGAGGAGAGCCTCGTCCTCGGCCACGCGGCCGAGGTGCTGCTGGAACTGTCCGCGGACGCCGACTTCCTGGTGCTCGGCAGCCGGGGGCGCGGCACCTTCGCCCGCGCACTGCTGGGTTCGGTGAGCTCCCACTGCGCGGTGCACGGCAGCTGCCCGGTGGTGATCGTCCGCGCGGACGGCGCCGCCGCACCGGCGCGCCCCGACACCGCGGCGACCGCAGCGACCGCAGCTCCCCTCACCGAGGACGCGGGATCGGCCGTCCGCACCAAGGAGTGGCAGGTGAGCCTGCACCTCGTCGAGGGCCGGGACACCACCCGGGTGCACGCCGTGCTCGACGCCGACGGCAGCGTGCTGCACGCCGACACCCGCGCCCGCCGCAGCCCGCAGGACGAGCCCGCCGAGGCGGTCGGCGACGCGTTCGCCGTGGGGAGGGCCCTGGTCGAGCTGGGGCACCGGCTGCTCCGCAGCGGCACCGAGTCCGCCACCGGGCCGGCGCGGGAGTGACATGCTGATCCCGGCAGCCGCCGGCCGGCCCGCGCCCGACGGGCAACCGGTGGGCGCGGCCGGACGGACAGCGCCCGACGGACGGCGCCCGGCAGCGGGTGGCCGACAGCTCACGGACTACGGATGACAGCCGACAGATGAGAGATCCGGTCAGCCCGCCTCCGGGCTCAGCGACCCCCGCCCCCGGCGCCGGTACCGGCGCGCCCGACTTCACCCCCGCCCAGCGCGCCCGGGGCCGCGCGCTGCGGCGTGCCCAGCTGCCGTGGGCACTGGGCGGGCGGCTGGCCGGCCTCCTCCTGACCCTGCTGCTCGGGCTGACCCCGGCCGGAGCCGCTCTGGTGACGGCCGCCGGCGACCTGTTCGGCGGCTCGCGGACGGCCGAGGTGCTGGCGGGGGCGGCCGCCCTGGTCCTCCTGGGCCGGGCGGCCCAGCTGCCGTTCGCCGCCGGCGCCCGGACGGTGCGGGCCCGGTTCGGCCTGGTCACCCAGGGCTGGGGCGGCTGGGCGGTGGACGCCGTGCGCGGACTGGCGCTGGGCCTGGCCCTGGTGCTGCCCCTGGCGTTCGGACTGTTCGCGCTCACCGACCGCTGGCCGGACCGCTGGTGGCTCCCGGCCGCCGGCGCGGCGGCGCTGCTCACGGCGGCGCTCTCCTTCCTCTACCCGCTGCTGGTGGAGCCGGTCTTCAACCGCTTCACCCCGATGGCGCCCGGCCCGCTGCGGACCGCCCTGCTCGCGCTCGCCGACCAGGACGACGTCCGGGTGCGGGACGTCCTGGTGGCGGACGCCTCCCGGCGGACCACGGCCCTCAACGCGTACGTGTCCGGCCTGGGCGCGACCCGCCGGATCGTCGCCTACGACACGCTGCTGTCCACCGCCGAGCCGCGCGAGGTGGAGCTGGTGGTGGCGCACGAACTCGGGCACGTGAAGCACCGGGACGTGCTGACCGGCACGGTGCTGGGCGCGGTGGGGGCGGCCGTGGTGGTCTGCCTGATCGGCCTGCTGACCGGCTGGGGCCCGCTGCTGTCGGCGGCGGGGGCGACGGACGCGGCGGATCCGCGAGTCCTGCCGCTGATGGCGGCCTGCGCGGCCCTGCTGGGCGCCCTGTCGGGGCCGGTGCAGTGCGCGGTGAGCCGCCGGGTCGAGGCCCGGGCGGACCGGCACGCCCTGGAACTGACCTCGGACGCCGAGCAGTTCATCGCCATGCAGCGCAGACTGGCAGTGGCCAATGTGTCCGATGTCGACCCGCCCCGGGTGCTTGAGCTACTGTTCGCCACTCATCCGAGTGCCACCCGCCGGATCGCGGCCGCCCGCGCCTGGCAGGCCGCGGGAGCCACCGGCACCCCGGACGGCGCCACAACCGGCTGAGCCCGCGCCCCTGGCCGGGTGCCGCCGGCCGGCGGAACGGGGCGGAGGACGGCGTGGCCCGACAGCACACGGCGGAGCACGGCGGAGCCCAAAACGTTGTACAGTGCAACAAATTACCGAGGAGGTAGGACCGCCGTGCCCGGCCGCGAGACATCGATCGACACCATCCAGCGCGAGCTGACCGCCTTCGCCCGGCGTGCCCGGCACAAGGCCTCCCAGCTGCACCCGGACCTCTCCCTGGTCACCTACAGCATCCTCGACCTGATCAACGAGCGCGGCGGCTGCCGGGCCGCCGACGTCGCCTCGTACTTCATGCTCGACAAGTCCACCGTGAGCCGCCAGGTCACCGCGCTGGAGAAGCTCGACCTGCTGCGCCGCGAGACCGATCCGGACGACCAGCGCGGCCAGATCCTGCGCGCCACCGAGGCCGGCCTGACCCTGCTGCGCGAGGCCAGCGAGCAGCGCCGGGTCGCCTTCACCGCCCGCTTCACCGAGTGGTCCGACGAGGACGTCGCCCGCTTCGCCGGCTACCTGGCCCGCTACGGCGCCGAGGACTGAGCCGGGGACCGGGGGGGCGCCGGGGACCGAGGGGCGCCGGTCCCGGCCCGCCGGCAACGGGCCCCGGGCGACACCCCGGCGGCAACGGGCCGACGCCGGGGTGCGGGGTACCGCTCCGACGGTGTACAGAGGAGAGGTGCCCCTTCGGCAGGGTCCTCGCGACCGCCGCCGGTCGTGGCGGCTCGGCCGCCACGCGCTGACGGCGCTCCCGCTCGCGCTGATCGTCGTGATCACCGTGGTCGACGTCCTGTCACCGCCGACGATCCACCTCGGACCGCTGCTGATCGTGGCCCCCGCGATCACCGCGTCCTTCGCGGGGGCGCGGACCACCGCGGCCGTCGCCCTGCTCGCGCTCGCCGGCCTCACCGTCATCGGCATCACGCGCGACGGGCTCACCACCCCCAACCACGAGACCCAGCTCGGCGCGCAGATCGCCGTCTCGGTGCTGATCGTCGCGCTGCGGGTGCTGCGCGACCGGCACGAACGGGAACTGGCCCAGGTCCGCTCCGTCTCCGAGGCCGCCCAGCGCGTCCTGCTGCGCCCGCTGCCGGACCGGATCGGGCACCTGCGCCTCGCCTCCGTCTACCTCGCCGCCGAGGCCGAGGCGCAGGTCGGCGGCGACCTCTACGCGGCGGCCCGCACTCCCGGCGGCACCCGGCTGCTGGTCGGCGACGTCCGCGGCAAGGGCCTCTCCTCGCTCGGCGACGCCGCCCTCCTGCTGGGCGCCTTCCGGGCGGCCGCCCACCTGCACGCCGACCTCACCGACCTCGCCGGCTATCTGGACGGCAGCGTCCGCTGGGGCCTGGCCCGGCTCGGCGAGCAGCCCTGCGAGGAGCGGCCGGGTGACGGGACCGGTCGCGGCCACCGGTCGGGCCCGGACAGTGCCTCCGCCGGGGCGGCGGCGGACGACTGCGAGGAGTCGTTCATCACCGCCGTCATCCTGGACATCCCGGACGACGGCTCGGTGGTCCGGCTGATCGACTGCGGCCACCCGCCGCCGCTGCGGCTGCGGGCCGACGGCGTCACCGCGCTGGACGCCCGCCGGCCGGCGCCGCCGCTCGGCCTGGGCGAACTGGCCCCGGGCGGCTACGAGGTGGACGAGTTCGCCTTCCTGCCCGGCGACCGCCTGCTGATCTACACCGACGGCGTGATCGAGGCCCGCGACGCCCGGCGGCGGTTCTACCCGCTCACCGAGCGCGTCAGGGCCTGGTCCGCCGACCCCCCGGAGGCCCTGGTGCAGCAGGTGCGCCACGACCTGCTGGCCCACGCGGGCGGACGGCTGGACGACGACGCGGCGATCGTCGCGGTGGAGCGCCTCGGCTGAGGGCGCTCCGGGGGGCGCAGCGGCGCGCGGGTCGCCGGAGGCGGTGGTCCCGCCGTACCGCTCCGGGGCCGTCGGATCCCGTCACGGCCGGTAGGGCAGTTGCGGCACCTCGAAGCAGGTGGTGGTCATCGAGGCCACCTGGGTGACCCAGCCGCCCCGGCCCCCGTAGGCGGTGTCCTGCCAGCGGGCGGCGTTCAGACAGGCCCGGGTCGGCCCGGTCGGCGGGGGCTGCGGGACGAACGAGGCGGGCAGGATCAGTCCGTGCGCGTCGTAGGGCTCGGTGCGGTTCATGAACCGCTCGACGCAGGCCCGGGTGAGGTCGGCGCCGCAGGAGTCCATCGCGTCGGTGAGCCACTGGGCGCCCGCCCAGCCCTCCAGCTCCCAGGCGGAGAGCAGCGGTTCGCGGTCGGGGTAGTAGCGGGACATCGCGGCGCGGAAGTCCCGCACCGCCTGGTCCTGCACGTCCTCGTAGTTGAGGCTGGCCGAGGTCGCCCAGAGCGCGTTGCGGCAGCCGGGTGAGGCGCCGTAGTCGGTGCCGACGGTCTGCGACCAGTTCTGCACGTTGGTCGCCTTCGCCGCGACCCGCACCCCGGCCTCGTCCAGCGCCCGGCAGAGCGCCGCGTTGCCCCGGGTGTCCATGGCGTCGAGGAGCAGCTGCGAGCCGTCGGCGCGCACGGCGGCGGCCACCGCCTGGAAGTTCGGCAGCGCGAAGTCGACCGTCTGCATCAGGACGCGGTAGCCCTCCGCCTCCAGTCCGGCCTTCAGCTGGGTGGCGTAGCGGGCCGAGTCGGCCTGGTTGTAGGCGACCACGGCGGCGCTGGTGGTGCCCAGCCGTTCGGTGAAGAAACGGAACACCTCGGGGGTCTGGTAGAGCGTCCCGTTCCAGCCGACGGCCTGCCCGTCGCGCGGCGCGCCGCTGCCGTAGATGCCGTAGAGGTGCGGCCAGCGGTCGTAGGCCGTGCCGATCGGCTGGCCGCCGACGTCCGGCACGCCCTTCCCGCTCACGTACGGCGCGCCGGCGTAGTCGAGCACGCTGCCGGAGACGAAGGCGAAGACGTGCTGCTGGTCGATCAGGCGGTGCACGCAGTCCTGGTTGCCGATGCCGCTGCCGCCGTCGTCGCAGGTCACCAGCTTGACGGTGCGCCCGTGCAGGCCGCCCCGGTCGTTGAGGGCCTGGACGAAGGCCTGCGCGCCGTAGCGCGGGCCGCTGAACACCTCGCTGCCGACCGGACTGGTGAGCGAGGTGACCACACCGATCCGGATCTCGGTCGCCGTGACGCCGGTGTCGGAGGCGGGGTTGGCCCCGGCGGCGGTGCTCGCGCCGGCCGCCGTGGGGCGGTGGGTGAAGGCGCTCCCCGGCAGCCGGGTGCCGCAGGCGGTGACGGCGGTGAGCAGCAGCGCGAGGAGGGCGGCGCCCCCGCAGCGGCGGCGAACGCGGCGCCGGGGGACGCGAGGGCCGGGCCGCCGACGGCAGTGCGCGTCGGCGGCCCGGCGGGACGGCGGGGCCGTCAGCCGCATCCGGGGACGGCGGCGCCGCTGCCACCGCCGGCCTGGGCGAGCAGGCCGCAGAGCGACGAGCGGGAGACCTTCCAGGTGCCGTTGTCGAGGACGGCCTGGCCGGTGGCGTCCGGCGCGACCACCGTGCCCTGGAGCGAGAGTTCGTAGGTGACGGTGGCCTCGGTCGGCGAAGTGAACGTCACGTTCGTGACCTTGGCCTTGACCTGACCGACCCGCGGATCCTGCGAGAAGCCCTGGAGCGCCGGGAGCAGCACGTCACCGTTCTGGAGCAGCGCGGCCTTCTCGGGGATGGGGGTGGTGGGGTCGAAGAACTTCTCCCAGTTGGCGGTGACCTGGTTGGTCGCGGTCGCCGGATCGGCGGGGGCGGTGGCACCGGCACTCACGGTGGCACTGGCGCTCGCGCTGGTGGTGGCGGTCACCGTGACGGACCCCGAGGCCGGGGCGGAGATCGACACCGAGGCCGAGGGCGAGGAGCCGGACGAGCTGCTGCTGCACCCGGCCACCGCGCCCACCAGCAGCAGCGCGCACAGCGCCACCGCCGGTCGCGGGACCGGGCCGCCGCCCCGACGGGTGCCGCTCTGCCTTACTCGCATGGTGTTCCTCTCGACGAACTCGGCTGCGCCGCCCGGGTCGGCGCCGACCGCTCGGGGGCGCCGCGCGGTCCGGTCCGCCGCTCTCCGGATGCTGTCCCAGGCCGATCCTGGAAATGTCGCACGTGACACCATGAAGGCGGATCCATGGACGAATCGCAATCCGAGCGCGAGAAGCCGCAGACCACCCCGACCGGGGCGGCCGGGCGGCCCGGCCGGGGGCTGCTGCGCTCGGCCGCCCGCGCGGCCCGCACGGCCCCGGGCGCCCGCGAGTGGCCGGGCTGGATCCTCGCGGCCGCCGGGGCGGCCCTGTGCGTCCTGGGCTGGTACGGCGTCTCCGGCGAGGCCTTCGTCGAACAGCAGATCCCCTATCTGGCCTCCTCCACCGTCCCGGGTGCGGCGCTGATCGTGGCGGGCATCGTGCTGGTCGCCCTGCGTTCACTCGGTCGGCCGCCGGCCCCGCCGACCCCGCCCACCGCGGACGACCTGACCGACCGACGGGTCGAACGGCTCTACACCCTCCTGGTCGAACCGGAGCAGCCGGAGGAAGCCACGGCGCCGGAGGAGCCCGCCGCCTCCCGTACCGGTCTGCTCGCCGTCGCCGAGGGCACGCTCTACCACCGGCCCGACTGTCCGCTGGTGACCGGCAAGCACGGCGCGCGGCCGGTCGACGCCGCCGCCGTACGGGCACGCGGGCTCCATCCCTGCCGGATCTGCGCACCGGCCGCCCCGGACGCGGCCGCCGACCCCGCCGACCCGGCCCACCCGGCCGGCTGAGGGGGTGCCGCCCGTGCCCGACACCCCTCCCCTCGACTCCCTCGGCCTGACCGTCGACCTCGCCCTGGCCGGTCTCACCGTCGGCAGCGCGGCCGCCCTCAGCGGCATCGGCCTGGTCGTCTGCCACCGCGCGACCGGGGTGCTCAACCTCGCCCAGGGTGCCCAGGCGATGCTCATCGCCTATCTGCTGCGCGACCTGGTGGTCGTCCGGCACTGGCCGGTCTGGCCGGCCCTCGCCTTCTGCCTGCTGCTCGTCGCCCCCGCGCTCGGCGTCCTGCTGGACATCCTGGTCTACCGGCCGCTGCAACGGCGCGGCGCCGGGACGGCCGAGACGATGGTGGCCGGTCTCGGCGTGTTCGTGCTGCTCATCGGGGTGGCGGTGCTGGTCTGGGGCACCGCCCCGCTGAGCGGCGCGCCGTCCCCGTTCGGCGCCGAGCCGATCGCCCTCCCCGGCGGGCACACCCTGCGCCCCGACACCGTGGCGCAGCTCGCCGCCGTCCTGGTGCTCGCCCTGACGGTGGCCGCCACCACCCGTTTCACCCCGTTCGGCCTCCAGGTGCGGGCCGTCGTCGACGACCGCCGGCTGGCCCGGCTGGCCGGGGTGGACGCGGACCGGGTCTCGGCGGCGGGCTGGGCGTTCGGCTCCTTCACCGCCGGGCTGGTCGGCGTCGCCCTCGCGCCGTACCTGCTGCTCGACCCGTACGGGCTGCCGCTGCTGGTGATGGAGACGATGGCGGTCGCGGTGGCGGCGCGGCTGCGCAGCATCCCGGTGGCGGTGGTGACCGGCCTCGGCCTCGGGATCGCGCAGGCCGAGCTGACCAGGCTCCGGCCGTCCGGCCAACTGCTGCCGCTGGTGCAGGCGGTGCAGGCCAACCTGTTCGTGGTCGCACTACTGGCCGCCGCGCTGCTGGCCGGGCCGCGGATCACCGGCGGCGCGGGCGACCGCGCCCCGCTCGCGGTGCCGGGACCGGCCGGCGGGGGCCGGGCGGCCCGGGCGGTCTGCCTGGTGCTGCTCCTGCTGCCGCTGGGCTTCCGTGACAACGACCTGCGCAGCGCGCTGCTGGTGCCCGCGCTCGCCCTGGTCCTGCTCTCGATCGTGGTGGTGACCGGGTACGGCGGGCAGATCTCGCTCGGCCAGGCCGGGTACGCCGGGCTCGGCGCGCTGGGCACCGCGCTGCTGATGTCCGGGCGGATCCCGGCCGTCCCGCCGCTGCCCGCCGTCCCCGCGCTGCTGTTCGCGGTGCTGGCCACCGCCCCGCTCGGACTGCTCACCGGCTGGCCGGCGATCCGGCGGCGCGGTCCGGCGCTGGCCCTGGTCACCTTCGCGGTCGGGACGGCGATGAGCCGCTTCGTCTTCCAGCAGCCGTACGCGACCACCGGGCTCACCCTGGACCGGCCCGCCTTCCTGGCCGGCGACCGCGCCTTCTACCTGGCCGAGCTGGTGCTGCTCGGGCTGGGCCTGCTGGTGGTACGGGGTCTGCACCGGGGCCGGCCGGGCCGGGCCCTGACCGCGATGCGCGACCACGAACCGGGCGCGGTCGCGGCAGGCGTCAACGTGCCCGGGCTGAAGCTGTTCGCCTTCGTGGCCGGGGCGGCGCTGGCCGCGCTCGGCGGCGGCCTGATGGGCCTGGCCGGGCGCGCCTTCGACCCGGCCTCGTTCGATCCGGTGCGCGGGCTGCTCTGGTTCGCCGCGGTGGTGGTGGCCGGTGCGGACAGCGCGCTCGGCGCGGTGCTGGCCGCCGCGCTGCTGATCGGCCTGGACGCGGGCACGGTGGCCGGGGTGTCGGCCGTCGCGGTCGGCCTGCTGGCGGCGGCGATCGGCCGCCTGCCGGGCGGCCTCGCCGGCGCCGCCGCCCGCCTCTCCCGCCGCCACCCGGCGCGCCCGCCCGCCACGCTGCCGCCGGGCCGCCTGAGCGCGACCGGCCGCCGGATCCGCACCCTGATCACGGCCCGGCAGGCCGCCGCCCGGGGCGAGGAGGCCCGACCGTGAGCCCGCCGGGCAGTGGCCGGGCCCGGCTGACGGCTCGGGGTGTGATCCGCCGGTACGGCGGCATCGAGGCCGTCGCCGGGGTCGACCTCACCGCGCCACCGGGGCGGATCACCGCACTGATCGGGCCGAACGGCGCCGGCAAGAGCACCCTGTTCGACTGCCTGGCCGGGACGGTCCGCCCGGACGCCGGCCGGGTACTGCTCGGCGGCCGGGACGTCACCCGGCTGCCCGCGTACGCCCGGGTGCGGCTCGGCCTGGCCCGGACCTTCCAGCAGATCGCCGTCTTCCCGACCCTCTCGGTGGCCGACAACGTCCGGATCGGCCCCGAGCAGCGGCACCGCCGCCGTCCGGACGCGCGTGCCGTCGACACGGCGACGGCACGCGCACTCGCCCTGTTCGGCCTCCAGGACCTCGCGGCGGAGCCGGCCGGTGCGCAGCCGACCGGGGTGCTGCGCCTGGTGGAGCTGGCCCGCGCGCTGGCGGGCGACCCGCAGGTGCTGCTGCTGGACGAGCCGGCGGCCGGCCTGGACACCACCCAGACCGCCCGGCTGGCGGCCGTCCTGCGTGGCCTGGCCGACCGGGGCATGGCGCTGCTGCTGGTCGAGCACGACCCCGACCTGGTCGGCGAGTTGGCCGACACCGTGTACGCGATGGCAGGCGGCCGGGTGGTGGCCTGCGGACCGGCGGCGGCCGTGCTCGCCGACGCCCGGGTGGCCCGGGCCTGGGGCGGGGCCGCGCCGGGGGCCGGGGTGGGCGCCCCGTGACCGTCGAAGCCGCCCGTGTGCGCCAGGGACCACCGGAAGCCCTCCGCGAGCCGGCCCCCGCCTCCCCCGCCGACCGCACCGCCCGGGCGACCCGGGCGAGCACCCGATGACCGTCGAAGCCGCACTCCACGGCGCCCGCGTCCGCTACGGACCGCTGGAGGCCCTGCACGGGGTGGACCTCGCCTTCCCCGCCGGTGCGGTCACCGTCCTGCTCGGCCGCAACGGGTCCGGGCGGACCAGCGTGCTGCACGCCCTGGCCGGGCTGGTCCGGCCCGCCGCCGGCCGGGTGGTCTGGCGCGGGCGGGACGTCACGGCGCTCGGTGTCCACCAGCGGGTCCGGCTGGGGCTGACGCTGGTACCGGCGGAGCGGGCGGTGTTCGCCTCGCTCACGGTGGCCGAGCACCTCGGCCTCGCCGGCGCCCCCGCCGAGGCCGTGCTCGCGCTCCTCCCCGAACTGACCGCCCTGCTGCCCCGGCCGGCCGGGACGCTCTCCGGCGGGCAGCAGCAACTGGTCGCCCTGGCACGTGCGTTGGCCGGCCGGCCGCGCCTGCTCCTGCTGGACGAGCCGGACCGGGGGCTGGCCCCGGCCGTGGCCGCACGCCTGCACGCGCACCTGCTCGACACGGCCGCCGCCGAGGGCCGGGCGGTCGTGCTGACCGCGCGGTCGCTCCCGCGCAGCCTCACCGGCGCGGCCGTCGTCCATGTGCTGCACCGGGGCGAGGTCGGCTTCTCCGGGGAGCCCGCCGAGCTCGTCGGCCGACCGGCCGGGGCATGGTGACCGGTCCGGGGAACCACCCGCACACACGCCCCAGGGCCGGCGAGCCCTACTGCGCCAGGTACCCGCCGTCCACCGGGAGGACCGCGCCGGTGATGAAGGAGGCGTCGTCGGAGGCCAGGAAGAGGACCGCCGCCGCCACCTCGGCGGGGGTGCCGAGCCGGCCCATCGGGTGCAGCTTCTCGATCGCCGTCAGGTAGTCGGGGCCGCCCGGCTCGTCCTGGAGGCGGCGGACGCGCTCGGTGGTGATGGTGCCGGGAGCGACGGCGTTGACCCGGATGCCGCGGTCGGCCCACTCGACGGCCAGGTGCTTGGTCAGGCCGGACGCCACGAACTTGGCGGGCCCGTAGACGGCCTGGCCGCGCTGGCCGGCCTCGCCGGAGATCGAGGAGAGGCAGACGATCGCACCGCCGGCGCCGCCGGGCCCGGCCATCGCCTCGATCGCGTACTTGCAGGTGAGGAACATCCCCCGGCCGTCGACGGCCATCACCCGGTCCCACTCCTCGGCGTCGGCCTCGGTGATCTCCGACAGCGGGAGCACCCCCGCGTTGGCGACCAGGACGTCGATCCGGCCGTGCCGCTCGACGGCGGCGGTGATCATCCGGCGGGCGTCGTCCTCGCGGGAGACGTCGCCGACCACCGTACTGACCGCCCGCGGCAGCTCGTCCGCCAGCCGCCGCAGCCCCTCGGCGTCGAGGTCCGTCGCGACCACCCGCGCGCCCTCCCGGGCGAAGCGTTCGGCCACCGCACGGCCGATCCCGCTCGCCGCACCCGTCACCACGCACGACTTGCCCGCCAGCCGCCCCGCGCCCGGGGATTCGATCGCATCAGCCATGGCACCGGACTCTACCGACCGACCGTCAGATGAACCGGCACACCGCGCAGTTGGGTCATGCCGCGATCGGGGCGGCTCCACCCCTTCGCAGACCGCGGCACCCGGCGGACCGCCCCGGCGCCGGCGTCAGCCGACGGTGAGGACGAGCTTGCCCCGGACGTGCCCCTGCTCGCTCACCCGGTGCGCCCGGTCCACCTCCGCCAGCGGGAACACCTGGTGCAGCGGGAGGTGCAGCGTGCCCTCCTCGTGCAGCGCGAGCACGGCGGCCAGCGCGGGGCCGTGGTGGTGGACGGTGTCCGAGCCGGCGCTGAACCGCACGCCGTACTCGGCCGAGCCCTCGTGGTCGGCGATGGTCAGCACCTGCTCCGGTCCGTCGGCCAGCTCGATCGAGAGCGGCAGGACGTCACCCTGACCGGCCGCGTCCAGCACCCGGTCCACCCCCTCCGGCGCCACCGCCCGGACCCGCTCGGCCAGACCGTCGCCGTACGTCACGGGGATCGCGCCCAGCTCGCGCAGGTACGGGTGGTTGGCCTCGCTCGCGGTGCCGATCACCCGGATCCCGCGCGAGCGGGCGAACTGCAGCAGGATCGTGCCCACCCCGCCCGCCGCGCCGTGCACCAGCAGCGTCTGGCCGCGCTCCACGCCCAGCAGGTGGAGCGCCCGCCAGGACGTCTCGGCCGCGACCGGGAGTCCCGCGGCCTGTTCCCAGCTCAGCCCGGCCGGCTTGCGGGCCACGTCGCCGGCGCCCACCACGGCGTGTTCGGCGTAGCCGCCGCCGCGGACCGAGCCGAACACCTCGTCCCCGGGCGCCCACTCGTCCACCCCCTCGCCGACGGCCTCCACCACGCCCGCCACCTCGAAACCGGCGACGTGCGGGAAGGTCACCGGGAACAGGCCCTCCATCGCGCCGCTGCGCAGCTTGTGGTCCACCGGGTTCACGCCCGCCGCCCGGACGGCGATCCGGATCCGGCCGGGGCCGGGAGCGGGCAGGTCGATCTCGATCGGGTGCAGCACGTCCGCGCCGCCGAATGCGGAGAAGGCGATGGCCTTGGTCATGGGAGTCCCACTGTCCTTCACTGGTCGGAGAGTTCGTCGGTCTGACGGTCTCCAGCCTGGTCGCGGGAGGGGCGGTCTCCGGCCCGCCGTTCGGCCGGTTCCGCCTGGCCGAACGGCCAGGCACCCGCGCGGACCGGGTGACTAGGCTGGAACCCATGGCGAACCACGGGGCAGGCGACGGGGCGGGAAGCGCGGCGACTGGGCACGCGAGGGCCGGGAACGCGGCGCAGGCCCCGGACGGAGCCGGGCACCCCGGGCACCGGCAGCGCGGCTGGGAGCGCCCCGAGGACGTGCTCGCCCAGGTGGTGGCGGTGCTGGGGGCGCCGAGGCCACAGCTCCTCCCGCGACTCTCCGGCGTCCTCGCCGATCTCGTCCCGCACACCGCCCTCGCCCAGCTGAGCGGCGTCTGCACCTACTCCCCCGCCCTCGCCCACGGTCCGACCGAGCTCACCGGGCAGATCACCACCCGGGAACTGGCCCGGCTGGCCGAGGCGGTGGCACCCGGTCTGCCCTGGCAGGGCGAGGCGGTCCTGGCGGGCCGGCCGCGGTCGGCCGTCGCGGTCTCCGCCGCCCCGCCCGGCAGCAACGGCGCCCTGCTGGTGCTGGTCCGGACGGGCGGCGAGCGGCTGCCCGACCAGCCGCTCGCCGTCCTGCAGCAGCTCTGGGAGCTGCTGGTCACCCACTCCCACCACCGGGCCGTCGACGCCGCCCCCGCGTACGCCGCCACGTCACGGGCCTCCGCCGGTGCCCGGGCCCGGGCCATCGCCGAGCTGAGCGGCGCGCACGCCTCGGCGCTCTCCGCGATCCTCGCGCCGCTGCGCTCCGCCGCCCTGGACGACGCCACCGCCCGCCGCAGCGCCACCGAGCTGGCCGTCGGCGCGCTGCTGGACCTGCGCGCGGGCGCCGACCTCGACCGGGAGCTGAGCGAGGAGCCCGCCGCCACCGCCTTCGCCCGGCTCGCGGACGAGATCCGCCCGCTGCTGCGGCACAGCCCCGTCCGGCTCGACCTGCCGGCCCCGGCGGCGGGCGGGCGCTCCCTCCCCGCCGAGATCGCGCACACCGCCCGGGCGGCCGTCCGGTCGGCCGTGCTCACCATGATGGAACAGGACGGTCTGACGCGCCTGCACGTGAGTTGGCAGTTCGTCGCGGACGTCCTGCGGGTCGTGGTGCGCGACGACGGCCCGGGCCTGCTCGGCGCCGACACCCTGGCCGTGCACCGGACGGCGGACCGGATCACCGCCGTGGGCGGCCGGCTCGCGGTGGACGCCGTTCCCGGCTGGGGCACCACCGTCACCGTCGACCTGCCGCTGAGCGCCCCGGCGGCGACCGGCGGGCCGGACCCCCTGGAGGGCTTGCAGCCCCGGGAGCTGGAGGTGCTCGACCAGCTCGCCCGGGGCCGGCGCAACCGGGAGATCGCCGGCGCCCTGCTGATCAGCGAGTCCACGGTGAAGTTCCACGTCGCCAACATCCTGGGCAAGCTGGGCGTGACCTCGCGCGGGGAGGCCGCCGCTCTGGCGCACCGCGCCGGTCTGCCCGCCCCGACCGGCCTGTACGCGGCCTCCTGACCCGCGCGGACCCGCGCGGACCCGCGGCACGGAACGGCCGGGTGCTCCGGCCCGGCCCCGCCCGCGACCGCCCGCGACCGGCCGGACGCGCCGTAGGCTCGCCGGATGACCGTCTCCGCCACCTGGGACCCCACCGCCGCCGGGGTGCTGCGCCTGCCGTCCGGCCGACTCGTCCGGGGGCGCGGTCTGCGGCGGCCGCTGCCGCCCGGGCCGCAACCCGCGTTCGGCCTCTACCTGCTGGGGCACCGGCCGCCGGCCGTCCCCTGGGCGAGCCGCTGGCTCCGCTGGCCGGACTTCCGGCTGCCCGCCGACCGGGCCGAGGCGACGGCCGCCCTCCGGGAGGCCTGGGAGCGGGCGGCGTCCGAGCGGGTCGAGCTGGCCTGCGCCGGCGGGCTCGGCCGGACGGGGACCGCGCTGGCCTGCCTGGCCGTGCTGGACGGCGTCCCGGCCGGCGGGGCGGTCGCCTTCGTGCGGGAGCACTACGACCGGCGCGCCGTCGAGACCCCCTGGCAGCGCCGGTTCGTGACGCGGTTCCACTGACGCCGCGCCCGGCCGCCCCGCCCCCCGCTCGGACCCCGGGGCCGGCGGCCCCGGGGCACCCTGCGGTCAGACCCCGGGCGGCGGCCCCAGGACGACGAAGCTGAGGTCCGGTCGGCCACCGGGGGTGAGGACCTGGGCGACCGTCTCGATCGGTTCGGGCGAGAGGTGCGGCAGCCGCAGGCCGAAGCGGTCGCCGTCCCGGTTGGCGACCACGCAGGCCCGGCCGGCCCAGAGCCGGCGGCAGAGCGGGTCGCGCAGCACGTCGGTGAGCAGGGCGACCACCGACTCGTCCCCGGGGTAGCGGGCCAGCGCGAAGCGGATCATGGCGAGGGTCATCCGGGCCTGCCACGTCCAGTCGGCGACCTGTTCGCGGGCCTCCGGGGCGGTCAGCACCCAGCGGGCGAAGTTGGCCCCGGGCCTGCTCATCCAGGGGAACCACTCGGCGGCGGCCCGGTTGTGGCCGACGAGGGTCCAGGCGCGGTCGGCGATGAAGGCCGGTCTCGGCATCTGCCGGTCGACCAGCTCCTGGAGGGCTGTGAGGTCCTCCGGCCGGGCCGGGCCGGCGGCCGGGGTGCCGCCCATCGCGTAGAGGTAGAGGGTGGCGCGCTCGTCGGCGTCGAGCAGCAGCACGTCGGCGAGCAGCGCCAGCAGTCTGGGGTCGAAGCGGGCGGTGCCGCCTCGCTCCAGGTCGCGGTACCAGCGCTCGCTCATGCCGAGTCTGGTGGCGACGACCATCTGGGGCAGCGGCTTGGCCAGCCCCATTCGCAGGCCGGCCCGGCCTCGCCAGTCGCGTAGCAGACTGGCGAGGCCGGGGAGTTCGGCGGTGGTCGACGCTTCGTGGTCGAGGGGGATGGGGATGCTCAGTGCCTCGCGCAGCACCATGGCTCACTCCGGTCTGTTCCTGCATTCGACGATGACGGCCCCGAGGGGGACGTGTCGAATTCGGACAGCCCGAAGTACCGGCGCGGCTGATGGTTCGTCAGCCCGGTCGGTGATGACAAGTCCCCTTGCTGAACGGCTGGTTCAGTGGCTGGACCGACATCGGAAAGGCAGACCGGGGAACGTCGCGACCGAGCGTCGCAGCATGAAGTCCACCCCCCGGTGTGCCCGCGTGGCCCTTGACACGCTCTAGGGGGACTGTACTTGCTCGGTTGTGATCGTTCAAGCAACGCAGAGTGACATCAGCCGGTCAGCGCCTCCTGGGAAACGGCCGGTGACTTCTGGATGCCGGTGCGGCCGGCGAGCACCGTCACGGTGGTCGCGCCCGCGAACAGCGCGGCGAGCAGCACCCAGCCGATCGCGCCGGCCGGCAGCAGCAGACCGGTGGCCAGGAACGGGCCGACGATCAGCTGCGCGCTCATGCCCGTGCTGAACAGCGACAGGTAGCGGGAGCGGCCCACCGGCGGCGACAGCTCGTAGGAGATCTCCCAGCGCGAGACGGCGTGCAGGTTCTCCCCCACGGTCAGCAGCGCGACGGCGACCACCGCGGCGGCCAGCGCCAGGTACTTGCCCCGGCCGTCGGCGAAGGCGAAGAACGCGCAGGCCAGCACCAGGAAGAGGCAGGCGAACCGGAGCATCCGCAGCGCCTTGGCCAGCCCCTGGGCGAACCGGGCCACCGAGAGCTGGAGCACCACGGTCAGCACGGTGTTGATCGCCAGCAGGGCCGAGCTGGCACTGGCCGGCAGCCCGGCCCGGTCCACCACCCAGAGCGGCAACAGGATGAACAGCACGCAGTCGTGCAGCATCAGCACCGCGTTGGCGGCCGTGACCAGCAGGAACCGCCGGTCCCGGTACGGCGAGCCGGAGCCGCCCTCCGCCCCGGCCTCGGCGGGCGCGGCAGCCGGCGCGGCCGACGATCCCGCCACCCGGCCGGCCCGCACCACGGCGAGCGCGACGGCGGCGAAGGCGGCCGCGTTGAACAGGAAGAGCGCCACGAAGGCGGCCCGGGAGTGCGCGGCCTGCACCAGGGCGGCCAGCAGGAAGCCGGCAGTGAGGCCGATGTTGGTGATGGCGCGCAGCGAGGCCATCGTCTTCGTCCGCTCGGCGGCCCCCTCGAACTCGCCGACGATCACCTGGAGCAGCGGTGAGCAGGCCCGCGCGGCGGCGATGGTCAGACAGGTGACGACCAGGTAGCCGGCGTAACTGCCGACCAGGGCGTACCCGATGAAGCCGAGCGCCCGGACCAGCGTCAGCGCCACGTAGACCGGCCGGGCACCGAGCCGGTCCGCGAGCGGGCCGAAGACCAGCGGGCTGAGCAGGCCGGCGATGTTGGCCGCGGCGATCGCGGTGCCAACCGCGACCGCCGTGATGTCGAGGTAGCGGACGAAGTAGAGCGTGGCGGTGGCCAGGTAGAGGCCGTTGGCGACCGCGTCCACGGTGGTCCCGGCGGCCATGATCCGGCCCTGCCGGGAGGCGGGCAGCAGCGTGGCGGTCAGCCGGCTCAGCAGGCCGGCCGCCCGGGGCGGGGCGTCCGTGTGCGTCATGCCGGCTCCACCGTCCGGGCCGGCTCCACCGTGAAGCGGACCGAGTCGGCCAGCTCGCGGGCGAGCTTGCGGGCCTGGTCCGGGGTGTCGGCCCCGACCACGATCACGCCCGCCCGGTCCCCGGAGGTGCGCAGCGGGCGGACGGTGCCGCCGGGTCCGACCGCGAGGTCAGCGTAGAGCACGTCCGGGTGGTTCGCCGCCTCCGTCCACCCCTCGACCGCGGTCACCAGGCCGGGCGGCGGGGTGAGGTAGCGGGCGGCGGCGGCCCGGACCGGCGTCGGCGCGGCCTCGTCGCGCGGCAGGCCCAGCAGGTCGTCGTAGAGGAGGCCGAACAGCTCCAGGCCGGGGACGACGTGGGCGAGCATCCGGTGGATCCAGTCGCCGCCGAACCGCCCGTGCACCTCGCCGAGCACGATGCCGTCCGGGCTCAGCCAGAGTTCGACGTGGAAGCCGCCGACGCGCAGGCCCAGCACGGCGAGCGCCGCCTTGACCTGACGCTCGATCTCCTCACGCTGCGTGTCCGGGAGTTCGGCCGGGAGGATGTGGCCGACCTCGACGAAGAACGGCGGCTCCACCTTCTCCTTCTCGGTGACCGCGAGGACGACCGGCTCGCCGCCGAGGAAGAGGCCCTCGACGCTGTACTCGGCGCCCTGGACGAACTCCTCGACCAGGAAGGGGTTGCGGCCGGGCAGCAGCGCGATCGCGGCGGGCAGTCCGTCCGGTCCGGTGATCCGGCTGACGCCCGTACTGCCCATCGCGTCACGGGGCTTGACGATCCACGGCCCGGTGGAGCCGCGCAGGAACTCCGCCGCCTCCGCCTCGTCCGCGCAGAGCCGGACGGCGGGCTGCCGGAAGCCGGCGGCGGCCAGGGCGGTCCGGCAGGCGTCCTTGGTGCGGACCCGTCGGACGGCCTCGGCCGGGTTGCCCGGCAGGCCCAGTGCCTCGGCGGTCTCGGCTGCGGCCACCTGGGCCATCTCCTGGAGGGCGAGGACGGCGTCGAAGCGCTCGCCCGCGGCGGCCCGGTCGCGCGCCCAGGCGGCGGACTCGCCGGGGTTGGCGAAGTCCACCGCCGAGACGGCGCCGGCCTGTTCGGCCACCCCGGGGGTGGCGGCGAGGACGGCCTCCTGGTTCGTCAGGTGGGTCCGCAGCCCGCGCGCGTGGGCCTGGTCCAGGGCGAGCCGCGCCATGTCGAGGCCGAGCGGCACCGCCCGTACCCCGCCGACCAGCAGCAGCTTCCGGGGGGTTGGTTCAGCGGGCATGAGAGGGCTCCTTGCGTGCGTGGTGCGGGGGGTGCTACTTCAACTGACGGGGGCGGGTCGGGCGGGTCGGGCGGGTCGGGCGGGTCGGGCGGGTCGGGCGCTCAGGCTTCGGCGTCGGCGTCGAGTTCGACCAGGACCTGTTCGGTCGCCACCAGGTCGCGCACGGCGCAGCGGATCGCGGTGACGACGCCCGAGAACGGGGCGAGGATGCGGTTCTCCATCTTCATCGCCTCGACGATGACGAGGGCGTCCCCCTCCTCGACCCGGTCGCCGACCTCGCAGAGCAGTCCGACCACCGTGCCCGGCATCAGCGACTTCACGGCGTTGTCGGCGGCCCCGGAGCCGCCCTCGGCGAAGCTCTGGGCGGCCAGCGCCACCCGGTGCCCGTCGACAGAGAGCTCCCAGCCGGCGGGACTGCGCAGACCGGTCCAGCGCCGGTCGCCGACGG
This sequence comes from Kitasatospora sp. NBC_01246, assembly GCF_036226505.1. Classification (NCBI taxonomy): domain Bacteria; kingdom Bacillati; phylum Actinomycetota; class Actinomycetes; order Kitasatosporales; family Streptomycetaceae; genus Kitasatospora; species Kitasatospora sp. NBC_01246. Next base: position 6,692,058 of record NZ_CP108484.1, on the reverse strand, counting down.
TGCCCCGGTACAGGCCGGGGTGGCCCGGTACGGCGGCGACCGTGACGGTGAACGGGGTGGACTCGACCTGGACGTCGACGGCGGCGCCGCGCCGTCCGGTGAGTCCGGCCTGCAGCGTCCGCCGGCCGTGCCGCAGCACGACCCGGCCGAACGGCGCGACCGGGTCCAGCCGGTGGCGGTCGAACGGGCCGACCGCGCCGTGCCACGGCGAGGCGGGGGCGTCGTCGACGGGTGACAGCTGCATCGCGGCCGCGCAGGCCGCGGCGGCCAGGACCCGGTCGGTGCGGCCGGCGAGGCCGGCCGGCTCGCCCTGCCCCGACTGCCCGGTCCCGGTCGAGACCAGGGCGTCCACCAGGTGGGTGTCCATCCGCCCGGCGACCACGGCGGGGGCCTGGAGGAGTTCGGCGAGGAAGCCGAGGTTGGTGGTCAGCCCGGGCAGGGCGGTGTCGCGGACGGCCGGGAGCAGCCGGCGCAGGGCGCTCGGGCGGTCCGGGCCGTGCGCGATCAGCTTGGCGAACATCGGGTCGTAGAAGGCCGGGACCTCGGCGCCGCCGCCGAAGACGGCGCCGCCGAAGGCCGCGTCACCGCCGGGACCGCCCGCGAAGGCCGGTTCCGGCGCGGCGGAGCCGGACGCGGCCCCGTCGGTGCCCGATCCGGTGTCGTCGAACGCCGCCTCCACCCGGATGCCGGCCGGCCAGCGGACCGCCGCCGCGCGGCCCGGCGCGGGCCGGAAGCCGTCGGCCGGGTCCTCGGCGTAGACGCGGACCTCGACGGCGTGGCCGGTCGCGGTGATCTCGTGCTGGTCGAGCGGCAGCCGCTGCCCGTCGGCGACTCTCAGCTGCCATTCCACCAGGTCGACGCCGGTGATCTCCTCGGTGACCGGGTGCTCCACCTGGAGCCGGGTGTTGACCTCCAGGAAGTAGCAGCGGTCGGTGGCGTCCAGGATGAACTCGAAGGTGCCGGCGTTGACGTAGCCGAGCGACCGGGCGCCGCGGACGGCCGCCTCCAGCAGCTCCGCCCGGACGGCGGGCGCCAGGTTGGCGGCCGGGGCCTCCTCGACGATCTTCTGGTGGCGGCGCTGCAGCGAGCACTCGCGCTCGAAGAGGTGCACCACGTTCCCGTGGTCGTCGCCGAAGACCTGGACCTCGATGTGGCGGGGCCGCTCCACGTACCGCTCGACCAGCAGCCGGCCGTCGCCGAAGTTGCTGCGGCCCAGCCGGACGGCCTCGGCCACCGCCTCGGGCAGCTCGGCGGCCGCGCGGACCACCTGCATGCCCTTGCCGCCGCCGCCCGCGACGGGCTTCAGGATCACCGGGTAGCCGATCCGCTCGGCGTCGGCCAGGATCTCCTCGGCCGACTCGGTGGCCGTCCCGGAGCCGGGCAGCACCGGGACCCCGGCGGCGGCCATCAGCGCGCGGGCGGTCGACTTGTCGCCCATCGCGGTGATCGTGGCGGCGTCCGGGCCGACCCAGACCAGCCCGGCCCCGGCGACCGCCGCCGCGAAGCCGGGGTGCTCGGAGAGGAAGCCGTAGCCGGGGTGGACGGCGTCGCAGCCGGTCCGGACGGCGGCGTCGACCAGCGCGTCGACGTCCAGGTAGCTCTCGGCGGCCACGGCGGGGCCGATCCGGACCCGCTCGACGGCGCCCGCCAGGTGGGCCGAGGAGCGGTCGGCGTCGGAGTGGACCGCCACGTACTCGATGCCGAGCCGGCGGCAGGTGCGGGCAATCCGCCGGGCGATCTCGCCGCGGTTGGCGATCAGGAGACGCTTGATCATTTCCGTCATCACATCCTGAACACGCCGAAGCGCGTTTCCTGCTTGGGGGCGTCGGCGGACATGGCGAGGCAGAGCGCCAGCCACTCACGGGTCTCGGTCGGGTCCACCACGGCGTCCACCCACATCCGGGCGGCGTAGTAGAGCGGGTGGGACTGGCGCTCGTACGTCTCGATGATGGGGCGCCGGATCGACTCCTCCTCCTCGGGGGAGAGGACCTTGCCCTCCTTGGCGAGCTGGTCGCTGCGGATCAACGCCATCACCGTCGCGGTCTGCTCGGCGCCGACGACGGTGGACTTGGCGCTCGGCCACATGGCCATCAGCCGGGGGCCCATCGAGCGCCCGCACATCGCCAGGTTGCCGGCGCCGTAGCTGCCGCCGATCACCAGGCTGAACTTGGGGACCTTGGCCGTGGAGACCGCGTTGACCAGCTTGGCGCCGTGCTTGGCGATGCCGTCGGCCTCGTACTCGGCGCCGACCATGAAGCCGTTGATGTTGTGCAGGAACAGCAGCGGGATGTCCCGCTGGGTGCAGAGCTCGATGAAGTTCGCGGCCTTCTGGGCGCTCTCCGGGAACAGCACCCCGTCGTTGATCACCACGCCCACCGGGTAGCCGCCGATGTGTCCGGTGCCGCACACGATGGTCGGCCCGTACCGGGCCCGGTACTCGGCGAGTTCGCTGCCGTCCAGCAGCCGGGCCAGGATCTCCCGGGCCGGGATGTGCTCGCGCAGGCTGGCGCTGACGATGCCGGGCAGCTCCGCCGGGTCGTACAGCGGCGCGCGCGGGGGCTGCGGCGGCGGGCTGAGGGCCGGCCGGCCGTCCCGGGCCATGATCTCCCGGACGATCGACAGGGCGTGCTCGTCGCTCTCGGCGAGGTGGTCGGCCACCCCGCTGACCCGGGTGTGCAGGTCGGCGCCGCCCAGCGTCTCGGCGTCCACCACCTCGCCGGTGGCCGCGCGCACCAGCTGCGGGCCGCCCAGGAAGACCGTGCCGGTGCCGCGGACGATCACCGTCTCGTCGCACATCGACGGGATGTAGGCGCCGCCGGCGGTGCAGTTGCCCATCACCGCGGCGATCTGCGGCAGGCCGAGCGCCGACATCTCGGCGATGTTCCGGAACATCCGGCCCAGGTGGTACTCGCCGGGGAACAGCTGCTCCTGGAGCGGCAGGTAGACCCCGCCGGAGTCCACCAGGTAGATGCAGGGCAGGCCGTTCTCCCGGGCCACCAGCTGGGCCCGGAGCTGCTTCTCCACGGTGAGCGGGAAGTAGCTGCCGCCCTTGACCGTGGCGTCGTTGGCGAAGACCACCACCGGGCGGCCGCTCACCATGCCGATGCCGGTGACCAGCGCGGCCGAGGGCACGTGCTCGTCGTACACCTCGTGCCCGGCCAGCTGGCCCAGCTCCATGAACGGCGTTCCCGGGTCCAGCAGCTGGTAGACCCGCTGGCGGGCCGTCAGCTTGCCGCGCTCGGTGTGGCGCCGGCGCGAGCGCTCGTCCCCGCCGGCGATCGCGGCGGCCCGGGCCCGGGCGATGACCTGGCGCTTCTCGTCGAAGGCCGCGGTGTTGCGGCGGAAGACCTCGGCGGAGGAGTCGATGTGCGAGCGCAGGGCCGTCATCGCTGGTCCTGCCCCGGCTCGCGGGCCGCCTCGGCCCGCAGGCCGTCGTTCAGCGCGCCGCAGAAGTCGCGGATCTCGGCCTCGGCCATGTTGGCGCGCAGCATCAGCCGCAGCCCGGCTTTGCCCCGGCCGATCACCGGGAAGAAGATCGGCGAGGTGTAGTAGCCGCGCTCCAGCAGCGATCCGGCGAGGCGGATGGTGGCGTCCTCGGAGCCGATGTCCACGAAGCGGATCGGCAGGCCGTCGCCGTTGAAGGAGGTCTCCACCAGCGAGTCGAAGAGCGCGATGTTGTCCTGGAGCCTGAGCTGGAGCTCCTTGAGCTCCGGGGAGCCGTGCAGCTCCGCGGAGGCCATGATGGCGCCCAGTCCGGCGGTGTTGATGCGCTGCGACCACATCAGCGGGCCGCCGTTGCGCAGCGCGGTGTCGCGGCGCTGCTGCGAGCCGTTGCGGCCGAGGAAGATCGCGCCGCCGGAGGCGCCGAAGCCCTTGTTGAGCGAGGTGATGATCAGCGTGCGGTCGTTCATCCCGCCGTTCGCCGCCATCGCCTCCAGCACGGCTCCCCGGCCGCGCTCGCCGACGGTGGAGACGCCGTGCGCCTCGTCGAAGAACAGGAACAGCCCGTACTTCTCCTGCAGGCGCAGCAGTTCGGGGATCGGCGCGGCGCCGCCGGTGCTGTAGACGCCGTCGGCGACGTAGGCGACCTGCGGGTGCTTGCGGCAGAGGTCCTCCAGCGCGTCCACGTCGTTGTGGGCGATGGTGGCGATCTCCGCCTCGTCGGCCACCGCGGGCTTCATCGCGTTGAGACAGAAGTGCGCGTTCTTGTCGAAGACCATGAGCGGCGCGACGCCGTCCGTCAGCAGCCCGGAGGCCAGCAGCGGCAGGCTCGCCCAGGCGGCGGCCGCGCAGGAGGCGACGGTCAGCGCCTCGACGTCGAACAGCTCGGAGAGCGCCGTCTCGGCGTCCCGCAGCGATCCGAACCGGATCCGCATCCGCGAGGTCGAGCTGTTGAGCGCCCCTTCGGCGAGCACCGCGTCGGCGGCCGCCCGCACGATCCGCGGGTGGGTGTCGAGGCCGAGGTAGGAGTACGACGACATGTTCACGAACTCGTGGCCGTCGGCCAGCGTCCGGTGCCGCCCGTCGCCGAGGCCGGACACCACGATGTCGAACATCCCGGCCGCGGCGGTGACCTCCCAGAAGTCGTGGCTGATTCGCGCGGACTTCTTGATGTTCATGTATGAGTGCACGCCAGATTCCTTGTTGAATTTCGGTACGGAAATGCCGGGCCCTCCCCGGGGCCTTTTCGGCATCACAAATTCCGGGTGATCAGGCGTACTCGTGGAAACCGCGTCCGGACATCCGTCCGGACTGGCCGGCGCCGACCGTCCGGCCGCTCGCATGATCCAGTGATTCCTGCACCGCTCGCTCTGCCGGCCCCCGGAGTCGATCGCTATTTGGTCCGAAGAGCTGCGCGGCTCCCCGGCGATTGAAAGAATTCAATACGCTGCGACGACTGTCAACCGGAAGATTTTTGCCGCCTCGCAAAACTGGACAGACCACCATCCGACGGGTGCACCGGAAGTTATTTGCCGGTCGATCGCCATTGACGCGCGCCCGATCGCGGACTCCGTCCGCGCCGCCCGGCGGCCGGCCGGAAAACCGGGGGCGTCCGTTCCGCTGTCCGTGTTACCTTCGACTGGTCCGGACCGGACGACAGGACGACGAGCTCGGCGAAGGAGGTGGACCAGTGGCCACGGTGACGACGGCTGCGCCCGTACCGCGCAGCGCCCAGGCGACGGTTCACACTCCCCGGGCCCTGGTCTGACGGCTTCCGCCCCCGCACCGCGGGTGCGCGGCGCCGCCGCGACGGGCCCTTCAGCCAAGGGTTTCCACCATGTCCTCTCCGTCTTCGTCCGCTTCCTCCTGGCAGACCCGCGTCGAGTCCGACGCCGATGTCCCGGCCGTCCAGGCCCTCACCCTCGCGGCGTTCGGCCGGCCCGCAGAGGCCGACCTGCTCGCCGTGCTGCGCACCGACGAGGGCTGGATCGACGGCCTCTCCGTCGTCGCCACCGGTCCGGCCGGCACCCCCGTCGGCCATGCGGTGCTGAGCCGCGCGTTCATCGGTGATGTCCCGGCGCTCGCGCTGGGCCCGGTATCCGTGCATCCGGACCACCAGCGCTCCGGCGCCGGTTCGGCCGCGGTCCGGGCGGCGCTCGACGCCGCCCGGGGCCTCGGCGAGCGCTTCGTCGTGCTGCTCGGACACCCGTCGTACTACCCGCGGTTCGGCTTCGTCCGCGCCTCCGCGCACGGACTGGTTCTCACCGTCGACGCGCCCGACGAGGCGTGGATGGCGCTGAGCCTGGACGACCGGCACCCGCTGCCGTCCGGGACGGTCCGTTGGGCCGACGCCTTCGGCATCTAGCCGCCGACCCGCACCCCGAACTGCCGGGCGGCGCCGCCAAGATGGCGCCGCCCGGCGGTGGCGCGGCCGCCCGCGCGACGGCCGGGCCCCAACGGACGGACCGTCAAGGGGCCTGCCTGGCAGACCCGGTACGTACGACGGCCTGGTCGCCGTGTGGGCCGAACAGGTGCAGGATCTCCACCGCGTTCGCGTCGACGGGGCCGAACCAGTGCGGCTCACCTGTGTCGAACTCGGCCACCTCGCCCGGGCGGAGGGTGAATTCGCGCTCGCCGAGAATGAGCCGGAGGCCGCCGGCGAGCACGTACAGCCATTCGTAACCGGCGTGGGTCACCAGCTTGGGCTCGCGGTGGGCGAGCACCTGCTTGAACACCTGGACCCGGCCCGGGTACTGCGTCAGCGGCACCAGGACGTTGCCGCGCTCCCGGTGCTGCGGCTTCAGGTGCAGGCGCGGATCCCCGGTCGCCGGGGCCGCGACCAGCTGGTCCAGGGCGACCCGGTGCGTGCGCGCGAGCGGGATGAGCAGTTCGAGGGTCGGGCGCCGCTTGCCCGACTCCAGGCGCGACAGCGTGCTCACCGAGATCCCGGTGGTCTCCGCGAGGGCCTCCAGGGTGAGCCCGCGGTCGCGGCGCAGGGCCCGCAGCCGCGGCCCGATGCCGGCGAGGATCTCGTCGACGTCGTCGCCACCGGCCACCGGCGCGACGGGCTCCCCGGACTCCACGGGCGTCACGGGCTCCCCGGGCTTCACGGACTTCACGGGGTCGGTGCGGTCGCCGTTCATGGGGTGCCTCCGGTCCGTCCGGCCCCTCGGGCGGGCCGGAGCGCGTTTTTGCGGTCTTCGCAAAGATGCTGGGCCGGCGCTGCCGCCCGGTCCGAGCATGGGGCCGCAGACGTTACCGAACCGAAGGTGGGCCCGTGACCACGACAATCCTGGCTGATCGACCCGCACTGAGCACCCGCCGACGGTGGACGGTGCTCGCCGTGTGCGCGCTGAGCATGTTCCTGGTCGGGCTGGACACCACCATCGTCAACGTCGGCCTGCCCGAGATCGGGCGCGGGCTGGCGGTGGGCACCAGCGGGCTCGAATGGGTCGTGGACGCCTACACCGTCGTCCTGGCCGGTCTGTTGATCTCGGCCGGCGCCCTCGCGGACCGCTTCGGCCGCCGGCGCGTGTTCCGGACCGGGCTGGTCGTCTTCGGCCTCGCCTCGCTCGCCTGCGCGGTGGCGCCCTCGCTCGGCTTCCTCGTCGCGGCCCGGGCCGCCCAGGGGGTCGGTGCCTCGATGCTCAGCCCGGTCGCCCTGGCGATCGTGGTGAACACGATGCCCGACCCCCGGGAGCGGGCCCGGGCGATCGGCGTCTGGGCGTCCGTCTTCGGGCTCAGCATGGCGGCCGGGCCGGTCACCGGCGGGGCGCTCATCGCGGCCTTCGGCTGGCGCTCGGTGTTCTGGATCAACGCGCCGGTCATCCTCGCCGCCCTCGTCCTGGTGGCGGTGTTCGTGCCGGAGTCGCACGGGCAGCGCGCCCGGCGGCTCGACCTCCCCGGCCAGTCGCTGCTGGTGCTGGCCCTGGGCAGTGCGGTGGCCGTGTTCATCGAGGGCCCCCGGATCGGCTGGACCTCTCCTGCGGCGGTGGCCGGTTGCGCGGTGGCGGCGCTCGCCACCGCCGGGTTCGCCCGGGTCGAGCTGCGCCGGCCCGAGCCGCTGATGGACCTCGCGCTCTTCCGCCGGATGCCGTTCGCCATGGCGGCCCTGGGCGCCGTGGCCCTGTTCGTCGCCCTGAACGTGAGCCTGCTGCTCAACACGCTGTACCTCCAGCACGCCCGGGGCTGGACGGCGCTGGCCACCGGGGCGGCGACCCTGCCGATGGCGCTCGGGGCGACGGTGTGCGCGCCGTGGTCCGGCTCCCTGGTGGCGCGGTTCGGGCCGAGGCGGCCGCTCCTGCTGGCGGGCGGGTTCGTCGCCGCGGGCGGTCTCTGTCTGGTGGATCTCGGCCCGGACACCGGTGTCCCGCTGCTCCTGGCGGCCTACCTGCTCATCGGTGTCGGCTTCGGTTTCGCCAACGCGCCGATCACCAACAGCGCGGTCGGCGGTCTGCCGCCGTCCCGGGCCGGGGTGGCCGGGGCGATCACCTCCACCGCGCGTCAGGTCGGCGCGGCGATCGGCATCGCGGTCGCGGGCGGCCTGGTGGTGGGGGTCGGCCCGGACGGCCTGGCCGGCGCGTCGCGGCCCGGCTGGCTGCTCGTGGCGCTGTGCGGGCTGTTCCTGCTCCTGGTCGCCCGCGCCTCGGCCCCGGGACCGAAGAGCGCGGGACCGAAGCGCCCGGACGCGGGGAGCCGATGACGGAAGAGCCCCGGAGCGAAGGCCCCCGGGAAAGCAGCGAGGGCGGGAGTCGATGACGACTCCCGCCCTGCACGTCCGAGCGCCGGGCCCGAATCGAACGAACCCTTCCCGCTGAAAGCGGGCGTGCTACCACTGCACCACCGACGCCTGACCGCCGGGCTTCCGATCACTTCCGCGATCTCGTCCCGCCGACGAGGAAGAAACTACCAAGGGATGATCCAAAGGTGAAATCGACCCCGTCGCCCGCCCCCTGACGCCACGCGCGCGCGGCGCCAGGGGACCGGAGGCTAGGGCGCGACCACCGCCGACGGCGTGCCGCCGGTGAGCCGGAGCAGTTCGTCGTAGGTCATGGGCACCACGGTGTGCGGGTGTCCGGCGGCCGCCCAGAGCAGCTCGTACCCGGCCAGCGCCTCGTCCACCACGGTGCGCAGCGGCGCCGGGTGGCCCACCGGGGCGACGCCGCCGATGGCCTGGCCGGTGGCCTCGCGGACCTCGGCGGCGCTCGCCCGGACGATCGGGCCGGTGCCCAGCCGCCCGGCCAGGTAGGCCGTGTCGACGCGGTGCGCCCCGCTGGTCATGACCAGCAGCGGAGCGCCGTCGCAGCTGAACACCAGGCTGTTGGCGATGGCCCCGGCCTCGCAGCCGAGGGCGGCGGCCGCCTCGGCGGCGGTGCGCGCGGAGTCGGGCAGGACGCGGATCTCGCCGGGCAGGCCGGCCGCCGCGAGGGCGTCGGCGACCGCCTGGCTCCGGGTGGGGAGGGAGGGTGTCATACCGGCATCCTCCCGTGCCCCGCGGCCGCCCGGCCGACGGTGCTCAGCACGGCCCGGACCCCGGCCACGAGGACGGAGGAGTCCCGGCCGGCGCCCCAGACCACCTGTCCCGCCACCCGCGCCTCGACGTAGGCGACGGCGTCGCTGTCGGGCCCGGTGCGCACGGCGTGCTCGGTGAAGCGGAGGATGTCGACGGCCGTCCCGGCGGCGCGCAGTGCGGCGGTGACGGCGTCCAGCGGGCCGTTGCCCTCGCCCCGGTGCCCGCCGACCTCGGCCCAGTGGCGGCCGTCCTCCTCCCCGGTGCGCCAGTCGACGGCCGGGGCCGCGTCCAGGTAGTGGGAGCGGAACAGCGCGTACAGCTCGTCGGCCCCGACCTCGCGGCCGCTGTCGTCGGCCGACTCCTGGACCACCCGGGCGAACTCGATCTGGAGCCGCCGGGGCAGCTCCAGCCCGTGCCCGGTCTGCAGCAGGTAGGCGATCCCGCCCTTGCCGGACTGGCTGTTGACCCGGATCACCGCCTCGTAGTCCCGCCCGAGGTCGGCCGGGTCGATCGGCAGGTAGGGAACGGCCCACGGGGCCCGGCCCGGTGGCAGGCCGAGGTCGGCCGCCGCCTTGGCGTGGTGCGCGAAGCCCTTCCGGATGGCGTCCTGGTGGGTGCCGGAGAAGGCGGTGTGCACGAGGTCGCCGGCGTAGGGGTGGCGTTCGTGCACGGGCAGCCGGTTGACGTGTTCGACGGTGCGCCGGATCTCGTCGATGTCCGAGAAGTCGATCATCGGGTCGACGCCCTGGGTGTGCAGGTTGAGCGCCAGCGTGACGAGGTCGACGTTGCCGGTCCGCTCGCCGTTGCCGAACAGGCAGCCCTCGACCCGCTGCGCGCCCGCCAGCAGGGCGAGTTCGGCGCAGGCGACCCCGGTGCCGCGGTCGTTGTGCGGGTGGACGGAGAGGATCACCGACTCCCGCCGGGCCAGGTGGCGGTGCACGTACTCGATCTGGTCGGCGTAGACATTGGGGGTGGCGATCTCGACGGTGGCGGGCAGGTTGTGGATCACCGGCCGGTCGGGGCTCGCGTCCCACAGCTCGGTGAGGCCGTTGCAGACCTCCAGGACGTAGTCCGGCTCGGTCAGGTTGAACACCTCCGGCGAGAACTCGAAGCGGACGCCGGGGCGGCCCTCGGCCAGCCGGGCCATCAGTTCGGCGGCCTCGGTGACCAGGGCGCGCACCTCCGCCCGGCCGCGGCCGAGCACCACGTCGCGCCAGATCGGCGCGGTGGCGGTGTAGAGGTGCACGACCACCCGGGGCAGCCCCTCGACGGAGCGGAAGGTCCGCTCGACCAGGTCGGCGCGGGCGGCGGTGAAGACCACCACGGTGACGTCCTCGGGGACGGCCCCGGGCGTGTCGGCCAGCCGGCGGACGAAGTCGAAGTCGGTCCGGCTGGCGGAGGGGTAGCCGACCTCGATCTCCTTGAAGCCCATGGCCAGGAAGAGGTCGAACATCCGCTGCTTGCGCGCCGGGTCCATCGGCTCGGCCAGCGCCTGGTTGCCGTCGCGCAGGTCGACGGGCACCCAGAGCGGAGCCCGCTCGATCCGCCGGGAGGGCCACTGCCGCCGGTCGCCGGCGGGCAGCTCGACCCGCTCGTGGGCGGGGCGGTAGCGCTGGAACGGCATGGCGCTGCCGCGCTGCGGGTTCCAGTCGGGGGCGGCGGCCGGTACGGGCCCGGCGGGGGTGCGGAGCGTGGGGAATGGCATGGGAGGTCCTTCGTCTCGGGTTCTGCACCGGAGGACGAACCGGCAGCACGGCGCCCCGCAGCGGGGTGCCGGTCCGGTCAGACCCCGCTGCGGCCACCAAGAAGGCCACCGCGAAGGCAGCCGGGAAGGAGACTCCACGACTTCATGCGGGGTACCGTAACCGTGAACCAAGTCCTCAGACAACCTGACAGGTGAACGCGATGTCTCCGCTCGACCCACTGCGCCCCTCCCCCCTGGTCGACCAGGCGACCCGGCGGATCGCCGAGCAGATCGCGGCCGGGCAGTGGCCGGTCGGCGGCAAGCTCCCCGGCGAGGTGGCCCTGGCCAAGGAGCTGGGCGTCGGACGGTCCACCGTCCGGGAGGCGCTGCGCGCACTGGCGGGCGCCGGCATGGTGCAGAGCCGCCAGGGCTCGGGGGTGTTCGTGACGGCGGACCGGCCGGGCGAGGACTGGTCGGCGCGGCTGCGCCGGGCCGAGCTGGCGCACGTGTACGAGGTGCGGGCGATGATCGAGGTCCAGGCGGCCCGGCTGGCCGCCGTCCGGCACGACGAGGCCGACGAGGCGGCGCTCGACCGGGCGCTGACCGCCCGCCACGCGGCGGGCGCGGCGGACGACGCCGCCTTCGTGGACGCGGACATCGCCCTGCACGCGACGGTGGTGGCGGCCGCCCACAATCCGGTGCTCTCCGATCTGTTCGCCGAGTTCGTCCCGGTACTCCGGGAGCGCCTGGTCGAGCTGGTCGGACTGCTGGGGCTGCGCGAGGGCGATCCGCACCACGGCTACGCGACCCACGCGGAGCTGGTGGAGGCCGTCCGCCGGCGCGACGCGGAGGCGGCCGGGCAGGTCCTGGCGGACGAACTGACCTCGACCCTGACCCGCCTGCTCGCCGCCTGAGCCACCCGAGCCCCCGAGCCGCCCGAGCCGCCCGAGCCCCTGAGCCACCCGAGCCCCCGAGCCGCCCGAGCCGTCGGGGCTGCCCGACGGGCCGGGCCGGCCCCCGCCCCGATCCCCCGTCAGCCCGCCTCCACGAGCACCCGTTCGGGCAGTCGCGGCCGCACCGGCAGGGCAGCCGCCCCCCGGCCGGGCGGGCAATCGGGAGGCACGCTCCGCACACGATCACGGCGCATCGGCGGCCGGCCGCCGGAGCCCTGGAGCGCCGCGCCCCGCAAGGCTCCTTCGTTCACCGATCATTAACGACCCGATGACGGTGTGTTAAGACTGTGTGCGCACACCGTCCAGGCAGCGAACGAGTTTTCACTCCTATCACACCGTATGACTAGTATCACTTCGTCAAAAGCTCGTGCCCCCGGACGGTTCGGCCCCACCAGGCCGGCCGCCAGTCCCAAGGAGTCAGCTCTGCGCGCGCGTGCGAATCGGCGGCCCCCGACGCCGAAGTCCCCCCGCAGGCGTCCGCGCCTGTCCCTGCGGACGGCGCTGCTCGTCCTGGCCGTCGTCCCCAGTCTCGCCCTCGCCGCCCTCTGGGCGATCACCAGCGGCCAGACCTTCCTCGACTTCCAGCGCCAGGCGGCCCAGGGCCTGCTGGCCCAGAAGGCCGGGCAGCCGTCCAACCACGTCTACTACAACCTCCAGGAGGAGCGCCGGCTCAGCGCCGAGGCGCTCGCCCGGCCCGGCAGCGTCACCGACGCGCTGCGCCGCCAGCGACAGCTCACCGACGACGCGGTGCGCCAGTTCCAGTCGCTCTCCGACGAGACCGCCGACAGCGCGCCCACCGAGGTGCGCACCGCGGTCACCGAGGCCCGGCAGGCGATGGGCAAGCTGGCCGAGCAGCGGGCGGCGATCGACCGCGCCGCCGTCGACCAGCAGACCGCCTTCACCTACTACACCGACCTGATCGCCGTCGACCTGCGGCTGTTCACCGCGCTGAGCCACGTCGACAACGGCGAGGTCACCTGGATCTCCAAGACCCTGGTGAACGCCTTCTGGGCCAAGGAGATGCTGGCCCGCGAGGACGCCCTGCTGGCCCGCGGCTGGCCGTCCGGCAAGCTCACCGCCGGCGACTACCAGCAGGTCCAGCAGGCGATCGGCGCGCAGGACCACCTGTTCACCGTGCAGGTCGTGCCGTACGTGCCGGCCGCCGAGGCCGCCGCCTGGCAGGACGTCATGACCAGCCCCGCCTGGCAGGCCAAGGCCTCCGTGGAGCAGTCGCTGGTCAGGGCCACCCCGGCCGATCCGAGCGGCGCCGTCAAGCTCCCGGCCGCCCAGGACCAGTGGCGCCAGGCGCTCGACCAGCTCAACCCGGAGCTGGTGAAGGCGATCGAGACCCGCACCGACGGCATCGTCGAGGTCGGCAAGGGCTCCTTCCTCTCGCTGCTCACCGCCTTCGTGCTGACCACCGTCATCGGCCTGATCGCGGTCGTCGCGGTGATCCTCACCAGCTGGCGGCTGACCCGCTCGCTGCGCCGCCGGATCAAGGCGCTGCACACCCAGGCCGAGGAGCTGGAGCGGACGCTGCCCGAGGTCGTGGAGCGCCTCTCGCGGGGCGAGCAGGTCGACGTCGAGGCCGAGAGCCGCGCCATCACCGCCGATCCGCACGGCAACGGCACCGACGAGCTGGCCCAGCTCGGCCAGGCGCTCAACCTGGCCCGCACCTCCGCGCTGGAGACCTCCGTCCGGCAGGCCGACCAGCACCGCGGCTTCGAGCGGCTGCTGCAGCGCATCGCCCGCCGCACCCAGCTGCTGATCGGTCAGCAGCTGCGCAAGCTGGACGAGCTGGAGCGCAAGCACGAGGACCCGGAGGTGCTGGAGGGCCTGTTCGACCTCGACCACCTCACCGCCCGCCTGCGGCGCTACGAGGAGAACCTGGTCATCCTGGCCGGCGGCCAGCCGCAGCGGCGCTGGCGCAAGCCGGTCCCGCTGCTGGACGTGCTGCGGGCCGCCCAGAGCGAGGTGCAGGACTACCGGCGGATCATGCTGGACGTCGAGGGCCACCCGTGGCTCTCCGAGCGCGCCGTCGGCCCGGTCGCGCACGTGATCGCCGAGCTGATGGAGAACGCCGCGAGCTTCTCCAAGCCGCCGACGCCGGTCGAGGTCCGTGCCGCGATGGTCGGCCGCGGACTCGCGGTGGAGATCGAGGACCGCGGCCTCGGCATGGACCCGGAGCAGTACGACGCGGCCAACGAGCTGATGAGCCGTCCGCCCCGGATGGACGTGCTGGCCCGGGCGGACGACATCCGCCTCGGCTTCTACGTGGTCGCCCGGCTGGCCGCCAACTCCAACCTGAGGATCGAGTTCCGCCCGTCGGCCTTCGGCGGCACCCGGGTGGTCGTGCTCGTCCCCGACGAGCTGGTCATCGACGGTGACGCCGGGCTGCCGGACGCCACCCCGGTCGAGCCGATCCCGCTCGCCCGGCGCACCCGCAGGACCGCGCCGGACGCCCTCGCCGGGACCCCGGCCCACGCCCGGCCGGCGGACCGGGAGGCCACCGTGGCGACGGCGGTCGCGACGGCCCCGCCGGCGATCGAGCCGCCGGAGACCGTCCTGGTCGCGACCGCGGCCGCGGAGAACTCGGCCGAGGCGTTCGCGCACGTCGAGTACATCCAGCCGCCCGCGCCCGAGCAGCCGGTCGAGCACAGCTCCCCGGTCGACGCCTCGGCCGGCTACGGCAGCGCGGGGTACGGCGCCGGCGGGTACGGCACGGCCGGCGACGGCGGCGCCGAGTACGGCACCGGCGGGTACCGCACCGACGGCTACGGGACGAACGGGTACGGCACGGACGCCTACGGGGGCCAGGAGTACGCCGCGCCCGCCGACGGCACCCCGGAGTACGCCGCGCCCGCCCAGGAGCCGCTCGCCCGGACGCCCGCCCAGGAGACGCCCCTCCAGGACGCCTCCGCCCGGGACACCCCCGCCCAGGACGCCCCCGCCTACCCGGACATCGCCTACGCCAAGGTGACGCCCGCGGAGGCCCCCTACGCCGACGAGCAGTACCGCCCGGCCGACCACTACCGCCTCGCCGAGCGGCGCGAGTACGCCTCGACGGTGCCGCTCAGCGAGCCGGCCGACGGCCAGGCGCCGCTGCCGCAGCGGGTTCGCCAGGCCAGCCTGGCCGCCGAGCTGCGCGTCCCGCCGCCGGCCCCGGCGCCCGGCGAGCGCGTCACCGGAGCGCCGGGCATGCCGGGCTCCTTCGGCACGCCGATCGGCTCGGCCGGCGCGTTCCAGCGCCCCCCGCGCCGCTCGGGCGCGGCCATCGGCGCCTTCCAGCGACAGTCCCGGGTGGCCCGCGGCCAGGACTCCGGCGAGGTCCACCTCCCCGGGCCCGACGTCTTCACCCGCGGCTCCCGCCCGGCGCCCCCCACCGGATCCGCCGGCTCCCCGGCGCCCGCACCGGACCCGGCCCCCTGGGCCCTGCCCGCCGCGGATCCCCGAACCACTAGGACGGATGACCAGTCATGAACCGCACGATCGCCACCCACCAGGACCTGGACTGGCTGCTGGACGGACTCGTCGACTCGGTGGCCGGGACCAGAAACGCCGTGCTGCTCTCCGACGACGGCCTGGTCGTCAGCCACTCCCGCACCATCGAGCGGGCCGACGCCGAGCGGCTGGCCGCCGTCGCGACCGGCCAGCAGAGCCTCGCCCGGGGCGTCGGCCAGCTGTTCGACGGCGGGCCGGTGCACCAGGTGATCGTCGAGCTGTCCGAGGTCTGGCTGTTCATCATCGCCGCGGCGCAGGGCACCCACCTGGCCGTGGTCGCCTCCCAGGAGGTGGACGCCGAGGTGATGTCGGTGGCCATGCACACCCTGGTCCAGCAGGTCGGCCAGAAGCTGAGCACGCCGGTGCGCAGCGACTTCGACGCCTTCGCGGCCAGGAACCGGGGTTGATGCCCCGGTGATCCCGCACTGGAGCGAGGTGCCCGACGAGGACGAGGACGACGGTGCCGGCACGATGGTGCGCCCGTACACCATCACCCGCGGCCGCACCGCGCCCGAGCGCGACGACCTCACCCTGATCACCGTGCTGACCACCGTGTCGGAGGAGGCCCGCACCGTCCTGGCGCGGGGCTCCTCCCGCTCGGGGCCGCGCGGGCTCCAGCCCGAGCACCGGATGATCCTGGACCGCTGCCGGCGTCCGGCCGCCGTCGCCGAGGTGGCGGCGGAGCTGGACCTGCCGATCTCGGTCACCAAGATCCTCCTGGGCGACCTGATCTCCCAGGGCCTGCTGCTGGCCCGGGCGCCGCTCTCGGTGGCCCGGGCCGGCGGGGGCCTGGACCTCGGCCTGCTGACGGCCGTTCGCGAAGGACTCCGGAGACTCTGAACCATGGCACCGACCGCACCCCTTCCCTCCTCCTCCGCCTCCGGCGCCACCGCGCCGTCCGCCGTGAAGATCCTCATCGCGGGCGGCTTCGGCGTCGGCAAGACCACCCTGGTCGGCTCGGTCAGCGAGGTCGCCCCGCTGCGCACCGAGGAGTACCTGACCCGTGCCAGCGTGGGCGTCGACGACCTGTCCGGCGTGGACAGCAAGGACACCACCACCGTCGCCCTGGACTTCGGCCGGATCACGGTCAGCCCCGACCTGGTGGTCTACCTGTTCGGCACCCCCGGCCAGGAGCGCTTCTGGTTCATGTGGAACGACCTGGTGAACGGCGCGCTCGGCGGCGTCGTCATCGCCGACACCCGCCGGCTGGAGACCAGCTTCGCCTCGATCGACTTCTTCGAGAGCCGGGGCATCCCCTTCGTGGTGGCGATCAACTGCTTCCACGGGCAGAACACCCGGACGCCGGACGAGATCCGGGCTGCCCTGGACCTGGACCCGCAGGTCCCGATGCTGCTCGGCGACGTGCGCGACCGCGGCTTCGGCCGGGACCTCCTGCTGGCCCTGGTCGACCACCTGATGGACCTCTCCGCTGCCCGGCCCGCGCCGGTCGGCTGACCCCGGCCCGCCCCGCACCCGACCACCCCGCACCCGACCCCACCGCACCGCACCGCCCGCACCGACCCCCTTGGGAGACCCCCGTCATGAGCTCACCCCTGCGCGTACTGATCCACGGCGGCGGCATCGGCGGCCTGACCCTGGCCACCGCGCTCGCCCGGCGCGGCCACCGGGTCGACGTGGCCGAGCTGCGCGAGGGCCTGGAGGCGCTCGGCGTCGGCATCATCCAGCCGTCCAACGCCCTGCACGTGATGCGCGAGATCGGCGTGCTGGAGGCCTGCCTGGCGGCCGGCTTCGAGTGGGAGGTGCTGACCATCTGCGACCCGTCCGGCGCCACCCTCGCCAAGATCCCGCAGCCCCGGATGGGTGACGCCCCGTCCAACAACGGCATACCGCGCCCCGCCCTGGCCGGGGTGCTGGGCGACGCCGCCACCGCCGCCGGTGCCACCCTCCGCTTCGGCACCACGATCGCCGAACTGACCGACGACGGCGCGGGCGTCGACGTCACCCTGACCGACGGCCACCACGGCCGCTACGACCTGGTGGTCGGCTTCGACGGGATCGGTTCGCCGCTGCGCCGCCGGCTGTACGGCGAGAAGTACCTGCCCGAGTACACCGGATTCGCCAACTGGCGGGTGACGCTGCCGCGTTCGCCCGAGGTGCAGGGCGTGGTGATGTCCGCCGGGAACCAGCGGGCGAAGGCGCTGCTGACCCCGATCACCGACGAGCTGATGTACCTGGGATCGGTGTTCGCCGAGCCGGCGGACTTCCGCCCGGACGAGGAGCGCGCCCACGAGCAGCTGGCCGAGCGGCTGACCGGCTTCGGCGGCCCGGTCGCCGAGGCGCTGGCGCTGGTCACCGACCCGGCCGCGGTGGTCTACTCGCGGATCTCCCAGGTCAGTGTCGAGGAGCCGTGGCACGTCGGCCGGGTGGTGCTGGCCGGCGACGCCGCGCACGCGAGCACCCCGCACCTGGCGCAGGGCGCGGCGATGGCGGTCGAGGACGCGCTGGTGCTGGCCCAGAGCCTGGACGCGGTCGAGGACCCGGCCACGGACGTCGCGGCCGCGCTCGCCGCCTGGGAGGAGCGCCGCCGGCCGCGCGCGATGTGGGTGCAGGCGCTCTCGCGGGCGGTCCTGAAGCAGGAGACCGGCACGCCGACCACCCCGGAGGAGGACGAGCTGCTGAAGGTCGGCATCCCGGGCGCCGCGCACGTCCTCGTCCAGCCGTACTGACGCCGGGGCGTTCGCCCGGCCGACGTCACCGACCGGCCGGCCCCGCCGGGAACCTCCCGGGCGGGGCCGCGTCGTCGGCCGCACCGGCGCCTCCGCCGCCTCCACCGCGGGACCGGCGGCCGCGGTCACCGGCCCAGCCGGGCCGCCGGGAGCATCGCGGTGGCCAGCGGACCGACCTCGGCCGGTGCGGCCAGTTCGGCCAGGTAGCGCTCGCGCGGGACGGCGGCGGCGCCGAGCGCGCGGACGTGGGGCGAGTCCCACTGGGCGTCCAGCAGGCGCCCGCCCGCGTCGGCGAACCGCGCGGCGAGGTCGGCCACGGCGACCCGGCCGGCGTCGGAGCGGCGGTGGAACATCGAGTCCAGGCTGAGCACCGGGCCGACGGCCACCCCGAAGACCCCGCCGATCAGCTCCTCGCCCTCCCAGACCTCGGCGCTGTGGGCGGCGCCGCGCCGCTGGAGTTCGACCAGCGCGTCACGCAGCTCCGGTACGAGCCAGGAGGGTTGGCGTGCCTGCGCGCAGGCTTCGAGCACGCGCGGGAAGGCCCGGTCGGCGCTGGTCCACCACCGCCGGCCGTTCCGCAGCCGCCGGGCGAGCCGGCTCCCGACGTGCACCGCGTCCGGGGCGAGCACCGGGCGGGGGTCGGGCGACCACCAGGCGAGCGCGTAGGGGTCGTCCTCGGCGCCGGGCAGCAGCGCCACCTCCCCCGCCGCCACCGCCTCCTCGAATCGGACTTCGTTGAAGGCGCTCGCGTAGTCGTCGGCGGCGGGCATCGGGAAGAGCCCGTGCCGGTAGGCCGCCAGCAGCACGTCCGGCCCGAGCCGCGCCCCGAACGCCACCGGCCCGTCCCGCGGCGCGCGCCGCACGTCCAGGCCCCCGAACACGGCGTCGCCGAAAGCCCCGTCGCCGAAAGCCCCGTCGCCGAACTCCCCGTCGCCGCCGCCCCCGCTCACCGCCGGACCACCCCCGCCGGGGGTATCAGGAAGCCCTCCGCGGTCAACTGCTCCAGGTAGCGGTCGAGTAAGGCGTCGTCCACCGCCGGGAGCTCGATCCCGCTGCCCACCAGCGCCTGGTCGGTGTTGGCCCGGTCGAAGAGCGGGAATGTCGGCCGGAAGTACATCTCGCTGATGGACAGTTCGGTACCCGGGCTGCGGTCCACGAAGAGCGGCACGAACGGGGTCATCGGGTGGGTGGGGTGCCCGGCGGCGAACCGGACGAGGTCCTCGACCCAGGCCTTGTAGGGGACTTGCTCCACCGGGTGGCCGCGCGCCCGCAGCCGTTCGGCGAGGTCGGCGAGCACGGCGGGGCGCGGCGAGGTGATGTGGTAGACCTCGCCGATCGCGGGGGCGTGCCGGGCGATGTGCGCGACGGCGCGGCTGAACCGGTCGGCCGGGACGAAGTCGAGCAGCAGCCGGACGTCCGGGCAACTCCCGCTGTCGGCGATGTACTTGATCAGCGCGCAGATCTCCGTTCCGGTGTTCATCACCCCGGTGGTGAGGTCGCCGGTGACGTCGTTGGTCCGCAGCACGGTGACCGGCAGCCCGGCCGCCGCCGCGTTGTGCAGCAGCTGCTCGGCGACCCACTTGCTCTCCACGTAGCCGACCGCGAGCCGGTCCGGGTGGGCCAGCGGCGTCCGTTCGGTCACCTCGCCGACACCCGCCGGGCCGAAGCCGGCCAGCACGGCGAGCGTGGAGAGGTAGTGCACCGGGATGCCCCGCGAGTGCCCGGCCAGCCGGACGACCTCCCGGGTGCCGCCGACGTTGGGGCCGCGCAACTGGTGGTACGGGTAGATGAAGTTGACCTGCCCGCCGAGGTGGTGGATCGCGTCCAGGCTGTCGGCGAGCGCCTCGAAGCGGTGCTGGGAGAGCCCGAGCAGCGGTTCGGCGAGGTCCCCGACCAGCGGGACCACCCGGCCGTCCAGCACGTCCTTGCGCAGGTACCGCTGCTGGGCGGCCCGGATGCGCTCCAGCGCGTGCTCCTCGTCGGGGGCGCGGACCAGGCAGTGGACACGTGCCCCGGTGGTGTCCAGCAGGGCGGCGAGCAGGTGGGCGCCGCAGAAGCCGGTGGCGCCGGTGAGCAGGATCTCGGCCGGTTCGGCGCGCGAGGGCGCGGGGCGCCAGGACTGCCGTACGGGGGTGCCGAGTTCGGCCTCGGCCGTCCAGTCGACGGCCGCCTCGCCGAAGCCGTTGCCGCCGGCGCGGGCGGACTGGGTGGCGGTCGCGAAGGCCCGCAGGGTGGCGTCGCGCAGCAGCGAGCGGGTGAGGAAGCGGATCCTGGTGACGTCGATGCCGAACATGATCCGGGCCCGGGCCAGCATCTCCATGGCGAGCAGCGAGTTGCCGCCGAGGGCGAAGAAGTCGTCGGCGGGCCCGACCTCCTCGACGCCGAGCAGCTCGGACCAGAGGTGCGCGACGGCGGGTTCGATCGCGCTCCCGGAGCCGTCGGCGAGCGGGCCCGCGGCGCGGCGGGCACCGTCGGGCGCGTCGGACCGGGTGTCGGCGCCGCGAGCCTCCACGGTGCCCTCGCCGTCGCGCCCCGCGCGCCGCTGGAGCTGCGGCGCGGTGCGCGGCAGCCGGCGCCGGTCGATCTTGCCGGCGGCGGTGAGCGGCATGCTGTCGAGGAGGACGAAGTCGGCCGGGACCATGAAGTCCGGCAGCCGCTCGGCGAGGTAGTCGCGGATCTGGGACCGCCGGGCCCGGGCGCCGGAGCCGTCCCGGTCGGCGAGCGTGTAGTAGGCGGTCAGCACGTGCGTGCCGTCCGCGGCGCCGTCGGCGGCGACCCGGGCCTGCCGCACGTCCGGGTGGGCGGCGAGCACCGACTCCACCTCGGCCGGGTCCACCCGGTAGCCGCGGACCTTCACCTGGTCGTCGAAGCGGCCGAGGATCTCCAGCTGACCGTCGGGCCGCCAGCGGCCGGCGTCGCCGGTGCGGTACATCCGCTCGCCGGGGACGGGCGCGTAGGGGTCGGGCAGGAAGGCCTCCGCCGTGAGCCCGGGGGCCCGCCAGTAGCCGCGGGCCAGGCCGGAGCCGCCCAGGTAGATCTCGCCCTTCTCGCCGGGCCGCACCGGGCTCAGCCGGGCGTCCAGCAGGTGCAGCCGCACCCCGGGCAGCGGCCTGCCGATCGGGACGGGGGCCGCGCCGAGCCCGCCCCCGCCGGCCGGCCCCAGCACCGCCGGGGTGACCTCGCAGAGCGTGGAGGTCACGGCCGCCTCGGTCACCCCGTAGGCGTTGACCAGCCGGACGCCGGGCAGCCGGGCCAGGCAGTCGCGGCTGTCGTCGGTGTGCACGGTGTCCCCGCCGACCACGACGAGCCGCAGGCCCTCGGGGGCCGGGCCGCCCTCGGGGAGCAGCGCGAGCACGTGGTGCCAGTAGGCGGGGGTGAGGTCGGCGACGGTCAGCCTGAGCTCGCGCATCCGGTGCACCAGCTCGGTGGGCGCCCAGGTCCGGGCGCCGCCGAGGACGAGGGTCGCGCCGCTGAGCAGCGCGGCGAAGACCTGCTCCAGCGAGGTGTCGAAGCCCAGCGCGGCGAGCTGCAGCACCCGGTCACGCGCGGTGAGCTCGTAGGCGCGGATCACCCGGTCGAGCGTGAAGACCAGCGAGCGGTGGGTGACGGGTACGCCCTTGGGGGTGCCGGTGGTGCCGGAGGTGTAGATCAGGTACGCCAGGTCGTCCGGCACGGCCGGGTCCGGCACCGGGACGCCGTCCTCGACCGGGTACTCCGCCGGATCCGCGGCGGTGCCCGGGGGCGTCTCCGCGGTGCCCGGACCGGGATCGCCGTCCGGTCCGGCCGCGTCGGCGCCGACCACCGGGACCCCGGCGAAGTGCCGCCCGTGCTCCGCGACCACCACCACCGCCCGGCAGTCCACCACGAGCTGCGCGAGCCGCCGCTGCGGGTGCGCCGGGTCCAGCGGCAGGAAGGCCCCACCGGCCTTGAGCACGCCGAGCCAGGCCGTGACCAGGGCCGCCCCGCGCTCCAGGCAGACCGGCACCACCCGCTCCGGCCCGACGCCCCGGGCCCGCAGGACGGCGGCCAGCCGGTCACTGCGCAGGTCGAGCTCGCGGTAGCTCAGCTCGCCGTCCTCGGTGAGCAGGGCGACCGCGTCCGGGTCGTGGGCGGCCCGGGCCCTGAACAGTCCGTGCACGGTGTCCGAGAACCCGGCCCGGGCCGGGCCCCGGCCGACGCCGCCGGGCCCGGGGAGCCCGAGCCCGGCCCAGCGCCATTCGCGCTCGACATGGGCCCGGCAGTCCGCGAGGCCGGCCGGCCCGAACACCGTGTGCCAGCCGCCCGGCACGGTGAAGTCACCGGGCCAGATCGCATACTGACCGTCTTCGTTCCGCACCACGGCGTGGCGCCCGGAATTCACATCCGGGCGCGCGCCCTGTGCGCTGTCGACTGCGTCGTCCACCGGCTTGACCTCGTGGTGTGGCGGCAGAATGCTGGGAGGTGCGACATTTCCGACTATACGCACCGAAGGACCGTTCCGAACGTCCGGCCGAAAGCCACCGGACGGACGGGGCCGCTGCCCGGAAACCGCGGGCACCCCCGAGCGGACTCCCCCGACAGGGCCTACGGTCGTACCCGAGTACACCTTTCGAGGAAGTCGAGCACAACCCCGAGCACAACCCCCGGACCTGCCCCGGCAGATCCCGTCCTCGCCCGAAGTCACCGCCGGACCGGCGCAGTGATGTCGCGGAGGAGGTAGCGTCCTTGACACGTCGGCGACAACGCCTGATGGTCTGTTACCTGTCGTGGATGGTGCTGTTCACCTGCATCTACTACAGCAACCCGACCCAGCGGATCATCTGGTGGACCGGCATCGGCCTCGGCGGCGTAGCGGCCATCGTGGTGGGTGTCCACCTCAACCGCCCGGCGCACCGGCTGTTCTGGTACCTGCTCGCCCTCGCCAACCTCAGTTTCACCGCCGGCGAGGTCGTCCAGGTCATCCAGATGCAGTTCCTGCACCTGGGCAGCCCCTTCCCCTCCGTCGCCGACGGCTTCTACCTCGCCGAGTACCTGCTCTACGCGGCCGGCGTGCTGGGCTTCATCCGCTGGCGCACGGCCCACCAGGACCGCGCCAGCCTGCTGGACGCCCTCATCCTGACCATGGGCCTGGCCCTGCTCGCCTGGATCTACCTGATCCTCCCGTACGCCCGCAACCCGGACCTCGGCTGGTTCCAGAAGGCCGTCTCGATCGCCTACCCGCTGGGCGACGTGGTGGTCCTCGCGCTGCTGCTGCGCCTGCTGGCGCCACGCGGCGGCGGCAGCCGCGCGCTCCAGCTGCTCACCATCGGCACGGTCGGCCTGCTGATCTCCGACATCCTGTACGGGCTCATCGTGCTGCACGGCAACTGGCGCATCGGAAGCCCGGTCGACCTCGGCTGGGCGGCCTTCTACACCGCCTGGGGCGCGGCCGCCCTGCACCCCTCGATGGTCGAGCTCACCAAACCGGTCCCCACCCAGCAGGTCGATCTCGGGCGGGGCCGGCTCGCCCTGCTCGCCGCCGCCTCGCTGGTCGCGCCGACCATCCTGATCGTCGAGTCGATCAACGGCAACACCCACAACGCCGGGGTGATCGGCGCCTTCTCCGCGCTGCTCTTCCTGCTCGTGCTGGCGCGCCTCGCGCTCGTGGTGAGCGCCCGGCGCGAGGCCATCGCCCGGGAGCGCGTGCTGCGCGAGGCCGGCGCCTCGCTCACCGCCGCCGTCACCGTCGAGGAGGTGGCCGACGCCGTCCAGAGGGCCGCCTCCACCCTGATGCCCACCGAGCGCGGCCACGTCGCCCTGCTCGCGGTCAGCGAGGCCGGCGTCCTGCACATCCGGCACGCCGAGCGCGGCCCCGCCCAGCACCACCTGCACGACGGCTCCGACTCGGACGAGGTGCTCGCCCTGGCGGCCGTCCGGGAGACCCGTTTACTCCCCGTCGAGGACATCGGCACCGATCTCGCCGCCCGCTTCGACGGCATGCCCTGCGCACTGCTCTGCCCGCTCACCCTGGCCGAGCGCCCCTCCGGCGACCCGCTGATCGGCGCCCTCATCGTGACTGGCACCGAGCAGGAGCTGACCAGCCTCTGGAGTTCGCTGGAGATCCTGGCCGCCCAGGCCGCGCTGGCCGTCGAGCGCGTCATGCTGAGCCAGGAGATCACCCGCCGCAACAGCGAGGCCTACTTCCGCACCCTGGTGCAGAGCGCCAGCGACGTCATCCTGATCCTCAACGCCGACGACGGCGTCCGCTACGCCTCGTCCTCCGCCGAACGCGTCCTCGGCTACGCCGACCTGGACGGCGTCCTGATCACGGACCTCGTCCCGCCCGAGGACAGCCGCACCGTCGGCAGCGCGCTGGCCCGGATGCGCGGCCCGGACGGCGGGGTCCGCACCGGCGACAGCCGCGAGCAGCAGCGCGAGCACTGGCGCCTGCTGCGCCAGGACCGCACCCCGATCGAGGCCGAGGTGCGCTGCAACGACCTGCGCGGGGATCCGACCGTCGGCGGCCTGGTGCTCACCCTGCGCGACGTCACCGAGCAGCGGCAGATGGAGCGCGAGCTCACCCACCGGGCCTTCCACGACTCCCTCACCGGCCTGGCCAACCGGGTGCTCTTCCAGGACCGGGTCGGCCACGCGCTCTCCCGGGGCGAGCGCAGCGGGGCGGTCACCGGCGTGCTCTTCATCGACCTGGACGACTTCAAGGTGGTCAACGACACCCAGGGCCACGCGGTCGGCGACGAGTTGCTGGTCGCCGTCTCGCTGCGGGTCTCCACCGCGCTGCGCACCTCCGACACGGCGGCCCGGCTCGGCGGCGACGAATTCGCGGTGCTGGTGGAGGACGCGGTGCGCCCCGCGGACGTCGGCGCGATCGCGGACAGCGTGCTGGCCGCCTTCGTCGAACCGTTCAAGCTGAGCGCGGGCGCCGTCCGGGTGACGGCGAGCATCGGGGTGGCGACTACCGAGGACAGCGTGGACTCGGCGGAGCTGCTCACCCACGCCGACCTGGCGCTGTACTCGGCGAAGTCGGCCGGCAAGCGCCAGTGGTGCCACTACCAGCCCGCCCTGCAGGCCGGGCTGGTAGAGCGGCACGAGCTGAACGAGAACCTGGACGTCGCGATCGCCGAGTCCGCGTTCAAGCTCTACTACCAGCCGATCGTCGACCTGGCGACGGGCGAGCTGGTCGCCTTCGAGGCACTGGTCCGCTGGCCGCACGACCGGCGCGGGATGGTCCTGCCCGACGAGTTCATCGCGCTCGCCGAGGAGAGCGGCCAGATCGTGCCGCTCGGCGCCTGGGTCCTGGAGCGCGCCGCGCACGAGGCCGCCGGCTGGCAGCGGCTGACCGCCGACCGCCGCCGCGCCACCGGCCGGCCACCCCTGCGGGTCAACGTGAACGTGTCCGCCCGGCAGTTCCGGGACGCCGGCTTCGTCGACGTCGTGCGCGCCGCGGTACGGGCCTCCGGGATCGCCCCCGAGGCGCTGGTGCTGGAGCTGACCGAGTCGGTGCTGATGCGGCGCGACGAGCGGGTGCACACCGACATGCGCACGCTGAGCGAGGAGCTGGGCGTCGGCATCGCGATCGACGACTTCGGCACCGGCTACTCCTCGCTCTCCTACCTGCGGGAGTTCCCGATCTCGATCCTGAAGATCGACAAGTCCTTCATCGACGGGCTCGGGATGTCGCAGCAGCAGTACGCGCTGGTCGAGGGCATCACCCGGATCGCCGACACGCTGGGCGTCCAGGTCATCGCCGAGGGCATCGAGAACACCGAGCAACGCGACCTGCTCGCCGCCATGGGCTGCCCGCTCGGCCAGGGCTACCTCTTCGCCCGCCCGCTGACGCCGGACCAGGCCGGCGCCCTGGTCCGGGGCGAGGTCGACCTGGCCGGCCAGCGGCAGTCGTGACGGCCCTCAGCCCCGGGCGGCGGCCTCCGGCGGCACCTCCGTGGTGCTGACCACGACGCCGGCGGTCAGCGTCCGGTGCACCGGGCACTTCTCCGCGATGTCCAGCAGCCGCCGGCGCTGCTCGGCGTCGAGGGCGCCGTCCAGCCGGATCTCCCGAGTGATCCGGTCGACCAGCCCGTGCCCGCTCTCGCACTCCGCGCAGTCCTCGGCGTGCACCCGCTCGTGCCGCAGCGCGACGGTGACCTTCGCCAGCGGCCAGCCCTTGCGCTCCGCGTACATCCGCACCGTCATCGAGGTGCAGCTGCCGAGCGCGGCCAGCAGCAGGTCGTAGGGGTTCGGCCCGCTGTCGGCGCCCACCGGCCCCGGCTCGTCGGCCGCCAGTTCGTGGCGGCCGGCCCGGACCTGCTGGCCGTAGCGGCCGACGCCGCTCTCGCTCACCACGACGAGCCCGCGCTCGGACTGCTGCTGTTCCATCGTCATCCCTCTCGTACGGCTCCGGCCTGCCCGGCGGCGCTTCAGAATACGGAGCCGGCCGGGAGGCCCGGCGCCACGGGTGCGCGCAGGTGCCGCTCGAGGAACCGCGCCGCGCTCTCCAGCTCCGCCGCGGGCACACCCGCGTGGCCGCCGGGGTTGGCGTGCAGGGTCTTCTCCGCCGAGCCCAGGGCGTCGAACAGCGCGAACCCCGCCGTGCGCTCGACCAGTTCGTCGTCCCACTGCAGCACGAACCGGACCGGGACGGTGACCCGGGCCGCCGCCCCGGTCAGCGACTCGTGGCCGGCCAGGCCCAGGACGGCGGCGGTGATCCGCGGTTCCGCCGCCACCAGCGGGAGGCCGACCACGCTGGCCAGCGACAGGCCCCAGTAGCCCACCGGGTGCTCCGCGCCGACCTCGTCGAGCCCGCCCAGCGCGTCCAGCACCGCCCGCCACTCGGGCACCGCCCGCTCCGCGAGGGCCGCCGTGTGCTCGGCGATCCCCCGGCTCAGCGGCTCGCCCGCAGCCAGCAGCGCGCCGATCTCCGCCTCGAACCAGGCGTCCCGCGCGGATCGCGGCCGGTCCCCGTGGCCGGGCGTGTCCACGGCCACGACCGCGAAGCCGTACTCCGTCACCAGGCGGCGGGCGCGGGCCGCCAGGACCGGCGTCCGGCTGTTCCCGCCACCGCCGTGGCCCAGCAGCACCAGCGGGCGGCCACCGACGGCACCGGCGGGCGTCCAGAGCACACCGGGGACGTCGCCGTGGGTGAAGCGGCGTTCCGAGACGCCGTCAGAGATCTCCTCCACGAGGAAGCGCATGGGTTCGTGGCCTTTCTGGTCGCCGCCGGGGCGCGGTCGGTCGTGTACCCGGGAACCGTACCGGCACCGCGCTTGGACGGGCATCTGACGGCCGCTCGGGCGCCGGCGGGACAGCCGCGCACCACCCAGGGGGGTTTGCCGGGCGCCGGACGGGCAAAGCGAGGGCCCGGCGGCCGCACCGGCGGCCCGCCGCCGAAAGGAGCGGAGATGGATCCTCTTCAGATCGTCATTGTCGCGGTCATCGCGGCGGCCGCACTCTTCGCCGTCCTGGCCCCCCGGCTGCGCTCGCACCGACTGCGCGCACGGTTCGGGCCGGAGTACGACCGCACCGTCCTGGTCCACGAGGGCGACGTCCGGGCGGCCGAGCACGACCTCACCGACCGGCTGGCGCTGCGCCGCCGGGTGAAGACCGTCCCGGTCGAGGCCGCCGACCGCGACCGGTACCTGGCCGAACTGCGCGGCCTGCAAGCCCTGTTCGTCGAGGACCCGCGCCAGTCCGCCGTCCGTACGGCGCGGCTGCTGGACTCCCTGCTGACCGACATGGGCTACCCGGGCGAGGGCCGTCCGGAGGTCCTCTCCGTCGACCACGCGGCGCGGCTGCCCGCCTACCGCGACGCCCGCCGGGCCCTGGACAACCCGGGCGCGGACAGCGAGGAACTGCGCTGCTCCGTGATCGCCGTCCGCGACCTGATCGTGGAACTGCTCCACGAGGAGCGCACCGGCGCGCTCGCCCGCCACTGACCCGCCCCGTCCGTACCCCACCCGCACAGCGCACCCGCATCCGTATCCGCACAGCACTTGTACAGCGCCGACCTGTACACCACCGGCCCGTACGCCACCGGCCCGTACGGCCGCCGTACGTATCCGGGCCGGTCCGGACGCATCCGTACGACGTCAGTCCGAGGAGGAGACGATGACCCGCATCGAGCAGCACCGCAGCGAGAACGGCCAGGGCAACGACGACCGGACCGGTCACGGCCGGGTCCACCACGCCGCCGACCCGCGCCACGCCGACACCCACGCCGGCGGCCGGTCCGGCCACCCCCGGCACGCCGCCGGGCACGGCCCCGCACCGGCCACCGCCGGCACGGCCGAGCGGTCCGAGGACCGGCCGGACGTCGCCTCGCTCCAGAAGTTCCCGGCGGTCCGACCCGCGGAGCCGGACGCGGCGCCCGCCCCGGACGCCGTCCCCGCCGCCCCGACCGCACCGCCGGCGCCGGGCGCGGCCGCCCCGACCGCGCCCACCGGCGAGACGGTCGCTCCGACCGCGCCCGCCGCCCCCGGCCGACCGGCCGCCGGCCTGGGCCCCTGGCTGGACACCACCGCCGTCCAGGAGGCACGGGCCGAGTGGGAACGCGCCCAGATCGCCTTCGTGGACGACCCCGCCGGTTCGGCGGCCGCCGCCGACAGCCTGGTCAGCCGGACCGCCGACCTGGTCGCCGAGGCCGCCCGCCGACGCCTGGAGGACCTGCGCGAAGGCTGCCGGACCCCCGACGAGGAGCCCGGCGCCCGCACCGAGCAGCTCCGACTGGCGATGCGCGACTACCGTGCCGTCCTCGACCGACTGCTCGCCTGACCCCACACCCGCCCCGCCGGCCCCGGCCGGCCCTTCCGAGAACGGGAAGGAGACCGCCATGGGTATCGGCGGTTGCATCATCGTCTTCGCCTTGGGCGCCATCCTCACCTTCGCCGTCGACTGGCACCTCTCGGGCGTCAACGTCGATGTCGTCGGCATCGTCCTGATGGTGGCCGGCCTGCTCGGCCTGGTCGTCTACGCCCGCGCCCTGCGCCGCCGCCGACCGGTCGTCGGCGGGGTCGACCCGGTGGTGGAGGAGCGCCGCTACTACGACGGCGCCTGAACCGGCACCGTCCGCAGACCTTCACCAACGCCCTTCCGCCGCCGGCCCGTCCTCTACGGGCCGGCGGCGGAAGGGCGTTCGCGGCGAAGGCCGGAGCCGGAGCCGCCTCAGGAGGTCGCGCGCGGGCCGGGAGTGGCGAGGAGGAGCAGCGACGGGCCCTCCACGGCAAGGGCCGTGAGGCCGGTGGCCGTGCCGGAGGCGTGCTCCTCGCCCGGCTCCCAGCGGACGCCGTCACCGGCCGACACCGGCACCCGTTGCCCGTCGGCGCCCGCCACCCAGCCATCGCCCGCGATCACCAGGAAGAGCTGACCCACCGGAGCCGGATGGGCGCCGATGGTCCCGCCCGGTTCGATGACCAGGCAGGTCAGGTGGACGGTTTCCCCGCCTGCGGCGACCGGTGTCGCGGTGACACCGAGGCTGTCGTAGCGGTCGACGACCTTCTCGGCGCGGTCGAAGCGGAACATCTCCAAAGAAGGACTCCTCGTACGATCGGAAAGCACCCGATCGTACGAGGTAGCCAGACAGCGGGCGCCCGCACCTTCCGGGTGACCGGTCGGACGTCGCGCGACCGCGGGGTGCGGAGGTGCCCGGCCCTGACGGGGCCGGGCACCTGACCAACACGATCAGGGCTCGCGGTGGCTGCCCGCCCGCTTCTCCCCCGGCCTGAGGGCAGGATCCGGCTCACGCCGCCCGGCGCCGGACTCGACCCGCACGGCTCGAAGAGCCACCGGTCCGACCGTAGGGTCCGACCGGTGGCACCGCCGGGCGCCGTCAGGAGAGGCGGCGCCAGCGCGCGGAGGCGAAGGAGAAGGCGCCGAAGAGCAGCAGACCGACCGCGGTGAGCACCAGCAGCCAGGGGCCGACCGGGGTGGTGGCGAGGCTGCGGAGGGTGTCGTCGAGCCCCTTGGCCCGCTGCGGGTCGAAGCGGACCGCGGCGGTGACGGCGAAGGCCCCGGCCGCGACGAAGACGATGCCGCGCGCGGTGTTGCCGGCGACCCCGCAGGCGGTGACGGCCGAACGGACGCGCGGCCCCATCGCCGCCGTGTCCAACCGTTCGAGGAAGCGGCGCCGCAGGGCCCGGACGGCGGTGCCGACCCCGACCCCGGCCAGCACCAGGCCCGCCGCGCCGACCAGGTACCGCCCGGCCGGCAGGTCGAGGGCGGAGGCCGTCCAGTCCTTGGAGGTGTCGTCGCTGCTCGACCGTCCGCCACTGCCCAGCGCGAAGGCGGCCGTTCCCCAGCAGACCGCAGCGTAGAAGAACGCGCGGCCGGCGTTGAGGGCGCGCTTGCCCGGCTTGCCGTCCTTGCCGCGGCCGAAAGCGGCTGAGGCGGCCCGCCACAGCGCCATGCCCGCGAAGCCGGCCACCAGCAGCCAGAGCACCGCCCGGCCCAGCGGCTGGTCGGCCACCGTGCGCAGCGCGCCCTGGCGGTCGGCCTCGTCCGAGCCCTTGCCGAAGGCGATCCGCAGGGCGAGGTAGCCGACCAGGACGTAGACGACGCCCCGGGCCGTGAACCCGGCGCGTCCGGCCCAGCGCAGCGCGCGGTCCGCCGTGTCGTCGGCGGCCACTCCCCGGCCGGCCGGTCTTCCGTGCGCTCCTGCGGCCACGACGGCCCCCTCTCGGCAGCGGGCGCCGTGCGCGCCCGGTCTGCCGGGGCGTCTGCCCGGCAGACCGTCGGACACGCGTGCGGGCGAGCGGTGGGACGGGCGGGCGGCCCGGGCGTCAGACGGCCGGGTGCGGGTGGCCCAGGTGGGGGAAGACGGGGAGCAGGTCGACGTGCGGGGGGATGTGGTCGCCGGTGATCTTGCCGCCGGAGACCATGGACAGCCGGGCCGAGGTCACGTCGTCGACCAGGGTCCGCCCGTTGGGGTAGATCGCCGGGCGCGAGCGGTCGTAGCGCAGGATGTCGGGGAGGACGAGCTTCAGCGTCTCGGTGGCCGCGTCCGTGGTGTAGTCACCGGTGTGCTGGAGGACGGCCGTCCAGGGCTCGCGGTACTTCGCCCAGTCGTCGGCCGGTTCGCCCGCGTTGTACGCGTCCTTCACGTCCTCGGCGTTGAAGTAGGCGGTCAGGGAGGGGTGCGCGCCCCGGTCGACGGAGACCAGCCGGCCGTCCTCGTGGAGGCTGACCCGCGCCCAGACGCCGATCGTCGCCTCCGGCCCCAGCTCGGCGTCCGGCGCTTCGAGGGCGATGCCGAAGACGTTCGCCTCGGCCATGGCGTCCTTGCCGGTCCAGGTGAAGTTGTTGACGATCCCTTCGAGGTCGGCGAAGAAGGGGTCGCTGCGCAGGCCGACGGAGAGCTTGTAGCCGTTGGCCTCGACCACGTCGGGGGCGTCGCCGAAGGCGACCGGGACGCCGGCGAAGAGGACGTCGCCGTTGGCCTCGTGCCGGCGCGCGGCGTCACCGGTGGCCCGGTGGACGGTGACGGTCTGGGCGCCGGCCTCGGGGTCGGAGAAGGTGAAGGAGTAGGCGACGTCGGCCTGGTCGTCCCCGTCGTTGTCGATGTTGATCCGGTAGACCGCGTCCGGGTGGAAGGCGTTGGCCCGGGTCGGCGCGTACGGGTTCACGTTCATGATGAGCACCGTCCGCCCCGAGGCGTCGGCCGCCGGGAACGCGAACACGTCGGTGAGGTCCAGCCGGGCGTCGCCCCGGGGCGACCGCAGGTCGGGACCGCTGAGGTGGTGGGACATGGCTGCGCTACCTCGTCTCTGCGTTCCCCCCTGGCTGTCGGCTCCGTTGCTACCAGCGGCACCCGTACAAGAGGGGGAGGCCACCCGTACAGAAGACGGCCGTCCGCCGATTGGCGCATTCCTGAAGGGTTGTGACGGGAGATAGAAACTGATGGGTGGACTCAAGGCAACAGAACGGCCCGCCACTCACCAGTGGCGGGCCGTCCAAGAGGGGATCAGATCTCGGCAGCCGCGGCAAACACCACGAACGCCTGCCATGCAGCCGGGTCGAACTCCAGCTGCGGGCCGCTCTTGTCCTTCGAGTCACGGACATGGATGACCTCGGGCGTCTCAGCAACCTCGACGCAGGCGGTGCCTTCATTTCCGCTGTAGGTGCTCTTGAACCACGTCAGCTTGGCCATGCTCACCGTTCTCCCAGCATCTTCTCGATCAAAGCCAGGGACTCCCCCATGTTGAGCGCCTGAGCCCTGATGCTGCTGTACCGTGCGGCCATGATACGGACTTCCTCCGGATCCGTGATCAGCCTATTGACGTGCTGCACCTCCACGAAGGCAATCTGAGCCCTCCCCTTCGGTGTCAACAGAATGAACGAGCCACCCATACCGGCATGCTCGGTTCGCTCCAGCGGCATCACTTGAAGCTCAAGCCCGCGCATCTGGCCGACCTTGAGCAGGTGCCGAAGCTGCTCCTCATGCACGTCCCTCCCGCCCATGGGACGACGAAGCACGCTCTCGTCGATCACCCAACTCATCATCGGCAGCGGCGCGCGGGTAAGGATCTCCTGTCGCGCCATCCGTGCTGCCACCCACTTCTCGACCATCTCGTCGGGAAGCACCGGCTTCCGCATCTCGTAGAGCGCCCGGGCGTGCATCTCCGTCTGCAGCAGGCCCGGGATATCGAGCGTGCTGTAGTCATGGATTTCCACGGCTTGCGCTTCCTCCGTGGTGAAGGCCTTGGACCACGCAGGGTGCCGCGTGCTCACCCTGATCTTGGCCTTCATGACGTCTGCCGCGACCGCCTTCAGCGCTCCTCCAGCACCGAGGAGTTCGTCAGCGGCAGTCAGGTACTCGACCCTGGGAGTCCGCCGCCCCCGTTCAACCGCGCCCACCATGTCCTCGCCGTAGCCGATCCTTTCGGCCATCTCGCGCTGGGTAAGGCCAGCCCGCTCACGGAACAGCTTCACCAACTTCCCCACCGCGCTGAAGAACTCCGCGACCCCCTCGGAACCCTCCGGCAGTTCGCCGTCCTCGAACACCACGCGCTCATCGCCGCCCACAGCAACCACCCCGTCGTTTCGATCGGTTAATCCTCAGCCAACCGACAAGCCGACACTCCGCACCCGGACAAGCACTCTCCGTACTCGCCCGATCCATGGTCAGGGTACTTCCGAGGGACCAGGCTTTGTCACATGAAGTCCGAAATTCCCCTCGACACAGCGACCCCCCGCGCCCACACCGCGCAGCTCACCGCCTCCCCCAAGGGAGCCTCGATCGGGCGGCGGATCGCGAGACAACAACTCACGGCCTGGGGGCTCAACTCCATCGCCACCGAGACCTTCCACTCCGCGCTGCTGGTGATCGCCGAGCTGGCGGCCAACGCCAGCACCCACGGACGTGTGCCGGGCCGCGGGTTCGAGCTCGCGCTCCGCCTCGTCGACAAGCCCCCGGGCGGCGCCACCCTCCGCATCGAGGTGTCCGACTGCCGGGGGGACCGTCACCCCACCGTCCCCGCCGCCTGCGCCGCCCACGCGCAGTCCGGGCGCGGGCTCACCCTCGTCGGCGCGCTCGCCGACCGGTGGGGCAGCATCCCCCGCCACCCCAACGCCAAGACCGTCTGGGCCGAACTCGACCTCCGCCGTGCCGCCTGAACGCCCCGGCACCACCCAGGCCACGGTCCTGACCGTGCTCCCCCTCGCCCTGCTGCTCGCCCTCCTCGTCTGGGCGCTCCCCCTCACCGCGCGGCACCATCAACCGGCCCAGCCGCCGCGCCCGGCCCCGAGCGCCCCGACCGCTGCCCGCCCCTGAAACCGGTGCTGCGCAGGAAGTCGGACCGGCCGACTTTCTGTGCAACACCGATTCGCGCGTCTCATCAGCCCTTCGCGTAGACCAACTGGCCGCCCACGTACGTCCGCTCCACCCGGGTGGCGGCGATCTCCTCGGGCGGGGCGGCGAAGAAGTCGCGGTCGAGCACCACCAGGTCCGCGAGGTGGCCGGTCCGCAGGCTGCCCGCGTCGTCGTGGCCGTTCACATGGGCGGATCCGGCCGTGTAGGCGGCGAGGGCGGTGGCGAGGTCCAGCCGCTGCTCGGGGAGGAAGACCCGGCCGTCGGTCGCGTCGGGTTCCATCCGGTTGACGGCGACGTGGATGCCGGCGATCGGGTCCGGGCTGCTGACCGGCCAGTCGCTGCCGGCGGCGAGGGTGGCACCGGCCCGCAGCAGTCCGCCGAACGGGTACTGCCAGGCGGCCCGTTCGGGGCCGAGGAACGGGATGGTGAGCTCGTCCATCTGGGGCTCGTGGGCGGCCCAGAGCGGCTGGATGTTCGCGATCGCGCCGAGAGCGGCGAAGCGCGGGAGGTCGCTCGGGTGGACCACCTGGAGGTGGGCGAGGTGGTGCCGGGTGCCGCGCCGGCCGTTGGCGGCGCGGGCGACCTCGATGGCGTCGAGCGCCTCGCGGACCGCGCGGTCGCCGAGGGCGTGGAAGTGCACCTGGAAGTCGAGCGCGTCCAGGGCGGTGACGTAGCCGCACAGGGCGGCGGGGTCGACGAAGCTGAGGCCGGAGTTGGCGGTGGCGCAGCCGCAGCCGTCCAGGTAGGGGGTGGAGAGCGCGGCCGTGAAGTTCTCGGCGATGCCGTCCTGCATGATCTTCACCGAGCCGGCCCGGAACCGGCCTCCGGTCAACTGCTCGCGACGGGCGACCAGTTCGGGGATCTGGTCGGCGCCCCGGTTGCGGTCCCACCAGAGTGCGCCGGTGACCCGCGCGGTCAGCGTGCCGGCCTCGGCGGCGGCGGCGTAGGCGTCGGACGGGTCCGGCTGCCCGTTGAAGATGCCGAGCAGGGCGTCCTGCCAGCCGGTGATGCCGAGCGAGTGCAGGAGTTCCTGCGCCCGGTGCAGTCCGGCCAGCCGCCCCGCCGCGTCGGTCGGCGGGACGAGCCGGGCGACCAGGCCGGTGGCGCCCTCCTGGAGCATCCCGCTCGGGGTGCCGTCCGGCTCGCGCTCGATCCGGCCGTCGGCCGGGTCGGGGGTGTCCCGGGTGAGCCCGGCGAGCTCCAGCGCCCGGGTGTTGGCCCAGGCGCCGTGGTGGTCGCGGTTGACCAGGTAGACCGGGCGGTCGGGCACGACGGAGTCGAGCAGTTGACGGGTGGGAAGTCCGCCCGCGAAGCTCTCCATCGACCAGCCGCCGCCGGTGATCCACGTCCGGTCGGGGTGGGCGGCGGCGAACGCGGCGACGCGGCGCAGGTACTCGTCGGCGCCGACCGTCCCGGTGAGGTCGCACTCGGCCAGTTCGGTGCCGCCGAAGACGGCGTGGATGTGCGAGTCCTGGAAGCCGGGGATCAGCAACCGGCCTTCGAGGTCGACGACTTCGGTGCCGGGGCCGATCAGCTCGCGGACCTCGTCGTGGCCGACGGCGCTGATCCGCTCGCCGGTGACGGCGAGCGAGGTGGCGCGGGTGCGGGCCGGGTCGCCGGTGTGGACGGGACCGTTGGTGAAGACCAGGTCGGCCTTGGACATCGTTGGTGCTCCTGGGAGTTCGGCGGCCGGGGCGCGGCCGGGGTCGGGCCAGTAGTCGGGGGTCAGGCTGCGGGGGCGGCCTTCGGGTCGACGGCCGCCGGGTCGGCCGGTTCCTGCCGGTCGAAGTAGGCGGACTTGCGGTGGAAGCGGGACCACGCGGCGGCCACCAGCCCGGAGCCGATCATCAGCACCGGTACGGACAGGCCGAACCAGCCGTTGTCGGCCGAGAGTTCGAAGTGGTCCGCGGAGTCGTACAGCATCCAGCAGAGATACCCGCCCACCGCCAGCAGCACCGCCGCGCCGAGCAGTGGGGCGACGACCGCGCGCAGGCCCTCCAGCGGTGAGGTGCGCAGCAGGTGCCGGAACCGGACCGCCGCCGCCACCGCGGTCAGCGCGTAGTAGAGCGCCACCACGATGCCGATCGCGTTGACCGTCGCCGAGATCAGGTCGTTCACGGTCGGGATGACCAGCGAGAGCACCGCGAGCAGGATGGCGGCGCCCGAGATCAGCAGGGTGCCGGCGGCGGGGGTGCCGTAGCGGGGGTGGATCCGGGTCCAGACCGGGCCGAGCGTGCCGTCCCGGCCCATCGCGTACATGCCCCGGGCGGTGGGGATGACGGAGGCCTGCAGCGAGGCCACGGCGGAGAAGGTGAGCGCGATCAGCGGCAGCGCGGCCAGCGGCTGGCGGGCCAGCTTCTCGCCGAGGTACGTCAGCCCGTGCGCGCCGTTGTCCGCCAACTCCTCCATCGGCAGCACCCGTTGGAAGGCCGTCCCGGCGAGCAGGAAGAGCAGCAGCATCACCGCCAGCGCGATGAAGCCGCCGCGGGAGGCGTCACCCGGTTCGCGGACCTCCTCGCCGATGCTGAACACCGACTCGAAGCCCCAGTAGCAGAACACCGCCAGCACCATGCCCTGCGCGAGGGCGTCCACCGACGGGATCGCGAAGGGGTTGTACCAGTCGAGCGAGAACGGCTGGTCGCCGGCGAACAGGCCGTAGCCGCAGAAGGCCAGCAGCACGACGTACTCGAAGACCAGCAGGTACTTCTGCAGCCGGGCGGCGAGCTCCAGGCCGCGCACCGCGACCAGCGCGGCGGCCACCAGGACGACCATGCCCAGCAGGGTGGCCTGGAGGGTGGAGTCCGCGTCCAGCCGCAGGCCGACGACCGAGCGGACCCGCGCCTGGCCGAGCAGCTGGATCAGCGCCGACCCGGTCACCGTCGTGGTGTAGGCCATGAACACCACGGTACCGACGGTGTTCACCCAGCCCGTGAGGAAACCGAGCCAGGGGTTGAGCACCCGGCCGACCCAGGTGTAGCTGCTGCCAGAGTCCGGGTCGACGCGGTTGAGCCGCCCGTACGCGCCGGCGATGCCGAGCACCGGAAGGAAGGCCAGCAGCATGATCGCCGGCAGGTGCAGGCCGACGACGCCCGCCATCAGGCCGAGCCCGATGCCGATGCTGCTGGTCGCCGCGGTGCTGGAGGCGGCGAGGACGATGCCGCCGACCACGCCGACGGACTTGGGCAGAGGGCCCTCGGGGGTGGGCGCGCCGGCTCTCGGGGTGTCGCCGGAGTCCTTGACCGTCGTTGCCAACGGATCACCGCCTTGATCGTGGGGGGGAAGGGGTGGCGGCCGGTAGCTGTCCTGGCCGTGGCGGCCATGAAAGCCTCGCCCCGGTCACACGTCAATGCTGTTGTCATAAGGCGCGATGCCCTAGGCTCCCCGCCATGACGGAACGCGTGGTCCCCGAACCGCAACGGCGGCGCCGGAAACCGACCAAGCAGGGCACGGTGCTGTCCGAACAGGTCATCGTGGCCACCGCCCTGCGGCTGATCGGCCAGCACGGCGCGGCCGCCCTCACCGTCCGCCGCCTCGGCGCCGCACTCGGCGCCGACCCGAGCGCGGTCTACCGGTACTTCCACAACACCGACGACCTGCTGCTGGCCGTCGCCGACGAACTCATCGGCCGCGCCCAGCACGGCCTCGCCCTCACCGGCGACTGGCGCACCGACCTCCACGCGATCGGCATGCGCGTCCACGCCGCCTACCTGGCCCACCCCCAGGCCGCCCAGCTCGCCGCCCACCGCACCACCGGGCGCGACCACGAGACCCGGGCCGTCGAGACCATCCTCGGCGTGCTCCGCTCAGCCGGCTTCCCCGACCACGAGGCCGTCCCGATCTACCACGCCTTCATCGACCAGGCCCTCGCC
Organism: Kitasatospora sp. NBC_01246; assembly: GCF_036226505.1. NCBI lineage: Bacteria > Bacillati > Actinomycetota > Actinomycetes > Kitasatosporales > Streptomycetaceae > Kitasatospora > Kitasatospora sp. NBC_01246. The sequence continues at coordinate 6,654,636 of NZ_CP108484.1, read as the reverse complement.
TTCGCCGCCCAGGACGCCGCCGCCCTCGCCCTCCCACCCCCGGCCCGCGCCGCCGACCTCGCCGTCTGGCGCGTCCGCTACGGCCGCCTCACCCCCGCCACCCACCCCAACATCGCCGCCACCGCCCCCCTCCTCATCACCGACATGGACCGCAGCGGCTACCCCTTCGCCCTCGACCTCCTCCTGGAAGCCGTAGCCGCCCGCCTCGCGAAGCACGGGGGTGGCACACCCTCAACGGCCGCCGGCCACTGACGGGCCGACCGGCGCAGGCATCACCAGCCCCGCGTAGACGACGCCCAGAAGCGGCAGCACCAGGAACGGCCAGGCACCCGCCAGCAGGAAGAGCAACGGAGGCGCGGCCAGCAGGAGGGCGACGACACCCCGAAGACCCCGCCCCCTAGCCGCAGCGAACGCCACCACGAGGAGCAGGATCAGCCCCGGAACGGTCACGCACATCAGGATCATCAGCAGAACCGTGTAGTACCCGACCGACCCGTTCTGCGAGAACCCGTCGACATCAAGGCCATTGGGCGCAAACGCGGCGAACAGCAGCAGGGGCACATACACCGGCACCACACACACTGCCGCATACCTCACCACCGCCCGCCCGAACCAACCGGCCGTGCGCCCTAATCCACTCAGCACCCCGAGACGACCTGCCCCTTCATCCATGGCGCTGATCGTAGGGTCTCCTTCATCCCGCCCGGACCGGCCCCTACTCGACGAGGAACCGGATCGGCACACCCGAAACACCCCATGCCCCCTGCACTCCACGTCAGAACACGCCACCGTTGATCACCCCTACCTCGCCCCGGCACCGGCCGCGGCGAAGCCCCGACACCTCAAGCCTTCTTCATCACGAACCCAGGGGATGAGAGGAGCCAGAGATCCTTCCCTCCATTGGTGGCCGTCAGCCAGATCGAACATTGGCCTTCGCCTTCCTTTCTGGTCGCCTCCACATAGACGCCCGGACCCGCGTCATCGAGGAACGATTTCTTCCAGCTTCCTACCAGCTCTACCAGCCGTGCCGAGTCAGCCGCCGTACTGTCGCACACATAGGCGGGAGCTTGGGACATCCCGATCTCCCCCCCAGGGAGGAACTCAAAGGTCGCCGTTCCACCATTCCACCGACCGGCCGGCTCGGCCATGTCTGCATAGGCCAATGGCTGGAGCGATATCCAAGCCACCAAACTGCCGACGAGAACAGCGAGCGCTCCACAGGTAACTCCGATCCGAACGAGCCGCCGCCTCTTCATATGACTCCCCCAACCAAGTCGATCCAGCACCGTGATCCGCAATGATGAAAGGCCTGTGACCCACGGGGCCGCCGATTTCTCTTCCTCACGACACACCGGGCACTGACGTCGCCCACCGAGCCCCGGACGGCCGCCGACAGTACGTCATCGACGACCCTCCGGCACGGCAGTCGCCCGGCCCAGGACCATCCGCGAAACACGCCAGTGACCGCCCGCTCCCTCTTGGGGGCGGGCGGTCAACGAAGGAACCCGACCGATATTCGACACGTATCGACGTCAGTCGCGCATTTCTAGATCGACCTTTCCCGCCAGCTGTCGCATGCTCTCGGCGGCCCCGTCAATCGATGACTACTCAACACCCACGACCTCGACAAGATACTGTCCATACCTCAGCCAAATACCCCACTTCTGGCATTCGGCACCCTCCGACAGGAGGCAGGCGTATTCTTGATCATCGGCACTCCGGCTGCCGGACACCGAGATCGATTCAACCTGACCGTAGCGCGAGTACCGGCTCTTGAGGTCACCGGACCGGAACACCAGCCACGCCCACGTCGGCGAACCGAACCGCATGACCGTCTGGCTCACCCTCCCCTTCGATGGATCCGAAGCATCTCGCACGAAGGAACGTTCCTGCCGCTCGTCCAGCCCCCGCATATAGGGAGCACCGGGATCCCGATCCGTCTGCCGCTGCCACGGCCCTTCAGAGACAGGGGATTCAAGAAGAAAGCCCGTAACCGGTCTGTCCGCCCGCCACTGCCCCATCAGGGGAATATTCCATAGGCAGATCCCCATGACGACCACCACGGCAGCTGCTACCGAAACCACTCGCCCGAGACGAGACTTGAACACCGAACGGATCACCTACTTGGTACCACGTGTCTTGCATGTCACCACTCGAGAAGCTCGCGATAGTCGCCTCATGAAATTGCCCCTGCGTCACCGCAGGGGCATATCAGTCATAGAGGCCTATACCTAGCCGCATGGTTGCATGATCCCCCGCATCATCCTCTCCAGCCAGAATAGGATCAGATTGATTGATTTCACAATCGGATCATTTATTCTTCTTCATTTCGCCAAACATGTACGATTCGGCCCGAAAGAAGGCAACCTCGTCGAGGTCAGTACTTTTCTTTGGACGCTTCCCCTGAAGCGCGGCAGGCTAAACTTCTTCAAAGCCCGTCTCGAAGAAACTGCCGAAGTACTGGCCGCGCGTGACGGTGCGGTCGAAGCCGTCACTGCGCAGCCAGACGGCACCCGGATCAACCAGAGCCGAAAGGCCAGAACAGCGCCAGCCACCCGAACGATCGGCACACCCGAAGCACCATCAGCGCTCCCACGCACTCCACGCCAGCTCGGCCCTCACGACCCCGCCGATCCCCACCGGAGCCTGTCCCCCGGAAGCATCGCCGGCCGGGGCCGAGCATAACGCCACTGCTACCGCCCGAGCTCGCCGGATGTCCCTGAATTCTCAAGCCTTCATCGCAAATCCGGGGGACGAGAGGAGCCAGAGGCCCCCAGACCTAACTGGCCCTGCAGATTTGGCCTGTGACGAGCATTATAAGTACTCGTCACAGGCCTCAACCGATTGGTCAACAAGTCCGCACCAGGCGGTCCAGCTGGCCTGACAAGAGTGGCACCGCCGAGATCACCATGGAACAATGGCTGTGAATCTTCACCCGCCCTCGCTGTCAACCTTTACGAAGGGCGAGCAACGTGTGCACCCAAGGCAAATAGGCTAGCGCGATACTCGCTCAAGCGCAATTACGACGGCGCCGGGATTCTCTCGGAGCTTATCGCCCATCTTCTGCAGAACAGGCTCAATCGTTCTGTCATCAGCTGGATTACGAAGGAAGACCTCTGCACGTACGATTGTCGCCAGAGTCTTTCCAGTCGGACTCAGGAGCGATGCACTTTCGCCCATCTCCCGGGAGACCTTCCAGCCCTTGTCCTTCAGGCGGGACACCTCGAGCGCGACCGCGTCGGCCGGCATCCCAGCCGAAGGGAGCAGGAGGTACGATATTTCGAACTCTTCCGCCCCTGCCGGATTCGTCGTGTTCGAATGAGCTATTTCTACACGCCCATCCACAACGGCCCTGCGGTCGACCGAGGGGACCGTTAGCGCATCGCCAGAAGTGGCAACCAGGGCGACAATGACGGCAGTCACTACCGCCAGGGCAGCAAGGAGGCCAGCTAGAGCTCGCTTCTTAGACATTCGCATCAATCAGCCCCAAAACTTCTCTGCAAGATCAAATTTGTGAGCAAATCCATACTCCCTTTCGAACCCCATCGGTACCGAATCCTTCTTCCCGGCCTTCCATTCTGAAATCCCCGCACCATTCATCGAATATCCCACATATGCAGCCGAGTCAGACAGCGAGTACTTGTTCTTCAAATCCCGCAAATTAGCCGCCGCCAGCCTGATTGCCATCTTGTCATCGCGCGCAAGAATAGACCTAGCCTGGGCCTCGGTCACCGTTCGGCCATAGTAGGACTTCAGCAGTGAAGCGGCTAGATCTGGGCGCATCTGGCCAATCCCAATCGTGTCACCGCTGATGGATGTAGTTTCTACTTCCCTAAACAGATCACCGATGATCGGAGCACCTGCGAGGGCTTGCCTTCCCCGCCCTTCCTGCATAATCAAGGCAGTAAGAACCGTCTTGCTGATACCGAATTCGGCAGCTGCATTTCGGATCTCACTCCGGAATCCGTCGAGAAACCCTGGAACTCCCGGCTCATCGGAGAGATTTCGGCCGACAGAACACCCGCCATTCAGCGCAAGATAGGAACTGCACGTAGGCTCGGACTTGGTGTTGGAGGAGTCCCCTCGAGCCGGGCGCCCTCCTCTCCTCGATGGCACAGGAACGTCGAAGACCTGCCGTGATGCTTCTTCGTTTCGCGAGATCGCTGCCGCGGGAACGTAATTCGCCGTTGTCTCCGCCGCGTTCTTCATCGTGATGGTGCCGGCCGATCCGCAGTCATACAGCGTGCCGCACTCCTCGGACTTGAGGCCGTTGGGGTCGGAGCGGTTGACCGGGTTGTTGTTGCTGTAGGCGTAGGCGTTCCACTGGAGTGGGTCACCCGCGTCGAGGATGGGGTCGGAGCTGAGGAAGCGACCCGTGCCGGGCTGGTACTGCCTTGCGCCGAGGTTGGTGAAGCCGGTGGCGTCGTCCTTGAGGCCGCCGACGTAGCCCTTGTCGCCGGACCAGGGGGTGGCGAGGGAGCCGGGGCCGCGGGTGGCGCCGAAGGGGTCGAAGGTGCGGCGGGTCTCGTTGGTGGTCGCGGACTCGATGGACAGGGAGCTGGTGCCGTGGTGGTCGGAGAACTGGTAGGCCAGCTTGCCCGGGCCCTCGCGGACCAGGGTGATTCCGCCGGGGATGCTGTAGTAGCGCGCACCGGTGCTGGTCCCGGTGCTGGTGTCGTACGAGAGTTCGTCGCCGCCGCCGAGGTTGACCGTCACCTTGCCCGGGTTGCGGCGCACGAGCTGGTTGCCGTCCGCGTCGTAGAGGTACGACGTGGTGGCCGAGCCCTGGGTGAGTGAGGCGAGCTTGCCCTCGACGTCCCAGGTCAGTGTGGTGGCGTTGGCGGCATCGACGGCGTTCCAGGTGGAGCTGCTCCACTTGGCCTGCCAGCTCGGCGTGAAGACGATGAAGTTGCCGTCGTCCTGCACCTTGGCGAAGTAGCCGCTGTTGTTGCCGACCCAGGTCTTGGAGGACCAGAGTGGGACGCGCTGCGGGTCGTAGACGACGAAGTTGCCGTCGTCCTGCATGGTCGCCCAGGCACCCGGGTGGTCCTGGGTGTTGGTGGACCAGATCGCCTTCCCGGTGCGCAGCGAGCTGAGGACGAGGTTGCCGTCCGGCTGCATGGCGAGCTGGACGCTGTTGGAGCGCACCGACTCACCGGAGTTGAGCACGAACCCCGCCTTGAGGTCCTTGCTGCCGCCCGGGTTGTTGATCTTCGTGGTGTTGCCGGCCGCGTCGTACTCGTCCGTTCCCTGCACACCGACTGCGACGCCGAAGGTGGACTTACCGGTTGCGAGCGCGTGCGGACCACCGGTGCCGCCACCCGTGCCGGCGGCACCGGTGGGCGTGTTCCGGGTGCCCGGGGCCGGGAAGGTCTGATCGACCTTCAGGTCCTTGGCCGGGTCGCCGGCCGGGTCGTGATTGACCAGCTTGGTCCGGTTGCCGGCCAGGTCGTAGCCGTACTCCTGCCAGTAAGCGGCACTGCCTCCCACGGTGGTCTTCGCGGGCGCGGTGGCACCGCTGGTGGGCGTCGAGTTGGCGCAGGACCCCTGTCCGCCGAGCGACGGAGTCGGCTGGTTGAGCTGCCCGGTGTCACTCCACGCGGTGGTGAGGCGGCCCAGGTAGTCGTAGCTGAAGCACTGCAGGTCGGTCGCGGCCGGGGTGTTGTTCGGGATCGCCCTGATCGCGGTGATCTGGCCGGCCTGGTTGTAGGCGTAGGCGGTGTTCTGTACGGAGCCGGTCCCTGCCGTCTGCTTGTCGACGTACTGGTTCAGCAGGCGGCCGGTCGGCTCGTCGTAGGTGTTGGTGGCGACGATCTGGGTGCCCCACGGGTTCATCGTGGAACGGATGTTACGCCCGTAGGCGTCCCAGTCGGACTGGCGGAGGTAGGTCGTCCCGGCACCGCCCATATCGTGCAGCAGCCCGTAGTCCTCGTAGTGGTAGGTGATCCATTCGTCGGCCAGGGTTCCGGCTGCGGCGCGGCTCTCCGAGATCAGCGCACCGGTGATCTCGTCGTAGACCGCCTGGTAGCCGAAGGTCGCCTGACCGGTCCTGCCGACCTCACTACCGGGAAGCGTGACCGTGGTCGCGGTCGGCCGGTAGGCCACGTCCAGCCCGGTGACGCTCTTGGTGTACGCCGCACCGCTCGCACCGCCCACGTACCGGGTCGACGATGCCGCCTGGCCCTTCGCCACGGTGTCGTAGGTGTAGCCGGTCAACTGGTTGGCTGGGGCGACCGTGCCGTTGTAGGTACCGGTCTTGCGGCCGAGCAGGTCGTAGGTGAGCGCGACGGTCTGGTTGCGCGCGTCGGTCGTGGACGCGAGCCGGCCCGCGCTGTCGTAACTGCGGGTGGACACACCCGTGTCCGGGTCGTCGGCGCGGACCAGGCGGCCGCGCTGGTCGTAGCCGTAGCTCCAGGTGTTTCCCGCCGAATCCACCCGCGTCGCGGCCGAGCCGCTCGGCGTGTAGGTGTAGGTGGTGACGTCCGCGTCGGCCGGGTTGCCGGTCGCGCCCGGCGTCCGGTACTGCCACAGCTGGGACGTACGGCCACGACCGTCGGTGACGGTGCTGGTCGCGGTGGCCCCGGCGGGAGGGCTCACGTCGACCCGGTCGGCGCCCGGGTAGGCGGTGGTGGTGGTCGACTGCAGAACACCGAGGGCGATGAACTGGGTACTGACCGGGCGGCCCATGCCGTCGAACTGCGTGGCGGTCCGGTTCGGCACCATCGCACCGTCCGGGGCCCACCGGACCGTGCCGGGCCCGTTGGTGTCCTCGTAGTAGGTGTTGTAGGCCTGGTTGGCACGGCCCTGCGAGTCGTAGAAGGTGTCGGTGATCAGACGCCCGTGGTAGGCGGAGATTGCCGGAGGGTTCTGCGTCTGGATCACCCGGCCGAGGCCGTCGATGATCTGCGTCGCGGTGCCGTACTGGCCACTGGATCGCAGCGTTTTACTGCTGATCGTGGACGGTGCGGTGGTGCCGTTGACCGCGTAGTCGTAGGTGAAGTTGGCACTCAGGGTCGTGTCCCGGCCGGGCGTCCAGACGGCCTTGAGGCGGCCCAGTGCGTCATAGGACTGGGTGACCTTGCGGCCGTTGGGATCGGTCGTGGTGATCGGCAGCCCTCGGGCCGGGTTCACCGTCACCGTGGTCTCACGCCGGCCGCCGGCGTCCGGAGCGCCGGCCGGCGCCGGGGTCCCGGTCACCGTACGGTTCGGCAGCTCGCCCGGATTGGCGGAGCTGTAGGAGGTGGTCACCACCGCGCCCTTGGGGTTCGAACCGTCCGAGACCGTCGGGTCGGTGACGGTGGCCACGCGGCCGTACGCGTCGTAGGTGCTGGCACCACTGGTCACGTACTGGGCCGTACCCGAGCCGTCATAGCGGTCGAGCACCTGGCTGCCGGTGGCCTCGCCCTTGTCGCCCGCCACCTTGTAGGCAGCGCCGTCGTAGAAGGCGCGGGTACCGGAGACCGTGTTGGCCGCGGTCGCCGTGGCGGCACAGGCATCGGCGCCGGAGATGGTCAGCACCTCCGCGACCAGCCCCGTCATCTGCGGGTCGCTCGCGACCGCATAATCGGTGCGGGTGCAGATGTCAGGGGTCCCGTCGGCCGTGCTGAGCGAGGACTTGACCCGGTTGTTGTGGTCCTTGTCGGTCTTGGTCACCGTGGAGGTGGTGCGGGTGCCACCGGTGGTCTTCACCGTACTGACGGCGGTCGACGTGGTGGCCGCGTAGCGGGCCTCCAGGTCCGGCAGGCCGGTGCGCTTGTGCGTGGCGGTCGAGGCCTCTCCGGAGCTGGTGTTCACCGTGTAGCCGACGGGATCCGCGGCGTCGGCGTCGGTGTAGCTGTCCGACTCCAGCACCCGGCCAGCGAGCCAGTCCTTGTCGGCCTGGGCACCGCTCCTCGGACCGGCCACACTCGCGGTCTTCGGCGAGCCGTTCGCCTTGAGGTCGTTGTCCATGCCCTGGTAGTAGAACGTGGCGGACTTCGACTTGGCGCCGTCCGTACCGGAGCCCGTCACGGCGGTCACGCTGGCGTAACCGCGGAACTGGTCCCACGTCCGGTAGTCGGAGTCGACCAGGGCGCCGTCGTTGCGGTGCCACGCGGCCTTGCCGTACGTGTAGCTGGTGGTCTTCGGGACCGAGCCCTGGACGAGGTTGCCGTTCGGGTCCACGGTGACGGTCTCGACCGGGTAGCGCAGGAACCAGTCATCGGCGGTCGCCTTGATGCCGGTGTCGTACCACTTCACGTTGTAGCAGCTCATCGTGTTGCTGTCGGCGGACGCCGGCATCCGGCCGGCGGTGCGCGAGCACGAGTCGAGCGCGTACTTGACGGAGATGGTGCCGCCGGTCTCGGTGGTGATGACCTCGATGCGCGGACGGTTGTACCGCGGGCGCGCCGGGACGAGGCCGTCGACGCGGTTGGGCAGCAACGCGCTGGCGAAGGTGACCTCCGGGAGGCCCTTCTCCTCAGGACTGTTGAACGTGTCCTTGCCGACCCGGCGGACCGACGCCAGCCACGGGATCGCGGTGTCCTCGGTCGAGTTCTGCGGCTTCATGAAGCTGTGGGCGAGCTGGTAGCTGTCCACCGGACGGTACGAACCGCCGGAACGGACCTTGGTGGTGATCGTGTTGAGCCACTTGGTAGACCAGTAGCTCGGACCGGAGTTGGAGCAGACTCCCGACTGGGCGCACTGCTTGTCCAGCGGGACGTCCGGCCAGTTGGTGGCGTTCGCCGAGGTGCGCTGCGACGGGTCGCAGGAAGCGCCGAGGCACCGCTCCCCCGTCTCGAACTCGATCTTCGAAGCGGGCAGGTAACTGCCGCCGGCGGCGATCTGGTCCGCATCCAGCTGGCCGTAGCCGATCGAGGCGAGCGTGCCGCCACGGGTGTACTGGGTGTTCACCCCCGCGCCCGGGTTCTGACCGCCACCTCGCGCGTACCAGTTGGTCTCGGGTGCGTAGGTGTAGGTGGTCAGGTTGTGGTGCGTGTCGACGACGTAGTCGAGGTTCCAGCGCCACGCCATCTGGCACCAGGAGCCCTTGCCCTTGGCCGAGTCGTAGCAGGGGTCACCGGCGTTCGGCGAGTAGACCGGCACCGTCCAGGCCGACTTGCTCTCCGGCCCGGTCCGGCTCGGCGCGCCCGCTGCGGTGGGCACCTGGTTGAGGCCGAAGTAGTAGACCGTGCCCGAGGTGTCGGTGACCTTCAGGTACGACTCGTTCCAGGTGCCGTTGGCGGCGCCGGTGAGGAACTCGACCTTGGTGCCGTCGTCGTTCTTCAGCCGCCATTTGCACTTGGACTGCTCGAACCGGGCGTCCGTGTTCACGCACGAGGCGTCGTGCGGGACGAGTTCACCGGAGTGGCCGCCGAGCGACAGCGTGAGATTGGCGCCGCCCCAGCACTGGTCGCCGGATCCCGCGATCCCGGCCTTGGCACACGCCTTGTAGGAGCGCTCCACGAACCCGGAGCTGAGGTCCCAGCCGTCACCGATCCACGAGGCCTGGGAGTTGGTGGAGGCCGTCCGGCCGTCCACCGAGGCGGAGTCGTAGCCGAGCGCGAGCTGAGGTGCCGCTCCGCCGAGGGTCGGCGGCGACTGGATCGGGTAGCTGTAGCTGAACGAGCCCGAGGAGCTTCCGGCCGTCCACGCCTGGCTCGACGAGAGCGAGGTCGCGCTGTAGGTACCCGTGCCACTGGAGGGTGCGGCCTCGGTCGCCAGGACCGTCGGTGCCATCGCTGCCGACGTCGCCGGTGCGGCGGACTTCGCCGCACTCTGCTCCTGCGCCGTCAGTGATCCCTCCACTGCCGGCAGTTCGACGTCCGCGATCAGCCGCTTGGCCTGCGTGTCGTAGTGGGACGGCACCGGGGTGCGAACCAGGCAGCTCGGCACCTCGGGTGTGGTCAGCGCACAGGCCGGCAGCGCGACGAGGCGCGCCCGCTCGGCGAAGTCACCGCCGAATCCGACGCCGCCGAGGTCGAGCTCCACGCGGACCTTGGCCGCCTCGGCCCGCCCGCTGCGGGAGAGGGCCAGCAGGGTGCCCTGCACGCCGAGCCCGTCGGCCGCCTTGGCCTCCGCCACGTCCACGCGAACGGACGTCGCGGTCGCCGCCGTGTCACCGGCGGCAGCGCTCTCCGCGCCCTTCGTCGCGGCCACGTCCGGGGCCAGCGGCGCGAGCCAGACCGGCAGGTCGCCCGCCTGCCGGGACGCGCCGGCGGCGGGCTCGCGGACCTCGGCACCGCCCGCATCCGTACGCGTCGTGACAGAACCCGCGGGCGGAGCCGTATCCAGTGTCGCCAGTGCGGCACCGTGCGGAGCCGGCGGCGGCGCCTTCGGCGGGACCCAGTTCGGCGAACCGGTGGCCGGCGGCACCACCTTGGGCTTCTCGGCCCTGCCGGGCACCGATGCCGTCTTCGGCAGCGGGGTGTTCGGCGGCGACCAGATCCGGTCCTTGTTCCCGTCCGCCGACGGCGCGGCGAGTGCCGGCGCCATCGGCGAAACCAGGGCACCCAGGATCGCCAGCGAACTCACCAGGGCCACCCGGGATTTCCGCCTCCCCGGTGACGGACTCCCCCTCCCGATCAGCCAGGAGAAACGGACATGACGAACTGACACCTCGACCCCCCACAGGCTCAACCGCACCACGCATCGGGTACGGATGGATGACTGTGGCGGAGGCTAGGCCCTCGACTGCCCTCCGGTCGAGCAAATTGTCGACCTATCACCTGAGTGACTGACCTCACACGATGAGTAATCGGGAGCCACTCTGCAAATCGGACACCCGTACGAATAATCGGTTGACGAACCGTCACCCTCTGCGACAGCTTGCTAGCAGCCTCTGCGCGTGAGCTTCACAGATCTTCCACGCGCAGCTGATCCGACACTTCCGTGGGGGACTCACCATGCCTGCCGCTCCGCCCGGAGCTCGCTCCGGCGCGCGCTCTTCCGACCACTCGTCCCGGCGGTCCGTCGCCGCTGCCGTCGGCCTTCTCCTCGCCCTGACCTCAGTGGCACCGGTCGCCTTCGCCGCACCGGCCTCCGCGCCGACACCGGCCCCGCCCACCAGCTCCTCGCCCGGCCTCTCCGCGATCATGGCCGAGGCCGACGCCAAGCGGGCCGACGAGAAGACCGTGTCCGCTGCCGCCGACAGAGCGGCCGCCCGCGCCAAGGCGACCGGAAAGCCCGTCCCGGTGCCGGAGCTGACCGATGCGTTCAGCGAGACCGTCGCCACCCCGCAGGGACACCTCTCCCGCAGCCAGCACGCCGACCAGCAGCGGGCGAAGCAGCCGGACGGCACCTGGGCCAAGCTCGACGCGACCCTCGTCGCCGACCCGGCGGGCGGGTACCGGCCCAGGGTCGCGGCGTCCGGCGTCCATCTCTCGGGCGGCGGCCCCGGACCGCTCGGCACGCTGAGCAGCCCGGCGGGAGAGACGCTCGCCATCCAGTCGCCGTTCCCGCTCACCACACCCACCGTGGACGAGGACGGCGACGGCCTCGTCTACCCGGAGGTCGCCCCCGGCGTCGACCTGAAAGTGACCGCGTCCGCCACCGGCGGTCTCAGCACCGTCCTCATCGTCAAGACCCCCGAGGCGGCGGCCGACCCGAAGCTCCAGAAGGTCCGCTTCGGCACCACCACCAAGGGCGTGACGGTGAAGGCCGACGCGGCCAACAACCTCACCGCGAGCGCGACGGACGGAACCGTCGCCTGGCATGCTCCGGCTCCCCGGATCTGGGACAGCTCCACCGCGGCCGCTCCCCCGGCCGGCAAGTCCGCGCGGGCCGCCGCAGGCGTGGACGGCGCGGATTCCGGCACACCTGGAAAGTCGCCCCGGACGAGCACCGCGGACGGACCGGGCGTCGACGCGAAGGTCGCCACCATGGCCACCACCGCCACCGCGGACGGCATCGAGGTGGTCCCCGACCGGTCCGTCCTCGGCCAGGGCCAGGGCCCTTGGTTCATCGACCCGGTCTGGCAGTACGACCGGCGCGAGGGAAACGCCTGGACGTGGACGCAGTCGGGCCATCCCTATGACTCCAACTACCTGAAGACGACTGCCACCGGCCAGGCGTACGACCACCCCGGCGTGGGCTACCAGGGGTACCAGACCGTCAAGGGTGTCGAACGCTCCTACTTCCAGTTCGATACCCGTTGGTACAACGACATCTACATCCACCGGGCGACCATGTCGGTCTGGGAGTACGAGTCCGCCGACCACTCCTGCACCAACAAGTACCCGGTGGACCTGTACCTGACCGGGGGGATCGACAACGGGACCACCTGGTCCAACCCCCCGGCGGTCGTCGGCGACCGGGTCGGCTCCGCCGACGTGGCCGGATCCGGCGGCAACGGCTGCCACGACAACCTCCAGTTCGACTACGACGTCACCTCCGCCTACCAGAACTACGCACCGTCGCGGGACTCGCTGACCTTCGGCCTCTTCGCCCGGGACGAGCAGAACAAGCTCGCGTTCAAGCGGATGGACTACCGGCCGGTCGTCGTGGTCGAGTACGACCGCTACCCCGAGACCCCCACCAATCCGAACGCCTGGCCGGCCCCCAGCACCGCCGATCCCCGGACCACCAACCAGGGCTGCGACGGCTCCTCCCTGGGCTGGATGAACTCCTCGGCCGGGTTCAACGGCAATGTCTCGCTGAACGTCAACGTGCACAGCCCGATACAGAACACGCTCAGGTCCTGGACCCACATCTGGGACTACTCACTGCCCGGCGCGCCGGACGTGGCGAGCGGCAACTCGGAGGAGGTCCCCAACGGAGGGGTCGCCGGCTTCCCGGTGCCGCCCGCCGTGCTCACGGACGGCCACGTCTACGGGTGGGGCGCCCAGTCCTACGACACCCTGATCGACGCGAAGTCCGAGTCGACGCCCACGTGCCGGTTCGGCATCGACCTCACGCCGCCGACGCTGAGCGTCCCGAACGTCTACAGCCAGCTGTCCGAGGCCGACCTGGCGAACCAGTTCCCGCCCTCCGGCAACGGCCAGGTCTCCAAGAAGCGCTCCGGTGAGTGGGGCGTCGTCCCGTTCACCGCGGCCGACGCGGCGCCGAACGGCGGTTCCCCCTCCGGTCTGGTCTGTGCCCGCTGGTCGTGGAACCCACAGCTGGCGGGCGCGAGCTGGTCCTGCGGCGCCTCGTTCCCCCAGGGCGGCATCGGCGTCCTTCCGACGCACTGGGGGACCAACATCCTCTACCTCCAGGTGATGGACAACGCGAGCAACGTGTCGCCGATCGCCCAGTACGCCTTCTACGTCCCGTGGAATCCGGACGGACCTCCGCCGGCCTTCGGCGACCTCACCGGTGACAGCGCACCGGACATCCTCACCCCGGATCAGTCCGGCTACCTGCGCACCTACAACGCGCCCGGGAACCCCCACGCCACCAGTCCGGCCGTGGCGGTCGCCGCCACGGCGGCGGACTCGCCGACGGGGCAGGGCTGGAACAACATCCAGCTCACCCACCGGGGCACCCTGACCGGTGGGCACAACGTGGACGACGTCATCGCCCACGCTCCCGGGGACACCAACCTCTGGGTCTACGGCAACCCCAACAACGACAACGTCGTCGGACGGATCAACTCGAAGGCCAAACTCACCAAACCGCAGTGCGTGGTGACGGCGACGGAGACCTGCGCCTGGTACACGGCGGCCGGCTACAACGCCGCGAACTGGTCCACCACCCTGCGGATAGCCGCTCTGGGGGACCCGGTGCACACCGACCTCGACGCCGGCCTGAAGTTCAGGAACAGGACGGGCCTGCTCACCGTCGAGAGCACCGACAACGGGGCGGACGCCGCGCTCTGGTTCTACCCCGCCACCGGGACAAACACCCTCGGCAAGCCGGTCCGGCTGGCAGCCTCCGGGTGGAAGGACAAGGAGCTCATCACCCCCGGCGACTGGGCGAAGCAGGGCCACCCCGGCCTGTGGGCGCGCAACCTGCGGACGGCCGCCGACGGGGCACAGGGCGACCTGTTCGCCTACACCCTCACCACCGGTACGGTGGTCGCCACCAACGACCAGGGCCAGCCGGTCCTCGATGACAACGGTGCACCCCTGACGGTGCCGACGCTGACCCAGATCGCGACCACCGCGAAGATCGGCGCGGTGCCGGTGGACGGCTGGCCGGTCCTGGGCTCCGACGGTGACCTCACCGGATCCGGCCACCCGACGCTGTGGGGCAAGACCGCGGAGGGCCGGATCGACGTGTGGTGGGGACAGACGACCGACCCTGGCACCGCCAACGCCGGCTTCGCCTGGCAGGTCGGCCCCGAGACGATCGGGGACACCGGGGTGAATCCGCTCTGGTGGGCGCTGGACGGCCGCAGCGGCGGCGACACCGGTGACACCAACGCGCTGTACCCGAAGGAGAACATCGCGCGCACCACCGATCACAACGGTGCGGCCAACAAGGCCACCGCCTTCGACGGCACCAAGGTCTACCGGTCGACCGCTCCGGTCGGCCCGACCACCGAGAAGCCCGGTCTGGACACCACGCAGAGCTACACCGTGGCCGCCTGGGCGAAGCTCGACAACACCAACGACTACCAGACCGTCGTCTCGCTGGCCGGCCAGGACCGGAGCCCCTTCTACCTCCAGTACTCGGCCCAGTTCGGCAAGTGGGCCTTCGTCTTCCCGGAATCGGACAACTACCACACCGGCACCTACTACGCGGTGGTGGACGACGGAGCTCGGCCGTCGCCGCTGACCGGTGTCTGGACCCACCTGGTGGGGACGTACAACGCCGGCACCGGTGTCGCGACGCTCTTCGTCAACGGCCGGGCGGCGGGTTCCGCGAACATCCCCGGAGTCTGGAAGACCAACGGCACGGTGAACATCGGCGGCGATGTCACCTCCCGCTACCCCGGCCCCAGCGATCGACTGAGCGGCGCGATCAGCGACGTCCGGCTCTACCCGTACGCGCTGACCGACCAGCAGGTCAACGCCCTGGCCACCACCGCCGCCAGTGTGCAGATCCACAGCGCCTACAGCCCCGGCAAGTGCGTCGACAACTGGGGCGGCGGTCTCGGTGCCTACGCCGCCGTACACGACTGCTACAACGGCGACAACCAGCACTTCACGCTGACCGAGAAGAACCAGCTGAAGGTCCCGGGCACCGACCGCTGCCTCGGGACCAAGGACAAGCCCGCGCACTGGGGCAGCAACGTCACGGTCCAGCCCTGCGGTGACCCCACGACGCAGACCTGGGTGCGGCAGTACGACGGTTCGCTGTACAACCCGGACTCCGCCACCTGCCTCGAACTGCCGGGGTGGAACACCGGCAACGGGGCCGCGCTCGGGGTCTGGCAGTGCAACGGCGCTCCGAACCAGCGCTGGTACTTCGAGGCTCAGACGCGCTGAGCCCTGAGGCGCACGCGTGCGGCCCCCTCCCGAGTGGTGCTCGGGAGGGGGCCGTTCGGCGTTGTCGAGGGGGTCAGACGGAGGCGGGTGGGGCGGTGGCGGTGCCGGCGGCGGTGCCGAGGGTGCGTTCGGCCTTGGCGACGGCGGCGCGGTAGTAGAGGGAGGCGAGTTGGGAGGAGGGGTCGTCGCGCTGGTAGAAGCCGTAGGAGAGCGCGACGGTGCCGAAGCGTTCGACCGCGAGGTAGCCGCTGAGCGGGACGCCGGCGAGGGTGCCGTCGAGACGGACGGCGGGGGCGTCCTTGCGGTCGCCCAGGGTGACGGGGGTGACGGTGAAGGTCACGGAGGCGTCGGTCCCGTCGTTGAAGGTGAGGCTGTGGCATTCGGTGAACGCGTCGGACACCACGGTGAGGTCGCTGGTGAGTTGGGTGGCGTCCTCGGCGGTGAGCGACTCGGTCAGCATCGGGTTGCCGTCGGGGCCGTCGAACTCGATCTCCTGGTGCGGCAGTTGAGAGGACGGCCCGGATTCGTTCCCGTTCAGCAGGGCCCGGAGCGCGTCGCAGCCGGCGACCGGGGAGGCGCCGCCCGCCGCCGTCGGGCTGTCGGCGACCGGGACTTCGGAGAAGTTCGGGCCGAGTTCGGTGTTGCTCAGCAGGGCCGCCTTCAGCTGGTCGGCCGTGGGGAGCTGGCCGGCCGGCGCGGCCGCCCGGATCGTCACGGCCGACGGGGCCGCGGAGCCGGTGGCGATACCGGCCGCCCCGAAGGTGAGCACGGTGACCACGGCTGCGGCGGTGAGGGCGAGGAGAGGCCTCGGGTGAGACATACGGCCCCCGATCGGGAGTCGGGCAGGGACAGGCACTCAGTGTCCCACCGGGCCTGCGGCCGCGCCCGCCCACGCGGCATCGTCGCAGGTCAGGCCGTAGGGAGGCCAGGACGGGACGGGTCTGCGGGCAGGGCGGCCCGGGTCTCGGTGAGCCACTCCACCCAGAAGGACTCCAGCCCGATTCCGGCCCGCAGTACGGCGTGCCGCAGCCGGTCCCCGTCGGCTGGCTCGTCGCCCTCGGCGGGCCGGCCACCCTCCGCCGCCCGGCCCGACGGGAAGTCCCGCCGCTCGATCTCCCGGTAGTCGGCCAACTGCGCACGGTGCAGCGCGAGGTGGCGGGCCAGCTCGGCGTCGAGCCCGGCCGTGCCGACCACCGCCGCCGCGCGCAGCCGCAGCAACAGCGGCTCGCGGACGGCCTTCGGGTCGTCCCCGCCGGCCGTCCACCGTTCGAGCTCGGCGCGGCCGGCGGGCAGGACGTCGTACTCCTTCTTCTGCCCCCGCGCCGGACCGTCCTGCGGGAGCGCCCGGATCAGCCCGGCCGTCTCCAGCCGGCCGAGCTCCCGGTAGATCTGCTGGTGGGTGGCGGACCAGAAGAACCCGATCGACCTGTCGAACCGCCGGGTCAGCTCCAGCCCCGAGGACGGCTTCTCCAGCAGGGCGGTCAGGATGGCGTGCGGCAGGGACATGCCCCGATCCTAGATCCCACCGGAGCACCCGCCCCCGTCAGATCGTGGCGGCCAGTTCGGTGCCCTGCTTCACGGCGCGCTTGGCGTCGAGTTCGGCGGCCACGTCGGCGCCGCCGATCAGGTGGGGGGTGATGCCGAGCTCGCGCAGGGCGGCGTCCAGGTCGCGGCGGGGTTCCTGGCCGGTGCAGAGGACGACGGTGTCCACGGGCAGGAGCTGCCGTTCGCCGTCCACGACGAAGTGCAGGCCGGCGTCGTCGATCAGCTCGTAGCTCGCGCCGGCGACCATGGTGACGCCGCGGTGCTTGAGCTCGGTGCGGTGGATCCAGCCGGTGGTCTTGCCGAGGCCGGCGCCGACCTTGGTGGCCTTGCGCTGCATCAGGTGGACGCTGCGCGGGGGGCGGGGCGGCTCGGGGCGGGTGAGGCCGCCGCGCTCGCGGTACTCCGGGTCGATGCCCCACTTGCGGTGGAACACCGGCGGGTTGAGGCTGGCGGCGTCGCCCTGGTCGGTGAGGTACTCGGCGACGTCGAAGCCGATGCCGCCCGCGCCGAGGACGGCGACCCGCTCGCCGACGGGCGCGCCGTCGCGCAGCACGTCCAGGTAGCCGACGACGCTGGGGTGGTCGATGCCCGGGAGGTCGGCCGGGGTTCGCGGGGTGACGCCGGTGGCGAGGACGATCTCGTCGAAGCCCTCGGCGGCGAGCTGCTCCGCGTCGACCAGTGCGCCGAGACGCAGCTCGACCGCCAACTCGGCCAGCCGGGTGCGGTAGTAGCGCAGCGTCTCGTCGAACTCCTCCTTGCCGGGGATCCGCCGGGCCACGTTCAGCTGCCCGCCGACGGTGTCGGCGGCGTCGAACAGGATGACGGCGTGGCCGCGTTCGGCGGCGGAGACGGCGAAGGCGAGCCCGGCCGGGCCGGCGCCGACGACGCCGATCCGCTTGCGCCGCTTGGTCGGTGCGAGGACGAGTTCGGTCTCGCGGCAGGCGCGCGGGTTGACCAGGCAGGAGGTGATCTGCCCGCTGAAGGTGTGGTCCAGGCAGGCCTGGTTGCAGCCGATGCAGGTGTTGATGGCGGCGGAGCGGTCGCCCCGCGCCTTGGCGACGAAGTCGGGGTCGGCGAGCAGCGGGCGGGCCAGCGAGACGAGGTCGGCGCAGCCGTCGGCGAGCAACTGCTCGGCGATCTCGGGGGTGTTGATGCGGTTGCTGGTGACGAGCGGGATGCCGACCGAGCCCATCACCTTCTTCGTCACCCAGGCGTAGGCGCCGCGCGGGACGGAGGTGGCGATGGTGGGGATCCGCGCCTCGTGCCAGCCGATGCCGGAGTTGATGATGGTCGCGCCGGCCGCCTCGACGGCCTGGGCGAGCCGGACGACCTCGGCGAGGGTGGAGCCGCCGGGGACGAGGTCGAGCATGGAGAGGCGGTAGACCAGGATGAAGTCGGGGCCGACCCGTTCGCGGACCCGGCGGACGATCTCGACCGGGAAGCGCATCCGGTTCTCGTAGGCGCCGCCCCACTCGTCCTCGCGGTGGTTGGTGGCGGCGGCGGTGAACTCGTTGATCAGGTAGCCCTCGGAGCCCATGATCTCGACGCCGTCGTAGCCGGCCCGCTGCGCGAGGGCGGCGCAGCGGACGAAGTCCTCGATCGTCTGCTCGACCTGCTCGGCGGTGAGGGCGTTCGGCACGTACGGGCTGATCGGGGCCTGGAGGGCGCTGGGCGCGACCAGGTCGGGGTGGTAGGCGTAGCGGCCGAAGTGCAGGATCTGCATCGCGATGAGGCCGCCGGCGGCGTGCACGGCGTCGGTGACGACGCGGTGCCGGTCGGCCTCCGCCTCGGTGGTGAGCATGGCGCCGCCGCCCCAGGGCCGGCCGGCCTCGTTGGGGGCGATGCCGCCGGTGACGATCAGGCCGACGCCGCCGCGGGCGCGCTCGGCGTAGAACGCGGCCATCCGCTCGAAGCCGTTCGGCGCCTCTTCCAGGCCGACGTGCATCGATCCCATGATCACGCGGTTGGGGAGGGTGGTGAAGCCGAGGTCGAGCGGGCTCAGCAGGTGCGGGTACGGCTTCCGGGCCCGGTGGGGGTCGGTGCTCATCGGCGTCTCCTGTGCGGCGTGCGGCGGCTCGTTGTTACCACACGGTAGGGGACGTGGAGCCGAGTATGCAACTAGTTGCATAAACGCGCCCTCCGGGGGACGACGGCCGGCCCCGCCCGGCCGCGTCCGAAATTGCCTGACCACTCGTCAGCTCGGGGCCGGATGTGCGTAGGGTTCCTCCTCGGCGGGGGTTCGGAGGAACCCCGGGACCGGTGGGGGTTCGGAGAACCCCGGGGAGGGGACGACTGTGCGAGGCGGATCGATAGCCGTGGTCGGCGGCAGCATCGCGGGGTGCGCGTTCGCGCGGGCGGCCGCCCGGGGCGGGGCGGAGCGGGTGGTCGTGCTGGAGCGCAGCCCCGGCCGGCTGGAGGACCGCGGCGTCGGCCTCTGCGTGCTGGAGGACCGCTTCGCCGAACTGGCGAGCGCCGGCCACCTCGACGACGGCATGCGGTGGCACCGGCTGACCGAACGGCACTGGCTGGCGCGCGATCCCGACGGCGGGGGCGGACCGCGCGGGCGGCTGCTCTGGGCGCAGGAGATGCCGTTCCGCTCCTACCACTGGGGCGTGCTCTGGCAGTCGCTGCGCGAACGCACCCCGGACAGTGTGGAGTTCCGGCTCGGCGAGGCCGTCCCCGCCGTCGGGAACGGCACCTCCGGTGCCGGCGCCCCGGGCACCGGCACCGACCACGCCTGGGTGACCGGCGCGGCCGGCGGGCGCGAGCCGTACGACCTGGTGATCGGCGCCGACGGGTACCGCTCCGTGGTCCGCGAGGCCGTCTGCCCCGAGGCCCGGCCCGAGTACGCGGGCTACGTCTGCTGGCGCGGCAGCTTCGACGCCCGGCTGCTGGACGGGCTGCCCGGCGGCGCGGCACTCTGGCCGGAGCACGAGGTGATCACGGTCTGCTACCCCGGCGGCCAGGTGATGCTCTACCGCATACCCGGCCTGACCCCGGGCTCCACCCAGGTCAACTTCGTCTTCTACGCGCCGACCCCGGCCTGGCTGCGGCCGGGCGACCCGACCAGCGTCCCGGCCGGCGCGCTCACCGGCGGGCAGTTCGAGGAACTGGCCGAGCTGGCCGAGCGGCACCTGCCGTCCTACTGGGCGGGGGTCGTCGCGCTCTCCCCCCGCGAGCGGACCTTCATCCAGCCGATCTACGACCTCGCGGCGCCGCGCCGGACCGCCGGGCGCCTACTGCTGGCCGGGGACGCGGCCACCGTCGTCCGCCCGCACAACACCAGCGGCGCGGTCAAGGCCGTGCAGGACGCCTGCGCCTTCGAGGACGCCTGGCGGGCGGCGGACTCCTGGGCGGAGCTGCTGCCCGCGTACGACCGCGAACGCGGCACGGTGGGGCGGGAGATGGTCGAGGTCGGCCGGCGGCTCGGGCGGGCCCAGGTGACCGGGGCGCCCGACTGGGCGGCCATGGACGAGGACGCGATGACCGCGTGGTGGCGCCAACAGGTCGCCGGTACCGGCGGGTTCGGCGGACACGCGCTCGGTCGTCCACCGACGGGGCGTCAGAACCCCTGAATGTCACCGTGTTTCACCCCCGGACCGGCGCGCCGACGGTCCGGGGGTGGCGCTGGCGTCTCAGACGTTGACGCCGTAGTCGGTGGCGATGCCGCGCAGGCCGGAGGCGTACCCCTGGCCGATGGCGCGGAACTTCCACTCGGCGCCGTTGCGGTACAGCTCGCCGAAGACCATCGCGGTCTCGGTCGAGGCGTCCTCGGAGAGGTCGTACCGGGCGATCTCCTGGCCGTTGGCCTGGTTGACGATCCGGATGAACGCGTTGCGGACCTGGCCGAAGCTCTGCAAGCGGGCGTCGGCGTCGTAGATCGACACGGGGAAGACCACCTTGGCCACCCCGGCCGGCACCGCGTCGAGGTCGACCCTGATCTGCTCGTCGTCGCCGTCGCCGCCACCGGTCAGGTTGTCGCCGCTGTGCTCGACCGAACCCTCGGGGCTGCGCAGGTTGTTGAAGAAGACGAAGTGCTGGTCCGAGACCACCTTGCCGAGCGCGTTGCAGAGCAGCGCGCTCGCGTCCAGGTCGTAGTCGGCCCCGGTGGTGGTCCGCACGTCCCAGCCCAGACCGACGATGACGGCGGTCAGGCCCGGCGCCTCCTTGGTCAGCGAGACATTGCCACCCTTGGCCAGCGAAACTCCCACGATGCCCTCCTCGATTGCTCTCCCTCCGAAAGAATCTACAACACTGTAGAGATCACGAGAATCCATCCGACCTGATGCGCCCCCATCGTGCGCCCCCGGCGGCACCCACCCGCGCGCGCCCCGGCCGCCCGACGTGCTCCGACCCTTCGCCAGCCCGCTCCACCGCTACTCACCGGGCTCCGCCGCCGCCCCCGCGAGCACCTCGGCGACGTGCGGCGGCAGCAGGCAGGCCTGCCGCGCCAGCAGATCGACGAAGGCCGCCGTCAGCGGATCCGGCCGGGTCCGGGTGTACGCCGCGAGCGGGCGCCGCACGGGCGGCTCGGGCAGGCGGACCAGGCCGTCGAAGCCCGACGGGACGAGGTTGGCGGGCACCAGGGCCGGCCCCAGCCCGGCCGCGGCCAGCAGCGGCGCGGCGGCCGTCTGCTCGGTCCGCACCGCGGCCCTCGGCCGGAACCCGGCCTCCGCGCACGCCCCGTCGAGCAGGTCGGCGAGGCCGTTGCCCGGCGCGTAGTGCACCCAGTCGCGCCCGGACAGGTCCGCCAGCCGGACCACCCGGCCCGCCGGCACCGCGTCCGGTTCGGCCGGCAGCGCCAGCACGAACTCCTCGACGCCCAGCTCCCGGATCGGCCCCTCCCAGTCCGGCGGCGGCGTACCGACCGCGACGTCGGCCTGACCGGCTGCCATCGCCGCGCGCAGCTCGTCGTTGTGGGCGTACTCGCGCAGCCGGATCCGCGCCTTCGGGTGGAGCCGGTGCCAGGCCCGCAGCACCGGCGGCAGGATGCCGAGGCTGATCGAGTAGACGGTGGCGAGTTCGAGCTCGCCACCGTCCAGACCGGCCGCGAGACGGGCCGCGGTGCGCAGGCGCTCGGCGTCGGCGAGCGCGGCGCGGGCGTGCGGGAGCACCGCCCGGCCCATCGGCGTCAACCGGACGGCACGCGGCAGGCGCTCCAGCAGCGTCCCGCCGACGGCCCGCTCCAGTGCCCGTACCTGGTGCGAGAGCGCGGGCTGGGTGACGTGCAGCAGCTCGGCGGCCCGGGTGAACGAACCGGTGTCGACGACGGTCACCAGGTATTCGAGCTGTCGGAGAGTGGCCATGCACAGAGTTTATGGCTCGGCGAAAAGACAAGCCTTGGACGCATCGGTGCAGCTCGGCGCAGGGTGGAACACGAAACCGCCCCCTTCTCCCGGAGTATCGATCATGACCGCCACCTCCCCTGCCACCGCGCCCGCCCTCGCCCCCGCCGCCCTCGAAGGGCGCCGCGTCGTGGTCGTCGGCGCCGGCTCGAACACCGGTCGCGCGCTCGCCCGCACCGCCTCCGCGGCCGGCGCCGAACTGGTCCTGGCCGGCCCCGACCCGCGCAAGCTGGAGTGGACCGCCGGCGAGCTGTCCGGCCCGTCCCGGGTCGTCCCCGTGGACCTCACCGACGAGGCGTCGATCGCCGCCCTCGCCGCCGCGACCGGCCGGTTCGACCACCTGGTCTCGACCGCCGCGATGCCCGCCAACGGCCCGCTCGCCGCACTCGAACTCGCCGACGTCCAGCGCGCGTTCGCGGCCAAGGTGGTCGGCCCGCTGCTGCTCGCGAAGCACCTGGCCGGCCAGGCCGCGACCGACGGGCCGGACGGCGCCTCGTTCACCTTCTTCTCCGGCGTCGCCGCCTGGCGCCCGGCGCCCGCCCGCACGGTGATGGCCGCCACCAACGGCGCGCTGGCCTTCCTGGTGCAGGCCCTCGCGGTCGAGATCGCCCCGGTCCGGGTCAACGCCGTCTCCCCCGGCATCGTGGACAGCGGCGCCTGGGACCGGATGGGCACCGACAAGGAGCCGTTCCTGCGCGCGGTCGCCGAGCGCAACCCCGCCCGCCGGGTCGGCAGCCCGGACGACCTGGTCCGCGCCGTCCTCTTCTCGATGGCCAGCCCGTTCGTCACCGGAACGGTCCTGCACGTCGACGGCGGCGGCCGCCTGGTCTGACCGCGACGGCCGTGGGCGGGGCCCGGTGCCCCGCCCAGGTGGCGGAGCACGCGCTCCGGCCACGCCGCGAGGTCCGGCCTAGACTGGCCGTGCGGGCCAGGACCCCCGCGCGGGAGGTGCCATGCGCCGCCGGTACAGCTTCCACCTCGACCGGGCGGGCCGGTCCGTCACCGTGAACGTCCGCTCGGGCTGGATCACCGAGACCGAACTGCTGGTGGACGGCCGGGAGTGTGCCTTCCACCGCGTCCACGGCCACGGCCTCTACCCGCTCACCCTGGCCGTCCGGCTGCCCGAAGATCCCCCGCTGCCGGTCTCGGTCCGGCTGGAACGGACCGGCTCGGCGGAGCACCCGCTCACCTGCACGGTCGACCTGGACGGCACCGTCCACCCGGTGCCGGAACGCGTCGAGCAGTGAGGCGTTCCGGCACCGGGCGTTGAAGGCCGGGCGGCGAGAGCCCGGCGGTGAGGGTCGGGCGTTCCGGCGCCCGGCGGCGAGGGCCGGGGTGTGAGGGCGGGCGTTCCGGCGCCCGGCCGCGGGGGCCCGGCGATGGGGGCCCGTGGCCGGCCGCTACCCCGCGAGGGACCGCTCCACGATCTCCTCCACCGCCGCGCGGGCCCGGGCGGCGTCCGCCGCGACCAGGCCGATCCGGGTCCGCCGGTCGAGCACGTCCCCGGCGTCCAGGGCGCCCTCGTGCGTCACCGCGTAGGCGATCTCGGCACGGGTCACGTCGATGCCCTCGGCGATCGGCTCGGCGCCGCCCGCCGCCAGGACCTCACGGGCCGCGCCGCCGTGCCGGGCGAGCAGCGATGCGGGCACGCCGCCCTCCGGCACCGGCCGGCTGTCCCGGTGCCCGGGCGCGCCGACCAGGGGCAGCCGGGCCGTCCAGCAGTCGCGGGCCGGCAGGCCGCGCAGGCGGACGGCGGTGTCCACCGCGTCCTCGGCCATCCGCCGGTAGGTGGTGAGCTTGCCGCCGACCACCGTGATCACCCCGGACGGGGACTCCAGCACCGCGTGCCGGCGGGAGATGTCCGCCGTGCTGCCGCCGCCGGTGTCGATCAGCGGCCGCAGCCCGGCGTAGGCGCCGCGCACGTCCGCCCTGGTCAACTCGGTGGCCAGGGCCGCGTTGACGGTGTCGAGGAGGAAGTCGAGCTCGGCCTCGGTCGGCTGCGGCTCGTCCGGGACCGGTCCCGGCGCGTCCTCGTCGGTCAGCCCGATCGCCACCCGGCCGAGCTGCTGCGGCAGCGCGAAGACGAACCGGCTGGTCGAGCCCGGCACCGGCACGGTGAGCGCGGCGACGGGGTGGCCGAGCGCGGCCGCGTCGACCAGCAGATGGGTGCCCCGGCTGGGCCGCAGCCGGATCGACGGGTCGACCTCGCCCGCCCAGACGCCGGTGGCGTTGACGACCGCGCCGGCGGTGACGACCAGGGACTGCCCGGTCAGGCTGTCGACCAGCCGGACCGAGCTGCCGGTGACCTCCTCCGCCCGGACCCGGGTCAGCACGGTGGCGCCGTACTGCGCGGCCGTCCGGGCCAGTGCCACCACCAGCCTTGCGTCGTCGACCAGTTGACCGTCGTGCGCGACCAGCGCACCCGCCAGGCCCACCGACCGTACGCCGGGAACCAGTTGGCGGGCCCGGGCGGCGTCCACCCGGCGCATCCGGGGCAGCACCGCCCCGGGCGTGCGCGCGCTCACCCGCAGCGCGTCGCCCGCGAGGAAACCGGCCCGGACCAGCGACGCCTGCCCGGGGCGCAGCAACCCCGGGAGCAGCGGGACGAGTTGCGGCAGCGGGCGGACCAGGTGCGGGGCGGTGCGGGTCATCAGCACGCCGCGCTCGACGGCGCTCTCCCGGGCCACGCCGATCCGCCCGGAGGCGAGGTAGCGCAGACCGCCGTGGACCAGCTTGGAACTCCACCGGCTGGTGCCGAAGGCCAGGTCGCGGGCCTCGACGAGGACGACGCGGAGCCCGCGCGCGGCCGCGTCCAGCGCGACCCCGACGCCGGTCACCCCGCCGCCGACGACCAGCAGGTCGACGGCCGGGGTGGCGGCGAGTGCGTCCAGCTCCACCTCCCGCCGGCGGGAGCTGAGTCGGGTGGTTCCGGCGAAAGGCCCGGCGTTGATCGTCATGGCGCGAGGTATCCGTTCGTCACGGCGTGCAGGGTATGTCGCGAGCGGTCAGGGGGCGTTCGACTGCGGGGCGGGCAGCCGCGAGGCAGGCGGCCGCGCGACGGGCCACCGCCCAGGCCCGAACCCCGCGAGCGGTCACGGCGCGAGGTATCCGTTCAGCGCCCGGGCCAGCTCGCGCCGCCAGGCCGCCTCCGGCAGCAGCTGCGCCACCATGCGGTGCGACTGGACGGTGGACTGGGCGATCAGCAGCACCATCGCGGCCAGCTCGACGGGCTCGCCGGCGCGGACCGAGCCGTGCGCCTGGCCTTGCTCGATGCCCCTGCGCAACGCCTCCAGCAGCCCGAGCTGGCTGGT
This sequence comes from Kitasatospora sp. NBC_01246, assembly GCF_036226505.1. Taxonomy (NCBI): domain Bacteria; kingdom Bacillati; phylum Actinomycetota; class Actinomycetes; order Kitasatosporales; family Streptomycetaceae; genus Kitasatospora; species Kitasatospora sp. NBC_01246. Next base: position 6,629,085 of record NZ_CP108484.1, on the reverse strand, counting down.
GCCGAGCCGCTCGACGACGTACTCGAAGAGCGCGTCGGAGTCGGCCGAGCGCAGCAGGGCGGCGAGCACCGGGTGGTCGCGCAGCCGGACGGCGACCTCGACGACGCCCTCGACGAAGGCGGCGCGGTCCTCGCCCACCAGCGGGACGGTGGCCTGGGTCGCCAGGATCTCCCGGGTGAGCAGGGCCCCGATCACCGCCCGGACGTCCGGCCAGCGCCGGTAGACGGTCGGCCGGCTGACCCCGGCGCGCCGGGCGATCTCGGCCAACTGCGTCCGGCGCACGCCGAGGTGGACGATCAGCTCGGCGGCGGCGTCGAGAATGGCGTCATCGGTACTGCGCGGCTCGGCCGCACGCGGCTCGGCTCCACGCTGCGCAGGGCCGCGCGACTCCGCGCCGTGGGACTCCGCGCCGCGGGCCTCCGCGCCGCAGGCCTCCGCGCCATGGGACTCGGTGCCCACCCGGGGGCCGACCGGGCGGCCGTCGTGATCATCGTTACTACTTGACATGATGTGTGAAACTGTAACGCATGGCACCTGAGACGCAAGCGGGACCGGCCCACGCCGCGCTGCCGCTCCCCCCGATGAAGTGGGACGCCTGGGGCGACCCGGCCCTCGCCAAGGAGCTGTCGGCCGACATCAAAGCCCTGCTGGCCGCCGCCCTCGGCGTCACCGGCGACGCAGCCCCCGGGCCAGCCGCCGAGGAGGTCACCCTGCAGCCCTCGCGGCTGACCGAGGCGGACCTGAAGGCGCTGGCCGCCGTGGTCGGCGAGACCCACGTCAGCGCGGCCCCCGCGGACCGCCTCCCCCGCGCGGGCGGCAAGTCCACCCCCGACCTGCTGCGCCGCCGCAGCCGCGAGCCGCAGGACGCGCCGGACGCCGTCGTACTGCCGGGCGGCGAGGACGAGATCGCCGCCCTGCTCGCGCTCTGCGCCGAGCGCCGGATCGCCGTGGTCCCGTTCGGCGGCGGCACCAGCGTGGTCGGCGGGCTCGACCCGGAGCGCGGCGGCCTCACCGCCGTCGTCTCGCTCGACCTGCGCCGCCTCGACGGGCTGCTCGACCTGGACGCCACCTCCGGCGAGGCCGTCCTGGGCGCGGGCCTGACCGGCCCGGCGGCCGAGGCGCTGCTCGCCGAGCACGGCTTCGAACTCGGCCACTACCCGCAGAGCTTCCGCTTCGCCACCATCGGCGGCTTCGCGGCCACCCGCTCCTCCGGCCAGGACTCCGCCGGGTACGGGCGCTTCGACGAGATGGTGCGCGGCCTGCGGGTCGTCACCCCGGCGGGTGTGCTGGACCTCGGCCGCGCCCCCGCCTCCGCCGCCGGCCCCGACCTGCGTGAGCTCTTCCTCGGCTCGGAGGGCACGCTGGGCGTGATCACCGCCGTCCGCGTCCGGATCCACCCGGTGCCCGCCGTGAAGGCCTACGAGGCGTGGTCCTTCCCGGACTTCGCCACCGGCGCGGCCGCACTGCGCGCGGTCGAGCAGCAGGACACCGGTCCGACGGTGATCCGGCTCTCCGACGAGGCCGAAACCATGGTCAACCTCGCGATGACGGAGAAGATCGGCGGCGAGCCCGCCGTCACCGGCTGCCTTGCGGTCACCGTCTTCGAGGGCTCCGCCGACCAGGTCGCGACCCGTCACCGGCTCACCCGGGACGTCCTGCTCGCCGCCGGCGCCACCTCGCTCGGCGAGGCACCGGCCCGGGCCTGGGAGCACGGCCGGTTCAACGCGCCGTACCTGCGGGACTCGCTGCTGAGCGCGGGGGCGCTCTGCGAGACCCTGGAGACCGCGACCGACTGGCGACGGCTCGCCGACCTCCGCCTGGCGGTCACCACCGCGCTGACCGGCGCCCTGCCCGGCGCCCTCGTGCTCTGCCACATCTCGCACGTCTACCCGACCGGCGCCTCGCTCTACTTCACCGTCGTCGCCGCGCTCGGCGAGGAGCCGCTCGCCCGCTGGGCCGTCGCCAAGCGCGCCGCCGGGGACGCCATCCTCGCCAACGGCGGCACCATCACCCACCACCACGCCGTCGGCGCCGACCACCGGCCCTGGATGGCCGAGGAGATCGGCGAGCTGGGCGTCCGCATCCTGCGCGCGGTCAAGGCCGAGCTGGACCCGGCGGGCATCCTCAACCCCGGCAAGCTGATCCCATGACCGACCGGAGAACCATCACGCGGGTCGTTCTCCTCACCAATCCGGCCGCGGCCGCCGGCCACGCCGAGCCGGCGGCCCGCCGCGCCACCGACCGGCTGCGCGCCCTGGGCGTCGAGGTCGACGCCCGGGCGGGCTCGTCGGCCCAGGAGTCGCTCGACCTGGCCCGCGCGGCCGTCTCCGCCGGCTCCTGCGACGCCCTGGTGGTCGTCGGCGGCGACGGCATGATCAACCTCGGCCTCCAGGCCGCCGCGGGGACGGACGTCCCCCTGGGCGTCGTCCCGGCGGGCACCGGCAACGACCACGCCCGCGCGTACGGGCTGCCGCGCGGCGAGCCGGAGGCGGCGGCCGACGTCATCGCCGCCGGCCGCACCCGCACGGTGGACCTCGGCCGGATCACCTCGGCGGACGGCACGCGGCGCTGGTTCGGCTCCGTCCTCGCCAGCGGCTTCGACTCGCTGGTCAGCGACCGCACCAACCGGCTGCGCTGGCCGCACGGCAGGATGCGCTACAACCTCGCCATCCTGGTCGAGTTCGCCAACCTCCGCCCGCTCCCCTTCCGCCTCACCCTCGCCGACGGCACCGTCATCGCGCGCGACCTCACCCTCGCGGCCGTCGGCAACACCAGCAGCTACGGCGGCGGCATGCTCATCTGCCCCACCGCCGACCCCACCGACGGCCTGCTCGACATCACCCTCGTCGACGCCATGCCCCGCCACCGCATCGCCCGCTTCTTCCCCACCCTCTTCAAGGGCACCCACGTCGATCACCCGGAGGTCACCACCCACCGCACGCCCTCGCTGCGGATCGACTCCCCCGGCATCACCGCCTACGCCGACGGCGAGTTCATGGCCGCCCTGCCGGTCGACGTCGAGGCCGTCCCCGGCGCCCTGCACCTGCTCACCCCGGCCTGAAATCCGGCCTGAAATCCGGCCTGAGACCGCCCTGAAACCGGCCTGAGGTCCGGCCCGGGCTGTCCCACCCCTCTTCCGGGCAACGAACGCCCCTGCTTCGGCGGGACTCGCCGCGACGTCCGGGGCGACGAGCCGAGCGTCCCCGGCCCCCGCGCAGGATGTCGGACCGGCCGACTTCCTGTGCGGAGGTGCCGGGCGGAGGGGGCCGGGGCCTCCGGGGCCCTACCTCCCGGAAGTCACCAGCCGCGGGACCGGTCCGCCGCTGCCGCCCGCAGCCGCCTCACCTCGGCGATCAGGCGGGGGACGTCCTGGCGGGCGGCCGCGATGAAGTCGATGTCCGCGTCGAGCCTCGGGTCCTGTCCGGGCAGTCGGGCGCCCTCGACGAAGCGGCTGACGTGGATCTCGTCGTCCGGCTCCGCCTCGGGGCGGACCTGGATGAAGCTGTCGCCGCCGACGCCGTGGCGACCCTCCAGCCAGGCGGTCCACGGGCCCGGCGCCGCCGCGGCGGCGCGTCGTTCCATTGCGCTGAGGTCTCCCTCGGTCAACGGTCCGTCAGCTGTCATGCGCCGATCCTCCCGTCACCTCGCCCGGATGTCCACGTGCCGGGCCCGGGAACGGGCGTCATCCGGCCGGTCCCGAGGAACGGGTGCGCGCGGTCAGCCGACGAGCCGCCGGCGCCAGTCCAGCGGTCGCACCTCGACGGCACTGGCGGGGTCGCCGTCCCAGTCCGCCGGCAGGCCGGCCACCGCCAGGGCGGCCACCACCTCACGGCCGACGGCGGCGGTGGTCTCGGCCGAGTCGTCGAAGCCCCCGTAGTACAGCGACAGCCCGTGGCCGGCGGCGGCCGCGTCGGTGCTCTGGGAGTGGAAGTAGACGAAGCCCCGGGCGTCCGGCGAGCCCGCGCCGGCGATCTCGGCCTGCCCGCAGGAGTGGCAGCAGGTGAAGTTCTCGCGGGCCGTGATGCCGGCCGCCTCCAGTGCCGCGAAGGCACGGGTGAGCCGGTCGGCGTCCGTCTCGCCCTCCCAGCCGGCCTGCTCCTCGGCCCGCTCGCGCCACATCCGGTCGACCAGGGCCCGGGCCTGCGCGGGCGAGACCGGTCGCCGGTCACCCTTGACCAGGTAGTCCTCCGCCAGTTCGGCGAGTTCGGCCCGGGTCGCGTAACCGCCGGCCAGGCTCTGACGGAGGCGGTCCTCCAGCTGCCTGCGGTCGTCGTCGGGCAGCTCCAGCGGCGGCGCCGGCGTCTCGGGCGCCGGTGTCAGGTCGAGCCGCCGCCAGGCCAGGCCGGTATCCCAGCCGTCCGCCCGGCGGGCCCAGCCCGTCATCGCGGCGATCACCGGACCGGGGTCGTCGAGCAGCACCCGGAAATGGCGGTCGTTCGAGCCCTCGCGGTGCTCCAGGGTGTAGTCGCCACCGGCCTCGTGCCAGACCTGGACGAACACCTCGGCGGGGCCGGCAATCCGCTCCACCACCAGGAAGCGGTCGCCTGGCCCGCCGATCCGGCGCACCAGCGCGGCCAGCGCCTCGGCGGTCACCCGAAGGTGCCGCTCCCCGTTCTCCGTCTGCACCTCGATCGCCAGCATGCGGGCCACTGTCGCACAGCCCACTGACGCGTCGTCCGGGAGGTCCCTGCCGCACAGGGGACACCTGCCTCATGTGTCCGGGACTCCGGGCACCGAACCATGGACGCATGCCCCCCACGGGACGCTCTTCCTCCGACCCGGGGAAGTCGTCCGGAAAGGAAGCTCCGTGGCCATCCTCGGACAGTCCAACTGGCGGTACTGCGGCAAGTGCTTCGGCCTCTGGTTCAACGGGAACCCGACCAACGGCGTCTGCCCCGCCGGCGGTGCGCACACCTCCTCGGGCAGCTTCGACTACCTCCTGCCCGCCAACAACTTCAGCGGCGTCGCGCCCGCGGGCGCCGGGAAGGAGGCCGCGACGGAGGACGACGACGGCGCCTGACCCCTCGCACGCCGCGGACCCCGGGCCGATTCGGCCCAGGGTCCGCGGTACGGATGACGGCTCAGCCCTTCGGGGCCGGCGAGGGGAGCGCACCGGACACCAGCGGCCACTCGCGGTGGAACGGCGGCAGCGGGAGCTTGCCCTCGATGATCGGGGTGCCGAAGACCTTCAGATGGGCGAGCAGCGCGCCGTTCAGGTCGACCCCGCCCAGCAGGGCCCAGCTGCCCTGGAGTCGGGGCGCGCCGCCCGGGACGTCCACGGTGAGCGAGCCGTCGGCCCGGGCCCGCAGGTACGGGGCCACGGTGGCCTCGACGCCGACCGTGTCGTACAGGCCGACGCTCACCTCGGCGCCCAGCGCGGCCCGGGCGGCCGCCTTGCCGGTCAGCCGCACGTGGACCGGGGAGACCTTGGTGTCGGCGGCGTCGGTGGACGAGGTCCAGCCGCGCCCGCCGGCGTAGTCGGCGTGCACCGCCCAGGTACCGGTGACCTCCTGTTCGGCCTCCAGGTGGACCTGGCCGTCGGCGCTGACCTCCAGGTAGCAGGTGAGCCCGAGGTTCACCACGACCGGCAGGCCGGCCACCGTGATGACCGGGCTGGCCTGGAGCTTGGCGAAGGGCACCCGGATCGGTGCGGCGCCGGTGTCTCGGGCGAAGTCACCGGTGACCTTCCACTGGGCGTGGGCGCCCAGGTCGAAGCCGATCGACGCGGTGCGCGGACTGCCCACGCCGGCACCGTGGTAGGCGAAGTGCACGGCGGGGTGGAGCTGGAGGGAGCCGGAGGCGTCGGCGCTCAGCCCCTCCGGGAGCGGGATCGGCGCCTTGACGTCGACCTCCAGCGTGCCGGACGCGTCGGCCGTGGTGGCGCCGTTCTCCCGGCTGGCGGTCGCCTTGACGTCCTTGACCAGGGGCGTCACCTTGATCGCCTGGGGGTCGACGGCCACCTTGCCGTCCGCCTCGGCCCCGCCGAGCAGTTCGGTCAGTGTCGCGGGCCGGGTCGCCAGGGAGACCGACCCGCCGCTCGCCGAACGGACGGCCGTGACGGCGACCAGGGCGCCCTGCGGCGCGGCGGCCGTCGGCGGGCTGGCGATCAGCTGACCGGGCCGGACGGCCTCGACCGCGGCCGTCGACCCCGGCGAGGGGCTCGCGAACGGGCTCGCGGACGGGCTCGCGGAGGGGCCCGCGGACGAACCGGCGGACGGGCTCGCCGACGGACCCGCCGAGGGTGCCGACGGCCCCGCGGCCGCCAGGACCGCCGTACCGGCGGCCGGGTCGTACGCGGTGAGCTGGAGGTTCCGGGCCGCCGGGGAGACGGCCGTGCCGTCCGCACCGGGCACGCCGACGGCGGCCTGCTGCGCGCCCGGCTGCGCCGCCGCCACCGGCAGGGTGGCGGCGGCGGGACGCCCGGAGGCGGTGGGCGCGCCGGCCGGGGTGGCGGCCCGGGCCTGCGGCGAACCGGTCGGGGTGACGGCGGCGACCGGGTGGCCGGCACCGGAGGCCGAGGCGGCGACCGGGGCACCGCCGGTCGCGTCGGCCGTCGGGGAGCCCGGCTGGTCGCCCGAGGTCGGCCCGCACGCGGCGACACCGAGCAGCACCAGTGAGACGAGGGCAGGGCGGACCGCCATGCCGAGGGAACTCTTCAACAGGACTCTTTCGGAGCGGCGGACGAGGACACGACCGCCCGTGATCAGTGGAGGCAGGGAGGCGGCTCGCACGGCCGCGCCGGTCATGTTACTGACGAGGAATCATCTTGTCGAAGTCATGCACATGCCCCACCGACACCAGGACGGACCCTCAACTCACCAACTGGAGAGGCGAGTTGATGCCACAGGGACGCGCCGACCCCGACCTTCGACGGGCCTCAGTCCCCCGCCAACCCGTCGACCGGCGGGGTCCGCACCCCCGCCGACCGGGTGGCGCCCGACCCCGTCGCCCGGCCGCCTGCGCCCACTGCGGCGGCCCTCGCCCGCACCGGGCGGTGCTACGACGGCCGGCTGCCGTACCCGCCGGACCCCGCCGACTACCGGTCCGGGCTGCTGGACGTGCGGAAGGCGGCGGCCGGGGCGGGCCGTGACCCGGACGCGATCACCCCCGCCCTCTTCGTCTCGGTCCGCGTGGACGAGGACGTGGCCGCCGGCCGCCTGGCGCCCGACGCCTACGCACGGGCCGACCGGCCTGCCGCTGGAGGAGTTGGAGCGGACCCAGGCGCTCGTGACCGGCACGCCGGAGGACGTCGTGGCCGGCCTCGCCCGGTACCGGGACGCGGGTGCCCGCCATGTCGTCGTCGTCCGCCCGGGCGCGGTCGACCTCGCCGACCAGCGCGACCAACTGCGACGGCTCGCCGCACCGCTGCCCGAACTGGCGTGACAGTCCTGCCTGGAGGACGGGGCGGCCCGGGTCAGATCCCCCGCTTCGCCGTGATCACCCGGTCGTCGATCGCGGACAGCAGGGCGGCGTGGTCGGCCTCGGTCCGGTCGGCGTAACTGACGGCGAAGTCGGCGATCGCCTCCGCGAAGGTGTCCGACGAGCCCAGGTAGCCGGCGATGGCGAGCCGGTCGCCGGAGCGGGCGTGGGCGCGGGCCAGCGCGCGGCCGCAGAGGTCCGCGTAGTCCCGCAGACCGGACCTCGTCATGTCGGCGATCTCCACCGAACCCTTCATGTCCCGCAGTTGGCGCCCGTAGTAGTGGCGGCCGGCCGGGCCGGTGGTCCAGCCGAGGAAGATGTCGCTGACGGCCTGCATCAGGTGCTGGCCGACCACCACCCGGCGGCCGCCGTGGGTACCGGTCACCTCGGCGTCGACCCGGCTGCCGGCGGGCAGGTGGTCCTCCAGGACCGACCGGGTGGCCTCCTTGACCTGGAGGAAGAGCGGGTCCCGGGCGTCGCGCCCCTCCAGCAGGATGATGTAGCAGCGGGTCCCGACACTGCCGACGCCGACCACCTTGCGCGCCGCGTCGACGAACTGGAACCGGTCGAGCAGGACGCGGCGGTCCTCGCTGAGGGTGGCCCGGTAGTCGCTGAAGATCTGCCCGACGGCACCGAACTCGTTCTTCGTCAGCGGCTGGATCAGCGGCGGCTCGCTGATGATGTGGCGCTGGCCGTCCCGTTCCTCGGTGAGCTTGCCGAAGGCCTGCAGGCTGGTGCGGCGCCGGGCGTGCGCCATACCGGCCTCGACCCGCTTGCGGCGCTTGGACCTGCTGATCAGCGGGAGGAGGTCCTCGGTGTCGATCCGGGCGTACCAGACGTCGAGTTCGCCCATCGCCGCCAGCCGCCGCATCGCGGTGGCGTAGCCGAGCGCGGCGGTCAGCGCGGCGCGGCGGACGTGCGCCTCGTCGTTGCCGTTGTCGCGGGCCGCGACGGCGGCGCTCGCGGCGAGCCGTTTGACGTCCCACTCGAACGGGCCGGGGTAGGTCTCGTCGAAGTCGTTCAGGCCGAAGAGCAGCGCCCGCTCCGGCGAGGCGTACATGCCGAAGTTCGCCAGGTGGGCGTCACCGCAGAGCTGGACGGTGATGCCGGTGTCGGGGACGGCCGCGAGGTCGGCGGCCAGCACGGCGGCCGCGCCGCGCAGGAAGGCGAAGGCCGAATCGGCCATCCGGCCGTAGCGGATCGGCAGCAGCTCGGCGACCCGGTCCGCCCCCTGCCGCTCCAGCACGGCGATCGGGTCGGGCCGGTCGGCCGCGGGGATCCAGCGGCCGTGGGCCGAGCGCGAGACCCGTTCGCGGGCGGCCCGGCCGCGCCGGCGGCGTTCGGCAGGACTGGTCATGCGCGCGCTCCTCGGTCGGACGACAGGGCCGGTGCCCCTCCCGCGACGCTAGGTCAACCGCGGGGGCCCGGCACGTCGAGGCGCCGGCGGGCGGGGCGACCGCCCGCCGGCGCGCGGCCGAACGGGTGAGGGGACGGAGCGGTGGCCACCGGCCCGGCCGGCGCGCTACTCCACGACGAAGTCCGCCATCATCGCCATGTCCTCGTGCTCCAGGTTGTGGCAGTGCAGCATGTACGTCCCCGGGTAGTCCGTGAAGCGGACCAGGATCTCCACCGACTCGGCCGGCCGCAGGTCCACGGTGTCCTTCCAGCCCGCGTCGTAGCGGCCGGGTTCGGCGCCGTTGCGCGAGAGCACCTGGAAGGGGTCCAGGTGCAGGTGGACGGGGTGGTGGACGTCGGTGAAGAAGCGCCACTTCTCGACGGTGCCGAGGGCGGGCCGGGCCAGCGAACGGCCCGGCTGGTAGGGCTGGTTGTTGATCGTCCAGCCGTCGTTGCGGCTGCGGCGGAAGCCGAAGGTCCGGGTGGTCACGGCGGCGGCCGGATCGAGCCGTTCGAGGGTGCAGAGCCGCTCGGGCACGGCCGAGTCGTCGGTGACGGTCCGCGAGGACACGTCGAACACCATCACCTCGGCGTCCCGGTCGGTGCCGAACCGGTTCATCAGGCGGACCGACGTCCCCGGCGGGTAGCGGGCGAAGTCGACCACCAGGTCGAAGCGTTCGGCCGGGGCGATCTCCAGCGCGTCGTGCGCCAGCGGGGCCTCCAGCAGGCCGCCGTCGCCGCCGATCTGCACCAGCGCGTCGCCGCCGGAGGGCTGCGGATCGAGTTCGAGGCGGTAGAGGCGGGCGTTGGAGGCGTTCAGCACGCGCAGCCGGTAGCGGGCGCGGTCCACCGCGAGCCGGGGCCAGGGGGCGCCGTTGACCAGGATGACGTCGCCGAGGACGCCGTTCATGTAGTCGTCGGTGACGCCGGGGACGGCCAGCGCGGCATCGGTGGCCGGGTACTGGAAGGAGCCGTCCTCGGCGAAGGAGCGGTCGGCGAGCATCAGCGGGACGTCGCGTTCGCCGCGCGGCAGCGGCAGCGCGTCCTCCTCGTCGTCGTGGACGAGGTGGAAGCCGGCCAGGCCGCGCCAGACGGCGGGGCCGGTGAAGCCCATCCGGTGGTCGTGGTACCAGAGCGTGGCCGCGCGCTGGTGGTTCGGATAGGTGTAGGTGCGCTCGCCGTCGGCGGTCCGGGCGGCGGCCGGGTCGGCCGGGTGGTGCTCCATCCCCGGCATACCCGCCATCCCGGCCATGTCCTGGGCGCCCCGGGCACCGCCGCCCCCGACCGGCAGCAGCAGGTCGGTCGGGTAGCCGTCGCTGTCCGCCGGGGTGTGGCCGCCGTGCAGGTGGACCACCGAGGGCACCGGCAGCTCGTTGCGGTGGCGGACCACGCTCTGCCGCCCGGCCCGCACGGCGAAGGTCGGGCCGGGGAAGCTGCCGCCGTACGTCCAGGCCTCGGTCCGCAGGCCGGGCAGGATCTCCAGCCGCGCGCTCCGCTGGGTGATCTCGTAGTAGTCGGTGGTGCCGTCGGTACGGACCGGTTGCAGCACGGGCGGCACCGGGAGCGGCACCTGGAACGGGGCGGGCGGCTCCATCGCGCTGAGCAGCAGCCGGCCCGGCCGGGCCTCGGCCAGCAGTCGGGTGGCCGAGGGGAGGGCGAAGGCCCCGATCCCGCCGGTGCCGACCACGGCCGCGCCGATGCCCAGGAAGCGGCGGCGGTTCACTGGGCGACCTCCACCGGTCCGCCCGGGCGGGGCAGCCGGCCGGCGCCCTCGGGGTCGGCCGCGGCGGCGCCGGTGCGGGCCGGCAGCGGCAGCCGCCAGGCACCGACCAGGCCGGCCAGGATGCCGCCGACCAGCAGCACACCGAGCACCACGTGCACCCCGATCGCGCGGTTGTAGCCGACGGCGGTCTGCAGGGTCACCGTCGCCACCAGGAGCACCGAGAGCCACAACGGCCCGCGCGGGCCGCGCCGGTCACGGCCGGGCCGCCGGACCAGCGCCCCGGCCACGAGCTGGCAGCACGCCGCGACGAGCACCGCCCGCGCGGCGGCCTCGTGCAGCGCGAGCGACTCGTAGTGGCCGTTGAGGTAGCTGCCGGCCAGCACGGTCTGCAGGACGGCCAGCGCGGCCAGCGCGGTGGCGCTCGCCCGCAGCAGGATCAGCGGCCGACGGGGCGCGGGGGCCACGGGAGGACTGCTCATGGGTGGGCTTCTCTCTGCTCGGCCGTGAGGCGGGAACCGGTGCGGAAGGATGCGAAGGGGCTGCGGAACGACGGAGGGAACGGCTGCGGAACCGGTGCGGAACGGGTACGGGAAGCGGCCCGGCGGGCCTGGCGGAGGGGGGAACGGGAAACGCCCCCGGAGGCGGCTCGGCCCCGGACGGCGCGGCCGACACCGTAACCGACCGGGCTCCCGGATCCGTGGCGCCGAACCGGGGGCAGGTCGATCACCACCCCGTTGCGCCCGCCTGGGCCGGAGCCCTCACCCGAACGGGCGGTACGCCACCCGCGCGCACCGCCCGTCCCGCCACCCCGAGGCCACCCCGAGGCCGCCCCGAGGCCCACACCCCCACTCCCCGGCCCACCCGAACGGGCGGTGCGCCACCCTCGCGCACCGCCCGTCCCGCCGTCAGGATCCCCCAGGGGTCCGCGCTACTGTCGGCCCCCACCCGCCGCCACCGGGTGGGCCCGCAGCAGGAGTCGGGCCGGCAGGCCGGTCGAGCCGAGGCAGAGCAGCACCGCTCCGGCGGCCAGCGGCAGCGCGAGGCCGACCGGGATGTGCGGCGCCGAGCCGGTGATGCCCCGGGTGATCGGCAGCAGGGTGACCCAGGCGATCACCGCACCGACCGCCAGCCCGGTCGCGGCGACCAGCAGCGCCTCCCAGCGCATCATGCCGCGCACCTGACGGCGGGTCGTCCCGGCCAGGCGGAGCAGCGCCACCTCCCGACGGCGGTCCAGCACCGTCATCGCCAGGGTGTTGGCGGCGGTGACGGCGGCGAAGCCGCCCAGCACACCGGCCATCACGGCGTTCGCCCAGGCACCGATCTCCTGGGCCTTGTCGGCCTGGGCGACGAAGCCGGCCCGGTCGGCGACGGTGGTCGCACCGGCGCCGGAGAGGTTGCCCAGCGCGGCGGCGACGGCGGCCCGGTCGGCACCGGAGGCGTCCGCGACCAGCAGCTGGCTGTCGTAGCCGGCGGTGACGTGCTCCGCGACGGCCGCCCGGGGCATCAGCACCTGGCCGAAGCCGAGGCCGCGCTCGTAGGTGGCGACCACGGTGGGCTTGACCGGGGTGCCGTCACCGAGCCAGAGCGGGGCGCGGTCGCCGACCGTGACGCCGAGGGCGTCGGCCAGACCGGCGTCCAGGGCGACGGTGTCGGCCGAACGGGCGAGCTCGGCCAGCGAGCCGCTCTTCACCCCGAGGTCGAGCACCGCGGGGAGCTTCGCCGGGTCGCCGCTGATGCCGAGCGTGTTGGCGGTGCCGAGCATGCTGCCGTCGCGGTACACCGTGCTGGTGCGCAGCACACCGACGGCGGCGTCCACGCCGGGCACCTTGGCGGCGCGGTCGGCGCTGCCGGCGGGCAGGCCGGGGCCGGTCGAGCCGACCACGTGGTCGGCGGTGATGCCGGTGCGCACCTGCTCACCGGTGACGTGGGTGATGGTGCTCTGCATGAAGAGCAGGGTGCCGCAGAAGGCGGTGACCATGACGATCGGCGTGATCGCGGAGGCCAGCCGGCGGGCGTTGGCCCGGGTGTTGTCGACGGCGAGCGAACCGGGCGCGCCGGCCCCGGCCCGCAGCGGGAGACCGAACACCCCGGCGGCGACCCCGGCCACCCAGGGACCGAGCAGGGCGACGGCCATCAGGAAGCACATCACCACGCCCAGGGCGGTGTTGGCGGCCTTCGAGCCGTCCAGGCCGGCCGCGACGGCGGCGAGCGAGACACCCCCGGCGGCGAAGAGCAGCCCGACCACGGTCCGGACCGTGCCGGGGCGGCCGGCCTCGACCGCCGCCGCGCCGAGGGCCTGGCTGGGCCGCAGCCGGGACGGGCGGCGGGAGGCGAAGAAGCCGGCGGTCAGCGCGGCGATCGTGCAGGTCGCCACGGCGGCGAGCATCGGGATCGGGCCGACGTCCAGCGACACGGCCGCCGGGACGGCGCCGCGGTCGGCCAGCTCGCCGAACCACCAGCGGGCCAGCGCGAGGCCGGGGAGGATGCCGAGGGCGCCGGCGATCGGTGCCACCAGCACCGCCTCGGTGGCGATGGTGCGGCGGATCTGGCGCGGGGTGGCGCCGATGGCGCGCAGCAGGGCGAACTCCCGGGCCCGCTGGCCGGTCGCCAGGGCGACGGTGCTCATCACGACGAACACCGCGGTCATGGTGGCGATGCCGCCGAAGGAACCGCCGAGGGCGGTGAGCATGGTCCGGCTCTCGGCGAGCAGCGGCTGCTCGACGGCGCCGCGGGCGTCGCCGGTGAGCACCTCGGCGTCGCCGCCGACGGCCTGGCGGACCTGGGCGGCGAGGGTCTTGGCGGTGACGCCGTCGCGGGGGACGACGGCGATCGCGTCGACCCGGCCCGGGTGGCCGGAGATCCGGTCGGCGACCTGGTCGGCGAACCACGCGGTGGCGGCCGGCTGCTGCGGGCCCGCCCCCGGGGAGGCGGCGAGGCCGGAGATCCGGTAGGTGCCGGCGCCACCGGGCCCGGTCAGCGCGAGGGTGGCGCCCGGCGCGAGGTGGGCGGCGTGCGCGGTGTCGACGTCCAGCACGACCTCGCCCGCGCCGGGCGCACGGCCCTCGACCAGCTTCTCGCCCGCTCCGGCGATGCCGAGGGCGGCGATGCCCCGGCCGGTCAGACCGGGCACGCCGGGGGCGGAGCCGGCCGGGATCGGGAAGGCGGTGTCCGGCCGGGCGGCCGCGACACCGGGCTGGGCCGCGATCCGCCCGGCCAGCGCCGCGTCGACCCGGGCCCGCTCGGGGACGGGCAGGCTCTCGACGTCCTCGTCCCCGCCGGTCTTGACGGTGATCTCGACGGCCGCGTCCGGCGCGACCAGCACCGGGGCGGCGGCGTAGCGGCTCGGCGGCACGCTCGCGGTGAGGCCGGTCTGCAGCAGCGTGCCGCAGGCCGTCACGATGGCCGCGCCGAGCAGCAGGGCCAGGAAGGTGCCGACGAAGGAGGCCGGCCGGAAGCGCACCGAGGCGCGCGCGAGTCCGTTGCTCATGCCGCCGCTCCGACCGGGCGCGCCGCCAGCGTGACCATGCGGTCGGCGACGGCGTTCGGGTCCGGGTGGTACAGCTCGCCGGCGAACGCGCCGTCGGCGAGGAACACGGCGCGGTCCGCGAAGGAGGCCGCCACCGGGTCGTGGGTGACCATGACCACGGTCGCGCCCATGGTGTCCACGGCGCGGCGCAGCAGGCCGAGCACCTCGTGCGCGGTGCGGGTGTCCAGCGCGCCGGTCGGCTCGTCGGCGAAGACCACGTCCGGGTCGGTGATCAGCGCGCGGGCGATCGCCACCCGCTGCTGCTGGCCGCCGGAGAGCTGGCCGGGACGCCGGCCGGCGTGCTCGCCGAGACCGACCTGGGCGAGCAACTCCCGCGCCCGGGCACGGTCCTGGCGCTCACCGGCGAGGCGCTGCGGGAGCAGCACGTTCTGCTGGACCGTCAGCGAGGGCAGCAGGTTGAAGGACTGGAAGATGAAGCCGATCCGGCTGCGGCGCAGCTTGGTGAGCCGGTTCTCGCTCAGCCGGGTGATCTCCTCGCCGCCGAGGTAGACCTCGCCGCCGTCCGGGCGGTCCAGGCCGGCCGCGCACTGCAGGAAGGTGCTCTTGCCGGAGCCGGACGGCCCCATCACCGCGGTGAAGCTGCCCCGGTCCAGCGACAGGTCGATCCCGCGCAGGGCGTGCACGACGTCGCCGCCGCGGCCGTAGCTGCGCCGTACCGCCCGCAGCTCGATCGCTGCGTGGGCGCCGGGGCGGCCGTACGGCTCGGTCTGGGGGTGCTGGCGGCGTGCCATGGAGGGGCCTTCCTTCGGGAATCGTCGCTGGTCGTCGACGTGTTCCAGCCTAGGAAGGGCGGGTGCTCCGAACCATGGAGGCCGCTGGCGGACGGACCGGGGGGTTATCCCCACCCCGTTCCCCCCGCCTTGCCCCCCGGCCCGGAGCCCCGGAGTTCTTTCGGGGCTCTCGGGACCGGAGGAGCGCTGCGGACCGGACCGGTGGGGCCCGGCTCAGAGCAGGTCGCCCTCGATCCGCCAGTACGCCGCGCACAGCGGCGCGAGGACGGGGTGGGCGGGGTCGAACGCCGTCCCGTCGATCGCGGCGATCGGCCGGACGCCGACACCCGCGTTGACCGCGAAGGCCGCCACGAACCGGTCCAGGCCGGCCGGGTCGACGCGCTCGCGCCGCTGCGGGCCGGGGTGCGCGGCGGCGAGCAGCGCGGCGGTGACACCGGGCAGCGCGGGGCCCTCCGGCCAGACCACCTGCCGGCCGTCGTGGAAGCCGACGTTCCAGGTGGCCCCCTCGGTGATCCGGCCGTCCTCCCCGGTCAGCAAGGCATCGTCGTAGCCGTCGAGTTGGGCCTGCCGGCGCAGCCCGACCAGACCGAACAGGCCGACGTGCTTCACCTCGGGCAGCTCGCGCCGGTACGCGGCGGTGCGCACCCGCAGCGGCCCGGGCGCCGCGGCCGGGGCCGGGCGGGTGGTCACCAGCAGCCGGGGCAGGGCGGGCGCGGCCGGGCGCTCCAGCCCGAGCGCCGGATCGAACACGGTGACCCGGACGATCACCGGAGCGCCGTCCGCCGGGAGCACCCGGCGGATCCGCTGCCGGACCAGCTCCCGGTCCAGCTCGGCGCCGAACACCGTCCGGCAGTCCCGGACCAGGCGGTCCAGGTGCAGGGCCAGTCCGCGCACCCGGCCGGACTCCACCCGCAGGGTGGTGAAGTGCCCGTAGTTCAGCAGCCCCAGGGCGGCGAGCTGCCCGGGGTCGGCAGGCGCGCCGTCGATCTCGATCTCAGCCATCCCCCGAGTCTCCCAGCCGTCCGGCCGCGGGTGTGCGCGGCCGTCCGCGAACGGTGGTGGCGGCGCCGTCACGGCCCCTGCGGGGCGGTGCTCGGCAGCCGGCCGGCCGGGCCGGGCAGCTGCGGGGCCCGGTCCGACTCCCGCAGGACCGGCCGCTCCGGCCCGGCGCCCTCCGGCCGGTAGGGGGAGACGACGCGCCGGCCGGCGTCCCGCGCGAGCCGCTCGAAGTGCTCGATCTTGTACGCGAGGCCCTCCGGCTCGCCGGTGTCGGACCAGCGCCAGGCCTCCGCCCACCACTGCGGACCGCGCACCAGCGGCCGGCCCGCCAGCGCGAGGTGCAGGGCGAGCGTCGAGCGGGCGAAGTCGTGCACCCACCCGTCGCTCTGCCGGTAGGCGGCCGTCTCGTCCAGGCGCAGCCACCGGCCCTCCCGCCCGGCGGCGAGCAGCGGCACCCAGCCGTGGCGGGCGTCGGAGACCAGCAGGAGCAGCCGGTCGTCCTCCTCGCGCACCCGGTAGGCCGGCAGCTGCGGCATCCGGGCGAGGCCGAGGGCGTGCTTCCAGGAGACCACCCAGAGTCCGCGCCGCAGGTAGTAGCGGACGGCGTGCTGCCAGGTCCAGTGTGCGTCCAGGCGGAAGCCGGGCATCCCCTCGGCCGCGGCCGCCCGGTACACCTCGTCAAGCACGGCCGCGGCGTGGCCGCGGCCGCGCGCGCCGGGGCGCAGGTAGAGCGAGGAGACGGCCAGTTGGCCCGGTCCCCTGGTCCAGTTGTCGACCGCCACCGTGCCGACCGGCGGACCGTCCCGGCCGTCCGGGCCGTGCACCCAGTAGCGGCGGCGGTAGAGCCCGCCGTCGGGCCACTCCCGGCCGCTCTCGCCGAGCCGCTCGCGCAGCCCGCGCTCGGCCTCCGGGGTCAGGGCGTCCGGGTCCACCCGCTCGCCCAGCTCGCCCTCGGCGCGGGACGCCACGTCCCAGAGCTCGAACCGCCGCCCGTCCCCGCCGTCCACCGTCCGCAGCCGGGGCACCGCCGCCAACCGCTCCTGCGCCCGCTCCACCGCGGCATCCCACGACCTCACCACGGGACCACGATAGCGAGCTTCGCCACCGAACGTGTTTCCGCCGTCACCGAACGTCAGGGCGAAGGTGGGCGGGCGAGGAAGGTAGGGGAAACCCGACCCCAGGTCTCGACCTGGCCGTCATGACCCGGCCGTACTGCGCCGCTGGAATGAAGGGGTGCTGAATCACCGAGGCAGACGCGACCACCGCGACCGGGACCACCACCGACCCAGGAGAGCCCAACTCACCTACCGGGCCGGGTGGTTCGACCGGCGGGCACCGTGGTGCGCCGGCTGGCTGACCGCAGCCGGCTGGGCGGCGGCCTTCCCGCTCGTCTCCGGGCTCGGGCCGCACCGCAGTTGGGGCGCCATCGCCGCAACGGGCTATCTGGCGGCGGCCGTTGCCGTACTCGTGCTGCCGGGGCGGCGGGCCCGCTCCTGGTCCGTGGCGGTGGCCCTGCTCGGGGCCCTGGCCCTGCCGCTGCTGCGGCTGGTACTGACCGGTCAGGGGCAGAGCGAGGTCGCCGTCATCGAGCGGTCCGCGGAACTGCTGCTCCGGCACGGCACCCCCTACCTGGCCGATCCGCACACGGTCTCCGAGTACACGCCGTACCTGCCCGGCATGGCGCTGTTCGGGCTGCCCCGCGCGGTGCTGGGCGCACAGGAGTGGCCGGCCCGACTGCTCGGGGACGCCCGGCTCTGGTGCGCCGCCGCGTTCCTGGGCTGCCTGTTCGCGGCCGGCCGCCGGCACCGGCCCGCGCTCGCGGCGCTCACCGCCTCGCCGCTGGTCGCGCTGCCGCTCTGTGTGAGCGGCGTGGACCTGCCGATGACCGGCCTCTGCTGCCTGGCCCTCGCCCTGGCCGCCCGGGGCCGCCCCGGCGCCGCCGGGCTGGCGCTCGCCGCGGCCTGCGCGCTCAAGTGGACGGCCTGGCCCGCGGTCGCGGTCGTCGCGGCCCTGCTCGCCGCCACGGCCGGCCGGCGGGCGGCGCTGCGCGCCACGGTGGTCGCACTGGCGGGCACGGCCGTCCTCGTCCTGCCGGGGGCGCTGCGCTCGCCCGGCCCGATGTTCCACCAGGTGTTCGCCTTCCCCACCGGACGCGGCCCGCTGCCCACCCCGGCGGGCAGCCCGCTGCCCGGCCGGCTGCTCGGGGACCTCGGCCCGGCCGGCTGGTACGCCGCGGTGACGCTGCTGCTGCTCGGCGGGCTGGCCGTCGCCGCCTCGCTGGTGCTGCGCCCGCCCCGGGACGCCGTCGGCGCCGCCGACCGGCTCGCCCTCGGGCTCTGCGTGGCCTTCCTGCTCGCACCCGCCGGGCGGTTCGGCTACCTGGCGCTACCGCTCCTGCTCGCCCTCTGGGCCCGCTCGCAGGCCCGCACCGCTCCCCGCACCGGCGCCCTCGCCGACGCGCTCACCGATCCCCGAACCGATCCCCGAACCGATCCGCTCACCGATCCCCGAACCGAGGTTGCACCGACCCCATGGCCGGCACACTCATCGTCACCAATGACTTCCCGCCCCGGCAGGGCGGCATCGAAACCTTCGTCCACGCCCTGGCCACCCGTCTGCCCGCCGACGAGGTCGTCGTCCTCACCTCGGACGAGCCCGGCGCCGCCGCTCACGACGCGGCCCTCCCCTTCCCGGTGATCCGCGACCGGTCCCGGACGCTGCTGCCGACCGCCAGGGTCACCCGGCGGGCCGCCGAGATCGCCCGCGCGCACGGGTGCGACCGGGTCTGGTTCGGCGCCGCCGCCCCGCTCGCCGCGATGACGCCCGGGCTCCGGCGGCAGGCCCCCGGGATCGCCCGCACGGTCGCCACCACGCACGGCCACGAGATCTGGTGGGCCCGCACCCCCGGGGCCCGCCGACTGCTCCGGCGGATCGGTGACCACGTCGACGTGGTCACCTACCTCGGCGAGTACACCCGGGCGCGGATCGCCCCCGCGCTCGGGCCCCGGGCCCGGCTGGAACGGCTCGTGCCGGGTGTGGACGCGGAGCGCTTCCGGCCGGCGGGCGCGGGCGCGGCGGGCGCCCCGGACACCGGCGCGCCGATGATCCTCTGCGTGGCCCGGCTGGTCCCCCGCAAGGGTCAGGACGCCCTGATCCGGGCCCTCCCGCTGATCCGGCGGACGGTGCCGGGGGCCGTCCTGGTCCTGGTCGGCCGGGGCCCGGACGAACGGCGGCTGCGCGCCCTCGCCCGGCACCACACCGAGCCCGGCTCGGTGGTCTTCGCCGGCGGCCGGGAGCACGCGGCGACACCCGCCTACTACGCGGCGGCGGACGTCTTCGCGATGCCGTGCCGCACCCGGCGGGCCGGTCTGGAGGCGGAGGGCCTGGGCATCGTCTTCCTGGAGGCGGCGGCCGCCGGGCTGCCGGTGGTCGCCGGCCGGTCCGGCGGCGCGCCCGACGCCGTCCTCGACGGGGTCACCGGCGCCGTCGTCGACGGCCGGAGTCCGGCCGCCGTCGCGGACGCGGTCACCCGCATCCTCGGCGCCCCGGCGGCCGACCGCGCCCGGATGGGGGCGGCGGGACGGCGCTGGGTCCGGGCGCAGTGGTCCTGGGAGGCCTCCGCCCGCCGCCTCGCGGAGCTGCTCGACCCGGCGGGCGCGGACGCCGCCGCCCCGGAGGGGTCCGTCCGCCGCGGGTGAGGCGGCACCGCCCGCCGGGTCGGGCGGGTCCGCGCCCGCTTCCGGGGGGCCCGCCCCGGGCCTACTCCCCCCGCAGGTGCGCCAGCACCGCCAGCACCCGGCGGTTGCCCTCCGCCGGGTCGAGGTCGAGCTTCATGAAGATGTTCCCGCAGTGCTTGACCACCGAGGCCTCGGTGATGCCCAGCCGCCCCGCGACGGTCTGGTTGTTCAGCCCCTCCGCCATCAGCGCCAGCACCTCCCGCTCGCGCGGGGTCAGCCGGGCCAGTGGCCGGTCCGCCGCCTGCTGGCGGAGCAGGACCCGGACCACCTCGGGATCGATCACCGTCTGACCGGCCGCCACCCGGCGCAGCGCGTCCAGGAAGTCCGCCACCTCGCCGACCCGGTCCTTCAGCAGGTAGCCGAGCCCGGCGGGCTGCGCGCCCGCGGCGCCGAGCAGCCGGGTGGCGTACGGGGTGGCCACGTACTGGGAGAGCACCAGCACGGGCAGGCCCGGGTGGCGTTCGCGCAGCTCCAGGGCGGCCCGCAGGCCCTCGTCGTGGAAGTCCGGCGGCATCCGGACGTCGGTGAGCACGAGGTCGGGGCGGTCCGCGTCCACGGCGGCGGCCAGCGCGGCCGCGTCGCCGACGGCGGCCACCACCTGGTGGCCGCCACGGGCCAGCAGCTCGACCAGCCCGGCCCGGAGCAGCACCGCGTCCTCGGCGATCACGATCCGGAGCACGGCACCTCCACCCGGAGCCGCGTCGGCCCGCCGATCGGACTGGTCACCATCAGCCTCCCTCTCAGAATCGCGATCCGGTCGGCGAGGCCCTGCAGCCCCGCCCCGGCGGCCGGGTCGGCCCCGCCGCGGCCGTCGTCCGTCACCTGGAGCACCAACCGGCCGTCGTCGACCCGGCCGTGGACGGTGACCGCGGTGGCGCCACTGTGCTTGGCCGCGTTGGTGAGCGCCTCGGTGACGGTGAAGTAGGCCGTCGTCTCGACCGGTCCGGGCAGCCGGTCCGGCAGGTCGATGTCCACCGCGACCGGGACCGGGTGGCGCAGCGCGACCTCGGCGACGGCGGCGGCCAGCCCGTGGTCGGTGAGCACCTGCGGGTGGATGCCCCGGACGAGGTCCCGCAGCTGTTCGAGCGCCTGCCGGGCCTCGCCGCGCGCCCGGTCGACCAGCGCGAGCGCCGGGTCGTCGTCCGCCCGCCCGCGCAGCTCGTACGCGGCCAGCCCGAGGGTCATGCTGAGGGCGACGAGCTGTTGCTGGGCGCCGTCGTGCAGATCGCGTTCGATCCGCCGGCGTTCGGCCTCGAAGGCGTCGACCAGGCGGGCCCGCGAGCGGGTGAGTTCGAGGACCTGCCGACCGAGGCCCTCCGGCCGGGGGCCGAGCAGGGACCGGACCAGCCGGACCCGGCCGGCGGTCAGCAGCGCGCCCGCGTACCCGCAGAGCAGCAGGCCGCCCAGTCCGACGGCGGTCGCGGGGAGGGCGGCGGCGGGACCGGGGACGGCCCGGCCGGGGATCAGCATCACGGTCTCGGGGGCCAGCGCCCAGACCACCAGCGGGCTGACGACCAGCGCGCCGCAGAACACCAGCAGGGCCGTGAAGGCCAGGTCGACGACGCTCAGGACCAGGGCGAACAGGGCGGTGTAGCCGAGCTCGCGCCAGGTGGCGCGCTCACGCAGCCTGGTCCGCAGCCGGGCCCGTCGGCCGACCCCGGGCAGCGCGCGGTGCGGGTCGGGCACGGGCGCCGGCTCCACCAGCCGCAGCCGGCGACGCTCCAGCGCGCCGACCGGGATCCCGGCGAGCGCGACGCCCAGCAGGACCACCAGGCCGACCCCGACGACGGACAGCCCGGTGCCGATCAGCAGCAGGGCGGCGAGCAGGGCCAGCAGCAGCGGCCCGAACACCGCACCCCCGAGCACGTGCCCCCAGCAACGCCACGGGGTGGAGGTGAACGGGAAACGCAGCGGGCGCGCCCGCAGGGCCGCCAGGACCGCGACGGCCTGCCGCCCCTCCGCCACCCCCCGGTCCGCCCCCATCCGGCCACCCTAACCGACCACCCCGCACC
This sequence comes from Kitasatospora sp. NBC_01246, assembly GCF_036226505.1. Classification (NCBI taxonomy): domain Bacteria; kingdom Bacillati; phylum Actinomycetota; class Actinomycetes; order Kitasatosporales; family Streptomycetaceae; genus Kitasatospora; species Kitasatospora sp. NBC_01246. Next base: position 6,607,522 of record NZ_CP108484.1, on the reverse strand, counting down.
CGCCCCGACCTGCCCTTCCGCCCCCACACTCCCGCCCGGGCCCCCGAACCGCCCACCTGACACGGCCCCGGGGCCCGTCAGCCGCGCAGGGGGACGCCGTCGAGGACCACGCCGACGATGCTGGTGGCCGGGACGGCGCCCCAGAGGCGGGAGTCGGTGCTGAAGGCGGGGTTGTCGCCGAGCAGGACCACCTGGCCGCCGGGCACGACGGTGGTGCCGGCCGCGGACGCGTGCGCGTGCTCCGCGGGCATTCGTTCCTCCAGGCTGCGATTGCCGGACGGCGCGGCCTCGCGCTTACGGACGAGATCTCGTGTCGGGAAACGTGACCGACAGACCGGAGAGCACCCCCGGGGGCCGGCCGAAGGCTTGACCGTCCCATTGGTTGACGGCGGTTTCCGGGCAGGTCTATACCAGTGGAGGCCGTCCGCACGCTCCCCCCGTGGCACGGCTGTCGCGCCCACCGCGTCTCCCCCACGTCGACGCGGGCGGGCCTTCCCCCGCCGTTTCCTGGAGAGGTTCCCGATGGAACGCGCTCTTCCCCCACAGCAGTTCACCCCACCGACCGGACCGCGGGACCGGCCCTCGCACCGCACGCCCCGGGCCCGCCGGGCCGCGGTGGCGGTGGCCGGGGTGCTCGGCCTGGTGGCCGGCGCCGCGGCCGCGCTGGCCGGCGGCGGCGCCGCCGCGGCCGACGTCACCGCCCCGGCCGCCGGGATCGGCAGCAACTGGTACGCCTCGGCGCCCTACCTGATGCCCGAGGACAACAGCCCGCCGGACGCCGCGGCGGTGATGGACGCGACCGGCCAGAAGGCGTTCCAGCTGGCGTTCATCCTGGACAAGGGCGGCTGTTCCCCGGCCTGGGGCGGCACCTCCTCGATCGACACCGACACCACCATGCCAGCGGTGATCCAGACCATCCGGGCCAAGGGCGGGGACGTCTCGGTCTCGGTCGGCGGCTACGGCGGCAACAAGCTCGGCCAGGGCTGCGGAACCCCGGAGGCCACCGCCGCCGGCTACCAGAAGGTGATCACCAAGTACCAGCTGAAGGCGATCGACTTCGACCTGGAGGAGCCGGAGTACGAGAACACGGCGGCCATCCACAACGAGATCGGCGCGGCCCGGATCCTCCAGCAGAACAACCCCGGGCTCTACATCTCGATCACCACCGCCGGGACCGGGGCGGGCACCGGGTGGTTCGGGCAGCAGATGCTCAACGAGGCGAAGGCGCAGGGCTTCACCCCCGACAACTACTCGATCATGCCGTTCGACGGCGGCTTCAACGGCGCGGCCGCCCAGACCGCCGCCCTGGTCGCCTTCAACGGGATCCTCCGGACCACCTTCGGCTGGACCGAGGCCCAGGCCTACGCGCACGAGGGCGTCTCGCTGATGAACGGGCGCACGGACGCCGCCGAGTACTTCCGGCAGGCGGACTTCCAGACCGTGCTGGACTTCGCCCTCGCCCACAAGCTGGCCCGGTACACCTACTGGTCCGTCAACCGCGACCGCCAGTGCCCGGGCACGGTCGACCCGGGGCTGTCCGGGTCGTGCTCCAGCGTGGCGCAGAGCGACTGGGACTTCACCAAGTTCACCGTGCGGTTCGCCGGCGCCACGCCGCCCACCACCCCGCCGACCTCGACGCCGCCGACCACGCCCCCGACCACGCCCCCGACCAGCAACCCGCCGGGGGCCTGCGCCGACCCGGCCTGGAGCGCCACCACGACGTACACCAACGGCAGCAAGGTGTCCTACAGCGGCCACAAGTACCACGCCAAGTGGTGGACGCTGAACGAGAACCCGTCGGCCAGTGGACAGTGGGGCGTCTGGTCCGACGACGGCCCCTGCTGACGCGGGGCCGCCCGGTGGGCCCGCCGCCGCTCCCGGCGGTGGCGGGCCCACCGTCACCTCACCGCTCCTGCGCGCCGATCCGCTCGCGCAGGCCGGTCAGGATGCCCGCCGCCTCGTGCAGTCCGAAGCCCCGGCAGCGCTCGGCGGCGGCGGCGAGACGGGCCCGGGCCTGCTCCGTCCGGCCAAGGTCGGTGCCCTCGATCAGCCCGGCCAGCCGGACGGCCTCGGCGCGCGGCGTCTCGGCCGGCTCCCCGCCCGCCTCGTAGGCGGTGACCGCCGACTCGGCCTCGGCCAGTGCCTCCTCGTGCCGCCCGGCCACCGCGTACACCCGGGCCCGTTCGTAGTGGACGGCGCCGCGCAGGTACCAGGGGGTGTGCGGCTCGCCGTCGCGCTCGGCGGCCTCCCGGACGGCGTCCGCCTCGGCCAGCCGCTCCAGCGCCTCGGCCAGCCCCTCGGGGCCCTGCCGCTGCATGGTGATCCGGGCGAGATCCCGGAGCATGCCGGCGATCTGGTCCGGCCTCGGCGCCTTCGCGTGCGAGGCGAGGGCCCGCTCGCGGGCCGTCCGGGCGGCCTCCCAGCGGCCCGCCTCGGCCAGCGCGAGGACGGCCTCGCCGGCGACCACGGTGTGGGTGTGCTGCTCCTCCCAGCCGGCCACCTCGTCGGCGAGCCGCAGGTACTCCTCCGCCGAGTCGCGGAACTCCTCCAGCGCGAACAGTCCGCGCGCGAGGTCCAGCCGGGCCTGCGCGAGCATCCGCTCGTCCAGGTCGGGCGCGGCCGGGTCGAGCAGCACCGACTCCAGAACGGCGACCGCGTCGGCCGCCCGGCCCGCGTCCCGCAGCAGGTCGGCGAGCTGGAGCCGCACCTGGGCGGCCTCCTCGGCGCCCGCCGGACCCTTGCGGTCGAAGCGCGCGGCGGCCTGCGAGAGCGCCCGGACGGCCGCGCCGTTGTCCCCGAGGTGGGCGCAGGCGTGGCCGAGCATCATGTACGTCGCCCCGAACGGGTACGAGTCGTCCGCCCAGCGGGTGGCCTCGGCCAGCGCCCGGTGGAAGACCTCGACGGCCTCGGCCCGCTCGCCGTTCTGCAGCAGCACCTGGCCGAGCAGACCGAGCACCCGCGGCGTGTGCCAGGGCAGTTCGGCTGCGTCCAACTGCTCCAGGGCGCCGCGCAGTTCGGCCACAGCCTCGGCCATCCGGCCCTGCCGGGCGGCCACATCGGCGCCGTACTGGCGGGCGGTGGCCGTGCGCCGGAGCGAGCCCCGCTCGGTGCTCTCCCGCCGGTACACGGCGACGGCGTCCTCGAAGCGCTCCAGCGTCCCGGCCGGGGGCTCGGGCAGCGCCCGGACGAGGTCGTGGTGGGCCGCGAAGGCCCGGCACTGCAGCACGATCAGGTAGTCGTCGGTCGTGATGGCCGGCCCGGCGGCTGCCGCGTCCGCAGCCGGCGGCGCGGCGAGCAGCGCCTCGGCCTCGGCCAGCGCCGCGTCCAGGGCGGGCCAGTCGGAGGTCGCGCCCTCGACGTCGCCGAGTTCGACCACCAGGGCCCGGGTGCGGACCACCAGGGCACGCCCGGCCAGCCCCGCCCGCTCGAAGAGGTCGGCCGCCTCCAGCAGCGCCGCCCGGCCGCCCGTCCAGTCGTCCCGCTCGATCGCGGCATGGGCCCGCTGCTCGGCGAGTTCGGCCCGCAGCCGGGCGGCGCTGCCGGCCGCCGTGCCCTCGGTGTGCCGGTAGTCCGCGGCGCCGAAGCGCTCGGCGACCCGCTCCCAGAGGCGGTCCCCGTCCGGGTGGCCCAGCAGGTGCAGCTCGCGGGCCCGGACGACCAGGTCGGCGAAGTCCGCCGGCTCCGGCTCGGCGGCCCGCGGCGGCGCCGCCGGGGTGGCCGGCGCGGCTGACAGCTCCGGGGCGCTCGCGGCCCGCACCCCGAGCGCGAGCGGCTCGGCGAGCAGCGGGCGCCGCTCCAGCCGGGCCCGCCGGCGCGCGCCGACCGCGTCGGTGCCGTTGCGGGCGTCGAAGCGGGCTGCCAGCGCGTCCGCCTCGGTGCGCAGGTGGGCGAGGAGCGAGTCCACCGTCCAGGCGGCGCCGGGCGGTCCGCTGACGGCGAGCCCGCCGTGGCCGCCCCGGGCCAGCCCGGCGATCAGCACCTCGACGCCGGTCAGGAAGTCGAGCCGGCCGGCCTGGTCCCCGGTGACGCCGAACAGGTCGCGGTTCTCGGCCAGGATCTCCAGGCCGCGCGGCTCGTTCCCGGACAGCGCGCAGAACTCCACGTGCAGGCCGACCGCCCGGGCCATCCCGGACTTGCCGCGGGCGAACCGGTAGCCGACCAGGTGGCTGGAGCGCGCGTCGTCCAGCCGGCCCTCGCGCAGCAGCGGCAGCAGCGCGTAGGCGTGGCTGAGGTAGGGCTCCTCGGCGCAGGTGCTCTCGCCCTCGAAGACCGGCCGCCAGGCGTCCAGCGCCCGCCGGTCGTCCCCGGACCGCACGTGGTGGCCCGCCTGGGCGCGGATCTCGCAGGCCCGGCAGTCGCTCAGTTCGCTGCGCGGCCGGGCCGCCCACAGCTCGAAGGCCTGCTCGGTGTCGATCCCGGTGTGCGCGGCCAGGTGGTACCGCTGCGCGTAGTACGGCTGGAGGCCGTGGCCGGCGGCGCGGTAGCGGTCGCGCATCTCGGTCTGCCAGCGGCGCACCGCGTCCAGCGGGACGTCGGGGGTGCCGAGCAGCGCGGTGGCCACCCACTTGAACCGCCAGAACACCTGCTGGCCGGCCCACTCGCCGAAGCCGTCGCGGTCGGTGTCCCAGAGCTTCAGCACCCGGGCGAAGACCACCGGGGTCTTGCTCCGCTCGCCGTCGTACTCGTAGGCCTCCATCAGTTCGAGCAGCGCCATCGCCCGGACCGCGGTGTCGTCGAACTGCTCGGCGGCGTCGACCAGTTCCTCCGCCGTCACGGTCCGCAGCCGGCCGTACGGGCGGGCGTCGTTCTCGCGCAGCGCGGCCATCACCGCGTCGACGCTGTCCAGTACGTCCACGGTCAGGACTCCTTCTGCGGGTCGGCGGCGTCACGGTCGGCGGCTGCGCGACCGGCCGACTCGTGGCCGAGCATCGCGTGGTCGAGCAGGCTGATGAACGACCGGTTGAGCAGGGCGCTCTCGCTGGACTTCAGCGGGCGGCGGGTGAGCAGCACGGCCTGCCCGTACAGCGCCTCGACGGCGGTGACGGTCAGTTCGCGGTCACCGATCGAGGCGGCCCGGCGCACCAGCGGGTTGAGGTGGTTCAGCACCAGTTGGGCGCGCGGCGCCTCGGCGCGCAGCGAGCCGAGGATGTCGGCCCACAGGCCGTCGGCCTCGTCCGCGAGCTGGGCGCGGGTGCGCTCGTGCCGCGCCTCCCGGTTGTCCAGCAGCAGCGCGGGCGCGCTGGTCGGGTGGAAGCTGCGCAGCGCGACGTCGCAGTCGAACCGGCCGACCACCTCGCGGGCGACGGTGAGGAACGCCGCCGCGGCCAGCTCGGCCGCCGGGTCGACGGTGTCCAGGTGGGCGGTGACGGTGCCCGGGTCGAGGTCGGCCACCGACGTGCCGGGGCGGATCTCGGGCAGCCGGTGGACGAGGTCCCGGTCGTAGGTGTAGCCGCCGTTGACCACGCCGAGGCCGGCCGCGGCCGCGATCGGGGCGACCTGGCGGAACTCCTCGACCGTGCGCGTCACCAGGACGACCGGGTGGGCGCGGGCGAACTCGTCCAGGGTGACATTGCCGTCGGTCGTCTCGAACGGCAGCCAGGGCAGCAGCATCCGCAGCAACTCGTCGTCGTAGCGCGCGAGTTCCTTGACGGCGAGGTGGTGCACCGAGATGAAGCGGTGCAGCAGGGCCGGATCGCTGGCGGAGAGCCCGGTGAGCCAGTCCCGGATGCGCGCGCCGAGGGCGTCCCGGACGGCGGCGAGCGTCTCGTCCGCGTACAGGCCCTCGCGCGAGGCGGTGGGGCGCAGGCTGTCGGTGTCGACCACGCAGCGGACGAAGAACGCCCAGTCGGGCAGGAGTTCGTCGGCCTGCTCGGACAGCAGCATGCCCTTGAGGTGGACCCGGTGGCCGGAGCGGCGGGACGGCGGCACCGCGTCCGGCAGGACGTAGGCGACGCCGCGCAGGCCGACCAACGGCAGGTCCAGCTCGATGGTGTCCAGCGGGGTGAAGTCGAAGGTGGTGCGGCAGTAGGTGGCCAGCGCCTCGCGGCGGGCCAGCGGGGAGCCGTGCCGCTCGGCCCACGGCGGGGTGCGGTTGACCCGGGTGGCGGTGCCGCGGCCGTCGACCACCGTCACCTCGTGGCGCAGCAGGCCGCCGAAGTCCCGGGCGAGCGCCAGGACGCGGTCGGAGCGGGTCCACTCGGCGGCGTCGGCGCGCGGCGCCAGCCGGACGGTGGTGCCTGGCTCGGGCTTGGCCTCCGGCGGCAGGGTGCGGATGGTGTAGCGGCCGTCGGAGCCGCCGCGCCATTCGATGACCGGCGCGTCCGGGGTGGCGGCGGAGCGGGTGACGACGGTGATCTCGTCGGCGACCACGAAGCAGGCCAGCAGCCCGATGCCGAACTGGCCGATGAAGTCCCCGCGGGCGCGGGCCAGGCCGGCGCCGTCGAGGCGGCCGTCGGCGTCGCGCTTGGAGCTGCGGCCGATGGTGGCGAGGAAGGTGTGGACGTCGGCCTCGGTGAGCCCGATCCCCGTGTCGGTGACGGTGAGGTCCTGGTCGGCGTGGACGGTGATCCGGGCCGGCGAGGCCGGGTCGAGCGCCTGGCGGGCGGAGATCGCGTCGACCGCGTTCTGCAGCAGCTCGCGCAGGTAGACCCGGGGGCTGGAGTAGAGGTGGTGGGAGAGCAGGTCCACCAGGCCGCGCAGGTCCACCTGGAAGGTGTGCGCGCTCGTCGGGTTCTCGGAAGGGGACACCGCAGGCTCTTTCGATCGCATCGGGTGTGGGGCGGGAGGGGCGGGGCGCCGGGGCGCGGCCCGGCCGGGCGGCTGGACCGGACCGGCGGGTCGGGCTGTCGGGCCGGACCGGTGGGCCGGACCGGTGGGCCGGGCCGGTGGGCTAGCGGGCGCAGCGGTCCCGGTGGGCGCGGAAGATCTCGGCGGGGTCGCCGGACAGGTAGTTCCACGGGGACTCGGTGACGGCGCCGTCGAGCGCCTCGAACAGGAGGTGCGCCGTCCTCGGCTGGTCGGCCAGCGAGAAGGCCATCGCGAAGGTGTTGAAGGCGGCCTGCCAGCCGCGCGGGCGCGGGTAGTCGGCGTGCAGCACGGACCGCCGCAGCGCCTCCTGGAGCGAGGCCAGGACGGCGGGCCCGGTGAGGTAGGCGTGGTCCTCGCCGTCCGGGAGGTCCAGCCAGTGCTCCAGGTGCGCGAGCGCGACCAGTTCACCCAGCGGACTGCCCTCGGGAGCGGCCAGCATCGCGGCGCGGGCGAAGGCGTGCATCTCCTCGTGCGAGCCGCCCCACTTGGCGCAGAGCTGCTGGAGGCGCTGCTTGTGCGAGCCGAGGTGGCCGGGGTCGCGGCGCAGCGCGGCCTCGAACCGGTACCGGGCGACGTCCGGGCCGAGCGAGGCGCCGCGGCCGCTGATCTGCAGGAAGTACCAGGGGGCGAGCCACCGGGGCTCCCGCTCGGCCACCTCGAACAGCTGCTCCTCGGCGGTGTCCAGCCGCTCGTGGAACAGCCGCCACTGCTCCTCGGTGACGTACTGGGCTCGCGCACCGGTGCGCGCCTCCCACGCCCAGGAGACGTGCCGGGCGCCGGAGAGCAGCAGCGCCGGCGTGTCCTCGGGCCGGTCGGCGACGGCCCGGGCCGTCCACTCCTCCACCCCGGCGACGTCGGAGAGCGCCACCAGCAGCCAGGTGAGTTCGGCCCCGTCCGTGACGGCGGCCAGCGCCGGGCGCAGCGACGCCCAGTCCCCCGCGGCCGCCTGGGCCAGCATCAGCCGCAACTCCTCGTCACCGTGGGCCGGGTCGAGCGCCGGCACCGCCGCCGGGCGCGCGGCGGGGCGACGGGCGAAGCCGAACCCCCGGCGGCCGTCGGCCCCGCCCGCGGCAGCGCCCTCGCCGGAACGGCGTCGGAAGAACGACATGGTGTGGCCCCCTCGAACAGCATCGGCTTCTTTCGTACGGCTGCGCACTGGCCGCCCCAGACGCAGTACATATCACGGGCGGACGACATCCCGTCCGCCGGGCCGACCTCGAAGCCCAGGTCACGACCGTGGCGGCATACCCCTGCCTGGTATGTGGACGCAGCATCGCGCGCGGGGCGCGGCGGGCCGGCCGGTGCCCGGAGCCCGGGCACCGGCCGACGGGACCGTTCGAGGACCGGCGATCCGGCGCGGTGGCACGGTGCGCGCAGCCGGCGCGCGTCCTGCACGGTCGTCGGGTTGGTGCGGACGCGCTCCTGCTCGACGGTGCGCATCCGCGTCCCGCGCTCCAGGGGCTGCTGCGCCACGACCCGGCCGGGCTCCATGACCCGCGGGGGCGGCGGGCCGCCGGGCGCGGAGGCCCGCGCCTCGGCAATGGCGTGTCCGAGACGAGTTGGACCCGCTCCTGCGGACGAGCATGGCGGTCCGGTGCGTGAACGGTGAAGGGAGCCGGTCCGACCTGCCGCGCGACCACGGCAACGGAACACGGGCGCAACGGAGTTGTCGCCGTACGACGGTGACATGTTGCTGCCAGTCAGAAGTGTGCCACCGGCGCTTCGGACCACGGGAACTGTCGATCAGTCACGCTGTCGTAGATGTACGTGATTCGCGTCCGGCTGGAGACGGCGGGTGGCCCCCCGCCCGTCCGACCGGTGGCGGCGGCGACCGTGCGGGACGCACTGGAGCGCGTGCTCCGGGAGCCGGCCCGGCTCGACCACGCCCGGATCCGGACGGCGCCGGGAGCCCTGGACGCGGTGGCGTTCGTCTCGGCCCCCGGCCTGCTGGCCGCCGAGGCCGGGCTGCGCGCTGCCTGCGTGGAACTGTCCCATCCACAGGGCCCGTTGGCAGGCTGGCTGCTACGGCACTGCGAGGCCGACTCCTGGCTGGCGCTCGGCCTGCACGAGCAGCCGACGTACCGCTGAGCCCGGGCCCCGGGCCGACCGGCCCCGAGCCCGGGCCCGGGGCACCGGCACCCCGCGCACACGGGGGCCGGCCGCCCGGCCACCTGTCACGCGCTCACGCGCTCAGGCCACCGTCGGCGTGCGGAGCGAGGCGAGCGTCTCGGAGTACAGCATCTCCTTGATCTGCCCCCGGACCGGCCGGGTCTTGCCGGCCAGCGCGCGGGCCCGCTCGACCGCGGTCCCGAGCAGCGCGTCGAGGTCCGCGACCTCGTCGACGATCCCGGCCGCGAGCGCCTCGCCGCCGCCGTAGCGGCGTCCGGTGGTCATCGCCTCGTGGGCCGTCCCCGGCGCCAGCCGGGCCCGGATCAGATCCGACATGCCGCGCTGGAAGGGCAGGTCGAGATCCACCTCCGGCAGGCAGAAGTACCCCCGGTCGGCCCGCATCACCCGGACGTCGTGGGCCAGCGCCCACATCGCCCCGGCCGCGAAGGTGTGCCCGTTGAGCGCCGCGACGGTGACCACCGGCGAGGCCAGCGTCCGGGCGAGCAGCGCGTGCACCCGGTCCAGGTAGCCGGCGTACTGGTCGCCGTGGTCGAGCAGCCAGGCCAGGTCCAGACCGTTCGACCAGTACTTGCCGCTGCCCACCGTGACCAGCGCGCGCGGTCCCTGCGCGCCCTCCACCTCGTCGAACGCCGCCTCCAGAGCGGAGAGTCGGTCGGGGTGGAAGAGGTTCTCGTCGTCGGGGTCGAGCCGCAGGACGAAGACCTCGCCGTCCTGCTCCAGCTTCGGCATGCGTCGCTCCTTCGCGTAGTGGCGTCCCCGCCCGCGGGTGCGGGCGGGGCTCCGACGGCCGCACCGGACCGGGTGGCCGCCGGCGGGCGGCCACCCGGTCCGGCCGCCCGGTCAGCTCCCGGGCCCGGCCAGCGTCAGCCCTTCGAGCTGCCCCTGCTCGTACGCGGCCACGATCGCGCGCCGCTGGAGCTTGCCGCTGCTGGTGCGCGGCAGCTGTCCGGGCTTCAGGTAGTGCACGTCCTCCGCCCGCACGGTGACGCCGATCGCCCGCACCAGGTGCTCGACGATCCGCGCCCGGCTGTCCGGCACGTCGTCCCGGGCCTCGCGGTCCACCTCGGTCAGGACCACGATGTCGGTGCCGATCTGCGCCACCGCGGTGCGGCCCTCGCGGACGAACGGGAGCTGCTCGACCGCCTGCTCGAAGTCGGCGGCGAACAGGCTGCGCCCGCCCACCTTGATCCGGTCGCTGATCCGGCCGGTGATGAACAGCTCCCCGGCGTCCAGGAAGCCGATGTCCCCGGTGGCGTAGTAGCCGTCCGGTCCCTCGATCGACCCGGGGCGGTCGAAGTAGGCCTCGGCGAGGCTGCCGCCGGCCAGCTCGATCTCGCCCAGCTCGTGCTCGCCGCAGACCCGCCCGTCCTCGCCGCGCAGCCGGACGGCGAACTCCGCCATCGGCCGGCCGACCGAGATCGCCGGGACGCCGGACGGTGAGGTCACCACCCGGATCTCGCCGCCCACCGGTCGGCTGGCCACCAGCAGGACGGCCTCGGCCATGCCGTAGCAGGGCATGAAGACGTCGCGCCGCAGACCGGCGGGCGCCATCAGGTCGAGGAACGCCTCCAGGTTCGGCAGGTTGATCGGCTCGCTGCCGAGGTAGATCGACCGCATCCCGGAGAGGTCGAGTTCGGCGATCTCCTCCGGGTCGAGGTCCTGCATCAGCTTGAGCGAGTAGTCGACGGCGAAGTTCGGGATGACGGTGCCGATGGCCCGCTCCCGGCCCATGTGCTCCCACCAGCCGCGCGCGTCGAACAGGAAGGTCACCGGCTCGGCGAGCAGCAGGTCGCAGCCGACGGTGAAGCAGGACAGCATGCCGCCGACCAGTCCCATGTCGTGGTAGAGCGGCAGCCAGCTGCTGACCCGCTCCTCGGGCTCGCGGCCGTCGGTCCGGGTGATCATGGCCAGGTTGGCCCGGAGCCGGCCGTGGGTCACCGGGACGCCCTTGGGGAAGGAGGTCGACCCGGAGGAGAACTGCACGAAGGCCAGTTCGTCGTCCCCGGGCGTCCGCAGCCGGGCGCCGGCCCGGCGCAGGCCCGCCGGCGGCAGCGGCAGCGCCTCGACCGGCAGGTCGACGGCGGCCAGCGTGGGGACGCCGAGGATCCGGGCGGCGCCGAAGTCCGCCGCGACCCGGGCCAGGAACTCCTGGTAGCCCTCCCTCGGCGTGTTCAGCACGAAGGGCTTGACGGAGAGCGGCACCGCGCCGATCTCCATCAGCGCCAGGAACGCGAAGATCACCGGAACGGAGGTCTCGAACGGGAAGACCACCCTGGTCCCCGGTCCGATCCCCTGCTCCCGGAAGAAGTCCGCACTGGCGGCGATCCGCTCGGGGAAGTCCCGGTACGGCGTGAACTCCGCCGGATCGCCGTACTTCTCGTACAGGTGGAGCCCCCGCTCGGGCGGGCACTCCTGGTTGCGCTGGATGTGTTCGAGCACCGGACCCCTCCTACTCGTTCAGTTGCCGCTCGTTCATGGTTCGGCCGCCGCGTTCCGGAGCGGCGGTGTCCCGACGGGTCGTCAGGCCGGTGTGGAGGCGGCCAGGAAGTCCTGGAGGGAGACCAGGCAGCGCTGCTCCGCGTCCAGGAAGGCCACCGTCACCAGCGCGTCCACCGCCGGCCGGTCGGCCTCCGGAAGGTGGATCCGCTGCCGGAACCGGGCCCGGAAGGTCAGGCCCTCCTCGTCCCACTCCTCCTCCGAGGGGGAGACGAGCTCGGTCCGCACCTCGACCCGGCCGCGCGGGATCTCCGCCAGGTAGTCGATCTCGGTGCGGGCGACCACCGCGATCAGCCGGTCGCCGTGCACGAGCCCCTGCCGGCCGAGCCAGTCCCACCGCCCGGCCTCCAGGTACTCCAGCGCGACCGCGTTGTTGACGTGCCCCAGCGCGTCGAGGTCGTTGGGGCGCACCGGGAGCATGAGGCGTGATTCGCCGAAGAACACGTCGGACCGTCCGTTTTCGATCGTGCCGAAGGGCCCCGGCCGAGGAGCCGGGAGCCGGTGTACCGGGAGCCGCTGTACCGGGAGCCGTAGCAGCGGGAGCCGTGGTACCGGGAGCCGTGGTACCGGGAGTCGCCCGGGCGGGGTGTCCTGCCCGGGCCCCCGGGTGCCCGGCCGCCGGGCCGGCGCCCCGCGCGTTCACCGCGGGGCGCCGGCCGGGGCCGCGGGGCCCGGCGTCAGCTGTCGAGGAGGTCCATCCAGGTGTCCTCGACCTCCTCCCGGGAGTGCACCTCGATCCCGGTGATCTTCTTCAGAGCGCCGCAGACCAGCTGCTCCTTCTTCTCCATCGCCTCGGGCCGGTAGCCGGTCTCGGCGGTGTCCAGGTGGTCCCACCAGTTGACGTGGGTCCCCCGGTCCTCCTTCTGGTCCCGGGCGCTGCCCAGGAGTTCGCCGTCCTCGCGGAGGAAGAGGTGGGCCACCGCGAAGGCGTCCTTGGCGTGGTACTCGCCGCTGTCCACCAGGGCCTTCGCGAACGACACGAAGTAGTTGCGGTGCTGGATCTCGTCGGCCGCGACCTGCTTGAAGATCCGGCGCAGGCCCTCGTCCTGGATCACGTGCTGGCACTGGCCGTAGTTGACGGCGGCGGTGATCTCGGAGATCGCGAGCAGCACCAGGGTGCGCAGCATGTCGTCGTCCGGGAAGACCTTGCGGAACGCGAGGAAGGTCTCGTCGTCGATCGGCTCCATCCCGCTGACGTCCGCCAGCCGGTTGAAGACCGTCTCGTGGTGGGCCTCCTCCTCGTTCCAGTAGCGGCTCCAGGTGCCGCACGCCTCCATGACCGCCGCGAGCGCCGGGTTGGTCTTCTCCCAGCGGCGCACCTCGGCCTCGGCCTGCCGCTCCAGGCGGTCGGCGCCCGGCTTGGTGGTCAGCTCGGCCCGGCCGGCGTTCCACACCAGGTTGCGGTCGAGCGGGGTGAGGCTGTCCAGGTCGACGGCGGACAGCATCTCGACGACGCTCCACCGGCGCGACTCGTGCAGCCGCTGCTGCTCCCAGGTCACGTCGACGAGGGACATCCCGCGCACCGTCACCGCGTCCCAGAGGTCGGTGATGATGGCCGGCGGCTCGGCGGGGACGACCGCCTTCCGGATCACCGGCTCCGTCTCGATGACGCTCATGCGGCCGCCTCCTTCGCCTTCTGCTTCTCGAACTCCTCCAGGAACACCTTCAGCACCACCGGGGTCGCGGTGTCGAGGGGCAGCGCGGGCAGCCGCACCCGCACGCCGTAGTCCTTGCGGAGACCGTTGGCGGTCCGGGCGAAGGCTTCCATCAGGTCAATGCTGTTGGTCATTTTGGGACTCCGGCCGATCACATCGGCCAGCGTCACGTCGTCGGCGAAGACTTCCTCGTCGGCGAGGCCGGCGTGCTCGCCGAATTTCTGCCGGATGTAGGACTCAACTTCGGGCGTCACCATGGCTCAGAATCATACAAGTTGGCGATTGTGCAGGCCAAGTGATGCCTGTTACACGAAAGTTGATCCATCGTCAGATCTACTTCGCACAAACACCGCTGGACCCCCGGTCGGAACCGGGGGTCGAGTCGCGGTATTGGTCGGGGAATTCGGCCGAAATCACCGGAGGCCCGGTAGATCGGCAGGCGCGTCGACCGCCGGGATCCGGCGGATCGTCACCGCGGCGAGCAGGGCGACGGCGAGCGCGAACCCGATCGCCAGGTACCAGGTGTCACGCGCGGCGCCGAGCGCGTCGGCCGCCGAGGCGGTCACCACGGAGACCGCGAGGGCCGTCCCGAGGACGGCGCCGAGCTGACGGAAGGCCGCGTTCGCCGCACTCGCGGTGGCCAGCCGGGCCGGTTCGACCCCGGCCAGCGCGACCGCGCCCAGCACCGGCCAGACCAGTCCGGCCCCGGTGCCCATCACCACCGCCCCGGGCAGCCAGTGGGTGAGGAAGTCGGGCCCCCGGCCGCCGCCCCAGAGCAGCAGCAGCGTGCCGCAGGCGTAGATCAGGCAACCGGCGATCACCACCGGGCGGTCCCCGAACCGCTCCGCGAACCGGCTCGCCGGGCGGGCGACCAGCGCGGTGGCGATCGGCGGCGGCGTGGTGGCGAGTCCGGCCGTGATCAGCGACCAGTGCCAGTGTCCGGTCAGGAACAGGATGTTGTTGAGGATGACCATGTAGAAGGTCACCGAGAACAGCATCGAGCCGAGGTTGCCGCCGATGGCGCTGCGCGAGCGGAGCAGGTCCAGCGCGATGACCGGGGCGGGGTGGCGGGCGCTGCGCAGCACCGCCGCCACCGCCAGCAGCGCGCCACCGGCCAGCGCTCCGAGGGTGCCGGGGCTCGTCCACTCCCAGTCCGGGCCCTTGACCAGGCCCAGGGCGAGCAGGCCGAGCGCGCCGCCGAGCAGCGCCGCGCCCAGCACGTCCGGGGTCGGACCGCCGCGCTCGCGCTGCTCGGTGAGCGAGCGGGAGGCCCAGACGGCCGCCACCCCGATCGGGATGTTCACCAGGAAGACCGCCCGCCACGACCAGTGCTCGGCCAGCAGCCCGCCGAGACCGGGGCCGATGCCGGCGGCCAGCGCCGCCGCCGCGCCCCAGATGGTGATCGCGATCAGCCGCCGGGCCATCGGGAACATCGGCATCAGCAGCGCGAGCGAGGTCGGCACCAGGATCGCCGCGCCCACCGCCTGCACCAGCCGCGCCGCGATCAGCACCGTCGCCGACCCGGCGAGCCCGCAGACCACCGAGGCCAGGGTGAAGAGCGAGAGGCCGACCGCGAACGACCGGCGGCAGCCGAGCCGGTCGGCGGCCCGGCCGGCCGGCATCAGGAAGGCCGCGATCACCACGTTGTAGCCGTTGAGCACCCAGGAGAGGGTCGGCAGGTCGGAGCCGGAGAAGGTCTTGGCGATGTTGGGGAACGCCACGTTCACGATGGTGCTGTCCAGGAAGGCCACGAAGGCTCCCAGGCAGCAGAGCAGCACCGGCCCGAGCGGCGGCCCGGCGGCCGGGCCGGCCACGACGGCGGGGCCCTTGACGGGTGCGACGGGCGATTCGGCCATGCGGGCGTCCTTCCTGGGCGACGGGATCGGGCGGTCGGTGCGCCGTCGGGGCACCGCGCCGCAGCGGCCCGTCCTCCCGGACCGGTCCGCACACCGCCGTCGAGCCGCCGGCCCCCGCCCGCGTCTCTCCCCCACGGGGGCGCCTCACCGGCACGCCCCCACCGCACACCCCAGGAGCGTGTACGGGCACGCGGAACTGGCATTCCCCCCGCATGTGAGCCGAGCGCGCGACGCCACGATCCGTCGCGCACGCCGCGTCCGGCAACGGCACAGACCGCACTCGACCCCCCGCACACGCCGGTGGGCCTGATCAGATTGCTCGTTGTTACCCGCCAGTGTCAATCCCCTCCCGACCAGCGGACAGCGGTCGGGGGAACGCCCCTGACCTCCCGTCAGGGCGGCTTCACCCCGCCCACCAGCCACGACGCCGACCGGCAGGGCAGCGGCCTCGCGGGCACGCCCGCGGGGCCGCTCGCTTCGCGCCGGATCAGTTGACGACGACCGCCGGGCTGCCGGCCTGGCTGGTGTCGGTGACCGGGCCGTAGGTGGCCGAGAAGTAGCCGTCGGCCGGGCAGAGCGAGGAGCCGCCGCTCTTGGCGAAGTGCTCGGTGCGGAACGCCATGCTGTGGCCGGCGTTGTCCGCGGCGCCGGTGAACGCACCGCTGAGCTGGTAGCTGCAGGTGAGGGTGCCGAACCAGCTGTTGAGCACGGCGGTGGCCTGGATCGGCCCGGCGGTCCCCGAGGTGAGGGTGATCGGCAGCCCCGGGCCGTCGTCGACGGCGATGACGTGCGGGAAGTTGCCGACGGTCAGGCTCCGGACCGAGGTGACCCCGGTGACGTTGCTGGTGCAGGAGCCGAAGGTCAGCCCGGTGAGGGACTCCGTCGCCGTACCGGGGGCCGCCGGGTTGCTCAGCACCTTGGCGGCGAGCTGGGAGGTGGCACAGGTGACCCCGATCGTGCTGGTCGCGGTCGAGTAGAAGGTGGCGCGGGTGTTCGCGGCGAGCGGCGCGGCGAGCGTGTCGCCCGCCGCGACGGCGCCGCCGCCGGCGGTCAGCACCGCGGTGGCGGTGACGGAGCCGGGCGCCGCCGACGCGGGGACGGCGCCCAGCGCGAACGCCGCGGTGGCGGCGAGGGCGGCGGCGAGGAGCGGGACAGGACGGTGAAGGCGCATGGGAAAGCCTCTTCCTCGGTGAGGGGGAATCGAGAAGGTGAACTTTCGTGGCTCCCCGTCGGTGGGGGATTCGGGGAGCTGACTACGTTGTAGAGCGGTGTCCGTGCACCGTCAAGGCACTGCACCGAACGTGCTGACTTTTCGTCAGCAAGAACCGGAGCGAGGATCGGCAGCCGGACCCGCGGCGGTGTGACGTACCGTCCACGCGGGTGACCGCACGCGGGAGGCGGTCGGGGGTCCCGCACCGGCGACGCCATGATCCCGGTTCATCGGGGTGTGACCGCCACGCCGTCAAGCTCTGGAGGCGACGTGCTGGGTCTCGTCGGGGCGTTGCGGGGTCACGGCATGGACGGAGGCGGGGAAGGCCTGTTCGGCCCAGATGATCTTGCCGTGAGGCGTGTAGCGGGTACCCCAGCGCTCGGTGAGCTGGGCCACCAGGAACAGGCCCCGGCCGCCCTCGTCGGTGCTCGCCGCGTACGTCAGGCGCGGAGAGGTGTTGCTCCCGTCGGAGACCTCCAGGATCAGGCTGCGGTCGCGCAACAGTCGAACCCGCACCGGCTCCGAGCCGTAGCGGATGGCGTTGGTGACCAGCTCGCTCAGGGCGAGCTCGGTGGCGAAGGACAGCTCGCCCAGGCCCCATTCCTCCAGCGTCGCCGTGCTCCATTCCCGGATGTCGGCAACGGCGGCCGGATCGGACGGCACGTCGCGCTCGACGACCCGCTCCGGGCCGAGTACCCCGGTCCTGGCGATCAGCAGTGCCACGTCGTCCTGCGGGTGCTCCGGTAGCAGCGCTTCCAGCACCGCCCGGCAGTTCTCCTCCGGCCCCCGGTCGCGCTGCGACAGCGCCAGGCGCAGCAGGTCCATGCCGACGTCGAGGTCCCGGGTGCGCTCCTCGATCAGGCCGTCGGTGTACAGCACGATCTGGGTGCCCTCGGCCAGCCGCACCTGGGCGGTCTCGTAGGGCATCCCGCCCGCGCCGAGCGGCGGTCCGGTCGGCAGGTCCGGGAAGACGACCTCGCCGTCGGGATCGACCAGCGCAGGCGGCAGATGGCCAGCGGTCGCGATGGTGCAGAGCCGGGAAGTCGGGTCGTAGATCGCGTACAGGCAGGTGGCACCGGTGACGCCGGTGCCGGTGCCGGTGCCGGTGCCGGTGCCGGTGCCGGTGCCAGCGTCGGCCTCCTCCTGGTCAATCCGGTTGACCAGCTCGTCGAGGTGGCCGAGCAACTCGTCGGGCGCCAGGTCGAGGGCGGAGAAGTTGTGCACGGCGGTGCGTAGCCGGCCCATGGTGGCGGCGGCGTGCAGCCCGTGGCCGACCACGTCGCCCACCACCATGGCCACCCGGCTGCCGGGCAGCGGGATCACGTCGAACCAGTCGCCGCTCACGCCGGACTGCGCGGGCAGGTAACGGTGGGCGACCTCCAGCGCGCTCTGGCCGGGCAGGACGCGCGGCAGCAAACTGCGCTGCAGGGTCACGGCCATGGCGTGCTCGCGCGTGTAACGGCGGGCGTTGTCGATGCTGACGGCGGCCCGCGCGACCAGTTCCTCGGCCAATGAGCGGTCGTCGTCGTCGAACGGCTCGGGCTTCCGCGACCGCCAGAAGTTGACGACGCCCAGGATGATGCCGCGGGCCTTCAACGGGGTGGTGATCAGCGTGTGCACGCCGTAGTCCAGGATGTGCCCGGTCCACTCCGGGTCCTGGGCCTGCCAGCCGTGCGCGACCGCCAGATCGGGGACGACCTGCGAGCGGCCGCTGTCGAAGCCGCGGGCCATCGGGGAGGACGGGATGAAGGCGGTCAGCCGGCCGCACGGGTAGAACGGGTGGTCGTCGCGGATGCCGTGGACGGCGGTCCGGCGCAGGTTGACGGCGCCACCGGTGGGCTCGTCGCCCTGCAGCACCGGGTCCGCGAGGTCCACGGTGACGAAGTCCGCGAAGCCGGGCACCGCGACCCGGGCCAGCTCCTCGGCGGTGCGCTCGACGTCGAGCGTGGTCCCGATGCCGACGCCGGCCTCGTACAGCAGGGCCAGACGCCGGCCGGCCATCTCGGCCTTGCCGGAGAGGGCGAGCAGCTCCGTGGAGTCCCGGATGGTCGCGACCGTCCCCATGGCGAGGCTGTGCGGGTCGGTCGGCCGCTGGTTGACCACGACGAGCCGGCCCCCGACGCGGAGCAGTTCGTCGGTAACCGCCCGGCCTGACAACAGCAAGTCGGCAGTCTCCGGGGTGAGGCCTTCGATGTCGCCCAGGTGCCGACCCTCGACGTGGTCGGGCAGGCCCAGCAGTTCGCGCGCCTCGTCGTTGGCCAGCAGCAGCTGCCCGCCGTGTCCGACGATGACCACGCCCTCCCGGACCGCGTGCAGGACGGCGTCGTGGTGCTCGTACATCCGGGCCAGCTCGCCCGGGTCCATGCCGCGGGTCTGGCGCCTCACCCGGCGGGCGATCAGCGCGGTACCGGCAGTGGCGACCATGACGGCGGCTGCCCCGGTGCCGAGGATCAGCGGCAGTTGCCGGTTGTCGGCGGCGGTGACGTTCTGGACCTTGAGCCCGGCCGACACCAGCCCTGCGACCGATCCGTCCGGAGCGGTGACCGGCACGATCGCCTGGACCTCGTGGCCGAGCGGACCGTGCACACTCTCGGTATAGATCTGGCCGGCCAGGGAGGGGCCGATGGTGCCGACGAACCGCTGGCCGATCCGGTCCGGCATCGGGTGTGTGTAGCGGATTCCCTGGTCGTTCATGACGACGATGAAGTCGACGCCGGACACCTTGCGGGTTGCCTCGGTGATCGGCTGGAGAATCGCTGACGGATTGGGCGACTTGAGCGCGGCGAGCAAACCAGGGGAATGCGCGAAGGTTTCCGCGACCGCGACCGACCTGTTCTTCGCCTCGGAATCGCTGCTCCGCCGTGACTCGAGGACCTGCGCCAGGATCGCCCCGAGCACGAGGAGCACCACGACCACGAGTTCCAGAGCGAAGACCTGAGCGGCTACGCTCCGTCGGTTTCTCGCGATCAGTGGCTTTCTGAATACGATCCGCGATCGGTCGGCGTGTTCGACCATGCTCATTTCTAACACCGCACCGGCATTTTTCCGCCAGGCCGTATCCGCCGTCTTGCTCCTTGGATTCCTACCGTCCGCATTCTCGATCCTGGACGCTCACGCTCCGTGATCGTTCCGCCGTGCCCGACGGGCCGTGGAAGGCTTGCTGGGTTCAGCGGTGCTCGGGGTTCTCGAAGTCGAACCGGCACCCCGCATCCCACTCGGAGCGCTGGTTGCCGTGGGCGGGGACGCCGCCGGCGTCCTTGAGCATCCGGGCGAGGTGGAGCAGGTTCCAGGTCATGAAGGTGGCGTTGCGGTTGGTGAAGTCGTTCTCCGGCCCGCCCGACCCCGGGTCGAGGTAGGACGGCCCCGGCCCCGCCTCCCCCACCCAGCCGGCGTCGGCCTGCGGCGGGATCACGTACCCCAGGTGCTGCAGGCTGTAGAGCACGTTCATCGCGCAGTGCTTCGCGCCGTCCTCGTTCCCGGTGATCAGACAGCCGCCCACCCGGCCGTAGTAGGCGTACTGGCCCTCGGAGTTGAGGATCGACGAGCAGGCGTAGAGCCGCTCGATCACCTGCTTCATCACGGAGGAGTTGTCGCCCAGCCAGACCGGGCCGGCCAGGACGAGGATGTCGGCGGCCATCACCTGGCTGTAGAGCACCGGCCAGTCGTCGGTCTCCCAGCCGTGCTCGGTCATGTCCGGCCAGACGCCGGTGGCGATGTCGTGGTCGACCGCCCGGATCACGTCGACCTGGACGCCCTGGCGCTGCATGATGCCGGTGCTGAGGTCGATCAGGCCCTGGGTGTGGCTGCGCTCGGGTGAGCGCTTGAGGGTGCAGTTGAGGACCAGCGCGCGCAGGTCGTCGTAGCCGCGGGGCGAGGTGGACATCGGCGGGCCCTTTCCGGAGGAGGCGTTCGCCCACCAGTCCAGCCGCACGGCCGGGCCGCCGCCCGTCGGACTGGGCCGACCGCGCGGACGCCGGACGGACGCCGGTCCGGGAACGGGCCCGGCCCGCTCAGCGGGGCGCCGCGGGCAGCACGCCGTCGGCGATCGCCCGGGTGAAGGCGGCGTGGTCGTCCCGGCGCCCGTGCGGCCGCCGCCGCACGGCGTAGCCGCCGGGCCGGTCCGCCCACCCCCTCGTAGGGTGCGAAGGATGAGCAGCCCAGTCAGCCGGCCCGAGGGCGGGCAACGCAGCGACCGTCCGGCGGCCGAGCGCACGGACTACTCGGGAGCGGTCTACGGCTCCATGCTCGCCGCCTCGGTGGTGGCGACCGCGGGTGCCGTCGGCGACTACCCGCGCGTCCAGCTCGGCGTCCTGCTGATCGTCACCGGCCTGGTGTTCTGGGGCGCCCACGTGTACGCCCGGCTCGCCGGTGAGCGCCAGGTCGGACAGCGGCTCACCTGGCGGCAGGCCCGCCGGATCGCCCGCCACGAGCGGCCCATCGTGGAGGCGGCGGTGGCCCCCGCGGTGGCGGTGCTGATCAGCCCGCTGCTCGGGCTGGGCCTCGCCGGGACGGCCTGGCTGGCGCTGGGCGTCGCCGTCGCCCAGCAGGTCGGGTGGGCGTTCGTGGGAGCCGTCCGGGCCGGTGCGAGCCGGCGGCAGGCGGCGCTGGAGGGGTTCGTCAACCTCGTCCTGGGCCTGATCATCGTGGCCGCCAAAGCCGCCCTCGGGCACTGAGCGCGGCTCGTCCCGGCGCGGGAGCGGCGGCGGTGTCAGGCCTCGTCGGTGGGCTGGCCGGCCGGCGGCAGGACCGGGGTGACCAGCAGCCGGGCGGCCAGTATCGCGCCACCGGTGACGGCGGCCAGCGTGGCGTCGTGGAAGGGGCGCAGGTTGCGCTCGTGCCAGAGCGTCTGGGTGGTGGCCCAGGCGGCGTCCAGCGCGCGGGCGACGGAGAAGCTGGCGACGAGGTGCTGCAGGGACTCGGCGGCCTGGGCGTCCGGCGCGCCGAGCCGCGCCTCGAAGGAGGCCCGGGCCTCGGCCTCGGCCTGCCCCAGCAGTGCGGCGGCCCGGAGGTGGTCGGCGTGCACGGGCGGCGTGTCCGGCGTGGTGCGGCGCTCGATGCAGGTCTCCACCAGGCCCAGCGGGAGGTCGTGGCTGAGGTGCGCGCTCATCCCCGCGAAAGCGAACTGGATCGGCCGGACCGACCGGTCTCCCCGGGCCTCGAACAGCGGCTGCCAGGCCTCGTTGACCGGGCGACCCGCCTCGGCGTCCTCGACCGCGTCGAGGTAGGCACCGGCGAGGACCACCTCCAGGCCCTCGGTGAACGCCCCGTCCTGGAAGGAGCCGGCGGCCAGGTGGCCGCCGATCAGTTCGGCGACCCTCAGGTACATCCGGTTGAAGCAGGCCACACCGTCCCGCGGGTCCAGCCGGGCCTCCACCGCCCGCATCCGCCCGACGACCTCGTCGAGGCTCCGCGCGGGCCTGGCGTGCGCGTATGTCATGGCCGTCCTCCCGGAGAAGCGGTCGGTGCGGGGTCGGACCCGGCTGCCACCTGTACCCAGACTGCCACCTCGGCGCGGCGGCCACCGCCGCCGGTCGACCGAACCGCCCCGCCGGCCGACCGTGCCGGGGCCCGGGACGCTCCGGGGGCCGTCCTCGCCGGCGGGGCGGGGACGGCCCCCGGCCGGTCCGGATCAGGGGCGGGCGCCTCCCCGGGTCGAGACGGCGACGTAGTCCACCCGCATCGGGTGCCCGGGCTCGGTGGCCGGGCCGGGCCCGCCGCCGAGCGCGGCGGGCAGGTTGCCGCCGACCGCGACGTTCAGGATCAGGAAGAGCCCGTGGCCGACGGCCCGGTCCCAGGTCGCACGGTCCATCCCCGCGGCCGTGACCCGGTGGTGCTCGCGCCCGTCGAGGTACCAGCGGACCTGCTCGGCCCCGGGTGTGAGGTCGACCTCCACCGCGTAGCTGTGGAAGCCCGTGCGGCAGTCCGGGCACGGCTGGTCGCCCGAGCCGAGGCCCTTCGGCTCCTGGCAGGGGCCACCCTCCAGGGTGCCGCAGTGCATCGTGCCGAAGATCGAGCCGCGGCCGTTGACCTGCTCCATCACATCGAGCTCACCGATCGCGGGCCAGCCGGTGAAGCCGTTGCGCAGCTCACCGCCGAGCGTCCAGAAGGCCGGCCAGTACCCGGCGGCGGCCGGTCCGGTGACGTCGGGCAGCGCGATCGAGGCCTCGATCCGCAGCACTCCGCCGGGCGGCGGGGCGAGGTCGGAGCGGCGGGACTCGATCCGGCCCGAACTCCACCGGCCGTTCTCCAGGGTGGGGACGATCTCCAGCGCGCCCCGGCCGTCGAGACGGACGTTGGCGGTCGAGTCGGTCATCGTCTCGATCTCCCCGGTGCCCCACTGCGGAGCCGGGCAGCCCGGGTAGCAGGTCCCCAGGTCGTACTGCCAGTGCTCGGCGGAGGGGCGGCTGCCGGCCGGGCCCTCGAAGTCGTCCCGCAGCACCGGTGTCCAGCCGTCGGCGCCGGGCTTCCCCGGTCCGGTGGCGACAACCCCGGCAGCGCCGGCGGCGGGCACCAGCCCGGCCTCGGTCAGCAGCCGTTCGAGCCGGGGCGTCAGGACGACGGCCGCGACGTTGGTCAGGTGCGCGTCGTCCCGGTAGAGCAGGATGCGCTCCAGGACGGCGGGGCAGCTGCGCCCCGCACCCGGGCAGAGGACGGAGTTCAGCTCGACCGACCGGACGCCCGGCACCCGGCCGGCCGCGATCTCCTCGGCGAGCGGGTCGGGCCACTGCGCACGGGCGCGCGGGAACTCGCAGGCGGCCGGATCCTCGGTGTGCCCGGAGACGCAGGCCGGAACGTCCGTCCCGGGGACCGGGGTGTCCTGGATGTAGACGATCGGCACTCCGAGCGCGCGCAGCGGCGCCAGTGTCCGCTCCCAGCCGTCGAGCAGCAGCCGTCGGTCGTCGGTGTAGCGGTTGAGCGCGGAGACCACGATCAGCTTGGGCTTCGGCCCGCTGCGCAACCGCTCCAGGCTGGCCGTCCGCCAGCTGTCGCACTCCCAGTAGGCCCGCCCCAACTGCGGGTTGACGACGTCGAGTTCGGGCAGCGGGCAGCCCTGCTTGACCAGTTCCTCCAGGGCCCAGTGGCGCCCCGCCGCGATGGCGAGCAGCGAGGAGAACCACTGGCCGGCGTGCGAGTCGCCGAGCAGGACGATCCGGTCCGCACCGGTGGTGTCGCCGAACAGGCAGGCGGGGCTGGTGACGGCGCTCGGCGCCACCTCGCACTCGCCGTCCGGCGGGAAGTCCTTGCGCGCCTGCGCGGCGGCCGGGACGACCGCCGCGGTCTTCGGCGGCGTGGCGGTGCGCACCAGCAGGGAGGTGCCGTCGGGCGAGCCGGGCGGCAGGCCGAGCAGGTCCACCGGCCCGGCCGGCCCGAGCAGCCGCAGCGTCCCGGTGCCGACGACCAGCGCCAGCACCACCGGGACGATCACTGCGGTGAGCCCCAAGGAGAGCCCGCGCCTGGGGAGTTCGGCCACGGTCCGGTTGCGGCGCAGCGGCTGTTCGATCCAGCGCAGCACCGCCACGGCGGGCAGCGCGGCCGCCGCGCTCAGCGCCACCTTGACCGGCCAGCCGAGCGTCCCGAACCGGGCCTCGGTGAGCACCAGGACCGGCCAGTGCCACAGGTACAGGTTGTAGGAGAGCCGGCCGATCACGCGCGGGGCCCGCAGGCCGAGCAGCCGGTCCGCGCCGTACCGGGTGGCGACGACGGCGCCGCCGTCCCGCCGGTCCGGCGTCCCGGCCAGGATGATCGCGGCGGTGGCGAGGGTCGGGACCAGTGCGGCGTACCCCGGGTAGGGGGTGCCGGCGTCGTAGCCGAGGACGCACCAGCCGATGGCCAGCAGGCCGGCCCAGCCGGTGAGCAGCCGCAGCGGGCGCGGTCCGCGCAGCCGGTGCCAGGGCAGCAGGGCGAGCAGCGCCCCGACCCCGAACTGCCAGACCCGCGAGGGCGTGCCGAGGTAGGCGAGCGAGACCGAGCTCTGCGTCCAGTGCAGCGAGAGCGCGAAGGAGCCCAGTGTCAGCGCCCCCGCGACCGCGGCCGCCACCGTGCGGACGGCCCGGCCGCGGCGGACCGCCCGGGCCGCCAGGAACACGATCAGCGCGACCAGTGGCGCCCAGAACAGGTAGAACTGCTCCTCCACCGCGAGCGACCAGAAGTGCAGCAGCGGGCTCTGGTCGCGCCCGGCCGCGAGGTAGTCGGTCTGCTGGGAGACGAAGCGCCAGTTGGCGACGGAGAGCGCCGCGGCCAGCACGTCGTGCTCCAGGTCGGCACGGCGCAGCGGGACGGTCAGCCAGGCGCCCGCCAGCGCGACCGCGCCGAGCACCACGGCGGCCGAGGGCAGCAGCCGGCGCGCCCGGCGGGAGAAGAACTCCCCCAGCCGGACCCGGCCGGTGGTGACGGCCTCGCGCACCAGCAGTCCGGTGATCAGGTAGCCGGAGACGACGAGGAAGACGTCGACGCCGACGAACCCGCCGGCCAGGCCGGGTACGGAGGCGTGGAAGGCGAGCACCGCGAGGACCGCGACCGCGCGCAGGCCCTCGATGTCGGGGCGGAAGCCGGCCGGGCGGGGCGCAGGTCCCGGGCTGCCGGACGCCCGCGCGCCGGAGCCCCGGGAGCCGGAGCCGCCGCGCGGCGGCCCGGGGATGGTGTAGGTACCCGGCAGGAGCTCCGGATCCGCGATCGGTGGCACAGGTGTGTTCGATGACATTGAGGTGGTCGGTGTGGTCGGGGTCGGTGACATCGGTGTGGTCGGTGACATCGGTGTGACGACCTTTCAACCCAGCCAGGGCAGCATCGGGCGGACCCAGCCGGAGGCGAGCAGGGCGGTGAGCACGAGGGTGGCGGTGGCGGCCAGCGCTTCGGGCCAGCGCCGCGGCAGCATGCCCGTCCGGGCCGCGCGCCGGGACAGCAGCCGGCGCGGGGCGCCGGGGCGGTCCGGGTCGGCCGCGCGCTGCCCGCCGGCCGGGCGCAGCTCGCCGACCAGGTCGCGGATCAGCGGGAGGCCGATCTGGCACTGCACGGCCAGGTAGAGGCCGAGGCCCCAGTTGGGCTCCCAGCCGTTGCGGGCGACCGCGAGCGAGAGGCCCGCGGCGGCCGCGCCGACGGAGGCGCAGAGCCACCCGAGCGAGACCAGGACCACCTGGCGGGCCAGGCCGCCCGGCTTCGCCCGGCCGGCGCCGGTGGGCACCCAGGCCGCGCTGCGGCCGCGCAGGGTGTGCCAGAAGGCGGCGCCGGCGGCCACGCTCATCAGCACGTTGGAGCGGATCACCTCGATCCGCCAGCGGGTCCGGCTGATCCGGGGCAGCAGGACGTGCCAGAGCCAGAGCGGCGCGAGCAGCGGCAGGACGTGCCAGGGCCGGATCTGGTCCGGGTACCAGAACATCATCACCAGCGGCGGCAGCGGTGCCACGAAGAGGTTCACGGCGGCGGCCAGGTAGCCGACGACGCCCTCGTAGAAGCAGAGCCGCATCCGCCAGGGCGCCCGGATCCGCTTGAGCACGGGCGAGCCGAGCAGGTGCAGGTTGCCCATCGCCCAGCGGTACTGCTGGTTGACGTAGGAGGCGAGGTTGTCGGGCGAGGTGCCCTTGGCGACCAGCACCGGGACGTACAGCGTCCGGTACCCCTGCTCGTACAGGCCGAGGCCGGTGAAGAGGTCCTCGCTGTGGTCGAGCCGGGCGAAGCCGCCGGCCGCGTCGATCGCCGTGCGCCGGTAGACCGCGTTGCTGCCGCAGCAGATCGCCGCGTCGCTGGCGTCCCGGGAGGGCTGGATCCAGCGGAAGAACCACTCCTGCGCCGAGCCGGCGGCACGCTGGATCCAGTCCATCGTCTCGTCGGTGTCGAAGCACTGCGGGCTCTGCACGATGCCGATCCGGGCGTCCGCGAAGTACGGCACGAGGTGGCGCAGGAAGTCCGGCCTGGGCGCGAAGTCGGCGTCCAGGATGGCGATGTACTCGGCGCGGCTCAGGGTGAGCGCGTGGTTGAGGTTGCCCGCCTTCTTGAGGTGCCCTCGGTCGGGCCGCACGACGTACTCGTAGCCGTGCGCGGCCGCCAGGTCGGCGACCTCGGCGCGGTCGGCGTCGTCGAGCACCCAGACGGTCAGCGCACCCGGCCAGTCGAGCCGCCGCACCGCGCGGTAGGCGTTATCCAGGACGTCGAGCGGTTCGCCGCAGGTCGGCAGGTAGAGGTCGACGGTCGGCAGCTCACCGGGGTTCCAGGCGTGCACCAGGACTTCGTGCGACTGCCTGGTCAGCCGCCGCTGGCGGAGGCTGTTGACCGAGGAGAGCCCGAGCGCGACGACGTTGAGCGCGAGGACGGCGAGGAAGCCCCAGAGGGCCGGGGTCCGCAGCGAGAAGGTGAACATGGTCGCCGCGGTGAAGACGAAGGCCAGCGAGGTCAGCACCAGCACCCAGCGGCGTTGTGGTCCGAAATACCAGTACAGCTCCTGATCGGAAGGAGGTTGAGGAAGGTGTTGGACAGTCATGAGGCCCCCACAGCCGCGTTTCTGACAGCTCCGCGGTCACAGTACCTCATTGGTATAGACCATTCGGGCGGCCGTCCGAGAGCTGGGACGCCCGCCGGTGGCACCCGCCCCGGGCCGCGATCACCCGGCCACTGCGGCCGGATGCGGAGGAAAACGGCAGGTCACAGCGGTGACGGCGGCGCCCCGCCCACCCCGGGGTCCCGTCGGGCGCAGCCGTCCGCTCCCCGCCAGGACGCCTCCGGGCCCTCGCCGATCCCCCGCCCCGACGCCTGCGTGACTGCGCGCCGCCCCCGTCGCGACCCCTGATCGCCTCCCGCCGGCCACCCACCCGTCACCTCGGGCGCCACTCCTCCCCCTCCTGACCCCCTCGCTCCCCCGGGTCGGACGGCCGCCCCCTCCCCCGAACGGCGGTGCGTCGCACTCGTTCGGCGCAGTCCGGATCGTGCCGGCGCCCCGGTGTTCCCAGACTCGGAGGCGGGGGTGGACTCAACCGGAGAGGCATCCTCATGTACATCGGGCTTCGCCGCATCGTCGCGGTGACCGCAGTGGTAACCGTCGGCATGGGCCTGGCGTCGTGCGGCAGCGCCAAGCAGTCGACCGGCACCACGTCCTCGGGCAGCGCGAGCGGCACCGCAGGAGGAGCGATCAAGATCGGGCTGCTGCTGCCGGAGACCAAGACGACCCGGTACGAGCAGTTCGACCGCCCGCTGATCGAGCAGAAGATCAAGGAACTCGCGCCGAACGCGCAGATCGACTACTACAACGCCAACGAGAACGCGACCACCCAGCAGACCCAGGTGGACACCGCGCTGACCAAGGGCGACCAGGTGCTGATCCTGGACGCGGTGGACTCCAAGTCGATCCAGTCCTCCGTCCAGAAGGCGCACGACGCGGGCGTGAAGGTCGTCGCGTACGACCGCCTGGCGCAGGGTCCGGTCGACGCGTACGTGTCCTTCGACAACAAGAAGGTCGGCGAGCTGCAGGGCCAGGCCCTGGTGGCGGCCGTCGGCGACAAGGCGAACGCCGGGTCGATCATCATGATCAACGGCTCGCCGACCGACCCCAACGCGGCCGACTTCAAGGCCGGCGCGCACAGCGCGATCGACGGGAAGCTCAAGATCGGCAAGGAGTACGACACGCCGAACTGGGACCCGAACAACGCCAACCAGGAGGCCGCCGCCGCGATCACCGCGATCGGCGCGCCCAACGTCGTCGGCGTCTACTCGGCCAACGACGGCATGGCCGCCGGTATCGCGACCGCACTGAAGGCGGCGAACCTCAGCGTGCCGCTGACCGGCCAGGACGCCCAGCTGGACGCGGTGCAGCGGATCCTGGTCAACACCCAGACCATGTCGATCTACAAGCCGTTCAAGCCGGAGACCGACGCGGCCGCGCGGATGGCGGTGGCCTTCGCCCAGGGTTCGAGCCCGGCCCCCGACCTGGTGCCGACCACGGTGACCAACGGCAGCGGCAACAAGGTCCCGGCCGACCTGATCACCCCGGTGGTGCTGACCAAGGACAACATCAAGACCACCGTGGTCGCCGACGGCCTCTACACCGTCGCGCAGATCTGCACGCCCGACTACGCCGCCGCCTGCGCCGAGGCCGGCCTCTCGTAGCGGCGCCGGGCCCCGGGCTCCGCTCCCCGGAGCGGCCCCGGCCCGGCCCCGGTCGCGTGCGGCACCGGACCGGCAGTACCGGACCGGCAGCACCCCGAAGAAGCACCCGAAGCCGAAGACGCCCCGCCTCCCCCCGGAGGCGGGGCAAGGGAGTTGGTCACTGTGGCAGGTGAGACCGTACTGGCCCTGCGCGGGGTCTCCAAACGGTTCGGCGCCGTACAGGCGCTCACCGACATCGAGCTGGAGGTGCACACCGGCGAGGTACTGGCGCTGGTCGGGGACAACGGCGCCGGCAAGTCCACCCTGGTCAAGGCGATCGCCGGGGTGCACCAGCCGGACGAGGGCGTCATCGAGTGGCAGGGCCGTCCGGTCTCCATCCACCGCCCCCAGGACGCCCAGCACCTCGGCGTGGCCACCGTCTACCAGGACCTCGCGCTCTGCGACAACCTCGACGTCGTCGGGAACCTCTTCCTGGGCCGCGAGATCAAGCGCTTCGCCGTCCTCGACGAGGTCGAGATGGAGAAGCGCTCGCGCGAGCTGCTGGACACGCTGTCCATCCGCATCCCCAGCGTGCGGATCCCGATCGCCTCGCTCTCCGGCGGCCAGCGCCAGGTGGTCGCGATCGCCCGCGCGCTGATCGGCTCGCCCAGGGTCGTGATGCTGGACGAGCCGACCGCCGCCCTCGGCGTCGAGCAGACCGCCCAGGTCCTCGACCTCGTCGAACGCCTCCGCGAGCGAGGCCTCGGTGTGATCCTGATCAGCCACAACATGGCGGACGTGATGGCGGTCGCGGACACCGTGGCGGTCCTGCGGCTCGGCCGCAACAACGGCGTCTTCGACCGGCGCTCCACCAACCAGGAACAGATCATCTCGGCCATCACCGGGGCCACGGACAACGCGGTGACCCGCCGACAGGCCCGCGGCACGGAGGGCACCCCATGAGCGACCACATCCCGGGCGGCGACGACGGCCGCCGCCACCACCTGCCCGAGGACAGCATGCCCAAGGGCGGCGTCAACGCGCCGGTCCCCGTGGCGCCCTCGGCGACTCCGGTCGTGGACCCGCGGCTCATCGTGCGCCAGGAGGGCATCAAGGGCTACCTCGGGGAGTTCCGCCGGCGGGTGAGCAGCGGCGAACTCGGCTCGCTGCCGGTCGTCCTGGCACTGATCGTGATCTGGGCCGTCTTCGGCAGCCTGGACAGCACCTTCCTCTCCGCCCAGAACCTCTCCAACCTGTCGCAGCAGATCGTCGGTACCGGCATGATCGCCATCGGTGTGGTCTTCGTGCTGCTGCTCGGCGAGATCGACCTGTCGGTGGGCTCGGTCAGCGGCCTGTGCGCGGCGATCTTCGCCGTCCTCAATGTCACCCACGGCGTCAACCAGTGGGTGGCACTGCTCTCCGCCATCCTCGGCGGCGCGGTCGTCGGCCTGATCCAGGGCGTGTTCTTCGCCAAGGTCGGCGTGCCGGCCTTCGTCGTCACCCTCGCGGGCAACCTCGGCTGGAACGGCGCGATGCTGCAGATCCTCGGCGCCAGCGGCACCGTCAACCTCTCCGGCAAGGACATCGTCTCCCGTCTCTACAGCACCATCTACAGCCAGCAGCTCGCCGCCTACGGCGCCGCCGCGATCGGCGTCCTGCTGTTCGTCGGCGCCTCGCTGGCCGACGCGAGACGGCGCCGGGCGGCCGGCGTGCCGTACCGGCCGATGGCCGACCTGGTCCTGCGCACGGTGGCCCTGGCCGTCGTCTCGTTCCTCGCCGCGTACACCCTGAACCAGTACAAGGGGCTGCCGCTGGCCCTGCTGATCTTCCTGATCTTCATCGTGGTGCTGGACTTCGTCCTGCGCCGCACCACCTACGGACGGCAGATCTTCGCGCTCGGCGGCAACATCGAGGGCGCGCGCCGCGCCGGTATCAACATCTCGTGGATCCGGATCAGCGTCTTCATCATCTGCTCCACCATGGCGGGCATCGGCGGTCTCTTCCTGGCCGCCCAGATCCAGTCCGCCAGCCAGACCTCCGGCGGCGGCAACCTGCTGATGAACGCCATCGCGGCGGCCGTCATCGGCGGCACCAGCCTCTTCGGCGGCCGCGGCAAGACCTGGTCGGCCCTGCTCGGTGCCCTGGTGATCGGCTCGATCCAGTCCGGCATGAACATCGAGGGCCTGAGCAACGCCATCCAGTTCATGATCACCGGTGCGGTGCTGCTGGCCGCCGTGGTCGTCGACTCCCTGGCCCGCCGCACCCAGAAGGCGGCCGGCCGCGCCTGACCCTCGCCCGGGCCCCGGTACGGCGACGGGGGCCCGCTCCACCGGTGGTGGAGCGGGCCCCCGTGCCGCATGGGCGGGCGCCCGGCCGTCAGGCCTTCGGGCCGGGGTCAGCGCACCCGGCTCAGAGCACCCGGCTCAGAGCATCCGGCTCAGAGCGCCGGGGCCGGGAAGGTCGGGTACTCCACGCCTGAGACGTACTGGACGACCCGGATCACCTGGCAGGAGTAGCCGAACTCGTTGTCGTACCACAGGTAGAGGATCGCGTTGTCCCCGTCCACCATGGTGGGGCCGGCGTCCACGATCGAGGCGTGGCGCGAGCCGATGAAGTCGCTGGACACCGCGTCGGGAGCGGTGACGAAGTCGATCTGGCGCTTCAGCGGCGAGGTCAGCGACACCTCCCGGAGGTAGTCGAGGACCTCCTCGCGGGTGGTCTCGCGACCGAGCCGCAGGCTGAGGATCGCGATCGAGACGTCCGGCACCGGCACCCGGATCGAGCTGCCGGTGATCTTCGCGTCGAGGTCCGGCAGCGCCTTCGCGACGGCGGAGGCGGCACCGGTCTCGGTGATCACCATGTTCAGCGGTGCCGAACGGCCGCGGCGGTCCGAGCTGTGGTAGTTGTCCAGCAGGTTCTGGTCGTTGGTGAACGAGTGGACGGTCTCCACGTGGCCGCGCAGCACGCCGTACTCGTCCGCCATCGCCTTCAGCGGCGGGACGATCGCGTTGGTGGTGCAGGAGGCGCAGGACAGGATCTGCTCGTCCGGCTTGATCATGTCGTGGTTCACGCCGTGCACGATGTTCGGGACGTCGCCCTTGCCCGGCGCGGTCAGGACGACCTTCTCGATCCCGGGGCGCAGGTGCTTCGAGAGCCCCTCGCGGTCCCGCCACCGGCCGGTGTTGTCGATCAGGATCGCGTCCTTGATCCCGTACGCGGTGTAGTCCACCGTGGTCGGGTCGTCGGAGTAGATCACCGTGATCTCGTGACCATTGGCGATGATCTTGTTGTTCGCCTCGTCGACGGTGATCGTGCCGTTGAACTGGCCGTGGATCGAGTCGCGCCGCAGCAGCGAGGCGCGCTTCACCAGGTCGTCGCCCGCGCCCTTGCGGACGACGATGGCACGCAGCCGCAGGCCGTTGCCCGACCCGGCCTTCTCGATCAGCAGGCGGGCCAGCAGCCGGCCGATCCGGCCGAACCCGTACAGCACGACATCGCGCGACCCGCGACGCTCCAGCTTGTTGGCACCCGTGGCACCGGCCACCGCCTCCGCGGTGAACTCCGCCACCGACAGACCGCGGTCATCGGCCTTGTACGTCGCGGCGAGCATGCCGATGTCGATCTGGGAGGGGCCGAGATCCAGCGCGGTGAGCGCGTGCAGGAACGGCAGCGTCTCGGTGACCGAGAGCTCCGCCCCGGCTATCTGGCGGGCGAACCGGTGAGTCTTCAGAATGCTGACCACCGACTTGTTCACCAGGGAACGGCTGTGCAGCAGAACGGTGACGTCCCGCTCACGCTGCAGCCTCCCGATGATCGGGATCATCGACTCCGCGATCTCCTCGCGGTTCATCCAGTTAGTGAACACGTCTTCGTTGACAGTCACAGGTCCATCTTTCGAGCTAGGCGAATGCCCACATGCTAGCTTTGAGCCATTTTGGCCTCTCAGCCGGACCCACCCGAACAGCACTTTCCCCGCCCGGGGTTTCGAAGGGCACGCCTCGCTCGTTCGTCCGAGCCCGGTGATCGTCATGGCCATATCGAACCCTCGCGCCGGAGCGGGCAACAGGCCCTCGTACGGCGGCCGGTCGTGCGCGACCTTCCGCGGAGTCCACCCGTCCCGGCCGTGGGCCGCGAGCAGCTCGCGCACCACGGCTGCCACCGACCGGCGCCCTCCTCCCCCGCTCCAGCCCGTGACGGACATCACCGGAGCCGGGCCCGCCCGCCGCCCTCCCCCGCCGCCCCGGCCAGGTGGGTCAGGCCGGGTGGGGCTCGGTGGTGAGGGTGGTGGTGAAGACGGGGGTGCCGGACTGGGTGGCTCGGATGTGGGTGCGGGGGTGGCCGTCGGGGGTGGGGGGTGCGGGGGTGGTGGTCAGGAGGCAGGGCTGGTCGAACTCGACGTAGCGCAGGAAGGTGCTGTCGAAGGCGACCGGGACGGCGGGGTGGGGCAGGGTGGCCCGGGTCGCCTGGACGGCGGCCTCCAGGAGGACCATGCCGGGGACGTGGTCGTGCGGGTGGTCGAAGAGGACGCGGTGGCCGGTGTCCGTACGGAGCTGCCAGTGGTCCGGCGCGCCCGCCGGTGAGATGACGACGTCCCGCTCGTGCAGGCGGCCGACCACGGCGGTGGGGGCCGGCGGGGGGAGCGGGAGCGCCCGGGCGAAGGCCTGGGCCGCGTCGGCGTAGCGGCCGCGCAGGCGGTCGTAGAGGGCGGGCGGGTGGCTGGTGTAGTGGAGTTCGGCGGTGCCGAGGTGGCGCCCCCCGCGCCGGGCCTCGACCTGGGAGACCAGGTGGGCGGAGCCGAGCCGCCGCCTGGTCACCGAGGTGTGGGTGATCAGCAGGTCGACCTCGGGCGGGCCGGAAGTGGTGTACAGCTCGTCCGAGTTGACGGAGGTTCGGATACGCTCCATGCCGAAGCGGTGTCCGAGCGGGACGCCGTGGACGGCGTGGCTCAGCACGGTGAGCGCCTGGCGGGCGCTCTCGGTGAACAGCAGGGGGCTGTAGCGGCCGCCCTCGGTGTAGAAGGGGTGGTCGTGCGGCCAGTGGACGGTGACCCACTGGGTGGCGCCGGAGACGTCGCCCCAGTCGGTGACGAGCGCTTCGCCCGCCACGGACTTGCCGACCAGGGCCGGCATCTCCGGCGGGACCGTCGGCCGGGTGCGCGTGGCCGCCGTGTGCTGAACGATCGTTGGACGCGACTCCATGATGAGCCGTCTCCCCCCGGAGTCAGTGTGGCGGGGGACGGGAGCGGTGCAATCGTCCCCCCAGCCTATAAAATGAAGAATACTCTTCTTTATCAAGCAACATGAGGTGCAGTCGTATGGTGGGACGCCCAGTGAAACAGGAGCGGGCCGAGCGGACGCGGGCCGCCCTGATCCAGGCCGCCGCGAAGCTCTTCGGGGAGCAGGGCTTCTCCGGAACCAGCGTCGTCAAGATCGCCGACGAGGCCGGCCTGACCCTGGGTGCGGTGTACTTCCACTTCCGCAACAAGAGCGAGCTGGCCCGGGAGATCGTCTTCCGCCAGCCCGAGTGGGTGGTGACCCCCCGCCCCTCGGAGGGGCTGCAGCGCGTCGTCGACGTGTCCCTCACCTGGGCCTGCCAGCTGCTCGACAACCCCATCCTCCAGGCCGGGGCCCGACTGGTCTGGGAGCAGGAGCAGTTCAACTCCCCGGACGAGAACTCCCACCGCCAGTGGGCCGAGATCATCATGGACGACCTCCTGGTCGCCCAGCGCCGGCGGGAACTGCGGGCCGGCACCGACGTCCAGGCGCTCTCCCGCCTGGTGGTCTACGCGTGTACGGGGGCCCAGATGCACTCGTTCATCGAGACCCGGCGCGCCGATCTCCCGGAGCGCGTCGTGGAGTTCTGGCAGCTGCTGCTGCCGGCCGTCGCAACCCCCGCCACCGCGAAGCGAATCGAGCTCTCGGAGTGCCGCGGCCGGCCCGAGTAGCGCCGACGGCCGGGGACCGCCCCGTGCCGGTCCGCTCCCCGGACGGTCGACCGTCCCGACTGGTGCCGCCCCCCGCGGGCCCGGGACAATGATCGACATCCGAGTTCGACGACACCGAGACCGGCTCGCGGGCCGGTCGGCGCCGCGGGCAGGGGGGCGAAGCACATGGAGCACCGTCAGGGGCTGTTGCAGGGCAGGACCGTCATGATCACCGGGGCGTCCAGCGGGATAGGCGCGGCCGCCGCCCGGCTGTTCGCCGCCGAGGGCGCGGCCGTGGTGCTGACGGCCCGGCGCAAGGAACTGCTCGACCGGCTCGCCGAGGAGATCCGCTCCGCGGGCGGCCGGGCCGAGGTGGCCCCGGGGGACGTGACGGCGACGGCCGACGTCGAACGGGTCGTCGCCACCGCCGTGGCGGCCTTCGGCGGCCTGGACGGCGCCTTCAACAACGCCGGCTGGGGGGCGATCGGCTCACAGCTGCACGAGACGGACGACGCGGTCTACGACCGGATCATGGACGTCAACGTACGCGGTGTGTGGAACTGCCTCAAGCACCAGGTGCCGGTGATGCTCGGCCAGGAGTCGGGCGGCTCGATCGTCAACACCGCCAGCATCGCGAGCCTGTTCGCCACCGGAGCGGTCTCCCCCTACGTCGCGGCCAAGCACGCCGTGCTCGGCCTGAGCCGGGCCGCGGCGGCCGAGTACGGGGCGCGCGGGATCCGGGTCAACGCGCTGGTCGTCGGGACCACCCGCACCGAGCTGATCGAGGACGCCATGCGCCAGGTCCCGCAGTTGGAGCAGGTCGCGGTGGGCAGATCCATCCAGCCCCGGCTCGCCGAACCCGTCGAGGTGGCGCGCGCGGCGGCCTGGCTGCTGAGCGACCAGGCCTCGTTCGTCACCGGTGGTGCCGTCCCCGTCGACGGCGGCTGCAGCGCCGTCTGACGGGGCCGGCGGAGCCGGGGGTCGGGCCCGGCGGGGTGACTCTCGCCGGTGGGCTCAAGTCAGGCACCGCTCGCCGCAACTGAGGAGGTCCCAGATGCGGCTGATGTGCTCCACGGACTGCCCGTCCAGGGGTTCCTTCCGGCAGGCCCGCTGCCGGATGCAGGACTCCGCTCCGGTGACCAGGTACCCGGCCAGGGTGGCGAGGGTGCTCCGGTCCCCGTACGGGCCCAACTCGGCTTCGTGCGTCGCCTGTAGGCGCTCGTGGATCACCGGCGCCCAGGTCGTCGACCAGTCCGGCTCCCCGGGTTGCTCCCGGGCGAGCCGGGCCGCGGCGCGCACCACGGCCTCCCGCTCCAGCAGATCGGCCAGCGCCAGGGTCAGCGAGATGACCGACTGGACCGGGGGTTCGCTCCGCGCCGTCACCTGGCCCACGACGGCCTGGGTCACGGCGTGGCCCTGCGTCCTGACCACCGCGGCCATCTCCTCCTTGCTCTGGAAGTGGAACGTCAGGGCTCCGGTGGTGATTCCGGCCGACCTGGCGATCCGCGCCAGGGACGCCCCCGCGTATCCGTCGCGGTCGAACTCGCCAGCGGCCGCGCTGACCAGGTTCTGTCGCGTCCGGGCCGCCCTCTCTTGCATCATCATGCTCCTGTCAGATGTGGCGTTCATACACCCGCACCATAGGCGTAAAAAAAGAATGCCACTATTTTTGTAGCGGGGCCGCCTCCCCGTGGTGCATCCTGTGTAGAACTGGTGTACAGGGGGGACTTTATGACTCTGGCGACAACCTCTCGAACCGAACTACCAGGTCAGCCCCGGGCCGTGGTGTCGATCCCGTACCGACGGACCGAGAAGGCCTCCGAGCCGCAGGCGATCCGGGTGCTCGTGGTCGCCGGCGACCACGACGCCGCCGAAGGAAGGGCTCATGACCTCCGACGACAGGGGTACTGCACGAGACTTGCCGGAACCGGCGCGGAAGTGCTGAGAACACATGAGCACTCGGACATGATCCTGCTCGATCTCGATCTTCCCGACATCGACGGCCTGGAAGTCTGCCGTTCGATACGAGCGAGTGGAGACAAGCCCATTATCACTCTCACCGGCCGCGACACCGAACTCGACCGGGTGCTCGCCCTGCAGGCCGGCGCGGACGACTGCGTCGTCCGCTCGTGCGGCCCCAGGGAGATGACGGCCCGTATCGAAGCCGTGCTCCGCCGCGCCCGCCCCAGACCGGCCCCGGTCCGGATATTATCCATCGGCCCGCTCCACGTCGACGAAAGGACCCGTGAAGTCCGCCTGCACGGCGAGCGGGTGAGCCTCACCGCCAAGGAGTTCGAGCTGCTGCACATCCTGGCCTCGAACCAGGGCCACGTCATGTCACGCAAGGATCTGATGGCCCGGGTCTGGGACACCGACTGGGTGGACTCCAGCCGGACCATCGACACGCATGTGCGCAACCTTCGCGCGAAGCTCGGCGCGAGCACCTGGGTCATCACCGTCCGCGGGATCGGCTACCGCATCGGCCACGGCTGACGGCCGGCCACGGGCCCGCCCCGGAAGGACCGCACCGACACGACGGCACCCGCCCGGAGCGCCCCGCGCGAACGGCACCCCGGCGCGCACGACACCCTCCTCGAACGACCCCGCGCAGCGCGGGAACGAACCGACCTCGCACGGACAGCAGCCCACGGGCCCACCCCCGAGGCGCGCCGCCGGCCGGCCGACTGATCGTCATCTACCGTTTCCCCGGCGGTTGACAGGCCGACGACCGGCGCGCGGAGCCCCGGCGAAGAGCGAACCCGGGCGCACCGACCGAGCGGTTCGGCAGATGGCAGTGGCTCCCGCCCGAGGGCGGGAGCCACTGCCATCTGCCGGGAGAATCAGACCGCTTCCGCGCGCTTCGCCGGGAAGGCGTGCGTACGGGCGGCGAACACGAGGGCGATCAGCGGGATCACCAGCACCAGCACGGTCCACGGGAACGAGCCCGGGCCGGCCGCCGAGAGCAGCACCCCGCCGGCCACGCCGCCACCGGCCATGAACGAGTTCCAGACCGTGACCAGCAGGGCCTGGCCGCGGCTGCCGCCCGTGTTGGTGACGGCGGTCTGCAGCAGGGTGGCCAGGCCGCCCCAGCCGAGGCCCCACAGCACCATCGCCCCGTAGACGGCCACCGGGCTGCCCGGCGTCAGCGCGAGGAAGACCGCCGCCACGGTGAACAGGACGCAGCTGGCGATGGTCAGTTCGCGAAGGTAGCGGTCGATCAGCGTACCGGTGATCCAGATGCTCAGCATCGAGGCGAGGCCGAAGACCAGGAGGACGGTGTCGCGGTTGTCCCCCAGTTTGTTCTCGTCGAGGAACGAGGCGATGTACGTGTAGAAGGTGTTGTGGGCGAGCACGTACGCGGCGACCACGACCAGGATGATCGACACCCCGGGCAGGCGCAGGGCCTGGAGGATCGGCTCGCGGTGCTCGGCCTTCTGCCCCGGGTGGTCGGGCACGGACGCGATGATCCAGAGCAGCAGCAGCACGGTGACGGCGGTGATCAGACCGAAGGTCAGGCGCCAGCCGAAGACCTTGCCGAGGAAGGTGCCGGCCGGGATGCCCAGCGACAGGGCGAGCGGGATGCCGATCATGGTGATCGCGATGGCCCGGCCGACCAGGTGCGGCGGCGCCAGCCGGCGCGCGTACACCACGAGTTCACCCCAGACGGCGGCCGCGGCCACACCGGCGACGAGACGGAACCCCATGGTCAGGACGTAGCTCGACGAGATGGCGGTGACCGTGTTGGCGAGGATGAAGGCCACCACCGCCACCAGGACCAGCTGCTTGCGGCGCCAGCCGGCCGTGGCGGCGGCGAGCGGGATGGCCGAGACGCCGGTGGCGATCGCGTAGATCGTCAGCGCCTGCCCCGCCGCGGACTCGCTGACCGAGAGGTCGCGCGCCATCTCGGGCAGCACGCCGGCGGGCAGCGCCTCGGTCAGCACCATCACGAAGGCGGCCGTGGCCAGGGCCAGCAGGGGGGACATCGGGAGCTTCCGGCTCTCCTCCGCGGAGGGTGTGTCCGGAGGGGAGCTTGCCGACAGCCCGGTCTGGGAGGTTGCCATGCTTGATACCTCGAACTCTCATACGAATGCGGATTCAGGACGCTGCTGCGGTACGGGGTGAGCCGACTTCGGGCGGAGAGCGGTTCGTCGCGTGCCGGTTCGTCGCACGCCAAAGCCCCCCGGCCCCCACGCAGCGCGCTGCCAGCCGCAACAACCGCCGACCGCCCGGTCATCCCGTTTCCCGCAGAGATGATGGACTTATTTATGTTCCGGCGGAAGTAGCGGGTGCGGCGAGCCCGGTTGACGGCACTCGGCCTGGCGTTGAACAGAGTTGACGCACCATCAAACGTGCAGCTCACGGGCCCGGAGCGACTCTCCGGGCAGTCGGCCGCGGGGGTGGCCGCGGGGCTTCCGATGCGGCGGCGAGACCGTCTCACATGGTGGACGCTCCGCAGGAACCCGCCTGCCCGGCGGGGCGGACAACCCCACCGGGCAGGCGGATCGGGCCAGAAGGGCGGGAACCGGCCAACGGCGGCGAGCCCCGAACGACTAGGCCGGGTAGTTGGACTGAGTGAACGTCACCTCGTTGTCCAGCACCACGCCGTGGCTCTTGAAGTCGATGGTGATGCGGTCGCCGTGGGCGATCCGGAAACCGTCGTGGAAGCTCGCCTTGTCGGCGCCGAGCAGGACGTAGTTGACCAGACCCGGGCGGCGCAGCGCCGGGTACTCGAACAGGTTGTCCACCATGTCCTGGATCTTGAAGTACAGGGCGTCCTCGCCGCAGTCGAACGGGCCCTCCCAGGCGGGGACGCCGTCCCGCTCGATGACGACCCGGCCGGTCACCGAGGCCGGCGGCTCCCCGAGGAACAGCCACGGGGTGATCGAGGTGTCGCACAGCTTGCAGTACGGGTTCCAGCCCGGGTTCTGGATGTGCAGGCCGATGTCGCACAGGTCGTTGCCGAAGGTGTAGCCGACGTACCGCGGGTTGCCCGCGTCGTCGTTGACGTAGACGAGGGCCAGCTCCGGCTCCTCGATCAGCGCCACCGACTTCTCCGGGACGACCAGGGTCTCGCCGGGCAGCCGCAGCCAGGAACCGAAGCCCTTGAAGAACCAGTTCGGCGCGACGAACTCCTCGTCCTCGCCCGGCTCGCCCTCGAACTTCGACTTGTGGGTCCGCATGAAACCGCTCAACAGGGCGTTCCCGCTGGCCTCGGGCAGCAGCGGCGGCAGGTACTTCACCTGCTCCTCGCCGCCCTCGACGGTGATCGGGGTGACCTCGGCCTTGATCGCGGCGACGACGTCCTCGGCGGTCTCGGCGGCGATGAACTCGGCCTGCAGCCGGCCGTCGTTCACCCGGTACAGCGTCAGAGCCTGCCCGGGTACGGGCTTCTCGAAGCCCACGTACCGCTCACCCTGGTATTCGCATTCGAAAAGTACGGACATCTCGGTGGTCCTCCTAGGCTCGTTGGTGCGGTCGGCCCGGCAGGAGCCGGGTGGTGGACGGGGCGGTGAGGTCCGTCAGGACCTCGTCGACCCGGTCGATGGCGGCCCGGATCCACGGCAGCCCGAGCGGGTCGGCGGCCTCCAGGGCGGCGTGCTGCCGCTCCGCCGTCTCGCCGTAGAACCGGCTGGTGGCCGCGCGCAGCCGCAGTGGCTCGGCGGCCTCCCCGAAGGCCTCGGCGCCCAGCACGCCGACGCCGTAGCGGTCGGTGAGCAGCCGGGCCAGCTCCGTCCCGGTGCGCACCCCGTGGACGGAGCGGAGCCGCTCGCGCAGCGGCTCGAAGTCCGGGTACAGGTAGCAGGTGGCGCGGACCGGCGCCAGCAGCGCTCCGGCGGCGGTGAACCGCTCGGCCGTCGCCGCGGCGACGATCCCGTGCAGCCGGCGCGAGGCCGCCACGTGCGCCACGATCTCCGGCGGCTCGCCGAGGGCGTACGCGGCCGCCACCTGGACGGGGGCGGGCGGGCTGGACCAGATCTGGCTGGCGATGGCGATCAGCCGGGCGTGGAGCCGGCGCCCGGCGGCGCCCTCGGGCAGCAGGGCGACGCCCGTCCGCCAGCCGCCCACCGCCAGGTTCTTGGTCAGCCCGGTGGTGACCACGGTGCGCTCGGGTGCGAACGCGGCCGGGGAGACCGCCGGGGTGGCCGGGTCGAAGACCAGGTCGCAGTAGATCTCGTCGGAGATGATGACGAGGTCCAGCTCCCGGGCCGCCTCGCCCAGCCGCCGGACGGTGTCGGGCGTGGCGACGGCGCCGGTGGGGTTGTCCGGCAGGGTGACGACGACGGAGCGCGGGTCGTGCCCGGCGGCGCGGGCCGCCAGGACCGTCTCGCGCAGCAGGTCCGGGTCCGGTACGCCGCCCTCCCCCGCCGGAACGGGGACCTTGAGGACGCGGGCGCCGACGAGCTCGGCCTGGGCGGCGTAGCTGACCCAGCTGGGCCGGGGGATCACCACGTCGCCGCCGACCGCCATGATCAGGGCGAACAGCAGGGCCTTGCTGCCCGGTCCGGCGACGACCAGCTCCGGGTCGGCGGCCAGACCGCGCCGCTGCCAGTAGCCGGCCGCCGCCGACCGCAGCTCCGGGCTGCCGGCCACCGGGCCGTAGGTGGACCGGTCGGCGGCGGCCGCCAGCCGGGCTCTCAGCTCGGGGTGGACCGGCAGGCCGATCTCGCCGCTGGCCATGATCAGGACCTGTTCGCCGGCGGCGCGTCTGCGGGCGAGGGCCTCGTCGGCGGCCAGCGTCGCCGACAGGGTCACCTTCGCGGGCTCGGGCATGGGTGTGCTCCAGGGATCGGAGGGGGCTGGTGGTCGGCGGGGCGGGACCGGGGCGATCCGGCGTGGGTCACTGCCCGCCGTAGCGGCGGCGCAACTCGGCCTTGCGGACCTTGCCGGTGAGCGTCTTCGGCAGGGCGTCGACGACCACCACGCGCTCCGGGAAGAAGCGCGGGTCCTGGCCGGCCTCGCGCAGCACGGCGTGGATCTCCTCCAGCCCCGGCTGCGCGCCGGCGGTGACGACCACCGCGAGGATCGGGTCGTCGCTGCGCCCGGTGGTCCCGACCAGCGCGGTCTCGGTCACCTCGGGGTGCCGGGAGATGATCGCTTCGAGTTCCGTCATCGGGACGACGGTGTCGTCGCGGATCAGGGCGTCCTTGGCCCGGCCGAGGATGCGGATGCCGCCGCGGCCGTCGTCGCGCGCGTAGTCCCCGGTGTCGAACCAGCCCTCGGCGTTGAACTCGGCGGCGAACACGTCCTCGCGCTTGTAGTACCCGAGGGCCTGCGCCGCGCCGCGCACCCGCAGCCGGCCGACCGGGGCGCGCTTGCCCGGGTCGTCGCGGTCGTCGACGCGCAGCTCCATGGAGTCGATCGGCCCGCCGTTGCTGCTGGCCGCCCAGTCCGGGTTGTAGTCGAGCCGGGTGATGGTGACCGGCCCGAACTCGGACATCCCCCACACCGAGTAGGTCCGGGCCCCGAGGGTCTCGCGCACCTCGTCCACCAGCTCCTGGAGCACCGGCGCGGAGCCGGTGACGGCGTGGCGCAGGGTGGAGACGTCGCGCGGGTCCTCCCGCTGGGACCTGGCGATGTCGGCCAGGGTGGACGGCGGACCGTAGACCAGCGTGGCGCCGTAGCGCTCGACCAGGTCGAGCAGGGCGGAGTTGCGCCGGACGTCCTGGAAGGCGACGGTGGCGCCGAGCATGACGCCGGTCAGGATGCCCTGGCCGAAGCCGGAGTAGTGGACGAGCGGGGTGGTGACGGCCGCGACCAGGCTGTCGTCGAGCAGGAAGGTGTCGGCGTAGCCCCGGACGGCCGCGTAGATGGTGTTCTGGCTGTGCAGCACGCCCTTGGACACCCCGGTGGTGCCCGAGGTGAAGAGCACCACGAACGGCTCGTCGGGCGTGAGTTCGCGCCCGTCCAGCTCGCCCGCGCGCTGCTCCTCCCACGGGACGCCGACGAAGTGCTCGTCGAAGGAGAGCGTCCCGGCGTCCCGGCCGCCGACCACCACCACGTGCTCCAGCGGAAGTTCGGCCTTCAGCGCGGTGAGGTGGGCGGCCAGCGGGTAGCCGTTCCACTCCGGGACGGTGATGCAGACCCGGGCGCCGGTGAGCTCCAGGCGGTGCCGCAGCTCCTCCTCCTGGCAGACCGGGTCGATCGGGCAGATGACCGCGCCGACCCGGATGCAG
Source organism: Kitasatospora sp. NBC_01246 (assembly GCF_036226505.1). Classification (NCBI taxonomy): domain Bacteria; kingdom Bacillati; phylum Actinomycetota; class Actinomycetes; order Kitasatosporales; family Streptomycetaceae; genus Kitasatospora; species Kitasatospora sp. NBC_01246. The sequence goes on along the minus strand of NZ_CP108484.1, from coordinate 6,565,199 downwards.
GCGAACAGCAGCGGCACCGTCTCCCACCGGTTGGGGAGCTGGACGGCGACGAAATCGCCGCGCTCGACGCCGAGTTCCACCAGCGCCAGGGCGAAGCGGTCGGTCAGCACCGCCAGTTCGGAGTAGTCCAGGGTGTCCGTGCGCGCCTCGCCGATCCGGCGGGCCGCGACGGCGAGCTTGCGCGGCCGCAGCCGGGCCTGGCGGCGCAGGTCGTCGAGGAAGGTCTCCTCGCGCCACCAGCCGCGCCGCAGGTACTCGGCCGCGCTGCCCCGGGGCGGGGCCTGGTCCGGGCCGACGGACGGGCCGGCGGTCATCCGCGCTCCTTGCGGCGGGCGGCGAGCAGCTCGGGCAGCGGGTCGCCGGCGCGGGCGGCGGCGATCTCCAGCAGGTCGCGGGTGTTCTGCCGCACCCGGTCGCCGACCCAGTCGAAGACCCAGGCCTTGCGGGCCTCCGCCTCCAGGTGGAACGGCACGACCCGGGTGACGGCGAGGGCCGCCGAGCCGGCGCCCCCGATGTTGGCGATCACGCCGGGGACGACGGTGGCGCCCGCGGCCAGCACCTTGGCCTTGCCCTCGGCGCTGGAGGCGAGGTTGCCGCCCTCCACCACCAGGCGCGAGCGCAGCCGGTGCGCGTTGTCGGCGTTGATGGCGTGCTTCTGCGCCGCCAGGATCAGCAGGTCGGCGTCGACGTCGAGCCAGGCGTCCGGCTCGCCGGACTGGGTGACGCCCTGCGGCAGGCGGGAGCGGTCGATCCGGCCGAACTCGTCGGTGATGGCGACCAGGTCGGCCACCGGCAGCCGGTCCGCGCTGATGGTGCCCTGGACGTCGGCGACGCCCACCACGGTGTGGCCGCGGTCCTCCAGGAACCGGGCGACGGCACGGCCCACCGCACCGAAGCCCTGCACCACGACCCGGGCCGACCCGGTGCGGCCACTGGCCTCCAGCGCGGTGACCGCGGCCACCCCCACACCGTGCCCGGTGCAGTCGATCAGCGGCTCGTAGTAGGTGCGCCAGTCGATCGGCATGTCCGGGGCACCCAGCCGGAAGCGCGGGTCGTAACCGGCCTCCGCGAAGAACACCGCCCGGTCCGCGGGGGTGACGCCCATGTCGATGCCGAGGTGGATGCCGCCGTGCAGCAGCGGCTTCACCGTCCGGCCGAAGGTCCGGAAGGTCTCCTCGCGGTCGGTGCCGTCGGAGACGATGCCGGCCTTGGCGCCGCCGATGCGCAGCCCGGCGAGGGTGAACTTGTCGGTCATGTCGCGGGCCAGGCCCGCCACTTCCTCCTCGGTGACCCCGGTGGTCATCCGGGTGCCGCCCATGGCCAGGCCGTCGACGAGGGAGTCGACGACCACCCAGCCCTTGATCGCACCACCGCTGCCGTTGAGGTGAACGGCGAATGCCGGCGCCTGGGTCTCTTCCACAGTCATGTGCGCATTCCTTCGGTACCTAGATGGGTTCATGGTGTGACGGTCCGTCAGCCAGGCGCGCCGGCCGCCGCGGACGGCTCGGCCGTACGCGCCTGCTGACGGATCGTCACTGGTAGAGCTGTGCGAAGCCTCGCAGAATCTCCAGACCGTCGGCGCGGAACTCCAGATGTGCCTGGGCCCCGTGGATCCGCCCGTCCTCGGAGCGGATGAACTCCACCGGGGCGTGCTCCGAGCGGCCGATCGAGCGGAAGCCCTCGGGCGCCTCCTGGAGGTAGAGGGTGTGCCGGTGGAACACCGTCACGGTCGGCTTCACATGGGTGAAGAGCGGCTCCTCCTTGTCGACCTGCACCTCGTAGCCGCCCACCCGCTGCGGCCCCTCGGCGAGCCGGCCGCCGGCCGCGACGGCGATGATCTGCATGCCGCCGCAGATCCCGAAGACCGGGACGTCGGCATGGGTCACGAGGTCGATCAGCGGCCGGTAGAAGTCGCTGTCATAGGCCCGCACCTTGGTACCGCTCAGCACGATCGCCTGGTAGCGGCCACCGAGGTCGGCGGGCACCTCCTCGGCTCGGACGACGTCCGTCTCCGAACCCAGCTCCTCGAAGCGGCCGCGGAGCTGCTTCAGCGACAGCGTTCCGTTGTTGACGACTAGCACACGGGATTTCGCCACGTACCCTGCTCCTCACGCTCGTGTGATGACGGTTCCGGTGCGCTCGGCGATCAGGTCCGTCACGGGTGCGCTGCCGATGACGACACGGTCCACTCCCCGGTCCAGGGCCTCCCCCGCGGCGCGCAGCTTCTTGCGCATGCCGCCGGTGGCGCCCTTGTCCCGGAACCGGGCCGCGGCCTCCGCCGTGATCCGGCGCACCGGCTGATCGTCGATCAGCAGGTGCGCGACATCGGTGACCAGGACCAGCTGTTCGGCCCCGATGCCGCCGGCGACGGCGGCAGCGGCCCGGTCGCCGTCGGTGTTGACCTCCCGGCCCGCCGCGTCCCGCGCGAGCGGGGTGACGAGGTAGGCGTGGCCGGCCTTGAGGTTCTTCAGCACCGCCGGGTCCACCCCGGTGATCGGGCCGACGAGGTTCTCCAGCTCGACGAGCTGCTTCTCCTTCCACCACCAGCGCTCACCCTCGCCGGCGGTCACCAGGCCGTCGCTGCCGAGCACCCGCTCGGCGGTGATGCCGCGCTGCTCCAGGCGTCGCAGGACGTCCTCGGCGAGCTCGGCACTGACGGTCTTGATGTCCTCGATGACCTCGGGCGTCGTCCACCGGCTCTGGTTGCCGTACCGGTCGCGCAGGATCGCCGAGGGCTCGTGGTAGCGGGGGCTGAGGTTCTTCAGCGGCTTGGACCAGCCGTGCACGAGGACCAGCGGGCGGTCCCGGCCGAACCGGGCCAGGTCGTCCCACCAGGTGCCGGCGAGGTCGTCGACCGTGCTGCCGCCGAGCTTGACGACGGTCGGGGTGTCGGTGGCTGCCGTCCCGGTCATGCCGGCATCACCGGCTGCTGGGTCAGCCCGGTCTCCTCGGGCAGGCCGAAGCGCAGGTTGAGGGCCTGGATCGCCTGGCCCGCCGCGCCCTTGACCATGTTGTCCAGCGCCGCCAGGACGACGATCCGCCCGGCCTCCTCGTCGTGCAGGACCGACACGTCGCAGAAGTTCGAACCCAGCACGGCCTGCGGGTCCGGCACCGGGATCAGCGTCTCGTTGTGCCGGCGGACCCGCACGAACGGGCGCTGCTTGTAGAAGCGCAGGTACGCGCGGTGCAGGCTGCGCGCGTCCACCTCGTCGTCGGTGAAGACGTAGGTGCTGGCCATCAGGCCGCGCACGTGCGACACCCCGTACGCCGACATGCTGAGCGAGTCGATCCCGCCCGGCTTGCTGCGCTCCAGGAAGTCCTTGACCTCCGCCGCGTGCCGGTGCCCCGCCGGTGCGTACGGCGCGATGGCGCCGTTGCGCAGCGGGTGCAGGTCGGCCGTCCGCAGGGACAGGCCGCCGCCGCTGGAGCCGGTCTTGCCGTCCACCACCACGGTCCTCAGGTTGAGGCCGAGGCCGATCACCAGCGGGGCGAGCCCGAGGGTGATCGCGGTGGCGAAGCAGCCCGGCAGCGAGATCAGCGCGGCGCCGGGCAGCTGGTCGCCGACCAGCTCCGGGACGCCGTAGACGAACCGGTCCGCCAGGCCGTCGGCACGGTGCACGTCCGGGTACCACCGGTCGTGCAGCGCCGGCGTCTGGATCCGGAAGGCGCCGCTGAGGTCGATGACACAGGGCACCTCGTCGGCCAGCCGCGCCGCCAGCTCCGCCGAGGCGGTCGCGGGCGTGGCGAGCAGGACGACGTCGCACCGGCCGCTGAGGTCCGTGCCGACCGGTTCGATGGTCAGCCCGAGGTCCAGCCGCAGGCCCGGGTGGAGCTCGGCCGGGCGGCGCCCCGCGCTGGCGTTGCCGCCGAGGAAGGTCAGCTCCAGCTCGGGGTGCTGGGTGATCAGCCTGATCAGTTCACCGCCGGCGAGCCCGGAGGCCCCGATGATGCCGACCCGGATCATCCGATCTCCTCCCGTACGTAGCGGCCGATGGCCGTGGCGATGTCCACCCCGGTGGCCGAGGCGACCGCCCGGAAGGCCGGTGCGTGGTTGACCTCGTTGACCACGTAGCCGTCGGGCGTCGCGAAGAGGTCGATGCCGAAGATGCCCTCGCCGAGGACGTCCAGCACCCCGTCGACGATCTTCTGCACCTCGGGGTCGAGGTCGACGGCGCGGTTGCGGTTGCCCAGCGCCGCGTTGCTGCGCCAGTCCGTCCCCGCGCTGTGGAACTCGGCGATGGCGACCAGCTCGCGGCCGACCACGAAGCAGCGCAATGAGGATCCGCCGGCCAGGTAGGGCTCGATCAGCGAGGCCTGCTCGAAGCCGTGCCCGAGGTCCTCGACGTAGTCGTAGACCGAGTGCGCGGAGTCCGCGTCCCGCAGCAGGGTGACCCGCTTGCCCATGCCGCCGAAGACCGGCTTCAGCACGACCGGCGGCGGCAGTTCGGCCAGGGCCTTCTCGAAGTCCCGGCGGGACAGCACGAGCCGGAAGTCGGGCACCGGCACGCCGGCGGCACGCAGCTGGGCGCGCAGCGTCAGCTTGTTCTCGCAGGCCTGGATGGCCGAGACGGTGTTCAGGGTGGGGATCCGGGCCGCCTCCGCGACGGTGGCGATCAGACCGCCCCGCGTGTAGCTGCGGCTGCGGACGAGCACGGCGGCGTAGCCCCCGAGCGAGGCCGACTCCTGGTCACCCAGGGCGAGGGACTCGTCGTTGACCCACTCGACGCTCAGGCCCAGGCCCGCGGCCGCGTCGATCAGCCGGCGCTCTTCCCAGCCGACCCGGTCGGCGACGATGGCGACAGTTCGCTCCATGGGCTTACTGACCCCAATCGCGAAGCTGCACCTCGACCATCTGGAGGCTGAGCCGGCCCTCCACGACGTCCTCCACCCGGAGCGTCAGCATGCACTCGGGGCAGGCGATGGTCTCGCCCTGCACCATCGGCGGGGTGGTCAGATCGGTCTCGCATTCGGGGCACAGACCGGTCAACGTGCCAGCAGACATTGTCATCTCCGTAGTCGTTCTCTGGTGGATGTGGATCCGGTGGTGGTGGAAAGCCGGACCGGGGTGGGACCGGTCAGACGGACTGGAACTCGACGGCCGCCTTGCGGATCGCGTCGCGGTCCAGCAGGTCGCGTTCGTCGCGCTCCTGACGGACGGTCAGCCAGGAGGTGAAGGCGGCGACGTCGACCGACTCGGCCAGCTCGTCGAGCGCCCAGGTGACCAGCGGTGTGGTCAGCCGGGTGCGCACCCGCAGCTCGCGGGAGTTCCCGACGATCTCCGGGGCCAGCGTCTCGTAGGCCTCGGGGTGGGTCAGCTGGCCGGGCAGCTCGTAGGCGAAGGCGTGCGGGGCCGTGGGGCCGGACTGGAAGGCGTCGCCGAGCCGGGCGCCGCGCAGCGCGGCGTTGGTGAGCTCGGTGAGGTGGCTCAGGTCGAAGCGGGTGTCGCCGTAGACCACCCGCAGCGAGGTGAGCAGCTCGGCCAGCGGGGCGTTGCCGCCGCGCTCCCCGATGCCGCCGGCCGTCGCGGAGATCCACTTCGCCCCGGCGCGGTAGGCGGCCAGCGAGTTGGCGACCGCCATGCCCAGCATGTTGTGCGAGTGGATCTCGATCTCGGAGCCGTCGATCTCGGTGATGCTGCGGATCTGACGCTCCATCTGCCACGGCGACAGGTAGGCGACGGTCTCCGCCAGCCGGAACCGGTCGGCGCCGGCCGCGAAGCCCGCCTCGACGTAGGGGACGAGCCGCTCCCTGGGCGTGCGGGCACCGTCCTCACCGCTGAAGGTGACGTGGAAGCCGCGCTCCTTGGCCGCGACGATCGCCGCCCGGGCCACCGCGATCAGGTACTTGGTGCTGGAGGAGCTCAGCTTGAGGGCCGCGTGCTGCTCCGAGGTCGGGATCGAGAACATCACGGACCGCACGCCGAGCCGCTTGGCCTCGTCCAGCGCCGTGACCACCTGCTGGCGGTCCCGCACCACGACCAGGCTCAGCGAGCGCTCCGGGCCCACCGACTCGTGGGTGGCGAGGATGAGGTCGGCGTCCTTGGTCGACGGGCCGGAGATCATCCCGACCTCGACCAGCTCGACGCCGGTGCGGACCAGGAGGTCGGCGATGTGGGCGGCGTCCTTGGGGCCGAACTCGACGCCTGCCATGTGCGCGGAGTCCCGCAAGGTCGCGTCGGACAGGTGGGGCAGCCCCTGCGGGGGCACGTCTTCCTTCAGGTGCTCTGCTGGTGCCATGTGCGTTCCCTCCTTTTCCGGAGCCGGGTTCCCATTCGCGCTGACCTCGGCTCCGGCCTGAATTCTCGCGATGCGGCATGTACGAATGGAGCAGGGCCGAAAGAGCGACGATGCGCAGTGCGCTCGACGAATATGGTGGTCGATCGCGCTGTGAAGGGACAACACTGCCAATGTCAGGAGCTTGTCAAGGACTGTGATGGAACGTCATGGACGGTGAGCTGTGCGGACTTCTCGTCGGCATGCCGACAATTTCCTGGACAGCCTCCGAGGGCACCTGTATCGCTGAATAGGCGCGCGAAATCCGCGCCGAGCGGCGGGAGGCCGGCGGCATTGCCCCGCGAGTCGTTCGAGCGCCCCCGACGGTGTGCCGCCCCGTACCGCCGCACCCCCCTCCACCCGAGAACGGAGCCATGGACACGTGAGAACGGACCGGTCGAACCGTGCGCACGCACCCCGCAGTGCCGGGGGAAGCGACCACTTACCGAACTGAGCACCGCCCGTAGAAAGGAGAGAACTTCCGATGGTTGTTCCACTGGAACTCAAGCCCGCCCCTCAGGGGTCCGGCGATCCGTCGTCGGCCGCCGCGGCCCGCGAGCTGGCCGAGCGCGTCGCGCGGCCGACCGCGGCCGAGCGGGACCGCGACCACCGCTGGGACCCGGCCCTCTTCGCCGAACTGGCCGGCGCCCGGCCCGGCCCCGGCCTCGCCGGACCGCTGGTCCCGCGCGCCCTCGGCGGCGGCGGCCTCAGCGCCACCCAGACCTGTGCCCTCCTCGAAGGCCTCGGCGAAGGCGCCCGCGACCCGGGCCTCGCCCTCGCCGTCGGCGTCCACGCGGTGCTCGCCACCGTGCCACTGCGCGCCTTCGGCAGCCCCCGCCAGCGCGAGCGCTACCTGCCCCTGATGGCATCCGGTGACTGGATCGGCGCGGTGTCCCTGCGGCAGACCCAGGGCGCCGCCCTCGCCCCGACCGTCACCGCCCGCCCCGGCACCCCGGGGCTCGGCGGCTGGGTGCTCACGGGCGAGCTGGACCTCGTCGCCGGCGGCCCGGTGGCCCACCACTTCCTGGTCGTCGCCACGCACGACGGCGGCGGCCGGACGGCCTTCGTCCTGGACCGCTCCACCCCCGGACTGCTGATCACCGAGTCGGCGCCGGCCGCCATGCGCACCTGCGCCTGGGGACGCCTCGTGCTGGACGGCTGCCACGTCCCGGACGACGCGGTGCTGGGCAGCGTCGGCGGCGCCGGGACCGAGGTGGAGCCGCTGCTGGCCTCGCTCGACTGGGTCTTCTCCAGCGCGCCCTGGCTCGGCGTCATGCGGGCCCTGGTCCGGGACGCCGTCGACGGCGTCGGCGAGCGCCGGGTCTTCGGCCGGCCCCTCGTGCACGCCCAGTCCGCCCGGTTCACCCTGGCCGACCTCGCCACCCGCTGCGAGCTGGCCTCCGGACTGCTCTACCGGGCCGCCGGACAGTTCGACTCCGGCGGCCGGCCCACCCGCCAGGACGCCGCCACCGCGCGGCTCTTCGTGGCCGCCGCCGCGCGGACGGTGGCCGAGGGGGCCGCGCGCCTGTCCGGCCCGCTCGCGCTGACCAGCGACCACCTGATCGCGCGGGCCCACCGCGACGCCCTGTTCTTCGCCGAGACCGGGGGCGGCACCGAGGTGCTGCGCCCGGTGATCGCCGCGTCCCTGCTCGGGCTCGGCTGACGTGAGGACCGATACCGACATGACCGACACACCACACGGCACCGTCCTCAGCTTCCCGGGCACCGCCTCCCGAGCCGCCGAGACCGACGCGGCGGGCCGGATGCCTTCGCCGAACTGGACGGAGATCATCGACAGCGGCTACCTGCGGCTGTTCCACCCGGAGTCCTCGGGCGGCAGCGGCGCCGACGGCCTCACCCAGCTGGCGGCCATGGAGGCGCTCGCCCGCGCCTGCCCGGGCAGTTACTGGACCGCCACGGTGTCCGGCCTGCTGTGCGGCAAGCTGATCTCCCGCTACAGCCGGCCTAGCGAGTACGACCGGCTGCTGAAGCCGCTGATCTCCGGCGAGAAGCTGGCCTGCTTCGCCATCGTGGAACCGCCCGCGGGCAGCGACGCCGGGACCTACACCACCACGGTCCGGCCGGCCGGAGCCCCCGGCGAGGGGTTCGTCATCAACGGCGAGAAGGCCAAGATCACCAATGCGCCGGACGCGGACGTGGCCGTCACACTCGCCCGCCGGCAGAAGGCCCCCGGCGACGAGGGCCACGACTGGTGCCTCGCCTTCGTGGACCTGAACCAGCCCGGCGTCCGCCGCTACGAGACGCCGCGGATGGGCCTGCGCGGCATGCCCTGGGGCGGCATCGTCTTCACCGAGGCCACCGTCTCCGAGGCCGACGTGGTGCCCGTGCCGTTCGGCGAACTGGCCGGTGAGCTGGCCGAACTGATGGCCTGGGGCTGGCTGCTGATCTCCGTCTCGGCCATCGCCATCGCCGAGTCCGCACTGGACGCCTCGGTCCGGTACGCGGGTGAGCGGGTCTCCTTCGGGCGGCCCCTGGCGCACATGGAGGGCGTGCAGACCCAGCTCGCCGAATCCCGGGCCCAGATCGACGCCGCCCGGGTGCTGGCCCGCCGGGCGGTGACCGAGCTCGCCGCCGGCCGGTCGGCCCGGGAGGCGATCGCCATGCTCAAGATCTACGCCACCGAGATGGCCGTCGAGGTCGCCGCCCGCGCCGTGCAGATCCACGGCGCGGCCGGCGTCACCCGGGGCCACGAGGTGGAGCGCCTCTACCGGGACGCCCAGATGAACGTCATCGGCGGGTTCACCTCGAACCGGCTGCGGGAGACGGTCGCCGAGAGCCTGGGCCTGGGCCCGGCGGTCTACCGGCCGTTCGACTGGGTGGCACCGGCCGGTCTCGGTACCGATCCGGCGGGCTTCGACGGCCTCACCCGGCCCGCCGGGGCCGTTCCCGCGTAGCTCCGCGGTCCGGCACCACCCAGGGGTTCTTCCGGCCCGGCCCGCGGCGGGCCGGAAGAACCCCCGGATACCGGGACCGGCCGGCCGGTCGAATTCCCGGCGGACCGGAATTCGTCACGGCGAATTCATCTCCGGCAACACCACGGGTACATTCCTCCGGCGTAGTGCCGGGTATCCGTGCCGGGTATCCGTGAGGGGAATACGTGGCTCGAACCGGTGGCGGGATTCCGGGCCGACCCGCCGGTCGGCTTCCCGGCACTCCCGGGCATTTCCCGGGGCCGACCGGCCGGGGCCATTCGCGAGGCGGCCCCGGCCGGTCGGCCGGTATTCACCGACGGGTCTGCTCGCCCCCCTCCCGGAGGGTCGTGATGATGGCCGAGAAGTCCAGCCCCGCACCCTCGGCGGCGGCGAAGTCCGCATACAACTCCGCTGCCCTCAGGCCGAGTTCCACCGACAGGCCGGCGGCCTTGACCGCTCCGGCGGCCAGTCCGAGCTCCTTGGCCATCAACGCGGCGGCGAAGCCGGCCCGGTCGTCACGGTTGGCGGGGCTGGCCGGCACCGGGCCGGGGACGGGGCAGTTGCCGGTCAGCGCCCCACACTGGCCGGAGGCGGTCTAGGCGACGTCGAACAGCGCCTGGTGGCTGAGTCCGAGGCTCTCCCCAGCACGCACGCCTCGCTGACCGCGATCATCGAGATCCCGAGGATCATGTCGTTGCAGATCTTCGCAGCCTGCCCGGCGCCCGAGGGGCCGCAGTGCACGACCTTGGCGCCCATCGCCGGCGGCACCGGTCCGGCGGCGGCGAGGTCCGCCGCCGCGGCGCCCACCATGAAGTTGAGGCTCCCGGCGGTCGCGCCGGGCACGCCGCCGGAGACCGGCGCGCCGATCGCCCGGTGCCCGGGCCGTCCGCGAGCTCGTGGGCGGACCGGGCATCGCCCACGTCGACGGTGGAGCAGTCGACGAAGAGCGTGCCCGGGCGGGCGGCGGGCAGCAGGTCCGCGTAGGCCGCCAGCAGGTGGTGGCCGGCCGGTAGCACGGTGACCACCACCTCGGCGTCGCGCACCGCCAAGGCCGCCGAGGCCGCCGCGACGAAACCGGCCGTCTCCGCCACGGATCATCACAGGCCTGCTCCCGGATCACTGCGCGCCGCCCGGTCTTCCCGGCTGGGCACCAGTGACTGGCACTGCGACAACGCACTCCCCGGTCACAGTGGCGGGACCGTGCCGGATTCACACCGGCTTCCCTGCACTGCGGGCCTTGTTCACGACCATTTAGTCGGGCGTCCTAGTAGTTCCAGGGTGCCGCCGCGCCGGTCCGGGCAGCCCTACGGGCGACGGACCTCCTGCTGTGACGCTCCGTGGTCGAGCCCGGGGGGAGGCCGCAGTTGGGCCGGCCGCGTCGGCACCTGGCTGGTGGCGTCTTTCTCCGGAAACGCAAAGAACCCCCCGATCCTTACGGACCGGGGGGTTCTTTGGAATGATTGTTCGGCGGCGTCCTACTCTCCCACAGGGTCCCCCCTGCAGTACCATCGGCGCTGTGAGGCTTAGCTTCCGGGTTCGGAATGTAACCGGGCGTTTCCCTCACGCTATGACCACCGAAACACTATGAAACTTATCACCGCACCCACGACAGGCCATGTCATGGGGGTCGTTGTTTCAGAACAACACAGTGGACGCGAGCAACTGAGGACAAGCCCTCGGCCTATTAGTACCGGTCAACTCCACCCCTTACGAGGCTTCCATATCCGGCCTATCAACCCAGTCGTCTACTGGGAGCCTTACCCTCTCAAGGAGGTGGGAGTGCTCATCTCGAAGCAGGCTTCCCGCTTAGATGCTTTCAGCGGTTATCCCTCCCGAACGTAGCCAACCAGCCATGCCCTTGGCAGGACAACTGGCACACCAGAGGTTCGTCCGTCCCGGTCCTCTCGTACTAGGGACAGCCCTTCTCAACACTCCTACGCGCACAGCGGATAGGGACCGAACTGTCTCACGACGTTCTAAACCCAGCTCGCGTACCGCTTTAATGGGCGAACAGCCCAACCCTTGGGACCTACTCCAGCCCCAGGATGCGACGAGCCGACATCGAGGTGCCAAACCATCCCGTCGATATGGACTCTTGGGGAAGATCAGCCTGTTATCCCCGGGGTACCTTTTATCCGTTGAGCGACGGCGCTTCCACAAGCCACCGCCGGATCACTAGTCCCGACTTTCGTCCCTGCTCGACCCGTCAGTCTCACAGTCAAGCTCCCTTGTGCACTTACACTCAACACCTGATTGCCAACCAGGCTGAGGGAACCTTTGGGCGCCTCCGTTACTCTTTAGGAGGCAACCGCCCCAGTTAAACTACCCACCAGACACTGTCCCTGATCCGGATCACGGACCCAGGTTAGACATCCAGCACGACCAGAGTGGTATTTCAACGACGACTCCACAACAACTGGCGTTGCTGCTTCAAAGTCTCCCACCTATCCTACACAAGCCGAACCGAACACCAATATCAAGCTATAGTAAAGGTCCCGGGGTCTTTCCGTCCTGCTGCGCGAAACGAGCATCTTTACTCGTAATGCAATTTCACCGGGCCTATGGTTGAGACAGTCGAGAAGTCGTTACGCCATTCGTGCAGGTCGGAACTTACCCGACAAGGAATTTCGCTACCTTAGGATGGTTATAGTTACCACCGCCGTTTACTGGCGCTTAAGTTCTCAGCTTCGCCCGGACGAATCCAAGCTAACCGGTCCCCTTAACGTTCCAGCACCGGGCAGGCGTCAGTCCGTATACATCGCCTTACGGCTTCGCACGGACCTGTGTTTTTAGTAAACAGTCGCTTCTCGCTGGTCTCTGCGGCCACCCCCAGCTCAGAGTGCAAGACTCATCACCAGGAATGGCCCCCCTTCTCCCGAAGTTACGGGGGCATTTTGCCGAGTTCCTTAACCATAGTTCACCCGAACGCCTCGGTATTCTCTACCTGACCACCTGAGTCGGTTTGGGGTACGGGCCGCCATGAAACTCGCTAGAGGCTTTTCTCGACAGCATAGGATCATCCACTTCACCACAATCGGCTCGGCATCAGGTCTCAGCCTTAATGAGTGACGGATTTGCCTATCACTCGGCCTACACCCTTACCCCGGGACAACCACCGCCCGGGCTGGACTACCTTCCTGCGTCACCCCATCGCTCACCTACTACAGACTTGGATCAGCGGCTCCACCACGTCCCTTTGTCCGAAGACTCCGGGCCGGCTTCACGGCTTTAGCATCACCTGGTTCGACGTTGGCGCTTCAAAGCGGGTACGGGAATATCAACCCGTTGTCCATCGACTACGCCTGTCGGCCTCGCCTTAGGTCCCGACTTACCCTGGGCAGATCAGCTTGACCCAGGAACCCTTGGTCAATCGGCGCAAGAGTTTCTCACTCTTGTATCGCTACTCATGCCTGCATTCTCACTCGTGTACCGTCCACAACTGGTTTCCACCGCCGCTTCACCCGGCACACGACGCTCCCCTACCCATCACAGCAGGCGTTGGCCCTATATGCTGCAATGACACGACTTCGGTGATGTGCTTGAGCCCCGCTACATTGTCGGCGCGGAATCACTTGACCAGTGAGCTATTACGCACTCTTTCAAGGGTGGCTGCTTCTAAGCCAACCTCCTGGTTGTCTCTGCGACTCCACATCCTTTCCCACTTAGCACACGCTTAGGGACCTTAGTCGGTGTTCTGGGCTGTTTCCCTCTCGACCATGGAGCTTATCCCCCACAGTCTCACTGCCACGCTCTCACTTACCGGCATTCGGAGTTTGGCTAAGGTCAGTAACCCGGTGAGGCCCATCGCCTATCCAGTGCTCTACCTCCGGCAAGAAACACGTGACGCTGCACCTAAATGCATTTCGGGGAGAACCAGCTATCACGGAGTTTGATTGGCCTTTCACCCCTAACCACAGGTCATCCCCCAGGTTTTCAACCCTGGTGGGTTCGGTCCTCCACGAAGTCTTACCTCCGCTTCAACCTGCCCATGGCTAGATCACTCCGCTTCGGGTCTTGGGCATGCAACTCAAACGCCCTATTCGGACTCGCTTTCGCTACGGCTACCCCACACGGGTTAACCTCGCTACACACCGCAAACTCGCAGGCTCATTCTTCAAAAGGCACGCAGTCACGGCCCATCAGCAAGCTGATGAACGACGCTCCCACGGCTTGTAGGCACACGGTTTCAGGTACTATTTCACTCCGCTCCCGCGGTACTTTTCACCATTCCCTCACGGTACTATCCGCTATCGGTCACCAGGGAATATTTAGGCTTAGCGGGTGGTCCCGCCAGATTCACACGGGATTTCTCGGGCCCCGTGCTACTTGGGTGTTCTCCAAACGAGCCGTACAGATTTCGTCTACGGGGGTCTTACCCTCTACGCCGGACCTTTCGCATGTCCTTCGACTACCCATACGGTTTCTGACTCGTCGACCGGCCGGCAGACCGATCAAGAAGAATCCCACGACCCCGCGATGGCAACCCCTGCCGGGTCTCACACCATCGCGGTTTAGCCTCATCCGGTTTCGCTCGCCACTACTCCCGGAATCACGGTTGTTTTCTCTTCCTGCGGGTACTGAGATGTTTCACTTCCCCGCGTTCCCTCCACATACCCTATGTGTTCAGGTATGGGTGACAGCCCATGACGACTGCCGGGTTTCCCCATTCGGAAACCCCCGGATCAAAGCCTGGTTGACGGCTCCCCGGGGACTATCGTGGCCTCCCACGTCCTTCATCGGTTCCTGGTGCCAAGGCATCCACCGTGCGCCCTTAAAAACTTGGCCACAGATGCTCGCGTCCACTGTGCAGTTCTCAAACAACGACCAGTCACCCACCATCGACAACCCCTACAGGCTGCCTCAAGTGAGACCGGCATCTCTGAAGCAACAGCCTTACGGCCGTTCCCTCAGGACCCAACAACGTGCCCGACACGGAGTAATCACAACCAGCGTTCCACGCCCGAAGGCAGTACTAGCAAGTGCTCTCACTACGTGCCGAATAGTCAACGTTCCACCCATGAGCGACCGTGCAGAACATTCGCCTGCAAGCGGCCATGTGCTCCTTAGAAAGGAGGTGATCCAGCCGCACCTTCCGGTACGGCTACCTTGTTACGACTTCGTCCCAATCGCTGGTCCCACCTTCGACGGCTCCTCCCCTTACGGGTTAGGCCACCGGCTTCGGGTGTTACCGACTTTCGTGACGTGACGGGCGGTGTGTACAAGGCCCGGGAACGTATTCACCGCAGCATGCTGATCTGCGATTACTAGCAACTCCAACTTCATGGGGTCGAGTTGCAGACCCCAATCCGAACTGAGGCCGGCTTTTTGGGATTCGCTCCGCCTCGCGGCATCGCAGCCCTTTGTACCGACCATTGTAGCACGTGTGCAGCCCAAGACATAAGGGGCATGATGATTTGACGTCGTCCCCACCTTCCTCCGAGTTGACCCCGGCAGTCTCCTGTGAGTCCCCATCACCCCGAAAGGCATGCTGGCAACACAGAACAAGGGTTGCGCTCGTTGCGGGACTTAACCCAACATCTCACGACACGAGCTGACGACAACCATGCACCACCTGTATACCGACCACAAGGGGGCGACTATCTCTAGCCGTTTCCGGTATATGTCAAGCCTTGGTAAGGTTCTTCGCGTTGCGTCGAATTAAGCCACATGCTCCGCTGCTTGTGCGGGCCCCCGTCAATTCCTTTGAGTTTTAGCCTTGCGGCCGTACTCCCCAGGCGGGGAACTTAATGCGTTAGCTGCGGCACCGACGACGTGGAATGTCGCCAACACCTAGTTCCCAACGTTTACGGCGTGGACTACCAGGGTATCTAATCCTGTTCGCTCCCCACGCTTTCGCTCCTCAGCGTCAGTAATGGCCCAGAGATCCGCCTTCGCCACCGGTGTTCCTCCTGATATCTGCGCATTTCACCGCTACACCAGGAATTCCGATCTCCCCTACCACACTCTAGCCTGCCCGTATCGAATGCAGACCCGGGGTTGAGCCCCGGGCTTTCACATCCGACGCGACAGGCCGCCTACGAGCTCTTTACGCCCAATAATTCCGGACAACGCTCGCACCCTACGTATTACCGCGGCTGCTGGCACGTAGTTAGCCGGTGCTTCTTCTGCAGGTACCGTCACTTGCGCTTCTTCCCTGCTGAAAGAGGTTTACAACCCGAAGGCCGTCATCCCTCACGCGGCGTCGCTGCATCAGGCTTTCGCCCATTGTGCAATATTCCCCACTGCTGCCTCCCGTAGGAGTCTGGGCCGTGTCTCAGTCCCAGTGTGGCCGGTCGCCCTCTCAGGCCGGCTACCCGTCGTCGCCTTGGTAGGCCATTACCCCACCAACAAGCTGATAGGCCGCGGGCTCATCCTGCACCGCCGGAGCTTTACACCCACCCCCATGCGGAGGAAGGTCATATCCGGTATTAGACCCCGTTTCCAGGGCTTGTCCCAGAGTGCAGGGCAGATTGCCCACGTGTTACTCACCCGTTCGCCACTGATCCACCCCGAAGGGCTTCACCGTTCGACTTGCATGTGTTAAGCACGCCGCCAGCGTTCGTCCTGAGCCAGGATCAAACTCTCCGTGAATGTCTTCCCGACTGTGCTCAATGAAGAGCGCGGGCTGCACTCGCGTCGAGCGGCACGGCAACCACCGGAATAGGGCGGCCCCGCGCACTGCGTCCTCGCTAGTGTTTACTTCATAAAGGAATCTCCAACCCCGATCGCAAGGACCAAGGCCGGGGATGTCAACATATCTGGCGTTGACTTTTGGCACGCTGTTGAGTTCTCAAGGAACGGACACTTCCTTCGGACCGCCTTCCAGCGGGCCCTCCGGGCGCTTCGTTCTTTCGTGTTTCCAGCTTACCAGATGTTTTCCGCTCCGTTTACCGGCGCTTCGTTCACCTGATTTGCTTTCCTTCGGCCTTTCGGCGCTTCCGACTCTAGCAGATCGCTCTGCTTCGTCTTTCCGCGCTTCCGGCTTTCCGGAGGTTGTCGGATTATCGACCCGGGGGCCTCTCCGACGTGTTGAACTCTAGCCGAACCGCGCTTCACAAAGCGAATCCGACCGCAACCGACTTAAACACGCACAACAATTCGAGCGGAGACGCACTGAAAGGCGACCCAGCCGGGAAGAGAGGTGTGAACAAGAGGATTGGCCGCCCCGGGACCGTCCGCGCGATTGCGTGTCCGGTGCTCCCAGCCGAGCGACTAGGAAACACTACCCGCCCCTGGCGGCAGAGGCAAACCTCCCCGGCCGGCCCAGACCGGGGGCTCGGCGGTCCGCCCGCCAGAGCCTGCCAGAGCCCTGGAGAGCCCCCGGAATGACGTCGGCGGCCCGGACGCCCGATGGCCGGATGTGACAGATCGCCGTCATTGCAGTCGTCCGGGTGCTGCCGTGACGATGGATGCATGCCCACTCCACACCGTGTCGTCATCGCGGTCTTCCCCGATGTCGACCTGCTCGACGTCACCGGTCCGGCCGAGGTCTTCGCCCTGGCCAACCGGGAGACCGGCGGCCGGGCGGGCTACGAGATCCGGCTGGCCGGCCCCGACAGCGGGCCGGTCGTCACCTCGGCCGGGGTCCGCCTGGTCGCGGACCTCTCCTTCTCCGAAGTGGGCGCCGCAGTGGACACGCTGCTGGTGCCCGGCGCGGTGGAGCTGCGCCCCGACGGTCCGGTGGCCCGGGTCGACGAGGCCGTCGTGGAGTGGGTGAGGGAGACGGCACCGCACGCACGGCGGATCGCCTCGGTGTGCGTGGGAGCGCATCTGCTGGCGGCCGCCGGGCTGTTGGACGGGCGGCGGGCGACCACCCACTGGTCGACCGCGGCCCAGCTCGCCGCCGACCACCCGAAGGTCAGGGTCGACGCCGACCCGATCTTCGTCCGCTCGGGCCGGGTGTGGACCGGCGCGGGCATCAGCACCTGCATGGATCTGGCGCTCGCGCTGGTCGCCGAGGACCACGGCGAGGACCTGGCCCTGGCCGTGGCCCGCCAGCTGGTGATGTATCTGCGGCGGCAGGGCGGCCAGAGCCAGTTCAGCGTGCCGCTGAGCCGGCCCGCCCCGGCCCGCAGGGACATCGACGAGTTGCGCGTCTTCATCACCGAGCATCTCGACGAGGACCTGTCGGCCCCCGTCCTGGCCGCGCGGATGTGCCTGAGCGAGCGCCATTTCGCCCGGGTCTTCCGCCAGGAGACCGGCACCAGCCCGGCCGCCTACGTGGAGGCGGCCCGGGTCGAGGCGGCCCGCCGCCTGCTGGAGACCACTGACCAACCACTGGAGCAGATCGCGGCGGGCATCGGGATGGGCTCGGTGGAAACGCTGCACCGCGCCTTCCGCAAGCAGATCAGCACCACCCCGGCCTCCTACCGTCGCCGTTTCCGCACCACGTCCTGATCGCACCACGTCCTGATCGCACCGGCGTCCTGGTCGCACCGGTCTCGTCGCCCCTGCGTCGGGATCACCGGACGCCCTGACCGCTCCCTCACCCGGCCACCGCGGCACGCGAGTCGTCGCGGCCGAGGCTCCGCCATGCCTGATTCCCGGCACCGGCACGGATACGGGCCGCCCGAATCCGCCCTTGTCCACCCCTTCTCACGTCCACCCCGTTCCGGTCCGGCGTCGCACCTTCCGGTCCGGCTTCCGACCGAATCCGTCATCCGCCCGAAAGGACACCCCAGCCATGTCTGCCTCCACCACCCTGCGTGACGTCATCGGCCTCGACAACACGCCGCCGCGCCTCGGCGAGAGCACCCTGATCATGATCGACTTCCAGAACACCTACCGCGGTGGCGTGATGGCGCTCGACGGCGTCGAGCCCGCCCTGGCCGCCGGGGCCCGTCTGCTCGCCGCCGCCCGCGCGGCCGGCACGCCGGTCGTCCACATCGTCAACGACGGCGGCGAGGGCACCCCTTATGACATCCGCGCCGAGATCGGTGCGATCAGCCCCGAGGTGGCACCGATCGACGGCGAGCCGGTCGTCGTCAAGCAGTTCCCCAACGCCTTCCACCAGACGGAGCTGGAGAAGACACTGCGCGACCTGGGCTCCGGACTCGACCTGGTGCTGGCCGGGTTCATGACCCACATGTGCGTCACCTTCACCGCTCAGGGGGCGTTCAACCTCGGCTACCGGCCCACCGTCGTCGCCGAGGCGACCGCCACCCGCTCGCTGGCCGCGCCCGAGGGCGGCCCCGTGCCCGCCGCCGGACTGCAGGCGGCGAGCCTGACCACGATCACCGACCTCTTCGGCATCGTGGTCCCCACCGTCAACCAGCTCGCCGGCTGACACGTCGGCGCTGCCGACCCCAGGCCCGCCGGGCCGACGGTCGGCAGCGCCCCTGTTTCGCTCGGGGGTCGGGACAGGGGCCGGGGCCGCCCCGGGTCCACACAGCTGCGCGGCGTCGGCCCGGCCACCACCGTGCTGCCGCGACGGCCCACGGCGGAGTCGGCCGGGCGCCGGGCCCATCCGGGGGCCGGCCGGGGCCGGGGTTAACCCGGTCGGGGCTCGGTCCGAGCTCTGCTAATGTTGGCGGGCAACATCAGCGCGGGCCTATAGCTCAGACGGTTAGAGCGCTTCCCTGATAAGGAAGAGGCCACAGGTTCAAGTCCTGTTAGGCCCACCGCTGGAACCCCCGGACGTCTGTCGTCCGGGGGTTCTTCTTTGCCCGTCGCGCTGCCTCTCCCCGGGCACGGCCTCCCGCCCCGGGCACCGCGTCCGCGTCCCGCCCGGGGCTCGGCGTGCCCACCCGCCCCGGGCGGTGTCGGTCCGCCGGACGGCGTGGGGCGACCGCCCGGCGGGGTGGGTCAGGAGAGCAGGCCGTTGTAGTCCGGCAGCTTGAAGGTGCGCTCGGCGTGGCCGCCGTCCAGGTCGGTCCAGTTGTTGCCGACGCTGGCGATGATCGTGTAGCCCTCGTTCTCGACCTCGACCCGCTCGTCCGTCTTGTACTGCTGGACCGGCTTGAACAGGTCACACAGGTCGCGCCCGTGCAGCTCGTCCACGGTGTAACCGGCCGCGGCCAGGCTGTGCCGGGTGATCGGGTCGATGAAGTCCACCCGCGCGGTGACGAAGATGATCGCGACCCCCCGGCTGTGGGCGTACTGCGCCAGCTCCACGACCGGCGCGATGCCCGACATCGCGAACGGGTGGAAGTGCGTGGCGAGCGTGGTGTTGTCGATGTCGAACACGATCGCGGGCTTCTCGCCGGTGGGCGACGCCGTGCGCTGCTCGACGTACGCGCGGGCGGGCGCGATCGCGGCGCCGACGTCGGCCAGCCACTGCGCCTCGGTCACCGCACCGCTGCTCGCGGCGGCGGCGACGGCCGGGGCCTTGACCGGAGCAACCGGGGCCGCCGGGGCCTTCGGGGCCGCGACCGCCGGGGTGGCGAGACCGGCGGTGATCGCGGCCGTGAGGGCCGCTGCGGCAACGAGCCGTGCCTTGATGCTCATATCGGGGAGGTGGCCTTTCGTCTGTGGGGGTCGTCGGTCGGCGCGGCGGTGGGGGTCGGTCGGTGGCGCGAGTCGCGACGACGTTGTGGCCGGGCGGAGCGGGCCTCCCTCGGACGAGGTCCTCGCTCGACGGGGCCGCCGCGGGCGCCGGTCGACGGAGGGTCGAGGGCATGCCGAACGGCCGGCTGTCGGCAGGAGTCGCCACCGGGGGGCCGAGCGCCTTCCGTCCGGCGGGAGCCGGTCGGGAGGGGGCCGAAGTCGCCGCCGACCGGGTCAGTACAGCCGGGTCGCCCCGCGCGGCCGGGCCCGGCGTCCCATGAGGGGGCGTCAGGCGCGGTCCACCGGAAGGTCCCTGAACCCGGGGCAGTCGTTCCGCCCGGGCGAGAACGTACACCAGCCGACGGGGCGAGCCAATACCCGCGGGTAACAGAGAACCGGCGGGCGGGCGAACATCCATCGGCGGGACTCCGGACCCCGACGGCACGCCGCACGATCCGGCCTCGTACGACGCGCCGCCACCGGACGCTGCGGGGCCGAGACCACCGGACGCCGGGGCCGTCACCGCCGGACCCTACGGGGCCCTCACCACCGGGCGCCCGGGCGCCGTCGCCGGCCTCGGACGACCCGTCGGCGCGACCGTCGGCGCGCCCGTCACCGCCGGCCCGGAGCGCCGCCGAGGATCGCGGTGAGGCCGTACTCGAAGCGCTCGTCGAAGGAGTCGGCGGCGAGGTGGCCGAGGACGCGCCGGAGGGCCGCGCTGGACGGGGCGCTCGCGACCGTACTTCTCCGGGCCGCCTCCGATCGGCGGCGGCGGGTCTCGGCCCCATAGACGGCGGGTCTCGGGCCGGTAGGCGGCCGAGGGCGGGCCCGCGGGCGGCCGGGGGCGGACGGTCTCGACCGTGCGGGCCACCGGGCCCCCGAAAGGGGTGAATCGGATAGAACGATATAAATCGCGCAAAACGTGAATCAGGTGTCGTATGTCGGGTAGAACACCCGTGCGGCGTTCGCCCGGCCTACGCCGCTCCGCACCCTGCCGGGTGCCACCGGGACCTCCGGCCGAATCCGGCCACCGGTCCCGGAGGGAAAGAGACCCGGGGTCGGCGCACGTCACGCGCCGCCGCCGGGCGTTCACCCGATGCCCTGGAGATACACGTGTCCACCACCCTGGAGAACGTTCCCCGAGCCCCCGTGCCCCCCGGCCTGCCGGCCGACCTGCCACCCCGGCCGACCGAGGCCGAGTTGCGCTCGATGGGCAAGACCGAGGCCCGCGAACTGAGCGACGCGCTCTTCGACCGCCTGATCGCGCTGCCCCGGGAGTCGCACGCCTACAGCTACGTGCGCGGCACCGTCATCGAGCTGAACATGCCGCTGGTGCGCTTCATCGCCGCCCGCTTCCGGCACCGCGCCGAGGACATGGACGACATCCTGCAGGTCGGCACCATCGGCCTGATCAAGGCCGTCGACGGCTACGATCCCGGCCGCGGCGTCGAGTTCGTCACCTACGCGATCCCCACCATCGCGGGCGAGATCAAGCGCTTCTTCCGCGACACCTCCTGGCCCGTGCGCGTACCGCGCAGCATGCAGGAGCTCTACCTCACCGTCGCCCGCGGCTCCGACCGCCTCGAACAGCGGCTCGGCCGCCTCCCCCAGCCCGAGGAGATCGCCGAGGACCTCCACCTCACCGTGGACCAGGCCACCGAGGGGCTCGTCGCCGGCCGCGTGTACCGGCCGGACTCCCTCGACGCCCCGCGCGACCAGGACACCGACGAGACCGGCAGCGCCATCCTGGACCGCATCGGCATCTGCGACCCCGGCATCGAACTCGCCGACTTCCGCACCGCCGTCCGGCCGCTGCTGGCCCAGCTGCCCGCCCGTGAACAGACCGTCCTGAAGCTCCGGTTCTGGGACGGCTGCACCCAGTCCGAGATCGCCGAACGCATCGGCGTCTCCCAGATGCACGTCTCCCGGCTGCTCACCACCACCCTGGCCCGGCTGCGCGAGCAGCTCGACGACCAGGACGCCCCCGGCTGGGACGACCTCCCGCACGAGCCCCACCCGGACTGATCCGGGCCGGCGCCGCCAGGCGTCGAGGCGGCCCGCCCCTCGTGTGGGGCGGGCCGCCTCAACGCGCCCGGTCGGGACGGACCACGGTCAGGACGGACCGGCGGCCCCGGCCGTCACCCGCAGGGCGACGTCGATGCCCCGCAGGAAGTGGTCGAGGTCACCGGGATTGCGGGAGGTCACCAGTCGCCAGCCGTTGGCATCGTCCGTGACCAGCGGTTCGTCGAGCCAGGTCGCGCCGGCGTTGGCGAGGTCGGTGCGCAGCGACGGGTACGAGGTGAGCCGCTTGCCGAACGCCACCCCCGCCTCGGCGAGCAGCCAGGGCCCGTGGCAGATGGCGGCGACCGGGCGGCCGGAGGTGGTGAAGGCGAGCACCGCCTCGACCGCCTTCCGGTGGAGTCGGAGGGTGTCCGCGTTGATGGTCCCGCCGGGGATGAGCAGCAGGTCGTAGTCGGCGGGGTCGACCTCGTCGAGGGTGTGGGTCGGGCGCACCCGCTCCCCCGGCTCCTCGTCCCCGACGAGCGTGCGGATGTCGTCCGCGGTGGGGGCGGCGATGTCGACTCGAACGCCGTCGTCGCGCAGGTGCTGGGCGGGGACGAGGAGTTCGTCCTGTTCGACCCCGTAGTTCGTCACGATCGCGAGGACCTTGGTGTCGCTGGTCATCGTTCCTCCTGAAGGTCGGGACTGGGTGGGCGGAGACGTTCCTCGGGGCTCGGCCCATCGGTGGGCGGGCGCAGCCGGTGGGCGGGGACGCGGACGCCGGCACCCCTCCGCGCCCCGGGAGCCGGCGGGTACCCGGCTTCGCGCCCGGCATGCCGGATTGGTGGCGTCCGGTTCGGGTAGCCGCGCGGCATCGGCGAGCGGGTGGCGCCCGCTCCGGACCACCGGGAGGCAGTGGTGAGCATCAGACGACGGTCCTGGGCCCTGGCGGTGCAGAACCGGTCCGGCCGGGAGCAGGACGGTGCGGGTGGCGCAGGTGGTGCGGGTGGCCTGCGACGGCGCCCGACGGACGGCACAGGCCCACCGGCCGCCGCCCCGTCGTCCGCCGGCGCACCGGCGGCGGGGCGCGGTGAGGACCGGCCGGTGCCTCCGGCCGCCGACAGCGCCGCACCCTGAGGGCGGCCCCGGCACCGGCCGGAGGCCCGCGTCGACCGACGGTGTCGGGTTCCCGGCGCCGTCGGTCACGGCACCGTTTGTCGCCGCACCGTCGATCACGGCAGCGCGTACGCCTGGAGGCAGGGGTGCCGGCCGCTGCCGGCCGGCGCCGTGAGGACGGTGGCCACGCCGCCGGTGATCTCCACCCGCAGGCTCCCGTCCGCGCTCTCCCAGACCGGTTCGCCGTCGGGGCCCGTCGCGTCGGTCGCGTGGACGACGACGGTGGTGGGCGGGGCGTGGCCGCCGACCGGGCCGGGCAGTGTCACCGCGTAACGGCGTTCGAGGCTTCGCATGGCGGGCTCCTGCTCCCCACCCCCGGCTGACCGGCCCGTACCCGTACCCGCGGCACCCGGTCGGGGGCGGGCACGATCACCCGGCACCACGGCCGACGCCGACGGGCCGGCGATCCGGTCGGGACCGCCGTCCGGACCTCCGGGCCTTCCGGAACTCCTCCGGTACCCGGGCGGGTCCCCCGTAGCGGCCCGGCCAAACGCCGCCGACGGCGATACACCCGGCGGTGTGGACTCGACCGCGTGTCGCTTCACCGGCGGCCGGATTCGAGTTTGGCGGAGCGGTGCCCGGCAAGCCGCCCGTTATGGATGCCTCAGCTCTGCACCTGCACCCGTGGTCCCGCCGACTGCGCCGGGCGCTGGACGCCCCGGCGCACTGGGAGTTCCTCGACGCCCCGGCCTCCTCGCTCGCCGACGCCGTGGAGTCCGTCCCGCTCGGGCCGTCCCGCGACGCCCTGCACGGGGTGTGGCTCGGCCACCCGCTCCACCCCGTGCTGGTCCAGCTCCCGATCGGCTGCTGGATGTCCGCGGGTCTGCTGGACTTCACCCCGGGCGGCCGCCGGGCGGCCGGCACCCTGGTGGCGGCCGGGCTGCTGACCGCCGGGCCGGCCGCGCTCGCCGGCTGGGTGGACTGGGCGCGACTCGACCCGCCGCGCCGGCGCACCGGCCTGGTGCACGCGCTGTCCAACACCACCGGTGTGCTGCTGTACGCCGGATCGCTGCTGGCCCGCTGCCGGGGGCACCGCGCCCGCGGCCGGATGCTCGGCCTGGCCGGGCTGACCGCCGTCTCGGTCGGTGGGGCGCTCGGCGGGCACCTCTCCTACCGGCTGGCCGCCGGGCCCGACCGGTCCGCCGCGGTGCCCCGGCTGGCGCCGCCCGACTGGGTCGGCCTCGGTCCGGTCGACGACTTCCCCGACGGCGAGCCCGTCCGCCGGACGGCGGGCGAACTGACGGTGGTCGTGGTCCACGAGGGCGAGCGCTACCACGTGCTCGCCGAGCGCTGCGCCCACCTGTCCGGGCCGCTGTCCGCCGGGACGGTGGTGGACGGCTGCCTGCGCTGCCCCTGGCACGGCAGCGAGTTCCGGTTGCGGGACGGCGAGGTGGTGCGCGGCCCGGCCACCGCGCCCCAGCCGGTCCTGGAGACCAGGGTGCTCTCGGGCCACCTGGAGGTACGGCTGCCGGGGGCCGGCTGACGTACGGGCCCGCCGAACCCCGTTCGGCCCCGTGTCCCCGGGCGCAGCCCGGGTAGGCGGTGCCGAGGAAGACGATGCCGAACGATCGAATCGAGCCCAGGAGCAGCCCTATGGGGACACCCCCGAACGACCCCGTACCGCCCAGTCCCACACCGGCTCCGGGCCCCGGCCCCGGCCCGCAGCCCGGTCCCCTGCCCGGTCCGGTTCCCGGCCCGGGCGGGCCGGACCCGGTACCGCCCGCACCGCCCCGGCCCGGACCGGACCCGCAGCCGACACCCGCCCCGGGACCGGATCCGCACCCCCGCCCCGGCCCCCTCCCGGGCCCGGGCCCGGCACCGGAACCCGTCTTCTGACCGGTCTCGTTGTCCGGGCCCGCCCGCGGGCCCGCGATCGGCGAGCGCTCCCCGGCGGCGGTCGCCGCCGGGGAGCCCCTGCGCCGAGGCGCTCCTGGAGGCCGGTCGTGGTCAGGCCCCGCCCGCCTCTTCGGCGACCTGCCGCAGCGTCCGTCCGCTGCGCACCGAGCGGGCCCGCCGGGGGTCGGGGGCGGGCCGGCCACCACCGTGGCCGTGCCGCACCAGCAGCCAGGCCGCGCGCTCGCCGGTGCCGTCCTCGCGGAACCGGGTGAGTGCCCAGTCCCCGCGCAGCTTGCGGCCGGCCAGCCGGAACGACGCGTGACCGGCGTCAAGCGCCTCCGCGAACGGGAGCTCGTGGCCGCGCCGGTCCGTACTGCGGTTCTCGTATCCGCCCTCGTCCCAGATGATCACCGTGCCGCCGCCGTACTCGGCCTCGGCGATGACCCCCTCGAAGTCGCGGTACTCCATCGGGTGGTCCTCGGTCGGCATCGCCAGCCGCTTGTCGTGCGGGTCACCGGACGGCCCCTTGGGGACCGCCCAGGACTTGAGCACGCCGTCGACCTCCAGGCGGAAGTCGAAGTGCAGGGTGCGGGCGTCGTGGATCTGCACCACGAACCCGGGCCGCGCGCCCGGTGCGGCGCGGCCGCCGCCCTCGGGTTCGGCGGTCCTGTCGAAGTCGCGCTTGCGGTGGTAGTCCGACAGCGCGTCCGAGCCGCCCATCCCGTCCTCCCTCCACCCCGTACGGCGCCTACCCGCGCTCCCGCGCCCCGACCCGCGCGCCCGCCCGGTTCCCGGTCCAGCGGCCCCGGCACGGGCCCCGCACGGGCCGGGTGGGAGTAGCGGTCGCGCAACTTGCTGCCACGGGGGCGGGATGTCCACGTACCGCTCGGTGGGGCCATGCTGGGGGGAGGGCTGTCGAGGGGGCGGCCGTCGGACGACCCGGGGAGGCGCGGCCATGGCCGTCGGGAGCACCGTGCGGGACCGCGGGGCGCCCGGGTCGGGGGCCGCCCGGCACCTGGTCCACTGTCCGCCGTCCTGGGACCACTGCCTGCTGGAGGCGCCGAGCCGCGGTGAGGAGCGGTTCCGGCTGATCGGGGAGGTCCCGGGGGCCGACGACGGGCCGGGCCACTTCCACGATCCGCTGCTGGTCGCCGAGGCGGTCCGGGAGACCGCCGAGTTCGTCGGACGGCAGTACTTCGGCGGGCCCCCGGACCGGGCCGGATGGTTCCGCCGGTTCGGACTCGACGTGACCGAGGTGGCCGCCTGGCGGGCCGGGCGCGGTCCGGCCCGGCTGACCGCCGAGCTGCGGGCCACGCCGACCGCGACGGTCGACGGGGTACCGCGCGGCCTCGACCTCCGCCTGGAGGTGTCGCTCGACGACGTACCGTGCGCGACGGGCACCGCGAGCCTGGCGTTCGACCCGCCAGGGCCGCCCCGCGAGCGGGCCGGGCGGTGGGCGGTGCGCGCCGCCCCCGGGCCGGCGGGCGCCCCGGCCGACCCCGGTTCGGTCGGCCTCGCCTCGGCGGCGGACGTGGTGCTGAGCGAGCCCGCCCGGGACTCCCGTGGCCGGCTCGACACCTGGGTCCTCCTCCGCCGGGACCGCCCGGCCGAGGGCCGGCTCCCGGCTCCGTTACTGCTGGAGGCGGTGCGGCAGGCCTCGGTGCTGGTCGCCGGGCGCGCCGGCGGGCTGGTCCCCGGGCGGACCCTGCCGGCCTCCTGCGACGTGCGCGTCCGCGGCCTCGCCGAGGTGGACCCGCCGGTGCACTGCGCGGCCGTCGCCGGGCCGGTCGGGCGGGACACGGCGGGCCGGCCGGCCGTCCCGGTCACCCTGACGCTGACCCAGCACCGGCGGACCGTCGCCGAGGCACGCACCACCGTGGTGCAGGACTTCTGACCCGCCGCCGGCCGGCGGGCCACCATCACCGCCGTCACCGTCGTCACTGCCGGGGACCCGGCGCACGAGAGCACAGCGAGTACGGGGGGTGGGCCCGGTGAGGTTCCGGATCCTGGGACCGATGGAGATCGAGGGCGGCACGGGCCCGCACACACCGCGGGCGGCCAAGCTGCGGGTCGTCCTCGGCACCCTGCTGGTCC
Source organism: Kitasatospora sp. NBC_01246 (assembly GCF_036226505.1). Taxonomy (NCBI): domain Bacteria; kingdom Bacillati; phylum Actinomycetota; class Actinomycetes; order Kitasatosporales; family Streptomycetaceae; genus Kitasatospora; species Kitasatospora sp. NBC_01246. The sequence goes on along the minus strand of NZ_CP108484.1, from coordinate 6,538,402 downwards.
ACGCCGACCGGGTGGTCTCGGTCGACAGCCTGGTCGCCGAGCTGTGGCGGGACGAGCCGCCCCGCACGGCCACCGCCACCGTGCACGTCTACGTCTCGCAGCTGCGCAAGCTGCTGCACGCCGCCGACCCCGACCGGGGCCGGGAGCTGCTGCGCACCCAGTCCCCGGGCTACCGGCTCTGCGTCCCGCCGGACCGGCTCGACCTGTCCGAATTCGAGCGACTGCACCGGCGCGGCCGGGAGGCACTCGCCGCCGGCCGCCACCGCGCCGCCGCCGACCTCCAGCGCCGGGCCCTCGCGCTCCGGCGCGGCCCGCTGCTCTCCGACACCCCGCACGGGCCGCTGCTCGAAGGGGCCGCCGCCCGGCTCGCCGAGGCCGGCGTCGCCGCCCTGGACCAGCGGATCCGGGCCGACCTCGAACTCGGCCGGCACCACGAACTGATCGCCGAACTACGGTCGCTGGCCGCCGAACACCCGTTGCGGGAGGAACTGCACGGCCACCTGATCCTGGCCCTGTACCGGGCCGGGCGGCAGGCCGAGGCGCTGGAGGCCTTCGCCGAGCTGCGCCGGACGCTGGTCGCGGAGCTGGCGATCGAACCCGCGCCGCCGCTGCAACGGCTGCACCGGCGGATCCTGGCGGGCGATCCAGGGCTGCTGCGCACGGCGGCGAGCGGCGGCCGGGCCGTCGCCGTGGCCGTCCGGCCCGGGCACGAGAGGGCGATGCCGCCCGCCGACCCGGTCTTCGCGGGCCGCGGCACGGCCCTCGCCCAGGTCGAGGAGCTGCTGCGGGACGCCCCGGCCGGATCGTTCGTCGCGGTCGCCGGGCAGCCGGGGGTCGGCAAGACCGCGTTCGCCCTGGAGGCCGCCCGCCGCAGTGACCCGTCCTTCCCCGACGGTCGGCTCTTCCTGGACCTCCACCCCGAACGAGGGCGGCCGTTGCGCGCCACCGAGGCGATGTCCACCCTGCTGCGACGGCGCGGGGTACGGCCGGCGAAGGGCGCCGGGGCGGGCGAGCTCCGCGAGGCCTGGCAGGCCCAGCTGGCCGGTCGTCAACTCCTGCTGGTCCTCGACAACGCCGACTCCGAGGCGCAGCTGCGCCCGCTGCTGCCGACCACCGGCGGGAGCAGCGCGATCGTCACCGCCCGCCGGCTGCCCGCCGGGCTCGGCGGCATCCGGCCGGTGCTGCTGGACACCCTCGACCCCGAGGAGGCGCGGCTGCTGTTCGCGGCGGCCGCCGGCCCGGAGCGGGAGGCGGCCGAGCCCGCCGCCGTCCGCGAACTGCTGGAGCTGTGCGGGCGGCTGCCGCTGGCCGTCCGGGTCGCCGCCGCCCAGCTGACGGCGCGCCCGCACTGGAAGGTCGCCTGCCTGGTGGACCGGCTGCGGGACGAACGGTACCGGCTCGGCGAGCTGCGGATCGGCGAACTCGACGTCCGGGAGCCGCTGTTGCGGGCCTACCGGGACGCCCGGCCGGAGTTGCGGCAGGCCTTCCGGCTGCTCGGGCTGCTACCGGCCGGCCGGTTCGACCGCGCGACGGCCGCTGCGGTGCTGGGCCGCTCCCCCGCCGAGACCGCTCGCCTGCTGGACGGGCTGCTCGACGACCGGCTGCTGGCCGCCGACCGGGCCGGCCACCACCTCCCCGAGCTGCTGCGGGTCCTGGCCGTCGAACGGCTCACCGAGGAGGAGGACCCCCAGGACACCGGGGACGCGATCGAGCGGCTCTGTGCGGAGCACGCGCGCGCGGCCGAGCGGGTCACCGCCGTGCTGACGCACGCCCGGCCCACCGGGCAGGAGCCGCACGAGCCCGCCGGCTGGTTCACCCGTGAGCGGGAGGCGCTCGTCCGCGCCGTCCGGCAGGCCCACCGGGCGGGGCGGCCGGCCGCCGTCGTCCGGCTGGTGGCGGCGCTGGACGGCCACCTGGAGACGCACGCCGCCTGGGACGCCTGGGCCGAGACGCACGCCCTCGCCCTGGACGCGGCCCGGCGCTGCGGCGACCGCGGGGCCGAGGCCCGGACGCTCCGCTCGCTCGGCGATCTCGCCTGGCAGCAACGGCGCCCGGAGGAGGCCGGGGAGTACTACGGGCTGGCCCGCCGGGTCGCCGAGGAGTCCGGTCACCGGGCCGAGCTGAGCCGGGCCCTGGTCGGCCTGGCCGAACTGCGGATGGACGCCGGGGACGGCGCCGACGCCGACGCCCTGCTCGCCTCCGCCCACGCCACCGCGCTCGCCGACGACTCCGGACCGGCCGACCCGCGGGCCCGGTTCGACGTGCTGCGCGCCCTCGGACTCCACGCGCTCGCGGACGGTGACCACGCCCGGGCACACGCCCGCTTCACCGACTGCCTGGACCTCGCCCGCACCCTCCACGACCGCCGGCTGGAGTCCTTCGCCCACCGCGCCCTGCGCACCGCCCGGCCCGGCCCGGGCGACCACCTGGAGGTCCGCCCCGGCGTCTGGCGCCTGCCCGCCCCCGGCCGCCGGGCCGAGCCGGCGGGGTAGCCGAAGGACGGGCGGCCCCGGCGGGGTGGGCCGGCCGGTCCGAGGGCGGGCGAGGACGGCCAGGCGGTCGAGCGAGAACGGCCCCGGGAACGAGGGGCATCGGAGCGCCGACCGTCGGGACCGGGCCGAGTGCCCCGGCGGCGGGCGGGCGAGATCACACGCCGGCCGGGCCGGTCAGGGTGCGGCCAGGCGGGTGGCCAGGGTGGTGAGTTCGGTGCGCCAGGCGATGGTCAGCGGGGCTGCGGCGACGACCCGCCGGGTGCGGTCGAGGAGGTGGCCGATGGTGCGCTCGGCGCGGTCCGGGTCCTCGCCGCCCAGCAGCATCTCCCGCAGCAGGTCGCCGTACCAGTCGCGGTCCCCGCTGCCGTTGAGGAAGCCGCGCACCCGCCAGGCGGCGTGCAGCAGGCGGGCGTAGTCCTGGTACACCACCGCCAGGTCGCCGCGGCCCGCCAGCGCGGCGCCCATCAGCAGCGGGTGCTGGAGCGCGTACCAGCCGGTGCCGCAGCCTCGGGCGCAGCCCGCGAGGCAGCCGGCCGGCCACGGGTCGGCGAGGTAGCTGCTGGACAGCTCGGAGTCGACGTAACTGCCGCCCAGCCGGCCGATCCGCAGGTCGTGCCAGACCTGCCGGGCGGCGTCCGGCAGGCCTGCGGCGAGCCGGTCGGCGAGGGCCGTCGCGAGGTCCCCGATCAGGGAGGCCATGCCGACGCCGAACCCCTGGGCGTCACCGCACCAGCCGTTGCGCTCGTGCTCGGCCGCGTGCCGGACGTGCAGGGTCGGCGCGCCCTGCCGGAGCGGGGCGTTCTCCCGGGCGTCGCGGCGGATCAGGTAGCAGGTGTCGAGGAGTTCGAGGGCCGCCGCCGCGTCGACGGCGGGGCCGCCCGCCGGATCGCCGCCCGCCGCGAGGTAGCCGGTGAGCAGCACGGTCGGCCGGATCCGTTCGCCACCGGCGGTGACCAGGTCGGCCAGCGCCTCCACCATGCCCGCGGCCGGCGGGTCGACGGCCCGGCAGCGAGCGTGCTCGGCATGGAGCTGACCCCGCAGCCGCTCCTCGACCCGGGCCAGCATGCCGGTGCGCAGCACCTCGGGCAGGGCCGCGTCCGGCGGACCGGTGTGCGTCGTCATGGTGTCTCCGTGGGTAGGCGCGGCGTCGCACCGGGCCGGTCCGGCGGTCGGCCGGTCCGGCCGACGCCGCGGGCCCGGGGGGCTCCCGCCGCCGGTCCTGGCTGTTCACCGCGGTGCCGGACTCCCGTCACCCGGTCCGCCGGGCCGTCACACCCGGCCGCCCGAGCCGAGCAGGTGGAGTTCCGCGGGCAGTTCCCGCCGGCAGGTGATGTTGAGCTTGCGGTAGACCCGGGTGAGGTGCTGCTCGACCGTGCTGACGGTGATGTAGAGCTTCATCGCGATCTCGCGGTTGGTGTGGCCGTGCACCGCGAGCATCGCCACCCGCTTCTCCGAGTCGCTGAGTCTGGCGTGGAGTTCGGCGAAGTCGACGCCCCCGCACCGGGTGTCCTCGGACGGCCCGCCGGGTCCGCCGGGGCCGGGGGCGATCTGCTCGCACAGGGCCTGGGCGCCGCACTCCTTGGCGAGTTGCCAGGCGCGGCGGCCGACCATGCCGGCCCGGTTGGTGTCGCCGAGTTCCTTCAGCACCCGGGCGAAGTCGGCGAGCGTGCGGGCGAGTTCGTAGCGGTCCTCGGCCTCGTGCAGCTCGTCCACCGCGCGGGCGAGCAGCGCGTGCCGCTCGCGGGGCTCGCACAGGCCCGCCCGTACGCGCAGGGTGAGGCCGCAGATCCACGGGTGGGCGGCGTCCCGGTGGGCGAGCTGCTCGGCGATGAGCCGGGCGGCCTGCGGGACTTCGCCGAGCCGGATCAGTGCCTCGGCCGCGCCGCTGCGCCAGGGCATCAGCAGCGGCCGGTCCAGGCCCCAGCGCTTCAGGCTGCGGCCGATGTCGAGGAAGTCGCCGAGTGCGGCGTGGAAGCGGTGGGTGGCGAGGTGGTACTCGCCGCGGGCCCGCAGGTGGGCGAGACCGTGGATGCTGCCGGTCAGGCCTTCGGGCAGCGGGCGGCCGAGTTCGCGGGCGGCGGTGTCGTGGCGGCCGGCGGCGGTGGCGGCCCGGATCAGGGTGGCCGCCACGCCCCCGGCGTAGACGCTGCCGCCGCGTTCGGGCAGCAAGGCCAGGGCGGCCTCGGCCCGCCGCTGGGCGCCCGCCAGGTCGCCCTGCCGGAGCAGGGCCTCGGCGTGCAGGGCGGTGAAGGTGGTCTGCCAGCCGGGTGCGCCGCGCCGGACGGCCTCCTCCAGGAACACCTGGCACCAGGGCAGGGCGCGGGCCGGGCCGTCGGTGGCGAGCAGCGCCCGGACGGCCTGCACGATCGGGGCGGCGGTGCCGTCGCCGAGCGTGGCGCCGCGCAGGAAGGTCTCGGCCGCGGCCCCGGCCGCCCCGTCCGCGGTGTACTCGGGGACCGCCCACAGGGTGGCGGGCCCCTGGGTGCGGGCGGGCAGCGTTTCGCCGGGCCGGGCGCCCGCGGCCGACGGGGCCGGGCCGGCCCACCGGGGGAACGCCGAGAGGCCGTCCAGCGGGTCGGCGCCGCGGCCGAGCCGGGCGGGCTGTCCGGCGCGCTCGGCCTCGCGGGCGGCGGCCAGCCGTTCCAGGGCCTGGCCGGCCTCGTCGATCCGGCCCTGTTCGGTGAGCAGCCGGGCGAGCGGTCCGAGCCGGGCCGGGCCGAGCCGGCCGGCCCTGAGGGTCTCCAGCGGTCCGGCGAGGCTGCGCTCGGCGGCACTGGGGTTGGTCCGCCAGGTGATGGCGGCGAGCATGGTGCGGAACTGGGCGCGCTGTTCGTCGTCGGCCCGGCCGCGGTGGGCGAGTTCGAGGCAGGCGGCGGCCCGGTCGGTCGCGCCGTCGGCGAGCAGTTGCTCGGCGGCGGTGGAGAGCACCGCCACCGCCCACGGCAGCTCGGTGGGGCCGACGGCGAGGAGCTGGGCGGCCACGGCGGTGGTCGGGGCGCCGTCCTGGTAGGCGAGTTCGGCGGCGCGGCGGTGCAGGGCGGCCCGGTCGTCCGGGTCCATCCGGTCGAGCACCGCCTGCCGGGCGACGGGGTGGCGGAAGCGGTAGCCGTCCAGGATGCCGGCGGCGCCGAGCGTGGCGCTGCCCCGGACGACGGCGCCGTCGGTGCCGCCGAGCAGGCGGACGGCCAGTTCGCGCGAGCCGAGCTCGCCGAGGACCGCGACCACCTCGGCGAGGCGGCGCGCGAGCGGTCCGCAGCGGGTCAGGCAGGCGAGGACGGCCTGGGTGAAGGCGCCGCCGAGTTCGGGGGCGCGGCCGCCGGCCCGGTGCTCCTCGATCAGGGCGCGCAGCAGCAGCGGGTTGCCGCCGGCGGCGTCGGCGGGCGGCGGGGTTCTGCCGTCGGCCGGGGAGGCGGCGAGTTCCGTGCGGACCAGCCGGTCGACGGCCTCGGGGCGCAGCCGCTCGGCCCGGATCCGGACGAAGCTGCGCTGGCGCAGCAACTCGGTGCCGTAGACGGGGTCGTCGCCGCGCTCGTGGACCGACTCGGTGCAGACCAGCAGGACGCGGGCGGCGCGGGTGCGGCGGACCAGGTGGAGCAGGTACTGGCAGGACAGGTCGTCGATGTGGTGCAGGTCGTCGATGCAGATCACGGCCGGCGTGGTCTCGGCCAGCCGGTGCACGGCGGCGCACAGGGACTGCATCACGTCGATCCGGGACGGGTCCGGCGCCCCCGCCGGGTCCGGCAGGGATCCGGCGGGGGCGGCGGCGAGCAACTGGCCCAGCACACCGAGCGGGAGGTCGTGCTCGACGGCGGTGCCGATGGCGCGCAGCACCATCGCACCGGAGGCCGCCGCGCGTTCGGCGACCGTCTCGACGAGTTCGCTCTTCCCGCAGCCGACCGCGCCCTCGATCAGGACGATCCTGGGGGTTCCCTGCAGGCTGTCCGCGAGGGCGGAGTCCAGTACGGCCAGTTCTCGTTCACGGTCCATCAGCACTTTCGGCCCCCGGCTTCGTCCGCGTCACGGTCGGCGCGCCCGCCTCACGGCGATCGCCGGAGAGTCGTGGGCGCGGTTGAGACTTGCCACCCGGAAAGTGATCCGCCGGCGGTTCGAGTCTAGGCAGGCGGGACCGTCCGGACGGGGCGCCGAGGGCCGTCCGAAAGCTGCACGGCAACAACTTCCCCCCGCCTCGACGGGGGCTGTCCGGGGCGGGGTGACGAGGGGTCGGGTCGGGTACGGCGGGGCCCGACCGGCCTGCGTGCGTAGCGACTTGGGTGCGGGCCGGCCTGCCCTCAACCGGACGCGGTGGTTCCGGCGGGTGTCGGGGAAGGGGTGGCACCCGGGCGCCGGCGCACCGGCGGGCGGGAGGCTGCCGGGCACCCCGTCCGGGGCGAGTGGCCGTCAGGTCCGGGACGCGCGTCGGCGGGTCGGCCCACGTCGGCGGCGACGACCGGTCGGGCTGCGGCAGCGCGGAGTTGGACGGCGGACCGCCGGGCCACCCGGTGCGTGACGTGCGGGCCGGGACCGGAGAGCGGAGCGGGGGCCGCGGGCCGGGAAGGGCACCGGCGGCGGCGCGAGCGCCGGGGCGAGGGAGTACACACCTCGGGGCGCTCGGAGCGGGTCGTGATCGGCGGGCGGGGGCGCGCTCCGGCCGGTCGGCGGCGGACCCACCGACGACGGGTGGAGCGCGCGGCCCGGAACGGCGGGCGGGGAACGACTCACCGCGCCCGCCCCGGTGGTCCGTCAGCCGGCGGGCGGGGCGCCGCCGGGCGGCCGCCGGCCGGGCCGGGGGCATCCGGGCACTGCCCCGCACCCCCGGCCGGTCCGACGGGTGTTCGCGGGGGATCAGCCCCAGCGGTCGTCGTCCTCGGTCGCGGTGACCTTGAAGCCCAGGCGCGCGTCGGCGGCCTTGATGAGCAGTTCCTTCTTCAGGCCCCAGTCGTCGCTCGCGACGGGGGACGGTATGAGGTGGGTGATCCCCCAGCGGTCGTCTCCGGGGCCGGTGACACCGACGCCGGAGGCCGAGCTGTGGCCGAGCCCGAGCAGGGTTGCGACACCCACCGCGAGCAGGGCGCTCTTCGCCGCCACCCGAATCCTGATGGTCGAGACCTTCATCTTGTCCCCCAAGCAGTCGGAACAGGTCGGAAACTCCGGCAGGGCGACGGCCGCACAGCCTTTCACCGCTTGCCTGGGCTCTACTCTGCCGCGCGGACAACGCCCGGTCCGAGCGGATCACCATGGCGTAAAGTTGCATGGCAGGAACTTCGCATTCCGACGGGGGCTTCAGAGTGTTCGGACACCCACAGCTTCAGACCGGCTTCGCCGAACTAGACGATCTGAGTGCGAGCGCCTATGGACACGCCGTCGAGTCGGGCCGCTTCGACCGGAATGCCATCGCCGCCGTGCTGAAACTGGACGAGGCCGAGGTCAGCCGCATCGAGCAGGTGCTGCGGCTGATGCACCTGCTGCAGCCGAGACCGGGCGACCCGAACGTCCTGGTGCCGGTCAGCCCGGACGTGGCCGCGGCCGACCTGGTCGGGCCGGCGGAGCATCAGATCCGCGACCTGCGGCAGGCGGTCACCGACGTCCGCAGCAAGTTGCTGTCGCTCAGCCCCTTGTACTTCGAGGGCCGCCGGCTGCGCAACCGGTTCGAGGCGTTCGACGTGGTCACCGACGTCGACGCGATCCAGAACATGCTCGACCACCTGGGGCAGACCTGTCGCAAGGAGGTGCTCACCGTCCAGCCGGGCGGCGCCCGCCCCTCCACGCTGCTGCCGGCCGCGCGCAAGTCCGCCGAGGGCATGCTGGAGCGCGGGGTGCGGATGCACACCATCTACCAGCACACCGCCCGCAGCGACCTCCCGACCAAGGCGTACGTCCGTGACGTCACCGCGATGGGTGCCGAGATCCGCACCGCGGACCAAGTGATCGACCGGATGCTGATCTACGACCGCGAGACGGTGTTCCTGCCGGTGCGCACCGCGGACGAGGAGGAGTCGACGGGCGCGGCGATCGTCCGTGAGCCGACCCTGGTGGCCTTCCTCTGCGCGGTGTTCGAGCACCTGTGGGACAGCGCGACCCCGTTCGTCTACGACACCCCGACCACGGACGACCTCAAGCAGTCGATCATCCGGCTGATGGCCCGGGGCTACAAGGACGAGATGGTGGCACGCCGGCTGGGCATGTCGGTGCGCACCTGTCGTCGTCACATATCGGAGATCACCGAGGAGCTGGAGGCCACCAGCCGCTTCCAGGCCGGGTACAACGTGGCGATGGCGGGTCTGCTCGGGAAGGGTCCAGCGGGCGCCGAACCGCCGCCGAAGCCGCCCGCCTGACCCGTCACGGGCTCGCATCACGCGCGGCCGTGGTCGGGCCCGATTGTCATATTCATGTCTTCGAGGGGGTCGGGCCCGGCGTCGTAGACCGCGACGCCGACCCGGTACCCGCTGTCCAGCTCGAAGGTGTGGAACCCCCACTCCTCGCCGGTCCCGGTGCTGCCGTCGGGTCGCCGTACCGGGACGGGCCGGCCGTCCGGACCGAAGCCGAACTCCGTGAAGTCGAACCGCATGCCCTGCCCGGTCGCCTTCCGGTACGCCTCCTTGAGGGTCCACAGCCGCACCAGGGCCGGGTTGCGCTCCTCCTCGGCCTGCGCCGCCAGCGTGATCAGCTCGTACGCGGTGCACACCTGGCGGCTCAGGCCGCCCTGGTGCATCGGGCGCTCGGCGGGCTCGGCGTCCACCCCGATCAGGCCCCGGGTGGTGATGCCCAGCAGCAGCAGGCCGTCGGCCTGGCTGAGGCTGATGTCCACCCGGTCGCAGCCGCGCAGGTACGGCCGGCCGGTGGGGCCGTACGCCAGCTCCGGGGCGTCCGGGCCACCGTCCGGGAGGGCGGCGGCGGCGTGTTCGAGCAGCGCCCTGGAGGCGGCGTGGCGGTGGCGCACCTCGGGGTGGGCGAGGTCCAGGTAGCGCGACCGGTCCCGGTCGAGCGGCCCGCGCGGTTCCCCGCCGCCCGGCGGGACGGGCACCAGGTCGGCGAGGTCGGCGTGGACCACGGCGGTGCCGTACGCGGCCAGGTCGGCGCGCACCCCGTCCCAGGACCCGTCGAGGGCGGCCACCCGCCTGGGCCGGCCGACCGGCGGTCCGATCGTGGAGTTTCCCGGGTCGGTCATGCTCGTCGCTCCAGAACTGGGTGGGTCGTTGCGGGGCCGCGCGCCTGCGGGAGGGCGCGGTGAGGGGTGGCCGCGGTGACGGGTGATCGTGCGGTGGGCGGGGTCCGTCGACGCCCCGGAGCGCAGCGCACGACGGCCCGGGCCCGCGCGCGCCCGGCGGTGCTGACGGAACGTGACATGACACCCCTCGGGTCGTCTCCGGTCCTGCGGGTCCCGCACACCGGGCCCGTCATACGCCCCGATGGTCGCGCGGACCGCTAAAGCCCCGCTTAGGTGGGGGATTTCTCGCGATCGGTGCCCGGGGCGGCCGCGAACCCGTGGGCGGTCAGCGGCAGGGGCGGCCCGCCCCGCCCGAGGTGGCGGCCCCGGGCGCGGACAGCGCGGACAGCGCGCACGGCAGGTCCATGGTCAGCCGGGTCGGGCCGCCGGGCGGGCTGCTCAGGGTGAGCGTGCCGTCGAACGCGGCGAGCCGGCACTGGATGCCCCGCAGTCCGCTGCCCAGCCGGGGGTCCGCGCCGCCGTGGCCGTCGTCGGCCACCTCGGCCCGCAACCGCCCGGCGGCGTGCGAGAACTCCACGCTGGCGCGCCGGGCACCGCCGTGCTTCACGGCGTTGGCGAGCGCCTCGCTGACGGCGAAGTAGACGGCCGACTCGACCGGCGCCTCGGCCCGGCCGGGGACGTCGGCCCGCACCTCGACCTTCAGCGGGACGTCCAGGGCGAGGGCGCGCACCGCGGCGACGAGTCCCCGCTCGGCGAGGACCGGGGGGTGGATGCCCCGGACCAGGTCGCGCAGCTCCTGGAGGGCCCGGACGACGTTCGCCTGGGTCTCCGACACCAGCTCCTTCGCCGCCTGCGGATCGCGGTCGATCAGCGCCCCGACCGCGCCGAGGCGCAGACCGACCGCGACCAGCCGGGCCTGCGCGCCGTCGTGCAGGTCGCGTTCGATCCGGCGCAGTTCGGGAGCCCGGGTCTCGCCGAGGTCCGGACGGCCCCCGACCGGCGGCCCGCCCCGGCCGGTCGGCGCGGCCCGCTCGGTGGGCCCGAGCAGGGAGGTCGGCGCAGCCTGCTCGGTGGGCCCGAGCAGGGAGGTCGGCGCAGCCTGCTCGGTGGGCCCGAGCAGGGAGGTCGGCGCGGCCCGCTCGGTGGGCCCGAGCAGGAAGGTCGGCGCAGCCTGCTCGGTGGGCCCGAGCAGGGCGCGGGTCCAGCGGCCGTGCAGGCGCAGCACCCGCTCCGCCAGACCGAGGCCGGCCGCCGCCAGGGCGAAGCCGAGGAGCGCGGTGTCGGCGCCGTCCAGCGGGAGGAAGGCGGTGTGCAGGGCCGGCTGCGCGAGGCCGGCCAGGCCGCAGCCGACCAGGAGCAGCGGGACGGCGGCGGTCGCGCCGCCGATCAGCGGGTTCAGCAGCACCCAGAGGTAGTCCCGCCAGGTCGCCGGGTCGGTCCAGAGCCAGCGGACGGTGCGGGTGTCCCCGGTGGGCCGGCCGCTCCGCTGGTGCTCCCCCGCGGTCGTCCTCCGGAGGGGCGCCGGGCGCTCCCGCTCCGGGCGCGGCAGGTAGGGCGACGGCACGGGCACCCCGGACCACGCCCCGGCCAGCCGCCGGGCGAGGCCGGCCGCCGCCCTGGTGAGTCCGGTGACCGCAGGGAACAGCGGGAAGACCCCGAGGCAGAACCAGAGCACGAAGCCGATCAGGGTCGTGACGAGCAGTCCGAGCGCGGGCGGGACGAGGACGGCCAGCACCGCCAGCCGGCCGAGGGCCGTCGCGTGCCCCCGCGCCCGGGCGACGGCGGGCAGGCCCGTCGGCCGCTCGGCCGCTGGGGACGGCATGCTGCTCACGGCTCCTCCGGCGGTCGGTTCGGTAGCGTCCGCTCGACGCCGTCCACTGCGGTGGTCGCTCCGGGACCTTCGGCTCCGACAGTAGGGCGCACGGGCGGCGGCCAGGAGCCACTCGGCCACCCCTTAGGGGTAGCGGCGGCCCCGACCCCTGTTCGCGGGCCCCGGAACAGGGGTGCCCGTCGCGAAGTCAGGGGTTCGCCACCGCACGGCCGGCGCCCGGTGTCCGGTCCCGCGCCTTCCCGTGGTTCGTGCACCGAGGTCGTTCCGCTCGCCGGTCCGTTCGACCGATCCGCCGGGAGCACACTCGCCCCTCCCCCGGATTCGGCGATTTCCGATCGTTTTCCCTCCTCCTGCCCATTCCACCGGTCGTCTTGCGCACGGAATCGATTCGGTGGGATATCCCTGGGGCGTCTTGAAATCGAACAGTCAGGAAAGCCGGTGGGGGTAGGCCCACTGCGTACGGGGCATAGCGGGGTGGCCGGGCGGCCGGGCGAACCGTAGGTTCTCCAGTCCGGGCCGACACCGGCACGCGCAGCCAGCATTCGAAAGGACAACCGATGTCCGTGGTGATCGAGGTGCGGAACCTGCACAAGACGTACGGTGACCGGGTCGCGGTCGATGACGTCTCCTTCTCCGTCGAGGAAGGTGAGATCTTCGGGATTCTCGGGCCGGCTGGTGCGGGCAAGACCACGATCCTGGAATGCCTCGAAGGGCTCCGGGACCGGGACGGCGGCCGGATCGAGGTGCTCGGCCGCGATCCCCGGCCGGAACGGACCGGGGTGACGCGGCAGATCGACGCCCGCCTCCAGGACGACCGGGCACCCGACCACCCGCGGATCGCGGAGGCGCTGTCGCTCTTCAGCTCGTTCTACCGCGACCCCGGCGACTGGCAGCGGCTCATGGACGCGCTCGGCTTCACCGCCGGGAACGGGACCGAGACCGCCGGGAACGGGACCGAGGTGACCGGTCCGGCGTCCGGTCGGCCGGACCAGCGGCCGGACCAGCGACCGGACCAGGTGCTGGCGAGCGCGCTGGAGCAGGTCGGGAACCCGAAGGTGGCGGTCTTCGACGAGCTGACCACCGGGCTGGACCCGCGGTCGCGGCGAGACACCTGGGAGCTGATCGAGGCCGTTCGCGCCAGTGGCGTCACCATCCTGCTGGTCACCGGTTCCTGGGAGGAGGCCGAGCGCCTGTGCGACCGGGTCGCGCTGATCGACCGGGGCCGGCTCACCGTCACCGACACGCCGGCCAGGCTGCTGGAGCGCGTCCGGAGCGGGCAGCGGATCCAGTTCCGCCCGTCCGCCCCGTTCGACCACCGCCTGCTGGCGCGGCTGCCCGAGGTCAGCGGCGTCAACCGCCAGGGCGACCACGTCGTGGTGACCGGCACGGACGAGGCGCTGGGGAAGGTCACCTCGCTGCTGGCGCGGCACCAGGTCCTGGCCGAGAACCTCCGCGTCGACCAGGACGCCCTGGAGGCGTTCCTCGGTCTGATCAGCAGGCGCTCCGCCTGAGCCCGCACGGGGGCGCGCGGACCGCGGCGCCCCCGGACACCGTCCGGCCCGGTGCCGCCCTACTCGGCGGCGACGACCTGGGCCCGCCGGTTCAGCTCCTGGGCGAAGTCCTCCCAGATCTGGGAGTTCTGACGGGAGAGCTGGACGATCAGCTCGATGCAGTGCGAGGGCACGGACGCGCAGATGTCCGACATCTCCTTGGCGCCCAGCACGTTCTCCTTGAACATCCGCAGCAGCCGCCGGCCCAGCTCGTTCTGCCGCAGCGACGGGTCCCGCATGAGCTTCTCCAGCGTGACGGTCGAGGGCGGACCGACGACGACCGGGGTGCGGTCCGGCTGCTGCTCCCGGGCGGAGCCCGCCGGGGTACCGGCGGGGGTCCGCTGACAGGGCACGGGACCCTCCCCGCGCTCCAGCCGCCGGCGCACGTCGAGCGCCGTCGCGGGCGAGACGCCGGCCGACCGGGCCACCTGGCGCAGCGAGGCCTCGGGGTTCTCCCTGATCAGCTCCGCCACCCGCAGCCGCCCCGTCGCGCCGTTCAGCGGTCGGACCTTGCCGTCGCGCCCCACCCGGAAGTTCGAGGCGGGCACGCAGTCGGAGGAGCGGCGCAGCTCGGCGACCGCCCTGGCGCCCAGTCCGGTCGACTTGGCGACGGCGCGGTCCGACATGGTGGGGTGCGACTTGAGGATCCGCAGCGCGGCCGCGTTGCGATCGGCCTGCGACAGCGGAAGGCCGTGCTCGATGTTCGACTCGACCGCCTTGAGGAACGCCTCCTCGCTGCTGCCGTCGAAGAACCTGACGTCGATCGCGTGACGCCCCTTGAGGGAGGCCGCCATCAGCCGGTGGATTCCGTCGATCACCCGCATCGTCCGCCGGTCGACCAGAATCGGCGGCAGCGGACTCTCGATCGCCGCCAGCCGCAGGACGTGAATCTTGTCCTCACCCTCCAGACGCGGTGAGTCCCCGGGCAGGATCTGCATGATCGGAACCGAGACGATTTCCGACTCGCCAATCCAGTGCTCATCAATTCTGAGCGGCATGACACTGTGGGCTAGAAGTCCCATACTGCACCCCCATGACAACTCGGTCGAGTCATTTGCAGCGGAAGCGGAAGCTGTCTGTTCCGGCAGGTCGGCAGCCGGAGGAACGTCGCACCGACCCCCAAAAGTCAATAGCGTTCGATCGGATTAACCAGAACCGCACGCTAGCAGCCCCGGACACCGCCCCGGAAGCTTCCGCCTGGGGATATAGGGGTCCCCTCACCGGATGTAAGGGCCCCCCGATTCCCCCCTCCTACCGGCCTGCTCCGGCCGCGGCCGGCCCCTGCCCGGGGAGGGTCGGAGGTGCTCGACGGGGTGGCAGGGGGTGCTCCACGGCGTGGCCGGAGGTGCTCCACGGGGTGACCGCGGCGGCCACCGCCGACCGCACGGAAAACGCGGCGAAGCTCCGGTCGGGGTGACTCGAAAGTTCACCCTCGGCCGGAGCTCCGCCGCGTTCACACCCACCGCCACCTGGGCGGTTTCTTCGTCTCGTGCCGACAGGCTAGGCCGCCTCGGCGGCCGCCTCCTCGACCGGCGCCTGCGGCACCGCCGGGACGCTGAGGCCCGGGACCGTGAGGTCCGGAACCGTCTTCACCGTCTCCAGGGCCGACTCGATGGCCTCGGCCAGGGAGGGCGCGACCTCGTCGTCGAACTCGATCCTCGTGACCGGGACCTCCGCGTTGGTCGGAAGCGCATCGGTCGAGAAAGTCGCGCCGGCGAAACCCGCGTCCTGCAGGATCGTCGATTCCTCGTCGGAGATCTCCCGACTGAGCACCAGAGAGAACTTGTGTCCCACGTACGTCACCTCTCAATGTCGCCGCGTATTTTGGAACAGTAACCGGGATCATCGGGGCAACGCAACAGGCAGCCACGCTCCCTCGGTCCAAAGGAATACCAGTCGGCCGGCCGCCCGGCCACCGTTCAACTGCCGCCCGCTCGCCGGTTGAGCGGATAACGCGGGGCCGGGCCCGCAGATCTCCTTGCCGCCGTTCCGGCAATTCGCTATGTTCGGGTTCAATTGACAATCCGGTATGACGACCTTCTGGAGTGGCATGTCTCGGCCTTCGCCCGGAGATGAACTGTGGTGCCGACGTTTTCACCCTGCCGAAAACGCGACCGCCCGACTCGTATGCCTCCCGCACGCGGGCGGCTCGGCCTCCTTCTACCTTCCGGTCTCGGCGGCACTGAGCCCCGCGGTCGACGTCCTCGCCATCCAGTACCCGGGACGGCAGGACCGGCGGATGGAGCCGGCCATCGACGACCTGGCGGTCCTCGTCGACCGCCTCTACGAGGTGCTCCGGCGCCAGCCGGAACTCCCGCTCACCTTCCTCGGACACAGCATGGGGGCCGTCATCGGGTTCGAGCTGACCCGTCGACTGGAGGCCGACGGGCACGCTCCGGTGCGGCTGTTCGCCTCCGGGCGCCGCGCGCCGTCGACGGTCCGGCAGGAGAACACCTTCCGCAGTGACGACGCCATCCTGGCCGAGGTCCGCCGGCTGAGCGGCACCGCGTCGGCCCTGCTCGGGGACGAGGAGATGATGCGGGCCGCGCTGCCCGCCCTCCGGGCCGACTACACGGCGGTCGAGGGCTACCGCTGCGCGCCCGGGATCACGGTGAACAGCCCGATCACCGTGCTGACCGGCGACAACGACCCCAAGACCACCCTGGACGAGGCGAAGGCCTGGGCCGAGCACACGACGGCGGAGCTCGACCTGCGGGTGTTCGAGGGCGGGCACTTCTTCATCAGCGAGCGGAGCAAGGACGTCATGCAGGTCCTCGTCGAGCACTTCCGGGGTGCGGGCGCCCGGACCGCCGGCTGACGGTCCGGCCGCACCACCCGGCGACTCCCGCCCCCCCGGGGCCTCCATGGTCCTCAGGCCCCGCAACCGCCCGGCACGTCCGGGCGGTTGCGGGGCCTTCGCCGTCCGTCCCGCCGCACCCCTTCGCACCCGCCGCGCTCCGCCGGCTCGCCGACGGTTCGCCGGCCGATCGACGCCGGCCGCCCGCGGACCCCGGACACGCCGGAGCCGTGCACCGACCGGACGGTCCCGGTCGGTGCACGGCTCCGGTGCACGGTTCCGCTCTGCCGTACGCCGTCGACGTGCGGGTCGTTCGGCGTCCCGGTCGCGCTACTCGGCCACGTACGTGCTGTGGGTCCAGACGAAGACCCGCAGCTCGCGGTCGTCGACGAGAGTGGTCTCGGAACTGGCCTCGAAGTGCTCGTAGCGGTTGCCGAGCGGGACCTTCACCTTGGTCGCACCGGTATCCGCCACATGGCGCAGCCGCTCCGCACCGGTGAGCACGGGGGCGCCGGTGAGGAACACGTTGGGTGCACCGTTGTCGTTCATGATCACCCTCACTTCTCTGGGGTTCGGGATTCCTGTTCTTCTCCGGTCTCGGTTCCTCGACGTCCCTCGACGAGGCGCGCGCGGTGGTTCCGCTCTCCCCCGGGGCCGGGTCGGCCCGGCCGGAAGAGGGAAGGGCCGGGTGCTTCGGGGGAGCGCACCCGGCCCTGGCCTTGCGCATGATCGTAACAATCCCAATCGCCCTTGGCAGCGCGGCAGTTGAACAGTCGAACGGCCTGCTCGGGAGGGCTCCGCGGGGAGTGGGTCCAGACCCACCCACCCGTACGGACAGACCCATGTCGGGGCGGGCCGGCGATCCGTAATGTCGTTAGCACAACGACACGAAGGAGCAGGAACCATGGCGAACACCAGCGACATCACGGCCTCGGCGGCGCAGCTCGGCGAGTCCCGCACGCAGGACGCATTCGACACCGTGAAGAAGTGCATCACGCTCTTCGGCGCCGTCGGCGCCATCGTCCTGGGCACGGTCGCCGTCATGGCGTTCACCGGCCACGAGGCCTCGCCGTTCATGTGGATCCGCGGCGCGATCCTCTTCCTGATCACCTTCCTGCTGCACCGGATGACGGCCCGCGCCGCCCAGGGCTCCTACAAGGCCTTCGACCGGGTGCGCACCCTCTCCACGATCATGCCGATCGCGATCATCGTCGTCGACCTGATCCCCGGCCTCTGCCCGGTCTGGTACGCCGTCCTCCAGGGCCTGTCCGCGCTGGCCCTGATCGGCGTCGCCGTCCTCACCCGCGGCTCCGCGCTGAGCGCCGTCTTCCCCGCCCCCGACAAGAAGTGACGTGCTGAGGACCTGCTCCACCCCTCCGATGGCCGGACCCCCCTGGGCATCCGGCCATCCGGCGTCCGGGCCCCCGGTGCGCGCGGGACACCCGCGCGGGTGGCGTACCGGCAACCCCGGCAGGGGACCCGCCCGGCGTACGTTCGCAGGTACCGCCTGAGGAACCGGCGCCCGGCTGACACAATGATCACCCTTGCGAAAGGAACTGGCAGATGCGGATACCGCTCGGAGGCAATCCCCTGCGGTGGGGCGCCGGGATCGGGCTCGGGCTGTACCGGTCCGTCGTGCTGACCGGCCTCACCTGTGTGATGGCCCTGGTCGCCGTGCCCGTCGCGGTGGCCGGCTCCGCCCTCGCCTACTCCTGGTCCGACGGACTGTCCGCCCCGCTGGCCGTCCGCGCGCTGGCCACCCTCGGGGAGACCCTGGTGGTGGTCCTCTGGGTCGCCGTGTCGCTCTGGGTGGTCCACCCGCTGACCAGCCGGGCCCTCGCCAGGGGCGCGCGCCACTGCGCGAAGAAGTGGCTCGACCTGGAGATCCGGGTGGCCTACCGCCCCGTCCCGCCGGTCACCAGGATGGCCACGGGCTTCTGGTGGGACGGTCACGAGTACCACAAGTCCGAGCGGGAGGCCCGCCGGCGGGCCAAGGTGCACGCCCGGTTCCACGACCCGCAGCTGCACTGGGACGGCGTCTGGTCCCTGGTCGCCTCGGTCACCGTGCTCCCGGTCGCGGCCCTGCCGCTGCTCGCGATCGGCTACGGCGGCTACATGGCGCTGACGCCCGCCCTCACCGGTTACGGCGTCGCCGTGATCGTGGCCGGCCTGGTCGGCGCCCCATTCGCCTGGCGGATCCTGGGCCCGATGGGCCGGCGGTTCCTCGGGCCGGTCCCGAGCACCCGGCTCGGGCGGCGGGTCGAGGAGCTGGAGGCCATCCGCGCCGACCTGACCCAGACCCAGGCCGCCGAGCTGGAGCGCATCGAACGGGGCCTGCACGACGGCGCCCAGGCCCGGCTGGTGGCCATGGGAATGTCGATGGGCGCCGCCGAGCAGCTGGTGGACACCAACCCCGACGCCGCGAAGGCGATCCTCGCCGAGGCCCGGGCCACCTCCGCCACCGCGCTCGCCGAGCTGCGCTCGCTCGTCCGCGGCATCAACCCGCCCGTCCTCGCCGAGCGCGGACTGGTCGACGCCCTGCGGGCCCTGGCCCTGGACTCCTCGGTGAAGGTCAACGTCTTCAGCGAGGTGCCGGCCCGGCCCGAACGCCCCGTCGAGTCGGCCGTCTACTTCTCCGTCGCGGAACTGCTGGCGAACGTCGCGAAGCACTCCCGCGCCGAACGGGTCAAGGTCGAACTGAACTACGCGGCACGGTTGCTGACTGCTACCGTGAGCGACGACGGAATCGGCGGAGCGGCCGCATCCACAGGGTCCGGGCTGAGTGGCATCGAGCGCCGCATGGCGGCGTTCGGCGGACGTCTGGAGATCGACAGCCCGGCCGGTGGACCCACTCGTATCACCGTGGCGGTGCCGTGCGAATTGTCGTAGCCGAAGACCTCTTCCTGCTCCGCGACGGGCTGGTGCGCCTCGTCGAGGCGTACGGCCACACCGTCGTCGCGGCCGTCGACTCGGGGCCGGCCGCGCTCGACGCGCTGGTCACCCACAAACCGGACGCGGCGATCGTGGACGTCCGGCTGCCGCCGACGTTCTCCGACGAAGGACTCCAGGCCGCGCTCTCCGCCCGCCGGGTCGTCCCCGGGCTGCCGGTGCTGATCCTCTCCCAGCACGTGGAGCAGCTGTACGCGCGCGAGCTGCTCGCCGACGGCCACGGCGGCATCGGCTACCAGCTCAAGGACCGTGTCCTGGACGCCAACCAGTTCATGGACGCGGTCCAGCGGGTGGCCGACGGCGGCACCGCGCTCGACCCCACGGTGGTCGCCAAGCTGCTGGGCCGGCCGATGCGGGCCGACCCGCTCGCCACCCTCACCGAACGGGAGCGCTCCGTCCTCGCGCTGATGGCCGAGGGGCTCTCCAACACGGCGATCGCCAACCAGCTGTTCCTCAGCGAGGGCTCCATCAGCAAGTACACGACGGCGATCTTCGCCAAGCTCGGGCTCGCCAACGACGACGACACCAACCGCCGGGTCCGCGCCGTCCTCACCTACCTCGGCGCCGACGGGCAGGGCGAGGACTGAGCACCGGGCAGCCGGACGGCACACGGCAGCGGCCCTGCGGGATGTCCTCCCGCAGGGCCGCTGCCGTGTGCGCGGGACGGTCAGCCGGCCGGCGCCTGCGCCCGTGCCGAGTCCCGGACGGCGGCGGCCAGTTCACGCGGCGTACGGCGCTCGAACACCTCGGCCAGGCTGACCGACACCCCGCTGATGTTCTGGAACTCCTGCATCGCCAGCGCGGCGAGCATGGAGTTCCCGCCGTTGGCGAAGAAGTCGGTGTCGGCGTCGAGCGCCTCGTCCCGCAGGATGCTCCGCCACAGCCCCGTCAGCTCGGCCGTCAGGTCGTCGACGTCGCGCCGCTCCGGGCGGTCCGGGCCGGACCGGGTGGCGGCCGCGCGCCGGGCTTCGACCATCCGCTGCAGCGCGGGGTAGTCGACCTTCCCGCTGCCGTTGACCGGCAGCGAGTCGACCGTCACGAGGTCCCCCGGCAGCATCGACCGGGACAGCCGGGCGCGGGCGTGCGCCCAGACGCTCCCGGTGTCGATCGGCCCGGCGGCCGGCTCCAGGCAGCCGATCAGCACGGCGTCCGCGCTCGGGTCACCGACCATGACCACCGCGGCGCCGCCGACCTCGGGGTGCGCCAGCAGGGTCGCCTCGATCTCGCCCAGTTCGATGCGGTTGCCCCGGAGCTTGACCTGCCGGTCGCTGCGGCCGAACAGGTCGAGCAGGCCGTCCGCGCGCCAGCAGGCGACGTCGCCCGTCCGGTAGAACCGGCCGAACCCGGGGTGCTCGCCGAAGCGCTGGGCGTTGAGGTCCGGCCGGCCGTGGTAGCCGATCGCCACCCCGACGCCCGAGATGCAGAGCTCGCCGCGGATGCCGACCGGCAGCTCGCGGCCGTGGCGGTCGAGCACGTGGACCCGGGTGTTGCGGATGGGTGCGCCGACGTCCAGGCGGCCGGCCGGCGCCTCGGTGACGACGCGTGACGTCGACCAGATGGTCGTCTCGGTCGGCCCGTAGGCGTGGTGCAGCACGCAGCCGGCCGCCACCAGCCGCCGGGCAAGGGACAGCGGCACGGGCTCGCCGCCCACGACGACGCCGCGGCCGCGCAGGCAGTCCGCCACCCGGTCGATCACCAGCCGCCAGGTGGTCGGCGTCGCCTGGACGAACCGTGCCCCGTACCGCTCGATCAGCTCCCGCAGGACCCGGCCGTCGCTCCTGGCCCGGTCGGGGGCGGCCACCAGCCGGCCGCCGGAGCTCAGCGACACGAACAGTTCGAGGCCGGAGATGTCGAACGCGAAGGTGGTCGTCCACAGCGTCGTGTCACCGGCCGCCGCGCCGAACTGCTCGGCGAAGTGCGCGACCGCGTTGGCCAGCGCCGCGTGGTCGACCAGCGTGCCCTTGGGCAGGCCGGTCGAGCCCGAGGTGTACATCAGGTACGCGCAGGCCGCCGGATCCACCGCCGCGGGCCGGGCCTCGGCCGGCGCCCGGTCCGGCGCGTCCTCGACGGCCGGCGCGGTCAGCACCACCGGGCCGGTCCCGGCCGCCTGCTCCGGGCCACCGGTCCCGCCCGTGGCCCCGGCCGGGCCCGCGACCAGCACCTTCGCGCCGGAGTCGGAGAGCTGGTGGCGGATCCGCTCCTCGGGGTGGGCCGTGTCGACCGGCAGGTACGCCGCACCCGCGAGCCACGCCCCCAGGACGGACGCGACCAGTTCGGGCCCGCGCGGAAGGGCCGTCGCCACCACGTCGCCGGCCCGGACCCCGGCGCCCCGGAGGAGGGCGCCCATCGCGTGCGCCGCGCTCCACAGCTGCCGGTACCGCACCGAACGGTCGCCCTCGACGACGGCGACCGCGTCGGGCGAGCGCAGGACCTGGGCGTGGACGGCTTCCAGGACGGAGCCGGGCCGCACGGGCCGGGCGGTGTCGTTCGCCGCGCCGATGATCGCGTGGTCCCGGTCGCTCCAGCACCGCACGTCGCCGACCGCGCGGTCCGGGTCCTCGGCGAAGGAGGCCAGCACCGCCTCGAAGCGGCCCAACAGCAGCTCGGCATGGGCCCGTTCGAAGAGCTCCGTCCGGTACACGGCCCGCAGCGAGACGGCGTCCGCCGTCGAGGTGGCGCAGAGCTGGAGGTCGAACTTGCCGAAGCCGCTCCCGACGGCGATCGGCCTGACCGGCAGCCCGTCCAGGGCCGGCGCGGCGGCGCCGCTCGCCGTCCGGTGGTCGAACACGTGCCGGAAGGGCAGCGACCACCGGCCGGTCCGCGCCGCGGGCATGAGGTCCGCCCGGGCGTCCACGGCCACGTCGGCGTGCGCCGCGCCCGTGCGCAGCCGCTCGCCGCTGCGGCGCACCAGCGCGCGGACGCTCTCCGCGCGGTCCAGCCGCAGCCGCAGCGGCACATGGGTCACGTGGTACCCGATCGTGCGGGCGGCGTGCGGCGGCCGGAGATCGACCGGGCACCCGACCAGCAGGTCGGGCCCGGCGCCGGACGCCTCCAGCAGCACGTAGTAGGCGGCCAGCAGGACGGCGGACTCCGGGACGCCGAGGTCCTCGGCGAGGCGGCGGACCCCGGCCACCGTACCGGGCGGCAGGGTGCGGTCGAGCTGCGCCGCCGCCAGCGTCGGGCGGTCCGGCTCGGGCTCGGTGCAGGCCAGCTCCATGGTGCCGGTGCTCGCGCCCGCCAGCTCCGCGCGCCAGTGGGCGAGGCTCTCCGGGGTCGGATCCGGCTCGGTCCAGCCGGGCACGGGCGCGGGCGCTGCGTTCCTCTCGGTGTCGGCGGCGGCGTCGGCGTTCTCGTAGGCCGATGCCAGGTCCGCCAGGAACACCGGGACGGACACCTCGTCGAAGACCAGCTGGTGCGCCGTGACGCAGAGGACGTCCGACTCCGGCGAGCGGAGGAGCACCGCCCGCAGCATCGGCCCCCCGTCCAGCCGGAACGGCACGGCGGCCACCGATGCCAGGTCGGCCTCACCGGGTTCGCCCGCCAGCACGACCTGGACGAGCTCCAGCCGGAAGTCGGCCGCGGCGACCACCCGCTTGGTCAGCCGGGTGCCGTCGACGCGGTAGACGGTGCGCAGGGCCGCGTGGCCCCGCAGCACGACGGCCAGCGCCGCGTCCAGCCGCAACGGGTCCAGCCGGCCCGCGACGGCGAACGCCGCGGACACGTTGTTCACGGGCGTGCCCGGCACCAGCGACTCCAGCAGCCACAGCGCCTCTTCCCTGGGGGAGACTCCCGCGTCGTCAGCCGGATCCGCAGGCGTACGCCCTTCCGCGGAAATCATCACGTCACTCCTCTACCCGTTACCAGTCCGTTGGGTCCGCCGGCGTTCCCGCTGCTGCCCGACCGCTCAGATCCCCAGCTCTTTGTCGATCAGGTCGAAGATCTCGTCGTCCGTCGCCCCGGTGATGTCCTCGTCGGAGGGCGCGCCGTTCGCGTCCGCACCGCGGAACTCCTCCAGGAGCAGTTCGAGACGGCTCGTGATCTTCGCGTTCTGGCCGCCGCCCCGCCGGGCGATCGCGGTCAACAGGGACTTGAGCCGGTCGAGCTCGCCCAGCACCGGCTCGTAGTCGATCTCCTGCTCGGCGACCCGGTCCCGGAGGTACCGGGCCAGCTCCGCGGGGGTGGGGTAGTCGAAGACCACCGCCGCGGGCAGCCGCAGCCCGAGGGCGCCGCTGATCCGGTTGCGGAACTCCAGCGCCGTCAGCGAGTCGAAGCCGAGCTGACGGAAGTACCGGCCGGCCTCGATGGATTCGGAGCCCGGCCGGTTGAGCACCAGGGCCGCCTGGGTCAGCACCAGGTTCAGGACCGCGCCCTCCAGCTGCTCCGGCGGGAGCGCGACCAGCTGGTTCAGGAGGCTCCTCCCGCCCTCCGGACCGGCCCCGCGCCCCACCGAGCGCCGACCGGGGCGGACGAGCCCGGTCACCAGCGCCGGCACGACGCTCCCGGGGCGACGCATCGCGGGCAGGTCCAGCCGGGCCGCGACCAGCAGGGGGTCGACGGCGTGCGCGGCCGCGTCGAGCAGCGCGAGCCCTTCGGAGGCGGACAGCGGCTTCAGGCCCTGCCGGGCCATCCGACGGCGGTCGGCCTCGGTGAGCTCACCGGCCATGCCCTGCTCCCAGGGGCCCCACGCCAGCGACACACCGGGCAGGCCCTCGTGCCGCCGGCGGGCGGCCAGCGCGTCCAGGAAGGTGTTGCCGGCCGCGTAGTTGGCCTGCCCCGGGGTGCCCCAGACACCGGCCACCGAGGAGAAGAGGGTGAAGGTGTCCAGGTCCAGGTGGCGGGTCAGCTCGTGCAGGTGCCAGGCGGCGTCGGTCTTCGGCCGCATGACCCGCTCGACGCGGTCGTCGGTGAGCGAGCCGACGACACCGTCGTCGAGAACGCCCGCCGTGTGGACGACCCCGGTGAGCGGCTCGCCGTTCAGTACGCCCGCCAGTTGCGCGCGGTCGGCGGCGTCGCACGCCACCACCCGCACGCTCGTCCCGGCACCGGCCAACTCGGCCGCCAGCGCGGACAGCTGGGCGGCGGCCGGGCCGCGACGGGAGGCCAGCAGGAGCCGTCCGGCCTGTCCGCTCGCCGCCAGGTGCCGGGCGACCAGACCGCCCAGGGCACCGGAGGCGCCGGTCACGAGGACGGTGCGCGGGCGGTCGGTGGCGTGGAGCCGGTGCCGGTCGTCCCGGCCGTTCTGGCCGTTCTGGTTGTTCCGATTGTTCCGATTGTTCTGGTCGTTCCGGTCGTTCCGGTCGTTCCGGTTGGAGGCCTGCTCGCCCGGCTCCTGCCGGTCCTGATCGGCCGCACGCGTCAGGCGCGGCACTCGCACGGTGCTGTCCCGCACCGCGAACCCGGGCTCCCCCAGCGCCGTTCCGGCCACGACGAGCGGCCCGGAGCCCGCCAGCTCCGCCACGTCCGCCGACACGATCCGCTCCGGATGCTCACCGGCCGCCGCCCGCACCAGTCCGACCACGCCCGCGCTGTCCAGTCGCACGCTCGCGCCGCAGCCGGCATCCACACCGCGCTCGGTCACCACGACCAGCCGGGTCCCGTCGAGCGAACCCGCCGCCAGCCAGTCCCGGAGCACCGCCAGCACACGCAGCACGGCGGCCCGCGCCGCGGCCGGGACGTCGTCCGCGCCTTCGCCGGTGGTTGTTCCGAAGGGTGCTGTTCCGGGAACGCCGCAGACCAGCACGACGTCCGGGACCGCAGCCCCCGCCTCCACCGCGGCGACCAGATCCGCCACGTCCGCGTACGCCGCGGCGCCGGGCACGGCCAGGCCACCGTCGTCGCCCAGCACCGCCCACGCCCGACCCGGCTCGCCGGCCGTCTCCGGCGCGGCGACCGGCACCCAGTCCACCCGGAAGAGTCCGTCACCGACCGCCCCCGCGGCCCGGTCCAGCAAGCCGGCGGCCGGCGCTCCGAGCACCACCGAGCCGACCGAGACGATCGGCTGTCCGGACTGGTCGGCCAGGGCCACCGAGACGCCCTCACCCGAGGGCGACGGCGCCACCCGTACGCGCGCCGCCGGGGCGCCCGAGGCGTGGACCGTCACGTCGGCCCACCCGAGGGGCAGCAGCGGCCCCTCCTCGGCGGCCTGTTCCAGGCCGATGAGGTGCAGCGCGGCGTCCAGCAGGGCGGGGTGCACCCCGAACCCGGACACCTCGGTCCCCTCGGCCGACGCCACCTCGGCGAACACCTCGTCGCCGCGCCGCCACGCGGCCCGGACCGCCGGCCGGTAGCCGAGCCCGGCCGCCGCCAGCCGTGCGTACATCGCGTCCACGTCGGCCGCCTCGGCACCCACCGGCGGCCACTGCACGCTCCACGCCGCCGTGTCCGCTCCGGAGTGGCCGGCCGGCTCGCCGGGCTCGTCCGGGGCCAGGGTGCCGGACGAGTGCCGCACCCACTCCCCGCCGTCCGCCCGCGCGAACAGCGCGACCTCCCGCCGCCCGGCGGGACCGCTCTCCCCGACGGTCACCTGGACGCGCACGCCGCCGCGCTCCGGCAGCACGACCGGCATCTCGACGGTCAGTTCCTCGACCCGTCCGCACCCCACCTCGTCGCCCGCGCGGACGGCCATCTCGACCAGCGCCGCCGTGGGGACCATGACCCGGTCCCTGAGGAGCGACTGGGCCAGCCACGGTTGCGCGGCCAGTGACAGCTGCCCGGTCAGGGCGACGCCGCCGGTGCCGGGCAGGGTGACGGCGGCGCCGAGCAGCGGGTGTCCGGGGTTCTCCAGTCCGAGGTCCTCGGCGCGGCTGCCCGCCGTCGCGGTCAACCAGTAACGCTGACGCTGGAAGGCGTAGGTGGGCAGGTCGACCTGCTGGGCACCGGTGTCCGCGTAGACCTGCTCCCAGGCGACCGGCACACCCCGCACGAAGAGCTTCGCGAGCACGGTGAACAGGGCACGGGGCTCGTCACGGCCGCGACGGAGCAGCGGGAGCCAGACCTCGGGCTCACCCTGGTCGTCCGTGCGGGTCTGCGGGCCCATGCCGGACAGCACACCGTCAGGGCCGATCTCCACGAACGTCCGCACACCGGCGGCGCGAAGGGACTGCGCGGCGTCGTGGAAGCGGACCGCCTCGCGGACGTGCTTCACCCAGTAAGCGGGGTCCGTGACCTCGTCCGTCACCGGGAGACCGGTCAGGGCGGAGACCATCGCCAGCTTGGGCGCGCGGTAGCTGACGGCGGCGACGACGCGGGCGAACTCCTCCAGCATCGGCTCCATCAGCGGGGAATGGAACGCGTGCGAGACCTGGAGACGCTTCGTACGTGCGCCGGACGCGACCAACTGTGCTGCCACAGAAAGGACTTCGTCCTCGACGCCCGAGATCACCACAGCCTTGGGGCCGTTCACCGCGGCGATACCGACACCGGCCCGGCCCGCGATCGCTTCGAGAACCTGCTCCTCCGTGGCCTCGACGGCCACCATCGCACCACCGGAGGGAAGGTGCTGCATCAGCCGGCCGCGTGCGGCCACCACCGCACAGGCGTCCTCCAGCGACCACACCCCCGCCACATGCGCCGCGGCCAGCTCACCGATCGAATGACCGGCCACCACCTGCGGGCTCACACCCCACGACTCCAGCAGACGGAACAGCGCCACCTCGACCGCGAACAGTGCGGGCTGCGCCCACCCCGTCTCATCGATCGGACCCTCACCCCGGATCACACCCGCCAGGGAACCGTCCAAGTGCTCGGCCAGCCCCGCACACACCGCGTCGAAGGCGTCGGCGAACACCGGGAACGCCTGGTAGAGCCCCTGCCCCATGCCAACGCGCTGCGCACCCTGGCCGGTGAACACGAACCCGACCTTGCCCGCACCACCCACGGACCCGGTCACCACACCCGGAACCTCACGGCCCCCGGCCAACGCCGCAAGACCCGCCAGCAACTCCTCGCGGTCCGAGCCCAGCACCACCGCCCGCTGCTCCAACGCCGCCCGCGACACCACCAACGACCAACCAGCGTCCTGAAGATCAGCGTCAGACCGCTGTACGAAGTCCGCGAGCCGCTCCGCCTGACCGGCAAGACCCTCCGCCGACCGCCCCGATACCACCCATGGCACCACCGGGAGCGTCCGGTGGTCCGCCCGGGGGCGCGGAATGTCCTGCTCGGGAGCCTGCTCGATGATCACGTGTGCGTTGGTCCCGGAGAACCCGAACGACGACACGCCCGCCCGACGCGGCCGCTCACCCGTCTCCGGCCACGGCTGCGCCTCAGTGACCAGCCGGACCGCGCCCGCCGCCCAGTCCACGTGCGAGGACGGCTCGTCCACGTGCAGCGTCGCCGGAACGCTCCCGTGCTGCATCGCGGCGACCATCTTGATGACACCCGCCACACCGGCGGCCGCCTGCGCGTGCCCGATGTTCGACTTCACCGAGCCCAGGAGCAGCGGCCGGTCGGCCGGCCGGTCCTGGCCGTAGGTCGCCAGCAACGCCTGCGCCTCGATCGGGTCACCCAGCCTGGTCCCGGTGCCATGGCCCTCGACCACGTCCACCTCGGCCGCCGACAGACCGGCGTTGGCCAGCGCGGCCCGGATGACCCGCTGCTGGGATGGCCCGTTCGGCGCCGTCAGACCGTTGGACGCACCGTCCTGGTTCACCGCCGTACCGGCCACCACCGCGAGTACCTTGTGACCGTTGCGGCGTGCGTCCGAAAGCCGTTCGACCACCAGGACGCCGACGCCCTCGCCCCAGCCCGTGCCGTCCGCGGACTCCGCGAACGCCTTGCAGCGCCCGTCGGCGGCCAGACCGCCCTGCCGCGAGAAGTCGATGAAGGTGCCGGGCGTCGACATCACCGTCACACCACCGGCCAGCGCGAGCGAACTCTCCCCCGAGCGCAGCGACTGGCAGGCCAGGTGCAGCGCCACCAGCGACGACGAACACGCCGTGTCCACCGTCACCGCCGGACCTTCCAGCCCCAGCGCATACGCCACCCGCCCCGAGGCCACCGAACCCGTGCCACCCGTCCCCAGATACCCCTCGACCTCCTCCGGCACGAAGTGCGACGGCAGGTAGTCGTGATAGAAGAGCCCCGAGAACACCCCCGTCGCACTGCCCCGCAGCCCCGTCGGGTCGATCCCCGCGTCCTCCAACGCCTCCCACGACGCCTCCAGCAACAACCGCTGCTGCGGATCCGTCGCCACCGCCTCACGCGGACTGATCCCGAAGAACTCCGCGTCGAACTCCCCCGCGTCGTAGAGGAACCCGCCCTCCCGCGAGACGCTCCGGCCTGCGGCCGCCGGATCGGGGTCGTAGACGTCCGTCGCCCAGCCCCGGTCGGTGGGGAACTCCCCGATGGCGTCCCCACCCGAGGCGAGCAACTCCCAGAAGTCGGCCGGGGACGACACGCCGCCCGGGAACCGGCACGCCATCCCGACGATCACCAGCGGGTCGTCCTCGACCCGTGCGCGCCCGGAGGCCGGGAGCGCGGTACCCGTCGAGACGGGGTCGTTGCCACCGACCAGCTCACCCAGCAGGAAGCCGACCAGGGCCGCCGGGGTCGGGTAGTCGAAGACCGCCGTGGCCGGCAGCCGCAGGCCGGTGGCGCTGTTCAGCCGGTTGCGCAGTTCGACGGCGGTGAGCGAGTCGAAACCGACGTCCCGGAAGGACCGTTCGGCGTCCAGACTGCCCGGACCGGCCATCCCCAGCACCAGAGCGGCCTGCGACAGCACCAGCTCCCGCACCACCTCCCGCTGCTCGTCCGGCACCAGCCCGGCCAAACGCGCGGCCAGGGCGCTCCGACCGTCGGCGCTCGGCAGTCCGGCCGTGCGGCGGGTACGCGAGCCTGCGCGTGTCGCACGGACGAGGCCGGACAGCAGCGGCGGGACCTCGCCGGATCCCCTCAGGGCGGCCAGGTTCAACTCGGCCGCGACGAGGAGCGCTTCGGGCCGGCCGACGGCCGACTCCAGGACGGCGAGCCCGCGTGCGTCGGAGAATGGCCGCAGACCCTGCCGGCCCATCCGGCGGCGGTCCGCCTCCGAGAGCTCACCCGCCATGCCGTTCTCCCACGGGCCCCAGGCCAGCGACACCGCGGCCAGGCCCTCGTGCCGCCGGTGGGCGGCCAGCGCGTCCAGGAACGTGTTCCCCGCCGCATAGTTCGCCTGCCCCGCGTTACCGATCACACCCGCGATCGAGGAGAACAGGACGAACATGTCCAGGTCCAGGTGACGGGTCAGCTCGTGCAGATGCCACGCCGCGTCGACCTTCGGCCGCATCACCGCCGCCAACCGCTCCGGGGTCAGCGAGACGACGAGCCCGTCGTCCAGGACACCGGCCGCGTGGACGACACCGTTCAGCGCCAAGCCCTGCAGCGCGTCGGCGAGTTCCTCGCGATCGGCCACGTCACAGGCCGCGACCGTGACCTCGACACCCAGGCCCTTCAGGTCAGCGACCAGCTCCGACATTCCGGCGGCCTCGATGCCACGACGCGACACCAGGACCAGGTGCTCGACCCGCCCGCTCTCCCCGAGACGCCGGGCCACCAGACCACCCAGCGCACCCGATGCACCGGTGATCAGCACCGTGCCCGGACGACCCCCCGAGTCGGCGGCAGGCGTCGACGGCACCCGCACCAGCCTGGGTACACGCACCTGGCCCGCCCGCACCGCGAACTGCGCCTCACCCGAGGCAACGCCCAGGCGCAGCCACTCCATGGAGGCGTCCTCGACATCGGCGAGGACGATCCGGCCAGGGTTCTCCGCCTGCGCCACCCGGACCAGACCCCACACCGGAGCAGCCGCGACGTCCATCGACACCTCCGGACCGGCGTCCACCGCTCGGTCCGTCACCACCAGCAAACGGGACCCGGACAAGGACTCCGCCGCCAGCCACTCCTGCACCAGACCCAGCACACCGGCAGCCGTACGACCAGCCGCAGCCGGGACCTCGTCCACGGCGTCCGGCACAACCCGCACCACCACCACCTCGGGCACGACCTCCGCCGACGCCACCAGCGCCGCCAGATCCGGGAACGACTCCGCACCCGCCAGCTCCGCCGTCCCGAGGACAGCCCACCGACCACCCTCCGTCGCGACACCGGTCAGGTCAGCCGGAACCCACTCCACACCGAACATCGACTCATTCGCCGCCCCGGTGCCACCCGCCAGGCCCTCGGCCGAGGCCGCCCTCAGCACCAACGAACCGACCGACGCCACCAGCTCGCCCGCAGCATCGACCAACGTGATCGACACGCCCTCGCCCGAGGAAGCCGGTGCCACACGCACCCGGGCCGCCACCGCACCCGATGCGTGCACCTCGACGTCACTCCACGCGAACGGCAGCGTCAGGCCGTCCCCGTCGTCATCCAACCCCGCCACGTGCAGCGCGCTGTCCAGCAGGGCGGGGTGCAGCCCGAATCCGGACACGCCGACACCGTCCGGCAGCGCGACCTCGGCGAACAGCTCCTCGCCACGCCGCCAGGCTGCCTGCATACCCTGGAACACCGGACCGTAGGCGAGGCCACTGGCGGCCAGGCGTGGGTAGAACCCGTCCAGGTCTACGGTCTCGGCGCCCCCCGGCGGCCACTCGCCCGGCAGCACAGTGTCGGCACTCGGCGCGACCGGTGTCAGCGCGCCCGTCGCGTGCCGGGTCCACTCCTCCGCGAAGGCCGCCTCCTCGGACTGGGCATACACCGCGACCGCACGGCGGCCGGACTCGTCCGCCTCGTCCACCGTGACCTGCACCCGGACCGCGCCCTGCGGCGGGAGCACCAGCGGCGCCTCGATCAGCAGTTCCTCGACCCGGCTGTACTCGGCCTCGTCGCCCGCGCGCACGGCCATCTCGACCAGCGCCGCCCCTGGGACAACGACCTGCCCGGCCACCACGTGGTCGGCCAGCCAGGGCTGTGCAGCCAGTGACAGGCGCCCGGTCAGCACCAGACCCCCGCTGGCCGGCAGCGTCACCGCCGCACCCAGCAGCGGATGACGCGCCGGTGACTGGCCCAGCCCGGCCGCGTCCACCACGCCGGAACCGGTCGGCAGCCAGTAGCGCCGGCGCTGGAAGGCGTAGGTGGGCAGGTCGACCTGCTGGGCACCGGTGTCCGCGTAGACCTGCTCCCAGGCGACCGGCACGCCCCGCACGAAGAGCTTCGCGAGGGCGGTGAACAGGGCGCGGGGTTCGTCACGGCCCCGGCGCAGAAGGGGGAGCCAGACCTCGGGCTCGCCCTGGTCGTCCGTGCGGGTCTGCGGGCCCATGCCGGACAGCACACCGTCAGGCCCGATCTCCACGAACGTCCGGACCCCGGCGGCGCGAAGGGCCTGCGCGGCGTCGTGGAAGCGGACCGCCTCGCGGACGTGCTTCACCCAGTAGGCCGGGTCCGTGACCTCGTCCGTCACCGGGAGGCCGGTGAGGGCGGAGACCATGGTCAGCTTGGGCGTGCGGTAGCTGACGGCGGCGACGACGCGGGTGAACTCCTCCAGCATCGGCTCCATCAGCGGGGAGTGGAACGCGTGCGAGACCTGGAGACGCTTCGTTCGTGCGCCGGACGCGGCCAACTGCGCGGCGGCCTGCAGTACTTCGTCCTCGACGCCCGAGATCACCACAGCGCGAGGGCCGTTCACCGCGGCGATACCGACACCGGCCCGGCCCGCGATCGCTTCGAGAACCTCGCCCTCGGTCGCCTCGACGGCCACCATCGCACCACCGGACGGTAGTTGCTGCATCAACCGGCCACGTGCGGCCACTACAGCGCAGGCGTCCTCCAGCGACCACACCCCCGCCACATGCGCCGCCGCCAGCTCACCGATCGAATGACCGGCCACCACCTGCGGGCTCACACCCCACGACTCCAGCAGACGGAACAACGCCACCTCGACCGCGAACAGTGCGGGCTGCGCCCACCCCGTCTCATCGATCGGACCCTCACCCCGGATCACAGCGGCGAGCGAACCGTCCAAGTGCTCAGCCAGCCCCGCACACACCGCGTCGAAGGCGTCGGCGAACACCGGGAAAGCCTGGTAGAGCCCCTGCCCCATGCCAACGCGCTGCGCACCCTGACCGGTGAACACGAACCCGACCTTGCCCGCACCACCCACGGACCCGGTCACCACACCGGGAACCTCACGGCCCCCGGCCAGCGCCGCAAGCCCCGCCTGCAGCTCCTCGCGGTCCGAGCCCAGCACCACCGCCCGCTGCTCCAACGCCGCCCGCGACACCACCAACGACCAACCCACGTCCAGGACATCAGCATCGGAGCGCTCAACGAACGCCGCCAACCGCTCCGCCTGCCCGGCAAGACCCTCCGCCGACCGCCCCGAGAGGGACCACGGCACCACCGGCAGCGTCCAGCCCTCGCCCCTCGGCGCGACAGCCTCCTCGGCGGGCGCCTGCTCGACGATCACGTGTGCGTTGGTCCCGGAGAACCCGAACGACGACACACCCGCCCGACGCGGCCGCTCACCCGTCTCCGGCCACGGCTGCGCCTCGGTGACCAGTCGGACGGCGCCGGACTCCCAGTCGATCCGCGAAGACGGCTCGTCCGCGTGCAGCGTCGCCGGCACCACACCGTGCTGCATCGCGGCAACCATCTTGATGACACCCGCCACACCGGCGGCCGCCTGGGCGTGCCCGATGTTCGACTTCACCGAGCCCAGCAGCAGCGGCCGGTCGGCCGGCCGCTCCTGGCCGTAGGTCGCCAGCAACGCCTGCGCCTCGATCGGGTCACCCAACCGCGTGCCGGTGCCGTGGCCCTCGACGACATCCACGCCGTCGGCGCCGACTCCGGCGTTGGCCAGCGCGGCCCGGATCACCCGCTGCTGGGACGGGCCGTTCGGCGCCGTCAGACCGTTGGACGCACCGTCCTGGTTGACCGCCGTACCGGTCACCACCGCGAGCACCTTGTGACCGTTGCGGCGTGCGTCCGACAGCCGTTCGACCACCAGGACGCCGACGCCCTCGCCCCAGCCGGTGCCGTCGGCGGACTCCGCGTAGGCCTTGCACCGGCCGTCGGCCGCAAGGCCGCGCTGTCGCGAGAAGTCGATGAACGTGCCGGGCGTCGACATCACCGTCACACCGCCCGCCAGCGCGAGCGAACTCTCCCCCGAGCGCAGCGACTGGCAGGCCAGGTGCAGCGCCACCAGCGACGACGAACACGCCGTGTCCACCGTCACCGCCGGGCCCTCCAGCCCCAGGGCATACGCCACCCGCCCGGAGACGACCGACCCCATGCCCCCGGTGCCGAGATAGCCCTCGGCCTCCTCCGGTACGGGGTAGAACGGCAGGTAGTCGTGGTAGAAGAGGCCGGCGAACACGCCCGTCGCGCTGCCCCGCAGCCCCGTCGGGTCGATCCCGGCACCCTCCAGCGCGTGCCAGGACGTCTCCAGCAGCAGTCGCTGCTGCGGGTCCATCGCGATCGCCTCACGCGGGCTGATCCCGAAGAACCCGGCGTCGAACTCCCCGGCGTCGTAGAGGAATCCACCCTCGCCGGAGACGCTCTTGCCCACCGCGTCCGGATCCGGATCGACCAGGTTCCCCGGCCAGCCGCGGTCCGTCGGGAAGTGGCCGATCGCGTCCCCGCCCGAGGCCAGCAGCTGCCAGAACTCCTCCGGTGACGACACCCCGCCCGGGAACCGGCAGGCCATACCGACGATGGCCACGGGTTCCTGCTGCCGGCCCTCCACCTCGCGCAGGCGCTCCCGGGTCTGCGCCAGGTCGGTAGTGACCCGCTTGAGGTAGTCACGGAGCTTCTCTTCGTTCGCCATCCGATGGACGCCTTCCTCATTTCGCACGGTGGTACGGCGACGTACTCAGAGCCCGAGCTGGTTGTCGATGAAGTCGAACATGTCGTCGTCACTGGCCGATTGGATCGTCTCGGCGACCGAGGCGCCCTCGTCGCCCTCGCCGGACCCGGCGGTGTCGCTCAGCGCCGAGAGGATGTCCTTGAGCCGCGCCGTGACCCGGGCCCGGGCGTCTTCGTCTCCCAGGAGCTCGGTGACCGAGGCTTCGAGCCGGTCGAGTCCGGAGTACGCCGCCAGGGCGCCCGACACCTCGGCGACCGACCCGAAGGTCTCCTGAGCCAGGAAGTCGGCCAGGGCCGTCGGGCTCGGGTAGTCGAAGACCGCCGTGGCCGGCAGCCGCAGGCCGGTGGCGCTGTTCAGCCGGTTGCGCAGTTCGACGGCGGTGAGCGAGTCGAACCCGACGTCCCGGAAGGAACGTTCGGCGTCCAGACTGCCCGGACCGGCCATCCCCAGCACCAGGGCGGCCTGCGACAGCACCAGCTCCCGCACCACCTCCCGCTGCTCGTCCGGCCCCAGCCCGGCCAAACGCGCGGCCAGGGCGCTCCGACCGTCGGCGGCAAGCTCCGCGACCGATCGACGGGCCGACCCACCGGCCCGCGATCCGCGCACCAGACTGGACAGCAGCGGCGGGACCTCGCCGGATCCCCTCAGGGCGGCCAGGTTCAACTCGGCCGCGACGAAGAGTGCTTCGGGCCGGCCGACGGCCGACTCCAGGACGGCGAGCCCGCGTGCGTCGGAGAATGGCCGCAGACCCTGCCGGCCCATCCGGCGGCGGTCCGCCTCCGAGAGCTCACCCGCCATGCCGTTCTCCCACGGACCCCACGCCAACGACACCCCCGGCAGGCCCTCGTACCGCCGGTGAGCGGCCAGCGCGTCCAGGAACGTGTTCCCCGCCGCGTAGTTCGCCTGCCCCGCGTTACCGATCACACCCGCGATCGAGGAGAACAGGACGAACATGTCGAGGTCCAGGTGACGGGTCAGCTCGTGCAGATGCCACGCCGCGTCGACCTTCGGCCGCATCACCGCCGCCAACCGCTCCGGGGTCAGCGAGGCGACGAGCCCGTCGTCCAGGACACCCGCCGCGTGGACGACACCGTTCAGCGCCAAGCCCTGCAGCGCGTCGGCGAGTTCCTCGCGATCGGCCACGTCACAGGCCGCGACCGTGACCTCGACACCCAGCCCCTTCAGATCGGCCACCAGCTCCGGCATCCCGGCGGCCTCGATACCACGACGCGACAGCAGGACCAGATGCTCGACCCGCCCGCTCTCCGCGAGACGCCGCGCCACCAGACCACCCAACACACCGGACGCACCGGTGATCAGCACCGTGCCCGGACGACCCCCGGCAACGGGAACAGGCGTCGACGGCACCCGCACCAACCTGGGTACACGCACCTGGCCCGCCCGCACCGCGAACTGCGCCTCACCCGACGCCACACCCACGCGCAACCACTCTGCGGAAATCTCGTCCACATCGGCCAGAACGATCCGGCCAGGATTCTCCGCCTGCGCCACCCGGACCAGACCCCACACCGGAGCGGCCGCGACCTCCGTCGGCGCCTCCGGACCGGCGTCGACGGCCCGCTCGGTCACCACCAGCAGACGGGACGCGGACAGGGACTCCGCCGCCAGCCACTCCTGCACCAGACCCAGCACACCGGCAGCCGTACGACCAGCCGCAGCCGGAATGTCACCCGGCTCCGGCACGACCCGCACCGCCACGACCTCGGGCACGGCCTCCGCCGACGCCACCAGCGCCGCCAGATCCGGGAACGACTCCGCACCCGCCAGCTCCGCCGTCCCGAGGACAGCCCACCGACCACCCTCCGTCGCGACACCGGTCAGGTCAGCCGGAACCCACTCCACACCGAACAGGTCACCATGGGCCGGCGCCGCCACCGCTGCGAAGGGCCGCAGGACCACCGAACCCACCGACGCGATCAACGCACCCGTGGCATCGGCCAGGGTCAGCGACACGCCCTCACCCGAAGGCGTGACCCGCACCCGGGCAGCCACCGCATCCGCGGCATACACCACCACATCGCCCCAGGCGAACGGCACTTCCGGCCGCGCCAGGCGCTCGCCCGTGCCCACGATCACGTGGAGGGAGGCGTCCAGCAGAGCGGGGTGCAGCCCGAAGTCAGCGGCGCTCACCCCGTCCGGCAGCGCGACCTCGGCGAACAGCTCCTCGCCACGCCGCCACGCCGCACGCACCCCCTGGAACACCGGACCGTAGGCAAGGCCGCTGGCGGCGAGCCCCGGGTAGAACCCGTCCAGATCCACCGCCTCGGCACCAGCCGGGGGCCACTGCGCCAGATCGCCGTGAACTTCGGCAGACGTGTCGGCCGGAGCGAGAACGCCGGCGGCGTGCCGGGTCCACTCCTCCTCCTGAGCCGCTTCCTCGGCCTGAGCGTAGAGGGCCACCACGCGGCGGCCGGACTCGTCCGCCTCGTCGACCGTCACCTGCACCCGCGCTCCGCCCTGCGGCGGCAGCACCAGCGGTGCCTCGATGAGCAGCTCCTCGACCCGGGCGCAGCCGGCCTCGTCGCCCGCGCGCACGGCCATCTCGACCAGCGCGGCGCCGGGGACGACGACCTGCCCGGCCACCACGTGGTCGGCCAGCCAGGGCTGTGCGGCCAATGACAGCCTTCCGGTCAGGACCACGCCCCCACTCGACGGCAGGGTGACCGCCGCGCCCAGCAGGGGGTGCCCTGCGCTCTCCAGGCCGAGGTCCTCGGCGCGGCTGCCCGCCGTCGCGGTCAGCCAGTAGCGCTGACGCTGGAAGGCGTAGGTGGGCAGGTCGACCTGCTGGGCACCGGTGTCCGCGTAGACCTGCTCCCAGGCGACCGGCACGCCCCGCACGAAGAGCTTCGCAAGCGCGGTGAACAAGGCGCGGGGCTCGTCACGGCCGCGACGGAGCAGCGGGAGCCAGACCTCGGGCTCGCCCTCGGCATCCGCGCGGGTCTGCGGGCCCATGCCGGACAGCACACCGTCAGGCCCGATCTCCACGAACGTCCGCACACCGGCCGCACGCAGGGCCTGCGCGGCGTCGTGGAAGCGGACCGCCTCGCGGACATGCTTCACCCAGTAGGCCGGGTCCGTCACCTCGTCCGCCACCGGGAGACCGGTCAGGGCGGAGACCATCGCCAGCTTGGGCACGCGGTAGCTGACGGCGGCGACGACGCGGGCAAACTCCTCCAGCATCGGCTCCATCAGCGGCGAGTGGAACGCATGCGAGACCTGGAGACGCTTCGTGCGCGCGCCCGCCTGAGCCAACTGGGCCGCGGCCTGCAGTACTTCGTCCTCGACGCCCGAGATCACCACGGCCTTGGGGCCGTTCACCGCGGCGATACCGACACCGGTACGGCCCGCGATCGCTTCGAGAACCTGCTCCTCGGTCGCCTCGACGGCCACCATCGCACCACCGGACGGTAGTTGCTGCATCAGCCGACCGCGTGCGGCCACCACCGCACAGGCGTCCTCCAGCGACCACACCCCGGCCACATGCGCCGCCGCCAGCTCACCGATCGAATGACCGGCCACCACCTGCGGACTCACACCCCACGACTCCAGCAGACGGAACAACGCCACCTCGACCGCGAACAGTGCGGGCTGCGCCCACCCCGTCTCGTCGATCGGGCCCTCACCCCGGATGACGGCGGCGAGGGAACCGTCCAAGTGCTCGGCCAGCCCCGCACACACCGCGTCGAACGCGTCGGCGAACACCGGGAACGCCTGGTAGAGCCCCTGCCCCATGCCAACGCGCTGCGCACCCTGGCCGGTGAACACGAACCCGACCTTGCCCGCACCACCCACGGACCCGGTCACCACACCGGGGACCTCACGGCCCTCGGCCAACGCCGCAAGACCCGCCAGCAGCTCTTCGCGGTCCGCACCGAGGACCACCGCCCGCTGCTCCAACGCCGCCCGCGACACCGCCAACGACCAACCCACGTCCAGCACATCAGCATCAGCACACTCAACGAACGCCGACAGCCGCTCCGCCTGACCGGCAAGACCCTCCGCCGACCGCGCCGAAAGGGACCACGGCACCACCGGCAGGTCAACACCACCGGAACCGGAGCCCGAAGTGTCCTGCTCCGGCGCCTGCTCGATGATCACGTGCGCATTGGTCCCGGAGAACCCGAAGGACGAAACACCCGCGCGCCGGGGGTGCCCGGCATCCGGCCACGGCACCGCTTCGGTCACCAGTCGGACGGCGCCCGACTCCCAGTCGATCCGCGAGGACGGCTCGTCCGCGTGCAGCGTCGCCGGCACCACGCCGTGCTGCATCGCGGCGACCATCTTGATGATCCCCGCGGCACCGGCGGCGGCTTGCGCGTGACCGATGTTGGACTTCACGGACCCCAGGAGCAGCGGCCGATCCTGCGGCCGGTCCTGGCCGTAGGTCGCCAGCAACGCCTGCGCCTCGATCGGGTCACCCAGCCGCGTGCCGGTGCCATGGCCCTCGACCACGTCCACCTCGGCCGCCGACAGACCGGCGTTGGCCAGCGCGGCCCGGATCACCCGCTGCTGGGACGGCCCGTTCGGCGCCGTCAGACCGTTGGACGCACCGTCCTGGTTCACCGCCGTACCGGCGACGACGGCCAGGATGCGGTGCCCGTTGCGCAGCGCGTCGGACATGCGCTCCACCACCAGGACGCCGACGCCCTCGCCCCAGCCGGTGCCGTCCGCGGACTCCGCGAACGCCTTGCACCGGCCGTCGGCCGCAAGACCGCGCTGTCGCGAGAAGTCGATGAACGTGCCGGGCGTCGACATCACCGTCACACCACCGGCCAGCGCGAGCGAACTCTCCCCCGAGCGCAGCGACTGGCAGGCCAGGTGCAGCGCCACCAGCGACGACGAACACGCCGTGTCCACCGTCACCGCCGGACCTTCCAGCCCCAGCGCATACGCCACCCGCCCCGAGGCCACCGAACCCGTGCCACCCGTCCCCAGATACCCCTCGACCTCCTCCGGCACGAAGTGCGACGGCAGGTAGTCGTGGTAGAAGAGCCCCGAGAACACCCCCGTCGCACTGCCCCGCAGCCCCGTCGGGTCGATCCCCGCGTCCTCCAACGCCTCCCACGACGCCTCCAGCAACAACCGCTGCTGCGGATCCGTCGCCACCGCCTCACGCGGACTGATCCCGAAGAACTCCGCGTCGAACTCCCCCGCGTCGTAGAGGAACCCGCCCTCACCGGACACGCTCTTGCCCACCGCGTCCGGATCCGGATCGACCACGTCGCCGGGCCAGCCGCGGTCCGTCGGGAAGGGGCCGATCGCGTCCCCGCGCGACTCCAGCAGCTCCCAGAACTCACCTGGCGACGACACCCCGCCCGGGAACCGGCACGCCATCCCGACGATCACCACGCGGTCGTCCTCGGCCGACGCGCGTCGGACCACGGACCGTGCGGAGCCCGCCGACACGGGATCGGCCCCACCGACCAGCTCGCCCACCAGGTGGCCGACCAGGGCCGCCGGTGTCGGGTAGTCGAACACGATCGTCGCCGAGAGCCGCAGGCCCGTCACATTGCTCAGTCGGCTGCGCAGTTCGACGGCGGTGAGCGAGTCGAAACCGACGTCCCGGAAGGAACGTTCGGCGTCCAGGCCGGCCGGACCGGCCATCCCCAGCACCAGAGCGGCCTGCGACAGCACCAGCTCCCGCACCACCTCCCGCTGCTCGTCCGGCCCCAGCCCGGCCAGCCGCGCGGCCAACGCGTTCTGGGCGCCGACGGCGGCCCGTCCAGCCGGGCGGCGGGTGCGGGAGCCCTGGTGCCCGGCGCGGACCAGACCGGTCAGCAGCGGCGGCACCTCGCCGGAGTTCCGCAGGGCGGCCAGGTCCAGCCTGGCCGTCACCACGAGCGGCGCGGCGGCGCGGGCGGCCGCGTCGAGCATGCCGAGCCCGTCGGCCGCGGGCAGCGGCCTCAGCCCCTGGCGGGACAGCCGGCGCCAGTCGGCGTCGGTGAGACCGCCGGCCATGCCGTCCTCCCACGGGCCCCAGGCCAGCGACACCGCGGCCAGGCCCTCGTGCCGCCGGTGGGCGGCCAGCGCGTCCAGGAACGTGTTCCCCGCCGCGTAGTTCGCCTGCCCCGGGTTGCCCCAGACACCGGCCACCGAGGAGAACAGGACGAACATGTCGAGGTCCAGGTGGCGGGTCAGCTCGTGCAGGTGCCACGCCGCGTCGACCTTCGGCCGCATCACCGCCGCCACCCGCTCCGGGGTCAGCGAGGCGACGAGCCCGTCGTCGACGATCCCGGCCGCGTGGACGACACCCGTCAGCGGCACACCCGCCAGGGCGCCGGCGAGTTCCTCGGGATCGGCCACGTCACAGGCCGCGACCGTGACCTCGACACCCAGGCCCTTCAGGTCGGCGACCAGCTCCGACATTCCGGGGGCCTCGATGCCCCGACGCGACAGCAGGACCAGGTGCTCGGCCTGCCCGCTCTCCGCGAGACGCCGGGCCACCAGACCACCCAACACACCCGATGCACCGGTGATCAGCACCGTGCCCGGACGACCCCCGGCAACGGGAGCAGGCGTCGACGGCACCCGCGCCAGCCTGGGTACACGCACCTGGCCGGCCCGCACCGCGAACTGCGGCTCACCCGACGCCACACCCACGCGCAACCACTCTGCGGACACCTCGTCCACATCGGCGAGAACGATCCGGCCAGGGTTCTCCGCCTGCGCCACCCGGACCAGACCCCACACCGGAGCCGCCGCGACGTCCATCGGCGCCTCCGGACCGGCGTCCACCGCTCGGTCCGTCACCACCAGCAAACGGGACCCGGCCAGGGACTCCGCCGCCAGCCACTCCTGCACCAGACCCAGCACGTCAGCGGTTGTGCGACCGGCCGCAGCCGGGACCTCGTCCATGGCGTCCGGCACAACCCGCACCACCACCACCTCGGGCACGACCTCCGCCGACGCCACCAGCGCCGCCAGATCCGGGAACGACTCCGCACCCGCCAGCTCCGCCGTCCCGAGGACAGCCCACCGACCACCCTCCGTCGCGGCGCCGAGCGGACCAACCGGAACCCACTCCACACCGAACAGGTCACCATGGGCCGGCGCCGCCACCGCTGCGAAGGGGCGCAGGACCACCGAACCCACCGACGCGATCAACGCACCCGTGGCATCGGCCAGGGTCAGCGACACGCCCTCACCCGAAGGCGTGACCCGCACCCGGGCAGCCACCGCATCCGCAGCATGCACCACCACATCGCCCCAGGCGAACGGCACTTCCGGCCGCGCCAGGCGCTCGCCCGTGCCCACGATCACGTGGAGGGAGGCGTCCAGCAGAGCGGGGTGCAGCCCGAACCCGGACGCGCTGACACCGTCCGGCAGCGCGACCTCGGCGAACAGCTCCTCGCCACGCCGCCACGCCGCGCGTATCCCCTGGAACACCGGACCGTAGGCGAGACCGCTGTCGACCAGGGCCGGGTAGAAGCCTTCGAGGTCCACCGCCTCGGCACCCGCCGGTGGCCACTCGGTCAGCGCCTCCCCCGCCTCCGGCGCGACCGGCGTCAGCGTGCCCGACGCATGACGGGTCCACTCCTCCCCGAACGCCGCGTCCTCGGCCTGGGCGTAGACGGCCGCGGCACGGCGGCCGGACTCGTCCGCCTCGTCCACCGTCACCTGCACCCGGACCGCGCCCTGCGGCGGGAGCACCAACGGCGCCTCGATCACCAGTTCCTCGACCCGCCCGCACCCGGTCTCGTCTCCGGCCCGCACGGCCATCTCGACCAGCGCCGTCCCCGGCAGGACCACCTGCCCGGCGACCACGTGATCGGCCAGCCACGGTTGTCCGGCCAGCGACAGCCGCCCGGTCAGCACGAGACCCCCACTGGCCGGCAGGGTCACCGCCGCGCCCAGCAGCGGATGACGCGCCGGTGACTGGCCCAGCCCGGCCGCGTCCACCGCGGCGGCAGCGGCCGGCAGCCAGTGACGCTGCCGCTGGAAGGCATAGGTGGGCAGGTCGATCCGCTGGGCGCCGGTGCCTGCGAAGACCTCGCCCCACTCGACCGCCAGACCGCGCACGAAGAGCTTCGCGAGGGCGGTGAGCAGAGCGCGCGGTTCGTCACGGCCCCGGCGCAGCAGCGGCAGCCAGACCTCGGCGGCTGCCTCGCCCTCGGTGTCGATCCGGGTCTGCGGGCCCATGCCGGACAGCACACCGTCGGGCCCGATCTCGACGAACGTCCGGACGCCGGCGGCGCGAAGGGACTGCGCGGCGTCGTGGAAGCGGACCGCCTCGCGGACATGCTTCACCCAGTAGGCCGGGTCCGTGACCTCGTCCGTCACCGGGAGACCGGTCAGGGCGGAGACCATCGCCAGCTTGGGCACGCGGTAGCTGACGGCGGCAACAACGCGGGCGAACTCCTCCAGCATCGGCTCCATCAGCGGCGAATGGAACGCGTGCGAGACCTGAAGGCGCTTCGTACGTGCGCCGGATGCAGCCAACTGTTCGGCGGCCTGCAGCACTTCGTCCTCGACGCCCGAGATCACCACAGCGCGAGGGCCGTTCACCGCGGCGACACCGACACCGGTACGACCCGCGATCGCTTCGAGAACCTCGCCCTCGGTCGCCTCGACGGCCACCATCGCACCACCGGACGGCAGTTGCTGCATCAGCCGGCCACGCGCGGCAACCACCGCACAGGCATCCTCCAACGACCACACCCCCGCCACATGCGCCGCGGCCAGCTCACCGATCGAATGACCGGCCACCACCTGCGGACTCACACCCCACGACTCCAGCAGACGGTGAAGCGCCACCTCGACCGCGAACAGTGCGGGCTGCGCCCACCCCGTCTCATCGATCAGGCCCTCACCCCGGATCACAGCGGCGAGGGAACCGTCCAGGTGCTCAGCCAGCCCCGCACACACCGCGTCGAAGGCGTCGGCGAACACCGGGAAAGCCTGGTAGAGCCCCTGCCCCATACCGACGCGCTGCGCACCCTGGCCGGTGAACACGAACCCGACCTTGCCCGCACCCCCCACGGACCCGGTCACCACACCGGGAACCTCACGGCCCCCGGCCAACGCCGCAAGACCGGCCAGCAACTCCTCGCGGTCCGAGCCCAGCACCACCGCCCGCTGCTCCAACGCCGCCCGCGACACCGCCAACGACCAACCCACATCGACGACTTCAGCATCGGAGCGCTCAACGAACGCCGACAGCCGCTCCGCCTGCCCGGCAAGACCCTCCGCCGACCGCCCCGAGAGGAACCACGGCACCACCGGTAGTTCGACACCACCGGAACGGGCGACCGGAGCATCCTGCTCCGGCGCCTGCTCGATGATCACGTGCGCATTGGTCCCGGAGAACCCGAACGAGGACACGCCCGCCCGCCGGGGATGCCC
This sequence comes from Kitasatospora sp. NBC_01246, assembly GCF_036226505.1. Taxonomy (NCBI): domain Bacteria; kingdom Bacillati; phylum Actinomycetota; class Actinomycetes; order Kitasatosporales; family Streptomycetaceae; genus Kitasatospora; species Kitasatospora sp. NBC_01246. The sequence continues at coordinate 6,495,470 of NZ_CP108484.1, read as the reverse complement.
GGCATCCGGCCACGGCTGTGCCTCGGTGACCAGCCGGACCGCGCCCGCCTCCCAGTCCACGTGCGAGGACGGCGCGTCCACATGCAGGGTCGCCGGCACCACACCGCGCTGCATCGCCGCGACCATCTTGATGACACCCGCCACGCCGGCGGCCGCCTGGGCGTGCCCGATGTTGGACTTCACGGACCCCAGGAGCAGCGGCCGGTCCTCCGGTCGCCCCTGGCCGTAGGTCGCCAGCAGCGCCTGTGCCTCGATCGGGTCACCCAACCGCGTGCCGGTGCCATGGGCCTCGACCACGTCCACCTCGGCCGCGGACAACCCGGCGCCGGCCAGCGCGGCCCGGATCACCCGCTGCTGGGACGGCCCGTTCGGCGCCGTCAGACCGTTGGACGCACCGTCCTGGTTCACCGCCGTACCGGCCACCACCGCGAGCACCTTGTGACCGTTGCGGCGTGCGTCCGACAGCCGCTCCAGCACCAGGACGCCGACGCCCTCGCCCCACCCGGTGCCGTCCGCGGACTCCGCGAACGCCTTGCAGCGCCCGTCGGCGGCCAGACCGCCCTGCCGGGTGAAGTCGATGAAGGTGCCGGGCGTCGACATCACGTTGACGCCGCCGGCGAAGGCCAGCGTGCTCTCGCCCGACCGCAGCGACTGGCAGGCCAGGTGCAGCGCCACCAGCGACGACGAGCACGCCGTGTCCACCGTCACCGCCGGGCCCTCCAGCCCCAGCGCGTACGCCACCCGCCCGGAGGCGACCCCGCCCGAGCCGCCGGTGCCGGCATAGCCCTCGACGTTCTCGGACACCGCGCCGAACGGCAGGTAGTCGTGGTAGATCAGGCCGGCGAAGACACCGGTCGCGGAGCCGCGCAATGTGTTCGGGTCGATCCCGGCGTCCTCCAGCGCCTCCCACGACGTCTCCAGCAGCAGTCGCTGCTGCGGGTCCATCGCGATCGCCTCACGCGGGCTGATCCCGAAGAAACCGGCGTCGAACTCCCCGGCGTCGTAGAGGAATCCGCCCTCGCCGGACAGGCTCTTGCCGACCGCCTCCGGGTCCGGATCGTGGACGTCCGGCGCCCAGCCGCGGTCCGTCGGGAACGGACCGATCGCGTCCCCGCGCGCCTCCAGCAGCTCCCAGAACTCGGTGGGGGACGACACCCCGCCGGGGAACCGGCATCCCATGCCGACGATGACCACCGGGTCCTCGTCGGCGGGCACGCCGCCCGTGACCGCGGGCGCGGCCCCCGCCGGGCCGGGCTCGGCCGCGCCGACCAGCTCGCCCAGCATGAAACCGGCCAGCGCCGCCGGCGTCGGGTAGTCGAAGACCGTCGTCGCCGACAGGCGCAGGCCCGTCGCCGAGTTCAGCCGGTTGCGCAGTTCCACGGAGGTCAGCGAGTCGAAGCCGGTCTCGCGGAAGGCTCGGCCGGCCTCGATGCTCTCCGGTCCGGCCATGCCCAGCACCAGGGCGGCCTGCGCCGCGATCACGTCAAGGACGGCGGCGGTCCGCTCGGCGGGGCCGAGCGCCAGGAGCCTGGTGCTCAGCGCGTTCCGGCCGTCGGCGGCCGGACCGCCGGCCGTGCGCCGGGCGGGCGGGCCCGCATGCCCGGTTCGGACCAGACCGGACAGGAAGGGCGGCACCTCGCCCGAGCGGCGCAGGGCGGCGAGGTCCAGCTTGGCCGTCACCGTCAGGGCGTCGGCGGCGCGGGCCGCCGTGTCCAGCATGGCGAGACCGTCGGCCGCGGGCAGCGGCTTCAGCCCCTGGCGGGACATCCGCTGCCAGTCGGCCCGGTCGAGCTTGGCGGTCATGCCGTGTTCCCACGGCCCCCACACCAGGGACGCGGCGGGCAGACCGGCCCGGCGGCGGGAGGCCGCCAGCGCGTCCAGGAAGGTGTTCCCGGCCGCGTAGTTGGCCTGGCCCGGGTTGCCCCAGACGCCGGCGATCGAGGAGAACAGGACGAACATGTCCAGGTCGAGGCCGCGGGTCAGCTCGTGCAGGTGCCAGGCCGCGTCGGCCTTCGGCCGCATCACCGCCGCCAACCGCTCCGGGCTCAGCGAGGCCGCGATCCCGTCGTCGACGATCCCGGCGGCGTGCACGACGCCCGTCAGCGGCACACCCGCCAGGACGGCCGCGAGCTCGTCGCGGTCGGCCACGTCGCAGGCCGCCACCGTGACCTCGGCGCCCAGCGCCTCCAGGTCGGCGACCAGCTCCGGCATCCCGGCGGCCTCGATGCCACGACGCGAGACCAGCACCAGGTGCTCGGCCCGCCCGCTCTCGGCGAGGTGCCGGGCCACCAGACCGCCCAGCGCACCGGACGCGCCGGTCACCAGGACCGTGCCCGCACCGGCGGCCGTCGCGGGCAGGGTCAGGACGACCTTGCCGATGTGCCGCGCCTGGCTCAGGAACCGGAAGGCGTCCACCGCGCGGCGTGCGTCCCAGCAGGCCACCGGCAGCGGCCGCAGGGCGCCCTCCTCGAACAGCAGGGTCAGCGACCGCAGCATCCGGCCGAGCACGTCCGGGTCCAGGTCCAGCAGATCGAACGCCCGGTAGGCGACCCCGTGGTCGCGGCGCACCTGCTCCGCGTCACGGATGTCGGTCTTGCCCATCTCGACGAACCGGCCGCCCGCGCGGGTCAGCCGGAGCGACGCGTCCACGAACTCCCCGGCCAGGGAGTCCAGCACCACGTCCACCCCGTGGCCGGCGGACGCGGTCCGGAAGGTCTCCTCGAAGTCGGTCGTGCGGGACGACGCGATGTGCGACGCACCGACACCCAGTCCGCGCACCGCCGCCCACTTGGCGGGCGACGCGGTCGCGAACACCTCCGCCCCCAGCTGCCGGGCCAGTTGCACCGCCGCGATGCCCACGCCACCGGCGGCGGCGTGGACCAGCACCCGCTCGTCCCGCCGCAGGCCGGCCAGCTCCACCAGCGCGTACCAGGCGGTCAGGAACACCAGCGGCGCACCGGCCGCCTCCGCCATCGTCCATCCGGACGGCACCGGGGCCAGCAGCCGCTGGTCGGTCACCGCCTCGGTGGTGAACGCGCCCGTGAACAGGCCCATCACCGCATCGCCCGGCCGGAGCCCGGTCACGCCCGGACCGACCTCCAGCACGACACCGGCGCCCTCCAGGCCCAGCCGGCCCGCGTCGCCCGGGTACATGTCCAGCACGTTGAGCACATCGCGGAAGTTCACGCCCGCCGCACGCAAGGCGACCCGCACCTGACCGGCGGCGAGCGCACCCGCCTCCTCGGCACCCAGCAGGGTGAGGTTCTCCAGCGTGCCGCGCTCGTGGAAGCCCAGGCTCCACACCCGCTCCGCCGGGACCGGCAACCCCTCCGCGACGCGCGCCAGCCGGGGCACCCGCAGCTGGCCGGCCCGCACCGCGAACTGCGGCTCACCGGAGGCCACACCCTGGCGCAGCACCTCCATGGAGACGTCCTCGACATCGGCGAGGACGATCCGGCCCGGATTCTCCGCCTGCGCCACCCGGACCAGGCCCCACACCGGAGCGGCCGCGACCTCCGTCGGCGCCTCCGGACCGGCGTCGACGGCCCGCTCGGTCACCACCAGCAGACGGGACGCGGACAAGGACTCCGCAGCCAACCACTCCTGCACCAGACCCAGCACGTCGGCGGCTGCGCGACGGGCCCCGGCCGGGACGTCACCCGGCTCCGGCACGACCCGCACCGCCACGACCTCGGGCACGGCCTCCGCCGACGCCACCAGCGCCGCCAGATCCGGGAACGACTCCGCGCCCGGCAGTTCCATGGTCCCGAGGACGGCCCAACGGCCGCCCTCCGTTGTGGCGCCGTCCAGGGCAGCCGGGACCCACTCCACGCCGAACAGGCCGTCGCTCGCGGGTGCCGCGGCGCCCGCGAAGGGCCGCAGGACCAGCGAACCGACCGAGGCGATCAACGCGCCCGTCGCGTCGGCCAGGGTCAGCGACACGCCCTCACCGGTCAGCTCCGGGGTCACCCGGACCCGTGCCAGGGCGGCGCCGGTGGCATGCAGGTCGACGTTCCCCCAGGAGAACGGGACCTCAAGCCGGTCCCGGCGCTCGCCCGTGCCCACGATCACGTGCAGGGCGGCGTCCAGCAGGGCGGGGTGCAGCCCGAAGTCGGCGGCGCTCACGCCGTCCGGCAGCGCGACCTCGGCGAACAGCTCCTCGCCGCGCCGCCAGGCCGCCCGTATCCCCTGGAACGCCGGTCCGTAGGCGAGGCCGCTGGCGGCCAGCGCCGGGTAGAACCCTTCGAGGTCCACCGCCTCGGCGCCTGCCGGGGGCCACTCGGCCGGCAGGCTGTCGGCCGACGCCGTGGCGACCGACAGCGTGCCCGACGCATGCCGGGTCCACTCCCCGTCGGGCGCGGCCTCCTCGGCCTGGGCGTAGACACCGAGCTCCCGGCGACCGGACTCGTCGGGACCGTCCACCGTCACCTGGACCCGGACGCCACCCTGCGCCGGGAGGACCAGCGGCGCCTCGATGACCAGCTCCTCGACCCGGGTGCAGCCGGCCTCGTCGCCCGCGCGCACGGCCATCTCGACCAGCGCGGCGCCGGGGACGACGACCTGCCCGGCGACCACGTGATCGGCCAGCCAGGGCTGTGCGGCGAGTGACAGCCTTCCGGTCAGAACGACGCCGCCGGTGGCCGGCAGGGTGACGGCCGCGCCGAGCAGCGGGTGTCCGGGGTTCTCCAGTCCGAGGTCCTCGGCGCGGCTGCCCGCCGTCGCGGTCAACCAGTAACGCTGACGCTGGAAGGCGTAGGTGGGCAGGTCGACCTGCTGGGCACCGGTGTCCGCGTAGACCTCTTCCCAGGCGACCGGCACACCCCGCACGAAGAGCTTCGCAAGCGCGGTGAACAGGGCACGGGGCTCGTCACGGCCGCGACGGAGCAGCGGGAGCCAGAGCTCGGGCTCGCCCTCGGCATCCGCGCGGGTCTGCGGGCCCATGCCGGACAGCACACCGTCAGGGCCGATCTCGACGAACGTCCGCACACCGGCGGCGCGAAGGGACTGCGCGGCGTCGTGGAAGCGGACCGCCTCGCGGACATGCTTCACCCAGTAAGCGGGGTCCGTGACCTCGTCCGTCACCGGGAGACCGGTCAGGGCGGAGACCATCGTCAGCTTGGGCGCGCGGTAGCTGACGGCGGCGACGACGCGGGCGAACTCCTCCAGCATCGGCTCCATCAGCGGGGAATGGAACGCGTGCGAGACCTGGAGACGCTTCGTACGTGCGCCGGACGCGACCAACTGTGCTGCCACAGACAGGACTTCGCCCTCGACACCGGAGATCACCACAGCCTTGGGGCCGTTCACCGCGGCGATACCGACACCGGCCCGGCCCGCGATCACTTCGAGAACCTGCTCCTCGGCCGCCTCGACGGCCACCATCGCACCACCGGACGGCAGTTGCTGCATGAGCCGGCCGCGTGCGGCCACCACCGCACAGGCATCCTCCAGCGACCACACCCCCGCCACATGCGCCGCGGCCAGCTCACCGATCGAATGACCGGCCACCACCTGCGGGCTCACACCCCACGACTCCAGCAGACGGTGAAGGGCAACCTCGACCGCGAACAGTGCGGGCTGCGCCCACCCCGTCTCGTCGATCGGGCCCTCACCCCGGATCACAGCGGCGAGGGAACCGTCCAAGTGCTCGGCCAGCCCCGCGCACACCGCGTCGAACGCCTCGGCGAACACCGGGAAAGCCTGGTAGAGCCCCTGCCCCATACCGACGCGCTGCGCACCCTGACCGGTGAACACGAACCCGACCTTGCCCGCACCACCCACGGACCCGGTCACCACACCCGGAACCTCACGGCCCCCGGCCAGCGCCGCAAGACCGGCCAGCAACTCTTCGCGGTCCGCACCGAGGACCACCGCCCGCTGCTCCAACGCCGCCCGCGACACCGCCAACGACCAACCCACGTCCAGGACATCAGCATCGGAGCGCTCAACGAACGCCGACAGCCGCTCCGCCTGACCGGCAAGACCCTCCGCCGACCGCCCCGAGAGGGACCACGGCACCACCGGCAGGTCAACACCACCGGAACGGGCGACCGGAGCGTCCTGCTCCGGCGCCTGCTCGATGATCACGTGCGCATTGGTCCCGCTGATGCCGAACGACGACACACCCGCGCGTCGCGGCCGCTCCTCGGAGTGCGGCCAGGCCACCGCCGATGTCGCCAGCCGGACCGCGCCCGACTCCCAGTCCACGTGCGAGGAGGGTTCGTCGGCGTGCAGCGTCTGGGGCACCTGCTCGTGCTGCAGGGCGAGCACCATCTTGATCACGCCCGCGACACCCGAGGACCACTGGGTGTGCCCGATGTTGGACTTCAGCGAGCCGAGCAGCAGCGGCCGGTCCTGCGGCCGGTCCTGGCCGTAGGTCGCCAGCAACGCCTGCGCCTCGATCGGGTCACCCAGCCTGGTCCCGGTGCCATGGCCCTCGACCACGTCCACCTCGGCCGCCGACAACCCGGCGCCCGCCAGGGCCGCCCGGATCACCCGCTGCTGCGACGGCCCGTTCGGCGCCGTCAGACCGTTGGACGCACCGTCCTGGTTCACCGCCGAACCCCGCACCACCGCGAGCACCTTGTGCCCGTTGCGCAGCGCGTCCGACAACCGCTCCAGCACGACGATGCCGGCGCCCTCGGCCATACCCATGCCGTCGGCCTGCTCCGAGTACGCCTTGCAGCGGCCGTCCGCCGCGAGGCCCTGCTGCCGGCTGAACCAGGCGAGCCACGCCGTGGTGGCGTGCACGGTGACGCCGCCCGCCAGTGCCAGCGAGCACTCCCCCGACCGCAGCGACTGGCTTGCCAGGTGCAGTGCCACCAGCGAGGACGAGCACGCCGTGTCGACGGTGAGCGCCGGCCCTTCGAGGCCGAGCGTGTAGGCCACCCGGCCGGAGATCACGCTGGGCGCGATGCCCGACTGGAGGTGCCCTTCGAGCTCCTCGGGCGCGTTGGCGCCGTAGCCGGACGAGGAGGCGCCCACGAAGACGCCGGTCGCCGAGCCGCGCAGCCGCCTGGGGTCGATGCCCGCCCGCTCGAAGGCCTCCCAGGACAGTTCGAGGAGCAGCCGCTGCTGCGGGTCCATCGCCAGCGCCTCACGCGGGCTGATCCCGAAGAACCCGGCGTCGAACTCCCCGGCTCCGGTGATGAATCCGCCGCCGCGCGTGTAGAAGGTGCCGGCTCGCTCCGCGTCCAGGTCGAAGAGCTGCGAGAGGTCCCAGCCGCGGTCGGTGGGGAGTTCGCCGACCGCGTCGCCGCCGGTGGCCAGCAGGTCCCAGAGCTGCTCGGGGGCGCTGACGTCACCGGGGAGGCGGCAGCTCATCGCCACGATCGCGATCGGCTCGTCGGCGGCCGCTGCCGTCCGGGCCGCCGCCGTGGTGTCGTCGGTGTGCCCCAGCGTCTGCGCCCGCAGGTACTCGGACAGCACCACCGGGGTCGGGTAGTCGAAGATCAGTGTGGTGGGCAGCCGCAGGGCGACCGCGCTGCTCAGCCGGTTGCGCAGCTCGACCCCGGTCACCGAGTCGAAGCCGAGTTCCTTGAAGGTCTGCGCGGGGTCGAGCGCCTGCGCGGAGGGGTGTCCGAGGACGGCCGCGGCGTGCGCCGCGATCAGGTCGAGGACCACCTGGTCCTGCTCGGGCCGCGACAGGCCCGCGAGCCGGCGCAGCAAGCCCTCGGCGGCGTCGAGGGGAGGCGCCCCGGCCGTGTCGTCCGCCGCGTGCGGCAGCTCCATCACCTGCGCGGAGGGGCCGCTGTCGAGCCAGAAGCGCTTGTGCCGGAAGGCGTACGTCGGCAGCTCCACCGGCCTCCCGGTGGGCAGGACCGCACGCCAGTCCACCGGCACGCCGTGCACGAAGGCGCGGGCCAGGCCCGTCACCAGGCTCGTGGTGCCTTCGTCGTCGCGCCGCTGGAGCAGGACGAAGACGGGCTCGTCCTTCGCGGTGCCGGCCACGATGTCCGCGCCGAGCGAGGAGAGTGACCCGTCCGGACCGACCTCGAGGAACACCGAGACGCCCTCGCGGGCCAGCGTCGCCACCGCGTCCGCGAAGCGAACCGCTCCCCGCGTCTGGGCCGGCCAGTAGCCCGCCTCGGGCTCGGTGACCAGTTCACCGGTGAGCGCGCCCGCCCACATCATGTTCGGGCGGCGGTACTCCAACCCGGCCGAGACGGCGGTGAGTTCGTCGATCACCGGGTCCATCGCCGGCGAGTGGAAGGCGTGCGAGACCCGCAGCCGCCGCACCCGGCGACCCCGCTCCCGCCACAGCTCCACCACCTGATCGACGGCCTCGACCTCACCCGAAACCACCACGGACTCCGGGCCGTTGACCGCCGCGATCACCACCCCGGGCACCAGCTCGGCCAGCACCTCGGCCTCCGGGACGTTGACCGCCGCCATCGCCCCGCCGTTCGGCAGCGCCTGCATCAACCGAGCCCGCGCCGCCACCAGCCGCACCGCGTCCGGCAGCGACAGCACCCCGGCCACATACGCGGCCGCGACCTCGCCCACCGAATGACCCACCACCGCGTCCGGCGTCACGCCCGCGGCCTCCAGCACCGCCGCGACGCCCACCTCGAAGGCGAACAGACCGGCCTGCGCGTACAAGGTCTGGTTCGCCAGCGCCTCGTCCACACCCTCGGCGCCGAGCACGACGTCCCGGACCGAGACGCCCAACTCCAGCTCCAGCAGCCCGCACACCCGGTCGAAGACCTCGGCGAAGACCGCGCTGCCCTCGTACAGCCCCCGGCCCATCCCGACCCACTGCGAGCCCTGACCGGCGAAGACCAGACCCACCCGGGCACCCGGCCGCGCCACACCCGACACCACCGAACCCGACGGCGTCCCGGCAGCCAGGTTCTCCAGGCCGGCCACCAGCTCGGCGCGCTCGGTCCCGAGCACGACCGCCCGGTGCTCGAACGCCGACCGGGTGGTCGCCAGCGACGCCGCCAGGTCCGCCGGTTCCACCGACGGCCGGGCCGTCACCCAGTCGCGCAGCCGCTCCGCCTGGGCCGTCAGCCCCTCGGCCGTCCGGCCCGACACCAGCCACGCACCGGCGCCTTGGAGGACCGGCGCCACGTCGGGCGCCTCCGCGGTCTCGACAGCCGGCGGTGCCTCCTCCAGGACGACGTGGACGTTGGTCCCGCTGATCCCGAACGCCGACACGCCCGCGCGCCGCGTGTGCTCCCCGGCGGGCCACGGCACCGGCTCGGCCAGCAGCCGCACCTCACCCGCCGACCAGTCCACCTGCGGCGACGGCTCCTCCGCGTGCAGCATCGCGGGCAACTCGCCGTGCTGGAGCGCCAGCACCATCTTGATCACCCCGGCCACACCGGCGGCCGCCTGGGTGTGCCCGATATTGGACTTCACCGACCCCAGCCACAGCGGCCGGCCCTCCGGGCGCTCCCGGCCGTAGGTGGCGAGCAGTGCGCCCGCCTCGATCGGGTCGCCGACCCGGGTGCCCGTGCCGTGTGCCTCCACCGCGTCGACGTCGGCGGCGGACAGGCTCGCGTTCGCCAGGGCGCGGCGGATGACCGCCTGCTGGGCGCGGCCGTTCGGGGCGGTCAGGCCGTCGCTGGTCCCGTCGGAGTTGATCGCCGAGCCGCGCAGCACGGCCAGCACGGAGTGGCCGTTACGCAGGGCGTCGGACAGCCGCTCCAGGACGATCAGGCCGGCGCCCTCGGACCAGACGGTGCCGTCGGCGGCGGCCGAGAACGGGCGGCAGACGCCGTCCGAGGACAGCGCCCGCAGCCCGCTGAACGCGACGAAGTTCCCCGGGGTGGCCATCACGGACACGCCGCCGGCGAGCGCCAGCGAGCACTCGCCGGACCGCAGCGCCTGCACGGCGAGGTGGATGGCGACCAGGGAGCTGGAGGCGGAGGTGTCCACCGTGAGGGACGGCCCGTGCAGCCCGAGCAGGTACGAGATCCGGCCGGACATCACGCTGGTCGTGGTGCCGGTGAGCAGGTAGCCCTTCACGCCCTCCGGCGCCTCCTGCAGCCGGGGGCCGTACTCCCTCGGCTCGGCGCCCACGAACACGCCGGTCCGGGTGCCCCGGATCGCGGACGGGGTGATGCCGGAGCGCTCCAGGGCCTCCCACGAGGTCTCCAGCAGCAGCCGCTGCTGCGGGTCCATCGCCAGCGCCTCGCGCGGCGGGATGCCGAAGAAGGCGGCGTCGAAACCGGCGGCGTCGTCGAGGAAGCCGCCCCGGGTGAGGTAGGTCCTCCCGGCGCTCTCCGGGTCGGCGTCGTAGAGGGATTCGAGGTTCCAGTTCCGGTCCGCGGGGAAGTCGGAGAGGGCGTCCCGGCGTTCGGCCAGCAGACTCCACAGGTCCTCGGGCGAACGGACCCCGCCGGGGTAGCGGCAGCTCATGCCGACGATCGCCAACGGCTCCGCACCGGCTGCGGCACGTTCCGTCAGGGCCGGCCCATCAGTCTCGTTCACAAATCCCTCGGCATTCCGGAGTCTGGGAGTGCGATACCTGGTCGAATGTCTTTCAGCCAAGGAGAAACAGCAATGCAAAAGGGCTGAACAGAACGGCCGCACAGAAAGCTGTCGAAGAACCGCACTGGAGCTGTGCGAGGAAATCCGGGAAATGGCCCGCCGGAGCCCCCGACGGTCAGGATATGAGCCGGTCCGTCCGGAGGACCACGTGTTCAACCGAGAAAGGCGCGCCGGTTGATCGGCGCGCCTTTCCGTTCGGCCGGGGAGTCCCGGTACCGCTCACCCTCGGGCGACGGCGTCCTTCTCGGGGGCGGCCGCGGCGAGTTCGGGCGAGTCCAGCCGCATCGTCGTCGGCCCCTCGCGGCGGTCCGCGACCAGGTGCAGGCGCTGGACGCCCTCCCCGGCGGGCTCGCCGAGGACGGCCTGGCAGGCGCAGGGGTCGTCGGCGAAGCCCGCGAACCGGTAGGCGATGTCCATCATGCGGTTGCGCTCGGTGCGCCGGAAGTCGGCGACGAGGTGGGCGCCGGAGCGGGCCGCCTGGTCGATCAGCCAGTTGAGGATGACCGCGCCGGCACCGAAGGTCACCACGCGGCACGAGGTCGCGAGGAGCTTGAGGTGCCACAGATCCGCGTGGCGCTCCAGGAGGAGCACGCCCACGGCGCCGTGCGGACCGAAGCGGTCGGTGAGGTTGACGGTCAGGACCTCGTGGTCCGGGTCGACCAGCAGCGCACGCAGCGCGGCGTCCGAGTAGTGGACGCCGGTCGCGTTCATCTGGCTGGTGCGCAGGGTCAGTTCCTCGACCCGCGAGATGTCCTCCTGGTCGGCGCGCTTGATCTCCATGACGAGGTCGAGGGTGCGCAGGAACTCCTCGTCGGGGCCGCTGAAGGTGTCCTTCTCGGCGTCCCGGCGGAAGCTCGCCTGGTACATCTCCCGGCGGCGCCGGGCGTCGACCGTGACGATCTCGGGGCTGAACTCGGGCAGTGCGGTCAGCTCGGCCGCCCGCTCGGCCGGGTAGCAACGGATGTCGGGCGCGTGGTAGTTGACCTCGGCGCGCTCGGTGGGCAGGTCGTCGATGAAGGCGACGGCCGTCTCCGCGAAGTTCAGCCGCTCGGCGATCAGCCTGACCGCGTCGGACTTGCGCCCCCACCCGATCTGGGGATGCACGAAGTACTCGGCGAGGCCCAGGTCTTCGAGCCGCTTCCAGGCGAGGTCGTGGTCGTTCTTGCTCGACACCGAGTGCAGGACTCCCCTGGAGTCGAGCTCGACGATGGTGTCGTGGATTCCGGGGAACAGTTCGACGGTCGGGTCCTCCAGCAACGTGCCGTCCCAGACGGTGTTGTCCAGGTCCCAGACCAGGCACTTCACGAGGGTTGGCTTCTCAGCCACGGGGGTCTCCTACCAGCTTTCGGTCGGACTTCGGTCGGATGGACGTCAGTCGGAAATCGACAGGGCGTGGTCCGCCAGGATCAGCCGGCAGATCTCGTTGCTGCCTTCGATGAGCTCCATGAGCTTGGCGTCCCGGAACGCGCGGGCCACCACGTGGCCGTCCTCGGCACCGGTCGATCCGAGCAGTTGGACCGCGGTGGCGGCGCCGCGGGCCGCGTGGTTCGCGCTGACGTGCTTGGCGAGGACCGCCGTGAGCCCCATGTCCGGGGCGGCGGAGTCCCATTGCCGGCTGGCGTGCTCGCAGCTGCGCCGCGAGACCTGCTCGGCGACGAGCAGCTCCGCGAGGTGCCCGCGGACGAGTTGGTGCTCGGCGAGCGCCACGCCCGCCTGGTGCCGGTGCTTCACGTGCCGGGTGGCGGCGCTCAGGCAGGCCTGCAGGATGCCGACGCAGCCCCACGCGATCGACACCCGCCCGTAGGAGAGCGCCGTGGTGAAGAGCATCGACAGGGGCTGTCCGCCGCCGCCCAGCACGTGGGTGGCCGGCAGCCGGACGTTGTCCAGGCGGATGTTGGCGTGGCCGGCGGCCCGGCAGCCCATCGGCTGGGGTACCAGGTCGATGTGCACGCCCGGCGCGTCGACGGGGACGATCGCGGCGGCCGCGCCGTCGCTGTCCCCCTGCCGGCCGATGACGACGACGAAGTCGGCGTACCGGGTGCCGGTGACCCACTTCTTCTCGCCGTCGATGACGAACCCGTCACCGTCGGCCTTGATCCGGGTGCGCATGGCCGCCAGGTCGCTGCCGGCCCCCGGCTCGCTGAAGCCGACCGCGGTGAGCTTCCCGCCGGTCAGCTCCGCCAGGAAGGTGCGCCGCTGCTCGCGGTCGCCGAAGCGCTGGATGGTCCAGGCCGCGATGCCCTGCGAGGTCATGATGGACCGCAGGGAGCTGCACAGGCTCCCCACGTACGCGGTGAGTTCGCCGTTGTCCTGGCTGCTCAGCCCGAGGCCGCCGTAGGAGGCCGGCACCTGCGCGCACAGCAGGCCCTTGGCGCCGAGCGTGCGCAGCACGTCGAGGGGCAGTTCGCCCGCGACGTCCCAGGAGCCGGCCCGGGAGCCGACGAGCTCGCCGATGAGGGCGCGCTCGTCGGCCGGTCGGTCAGGCATTCCCGGCCGCCACCGCGTCGCCGCGCAGGCGCAGCACGAGGCCGGCCATGCCCCCGACGGTGCGGAAGTTGTCGAGCTTGAGGTCGCCGCCGACGATGGCGATGTCGTAGGCGTCCTCCAGGTGGACGACGAGCTGCATGGCGAACATCGAGGAGACCACGCCGGAGGCGAAGAGGTCCTGGTCCAGCTCGACGTCGGTCTTGATGCGCTCGGCGAGGAAGCCGAGGATCTCCTTCTGGAGGGTCTCAGCGGTCAGCGGAGTGTTGTCCCCGTGGACGGTCATGACGCGACCTTTCCGTAGTCGTAGAAGCCCCGGCCGGTCTTCCGGCCGAGGTGGCCGTCCCGCACCTTTTCGAGCAGGAGGTCACAGGGGCGGCAGCTTTCGTCACCGCGGCGCTCGTAGAGCACGTTGAGCGAGTCGACCAGGTTCTCCAGGCCGATCAGGTCGCCGGTGCGCAGCGGGCCGGTGGAGTGGCCGAGGCAGCCCTCCAGCAGGCCGTCGACGACCTCGACGGAGGCGACGCCCTCCTGGACGAGCATGGCCGCGGTGTTGATCAGCGGGTGGAGCAGGCGGTTGATCACGAAGCCCGCCGAGTCCTCGATGACGAGTGCCTCGCGGCCGAGGACGGTGAGCAGCTCGGTGGCCTGCTCCAGGACGGCCGGGTCGGTGCGCGGGCCGCGGATGACCTCGACCATCTTGATCATGTAGGAGGGGTTCATGAAGTGCACGCCCACCAGGTCCTCGGGGCGCACGATCCACTCGGCCATCTCGTCGATCGGGATGCACGAGGTGTTGGAGATCAGGGTGGTGCCGGGCGTCACGACCCGGGAGGCCGCGGAGAGCACCTCCTGCTTGACCTTGTCGACCTCGGTGACGGCCTCGACCACGGTGGTGGCCTCGGCGATGTCGTCGAGGTTGACGCTGGTGGTCAGCGTGCCCTGCGGGCGGTCGGCCGGCAGGACGCCCATGAGCTGGGCGTGCCGCAGCTTCTGCCGGATGGTCTGCCGGGCCGTCTCCAGCACGGTCTCGTCGACGTCGACCAGGACGACGGAGACGCCGTGGCCGAGGGCAAGCGCCGAGATGTTGGTACCCATCACACCGGCGCCGATGATGGCGAGGCGGTGCTCCTCAAGAGCAGTGCTCATGGATTCTTCCCTGCTGTTTCGTGAGCCGGTTCCTGTCGGCCGGCCCGGTCGTGGTGACGCGGCCCGGTGTGGTCCGCCGCTCAGGCGCGCAGCAGCGCGGCGAGAGCGGCGGGGGTCGGGTGCTTGAACACGTCGGCGAGTTCGAGGTTCCTGCCGGTGAGCTCTTCGACCCGCTGCGCCAGGACGGCCGCGAGCAGCGAGTGGCCGCCCGAGTCGAAGAAGTTCGTCTGTGCCGTGGCGTCGGTGCTCAGCAGCTGCCCCCAGATCCCGACGAGGCTGCGGACGAGCGCGTCGTCCTCCGCCGGGTCCGGCCGGTCGGCGCCCTGCTCGACGGCCTTGCGGGCCAGCGCGCGGAGGGCCTCGTGGTCGGGGCGGCCGTCCGGTGTCCTGGGCAGCGCGGCCAGGCGGACGAACAGCCGGGACCCGGCGGGGGCGCCGGTGTCGGTGGCCGAGCCCGGGGCAACGGCCGGGTCGGCGACTGTCCCGGTGGTCGGGTCGGTGGTCGGGTCGGTGGACGCCTCGGTGGTCGGGTCGGTGGACGCCTCGGTGGCCGTCTCGGTGGTCGTCTCGGCGAAGGCGACGACGGTGTGCCCGCCGTCGGGCCGCGGCACGGCCAGCGCGGCGGCCGCCGTCACCCCGGCCCGGCCGAGCAGGTCGGCCTTCACGCGGCCGAGGTCGACCGGGCCGTCCTCGGTGGTGACCCGGCGGTCGGCCCGGCCGAGCCACTCGATCGCCCCGTCGGACCGCCGGCGGGCGAGTTCGCCGGTGCGGTGGTGGCGCCCGTACCGTGCGTCGGTCGCGACCGCCGGACCGTCCGGCCCGCTCGGGGCCGCAGCCGTTCCCGCGAGGCGGAGTTCACCGCGCAGTCCGACGGGCAGCTCGCGCCCGTCGGGGGCGGTGACGAAGGCCCGGGTGCCGGCCACCGGCCGCCCCCGGGTCAGCCCGTCGGGCCTCTCCACCCGGCCGGACAGCACCCAGCCGGTGGTCCCCGGAATGCCGAGGCCGCTGTGCAGTCGGCAGCCGCCCGCGAGGAGCCGCTCCGCCACCTCGGCGGTCAGCTCGTCGCCCCTGGCCAGCACCGTCAGTCCGGGCAGCTGCCCGGCCGGGTCCGCCAGGAGTCGGGCCGGGGTGCCCGGCGGGACGACGGCGACGGTCGCGTCGAGCCCGTCGACGGCGGCCCGGAGGGCGGTCGCGTCGGTCCGGGCGCCATCGGGCAGGACCACGCAGCGGCCGCCCGCGCCCAGCGCCAGGAAGGTCTCGAAGAGCGCGTCGAAGCCGGCCGGCGCGGCGAGCGTCGGCACACCGGTGCCGGGCCCGACGCCGAGCTCGGCCGCGAAGTGGCCGACCGCGTCCGCGAGGCCCGCGTGGCTGAGCACGGTGGCGACCGGTTCTCCGGCCTCCCCGCAGGTGTAGAACACGCAGGCGGGCGCGGTCGGTTCGCCGTCCGCGTCCGGTCCGGCGGGACCGGGCGCAGGGGCGTCGGCCGACGTCAGGACCGGCGGCAGGTCGGCGTCGTCGGGCAGCCGGACACCCGTCCCTGTGAGGACGGCCTTCGCCCGCGCGTGGGTGAGCTGCCGGGTCAGCCAGGACGGGTCGTGTCCGGCGTCGAGCGGCAGGCAGACGGCGCCGGCCCGCCAGACGCCGAGGGCGGCGGCCGCGGCCTCGCGCCGCGGCACGGCGATCGCCACCGTGTCGCCCGGCCCGATGCCGGCACCGGCCAGCAGCGCGCGGACGGCGGATGCCGCCCCGTCCACCTGCCGGTAGTCGACGCCGTGGTCGCCGTCGGTCACGGCCGGGGCCTCGGGTGTCTTCTCCGCCCAGGCCCGGAACGCCGCGGGCACCGTCGGGCGCACGGCCGGGGCGGCCGTCCCGTCGGCCCGGTCGACGGCCCGGCGGTCGGCGTCGCTCCAGCCCGCCGTCCCGGCGAGCGGCCGGTCCGGGTCCTGCGCGGCCGCGACCAGCAGGGCGTCGAACCGGTCCAGCATCGCCTCGACCTCGGCCGGGGCCAGCGTCTCGGAGTGGCGGAACACGATCTCCGCCCGGGACGGCGAGCCGACCAGCTCCAGGTCGAACTTGCTGTGCGGGTTCTCCACCGTCAGCACCCGGGCCGCCATGCCGCCGACCGACAGCTCGCCGGCCGGCGCCTCGGGCAGGAAGTTGAACAGGTGGCGGAAGAGCTGGGTCTGCCAGGACGTACCGATCCCCGGCAGCTCCCCGGTCAGCTCGTCGACCGGGGTGTCGGCGTGCGCCATCGCCCCGAGGAACGCGTCCCGGGCCTGCCGGGCCAGCGCCCGGAAGCCCTCGGCGAGGTCCACCCGGATCCGGATCGGCACGACGTTGACGTGGTAGCCGATGGCGGCGGTGTTCGCCCCGCGGACGTTGACCGGGGAGCCGATGACGAGGTCCGGTCCGGCGCCGTGCGCCGCGAGGAGGGCCGCGTAGGCGGCCAGCATCACCGCGCCGAGCGGCGCCCTGACCGCACGCTGCAACTGCAGCACGGCCTGCTGCGCCCCGGGGGAGAGCGCGCGGCTCGCGGTATCGCCCCGCAGCCGCGGCTGCCGGTCGCGCGGGGTGCCGCACCACAGCTCCAGCCCGGCCGGGTCGAAGCCCTCCAGGGTCTCCCGCCAGTAGGCGAGGTCGGCGGGCCGCGGCTCGGGCTCGGCGAGCGCCGGGGCCGGTGCGGTGGCCTGTGGCGGCACCGGCCGGCCCGCCGCGATCGCGTCGTAGACCGGGATGAACGCCTGGAGGAACAGGGCCACCGAGACCATGTCGAAGACCAGGTGGTGCACGGCCACGCAGAGCACGTCGCCGTCCGGACGGACGGCGTGCCCGATCCTGACCAGCGGCCGGCCGTCGAGCCGGAACGGCCGGTCCGCGAACGCGGTCAGCTGCCGCTCCACCGGGTCGCCCGACAGGTCGAGCGGCTCGATCTCCACGGCGAACCCGCTCGCGGGGACGACCTCCTTGACCAGGTCCGCCCCGGTGGTGCGGTAGACGGTCCGCAGCACCTCGTACCGGCCGACCACGATCGCCAGGGCCGCCCGCAGCGCGTCCGGCCGCAGCCGCCCGCTCACCTGGAGGGCCAGCCCCAGGTTGTTGACCCCGGTCTCCGGGACCAGCTGCTCCAGCAGCCAGAGGGCCTTCTCCTTGCTCGTCGTCGCGGTCGGCGCCGAGGTCGTCGGTGCGTTCGTCGTCGCGGTAGTCGGTGCGTTCGTCGGTGCGTTCGCGCGGTCCGGTTCCGGCGGCCGGCCGGACGCGCCCAGGTCGGAGTTCATCGCCCTCAGAATTCGGCGTTGTCGAGGAGGAGCCGGACCGTCGAGTCGTCCCGCAGGAGGTCGACGTGGCCGATCTCCAGCGAGAGCCGCCGACCCAGCACCTTGCTGGCGTTGACCACCGTCGCCGCGCCGGTCCGCTCCAGCTCCGCGTAGTCGGAGGAGGTGACGGCGAGCGCCTCGCCCCAGGCCCGGCTCGGGTCGATCTGGGAGGCGGCGGAGAGCCACGTCATGTACGACTCGAAGAGCAGCACGACCTCGTCCCGGCGGGCGTCGGCGAGACCGATCCGCCGGAAGGCGATGGAGGCCATCTCGCGGTAGAGGCCGACGATCTCTACGGCGGCGTCGAGCAGGCCGATCGACGGGGTCCCGACGATCTCGGCGGCCCGCTCGCGGGCGTGCTCCGCCTCCTCCGCGGTGAAGACCGGGCCGGCCAGCGCGATCATCTTGTGGATCTCGGACTCCAGCAGCTGCAGGTCGGTGACCTGCGGGTCGAACAGGACCACCTTGGGGGCCGTGCCCTGACGCTGCGCCAGGCGGTCGGCGATCTCACCGGCGTAGACGCCGCCGACGCAGTAGCCGAGCACGGCCACCACCTCGTACTTCTCCCACTCGCCGGCGTTCAGCCAGTGCTCGGTGTAGTAGTCGCCGGCCGGGCGGTCGGCCAGGCGGACCGGCGGGGGCGTGGTCTGCAGGAACCCGTGCCCGGCCCAGGCCGGGCCCATCTTCCGTGCGAGGTCCTCGAATCCGGCCTCGCGCCGCCCGGCGGCGGGGAAATCGATTCCGAGAACAAGGGACTTCGACGTCGGGGCGGTTATGACGCTCCAGGCGTTCTCGTTCGGCACTTTCTCATCCCATCTTCGGAGTCGGACGGCTGGTTTCCCTGCGGCACAGCCCGTGGAACATTTCCTCGAAGAACCGGTCGGACACCGGCACGGCCCCGGAGCGCCGGGGGCCGCTCATCGGCCCCCGGCTCATGGCCCGTCGGCTCATTGCCCGTCGGCGCTTTCCCGGAGGACCGCCGTCAGCTCGCCGAGCAGGAAATCCGCGATCGCTTCCGGCAGATAGAGGTCATAGATGAAGCCCTCCGGCAGCTTAAGGCCGGTCAGCCCGGTAATTCTTTCCCGCAGTTGAACGGCCGACATGGACGTCATGCCCATCTCGAACACGTCGCCGTTCGGGCGGACCGAATCGACCGACGCGTAGCCGAGCATCGTGGCGATCTCCTGGCGGAGCAGGTCGAGCACCAGCTCCCGCTGCTCGGCCTCGCCGAGGCCGGCCAGCTGCCGGAGCCAGTCGAGGTCACCGGAGCCGTCGGCGGGCCCGTCGGGGCCGTCGAGCTGCGCCTGCTCGCGTTCCTGCTGACGCCAGGTCGAGAGCCGCGCCAGCACCGTGCCCAGCGGCATGTCCTCCCGCAACGGCTCGGCCAGGCCGAGGACTTCGGCCAGAGCGGCCATGTCCCCGCCCTCCAGAGCGGCCCAGAAGCGCTGCTCGCCCGGGGTGGCGGAGCCGGCCGCGACCGGTTCCGCGCCGGGCCTGCGGGCCGGCGGCTGCGGCCAGTAGGGCTGTCGCTGGAACGCGTACGTCGGCAGGTCGACGCGGCGCCCGCCGCCCAGGACCGCGGCCCAGTCCACGGGGACGCCGAGGACGTGGAGGGCGGCCAGCCCGGATGTGAACGACCGCAGGCCCCCTTCCCCGTGGCGCAGCGTCCCGGTGACGGTGGCGCCCGCCCCGGTCCGCAGGCCCCGGTCGTCCAGGGCCCGGGCGAGGGCCGCGGTGAGCACCGGGTCGGCGCTGACCTCGATGTACGCACCGAAGCCGCCGTCGGCCAGGGCCGCCGCCAACTCCTCGGCCGGCAGGGTTTCCTGCGGGCTCCGGACCCAGTGGTCGGCGCCCAGTCCGGCGCCCTCGGCCCAGGCCATCGCCCGGGTGGAGAACAGCGGCACCGTGCCCGCCCGCGGGCGGACGGCGGCGAGTTCCGCCCGGTCGGCGGCCGCGCCGGCCGCCGACCGGCCGGTCAGCACCGCGATCCGGGCCGCGTCCGCCGGTGACAGCACACCGGCCACCTGGGCGGCCGCGACCTCGCCCACCGCGTGGCCCGCGACGGCCGCCGGGTGGACGCCCGCCGAGCGCCACAGCGCGGCCAGCGACACCATCACCGCCCAGAGCACCGGCTGGAGGACCTCGGGGCGGTCGAGCGCCGGACCGGCCGGGCCCTCCCGCAGCACCTCGGTGACCTTCCAGTCGACGTACGGGGCCAGGTCCCGCTCGCACGCGGCGATCCGGTCCGCGAAGACCGGCGCCTCGTCCAGCAGCGCGGCGGCGCAGCCGAGCCACCGGGACTCGCTGCCGGGGAAGACGAACACGGGCCGGTGGCCCGCCGTCGCGGTGCCGGTCAGCACGTCCCTGGTGGGCACGCCGGCGGCGGCCACCGCGAGGCCCGCGAGCAGGCCGTCCCGGTCCGCGCCCAGTACGACCGCCCGGTGGTCGAAGACCGTGCGCGTGGTGGCCAGGGAGAACCCGATGTCCACCGGGTCCGCGTCCGGCCGGTCGAGGAGGAAGTCGCGCAGCCGCCCGGCCTGGGCCCGCAGTGCCTCCTCGGTCCGCCCGGACAGCACCCACGGCACCACCGCCGGCGCTGCCGACGGGGCGACGGGCGCGGCCGGCGCGGGGGCCTCCTCCACGATGACGTGCGCGTTGGTACCGCTGATCCCGAACGAGGAGACGCCCGCCCGGCGCGGCCGCCCGTTCGGCTGCCACGGCACCGGCTCGGTCAGCAGCCGCACCCGGCCCTCCGTCCAGTCGACCTGCGGCGTGGGCTCGTCGACGTGCAGCGTGGCGGGCATCCGGCCGTGCCGCAGGGCGAGCACCATCTTGATCACTCCGGCGATGCCGGCCGCGGCCTGGGTGTGTCCGATGTTGGACTTCACCGACCCCAGCCAGAGCGGCCGGTCCTCCGGCCGGTCCTGGCCGTAGGTGGCCAGCAGCGCCTGGGCCTCGATCGGGTCGCCCAGCCTGGTGCCCGTGCCGTGCGCCTCCACCACGTCGACCTCGTCGGCGCGGACGCCGGCGTTGGCCAGCGCGGCCCGGATCACCCGCTGCTGCGAGGGCCCGTTGGGGGCGGTCAGACCGTTGGACGCACCGTCCTGGTTGGTCGCGCTGCCCCGCAGCACCGCGAGCACCCGGTGCCCGTTGCGCTGCGCGTCGGACAGCCGCTCGACCACCAGCACGCCCGCGCCCTCGGCGAAGCCGGTGCCGTCCGCCGCGGCGGCGAACGCCTTGCAGCGGCCGTCCGGGGCCAGCCCGCGCTGGCGGGAGAACTCGACGAACGTCCCCGGCGTGGCCATGATCGTCACGCCCCCGGCGAGCGCCATCGTGCACTCGCCGGACCGCAGTGCCTGGGCCGCCAGGTGCAGCGCCACCAGCGCCGACGAGCACGCCGTGTCGACCGTGACCGCCGGCCCCTCCAGGCCGAAGGTGTAGGCCAGCCGGCCGGACAGGATGCTGGTCGCGATCCCGGTCATCAGGTGGCCCTCGGCCTCCGCGCCGCCGTGCGCCAGCACGCTCATCTCGTAGCCGGAGGTGTAGCCGCCCACGAAGGTGCCGGTCTGGCTGCCGCGCAGGGACACCGGGTCGATCCCGGCCCCCTCGATGGCCTCCCAGGACAGCTCCAGGAGCAGTCGCTGCTGCGGGTCCATGGCCAGCGCCTCACGCGGGCTGATCTCGAAGAACCCGGCGTCGAAGGCGCTGGCGTCCTGCACGAACCCGCCCGCCTGGGTGTACGAGGTGCCGATGTGCGCGGCGTCCGGGTCGTAGAGGGAGTCCAGGTCCCAGCCGCGGTCGGCGGGGAACGGCGAGATCGCGTCCTGCCCCTCGGAGATCATCCGCCAGAGGTCCTCGGGCCCCGTCACACCGCCCGGGAACCGGCAGCTCATGCCGACGATCGCGATCGGCTCGTCGTGGGCCGCCGCCCCGACCGGGGCCGGCGGTGCCACGGCCGCCGAGGCTCCGCCGCCGAGCCGGCCCCGCAGGTGCCCGGCCAGCACGGCCGGGTTGGGGTAGTCGAAGACCAGGGTGGCCGGCAGCCGCAGTCCGGTCCCGGTGGTGAGGCGGTTGCGCAACTGGACGGCGGTGAGCGAGTCGAAGCCCAGGTCGGTGAAGGCCCGGCCGGGCTCGACGGCCTCGGCGGAGCTGTGCCCCAGCACGGCCGCCACGTGGGCCCGGACCAGGTCCAGCAGCATCCGGTCGCCGTCCGCGGCGGGCAGTGCGGCGAGCCGCTGCCGCAGCGAGTCCGCGCCCGCCCCGTCGGAGGCGGCGGCGGTGCGCCGGGCCGGTCGGCCGGCCAGTGCCCGCCAGAGCGGCGGGACGTCACCGGTGCGGGCCGCCTGGGACCGCAGCCCGGCCAGGTCCAGCTTGGCCGGTACCAGCACCGCCTCGTCCCGGCCGAGCGCCAGGTCCATCAGGGCCAAGCCCTCGGCCGCGCTCAGCCCGCTGGTCCCGCTCCGGGTCATCCGGGACCGCTCGGCGTCGGTGAGCTGCCCGGTCAGGCCGCTGACCTCCGCCCAGAGGCCCCAGGCGAGCGAGGTGGCGGGCAGTCCGGCCGCCCGCCGGTCGGCCGCCAGCGCGTCCAGGAACGCGTTGGCCGCCACGTAGTTGCCCTGACCCGGGACGCCGAACGTCGCCGCGGCCGAGGAGAACAGCACGAACCGGTCCAGATCCAGACCCCGGGTGAGCTCGTGCAGGTGCCAGGCACCGTCGGCCTTCGGCCGCATCACCGCGGCCACCCGCTCGGGCGTCAGCGACGGAATCGTCCCGTCGTCCAGGACACCGGCGGTGTGGATCACGCTCCGCAGCGGACGCCCCGCCGGAATCGCCGCCAGCAGCGCGGCCAGCGCCTCACGGTCCGCCGTGTCACAGGCGACCACGTCCACCGACGCACCCGACCGCGCCAACTCCGCCGCCAGCACGGCCACCCCGGCGGCGGCCGGACCGGAACGGCTGGTCAGCACCAGACCGTCCGCCCGCCCCGTGGTCACCAGATGCCGCGCGACCAGACCGCCCAGCGTGCCCGTGCCACCCGTCACCAGCGCCGTCCGCCCGGTCTGTCGGCCCGGCAGCTGTTCAACTGCCTCCGTGGAACGGGATGGACGCGTCAGCCGCCGTGCGTGGGCCAGGGTGCCGCGAACGGCGAGTTCCGGCTCGCCGGTGGCGAGTGCCGTCGGGAGGAGGGCGATCTGCTCGGCGCCCGCGCCGGTCGGCAGGTCGACCAGGACGAGCCGGCCGGGGTTCTCCGACTGCGCCGAGCGCAGCAGCCCCCAGACGGCGGCGGCGGGCAGATCGGCGATCCGCTCCCCGGCCGCGGCAGCGACGGCTCCCCGGCTGACGACCACCAGCCGGGCCTCGGCCAGACGCTCCTCGGCCAGCCAGGTCTGGGCCAGGGCCAGGGCGTCGCCGGTCGCCCGGCGGGCGGCCTCGGCCGCGTTGTCGCCCTCCGTCTGGTCACCGGCGCAGGCCAGCACCAGGGCGGGCTCGATCTCCCCCGCCTCGGTGGCGGCGGCCAGGCCGGCCAGGTCCGTGAAGGCTCGGACCGGAACGCCGGAGGCCTTCAGCGCCTCGGCGAGGCCGAAGCGGTCGGCGCCGATCAGCGCCCACGCCCCGACCGGAGCCTCGACAGCGCTCACCGCGGCCCACTCGACGGTGAACAGGGAATCCGCCACCCCGGCATCGTTCGACCGGAATTGCTCGGCCGACACCGGACGAGTGATCAGCGACTCGACGGAGACCACCGGAGCACCCGTCGCATCCGCCGCCGACAGCACCAGACTGCCCTGCGCATCCCGGCGCAGCCGGGCCCGCAACACGGACGCACCCGCCGCGTGCAGCTCGACACCCGTCCACGCGAACGGCAACCGCACCTCGTCCCCGGCCTCCGACACCAGGGCGCTGGCCTGCAACACGCCGTCCAGCAGCGCCGGGTGCAGACCGAACGCACCCGCATCGGCGGTCACCGAGTCCGGCAGCGCGACCTCCGCGAAGACCTCGTCGCCCCGGCGCCAGGCGGCCCGCAAGCCCTGGAACGCCGGCCCGTAGCCGTACGGGCCGTCGGCCGCGGCCTCGTACATACCGCTGACGTCCACCGCCGTGGCCCCGCGCGGAGGCCAGACCGCGAAGTCCTCCTCCGCGACCGGCGCCTCCCCGGCGGGAGCGAGGACGCCGTCGGCGTGCTGCGTCCACTCCTCCTGCCCGTCGGGGCGGGAGAACACCTCGACCGTCCGACGACCCTCGGAGTCCGCCTCGGCCAGCACCACCTGGACCTGCACCCCTCCGCCGTCGGCGGGCAGCACCAGCGGCGCCTGGAGCGTCAGCTCCTCCAGCAGGCCGCAACCGAGTTCGTCACCGGCCCGGACCACCATCTCGACGAAACCGGTCCCCGGCAGTAGCACCGCCCCACCGATCGCGTGATCGGCCAGCCACGGGTGCGTCCGCACGGACAGCCGCCCGGTGCAGACCAGGCCCGCACCACCGGCCAGCTCGACCGCCGCACCCAGCAGCGGGTGACCGACCGCACCCAGACCCAGCGACACCGCGTCCCCACCCAGAGCCGGTCCGGCCGCACGCGGCCAGTACCGCTCGTGCTGGAAGGCGTACGTTGGCAGCTCGACCCGCTCGGCGGAGGGGAGGACGGAAGTCCACTCCACGGAGGCGCCGTTGACGAAGGCCTCGGCGAGCGAGGTGACCAGCCGGGTCACGCCGCCCTCGTCGCGGCGCAGCGTGCCGCAGACGGCGGCGGGCACGATGCCCGGGCCGGCCTCCTGGGCGACCTCTTCGAGCGTGTCGTTCATCGCGCCCAGCAGCACCGGGTGCGGAGTCACCTCGACGAAAACCTGGTGCCCCTGACCGGCGAGCGTGCGCACCGCGCGGTCGAAGTGCACCGTCGCCCGCAGGCTGCCGTACCAGTAGGCGGCGTCCAACTCCTCACCGGTCAGCGTCTCGCCGGTCATCGCCGAGACCATCGGGATCCGGCCCCGGCGCGGCGCGATACCGGCC
Source organism: Kitasatospora sp. NBC_01246 (assembly GCF_036226505.1). Lineage (NCBI taxonomy): Bacteria > Bacillati > Actinomycetota > Actinomycetes > Kitasatosporales > Streptomycetaceae > Kitasatospora > Kitasatospora sp. NBC_01246. Next base: position 6,471,021 of record NZ_CP108484.1, on the reverse strand, counting down.
AGGACCTCGGTGATCTCCGCTTCGAGGCGGTCCACCTGCGCCGAGTGCGAGGCATAGTCCACCGCGACAAGGCGGGCCCGGACTCCCTCCGCCTCGAACTCGGCCTTCAGCTCCTCCAGGGCCTCGGGCTCGCCCGAAACCACCACCGCCGAAGGGCCGTTGACGGCCGCAAGAGAGAGCCGCTCACCGAAGCGCGCTATCCGCTCCTCGACCACCGCGGCGCTCCGGCTCACCGACAACATGCCGCCCAGGCCCGCCAGGACCTTCAACGACCGCGAACGCAGCGCCACGACGCGCGCGCCGTCCTCCAGCGACAGCATCCCGGCCACCGTCGCCGCCGCTATCTCACCCTGCGAGTGACCGACCACGGCGTCCGGCGCGACACCGGCTGCCTCCCAGACCGCCGCCAGCGACACCATCACCGCCCACAACGCCGGCTGGACGACATCCGCCGCCGTCAACTCCGGCACACCCGCCAGGACATCGGCCAGTGACCAGTCCACATACGGCGCCAGCGCCGCCTCGCACTCCGCGAGCCGCGCCGCGAACACCGGGCTGCACGCCGCCAGTTCACGGCCCATGCCGACCCACTGCGAACCCTGCCCCGCGAACGCGAACACCACCCGCGCACCCGGCCGCGCCACACCCGACACCACCGACCCCGACGGCACACCGGCCGCCAGACTCCCCAACCCGGCCACCAACTCGCCGCGCCCGCCACCCAGCACGACCGCCCGGTGCTCGAACACCGACCGCGTCGTCGCCAGCGACCACGCCACCTCCGCCGGCTCCACCGACGGCCGCGCCGACACCCACGCGTGCAGCCGCTCCGCCTGCGCCGTCAGCCCCTGGGCGGAACGCCCCGAGACCGCCCAGGCCCCGACCCCGCCGGGTTCGACCACCGACGGGGCAGCGGCCGGCTCGACCGGCTCCGCGTCGGTCGCGGTACCGGCCTCGGCGGGCGCCTCCTCCAGCAGGACGTGCGCGTTGGTGCCGCTGATCCCGAACGAGGACACACCGGCCCGACGCGGCCGCTCCCCCACCGGCCAGGGCGCCGCCTCCGTCAGCAGCTCCACCTCACCGGCGGACCAGTCCACGTGCGGCGACGGCTCGTCCGCGTGCAGCGTCCTCGGCAGCTCCTGGTGCTGCAACGCCAGCACCATCTTGATCACACCCGCCACACCGGCGGCCGCCTGGGTGTGCCCGATGTTGGACTTCACCGACCCCAGCCACAGCGGCTTCTGGGCACCACGGTCCTGACCGTAGGTCGCCAGCAGCGCCTGCGCCTCGATCGGGTCACCCAGCTTGGTACCCGTCCCGTGCGCCTCGACGGCGTCCACATCGGCGGCCGTGAGGCCGGCGTTCGCCAGCGCCGCGCGGATCACCCGCTGCTGGGACGGACCGTTCGGCGCCGTCAGACCGTTGGACGCACCGTCCTGGTTCACCGCCGAGCCGCGCACCACGGCGAGCACCCGGTGCCCGTTGCGCCGCGCGTCCGAGAGCCGCTCCAGGACCACCATGCCGGCGCCCTCGGCGAAGCCCATGCCGTCCGCGTCGGCCGAGAAGGCCTTGCAGCGGCCGTCCACCGCGAGACCGCGCTGCTGGCTGAACCCGACGATGCCGTCGGGGGTCGCCATCACGGTGGCCCCGCCGGCGAGCGCCATCGAGCACTCCCCGGCGCGGATCGCCTGGGTGGCCAGGTGCAGCGCCACGAGCGAGGACGAGCACGCGGTGTCGATGGTCACCGCCGGGCCCTCCAGGCCCAGCGTGTAGGACACCCGGCCGGACATCACGCTCGTCGCGAAGCCGGTCGTCAGGTGCCCTTCGGCTCCCTCGCCGCCGGTCGCCAGTCCGAGCCCGTAGGCCGACGCGAACCCGCCGACGAAGACGCCGGTCTGGCTGCCGCGCAGTGTCGCGGGGTCGATCCCGGCCCGCTCCAGCGCCTCCCAGGACGTCTCCAGCAGCTGACGCTGCTGCGGGTCCATAGCCAGCGCCTCACGCGGCGAGATCCCGAAGAACCCGGCGTCGAAGCCGCCGGCGTCCGCGACGAAGCCGCCCTCCTGGGTGTAGGAGGTGCCGACACTCTCGGGGTCCGGGTCGTAGAGGCCCTCCACGTTCCAGCCGCGGTCGTCCGGGAAGCGGGAGATCGCGTCCGCCCCGGTGGTGAGCAGTTGCCAGAACCCGTCGGGGTCGTTCACGTCGCCGGGGAGCCGGCAGGCCATTCCGACGATCGCGATCGGCTCGTCGGATCCCGCTTCCGCCGGGCGGACCGGCAGGAGGTCCACGGGCTGCTCGGCGTCACCGAGCAGCCGGGCCCGCAGGTGACCGGCCAGCGCGACCGGGTTGGGGTAGTCGAAGACCAGGGTGGCCGGCAGCCGCTGACCGGTCGCGGTGCCCAGGCGGTTGCGCAGTTCGACCGCGGTGAGCGAGTCGAAGCCCAGGTCGGTGAAGGCCCGGCCCGGCTCGACGGCCTCGGCGGAGCTGTGCCCCAGCACGGCCGCCACGTGGGTCCGGACCAGGTCGGTGAGCAGCCGGGTGCGCTCCTGTTCGGAGAGGCCGGCCAGCTGCCGTTGCAGCGAGTCCGCGCCGACGCCGCCCGAGGCGGCGGTCCGCCGGCCGGTCCCGGCCGTGACCAGGGTCCGCCAGAGCGGCGGGACCTCCGCGCTCCGCGTGGCCTGCGCGCGCAGCCCGGCGAGGTCCAGCCGGGTCGCCACCAGCAGCGCCTCGGAGCGGGCGGTCCCCTGGTCCAGCAGGGCCAGGCCCTCGGCCGCGCTCAGTGCCACGGCGCCACCGCGGGTCAGGCGGGCCCGGTCGGAGTCCGAGAGCTGCCCGGTCAGGCCGCTGACCTCCGCCCAGAGGCCCCAGGCCAGCGAGGTGCCGGGCAGTCCGGCCGCCCGCCGGTCGGCCGCCAGCGCGTCCAGGAACGCGTTGGCCGCCACGTAGTTGCCCTGACCCGGGACGCCGAACGTCGCCGCGGCCGAGGAGAACAGCACGAACCGGTCCAGGTCCAGACCCCGGGTGAGCTCGTGCAGGTTCCAGGCGCCGTCGGCCTTCGGCCGCATCACCGCGGCCACCCGCTCGGGCGTCAGCGACGCGATGGTCCCGTCGTCGAGCACTCCGGCGGTGTGGATCACGCTCCGCAGCGGACGCCCGGCCGGAATCGCCGCCAGCAGCGCGGCCACCGCCTCACGGTCCGCCGTGTCACAGGCGACCACGTCCACCGACGCACCCGACCGCGCCAACTCCGCCGCCAGCACGGCCACCCCGGCGGCGGCCGGACCGGAACGGCTGGTCAGCACCAGACCGTCCGCCTGGGCCGCGGTCACCAGATGCCGCGCGACCAGACCGCCCAGCGTGCCCGTGCCACCCGTCACCAGCGCCGTCCGCCCGGATGGGCGGGGGGCGCGCAGTTCGGCGGGGACGGTCAGGACCAGCTTGCCGGTGTGGCGCGCCTGCTGCATGAAGCGGAACGCCTCACGCGCCCGCCGGATGTCCCAGGCCCGGACCGGGAGCCGCGTCAGCTCGCCCGCCGCCATCAGGTCGACGATCCGGCCGAGCATCGCCCCCATCCGCTCGGGCCCGGCCTCGCCGAGATCGAACGGCCGGTAGAAGACCCCGGGGTACTGGACGGACAGGGCCTCCGCGTCACGGAGGTCGGTACGGCCCATCTCGACGAAGGCCCCACCGCGCGGCAGCAGCCGAAGCGAGGCGTCCGTCAGCTCGCCCGCCAGGGAGTTCACCACGATGTCCACACCCGCGCCGCCGGTGGCGGCGAGGAACTCCGCCTCGAACCCGGCGTCGCGGGACGAGGAGATGTGCGCTTCGTCCAGGCCCATCGCGGCCAGCACCGGCCACTTCGCCGGACTCGCCGTCGCGAACACCTCCAGGCCCAGGTGCCGGGCGAGCTGCACCGCCGCCATGCCGACGCCACCGGCGCCCGCGTGCACGAGCACCCGTCGGCCGGCCTCGGCCTCGGCCAGCTCCACCAGCGCGTACCAGGCCGTCATGAACGCCACGGGCACCGACGCGGCCTCGGCGAAGGTCCAGCCCTCCGGGATCCGCACCAGCTGCCGGGCGTCCGTGACCGCCACCGGCCCGAACCCGCCTGCGGCGACGCCCATCACCCGGTCGCCGACCGCGAGGCCGGTCACCTCGGGGCCGAGGTCGAGCACCGTACCCGCGAGCTCACTGCCCATCACACCGCCGCCCGGGTACATCCCCAGGCCGATCAGCACGTCGCGGAAGTTCAGCCCGGCCGCGTGGACCGCCACCCGGACCTGTCCGGTCTCCAGCGGGTCGCCCGTCTGCGGCGCCGGCGCCGGTGTCAGCCCCTCCAGTGACCCGCCGGCGTCCGGCTCCAGCCGCCACGGGCCCTCGGGCACCGCCAACTCGCCCGCCGGGCGCGCCAGACGCCGCCCGTGGGCCTGGTCGGCGCGGACGACCAGCTCGGACTCACCGCTGCCCACCGCCGACGGCAGCACCGTGGCGGGCGCACCGGACTCACCGGCGGGCAGGTCGACCAGGACGAGTCGGCCGGGGTTCTCCGACTGCGCCGAGCGCAGCAGGCCCCAGACGGCGGCGGCAGGCAGATCGGCGACCCGCTCACCGGCCGCGGCAGCGACGGCTCCCCGGGTGACGACCACCAACCGGGCCTCGGCCAGACGCTCCTCGGCCAGCCAGGTCTGGGCCAGGCCGAGCGCCTCACCGGTCACACGCGCGGCCGCCTGCGCCGGGTTTCCACTGTCCTGGTCACCGGCGCAGGCCAGCACCAGGGCGGCCTCGATCTCCCCCGCCTCCGTGGCGGCGGCCAGACCGGCCAGGTCCGTGAACGAGCGGACCGGAACGCCGGAGGCCTCCAGCGCCTCGGCCAGACCGAAGCGGTCGGCGCCGATCAGCGCCCACGCCCCGACCGGAGCCTCGGCAGCGCTCACCGGGGCCCACTCGACGGTGAACAGGGCATCCGCCACCGTCGAGGCAGCGGAGTTCAGTTGGTCGGCCGCCACCGGACGGGTGATCAGCGACTCGACGGAGACCACCGGAGCACCCGTGGCGTCCGCCGCCGTCAGCACCAGACTGCCCTGCGCATCACGGCGCAGCCGGGCCCGCAGCACGGACGCACCCGCCGCGTGCAGCTCGACGCCCGTCCACGCGAACGGCAGCCGCACCTGCCCGGAATCGCCCTCCTCGGAACCGCCGACCAGGGCGCTGGCGTGCAGCACACCGTCGAGCAGCGCCGGGTGCAGACCGAACGCACCCGCATCGGCGGCCACACCCTCGGGTAGCGCCACCTCGGCGAAGACCTCGTCGCCCCGGCGCCACACCGCGCGCAGCCCCCGGAACGCCGGGCCGTAGCCGTAGGGCGTCCCGGCCAGCGCCTCGTACATACCGCTGACGTCCACCGCCGTGGCCCCGCGCGGAGGCCAGACCGCGAAGTCCTCGTCGGCGAGCGCGGGTTCACCGGCGGGGGCGACCAGACCGCTCGCGTGTTGGAGCCACGCCTGCTGCGCGTCGGCGGCGTCCGGGCGGGAGAACACCTCGACCGTCCGACGGCCGTCCGCATCGGCGGCGGCCACCACGACCTGGACCTGCACCCCGGAACCGTCCGCCGGGAAGATCAGCGGCGCCTGGAGGGTCAGTTCCTCCAGCAGGCCGCAGCCCACCTGGTCACCGGCCCGGACCACCATCTCGACGAAGCCGGTCCCCGGCAGGAGCGCGACCCCGCCGACCACGTGGTCGGCCAGCCAGGGGTGCGTCCGCAGCGACAGCCGCCCGGTGCAGACCAGCCCCGCGCCGCCGGCCAGCTCGACGGCCGCGCCCAGCAGCGGGTGACCGACCGCGCCCAGGCCGAGCGAGACCGCGTCCCCACCGAGGGACGGCGCCGCAGCCGGCGGCCAGAACTGCTCGTGCTGGAAGGCGTAGGTGGGCAGCTCCACCGACTCGGCGGCCGGGAGCACCGTGCGCCAGTCCACGGGGGCACCGTTGACGAAGGCCTCGGCGAGTGAGGCCAGCAGGCGCTGGGCCCCGCCGTCGTCGCGGCGCAGCGTGCCGCAGACGGCCGCCGGCAGCGCGGCGGAGTCCAGCGCGACCTCTTCGAGCGTGTCGTTCATCGCGCCCAGCAGCACCGGGTGCGGAGTCACCTCGACGAAAACCTGGTGGCCCTGACCGGCGAGCGTGCGCACCGCGCGGTCGAAGTGGACCGTGGCGCGCAGGCTGCCGTACCAGTAGGCGGCGTCCAGCTCCTCGCCGGTGAGCGTCTCCCCGGTCATCGCGGACACCATCGGGATCCGGCCCCGGCGCGGCGCGATACCGGCCAGGACCTCGGTGATCTCCGCTTCGAGGCGGTCCACCTGCGCCGAGTGCGAGGCGTAGTCCACCGCGACCATCCGGGCGCGCACGCCCTCCGCCTCGAACTCCGCCTTCAACTCCTCCAGCGCCTCGGGCTCACCCGAAACCACCACCGCCGAAGGCCCGTTGACCGCCGCCAGCGACAGCCGCTCACCGAACCGGGCGATCCGCTCCTCGACCACGGCCGCCGACCGGCTCACCGAGAGCATCCCGCCGAGACCGGCCAGCACCTTCAACGACTTCGAACGCAGCGCCACCACCCGGGCGCCGTCCTCCAGCGACAGCATCCCCGCGACGGTCGCCGCGGCGATCTCACCCTGCGAATGCCCCACCACCGCAGCAGGCTTGACACCGGCGGCCTCCCAGACCGCCGCCAGCGACACCATCACCGCCCACAACGCCGGCTGGACGACATCCGCCGCCTTCAACTCCGTTACACCCGCGAGGACATCGGCCAGTGACCAGTCCACATACGGCGCCAGCGCCGCCTCGCACTCCGCCAACCGCGCCGCGAACACCGGGCTCGACAGGGCCAGTTCACGGCCCATCCCCACCCACTGCGAACCCTGCCCCGCGAACGCGAACACCACCCGCGCACCCGGCCGCGCCACACCCGACACCACCGACCCCGACGGCACACCGGACGCCAGACTCTCCAACCCGGCCACCAGCTCGCCGCGCCCGCCACCCAGCACGACCGCCCGGTGCTCGAACACCGACCGCGTCGTCGCCAGCGACCACGCCACCTCCGCCGGCTCCACCGACGGCCGCGCCGACACCCACGCGTGCAGCCGCTCCGCCTGCGCCGTCAGGCCCTCGGCCGTGCGGCCCGACACCAGCCAGGCGTCCGCCCCCGACACCACCGGCGCCGTCGCCGGGGTGTCGCCCTCCTGGGCCTCGGCGCCCCCGGCCGGGGCCTCCTCCAGGATGATGTGCGCGTTGGTACCGCTCAGGCCGAACGAGGACACCCCGGCCCGGCGGGCCCGCTCGCCGGCCGGCCACGGCACGGCCTCGGTCAGCAGCCGGACCTCGCCTTCCGTCCAGTCGACGTGCGGCGACGGCACGTCCGCGTGCAGGGTCTTCGGCAGCTGCTCATGCTGGAGGGCCAGCACCATCTTGATCACACCGGCGACACCCGCCGCCTGCTGGGAGTGACCGATGTTGGACTTCACCGACCCCAGCAGCAGCGGCCGTCCCTCCGGACGGTCCTGGCCGTAGGTGGTGAGCAGCGCCTGCGCCTCGATCGGGTCGCCCAGCGTGGTGCCGGTGCCGTGCGCCTCGACCGCGTCCACGTCGGCGGCCGAGATCCGCGCGTTGGCCAGGGCCGCGCGGATCACCCGCTGCTGGGACGGACCGTTCGGCGCCGTCAGACCGTTGGACGCGCCGTCCTGGTTCACGGCCGAACCGCGCACCACCGCGAGCACCTTGTGCCCGTTGCGCAGCGCGTCCGACAGGCGCTCGACGACGACCATGCCGGCGCCCTCGCCCATCCCCATGCCGTCCGCGTCGGCCGAGAACGCCTTGCAACGCCCGTCCTCGGCCAGGCCGCGCTGCCGGGAGAACCCGACGAAGCCCATGGTGGTGGCCATGACCGTGACACCGCCGGCCAGCGCCAGCGAGCACTCCCCGGCGCGCACCGCCTGGCAGGCCAGGTGCAGCGCCACCAGCGACGACGAACACGCCGTGTCGACGGAGACCGCCGGCCCCTGCAGACCGAGCAGGTAGGAGATGCGGCCGGACATCACGCTGGCCGCACCACCGGTCATGAGGTGCCAGTCGAGCCCCTCCATGGTCTGCAGGGACTGGTGCGCGACGTAGTCGGAGGGGGCGACGCCGACGAACACGCCGGTCTGCGAGCCCCGGAGCGAGGCCGGGTCGACCCCGGCCCGCTCCAGCGCCTCCCAGGACGTCTCCAGCAGCAGCCGCTGCTGCGGGTCCATCGCCAGCGCCTCACGCGGCGAGATCCCGAAGAACCCGGCGTCGAAGCCGGCCGCGTCCCGCAGGAACCCGCCCTCGACCACGTAGGACGTGCCCTGGTGGTCGGGGTCGGGGTCGTAGACGCCCTCGGTGTCCCAGCCGCGGTCGTCCGGGAACCCGGAGATCGCGTCCCCGCCGGCGGCGAGCAGCTCCCACAGTTCCTCGGGGGTCGTCACGCCCCCGGGGTAGCGGCAGCTCATGCCGACGATCGCCAGCGGTTCCGAGGCCGCCGAGACGAGCTGGCGGTTCCGCTGTCGCAGCCGCTCGGTTTCCTTCACGGAGGCACGCAGCGCTTCAAGGAGCTTGTCGGCCTGTCCGGTCATCGCTGCCTCCACGCATCGAGCATCATCAACATCACTCCGACTCGCCGTCCAGGGCCAGGCGGATCAGGCTGTCCGCGTCCAACTCGTCGATGGCCTCGGCCTCTTCGCCCTGGTCGCCGATCAGCGCGGCGTCCCGGACGTCGGCGAGCCGCATGAGCGCCTCCATCAGCCCGGCATCGCGGAACCTGGACAGCGGGACGGTCGCGAGGGCCTTCCGCAGCTTCTCCTCGGCCGCGTCCGCCTCGCCGTGCTCGGCGAGCTCCGGCAGCAGCTTCTCCAGCAGGAGCCCGGCCAGTTCCGTGGGGTTGGGGTAGTCGAACACCAAAGTGGCCGGCAGCCGCAGTCCGCTCGCGGTGCCCAGGCGGTTGCGCAGTTCGACTGCGGTGAGCGAGTCGAAGCCCAGGTCGGTGAAGGCCCGGGTGGACTCGACCGCCTCGACGGAGGCGTGCCCCAGCACGGCGCCCACGTGGGCCCGGACCAGGTCGACGAGCAGCCGCAGCCGCTCCGGCTCCGACACCCCGGCCAGCTGCTTGCGCAGCGAGTCCGCACCGACGGCGCCCGAGGCGGCGTGGCGCCGGCCCGTCCCGCCGCCGACCAGGGCCCGCCACAGCGGCGGGACGTCGGCGGCGCGGCCGGCCTGGGCCCGGAGCCCGGCCAGGTCCAGCTTGGCCGGGACCAGCACCGCCTCGTCCCTGGCGAGCGCCAGGTCCAGCAGCGCCAGGCCCTCGTCCGCGCTGAGCGCGGCGACGCCGCCGCGGTTGATCCGGGCGCGCTCGGAGTCGCTGAGCCGCCCGGTCAGTGCGCTGGCCTCGGCCCACATGCCCCAGGCGAGCGAGGTGGCGGGCAGTCCGGCCGCCCGGCGGTCGGCCGCCAGCGCGTCCAGGAACGCGTTGGCCGCCACGTAGTTGCCCTGACCGGGGCTGGCGAAGGTCGCCGCGGCCGAGGAGAACAGGGCGAAGTGCTCCAGGTCCAGCCCCAGGGTGAGTTCGTGCAGGTTCCAGGCACCGTCGGCCTTGGGCCGCATCACGGCGGCCACCCGCTCGGGGGTCAGCGACGCGATGGTCGCGTCGTCCAGGACACCGGCGGTGTGGACCACGGTCGTCAGCGGAGCCCCGGCCGGGACTCCGGCCAGGACGGCGGCCAGGGCGTCGCGATCCGCCGCGTCGCAGGCGAGCACGTCCACCGACGCGCCCGACAGCGCCAGCTCCGCGGCGAGCGCGGCCGCACCCGGCGCGGCCGGGCCGGAACGGCCGGTCAGCACCAGCCCGTCGGCCCGCCCGGTGGTCACCAGATGCCTGGCCACCAGGCCGCCGAGCGTGCCCGTGCCACCCGTGACCAGCGCCGACCTGCCGCGCTCGCGGGGTTCGGCCGGGCCGGCGGTGACGGTGAGGACGAGCTTGCCGGTGTGGCGCGCCTGCTGCATGAAGCGGAACGCCTCACGCGCCCGCCGCACGTCCCAGGCCCGGACCGGCAGCTTCGTCAGCGTGCCGGCGGCCATCAGGTCGACGATCCGGCCGAGCATCGCGCCCATCCGCTCGGGCCCGGCCTCGCCCAGGTCGAAGGGCCGGTAGAAGACCCCCGGGTACTGGACGGCCAGGGCCTCCGGGTCCCGGAGGTCGGTGCGGCCCATCTCGACGAAGGCCCCGCCGCGCGGCAGCAGCCGAAGCGAGGCGTCCGTCAGCTCGCCCGCCAGGGAGTTCACCACGATGTCCACACCCGCGCCGCCGGTGGCGGCGAGGAACTCCGCCTCGAACCCGGCGTCGCGGGACGAGGAGATGTGCGCTTCGTCCAGGCCCATCGCGGCCAGCACCGGCCACTTGGCCGGACTCGCGGTCGCGAACACCTCCAGGCCCAGGTGCCGGGCGAGCTGCACCGCCGCCATGCCGACGCCACCGGTACCCGCGTGCACGAGCACCCGCTGGCCGGCCTCGGCCTCGGCCAGTTCGACCAGGGCGTACCAGGCCGTCATGAACGCGCTCGGGACGGAGGCCGCCTCGGCGAAGGTCCAGCCCTCCGGGATCCGCACCAGCTGCCGGGCGTCCGTGACCGCCACCGGCCCGAACGCGCCCTCGGCGACACCCATCACCCGGTCGCCCACGGCCAGTCCGGAGACTCCGGAGCCGACTTCGAGCACCGTTCCGGCGAGCTCACTGCCCATCACACCGCCGCCCGGGTAAATCCCCAGGCCGATCAGCACGTCCCGGAAGTTCAGCCCGGCGACGCGGACCGCCACCCGAACCTGCCCGGGCTCCAGCGCGTCGCCCGTCTGCGGCGCCGCCGCGAGCACGAGGCCCTCCAGCGAGCCGCCGGCATCGGGCTCCAGCCGCCACGGGCCCTCGGGCACCGCCAGCTCGCCCGCCGGGCGCGCCAGGCGCCGTGCGTGGGCCAGGGTGCCGCGAACGGCGAGTTCCGGCTCGCCGGTGGCGAGTGCCGTCGGGAGGAGGGCGATCTGCTCGGCGCCCGCGCCGGTCGGCAGGTCGACCAGGACGAGCCGGCCGGGGTTCTCCGACTGCGCCGAGCGCAGCAGCCCCCAGACGGCGGCGGCAGGCAGATCGGCGACCCGCTCCCCGGCCGCGGCAGCGACAGCTCCCCGGGTGACGACCACCAGCCGGGCCTCGGCCAGACGCTCCTCGGCCAGCCAGGTCTGGGCCAGGCCCAGGGCGTCGCCGGTCGCCCGGCGGGCGGCCTCGGCCGCGTTGTCGCCCTCCGCCTGGTCACCGGCGCAGGCCAGCACCAGGGCGGGCTCGATCTCCCCCGCCTCGGCGGCGGCGGTCAGACCGGCCAGGTCCGTGAACGAGCGGACCGGTACCCCGGCCCCGGCCAGCGCCTCGGCGAGGCCGAAGCGATCGGCGCCGATCAGCGCCCACGCCCCGACCGGAGCCTCGGCAACGCTCACCGCGGCCCACTCGACGGTGAACAGGGAATCCGCCACCCCGGCATCGTTCGACCGGAGTTGCTCGGCCGACACCGGACGGGTGATCAGCGACTCGACGGAGACCACCGGAGCACCCGTGGCATCCGCCGCCGACAGCACCAGACTGCCCTGCGCATCACGGCGCAGCCGGGCCCGCAGCACGGAGGCACCCGCCGCGTGCAGCTCGACACCCGTCCACGCGAACGGCAACCGCACCTGGCCCTCGTCCTCGGCCCCGGCGACCAGGGCGCTGGCGTGCAGCACGCCGTCCAGCAGCGCCGGGTGCAGACCGAACGCACCCGCATCGGCGGCCACACCCTCGGGCAGTGCCACCTCCGCGAAGAGGTCCTCGCCCCGGCGCCACACCGCGCGCAGCCCCCGGAACGCCGGGCCGTAGCCGTAGGACGCCCCGGCGCCGGCCTCGTAGATGCCGGTCACGTCGACCGCCGTGGCCCCGCGCGGAGGCCAGACCGCGAAGTCCTCCTCCGCGACCGGCGCCTCCCCGGCGGGAGCGACGACGCCACCGGCGTGCTGCGTCCACTCCTCCTGCCCGTCGGGGCGGGAGAACACCTCGACCGTCCGACGGCCGTCCGCATCGGCGGCGGCCACCACGACCTGGACCTGCACACCGGAGCCGTCGGCAGGCAGCACCAGCGGCGCCTGGAGGGTCAGTTCCTCCAGCAGGCCGCAGCCCACCTGGTCACCGGCCCGGACCACCATCTCGACGAAGCCGGTCCCCGGCAGTAGCACCGCCCCACCGATCGCGTGATCGGCCAGCCACGGGTGCGTCCGCACGGACAGCCGCCCGGTGCAGACCAGGCCCGCACCGCCGGCCAGCTCGACCGCCGCACCCAGCAGCGGGTGACCGACCGCACCGAGACCCAGCGACACCGCGTCCCCGCCCAGGGCCGGTCCGGCCGCGCGCGGCCAGTACCGCTCGTGCTGGAAGGCGTACGTCGGCAGCTTGACGAGGTCGGCGGAGGGCAGAACCGTCGTCCAGTCGACCGCCACGCCGTTGACATGAGCCTCGGCGAGTGAGGCCAGCAGGCGCTGGGCACCGCCGTCGTCGCGGCGCAGCGTGCCGCAGACGGCCGCCGGCAGCGCGGCGGAGTCCAGCGCGACCTCTTCGAGCGTGTCGTTCATCGCGCCCAGCAGCACCGGGTGCGGAGTCACCTCGACGAAGACCTGGTGCCCCTGGCCCGCCAGCGTGCGCACCGCGCGGTCGAAGTGCACCGTGGCGCGCAGGCTGCCGTACCAGTAGGCGGCGTCCAACTCCTCACCGGTCAGCGTCTCACCGGTCATCGCCGAGACCATCGGCACCCGGCCCCGACGCGGAGCCACCGCCGCGAGAACCTCGGTGATCTCAGCTTCGAGGCGGTCCACCTGCGCCGAGTGCGAGGCGTAGTCCACCGCGACCATCCGAGCCCGGACGCCCTCGGCCTCGAACTCCGCCTTCAACTCATCCAGCGCCTCGGGCTCACCCGAAACCACCACCGCCGAAGGGCCGTTGACAGCCGCGAGCGACAGCCGCTCACCGAACCGGGCGATCCGCTCCTCGACCACCGCAGCACTCCGGCTCACCGACAGCATCCCGCCGAGCCCGGCCAGCACCTTCAACGACCGCGAACGCAGCGCCACGACGCGCGCGCCGTCCTCCAGCGACAGCATCCCTGCCACCGTCGCCGCCGCGATCTCACCCTGCGAATGCCCCACCACCGCAGCAGGCGTGACGCCCGCGGCCTCCCAGACCGCCGCCAGCGACACCATCACCGCCCACAACGCCGGCTGGACGACATCCGCCGCCTCCAGTGCGGGGGCACCCTCGGCACCCGCCAGGACGTCGCTCAGCGACCACCCCACATACGGCGCCAGCGCCGCCTCGCACTCCGCGAGGCGCGCCGCGAACACCGGGCTGCACGAGGCGAGTTCACGCCCCATGCCGACCCACTGCGAACCCTGACCGGCGAAGGCGAACACCACCCGCGCACCCGGCCGCGCCACACCCGACACGACCGCACCCGACGGCACACCGGCCGCGAAATTCTGCAGGCCGGACAGCAGTTCGCCGCCATCGGCGCCGACCACCACCGCCCGGTGCTCGAACACCGACCGCGTCGTCGCCAGCGACCACGCCACCTCCGCCGGCTCCACCGACGGCCGTGCCACGGCCCAGTCGTACAGCCGGCCCGCCTGAGCGGTGAGGCCCTCGGCCGAGCGGCCCGACACCAGCCAGGCGCCCACCGCACCGGGCTCGACCACCTTGTTCGGGAGGTCGCCCCGGCCGTCGTTCCCGGCGTCGTTCCCGGCATCGGCCGGCTCGGCGACCGCCGGGGCCTCCTCCAGGATGACGTGCGCGTTGGTGCCGCTCAGACCGAACGAGGACACCCCCGCTCGCCGCACCCGGCCGTTGCTCGGCCAGGGCGCCGCCTCCGTCAGCAGCTCCACCTCACCGGCGGACCAGTCCACGTGCGGCGACGGCTCGTCCGCGTGCAGCGTCCTCGGCAGCTCCTGGTGCTGCAACGCCAGCACCATCTTGATCACACCCGCCACACCCGCGGCCGCCTGGGTGTGCCCGATGTTGGACTTCACCGACCCCAGCCACAGCGGCTTCTGGGCACCACGATCCTGCCCGTAGGTCGCCAACAGCGCCTGCGCCTCGATCGGGTCACCCAGCCTGGTACCCGTCCCGTGCGCCTCGACGGCGTCCACATCGGCTGCCGTGAGGCCGGCGTTCGCCAGCGCCGCCCGGATCACCCGCTGCTGGGACGGACCGTTCGGCGCCGTCAGACCGTTGGACGCACCGTCCTGGTTGGTCGCGCTGCCCCGCAGCACCGCGAGCACCTGGTGCCCGTTGCGCCGCGCGTCGGACAGGCGCTCCACCACCAGGACGCCCGCGCCCTCGGCGAAGCCCATCCCGTCCGCGTCGGCCGAGAAGGCCTTGCAGCGGCCGTCCGCCGCCAGTCCGCTCTGCTCGCTGAAGCCGACGAAGCCCTCCGGGGACACCAGGATGGTGACACCGCCGGCCAGCGCCATCGAGCACTCGCCGGAGCGCAGCGCCTGGGCGGCCATGTGCATCGCCACCAGGGACGACGAGCAGGCCGTGTCGATCGTCACCGCCGGGCCTTCCAGCCCGAGCGCGTAGGAGACCCGGCCGGACAGCACGCTCGTGGCGTTGCCGGTGATCAGGTGGGCCATGCCCTCGATGTCCGCGCCGTAGCCGTAGCCGGAGGTGTAGCCGCCGACGAAGACGCCGGTCGCGCTGCCGCGCAGCGACTCCGGGTCGATGCCGACCCGCTCCACCGCCTCCCAGGACAGCTCCAGCAGCAGCCGCTGCTGCGGGTCCATCGCCAGCGCCTCGCGGGGGCTGATGCCGAAGAAGCCGGCGTCGAACCCGCTCATGTCCTGGACGAACCCGCCGGACCTGACGTACGAGGACTCGCCGAGCGCCTCCAGGTCCCAGCCGCGGTCGTCCGGGAAGCCGGATATCCCGTCCCCGCCGGAGGCCAGCAGCGCCCACAGCCCGTCGGGGTCGACCACGCCGCCGGGGTAGCGGCAGGCCATCCCGACGATCGCGATCGGCTCGTCGGCCGCGATCGTGGCCGGCACGGCCGCCGGCGTCCCGGCGCCGTCCGGCGCCGCCCCCAGCAGTTCCGCCTCCAGGTAGTCGGCCAGCGCGGCCGCGGTCGGGTAGTCGAACAGCAGGGTCGCGGGCAGCCGTAGCTCCGTGGCGGAGCTGAGGTCGTTGCGCAGCTCGACCGCGGTCAGCGAGTCGAAGCCGAGTTCGCTGAAGGCGCGGTTGGTCTCGACCGCCTCGGGCGAGGCGTAGCCGAGCACGTGGGCGGCCTTGGCCTGGACGAGTTCGGTCAGCACCCGGCGCTGCTCGGCCCGGCTCATCCCGGCCAGTCGGCGGACCAGGTCCTGCTCGACCGGCGCGGCCGGAACCTCGGCCAGCAGGGCGGCCAGCCGGTGGATCTCCGGCAGGTCACGCATCAGGGGGACGGTCAGCAGGCTCGCCGCCTGCTGCGGCTGCGCGAGGATGACGGACCAGTCGATGTTGGTGACGGTCAGCACGGTGTCGCGGCAGTCCAGTGCCTCGCCCAGGGCCCGGACCGCGAGGTCCGGGTCCATCACGCCCTCCCACTGGTTGCGGGCCAGCCGCTGCCGGGCCGCCTCGGAGCCCTGCGCCACGCCGGCCGCCCACGGGCCCCAGGCCACGGCGAGCGCGGCCAGGCCGCGGCTGCGCCGGTTCTCGGCCACGGCGTCCAGGTAGGCGTTCGCCGCACCGTAGTTGGCCTGACCCGGGCCGCCCGTGGTGGCCACCACGGAGGAGAACAGCACGAAGGCGTCCAGGTCAAGGTCGGCCGTCAGCTCGTCCAGGTAGGCCGCACCGGCGGCCTTGGCCGCGAGCACGGACTCCAGGCGCGCCGCCGAGAGGCCGTCGATCACGCCGTCGTCCAGCACCGCCGCGGTGTGCACCACGGTGCCCAGCGCGGGTCCGGTCGTGGCGATCCGGTCGAGCAGGCCGGCCAGCTCGGACCGGTCGGCCGCGTCGCAGGCCAGCACGTCCACCCGGGCGCCCCGGGCGGCCAGTTCGGCCGCGAGCGCGGCGACACCGGCGGCGCCGGCGCCGGACCGGCTGGTCAGCACCAGGCGCTCCACACCGCGTCCGACCAGCCAGCGGGCCACGTGCCCGCCGAGCGCACCGGTACCGCCGGTGATCAGCGCGGTGCCGTTGGTCGGCCGCCACGTCCCGGCCGCCGCCGGCTGGGGGGCGTGGGTGAGCCTGCGGCCCACGATCCCGGCCGGGCGGAGCGCGGCCTGGTTCTCGTCGCAGCCGGCGAGTACGGCCACCAGCTGCGAGCCGGTCCGCTCGTCCAGGACGGGTGGGAGGTCGATCAACCCGCCCCAGCGGTCCGGGTATTCGAGTCCGACGACCCGGCCGAAGCCCCAGACCTGGGACTGCAGCGGGCTGGTCAGCACCTCGTTCGGGGCGGTGGCCACGGCGCCCCGGGTGAGGACCCAGAGCGGCGCGACGACCTCGACGTCGCCCAGCGCCTGCACCAGGCCCAGCGTGACGGCCAGGCCCACGGTCACCACCGGGTGGTCCGGCAGACGGGTCTCGTCGGTCGCGAGCAGCGACAGCACGCCGGACACCTCTCCGGTGCCCCGCAGCGCCTCGCCGAGCAGGGCGGCGAGAACCGCCCGGTCGACCGTCCCGGCCGGGACCTCGACGAAGACGAGCTCGGCGCCGCGGGAGGACAGCGCGGCCACGCAGCCCTGGGCCACATCGCCGTCGGTCTCCCCGGCGGGGAGCACCACCAGCCACCGGCCGGACAGCCGGGCGAGGCCACCGGGGACGGTCGCCGGGGACCAGGTCACCCGGTAGCGCCAGGCCTCCGTGACCGAGCGGTCCCGCTCGCGGCGACGCCAGGACGCCAGCGCGGGCAGCACCTCGATGAGCTGCTGGTCCTCGATCGCCAGCGCCTCGGTGAGGTGGGCCAGGTCGCCGCCTTCGACGGCGGCCCAGAACTGCGCCTCCGCGGCGGTGCTCGCACCGTCGCCGCCCAGCGGGGACGGCGCTGCGGCGGACTGGAGCCAGTAGTGCTGGTGCTGGAAGGCGTAGGTCGGCAGCTCCACCACCTCGGCGGCGGGCAGCACGACCTTCCAGTCCACCGACAGACCGCCGACGTAGGCCTGCGCGAACGCCGTGAGGAGGCGTGTGGCTCCCGCGTTGTCACGCTCCAGCGTGCCCACCGTCAGGACGTCGGCGACACCGGCGTCCTCGGCCGTCTCCGCCACCGCCGCCGTCAGCACCGGGTGCGTGGAGACCTCGACGAACGAGCCGTAGCCGCCGCCCAGCAGGGTGCGGACGGCCTCCTCGAAGCGGACCATCCGCCGCAGGTTCGCGAACCAGTAGGCGGCGTCCACCTCCGTACCGGACAACCACTCGCCCGTCACCGTCGAGATCATCGGGACACGGCCCGCCCGCGGCACGATCCCGGCCAGCTCCGCCGCCAGCACCGCCTCCAACGGCTCCACCGCCGGCGAATGCGCCACGAAGTCCGTCGCCGGAATCCGCCACCGCAGCACCTTGCGCGAAGCCAACTCACGCTCGAACTCCGACAGTGCCTCCGGCTCGCCCGACACCACCACCGCAGCCGGGCCATTCACCGCCGCCACCGACAGGCGCTCGCCCCAACCCTCGACGATCTCCCGCACCGCCCGCGACGGCATCACCACCGACACCATCGAACCCTGCACCGACAGACTCGTCAGCGCCCGAGCCCGCACCGCCACCACCCGCGCGCCGTCCTCCAGGGACAGCATCCCCGCCACCGTCGCCGCGGCGATCTCACCCTGCGAATGACCCACCACCGCATCGGGCGAAACCCCGGCGGCCTCCCACACCGCCGCCAGCGACACCATCACCGCCCACAGCACCGGCTGCACCACATCAGCCGCGTCCAGACCGGGCGCACCCGGCGCACCCGCCAGAACCTCACTCAACGACCACGGCACATACGGCGCCAGCGCCGCCCCACACTCCGCCAACCGCGCCGCGAACACCGGACTGCACAAGGCCAGTTCACGGCCCATGCCAACCCACTGCGCACCCTGACCCGCGAACACGAACGCCGTCCGACCACCCGAACGGGCAACCCCCGACACCACCCCGGCCGCACCCGACCCGGCCACCAGGCCGCCCAGCCCCGACACCAGCTCCTCACGCCCGCCACCGACCACCACCGCCCGGTGCTCGAACACCGACCGCGTCGCCGCCAACGACCACGCCACACCCACCGGATCCACCGACGACCGCGCCGACACCCACTCCCGAAGCCGATCCGCCTGACCCGCCAACGCCTCCGACGACTGCGCCGACACCGGCCACGCCACCGGCCCGGCCGGCTCCAGCACCGCCACCGCCCCGGCCTCACCCGCCGGCTCGTCCAGGGCGTCCGCCTCCTCGGCGACCGCGGCCGGCGCCTCCTCCAGGATGACGTGCACGTTGGTACCGCTCATCCCGAAGCCGGACACACCGGCCCGGCGGACGTGCTCGCCGGTGGGCCACGCCACCGGCTCGGTCAGCAGCCGCACCTCGCCCGCCGACCAGTCCACGTGCGGCGTCGGCTCGTCCACGTGCAGCGTCTGCGGGAGCTGCTCGTTCTGCAGCGCCAGCACCATCTTCATCACCCCGGCCACACCGGCCGCGGCCTGGGTGTGCCCGATGTTCGACTTCACCGACCCCAGCCACAACGGCCGGCCCTCCGGCCGGTCCTGGCCGTAGGTGGCGATCAGCGCCTGTGCCTCGATCGGGTCGCCCAGCGTGGTCGCCGAACCGTGCGCCTCCACCACGTCCACGTCGGCGGGCGACACCCGGGCGCTGGCCAGCGCCGCGCGGATCACCCGCTGCTGCGAGGGGCCGTTGGGGGCGGTCAGACCGTTGGACGCGCCGTCCTGGTTGATCGCCGAACCGCGGATCACCGCGAGCACCTTGTGCCCGTTGCGCCGCGCGTCCGACAGCCGCTCCACCACGAGCATGCCCGCGCCCTCGGCGAAGCCGGAGCCGTCGGCCGCCGCGGCGAAGGACTTGCAGTGCCCGTCCATCGAGATGCCGCCGGCCTTGGCGAAGGCCACGAACACCCCGGGGGTGGCGGTGACGGTGGCCCCGCCGGCCAGGGCGAGCGAGCACTCACCGGAACGCAGCGCCTGGGCGGCCAGGTGCAGCGCCACCAGCGAGGAGGAGCACGCCGTGTCCACCGTGACCGCCGGGCCCTCCAGGCCGAAGGTGTAGGACAGCCGGCCCGAGAGCACGCTGGTCGCGTTCCCGGTCACCAGGTGGCCCTCGACGACCTCGGTGCCCTCCAGTTGGACGTCGGTCGCGTACCGGGAGCTGTAGCCGCCGACGAAGGCGCCGGTCTGGCTGCCGCGCAGCGTCGCGGGGTCGATCCCGGCCCGCTCGAACGCCTCCCAGGAGGTCTCCAGCAGCAGCCGCTGCTGCGGGTCCATCGCCAGCGCCTCACGCGGCGAGATCCCGAAGAACCCCGCGTCGAAGGCGCTGGCGTCCTGGACGAAGCCGCCGGCCTGGGTGTACGACTCGCCGTGCGGGTCGGTGTCCGGGTAGAGGCTCTCCAAGTCCCAGCCGCGGTCGCGCGGGAACGGGCCGATCGCGTCCGAGCCCGAGGCCAGCAGGCGCCACAGCTCCTCCGGGCTGGCCGCGCCGCCGGGGAAGCGGCAGGCCATGCCGACGATCGCGATGGGCTCGTCCGCGGCGCCGGTGGCCACCGGCGCGGCGGGTGCCGCGACGGCGGGCAGGTCGCCCGCCAGCTCGCCGCGCAGCAGCGTGGCGAGCGCGGTCGGGGTGGGGTAGTCGAAGACCAGCGTCGCGGGCAGCCGCAGGCCGGTCTCGGCGTTCAGGCGGTTGCGCAGCTCGACGGCGGTCAGCGAGTCGAAGCCGACGTCGGTGAACGGGCGGCCGGTGTCGATCGCGTCCGCCGAGGCGTGCCCCAGCGTGGCGGCGACATGGGCGAGGACGAGGTCCAGCAGCACCCGGTCCCGCTCGGGGCCGGAGACCGCCGCGAGCCGGCGCCGGAGCGCCTCGGCCGCGTCGGCGCCGGTGCCGGTGGCGGCGGCCGAGACGGCCGTGCGCCGGACGGACACCCCGGCCAGCGTGCGCCACAGCGGCGGGACGTCCGCGCTGCCGGCGGCCTGCGCCCGCAGCGCCGCCAGATCGAGGCGGGCGGGCATCAGCACCGCCTCGTCCCGGGCCAGCGCCACGTCCAGGACGACCAGGCCGTCCTCGGCGCCGAGCGGGACGAAGCCGCGGTCGATCCGCGACAGCGAGGTCCGGTCCAGGTTCCGGCCGATGCCCGCCTCGTGCATCCACGGGCCGAGCTGCAGCGACATCCCCGCGAGGCCGGCGGCCCGGCGGTACCCGGCCAGGGCGTCCAGGAAGGAGTTCGACGCCACGTAGCTGGCCTGGCCGGCCGCGCCGAAGGTGGAGGCCGCGGACGAGAACAGGACGAAGCGCTCCAGGTCCAGCCCGGCCGTCAGCTCGTGCAGGTTCCAGGCCGCGTCGACCTTCGGCCGCATGACGGCCGCCAGCCGCTCCGGCGTCAGCGACGCGATCACGCCGTCGTCGACGACGCCCGCCGAGTGGACCACGGAGCCCAGCGGGTTCTCGGCCGGGATCCGGTCCAGCACCTCGGCCAGCGCGTCCCGGTCGGCCGCGTCGCACGCGACGATCCGGACCCAGACGCCCAGCTCCGCCAGCTCGGCCGCCAGCGCGGCGGCTCCGGCGGCGGCCGGGCCGGAGCGGCTGGTCAGCACTACACCACCGGCCCGGCCGGTCGCCACCAGGTGCTTGGCGACCAGCCCGCCCAGCGTCCCGGTGCCGCCCGTCACCAGCAGCGAACGCGCCGCCGGGTCGGCCACCGGGTCGGCCGGCCAGATGACCGGCTCCAGCTCGCCCGAGGGGCGGGTCAGGCGCCGGCCGTAGGCGGCCTCGCCGCGGATCGCCAGCTCGGGCTCGTCGCCGCCGACCACGGTGGTCAGCAGCGCGCTTCGGGCGCCGGCCTCGACGGCCGGGAGGTCGGCCAGGACCAGCCGGCCCGGGTTCTCGGCCTGGGCGGACCGCAGCAGCCCCCGTACGGAGGCCGCCGCCAGGTCCGTCACCGCCTCGCCGCCGGCGTCCACGGCGCCCCGGGTGACGACCACCAACCGCGCGGCGTCCAGGCGTGGTTCGTCCAGCCACTCGCGCACCAGCCGCAGTGCCTCGGCACCGGCCCGGCGCACCGTGTCCGGGAGGCCGGCGCCCTGGTCCGCGTCCCCGCCGAGCAGGGCGTCCGCGCACAGCAGGACGGTGCCGGCAGCGGCCTCGCCCGTCTCGACGGCGGCGGCCAGCTCGGCGATGCCGGCGAAGGCGCGCACCGGCACAGCGGCGGCGCCCAGCTCGTCGACCAGCCCGAAGCGGTCGGCGCCGATCAGCGCCCACTCGCCGGCCGGGGCGGCGCCGGCGGGCACCTCGGTCCACTCCTGGACGAACAGCGAGTCGTTCAACTCGTTCTGCGCGGAGCGCAGTTGGTCCATCGCGACGAGTCGCTTCACCAGCGACCCCACCGACACCACGGGTGCGCCGGTGGCGTCCGCGGCGGTCAGCGACACCCCGCCCTGGGCGTCCTGGCGCAGCCGCACCCGCAGCACCGACGCGCCACCGGCGTGCAGCTCGACGCCGGTCCACGCGAACGGCATCGGCACCTGGCCCGGCTCGGCCTCGACGACCGGCTCCGCCAGCAGCGAGGCGTGCAGGGCGGCGTCGAGCAGCGCCGGGTGCAGGCCGAACGCGCCGGCCTCGGCCGCCGCCTCCTCGGGCAGCGCCACCTCGGCGAAGACGTCCTCGCCCCGGCGCCAGGCGGCCCGCAGGCCGTGGAACGTCGGGCCGTACACCTCGGCGAGGTGCACCGCGTACACGTCGGTGATGTCCACCGGTGCGGCGTCCTTCGGCGGCCACACCAGGAAGTCCTCGTCGGTCCGCCCGGCCGCGGTGGCGGGGGCGACCACACCGCTCGCGTGCAGGACCCAGGCCTGCGGGGCGGCCGTCTCCTCGGGGCGGGAGAACACCTCGACCCCGCGGCGGCCCTGGGCGTCGGGCGCGGCCACGACCACCTGGAGCTGGACCCCGCCGCGGTCGGCGGGCAGCACCAGCGGTGCGTGCAGCGTCAGTTCCTCCAGCAGGCCGCAGCCCACCTGGTCACCGGCGCGCACCGCGAGCTCCACGAAGCCGGTGCCGGGCAGCAGGACGACGCCGCCGACGGCGTGGTCGGCCAGCCAGGCGTGCGTGCGCAGCGACACCCGGCCCATGCACACCAGGCCCGCGCCACCGGCCAGTTCCACCACCGCGCCGAGCATGGGGTGGCCCACCGCGCCCAGGCCGAGCGACAGCGCGTCGCCGCCTCCCGGGCGCGCGGAGCGCAGCTCGCCCAGCGTGCCCTTGGGCCAGAACCGTTCGTGCTGGAAGGCGTAGGTCGGCAGGTCCACTCCCGGTCCGGCCGGGAGCACGGCGGCCCAGTCGACGGCCGCGCCGCTGACGAAGGCCTCGGCGAAGGAGGTGACCAGACGGGTCGCGCCGCCGTCGTCACGGCGCAGGGTGCCGCAGACGGCGGCGGGCACGGCGCCCGGCCCGGCCTCCTGGGTGACCTCCTCCAGCGACTCCGTCATCGCGCCGAGCAGCACCGGGTGCGGGGAGACCTCGACGAACACCCGGTGCCCCTGGCCCGCCAGGGTCCGCACCGCGCGGTCGAAGTGCACCGTGGCGCGCAGGCTGCCGTACCAGTAGGCGGCGTCCAACTCCTCACCGGTCAGCGTCTCCCCGGTCATCGCGGACACCATCGGGATCCGGCCCGGGCGCGGTTCCACCGCGGCCAGCACGGACGTGATCTCCGCTTCCAGCCGCTCGACCTGCGCACTGTGCGAGGCGTAGTCCACCGCGACCAGCCGGGCACGCACGCCCTCCGCCTCGAACTCCGCCTTCAGCTCCTCCAGGGCCTCGGGCTCACCCGAAACCACCACCGCCGAAGGGCCGTTGACCGCCGCCAGCGACAGCCGCTCACCGAACCGGGCGATCCGCTCCTCCACCACCGCGGCACTCCGGCTCACCGACAACATCCCGCCGAGCCCGGCCAGCACCTTCAACGACTTCGAACGCAGCGCCACGACGCGGGCGCCGTCCTCCAGCGACAGCATCCCCGCCACGGTCGCCGCGGCGATCTCGCCCTGCGAGTGGCCGACCACCGCCTCGGGCGCCACCCCGGCGGCCTCCCAGACCGCCGCCAGCGAGACCATCACGGCCCACAGCGCGGGCTGGACGACATCCGCCGCCTTCAGCTCCGGCGCGCCCTCGGCGCCCGCCAGGACCTCACCCAGCGACCAGTCCACATACGGCGCCAGCGCCGCCTCGCACTCCGCGAGGCGCGCCGCGAACACCGGGCTCGACCGCGCCAACTCCTGGCCCATGCCGAGCCATTGCGAACCCTGACCGGGGAAGACGAAGACCGGCCGCGCGTCGGCCCGGGCCACGCCCGCGACGACGGCGCCGCTGGGCACGCCGTCGGCCAGGCTCTCCAGCCCGGCCGCCAGCTCCGCGCGGTCCCCGCCCACGACCACGGCGCGGTGCTCGAAGGTCGCGCGCATGGTCGCCAGCGACCACGCCACGTTCGCGGGCTCCGCCTCCGGCCGCGCCGCCACCCAGTCCCGCAGCCGGCCGGCCTGCGCCGCCAGCCCCTCGGCCGAGCGGCCCGACACCGGCCAGGCGCCGGCGCCCGAGACGACCCGCGGCGCGGCCTCCACCGGCTCGGCCGCGTCCTCCTCGGCGGGTGCCTCCTCCAGGATCAGGTGGGCGTTGGTGCCGCTGCCGCCGAAGGACGACACGCCCGCGCGGCGGACCCGCTCGCCGGCCGGCCACGGGACGGACTCGGTCAGCAGCTCCACCTCACCGGCGGACCAGTCGACGTGCGGGGTGGGCTCGTTGACGTGCAGCGTCCGCGGCAGCCGGCCGTTGCGCAGCGCCATCACCATCTTGATCACGCCGGCCACCCCGGAGGCGGCCTGGGTGTGTCCGAGGTTGGACTTCACCGACCCCAGCCAGAGCGGCTGCCCGCCGCCGCGCTCCTGGCCGTACGTCGCCAGCAGCGCCTGGGCCTCGATCGGGTCACCGAGCTTGGTGCCCGTGCCGTGGGCCTCCACCGCGTCGATGTCGGCGGCGGACAGCCGGGAGCTCTCCAGCGCGGCGCGGATCACCCGCTGCTGCGAGGGGCCGTTGGGGGCGGTCAGACCGTTGGACGCGCCGTCCTGGTTGATCGCCGAGCCACGGATCACCGCGAGCACCTTGTGCCCGTTGCGGCGCGCGTCGGAGAGCTTCTCCACGACGAGCATGCCGGTGCCCTCGGCCCAGCCGGTGCCGTTCGCGTCGTCGGAGAAGGCGCGGCAGCGGCCGTCCACCGACAGGCCCTGCTGGCGGGAGAACTCGACGAACATGCCGGGCTGCGCCAGCACGGTCACACCGCCGGCGAGTGCCATCGAGCACTCCCCGGCGCGGATCGCCTGGCAGGCCAGGTGCAGCGCGACCAGCGAGGAGGAGCACGCCGTGTCCACCGTGACGGCGGGGCCCTCCAGGCCCATGACGTAGGAGACCCGGCCGGAGAGCACGGCGGTCAGGTTGCCGGTCATCATGTGGCCTTCCAGCCCGGCAGTGCCCCCTTCCGCCAGCTCCAGGTTCACCAGGTAGTTCGAGGTGAAACCACCGACGAAGACGCCCGTCCGGCTGCCCTTCAGCGTTCCCGCGTCGATTCCCGCGCGCTCCAGCGCCTCCCAGGCGACTTCGAGCAGCAGGCGCTGCTGCGGGTCCATCGCGACGGCTTCCCGCGGGCTGATCCCGAAGAACGCGGCGTCGAATCCGCTGGCGTCCTTCACGAAGGCCCCGGACTGGGTGTACGACCGGCCGGACTTCTCCGGGTCCGGGTCGTAGATGCTCTCCAGGTCCCAGCCGCGGTCGGTGGGGAACTCGCCCACCGCGTCACCGCCGGCCGCCAGCAGCTCCCAGAGGTCCTCCGGGGTCTCCACGTTGCCCGGGTAGCGGCACGCCATGCCGACGATCGCCAGCGGCTCGTACTCGCCGGCCTCCAGCTTGTGCAGGCGCTTGCGCGTCTCCTGGAGCTCGGCCGCGGTCTTCTTGAGGTAGTCGAAGAGTTTCTCTTGGTTATCCACAGTGACCCCTTACCAAAACATGCCGTCAATTAGCGCGAAGTAACTAGTTGGACAGACCAAGTTCCTTGTCGAGAAACTCAAACACCTGGTCGGGTGTCGCCGATTCGAGTTCAACCTCGCCGCTGCCGGATTCCGCTTCGCCCTGCTTCTCGATCCACTTCGACAGAATGCTCTGCAGCCGCCTCGTGATTCGCTCGCTCGTGTCCTGGTCGGGTGCCGGACCGGACAGGCTGGATTCGAGCCGGTCGAGGTCGTCGAGCACCGGCACCGAGTCCGCCTCGTCCGGGGCGAGTTCGGTGCGCAGCCAGGCGGCCACCGCCACCGGGGTGGGGTAGTCGAAAATCAACGTAGCGGGCACCCGCAGTCCGGTCGCGGTGTTCAACCGGTTGCGGATCTCCACCGCGGTCAGCGAGTCGAACCCGAGGTCCTTGAAGGCCTGCTGGGCCTGGACGCCGTCCGCCGACGCGTGGCCCAGGACCACGGCCGCCTCGGCCCGTACGAGGTCCGACAGCAGCCGCTCCTGCTCGGCCCGGTCCAGGCCCGCCAGCCGCCGGCCCAGCTCGCCCTCCCCCGCGCCGGCCGCCTCGGCGGGCCGGGCGGCGGCGGTGGTGGCGATCCGGCGGACCTCCGGCAGGTCCCGCACCAGCGGGGCCTTCGGCAGGTCCACCGCGGTCTGCGCCAGCAGGGCCCAGTCCACGTCCATCACCGTCACCACGGCGTCGGGGCCGCGCAGCGACTCGTCCAGGGCCCGGACCGCCAGCTGCGGGTCCATCGCCGACATCGGGAGCTTCTTCATCCGCTCCCGGATCGCCTCCTTGGACTCCGCCAGGCCGCCGCCGCCCCACTGACCCCAGGCCACCGACAGACCGGTCAGCCCGCGGGCCCGCCGGTTCTCGGCCAGGGCGTCGAGGTGGGCGTTGGCGGCCGCGTAGTTGCCCTGCCCGGCGGAGCCGAGGGTCGACGCCGCGGAGGAGAACAGCACGAAGGCGTCCAGGTCCAGGTCGGCGGTCAGCTCGTCGAGGTGGGCGGCGCTCGCGGCCTTGGCGGCCAGCACCGTCTCCAGTCGGGCCGGGGTGAGGCGGTCGACCACGCCGTCGTCCAGGACAGCGGCGGTGTGCAGCACCGAGGACAGCGCCGGACCGGTCTTCCCGATCCGGTCCACCAGCCCGGCCAGCGCCGCGCGGTCGCTCACGTCGCAGGAGACGACGTCCACCGCGGTGCCGCGCTCCGCCAGTTCGGCGACCGTGGCCGCGACGCCGGCGGCCGCCGGGCCGGAACGGCCCGTCAGCACGACGCGGGGCGCGCCCCCTTCGGCCAGCCAGCGGGCCACGTGCCCGGCGATGGCGCCGGTGCCGCCGGTGATCAGCACGCTGCCGCGCGGGGTCCAGCGGTCCTCACCGGCCCGCACCCCGGCGGCCCGGCTCATCCGGCGGCCCAGCATCCCGGCCGGGCGGATGGCGACCTGGTCCTCGCCGCAGCCGGCGAGCACCGCGACCAGCCGGGCGCCGGCCCGGTCGTCCAGCACCTCGGGCAGGTCGATCAGACCGCCCCAGCGGTCCGGGTGTTCCAGGCCGACGACCCGGCCGAGGCCCCAGACCTGTGCCTGCGCCGGAGCGGTCGGCAGCTCGCCGGGCGTGGCCGCGACCGCGCCGCGGGTGGCCGGCCAGAGCGGTGCCTCGATCCCGGCGTCGCCGAGTGCCTGGATGAGGGTCAGGGTGGCGGCCAGCCCGCCGGTCACCACCGGGTGGTCCGGCAGCGGTGTCCCGTCCAGCGCCAGCAGCGACAGCACGCCGGTCACGCCGGACGGCTCCGCGCCCGCCTCCCGGAGCGCCCGGGCGAGCAGCGCGGACAGGACGGCACGGTCCGTCGTCCCGGCCGGGACCTCGACCGGCACGACCTCGGCCCCGCGCACACCCAGCGCGACCGCGCAGCCCTGCGCCAGGTCGCCGGCGGCGTCCGCCTCGGGCACCGCGACGAGCCAGGTGCCGGTGAGCACGCCCGGGTCGGGCTCGGCGACCGGCGCCCAGCCCATCCGGTAGCGCCAGCTCGCGGTGGTCGAGCGGTCCAGGTCGTGGCGCCGCCACGTCGTCAGCGCGGGCAGCAGTTCGCCGAGCCGCTCGCGTCCGTCCTCGATCGCCAGGGTGTCCGCGAGCTGCTCCAGGTCGCCGCCCTCGACGGCCGCCCAGAACGCGGACTCGGCCGGTGTGGCCGCCCCGTCCCGGCCGGTGGCCGGGCCGCCCGCCGGCAGCGCCGACGGGACCTTCGGCCAGAAGCGGTCGTGCCGGAAGGCGTACGTCGGCAGGTCCACCCGCCGGCCGGCCGGGAGGACGGCCGTCCAGTCGACGGCCGCGCCGTTCACGAAGGCCTCGGCGAGCGAGGTCAGCAGGCGCTGGGCGCCACCGTCGTCACGCCGCAGGGTGCCGCAGACGGCGGCGGGCACGGCGGCCGCGCCCGCCTGCTGCGCGACCTCCTCCAGGGACTCGGTCATCGCGCCGAGCAGCACCGGGTGCGGGGAGACCTCGACGAACACCCGGTGCCCCTGGCCGGCGAGCGTGCGCACCGCCCGGTCGAAGTGCACCGTGGCGCGCAGGCTGCCGTACCAGTAGGCGGCGTCCAACTCCTCACCGGTGAGCGTCTCCCCGGTCATCGCGGACACCATCGGGATCCGGCCCGGGCGCGGTTCCACCGCGGCCAGCACGGACGTGATCTCCGCTTCCAGCCGCTCGACCTGCGCACTGTGCGAGGCGTAGTCCACCGCGACCAGCCGGGCGCGCACGCCCTCGGCCTCGAACTCCGCCTTCAGCTCCTCCAGCGCCTCGGGCTCGCCCGAAACCACCACCGCCGACGGCCCGTTGACAGCCGCCAGCGACAGCCGCTCACCGAACCGGGCGATCCGCTCCTCCACCACGGCCGCCGACCGGCTCACCGACAACATGCCGCCCAGGCCCGCCAGGACCTTCAACGACCGAGAACGCAGCGCCACGACGCGGGCGCCGTCCTCCAGCGACAGCATCCCCGCCACGGTCGCCGCGGCGATCTCGCCCTGCGAGTGGCCGACCACCGCCTCGGGCGCCACCCCGGCGGCCTCCCACACCGCCGCCAGCGAGACCATCACGGCCCACAGCGCGGGCTGGACGACATCCGCCGCCTTCAGCTCCGGCGCGCCCTCGGCGCCCGCCAGGACCTCACCCAGCGACCAGTCCACATACGGCGCCAGCGCCGCCTCACACTCCGCGAGGCGCGCCGCGAACACCGGGTTCACCGCGGCCAGTTCACGGCCCATCCCGACCCACTGCGAGCCCTGGCCGGGGAAGGCGAACACCGGCCGCGCGTCGGCCCGGGCCACCCCCGACACCACCGACCCCGCGGACACGCCCGCCGCCAGGCTCTCCAGCCCGGCCGCCAGCTCCGCGCCGTCCCCGCCCACGACCACGGCCCGGTGCTCGAACAGCGACCGGGTCGCGACCAGCGACCAGGCCAGATCGGCCGGCTCCGCCCCGGGCCGGGCCGCCACCCACTCGCGCAGCCGGCCCGCCTGGCCCGCCAGCGCCTTGGGCGAGCGGCCCGACAGCACCCACGCGCCGGCCCCGGACGGCGCCGGCGCCGCGGGCTCGACGGCGTCGGCCGCCCCGGCCGCCGGTGCCTCCTCCAGGATGATGTGCGCGTTGGTGCCGCTGATCCCGAACGAGGAGACGCCCGCCCGGCGCGGCCGCCCGTTCGCCCGCCACGGCACCGGCTCGGTGAGCAGCCGCACGTGCCCGGCCGACCAGTCGATGTGCGGGGACGGCTCGTCCACGTGCAGCGTCCGCGGCAGTTCCTCGTGCTGGAGCGCCAGCAGCATCTTCATCACCCCGGCCACCCCGGCGGCCGCC
This sequence comes from Kitasatospora sp. NBC_01246, assembly GCF_036226505.1. NCBI lineage: Bacteria > Bacillati > Actinomycetota > Actinomycetes > Kitasatosporales > Streptomycetaceae > Kitasatospora > Kitasatospora sp. NBC_01246. Next base: position 6,441,829 of record NZ_CP108484.1, on the reverse strand, counting down.
TGGGTGTGCCCGAGGTTGGACTTCACCGACCCCAGCCAGACCGGACGGTCCTCGGGGCGGTCCTGCCCGTAGGTCGCCAGCAGCGCCTGGGCCTCGATCGGGTCGCCGAGCTTGGTGCCCGTGCCGTGCGACTCGACCGCGTCCACGTCGGCAGCCGTCAGCCCGCCACTGGCCAGCGCGGCCCGGATCACCCGCTGCTGCGAAGGCCCGTTGGGGGCGGTGAGGCCGTTGGACGCGCCGTCCTGGTTGATCGCCGAACCGCGCACCACCGCGAGCACCGGGTGCCCGTTGCGGCGCGCGTCGGACAGCCGCTCCACCACGAGCATGCCGACGCCCTCGGCCATGCCCATCCCGTCGGCGGACGCGGCGAACGCCTTGGACCGGCCGTCCACGGCCAGCCCGCGCGCCTGGGAGAAGGCGATGAAGCCGTCCGGGGCCGCCATGACGGTGATGCCGCCCGCGAGCGCGAGCGAGCACTCCCCCGCCCGGACCGACTGGCAGGCCAGGTGCAGCGCCACCAGCGACGAGGAGCACGCCGTGTCCATCGTGACGGCGGGCCCCTCCAGGCCGAAGGTGTAGGACAGCCGGCCCGAGAGCACGCTGGTCGCGTTCCCGGTCATCACATGGCCGTCGATGCCCTCGAACTCGGACTCGCCTTCGAGGCTCATCCCGGCGTACCCCGACCCGTAGCCGCCGACGAAGGCGCCGGTCAGGCTGCCGCGCAGGGCGGCCGGGTCGATCCCGGCCCGCTCGAAGGCCTCCCAGGACACTTCGAGGAGCAGCCGCTGCTGCGGGTCCATCGCCAGCGCCTCGCGCGGCGAGATCCCGAAGAACGCCGGGTCGAAACCGCTGACGTCCCGGACGAAGCCGCCCTCGCGGGTGTAGGACGTCCCGGCGTGCTCGGTGTCCGGGTCGTACAGGGCGTCGAGGTCCCAGCCGCGGTCCTGCGGGAACGGGCCGATCGCGTCCCGGCCCGAGGCCAGCAGCTCCCACAGCTCCTCCGGGCCGGCGGCGCCGCCGGGGAACCGGCAGGCCATGCCGACGATCGCGATCGGCTCGTCCGCCACCGCGGCGGACGGCCGGACCGCCGGGGCCGCGGCGGGCAGGCCGCCCGCGAGCTCGCCGCGCAGCAGCGCGGCCAGCGCGACGGGGGTGGGGTGGTCGAAGACCAGCGTGGCCGGCAGCCGCAGCCCGGTCTCGGTCCGCAGCCGGTTCCGGAGCTCCACCGCGGTCAGCGAGTCGAAGCCCAGGTCGGTGAAGGCCCGGGTGGGCTCGACCGCCTCGGCGGAGGCGTGCCCGAGCACCGCGGCCACGTGCGCCCGGACCAGGTCCAGCAGCGCCCGGTCACGGTCCTGGCCGGAGAGCCCGGCCAGCCGGTGCCGCAGCGCCTCGCCGGCCTCGGCCCCCGTCCCGGCCGCGGCGGCGGCCCGCCGGACCCGGCCACCGGCCAGCGCCCGCCACAGCGGCGGGACGTCCCCGCTGCGGGCGGCCCGCGCCCGCAGGTCCGCCAGGTCCAGCCGGGCCGGCACCAGGACGGCCTCGCCGCGGGTGAGCGCCTCGTCCAGCACGGCCAGGCCCTCGTCCGCGCCCAGCGCCGCGACCCCGGACCGGCTGATCCGGGTCAGCAGCCGCTCGCCCAGCTCCCGGCCGATGCCCGCCTCGTGCACCCAGGGGCCCCAGGCCAGCGACAGGCCCGCCAGGCCGGCGGCCCGGCGGTACCCGGCCAGCGCGTCCAGGAAGGAGTTGGCGGCGACGTAGTTGCCCTGCCCCGGTGCGCCGAAGACGGCGGCGGCCGAGGAGAACAGGACGAAGTGCGCCAGGTCCAGGTCCCGGGTGAGTTCGTGCAGGTGCCAGGCGGCATCGACCTTCGGCCGCATGACCGCCGCCAGCCGGTCGGCGGTGAGGGTGCCGATCACGCCGTCGTCGATGATCCCGGCGGCGTGGAAGACGGAGCCCAGCGGGCGGTCGGCCGGGATCGTGGCCAGCAGCGCGGCCAGCGCGTCCCGGTCCGCCACGTCGCACGCCACGATCCGGACCGGGGCGCCCAGCTGCGCCAGCTCGGCCGCCAGTGCGGCCACGCCGGGGGCGGCGGGGCCCGAACGGCTGGTCAGCACGACGCCGTTGACCTGCCCGGTCACCACCAGGTGCCGGGCCACCAGGCCGCCCAGGGTGCCCGTCCCACCGGTCACCAGGAGCGTCCGCGGGCCGTCGGCCGTGCGGCCCGCGAGGCGTTCAACCGCTGCTCCAGCGCCGGACGGACGGCCCAGCCGCCGGCCCAGCACGGCCGTGTCACGGAGGGCCAGCTCCGGTTCGCCGGTGGCGAGGACGCCCGGGAGAACGGCGATCCGCTCGGCCGTACCGGTGGCGGGCAGGTCCACCAGGACCAGCCGGCCGGGGTTCTCCGACTGCGCCGAGCGCAGCAGACCCCGGACGGCGGCGGCGGCCAGGTCGGCCACGGCCTCGCCCTCCCCGGCGGCCACGCCGCCCCGGGTGACGACCACCAGCCGGGCGTTCTCCAGGCGCTCCTCGGCCAGCCACTCCTGGGCCAGCGCCAGCGCGTCGGCGGTGCGGCGGCGGGCGGCCCCGGCCACGTCGCCGTCCTCGGCCTCCTCGGCCCCCGCACAGACCAGCACGACCTGCGGCTCGGCCTCGGCCGCCTCCGCCGGACCGGTGAAGGACCGGACCGGCACACCGGCCGCGGCCAGCGCCTCGACCAGACCGAACCGGTCGGCGCCGATCAGCGCCCAGTCCCCGGTCGGCACCTCGGCCACCGGGACCTCGGCCACCGGGGCCCACTCCTCCACGAACAGCGCGTCCGACACCCCGCTGTCGGCGGCCCGCAGCTGCGCGGCCGACAGGAGCCGGCTCACCAGCGACTCCACCGACACCACCGGGGAGCCCGCCGGGTCCACGGCCGTCAGCGCCAGCGCGCCCCGGGCGTCCCGCCGCAGCCGCGCCCGCAGGACGGTCGCCCCGCTCGCGTGCAGCTCGACGCCCGTCCAGGCGAACGGCATCCGGACCTCGCCCGGCCCGCCGTCCGCGTCCGCCGGGGCCGTGTCCTCCAGCAGCGCGGCGTGCAGGGCCGCGTCGAGCAGCGCCGGGTGCAGCCCGAACGCACCCGCCTCGCGCGCCACCGGCTCCGGCAGCGCCACCTCGGCGAAGACGTCCTCACCGCGCCGCCAGGCGGCCCGCAGCCCGTGGAACGCCGGACCGTACACCTCCGCCAGCCGGACGGCGTACACCTCGCCGACGTCGAGCGCGGTCGCGCCCTCCGGCGGCCAGACCGACAACTCCCCGGGGGCCGGCCGCTCCGCCGGGGCCGGGGCCACCGCTCCGCTCGCGTGCCGCGTCCAGTCCTGCTGCGGGTCGGACACGTCGGGGCGGGAGAACACCTCGACCGCGCGGCGGCCCTCGGAGTCCGCCTCGGCCAGCACCACCTGGACCTGGACCCCGCCGCCGTCGGCGGGCAGGACCAGCGGGGCCTGGAGCGTCAGTTCCTCCAGGAGGCCGCAGCCCACCTGGTCACCGGCCCGGACCACCAGCTCGACGAAGCCGGTCCCCGGCAGCAGCACCGTCCCGCCCACCGTGTGGTCGGCCAGCCAGGGGTGGGTGCGCACGGAGAGCCGCCCGGTGCAGACCAGGCCCGCGCCGCCGGCCAGTTCGACCGCCGCGCCCAGCAGCGGATGGTCCACCGCGCCCAGGCCCAGCGACGCCGCGTCCCGGCCCGCACCCACCGGCGACAGGGGCAGCATCCCCTGCGGCCAGTACCGCTCGCGCTGGAAGGCGTACGTCGGCAGCTCGACCCGCTCGGCGGCGGGGAGGACGGTGCGCCAGTCCACCGGAGCGCCCTGCACGAAGGCCTCGGCGAGCGAGGTGACCAGCCGGGTCACGCCGCCCTCGTCGCGGCGCAGCGTGCCGCAGACGGCGGCGGGCACGATGCCCGGGCCGGCCTCCTGGGCGACCTCTTCGAGCGTGTCGTTCATCGCGCCCAGCAGCACCGGGTGCGGAGTCACCTCGACGAACAGCTGGTGCCCCTGACCGGCGAGCGTGCGCACCGCGCGGTCGAAGTGCACCGTGGCGCGCAGGCTGCCGTACCAGTAGGCGGCGTCCAGCTCCTCACCGGTCAGCGTCTCCCCGGTCATCGCCGAGACCATCGGGATCCGGCCCCGGCGCGGCGCGACACCGGCCAGGACCTCGGTGATCTCCGCTTCGAGGCGGTCGACCTGCGCCGAGTGCGAGGCGTAGTCCACCGCGACCATCCGGGCGCGCACGCCCTCGGCCTCGAACTCCGCCTTCAGCTCCTCCAGGGCCTCGGGCTCACCCGAAACCACCACCGCCGACGGGCCGTTGACCGCCGCCAGGGCAACACGCTCACCGAACCGGGCGATCCGCTCCTCGACAACCGCGGCACTCCGGCTCACCGACAACATGCCGCCCAGGCCCGCCAGGACCTTCAACGACCGCGAACGCAGCGCCACCACCCGGGCGCCGTCCTCCAGCGACAGCATCCCAGCCACCGTGGCTGCCGCGATCTCACCCTGCGAATGCCCCACCACCGCAGCAGGCTTGACACCGGCGGCCTCCCAGACCGCCGCCAGCGACACCATCACCGCCCACAACGCCGGCTGGACGACATCCGCCGCCTTCAACTCCGGCACACCCGCCAGGACATCGGCCAGTGACCAGTCCACATAAGGCGCCAGCGCCGCCTCGCACTCCGCCAACCGTGCCGCGAACACCGGGCTCGACAGGGCCAGTTCACGGCCCATGCCGACCCACTGCGAGCCCTGACCGGCGAACGCGAACACCACCCGCGCACCCGAGCGGGCCACACCCGACACCACCGACCCCGACGGCACACCGGCCGCCAGGCTCTGCAGGCCCGCGACCAGCTCCGCGCGCTCGGTACCGACCACCACCGACCGGCGCTCGAAGGCCGACCGCGTCGTCGCCAGCGACCACGCCATCTCTGCCGGCTCCACCGACGGCCGCGCCGACACCCACGCGTGCAGCCGCTCCGCCTGCGCCGTCAGCCCCTCGGCCGACTGGCCCGACACCAGCCAGGCACCGGCCCCTGACACCACCGGCGCCACGGCCTCGACCACCTCGGCGGCCTCGACGACCGCCGGCGCCTCCTCGACGATGACGTGCGCGTTGGTCCCGCTCATCCCGAACGAGGAGACCGCCGCCCGGCGCGGCCGCTCCCCCACCGGCCACGGCACCGACTCGGCCAGCAGCCGCACCTCACCCATCGACCAGTCCACGTGCGAGGAGGGCTCGTCCGCGTGCAGCGTCTTCGGCAGCTCCTCGTACTGCAGGGCGAGGATCATCTTGATCACGCCCGCCACGCCGGCGGCGGCCTGGGTGTGCCCGATGTTGGACTTCACCGACCCCAGCAGCAGCGGCCGCCCCTCCGGCCGCTCCCGGCCGTAGGTGGCCAGCAGCGCCTGCGCCTCGATCGGGTCGCCCAGCGTGGTCCCCGTCCCGTGCGCCTCCACCACGTCCACGTCGGCGGCCGACAGCCGCGCGTTCGCCAGCGCGGACCGGATCACCCGCTGCTGGGACGGGCCGTTCGGCGCCGTCAGACCGTTGGACGCGCCGTCCTGGTTCACGGCGGAGCCGCGCAGCACCGCGAGCACCTTGTGCCCGTTGCGGCGCGCGTCCGACAGGCGCTCGACCACGAGCATGCCCGCGCCCTCGGCCCAGCCGGTCCCGTCGGCGTCCTCGGAGAACGCCCGGCAGCGGCCGTCGGCCGACAGCCCCTGCTGCCGCGAGAAGTCGATGAACATGCCGGGCGTGGCCATCACCGTGGCACCACCCGCCAGCGCGAGCGTGCACTCGCCCGAGCGCAGCGCCTGGGCCGCCAGGTGCAGTGCGACCAGCGAGGACGAGCACGCGGTGTCGATGGTCACCGCCGGGCCCTCCAGGCCCAGCACGTAGGAGACCCGGCCGGACAGCACGCTGGTCGCGTTCCCGGTCAGCAGGTGGCCCTCGACACCGGCCCCGCCCTCACCCGCCAGGGTGAAGCCGTACCCGGACGCGTAGCCGCCGGCGAAGACGCCCGTCGCACTGCCGTGCAGCGCCGCCGGGTCGATGCCCGCCCGCTCCAGCGCCTCCCAGGAGGTCTCCAGCAGCAGCCGCTGCTGCGGGTCCATGGCCAGCGCCTCGCGCGGCGAGATCCCGAAGAACCCGGCGTCGAACTCCGTGGCGTCCCGCACGAAGGCGCCCTGCGCCACGTACGAGGTGCCCTCGCGTTCGCCGTCCGGGTCGTAGACACCGTCCAGGTCCCAGCCGCGGTCGGTCGGGAAGGCGCCCACCGCGTCACCGCCCGAGACCAGCAGCTCCCAGAACTCCTCGGGGCTGCCGGCCCCGCCCGGGAAGCGGCAGGCCATGCCCACGATCGCCAGCGGTTCGTCCACGGCCGCGGCCGCCACGAGGACCGGCCCCGGTCCGGCCGCGTCCCCGGTCAGTTCGCCCCGCAGGTAGCCGGCCAGCAGCAGCGGGGTGGGGTAGTCGAAGACCAGGGTGGCGGGCAGCCGGATGCCGGTCGCCACGCCCAGCCGGTTGCGCAGTTCGACGGCGGTCAGCGAGTCGAAGCCCAGGTCCTTGAACGACCGCCGGTCCTCGACCGCGTCCGCGGAGGCGTGCCCGAGCACGACGGCCACCTCGGCCCGGACGATGTCGGTGAGCGCCCGCTCCTGCTCGGCCCGGGTGAGCCCGGCCAGTCGCCGGGGCAGTTCACCCTCGGTCCGGGTGCCGTCCCCGCTCCCGGCGCCCCGGGCGGTCAGCCGGCGGACCTCCGGCAGCTCGCGGAAGAGCGGTGCCTCCCGCAGGTCCGCCGTGCCCTGCGCGGACGCCAGCTGGGCCCAGTCGACATCCATCACGGTGACGACGGCGTCCGGCCCCTCCAGTGCCCCGCCCAGCGCGCGGGCGGCGAGCTGCGGGTCCATCGGCGGCATCGGGCCGCGCTCGACCCGCGCCCGGGCCGCCGCGCTGGACTCGGCGAACCCGCCGCCGCCCCAGGCGCCCCACGCGACCGACAGGCCCGGCAGGCCGCGGCCGCGGCGGTTCTCGGCGAGGGCGTCCAGGTAGGCGTTGGCCGCCGCGTAGTTGCCCTGACCGGCGGCGCCCAGCGTGGACGCGGCCGAGGAGAACAGCACGAAGGCGTCGAGATCGAGGTCGGCGGTCAACTCGTCGAGCAGCAGCGCGCCTTCGGCCTTCACCCCGAGCACGGACGCCAGGCGCGCCGCCGAGAGGCGGTCGACCACGCCGTCGTCCAGCACCGCGGCGGTGTGCAGCACCGAGGACAGCGCCGGACCGGTCTCCCCGATCCGGGCCAGCAGCCCGGTCAGCGCCGACCGGTCGCCGACGTCGCACGCCACGACGTCCACTCCCGTACCCCGGGCGGCCAGTTCGGCGGCCGTGGCCGCGACCCCGGCGGCCGCGGGGCCGGAGCGGCTGGTCAGCACCAGCCGCTCGGCTCCGCGCTCGGCCAGCCACCGTGACACATGCCCGGCGATGGCGCCGGTACCGCCGGTGATCAGCACACTGCCGCGCGGCGACCAGCGGTCCCGGTCGCGAGTCTGCCCGGCCCGCTTGAGCCGGCGGCCGAGGATCCCGTCGGCCCGGATCGCGACCTCGTTCTCCTCGGCACCGGCCAGCACCGCGACCAGCCGGGCACCGGCCCGGTCGTCCAGCACCTCGGGCAGGTCGACCAACCCGCCCCAGCGCTCGGGGTGTTCCAGACCGACGACCCGGCCCAGACCCCAGACCTGCGCCTGCACCGGGTGGGCCAGCGCCTCACCCGGACCGGCCGCCACGGCGCCGCGCGTCGCCGGCCAGAGCGGCGCGCCGATCCCGGCGTCGCCCAGCGCCTGGACGAGCGCCAGCGTGGCCGCCAGCCCGGCGGTCACCCCCGGGTGGTCCGGCACGCGCGTCTCGTCCATGGCCAGCAGTGACAGCACACCGGAGACGCCGGAAGGCTCGACCGCCGCGGCCAGCAGCGCGGCCACCTCGGCCCGGTCCACGGCCCCGGCCGGGACCTCGACCACGACGACCTCCGCACCACGGGCGGCCAGCGCGGCCGCGCACGGCTGCTCGCCCGCGCCGGCCGGCACCACCACCAGCCACGTCCCCGACAGCACCCGCGCGTCGGGCTCCGCCACGGCCGACCAGGCCGTCCGGTAGCGCCAGTCCGTGGTCACCAGGCGGTCCAGCTCGCGGCGCCGCCAGGACGCCAGCGCCGGCAGGACCTCGGCGAGCTGCCGCTGGTCCTCGATGGCCAGCGTGTCGGCGATGCTCGCCAGGTCCCCGTCCTCGACGGCCGCCCAGAACCGCGCCTCCCCCGCCGTGCCCGCACCGTCGCCGCCGCCCGCCGCCGGCGGCGTGAGCGGCACCACGCCCTCCGGCCAGAAGCGCTGCTGACGGAAGGCATAGGTGGGCAGCTCGACAGGCTTCCCGGCCGGCAGAACCGAACTCCAGTTCACCGGCACGCCGTGCACGAAGGCGCGGGCGAGACCCGTGACGAAACTCGCGACGCCCTCCGCGTCACGCCGCTGGAGGGGGACGAACACGGGCTCGTCCCCGTCGATCCCCGCCACCGCGTCCGGGCCGAGTGAGGAGAGCGACCCGTCCGGGCCGACCTCGACGAACACCGAGACACCCTGGCGGGCCAGCGTCGCCACCGCATCCGCGAAGCGCACCGCCTGGCGGGTCTGCGCCGGCCAGTAGCCCGCCTCGGGCTCGGTGACCAGCTCACCGGTGAGCGCGCCCGCCCACAGCACAGCCGGCCGGTGGTACTCCAACCCATCGGCCACGGCGGTGAGTTCCTCCAGCACCGGGTCCATCGCCGGGGAGTGGAAGGCGTGCGAGACCCGCAGCCGCCGCACCCGGCGACCCCGCTCCCGCCACAGCTCCACCACCTCATCGACGGCCTCGACCGAGCCGGAGACCACCACCGACTCCGGCCCGTTCACCGAGGCGATCACCACCCCGGGCACCAGCTCGGCCAGCACCTCGGCCTCCGGCGCGTTCACCGCCGCCATCGCCCCGCCGTTCGGCAGCGCCTGCATCAACCGAGCCCGCGCCGCCACCAGCCGCACCGCGTCCGGCAGCGCCAGCACCCCGGCCACATAAGCGGCCGCGACCTCGCCCACCGAATGACCCACCACCGCGTCCGGCGTCACACCCGCGGCCTCCAGCACCGCCGCGACGCCCACCTCGAAGGCGAACAGCCCGGCCTGCGCGTACAGCGTCTGCTGCGCCAGCGCCTCGTCCACACCCTCGGCGCCGAGCACGACGTCCCGGACCGAGACGCCCAACTCCAGCTCCAGCAGCCCGCACACCCGGTCGAAGCTCTCGGCGAAGACCGTGCTCGCCGTGTACAGACCCCGACCCATGCCGACCCACTGCGAACCCTGACCGGCGAAGACCAGACCCACCCGGGCACCCGGCCGCGCCACGCCCGACACCACCGCGGCCGAGGAGACCCCGGCGGCCAGGCTCTCGATGCCACCGACCAGTTCGGCCCGCTCGGTGCCCACCACCACGGCCCGGTGCTCGAACGCCGAACGCGTCGCCGCCAGCGACCACGCCACGTCCACCGGCGCCAGCTCCGGACGCGCCACCGTCCAGGCGCGCAGCCGGCCTGCCTGCGCCGTCAGACTCTCGACCGTCCGGCCCGACACCAGCCACGCACCGGCACCCGCCAGCACCGGTGCCACGGCCTCGGCCCGGGCCGTCTCGGGAGCCGGCGCCTCCTCCACGATGACGTGCGCGTTGGTGCCGCTGATCCCGAACGAGGAGACCGCCGCCCGGCGCGGCCGCTCCCCGGCGGGCCACGGCACCGGCGCCGTCAGCAGCTCGATCTCACCGGCCGTCCAGTCCACGTGCGAGGACGGCACCTCGGCGTGCAGGGTCTTCGGCAGCTCCTCGTGCTGCATCGCCAGCACCATCTTGATCACGCCCGCCACCCCGGCGGCCGCCTGGGTGTGCCCGATGTTGGACTTCACCGAGCCCAGCCACAACGGCCGGCCCTCCGGCCGCTCCCGGCCGTAGGTGGCCAGCAGCGCCTGCGCCTCGATCGGGTCACCCAGCGTGGTCCCCGTGCCGTGCGCCTCCACCACGTCCACGTCGGCGGCCGACAGCCGCGCGTTCGCCAGCGCGGCGCGGATCACCCGCCGCTGCGAAGGCCCGTTCGGCGCGGTCAGACCGTTCGACGCGCCGTCCTGGTTCACCGCCGAGCCGCGCAGCACCGCGAGCACCCGGTGCCCGTTGCGGCGCGCGTCCGACAGCCGCTCCACGACGAGCATGCCCACGCCCTCGGCCCAGCCCGTGCCGTCCGCGTCCTCGGAGAACGCCCGGCACCGGCCGTCCGCCGACAGCCCCTGCTGCCGCGAGAACTCCACGAAGGTCCCCGGCGACACCAGGACGGTGACACCGCCGGCCAGGGCCAGCGTGCACTCGCCCGAGCGCAGCGCCTGGGCCGCCAGGTGCAGTGCGACCAGCGAGGACGAGCAAGCGGTGTCGATGGTCACCGCCGGGCCCTCCAGGCCCAGTGCGTAGGAGACCCGGCCGGACAGCACGCTGGTCGCGTTGCCGGTCATCAGGTGGCCCTCGACGCCGGACCCGGCCTCGGCGGACCAGGAGACCCCGATCCCGTAGTTGGACGCGAAGCCGCCCGCGAACACCCCGGTCGCGCTCTCCCGCAGGGTCGCCGGGTCGATGCCCGCCCGCTCCAGCGCCTCCCACGAGGTCTCCAGCAGGAGCCGCTGCTGCGGGTCCATCGCCATGGCCTCGCGCGGTGAGATGCCGAAGAACCCGGCGTCGAACCGGGTCGCGTTCCGCAGGAACGCCCCCTGCGCCACGTACGAGGTGCCCTCGCGCTCGCCGTCCGGGTCGTAGACGCCGTCCAGGTCCCAGCCGCGGTCGGTCGGGAAGGCGCCCACCGCGTCACCGCCCGAGGCCAGCAGCTCCCAGAACTCCTCGGGGGTGTCCGCACCCCCCGGGAAGCGGCACGCCATTCCGACGATCGCCACCGGCTCCGCCGTCTGCTCCTGCACCTCGCGCAGTCGGGCGCGGGCGTCCTGGGCGTCTGCGATGGCCCGCTTCAGGTAACTACGGAGCTTGTCCTCGTCGGACACGGTCATCTCCCAGCAATGGTGTTTTTCGGCAGAGTCAGGGGCGGGCTGCCCCGCACGGCGTGTGCGGGGCAGCCCGGGTTCGAACGGAGCCCGTCAGGGCCTGGCAGGCGTCACTCCAGTTCGTCGACGAGAGCGAACAGCTCGTCGTCGGTCGCTTCCCGGAGTTCCGCTTCGCGCCGTTCCTTGCTCTTGTCGGCTGCCTGGTCACCGATGGCGTCCAGCAGCCGGCGCAGCCGGTCGGTGGCCTCCTCCCGCACCTGGTCCGCCATCGACCCGGTGCGGAGGGCGGCTTCGAGCCGGTCGAGCTCCGCGAGGACCGGCACCGACACCGCTTCGTCCGAGACAACCTCGGTTCGCAGCCACGCGGCAAGGGCGTTCGGGGTGGGGTAGTCGAACACCAGCGTGGCGGGCAGCCGGAGCCCCGTCACACCGTTCAGCCGGTTGCGCAGTTCGACCGAGGTCAGCGAGTCGAAGCCGAGGTCCTTGAACGCGCGCCGGTCCTCGACCGCGTCGGCCGATGCGTGCCCCAGCACGACGGCCACCTCGGCCCGCACCACCTCGGTGAGCACCCGCTCCTGCTCGGCCCGGCCGAGCCCGGCCAGCTGCCGGGCCAGTCCGCCCTCCTCGCGGACCGCGCCGCCGCTCGCACCCGCCGCGGCCAGCCGGCGGATCTCGGGCAGGTCCCGCACCAGCGGCATCTCCCGCGGGTCCACCGGGCCCGGCGAGGCCACCAGCTCGGCCCAGTTGACGTCCATCACCGTGACCACGGCGTCCGGGCCGTCCAGCGACTCGCCCAGCGCGCGCACCGCGAGCTGCGGGTCCATCGCCGGCATCGGGGCCCGCTCGACCCTCGCCCGGACCACCTTGCTGGACCCGGCCATTCCGCCGCCGGCCCAGGCACCCCAGGCGACGGTGAGCGCGGCCAGGCCGCGGCTGCGGCGGTTCTCCGCCAGGGCGTCCAGGAAGGCGTTCGCCGCCGCGTAGTTGCCCTGCCCGGCGGCGCCCAGCGTGGACGCGGCCGAGGAGAACAGCACGAAGGCGTCCAGGTCGAGATCGGCCGTGAGCTCGTCCAGGTGGACCGCGCTCGCCGCCTTCGCGGCCAGCACCGTCTCCAGCCGCTCCACCGACAGCCGGTCCACGACACCGTCGTCCAGGACGGCGGCCGTGTGCAGCACCGAGGACAGCGCCGGACCGGTCTTCCCCGTCCACTCCACCAGCCCGGCCAGCGCCGAGCGGTCGGTCACGTCGCAGGACACCACGTCGACGTCCATGCCCCGGGCGGCGAGGTCCGCGACCGTCGCGGCGACCCCGGCGGCCGCCGGACCGGAACGACCGGTCAGCACCAGCCGCTCCGCCTCGCGGCCGGCCAGCCACCGCGACACGTGCCCGGCGATGGCGCCGGTGCCGCCGGTGATCAGCACGCTTCCGCGCGGTGTCCACCGGGCGGTGCCGCGGGGCTGGGCGGCCCGGGTGAGCCGGCGGCCGAGGATCCCGGCCGTCCGGATCGCGACCTGGTTCTCGCCGCAGCCGGCGAGCACCGCGACCAGTCGCGCACCCGCCCGCTCGTCGACGGTCTCCGGCAGGTCGACCAACCCGCCCCAGCGGTCCGGCTGTTCCAGGCCGACGACCCGGCCCAGCCCCCAGGCCTGCGCCTGCACCGGGTGGGCCAGCGCCTCACCCGGACCGGCCGCCACGGCGCCGCGCGTCGCCAGCCAGAGCGGCGCGCCGATCCGGGCGTCGCCCAGGGCCTGGACCAGCGCCAGGGTGGCGGCCAGACCGCCGGTCACCGCGGGGTGGCCCGGCACCGGCGTCTCGTCGAGCGCCAGCAGCGACAGCACGCCCGCCACCGCCGACGGCTCGACCGCCGCGCCCAGCAGCCCGGCCACCTCGGCCCGGTCCACGGCACCCGCCGGGACCTCGACCGTGACGACCTCGGCACCACGGTCGGCGAGCGCGGCAGCGCACGCCTGCTCGGCCGCTCCGGCCGGCACGACCACCAGCCAGGTGCCGGACAGCACCCGGGCGTCGGGCTCGGCGATCGCCGCCCAGCCACCCCGGTAGCGCCAGTTCGCGGTCATCGACCGGTCCTGCTCCCGGCGCCGCCAGGACGCCAGCGCCGGCAGCACCTCGCCGAGCCGGTGCTGGTCCTCGATGGCCAGCGTGTCGGCGATGCTCGCCAGGTCGCCGTCCTCGACGGCCGCCCAGAACCGGGCCTCCGCCTCGGTGCTCGTACCGTCCCCGCCGACCGCCGGCGCGGCCGTCGGCAGCGAGAGGACGCCCTCCGGCCAGAACCGCTGGTGCCGGAACGCGTAGGTGGGCAGCTCGACCGGCGTACCGGCCGGCAGCACCGAACTCCAGTCCACCGCAGCGCCGTTGACGTAGGCCTGGGCGAGACCGCCCAGCAGGCCGGTCACCCCCTGCTCGTCGCGCCGCTGGAGCGGGATGAACACGGCCTCGTCACCGTCGACGCCTGCCACCGCGTCCGGGCCCAGCGAGGAGAGCGACCCGTCCGGGCCGACCTCGACGAACACCGAGACACCCTGGCGGGCCAGCGTCGCCACCGCATCGGCGAAGCGCACCGCTCCCCGCGTCTGGGCCGGCCAGTAGCCCGCCTCGGGCTCGGTGACCAGTTCACCGGTGAGCGCGCCCGCCCACGTCAGGTTCGGCCGGTGGTACTCCAACCCGGCTGTCACAGCGGTGAGTTCGTCGATCACCGGGTCCATCGCCGGGGAGTGGAAGGCGTGCGAGACCCGCAGCCGCCGCACCCGGCGGCCCCGCTCCCGCCACAGCTCCACCACGTGGTCCACCGCGTCGGCCTCACCCGAAACCACCACGGAATCCGGGCCGTTGACCGCCGCGATCACCACACCGGGCACCAGCTCGGCCAGCACCTCGGCCTCCGGGACGTTGACCGCAGCCATCGCCCCGCCCGCCGGCAGCGCCTGCATCAACCGCGCCCGCGCCGCCACCAGCCGCGAGGCCTCGGACAGCGACAGCACCCCGGCCACATACGCGGCCGCGACCTCGCCCACCGAATGACCCACCACCGCGTCCGGCGTCACACCCGCGGCCTCCAGCACCGCCGCGACAGCGACCTCGAAGGCGAACAGACCGGCCTGCGCGTACAGCGTCTGCTGCGCCAGCGCCTCGTCGACGCCCTCTGCGCCCAGGACCACGTCCCGGACCGAGACGCCCAACTCCAACTCCAGCAGCCCGGACACCCGGTCGAAGACCTCGGCGAACACGGCGCTGCCCTCGTAGAGCCCCCGGCCCATCCCGACCCACTGCGAACCCTGACCCGCGAAGACCAGACCCACCCGGGCACCCGGCCGTGCCACACCCGACACCACCGAGGCCGACGAGGCCCCGGCGGCCAGGCTCCCCAGCCCCGCCATCAGCTCGCCGCGCTCGGCTCCGAGCACCACGGCCCGATGCTCGAACGCCGACCGCGTCGCCGCCAGCGACCACGCGACATCCGCCGGATCCACCGACGGCCGCGCCACCATCCACTCGCGCAGCCGACCCGCCTGGGCCGTCAGCCCCTCGGCCGTCCGGCCCGACACCAGCCACGCACCGGCGTCCGAGAGGACCGGTGCCGACACCGTCTCGGTAGCCTCGACGGAAGGCGGCGCCTCCTCGACGATGACGTGCGCGTTGGTACCGCTCATCCCGAAGGCCGACACACCCGCACGACGCGGACGCCCGTCCGACGGCCACGGCACCGGCTCCGTCAGCAGGCTGACCTCACCCGCCGACCAGTCCACGTGCGAGGACGGCACCTCGGCGTGCAGCGTCCGCGGCAGCTCCTCGTGCTGGAGGGCGAGGATCATCTTGATCACGCCCGCCACACCGGCGGCCGCCTGGGTGTGCCCGATGTTGGACTTCACCGAGCCGAGCAGCAACGGCCGCCCCTCCGGCCGCTCCTGGCCGTAGGTGGCCAGGAGCGCCTGCGCCTCGATCGGGTCACCCAGCGTGGTCCCCGTCCCGTGCGCCTCGACCACGTCGACGTCGGCGGCGGTCAGCCGGCCACTGGCCAGCGCCGCCCGGATCACCCGCTGCTGCGACGGACCGTTGGGCGCCGTCAGACCGTTGGACGCGCCGTCCTGGTTGACGGCGGAGCCGCGCAGCACCGCGAGCACCTTGTGCCCGTTGCGGCGCGCGTCCGACAGGCGCTCGACCACGAGCATGCCCGCGCCCTCGGCCCAGCCGGTCCCGTCGGCGTCCTCGGAGAAGGCCCGGCAGCGGCCGTCCGCCGCCAGACCCTGCTGCCGCGAGAAGTCGATGAACGTCCCCGGCGTCGCCATCACGGTGACACCGCCGGCCAGCGCGAGCGAGCACTCGCCCGAGCGCACCGCCTGCGCGGCCAGGTGCAGCGCCACCAGCGACGAGGAGCACGCCGTGTCCACCGTCACCGCCGGGCCCTCCAGACCCAGCACGTAGGAGACCCGGCCGGACAGCACACTCGTCGCGTTCCCGGTCATCACGTGGCCCTCGGAGCCGGAGTCGCCCTGGCTCGCCAGCGTCACCCCGAAGCCGTAGCCCGAGGCGAAGCCGCCGGCGAACACACCGGTCGACGATCCCCGCAGCGAGGCCGGATCGATGCCCGCCCGCTCCAGCGCCTCCCACGAGGTCTCCAGGAGCTGCCGCTGCTGCGGGTCCATCGCCAGCGCCTCGCGCGGCGAGATCCCGAAGAAGCCCGCGTCGAACTCGGCCGCGTCCCGCAGGAAGGCACCCGACCGGGTGTAGGACGTCCCCGCGTTGCCGCGCTCCGGGTCGTAGAAGCCCTCCAGGTCCCAGCCGCGGTCGGTCGGGAAGGCGCCCACCGCGTCGCCGCCCGAGGCGAGCAGCCGCCAGAACTCCTCCGGGCTGCCCGCACCCCCCGGGAAGCGGCAGGCCATCCCGACGATCGCCAGCGGCTCGTCCGCCGCCGCGACCGCCACGGCGGTGGACACCGGAGCGGCGGCGTCCGCCACCCTCCCGGTCAGCTCGCCGCGCAGGAACTCGGCGAGGACCACCGGGGTCGGGTAGTCGAACACCAGCGTGGCGGGCAGCCGGATGCCGGTCGCCACGCCCAGGCGGTTGCGCAGCTCGACCGCGGTCAGCGAGTCGAAGCCCAGGTCCTTGAAGGCGCGCCGGTCCTCGACCGCGTCGACCGAGGCGTGCCCCAGCACGACCGCGACCTCGGCCCGCACCACCTCGGTGAGCACCCGCTCCTGCTCGGCCCGGGCGAGCCCGGCCAGCCGGTGGGCCAGCTCTCCCTCGGCGTGGACCACGGCCGCCGCGCTCCCGCCGGCCGAGGCCAGCTGCCGGATCTCCGGCAGGTCCCGGACGAGCGGGCGCTTCGGCAGGTCCGCCGCGCCCGGCCCGGACGCCAGCAGCGCCCAGTCCACGTCCATCACCGTCACCAGGGCGTCCGGGCCCTCCAGGGCCTCGCCCAGGGCGCGGGCGGCGAGCTGCGGGTCCATCGCCGGCATCGGGCCGCGCTTGACCCGGGCCTGCACCACGCTGCTGGACTCCGCCATGCCACCGCCGGCCCAGGCACCCCAGGCGACGGTGAGCGCGGCCAGCCCCCGGCCCCGGCGGTTCTCCGCCAGGGCGTCCAGGTAGGCGTTCGCCGCCGCGTAGTTGCCCTGACCGGCGGCGCCGATCGTCGAGGACACCGAGGAGAAGAGTACGAAGGCGTCCAGGTCCAGGTCCGCGGTGAGCTCGTCCAGGTGGGCCGCGCTCAACGCCTTCGCGGCCAGCACCGTCTCCAGTCGCTCGACCGAGAGCCGGTCCACGACACCGTCGTCCAGCACCGCCGCGGTGTGCAGCACCGAGGACAGCGCCGGACCGGTCCCGCCGATCCAGCTCACCAGCCCGGCCAGCGCCGAGCGGTCGGTCACGTCGCAGGCGACGACGTCGACCGCGGAGCCGGCCGTCGCGAGCTCGGCGGCGAGCGCCGCCGCCCCCCTCGCGGCGGGGCCGGAACGGCTGGTCAGCACCTGGCGGGGCGCGTCGCGACCGGCCAGCCACCGGGCGACGTGCCCGGCGATGGCGCCGGTGCCGCCGGTGATCAGCACGCTGCCGCGCGGTGCCCAGCGGTCCTTGCCGCGGAGCTGGGCGGCCCGGGTGAGCCGGCGGCCGAGGATCCCGGCCGTCCGGATCGCGATCTCGTTCTCGCCGCAGCCGGCGAGCACGGCGACCAGTCGGGCACCGGCCCGGTCGTCCAGCACCTCCGGCAGGTCGACCAACCCGCCCCAGCGGTCCGGCTGTTCCAGGCCGACGACCCGGCCCAGCCCCCAGACGAGCGCCTGGAGCGGGTTGGCCAGCGCCTCACCCGGACCGGCCGCCACGGCGCCGCGCGTCGCCAGCCAGAGCGGCGCGCCGATCCCGGCGTCGCCCAGCGCCTGGACGAGTGCCAGGGTGGCGGCCATGCCGCCGGTCACCGCGGGGTGGCCCGGCACCGGCGTCTCGTCGAGCGCCAGCAGCGACAGCACACCCGCCACCGCCGACGGCTCGACCGCCGCGCCCAGCAGCCCGGCCACCTCGGCCCGGTCCACGGCACCCGCCGGGACCTCGACCACGACCACCTCCGCGCCACGCGCCGCCAGCGCGGCCGCGCATGCCTGCTCGGTCGCTCCGGCCGGCACCACCGCCAGCCACGTCCCCGACAGCACGCCGGAGTCGGGCTCGGCGACGGCCGACCAGGCGGTCCGGTAACGCCAGTTGGCGGTCAGCGAGCGGTCCTGCTCCCGGCGCCGCCAGGACGCCAGGGCCGGCAGCACCTCGTTGAACGGACGCCCGCCGTCGAAGGCCAGCGTGTCGGCCAGCTGCGTGAGGTCCCCGCCCTCGACGGCCGCCCAGAACCGGGCCTCCGCCTCGGTGCTGGTGCCGTCCCCACCGGCGACCGGCAGGGCCAGGATGCCCTCCGGCCAGAACCGCTGGTGCCGGAACGCGTAGGTGGGAAGCTCGACCGGCGTACCGGTCGGCAGCACCGAACTCCACTCCACCCCGGCGCCGTTGACGAAGGCCTGGGCGAGACCGCCCAGCAGGCCGGTCACCCCCTGCTCGTCGCGCCGCTGGAGCGGGACGAAGACGGGTTCCTCGCTCCCGATACCGGCCACGGCGTCGGGGCCCAGCGAGGAGAGCGATCCGTCGGGGCCGACCTCGATGAACACCGAGACGCCCTCGCGGGCCAGCGCGGCGACCGCGTCGGCGAAGCGCACCGCCTGGCGGGTCTGCGCCGGCCAGTAGCCCGCCTCGGGCTCGGTGACCAGTTCACCGGTGAGCGCGCCCGCCCACATCATGTTCGGGCGGTGGTACTCCAACCCGGCCGAGACGGCGGTGAGTTCGTCGATCACCGGGTCCATCGCCGGGGAGTGGAAGGCGTGCGAGACCCGCAGCCGCCGCACCCGGCGGCCCCGCTCCCGCCACAGCTCCACCACCTGATCGACGGCCTCGACCTCACCCGAAACCACCACGGACTCCGGGCCGTTGACCGCCGCGATCACCACACCGGGCACCAGCTCGGCCAGCACCTCGGCCTCCGGGACGTTGACCGCCGCCATCGCCCCGCCCGCCGGCAGCGCCTGCATCAACCGCGCCCGCGCCGCCACCAGCCGCGAGGCCTCGGACAGCGACAGCACCCCGGCCACATACGCGGCCGCGACCTCGCCCACCGAATGACCCACCACCGCGTCCGGCGTCACGCCCGCGGCCTCCAGCACCGCCGCGACAGCGACCTCGAAGGCGAACAGCCCGGCCTGCGCGTACAGCGTCTGGTTCGCCAGCGCCTCGTCGACGCCCTCGGCGCCGAGCACGACGTCCCGGACCGAGACGCCCAACTCCAGCTCCAGCAGCCCGGACACCCGGTCGAAGACCTCGGCGAAGACCGCGCTGCCCTCGTAGAGGCCCCGGCCCATCCCGACCCACTGCGAGCCCTGACCGGCGAAGACCAGACCCACCCGGGCATCCGCCCGCGCCACACCCGACACCACCGAACCCGAAGAGGCCCCGGTGGCCAGGCTCCCCAGCCCCGCCATCAGCTCGTCGCGCCCGACCCCGAGCACCACGGCCCGGTGCTCGAACGCCGACCGGGTCGCCGCCAGCGACCACGCGACATCCACCGGCGCCAGGTCGGAGCGCACCGACATCCATTCGCGCAGGCGGCCCGCCTGGGCCGTCAGCCCCTCGGCCGACCGGCCCGAGACGATCCACGCGCCGGCACCCGACACCACCGGAGCCGACACCGTCGCGGAAGCCTCGACGGCAGGCGGCGCCTCCTCGACGATGACGTGCGCGTTGGTCCCGCTGATCCCGAACGCCGACACACCCGCTCGGCGCGGACGCCCGTCGGACGGCCACGGCACCGACTCGGTCAGCAGCCTGACGTCACCGGCCGTCCAGTCCACGTGCGAGGACGGCACCTCGGCGTGCAGCGTCCGCGGCAGCCGCTCGTTCTGCAGCGCCAGCACCATCTTGATCACGCCCGCCACACCGGCGGCCGCCTGGGTGTGCCCGATGTTGGACTTCACCGACCCCAGCCACAGCGGCTGCCCGCCGGCCCGCTCCTGGCCGTAGGTGGCCAGCAGCGCCTGCGCCTCGATCGGGTCGCCCAGCGTCGTACCGGTGCCGTGCGCCTCGACCACGTCGACGTCGGCGGCGGTCAGCCGGCCACTGGCCAGCGCCGCCCGGATCACCCGCTGCTGCGACGGGCCGTTCGGCGCGGACAGGCCGTTGGAGGCGCCGTCCTGGTTGATCGCCGAACCGCGGATCACCGCGAGCACCTTGTGGCCCTTGCGCTGCGCGTCCGACAGCCGCTCCACCACCAGCACGCCGGCGCCCTCGGCCCAGCCCGTCCCGTTGGCGTCCTCGGAGAACGCCCGGCACCGGCCGTCCGTCGCCAGACCCTGCTGGCGCGAGAACTCGACGAAGGAGAACGGCGTCGCCATCACGGTGACACCGCCGGCCAGCGCGAGCGAGCACTCGCCCGAGCGCACCGCCTGGGCCGCCAGGTGCAGCGCCACCAGCGAGGACGAGCACGCGGTGTCCACGGTCACCGCCGGGCCCTCCAGGCCCAGCACGTAGGAGACCCGGCCGGACAGCACGCTCGTCGAGTTGCCGGTCATCAGGTGGCCCTCGACGCCCGAGGAGTCCTGGCCCGTCAACGCCATGCCGATGGCGTAGCCGGACCCGAAGCCGCCGGCGAACACACCGGTCGACGATCCCCGCAGCGAGGCCGGGTCGATGCCCGCCCGCTCCAGCGCCTCCCACGAGGTCTCCAGCATCAGTCGCTGCTGCGGGTCCATCGCCAGCGCCTCGCGCGGCGAGATCCCGAAGAAGCCCGCGTCGAACTCCGCGGCGCCGCGCAGGAACGCGCCCGACTGGGTGGACGACGTCCCCGCCGTCCCCCCGTCCGGGTCGAAGAAGCCGTCGAGGTCCCAGCCGCGGTCGGTCGGGAAGCCGCCCACCGCGTCGCCGCCCGAGGCCAGCAGTTGCCAGAACTCCTCCGGAGTGCCCGCACCGCCGGGGAAGCGGCAGGCCATCCCGACGATCGCCAGCGGCTCGTCCACTACCGGGGCCACCACGGCGGCCACCGGGGCGGGAGTCCCGCCCGTCTGCTCCCCGACCAGCTCGCCGCGCAGGAACTCCGCCATGGCGACCGGGGTGGGGTAGTCGAACACCAGCGTGGCGGGCAGCCGCAGCCTGGTCGCCGCGTTCAGCTGGTTGCGCAGCTCGACCGCGGTCAGCGAGTCGAAGCCCAGGTCCTTGAACGCCTGCCTGGCCTGCACCATCTCCGCCGAGGAGTGGCCCAGCACGGCGGCGGCCTGTGCCCGGACCATGTCGGTGAGCACCCGGTCCTGCTCGGCCCGGCCCAACCCGGCGAGCCGATGGGCCAGTTCGCCGTCGTTGCGGGTGGTGTCCGCGGCGCCCGCCCGGTCGGCGGCCAGCCGGCGGATCTCGGGCATGTCACGCACCAGCGGCATGTCCAGCACGTCGGCCGTGCCCGGCGCGGTGCCGAGCTGCCGCCAGTCGACGTCCATCACCGTGACGACGGCCTCCGGGCCGTCCAGCGACTCGGCCAGCGCCCGGACGGCCAGCTGCGGGTCCATCGGCGGCATCGGGATCCGGCGCATCCGCGACCGGATCGCCTCGTTGGAATCCGCGAGTCCGCCGCCGCCCCACAGGCCCCAGGCCACCGCGAGACCGGCCAGGCCGCGGCTGCGGCGGTTCTCCGCCAGGGCGTCGAGGAAGGCGTTCGCCGCCGCGTAGTTGCCCTGCCCGGGCCCGCCCAGCGTGGACGCGGCCGAGGAGAACAGCACGAAGGCGTCCAGGTCCAGGCCGGCGGTGAGCTCGTCCAGGTGGACCGCGCTCGCCGCCTTGGCGGCCAGCACCGTCTCCAGCCGCTCCACCGACAGCCGGTCGACCACGCCGTCGTCCAGGACGGCGGCCGTGTGGAACACCGAGGACAGCGCCGGTCCGGTCCCGCCGATCCAGTCGACCAGCCCGGCCAGCGCCGAGCGGTCGGCCACGTCGCAGGACACCACGTCGACGTCCATGCCCCGGGCGGCGAGGTCCGCGACCGTCGCCGCGACCCCGGCGGCCGTCGGACCGGAGCGACCGGTCAGCACCAGCCGCCCGGCACCGAGGCCGGCCAGCCACCGCGACACGTGCCCGGCGATGGCGCCGGTGCCGCCGGTGATCAGTACGCTGCCGCGCGGCGCCCAGCTCCGCTCGGAGCCGCGCTGCGGGACCCGCGACAGCCGGCGGCCGAGGATCCCGGCCGTCCGGATCGCGATCTGCTCCTCGCCGCAGCCGGCCAGCACCGCGACCAGCCGCACACCCGCACGCTCGTCCAGCACCTCGGGCAGGTCGACCAACCCGCCCCAGCGCTCCGGGTGTTCCAGACCGATGACCCGGCCCAGCCCCCAGACCTGCGCCTGCACCGGACTGGCCAGTGCCTCACCCGGACCGGCCGCCACGGCGCCGCGCGTCGCCAGCCAGAGCGGCGCGCCGATCCCGGCGTCGCCCAGCGCCTGGACGAGCGCCAGCGTCCCGGCCAGACCACCGGCCACCACCGGGAACTCCGCGACCGGCGCCTCGTCCAGCGCCAGCAGCGACAGCACACCCGCCACCGCCGACGGCTCGACCGCGCCGGCCAGCAGCGCGGCCACCTCGGCCCGGTCCACGGCACCCGCCGGGACCTCGACCACGACCACCTCCGCGCCACGCGCCGCCAGCGCGGCAGCGCACGCCTGCTCGCCCGCACCGGCCGGCACCGCCAGCACCCACGTGCCGGACAGCACCCGGGCATCGGGCTCGGCGATCGCCGCCCAGTTCACCCGGTAGCGCCAGCCGGCCGTCACCGACCGGTCCTGCTCCCGGCGCCGCCAGGACGCCAGGGCCGGCAGCACCTCGTTGAACGGACGACCGCCGTCGAAGGCCAGCGTGTCGGCCAGCTGCGTGAGGTCCCCGCCCTCGACGGCCGCCCAGAACTGGGCCTCCGCCGCCGTGCTCGCCCCGTCCCCACCGAGGACCGGTCCGGCCGCCGCCAGCGCCAGGGCGCCCTGCGGCCAGTACCGCTGGTGGCGGAAGGCATAGGTGGGCAGCTCGACCGGCTCGGCCTCGGTCAGCACCTCGCGCCAGTTGACGGTCGCGCCCTGGACGAAGGCCTCGGCGAGCGAGACCAGCAGGCGCTGGGCGCCGCCGTCGTCGCGGCGCAGCGTGCCGCAGACGGCAGCCGTCACGGCGCCCGGCCCGGCCGCCTGGGCGACCTCCTCCAGGGTGTCGTTCATCGCACCGAGCAGCACCGGGTGCGGAGTGGACTCGACGAAGACCTGGTAGCCCTGACCGGCCAGGGTGCGCACCGCGCGGTCGAAGTGGACCGTCGCGCGCAGGCTGCCGTACCAGTAGGCGGGGTCCAGCTCCTCACCGGTGAGCGTCTCGCCGGTCATCGCCGAGACCATCGGGATCCGGCCCCGGCGCGGCGTGATACCGGCCAGGACCTCGGTGATCTCCGCTTCGAGGCGGTCGACCTGGGCCGAGTGCGAGGCGTAGTCCACCGCGACCATCCGGGCGCGCACGCCCTCGGCCTCGAACTCGGCCTTCAGCTCCTCCAGGGCCTCGGGCTCACCCGAAACCACCACCGCCGAAGGGCCGTTGACCGCCGCCAGCGACAGCCGCTCACCGAAGCGGGCGATCCGCTCCTCGACCACCGCGGCACTCCGGCTCACCGACAGCATCCCGCCGAGCCCGGCCAGCACCTTCAGCGACCGGGAACGCAGCGCCACCACCCGGGCACCGTCCTCCAGCGACAGCATCCCGGCCACCGTCGCCGCCGCTATCTCACCCTGCGAGTGACCGACCACGGCGTCCGGCGTGACGCCCGCGGCTTCCCAGAGCGCCGCCAGCGACACCATCACCGCCCACAGGGCGGGCTGGACGACATCCGCCGCCTCCAGTGCGGGGGCACCCTCGGCACCCGCCAGGACGTCGCTCAGCGACCACTCGACGTACGGCGCCAGCGCCGCCTCGCACTCCGCGAGGCGCGCCGCGAACACCGGGCTGCACGAGGCGAGTTCACGCCCCATGCCGACCCACTGCGAGCCCTGACCGGCGAACGCGAAGACCACCCGCGCACCCGGGCGGGCCACACCCGACACCACCGCACCCGACGGCGCACCGGCGGCCAGGCTCTGCAGGCCCGCGACCAGCTCCGCGCGGTCAGTACCGACCACCACCGACCGGTGCTCGAAGACCGACCGCGTCGTCGCCAGCGACCAGGCCACCTCGGCCGACACCTGGTCCGGCCGCGCCGCGACCCACTCCCGCAGCCGGCCCGCCTGGGCGGTCAGCCCCTCGGCCGTCCGGCCAGAGACCAGCCACGCGGCCGGCCCGTCCAGCTCCACCACCGCGGCGGACCGGACGTCCTCGGCCGGCCCGTCCACGGTCTCCACCGCTTCGGGCTCCTCGGCCGGGGCCTCCTCCACGATGACGTGCACATTGGTGCCGCTGATGCCGAAGGCCGACACACCGGCCCGGCGCACCCGCTCCCCGGTCGGCCACGGCACCGGCTCGTTCAGCAGCCTGATGTCACCGGCCTCCCAGTCCACGTGCGAGGAGGGCACGTCCGCGTAGAGCGTCCGCGGCAGCTGCTCGTGCTGGAGCGCCAGCACCATCTTCATCACCCCGGCGACACCGGCGGCCGCCTGGGTGTGTCCGAGGTTCGACTTCACCGAGCCCAGCCAGAGCGACCCGCGGTCGCCGCGCTCCTGGCCGTAGGTGGCCAGCAGCGCCTGCGCCTCGATCGGGTCGCCCAGCGTGGTGCCCGTGCCGTGCGCCTCCACCACGTCCACATCGGCCGTGGAGAGCCGGGAGTTGGCCAGCGCGGCGCGGATCACCCGCTGCTGCGAGGGGCCGTTCGGCGCGGTCAGACCGTTGGACGCGCCGTCCTGGTTGATCGCCGAGCCGCGCAGCACCGCGAGCACCGGGTGCCCGTTGCGCCGGGCGTCGGAGAGCCGCTCGACCACGAGCATGCCCGCGCCCTCGGCCATGCCCATGCCGTCGGCCGCGTCCGAGAACGCCTTGGAGCGCCCGTCCTCCGCGAGACCGCGGGCGTGCGAGAACGCGCGGAAGCCGTCCGGGCTCGCCATGATCGTGACGCCGCCGGCCAGCGCCAGCGTGCACTCGCCCTGGCGCAGCGCCTGGGCCGCCAGGTGCAGGGCCACCAGCGAGGACGAGCAGGCCGTGTCGATGGTCACCGCCGGGCCCTCCAGGCCCAGCACGTAGGAGACCCGGCCGGACAGCACGCTGGCCGCGTTCCCGGTCATCAGGTGCGCCCCGAGGCTCTCCACCTCCTCCTCGTCGGCCATCGTGACGGCCAGGTACGAGGAGCCGTAACCGCCGACGAACGCGCCGGTCTGGCTGCCGCGCAGCGTCGCGGGGTCGATGCCGGACCGCTCCAGCGCCTCCCAGGAGGTCTCCAGCAGCAGCCGCTGCTGCGGGTCCATCGCCAGCGCCTCGCGGGGGCTGATCCCGAAGAAGCCGGCGTCGAAGCCGCTGGCCTCCTGGACGAACCCGCCGACCTGCGTGTACGAGGTCCCGACGTTGTCCACGTCCGGGTTGTAGAGGGAGTCGAGGTCCCAGCCGCGGTCGGTCGGGAAGGTCGACAGCCCGTCCGTGCCGGTGGCCAGCATCTGCCACAGCTCCTCCGGGCTGGTCGCGCCGCCCGGGAAGCGGCAGGCCATGCCGACGATCGCGACCGGCTCGTCCATGGCGAGCGCCGCCGTCGCCGCGGGACCGCCGAGGTCCACGACGTCGGACAGGTCGCCGGCGAGTTGTTCGCGCAGCAGCGCGGCGAGTGCGACCGGGTTGGGGTAGTCGAAGACCAGGGTGGCGGGCAGCCGCAGCCCGGTCGCCGGGTTCATCCGGTTGCGGAACTCGACCGCGATCAGCGAGTCGAAGCCCAGGTCGGTGAACGGACGGCCGGCCTCGATCGCGTCGCCCGAGGCGTGTCCGAGCACCGCCGCGGCGTGGGTGCGCACCAGGTCCAGCAGCACCCGGTCGCGTTCGGTGCCCGGCAGCCCGGCCAGCTGCTGGCGCAGCACGTCCGCGGCGCCGGCGCCGGTCGCCCCGGCGGCCGAGGTGACGGCCGCCCGGCGCGGGATGAAGTCGTCCGCGAGCACCTGCCAGAGCGGCGGGATGCCGGTGGCGGCCGCCTGCGCCCGCAGGCCGGCCTTGTCCAGCCGGGCCGGGACCAGGATGGACTCGGCCCGCTCCAGGGCGAGGTCCAGCAGGACCAGACCCTCCTGCTCGTTCAGCGCGGCGAGGCCCGAACCGGTCATCCGGCGGAGCATCACCTCGTCCAGGCCGCGGCCGATACCGGCCTCGGGCATCCACGGGCCCCAGGCGAGCGCGGTGCCCGCCAGTCCGGCGGCCCGCCGGGCGCCCGCCAGCGCGTCCAGGAAGGCGTTGGCCGCCGCGTAGTTGGCCTGTCCCGCACCACCGAACGCGGCCGCGACCGAGGAGAACAGCACGAAGTGGTCGAGGTCCAGGCCCTGGGTCAGCTCGTGCAGGTGCCAGGCCGCGTCCACCTTGGGACGCATGACCGCCGACACGCGCTCGGCGCTCAGCGAGTCGACCATGCCGTCGTCGATGATGCCCGCGGCGTGGAACACGGAGCCCAGCGGGCAGTCGGCCGGCAGCGAGTCCAGCACTCCGGCCAGCGCGTCCCGGTCGGCCACGTCGCACGCGACCACCCGGACCCACCCGCCCAGCTCGGCCACCTCGGCGGCCAGCGCGGCCACCCCGGCGGCGCCCGGGCCGGAGCGGCTGAGCAGCACGGCCCCGCCGGCCCGTCCGGTGGCCACCATGTGCTTGGCGACCACACCGCCGAGCGTTCCGGTGCCACCGGTGACGAGCACCGTCCGCGGGTCCTGGTCGGCCGGCCGCTCCGCCGCCGTCCGGTCGGGGACCACCAGGTCGCCCGCCGGGCGGGTCAGGCGCCGGCCGTAGCCCTTCCGCTCGCGGACGGCCACCTCGGGCTCTCCGCTGCCCAGCACGGCCGGCAGCGCGGCCACCTCGCCGTCACCGCCGTCCGCGGGGAGGTCGGCCAGGACGAACCGGCCGGGGTTCTCCAGCTGGGCCGAGCGCAGCAGGCCCCAGACCGCGCCCACGGCCGGGTCCGCCACCGCGTCGCCGGCCTGCACGGCCACGCCGCCACGGGTGACGACCACCAGCTGCGCGGGCTCCAGCTCGGCCGCGGCCAGCCAGTCCTGCGCCAGCTCCAGGGCCTCGCCGGCGACCTGACGGGCGGCCACGGCCGTCCCGTCGACGCCCTCGCCGCTCACGCAGGCGATCACCACGCGGGGCGAGACCTCCCCCTCGGCGGTGGCGGCGGCCAGTTCGGCGATGCCGGGGTAGCCGTGCACCGGGATCCCGGCGGCGGCCAGCTGCTCGGCCACGGCGAAGCGGTCGGCGCCGACCAGCGCCCACGGCCCCTCCTGCACCGCGCCCTGCGGCAGCGGCGCCCACTCCACGGTGAACAGCGCGTCGCGGATCCAGTCGTCGGCGCTCTGCAGCTGCTCCGGCGAGACCGGGCGGGTGATCAGCGAGTCCACCGTCACCACCGGCCGGCCCGTGGCGTCGG
This sequence comes from Kitasatospora sp. NBC_01246, assembly GCF_036226505.1. Lineage (NCBI taxonomy): Bacteria > Bacillati > Actinomycetota > Actinomycetes > Kitasatosporales > Streptomycetaceae > Kitasatospora > Kitasatospora sp. NBC_01246. Next base: position 6,414,559 of record NZ_CP108484.1, on the reverse strand, counting down.
CCGCGGTCAGCGTCAGGCTGCCCTGGGCGTCCCGGCGAAGCCGGGCCCGCAGGACCGGCGCCCCGGCGGCGTGCAGCGCGACGCCCGTCCAGGCGAACGGCATCCGGATCTGGCCCTGCTGGGCGTCGCCGGACTCCTGCGCCTCGGCCGCCTCGGCGACCACGCCCGCGAGCAGCGCCGCGTCCAGCAGGACCGGGTGCAGCCCGTAGGAGGCCGGGTCCCCGGCCTCCTCCGGCAGGGCCACCTCGGCGAAGATGTCCTCGCCGCGGCGCCAGACGGCCTGCAGGCCCTGGAACGCCGGTCCGTAGATGTCGGCCAGGTGCACGGTGTACAGGTCGCTGATGTCGAGCGCCTCGGCCCCGCGCGGCGGCCAGACCGTGAGGTCCTCCTCCGGTTCGGCGGCGGCCGGGGCGGGAGCGATCACCGCGGCGGCGTGCTTCACCCAGACCTGCTCCTCCTCGGGGCGGTCGGGGCGGGAGAACACGTCCACCTGGCGCCGGCCCTCGGCGTCGGCCGCGGTCACCACCACCTGGACCTGGACACCGGCGCCGTCCGCGGGCAGCACCAGCGGCGACTGCAGGGTCAGCTCCTCCAGCAGCGAGCAGCCCACCTGGTGGCCGGCGCTCACCACCATCTCGACGAAGCCGGTGCCGGGCAGCAGCACCACGCCGCCGACCGCGTGGTCGGCGAGCCAGGCGTGCGTGCGCAGCGACAGCCGTCCGGTGCACACCAGTTCGGCGTCGCCGGCGAGTTCGACCACGGCGCGCAGCAGCGGGTGGGTGACGGTGCCCAGGCCCAGCGAGGCCGGGTCGCCGCTCCCGGCCCTGGCCGCGCCGGGCAGCGCGAGCATGCCCTTCGGCCAGTACCGCTCGTGACGGAAGGCGTAGGTGGGCAGTTCCACCTGGTCGGCGGCGGGCAGCACCCGCGCCCAGTCAACGGGCACCCCGGCCACGAAGGCCTCGGCGAGCGAGGTGAGCAGGCGCAGCGCCCCGCCGTCGTCCCGGCGCAGGGTGCCGCAGACCCGCCCGGCCTGGACGGCCGGGCCGGCGTCGACGGCGGCCTCCTCCAGGGTGTCGGTGATCGGCGCGATCAGCACCGGGTGCGGGGAGACCTCGATGAACACCTGGTGGCCGAGGCCGGCCAGGGTCCGCACCGCCCGCTCGAACCGGACGGTGGCCCGCAGGCTCGCGTACCAGTACCCGGCGCCCAGCTCCTCGCCGGTCAGCATCTCGCCGGTGACCGCCGAGATCATCGGGATCCGCCCGGCGCGCGGCGTCACCCCGGCCAGCAGGGAGGTGATCTCCTCCTCCAGCCGCTCCACCTGCGCGCAGTGCGAGGCGTAGTCGACCGCGACCATCCGCTCGCGCACGCCGTCGGCCTTCAGCTCCTCCTGGAGCTCCCGCAGGGCGGCCGCCTCGCCGGAGACCACCACCGCCGAGGGGCCGTTGACGCAGGCCAGCGAGAGCCGGCCCGCCCAGCGTCCGAGCCGCTCCTCCACCCGGGCGGCCGGCTCGGTCACCGACAGCATCCCGCCGATGCCGGTGATCGCCCGCAGCGCCCGGGACCGCAGCGCGACGACCTTGGCCGCGTCCTCCAGGCTCAGCATGCCCGCGACGGTGGCCGCGGCGATCTCGCCCTGCGAGTGGCCCACCACCGCTTCGGGGGTCACGCCGGCGGCCTCCCAGACCGCCGCCAGCGAGACCATGACCGCCCACAGCACGGGCTGCACGACATCGGCCGCCTCCAGCGCGGGCGCGCCCTCGGCGCCGGCCAGCACGTCGGCGAGCGACCAGTCCACGTACGGCGCCAGCGCCGCCGCGCACTCGGCCAGCCGCGCGGCGAACACCGGGCTGCCGGCCGCCAGTTCGGTGGCCATGCCGAGCCACTGCGAGCCCTGGCCCGGGAAGACGAAGACCGCCCGCGCGCTCGCGTGCGCCACCCCCGCGACGACCGAGGCGGTCTGCTGACCGCCGGCCAACTGGCCCAGGCCGCCCATGAGTCCGGCCCGGTCGGTGCCCAGCACCACGGCCCGGTGCTCGAAGGCCGCGCGCGTGGTCACCAGTGACCGCGCCACCGCGGCCGGCTCCAGGGCCGGTCGCGCGGCGATCCAGTCGCGCAGCCGGTCCGCCTGGGCGACCAGCCCGTCCGCCGAGCGGCCCGACACCAGCCACGCCTCGGCGCCCGACACCAGCGGTGCCACGACCTCCGCGACGACCGGCGCCCCGCCCTCCGGGGCGCCGGGCTCGGCCGGCGCGCCGGCGTCGACGGCCTCCGCCGGCTCGGCCTCCTCGGCCGGGGCCTCCTCGATGATGACGTGCGCGTTGGTGCCACTGACGCCGAACGAGGAGACGCCACCGCGGCGCACCCGCTCGCCGGCGGGCCAGGACTCGGCCTCGTTCAGCAGCCGGACGTCACCCGCCGACCAGTCGATGTGCGGCGACGGCTCCTGCGCGTGCAGGGTCTGCGGCATCCGCTGGTTCTGCAGCGCCAGCACCATCTTGATGACGCCCGCGACGCCGGCCGCGGCCTGGGTGTGCCCGATGTTGGACTTCACCGAGCCAAGGAAGACCGGACGGTCCTCCGGGCGGCCCTGGCCGTAGGTGGCGATCACCGCCTGGGCCTCGATCGGGTCGCCCAGCGTGGTGCCCGTGCCGTGCGCCTCGACCACGTCCACGTCGGCGGCCGACAGCCGGGAGTTGGCCAGCGCCGCGCGGATCACCCGCTGCTGCGAGGGGCCGTTCGGCGCGGCCAGGCCGTTGGAGGCGCCGTCCTGGTTGATCGCCGAGCCGCGGATCACCGCGAGCACCGGGTGCCCGTTGCGCCGGGCGTCGGACAGCTTCTCCAGGACGACCATGCCCGCGCCCTCGGCGATGCCCATGCCGTCGGCCTCCGCCGAGAACGCCTTGCAGCGTCCGTCGTGGGCCAGCCCGAGCTGCTTGGAGAACTGGGTGAACATGATCGGGATGGCGGTCACCGTGACGCCGCCGGCCAGGGCCAGCGTGCACTCGCCCGAGCGCACTGCCTGGGCGGCCAGGTGCAGCGCCACCAGGGACGACGAGCAGGCGGTGTCCACCGTCACCGCCGGGCCCTCCAGGCCCAGCGAGTACGACACCCGGCCGGAGATGACGCTGGTCGACGTCCCGGTCATCAGGTGGACGTCCAGGTCCTCGTCCGTGCCGAAGCCGTAGCCGGACAGCGCGGCGCCGGCGAACACACCGGTCAGCGAGCCGCGCAGCGAGGTCGGGTCGATGCCCGCCCGCTCCAGCGCCTCCCAGCAGACCTCCAGCAGCACGCGCTGCTGCGGGTCCATCGCCACCGCTTCCCGCGGGCTGACACCGAAGAACCCCGCGTCGAATCCGCTGGCGTCCGCGATGAACCCGGCCTCGCGCACCTGCGATATGCCGTCCGGGTCCTCCGCGTAGAGCTCCTCGATGTTCCAGCCGCGGTCGGTCGGAATTCCGGCGACCCCGTCCCGGCCGGTGGAGAGCAGATTCCAGAAGTCCTCCGGAGCCTGGATTCCACCGGGGTACCGGCAGCCGATTCCGACGATCGCTATCGGTTCGTGGCTGCGTTCCTCCACCTCACGCAGTCGCTGACGCGTGTTGTAGAGATCGGTCGTCACCCATTTGAGGTAGTCGCGGAGAGTCTCTTCGTTCGCCATCGGATCTCACCATTCCAGTCTGTGAAACGCATGCCTGCCATCCGCGCACACGGACAACCACTTACCTGCCGAGTTCCTTGTGGATGAACTCGAATATCTCGTCGTCCGTCGCGGACCCGATCTTCTCCGCGACCGCCTGGGTTTCCGTGGGAGCACCAACCTCCATCCACTGGGAAAGGAGCTCCTGCAGGCGATCGGTGATCAATTGATGCGTCTTCTCGTCCGGCGCCGCCCCGGTCAGCACCGACCCGAGCCGGTCGACCTCCTCCACCAGGGACACCGGACCGGACCCGTCCCGGAACTCCTCGTTCCAGAGGTACTCGGCCAGCACCGCCGGGGTGGGGCAGTCGAACAGCAGCGTGGCCGGCAGCTGCAGGCCGGTGGCGGCGCCGAGCCGGTTGCGCAGCTCCACCGAGGTCAGCGAGTCGAAGCCCAGGTCGCTGAAGGCCCGGGTGGCCTCGACGGCCTCGGGGGACGCGTAGTCGAGCACCGCGGCCGCCTGCGCCTGGACCAGCTTGACCAGCGTCCGGTTCTGCTCGGCCCGGGTCAGGCCCGCCAGTTGCTCCCGCAGGGGCGCGCCCGCGTCCGGGTCGGCGGCCGCACCGGCCCCCGCCCCGGCCAGCGCCGCGACGACCTCGGGCAGCCCCTCGATCAGCGGGCTGCGCCGGCGCAGCGTGAACGGCGGGGCGAACCGCGCCCAGTCCACGTCGGCGATCGTGACGGAGCCCTCGCGGCCGTCCAGGATCTGGGCCAGCGCCTGGACGGCGTGGTCCTGGTCCATGACCATCAGGCCGCCCCGGGCCATCCAGGCGCCGGTGTCGGCGTCGGTCATCCCGCCGCCGCCCCACGGCCCCCAGGCCACCGAGGTGGCGGGCAGACCCTGCGCCCGGCGGTGCTCGGCCAGGCCGTCCAGGAAGGTGTTGGCCGCGGCGTAGGCGGGCTGGACGCTGCTGCCCCAGGTCGCCGAGATCGACGAGAAGAGCACGAACGCGTCCAGGTCCAGCCCCCTGGTCAGCTCGTCCAGGTGCACGGCACCCCCGGCCTTGGCGGCCAGTACGGCGGCCGTCTCGGCCAGGTCGGTGTCCTCGACCGTGGTGGCCTGTCCGAGGCCCGCGGTGTGCATCACCGCGGACAGCGCGGGGCCGGTCGCGGCGATCCGGTCGAGCAGCCCGGCCAACCCGGACCGGTCGCTCACGTCGCACGCGACGACGTCCACCCGGCTGCCCCGGGCGGCCAGTTCGGCCGCCTGTGCGGCGACCCCGGCGGCGCCGGCGCCGGACCGGCTGGTCAGCACGAGCCGCTGCGCGCCCCGACCGGCCAGCCAGCGGGCCACGTGCCCGCCGATCGCGCCCGTGCCTCCGGTGACCAGGACGGTCCCGGTCGGCGTCCACGGCCGCTCCGCCGGGCGGGGGTGCGGGGCGCGGGTCAGCCGCCGGGCCAGGATCCCGGCCGGACGGATCGCGACCTGGTCCTCGCCGCAGCCGGCCAGCACCGCGGCCAGCCGTCCCGCCGCCTGCTCGTCGACCGTCCCGGGGAGGTCGATCGACCCGCCCCAGCGGTCCGGGTGTTCCAGGGCGACGACCCGCCCCAGACCCCACACCTGCGTCTGCACCGGGCTCGCCGGTCCGGTGCCCGGCCCACCGGCCACCGCACCGGACGTGACCACCCAGAGCGGCGCGTCCACCTCGGCGGAGCCCAGCGCCTGCACCAGGCTCAGCGTCGCGGCGAGGCCCCGGGGCACCACCGGGTGCTCCGGCACCGGCGTCTCGTCCAGGCCCAGCAGCGACAGCACCCCGGCGAAGCCGGACTCCGGCCGCACCGCGCGGATCCGCTCGGCCAGTTGCTTCCGGTCGGCCTCGGCCGTGACCTCCAGGACGACGGGCTCGGCGCCGCGGGAGGACAGCGCCGCCGTGCAGCCCTGGGCCACATCGCCGTCGGTCTCCCCGGCGGGGAGCACCACCAGCCACCGGCCGGACAGCCGGGCGGGAGCGGGGTCGGCGACCGGCGCCCAGGTGACGCGGTAGCGCCAGTTCTCCGTGACCGAGCGGTCCTGCTCCCGGCGGCGCCAGGTCGCCAGGGCGGGCAGCACGGTGCTGAGCTGCTGCTGGTCCTCGATCGCCAGGGTGTCCGCGAGCCGGGCCAGGTCGCCGCCCTCGACGGCGGCCCAGAACTGCGCTTCCGCCGCCGTGCTCGCACCGTCGCCACCGACGGGGGACGCCGTCGCAGCGGCCTGGAGCCAGTAGTGCTGGTGCTGGAAGGCGTAGGTCGGCAGCTCCACCGTCTCGGCGGCGGGCAGCACGACCTTCCAGTCCACCGCGAGGCCGCCGACGTAGGCCTGGGCGAGTGAGGTGAGGAGGCGTGTGGCGCCCGCGTTGTCGCGCTCCAGCGTGCCGACCGTCAGGACGTCGGCGACACCGGCGTCCTCGGCCGTCTCCGCCACCGCGGCGGTGAGGACCGGGTGCGTGGAGACCTCGACGAACGAGCCGTAGCCGCCGCCCAGCAGGGTGCGGACGGCCTCCTCGAAGCGGACCATCCGCCGCAGGTTCGCGAACCAGTAGGCGGCGTCCACCTCCGTACCGGACAACCACTCGCCCGTCACCGTCGAGATCATCGGGACACGGCCCGCCTGCGGCACGATCCCGGCCAGCTCCGTCGCCAGCACCGCCTCCAACGGCTCCACCGCCGGCGAATGCGCCACGAAGTCCGTCGCCGGAATCCGCCACCGCAGCACCTTGCGCGACGCCAACTCACGCTCGAACTCCGACAACGCCTCCGGCTCGCCCGACACCACCACCGCAGCGGGGCCGTTGACGGCCGCGACTGAAAGGCGCTCGCCCCAGCCCTCGACGATCTCCCGCACCGCCTGCGACGGCATCACCACCGACACCATCGAACCCTGCACCGACAGACTCGTCAGCGCCCGGGCCCGCACCGCCACCACCCGCGCGCCGTCCTCCAGGCTGAGCATCCCGGCAACCGTGGCCGCGGCGATCTCGCCCTGGGAGTGACCGACCACCGCATCGGGCGTGACGCCCGCGGCCTCCCAGACCGCCGCCAGCGACACCATCACCGCCCACAGCACCGGCTGCACCACGTCAGCCGCGTCCAGAGCGGGCGCACCCGGCGCACCCGCCAGAACCTCACTCAGCGACCAGTCCACATACGGCGCCAGCGCCGCCTCACACTCCGCCAGACGTGCCGCGAACACCGGACTGCACAAGGCCAGTTCACGGCCCATGCCAACCCACTGCGCACCCTGACCCGCGAACACGAACGCCGTCCGGCCACCCGAACGGGCAACCCCCGACACCACCCCGGCCGCACCCGACCCGGCCACCAGGCCGCCCAGCCCCGACACCAGCTCCTCACGACCGCCACCGACCACCACCGCCCGGTGCTCGAACACCGACCGCGTCGCCGCCAACGACCACGCCACACCCACCGGATCCACCGACGGCCGCGCCGACACCCACTCCCGCAACCGGCCCGCCTGAGCCGTCAGCCCCTGCGCCGACCGACCCGACACCACCCACGCGGTGGACCCGCCGGGCACGACCACCGCAGGACCCACCGGAGCCGGAGCCGCCTCGGTGGCGACCGGAGCCGGGGCCTCCTCCAGGATGACGTGCGCGTTGGTACCGCTCATCCCGAACGACGACACACCGGCACGACGCACCCGGTTCTCGGCCGACCACGGCACCGCCTCGGTCAGCAGCTCCACCTCACCGGCCGACCAGTCGATGTGCGGCGAGCGCTCGGCGGCGTGCAGCGTCGCCGGCAGCTCCCGGTGCTGGAGGGCCAGCACCATCTTGATCACCCCGGCCACACCGGCCGCGGCCTGGGTGTGCCCGATGTTCGACTTCACCGAACCCAGCCGCAACGGCCCCTGGCCGCCCCGCTCCTGGCCGTAGGTGGCCAGCAGTGCCTGCGCCTCGATCGGGTCGCCCAGCGGGGTCCCCGTGCCGTGCGCCTCCACCACGTCGACCTCGTCGGCGCGGACCCCGGCGTTCGCCAGCGCCGCGCGGATCACCCGCTGCTGCGAGGGACCGTTCGGCGCGGTCAGACCGTTGGACGCACCGTCCTGGTTGGTCGCGCTGCCGCGGATCACCGCGAGCACCCGGTGCCCGTTGCGCTGCGCGTCCGACAGCCGCTCCACGACCACCATGCCCGCGCCCTCGCCCAGGCCCATGCCGTCGGCCTCCGCCGAGAACGGCTTGCACCGGCCGTCCGGCGCCAGCCCCATCTGTCGGCTGAACTGGTCGAACAGCAGCGGGTTGGCCGCCACCATGACGCCGCCCGCCAGGGCCAGTGTGCACTCCCCGGAGCGCACCGCCTGCGCGGCCAGGTGCAGCGCCACCAGCGACGAGGAGCACGCGGTGTCGACCGTCACGGCCGGACCCTCCAGGCCCAGCACGTACGACACCCGGCCGGAGACCACGCTGGTCGAGATCCCCGTGACGAGGTGCCCGTCCAGCTCGCCCTCCAGCCCGGAGCTCCAGCCGTAGCCGGAGGCGGAGGCGCCCGCGAACACGCCGGTCGCCGAACCGCGCAGCGACGCCGGGTCCAGTCCGGCCCGCTCCAGCGCCTCCCAGGCCACTTCGAGCAGCAGCCGCTGCTGCGGGTCCATCGACACGGCCTCGCGCGGGCTGATCCCGAAGAACCCCGCGTCGAAGCCGGTCGCGTCGTAGACGAAGCCGCCCGCCCGGACGGGCCCGCCGTCGGCCGCGTCGGCGGTGTCCTCGATGACCCAGCCCCGGTCCTCCGGCAGTACGGAGATGGCGTCGGTCCGGGCGGTCACCAAGTCCCACAGCGCCTCCGGGCCGGTCACCCCGCCCGGGTAGCGGCACGCCATGCCGACGATCGCCAGCGGCTCGTCACTCGCCGCCGCCACCACCGGAGCACTCTGCGCGCCGTCGGGGACGCCGGCCAGCTGCACCAGCAGGAACTCGGCGGCGGCCGTGGGGGTGGGCGCGTCGAACATCAGCGTGGCGGGCAGCTGCAGACCGGTGGCGGCGCCGAGCCGGTTGCGCAGCTCCACCGAGGTCAGCGAGTCGAAGCCCAGGTCGCTGAAGGCCCGGGTGGCCTCGACGGCCTCGGGCGACGGGTAGTCCAGCACGGAGGCCGCCTGGGTCTGCACCAGGTTGACCAGCAGCCGGTTCTGCTCGATGCGCGACAGGCCGGCCAGCTGCCGCCGCCAGGACGCGCTCGCGTCCGAGCCCGCGGCCGGGTCGGCCCCGCCGGCCTCCGGCAGGTCACCGGCCAGGGCCTGCCGGACCTCGGGCAGGTTCTCGATCAGCGGGCTGGGCCGGCGCAGCGTGAACGGCGGGGCGAACCGCGCCCAGTCGATGTCGGCGACCGTCAGCTGGGGCTCGCCGCCGTCCAGGACCTGGGCCAGCGCCTGGACGGCGTGGTCCTTGTCCATGACGATCAGCCCGCGGCGGCTGCCCTGGGCGGCACCCGCCTCGTCGGTCATCCCGCCGCCGCCCCACGAACCCCACGCCACCGAGGTGGCGGTCAGGCCCTGGGACCGGCGGTGCTCGGCCAGGCCGTCCAGGAAGGTGTTGGCCGCGGCGTAGGCGGGCTGGAGACCACTGCCCCAGGTCGCCGCGATCGAGGAGAAGAGCACGAAGGCGTCCAGGTCCAGGCCCCTGGTCAGCTCGTCCAGGTGGACGGCCCCCGAGGCCTTGGCGGCCAGCACGGCGGCCGTCTCGGCCAGGTCGGTCTCGTGCACGGTGGTGTGCTGGACGACACCGGCGGCGTGCATCACCGCGGACAGCGCGGGGCCGGTCGCGGCGATCCGGTCGAGCAGCCCGGCCAGGTCGGACCGGTCGGCCGCGTCGCAGGCGACGACGTCCACGTGGCTGCCCCGGGCCGCCAGTCCGGCGACCTTCGCGGCCAGACCGGCGGCGCCGGCCCCGGACCTGCTGGTCAGCACGAGCCGCTGCGCACCGCGGTCGGCCAGCCAGCCGGCCACGTGTCCACCGATCGCGCCGGTGCCTCCGGTGACCAGGACGGTCCCGGTGGGCGTCCACTGCTCGGCGTGGGCGCGGGGCCGGTCGGCCCGGCCGAGCCGGCGGCCGAAGACCGCGGCCGGACGGATCGCGACCTGGTCCTCGCCGCACCCGGCCAGCACGGCGGCCAGCCGTCCTGCGGTCTGCTCGTCGAACGCGGCCGGAAGGTCGATCAGCCCGCCCCAGCGGTCGGGGTGTTCCAGTCCGACGACCCGGCCGAAGCCCCAGATCTGGGTCTGCAGCGGGTTCGTCAGCGCCTCCTCCGGCGTCGCCGCGACGGCGCCGCGGGTGAGCACCCACAGCGGTGCGCCGACGCCCGCGTCGCCCAGCGCCTGCACCACGGCCAGCGTGGCGGCGAAACCCCGGGTGACCGCCGGGTACTCGGGCACCGGTGTCTCGTCCAGGGCCAGCAGCGACACCACTCCGGCCGGCACCTCGTCGCCCGGCAGGGCCCCGCCGATGACGGCGGCCATGTCCTGCCGGTCCGTGACACCGGCCGGTACCTCGGCGACCGTGACATCGGCGCCACGGGCGGTCAGGGCCCGGACGCAGTCCTGCGTCAGCTCGTCGTCGGCCCGGTCGGCGAGCACCAGCCAGCGGCCGGTGAGCGCGGTCGAAGCGGGGTCGGCGACCGGCGCCCAGGTGACGCGGTAGCGCCAGTTCTCCGTCGCCGACCGGTCGAGCTCGCGGCGGCGCCACGAGGTCAGCGCCTCCAGGACCTCGCCGAGCGAGCGGCGGTCGTCCAGCTCCAGCTCCTCGGCGAGGTGCGCCAGGTCGCCGCCCTCGACGGCGGCCCAGAACCTGGCCTCGACGGCCGTACTCGCACCGTCGCCACCGACCGGGACGACGCTCGCGGCCGAGGGCTCCAGCCAGTACCGCTGCTTCTGGAAGGCGTAGGTCGGCAGCTCCACCACCTCGGCGGCGGGCAGCACCGTCTTCCAGTCCACCGCGAGACCGCCGACGTAGGCCTGGGCGAGCGAGGTGAGGAGGCGGGAGGCGCCCGCGTTGTCGCGCTCCAGCGTGCCCACCGTCAGGACGTCGGCGACACCGGCGTCCTCGGCCGTCTCCGCCACCGCCGCCGTCAGCACCGGGTGCGTGGAGACCTCGACGAACGAGCCGTAACCGCCACCCAGCAGCGTGCGGACCGCCTCCTCGAAACGGACCATCCGCCGCAGATTCGCGAACCAGTAGCCCGCGTCCACCTCGGTACCGGACAGCCACTCGCCCGTCACCGTCGAGATCATCGGGACACGGCCCGCCTGCGGCACGATCCCGGCCAGCTCCGCCGCCAGCACCGCCTCCAACGGCTCCACCGCCGGCGAATGCGCCACGAAGTCCGTCGCCGGAATCCGCCACCGCAGCACCTTGCGCGACGCCAACTCACGCTCGAACTCCGACAACGCCTCCGGCTCACCCGACACCACCACCGCAGCCGGGCCGTTGACGGCCGCGACCGACAGGCGCTCGCCCCAGCCCTCGACGATCTCCCGCACCGCCCGCGACGGCATCACCACCGACACCATCGAACCCTGCACCGACAGACTCGTCAGCGCCCGAGCCCGCACCGCCACCACCCGCGCGCCGTCCTCCAGGCTGAGCATCCCCGCCACCGTCGCCGCCGCGATCTCACCCTGCGAATGACCCACCACCGCATCGGGCGAAACCCCGGCGGCCTCCCACACCGCCGCCAGCGACACCATCACCGCCCACAACACCGGCTGCACCACATCAGCCGCATCCAGACCGGGCGCACCCTCGGCACCCGCCAGAACCTCACTCAACGACCACGGCACATACGGCGCCAGCGCCGCCCCACACTCCGCCAACCGCGCCGCGAACACCGGACTGCACAAGGCCAGTTCACGACCCATGCCAACCCACTGCGCACCCTGACCCGCGAACACGAACGCCGTCCGACCACCCGAACGGGCAACCCCCGACACCACCCCGGCCGCACCCGACCCGGCCACCAGGCCGCCCAGCCCCGACACCAGCTCCTCACGACCGCCACCGACCACCACCGCCCGGTGCTCGAACACCGACCGCGTCGCCGCCAACGACCACGCCACACCCACCGGATCCACCGACGACCGCGCCGACACCCACTCCCGCAACCGGCCCGCCTGAGCCGTCAGCCCCTGCGCCGACCGACCCGACACCACCCACGCGGTGGACCCGTCGAGCTCCAGCAGGGCCGGTGCGACCGGTGCCGCCGCCACCTCCGCAGCCGGCTCGTCCAGGGCGTCCGCCTCGTCGGCGTCCCCGGCCGGCGTCTCCGCCGTCTCGGCGTCCCCGGTCGGGGCCTCCTCCAGGATGATGTGGACGTTGGTGCCGCTCATCCCGAAGGCCGACACACCGGCCCGGCGCACCCGCTCCCCGACCGGCCACGGGACCGGCTCGGCCAGCAGCTCCACCTCACCGGCCGACCAGTCGACCTCCGGGGTCGGCTCCGCCACGTGGAGCGTCGCCGGCAGCCGCTCGTGCTGGAGCGCCAGCACCATCTTGATGATCCCGGCCATACCGGCGGCCTGCTGGGTGTGCCCGATGTTGGACTTCACCGACCCCAGCCACAGCGGCCGCTCCTCCGGCCGGTTCTGGCCGTAGGTGGCGAGCAGCGCCTGGGCCTCGATCGGGTCCCCGAGCGGGGTGCCCGTGCCGTGCGCCTCCACCACGTCGACGTCGGCCGTCGACAGCTTGGCGCTGGCCAGTGCCGCGCGGATCACCCGCTGCTGCGAAGGGCCGTTGGGAGCGGTCAGACCGTTGGACGCACCGTCCTGGTTGATCGCCGAACCGCGTACCACCGCGAGCACCCGGTGCCCGTTGCGGCGCGCGTCGGAGAGCTTCTCCACCACCACGACCCCGGCGCCCTCGGCGACGCCCATGCCGTCCGCCCCGGCCCCGAAGGTCTTGCAGCGCCCGTCGGGAGACAGTCCCAGCGAGCGGCTGAAGTCGGTGAACAGCACCGGGGTGGCCGCCACGAACGCGCCGCCGACCAGGGCCATCGAGCACTCGCCGGAGCGCAGCGCCTGCGCGGCCAGGTGCAGTGAGACCAGCGACGACGAGCACGCGGTGTCGATCGTCACCGCCGGGCCCTCCAGGCCCAGCGTGTAGGACACCCGGCCGGACAGGATGCTGGTGGCGTTGCCGGTCATCACGTGGCCGTCGAGCTCGCCCTGCTTGCCCGTGATCCAGCCGTAGCCGGAGGCGGAGGCGCCCGCGAACACGCCGGTCGCCGAACCGCGCAGCGACGCGGGGTCGATCCCGGCCCGCTCCAACGCCTCCCAGGCCGCTTCGAGCAGCAGCCGCTGCTGCGGGTCCATCGACAGCGCCTCGCGCGGGCTGATCCCGAAGAACCCGGCGTCGAACTGGGTGGCGTCGTAGACGAAGTTGCCCGCCTGCACCTCCGCGGCGCCGGATCCGGGGTCGTCGGCGTCGCCGAAGGCCCACCCCCGGTCCTGGGGCAGTCCGGCCACCGATTCCCGCTGGGCGTCCAGCAGTTCCCACAGGGCTTCGGGGTCGCGTACCCCGCCGGGGAAGCGGCAGCTCATGCCGACGATGGCGATGGGCTCACCACCGGCCGTTTCCAGTTCCTGCAAACGTTGCCGGGTCTCGTGCAGATTAGCGGTCACCCGCTTGAGGAAGTAGCGGAGCTTCTCTTCGCTCACTTACGTCACCTCGTCGAAGAAGTCGCGGCGTTGGCCGAGTCAGTGGATTCCGAGTTCTTTGCCGATGAAATCGAAGACTTCGTCGTCGGTTGACGATTCGAGCTTCTCCGCAACTCCGGTCTCGGCGGTCTGTGCCCGAGCCTCCTTCCACTTGGAAAGGACGACTTCGAGGCGGTTCGTGATCAGCGTGGATTCGTCGTCGCCGGCGAGTGCGGCGAGCATGCCCTCCAGCTTGTCCAGTTCGGCCAGCACGGGCTGGGCCGGACTGGTCTCCTCGGTCAGACCGGCCCGCAGGTGGTCGGCGAGCGCGGCCGAGGTGGGGTAGTCGAACAGCAGGGTGCTGGGCAGGCGCAGGCCGGTGGCCGCGCCCAGCCGGTCGCGCAGTTCGACGGCGGTCAGCGAGTCGGCTCCGAGGTCGTTGAAGGCCCGGTCGGCCTCGACGGACTCGATGCTCGGGTGTCCCAGGACGGCGGCGGCCTCGGTCCGGACCAGGTCGGTCAGCAACCGGTCCTGTTCCACCCGGGGCAGTTCCGCCAGCTGCTGTGCCAGCGCGTTCCCGGCCGGCGACTCGGCCGGACCGGTGTCGCCACCCTTCCCGGCCAGCACCTCGACGACCTCGGGCAGGCTCTCGATCAGCGGGCTGGGCCGGCGCAGCGTGAACGGCGGCGCGAAGCGCGCCCAGTCCACGTCCACGACGGTCATCATCGGGTCGCGGCCGTCGAGCACCTGGGCCAGCGCCCGGATCGCCTGGTCGGGGTCGATCAGGCGCAGACCGCGGCGGGTCATCTGGGCCGCGCCCTCCGCGTCGGTCATTCCGCCGCCGCCCCACGGGCCCCAGGCCACCGAGGTGGCGGCCAGGCCCCGGGCCAGCCGGTTCTCCGCCAGCGCGTCCAGGTAGGAGTTGGCGGCGGCGTAGCCGGCCTGGAGACCACTGCCCCAGGTGGCGGCGATGGAGGAGAACAGGACGAACGCGTCCAGCTCCAGACCGGCCGTCAGCCGGTCCAGGCTGGCGGCGCCCGCGGCCTTGGCGGCCAGGACCGTCGCCAGTTCCTCCACCGAGACGTCGTCCAGCGCGGTCGCCTGCGCCAGACCGGCGGCGTGCATGACCGCGGTCAGCGGGGGGCCGCCCGCACCGATCCTGGCGATCACCCCGGCCAGCGCGGCGTCCTCGGCCGCGTCGCAGGCGAAGACGTCGACCTGGGCACCGATCGTCGCCAACTCGGCGGCCAGCGCGGCCGTCCCCGCCGCTCCGGCGCCGGACCGGCTGGTCAGGACGAGCCGCTTGGCGCCCCGGCCGGCCAGCCAGCGCCCGACGTGGCCGCCGATCGCGCCGGTCCCGCCGGTGATCAGGACGGTGCCGCGCGGCACGAACTGCGCCGCGCCGTCGCGGGGTCGCGGGGCCCGGGTGAGCCGGCGGCCGAAGATCCCGGCCGGCCGGATCGCGACCTGGTCCTCGCCGCACTCGGCGAGCACCGCGCAGAGCCGCGCCGCGGCCTGCTCGTCGAACTCGGCCGGGAGGTCGATCAACCCGCCGCCGTGGTCCGGGTGTTCCAGAGTGGCGACCCGGCCGAGGCCCCAGCTCTGGGCCTGCACCGGGCTGGTCGGCGCCTCGTCCGGCGTGGCACCGACCGCACCGCGGGTGAGCGCCCACATCGGGGCGTGGACGCCCTGGAGGATGAGGGCCTGGATCAGGGTCTGGGTCCCGGCGAGGCCGTTCGCCAGCACCGGGTGACCGGGCAGCGGCGTCTCGTCCAGGGCCAGCAGGGACACGACGCCGGCGACTCCGGCCTCGGGCAGGGTCGCGGCGATCCGCTCGGCCATCCGCTGCTGGTCGGTGGTCTCCGTGGTCACCATGGTGACCACCTCCGCGCCCCGGGCGGCGAGCGCCCGCGCACAGTCCCGCGTCAGCTGCTCCTCGGCCTGGTCGGGCGTGACCACCAGCAGCCAGTGCCCGGCCAGCTCCGCCGGGGCGGGGTCGGCCACCGGCGCCCAGCCGACCCGGTACCGCCAGTTCGCGGTCACCGAGCGGTCCTGCGCCCGGCGGCGCCAGGACGCCAGGGCGGGCAGCACCTCGGCGAGCTGCCGCTGGTCCTCGATCGCCAGGGTGTCCGCGAGCCGGCCCAGGTCCCCGCCGTCGACGGCGGACCAGAACTGCGCCTCGGCGGCCGTGCCGGTACCGTCCCCGCCGGCGTTCGGCGGGGTCTGCACGCCCTTGGGCCAGTACCGCTGGTGGCGGAACGCGTAGGTGGGCAGTTCGACCGGCGTACCGGTCGGCAGCACCGAACTCCAGTCCACCGCCGCACCGTTGACGTACGCGCGGGCGAGCCCCGCCAGCAGGCTCGTGACGCTCTCGTCGGTCCGCCGCTGGAGCGGGACGAAGACCGCCCCCTCGCTCCCGCTACCGGCCACGATGTCCGGGCCCAGCGAGGAGAGCGACCCGTCCGGACCGACCTCGACGAACACTGAGACACCCTGGCGGGCCAGCGTCGCCACCGCGTCCGCGAAGCGCACCGCTCCCCGCGTCTGGGCCGGCCAGTAGCCCGCCTCGGGCTCGGTGACCAGCTCACCCGAAAGCGCGCCCGCCCACGTCAGGTTCGGCCGGTGGTACTCCAACCCGGCTGCGATGGTGGTGAGTTCGTCGATCACCGGGTCCATCGCCGGGGAGTGGAAGGCGTGCGAGACCCGCAGCCGCCGCACCCGGCGGCCCCGCTCCCGCCACAGCTCCACCACGTGGTCCACCGCGTCGGCCTCACCCGAAACCACCACGGACTCCGGGCCGTTGACCGCCGCGATCACCACTCCGGGCACCAGCTCGGCCAGCACCTCGGCCTCCGGCGCGTTCACCGCCGCCATCGCCCCGCCGTCCGGCAGCGCCTGCATCAAGCGCGCCCGCGCCGCCACCAGCCGCACCGCGTCCGGCAGCGCCAGCACCCCGGCCACATAAGCGGCCGCGACCTCACCCACCGAATGACCGACCACCGCGTCCGGCGTCAGACCGGCGGCCGCCAGGACCGCCGCGACGCCCACCTCGAAGGCGAACAGCCCGGCCTGCGCGTACAGCGTCTGCTGCGCCAGCGCCTCGTCGACGCCCTCTGCGCCCAGGACCACGTCCCGGACCGAGACGCCCAACTCCAACTCCAGCAGCCCGCACACCCGGTCGAAGACCTCGGCGAACACGGCGCTGCCCTCGTAGAGCCCCCGGCCCATCCCGACCCACTGCGAACCCTGACCGGCGAAGACCAGACCCACCCGGGCACCCGGCCGCGCCACACCCGACACCACCGCGGCCGAAGACGCCCCGGCGGCCAGGCTCCGCAGGCCACCCAGCAGTTCGGCCGGCCCGGTACCCAGCACGACCGCCCGGTGCTCGAACGCCGACCGCGTCGCCGCCAGCGACCACGCGACATCCGCCAGGTCCACCGACGGCCGCGCCGCCACCCAGTCGTGCAGCCGCTCCGCCTGGGCCGTGAGCCCCTCGGCCGTCCGGCCGGAGACGAGCCACGCACCGGCGCCCGACACCACCGGCGCCGCGTCGAGGTCCTCGGGTGCCTCCTCCGCCTCGACGGCCGCCGGCGCCTCCTCCACGATGACGTGCGCGTTGGTGCCGCTGATCCCGAAGGCCGACACACCGGCCCGGCGCGGGCGGTCCCCGGCGGGCCACGGCACCGGCTCGGCCAGCAGCCGCACCTCACCCGCCGACCAGTCCACGTGCGGCGAGGGCTCGTCCACGTGCAGCGTTCGCGGCAGCTCCTCGTGCTGGAGCGCCAGCACCATCTTGATCACCCCGGCCATACCGGCGGCCGCCTGGGTGTGCCCGATGTTGGACTTCACCGACCCCAGCCACAGCGGCTGCTCCCCGGCGCGTTCCTGGCCGTAGGTGGCCAGCAGGGCCTGCGCCTCGATCGGGTCCCCGAGCGGGGTGCCCGTGCCGTGCGCCTCCACCACGTCCACGTCGGCGGCGGTCAGCCCGCCACTGGCCAGCGCCGCCCGGATCACCCGCTGCTGCGAGGGACCGTTCGGTGCCGTCAGACCGTTGGAGGCGCCGTCCTGGTTGATCGCCGAACCGCGCACCACCGCGAGCACCCGGTGCCCGTTGCGGCGGGCGTCGGAGAGCCGCTCCAGCACCACCATGCCGGCGCCCTCGCCCATGCCCATGCCGTCGGCCGCGGCCGAGAACGCCTTTGAGCGGCCGTCCGCCGCCAGTCCGCGCTGCCGGGCGAAGCCCACCATCTCCCACGGCGTCGCCATCACGGCGACCCCGCCGACCAGCGCCAGCGAGCACTCGCCCGACCGCACCGACCGGGCGGCCGTGTGCAGCGCCACCAGCGAGGACGAACAGGCCGTGTCCACCGTGAGCGCCGGGCCCTCCAGGCCCAGGACGTAGGAGACCCGGCCGGAGATGATGCTGGTCGCGTTGCCGGTCACCAGGTGGCCCTCGACCTGCGCGGCGCCGTCCTGGCCGCCGAGCTGCATGCTGGCCAGCGCGTAGTTCGACGAGTAGCCGCCGATGAACACACCGGTGCGCGAGCCGCTCAGCGAGGCCGGGTCGAGTCCGGCGGACTCCAGGGCCTCCCAGGACAGTTCGAGCATCAACCGCTGCTGCGGGTCCATCGCCAGCGCCTCGCGCGGGCTGATCCCGAAGAAGCCCGCGTCGAACCGGCTCGCCTGGTGCAGGAAGCCGCCCTCCCGCGCGTAGCTGGTCCCGGCGTGCGACGGATCGGGGTCGAAGAGCGCCTCCGCGTCCCAGCCGCGGTCCTGCGGGAGGCCGGAGATGCCCTCGCCGCCGACCGCCAGCAGGTCCCAGAGCTGCTCCGGGGTGTCGAGCCCGCCGGGGAACCGGCAGCTCATCGCCACGATGGCGACCGGCTCGTCGTCGGAGACGGCGGCCGTCGGCACGGCCAGCGCCGACGCGTGCCCGGCCAGGGCACCGAGCAGCTCCGTCCGCAGGTGCTCGGCGAGCACCGTCGGGGTGGGGTAGTCGAACATCAGCGTCGTCGGCAACCGCAGCCCGGTCGCGGTGGCGATCCGGTTGCGCAGCTCGACCGAGGTCAGCGAGTCGAAGCCCAGCTCGCTGAAGGCGCGCCCGGCCTCGACGTCGTCGGAGCTCGCGTGCCCGAGCACGGCGGCCGCCTCGTCGCGGATCGTGTCCACCAGGATCCGGTCCTGCTCGGCCCGCGACAGGCCGCTCAGGCTCCGGGCCAGCTCGCCCTCGGCCTGCGGTCCGCCGGCGCTCTCGGTGCGCTGCGCCGCCTTCAGCCGCTGGGCGTCCGGCAGGGCGCGCAGGAACGGCACATCCAGGATCTGGGCCTGGCCGGGCGCGGCCGCGAAGGCGGGCCAGTCCAGGTCCATGACGGTCAGCACGGTGTCCGGGCCGGCCAGCACGCCGCCCAGGGCCTTGACCGCGAGCTCGGGGTCCATCAGGACCTCCCAGCGGTTGCGGCGCAGCCGCTGCCGGGCCGCCTCGCTGCCGCCGGACACGCCCTCGCCGGCCCAGGGGCCCCAGGCCACCGAGCGGGCGGGCAGGCCGCGGGAGCGCCGGTGCTCCGCCAGCGCGTCCAGGAAGGCGTTGGCGGCCGAGTAGTTGGCCTGGCCCGCGCCACCGAAGGTGGCGGCGGCCGAGGAGAACAGCACGAACGCGTCGAGGTCGAGGTCCGCGGTGAGCTCGTCGAGGTGGACGGCGCCGGCGGCCTTGGGCGCGAGGGCACTGGCCAGCCGGTCGTTGTCGAGGCCGTCGAGGACGCCGTCGTCGAGCACACCGGCGGTGTGCAGGACGGCGGTCAGCGGCGGGCCGCCCGCGGCGATCCGGTCGATCACCCCGGCGAGGTCGGCGCGCTCCGCGCTGTCGCAGCAGCTGATCTCGACGTCCGTCCCGGCGGCCGCCAGACCCGCGGCCAGGGCCACGGCGCCCCGGGCGGCGGCTCCGGAGCGGCTGGCCAGCACGATCCGCTCGGCGCGGCCGGCCAGCCAGCGGGCCACGTGCCCGCCGACCGCTCCGGTCCCGCCGGTGATCAGCACGGTGCCGCGCGGCGTCCAGTCCGGGCCGGGCGCGGGCTGCGGGGCCCGGGTCAGGCGGCGGCCGAGGATTCCGGCGGGGCGGATCGCCACCTCGTCCTCACCGCAGCCGGCGAGGACGGTGCACAGGCGGCTCGCCGCCCGGTCGTCGAGCACGGCGGGCAGGTCGATCAGACCGCCCCAGCGGTCCGGCTGTTCCAGGAAGACGACCCGGCCGAGGCCCCAGACCTGCGCCTGCACGGGGTTGGTCAGCGGGTCGCCCGGGCCGGTGGCGACCGCCCCGGAGGTGAGCGTCCACAGCGGGGCGGTGATCGCGGCGTCGGCCAGTGCCTGCAGCAGGGCCAGGCCGGCTGCCAGGCCGGCCGGCACCACGGGCCGCTCCGCGAGCGGTGTCTCGTCCAGGCCGAGCAGCGACACCACGCCGGTCACGCGCGGCGCGGCCTCGACGGCGGGGTCGCGCAGTGCCCGGGCGAGGTCGGCGGCCAGCGGCTCGCGCCGTGCCGTCCCGGTCTCGACCTCGACGACCTCGACCCGGGCACCCCGCGCGGCCAGCGCGCGGACGCACGCCTCGACGAGGTCCGCGGTGCGGCCGGTGCGGTGCGCCGGGACGGCCACCAGCCAGGTGCCGGCCGGCTTGGCCGGGGCCGGGTCGGTGACGGGGGCCCAGGCGACCCGGTAGCGCCAGGCGCCGGTGACGTCCCGGTCCCGTTCGCGGCGCCGCCAGGACGCCAGCGACGGGAGCACCTCGCCGAAGGAGCGCTGTCCGTCCACGGCGAGCGTGTCGGCGAGCTGCTGGAGGTCGCCGCCCTCGACGGCGGCCCAGAACCGGGCCTCGGCCTCCGACGACGTGCCGTCCCCGCCGGCCGCGACCGGCGCGGCCGCGCGGGAGCCGGTGAGCCAGTACCGCTGGTGCTGGAAGGCGTAGGTGGGCAGGTCGGTGCGCCGCCCGGCGGGCAGGACCCTGCGCCAGTCGACGGGCGTGCCGCCGACGTGCACCTGGGCGAACGCCGCGAGCAGTCGGCGCGGGCCGCTGTTCTCGCGGTCCAGCGTCCCGGTGATCACCGGGACGCCGGCCGTGCCCAGGTCCTCGATCGTGTCGGCGATCCCGGTGGTCAGCACCGGCTGCGGGGAGACCTCGACGAAGGTCCGGTTCCCGGCCGCGGCCAGCTCCCGGACCGCCTCGTCGAAGCGCACCGTGCGGCGGACGTTGGCGAACCAGTAGCCGGCGTCCAGCTCCGGGCCGTTCATCCAGCGGCACTCGACCGTGGAGAACAGCGGGACCCGCCCGGCCCCCGGCCGGATCCCCGCCAGCCGCTCGGTCAGCACGCCTTCCAGTTCCTCGACCCCGGCCGAGTGCGCCACGAAGTCGGTCACCGGGATCGGCCAGCGCATCACCCGCCGGGCCGCCAGCTCGGCACCGAACTCCGCCAGTGCCTCGGTCTCGCCGGAGACCACGGTGGCGGCGGGCCCGTTCACCGCGGCGACCGCCAGCCGGTCGCCCCACGGGGCCAGTACCTCGCGCACCGCCGCGACGGGCATGACGACCGACAGCATCCCGCCGCCGGTGCCGAGCCCGGACAGCGCCCGGCTGCGGACCGTCACCACCTCGGCCGCGTCCTCGAGCGTCAGGATCCCGGCCACCGTCGCGGCCGCGATCTCGCCCTGCGAGTGGCCGACCACCGCACCCGGGGTGACGCCCGCGGCCTCCCAGACGGCGGCCAGCGACACCATCACCGCCCACAGGGCCGGCTGGACGACATCGGCGCGGTCCAGCGCGGGCGCGCCGTCCGCACCGGCCAGCACCTCGGTCAACGACCAGTCGACGTGCGGGGCCAGGGCCCGCTCGCACTCGGCGAGCCGGGCCGCGAAGACCGGCGAGACCCCCAGCAGCTCCCGGCCCATGCCCTCCCACTGGGCGCCCTGCCCGGGGAAGACGAAGACCGCCTCGCTCGCCTCGGTGGCCGCGGTCGTGCCGGCGACCACCCCGGGGGCGCGCTCCCCGGCGGCCACCGCGGCCAGGCCCTCGGCCAGCTCGGCGCGGTCGGTGCCGGTCACCACGGCCCGGTACTCGTACACCGAGCGGGTCGCCGCCAGCGACCAGGCCACGTCCGCCGGGTCGAGCCCGGGCCGGGCCGCCAGGTACTCGCCCAGCCGGGCCGCCTGCCTGCGCAGACCGTCCGCCGTCCGCCCGGACACCACCCAGGCGCCGGCGCCGGGGGCGTCGAAGAGGGCCGGGGCCGGGTCGTCCCCGGCGGGCGCCTCGACGGCCGCCGGCTCGGGGGCTTCCTCCAGGATCAGGTGGGCGTTGGTGCCGCTGACCCCGAAGGAGGACACCCCGGCCCGGCGCGGCCGTCCGTCCGTCTCCCACGGCCGCGACTCCGTGAGCAGCCGGACGTCCCCGGCCGACCAGTCCACGTACGGCGAGGGCTCGTCCGCGTGCAGCGTGGCCGGCAGGTTCCTGTGCTGCAGCGCCAGCACCATCTTGATCAGACCGCTGACACCGGCCGCGCCCTGGGTGTGACCGATGTTGGACTTCACCGACCCCAGCCACATCGGCTGGCCCTCCGGCCGGTCCTGGCCGTAGGTGGCGATCACCGCCTGGGCCTCGATCGGGTCGCCGAGCACCGTGCCGGACCCGTGCGCCTCGACCACGTCCACGTCGGCGGTGGTCAGCCCGGCGTCGGCCAGGGCCGCCCGGATCACCCGCTGCTGCGAGGGGCCGTTCGGCGCGGTCAGACCGTTCGACGCGCCGTCCTGGTTCACCGCGGAGCCGCGCACCACGGCCAGCACCGGGTGCCCGTTGCGGCGGGCGTCGGAGAGGCGCTCCAGCACCACCATGCCCGCGCCCTCGGCGATGCCCATGCCGTCCGCCCCGGCCGAGAACGACTTCGACCGGCCGTCGGGGGACAGCCCCCGCTGCTTGCTCACCCAGACGAAGAGGTCCGGCGTGGAGGCGATGAACGCGCCACCGGCGAGCGCCAGCGAGCACTCGCCCGAACGCAGCGCCTGACTGGCCAGGTTGACCGCGACCAGGGCCGACGAGCAGGCCGTGTCGACGGTGACCGCGGGGCCCTCCAGGCCGAAGGTGTAGGCCACCCGGCCGGAGAGCACGCTGGTCGTGGTGCCCGTCAGCAGGTGCGCCTCCAGGCCCTCCGAGGCGTCCGGCCCGACCAGGCCGTACCCCGCGTAGCTCGCACCGGCGAACACGCCGGTGCGGCTGCCGCGCAGCGCCGCCTGGGAGATGCCGGCCCGCTCCAGGGCCTCCCAGGAGGTCTCCAGCAGGAGCCGCTGCTGCGGGTCCATGGCCAGCGCCTCACGGGGGCTGATGCCGAAGAAGCCGGCGTCGAACTCGGCCGCGTTGTAGACGAATCCGCCCTGACGCACGTACGCCGTGCCGGGGTTCTCCGGATCCGGGTCGTAGAGGCCGTCCAGGTCCCAGCCGCGGTCCTGCGGGAAGGCACCGATCGCATCCGTGCCCGAGTCGAGGATCTCCCAGAGCTCCTCCGGGCTCCGCACTCCGCCGGGGAAGCGGCAGCCCATGCCGACGATGACCACCGGGTCGTCGTCCACCGCCGCCCGGCCGGTGACGGCGACCGCACCGGCGTGCGCGGTCCGGTCGCCCAGCAGCTCGGTCCGCAGGTAGCCGGCCAGCACCACCGGGCTCGGGTAGTCGAAGAGCAGCGTGGCGGGCAGCTTGAGGCCGGTGGCGGCGCCCAGCCGGTTGCGGAGCTCGACGGCGGTCAGCGAGTCGAAGCCCAGCTCGCTGAAGGCCCGGCCGCTGCCGATGGCCTCCGGCGAGGAGTACTCCAGCACCGCGGCGGCCTCGGCCCGGACCAGGGTGACCAGCGCGCGGTCCTGCTCGGCGGCCGGCAGGTCGGCCAGCTGCCGGCGCAGGGGCGTGCCGGCCTCCCGGTCGACGGCCGGGTCGGGCCCGTCGCCGGCCAGCGCCCCGGCGACCTCGGGCAGGTGCTCGATCAGCGGGCTGCGCCGGCGCAGCGTGAACGGCGGGGCGAACCGCGCCCAGTCCACGTCGACGACCGTCGTCAGTGCCTCGCCGCCGTCCAGGATCCGGGACAGCGCGCGGGTGGCCGGGTCGGGGCCCAGCAGCCGCAGACCGCGCCGCTCCAGCTGGGCCGCGTCGTCCCCGGAGCCCATCGCGCCGACGCTCCACGGGCCCCAGGCCACCGAGGTGGCGGCCAGGCCCCGGGCCAGCCGGCGCTCCGCCAGCGCGTCCAGGTAGGAGTTGGCGGCGGAGAAGCCGGGCTGCTGGCCACCGCCCCAGACGGCGGCGACCGAGGAGAACAGGACGAAGGCGTCGAGGTCCAGGTCGGCGGTCAGCTCGTCCAGCCACCGCGCGGCCTCCGCCTTGACCGCGAGCACGGCGGCGAGGTCCGCGAGGCCGAGGTTCTCGACCGGCTGGTTGTCGATGGCCTCCGCGAGGTGCAGGACGGAGGACAGCGCGGGGCCGGTCGTGGTGATCCGGTCGAGCAGGCCGGCCAGCTCGGACCGGTCGGCCGCGTCGCAGGCCAGCACGTCCACCCGGGCGCCCCGGGCGGCCAGTTCGGCCGCCAGCGCGGCGACACCGGGAGCGGCGGGACCCGCGGCGCTGCTCAGCACCAGCCGGGACGCACCGCGGTCGGCCAGCCAGCGGGCGACGTGCCCACCGATGGCGTCGGTGCCGCCGGTGACCAGGGCGGTGCCACCCGGCGTCCAGTCCCGGCCCGCCTTGGGCTGCGGCGCGCGGGTCAGGCGACGGCCCAGCACACCGGTCTGCCGGATGGCGACCTGGTCCTCGCCGCAGCCGGCCAGCACGGCGGCCAGCTGGGTGCCCGCCCGGTCGTCCAGCACCTCGGGCAGGTCGATCAGCCCGCCCCAGCGGTCGGGGTGTTCAAGTGCGACGACCCGGCCGAGGCCCCAGACCTGGGCCTGCGCCGGACCGGCCGGCACCTCGCCCGGCGTGGCCGCGACGGCGCCGCGGGTGGCGACCCAGAGCGGCGCGGCCACCCCGGCGTCGCCGAGGGCCTGGACGAGCGCGAGCGTCGTGCCGAGGCCGGTGGACACCGCCGGGTGGGCCGGCAGGGGGGTCTCGTCGGTCGCCAGCAGTGACAGCACGCCGGACAGCTCCCCGCCGTCCGGCAGCGCCTCGGCGAGCAGTGCGGCGAGGTCCGCCCGGTCGACCGTCCCGGCCGGGACGTCGAGGGACACCGCCTCGGCACCGCGGGCGGTCAGGACCGCCGTGCACTGCCGGGCCAAGGCCTCGTCGGCGGTGCCGCTCGGGGTGACGACCAGCCAGCGACCGGCGGGCGCACCGGCGGACTGCTCCGTCACCGGGGACCAGGTCACCCGGTAGCGCCAGGCCTCCGTGACCGACCGGTCCTGCTCGCGGCGGCGCCAGGTCGCCAGGGCGGGCAGCACGGTGCTGAGCTGCTGCTGGTCCTCGATCGCCAGGGTGTCCGCGAGCCGGGCCAGGTCGCCGCCCTCGACGGCGGCCCAGAACTCCGCTTCCGCCGCCGTGCCGGAGCCGTCCCCGCCGACGGTGACGGTCCGGGCCGGGGCCTGGAGCCAGTACCGCTGGCGCTGGAAGGCGTAGGTCGGCAGCTCCACCGTCTCGGCGGCGGGCAGCACCATCTTCCAGTCCACCGCGAGACCGCCGACGTAGGCCTGGGCGAGCGAGGTGAGGAGGCGGGAGGCGCCCGCATTGTCACGCTCCAGCGTGCCCACCGTCAGGACGTCGGCGACACCGGCGTCCTCGGCCGTCTCCGCCACCGCCGCCGTCAGCACCGGATGGGTCGACACCTCCACGAACGAGCCGTAACCGCCACCCAGCAGCGTGCGGACCGCCTCCTCGAAGCGGACCATCCGCCGCAGGTTCGCGAACCAGTAGCCCGCGTCCACCTCCGTACCGGACAACCACTCGCCCGTCACCGTCGAGATCATCGGGACACGGCCCGCCTGCGGCACGATCCCGGCCAGCTCCGTCGCCAGCACCGCCTCCAACGGCTCCACCGCCGGCGAATGCGCCACGAAGTCCGTCGCCGGAATCCGCCACCGCAGCACCTTGCGCGACGCCAACTCACGCTCGAACTCCGACAGTGCCTCCGGCTCGCCCGACACCACCACCGCAGCGGGGCCGTTGATTGCGGCGACCGACAGGCGCTCGCCCCAGCCCTCGACGATCTCCCGCACCGCCTGCGACGGCATCACCACCGACACCATCGAACCCTGCACCGACAGACTCGTCAGCGCCCGAGCCCGCACCGCCACCACCCGCGCGCCGTCCTCCAGGGACAGCATCCCCGCCACCGTGGCCGCGGCGATCTCACCCTGAGAGTGACCGACCACCGCATCGGGCGTCACCCCGGCGGCCTCCCACACCGCCGCCAGCGACACCATCACCGCCCACAGCACCGGCTGCACCACGTCAGCCGCGTCCAGACCGGGCGCACCCGGCGCACCCGCCAGAACCTCACTCAGCGACCACGGCACATACGGCGCCAGCGCCGCCTCACACTCCGCCAGACGTGCCGCGAACACCGGACTGCACACGGCCAGTTCACGGCCCATGCCAACCCACTGCGCACCCTGACCCGCGAACACGAACGCCGTCCGGCCACCCGAACGGGCAACCCCCGACACCACCCCGGCCGCACCCGACCCGGCCACCAGGCCGCCCAGCCCCGACACCAGCTCCTCACGCCCGCCACCGACCACCACCGCCCGGTGCTCGAACACCGACCGCGTCGCCGCCAACGACCACGCCACATCCACCGGATCCACCGACGGCCGCGTCGACACCCACTCCCGAAGCCGATCCGCCTGAGCCGTCAGCGCCTCCGACGACTGCGCCGACACCGGCCACGCCACCGGCCCGGCCGGCTCCAGCACCGCCACCGCCCCGGCCTCACCGGCCGGCTCGTCCAGGGCGTCCGCCTCGTCCGCGTCCTCACCGGAGGGCTCGTCCGTCCCCGTGGACTCACCGTCCGCGGTCGGGGCCTCCTCCAGGATGATGTGGACGTTGGTGCCGCTCATCCCGAACGACGACACGCCGGCCCGGCGCACGTGCTCGCCGGCCGGCCAGGCCGCCGCCTCGTTGAGCAGCCGGACCTCCCCGGCCGCCCACTCCACGTGCGGCGTCGGCACGTCCGCGTGCAGCGTCGCGGGCAGCTGCTCGTGCTGGAGGGCCAGCACCATCTTGATCACACCGGCCACACCGGCGGCCGCCTGGGTGTGCCCGATGTTCGACTTCACCGAGCCCAGCCACAACGGCCGGCCCTCGGTCCGCTCCTGACCGTAGGTGGCGATCAGCGCCTCGGCTTCGATCGGGTCGCCCAGCGTGGTCGCCGAACCGTGCGCCTCCACCACGTCGACCTCGTCGGCGCGGACCCCGGCGTTCGCCAGTGCGGCCCGGATCACCCGCTGCTGCGCCGGACCGTTCGGCGCGGTCAGACCGTTCGACGCACCGTCCTGGTTGGCCGCCGAACCACGCATCACGGCCAGCACCTTGTGCCCGTTGCGCCGGGCGTCCGACAGCCGCTCCACGACGAGCACACCGACGCCCTCGGCCCAGCCGGAGCCGTCCGCCGACTCGGCGAAGGACTTGCAGCGCCCGTCCACCGACGTGCCGCGCTGGCGGGAGAAGCCCACGAAGACGGACGGGCTGGAGATCACCGTCGCGCCGCCGACCAGCGCCAGCGAGCACTCACCGGAGCGCAGCGACTGGGCGGCCAGGTGCAGCGAGACCAGCGACGAGGAGCAGGCGGTGTCGACCGTGACGGCCGGGCCCTCCAGGCCGAGGGTGAACGCCACACGCCCCGAGGTGACGCTGGTCGCGATGCCGGTGAGGAGGTGGCCCTCCGAGCCGCCGGTCTGCACCGCCGGGTCCGTGCCGTAGCCCTGGGTGTAGGCGCCGGCGAACACGCCGGTCCGGCTGCCGCGCAGCGAGGCGGCGTCGATGCCCGCCTGTTCGAGCGCCTCCCAGGACACCTCCAGCAGCAGGCGCTGCTGCGGGTCCATCGCGACCGCCTCGCGCGGCGAGATGCCGAAGAAGCCCGCGTCGAACTCGGTGGCGTCGTACATGAACCCGCCATGGCGCGCGTACGAGGTGCCGGGGTGGTCCGGGTCGGGGTCGTAGAGGTTCTCCAGGTCCCACCCGCGGTCCTGCGGGAACGGGCCGATCGCGTCGGTCCCCTCGGCCAGGAGCCTCCACAGCTCCTCGGGGCCCTGCACCCCGCCGGGGAAGCGGCAGCCCATGCCGACGATCGCGATCGGCTCCTGGTTCCGCTCCTCGACCTCAGCCAGGCGACGGCGGACCTGGCGCAGATTAGCCGTCACGAGCTTGAGATAATCGCGGAGCTTTTCTTCGTTCGCCATGTGAATTCCGCCATCCCTGCTTGCCGAGGATATGCCAGTTCTGATCTGCACAGCCGCGGTGCGGGATTACCGCGGAAATTAGGCAAAATCGAGAGTTCTCAATACCTGCAAATGATCGAGCCCACCATCAACAGGAACGTATCCAGCCCCTGTTGGGCGGCGCAACGTGGCAGTTGAACACTTGAACCACGCCTGGGAATCGAGGAATCCAGCACTCGTTCCACCGGTGCGCGCGGGTACCGGACACCATTGAATACCATCGCCCGGCTATTCAGGTCCAGCGCGATGCGTGCGCGCTCGCACACCCTCCTCGCACAACGCAAGGGGCGGTGGCCGGCTCCTGCGAGCCGACCACCGCCCTCACCGGGACCACCGCCCCTTGCCGGACCGCGGTCCTTCCCACCGCTACCTCAGAGCGCGCTCTCCCCGCGCATCCACTGCCCGAGCGTCCGCCGCGGGTACCGCACCACCACGTCGCCGCCGCGCACCCGCCCGGTCACGTTCACCCGGAGCTCCGTCGGCTCGTTCCAGGCCGCCTTGGGCACGCGGACCTTGAGGTCGCCCACCCCGACGGCCAGGTCGTGGGTCGCCACCACGATGCCGGGCCTGACCACGATGACCAGGTCACCGCCGATGCTCAGGTAGACGTCGAGGTCGAGCGTGTCGTGAGTGATCACCGCCTGGGTGAAGTCGAGCTTGACGTCGCCCCCGTGCATGCGGACGTCCAGCCGACGCGGGACCTCCCAGGGCCCGGACCGGCGCAGGGTGCCGAAGCGCTGGTTGATCTCCACGATGTCCTTGCCCGGCGGGCCCGTCCGCACCGGGGGCGCGGGAACGGGCGCGGGCGCGGGGACGACCGGAGCGAGGGGGGCGACCGGCAGATCGCGGGTCAGCCCGGCCAGTTCACCGAAGGTGCGGGCGTTCAGCGCCACCGTGAGGCGCTCGTCGAGTTCCTCGGCCGTGAGCCGGCCGTCCGCCGCGGCGTCGCGGAGGATCTCGACGACCTCGTCCCGGTCGGCGTGCGAAGCCCTGATGTCCTCCGCGGACACGTCCCCGGCCTTGCGACCGTTCGACGCCGTGTCATCCGTCATGTCTCCGGCCTGATCCTTCTCTGGGGAGTCACCTCGAATCGACGGTACATGACACCGGTTTGTCCCTTCGACCGCAAGCGGAACATTCGGCCGTGTTCAACTGGTGGCCCCCGCGCGCCGGACCGGATCCCCGGGCGCCGCCCGGCCGCGAACTCCCGTCTCACGGCGGGGCAGTTGAACGACGCGACGCACGGCGCCTCCCCGCATTACCGTCGGCCGAACGAACCGTCATGCGCAACCTGCCGTCTAAGCCTAGGAAGTGAACGGGGCCATGGAAACGTCGCTGGTGAGTCTTGTCATGGGATCCTTGACGTCCGCGACGGTCGGCGCCGCGGCTCGGCTGGGTGTGGCCGACGCCCTCGCGGACGGACCGGCCACGGCCGCCGAACTGGCCAAGGCCGTCGACGCGGACCGCGACGCGCTGGTCTCCCTGATGACGGCCCTGACGGCGCTGGGGATCTTCGCCCGGGACGAGGACGGCCGCTACACCAACTCGCCCCAGTCCGAGCTGCTCCGCACCGACCACCCCGACTCGATGCGGCACCTGACCGCGCTGCTCTGCGGCCTCTACGCCCAGGCCGCCGCCGGCGGCCTGGCCGAGGCGGTCCGGACCGGCACCTCGGTCATGCCCCACGCCTTCGGCGTCCCGCTCTACGAGTACCTGGAGAAGGACCCCGAGACCGCGCGGATCTTCGACCTCGCGATGCAGGACTGGGCCCGGCCGATCGGCAAGATCCTGGCGGAGCACGTCCCGTTCGAGGACGTCCGCACGGTGATCGACGTCGGCGGCGGCAACGGCACGCTCCTCAAGGCGATCCTCACCGCCCACCCGCACCTCAAGGGCGTCTGCGTGGACCGTCCGGACACCTGTCGGCGGGCCGAGGCCGAACTCCGCGCCTCGGGCGACGCGGACCTCGCCGGGCGACTCACCTACCGCCCCGCCGACATCCTCCGCGAGGTGCCCGAGGGCGGCGACCTCTACATCCTCAAGAACGTCCTCCACGACTGGAGTTCCGAGAGCGGCATCCAGATCCTCGGCAACATCCGCCGCGCCATGAGCGCCGGCGCCGACGGCTCCCCGACCCTCCTGGTCATCGATCCCCTCGCGGAGCACGACTCCGGCGCCGCCTTCCGCAACGTCATCAAGATGATCGTCGGCGAGCCCAACACCCGCGAGCGCACCGAGGCCGACATGCGCCGCGAAGCCGCCGCCGCCGGCCTCCAGGTCGTCTCCCTCACCCCCTGCCCCGCCGACCTCACCGTCACCACCTGCACCCTCGCCTGACCGTCCCCCCGGCCCGCTGGGCCGCCTCCCCGGGGAGGCGGCCCAGCGGGCCGTCCCGGCGACACAAGCGGCCACAGCCGTCCGGCTCACGTACCGCCAGGTTCGAGATCTCCAGCACTCAGTCCCTCGCGCGATCTCAGCGAGTCGCTGAGCAGCCCGGGCCAGCCGAGTGGCCTCCCACTCCATGTCGAGCAGCACACGAAACGAGGCGCCGTAGCGCCGCTGGACGGGAAGTTCGCGTTGAGGAATGCGGGCGCCCTTGACGTCGAGGCGGTAGGAGCCGCTCTGGGACGTGGAGCGGCGGACATTGGAACCGGCGCGGAGGAACCCGTCGAGGTACTCGGGGTCGACCTGGCCGCCGACCACGCGAGCTCGCCGTCCTGCAGTTCGACAAGACCGGCCCGGATGAGGTCGGAGACGGTGACGGTGGCTCCGTCCCACAGGTCCGCACCGTCGCCGCGGCGCAGCTCGGGCAGCCGGCTCTGCAGCCCCGCAAGGGCGTCGGCAAGGTCGGAACGTGCCTGTTCGTACTCGTGGGCGAGGTCGCGCCGGACAGTGGACAGGTGCACGGCAGGGGTGAGGTCGACGACATCGTCGAGCAGATCGACCAGTGGAACATCGACGACCTATGCGTCGGTCGGCCGCAGCGGGCCGCCGGGCTTGTTCTCGGTCAGGTCGATCAGGCGGACGCTGTCGGGACGCGGCTCGCCCTCCTCCGGCCGTCGCAGGGTCCAGAGGTGGATCGGCAGGACGTGACCGGAGGCGACCCCGCCGGGCAGGGCTACGACCTGGCGGACGATGCCGCGGCGGACGAGTTCGGCACGGATCCGCCGGCCGGCTTTCCGGTAGGCGACCGAGGCGGGCATCACCATGAGCACATGGCCGCCCGGTGCGGTGTGCGCGTACGCGTACGCGTGCTGGAGCCAGGCGAGTTCGCCCTCCGCGCGGGACCGAGTGCCGAACTCCCACCGGTGGTCGAGCAGGAGCTCGTCCCGGCCCCAGTCCCCGGCGGCGACCGGTGGGTCACAGAGCACCAGGTCGGCAGCGAGCCCCGGGTGGCGGTCGGCCCGCAGGGAGTCGCCGTGGGCGACCCTGACATCACCGTAGTCGGCGAGCGAGGAACGGGCCAGGGCGATGTCCACCGCGTCGGCGTCACTGTCCTGACCGCTTCGGACGAGATCGGGGCCGGATCCGGGCACACGAGGTGCGCGGCTCCGCCGGCCCGCACGGCCAGGGCATCCGGCTCCACCAGCACGCCCTCGATCTGACCGTCAAGCCCACCGAACTCCTCGCGGTCTTCCGAAGTCTCGCGGCACACATGGCCCGCTCCCCCAGGACCGACTCCAGCCATGAGCGGAGGCGCAACTGAGAGCGTTCGCCACGCTGCTCCGGGAGGACACGACTATCGCCAAGTCCTCCTAAGCCAGCACTGCACACCCTGACACCGTCTCGCTCGGCGCCCCCAGATCGCGCCTCACGGTGCGAGGTCGCACGAGACCAGCTGCCAGTCACGACCCACAACCAGCGGGGTTCCGCATAGGTGGTGGTCTTCATGGACGCCTCGCCCGTGAAGACCACCACCTAAGAGCTGCCGTGGCACAGTTGATCAATTGCCCGACACTTCACGGGCGGGACCCTCAGGACAGCACAGCCGGTTACCAGAGCACCCTGGCACGCCGCTCGCTGTTGAACCCGAGGCCATGCCGGTAGATCTCCGGCACCCAGAAGCGCCCGTCCTGGCCCTTGCTGAAAACGCCGGACTCGATCAGCAGATCGGCCTGCGCCGTGGTCAGGTCGACCTGTTCCAGCTCGAACGGAACCGTGACGGAGTGGCCGAGGCCTTGCATGTGCGCCAGCAGCTTGCCGATCTCCTTGTCCTCCTCCCCCACTGAAACAATCTTGTTTCTGCTGCACTCGAGCAGCGCCTTCCGCATCGCGGTCGGCACGAGTACACGATCTTCTACCGTGTCGTTGTACTGCTCCGAATTCTTCGCGGCTGTCGCGAGGAACATAACGACGTCCCGCGCCTGCACTTGGCCGTTGAAATCCCCGAGAGCAGCGGGGACCCACAGGTGGGAGCGCGCCTCTCTGGACTTCTCGCTACCCATCTTCCAGCCCCACACCTGGATGAGGCTATTGATCAGCTCATCCTCTGAAAGATCGGTGATCCTGGACAGGGGGACAGGCTCGGGCAGGGCATCAGCATGTGCGGTCACCCACAATGCCAGCCTCAGCGCCTCCTCCTTACTCCAGTGCAGGGCATAGTGACTGAATCGACCAAGCAGCTGACCACTGTTCTGCCGAACCGCCCCGGTCACGAGGTCCCGGCGAACGAACACCACGAGCCCGAAGGGTCGACCACGCAACGACCGAAGCCATCCGAGGACGTCGATCAGCAGAACTCTCAGCGCCGTGCGCTTAGCATCGCTGTCAAGGTTCTGCAGGAGATCCTCGAGGCCGTCGATCACAAATACCGCCCTGGCCCGCCGACCAAGGCTGATCAGCGCCTCCTCGGGAGTCGTGCCATCGGAGACTTCCAGTCCGCATGACACAGCAAGGCACTCCAGCCAGAGACTCCGCCAACCGAGTTCGTCCTGACCGCTGAGCTTTCCCAGGCCCGCTTTCAGCCGGTCCGCACTGGACACGGTGATGTCCAGGTGGGCGCCATCTCCGTGCTGCGCCGCGAATTCATCGCGGAGGTCTTGCGGCTCAAAGTCCGTGGACTCCAGATTTGCCGATTCCAGGACAGGAACGATGGGGGCTTCCACCGTCACACCAGTGATCCCTGACTGTCCCGCAAAGGTCTGCCACGTACGCGCCGCGCACGCCTTCGCGTACATGAATGTCTTACCCGCTCCCTTTGCCCCTACGACGAGGACCTGGGGCAGCTCGGTACGGTGGTCGGCGAGCAGGCGACGAAGCGGTTCGGTCACCAGGAACCCACCGGCAGACGACAGGCCGCTCTGTTCCGCGTAGACGAGGTTGCCGGCGGTACGAGCCAGGTTCCCTCGCAATTGCGCGTAGTCCACCCCCGCATGCGCCAAGGGTGCGGCCCCGGCTACGGCGCGCAGTGAAGGTGCCGGAAGGATCGATTCGAGCCCATCAGCGACTCCGCACGACGAGACGACCTCCAGTACCGCGTCCCAGGACGAGGGGAGCGCAAGCAACTCCTCCCTGAAGGGGCTCAGGACCGGCTGCGCAAACAAGGCCGTATCCACGGCTACGGTATCGGTGTCGTCGGCCGTCGCGGCCGATCCGCCGAGCGCTGCGCCGAGGGCTGCCGAGAGCGCCCTACGCGCAGCATCAACCTGGACCGTGTGAGCGTCCATCCGGTACTGGGTGATGATGATCGACGTAGCCGGGTCCACACCTTGCAGAGCAGGCGCCTTTTGCCCGAGCTGACGGACCAACATTTCCGTTCCGGCCAAGGACTGATGGCTCAACGTTGTCACGAAGACGCGCTGGACCCTGGGGTCCAGAAGCACTGGGGCGGACAGCTCGGACGCTCCTGCCCGGAGGTCGACGACAACAGTGTCGACACCCAGGCGCGCCCCCAGGGCCGCGAGCGCTTCAGTCACGAAGTACACGGGACGGCCGGGCGAGAGAAGATCCGCCGGTTCGATCCGGGGCGGGACCAAGGTCGGCCGACGGCTCGACGGCATGACCGTGATGCTTCCGCCGCCCGGATAGTGACCCGCCTGCTGATTGGGAAGGTAGGCCCCAGCGACGTCGACCGCCCCGGTCCAGTCATGGCCCTCTGCACCCTGGAGGAGGGTAATGAAGTCCTCGTAGGAGAAGTCACACTGCCCTCCCTGTTCCGTATGCATCCAGGTAATGCCCGGAGCTTCGAGGTCTGCGTCTACCAGCAGGACCTTTCCACCATTCTTGGCCAACCTATCGGCGACGGCTACTGCATGCACCGTGCGGCCGACTCCCCCCTTGAAGGAGTGGAACGCCAGGACTTGCACATCATCGGCGAAGAATGGCTCCATCGGCCTGCTGAGAGGTTCGGCCAAATAGCGCGTGATGTGCTTCTCGCGAAGCAACGGGACACGCCGCCCCCGGCCGCCGGTGTCCTCGCTTTCCATACTGAGTTCGACTCTCAGTCCGGTGAACTCCATGGTGCGAGGGTCATCGAGACCAAGCAGCAGTTCCCCATCGACCCATCCTGCGGACCCGGTCCCGAATACCTCGTCCAGCCAGCTCTTGACCGCTTCGGGCGCGACGGTTTTGGCGGTCACCAACTCCAGGCAGTCCCACCAGCCATCTGCGGCGACAAGCCAGTCGGGCCATACCCCAGCTGTCGCCAGTCTCGTCAGGTGATCATCAACATCCACCCAGCTGAAGAGACGGCCGGGAGGCGCGATTCCGCTATCCATGATCTCCAGCTTTCCCAGTTCCGCCACGACCCAGCCCCCCTAGTCCTGCTCGCACCATGTGATGAGTTCGTCCAAGAGGTCGCGAGCCCTCTTCTCGTCCTCTACATGCAGTTTGACACCATAGCGCCAGGCCTGGTGCAAATCGGCAATGGCCACGTTCACCGCCGGTTGTCCTGCTGTCCGACAGTTCTGCATTCCCCTCAGCGCCGCCCCGAGGCGCCGTGGCAGCCCCAGATCCTTGGCCAGCTTCCAAAGATCATGAGTCGGTTCGAGGAGTGAGGTGTCCCGAAGACCCTTACGTATCAACACCCGCTCTTTGAGCGCGCACTCCGCCGCATAGAAGAGCAGGAGGCACGACGTGACCGCGTCCCCGCCCTCCGCCACCCTGCCCGCACTGTCCCGCAGCTGCATCCGTCGTCTGCGGAGAGCATGCGCCCCCACATGAAGCACCATGCCGCACATCATCGCACCACGACAGCATGTCAAGGGCCTGAAACGAACGATCAAGGTGCACCAGACAGCCGCACCTCGCCCGACCGAGCCGAACGAGGCTCTTGGTTTCGAAACGGTCCGACCGGCCCACCCCGCCTCCGTTTCTCTGATACTGACTTCGGCTCGTCAGGGTGAACTGTCCCGAATTGCCTGACGGGCTCGCTGCGGTGGTTGTATCCGGTGGTGTGTGAGGTATGCGGATGGGGGCGGGCTGACCGCCGCGGGACGGGTGCGCCGGGAGTCGCTGCGGATGCAGGCGGCCGAGCTGTTCGAGCAGAGGATCAAGCCGCCGGAAGTGGCCCGGCGTCTGCGGGTGAGCCCGAAGTCGGCCTACCAGTGGCACCAGTTGTGGCGCGATGGCGGTGTGCAGGCTCTGGCCTCTCGAGGCCCGGGTGGGTCGCGGTGCCGTCTGTCGCCGCGCTGCCTGGAGAAACTCGCCGCATACCTGGACCAGGGCCCGGCCGCACACGGCTGGGTGGAGGACCAGGTGTGGACCGCGGCGCGGGTGGCCACGCTGATCGGGCGGAAGTTCCACCTTTCCTACAGCGTGTCCGGGGCAACGAGGCTGATGCACCGGCTCGGCTTCAGCCCGCAGGTCCCCGCCCGGCGGGTGGCCGAGCGCGACGAGCAGGCCGTCACCGCGTGGAAGGAGGTGACCTGGGCGGAGGTAAAAGAGCGCGGGCGGCCTGCGGGGGCTACATCTGCTTCGAGGACGAGGCAGGATTCACCCGCCGTCCGCCCAGAGGACGCACCTGGGGCCGGCGGGGCCGCACGCCGGTTGTGACGGTCAGCGGCCGCCGCTCGGGACGGTTGTCGGTGGCCGGGATGATCGCCATGCGGCCGGGCTCGCGCACCCGGCTGTGCCACCGCCTGATCACCCACCCCGCGGGCAGAGGCAAGCGCCGCAGCATGGGCGAGCGCGACTTCATCGCCCTGGTCGACGGTGTCCACCAGCTCGTCAAGGCGCCGATCGTTCTCGTCTGGGACCGCCTGAACACCCACATCTCCCACGCCATGCGCGACTTGATCGCCGAGCGCGCCTGGCTGACGGTGTTCCTGCTTCCCGCCTACTCGCCCGACCTCAACCCCGTCGAGTGGGTCTGGGCACACGTCAAGCACAGCCTGGCCAACCTCGCCGTCATGGCTCTCGACCGACTCGAGGCCCTCGTACGCAACCGGCTCAAACGCCTGCAGTACCGGCCCGACACCCTCGACGGCTTCATAGCCGGCACCGGCCTGACCCTCGACACCCCAACCTCACCCTGACCAGCCGAAGTCAGTAGGGGGCTTCACGCACCGGTTCCTCTCGTACACCTTTCCAACTTGCGCGCCCGAGCATGCCTCTATCTGGCAGTGCTAGATTCACCTCGGCTCTGTCAGGGCTGCTCCCGCCCTCCTCGACGTTTCCCGAGTTGGGCTGCCCTCAGCTTCAGAGTCCTGCCACGACAGAACTCAGGTGGTGGTCTTTGCGGCTCGGTGAACCACGAGGGGTGGACGGCGGCGCTCGTGCGAGAGTTCGAGCTCGGCTCGCGTCTTGTCATCAAGGGACACCCGGTGGTGAGGGCGCGCGAAGGCCCAGCAGGTGTCCTCACCACGGCCGAGAACAACCTGAGGCCCTTGCACCCGGCACAGCGTCACAAAGCCAGCACCACGTGAAAGGTCACCGGCGTGCCATGCCGGGAGAGTCCGAAACCTCGGCCTCGACCGACCGGGCGGCCATGGACCGCGGCCCGGCGTCGGTGATCTTCTAGCACTCCGACGGCAAGGAGGCTCGCTGCCCACCGACACCCGATCCGTTCCAGGACACCAGCATGATGCGGATGGCGGCGGGCTGACCGCTGCGGGACGGTTGCGCCGGGAGACGTTGCGGATGCAGGCAGCCGAGCTGCTCGAGCAGAGGATCAAGCCACCGGAAGTGGCACGGCGTCTGCGGGTGAGCCCAAAGTCGGCCTACCGGTGGCACCAGTTGTGGCGTGATGGCGTGTGCGGGCTCTGTCCTCTCGCGGCCCGGGTGGGTCACAGTGCCGTCTGTCGCCGCACTGCCTGGAGAAACTCGCCGCGTACCTGGACCAGGGCCCGGCCGCACACGGCTGGGTGGAGGACCAGGTGTGGACCGCGGCGCGGGTGGCCACGCTGATCGGGCGAAGGTTCCACGTTTCCTACAGCGTGTCCGGGGCGACGAGGCTGATGCACCGGCTCGGCTTCAGTCCGCAGGTACCCGCGCGTCGGGTGGCCGAGCGGGACGAGCGGGCCGTCACCACGTGGAAGGAGGCGACCTGGACGGAGGTAAAAGCGCCCGCGCGGCCTGCGGGGGCTACATCTGCTTCGAGGACGAGGCAGGCTTCACCCGCCGTCCGCCCAGAGGACGCACCTGGGGTCGGCGAGGCCGCACCCCTTTCGTAACGGTCAGCGGCCATCGGTCGGGACGGCTGTCGGTGGCCGGGATGATCGCCATGCGCCCCGGCTCACGCACCCGGCTGTGCCACCGCCTGCGCACCCACCCCGCGGGCAAGGGGAAGCGCCGCAGCATGGGCGAACGTGACTTCATCGCACTGATCGACGGTGTCCACCACCTCGTCAAGGCGCCGATCGTGCTGGTCTGGGACCGCCTGAACACCCACGTCTCCCACGCCATGCGCGACTTGATCGCCGAGCGGGCCTGGCTGACAGTGTTCCTGCTTCCCGCATACTCGCCCGACCTCAACCCGGTGGAGTGGGTCTGGGCACACGTCAAGCACAGCCTGGCGAACCTCGCCGTCATGGCCCTCGACCGACTCGAGGCCATTGTCCGCAACCGGCTCAAACGCCTGCAGTACCGCCCCGAATCCCTCGACGGCTTCATAGCCGGCACCGGCCTGACCCTCGACACCCCAACGTCACCCTGACAAGCCGAAGTCAGTAACCACGCTGACTTGCAGTCGGAGGCAGCTCGGTCCTCCGCTGGCCTCGACTCCTCGCCCAGCAGGCAATCGCCCTGACCCATACGAACACCATGCCAGTCCACAACCCTTGCAGCGCATCACTGCGTGCGAGTGCCGACAGGTCCACCGGGGTACATCGGAAGGCGCCCCGTCTCGTCGCGGTCCACCAATGCAGCCGCCTTTTACCGCCTCGTCATCAGTCGGCGCCCTCGCGCCCGGGCGGCTGGTTCGGGCCGCATACCTGCTCCGGCAGGAGGCTGCTCTCCGGGCCGGTGCCCCGCGTGGGGGAGCAACTAGACTGGGGGCTCGGTTCGCGAGAGGTCGATCCGCGCACGGACGACGCGTGCGCCCGGGGTGAGGGAAGAGGTGTGCCGTGCCCGATGCGGACTCCGGTGCGTCCACGCTCGCGGCGAAGCTGGACCGGCTGTTCGACGTGGTCCGCCGTCCCGACCGTGAGCCGTACAGCCACGAGGAGGTCGCCCGGGCCTGTCGGGAGGCGACCGGCGAGAGCTTCTCGGCGACGTACCTCTGGCAGCTCCGGACCGGCCGCCGGAACAACCCGACGAAGCGTCACCTCGAAGCGCTGGCGCAGTTCTTCCAGGTGCCGCCGACGTACTTCTTCGACGACCGGCAGAGTGCCAGGATCGCCGAGGAGCTGGCGCTGCTCGGTGCACTGCGCAACGCGGGCGTACGGGACGTGGCGCTGCGCGCGGTGACCCTCTCCCCCGAAGGGCTCGGCACGATCAGCGACATGATCGAGGCGATCGCCCGCCGCGAGGCCGGCGGCCGGTAGCTGCCGCGGCGGCTCCGAGATGGTGAAGCGGATTCCCTCGGCGTTGCCGCGTCCGTAGTATCACCTCCCGGTCGACCGCCAGGGGGGCGAATCGTGGGGTATCCGGGTGGGGTTGAGCAGGGGCTCTGGCAGCGATGTCGGGGGGTCGCGGAGTCGATACCGATTCCGGAACCGTTCGGCATACCGGCGCTGACCGAGGCGCTCGCCGTGCGGCGCGGCAGACCCATCGAACTGATGCCGCTCTCCGGTCCGGAGCACTCGCCGTGCGGCGTGCTGATCACCACCGACCGGGCGGACTACATCGGTTATCCGGCCGACACCACGGCGCTGCACCAGCAGCACATCGTGCTGCACGAGATCGGCCACCTCCTCTGCGGGCACACCGGCGGCCCCGGGGCCGCCCCGGCCGTGTCGCCCGCGCTGACGACGCTGCTGCCGGAGGACCTGGTGCGCCGGGTGCTCGGCCGGTCCGGCTACACGCAGCGGATGGAGCAGGAGGCGGAACTCGTCGCCTCCCTCGCGCTACAGCGCGCGCTGCACCGGCCGCGCTCCACCGCCGTCGGCCAACTCGCCGACCAGGTCGTCCGGTTACGGTACGTGTTCGGTCGGCCGTTGCGGCCCGGCGCGGCCCGCCGTGGGTGACCAGCTGGCCAACGCCGCCGGGTACTTCGCCGGTGCGGTCGCACTGCTGGGCACGGTCTGGAAGATCCTGATGGACCGGGGACGCCGGTCCGATCCGGCGCTCCACCACGGCTACGCCTGCGGGGCGCTGATCGGCGCGGGGATGGCGG
The DNA here is from genome assembly GCF_036226505.1 of Kitasatospora sp. NBC_01246. Classification (NCBI taxonomy): domain Bacteria; kingdom Bacillati; phylum Actinomycetota; class Actinomycetes; order Kitasatosporales; family Streptomycetaceae; genus Kitasatospora; species Kitasatospora sp. NBC_01246. The sequence continues at coordinate 6,375,088 of NZ_CP108484.1, read as the reverse complement.
TGAGTGCCCCCGCCACCGGTCCGGCGCTGGCCGCCCTGCTCCCCGATCCTAGCCACCTCACCCTGGTGGCCGACCAGTTGAAGGTCACGGCCTCCGGCGCGCTGGCCATGATGGCGTACTCCACCCGGCCGGCTGCGGCGGCGCGGCGCGCGGTGCGGCGGCAGACCGCCCTCACGGCCGTCACCGTCCTGCTGGGCGTCGCCCTCTTCCTCGCCGCCTCGCCCGTCCGACGGGGCGCCGAGGTCGGCGTCGACGCCGCGGGCCGGCCCGTCCTGGCGGCCTACGTCACGTTGTTCGCCCTCCACACCGCGTGGTGCCTGGCGGTCTTCGGCTTCCTGATCGGGCGCTGCGCGCGGTGCCTGCCGCGCGGAGTCCTCCGGCTGGGCCTGCGCCTGATGGCACTGAGCGCGCTGGCGGGCCTGCTGTGGACCGCGGACACCCTGCACGACCTGGCGAACATCCTCGCCACGGGCCACGAGAACGGCGCGGAGAGCAGAGTGTCCGCGCTGGCGGGCGCCGTCTGCGTGACGCTCGGCTTCGCCGGTGCGACCGCGTCCGGCTGGGCGGACTGGGCCGGACGCGTCCGGGCCTGGCACGATCACCGCAGGCTCGGTCCGCTCTGGTCGGCGATGCGGACGGCGCTACCGGAGATCGAACTCGCCGCCCAGACCGGGCTGTTCGGCGACGCCGGCGGGCCGCTTCGCCGCGACATCCAGTTCGCGCTGTACCGGCGGATCATCGAGATCCGCGACGGCCAGCTCGCCCTCCGTCCCCATCTGCATCCCGAGGTGCGGCACTGGGTGGCGGAGGCCGTCGGCCCCGCCGAAGCGGAGGAGCTGGCGGCCGTGGTGGAGGCGGCCGCCATCGCGGCCGCCCTGGAGGCGGCCCGGGCCGGGCACCGGTTCGCCGGGCACCCCGGCGAGGGGTGCGTACCCCACCCGGTGGCGGCGGGCATCCACGAGGAGGCGGCCTGGCTGGTCCGGGTGGCCGCCGCCTACACCGGCTCGCCCGCCGTGGCGCACGTCCGCGCCCGGGTGCGCGACGAGCTGGGCCGCGCCGCGCTCCGGCACTGACGGCATGGGGCCGCCCCGCCGCCCGGCGTCTGCGGCGGGGCGGCGGGGCGACATCGGTGGGCGGGGCGGCATCGGCGGCCGGGGCGGCACCGGCGGGCCCGCTCAGGAACGGGCCGAATCAGGAATGGCCGGATCAAGAACTGGCCCGCTCAGGAACGGCCCCCGCGCAGACCCCGCCCCGCTCAGACCCGGGCCAGGTCGGGCATCAGCTCGTACACCTGCTCCGCGGACCCGGGGTCGGCCTCCAGGCAGGCGAGCAGGTCGGCCCTGGCGGTGTCCGCCCGGTCGAGCCCGATCAGGCAACGGGCCCGCTGCAAGCGGGCGTCCACGTCCTCGGTCGCGCCGAGCACCTCGTCGAGCAGCCCGAGGGCCTCGCCGTAGCGTCCGGCGTCGTGGTGGACCACGGCCAGGTTGAACCGCATGCCCGGGTCCGCCGAGAGCTCGACCGCACGGGCCAGGTCGGCGCTCGCGCCGTCCAGGTCGCCCTCCTCGTAGCGGAGTTCGCCGAGCAGGGCCCACGCCTGGGCGTACTCGGGGTCGGCGGCGAGCGCGGCCCGGCAGGCCTCGGACGCCGCCGCGGGGTCGCCCTCGGCCGCCAGCAGCTGACCCTTCAGGCAGAGGAGTTGCGGGCTGTCCGGAGTCGCCGCCAATCCGGTCCCGACCTCGCCCAGGGCGCGTTCGTGCTCGCCCGCCTCGAACAGCAGGGCGGCCCGGTTGAGCCGGGCGTCGGCGAAGGCCGGGTCGAGCTCCAGTACGTAGCCGAAGTCCGCCGCGGCCGCCTCGGTCTCGCCGAGTTCGGCCAGCACGTCGGCCCGGTTGAAGTACGCCTCCGGGAAGGGCGGCGACAGCCGGATGGCGCGGTCGTAGTCGGCCAGCGCCTGCTCCGGACTGCCGAGGTCGCGCCAGAGCATCCCCCGGTCGAAGTAGTACTCGGCGTAGTTGGGGTCGCACTCGATCACCGCCGTGTAGTCGGCGACGGCGTCGGTGTGGCGGCCGAGGCCCGCGTACACCTGGGCGCGGTTGTAGCGCAGCACGGAGCGGTGCAGCGCGTGCTCGTGCTCCTCCAGGGTCTCGTCGAGCCGGGCGATGCAGGCGTCCAGCAGCTCCAGCGCGGCTTCCAGGCGGCCCTGGTGGACCTCGATCAGCGCGAGGCCGTTGCGGTTGAACACGACCCGCGCCTCGCGCTCCTTGGGTTCGGGGTGCCACTTCGCGAAGGCGATCGCCTGGTTGACCCAGCTCCGGGCCAGCTGGTGGTCGCGCCGGTCGGCGCCGAAGTGCCGGGTGTGGAGCATGGCCGTGGCGTACGCGGCCTGCATGTGGACCTCGGGCGAGGAGCTGAGCGCCCGGGCCTCGTCGTACAGCGGCAGCGCCTGCTCGGCGAGGCCGAGCGCGGCGAAGGAGGTGGTCATCTTGGTGGTGAAGGCCCACCAGTGGGTGGGGTGGCTCTCGTGGGTGACCAGCCGCCGGCCGCGCTCGCCGAGGTCCAGGACGGCGTGGTAGTAGCCGAGGTCCATGCAGTGGTCGAGCGCGTGGCGCAGCGTGTCCGCCCCGACGCCGGACGGGTCGCTGCCGTGCTCCGCGTGCCAGGCGATGGCGCCGAGCCGCAGCGAGGACTCCCCGGCCGTCTCCAGCTCGGCCCGTCGCAGGTCGTGCAGCCGGGCGCGCTCGGTGGGCGGCAGGGCCAGGTAGGCGGCGAGCTCGTCCGGGTCGTCGCCCACGCCGTCCCCGTCGATGTGCCGGCGGCCGAGCACGGCGGCCGACGGCGTCCCGGCCGGGCCTTCGCCAGCCGAACCCGCCGAACCCGCCGAACCCGCCGAAGGCGACGAAGGCGACGAACCCGCCGGCCGCCCCTGGTCCGGCGCGCCGCCCTCCCCCCTCGGGACGACCACCGAGGCAACCACCGGGCCGACCACCGTGCAGTACGCGGCCAGCGCGGTCGGCAGGTCCTCGCTGCCGAGGCCGGCCGGGCTCACGGGCGGCTCGTCGCCGGTGGTGACCACCACGGTGAGCAGCGCGGGATCGACGCGCCGCAGCAGGACGGCGAGGAACTCGGCGTCCGTGGGGTCGGCCGCGTGGGCGTCGTCGACGATCAGCGTGCGCGGGGCGGAACCGACCGCGCGCAGGTACGCCTCCAGGAACTCGACCAGGCCGTGGGCGATCCGCAGGGTGCGCAGCGCCGAGTAGAAGCGGGTGCGCTCCTTGGGCACCGCCAGCGAGGTCAGCGTCTCCCGGATGGCCGGCACCAGGTCGCGCAACTCCGGTGTGGTGGAGAGGATCTCGATGTCGTGCCCGGTGACGGCCTCGGGGCAGCGGGCGAGCGCGTCCGGGACGATCGCGCGCAGGATCGCGCCGACGGCGGTGTAGGGCCCCCGGAGCCGGCGGTTGGCGTTCACCAGGGAGAGCACGGGCGGCAGGTCGAGCCGCTCGCGGGCGTCGGCGCGGGCGGGACGCCCGGCGGCGCGGACCCAGTAGTGGCGGTGCTCGGCCATGACACAGCTGCCTTTCGTGCGGTGGCGCAGGAGAGAGGGGTCGGTTCGGGCGTCGGGCCGGGGCGGCGAGCCGCGCACGGGCGGGGGCGGGCGTCAGGCCGAGGCGGCGGCGCGCCGCTCGCGGGCGGCGAGCACGAGGACGGCCACCGTCTGCGCGGCGCTGAGCAGCATCAGGGCGAGCGAGTCGAGCCGGCCGGCGAGCGAGGCCTGGCCGGTCAGCCGCAGCCACATGTCGTGCAGCAGCCGGTAGGCCGTCGGTACGACGACCCCGGCGAACATCGTGAGCGTGAACACGTAGCCCACCAGCATCAGCCAGGCGTACCAGCGCGCGACGCGGCGGTCCACCGGGTGGTGGACGGACAGGTCCAGCGGCGGCCGTCCGGTGCCGCGCCGGACGGCGTTGCGCAGCACGTCGGCCGCGGCGGCGTGCAGGTTCACGCAGCCCAGGACGGTGCTGAGCAGGACGTAGAGGTCGGTCCGCAGGTAGAAGAACCCCTGCCAGGCGAGGCGCAGTACGGTGGCGTAGGCCATCGCGAGGCAGATCGACGCGACGCCGGCGTTCGTGTCACGGGTCAGGTCCGCGACGAGGGTGAGCACGGCGATCGCCAGGGTGTCGGCCAGCATGCCGGCCATGATGGGCAGGTAGCGCTTCCGCCGCTCCACGCCGACCAGGCCGTCGAGGGAGGTCTCCAGGACCAGGTAGACGAGCCGGCGTCCGACGGAGAGCCGCGAGCGCAGGCCGAGCCGGCGTCCGGCCAGCGCGTGGAAGGCCTCGTGCAGGGCGAGCAGCGGCACCTGGCCGACGAACAGCATCAGCACGACGAGGGTGTAGGACGAGCTGAAGAAGATGTGGTCGACGCGCGGGACCAGCCGGGGCACCCGGATCATCTCGGCGACGGCGAGGGCCGTCACGAGTGCGTAGCCGACGAAGGCCGGTCGGCTGAACACCAGCCGGCCCAGCCGCTGCCAGCGCACCGGGGTGGCACCGCCCGCCGGTCCGTCCGGTCCCACCGGTTCCCCGGCGGAGCGGACGAGGTCGAGCTCGACGAGGGCCTCGACCAGGTCGGCGATGTCGACGCTCTCACCGTGCGCGGCCTCGTAGCGTTCGGCGGCCTCGCGGGGCGTGCGGCCGTCGGCCAGCATCCGGACCAGCTCGGCGCCGTCGGGCGGGAAGACGGCGTAGGTGTCGGTCTCCGGGCTGCCGATGGTGACTTCGTCGGCCTCCTGCAGATAGACGAGGCGACGCAGTGGCACCGCACGGTCCAGGTCGACGCCCGGGGCGGCGGAGCCGCTGTCCGTGGAGGAGTGCACGGATCCTCCTGCGGGAGGTAGGCGGAGGGGCGAGGTGGAGCGGTGCCGGCCGCACGTGGGTCCGGCCGGCACCGTGTGCCCCCTTGCCCGGGGGGATGGATCAGTTCTGCACGGCGCAGGACCACGGCAGGTACAGCGCACGGGCCGCGCTGGTGAGGCGAACCGGGCCGGCCTTGCGGACGACGATCTTCTTCATGGCACACACCTCCTTCGATGACTGGCTGGCAACAACGCCATCAGCTGAGATGAATGACCATGGGTCAGTCGTCCACACCAGCTCGGCGATGGGCCAAGAGTGGTGAAGTTGTGCCGATCGTGTCAAGGGACCGGACTCGACTGGCCGGAACGGTGGAGAAGGCCGTCGGACGGCCCGCCCACCCGGCCCCGCAGGCCACCTCCGACCCGCCCGCCGCCGCTGGCCACCCGGCATGACCGGGACCACCCGGCCGGTTCGCCGGACGCCCCCCGGGGCGCAGTGCGCGGGGGCGCACGACGGCGCATCGAGCGTGTACACCGCACTGTTGCCAAGAGATGTCTGAATCGTGTCCCAAACCGCGCCGCTCTTCCCGCGATCGCCTTGCCGACCTGCCCGTTCGCCGTACGGCCCGGGCACCGCCGACTCCTCGCGGAGATGTCACACCAGCCTCGTGAATCCCTCCAGCACCACATCGCTCCCGCCGCGAGAAATTCGGCCAAATTCCTCCTCCGGCAGGTCTACGATCTCCCAACGTCGGAGCGGATCAAGACGGTTGGTGAGGACCAGGAGGTGACATGGGTCTGCTCGGCGGCGACCAGCCCTTCGCCCGAACACTCACCGCCCACGATCTCGAAGCCCTGGTCTCGCTCGGGGCCGAGCGGACGTTCCGGCCGGAGCAGCACCTGCTCTCCGAGGGCGACCGGTCCACGCACGTCCTGCTGGTGCTGGCCGGCTGGTCCATGGTCTTCACGGCCATCGACCGGGGGGCGACCCGGCTCGTGCTCGGCCTGCGCGGACCGGGTGAACTCATCGGCGAGCTGGCCGCGTTGGACCAGCGACCGCGCAGTGCGACGGTCCAGGCGCTCGGGCCCGTCAAGACCCTGGTGATTCCCGGCGACAGCTTCCGCCGGTTCCTGGCCGAAAGCCCCCGGGTCGGCAGCCAGGTGATGACCCAACTGGCCTCCCGGCTAAGGGACTCGGACCGCGAACGGTCCGCGCTCGCCTCGCTCACCGTGGTCCAGCGACTCGCCCGCCGCCTGGTGGAGCTCTCCGGCACCGACGCCACCTCCCGGCCGGGCCGGGACGGCGCCGCCGCGGTCGTCCACCTCGCCCAGGAGGACCTCGCCGCGACCGTCGGCGCCACCCGCGAGGCGGTGGCCAAGGCACTCAGACTCCTGCGCGACCAGGGCCTGGTGCGCACCGGCACCCGGCAGGTCGAGATCCTCGCCCCCGCCCCGCTGCTGCTGCTCGCGCGGGGACCGGCCGAGCAGCGGCCGGAGGCGCGACGGCGCACTTGAGGCGCGGCCGGGCGTCACCGCACGGCGCATGTAAACGGTCACAGACAACCCGGCGCGCGGCAGGCGATTCTGACGACGTGGCAGAGACAACCATGGGGGTGGACGTGGACGACCAGGCAGTCGACGCGGTGTACGAGCTGGTCGTGGGCGTGGACGTCCGGCGGTCCGGGTCCTACGACGACCAGGGCAAGACCCGGATGCGTCGGCAGCTCTACGCCGTCCTCGACCGGGCGTTCGCCCGGGCCGGGGTGCCGGCCCGGCTCGTCCACCGCGAGGACCGCGGCGACGGCATCCTGGCGGCCATCGCCTCGACCGTCCCGCCGGCCCGGATCATCGGCGTCTGGGTGGCCGAGGTGCACGAGCAGCTGCGCCAGGACAACCGCGACCTGCGGATGCCGCTCGGGCTCCGGATCGGCCTGCACGTCGGCCCCGTCACCCACGACGCCCAGGGGATCAGCGGCCACGCCGTCGACCTCGCCTGCCGGCTCACCGACTCGGACGCCGCGCGCCGGCTGCTCGAACGCGACCGGGCCGACCTGGTGGTGGTCGTCTCCGACTCCCTGTACCGGGAGGTCGTCTGCCACGGCGGCCGCTTCGTCGACCCCGAGCACTACGCTCCGGCGCGACTGCGGCTCAAGGACGGCGGGGTGCACGCCTGGCTCCGGCTACCGGGCAGGCCACGGCCCGTCCCGGTACCCGAGGGCGGCGGCACGTCCGCCGAGGGGCCGCCCGCCGACGAGCCGACCACAGGGGAGCCGGCTCGCGGCGGGACGGCCGACGGCGGGACGACGGGCGCACCGGACCACGCGGCCGGGAGCGCCCCGCACCGGACCGAGCCCCGCCGCGGGCCCGCCGCGGACCCGGTCGCCACCGGTCTGCCCCACGGCACCACCGTCGCCGGCGACCTCTCGGTGCACCACGACAACACGTACCAGGCGCCGGTCCACATCGGCCGCACCACCGAGGGAGACCGCCGTGGCTGAGCCCGCCGGCACCACCGAGGCACCCGCCGAGCGCAGGGCGGAGGAGCCGCGCGAGCGCGCCGCCCGGCGGCCGGAGGCCCGCCCGGAGCCCCGGGCCGGCGGGCCCGAGAACCGCGGGCACCACGACCGCGGCCGCGAGCCGGGCGACCGGGACCGCCGCGGTGAGCACCGCCCCGGGCGCGACCGCGCCGACCGGGAGCGCCCCGGGCCGGACCGCCCCGAGCGGGACCGCGGGCCGCAGCCGGCGGCCGGCGACGAGCCGGTGCGCACCGGGGACGATCCACCGCGCGCCGAGGCGGACCGGGAGGAGCCGGGGCGCGCCGAACAGGACGGCGAGGAGCAGGAGCGCTCCGAACGCGAGCGCGCCGCCGGCCGCTTCCGCGAGCGCAGCCGCGACCGCCTCCTGGACGAGCAGGAGGACGAGGGCGGCGCCGCCACCGGGATGGCCGCCACCTCCCGCGCCCACCGCTCGGCCCGGTCCTCCTACCAGGTCGGCGGCGACCACAACCTCTTCGACCGCTCGGTGTTCCACCGCGCCCACATCGGCGACGTCCACCTCAGCCTGGACGGCCGGCAGGCGGTCGGCGCGGTCAGCGGCCCGGTGCCGGAGGCGGAACTGCGCCGGGTCCGCCGGATCTACCGCGACCCGGAGGGGTACGTGGGCCTCCAGCGGGCGCTGCGCCGCCAACGCGTGCTGGTGCTCGCCGCCGCCCCGGGCACCGGCCGGACGTGCACCGCGCTGGCGCTGCTCGACGAACTGACCCAGGCGGGCCCCGCCCAGCCCGCGGCCGGGGCGGAGCCCGGCGGGGCGGTCGGCGAGAAGCCGCCCGCCCGGGTCTCCCGGATCGCGCCGGACACCCGGGTGCCCCGGCTGACCACCGTGGTCGCCGAGGGCGAGCACCGCGACCGCGGCTACCTGCTCGAACTCCCGTCCGGCGGGGGCCGCACGGTACTGCCGCCCGACGAGTTCGAACTCGACGCGCTCGCCGCCGCCCTCGTCGCCCGGGACTCCTTCGCGGTCCTGGTGGTCGCCGCCGGCCCCACCGCCGCCCCGCTGCTCGCCGGGCGGTACGGCCTGATCTGCCCGCCGGCGCCCACCGAGGAACTGCTCCGGGCCCGGCTGGCCGAGCGCCTCGCGGCGGAGCCCGCCGGGGCGGACGGCGAGCAGCGGGACGCGGAGTCCGACGCCGGGTCCGCAGCAGGGTCCACCGGGGAGCCGTTCCGGACCGACCCCGACGCGTTCGGGCGTGCCGAGGAACTGGTCGACGACCCGGAGGTGCGCGCCGCCGTCGGCCTGGAGGACCTCCGCCCCGCCGAGGCCGAGCTGCTCGCCGACCTGGTCTCCGCCCACGTGCTCGGCCGGCTCACCCGCCAGGACCTGCTGGACGGCTGCGCCAGCCTCGCCCCGCAGCAGGCCCAGCAGTGGTTCGCGGGCGCCGACCGCGAGATCGCCGACACCGCCGGGGACAGCGGCCGCTCGGCCGCCACCGTGCTGCACCCCACCGCGTCCCGGATCGCCCTCGCCGTCCTGAACGGCTCGGCGCACAGCACCGTCGCGGAGGCCGCGCACCTGCTCACCTGGGAGTTCGCGGTCGCCCGCGATCCCGCCAACGCGCCCGCCCGGCCGCTGTTCTGCGACGACCCGGCCTCCGACCTCGCCTTCCTGCGGGCCGAGTTGACCGACGGCGAGGTGGAGACGGCCGGTGTCGGCGCACCCGCCCGGATCGTCCGCTACCGGGGTGCCGCCCTGCCCGCCGCCGTCCTCGCCGAGGTCTGGGACCGCCACCACCCGGCCCGCGAACCGGTGATCCGCTGGATGCGGCTGCTCGCCGACGACCCGCGCCCCGAGGTCTGGGTCCGGGCCGCGCTGGCCTCGGGCGAGCTGTGCTCCCGGGACTTCGCCACCGGCTACGAGAAGCTGGTCCGCCCGATGGCCACCGCCCCCGCCACCCAGCGCCGCGCCTTCGCGGCCACCGTGCTCGACCAGACCGCCCGGCACGAGAGCCACCGGCCCGCCGTCCGGGCCCTGGTCCGGGACTGGACGAGGTCCGACTCGGTGCGGCTGCGCTGGACCGCCGCGATGGCCCTCGGCTTCGGCCACATCGCCCCGGTGGAGGAGGCGCTGGACCGGCTGGCCCGGATCGGCACCGACGAGCACGACGACCAGGCGCCGCTCGTCTCGCACAGCGCCGTCCGGCTGCTGTCCGGCCCCGACGACCGGGCGGTCCTGCGCCGGATCGCCGACTGGACGGCCGACCGCCGCGTGCCGCACCAGGACCTGGGGCTGCTCACCATCGTCCGGCTGGCGGTGACCACGGTCGGCGAGGTCTGGGACGGCGAGGCCTCGCCGGACCTCGCGGACCACCTGGACTGGCCGCTGCCGCTGGCCCTGGCCGTGACCCGGCCGGACCGGGTCCGGGCCCTGGCCGACCTGATGTGGACGGCGCTGCGCACCCCGCGCTCCCACGAGGCCGCCACGGACTGTCTGGAGTACTGGTTGCGCGGGGCCGTCCCCGAGGAGGACGGCGGCCTGGAGGGCGGGCCGGACACCGGGCGGGGCCTGGCCGCACTGCTGCCGTCACTGCTCGGCGGGGACCGCGAACGGCAGCTCCTGGACTGGTTGTTGCGCCGGATGATGAAGGATCCCGACGCCCCGCTGGACAAGGCGGCGGCCCGCCGCCTCTGGCACCTCGCCACCGAGGGCCGCCCCGCCCCCGAGGCCCGGCCCGCCCCCGTCGGCCGTCCGGACCGGAGCCGTACCGCCCCCGACCCGAACCGCACGGACCGGCGGCACACGGACGAACAGCGCACGGACCGGCAGCGCAGGGACACCGAGGAGGACGAACGATGACGGACGACCCGAAGGCGGGCCGGAAGTCCCCCGGCCGGGGCGGCGCCTCCTCGGTGCACCCGGCAGGCCCGCTGCTCAAGGAGTACCCGCGCCCGGAGGGCGGCCTCCCGCAGCCCGGTGCCGGCGTCGCCCAGGTGCTCTTCTACCGCAACGGCGGCCACAGCATCATCACCGCGCGGGGCAGCGAGCACGTCGGCCGCCCGTTCATGGCGCGGCCGGTGACGGTCTGCGAGGTGGCGCGGGGCACCCATATGACCCGGGTGTCGCTGCAGGTCCCGGCCGCGGGCGGCACCACCTTCTTCGAGGTCGAGGCCGACATCCAGTGGACGGTCACCGACTACCTCAAGGTGGTGGACGAGCAGGTCACCAACGTCGCCGTCCGGATGCGGGCCCCGCTCACCGAGCGCCTGCGCGGGGTCTGCGCGGGCTACCCGATCACCGCCGCGACCGAGGCCGACCGCGCCGTCAAGTCCGCCTGCCGCAACGGCCAGTGGGACGACCTGGGCTACGACCTCGGCCTGCGGGCCGAGTTGTACATCCGCTTCACGGTGGACCGCAAGGCGATCGCGCAGGCCGAGCAGGTCCGGGACGACGACCACCGCGGGACGATGGCCGAGCGGGAGCACGCGCACGACCTGGCCGGCGAACACCACAGCGGTGAGCTGCTCCAGCTGCGGATGCAGAAGTTCCGGGTGATGCTCGAAGGCGGCGAGTGGAGCCAGATCTGCTTCATGCTCGCCGACAACCCGGCGGAGGCCCGGGCCTTCATGGAGCTGCTGCGCCAGGAGGCCCGCCAGGACCGGCGCGAACTCCTCGACCACACCCTGGACCTGGTCGAGAAGGGGGTGATCCAGTCCGCCGAGCTGGAGAGCCAGGTCCGGGAGCTGCTGGGCACCGGGGCGTACCGGGTGGAGGGAAGCTTCGGCCGACCGCCGGTGCGGCCCGCACCGCCGCGCCGCGAGCTGCCGCCCGGCCGGCGGCACGACGACGGCCCGGACGGCCACTGGGACGAGCACCGGGACGACCGGTCGGACCGCCGGCACGATCGCGACGGCAGCCGCGACGACGACCGGAAGGACGACCGGAACAGCGACTGGACCGACGGTTGGAACGACAGCCGGTGGGACGAGCGCCGCAGCAGCTGGGACGACCGGTCGGACCGCCACGACGACCACCGGAGCGACGACCACCGGAGCGACACCAACCGGAGCGACACCAACCGGAGCGAGCGCCGCCGGAACGACCGCCGGGACGATCGGAGCACCAGGGCGGACGGCCCCGGCGACGCCCGGAACGAAGGGGCCGCGCACCGGAACGACCGCCGTACGGAGCGGCGCGAGAACCGGTGGTCCGAGCCGGACGACCGCCGAACCGACCGGACGGACCGTCCGGGTGGCCAACGCCCCTACACGCCCTCCTGGTTGGAGGCCGACCCGGCTCCGCCGCAGCGGCCCGCCGCCGACACCCGGCTTCGACGCCGGCCCAGCGAGGCCTTCGACGACTGGGAACCCGCCCCGGCCCGCGACGCCCCCGGGCTCCGGACCGACCGGACCGGCACCCCGCGCACCGACGACCACGGCCCGGACCGCGACCGGGGCCGGCGCCGCGATCACGACCCCGACCACGCCCCCGACGACGCCCGCGACGACGACCGGCCCTGGTCGCCGAACGGCGGGTGGTGAGCCGTGCCCGACCCCCGCACCACCACCGTGCCCCCGATACCGCCCCCCGCCGCCACCTCCACCACGTCCCCGTCCCCGACCACATCCCCGTCCCCGCAGGCACCCGCCCCCGACGAGGCCCGCTTCGTCGCGGACCGCCTGCTGGCCGCCGTCCGCGAGGACATCGGCCGGGCCGACACCAAGGCCTCGATCCTGCTCACCGCCGCCCTCGGCCTGCCGGCCCTGCTGCTCGGCCGCAGCTGGCCGGACGGCCGGCCCACCGGCCTCGCCGCCGTCCTGCTCGCCCTCGGCGGCGCGCTCTGGGCGGCCGGAGCCGTGGCGCTGGTGCGGGCGATCCTGCCCCGCACCGGCACCCAGCGCGATCACGAGGGCGTCACCTACTTCGGTGACCTGCTGCCGGCCGAGGGCCGGACGGCGCTGGCCGACCGGGTCGCGGCGGCGGGCCGCGACCCGGTCGGCTGGCTGCTCGTCCAGGCCGTCGACGTCAGCACCATCCTCGCCGCCAAGTACCGCTGGATCCGCTGGGGCGTCGGCTGCCTCGCGCCCGGCGCCGCCCTCACCACCGCCGGGCTGCTGCTCGCCTGACCGCACCCTCCTGCCCCCACCCGCCGACTCCCCGGCCGGCCACACCGGTCGGCCGGGAGCACGCACCCTGATCCAGAGGAGATGACGGTGCACCACCTGTCCCTCGGGCCCTCCCGCAGGCGCGCCACGGCCGCCGCGGCCCGGCCCCGGCGGCCGCGCCACCGCCTCGGTCGCGCCGCGGCCGTCGTCGCGGCGGCGGCCCTGCTGACCACGGGCCTGCCCACAGGCCCGGCCGCCGCCGACGATCCCGCGCCCGCGGCCGCGCCCGGCACACCGTCGGCGTCCATCGGCCCGGTCAACTACGCCGTCGCCGTCGACGAGTCCGGCAGCCTCAAGCCCGCCGACCTCGAACGCGAGCGCGCCGCCGCCGTCCGGATCGCCCTCGGCGAGGTGCACCCCGCCTCGACGGTGGGCGTGTTCGGCTTCGCCAGCGCGGACAACGCGGGCCAGCACCCGGTGGACGAGGTCTGCCCGCCGACCGTCCTCGACGCCGCCGGCCGCGACCGGATCGGCACCTGCATCGCCAAGCTGCACAGCCGCGCCCCCGACGAGGGCCAGGGCACCGACTTCCCGAACGCCGTTCTCCAGGGCGTCGGCCGGCTCGGTGACGGCACCGACCCGGCCGTCCCCCGGGTCCTGTTCGTCCTCACCGACGGCAAGCTGGACGTCAGCGACAGCCCCGCCTACGGGGACCCGGCGCACCGGGCGGCCGCCGGCGAGGAGGCGCTGACCAGGGCACTGGCCGCCGCCAAGGCCGCCAACATCCAGATCTGGCCGCTCGGCTTCGGCGCGGAGATCGACCGGGCCGCCCTGGACCGGATGGCGGCCGGCGGCTTCCAGGAGGGCTGCGTCAGCCTGCCCGGCGCCAGGCCCCGAGCTTCGGTGGTGCAGGACTCGGGCGCCGTCGGCACCGCGCTGGAGGCCGCCTTCGCCGCCGCCCACTGCCTGCGCGCCGAGCCCGGCAACACCGGCCACCCGCCGGCCGACCTGCCGGTGCGGATCTCCCCGCTCGCCACCGTCGGCAGCATCGTGGTCGACAAGGGCGACCCGCAGGTCACCGCGACGTACTTCGACCCCTCCGGGAAGCAGATCACCGGGCCCGGGTCCGACCCCGACTCGACGTTCGAGTTCTCCGGCCGCGACCAGAGCGTCGAGTCGCTGCGCATCACCGACCCGGTGCCGGGCGACTGGCGGGTCCACCTGGACGCCCCCGAGGGGCACCGGGACCAGCTGGCCAGCGTCAGCGTGCTCTGGCGCGGCGCCCTGAACAGCTCGATCACGCTGACCCCGCCGTCGCCGCGGGCCGGCGAGAAGGCCGTGGTGACGCTCAAGCTGCAGACCCGCAAGGGCCTGGCGATCACCGACCAGCAGGACCTCAAGGACCTCGGCGTCACCGCCGTCCTGGCGGGCGAGGGCTTCCCGTCCGTCCCGGTCCCGCTGGCCGACGACGGCGCCGCCCCGGACGCGAAGGGCGGCGATGCCACGTTCACCGGCACCGTCACCGTCCCCGCCGGCGCCACCGGCCGGATCACCGCCTCCGGCACCCTGACCGCCTCCGGCCTGGCCGCCGACGAGAACCGCCCGGCCGCCTCGGTGGTCTCCCCGGCGGTGCCGCTGGTCACCGCGTCGTTCTCGCTGGACGGGGGCGCCAGCGCCCACCCCGGGGACGGCGTCGGGGGCACCCTGACCCTGCGCAACGACGACGCGGTGCCGCACACCCTGCGCCCGGCCGTCACCGACCTCGCCGCCGGCCTGCTGACGGTGTCCCCGGGCTCGGTCACGCTGGCGCCCAAGGAGTCGCGCACGGTCGACGTCACCCTGACCGTGGGCAGCGCCAAGGCGTTCGGCCGGCTGCTCGGCGACGACGGCGTGACGGTGGGCGGCAAGGTCACCGTCGTCGACACCTCCGACCGGGACCGGGTGCTGGTCGACAGCCCGCTCTCCCTCACCGTCACCCCGCCGCCGACCTTCCTGGAGCAGTGGTGGTGGGCCCTGGCGCTCGCCGGCGCCGTCGTGGTGCTGGCCGTGCTGGGCCTGCTGGTCCGTCGCCGGATCACCCGCGACCGCAGCACCCCGGCCGGGCTGGAGCTGCTCCTGCTCGACGACGGCGGGCGCGAGATCGGGAAGCACACCGCGTCCGCCGGCTCCCGCGGCTGGTACGAGTTCGAGGTGAGCGGTGTCGGCGGGCCGCACCCGCGCATCGTCCGCCGGCCCGGCGGCACGTACCGGGTGCAGCGCAGCCAGGACGGCGGCGCGGTGCTGGAGATCCGCCGCCGGTCGCCCTCGCGGCTGAGCGCGGACACCCCCGTTCCGCTCGCCGACGGTCTGAGCCTCGGCCTCGGCGCGGGCCGCCGCACCGGGCCGACCCTGCCACCACCGCGATCCGACGAACGGCCGTTCGCGACGGGACCGTCCACGCCGTCCTCCGACTACCTCTGACCCGGGCGCCCGCCCCAGCCACGCCGACCCCGACCCACGCCCACCCCACGCACGTCCACCTCGCCCCACCCCACACCCGAACCGGCCGCACCGCGCGGCCGGATGGAGGCGGAACACATGAAGATCTTCCAGCCGATGCTCTTCGTCGGCCTGGGCGGCACCGGCGGCCTCGTCGGCGCCGAGCTGGACCGGCGGCTGCGCGCCGAACTCTGCGGGCCGGACGGCACGGCGCTGACCGGCCTCGGCGCCATGGCCCCCTACCAGCTGCCGGACTGCCTGCAGTTCGTCTACGCCGACTTCAGCGAGACCGACCTGTCGAGGCTGCCGCACGCCTCCGCCGCCCCGGCGCTGCGTCCCGTCTTCAGCCGCACCTCGCGCTCCACCCACGACCTGCTGCCGAACTTCGACAGTTCTCCCGACGTCACCAAGATGCTGCGGGCCAGCCTGCCCGACGAGACGGCCGCCTGGCTGCCGCCCCGCAACAACGAGCCGCGGGTCGTACCGCTGAAGAACGGCGCCGGCCAGCTGCCCACCGTCGGCCGCGCCGGGCTGTTCGGCACCCTCCGCGGCGGGCTGGACCCGGTCCTGGAACCGCTGATGCAGGCCATCGACGCGCTCGCCCGCTCCGGCGGGGTGCTCAGCCAGCTCGGCGGCGGCCCGGTCTCCGGCTGCGACGTCTTCGTGGCGTTCTCCGTCGCGGGCGGCACCGGCGCCGGGATCTTCCTGGACTACCTGTACCTGATCAACCACGCCTTCCGGGAGAAGGGCTTCGACGGCGTCAAGATCTACCCGCTGGTGGTGATGCCCTCCGCGTTCCCGGCGGCGAGCGGCGGCGGCCGGGAGGCGGAACTCAACTCGGCCCGCGCCCTGGTCGACCTCTTCCGCCTGGTCGACGAGCAGAACGCCCCGGTCGAGGGAGCCGAACTCGGCGACTTGGACGAGGACCTGACGCTGCGCGTGCGCTACCCGCACACCGCCCCGATCCGGCTGCGCACCGGCATCCTGCCGACGGCCTTCCTGTTCAACCGCACCGCCGGCATCCGGCCGGACGACCTGCGCCGCTCGATGGTGTCGCTGGTGATGTCGCTGATCGGCACCGAGCTCGGCGACGGCCGCACCGCCCGCACCCGGGCCGACGACGACTACCAGACCTTCGCCGCGAGCTTCATCAACCGCGGCACGCAGCGCGCCGCCACCGCGCCGTCCGGCATCGGCCGCCGCGGCGTCTCCACCAGCCTGGTCGCCTCGATGACCGCCCCGGTGGACGAACTGGCCTCGCTCGTATCCGGCCGCATCCTGCGCGCCTCCGTCCAGCAGCTCGACGACCGCACGCACCGCCCGGGCCACTCCGCCGAGGAGCTGGTGAAGCAGATGTTCACCGACTCCGGCCTGGAGGAGCTCCTGCTGCGGCCCGCCCTGGAGATCCAGCCGCCGTCTCCCGAGCCGCGCGGCAGCTCGGCCATCGAGGCCGGGCTGGCCGCCCGGCTCGGCGACATGCAGTCCGAACTCGCCAACCTGGCCCGGCAGGTGGCGGTCCGCACCGCCGAGATGGCCAAGGACTTCGCGCCCCGCAGGGCGGTCGACCGGCTGCTGGCGAAGGTCGACCCGTTCACCGTGCAGCGGATCGTGCGGGGCGTGCCGCAGGACGGCAACGACCTCGCCCGCCTCGGCTTCCTCGGCCTGCTCGACCAGCGCACCCACACGCCCCCGCTGCCGCCGGGCACCCGGGAGCAGCCGCCGTCCGCCCCGAGGATCCGGCGCCGCATGGGCGGGCTCGCCCAGCCGCGCTGGGGCGACGACGAGGTCCAGGCCGTGCTGCGGGCCCAGGACGCCTGGTACCGCTGGCGCAGCCGGCAGCTGTGGCACGAGGGCTGGAAGAGCCAGCAGCAGCGCTGGGAGCCGACCGCCCGCGCGCTGGAGGCCGAGGTCGGCCGGCTCGCCACGGCCTTCCGCAACCACGCCCGGGACGAGCCGAGGGCGTTCGCCGAGCAGTCCCAGACGCTCTACGAGGACCGCACCGGCGTCTCCTACCTGCTGCCGCCGCAGCGCGACCTCAAGCACTTCTACGACGACCTGGTGACCCGCCTCACCGCGCGCGAGGGCCTGCCCGAGACCGAGGACGAGGCCGCGCTGCTGATGCGCCTGGTCGGCGGCGAGGAGTGGCGCTCCGCCAACGCGCTCAGCCGGCGCAACCCCGGCAACGCGGTCGGCGAGGTGAAAACCGCCGTGGAGGCGGGCGTCAAGCGGCTCTTCGCGGAGAGCGGGGAGCAGTTGGAGGAGCGCCCGCTGCTGCCCGCCATGGGGGTGCTGCTGGCCGCGGCGGCCGGGAGCACGGAGGACGCCGAGCAGGTCAGCAAGGAGGCGCTGGAGCAGTTCGGCCGCAAGCTGGCCGGGCTGCTGCCGGCCGGGTTCGTGCCCGAGGGCACCGGCCCGCTCAAGGCTCTGGTGACGTACCCGCGGGTGAAGTCCGCGGACGAGGTGGAGGACTTCCTGCGCAAGGCGCTGCGGCTGCCGAAGGACGCCCGGGCGGAGTTCCGGGGCGTCGAGACGCAGTCGATCACGGTCGTGCTGTTCCGCAGCGAGATGAGCCTCACCCAGGTGCCGGAGGCCCGCAAGATGCTGCGCCAGTGGGCCAAGGCGAAGGAGAACGAGCAGAGCGACGACGTCCTGCGCTGGCGCCAGCGGCTCGGCCACCGCGACGACTGGCTGGTCTCCACCGAGGCCGACCGCCGACTCATCCTGCACCGGCTGCTCAGCCTGCTCTGGAACGGACAGGTGGACGTGCTGGAGGGGCCGGAGGACTCCCCGCACCTGATCCGGCTGCGGCTGTTCCGCGACCGCGGCGTGGACGTGCCGGGCGTGCGGCTGCGGCTCGGCGAGCAGCAGAACGGGGTCTCCAGCTGGGCCGAGCTGCTGCGCGCCTACGAGCGCTGGACGGTGCTGGACGACGAACGGACGGTCGAGGACTACTGCAGCCGGCTGATGGCGGCCCGCCCGGCGGGGCTGACCCGCTCCGCCAGCCGGCCGGACCCGCTGTTCGTCCGGCTGGTCGAGCAGATCGCCCCGCAGCAGCTGCGGATGCTCCGGTCCCGCCGGGAGATCGGCGGGGAGCGGGTCGACGGCTGGTTCCGCCCGCTCTGGCAGTTCTGGGCGGACACCCTGCCGGCCGCGCTGAAGCTGGAGTTCGGCGACCAGCGGGCCGTCCAGCCGAACCTGGAGACGCTGCTGGACGTCATCCAGCGCGGGGAGCTGTCCCCGCGCGCCGTCGAGGACACCGAGGAGGACGCGTACGGCACCCGCGTCCCGCCGGTGCGGGAGGAGGACGACTTCGGCACCGCCCGCCCGGCCGACCGGCCCGACGGCCGGGGCCGCGCGCGCGGCTGGGAGCCCGCCCCGAAGCGCACCGGCGGCGAGCGGGACCCGTACGACGACGACCGCCACGGCACCGCCGGCGGGGAGCGGGACCCGTACGAGGACCGGGCCGGCCGCGCCGACCGGGCCGGAGCCGCGTACGAGTCGCGCGCCGACCGGGCCGACCGGGCCGACCGGGCCGACCGGGCCGGAGCCGCGTACGACGACGACTGGACGAAGCCCTCCCCCCGGCCGGCGGACCGGCGGGAGGAGCCCGCCCCGGACACCGGGTTCATGGGACGCCCCGACCGGGACACCGGGTGGGACACCGACCGCAGCGCCGACCGTGGCAGCGACCGGGACACCGGGTGGGACACCGACCGCAGCACCGACCGCAGCACCGACCGGTCCGCCGCCCGGGGCGAACCCCCGCGGGAGTTCCCCGACGAGCCGCGCTCCACCTCCTGGTGGGACGAGCCGGGCGAGCCGGGCAGCACGGAGCGCCGGGGCGGTGAGCCCGCTTGAGCACTCCCCTGTCGCAGTCCGCGCCGGTCGTCCACCTCGATCTGCGCACCGCCGAACTCGCCGGCGAGGACCCTGCCGTGCTGCGGGCGGCCGTCTCGGCCCGGCTCGCGACGCAGGGCCTGGTCCAACCGCACGACCAGCGCTTCCTGGTGGTCGACACCCCCGCCGGGCTGGACGAGCACCGCACCCGGTTCGAGCAGATCATGGGCTACCGCACGCCCGGCCGGGTGCGGGTGCTCTGCCTCCTGGTCGGCGGGCTCCCGGCCCGCTCCGACGAGGACCTCCCGGCGGAGCGCCGGCTGGTGCGCCCCGCCACCCTGCGCGCCCCCGAGGCGGGCCTGCTCTGGGCCGGCGACCTCCAGGCCGGTCACGGCGCCGCCGACCAGGCCGGGCCCGCCGACCCGCAGGCCCTGGCCGTCCTGGTCGACGTCCTCGCGATGCCCGAACTGTTCGACGAGACACTGGAGTTGCTCGGCTCGCTGCCCGACGGCGTGGCCGCCCCGGCCCTGCGCGTCCTGGAGCACGGCCTCTCCCCTGAGGTCCGCGGCCAGGCCTGGAGCGAGGCGCTGCTCCGCTTCGCCGGCTCGCACACCTCCGGTCCGACCGTCCTGACCGGCGCCACCCTGCCCACCACCCTCGCCGGTCTGGTCGCCGGTTCCACCACCGGCACCCCAGGGCGGCCGGTCGACGGCGGCGAGACCTCCCGGGTGCGCCACGAGGTCGTCGACGCGCTGTCGGACGCCGAGGCCGAACTGGTCACCCTCGGCAGTCCGGCCGGACTCGTCAACGGGGCCGGCCGCCGTGAGCTGGAGTCCGCGCTCGACCGGGCCCGGTCGGCGCTCGACCGCTACGGCAGTCTGATCGGCAAGGTGCTGCGCAGCGACGGCGGCACCGTCGGCGCTCAGTCCGCGGCCGAGTCCGCGACCAGGCTCGCCCGGCTGGGCGTCGCCGTGGATCCCGCCACCACCACCGGCGAGCAGATCGGCGAGAGCCTGCGCAGCCTCGCCCTCGGGCTGCTGCGCGACGGCCTGTCGCTGCGCTCGGTGGAGCAGCAGTTGTCGCTGCTCGCCGAGCAGGTGCAGCCACTCTCCAACGCCCCGCGGATCGCCGAACTGGACCGGCTGCGGGAGGCCGCGCCACCCGACCGTCCGCTGCCGCCCGACCCGCCCGGCTCCGGCGTGCTGGCCCTGACCGGGCTGGCCGGCGCGCTCGGCGGGTTCTGGACCTGGCCGGCGCTGCCGGCCGCGCTCACCGTCCCGGTGCTGCTCGTGCTCGGCATGCTGCGGGCCGTCACCCGGCTGCCCGGCGGCCCGGGCCGGGCCTCCGACGCCGGCCGGTTCGGCGTGGCCGCCCTCCTCGGCGCCGCGGTGGCGGCCGCGACCGCCGGCGCGGCCGGACTGCCGGTCTGGGCGGGCGCGCTCGGCCTGCCGGCCGGGCTCGGGCTCGGGGGCTGGCTGCTGCTGCGCACCTGGCACGACCACGCCCAGCGCTGGGGCCTGGAACGCGGTGTGACACCGCTGCAGGACGGACTGAACAGCCTGGACGAGCTCCTCGCCCGCGCCCTGCGCGAGTTCTGGGCCGTCGAGGAGCGCCGGTACTGCGCCGACGCGGCGCTGTCGGTGGTCGGGGTGCTCCGCGCCTCGGTCACCGCCGCCGAGGAGGAGGCCACCCGCGACCTCGGGGCCGACCCGCCCGAGGCCATGGCGGAGAGCGACGACGACTGGCTCGGCCGCACCGCCGACGACGAACCCGGGAACGACGCGTCCACCCCGTACGGGCGGGACGACCACCACCAGGGCGACGAGCCGGCCGAACCGGACGAACCCGACGAGTACGACTGGACCAGCGTCCCCTCCGGAGGCGGCAGCGAGCGGCGGGAGGAGGCCCGGACGGCCGACCCCGTCCGCCCGGCGGGGCCCCTGCCCGGCACCGCCGCCGCGGGCCCGCGCTGGCTGGAGCGCGGGGAGGCCAAGGGCGGTCCCGACCTGGTGCCGACCCTGGCCGGCGACCTCACGGACGCCACGCTGACCGCCCTGGAGCCCTACTGGGGCGCGGTCGAGCGCGGCCACGCCGGCGACGCCGCCCAGGAGCGGATCGCCGAGCGGGTGCGCGAGCTGCTCGCGGTGGCCCGTGACCACCTGCGGCGCAACGACGTCCTGCCCGCCCCGCCGTTCGCCGCGCCGCACCGGGCCCGCAGCGGCCCGGCCGGGCTGCTCGGCATCGACATCCGCCGGGCCGCCGACGCGGCCGGTCCCGACCAGGACGGCCAGGGCCTGCTGCAGCTGAACTCGGCCGAGCAGTTGGACCTGCTCAGCCGCAACCCCGACGCCGTCGCCCTGATCCGGTTCGCCCCGGAGGCCGCCCAGGACGGCTCCGGCGGGCACCGGACCTCGCCCGGCCGACCCGAGGTCCGGGACGTCCGGACGGCGGCCGGCCGCTACGCCGGGCAGCTGCGGCTCACCGCGCTGCGGGCCGGCGTCGTCGAGACCGTCCGGCAGCGGCACGTCTCGCTGCCCGAGGAGGAGGAGCAGTGGTGAGCACCACCGGGCCCGTCCGGCCGCGGAGCCCCGGCGACCCCGGCCGCCCCAAGGGCGTCGACCTGCCCTACCTGACGCCCGCCGGGCGACGCCTGCTCGCCACCGCGAGGTTCGGCCCCGACCCGACCGGGCCGGTGGTCCGCGACGCCCCCCTGATGCGGAACACCCTGCTCGACGGCGCGGTCAAGTGCGTGCAGGTCCGGGCGGCGGCGCCCCCCGGCACGGGGGTCACGGACGCCGCCCGCGACGCGCTCGACACCGAGGCGGCGACCGCCCTGCGGCTGCACCGCACGTTCGGGGACACCGAGTTCGCCCGGCTCTTCCCCGTGGTGATCGGCTACGACCTGGACGTCGCCGAGCCGTTCGTGCTCTACCGGCCGCCGCGCGGCACCCCGGCCGCGCGGCTGCACGGCCTCGCCGTCACCCAGCTGCGCACCGTCGAACGGGACCTCGTCGACGCCACCGCCCTGCTCGCCGAACTCGGCCTCGTCCACCACGGCATCACCCCCGCCACCGTCCGCTGGGACGGCCGGGCCGTCCAGCTGTGGGGCCTGGACGCGGTGGCCCACACAGGGCGGCCGCGCACCCCGCGCGGCCCCGCGCCGTACGCCTCGCCGGAGGTGCGCGGCGGCACCGGACGCACCGACCCGCGGGACGCCCTCTGGAGCACCGCCCAGGTGATGTACCGCCTGGTCACCGGGCGGCCCGGCGACCCGGACCGGGAGCCCGCCGACCTCGCGGACCACCGCTCGCTCGCCCACACCATGCGGTCCTCCTTCGCCCCCCGCGCCGCCGACCGGCCCGCCCCGGCCGCGCTCCTCGGCCTGCTCGCGCCCGACCGGCGCCCGGGCGCGGGCCGCACCGCCGGCGGCGACGGCCTCGGCCGGCACCGCGCCGAGTTCGACCGGGCCGTCGCCCTCAAGCACCCCGGCGACACCGGGCTGCCCGGGTACGCCGCGCTCCCCGGGTACGGCGCCCCGGCGGCCGCCGACCAGGACGCGACGGCCGGCCCGGACGGCGCGCCGTACGGGTACCCGGCCGCCGACCCCGGCGGCGTGCTCTGCCCCTACTGCCTGGAACCCATCCGGTTCGACCCGAACGCCCTCTACGTGCCCGACGCCGTCCAGGACCTCCAGCCCTACCGGTTCGCCGACCAGCAGAACCCGCGGGTGCTCGCCGACGAGCTGCGCGGCGCCTTCCAGCTCTGCGAGGGCGGTCCGGCGACGCCGCCGCACCACATCCCCGTCCCCTACCTGACCAACGGGCGTCCGCTGACCGTCGCCATGATCGGCCAGTCGAACACCGGGAAGAGCCACCTGCTGACCCAGATGATCGCCGAGATCGCCGACGACCGGCTGAAGCCCTACGGCGTCAGCTGGCAGTCCGTCAACCCGGAGCAGCACGCCAGCTTCCTCAACGACCGCGTGGTGCCGCTGCGCGACGGCAACGTGCTCGCCCACACCGCCGGGCTCGGCGCCGGCGACTCCGCCCGCTTCGTGGAGTCCCTGCTGATCACCGACGCGCGCGGCCGGGTCCGCCCGCTGGCCTTCTTCGACCTCGCCGGCGAGGACCTCCTGCGCACCGACGCGCTGCTGCGGTTCCTCCTCGGCATCGACGCCCTGGTCTTCGTCGTCGACCCCACCCTCGCCATGCCGCTGCCGCAGCTCGACGAGATCCGCACCGCGCTCGGCCTGCACGTCAACCGGGACGGGGACCCGGCGTTCGCCACCGCCCTGGACCGCATCCCCCGCAACGGCCCGTACCTCACCGTCCCCTCGGCGGTCGTGGTCGCCAAGGCCGACCTGCTGCGTTCCGAGCCCCCCGTGGACCGCTGGCTGACCGAGCCCGGCCACCTTCCGCTGAGCCGCCGACGGCTCTTTGAGGAGAGCCGCGACGTGTACGCGCTGCTGCACCGCCACGCCGGGAAGGCCTGGCTGCGCCCCTTCGACACCGCCCTGCACTGCACCCTGCACATCTCCTCCGCCACCGGCGGGCGGCAGGAGGACAGCCGCTACCCGCGCGGCGTCCGGGCGCAGCGGGTGCTGGAGCCGCTGATCTCGCTGCTCGCCATGCACGGCATCATCGAGCTGGCCGACGGCCACGCCCCCGGGGAGGTGACCGGATGAGCGCCCCGGGCGCCACTGCCCCGGACAGCACCGTCGACCAGATCGTGTTCCGCTGGCAGGGCAATCTGGGGCGGCGCGGCGCGGGCATGGCCGCCGCCGCGTGGTCCTGCCCGCCGGAACGCGCCGACGAGCTGGCCCGCGAGCTCGCCCCGCTGCTCAGGGTGGACGGCGCGCTGCGCCCCAGCCTGGTCCGGACGGTCACCAAGCGCGGCGAGGCGGCGGTCATCCGGCGGTGGCCGACCGCCGACCTGGGCGGGCGGCCCAACACCGCCTGCCACCTGCTGCTCGGCCAGCAGGAGGTGCTCGGCGCCCGGCTCTCCCTGGCGCTGCGCGACTGGTCGTTCGGCACCAAGCGGTTCGCCGAGGAGGCCACCGACCGCTGCCCGCCCGTCTCCCGGGCCCTGCTGCGGGACAGCGCCGAACAGACCTGGGCCGACACCCCGGCCCGGATCGCCGGGGTGACCGACGCGCTCACCGTCGCCACCGCGGCCCTGCTGCGCCGTCCTCGGCACCGCCTCTCCCTGCGCAGCGACGCCCTACCGGGCTGGCCCGAGCGGAACCCGTCCGCCGCGGTGATCAGCGGCCTGCACGAGATCTTCGGCCACACCTGGCTCCAGCAGCCGTGGACCTTCGCGACCTACGACGTGACGGACCGCCACGACCTGCTGGTCACCTGGGTCGCCGACTGGGCGACCGACTCCGGGCAGCAGCAGCCCCGCTCCCGGGTGGACCCGCGCCGCCCCGAGGCCGACCTCGCCCACGAGCTGGCGGCCCGCCTGGTCGAACGCTGTCTGGAGACCACCGGCCGCCGGGCGGCCGGTCTGCCCGAACTGACCGGCGAGCTGCGGGACGCCGCGACCTGGCCGGCCGAGGAGCGCCTGCGGCGCCTCGCCCGCACCCTCGGCGTCCGGGCGGCCAGACCGGATCCCGCCCCGGGCCCCGCCCCAGTCCCCGCCCCGGAACCCGACCCAGTCCCCGCCCCGGACCCCGACGACCAGCCCGTCTACGTCCCGCCCAAGCGCCCCGCCCCGCCGGCGGTGCCGCCCACCGAAGAACTGCGCCGGGCCCTGCTCCGGCCCGGCTCGACCAACGACCTGCTGCCCTACCTGCTACGGCTGACCGACGGCATCGGCGACCGGCCCCTGCTCGACATCCTGCGCGAGGAGGACCTCCCGGACCCGGCCACCCGCCGCCTGCTGCTCGTCCTCCACCGCCGCAGCCCCCAGCGGCACCCGGAGGACGAACACCGCCTCTGCGCGGAGGTCCTGGACCAACGGCTGTACCTCTACCGCACCGACCGGGGCCGGCCCGACCCGTCCGCCGAGTCCACCACCGAACTCGCCCGCCGCGCCGCCTGGCTGTTCCAGTGGGCCGTCGCCCCGCACGTCCGCGACCGGCGCCACGCACCGGCCCTCGACGCCCTGCTGAGCGCGCTCCTCTACGAGGGCACCGCGGTCGAACACGAGCTGCTGCGCCACCTCGTCCCACCCCCCGGCGCCAAGGCCGCACCCCCCGACCTCCCACCCGAACTGTGGCAACGCCTCCTCCACGAACTCCCCCCCGGCACCCTCACCCCACCCACCGACCCGCCACGCCCCTCCGCCCCGCCCGACCCCCCACCACCCGACCGACGCCCCGCCCCGCCCCCGGTCCCGTCCCCACCCCGCCGGCCGCCTCCGCCCCCACCCGACCCCCAGGGCCGGAACATCCTCATCCTCTGCGGCACCGTGCTCGGCCTGGTAGTCATCCTCGCGGCCGCGATCTACCTCATCCT
Organism: Kitasatospora sp. NBC_01246; assembly: GCF_036226505.1. Lineage (NCBI taxonomy): Bacteria > Bacillati > Actinomycetota > Actinomycetes > Kitasatosporales > Streptomycetaceae > Kitasatospora > Kitasatospora sp. NBC_01246. The sequence goes on along the minus strand of NZ_CP108484.1, from coordinate 6,349,868 downwards.
CTGACCCACCCACACCCGGCCGGAGCCCACCACCCCGATCCAGCCCCGGGACGCGGCGCTCCGGCCACCCCGGGTCTCTTACAACAACCCGAAAACCAGGTACGCCGCCCGCCACGCTCGGGCCGGCCTATCGGGGAGCACCCTGGTCCCCAGTGGGCCCGAACAGGACGGCAGCAACCCGGCGTCGAACCTGATGCCGCATCACACAAGGAGCAGCTGGCCTGGCATTCCTCCCAGCCGACAGCCTTCCGGCATCACTGCCCGGACGAAAGGATTTGAACTGCCACCACTTGCCCCAGGCCCATGGAGGCTCGCGAGCGGCTGACTCCGCCTATTTCCGCTGCCCTCAGCCGGACCGGCCAGCCGTCTACCCGACGCCGGGATGGACAAGGCGGAGATGGATCGCTGGCCTGATCAATCCATTTGCCCATCGATCTTTCGCTTGTCAGGAAGATCAGGCGCGGGATGGGTCGGCTCATTCCCACGAGCGCGTGCCCAGAACTGGCCGTCCAGCGAGAACTTCGGTCGCTCATCATCAGGTGAGACAGGGGCAAGGCGGGTGGAGATCCACTCACCTTTGACCGGTGCTGGCAGTTCGAGCGCGCGGGCGACGTGCGGGTGCGAGCCCTGATGACCCAGGACGACGATGCCTTCCGGACGAAGATCATTGCGTGCGTCGCGGGCACGCTTAGGCGAGTCGTCCTGCTGACCGACGGTCAATACGGTCTGTCGGCCGACAATCCGGTCCTGCACCTCGCGAAACAGCTGATTCAGCCGCTGCTGGCCCGACGACGGCCGACGCGGCAGCGACGCTGTGAGGATCCGCTCGCGTGTACCGATATCCAGGCGGAGCAGCAGGTTCGTCGGCAGATCTGTCTGGAGGCCACCCCACAGCCAGTACACGTCAGACTTGGCGGTGTCGGCAAGCTTGCGCTTGTTGTCCCGGTTGTACGCACGAACGCGGTCGCCGTTTGCATCCAGCCCCTTCCTCCAGCGCAGGCGCTCATCAGTGATCCGTACGATGCCCGCGGCCCACTCACTCGTGTCGTCACTCATCCAGGCCACCAGTGCAGGATGGTCGGCGCGGCCGCCCCGCTCGCCGTGGTCAGCGCACTGGTACATCTCCATCGGAATCTCCCAGCCGCCGAGATCCTTAGAGAACTTGCAGTCAATGTCCACGTCGGCGATGGACCAGTCGAGGTCTTTGCCGTTGGCTATGTCGAACTCCTTCGTGAGGTTCACCTCGACGGCGGTCCCCAGATATGTCTTCTCGGTCTTCGTCAGGTGCTGGTAAGCCCAGCGCCCCGTCCGCTGACCGTCGAGCAGCTCATCGAGGGAGTCACGCAACGCCCATCGGAAGCGCTCCCGCGCCTCTGGCTGGCCGTCGAACCACTCGACGAACTCGGCAAGGTCATCGGGGACCTGCTGCACAAGGCCGGGCTGAATCCGCCACTCACGCGGTATCTTGCTCATGTCGTCACGCGGGACATCCCAGGTGCGGAACGTGTCGCGGCGGGAGTGCTTCGCTGCCAACGCCCGCGACTCCTGCATGCCAGCCTGAACAGCGTCCTGCGGGAACGGCAGACCCTCTTGTATCGTCACGCGCTGCAGTCTGGCATCAAGCACAGACAGCTTCAGCAAGGCGGCTGGCATCAACCCAGGCGTCGCCCCTGCCTGCGTGTCCGGGTTATCCGGATTGGGACGTGCGGAACTCGCCCCGGGCCGATTGCGGGGTACGGCAGAAGCGGTAGCGGGAGTTCTGCCCGGACGGCCGGAAACGCCGAGCTGCCGTCAGCGCGCCGCAAGTCATGCAAGCGACGGAGGAAGGCAAAGGTCCAGGAGGCCGGAGACGCCAGCCTGAAGACGCGCCCGTCTAGTCACACCAACCAGCGGCACGAAGACGGTCCCAGTCTCATGGAGTCGAACGGAACGGACTGGTCAGAGCACCGCTGCTGCTTCCTCCTCCTGTGGCTGGGGCAGGCCGAAGGCCGCCGCAGCCACGTGCGCGGCTAGCAGCGGCGGGACGGCGTTGCCGGCCTGCTCATACTGCTTCGTCTGTGTTCCCCGCCAGGGGTAGTCCGCCGGGAAGGACTGCAACACGCCGGCTTCCCGGACGGTGATGCGCGCCCCGTCCGACGCGGCGATGCGGTTCTTCCACGCACCGCGTTCCCGGGATACGTCCAGGGCGCGGCGGGCCTGCGTCGGGAAGGGCTCGGCGCCGCCGGTCTTACCACCGCCAGCAGTGACGGTGGGCGCGGGCCGGTCGGTGGCCCCCCAGCCAACACCCTCTGCCATGGACACCCAGCGGGCGCGGGACTCGCCGAAGAGGTTCCCTTCTTCGCCGTGCTCGGTGTGGGTGGGCTCGGGGGGCTGGGCGGTACGCACGCAGGACGCGATGAGGAGCGCTCGCCGCCGACTCTGCGGCACACCGAAGTCCGCCGCGTTCAGGTTGCCGCACCAGACGCTGTAGCCCCACCCCCGGAGGATCTCCGCGTAGTGGCGGAACAACGGCAGCGCGTCGGGTACCTCCTCCATGACGGTGTCCTCGGGCCGCAGGGTATGGAGGTAGCGCATCGGCTCGGCAGCGAGCAGGGAGCGGGGATCCAGGCATTCCGCCAGCAGCTCCGCACGGGTATCCCGGCCGCGGGCGAGGTCGTCGATCACCTGGTGAACGTGGGGCTGGTCCTGCAGCCCTAGCTGCTTGCCTGCTCGCGACCAGGCCTGGCAGGGCGGGGAGGCGATGAGACGGCGGATGCGGCCGAACATGGGCGCGGTTGCGATCTGCGCGACGTCCGCGCGGACAGTCGGATGCCCCGCGGCAGCCCGTGTCTGGCAGGCGGCAGCGTCCCACTCAATGCCGATGTCAGTGAGGCCGTGGTATCGGCGCAGGCCTTCGGACCAGCCGCCGGGGCCGGCGAACAGGTCCAGGATGTCGGGAGCGCCGGGGGTCGGCATCAGTCCTCCGTGTCGAGAGTGTGCGTACATGGCGAGGTCGGGATCGCCGAGTCCTGCCCGGCTGGCAGGGATCAGCAGCCAGCTCAAAGGACCCTACAGGCGAGGACCAGCCGACCGGAGGCCTGGCACCGAGCACACCGCACTGCCCGTCCGATCCTCCGAGCCGCAGCTCTCTCGCCGCCTGGGGGTCCACCTCCGCCACTGCGGCAGGCCCGGACAAGCGCAGAGGCCGGGTCCCGGAAGGCTGACCACCAGGACTCCCGGCCGCGGGCTCGCAGAGGCCCTCTCCAGCCAGCCTGGGTTGTCTCCGGGCAGCAGCTGCTGCGCGTGGCCCTGATGGCAGTGTCCTGCAGCCTGATCCGGGGGTCCAGGCAAGATCGAGACTTAAGCCCCAGAACCCGGCCGTCGCCGTATACGTGAACGAGTCCGCCCGCTACCTCGCCGCGGCGGCCTTCGGGGGCTACCGTCGTTCCCGCCCCGCGTCCAGGGCGACACGAAGGGCGTCGGCGGCTACTCGGTGCTCGCCGGACGGGACACGTTCCTCGACCGGCCCCACGCGTGCATCCGCTCGAGTGTGCCGAAGGAGCGCGAGCCGGGCATTGAACCGCCAGCCGCGACGAACTCCACAGGCTGGCCGAGCATCTGCGCGGAGGCCGCGTTAGCCCCGGCCCGTGAGTAGTGTGCCGGCCAGCTGGGGTCCGCCTTCGAGTCCGCAGGAGCGCGCGCCGATCAACTCTGCCGAACCATCGCCGCGGGCAACGAGCCGGCCCTGTCGGAACGATTGCCTACCGCCCGGCGCGCGGTTCCAGTCGAGGATGTGGCCGCGGCGGGCGACGCGCCGTTCGTCCATGCTGAACTCACCTGCGTGGAGCTCGGCGACATCGACCAGACAGCCGTCACCGACCGACGCGATCGCCCCGGCGCCGGACAGCGGCGAATCGCACCGGACCTGACCGGCTGCCGATGCCCACGCTCCGGCTCAGCCCGCGCGAGAGCCTGCTGCCGTGTCCGAGGGCGGTTGCCTGGCCCGCGATCCGACCTGGCGGGCTCCGGCGGCGAGGGCCTGGAGCCCGGCCAAGTGCCGGTCGAGTGCCCCCGGACCCTCCCGGGACGGTGAGAGCCATGTCCGCCTGGCACCGCCCGAGAGGAAGGCCATCATGGCGAGCCGGATGGGATGGTGGATCGCCGCACCCAGCGTCTGCGGGTTCGGCTCGGGTCATCGATGCTGCCCGCGCCACGCCTCGGTCGCCGCCGCGCCGCCCCCGCATCCAGCGGGAGAGCACCGGTAAGGCCGGAGGCGACGGCACCCGCCACGAGTCCTCCGGGGTGGCGACGAGCCACCGGCAGCGCACGCTCCTCCCGCTGGTCCCGGTGAATTGGGGCAAGTCCTCGAACCCGGTTTCTCCACAGGCCGCTCCCTGTCGGTCGGTGTCGTACCCGACGCAGTCAACCGCCGGAGGGCTACCGGCCCAGGGAAGTACCGGCCCCTTGTCCGTCCGGCCGGACAGCCACGATATCGGCGGTGTGGTCCCGTCACCTGGCGACCAGCGCGTCCCTACCCAGTAGCCACTTCTTTGTGCGTACTGGGCAGCCGCATGCAGCGCCACGAGACTGGTGCCCAGAAGGGGGCGAAGGGAGATGACAGAAAGGTCAGGAGACCGGCAGTTCGACCCGTCCTACCTGCTCGGCCTGCTCGGCCGCCATCCGGTCGAGCCGCTCGTGGCCCAGGTCGGAGATCGGGCCGAGCGCGTCGGAGAGTCGGCGGCCGAAGTCGGTCAGGGAGTAGACCGTCTTCAGCGGAAGGACGTCGTACACCTCGCGGTGCACCAGGCCGTCGGACTCCATCTCGCGCAGGGCCTGGGTGAGGACCTTCTCACTGAGGCCGGGCAGCAGTCGGCGCAGTTCGGCGGGGCGCTGCGGGCCGGCCTCCAGCAGCCAGAGCAGGGATGTCTTCCACTTGCCGTCGATCACGGCGACCACGGCGGTCACCCCGCACACGTTCGGGTTCACGGCCTGACCGCGCGTCATCTCTTCCCCCCGGAGTCGTCGCTGTCCACCACCATGTCTACAGGAGATGAAATATGTCCACCAACCTGACCCGGCCCACCGTCACCGTGCTCGGTCTCGGGCCGATGGGACGCGCCCTGGCCGGCGCCTTCCTGGACGCCGGCGTCCACGCCACGGTCTGGAACCGCACCCCGGGCCGGGACGCCGCACTGGTCGCCCGGGGCGCCGTGAGCGCGGCCACGCCCGAGGAGGCCGTGGCCGCGAGCGAGCTGACCGTCATCTGCGTGGTGAACTACGACGCCTCGGACGCCGTGCTGCACCGCGAGGAGGTGGAGGCCGCGCTCAAGGGCCGGACGCTGGTCAACCTGACCGCAGACTCGCCGGACCGCGCCCGGGCCACGGCTGCCTGGGCGGTGCAGCACGGCATCGGGTACCTGGACGGCGCCATCATGACGCCGGCCCCGAGCATCGGCACACCGGAGGCGGTCCTCATCCACAGCGGACCGGCCGACCTCTACGAGCGGTACGCGCCGGTGCTGGCGGCGCTCGGCGGCGCCCACACCCACCTCGGCGAGGAGATCGGCCGGGCGGCCGGCTTCGACATCGCGCTGCTGGACATCTTCTGGACGGCGATGGCCGGCTTCGTGCACGCGCTCGCGCTGGCCAAGGCCGAGGGCATCGCCGGGCGGGAGCTGGCGCCGTTCGCCCAGGGAATCGGTGCGATCCTGCCCCCGCTGTTCGCCGAGTTCGCCGAGGACTTCGACAGCGGCAGCTACTCGGGCGCGATCAACCCGCTCACCTCGGCGGTCTCCACCATGGCCCACGTCGTGCACACCGCCGAGTCGCACGGCATCGAGTCCGGACTGATGCGCGCCGCCGAGGGCCTGGTCCGCCGCACCATCGCCCTCGGCCACGGCACCGACGGAGTAAGCCGCCTCGCCGAAATCCTGAGCCGCCGCTGACCCCGCCCGACAACGGCCCGGTCGCCGGCACCCACGACGACGGCACCACAATCGCCGACCACCTGTCGGCCCATCAACAAAAAGGCCGCTGGCCTGGGATCGCTCCCAGGCCAGCGGTCCGACATCACTGTCGGGACGACAGGATTTGAACCTGCGACCCCTTGACCTCCCGCGGCCGAGAGGGTGTCCGACCGGTGTTCATCAGTCGGAATGACGCAGGTCGGGGCCTATCTCGTCCACCCGCAGGATGCCTGATGTCATCTCATGACGGTCAGTCCGTGAGAGGCGCGTGAGAGCCGTGACATCTCGTGACACCTCATCCGAACGTGTTCGTGCCCTCCACCGAGGCCAAGTGGTTCACCGCCGGCCCCGACCCTGACTTCCCGCCGTCGGCTCCCGCACCCGACGGCACCCCTGATCCGGCGGATAGCTGCGCGGACATCACCCCGGAATACGCCGCCGCGTGCCCGGGTGAAGCCGGCTCCTCGGCAGCCGCGCAATTGACGACCGGAGTCGTCTCAGGACGGGAGACTCCTCACCGCACTCGCCCGCCGCGTTCACGGCTCATGCTCCGGCGACGGCAGCCGGATGGGAGCGGGAGGGTTAGCTGTCGCTGCGGTAGTGGTCCATCGAGACCTTCACCGGGCCGTTGCCGGTCACGGAGATGACCCGCACGATCGCTATGGCGTGAGTGCTTCTCGATCGCAGGCAGAAGGCTCGGCCGGGCGGCAGGTCACTGAAGTCGAGGGCCGGCGCCGGATGCCGGTCGATGGCCGTCGAGCAATCGGCCGGGGTTGGCCGCCCGCTGGGGGTGATGGCGGCGTCGCTTCCCGTCGGGACCAGGAACTCGTTGGCGTCGTGCCCTACGGACCACTCGGTGGACTGCGCGGGGATCAACTTGCCGGTCTCGAGGTCGAAGTCGTAGGAGTCGTCGGGTGCGGTCAGGATCGCCTCGGTGTACGCCGCGGTGTACGCGGCCGTGCTCGCCGGGTCGGTCGGCCTCGGGCCGTCGGCCGCCGGTGCCGCCGTGTCCGGGCCGGTGTCACCGGCCGTCGGGCTGTCGCCGGCCAATCCCGTGGCTGCGAGGATCCGGTCGAGCTTGTCGGACAGGAGCACGCCGCCGACCGTGCCGCCGAGAGCCACCACCAACGCCGACAACAGCAGTACCGTCTTCCAGGTCGCGGTCTTGCGGCGGGGCTTGCCCATCGGGGGTAGCACGGGAGCGACACCCGTCGGCAGTGGGGGCGGAAGCAAGGCGGTCCGCACCTCGGGCGGGGGCTGCGCAGCGCCGTAGGAACGGGGCAGGGCCTGGACGGCAACGACCTCGGGGGGGCAAGTCCTGCGGCAGGTCCGAGCGGCAGGTGATGTCGGTGCTGATCTGAGTGGGCAGCCAGTCGTCGGCGAAGCGCAGCCCCCCGCCCGCAGCGGGGGGGTTGCGGGCGGCCTCGATGATCTCGGCGGGAGTCGGCCGGTCTTCGGGCTGCTTGGCCAGGCATCGCAGCAGCATCGCGTGCAGGTCGCCCGGGACCCGGCCGAGATCCGGCTGCTCGTTCACCACCCGGTACAGCACCGTGGTCTCCGGTCCCTCGCCGAACGGCTGGGTGCCGCTGGCGGCGTACGCCGCCAGCGAGCCCAGCGCGAAGACGTCCGTCGCGTGCGTGGCCGGCCGGCCCAGGGCCTGCTCGGGCGCCATGAAGGCGGGCGAACCGATCCGGAAGCCGGTGCCGGTCAGCGCGACGGCGTCGGCCGCGCGGGCGATGCCGAAGTCGATCACGCGCGGACCGTCGGCCGCGAGCAGTACGTTGGCGGGCTTGAGATCCCGGTGCACCACCGCGGCGCCGTGGATCGCCTGCAGTGCCTCCGCGATCCCGCTCATCAGCAGCAGGACCGTGCGCACCGGTAGCGCACCGTGTTCCCGGACCACCTGGTGCAGCGACGGGCCCGGAACGTACGCGGTGGCCAGCCAGGGCACGCCGTCGTCCGTGTCGGAGTCGATCACCTGGGCGGTGTACAGCCCGTGGATCCGCCGGGCGTTGGTGACCTCCTGCGCGAAGCGCCACCGGAACTCCGTGTCCTGCGCGAACTCCGGCCGGACCGTCTTGAGGGCCACCGGCCGGCCACCGGGTGTGTAGGACAGATAGACCCGCCCCATGCCGCCCGCTCCGAGCCGGGCGTGGAGCCGGTAGCCGCCTACTTCGGCCGGGTCGTCGGGCTGCAGGGGCTGGAAGGGTGTTGACGCGGGCAAGGAGTCCGGGGACATGTCGACGGGCATGTGGAAGGTCTCCAGTGGTGCGAGCGGCGAGCGGGGGCGAGGGCGGCGCGACGGGAGTCGCGGCCGTTCAGCAGATCGTCCCGCTCGGAACCGGCTTGAGGTTGATGAGGTAGGCGTCCACGGCGTCGTTGACGCAGGCGTTGCTGCGGCCGTAGGCGGTGTGGCCGGACCCCTCGAAGGTGAGCAGCATGCCGCCGGGCAGTTGGGCGGCGAGGCCCTGCGACCACTGGTACGGCGTGGCCGGGTCGCCGGTGGTGCCGACGACCAGGGCCGGGGGCAGGCCTTCGGCGTTCACGCGGTGCGGCTGCTGCCGCCCGGCGGGCCAGTCCTTGCAGGTGAGTTCGGCGAGCACGGCGGAGGTGCCGAACACTCCGGCCTCCTGGTTGGCGTGCTCCAGAAGGTCCCAGTAGGGCTGCGAGTCCCTCGGGTGTGGCTGGTCGAGGCAGTCGACGGCGGTGATGGCGACGGAGGAGTTGTCGGGGGCCTGCTCCGGGGCGGTGTTCGGGTCGGATCCGGTGTTGGAGCTGTCGCCGTGGGCGGACCGGACGTGCGTCGCGGCGTCCGGCAGACTGATTGCCGCCTTGAGGAGGCCCTCGTCAGGCCAGGTACCGAGTGAAGGCCCTCAACTACTTTAGAGAGGAGAAAGTTGATAACCCCAGTTATCAACTTTTGAAGGCTTAAGAGGTTGCTTCCTCCCTATCGTCTCCTCCTGTCAGAAGGCGGATCGATACCGCCGAACCCCGCCACACCGCGCAGGAGGCCCTTCGTGACCGAGAAGGAACAGCACCAGCAGACCGCGCTCCCCCTCGCCGAGACGGTGGCGAAGCGCCTGGCCGAGTCGGCCCTCCCCGAACCCGTCAAAGCCCTTATCCGTGAAGCGCTCGACAGCAACGCCGCCGGCACCGCCACTTCGTCGGCTCCCTCCGGGCGCGTCTACCTCGACTCCGTCGCCGTCAACGGCTTCCGCGGCATCGGCCCCCGCGCCCGGCTGAGCCTGAGCCCCCGCCCAGGCGTCAACCTCGTCGTGGGCCGTAACGGCTCCGGCAAGTCCAGCCTCGCCGACGCCATCGAGGTCGGCTTCACCGGCGCCAGGGCCCATCGGCCGGGCCAGGACGCCACGCGCGGCGGCCGCTGGTCCAACCTCCATGCCGGAGACGACCCCACGATCGAGGTCAAGCTCGCGATCAGGGGCGACACTGGTCGCAGTACCCTCACCCGCACCTGGACGAGCAAGGAGTTCGGAAGCTCCGAGGCCACCTTCAAGCGTCCGGGCCACGGAATTGTGCCCCTGGCCGGAGTCGGCTGGGACACGGCCCTCGCGGACCACCGGCCGTTCCTCTCGTACACCGACCTCGACCTCATGCTCACCGGCAAGCCGTCCGAGCGGTACGACGCGATCGCCGCCATCCTTGGCATGGAGCTGCTCTCCACCGCGACCAACAGGCTGAACGCGCGGGAGAAGGCTCTCACCGCCGCCGCGAAGGAGATGAGGGACGCCCTGCCCGGCCTGAAGGACGCCCTCTACGAGCTGGAGAACGACGACCGCGCCGTACAGGCCCTGGTCGCCGTGGACACCCCGGGCGCCCTGGACCTCGACACCATCGACGAGCTCCTCGCCGGCCTCCCCCTGGCCGACGACAGCCGGCTCGCCGAGCTCCGCGTCGAGGCCGGGGTGGGTGGTCCCGACTTGGAGAAGGTCGGGCAGGCCGTTCAGCGGCTGCGCATCGCCCTCGCCGACGTGGAGGACCTTCGCGGTACCGACGCCGAGAACGCCCGGCTGCACGCAGACCTGCTGGAGAAGGCTCTCGCGCACGTCGACCGGCACCCCTACGACGACGTCTGCCCGGCGTGCGGAACGGAACGGGTCCTCGGACGGGAGTGGTACGACCGCGCCTCCCGGCAGGTCGCGGAGCTGCATCGCGAGGCGAAGGCCGCCGAGGACGCGCGCTCCGCCGTACAGACGGGCGCGCGGGACCTCCAGAACCTCATCGAATCCCCCGCGCGCATCCCCGCCTCCCTGGATGACCCGTGGACGGTGTGGATCAACTGCCGGCAGATCACTGACCCCGTCGAGCTCGCCCGGAGCGCCGAGGAGGCCGCCATGGTCCTGGCCGACGCCTGTGACACCATCAGGATGTCCGCGGCCCGCGAGTTGGAGGAGCGTGACGAGCGGTGGAGCGCGCTCGTCGTCCGGCTCGCCGCCTGGGCGGGCCGGGCGCGCGCGGCCGAGCGGGACAAGCCCCTGCTGAGCAACCTCCGCAAGGCGGTGAAGTGGCTCAAGGACCTCACCACCGAACTGCGGGAGCGGCGCATGGAGCGTTTCACCAGCGCCACGCAGGACATCTGGGAGCGCCTGCGGCAGGAGAGCAACGTCGACCTCACGGCCGTGAGCCTGAAGGGCAGCGAGAAGGCGAGCGTCCGCAAGCTCGTCATGGCGGCCTCCGTCGACGGCCAGGACGCTCCCGCGCTCGACGTCATGAGCCAGGGTGAGCTGCATTCCCTCGCGCTCTCCCTCTTTCTGCCGAGGGCCACGACGGCGGACAGCCCGTTCGGTTTCCTTGTCATCGACGACCCCGTGCAGTCCATGGACCCGACCAAGGTGTACGGACTCGCCCAGGTGCTCCACGAGATGGGCAGGCACCAGCAGATCGTCGTCTTCACGCACGACACCCGCCTGCAGAAGGCGTTCACCGACCTGGAACTGCCGGTCGCGGTCTTCCAGGTCACGCGTAGCGAGGGGTCCCGGGTGAAGGTCGAGTGCGTCGACGACCCGGTCGCCCAGGCCATCGGCGACGCCCGGGCCATCGCCTCCACCCGGGGCCTTCCCGCCGAGACGTACAGCCACGTGCTGCCCGGCCTGTGCCGTATCGCCCTGGAGAACGCCTTCCTGGAGGCCGCGTGGATCCGCCACCACCGCGCCGGCGGATCGGAGCGGGACCTCCAGGACGCGCTCGACAGCGCGGAGAGGTTCCAGGAGGTCGCGGCGATCGCCCTCTTCGGTGATGTGGGACGCGTCGGCGACGTCGAGTCCGAGGTGCGCCGCCGGTACAGGGACCAGGCGTGGCTTCTCATCCGGAAGTGCCAGCGTGGAGCCCACCCCGACGGCACCTCGATCTCCGTTCCCCACCGCTTCGTCTCGGACGTCGAGGATCTGGCGCAGAAGATCCGCAAGCCGGAGGTGGCCGCATGACCACCCACTGCTCCGCTTCTGTCGGAGGTCTGCTGCTGACTGCCAACCGTCTGCTCGACGGCGAACTCGCCGGCGTCACGACCACGGGCAGGCATCGCGGAGCGTGCCTCGCGCTTCGGACGGCCCTGGAGCTCTGCGTCGACCTCACGCTGCAGGTCGCGCTGCCCGGCCTGCGCCACCCCACCTCGGGTCGCGCCAAGCTGCTCCTCCTGCACTCCTCCACGGCGGCGGAGACGGCTCGGCGCGTGAAGGCCCTCTGGGCCCAGCTCAGCCTGGGATGCCACTACCACCTGTACGAGCTCGGGCCCACGTACGACCAGGTTCGGGCCTGGCGGGCCGAAGTCGACTACCTCGTAAGGGAACTGAGTCACCGTTCAGGCAGCTGACCGTCCGCCACAATCCGGTTTCCGATCGATCGGGGGATTCTCATGTCAGACGCAAACTCCGCCAGTCCGTGGGCACGCACGGTCTTCGGCCCTCTCACCGCCGAGGTCACAGAGTCGTGCCTGCATGCCTTGTCCGAGCCCACGAACGTGCCCCTGCGATCCCTGTGACTGCTGCAACCGATGTGCTGACCTCGGCGGACCGCATGACTGCCGTCGCATCGCTTCTCGACGCCGAGGCCCCGCACCCGCGTGCCGCGGTGTTCCTGCTCCGCCGTGCCCTGGAAGGAGGACTCGAGACCTACATCTCCGCTCACCGGTCGGCCCTCAGCCGCTGCCGGACGGAGACCAAGGTCGTCTGGCTCGCCCACAACCTCGACCACCGGTTGGCCGGTCGACTCGCGGCAGTCTGGCGCAACCTCAGCGTGGCCTGCCACCACCAGCAATTCGCGCTGCCCCCGACGGTCGGTGAGCTCCTCGGGTGGCGGGACGAAGTCGCATTCGTGCTGCGGGCCCTTCGCACCTGAACACATGCAGGCTCAGAGCAGCGTCTGTGGCGTTGGAAGAGCTGTTTCTGGCCGCCTGCCGGGAGAGAAGTGAAATGGCCGCCGCACCGCATTGGCCGTGGCTAGTATGCCCATGGCTGTCGATCAAGGGGGATACATGGGAAGCGCCGGAAGGCCCGAATTCCTGCCCAACTGCGAGGTACCGGCACGTTCCAGGAAGCCGAGCGAGGCCACCCTGACATGCCTCGTCAGGTTGGCAGATGAGTCGCTAGCCGACCACTGGCGGACTTCCAACCTGGAAGCATGCAACATTCGCGGCGGCCCGGCGCTCGCGGCAGCCTCATTCATCGTCCAGGCGCCGGGTCCCTGGCACGAGGACTTGCAGCGGATCCTGCATCTGTCCAGAGTGCAGGTTGACCGGCCTAGTTACTCCGCCTCCGAGTACACGGTCGGTCTCTGCTACGTCGCCGGCGCCAAGGGCCTCCCTGCCGGACTGAGGCACCAGGCGGCAGACGCCTTGGCGCACGGCCGTGACGACCTGGGCTACTTGGAAGCCCGCTACCTGCTTCCCAGGAACAGCTGGGATTGGCTGGCGGATGCCGTACGTGACGGGTGGGCGCTGTGGACGGCACACCTCTTCGCCGCGGACGAGACCGTCCCGCTCACTACCCGCGTGCGGGTAAGTCTGGCTCTCGCCGAGCACAAGCACCCTGCCGGGTACGTGCCTGAGGCCGTGGAACAGCTTGTTGCACACCAGGGTGCATCGAGCGCGGCCCGTCTCGCGCTTGCCGTGGCCGTGGCACAACGTGCTCCGAAGGATGCCGTGGGCCTGCTCTGTTGCCTCGCATCGGATCCGATCGTCCAGGCCGGACACCGCATGCACGCTATCGGGCTGCTCGACGAGGTCGACCCGGCGAAAGCCGAGGAGATGCGATCCTTGCAGACCCGTCTCCCTTCTTCCCAAACAGCCCGCAAGCAGCGCCGGGAGGCTGTCGAGCGTGCAGAGAAGGAAGGCGCGGCAAGGCGCGACCGGTCGACTCCTGAGGCGGCCGTAGAGCGGCTTGACTCCAAGATCGAGGAGCTTCTGGGTGACTTGCGCGGGCGAGGCTCGGCGGACTCACTGGCCGATCAGCTCGATGACCACATCGCGGAGGAAAGCTGGGAAGAGGTCGTCCAGGATGTTGCCGACATCTGCCATGTGATTCGTGATGAGGAGGTCGCATCCTCGCTCCGCCTGCTGGAGGTCCTCACGCAGATCCGGTACGGCAACGGGCCGGGTTCACCGATGGGGGCTCCCGGCTCCGATGAGCTGGATGCCCTGCAATTCCCTCGGCTGACTCAGGAAGGGCTTAACGAGTACGCACGGACCGAGGCTGAGCGCGCCTGGGCGTTTTGGAGGGAGCTCGTCGAGGAGCACGGCTGGGATGACGACCAGCTTGGTGAACTCGACCGCCAGGATGAGGAGGTGGCCCGGAACGTGCGCGGCTACGTGGAGTGCAAGACCGGCGATCACCTTCGAGAGCTCCAGCAACATCTGGTGTGGGAACTCTGGCCCAGTCTCGCAGACGCTGCAGAGCGCAGGGACTACGGCACCGCACGAGACCTCTTGGCCACCGCAGGACTCCTTGCGGATGAGGCGGAGAACGCGCTCACTCTCTGGAAGACGGCTTCCGCCGAGAACTACGCATTCGACCCGTTGACGATGTCATGGCCTCGCGAGTTCTGGCTGGTTCTGGAGAAGTGGAAGAAGGGCTGGGCAGCCCAGTAACTTCCGGCCGTTCGACGTTCGAGGCAGCCGTAGCCGCCGCGAGGGTGCAGTGCGTGCGTCGGCAGCCGGGAAGAGGTCAACATCTCCGGCGATAGCGGCTCGCGTGACGCCCACCTCAACTACCCTCAACTGCGATTATTCACTACAGGAGCAGGCGATGGACAACAAAATTCGGATGATCAGTGACGGCGATGGTCTTGCGGTCATCGGGAACCCGACAGATGTCAAGCGCTTCCTTACCTCAGAGGGGCTACTGTCGCTTTCGAAGGATCTCGGATTGCAGAGACTCGGACCTCTCCTCCGCACCGCAGCTGGAATCGCACAGGCAGGTTCTGAGATTTCCGCCAACTCAGCTTGCTGGCTGAAGTTGACCAAGGAGTCTGCATATCTAGTCAAGAAGTTCGGACTGATGGAAAGCAAGACACCAGGCATCAGTTATGCGATGGTGGGGAAGCCGGGCTCAATCAAGTCATGGCTCCAGATCGCGGAGGAGCCTGGCTCGCTCCTAGCCAATCCGGCGGTTCTTTCCGGCGCTGCGGGGATCATGGCGCAGCTAGCGATGCAGCATGAGATGAGTGAGATCAAGAGCTATCTCGCGGCGATCGACAAGAAGGTCGACGACATTATTCGCGCCCAGAGGGACACCGAGTTGGGGAAGGTGTTCGGAGCGGGCCTCGACATCGAGTCCGCCATGAACGTTCTGGAACGGGAGGGCCGGGTCGACGATGACACGTGGTCGACCGTTCAGGCGAGGACCCATACGATCACGGACGCCCTGGGCTGGACACTGGGCCGACTCGACGCACTTGCGGAGAGGCTGGAGAGCACGGCCAAAATCGGTGATCTCGCCAAGACGGTCAAGGAAGCAGGGGCCGAGGTTGAGGAGCTGCTCGCCGTTGTGGCTCGCTGCTTCGAACTTCAGGACGCGCTCGACGTGCTGCGACTGCAGAGGCTGCTGGACGAGTCTCCGGACAAGCTGGACGGGCGTCGGCTCTTGCTGAAGGAGGACCGGCAGAAGCGGCGGGAACTCATCTCACAGAGGATTGAGCACCTGATGGCACGTATGGATGCGGCCGCCGATACGGCCAACTCGAATGTACTGCTGCACTTGCCCGCGCACCGGACCGTGGTGGGCTCGATCAACCGTGTCGGCATCGTCGTCGATGACTTCCACAGGCCGCTCGGAATCGAGTCTGGTCGACGCTCGCTGGAGGCGACACAATGGTGGGACGCGGCCCGGGACCCGGCGCAATTGAAGAACGCAGCCGCAGAGGCGGGGCGCAAAGCGGCCATAGGGACGGGTGTGTTGGCCGTGGGGGTTGCTGGGGTCTGGGCGAGCCGCGCCGCCCTTGCCAGCGAAGAGCGCGGCGAAGAGGAGTGAGCAAGCGCCGACCGTCAGCCGTGGGCTCTCGGGGGACTGGACAAGCGAGTCCCTCCCACTGAGCATCCCTCTACGGGCGCGACCCAGCTCCGCGACCGCCACGCCCCGGGGCTAGACCCTCAACTGCGAAGAGCCAGGCAACAAGCTCCATCCTCCGGCCATGGGGTTGCGGCCCAGGTCGCCAGAATTCGGCCTCGGGCGGTAGCCGACCTGCGGCCTCCTGCGGCCAGGAATTCGCTCAATCCAGGCAGACCAGACCGTCCGGGATCCAGCCCTCAGTCGGTCGGGCAGGCCAGAGCTCGCCAACCCGCGACAGCGCGCCTCCCTGCCTGCCACAATGTGCCAAATCCCAGCCCAGCAGATCACGCGAGGCAGAGTGAGAACTGATCCCCAGCCAGGCGGTTCTGGGCGCCCTGCACCGGGCTCACGCGCGGAAGCCATCGCTCTCGAACGTGAGCGGCTGCGTGTCCAACGGGCCCTCCGGGACACCGACGGCGCCGATGCAGCGGTAGACGGCTTCACCGTGCGCAAGTGGCGGAAGGCGGGCGTCTTCGGCGTCCAAGCGGTCGAGAGCGCGCAGGCGTTGCTGCATGAGCTCACTGCGCAGGCTGATCCGGCAATGGCAGGCTGGGCACTGGACGCGTTCCGCAGTGCCCTGAACGGTGAGCCAAGCGCACAGCTGCTGCCCGCGGTCCGCGCTGTCCTCGCCGACGCCAGTCCTGAGCTGGTTGCCGAAGCGCTGACGACGATCCATGCTGCGGGCTTTACGTGGTTGTCCGACAGCGGTGCGCTGAGGCTGGCAGTGCTCTCGGACAGCGCCGGTCTGCCTGCCGGCAGTGCGAGCCCTCCGGCAGAGGAGGATCCTTGGGGCGCGTTCGCCCTGCTCGCGACCCTCGCGGGCAATCGGCTTCCAGAGCTCTCCCCCCAGACCCTGTCGCGCCTCCTGCCCTGGATACCCCTGGGCATCATGGACGACCTGATAGATGCGCAGATTCTGAGCTCAGCTCATGAGCCATGGCAGTACCGGACGGACGAGCACGAGTCGGCCTACCTGATGGCTCGGCTGGTGCCACACCAGGTCACGGATACCCAAGCAGAAAAGATCCAGTGGCTGGAGAAGCTTCACCGCGACGCTTTCCTCTCAGGTACAGACACGCAGCCGCCAAGCAGTGGACTCTATGACCTTCTCGGCAGGGTTGCTGATGGCGAGACCTCGGCCCTCAAGTATCTCGAGCAGCTTCTGCCACGTGAACTGGTTCTGCTGCTCCGCCGGATTCAGGGCGGCGCCCTGACCGGCACCTGGGAGCGGGATATTGTGGACGACCGAGGGCTATGGCGACTGATCTTTGCCCTCTGGGAGCCCAAAGCCGCAGTGAACCCTGCGCGGAGTCCGCTGCACGCTCTCATGGCTCTACGGCGGGCGTACGACCTGATCTGCAGCGGCGACATCCAGCACGCCGGCTCCCAGATAGGCAAGTTGGTGGCGTTCGAAGCGGCAGAGCCAGAGTACCTGGCCGAGGTCTTCAACCTCCAGGCCTACCTACTCCTGCTCGAAGAGAAGCTGGATGCTGCCGTCATCGCGCTCAGCCGGATTCGTAAGATCCATCCACGGGCTGCGGCGAATCTGGCACTTATCGAACGGCGCCGGACTGTCCCCCGCAACGACCGCCGTCCCGCCTCCAACCCCTATCTAGACCTGGGACTGCCACACACCTCGTCGATGTGGGAGACGCGGTACCGCGACCTGCGTCGAGAGTTCGCCAGGGACGTGCACATGAGCGCGCGACTGAATCGCGCGATGAAGAGCATCCGGGAGGCGGAACAGGAGGAGAACTGGTCCGACTTCTTCGTGCTGCCACTGGACGCCGACCTGCTCAGGCTTCCGGACACGACCCCAGTTTCACTGGTTCCCCCGCTCGCTCCGCTGGAGCGGCGCACCATTGCCTGCTCGCCTGCAGATTTGGAGCTGGTGCGCCGGCGTGCCATCACGGATCTCCTGCCGACTCTGCTCAACGCGCCCAGGCGCCCGGACCACCACCACAGGACCATCACATGAAGCATCCGTCTCGACGCCAACGAACGAACAGGACTCCTGTCGCCCCTGCCAAGCCCGTGAAGGGGAACAACGGCCTCAAGCACCGTCGGGAGAAACGACGCAACGAGGCCCCGACAGCGACTGAGGGGCCTCGTACCTACCGGCCGGAGGAGCTTCTCAGCCCGGCTGGGCTGCTTTCGCGGTTCACAGAGCGAGCTCAGCAGCTCATCGCCGAGCTGGGTGAGGATGAGCGGCCGACGCAGGCCTCGGTGGCTGGCGCCCTGCGTCAAGCCGTACTCGAAGCGTTCCGGACCAGGGAGGAGTACCTGGCCCGCATGGTGGAGACCGACATGGTCGCCAGCATGCCCAACCAGAGCGCGGCTGTACTGCGGAGGAGTATCCGCAGCGTCCTGGTCGATCAGGGGGTGCGCTGCATGGACTCCCCGGAGGAACAGGAGCATTTCGTCGTGGTGGAGGGTGAGGGGGACGCGTTCGAGGTTCTGCGCCCTGCCTACCTGGACCAGGCCACCGGCAAGTTGATTCTGTCCGGTCAGCTGCGCCGTCTCCCTGTCCCCAGCGAGACCGAGCAGCTGGACGAGGGCGGGGCAGCGGATCTGGAGGAGAGCGAGTGACCGCCACCGGCATCGACTTCGGGACCACCAACTCGGTCGTGGCCCAGTGGCTGGGCGACGAGGCCGAAGTGCTCGCGCTGGACGCCCACCACATCGACGCGGACTGGCGACGACCCGGCTTCGACTTCCTCTTCCCCTCCGTGGTCGGGATGAGCTCCCTGCGCCGGGGGCCGCTCTTCGGCTGGGAGGCCAAGCTGCGCTCGGAGGAGGCCGCAGAGGCCTGCAAACGCTTGCTGAAGAGCGACGAGTACGTCAAGATCCGGGGCCGTCGGTACGCCGCCACCACGGTGGCCGCCAGCGTGTTCCAGGCCATGCGGGACGGCGCGCAGCACAACCTCACCACCATCGAACGAGCCGTGATCACGGTTCCCGCGAATGCCACCGGGGCGGCGCGCTACCGCACCCGGGCGGCGGCGCGGTTCGCCGGCATCGAGGTCCAGGCACTGCTGAACGAACCCACTGCGGCGGCGATCTCCTACGTACACGATCTGGAGGAGGATGTCCAGATCATGGTGTTCGACTGGGGTGGCGGCACGATCGACGTCACAATGCTCGACCATCAGGACGGCTTCTTCGAAGAGCGTGCTTCGCGGGGGGTGACCGAGCTCGGCGGGTTGGAGATCGACCGCCGCCTGCGGGCGCTCGTCCTCGAGAGGGCACCCGCGCGCACGGCATGGACTCCGGCGCAGCAGAGGCAGTTCGGCCTCGACGTCGAACGCAGCAAGATCCTCCTGTCGTCTCAGGAGTCCGTCACCGTCATGACTCCGGACGGGGCGGCCGTGCAGATCTGGCAGGGAGAGCTTGAGGAGGCCATCACCGATCTGGTGGACCGGGCTCTCGCCCCGCTGGAGCAGTGCCTGAACGACTTGCACATGGCGCCGCGTGACGTGGACGCGGTGCTGATGATCGGCGGCACCAGCCAGATCCCGAGCGTCCGCGCGGCAGTGGCGGAGGTCATGCAGAAGGAGCCCGTGGCTGTCGCCCTCTGCGATCCCATGACGGCAGTCGCACGAGGTGCTTCGATCGCCGCAGCCGTGCTGGCCGGCGAGGTCGACGGCGTGATCCAGGTGGCGACCGGCCACGCACTCGGCACGGTGGTCAAGGACAACATCGGCAGGAAGAAGTTCAGCCAGATCATTCCGCGCAACTCGCCGCTGCCGTGGAAGGAATGCAAGAGCTACACGCCCCTGGGCGATTACGCCCGCGGCCTTTCGGTGGAGATCTGGGAGGGTGACCCGGACCGGCCTCTCGACCATCCGGACAACGTCCAGCTGACCGAGTTCACGCTGGCTTACCCGCGCCCGAGCGTGCGGGAAGAGTCACGGTTCCTGCTGGAGTACACCTACGACACCAACGGGCTGCTCCACGTCAAGGCGACCCTAGAGCACACCGGGGAGGAGGTCCTCAATGAGGAAGTCAAGAGCTTCGGCTCCGGTGGTCCCACTCCCGAAGTCCTTAAGGAACTCGACGCCCTGATGACCGGCACCACGGCCCTCGATTTGCCCGCGAGCGTTGTTGCCCAGAACCCTGGCCGTCCGGTGCCGACTCCTCCGAAACCTGTGCCGTCGAATGTCAAGGCCGCCTCGCCGGGTGCGGTCGGAGCCCCTCGCGTCCTGGTGGTGGATGGTTCGAACCTGGCCTGGATCGGTCGGTCCCCTCGGCAGCCAGGGGTGTACGAGAGCGGGGATCGACCGGGCTACGCCCAGTTGGAATCGGCCAGGGCTGCGCTGGCGTCGCGCTACCCAGGGGCTGAGATCCATGTCGTCGTGGATGCGACGTTCCGGCACAAGGTGGCCGAGGAGGAGCGTGCTGCGGTGGAGGCAGCACTGAGCAAGGGCAACGTCATCCAGCCACCGGCCGGCACCGAGGGCAAAGGCGACGCGCTCGTGGCGGCTATCGCGGACGACACAGGCGCAGTGATCGTGACCAACGACAACTACATCGAACTCCAGAGCCGCCATCCATGGCTGCGCGGTAAAGGACGTGTGCTGGGGGCCACCTACTCCCGAGGAGTGTGGGTGTTCACACCACGCACCTGCGTGGCTCCTCGTCACCGCGTGGTGAGCGCGGTCCCGGAAGTAGCGGCCCGAGCATTGATTCCGCCGAGCAGCCGTCCTCTTGCCGACATCGAGGGCCGGATCCACGAGGAGTAGGCCCTGGCCATGGCCAGGTTCGGGCGGCAAAACGGATCTATCTGGCCAAAGCTTCTTCAGTCGAGGGTCGGCCGTGGGGCAGGGGCTGGCCGGCCCGGCCGGGCGGCGGAACGTCGCCCGTCCGGCGGCCCCATGGCCTCATGGCCGGCGGCGGTCAGTTCATCGGCGAAGTCGTGGAAGACGTCCTGAACGAGGGCGCTGGCGCGCGCGTCATCTCCGGCAGGGTGGGGGCGTTGGGGGTGTGGCTGGACATGGCTCTCCTCGTTGCGGAGGGCCGCGCCGGTCGTCGGCGCGGCCGGGGTGACGTGAAGGGGGCGCCGTGGCGGCCGGGAGCAGCGCTCCCGGCCGCCGGGGAGGATCAGGCCGCGAGCAGCAGGCTCTTGGCGAGGTCCTTGAGGTCGTTCTTCTGGTCGTGCAGCAGGGTGGTCATGGCCAGGTTGTTGCGGTGCTCCTGCTCGGTCAGGGCCTCGGGCACCTTGACGTTGCGAAAGTAGTCGTCGAACTCGATGACGGCCTGGAGGGCGGCCCAGCGGGTGCCCCGGATGTTGTCTTGGGTGTCGGCCTCGGCGAACAGGTGGTGCAGGCAGTCGCGGCGCTCCGCGTTGGCCGCGGTCAGGTTCTTGCGAGCCCCCTCGGCCGGGGGCGTCCACAGCTGGGCGATGAGCTTGTCGAACTCCTGGTTGGTCATCGCGGTCTGGAACAGCTTGGTGGCCTCGGCCTCGAAGGCGGCCGCGTACCGCTCGGTGAAGCCGAGGGCCCGGCGGGCCTCCTCCAGCTGGGACAGGGCGTCGAAGGTGTGGCGGATCTTCCAGGTGCGCTGGGCCTCGTTGACCGCGAGGTCCAGGGTGTTGGTGCACACGGCCCGGATGGGGGTCTCGACGGCGACGGCGGCGGAGCGGCCGTCGTGGCTGTTGGCGAACAGGGTATAGAGGTCGATGCGGTCAGCCGCGCCCTCGGGGTCGAGGGTGATGCTCGGGGACATGGTGGACATGAAGACGACGCGGCCGCCGTCGAGGGCCCCGGCGGTCTCATAGGTGACGTGGCCACCGCCGACAAGCACGTCCAGGAAGGCGAACGCCTCGCGGTTCTGGATGGGGGTCCAGGTGTTGCCGACCAGGCCGCCGAGCCAGTCACCCGTGTCGCTGCGGAAGGTGCCGAAGCGGTTGGGGATCTTCTTGCCGAGCTTGCGCTTGTGCATGGAGAGCAGCGGGCGCTTCTCGACCTGCCAGTCCAGCTTGGCGAGGTGCAGGACCTCCTCGCTGGTCTTTGCCTCCTCGGTCACCGTGCCGAG
This sequence comes from Kitasatospora sp. NBC_01246, assembly GCF_036226505.1. NCBI lineage: Bacteria > Bacillati > Actinomycetota > Actinomycetes > Kitasatosporales > Streptomycetaceae > Kitasatospora > Kitasatospora sp. NBC_01246. The sequence goes on along the minus strand of NZ_CP108484.1, from coordinate 6,328,333 downwards.
GCCGTGCCAGGCGGGCTGACGGTGGGAGTAGAAGGCGGCCTCGCCGGTGGTGTTGTCGATGGCCCCGAGGTCGGCGCGGCCGGTGATGACGTCGCTCTGTCGCATGGGTGGTCTCCTGTGTGGTGTGGTCCGGGTTCGCGGCCCGAACTGGCAACCTTTCGGACTCTCGTCCGCTTTCTTGACTCAAGTCTAGATGCCGGGGCGCACCCTTGGGCACACCCAACTTCGGCTCGCAGCAAGCGCGATGGAGGGGACGCAGCCACACTCGAGGAGAAGGTAGCCGGGGGCTGGCGAGCGCCAGACCTTGATCGGCTTGGCCTGACGGCTTGTCGGCTGACACACTCGGCGGGGTCCTCGCGGAGCGCCGCCGGCGCGGTGCCCGGCCAGTGCGCTGGGGCTCCGCGCGCTCACGCTGCTGCGCTGCAGGAAGGGAGCCCGGCTGGTGGATGACGAGCCACTGGAGTCGTGGATGGCCCGGCGGGATGCGTCCCGCCGTCCGGTGGGCGCCTTGAAGGCGGTGCGGCTCGACGGCAGCGAGGGCGCCGCGCACGTCCAGCCGGAGCAACCGAGGCTGGTGTTGCGGTGGGATGGCGTGCAGTGGCTGCCGGAGACGGTCGTCGCCGACTACGCGGCGGTGCAGCGCCTACTGCACGGGATCGACGGGGACGGCATTGTCCGGCCGGTGCCGGCGCCGAACCTCGGGCGGGGAACTGGCCGCCATAGGAAGCCGCGGTGACGAGGGCCGGGCCGTCCCGGGGCGGCGGGGGTACTACTGGCCGCGCTTGCGGTTGCGCAGCTCCAGGCCGGCTTCCTTCGCGTAGCGGGTGATCAGGGCGGACTCCAGCCCCGACGCCTCGGACAGCTCGTAGACGGTGCGGGTGCGGTCCGGGTAGGCGGCCACGACGGCCTCGCGGCGCAGCCTGCGCATGTCGGTCAGTGTCGCGTCGACCTCGGACAGAGGCTCGCGCAGGGCCTCCATGATCTCGACGTGGGTGAGGCCAGCGTCCTCGAGGGCCTTGACCGCCTCCTGGAGGGCCTTGGCGGCGCTGGCCAGCTTCGTGCTCGGCTCCCTGCCGCTCATGATCCTCCTCGCGTGATGGTCCGGCTTCCCGGACGGGGGTACGACGTCATGTCTATCAGGCGGCCGGAGGGCGGCGCGAGGAGCGCTCGCGCCACCCTCCCCGCGCTTCAGTCCGGCTCGCCGTGGATGGCCGGCGCGCGCAGGAAGGGCGTGCCCTCGTGGAGCAGCGCTCCGATGTCGGACACCTCGAGCTCGACCGAGGTCGCGGCGCGCGCGGTGCGCTGGCGCAGGGAGCCGATCACGATCACGCGGTCGCCCGTCCTGTAGGTGTCGGCGATCAGCTGGGCGAGGCCGCGCCAGGCGACGCACCGCAGGAGCAGCGGGCCGCCGGCGGCCCGGCGCTTGCCGCGTTCGGCGAGGACGGGGCGATCTTCGAGGGTGAACGTGACGTCCTGGACGGGGCTGCCCGGCATGCGGTGATGTTCGGGGCTGCTGCTGATGCGGCCGATCCACATCTGGGTGCTCATGGGTCACCTGCCCCGTCCGGCCAGGCCGCCGGCCAGCGCGGCGGCATTGAGCTCTTGCTGCTGGGTGAGGCGTTCGACCAGGTCGGCCTGTTCCTCGAAGATCCGCCGCAGGTGGGGCTGGGCGTAGGTCTCGGCGAGCTCGTCCAGTGCCATGCGCAGCTGCCAGGTGAGCCGTTCCTGCGGCGCGGTGTAGTGGGTTCGCGTGGCGGAGGACATGTAGATGGAGACGAGGCGCGCGGAGATGCTCCAGCGGCGGCCGGAGCAGACGTAGTAGTGGATCCTCAGGGTCCGGCGGGTGGGGCCGGACTCCTGGTAGGCGAATCGCACCTCACCGAGGCCGGGCAGGTGGATCCAGTCGCCGTCTCGGGCGGCCCGGTGGAGGTCGTCGCCGTCGGGCGCGATCGGGGTGATGCTGCTGCGGCGAACGTGGGTGATGGACTCGCCGGCCTCGTGCACGAGGGTGTGGCATCCCTCGTCGCGGCCTTCGATGTCCTGACCGTGGTCGTCGTCGCAGTCGTTGACGGTGGCGGTGAAGGTGAGTCCGTGAAGCTCGGTGATGCTGCCGTGGTAGCGGACCGGGAAGCCGGCCATGTCGTGTCCCCCTGTGAGGCTGCTGGCTGCGGAACGAACCGGGAGTTCCGGCCCGGCGTGGCGCGCCGGGGCCCGCCGCAGCGCGTGCGGCGGGCCCCGGCGGCCTGTCAGCAGATGCTGGCGACGTAGCGGCCAATGGCGTCCCGCAGACCCTGGGGCTCCAGCGCGCCGGGCTCGTCCAGGAAGTGCGCGTTGTAGGCGGTGAGCAGGCCGCCGTCGTGGTGCGGCAGGGGTTCCGTGGTCAGCGAACCGGAAGTGGTTGACGTCCAGCTCTCCGGCGTGGTGGGAGAGCACTCGGACGGTGATGCCGTCGTACCACTCGTCGCGGATGGCCTCCGCTAGGGAGGCGACGAGGATGACGTCCCCGACTCGGCACACCTGCTTGATGCCTGAGACGGCGCCGCCGACGAGCGGGCGGATCTTGGTGAGGGTGTCTCCGTGGTTGACGTGCGGCATGTTGGCTCCTTGGCTGGCAGGCCCATCACGCCGAACCGCGCAGCTTATCGACGCTTCGGGACCGGATCACAGGTCCGAAGGTCCCGGTTCGCCAGGCCGGGCGGGCAGGTCGCCGCGTGTGGCACGAACAGCCGCTCGTACGGCAGCACCGGCAGCTCCCGGCTGGGCCGGCGTGAGCGCATCGTCCCCACCCCGTCCCGATAGACCGCGGTGTTCCCCCGGTCGGAAGGCTCGGGATCGACGGCCAGGCGCGCGCCCGAAACGGTCGCCGTCCAGCATACTGGGCGCCAGCACCTGCTGCACCTCGACAGCCCTCCACGCGGCAACACGGCTCACACCCCGCCGGCCACCGGGTCCGGGACAGCCAGCAGCGCAGCCACCTGCCGCCAGCCGTACATCGCCACCGCGTTCGCTTGGCCGTGCCCTGCAATCGCCTCCAGGACATCCACCGGATCCACCGCCCCCTGCCCGCCGCCGGGCAGCGCCGCCATGAGTGGGCGCTGCCCCGGCATGACCGCCGGCGCCGGGCGCTTCCCGCCAGCAGGCGGCGCGTCCACGAGCGTCAGCGCCCTCGGCCCCGCAGCTGGCGAGTCGCCCTCCAGCGCGATCCGCCGCTCGATGCTCGCGAACCGCTCGGCCACCGACACCTGCGCCGCATCCGCCACCCCTCGGTGCTGCGCCGACCGTGGACGGCGCTCAGCGACCTGGTCCGCTGACGCCCCGGGCCGCAGCCGCTGCTCCCGCACCCACTTGCGCCACATCGCCTGCCAGTCGGCGCCCCGCGTGCCCCGGCCGCGGTGCCAGTCCACGAACGCCTCCGTCGTGGCCGTCAGGCCCTCCCGGCCGCCGAGCCGCTCGAGGTGCCCCTCGGAAGATGCCCACAGCAGCGCCGCCTCATCGGGTTCGAAGCCGTCCGGAAGTGGGTGCCGGCGCGCCGGCGCCCACGGACGTACAGGCTCCCCACACACATCAACCCCCTCCCTTCGGGAGGGGAGGGCAGGGGCCAGGCGCGCGCGAGGATCATTCCGGTCCCGGGGGGACGCAGCGCCTTGAACTGGGCCGGTGTCCTGAGCGGGCGTGCGATCGACTCCGCGGTTGCCCTCGGGAGCGTCATCATCGGCGGACGGACGGACGACCGCCGCCGCGCTGCTCGCGCTTCTTCTCGGCGGCGCGGCGGCGACGCTCCTGGACCTGCCGGCGGCTGGGGTTGGCGTCCAGGTAGTCATGCATCACGAAGTCGCCCTCGCGGACCTGCGCGCACCTTGGGCAGGTGTGCCGGGCTGCGTGCCACAGTCCGACCGCCACGAGCTTGCGGATCTGCGAGGCAGTGCCGTTCTTGGCGGCGACCGCCCCGGGGATCACGCCGTCGGTCAGGTGGGCGCTGGCGTAGGCGCCACAGCGAACCCACAGCCCGAGGGCTGCGTTCCCCGCCGCGAGGGTCTTGAAGTGGTCGTCGGTGCTGTCTCCAACAGCGAACCAGGACATGCCGGTGGTCTCCTACCAGGGGTTGTGTGCCGGGGCCGCAGTCCGGCCGATGAGTGATCGGGCGCCGGGTGCTTCAGGCCGCAACGTCTGTGGGGGTGACCGCATCGATGCCGAGCAGGGCGCGCAGCTTGGCGGTAGGAACCAGGAGGCGCCGGCCGACCGAGATCGTCGGGATGTCGCCGCGCCGGGCCGCGTTGTAGCTCGCGACCTTCTGGAGGCCGAGGAGTCGACCGGCCTCCGGCACGGTCATGGTCGGCTGGACCCGCGGGTCGGGCAGGACGGGAGTGTGCTCTGTCGTCGTCATGTCCGCACCCTGTTTCGGCTCGGGCCTTTTCGTCCCGCCGTCCACCTCCAGCACCATCCGTCTCGGCACGTCTTATCGGCCACACTCGCGGTACATGCGCGAACATATTCGTGCAGGTCACGAGCCATGCGCACCGCAGATGGCGTCCTTAACGCGGATCAGCTGACGCAGGGTCATTTACGAAGCGGGCGGGCTCCCCACCTGGCAGAGGGCTCTGATTCAACCCAGTTGGCCAGCGCGTTGCCCATCAGTACCCGCGTCCGTCCACGCCCCCACCGCAGCCGGTTCCGCGCTCCCTTTCGACTGCTACGTCCGTAGCGGCTGCTCACCGGTCGCGTGTCCCGTCCCAACCGTTGCGCGCTGTCCAGCCGCAATTCACCCGTCAAGAGCGCCATCTGCGACCTGCGCCGTTGCCGCAACCACGACTACCCTGGAGAAGCGAGTCCTTCGCGGTGACCTGGACAGACACCAGCGGCCTATGTGGTCTGGGCGGATGCCGGCAGACGTGAGGTGGCAATGCGGGCGGCGTGCCACCGGGATCTCGACACGCCTTGAAGACCACCGCGCACATACGGTCTGCCCCATTCAGCACGCCAAACCCTGTTCCGCCGTCTCGGGTAGCCAGGTGACTGTAGGCGTGTCCGGCCGAGCCCACGCGGCTCTACCACCCCGTCAGAGGGAGACCATGCACGTCCGACACCACGTTTCCGCCGCGAGCCGACTTCCAGCTCCGAGCCTGGGCTCCGCCCCCGGCCCCGCACACGAAACTGAAGCTGTACCGGAGTTCGACCTTCTGCACAGCGGCTGGTACTCGACTGAGAAACTCGCAGCCTTGCTGACTGTCGATCCCTCGACCCTGCGGCGCTGGCGCTCCGCCACTCCCCCGCAGGGACCGCCCTTCGTGCAGATCGCACCCCGGCTCTACCTCTACAGCATCCCCGACACCCAGGTGTGGCTCGCCCAGAAGCGCACCGACCCATCCAAGGCAGCCTGAATGTCCGACCACACCCAGCTCATCCCCATGGGTGTCAAGCTCACCACTGACATCGAACACCGCCCCGACCGCCGCCAGGAGTTCCGCTACCGCGCCCGCGTGCGCTGGACGGACCCCAACGGCGGCGGCCGCAAGTCGGCTTCTTCCTCCGTCCCCACGGAGGAAGAAGCCGAGGCCTGGATCTCCCGCATGGAACGGGCCGCAGGGCGCGGCATCACCCCCAGGACCCTCACCATGACCCTCGCCGAGTACGGCGACGAGAACTGGGACCTGGCGATGCGCGGCCTGGAGACCACCACCCTCGACCCCTACACCGCTGGGTGAAAGCTCCGCGTCGTCCCGGTCCTCGGCCACATACCCGTCGTCAACATCACCAACGGCATCACGGACCGGGCCCTCCACTTCTGGGTCGCCGACGGACTCACTGTCTCCTCCGTCAAGAACAGCCTCGCCCCGCTCGTACGCGTCATGGAGCAGGCCGTCCGCGACGGCCTCATCGACTTCAACCCCTCACGCATGAGCGGCTGGCAGCGCCTCTACAAGAAAGCCGAGGACGAACTCGACGACCCACGCTCCCTCGCCCTCAACGACTGGGACACCCTCGACGAACTCGCCACCGCCCTGGTCGAACGCTCCCACAACCATTACCGCGGCTGGGGCGACATCGTCCGCTTCGCCGCCTGCACCGCCGCCCGCATCGGCGAGGTCTCCGGCGTCCGCGTCAAGGACATCAACCGCTTCGACTGGACCTGGGACCTGTGCCGCCAGACCACCACTGCCCCGGGCGGCCTCATCGACAAGGGCACCAAGGGCAAACGGCGGCGCACCGTCCCCATCATCGAAGAGATCCGCGACCTCGTGAACTGGCGCATGAACGTGGTCGGCAACGACCCCATGGCCCGCCTCTTCACCGGCCCGCGCGGCGGCCGGGTCACCACAGCCATCCTCCGCGACGCAACCCACTGGGACGAAGTCGTCGTCAGCCTCGGCTATGAGTACCTGCGCCGGCACGACCTCCGGCACACCGGCCTCACCTGGTTCGCCGACGCCGGCGTCCCCATCCACGTCCTCCAGAAGATCGCTGGCCACGGCCACATCACGACGACCCAGCGCTACCTGCACCCGGACAAGAGCTCCATCGAGAAGGCCGGCCGGAGCCTCAGCAGGCACCTGTCGGCGGACCGGCGCACTCCGCAGGCAACATCAGCCAGCTCGGTGCCGGCGGAGGCCGGAGTGCGCCACCTGCGTCTCGTCCAGTAGGGCTCGACCGTGCGGGCCCGCCTGCACGGATCCAGGAGTGCCCGCAGGTGGCGGCGGTCCCGTTGGTCAGTGTCTCCGGTCCCCGGCTGGTCCCTGGCAAGATCGCGAGAAGTCGCCACTCAGGCCGTCGATCACCTGTCGGAGTATCAGCAAAAAGGCCGCTGGCCTGGGATTTCTCCCGGCCAGCGGCCTTCCGACATTCTGTCGGGACGACAGGATTTGAACCTGCGACCCCTTGACCCCCAGTCAAGTGCGCTACCAAGCTGCGCCACGTCCCGTGGTCTCGGTGCCTTCGGCGGGGCCTGGGGGGCTCTGCTGTGGGGCTTCTCGACCTTGTCGCCGTTGTCCCGGCGACGTGGAAAACAATACAGCACGTCGGGGGGTGCTCGCTGCCAGGTATGGCGGTGGTGTCAGGGGGTCGGGTGGCGGGCGTCGTAGCGGAGGAAGGCGGGGCGGCGGGCGGCGAGCAGGGCGATGGCGGCGACGCAGGCCAGGCCACCGCTGATGACGGAGGTGGCGGGGTTGGTGAGGGAGGCGACGGTGCCGGACTCGAAGTCGCCGAGGCGGGGGCCGCCGGCGACGACCACGATGAAGATGCCCTGGAGGCGGCCGCGCATCTCGTCGGGGGCCGCGACCTGCATCATCGTGTTGCGGAAGATCATGCTGACGGTGTCGGCGCAGCCGGCCACGGCGAGCAGGAGGAGGCCGAGCCAGAGGTTGTGGATCAGGCCGAAGGCGGCGATGGCGAGGCCCCAGGCGGCGACGGCGGCGAGGACGGCCACGCCCTGGCGGTTGACCCGGCCGACCCAGCCGGAGAACAGGGCGCCGGTCAGGGCGCCCACCGCGGGGGCGGCGACCAGCAGGCCGACGGTGCGGGCGTCGCCGGCGTAGAAGGTGACCGCGATGGCGGGGAAGAGGGCTCGCGGCATACCGAAGATCATCGCGGCCAGGTCGGCCAGGAAGCTGGTGCGCAGGTTCGGCTGCTCCCGCAGGAAGCGCAGGCCGTCGAGGACGGAGGCGCGGCCGCGGCGGTCGCCGAGCGGGCGCATGGCGGGCAGGCGCCACATCGCGTACAGGGTGGCGGCGAAGGCCACGGTGTCGACCAGGTAGGCGGCCTGGGTGCCCCAGGCGCCGATGAGGACGCCGCCGAGCATGGGGCCGACGGTGAGGCCGAGGTTCATGCTGACGGTGTTCAGGGCGTTGGCGGCGGGGAGTTGGTGGCTCGGGACGAGGCGGGGGATCATCGCCGACCGGGCGGGCGAGCTCAGCGCGAAGAAGCCCGCCTGGACGGCGACGGCGGCGTAGAGCACGGCGACGAGGCCGAGCCCGGCGAAGGCCTGGGCGGCGAGGACGGCGGAGACCGCGGCGAGGCCGGCCGAGCCGATCAGGCCGAGCTTGCGCCGGTCCACGGTGTCGGCGATCGCGCCGCCGTAGAGGCCGAAGGCGACCAGCGGGAAGAGGGAGAAGAGCCCGACCAGGCCGGTGGCGAAGCTGGAGCCGGTCATGTCGTAGACCTGGACGGAGACGGCCACGGCGGTCATCTGCTGGCCGATCGACGAGACCGCCTGCCCGAACCAGACCCGCCGGTAGTCGACGTTGTCGCGCAGCGGGCTGAGGTCGGCGAAGGCCTTGCGGTACCAGCGCGCGGACGAGGCGGGGAGCTCTGCCGACGCTGCGGGAGGTTCGACGGACGCGGCGGGGGGCTTCACGGCCGGGGCCGGGGAGGGACCACCCTCGGGACCCCCAGGGGGCGCGGCCGGCCCCGGGGGCGCCGCGGGAACCGGGGACACGACAGGTACCCGGGGCACGACAGGTGCCGGGGGCGCGGAGGCGGCCGCGGGCGGCGCGGCATCCGAATTGGCAGGATGATTGGTCGACACAGCCCCCCATATTCGACCTCCGCCCGCGCGCCCAGCCCACCGGGGTCCTGGCCGAGCGGCCGCGGCCCCGCTGGGCTGGGCGGCCTCACGGGCCGGCCGCACCCCCGGTGAGCCGCGGCAGCGACGGCGGTGGCGGCGGCTACCGGGTCAGGACCTGCTTCTCGCCCGCCTCGACCACGAAGTCCAGCCGGTTGCCCGGCGGCGGGAAGGGGCAGATGAAGTGATCGGCGAAGGCGCACGGCGGCAGGTAGGCGCGGTTGAAGTCCAGCACCGTACGGCCGTCCGCGTCGGGCTCGGGAAGGCTGATGAAGCGGAAGCGGTAGGTGTCCGCGCCGCTGCTCGCGTCCGCGATGACCCCGCTGAGCCCGCGGCCCGCGCTGCCGACCGTCAGGGTGCGGTGCTCGCCCGCCACGGTGAAGGAGATCCGGCCGGTGAGGGTCAGCGGGCGGTCCTTGCCGTCCGCGTTGGGGACGAGGACGGCCCGGGCCTCGCCCTCGAAGGGGGTGTAGAGCGCCGGCACGGCCCACTCCGGCGAGTAGGGGTACGCGGAGATGCCGGCGAAGGAGTGCCGCCCGGGCGAGGCCGGGTCGAAGACCCGCAGGGCGAGTTCACCCTCGCGCTCGATCGGGACGAGCAGCACGTCCCCGGCCGAGGCGGTGTCCGCGGCCGGGTCGGTGTCCGGGCGGAGCAGCACCTCGCCGTCGACCGGGGCGGACGCGCCCGCGACGGTGATGCCGTCGGACGCCGTCGCCCGGAGCCGGACGCCCTCCGCGTCGGCCCACCAGCGGCCGGGCACGCCGGGTATCCCGGCGGGGTCCGGCTCCAACCAGTGCGTACCGGTGAGCGCCAGTTGGCCGTGGCGGGCGCTCACCGCCGCAGCGCGGCCCTCGCTCCAGTGCTTCCAGTCCTCCGCGGCTGTCGCCGTCATCGGTGTGCCCTCCCAGTCGGTCCGGGCCCGCCGGACTGTCCGCCGGGCACCGGGGCCCGGCGGACAGTCCGGCACCGCCCGTGCGGTGTCCGTCATCACGTCAACGCCGATCACCGGGGTGGATCATTCCCGGCAGGTCCGACGGGACGGACGGCGGGCCTCACCCGGGCGCCGAGGGGCGGGTCAGCCCTTCAGCGGCCGGAAGAGCCCCTCCTGCACCACGGACACGACCAGCTGCCCGTGGCGGTCGAAGATCTGCCCGCGCGCGAGACCGCGGGCGCCGTGGGCTATCGGGGACTCCTGCTGGTAGAGCAGCCAGTCGTCGGCCCGGAACGGTCTGTGGAACCACATCGCGTGGTCGAGCGAGGCCATGTCGAAGTGGCGCGTGCCCCAGAGCGGCTCGACGGGGGCGCGGACGGCGTCGAGCAGCGTCATGTCGCTCGCGTAGGTGAGCGCGCAGACGTGGATCAGCGGGTTGTCGGGCAGGGCGCCGTTGGTGCGCAGCCAGACACCGCTGCGGGCCTCGACGCCGGCCAGCTCCTCCTTGGTCCAGCGCAGCCGGTCGACGTAGCGGATGTCGAAGGGCTGGCGGCGGCTGATGAACGGGGGCAGCTCGCCGAGCCGGGAGCCGACCTCCTCCAGCGCGCTCGGCAGGTCCTCGGGGGCGGCGACGGCGGGCATCGGGTACTGGTGCTCGATGCTGCCCTCCTCGGGGACGTGGAAGTCGGCGGTGAGGGCGAAGATCGAGCGGCCACCCTGGATGGCGAGCACCCGGCGGGTGGTGAAGGAGCGGCCGTCCCGGATCCGGTCCACCTGGTAGACGATGGGCACGCCGGGCACGCCGGGGCGCAGGAAGTAGGCGTGCAGCGAATGGACGGGGCGGTCGCCGTCCACCGTGCGCCCCGCCGCCACCAGCGCCTGGCCCGCGACCTGGCCGCCGAACGTCCGCTGCAGCGCCTCCTCCGGGCTGCGCCCGCGGAAGATGTTCAGTTCGATCTGCTCAAGGTCCAGCAGCTCGACGAGTTCGTCGACAGGGGTACCCATGCGTGCGCTTCCTCTCCGGGTGGCCGACCCGGACGGAGATGCCCGCCCGGCTGCCGACGCCCGTTCTATCGAATTCTCCCGCCCAGTCGAATCCTTCAGCGAGCCAGGGCATTCCCCTCGACCCCGCACCCCTCCACCGATTCACTCGAACGAGGACCCATCGCTTCGAACACGCCGACGTAGGAGCTCCGCCCGGACACCGCGAGCACCGCAGACGGGGCACCGCGAGCGCCGCAACCGGGCACCGCCAGCACCGCAAAGGGGCACCGCCAGCGCCCCAAACGGACACCGCGAGCACCGCCCGGACGCCGAAGGCTCCGCACACGGACGCCGACAGCGCCGCCGTCACAGACCCGACTGGCGGACGGTGATGTTGAGCCGGCCGGTCAGCCCGAGCGCCGGATCCGCCGTGCCGGGCAGCGTGCGCACCACCCCGTGGTACGCGAAGCGAGCCGGTCCGCCGAACACCAGCAGGTCACCGCTGCGCAGTTCCAGGTCGGTCCACGGCCGGGTGCGGGTCCGGGTGTTGCCGAGCCGGAAGAGGCAGGTGTCGCCGAGGGAGAGCGAGACCACGGGCGCGTCCGTGCGCTCGTCGCGGTCCTGGTGCAGCCCCATCTTCGCGCCGTGCGGGTAGTGGTTGACGATCGCGATGTCCGGTTCGTACCCGGCGGCGCCCGCGATCGCGTCGACGGCCTCGCCGTACGCCGCGTCGACCGCGCCGCGGGCGAGCCTGGCGAGCTCCGGTGGGAACGCCTTGACCGGTGCGCCGTCGGCCGCGACGCGACGGTAGCCGTAGGGGTACCAGTCCCAGCCCAGGGCGACCATGCGGACCGACATCATGCCGCCGGTCGGCATCCGGACGGCGTGCATCCCCGCCGGCGGCCGGGCCCACTCCCGGCACGCGGCGACCAGGCGGAGCTGGGCTTCGGCGTCGAGCCAGCCGGGGACGAGCACCGCGCCGGGCGCCGGTTCGGACCGCTCGGGCACGGAAGCCCCGTCAGCGCCCGACCCGGCACCGGACCCGAGCACGCGCCCGGACCCGAGGTCACGACCGGCACCGGACCCCGGGACACGACCGGCACCCGACCCGAGGTCGCGACCGGCACCCGTACCGAACAGTTCGCCCTGGATCACGCCACCATCCTCCCGCACCCCCCGGGCGGCCGACAGGGGAGCGAGCGCAGGACCCGATCAGTCGCGGTCGGACCCTCCACCGATCATCCCGATCTCCCGGGCACAGGCCGGCCACGCCTCCCACCCCTGCAGATGGAGGATCTCCTCGGCCACGGTGGTCTGCTGGCGCCGGCTCGCCCGGTCGGGGCGGTCGGCGAAACGCAGACCGCCCGCCTCCTCCCAGGTCGGCGGCCAGATCTGCAGGCCGCCGAAGTAGCCGTTGCCGGTGGCGGCCCGCCAGTCGCCGCCGCTCTCGCACTCGGCGAGCTCGTCCCAGATCATGTCCGCCACCGTCGAAGCGGCCCGAGCCCGGCCGGCCGGGAGCGGCACCACGGCCGGCAGGAGCACGAGGGCCAGCGCGACGGCGAGGACGAGGGCGACGAGGGGCGCGAGGAGGGCGCCGGCAGCCGAGGACCGCACCGGGTGACCGGTCGGTACGAAGGATTCACGGCTGATCCTATGAACGCTGAGAAGGCACAGCAGCCGACCCTAAGCGCGCCTCTCGCCGGCTCGTCCCGACGCGCCGGACACGCCGACGGCCGCTCCCCCGCACAGCGGAGAAGCGGCCGTTCGAACAGCATGTCCGGAGTACGGCGGCCACCTGGAACAGGCGGCCCGACCGAACCGGCGGCCCTGGTCGCACCGGAGGGCACGACGGACCGGAGGGCATGACGGACCGGAGGGCACGACGGACGGGCGGGATCCTTATGGACCCGAGAGGTCCGTCGGACCCGAGAAGTCGGCCGACCCCGAGGGATCACGCGGTCCCCGAGGGATCAGACAGTCCCCGAAAGGTCAGACGGTCAGGGTCTGGCCCGGGAAGATCAGGTCGGGGTTGCCGCCGATGACCTTGGCGTTGGCGTTGTACAGCTCGTGCCAGTCGGTGCCCTGGGCAGCGGCGATGGTGCTGAGGGTGTCACCGGCCTTCACGGTGTAGCTGCCACCGGTGACCGGCTTGGCGTCGTTCGAGGCCGGAGCGGCGGGCTTCGCGGGCTTGGCCGGCTTCTCGGCCTTCCAGGAGGCGGCGGCGTCCGAGGACTTCGGCGCGGCCTTGGGGGCCTCGGCAGCCTTGGGGGCCTCGACGGTCTTCGGCGCGGCCTTGGGGGCCTCGGCAGCCTTGGGCGCGGCCTTGGGGGCCTCGGCGGCCTTCGGCGCAGCGGTGGCGGCCGGGGCGGCCGGCTTCGCGGCGACGGAGGTGTCGACGGCGGCCGGGGTGCCGCCCTTGGTCAGACCGGCCTTGACGGAGCAGACGGGCCAGGCGCCCGGGCCCTGCGAGGCGAGCACCTTCTCGGCGACGGAGATCTGCTGCGCCTTGGTGGCCAGGTTGGCCTGCGCGGCGTAGGCGGTGCCACCGAAGGCGGCCCAGGTGCTGGAGGTGAACTGCAGGCCGCCGTAGAAGCCGTTGCCGGTGTTGATGGCCCAGTTGCCGCCGCTCTCGCACTGGGCAACCGCGTCCCAGGTCGAGACGGAGGCGGCGGAGGCCGAGTTGGCCGTGACGAGGCCGGCCACCGGCAGGGCCGCGACAGCGGCACCCGCGACAACAGCCATCCGAACGCGGTTGCGCTTGGTGACGGTGGAGGTGGTGGCAGCGGCGGTCTCGTTACGGAAGGTCATGAGGTTCCTCTCGACAGCCCCGGGCGGGCATGCGGAACCAGACCCTCGAAGGAGCCGAATCGCTCGCCGCGTCCATCGGGCGGCCGGGCACGTGTCGGACGTGCCGCGCCGCCCCGGCCACCCACCACGCACCGGCGACCAGATCGAGCGGTCGCATCGGTGGGCACGGCCCGCGCCGGGGTGAGCCGGTGGGCTGTGCGTCGGAGGTGAACCCGGGTGGTGCTCGTTGCACCGCCAATGAAGCTACGAGTCAGGTCGCCACGGAACCAAACACCCGACGGTCTGCCCAGCTCAGCAAGGCGTTACCGGCGGTAATGACCATGCAAGCATGTCCAGAATGTCCGATATAACCGTCATTTCCTAGATCAAACATTGCCCGGCCGTGACCCACCTCACGGTTTCATTCCGGCACTCCTGCCGCCGACATCGACAGATTGTGAGCATTCGACCACGTCACGCGGTCGGATCAGGGGCAATTCCCGTCACCCTCGGTGTCCACCCGTGACCCCTGCCACAGGGGTCCGTTGGTAAAGGCGGCCGGAAAGGCCCCTTGCCCCACCGCCCGTCCCGCCCCGTCCCAACCCGGTCCCACCCCCGACGACCGACCCCGGCCCGACCCGAGCGCCCACCCCAGCGGCCTCCACCCGATCCACCAGCTCTTCCAGCCCCACCAGCCCCACCAGCGCTACCCGCTCCACCTACTGCACCAGCCAACCCAGCCACACCCAGCCCCACCGCCCGCTCCCCTCCCCCGCCCGCGTCACCCCTGACCGCCGGCGAACCCGACAACCGAGGAGTCCCAGTGCCGCGCATGCTCGCCGTCAGCGACGAGGTCCGATCCGAGATCGGCGACGACGAGGCAGACCGCCTGCTCGGCGGCGCCCACACACCCGACAGCTACGAGTGCACGTCCTGCCGCACCCCCGGTGACTCGCTCCAGGAGCCCACCAGCACGGTGCTGTTCGTCGGCGAGGAGACGGCGGTGCTCGCCTTCGCCCATGCCCGCTGCATCCCCTCCCAGGTGGTGCCGGTCTCCGAGGAGCAGCTGGTGGGCGCGGTGCGCAGCATCAGCCAGGCGCAGACCGAGGCGCCCGCCGTCCCGGGCCCCGCGATCCCGGGACCCGCCGTCCCGAACCCGGCCCAGTCCGCCGGCGCCCAGGCCACCGCGCCCGGCCAGGCCGCCATCCTCGGCATCACCTGCGGGCTGGTCCTGCACGGCGACACCGGTCACGCCGCGGTCGTCGTCGAGCCCACCGGACCGGTCGGCCGGCCGGGCAACACCTCGGGCACCGACGAGTTCCTGGACCTCCTCCAGGACGCCGGCTTCCAGCCCGTCACCGACCTCGACAAGACGCCGGACCAACTGGCCGGCTGGTCCGTCCTGGTGGCGATGGGCAAGCTGCACGCGATCCTGCAGCCCGCGGCCGCCGGGGGCAGCACCGGCTGGTGGCAGGCCCACCAGCCGCTCCAGGTCACCGACGCCTGGAGGTTCGCCGCCAACCAGCTCACGGAGGTGACCATGTACGCGGTCCCGGCGGGCATGGTGGGCCGGCAGCCGCGCGAGGACCTGCTGCGCCAGGCGCTGGAGCGTGCCGTCGCCCTGGGTCAGGTGGTCGGCGCCTCCCTCCCGCTCGCGGGCACCTGAGCCTCCCCGACGCCCCCGGCACGCCTCGCCCCGCCCCGGCCGGAAACCCACACCCGCCGGAAGCCCACACCCGCCGGAAACCCCCGTCCGGAAGCCCTCCCCCGGCCGGAAGGCCCGCCACGGACCGGTCCGCACCCCGACCGGCACAGGCCAACCTTCCGGCCGGGGCCGGGCACCCCGCATCCCCCGGGGGACTCGCTCGTTGGCCCCTGTGTGTACAGCTACGACGTCTCCGCATCCCACCGCCGGTCCACCACCGCCCCCCGAGTGATCCCGGGCATGCGCCCGTCGTTCGACGCTGAGCACCCGCACTCGGCCACGCCGATCTACGACGAGCTGTACTCCGAGTACCGGCGGCTGTTCCGCGCGCTGCCCGGCGACCGCTCGGGCGAGGAGAACCTGAGGTTCGCGGGCTTCGCCGTCCGCGACGGCTACCCGGTGCTCGCCGAGCCCCGTCCGTACCCGCCGCAGCACCAGGCGTTCCAGACGTACGCGGGCCAGGCTGCCGGCCTCCCCCAGTTCATGCCGAACCAGCAGAACGGCCAGGGCCACACCGGCAGCACCCACAGCACCGGCACCCACACCAACCACGCCCACCACACCGCGAGCCAGCACACCGGCACCCAGCACACCGGAGCCCCGCACACTCCGGCGGACCCCACCAGCGACGGGCTCGGCCAGGTCGGCCAACCCGCCCAGCCCGCCGCCCAGTTCGCCAACGGCCAGGGCTGGGTCGCGGCCGGCTACCTGGGGCCCGTGCCGCACCCGATGCCCGCCCCGGCACCGGCACCGGCGCCGGTGATGAGCAACGGCAGCGGCACCACCGCCGGTCCGGCCACCGGCGGACGCCACCGCAACCTGCTCTCGCTCCCCCCGGGCCGCAGCAGCGACCAGCACTGACCCGGCCCACGCACCGGCCCGCACCCGCCGGGGCACCCGCCCCGGCACCCGCCCGCGCACGCAGGAGGGCCCCCGCCGTCGAAACGGCGGGGGCCCTCCTGTCCAAGCGTTCCGTCGACCCCCGGCCGACAGACCACCGGGCCACCGGACCACCGGGCCGGCCGGCCCGCCACCAGGGCGCGGCGGCCGACCGGGCGCAGCTGCGGCGACTACTTGCGCTTGCGCTTCTCCCGCACCCGCACCGAGATCGAGATCGGCGTGCCGACGAAGCCGAACTCCTCACGCAGCCGGCGCTCGACGAAGCGGCGGTACCCGGCCTCCAGGAAGCCCGAGGCGAACAGCACGAAGCGCGGCGGGCGGGTACCCGCCTGGGTACCGAACAGGATGCGCGGCTGCTTGCCACCGCGGATCGGGTGCGGGTGCGCCGCGACCAGCTCGCCGAGGAAGGCGTTCAGGCGCGCGGTCGGGATGCGCGTCTCCCACCCGGCGAGGGCGGTCTCGATGGCCGGGACGAGCTTCTCCATGTGCCGGCCGGTCTTCGCCGAGACGTTGACCCGGGGCGCCCACTGCACCTGGACGAGATCGCGCTCGATCTCGCGCTCCAGGTAGAAGCGGCGCTCCTCGTCGAGCTGGTCCCACTTGTTGTAGGCGATGACGACGGCGCGCCCGGCCTCGACGGCCATCGAGATGATCCGGGTGTCCTGCTCGGCCAGGGTCTCGCTGGCGTCGACCAGCACGACCGCGACCTCGGCCTTCTCCAGGGCGGCGGAGGTGCGCAGCGAGGCGTAGAAGTCCGCGCCGGCGGTCAGGTGGACCCGGCGGCGGATACCGGCGGTGTCGACGAACTTCCAGGTCTTGCCGCCCAGTTCGATCATCTCGTCGACCGGGTCACGGGTGGTGCCGGCCAGCTCGTTGACGACCACCCGCTCCTCGCCGGCGACCTTGTTGAGCAGGCTGGACTTGCCGACGTTGGGCCGGCCGATCAGCGCGACCCGGCGCGGGCCGCCGGCGGCGACGCCGAAGGTCTGCGGCGGGGCCTCGGGCAGGGCGGCCATGACGGCGTCGAGCAGGTCACCGGAGCCGCGGCCGTGCAGGGCGGAGACGGGGAAGGGCTCGCCGAGGCCGAGCGACCACAGGTACGCGGCCTCCGCCTCGGTGGACTGGCCGTCGACCTTGTTCGCGCAGAGCACGGTCGGCTTGCCGGCCCGGCGAATGATCTTGATCAGGGCTTCGTCGGTGTCGGTGGCGCCGACGGTGGCGTCGACCACGAACAGCACCGCGTCGGCGGTCTCGATGCCCAGCTCGGCCTGCGCCGCCACCATGGCGTCGATGCCGAGGACGTCGATCTCCCAGCCGCCGGTGTCGACGACCTTGAAGCGGCGGCCGTTCCAGGTGGCCTCGTAGCTGACCCGGTCGCGGGTGACGCCCGGCTTGTCCTCGACGACGGCCTCGCGGCGGCCGATGATGCGGTTCACCAGGGTCGACTTGCCGACATTCGGGCGGCCGACGACGGCCAGCACGGGCAGCGGCGCGTGGTCGGCGCCCCCGAGCCCGTCGACGTCCTCGGGGTCGAACCCCTCCTCGGCGGCGAGCGCCATGAATTCGGCGTACTCGGCGGCGTCCAGCTCACCGTGCTCGGTGGCGGAGTGCTCTGCGGTCATGTTCGTGTTTTCCGTTTCCCGGCGCGGCCCTTCCCAGGGGCGTGCCGTGCGTACCTGCCCCGGTCGGGGCAGCGCGAGTACTTCGAGGAAGGCGCCCCGCGGGCGCTTCCGTACTTCCAGGGAGGCGCCCCGCGGGCGCTCCCGAACAGCGGGCCGCGACCGGCGAAGGCCGCGGAGGGTGTGCCCCGGGCGGTGGGCCCGGAGTGATGGATCCCGGACGGCGCGGGGGATGGGACCCCCGGGCGGCGCCCGGTGGCGGCTCAGACCGCCGACAGCCCGGCCCGCTCCTCCACCAGCATGATTATCGTGCCGATGACCTGCTCCAGGCTGAGTTCGCTGGTGTCCACCAGGACGGCGTCGGCGGCCTGGGTCAGTGGAGCGGTCTCGCGCGAGGAGTCCGCCTTGTCCCGGCGGACCAGGTCGGCGGCCATCTCGGCGATGGTGGCCTCGTCGACGCCCTTGGCGCGCAGCTCGGCCGCCCGCCGCTCGGCCCGGGCCGCCACCGAGGCGGTCAGGAAGATTTTGACGGTGGCGTCCGGGAACACCACGCTGCCCATGTCCCGGCCCTCGGCGACGATGCCGCGCTCGGCGACCTCGGCGCAGCCGCGCTGCAGCTCCACCAGGCGGGTCCGCACGGCGGGCACCGCGGCGACGGCGCTGACCTGCGCGGTCACCTCGGGCCCCCGGATCGGACCGGACACGTCCTGGCCGTCCACCGTGATGGTCGGGCCGGCCGCGTCGGTGCCGGAGACGATCACCGGCTTGCCGCAGGCCACGGTCACGGCCTCCGGGTCGTCGATGTCCACGTCGTTGGCCAGCATCCACCAGGTCAGCGCCCGGTACATGGCGCCGGTGTCCAGGAAGCTCAGCCCCAGCCGGGCGGCGACCGCCCGGGAGACGGTCGACTTGCCGGAGCCGGAGGGTCCGTCGATGGCGACGACGACCGGGGCGTGCGCTCGGTCGGCAGTGTCCACGGGGCGAACCTCTCTCTGGGCCTGAGCCCGAACCTGAATCCTGTACGGCGCGAGCCGCACAGCCTGAAACCGGGGGATGTCTCCCTCCAGGTTAATGGACCGGCGCCAGACCCCGCCCCGGTGCTCCGTTCCACCGGAACCGGCCCCGTGCCGGCCGCGTACCGCCGCCCCCGCACCGGCCCCTGATCCGGCCCCGTACCGGCAGGGCACCCCTACCGGCGGCCGCGCACCGGCCCCTCGGGTACCGGTCCTCAGTCCCGGACGCTCCAGCCGCTCGCCCGGAGCGCCACGGTGAGCGGCGTCACCGCGCCCGGAGCGACCGACAGCTGGACGAAGCCCACCTGCTGCCCCGACGAGTGCTCGATGACGACGTCCTCGATGTTGACCCCGGCGGCGCCGACCTCGCCGAAGAGCCGGCCCAGCTCGCCGGGCTGGTCGCCGAGGACCACCGCCACCGTCTCGTACCGGGTCGGCGGCGCACCGTGCTTGCCGGGGATCCGCGACTGGCCGGCGTTGCCCCGGCGCATCACGGTCTCGATCCCGGCCGCGCCCGCTCGGCGCTCGCCCTCCTCGGTGGCCTGCAGCGAGCGCAGGGCGGCGACGGTCTCGCCGAGGTCGACGGCGACCTCCTCCAGGATGTCGGCGACCGCGCCGGCGTTGGCGGAGAGGATGTCCACCCACATGCCCGGGTTGGAGGCCGCGATCCTGGTGACGTCCCGAACACCCTGGCCGGAGAGCCTTATGGCCGTCTCGTCGGCCTTCTCCAGCCGGGCCGCGACCAGCGAGGAGACCAGCTGCGGGGCGTGCGAGACCAGGGCGACGGCCCGGTCGTGCGCGGCGGCGTCCATCACGATCGGCATCGCGCCGCAGAGGGCGACCAGCTCCAGGACGGCGTTGAGCGTCTCGGTGTCGGTGTCGGCGGTGGGGGTGAGCACCCAGGGCCGGCCCTCGAACAGGTCGGCGCGCGCGGCCAGCGGGCCCGAGCGCTCGCGGCCGGCCATCGGGTGGCTGCCGATGTAGTGGACGGTGTCGCAGCCCAGCGCGGCCACCTCGGCCCTGGGCCCGTCCTTGACGCTGGCCACGTCGGTGTACCAGCGCGCCAGTCCGCGCCGCTGGCAGTCGGCGAGCACCTTGCCGACCAGGGCGGGCGGCACCGCGATGATCGCGAGGTCCACCGGACCGTCGGCCGGCTCGGTGGTGCCGGCGCCGAGCGACGCGGCGGTACGGGCCGCGTCCGGGTCGGCGTCCTCCAGATGAACGGTCAGCCCGCGTCCGGTCAGGGCGAGGGCGGCGGAGGTGCCGATGAGTCCGGTACCGACGACGGCGGCAGTGCGCATGGCGGGGTGGCTCTCCTCAAGGGGCTGGCCTGGACGTGCCCGCCCATCCTCTCGCATCCCCACCACCCCCGCGGCCACAGTCCACCCCCGCCGACCGCAACCGCGCGGCCACCGGCTCCGTCCCCCTGACGCGACACCACGCGCACCACATCGCACGCGCACCGCACCGCACCGCACCGCACCGCGAACACGACACACCGCGACCACAGGACACCGCACCAGCACGCACGCACCGCACCAGCGCACACGCACCGCACACGCGCGGACACACACCGCCGCACACGCACGCCGCACACGCCGAGCACGGGCGAAATCCGAGGACGCCCGCGCCGATGCGAGGCAGACTGACCGCCCAGGGGGCGGCAGCGCGCCGTCGGCGCGAGCGGCGCGAACGAAGGGGTAGGCCGGGTGGACGACCAGCACAGGGCAGACGACGAACAGCAGTCCGACCGAACCGCGGTACCGGCCCATCCGTCGGAGCTCGACTCCGTCGTGGTCCACGCCGTCGGCGCGGTCTGCCGCCGGCGCGCCCGGGTGGCCCTGCCGCCCGGCGGGCGACTGCGGCTGACCGGGCTGCCGCAGGTGCTCGACGGGCGGTCGCTGCGGGCCCGGGTGCTCTCCGGCCCGCCCGGCACCGCCGTCACCGAGGCCCGCCTCGAACCGGTCGCCGAACTCCGCTCCCCCGACGAACTCCCCGAGCTCCACAGCCGGTTGAAGGCCGCCCGGGAACACGAGTCCGCCGTCCGCGAGCGGCAGCGCCTGGTCCTCGACACCATCGCGGAGACGACCGCGCTGCGCGCCGTCCCGCCGGCCCGTCGCCGGGACGAACCGCTCCGCCGCACGCCCGCCGACGCCTGGCTGGAGCTGGCCGAGTTCGTCGACGAGCGGCTCACCCGGCTCCACCTCCGCGCCGACGAGCTGGCCGAGGAGCTCGAACGGGCCGAGCACGCGACCGAGACGCTGGCCGACCGGCTGGCGCGTTCGTCCACCGCCGGACCGGCCCGGCCGGTCGAGACCTCCGCGACCGTCCTGCTCACCCTCACCGCTCCCGCGCCCGCGAACTCCCGGCCCGAGGACACCGCACCCGCCCCCGAGATCGACATCGAACTCGAATACGGCGTCCCCGCCGCCCGCTGGGTGCCCGCCTACCGGCTCTCCTACCAGCAGGGCTCGGACACCGGCCGGCTGGTCCTGCGCGCCTCCGTCGCCCAGCGGACCGGCGAGGACTGGACCGGCGTCCGCCTCGCCCTCTCCACCGCCGACCTGGAACGGCGCACCGACCTGCCGAAGCTGCGCTCGCTGCGGATCGGCCGCAGCCAGCCCGCCCCGCCGCCCTCCGGCTGGCGCGAGCCCCCGGCCGGGCTGAGCGACCTCTTCACCGGCTACGACGCGGTGGGCCCCCGCCCCGAGCCCCGCCGGAGCGGACCGGTCCTCGTCGGGGCCGCCGCCCCGCTCCCGCGCCCCGTACCGCCCCCCGCCCCGATGGCACCGGGCGGCGCACCCCTGGCGGGCGGCACCCGCGGCGGCGTCCAGGCCTTCGAGGCGCCCGCCCCGTCCCTCGGCTTCGCCGGCTACGGCGGGCCGCCGCCCGCGCAGCCCGGTGCCCCGCTGCCCCCGCCGGCGGCCGCCGCGGCCCCCGCGCCGCTCGCCCGCCGGGACCGCTCCGCGCGCCGCTCCGCCGCCGGGGCGGCCGAGGCCCCGTTCGCCGACGAGTTCGGCGCCGCCGCGGCCCCGCCCGCGCCCCCGGCTCCCCCCGCCCCGGGCGCCACGCTGCTCGACTACCCCACGCTCGTCCTGGCCGGCCCCGACGAGCCCGCCGCCCGCCGGGGCACCCTCCACCCCACGGCCCCGACCCGCCCGACCCCCACCGGCTCCACCCTGAGCGGCCTGCCGCTCCCCCGCCACGCCGTACCGCCGCGCGCCTCGGCCGGCTCCTTCGACCATCGCTTCGACGCCGCCGCCCCCGCCGACATCCCGTCCGACGGCACCTGGCATACGGTCACGATCGGCGAGATCCCGGTCACCGTCCGGCCCGAGTACGTCACCGTCCCCTCCGTCGAGGAGAAGGTGTACGGGACGCTGGTACTGGCCAACGGGACGGCCCACGCCGTGCTGGCCGGTCCGGTCGAGGTCACCGTCGACGACGAGTTCCTGCTCACCGCCGCCCTGCCCACCCTCGCGCCGGGCGGGACGTGCCGGCTCGGCACCGGCGTGACCGAGAGCGTCGAGGTCGCGCGCCGCACCGAGCTGCACGAGTCCACCACGGGCATGCTGAACACCAGCACCGTGCTCGACCACCGGGTGCACGTGGAGCTCGCGAACCGGCTCGGGCACGCCGTCACCGTGGAGGTCCGCGAGCGTGTGCCGGTCACCCCGGACAGCGAGATCCGGATCGAGGAACAGGCCGACTGGCACGCGCCCGCCGTCCCCTCCCCGGAGTGCCCGCCGAGCAGCCGGCTCTGGCGGGTCGAACTGCCGCCGGGCGGGCGGGCCGAACTCGACGGCGGGTACCAGATCAGAATCCCGGCCGGAAAGGCCATCGTCGGTGGAAACCGGAGGAACTGAACGATGAGCAGCGACACCATCCCCCTCCCGGTCACCGCCGTCACCTGCCTGGAGGACCGCGGCCAGGTCGAGCGCGCCGTGACCGTCGACCTCGCCGCAGGCGTCCAGCGGCTACGCCTCGGCCCGATCACCGCGCTCGCCGTCGACCGGACCCTGCGGGCCGAAGCCACCGGCCTCGCCCCCGCCGACGCCGAGTCGCCCAGGGTGGCGGGCCCCCGCGTCCTGGACGCCCGGATCGTCCGCGCCTGGACCCCGCGCGCCCCGCTGGCGCCCGGTCCGGACGATTCCGCGCTGCGCCACCGCGTCCACGAGCTCGACGTGCGGGCCCGCCAGGAGGACCAGCTGCGCCACCGCCTGGAGGCCCGGCTGGCCCTGCTCGCCCAGCTCTCCGCCGACCTGCTCCGCGAGGTCGGCGAGGGCGCCGGCGCCGGCGAGGTCGAACGGGCCCGCTGGGCCCGCGAGCTGGACCGGGTGGACGCCGAGCGCGAGCGGTACGGCGAGGAGCTGCGGGCCGCCCACTCCCGGCTGCGCGACCTGGAGGTCGAGCGCTCAGAGGCCCGGACGGCCCTCGACGAGGCCGAGGAGGCGCCCGCCGAGCTGGTCGCCCACCTGGACCTCACCGTCGAGGCGGCCGCCGCAGGACCCGCCCGGCTGACCGTCAGCCACCTGGTGCCGTGCGCGGTCTGGCGGCCCTCCTACCGGGCCACCCTCGCCGAGGGGTCGCTCCACCTGGAGTCCGAGGCGGTGGTCTGGCAGCGCACCGGCGAGGACTGGACGGGCGCCCGGCTCACCTTCTCCACCGCCCGCTCGGCACTGGCCACCGCACCGCCCGCGATCAGCGAGGACGTGCTGGCCCTGCGCGAGCGCAGCGCCGAGGAGCGGCGCACGGTCGAGGTCGAACTGCGCGAGGAGACGATCAGCACCCTCGGCCCGTCCGAGGCCGTGCCGGGGGTGGACGACGGCGGCGAGGTCCGGATCCTGCGGGCCCCCACGCCGGCCACCGTGCCCTCGGACGGCCGGGCGCACCGGGTGCCGCTGGGCTCCTTCACCGCGCCCGCCACCGGCGAGTACGCCTGCGCCCCGGAGCTGTCGCCGCTGGTGACCCAGGTGGTCCGGTTCCGCAACGCGGCCGGGCACGCGCTGCTCGCCGGCCCGGTGGAACTGATCCGCGGCAGCGGCTTCACCGGCCGCGGCGAGCTGCCCTTCACCGCCGCGGGCGCCGAGGCGGAGCTGGCGTTCGGCAGCTCGGACGGCTACCGGGTGGTCCGGGAGACCGACGAACGGCAGGGCACCGCGGGGCTCACCCAGCGCTCGGTGACCACCCGGACGGTCCGGCTGCACATCTCGCGCTTCTCGGGCCCGGAGGAGCGGGACGAGCAGCTGGTCACGGTGCGCGAGCGGGTACCGGTCTCCGAGGTCTCGGCGGTCGAGGTGCGGCTGCGCAAGGAGGAGTGCTCCCCCGCTCCGGACGCCTTCGACGCCGAGGGCATCGTCCGCTGGGACCTCCCGCTCGGCCCGGGCGCCCGCCGGACGGTGACGCTGGTGTACGAGATCTCCGCCTCCGCGAAGGTGGCGGGCCTGTGACCCCACTGCCTGCGACACCATCACCTGTGACACCGGCGCCTCTGGCCCCATCACCTGTGACCCCACCACCTGTGACACCGGCGCCCGAACCCGGTCGGCCGCGCCCTCGCCGTGACGACCGTTCAGGTACAACAGGAACATGATCCTGCACCTCGCCCCCCTCGACGACTGGCTGGCCGACCCCGGCCGGCCGTACGCCACCGCCTCGCTGCTCACCGACGGGTTCATCCACTGCTCGGCGGACGAGCGGACGGCGCTCGCGGTGGCCAACGCCTTCTACGCCGACACTCCCGGTCCGCTGATGGTGCTGCTGATCGAGGAGTCGCTGGTGGAACCGATGGTGAAGTGGGAGGCCCCGAACGGCGCACCGCCGCCCGGAGCCACCCCCGGTGTGCTGTTCCCGCACATCTACGGGCGGCTGAACCGGTCCGCCGTGGTCGGCTTGGAGAAGGTCGAGCGCGGCCCGGACGGCCACTGGGCGAACCTCACGCCCTGGAGCTGAACCGCCACCGGCCCGGCTACAGCCAGCCCCGCTCCCGGGCCGCCATTCCGGCCTGGAAGCGGGTGGTGGCGCCCAGCTCGCGCATCAGGCTCTGCAGCCGGCGCTGGGTGGTCCGGGCGCTCCAGCCGAGCGAGCGGGCGATCGACTCGTCGGTGAGGCCGGCCGCCAGCAGGCCGAGCAGCTTGCGGTGGTCGGCCTCCGGCTCCAGCGCGCCCTCGGCGGCGCCGATCGCGGACTGGAGCTGGACCGCCCGTTCCCACTCCGCCTCGAACAGCGTGTCCAGGGCCTGGAGCAGCGCCGACGGGTGGATCACGTAGGCCGCGTCGAGGACGCTGTCGCCCACGCTGATCGGGATGATGGCCATCCGGTCGTCCGACATGATCATCTTCATCGGCAGCACCGGCCGGACCCTCGCCTCCTCGCCGTCCGCGACGCCGGCCAGGATGTTCTTCTCCAGCCGGCCGGGCCAGGCGACCGCCTCCCGGTCATAGATGGTCCGGAACCGCAGCCCTTCCCGCATCCGCTCGCGCTGCAGCGGGATGTTGGCGACCGGGTCCTGGATGTACGGGGGGCAGTCGAAGCCGCGGACCTGGTACTGGCTGGTCTCGGTGATGTGCTCCAGCCGCTGGGCGATCGCCTCGCCGCCGGTCAACACCTCGACCGAGTGCGCCGGGTCGGTGTAGCGCGAGGCCTCCCGGAAGGCGTCCATCAGCCGGTGCATCTCGGCCCTGGCGTGCCGCAGCTCGGACTCGCGATGGCCGATCAGCGTGCCGATCGCGACATCGGGCGCCACCGGGAGGAAGCGGTGGCGGTCCACCGGTGCCCTGGTCGCCATGCCCTGCTGTGCCAATCGGTCCAGCGCGCGGACGCTCTGCTGGAGTGTCAGACCGCAGCAGGTCGCGAGGTCCTCCGCGGTGGACTGCGGGTTGGCCACCAGCGCCGCGTAGACCTGACCGTCCGGCGCGGCCAGTCCCAGTGTGCTGAGTGGTGCATCGGACACGACGCCGCTCCCCCGTCTCGACTCCCGCCCGCGCCCCCGGTGGCGCAGTCCCGCCACTCGGCGGGTCGTGGTCAGGTGGCAATCTTCGGCCACGGATCATCGCGCTGACAAGGCGATGACCAGGCGATGCGTCCTTGCTCACAGCAGGACCCGCCGAACAGCAGGAGGGCCTCCCCGCCACTCGACGGGGAGACCCTCCCGAAACACCCGAATATGTAGACCGGTCTACCGACGCAGTCCCGCTCGCGCGGATTATGCAGACCGGTCTACAGACACGCTCCGCGAATATGTCGGTCGGTCTACAGAACCGGCCCCCCGACTATGCAGACCGATCTACAGAGATCGCCAGAATATGTCGACCGGTCTACAGAGGAACCCCTCTATCGACCGGTCCACAGATTCCTACAGGCCGACCTCGCGCATCAGCTGACCGACCTCGGGGTTGGTCAGACGACGCAGCCAGCCGGACTTCTGGTCGCCCAGCGCGATCGGGCCGAAGTGCGTGCGCACCAGCTTCTCGACCGGGAAGCCGGCCTCGGACAGCATCCGGCGGACGATGTGCTTGCGACCCTCGTGCAGGGTCACCTCGACCATGTAGTTCTTGCCGACGTTGGAGATCACCTTGAAGCTGTCGGCCCGGGCGAAGCCGTCCTCCAGCTCGATGCCCTTGGCGAGCTGCTTGCCCAGGTCACGCGGGATCGGTCCCTGGATCGCGGCCAGGTAGGTCTTGGTCACGCCGTACCGTGGGTGGGTGAGGCGGTGGGCCAGCTCGCCGTGGTTGGTGAGCAGGATGATGCCCTCGGTCTCGGTGTCCAGACGACCGACGTGGAAGAGCCTGGTCTCCCGGTTGGTCACGTAGTCACCGAGGCACTGGCGACCGTCCGGGTCCTCCATGGTGGAGACCACGCCGGCCGGCTTGTTCAGCGCGAAGAACAGGTACGACTGGGTGGCGACGGTCAGGCCGTCCACCTTGATCTCGTCGTTCTGCGGGTCGACCCGCTTGCCCTGCTCGGTGACGCGCTTGCCGTTGACCTCGACCCGGCCCTGCTCGATGAGCTCCTCGCAGGCCCGGCGGCTACCGATGCCGGCCCGGGCCAGCACCTTCTGCAGGCGCTCGCCCTCGGGCTCGCCGGCGGTCTTCGGCAGGTTCACGGCCGGCTTGTCGTGCCGGGCCAGAACGGCGTCCTCGATCTTGGCCTGCAGCTCGCGCGAGCGCTGCGGCTGACGGCGCGGGTCGCCCGGGGCGCCCTGGCCCTCACGGCGCGGCCGCGGTGCCGGGTTGGGACGGCGCCCGGAGTAGCCGCCGCGCGCCGGCGTGGCGTTGGGGCCGCCGCCGAACTCGGGGCGGTCGTAGCGCCGCTCCTCGGGCCGCAGCGGGCGCTCCAGGAAGCCGCGGTCGTCGCGCCGGTCGTCCCGGCGGTCGTCACGCCGACCGTAGGAGCCGGAGCCGCCGCGCGGCGCGCCGGAGGCGCCGCCGTAGGACCCACCGCGCGACGAGCCGGACCCGCCGCCGTAGGACCCACCGCGCGACGAGCCGGACCCGCCGCCGTACGAACCGCCACGCGACGAGCCGGAGCCACCGCCGTAGGACCCGCCGCCCGACGAACCGCCGCGCGAACCCGAACCGTACGAACCGGACCCACCGCGGGAGCCGGAGCCGCCGCCGTAGGACCCACCACTCGACGAGCCGCCGCGCGAACCCGAGCCGTACGAACCGGACCCGCCCCGCGAGGAGCCGGAGCCACCGCCGTAGGAACCCCCGCCGTACGAACCGCCGCCCTGCTGGCCGCCGCCGGACGAGCCCCCGCGCGGAGCGCCCGATCCGCCACGGCCCGCGCCGCCCCCGTGGGAGCCGCCGCCGCTCCGGCCCCCGCCCTGTCCGCCGCGACCGCCGCCGCCGCCGCTGCTGTTCCTGCCGTTGCCACTGCTACGCATCAAAGTGTCCGTACGTCGTTCCGTCTGGGATTGGGCTGTGCGGTCGTTTCGGCCGACCTCACCGCCCCCCTATCGATCGAGCGGAGCCCGATCGGCTTCGCCACTGCCGTCCGCAGCCTGCGCGGCAGCGGCGGCGACCGCCTCCGCGATCATCGTGCCCTCCAGGGACTCCGCTTCCACGTCGTCGACCTCGGGCAGGAAGGGAGCGAGTTCCGGCAGCTCGTCCAGGCCGCGGAGCCCCATCCGTTCCAGGAAGTAGTTCGTCGTCCGATACAGGATCGCACCTGTTTCGGGCTCGGATCCGGCCTCTTCCACCAGTCCTCGCTGTACCAGGGTACGCATCACGCCGTCACAGTTCACACCACGGACGGCTGAGACCCGTGATCTGGACACCGGCTGCCGGTAGGCGACGACCGCCAGAGTCTCCAGCGCGGCCTGGGTCAGCCGGGCCTGCTGGCCGTCCAGGACGAAGCGGTCGACGGCCGCCGCGCAGTCGGCCCGAGTGTAGAACCGCCACCCGCCGGCGACCAGCCGCAGGTCGAAGCCCCGGCCCTGGGCGGTGTACTCGGCGGACAGCTCACGCAGCGCCGACGCCACCTCCTCCCGCGACCGTTCGAGGACGGACGCCAGGTGGGCCTCCCGGGCGGGCTCGTCGACGACCATCAGAATCGCCTCCAGCTCCGCCCTCAGCCCGGGCCCGTCCGCCGCCTCAAGCCCGACGGGCCCGGACGCGGGCGCCGCAGGCGCTGGTGCAGGCGCAGGCGGCGCAGGCACAGGCACAGGCGCCGCGGACACCCGCCCGCCTCCCCCCGCACCGGAAGTCGACGGGACCGACTTCTGGTGCACCACCAGGGCCTCGGACGCCACCGGACCGGGCTCGACCCCCCGCGCCCCACCAGGAGCCGATCCACCAGGAGCAGCCCCACCAGGAGCAGCGAAAGCACCAGGAGTCACGGGAACCACGGGCGCGGCAACGACCTCCCCCTCCTCGGCCGCCGCCTCCCCGACCACCCCCACCCCCGGCGCCGGCTCCAGCCACTCCTGGGCCCTCGGCTGCCCCGGCACGCCGAGCGGACGCCGCACCGGCCGCTCCCCGCCGTCCGCCCCAGTCGTCATCGCTCCTCCTTCTGCTCACCGGCCGGCCGGTCGAACTCGTCCGTCACCTCGACCACACCCCGGTCCTCCTCGGCCACCCAGCGCACCAGCAGCTCGCCCAGGGCCTCGGGCTGCTCGAAGGCGAGCGCCCGCTCCCGGTACAGCTCCAGCAGGGCCAGGAAGCGGGCGACCACCACCAGGGTGTCCGGCGCGTCGGCGACCAGCTGCTGGAAGGACGCCTCGCCCAGCTCGGTGAGCAGCCCGACCACCAGCCCGGCCTGTTCCCGCACGCTGACCGGCGGACTGTGGATGTGGTCGACGTAGACGACCGGCTCCGGCCTGGGCGCCATCGTCCGCGCCGCCAGCTGCGCGAACCGCTCCGTGCCGATGCTGATCACGACCTCGGGGAGCAGCCGCGCGTGGTGGGGCTCCAGTCCGACGGTCCGGGGGCGCCGGAGCAGTTCGGCGGCCCAGCGGTCGCCGAACAGGGCCGCCGCGCGCTTGTAGGCCCGGTACTGCAGCAGCCGGGCGAAGAGCAGGTCGCGCGCCTCCAGCAGGGCGAGGTCCTCCTCGTCCTCGACCTCGGCGGCCGGCAGCAGCCGGGCGGCCTTGAGATCGAGGAGCGTCGCGGCGACCACCAGGAACTCGGTCGCGGCGTCCAGGTCCCAGTTCGCGCCCATCGCCCGGATGTGCGCCATGAAGTCGTCGGTGACGGTGGCCAGCGCCACCTCGGTGACGTCCAGCTTGTGCTTGGCGATCAGGCTCAGCAGCAGGTCGAAGGGGCCCTCGAAGTTCTCCAGCCGCACCCGGAAGCCACCGCCGGGCGAACCGGCGGCCGTCCCCGACCCCTCTGCCGCAGCCGACTCCTCTGCCGTACCCGGACCGGCCCCCGCGGCGGCGCGAACGCCCGCGTCGACGGTCTCACCGGACCTGACGGACCCATTGGCCCCACCCGACCCACCAACCCCGAGGAACGCATCGGATCCGGCGGTCCCATCGGCAGCGACGGACCCGGCGGCGGGCGGTTCGGGGTTGCTCGGCATAACGGTCCATCTTCACCCGGCGGCCACCGCCCGCCCCGCGCCGGGGCCGCCGACACGCCGCACGCACCGCCGGGCGCCGCCGGTCACCGGTACAACGCCGGACCACCGGCCCAGCGCCCCCCAGAGGCATCACGAGCCCACCAGCAACCACCAGCAACCACCGGCACCGCAAGCGCCTCAAGGCGCCCCGCAGGCCTCAGCGCCCGCGCAGCCGCCGCACCAGGATGCTCGCCTCGCCGCGCTGCTCCAGATCGGCCAGCACGACCGCGATCGCCTCCCGGACGATCCGGCCGCGGTCCACCGCCAGCCCGTGCTCACCGCGGAGCACCAGCCGGGTGTGTTCGAGGTCCATCAGTTCCTCGGCGGACACGTACACGGTGATCTTCTCGTCGTGCCGCTCCCGCCCGGTGGGGCGGCGCGGTGCCCGTCCACGCGGCCTGGGGCGCCCTGTGGCGCCCGCCTGGTCCTCGGTGGCACCCGCGTGCTGGCGCGGCGCCGGAGCGGCGCCACGGCCGCCTTGAGCCGTCTTACCGGCCTGCGCGGCACCCGCCGCGCCACCGGCCGTACTGCCCGCCGCGCCGGACTGCCCGATGCCCTGGGCCCCGCCCGGCTGGGCGGGGGCCGGCACCGGGGCGCCGCCCGCCGAGTGGTGCTCGCGCGGCCGACCGGCCTCGCCGCCGTTCGCGGCGCCCCCGGTCGCCCGACCCGCGGCACCGCCGGTGCCGTCGTCGGCGCCCTCGGCACCGTCCGGGCCGGCACCGTTGACGGCCCGCGCGGTCTCCGGTCTGGGCGCCTCGGCGGCCGGACGCGGCGCGAGGGACGGCGACAGCGCCATCCCGCCGGTGGTCCGGAACAGCTCGTCGGCACCCGGGAGACTCACTCGGCGGGGCGGCACCGGTCGAGCACCTCCCTGGCGAGCTGGCGGTAGGCGGCGGCACCGACCGAGTTGGTCGCGTACGTCGTGATCGGCTCACCGGCGACGGTGGTCTCCGGGAAGCGCACGGTCCGCCCGATGACGGTGTGGAAGACGTGCTCGCCGAACGCCTCGACGACCCGGGCCAGCACCTCACGGCTGTGCACGGTGCGCGAGTCGTACATGGTGGCCAGGATGCCGTCCAGGCGCAGCTCGGGGTTGAGCCGCTCGCAGACCTTCTCGATCGTCTCGGTCAGCAGCGCGACACCGCGCAGCGCGAAGAACTCGCACTCCAGCGGAACGATGACGCTGTGAGCGGCCGTCAGGGCATTGACCGTCAGCAGGCCCAGCGAGGGCTGGCAGTCGATGATGACGAAGTCGTAGTCGGGCAGCAGCGGCTTCAGGGCGCGCGCCAGCGCGGACTCCCGGGCCACCTCGCTGACCAGCTGCACCTCGGCGGCGGAGAGGTCGATGTTGGAGGGCAACAGGTCCATGCCGGGCACCGCGGTCTTCAGCAGCACCTCATCGGCCGTCAGGCCGCGCTCCATCAGCAGGTTGTAGACGGTGACGTCGAGTTCCATCGGGTTGACGCCGAGACCGACCGAGAGCGCGCCCTGCGGGTCGAAGTCCACGAGCAGCACCCGGCGGCCGTACTCGGCCAGCGCCGCGCCCAGGTTGATGGTCGACGTGGTCTTGCCGACGCCGCCCTTCTGGTTGCACATCGCGATGATCTGCGCGGGGCCGTGCTCGGCCACCGGCGCGGGGATCGGGAAGTACGGCAGCGGACGGCCGGTCGGGCCGACCCGCTCGCGCCGCTGGCGCGCGGCGTCGGGGGCCAGCGTGGCGGCGTACTCCGGGTCCGGCTCGTACTCGGCGTCCGGGTCGTCGTAGGCGCCGTAGGCGAACTCGCCGTAGGCCAGGCCGTGGGCCGGCAGGTCGACGTCGTAGTCGGTCACCGTGGTCACCTGTGCTGTGTTCTGTCGTGCTTCGAAAGTGCGGAGTGCGACCGAGCCGACCTCGGCCGAGCCCACGGTGGCCTGCCGGGCCCCGGACTCCTCACTCGGCTGGACGGCGGTGTGCTCCGCCAGTCCTGGCTGACCACCCCCGGGAGCAAATGTCGACTCATTCACAAGTCGTCTTACCTCCTTGGGCATCCAGGACTCTATGTCGATTCGTCAGCGTGGCAGCATGCCGACGGTTTGCGACTCTAGGCCGTTCAAGGCGTTCGCAGCAACACAATCCACGGTAGTGGGCAGGATGTGTCGACTATCGGGCAACCCTCTGTCAAGGGATGCGCGGGCCCTTGACCCTAACGTTTCTGCGGTCGGGTGACACGACCCACAGAAATTGACGACAGAGCGACCCGCCCGCATCACCCCCGTTCACGCGCCCGGACCGGCGCCGCTCACCCACCCCGACCGCCCCCGTTCACCCGCACGCGTCGGCACCGTTCACCCGCCCCCGTGGACGCCGTTCTCCCGCCCGCGTCGGCGCCGTTCGCGGGCATGGCGAAGCCCCCGATCCGGGGACCTCCGGCCCGCTGGCGGACGAGGAGGAAGGGTCGGGGGCCTACGGGCCGTCCCACCGGGAACGGCCCAGGTCGGAGCGGTCCGCGCCGGCGTGGCGCGGACCGTCCCGAACCGGGGGGAACCCGAGATCAGGCGAGCACGCTCTCCAGGGAGACGGACTCCAGGCCGAAGGCCTCGGCGACGGCGCCGAAGGTGATCTGGCCCTCGTGCACGTTCAGGCCCTTGGCCAGCGCCGGGTCACGGCGCAGCGCGTCCTTCCAGCCGCGGTTGGCCAGCTCCACGATGTAGGGCAGCGTGGCGTTGGTCAGCGCGTAGGTGGAGGTGTTCGGGACGGCGCCCGGCATGTTGGCCACGCAGTAGAAGACCGAGTTGTGGACCTGGAAGGTCGGCTCGGCGTGCGTGGTGGCGTGCGAGTCCTCGAAGCAGCCGCCCTGGTCGATGGCGATGTCGACGAGCACGGAGCCCGGCTTCATGCGGGAGACCAGCTCGTTGGTGACGAGCTTCGGGGCCTTGGCGCCCGGGATCAGCACGGCGCCGATCACCAGGTCGGCCTCCAGGACGGCCTTCTCCAGCTCGAAGGCGTTGGAGGCGATGGCCTTGATCTTGGTGCCGAAGACCTTGTCGGCCTCGCGCAGCTTGTTGATGTCGCGGTCGAGCAGGGTCACCTCGTAGCCCATGCCGATGGCGATGGTGGCCGCGTGCCAGCCGGAGACGCCACCGCCGATGACGACGGCCTTGGCCGGGTGGGTGCCGGGCACGCCACCGGGCAGCACGCCGCGGCCGCCGGCCGGGCGCATCAGGTGGTACGAGCCGACCTGCGGGGCCAGCCGGCCCGCGACCTCGGACATCGGCGCGAGCAGCGGCAGGGCGCCGTTGGCGAGCTGCACGGTCTCGTACGCGATCGCGGTGGTGCCGGACGCGACCAGCGCGTCGGTGCCGGCGCGGTCGGCCGCCAAGTGCAGGTACGTGAAGACGGTCTGGCCCTTGCGCAGACGGTGGTACTCCTGGGCGATGGGCTCCTTGACCTTCAGCAGCAGGTCGGCGGTGGCCCACACCTCGTCGGCGGTGGGGAGGATGGTGGCGCCGGCGGCCACGTACTCCTCGTTGGGGATCGAGGAGCCGAGACCGGCGTTGTCCTCGATGTAGACCTCGTGTCCGTTGCGGACGAGCTCATGCACGCCGGCGGGCGTGATGGCCACGCGGTACTCGTGGTTCTTGACCTCGCGGGGGATGCCGACCTTCACGGCTAAACACGTCCTCTTGCCATGGGGGTCCCTACCGGAGAAGACCGGCGGGCGACGCGCACGTGGGGAAGCCTCCGGACGACACCGGGGCATGGATCGCTGCGCGACTGAGTTCGAGTGTAATGAAGCCCAGGCGGCGTGTCAGCCTTCCAAAGCGAACAAATCTGCCGGACACATTGGCAGGTTCGTAGGCTTCCCCAGCGATCTTCCCGCCAAAGCAATGCCAACCGGGCATCTCCGACAATACTCCGGAACCCGCCCCTACCACCCGCCGTCGAGGCGTTCCCGCAGCTCCGCGAGGGCGTCGCCGACCACCTGCTGCCCGCGCTCGTCGCCCAGCCTCCGCAGCACCGACAGGGAGGCCCGGTACTCCCGCTCGGCCTCCTCGAACCGGCGCTGCGCGGTGTGCGCCTCGGCCACCCGGGCGAGCAGCCGGGCCTCGGCCGCGTGGTCGCCCATCGCCTGCCGAAGGGCCAGCGCCCGCCCGTACCAGTCGGCGGCGCGAACCGCCTCGCCGAGCGCCCGGTAGCAGCCCGCCGCGCCCTCCAGGGCCCGGGCGCAGAGCGCCTCGTCGTCGGCCGACCGGGCGTGCTCCAGGGCCGCCCGGTAGTGCGCGCAGGCCTGCTCCCAGCGGCCGGCCGCGGCCTGGAGGTCCCCCAGATTGAGCAGTGCGGCGGCGGCCCGGCGCGGTTTGCCGTGGCGTTCGGCCACGGTCAGCACCTGCTCGTGCAGCTGGTAGAGGTCGGCGGGGGCGGCCGCGCCGGTCAGCGGCAGCGCCCGGAGCAGGGCGGTGACCAGCCGGCCGGCCGAGCCGTCCAGATCGCCCTGGCCGATCGCGTCGGCGACCGCGCCGAGCAGGACGTCGCGCTCGCCGAGCAGCCACTGCCGGGCGTCGGCGGCGGAGCGCAGCCGGAGCGGGCCGGGCAGCGGGTCGGGGCCGGGGCCGCCGGCCGGGTCGAGCAGCGCGCGGGCGGATTCGGTGAGCCGGACCAGCCGCTCCAGCAGCCGGGCCCGGGCCAGTTCGACCTCGGCGGGCCGGTCCTCGCTCTCGCGCAGCCTGACCAGCCGGGGGTAGAGCCGGCCGGGCACCCGGTAGCGCGGGGTCCCGTCGGCGGCGGGGGGCTCCGCACCGAGCAGCTCCCGCTCGGCGAGCGCGGCCAGCATGGTGGCGGCCTCCGGCGCCGGGCAGCCGACCAGGGCCGAGGCGGTCCGCAGGTCGGCCGTCTGCCCCGGTGCGAGGGTGAGCGCCCGCAGCATCCGCGCCTGGGGGGCCGACAGCGTGCCGTAGAGCAGGGTGAACGCGCCGATCAGCGGATCGTTGTCCGGCACCGGAACGGGCTCGGCAGGTTCGGGCGCGGGCTTCACCCAGGCCGCGGGGTCCGTCACCGGGACGGCGGCAGCGGCGGCAGCGGCCGACTCCACCTGCTCGGCCTTCGAGCCGACCGTCCCTGCCGTCCCGGCCGTACCGACTGCACCGCCCGCAGCGGTACCGGCGGTCCCCGGCTTTCCGGCCCCGCCCGGCCGGCCGGGCCGCTCCGGGGCCGGGACCTGCTCCGGAGCCGGCCCGGAAACGTGCTCCGCGGGCTGCGTCCCGCCGCGCCGTTCGCCGCGCTTCGCGCCGCCCCGCGCGGGCCCGGCGGGACGCCTGACACCCTTCCCGTCCCCCGGACCGGCCCCGGCGCCGACCGGAGCCCGCCCGTCCGCCCCGGTCCCGGCGCCGACCGGAGCCCGCCCGTCCGCCCCGGTCCCGGCCTTGGGCCCCGCACCGACCCCCGCACCGGCTCCCGCGTGCAGGGCGCCGCCCTTCGTACGCTCCGGCCCACCGGACGCGCCGGGCCCGCCCCGGGCGCCCTCCTTCCCCCCAGAAGCCGTCTCCCCGGCCGCGTGCACCCCACCAGCCGCCTTCGCGCCCCCCGCCGGCTTGGCGTCGGCCTCCCGCACCGCCCGCGCCAACTCCTTCGCGGCATCCGTCACCGCCAGCTTCGGATTGCCCCGCAGCCACCCCGCCATCAGCCGCAGTGCCGCCGGCCGGGCCGCGCAGGCCTCCGCCAGGTCGGCCCCGCCGACCGGGTCGCAGCTGATCCTCGTCCCGCCGACCAGGTCCCCGAGCAGCTCCCCCGAGGCCTGCCGGTCGAGCCCGCCGAGGATGACCGGGTCGATGTCCTCGATGCCGGTGAGCGGCCCGGCGGTGGTGGCCAGGACGAGGCAGCCGGGCTCGTCCGCGAGCAGCGGCCAGAGCTGTCCGGCGTCCCGCACGTCGTCCAGCAGCAGCAGGGCCTTCCGCCCGGCCAGCGCCTCGCGCAGCGCGACGCAGGCCGGTTCGTCCCGGCTGTCCTCGACGGCGCCGGGCAGCGGGACGCCCGCGATGTCCGCGCCGAGCTGCTCCAGCAGCCGGCGGGCGGCCCTGGCGGGGGGCACCCGGCCGCCGTCCGGGGTGGAGAGCCGGGCGAACAGCACACCGTCGGGGTAGTCGGCGGCGACCGTGCGGGCGAACCGGACGGCCAGGGTGGTCCGCCCGGAGCCGGGCCGGCCGGCCAGCACCAGGACCCGGCTGCGGCCCTCGGCCGGGCGTGCGGCGGCGGCCCGCAGGGCGGCGAGCTCGGCCCGCCGGCCGACGAGCAGCGCGGGACCGGCGGGCAGCCGGTCGAGCCCGGGAACGTCCTCGACGGATACGCCGGGCCCCGCGTCCATGGTCGCCGTCTTCCTCGCCACCCGTGCCACTCCCGACGTCACCCAGCGCTCAGCGGAGGCGGCCCGGGACGGGCGCCCTGTCTGCGAAGCGTAGTTCGACCGTCCGGCTCCGCCGAGGTGACATCCGGTCGTACGAACCGGTAAGTCACCCCTGCGGGTCAACCGCGGGGTGACGCGCCGTCCACCGCCACGCCGGGAAGGTCACCCCACGAAGCAGCACCGCAGAAGCGACACCGCGCGAAGCAGCCGCGCCGAGGTCACGCCGGAGGTGTCACGCCGAGAAGGGCCGCGCCGGCCACGGCGAGTCGGCGGGGCGCAGCGCGGCCAGGCCGCCGGGCCCGGTGAGCGCGGCGTGCACGGCGAGCGTGCCGGTGATCAGGGTGGGGTTGTGCAGCTCCCCGGCGTGGATCAGCCGGATCAGCTCGGCGACCGGCACCCGGGCGGTCTCGATCTCCAGTTCCTCGCCGTGCGCCTCGTAGCGCTCGCCCTCGGCGGCGGTGAGGTCGGTGGCGAGGAAGAGCCGCAGCGCCTCGTCCGTGCCGCCGGGCGAGGTGTAGAAGTCGACCAGCACCCGCCAGGTGTCGGCCTTGCAGTGCGCCTCCTCGTACAGCTCGCGCTGGGCGGCGTGCAGCGGGTTCTCGCCGGGGACGTCGAGGAGGCCGGCCGGCAGCTCCCAGAGCCGCTGGCGGACGGGGTGGCGGTACTGGCGCAGGATCAGCACCCGCTCCTGGTCGTCCAGCGCCAGGACGGAGACCGAGCCGGGGTGGGTCTGGTAGTCGCGGCGGGCCCAGCTGCCGTCGGGCATCCGGACCTCCTCGGAGCGCACGCCGGTGACCTTGCCCTGGAAGGGCGTCGCGGTCCCCCGGGTCTCCCACTCCTCGGCCACGTCAAAGATGCTCTGGTCGTCCATCGCTCTCCCCTTTTCGTCAGTACGACACAATCTAACGCCGGACGGCGGCCCCGCGGGAATCGCGGGGCCGCCGTCCGGTGACGTGTCGACGACTACTCCTGGTCGGCGCCCACTGGTCGGCGCCGACTCACCGGGCGCCGAGCAGTGGGTACCGACTACCGGGTACCGGCTACTGGGCGGCCGTCTTGATCTCGATGGCCGCCTTGACCAGACCCGCGAACAGCGGGTGCGGGCGGGTCGGGCGGGACTTCAGCTCCGGGTGGGCCTGGGTGGCCACCAGGTAGGGGTGCACCTCGCGCGGGTACTCGACGTACTCGACGAGGTCGCCCTTCGGGGAGAGGCCGGAGAACTGCAGGCCGGTCTTCTCCAGGTCGGCGCGGTACGCGTTGTTGACCTCGTAGCGGTGGCGGTGGCGCTCCTCTACGTACTGCTCGCCGCCGTAGACCTCACGGACGATGGAACCCTCGGCGAGCTTGGCCGGGTAGAGGCCCAGCCGCATCGTGCCGCCCAGGTCGCCCTTGCCGTCGACGATCGCCAGCTGCTCGGCCATGGTGGAGATGACCGGGTACTTGGCGGCCGCGTCGAACTCGGTGGAGTTGGCCTCGGGCAGGCCGGCGAGGTTGCGGGCGGCCTCGATGACCACGCACTGCAGGCCCAGGCAGAGGCCCAGCAGCGGGATCCTGTTCTCCCGGGCGTAGGTGATCGCGGCGACCTTGCCGTCCACACCGCGGTCGCCGAAGCCACCGGGGACGCAGATCGCGTCCACGTCGCCGAGCTGCGCCTGGGCGCCCTCGGGCGTCTCGCAGTCGTCGGAGGTGACCCACTTGATCTCGACGCGGGCGTTGTTGGCGAAGCCGCCGGCGCGCAGCGCCTCGGTCACCGACAGGTAGGCGTCCGGCAGGTCGATGTACTTGCCGACCAGCGCGACCTTGACGATGTGCTGCGGCTCGTGGACGCGGCGCAGCAGGTCGTCCCAGGTGGTCCAGTCCACGTCGCGGAACGGGAGGTCCAGCCGGCGGACCACGTACGCGTCCAGGCCCTCGCCGTGCAGGACCTTGGGGATGTCGTAGATCGACTTGGCGTCGATGG
This sequence comes from Kitasatospora sp. NBC_01246, assembly GCF_036226505.1. NCBI lineage: Bacteria > Bacillati > Actinomycetota > Actinomycetes > Kitasatosporales > Streptomycetaceae > Kitasatospora > Kitasatospora sp. NBC_01246. The sequence continues at coordinate 6,290,439 of NZ_CP108484.1, read as the reverse complement.
CCGCGACCACGGCCTCCTCGTCCACGTCGCACATCAGCGAGATCTTGCGCTTGATGGCCTGCGGGACCTCGCGGTCGGCGCGCAGCACGATGGCGTCCGGCTGGATGCCGATGTTGCGCAGCGCGGCCACCGAGTGCTGGGTGGGCTTGGTCTTCAGCTCGCCCGAGGGGCCGATGTACGGCAGCAGGGAGACGTGCACGAAGAACACGTTGTCCCGGCCGACCTCGTGACGGACCTGGCGGACGGCCTCCAGGAAGGGCAGCGACTCGATGTCGCCGACCGTGCCGCCGACCTCGGTGATCACCACGTCGACGTCCTCGGTCGCCATCCGGCGGATCCGGGCCTTGATCTCGTTGGTGATGTGCGGAATCACCTGGACGGTGTCGCCCAGGTACTCGCCGCGGCGCTCCTTGGCGATGACCGTCGAGTACACCTGGCCGGTGGTGACGTTCGCCGAGCCGTGCAGGTTGGTGTCGAGGAACCGCTCGTAGTGGCCGACGTCGAGGTCGGTCTCGGCACCGTCGTCGGTGACGAAGACCTCGCCGTGCTGGAACGGGTTCATGGTGCCCGGGTCCACGTTGAGGTACGGGTCGAGCTTCTGCATCGTCACGCGGAGTCCGCGGGCCTTGAGCAGGGCGCCCAGGCTGGAGGCGGTGAGGCCCTTGCCGAGCGAAGAGGCGACACCCCCGGTGACGAAGAGGTGCTTGGTCGTCACGGCGCGGCCGTTCGATGCCTTGCCGGAATGGGGCTGTGCCAAGAGGGGGCTCCCGTGGGTCGCGTGTCGAAGGTGACGTGGGCGGGAAGCTCTCGGCTCGCCTGGCGCGACGGGAGTGCGGTGTGGTGCACGGCACTCGATGAGTCGTCGGTTCGGCTGGTCCGGGGCGTTTGATCCCACCGGTCCACGGGATACCAGGGTATCAGTGCCCCGGCCCGGACGCGTTCCGGCCCGCTCGCGGCGCTCGGGAACCACTCCGTCGGCGCACCACCGGCGCACCACCCGGCGCACGCGTCACACCGGTCGCACCACCGGCCCGAGCGGGCCACTCCGCGGCGCTCGGGCGGGTCATGGAGCCCCCTCCCGACGGACCATCCGGAGGTGATCCTTCCGAGCCATCCTTTACGGCTCCCCCACGATGCACGGCATTTCCGCCGAATTGTGGCGCCACGCAGGGCTGCGCCCGCGTGCTTCGCCCCTTTCGTCCGTCGTAAGCTGCACGGACGCATCGCCGACAGCACGAGCAAGCGGAGGGCGTGGGAGGGCAAGGACACCTCTCGGTCCCCGATGCGCGACCGGACCTCCCCGTTATCCAGCACCTCCCCACCCACCCTGGGGCTCGACCGGGCCCCGCGCGGACACTCCAGCAAGGCCTGCCACCACCCCCGGCAGGCCGGACGTCCCGGGGTGACCCCCGGCCCCGCAGACCCGCTGGCTCTCCCCGGATCGCCGATGCGTCGTGACCACATTGCGAACTGGAGATCCACGTGGCCGGCCGTATCGAGGACTACGCACTCATCGGGGACATGCAGACCGCTGCCCTGGTCAGCAGGGACGGAGCGGTCGACTGGCTGTGCCTGCCCCGCTTCGACTCGCCGGCGGTGTTCGCCGGCCTGCTGGGCACCGATGAACACGGCTTCTGGCGGATCGGCCCGGCCGAGGTGATGGCCGCCGAGCTGCCGGCCACCCCCGCGCCGGCCCCCGACACCCCACACGTCCGGTACACCGACACCGGCGACCTGCGGGTCCCCCCGCCCACCGCGGCCGCGCCGGCCGTCCCCGCCGACCGGCGCCGCTACCGGGGCGACTCACTGATCCTGGAACAGGAGTGGGACTCCCGGGGCGGCAGCGTCCGGGTGATCGACTTCATGCCCCCGCGCCCGCTGGCCGGCCGGGACTCCGTCCCGCAGATGATCCGGATCGTCGAGGGCCTGTCCGGCACCGTCCGGATGCGCTCCGCGGTGCGGATGCGGTTCAGCTACGGGCGCGTCGTGCCCTGGGTGCACCGCGTCGAGCAGGCCGACGGCGGCCACCGGACGGTGGCCGTGGCCGGCCCCGACTCGGTCTGGCTGGACGGCGAGGCCGACACCTACGGGCGCAACCTCACCACCTACGCGGACTTCACCGTCCAGGCCAGCGAGCGGATCGCCTTCGCGCTCACCTGGCAGGCCTCGCACCTGGACGCGCCCAAGGCGCCGGACGCCGAGGAGATGCTCGACGCCACCGCGGACTTCTGGCACGAGTGGGCCGGCCAGTGCACCTACCAGGGCCCCTACCGCGAGGCGGTGATCCGCTCCCTGATCACCCTCAAGGGCCTCACCTACGCCCCCACCGGCGGCATCGTCGCCGCCCCCACCACCTCCCTGCCCGAGGACATCGGCGGCGAGCGGAACTGGGACTACCGTTACACCTGGCTCCGCGACGCCGCCATCACCCTCTCCTCGCTGCTGCGCACCGGCTACCGCGACGAGGCCCGGGCCTGGCGCGAGTGGCTGCTGCGCGCCGTCGCCGGGGACCCGGAGAACCTGCAGATCATGTACGGCATCGCCGGCGAGCGCGAGCTCACCGAGTCCTCGCTGGACTGGCTGCCCGGCTACGAGGGCTCCCAGCCCGTCCGGGTCGGCAACGGCGCCGCCGGCCAGCTGCAGCTGGACGTCTACGGCGAGGTCGTCGAGGCCCTGCACCTGGCCCACATGACCGGGCTGGTCCGCAACGACCACGCCCACCACCTCCAGCTGCGGCTCATCGACTACCTGGAGGACCACTGGCAGGAGCCAGACGAGGGCATCTGGGAGGTCCGCGGCCCGCGCCGGCACTTCGTCCACTCCAAGGTGATGGCCTGGGTGGCGGTCGACCGGACCATCAAGCTGCTGGAGCAGAACCCCGAGGACGCCCCCTCCGACGGCCACCTGGAGCGCTGGCGCACGCTGCGGGCGACCATCCACCGCGACGTCTGCGAGAAGGGCTACGACCCGGAGCGCAACACCTTCACCCAGTACTACGGCGGCAAGGAGCTGGACGCCTCGCTGCTGCTGATCCCGCAGGTCGGCTTCCTCCCGCCGGACGACAAGCGGGTGATCGGCACCATCGAGGCGATCCAGCGCGAGCTCTCCACCGAGGACGGCTTCGTACTGCGCTACCCCACCCACGACGAGAGCGGCAACAACGTCGACGGCCTCTCCGGCCACGAGGGCGCGTTCCTGGCCTGCTCGTTCTGGCTGGCCGACGACCTCGCCATGATCGGCCGGGTGCAGGAGGCCCGCGAGCTGTTCGACCGGCTGCTGTCGCTGCGCAACGACCTCGGCCTGCTCGCCGAGGAGTGGGACCCGCGGGAGAAGCGCCAGGTCGGCAACTTCCCGCAGGCCTTCAGCCACGTCCCGCTGATCGACACCGCGCTGCGGCTGACCGCCTGCGGCGGGGCCTACCTCTCCGCCCAGCCGGACGCCCCGGCCGTCGACCGGGTCGAGCAGGCCACGGTCTGAGCGGTGCCTGCCCGGGCGGCCACGGCCCGGGCAGGCCCGGCCCCACCCGTCGCGGTTCGGACCGGCCGCTCGGCCCGGCTACGGGGTGCGCTGCACCAGCTCGTCGTAGGTGCTGAGCACCTGGGCCACCGTGGCGGCCTCGTCCGGCCAGGTCTCGGCCTGCTGCCGGCCGGCGGCCACAAGGCGCCGGCGGCGCTCCGGGTCGGCCAGCAGCTCGCGCACCGCCCGGCCGAGCGCCGCCGCGTCACCGGGCGGGACCAGCACGGCGGCGTCGCCGACCAGCTCGGGGATGCCGCCGACGGCGGTGGCCACCACCGGGACGCCGGCCCGCATCGCCTCCTGGACCGCCAGCGAACGGGCCTCCCAGCGGCTGGAGACCACCAGCACGTCGGCCGCCGCCAGCAGGTCCGGCACGTCGGTGCGGAAGCCGAGCAGCCGGACCTCGGCCTTCTCCACGGCCGCCCGCTCACGCAGCCCGGCGGCCTCGGGGCCGTCGCCGGCGATCAGCAGCAGCGGCCGCGGATCCAGCCCGGCCAGCTCGCGGGTGGCGTCCAGCAGCACCCCGAAAGCCTTCTGCGGGACGAGTCCGCCGACCGCCAGCAGCAGCGGACGGTCCGGGCCGTCGCCGAGCAGCGCCGCCCGGGCCTCGGCCCGCTCCAGCCGGCCCTCGGGCACCGGCGGGGCGGCCACCGGGCCGAGCCGGGCGTCGGTGGCGCCCAGCTCGCGGGCCCGGGCCACCAGGTCGGAGGAGGCGCCGAGCACCAGGTCGGCGGCCCGGGCCACCCGGCGCTCCATCAGCCGCTGGAGCCGCCGCTCCATGCCGGTGGCCAGCAGCGCGTGGTGCGACGTGACCACCAGGGGGGTCTCCGGGCGCAGGCCCGGGAAGCGGCCGGCGGTGCGCAGCGCCAGGTCCGACAGCAGCCCGGCGCGCAGGCCGTGGGCGTGCACCACGTCGGCGCCGGTGAAGGCACGGCGCAGCTCGCCGATCGCGGTGGCGTCGCTGCGGGCGCCCGCCGTGGGGGTGATGTCGACCAGATGGAACCTGGCTCCGGTGCGGGAGAAGCCGAACAACGCGTCCGTACCGGCGGGCGCGCAGACCGTGACGGTCACTCCGTGCGCGACCAGGCCCTGTGCCAGGGAGCGCACGTGCGCACCGATGCCGCCGGTACTGGCGGCCAGGACGAGCACCACGTGCAGCTGACCCGGTTCTGGGGCGGCCGCGGTGGCCCGGGCGGCGGAATGGTCCACTTCGTCTCGCATCCGACTCGATCAGGTTCGCGCGCCGCGTCGCGAGGATTGCCCGCCGACGGCGCTCGGGACTGGAAAGCCAGTGTCCAGCCGCCACCATGCCAGGTCGGCGGCCCTCTTGGACAGTCGGCGCCACGGGGGGCGCGTCGCGGTCCGCCGGAGGGCCGCCGGGCCGGGTGGCGGAGGCTACCGGTGGCGCGGAGCCCGGGCGGCGGCCAGCAGTTCCTCGGCGTGGGCGCGGCCCAACTCCGAGTCCTCCAGGCCGGCGAGCATCCGGGAGAGCTCGCGCACCCGCTCCTCGTCGTTGAGCACCTTGACGCCGCTGCGGGTCACGGTGCCGTCGTTGGTCTTCACCACCACCAGGTGGCGGTCGGCGAAGGCGGCGACCTGCGGCAGGTGGGTGACCACCACGACCTGGGCCGACTCGGCCAACTTGGCCAGCCGGCGGCCGATCTCGACCGCGGCCTTGCCGCCGACGCCGGCGTCCACCTCGTCGAACAGGTACGTGGGGACGGGGTCGGCGCCGGCGAAGACCACCTCGACGGCGAGCATCACCCGGGACAGCTCACCGCCGGAGGCGCCCTTGGCGATCGGGCGGGGCTGGGCCCCGGGGTGCGGGGCGAGCAGGACCTCGACCTCGTCCACGCCGTGCGGGCCGTAGGCGACGGTGCGGCCGTCGACCTCGATGCCGGAGAGGTCGTCGACCTGGGCGATCGCGAAGGTCACCCGGGCGTGCGGCATCGCGAGTTCGGCGAGCTCGGCGGAGACGGCCTCGGCGAAGCGGCCGGCGGCGGCCTGCCGGGCGGTCGAGACCTCGCCCGCGAGCTCGGCCAGCTCGGCGCGCAGCGCGGTCTCCTGGGCGCCGAGTTCGTCGATCCGCTCGTCGTCGCCGTCGAGCTCGGCGAGCCGGGCGGAGCCGTTGTCGGCCCAGGCGAGCACCTCGGCGAGGGAGTTCTCCGGGCCGCCGTACTTGCGCAGCAGCTGGGCCAGGACGGCCCGGCGGTCCTCGACGGCGGCCAGCCGGACCGGGTCGGCGTCCAGGTCGTCGGCGTAGCCGGCCAGGTCACCGGCGACGTCGGCCAGCAGGTAGCCGACCTCGTTCAGCCGGTCGGCGAGGCCGGCGAGGCGCTCGTCGTGGTGGCGGACGGCGTCCAGGGCGCGGCGGGCCTGGGCCAGCAGGGTGCCGGCGTCCAGCGCCTCCGGGTCGGCGGGGTCGCCGGCGAGCGCGGCGTGGGCCAGGGTGGCGGCGGAGGAGAGCGCGTCGGCGTGGCCGAGCCGCTCGGCCTCGGCGCCCAGTTCGACGTCCTCGTCGGCGACGGGCTCGGCGGCGGCCACCTCGTCCAGGCCGAAGCGCAGCAGGTCGGCCTCCTGCGCGCGCTCGCGGGCCCGGGTGGTCAGCTCCTCCAGGGTGGCCGAGACCTCCCGCAGCCGGCGGTAGACCTCGCGGTAGCGGGCCAGCGGCTCGGCCACCGCGTCGCCCGCGTACCGGTCCAGGGCGCCGCGCTGGCGCGCCGGCCGGAGCAGCCGCTGCTGGTCGGTCTGGCCGTGCACGGCGATCAGGTCCTCGCCGAGCTCGGCCAGCAGCCCGACCGGCACGGCCCGGCCGCCGACGTACGCCCGGGAGCGGCCCTCGGCCGAGACGGTCCGGCTGATCAGCAGTGCGCCGTCGTCGAGTTCGGCGCCGGCCTCCACCGCGCGGACCGCCGCCGGGGAGCCCTCGGGCAGTTCGAGGCGGCCCTCGACGACCGCTCGTCCGGCGCCGTTGCGCACCAGAGCGGGGTCGGCCCGGCCACCGAGCAACAGGCCGAGGCTGGTCACCACCATGGTCTTGCCGGCACCGGTCTCACCGGTCACGGCGGTGAAGCCGGGGGCCAGTTCGACCACCGCATCGTCGATGACCCCTAGATCCCGTATCCGCATCTCGTCCAACACGGTGACGACCTTACGAGGTTCCGGCCCCGGCGCGCGACGAGCGGCAACTCCACGCCCCTCAAGTTCATCCCTTCCGGGGCGTTTCGGCGGGGCTGGGCACGGTGCACCAGGGCAGGAAGATCTGCGCGAGCGGGCCGATGGCCAGCGCGTATGCGACGGTGCCGACGCCCGCGGTACCACCGAGCAGGACTCCGGCGGCCAGCACGGTGAGTTCGATTCCGGTCCGGATCAGCCGCAGCGACCGGCCGGTGCGCCGGTGCAGGCCGGTCATCAGGCCGTCGCGCGGGCCCGGGCCGAAGCGCGCGCCGATGTAGAGGCCGGTGGCCAGGCCGTTCAGCACGATCGCGCCGACCATCAGCGCGATCCGGGCCGGCAGCGGTCCGGGCGTGCCGGTCACCCGGAGGGTGAGGTCCATCGCCGCGCCGATCATCAGCACATTGGCCACGGTCCCGAGCCCGGGGCGCTGGCGCAGCGGGATCCAGAGCAGCAGCACCAGCGCGCCGCAGATGGTCACCCAGGCGCCCACCGAGAGGCCGGCGGTGCGCTGCAGGCCCTGGTGGAAGACGTCCCACGGGTCGAGACCGAGCCCGGAGCGCAGCATCAGCCCCATGCTCGCCCCGTAGAGGGAGAGCCCGACCAGCAGTTGCGGGAGGCGGCAGCCGAGGGCGTGGGTGTCGCCGAGCAGGCGGACGGCGAGGGAGGGGCGCCGCGCCGTGACGGCGGGCGCGGGGGTGGTCGGTCGCGTGGTCGTGGTGGCCATCGGGCTCTCCCGCAGGTGGTGCTGCACCGTACGGGCCCGGCCCGCGACGGTGGCGGACTCGATGGCCGCCCTGCCATGATGGACAGGCCAAAGCGACCCCTTCCAGGGCCAATTCCGAGCAAGTGGACTGATCAGCCATGGCCGACTGGCACACCACCGTCACCGCCGCCGCACTGGCCCGGCTGCTCGACGCGGCCCGGCTGCCCGAGCCGGCCGCCGCCCGCCGCCCCGCCTACCGGACGCTGGCCGGGCAGGTCCGGCTGCTGGTCACCGAGGGCCGGCTGCCGGTCGGGGCCCGGCTCCCCGCCGAGCGCGAGCTGGCCCTGGCGCTGCGGCTCAGCCGCACCACCGTGGCCACCGCGTACGAGGCGCTGCGCGCCGAGGGGTACCTGCACAGCCGGCGCGGATCCGGCAGCTGGACCGCCCTGCCCGAGGGCGCCCCGCCACCCGGCGACGCGCTGCACCCGGTGCCGCCGGACGAGCAGGGCCGCACGCTGGACCTCGGGGTCGCCGCGCTGCCCGCCCCGCAGCCCTTCCTCGGCGCGGCGGCCGCCCGGGCCGTCGAACAGCTCCCCGCGTACGCCGCCGGGCACGGCAACTACCCCACCGGCGTCCCGGTGCTGCGCGAGGCGGTGGCCCGGCGCTACACCGAGCGCGGCCTGCCGACCACCCCCGACCAGATCCTGATCACGATCGGCGCGATGGGCGGGCTGCACCTGGTGCGGCAGGCGCTGATCTCCCGCGGCGACCGGGTCGCCGTCGAGGCGCCCAGCTACGCGCACACGCTGCAGGCCCTGCGCCTGGGCGAGGCGCGCCTGGTGCCCGTCCCCTACGGCTGGCCCGGCGGGCCGTCCCGGCAGCCCTCCTGGGACCTCGCCGAGTGGCGCCGGGTGCTGCGCGGCGCCACGCCCAGGGCCGCCTACGTGATCCCGGACTTCCACAACCCCACCGGCGCCCTCGTCCCCGAGGAGCAGCGCCGCGAACTGCTGGCCGCCGCGCGGGCCGCCGGCACGATCGTGCTGGCCGACGAGACCACCGCCGAGCTCGGCTGGGGCCTCGCGCCGGACGCCGTGCTCCCCCGCCCGATGGCCGCGCTGGACCGGTCCGCCCAGGTGGTCACCGTCGGCTCGGCGGGCAAGCTGCTCTGGGGCGGCCTGCGGATCGGCTGGGTCCGGGCGGCCCCCGCGCTGGTGCGCCGGCTGGCCACCGCCCGGGTCTACAGCGACGTCGGCGCCCCGGTGCTGGACCAGCTGATCGCCGCCGAGCTGCTCGGCGAGCCACTGGCGGCCGTCCGCGCCCACCAGCTGGACCGGCTGCGCTCCACCGCCGAGGCCTTCGCCCGCGCGCTGCGCGAGCGGCTGCCCGCCTGGCACTACGCCGCTCCGCCCGGCGGGCTCGCGCTCTGGGTCTCCACCGGGGGCCTGTCCGGCGCGGCACTGGCCCAGGCCGGGGAGCAGGGCGGCGTACGGATCGCGGCGGGCAACCGCTTCGGCTCGGACGGGGCCTTCGAGCACCACATCCGGATCCCGCTCACCCTCCCCGCCGCGGCCGTGCCCGCCGCCGTCGAACGCCTCGCGGAGGTCGCCGCCCGGGCCGCCCTCGGCGGCCGCTGGAGCGCGGGCGACGACAGCCAGCCGCTGGCGGTCTGAGGGCCGCCCACGGCGAAGGGCCCGGGCCGCCGGTGGTCGGTACCGGCGGCCCGGGCCCCTCCGTCAGTGCGTTTCGGCCCGGCCGCGCCAACCCGTCACCGGCAGCGCGAACTTCGCCACCAGCCGGTCGGTGAACGGCGCGCGGTGCAGTCGCGCCAGCCGCACCGGCGTCTGCCCCCGGCGGACCTCCACCCGGGCCCCGGCCGGCAGCTCCACCGAGCGCCGCCCGTCGCACCAGAGCACGCCGTGCGGGGTCTTCGGCTGCACCTCGACCGCCAGCACCGAGTCCGGCGAGGCCACCAGCGGCCGGGCGAACAGCGCGTGCGCGCTGATCGGCACCATCAGCAGGGCCTCCACCTCGGGCCAGACCACCGGGCCGCCGCCGGAGAACGCGTACGCCGTCGAACCGGTCGGCGTCGCACAGACCACCCCGTCGCAGCCGAAGTTGGAGACCGGACGGCCGTCCACCTCGGTCACCACCTCCAGCATCCGCTCCCGGGACGCCTTCTCGATCGAGGCCTCGTTCAACGCCCAGTCCTGGTGGACCACATCGCCGTTGGTCCGGACGATCACGTCGAGCGTCATCCGTTCCTCGACCTCGTAGTCGGCGTCGACGACCCGCTCCACCACGACCGCGAGATCGTCCCGCTCGGCCTCCGCGAGGAAGCCCACCCGGCCCAGGTTGATGCCGAGCATCGGCAGCCCGTGCTCACGGGCCAGCTCGGCCCCGCGCAGCAGCGTCCCGTCCCCGCCGGCGACCAGGATCAGCTCGCAGCCGTCCGCCGCGCCGGGCCCGCCGGCCACCCGCTCGATGCCGTCGGGCAGGTCCAGGTCGACCGCCTCGGCCGCGAGCAGCCTGATCCGGATGCCCGCCTTCAGCAGGCCGTGCACCAGGCCCTCGACGCTGCGCAGCGCGGCCTCCCGGCCGGTGTGCGCGATCAGGAAGACCGTACGTCCGTCACTCATGCGCGCCCCTCTCCGCCCGTCCCGACGGCTCCGAGGTGCCCCCGTCTCCCCACGGTAGCCGCGGGCGACGCGTACCCCTCGACAGCTCTCCCCCGGATCTCGGCCGGGATTACCCCCACGGTTCGCTCGCTCATGCCCGCTGCCCTCTCCCTACGTCGGCCGGGTCGCCCTCGGCCCGGTGCGGCCGCGTCACTCAGCATGACGGACCGGACGTCCGCAGAGCACCCTACCGGGGGCCTTCGGCGACGGCCCGGTCCGCCTCCGCCGGGTCCAACGGCGGGGCGTCCCGGCGCAGCCAGAGGAAGTACTCGACGTTCCCCGAGGGCCCCGGCAGCGGGCTCGCGGTGACCGCCCGCACGCCCAGCCCCTGCTCCCACGCCTTCCCGGCCACCTGCCGGATCATCTCGGCGCGCAGCTGCGGGCTGCGCACCACGCCGCCGCTGCCCAGCCGCTCCTTGCCGATCTCGAACTGCGGCTTGACCATCAGCACCAGGTCCGCGTCCTCGGCGGCGCAGCCGGCCAGCGCGGGCAGCACCAGGCCGAGCGAGATGAACGAGAGGTCGCCGACCACCAGGTCGACCGGCGAACCGCCGATCAGCTCCCGGGTCAGCTCGCGCACGTTGGTGCGGTCCATCACCGTCACCCGCTCGTCGCTCTGCAGCGACCACGCGAGCTGTCCGTAGCCGACGTCCACCGCCAGCACGCCGGCCGCCCCGGCGCGGAGCAGCACGTCGGTGAAGCCGCCGGTGGAGGCGCCCGCGTCCAGCGCCCGGCGGCCCTCGACCACCAGGCCCTGCGGGACGAAGGCCGCGAACGCCCCGGCGAGCTTGTGCCCGCCGCGCGAGACGTAGTCGGGGTCGTTCTCGTCGTTCGCCACCACGACCGCCGCCGCGGTCTCCACCTGGGTGGCCGGCTTGGTCGCGGTGGTGCCGCCGACGGTCACCCGGCCGGCCGCGATCAGCTCGGACGCGTGCTCGCGCGACCGGGCCAGCTTGCGGCGGACCAGCTCCGCGTCGAGACGGCGTCGTGCCACTGCCACTGGTGTTTCAGCTCCTACGGGTCATCGCGAACGGTCGGACCCAGCGGGTCGATCCTGGTCGAGCGCGGCCAGCGTGTCGGTCAGCCGCTGGTGAACATCTTCGTACACCGCGACGTGTGCCTCGGTCGGCACCCCGTCCAACGCCTCCAGCCAGGCCAGCGCGGCGTCGACGGCCGGGTGGCCGGTGGGAGTCGGCTCGACGCCCAGCGGCAGCGGCTCATCGATGCCGAGGAAGGCGTCCGGGACGGCGCCCGCGGCTGAGTCCGCGGCGAGGTCCCGGGCCGGGTCCGCCGGGCGGATGACGGGCGCGGGGGCGGGCGCGGGGGCGGGCGCGGGGGCGGTGCCCGGGCCGGGATCAGGCATCGGGCTTCCTGGTGCTGCTCTTGCGGACGGTGGTCTTCCTGGTCGCGGTCCGCTTCTTGGCGGGCGGCTCCTGGCCGGCGGCCTGCGCCGCCTTCTTCGCGGCGGCCCGCTCGGTGGTCGCGGCGGCGGTCTTCTTGACGGCGGTCCGCTTCGCGGGAGCCTTCTTCGCCGCGGCCTGCTTGGCGGCGGGCTTCCGCTCGGCGGGCTGCTGCTCGGCGGGCTTCTTGGCGGCAGCCTTCTTCACGACGGCCTTCTTCACGGCGGGCGCCTGCGCGGCAGGCACCTGCGCGGCAGGCACCTGCGCGGCGGGCTTCTGCGCGGCGGCCTTCTTCGCCACCGGCTTCTTCGCCGCGGGCTTCCGCTCGGCGGGCTTCTCGGCCGCCGCCGGCTTCTTCGCCACCGCCGGCGGCACCGGCGGATCGGTCTCCACCGGCTCGTCGACCTCGACCCGCTCGGCCACTATCGGCTCGCCGCCCACCCGCGCCGCGGGTGCCGCCGGCTCGTCGTCCAGCTCCCAGCCGTGCCCGAACAGGGCGTCGGCGCGGGGCGCCGGCGCCGCCGTGCCGGGCTCCTCCTCCTGCGGCGACGCGGCCGGAACGGCCTCCTCCTCGACCTCGCGCAGCTTGCTCTCCAGGTAGGCGAGCACCACGCCGACCTTGGTCACCTGGTCGCCGACCTTCTCGAAGGCCTTCTCCACCTCGCTGCGCGCCACGCCGACCGCCAGGTCCACCCCGGCCCGGCCGGCGGTCACCGCCTCCTCGGCCAGGGTCTGCAGCGACTTCGCGGACGGCGGGAACGGCCCGCCCAACCGCCGCTCCACCTCGGCGACGTCGACCCCGCTCATCTCCAGCAGCCCGGCCGCCGTCCCGACGACCCGCTTGCCGACCTCCTCCACCAGCCCGGCGGCGACCTCCACCGCTCCCCGCACCGTCTTCGGCAGCATCCGGGTGCCTCCTTAGCGCCTGCGCGCATCGCTCCGTCGCCGTCGGTACCCGGACCGGTTCCGGGCACCCCACCGACGACGCTACCGCCAAAACCCGCCTGCGGTACCGTGGCCCCGCAGTGACCGCCGCCGTCGCACAGGGAGTGGACCAGCCGCCATGGCCAACGCCGAGGAGTGCCGGACGGCACTGGAGCAGCTCAGCCGGAACCTGGCGAAGTCCACCGGCAACGTCCGCAAGGCGGCCGACCTCGACCGCTCCCTCACCTGCCGGATCACCGACCTCGACCTGACCTTCACCGGCCGGCTGCGCGACGGCCGGATCGAGGACGTCACCGAGGCACCCGGCTCGCCCGCCACGAAGGCCGAGATCCGGCTCACCATGAGCAGCGACGACCTGGTCGCCCTGGTCGGCGGCACGCTCAACTTCGCGGCGGCCTGGGCCAGTGGCCGGGTCCGGCTGGAGGCCGGCTTCCGCGACCTGCTGCGGCTGCGCACACTGCTCTGACCGGGCGGCGCGGCGGCCGACCGGCCCGCGCCCCGGCACCCGTTCGTGGGGCCGGCCGCGCGGACCGCCCGGCCGGCCCCGGGGCTCAGAACCCCAGCTCGGCCAGCGCCTTGCGCCCGTCCGACGGACCGCCGTCCGCGTCCAGTGCCGTCCAGGCCGCCGCGCAGAGCGCCCGCAGGCCGTCCCAGCGGTCGGAACCGGTGCCCTCCAGCTTCAGCACCCCGTCCTGCGCCACCACGACCCAGCCGCCGCAGCCGAACCCGCCGCCCGGCCGCACGGCGACCGGCGGGTGCGCCACCAGCAGCCCCCGCAGGTCCTCCGCGAGGTACGTCGGCCGGTGCTCCACCGGCGCCGACAGCAGTTGCGCCGCCGTGGTGACCCCGGTGAACACCAGCAGGCTGTCGACGCCGCCGTTGAACGCACCCTCGATGTCGGTGTCCAGCCGGTCCCCGACCACCAGCGGGCGCTCGGCACCGGTCCGCAGGACGGTCTCCCGGTGCATCGGCGGCAGCGGCTTGCCCGCCACCTCGGGCTCCACACCCGTCGCCGCGCGCACGGCCGCCACCAGCGCACCGTTGCCCGGCGCGATCCCGCGCGCGGTCGGCACCGTCAGATCGGTGTTGGAGGCCACCCACGGCAGCCCGCTCCGCACCGCGTAGGAGGCCTCCGCCAGGTGCGTCCAGCCCACCGAGGCGTCGAAGCCCTGCACCACCGCGAGCGGCTCCTCGGCCAGCGTGCGGACGGCCACCAGGCCGCGCTCGGCCAACGCCTCCTCCAGGCCCAGGCCGCCGACCACCAGTACCTTCGACCCGGCCGGCACCTTCTCGGCGACGACCCGGGCGGCCGCCTGCGCCGAGTTGATCACGTCGTCCGGCTCGGCCGGCACCCCCAGCTCGGTCAGGTGCGCGGCCACCACCCGCGGCGGGCGGGAGGCGTTGTTGGTCACGTACGCCAGCCGCATCCCGGCCGAACGCGCCGACGCCAGCGAGTCCGCCGCGTGGTCGATCGCGTCGGGCCCGGCGTAGACCACGCCGTCGAGATCCAGCAGTGCCGTGTCGTACGCCTCGGTGAGCGGGCGCTCACTGCCGCCGGGGGCGGTCCGTCGCTCGGTGGTGGCCGTCTCGGTCATGCCTTCGCTACCTCATTCACTGCGTCGATTTCCCGTCATCCGTCTCGTCCCGGGCCGTGCCGCCGGGGACTTCGTCGTCCCCCGCGCCCCGGTCGGCGGCCGCCGGCAGCCCGCCGGGTGACGGGCGGGGTCCGGTGTACCCCGGCGCCCCCGGAAGCAGCGGGCCGAACGCCCCGGCGCGGGCCGCCAGGGTCGCCCGGGTCTGCCGCAGCGCGGACCGGTAGTGGTCGGTGTCCGGTCGCATCGCGACGGCCAGGGCCAGGTGCTCGGCGGATGTCTCGAAGTCGCCCAGCCGGGCCGCCGAGACGCCCCACCCGAACTGAGCGTAGTCGTCGGACGGATCGGCCAGGGCCACCGCCCGGAAGTTCTCCAGCGCCGCCGCGTACGAACCGGCGTCGAACTGCGCCCGCGCCAGCATCTCCCGGATGCTGCGCGAGTGCGGCTCCGCCGCGGCCGCCCGCGCCAGCAACTGCTCGGCGGCCGCCGGATGCCCCTGGGCCAGCAGCTTCCCGCCCCGGCGGAACCACTCGTAGACGTCCCCCGCGGGCTCCCCGGCCCGGCCCTGCTCCGCCCCGCCCCCGGAGCCGTCGAAGCCCTCGCCCGAACTCCCGGCGCCCGCCGACCCGTTCACCACACCGTCCGCGGAGCCGTCCGCCCCGCCGCCGCCGTCCAACCGCTCCTGCCCACCACTCATGCGCCCACCTCGCCGCCCGCGCCGACCGCCTCGCGGGACGCACAACGCTGCGTCGACCGCCCACTGCGCTCTCTCACGCCGTACCTCGCCCTCGGTCACGACACCCGCCCGCTCCGGACCAGCACGGGTGTTCCGATCTCTGAACAACGCGTACCCGATTACGATGCCCAGAATGAGCACACCCAGTGCAGAAAGCGGAGCGGAGTCTCCGCAGGGCGGCCCCGGTAACCCCGGCCACGTCGCCACCGCAGGTCTGTCCCTCTCCCCCTTCCGCGGCCTCCGCTACGTCCCCGACCGGGTCGGCGCCCTGGCCGCGGTCACCTCACCGCCGTACGACGTCGTCGACCCCGGCCGCCGGCTCGATCTGGAGACCGCCGACCCGCACAACGTGGTCCGGCTGATCCTGCCGCGCCCCGAACCCGAGGACGCCGGCGACCGGCCCGACCGCGACACCCGCTACCGGCACGCCGCCCGGCTGCTGCGCGCCTGGCAGCGCGAGGGGGTCCTGGCCGCCGACCCGGAGCCGGCGCTGTACGTCTACGAGCAGCGGGTCCCCGCCACCGGCGACTCCCCGGAGCTGCTCCAACGCGGCCTGATCGGCGCCCTCGCCGTCAGCGGCAGCGAGGCCGGCGTCGTCCTCCCCCACGAGGACGTGATGCCCCGGCCGGTGGCGGACCGGGTCGGTCTGATGCGCACCACCCGCGCCAATCTCGAACCGCTGCTGCTCACCTACCGGGGCAACGGGGGCGCCGCCGGGGTGATCGAACGGGCCGTCGAGGACGACCCGCTGCTCACCACGACCACCACCGACGGCACCCACCACAGGCTGTGGGCCGTGACCGACCCCGCCGGGATCGCCGAGATCAGCCGCGACCTGGCCACCTGCCGGGCGCTGATCGCCGACGGCCACCACCGCTGGGAGATGTACCTGCGGCTCCAGCGGGAGCACCGCCACCTGCCGCGCAGCCCCTGGGACCGAGGCCTGGTGCTGCTGGTCGACACCGCCCGCTACCCGCTGCGGGTCCGCGCGATCCACCGGGTGCTGTACCGGCTGCCGATCGCCGCGGCCCTGGAGAAGCTGGGCGACCAGTGGCGGATCAAGGAGGTACCCGGCCCGCTCGCCACCGCCCTCCAGGCCCTCGCCGAGCAGAAGCGGCAGGGCGGCAACGGGTTCGTGCTGACCGGCGGCGACGGCGTCTACTGGCTGATCGGCGAGCCCGAGGAGGCCCTGCTCGACGCCAGCGTGCCCCACGACCGGCCGGAGGAGTGGCGCCACCTGGACGCGACCGTGCTGCACGCCGCCCTGCTCGACCACACCTGGCGGGTCCCCGACGGCCCGGACGACATCGGCTACCTGCACACCGCCGTGTCCGCCGAGCGCGAGGCCGCCCGAACCGGCGGCACGGCGGTGCTGCTCCACCCGGTGCGCGAGAGCGTGGTCCGCCGGCTCGCCGAGCAGGGCGTCACCATGCCCCGCAAGTCCACGTCCTTCGGCCCGAAGCCGGCCACCGGGCTGGTCCTACGCAGTCTCGAACTGGGCTGAGCGTCCTGCGGCCGGGCCGTCCGGTCGCGCCCGGACAGCAGTGAGGCCCTGCCGCACCCCGGAGTTTCCCGGGGTGCGGCAGGGCCTCACTCACCTACTGGCCGCGCGTCTCAGCCCTTGGCGTCGGTGGACCGCTCCGGCACCACGCCGTCGAAGTCCTCGTCGATCTCCAGGTCGTCCTCGTCGTAGAACTCCTCGACGTCTTCCTCGTCCTCGAAGATCTCCCGCTCGTCCGGCACGCCGCCGCGCGACTTCGCCGGAGCCGGGGCCGGGGCCTCGTCCTCGGCCTCGTCCCGCGCGACCTCGTCCTCGATCTCGGGGTCGAGCGCGTCGACGAACTCCAAGCCGTCGATCTCGGCCAGCCGCTCGGACGCGTTGGTGGCACCGTCGGTGTCGGCCTCGGCGGCCTTGGCGAACCAGTCGCGGGCCTCATCGCCCCGGCCGGCCGCGATCAGGGCCTCGGCGTACGCGTACCGCAGGCGCGCGGTCCACGGGTGCACGGCGCTGGAGGCCAGCTCCGGGCTCTGCAGGGTGACCACCGCCGCCTCGAACTGCTCCATGTCGCCGCGGGCACCCGCCGCGACCAGGCGCATCTCGACCTGACCGGCCTTGTCCAGCTGCTTGACCTCGGCCTCGCCGGCCATCGCCAGCGCCCGCTCCGGGCGGCCCAGACCGCGCTCGCAGTCCGCCATCACCGGCCACAGGTCCGCCCGACCGGTCATCCGACGGGCGGCGCGGAACTCGGTCAGCGCCTCGGAGTAGCGCTGGGTCATGTACGACGCGAAGCCGGCCGCCTCACGGACGGCGGGCACGCGGGACGCGAGCCGCAGCGCGACGCGCGAGTACTGGTAGGCCTCCTCCGGCTCGGTGTCCAGCAGGCGGGCGACCATCACCAGGTTGCGGGCGACATCGTCGGCGAGCGTCTTGGGCAGGCTCTTGAGCTCCTGGCGGACATCCGCGTCCAGCTCGAAGCCGGTGACGTCCTCCGGGATCGGCAGCCGCTTGACGGGCTCGAAGTTGCCCCGGCGGTCGTCGTAGTCCCGGCCGCCGCGGTCGTCACGGTCGCGGTTGTAGCCGCCGGACGGACGGTCGTCACGGCGGTAGCCACCGCCGCCGGAGGGGCGGTCGTCGCGGCGGAAGCCACCACCGGAGGGGCGGTCGTCACGGCGCGGACGGTCGTCACGGTCACGGTTGAAGCCGCTCGGGCGGTCGTCACGACGGAAACCGCCGCCACCGGACGGACGGTCGTCGCGACGGAAGCCGCCACGGTCGTCACGGTCACGGTTGAAGCCACCGCCGGACGGACGGTCGTCGCGGCGCGGACGGTCATCACGGTCACGGTTGAAGCCGCTCGGGCGGTCGTCACGACGGAAGCCACCGCCGGACGGACGGTCGTCACGGTCGCGGTTGAAACCGCCGCCCGAGGGACGGTCGTCACGGCGGAAGCCACCACCCGAGGGGCGGTCGTCACGACGCGGACGGTCGTCACGGTCACGGTTGAAGCCACCACCGGAGGGACGGTCGTCGCGCCGGAAACCGCCACCGGACGGACGGTCGTCGCGGTCACGGTTGAAGCCGCTCGGGCGGTCGTCACGACGGAAACCGCCACCGGACGGGCGGTCGTCACGACGCGGACGGTCATCGCGGTCACGGTTGAAGCCACCGCCCGAGGGACGGTCATCGCGGCGGAAGCCACCACCGGAGGGGCGGTCGTCACGACGGAAGCCACCGCGGTCGTCACGGTCGCGGTTGAAACCGCCACCCGAGGGACGGTCGTCGCGCCGGAAACCGCCACCGGAGGGGCGGTCGTCACGACGCGGACGGTCGTCACGGTCGCGGTTGAAGCCACCGCCGGACGGGCGGTCGTCGCGACGGAAACCGCCACGGTCATCGCGGTCGCGGTTGAAGCCACCGCCGGACGGACGGTCGTCACGGTCGCGGTTGAAACCGCCGCCCGAGGGACGGTCGTCACGGCGGAAGCCACCGCCCGAGGGGCGGTCGTCACGGCGCGGACGGTCGTCGCGGTCACGGTTGAAGCCACCGCCGGACGGACGGTCATCGCGACGGAAACCGCCGCCACCGGACGGGCGGTCGTCGCGACGGAAGCCGCCGCCACCGCCACCGGACGGACGGTCGTCACGGCGGAAGCCACCGCCCGAGGGGCGGTCGTCACGACGCGGACGGTCGTCACGGTCACGGTTGAAGCCACCACCGGAGGGACGGTCGTCGCGACGGAAACCACCGCCACCGCCGGAGGGGCGGTCGTCACGACGGAAACCGCCACCGGACGGGCGGTCGTCACGACGCGGACGGTCATCACGGTCACGGTTGAAGCCACCACCCGAGGGGCGGTCGTCACGGCGCGGACGGTCGTCACGGTCGTCGCGACGCGGACCTCGGTCGTTGGACCAGCCCCCACGAGACCGGGGCTCGTAGCCGCGGCCGTCGTCCGATCGACGCTCGGGACGGTCCTGGGGCTGGTTCGACATTGTGGTGACTCCTCTTGTTGCTTCAGCTCTACCGCGGATGGAGGCGACACCACTGCCCTCGCGCGGTTCGATGCCGGCCTCCTGGCCGAGCACCATCTCCATTGTCCGGCATCGACCGGGACCCCGCGCCTGGGCGAAAGTCCCCTGTCGTGCCGGGGTGCATACGTGCGTAAAAACAAAAAGGCCGCGGCCCCAGCGAATCGCTGGGGCCGCGGCCTTGAATAATTGTTCGGCGGCGTCCTACTCTCCCACAGGGTCCCCCCTGCAGTACCATCGGCGCTGTGAGGCTTAGCTTCCGGGTTCGGAATGTAACCGGGCGTTTCCCTCACGCTATGACCACCGAAACCCTATCGGGTATTCAGCGAAACACACTTTTTAGTTGATAAGTGTTTCTTGTGTTCGCCGGCGATAGCTGTTCGCTACCCGGGAACCACACAGTGAACGCGAGCGTCTGAGGACAAGCCCTCGGCCTATTAGTACCGGTCAACTCCACCCCTTACGAGGCTTCCATATCCGGCCTATCAACCCAGTCGTCTACTGGGAGCCTTACCCTCTCAAGGAGGTGGGAGTGCTCATCTCGAAGCAGGCTTCCCGCTTAGATGCTTTCAGCGGTTATCCCTCCCGAACGTAGCCAACCAGCCATGCCCTTGGCAGGACAACTGGCACACCAGAGGTTCGTCCGTCCCGGTCCTCTCGTACTAGGGACAGCCCTTCTCAACACTCCTACGCGCACAGCGGATAGGGACCGAACTGTCTCACGACGTTCTAAACCCAGCTCGCGTACCGCTTTAATGGGCGAACAGCCCAACCCTTGGGACCTACTCCAGCCCCAGGATGCGACGAGCCGACATCGAGGTGCCAAACCATCCCGTCGATATGGACTCTTGGGGAAGATCAGCCTGTTATCCCCGGGGTACCTTTTATCCGTTGAGCGACGGCGCTTCCACAAGCCACCGCCGGATCACTAGTCCCGACTTTCGTCCCTGCTCGACCCGTCAGTCTCACAGTCAAGCTCCCTTGTGCACTTACACTCAACACCTGATTGCCAACCAGGCTGAGGGAACCTTTGGGCGCCTCCGTTACTCTTTAGGAGGCAACCGCCCCAGTTAAACTACCCACCAGACACTGTCCCTGATCCGGATCACGGACCCAGGTTAGACATCCAGCACGACCAGAGTGGTATTTCAACGACGACTCCACAACAACTGGCGTTGCTGCTTCAAAGTCTCCCACCTATCCTACACAAGCCGAACCGAACACCAATATCAAGCTATAGTAAAGGTCCCGGGGTCTTTCCGTCCTGCTGCGCGAAACGAGCATCTTTACTCGTAATGCAATTTCACCGGGCCTATGGTTGAGACAGTCGAGAAGTCGTTACGCCATTCGTGCAGGTCGGAACTTACCCGACAAGGAATTTCGCTACCTTAGGATGGTTATAGTTACCACCGCCGTTTACTGGCGCTTAAGTTCTCAGCTTCGCCCGGACGAATCCAAGCTAACCGGTCCCCTTAACGTTCCAGCACCGGGCAGGCGTCAGTCCGTATACATCGCCTTACGGCTTCGCACGGACCTGTGTTTTTAGTAAACAGTCGCTTCTCGCTGGTCTCTGCGGCCACCCCCAGCTCAGAGTGCAAGACTCATCACCAGGAATGGCCCCCCTTCTCCCGAAGTTACGGGGGCATTTTGCCGAGTTCCTTAACCATAGTTCACCCGAACGCCTCGGTATTCTCTACCTGACCACCTGAGTCGGTTTGGGGTACGGGCCGCCATGAAACTCGCTAGAGGCTTTTCTCGACAGCATAGGATCATCCACTTCACCACAATCGGCTCGGCATCAGGTCTCAGCCTTAATGAGTGACGGATTTGCCTATCACTCGGCCTACACCCTTACCCCGGGACAACCACCGCCCGGGCTGGACTACCTTCCTGCGTCACCCCATCGCTCACCTACTACCCTGTTGGGTCACCGGCTCCACCACGTCCCTTTGTCCGAAGACTCCGGGCCGGCTTCACGGGCTTAGCATCAAGAGGTTCGACGTTGGCGCTTCAAAGCGGGTACGGGAATATCAACCCGTTGTCCATCGACTACGCCTGTCGGCCTCGCCTTAGGTCCCGACTTACCCTGGGCAGATCAGCTTGACCCAGGAACCCTTGGTCAATCGGCGCAAGAGTTTCTCACTCTTGTATCGCTACTCATGCCTGCATTCTCACTCGTGTACCGTCCACGACTGGTTTCCACCGCCGCTTCACCCGGCACACGACGCTCCCCTACCCATCACAGCAGGCGTTGGCCCTATATGCTGCAATGACACGACTTCGGTGATGTGCTTGAGCCCCGCTACATTGTCGGCGCGGAATCACTTGACCAGTGAGCTATTACGCACTCTTTCAAGGGTGGCTGCTTCTAAGCCAACCTCCTGGTTGTCTCTGCGACTCCACATCCTTTCCCACTTAGCACACGCTTAGGGACCTTAGTCGGTGTTCTGGGCTGTTTCCCTCTCGACCATGGAGCTTATCCCCCACAGTCTCACTGCCACGCTCTCACTTACCGGCATTCGGAGTTTGGCTAAGGTCAGTAACCCGGTGAGGCCCATCGCCTATCCAGTGCTCTACCTCCGGCAAGAAACACGTGACGCTGCACCTAAATGCATTTCGGGGAGAACCAGCTATCACGGAGTTTGATTGGCCTTTCACCCCTAACCACAGGTCATCCCCCAGGTTTTCAACCCTGGTGGGTTCGGTCCTCCACGAAGTCTTACCTCCGCTTCAACCTGCCCATGGCTAGATCACTCCGCTTCGGGTCTTGGGCATGCAACTGTATCGCCCTATTCGGACTCGCTTTCGCTACGGCTACCCCACACGGGTTAACCTCGCTACACACCGCAAACTCGCAGGCTCATTCTTCAAAAGGCACGCAGTCACGGCCATGGTCCGAAGACCACAACGACGCTCCCACGGCTTGTAGGCACACGGTTTCAGGTACTATTTCACTCCGCTCCCGCGGTACTTTTCACCATTCCCTCACGGTACTATCCGCTATCGGTCACCAGGGAATATTTAGGCTTAGCGGGTGGTCCCGCCAGATTCACACGGGATTTCTCGGGCCCCGTGCTACTTGGGTGTTCTCCAAACGAGCCGTACAGATTTCGTCTACGGGGGTCTTACCCTCTACGCCGGACCTTTCGCATGTCCTTCGACTACCCATACGGTTTCTGACTCGTCGACCGGCCGGCAGACCGATCAAGAAGAATCCCACGACCCCGCGATGGCAACCCCTGCCGGGTCTCACACCATCGCGGTTTAGCCTCATCCGGTTTCGCTCGCCACTACTCCCGGAATCACGGTTGTTTTCTCTTCCTGCGGGTACTGAGATGTTTCACTTCCCCGCGTTCCCTCCACATACCCTATGTGTTCAGGTATGGGTGACAGCCCATGACGACTGCCGGGTTTCCCCATTCGGAAACCCCCGGATCAAAGCCTGGTTGACGGCTCCCCGGGGACTATCGTGGCCTCCCACGTCCTTCATCGGTTCCTGGTGCCAAGGCATCCACCGTGCGCCCTTAAAAACTTGGCCACAGATGCTCGCGTCCACTGTGCAGTTCTCAAACAACGACCAGTCACCCACCGCCAAGACACCCAAAGGCATCTCTTCAGTGGGACCGGCATCTCTGAAGCAACAGCCTTACGGCCGTTCCCTCAGGACCCAACAACGTGCCCGACACACCAACCAGAGAACTGTTTTCCACGCCGAAGCAGTACTGACAGACCCTACCTAGTGTGCCGAATAGTCAACGTTCCACCCATGAGCGACCGTGCAGAACATTCGCCTGCAAGCGGCCATGTGCTCCTTAGAAAGGAGGTGATCCAGCCGCACCTTCCGGTACGGCTACCTTGTTACGACTTCGTCCCAATCGCTGGTCCCACCTTCGACGGCTCCTCCCCTTACGGGTTAGGCCACCGGCTTCGGGTGTTACCGACTTTCGTGACGTGACGGGCGGTGTGTACAAGGCCCGGGAACGTATTCACCGCAGCATGCTGATCTGCGATTACTAGCAACTCCAACTTCATGGGGTCGAGTTGCAGACCCCAATCCGAACTGAGGCCGGCTTTTTGGGATTCGCTCCGCCTCGCGGCATCGCAGCCCTTTGTACCGACCATTGTAGCACGTGTGCAGCCCAAGACATAAGGGGCATGATGATTTGACGTCGTCCCCACCTTCCTCCGAGTTGACCCCGGCAGTCTCCTGTGAGTCCCCATCACCCCGAAAGGCATGCTGGCAACACAGAACAAGGGTTGCGCTCGTTGCGGGACTTAACCCAACATCTCACGACACGAGCTGACGACAACCATGCACCACCTGTATACCGACCACAAGGGGGCGACTATCTCTAGCCGTTTCCGGTATATGTCAAGCCTTGGTAAGGTTCTTCGCGTTGCGTCGAATTAAGCCACATGCTCCGCTGCTTGTGCGGGCCCCCGTCAATTCCTTTGAGTTTTAGCCTTGCGGCCGTACTCCCCAGGCGGGGAACTTAATGCGTTAGCTGCGGCACCGACGACGTGGAATGTCGCCAACACCTAGTTCCCAACGTTTACGGCGTGGACTACCAGGGTATCTAATCCTGTTCGCTCCCCACGCTTTCGCTCCTCAGCGTCAGTAATGGCCCAGAGATCCGCCTTCGCCACCGGTGTTCCTCCTGATATCTGCGCATTTCACCGCTACACCAGGAATTCCGATCTCCCCTACCACACTCTAGCCTGCCCGTATCGAATGCAGACCCGGGGTTAAGCCCCGGGCTTTCACATCCGACGCGACAGGCCGCCTACGAGCTCTTTACGCCCAATAATTCCGGACAACGCTCGCACCCTACGTATTACCGCGGCTGCTGGCACGTAGTTAGCCGGTGCTTCTTCTGCAGGTACCGTCACTTGCGCTTCTTCCCTGCTGAAAGAGGTTTACAACCCGAAGGCCGTCATCCCTCACGCGGCGTCGCTGCATCAGGCTTTCGCCCATTGTGCAATATTCCCCACTGCTGCCTCCCGTAGGAGTCTGGGCCGTGTCTCAGTCCCAGTGTGGCCGGTCGCCCTCTCAGGCCGGCTACCCGTCGTCGCCTTGGTAGGCCATTACCCCACCAACAAGCTGATAGGCCGCGGGCTCATCCTGCACCGCCGGAGCTTTACACCCACCCCCATGCGGAGGAAGGTCATATCCGGTATTAGACCCCGTTTCCAGGGCTTGTCCCAGAGTGCAGGGCAGATTGCCCACGTGTTACTCACCCGTTCGCCACTGATCCACCCCGAAGGGCTTCACCGTTCGACTTGCATGTGTTAAGCACGCCGCCAGCGTTCGTCCTGAGCCAGGATCAAACTCTCCGTGAATGTCTGCTCGTAATCGAGCCGCACTCGCGTCGAGCGGCACGGCAACCACCGGAATAGGGCGGCCCCGCGCACTGCGTCCTCGCTAGTGTTTACTTCATAAAGGAATCTCCAACCCCGATCAGACGATCGAGGCCGGGGATGTCAACATATCTGGCGTTGACTTTTGGCACGCTGTTGAGTTCTCAAGGAACGGACACTTCCTTCGGACCGCCTTCCAGCGGGCCCTCCGGGCGCTTCGTTCTTTCGTGTTTCCAGCTTACCAGATGTTTTCCGCTCCGTTTTTCCGGAGTTTCATTCATCCGACCCTTGCTGGGAAGGTCCGCTTTTCTGCGGCGACCTCCACATTAGCTTATTCCGGGACTGGCCCGAAATTCCCCGCTCCCACCGTTCGACGAGAACGCCGAGCGACCCAAGTTAATGGGCTACGAGTGAGAGTTGGACTTGCCGATTGCGATGGCCGCTCGGCCGACCCCGGCTGCCTCTCGGCCCGCCGTGTGTCCGCCCGCTTCAGCGACTCGTCCAACACTAGGCCAGTCGGAGGAGGACGTCAAACACCGGAGGGCCGGATCTGTCCAGATCCGGCCCTCCATGCTCAAAACCGCAGGTCAGCGGTGGTGCTTTTTCAGCCGGCCGCAACCAACTCGATGGCGGCCAGGTTGCGCTTGCCACGCCGCAGGACGAGCCAGCGGCCGTGCAGCAGGTCGGCCTCGGCCGGCACCGCCTCCTCGTCCGTCACCTTGACGTTGTTGAGGTACGCGCCGCCCTCCTTGATCGTCCGGCGGGCGGCCGAGCGGCTCGGCGCCAGGCCGACGGCGACCAACAGGTCGACCACCGGCTGGAGTTCGGCCACCTCGGCCCTCGGTACCTCAGCCAGCGCGGCGGCCAGGGTCGGCGCCTCCAGGTCGGCGAGGTCACCCTGGCCGAAGAGCGCCTTGGAGGCGGCGACCGCGCGGTCGTACTGCTCGGCGCCGTGCACCAGGGTGGTCAGTTCCTCGGCGAGTGCGCGCTGGGCGAGACGGGCGGCGGGGCGCTCGGTGGTCTCGCGCTCCAGCTCCTCGATCTCCTCCTTCGAGCGGAAGCTGAAGATCCGCAGGAAGGTGGAGACGTCCCGGTCGTCCGCGTTCAGCCAGAACTGGTAGAAGGCGTACGGGGTGGTGAGCTCGGGGTCGAGCCAGACCGTGCCCGACTCCGTCTTCCCGAACTTCGTGCCGTCCGCCTTGACGATCAGCGGAGTGGCCAGCGCGTGCACGGACTTGGCCTCGGCCTTGCGGATGAGGTCCGTGCCGGCGGTCAGGTTGCCCCACTGGTCGCTGCCACCGGTCTGCAGCGTGCAGCCGTAGCGGCGGTTCAGCTCCAGGTAGTCCATGCCCTGGAGGATCTGGTAGCTGAACTCGGTGTAGCTGATGCCCGCGTCGGAGTTGAGCCGCCGCGAGACAGCCTCCTTGGCGATCATGTTGTTGACGCGGAAGTACTTGCCCACGTCGCGCAGCAGGCCGATGGCCGACATCCCGGAGGTCCAGTCCAGGTTGTTGACCATGCGCGCCGCGTACGGGCCCTCGAAGTCGAGGAAGCGCGAGATCTGGCCACGCAGGCGGTCGACCCAGCCGGCCACCGTCTCGGGGTCGTTCAGGACGCGCTCGGCGGTCGGCTTGGGGTCGCCGATCAGGCCGGTGGCGCCGCCGACCAGGCCCAGCGGGAGGTTTCCCGCCTGCTGGATGCGGCGCATGGTCAGGATCTGCACCAGGTTCCCGAGGTGCAGGCTGGGGGCCGTCGGGTCGAAGCCGCAATAGAACGTGACCGGGCCGTCCGCGAACGCCTTGCGCAGTGCGTCCTCGTCGGTGGACAGGGCGATCAGCCCACGCCACCGCAGCTCGTCGACGATGTCCGTCACGGTCACGCTTCTCCTTGGATCGGGCGTCCGCCCGGTACGGACCCGGTTCGGTCGGGCCCCGGTACGGAACGGCTCCAGCGTGGTAGAGCCTACGCGGTCCCGGCCATCGGGTTTTCGCCTAGGCGTCCGACCGGGCGGCTGTCCGCAGCGCTCCCGCGGGCCGCGCGGACTCCCGGCGGAACGCTCCCGCTCCCCTGCCCCACCCCTCACCTCCACCGGAAATTCCGTTGTTCGTCGGCCCGGGGCCCCTTCAGAGTGGTCCCACCGCCGTGCGGCGGCAGTGACGTGTGTGGAGACGGTCGTGCCGCCGTGGCACGCCCGGGGAAAGGGTGTGCCGAGGTGCGCAACACGCTGGTTCTGAACGCGAGCTACGAGCCCCTGACGACGGTGTCGCTCCAGCGCGCCGTGGTCCTGGTGCTCCAGGACAAGGCCGTGGTCGAGCAGGCCCATCCGCTGCGGAGCATCCGCGGCACGGGCGTCTCCGTCCCGGTGCCCCGGGTGATCAGACTGCAACGCTACGTGCGGGTGCCGTTCCGACAACAGGCTCCGTGGTCCCGCCGCGGTGTCCTCGTCCGGGACCAGCACCTGTGCGCCTACTGCGGGCGCCGGGCCACCACCGTGGACCACTTGCAGCCCCGCTCCCGCGGCGGGGCCGACAGCTGGCTGAACACGGTGGCCGCCTGCGCCGAGGACAACCAGCTCAAGGCCGACCGGACGCCGGAGCAGGCGGGGATGAAGCTGCTGCGCAAGCCGTTCGTCCCGACCCCGCAGGCCACCCTGATGATGGCGCTCGGCCTGCGCGGCTCGGACCTCCGGGACCTGGCGGACTGGCTGCCTGCCCCGGTGGCCGCCTCCGCCGCGTAGCCGCCCCGGCCGCACGGCCACCCCGGCCGCCCCGGCCGTGAAGGGCTGAGCCCCGGCCGCGAAGGGCTGGGCCCCGGACGGCCGGGGCTCAGCCCTTGGCCTGGTACCCGGCCGCTATCCCGAAGTTGGCCGAGTGCTCGGGCACCGCGACGACCCGGCCACCGCCGATCAGGACGCGGCCGGAGACCAGCAGCGAGCCGGTGCCCTGCGGGAAGTTGCCGCCGACCGTCTCCTGGCCGCCGGCGAGCGCGAAGCGGCTGAGGTGGGCGGGCTGTTCGAGGCGTTCGTCGGCGGCGAGCACCAGCGCGCCGCCGTCCACACCGACGGCCCGGGCGACGCCCTTCTCGGCGGCGGCCGCCTTCCAGCGCTGCTTGCCGCTGTCCAGGTCGTACCCGACGACGGAGATCGCACCGCCGCCGTTCGCCGGCGCCAGCGTGGTGACCATCGTCCGGTCCTGGAAGAAGACACCGGGGGTGGCCGAAAACGTACCGTGGGCGGCGTCCAGCCTGCCCTCGCCGGCGGCGACCGGTATCTCGGCGGCCGGGTCGCCGGCCGGGCCCCAGGCGAACACCTTGTCGTCCTCCGGCCTGGCCCCCGTGGTCAGCACCACGGAGGGCTCGGCGGAGAGCACCGTGACCGTCTTCGGCCGGTTGTTGAGGCCGCGCCACCAGCTCACCTTGCCGTCGGCGGTGTTCAGCGAGACGGCCTGGTCGACGGGGGTGGAGTCGGCGCAGGAGCTCGCCACCATGACGGTCTTGCCGGTGACTCCACCGGAGAGGGTGCAGAACTTGCCCTGGCCGGTGTACTGCCAGACGTCCGTGCCGTCGGCCGACTCCCAGGCGACCACGTGGTCGTCGCCGACCGCGATCACCTTGTCCTCGGTGACGCCGACCCGCGCGGTGTAGCCGCCCTTCGCATCGGAGAGCGGCTTGCTCCACGCCGTCCGACCGGTCCTGCTGTCGACGGCGGCCACCACCGTGCACGGGCTCTTCGGGTCCGGCTGGCTCCGGAACAGCACGGCGCCCAGACCGGCCTGGTTGACGCCCGCCGAGAGCCCGCAGGGAGCGGCCCCGGCCACCGGGGGCTGAACCGACCAGGTCGGCCTGCCGGCCGCCAGGTCGTAGGCGTGGACGCCGGTGGCATCGGCCCGCACCACCGCGTCGGCCAGCAGCCAGCTGCCGACCAGCGTGTCGTCGGTGCCCGGCTGGAGTGCGGCGGCGGGCTGGGCCGACCAGGCCTTGGCGTGGGCGACGGTGAAGCCCGGTTCTCCTCCGGCGGCGGCCGTGCCGCCGCCCTGCGCACCGACCATCACGGCCGCCGCCACCAGGACGCCGAGCGCCGCCACCCCGGCGCCGGTCCGGACCATCAGGGCCCGCCGGCCGGGGGCGTGGTCGGCGGAGACCACCGCGTCGGCCGTGGCCCGGGCCTTGGCCCCGAAGCCGGCGGACCGCTTCCCGGCCCCCCGCGCGTCCGCGTCCGCGTCCACCGCGGCGCCACGCCGCCGCCCGGTCGACCGGGGGCCACCACCGGCGGGCTTCGACGCGACGACGGCGGCCGGGGCGGGCTCGGGCTCGTCAGCCGGCCCGGGCTCGCCGACCGGCTCAGGCTCGGGCTCGGGCTCGGGCTCGGGCTCGGGCCGCACATAGCCGTCGGTGGAGTACGCGGCACCCGGCGGGGCGTACAGCTCCTCACCGGTCGGCTGCTGCGGGACGGCGTACGGGGCGTACTGCTGCTGCCCGTAGTCGCCGTACGGGTAGGACGGCTGGTGCTGCCCGCCCTGGCCGTACCCGGTCCGGGGGTACTCCGCGTATCCGGCCTGCGGATAGCCCGTCTGCGGATAGCCGGCCTCCGGGTAGCCGGTCTGCGGGTACACAGCCTGCGGGTACGCGGTCTGCGGATAGCCGCCCTGCCCGTGGCCGTGCGGCAGGTGGCCGTCGGCCGGGTGGCCGGTACCGCCGTCGTACCCGTGGCCGCCCTGCCACTGCTGCTGGTCCGGGTACGCCGTCTGCCAGTCCTGCTGCGGGTACCACGGCTGCTGTGCGGCGTCTCCGAGGGGATCCTGCGCCATCCGTTCCGTCCCTCCCGACCGCCGGCGATGCGGCAGTCAGCATCTCACGCCGCCCGGAGCGCCTCCTTCCGGCCTCGACGGGGCCGGAAGGAGGCCCCCTGAGGCACCACGAGGCCGGTGCGGCACGGGTGCGGGCAGGTGCGGGACAGGCCCGGGAGGCGTCAGGCGGACTCGGCCCGCAGGGCGGCGTCGATGCGGCCGGCCAGGGTGACGTCCAGCGAGGTGAGTCCACCCGCGCTGTGGGTGGAGAGCGCGAAGTGCAGCGTCCGCCAGCGGATGTCGATGTCCGGGTGGTGGTCCAGCGCCTCCGCCTGCTCCGCGACCGCGACGACCACCCGGATCGCCGCCGGGAAGTCCGCCGCGTCGGCGGTGCGGACGATGCTGTCGCCGTCCCGGCTCCACTCCGGCAGGTCGGCCAGGGCGGCCGTGATCTCGTCCTCCGTCAGACGCGCTCTGCTGCTCATCGAACCGCTCCCGGGTGTCGGGGGTGACTGGTGAAGGGTCAGGCCCTCCGGCGCGGACGGGGCACCAGTTCGCCGCCGCAGTTGGGGCAGGTGGCGGCCATGGCCTCGGCACAGTCCGGACAGAAGGTGCACTCGTAGGAGCATAGGGACGCCGGGCCGTCCGCCGTCAGCGACACCGCGCAACGTTCGCAGGTGTCGCGCATCTCCAGGGCCATGGCTTCCTCCCCATCGAATTCCGGGAACACGTCGAACGAGTCAGACAGCTCGGACAGGTCGAGAAGCACCGCGGCGACCGGCGGACCGTCAGCTGACGAGCAGCTTGGTGACGGCCACCAGGCCGACCACCACGATCACCCCGCGCAGCGCCGGCGGCGGCAGCTTGCGCCCGACCTTGGCACCGAGCAGGCCACCGCAGAGCGAGCCGACGGCGATCAGCCCGGCGGCGGCCCAGTTGATGGTCGAGGTGAAGAGGAAGAACACCGCGGCGACGCCGTTGACGATCATCGCCAGCGCGTTCTTCACCCCGTTGATCCGCTGCAGGTCCTCCTGGAGCAGCATGCCCATCAGGGCCAGCAGCAGGACGCCCTGCGCGGCACCGAAGTAGCCGCCGTAGATGCCGGTCAGGAAGACGCCGGCGAGCAGCGCCAGGCCGCCGTCGGGGTCGCCCCCGGGCCGGCGCCGGGCGGCGACCGCCTTGGCCACCCGGGGCTGGATCACCACCAGGACGAGGGCCAGCAGGATCAGCACCGGCACGATGGTGTCGAAGGCGCTGCTCGGCAGCTCGATCAGCAGCACGGCGCCGACCAGGCCGCCGAGGAGGGCGGCGATGCCGAGGCGGACCAGCCGGCGGCCCTGGTCGGCCAGTTCCCGCCGGTAGCCGATCACACCGCTGAGCGAGCCGGGCACCAGGCCGAAGGCGTTGGAGACGTTGGCGGTGACCGGCGGGATGCCGACGGCGAGCAGCACCGGGAAGGTGATCAGGGTCCCGGAGCCGACGATCACATTGATCATCCCCGCGCCGACACCCGCCACCAGGACGGCGATCGCCTCCCAGAGCGTCATGGGCCACCTCTCGTCTCGGACCTGTCCGAGGCGATCATGCCGGACGGCGGGGTGCCGCTACCAGGGTCCGCCCACGATTCGGGACGTACACCACACGCCCGTTCACCGGAGCCGACGGACGCACGACGGGCGCAAGACGGGCGCACGACGGAGGCCGGGCGGGCGCACCACGACTGCCGGGCGGAGGCGGAGCGGGCCGAGGGCCCGCCACCCGTGCGAGACGGGTGGCGGGCCCTCGGCGCCGCGTGGGACGGGCTCAGCTCACTCCGGGTCGATCTTCCGGTACTCGCGGGCCGGGTCCACCCGGGGGCGGGCGGCGCCCTTGGTGTCGGTGTCCAGCGGGCGCGGACCGGCCGCCGGGTCGAGCGGGACCTGGGTCGCGGCCGGGGCCGGGGCGCTGGGGGCGGCGGCCGCACCGCCGTTGATGCCGCCGTTGCCGGCCAGGCCGGTGAAGGCGCCGCCGAGGCCCTTGAGCGCGTCGCCGACCTCGCTGGGAATGATCCACAGCTTGTTGGAGTCGCCCTTGGCGAGCTCGGGCAGGGTCTGCAGGTACTGGTAGGCGAGCAGCTTCTGGTCGGCGTCGCCGTCGTGGATCGCCTCGAAGACGGTGCGGATCGCGGCGGCCTCACCGTCGGCGCGCAGCACCGCGGCCTGCGCCTCACCCTCGGCCTTGAGCACCTCGGCCTGCTTCTCACCCTCGGCCCGCAGGATCTGGGCCTGCCGGGCGCCCTCGGCGGTGAGGATCGCGGCGCGCTTGTCACGGTCGGCGCGCATCTGCTTCTCCATCGAGTCCTGGATGGAGGTCGGCGGCTCGATCGCCTTCAGCTCGACGCGGTTGACGCGGATGCCCCACTTGCCGGTGGCCTCGTCCAGGACGCCGCGCAGACCGGCGTTGATCACCTCGCGGGAGGTCAGCGTCGACTCCAGGTCCATCGAGCCGATGATGTTGCGCAGCGTGGTGACGGTCAGCTGCTCGATCGCCTGGATGTAGCTGGCGACCTCGTAGGTGGCGGCCCGGGCGTCGGTGACCTGGTAGTAGATCACCGTGTCGATGTTGACCACCAGGTTGTCCTGGGTGATCACCGGCTGCGGCGGGAAGGGCACGACCTGCTCGCGCAGGTCGATGCGGTTGCGGACCCGGTCGATGAACGGGACGACGATGTTCAGTCCCGCGTTGAGCGTCCGGGTGTAGCGGCCGAAGCGCTCCACGATCGCGGCGCTGGCCTGCGGGATGACCTGAATCGTCTTGATCAGCGCGATGAATGCCACCACGACCAGGACGACCAGGACGATAAGGACGGGTTCCACGGACTCTCCCCTAGACGACCAGGGCGGTCGCGCCCTGGATTTCGACGACGTCGACCTGCTGCCCCGGCTCGTACACGCTGCCGGGGTTGAGCGCGCGGGCCGACCAGATCTCGCCCTTGAGCTTGATCCGCCCGCCCTCCCCGTCGACTCTTTCCGCGACGATCGCGGTGGCGCCCGGAAGCGCCTCGATGCCCATCTTGATCTGCGGGCCCTTCCTGAGCTGCCGGTACGCGATCGGGCGGACCACGACCAGCAGGGCGACCGAGACCACGACGAAGGTCAGGACCTGGACCACCGCCCCGGCGCCGAGCCCCGCGACACCGGCCGCGGCGAGCGCGCCGACCGCGAACATCGCGAACTCCGGCATCGCGGTGACGACCAGGGGTATGCCGAGGCCGACGGCGGCCAGGAGCCACCAGATCCAGCTGTCCACGTGTCCATCCTAGGGAGCGAAGGGCCTTCGAGGCGGACAGTTCCCGCAGGTGGAGGGGCGGAAACCGGTCGCACGTGCGACCGGCTCCAGTTCAGTGGAGTTCAGCCGGATTCCCCGGGCTCCGGCCGGGGCCCGCGGGAGGCCGGCGCACGGCCCGGCGCGGGCCTCAGCCGAGCGGCAGGCCCTGCGCGGACCAGCGGTCGCCGTGGCGCTCCAGGGTCAGCGGCAGGCCGAAGCACCTGGAGAGGTTGCGCGCCGTCAGCTCGGTGTCGATCGGACCGGCGGTGAGCACCTTGCCCTGGCGGATCATCAGCACGTGGGTGAAGCCCGGCGCGATCTCCTCCACGTGGTGGGTGACCATGGCCATGGCCGGGGCGAACTCGTCCTGGGCGAGCGCGCCGAGGCGGCGCACCAGGTCCTCGCGGCCGCCGAGGTCCAGTCCGGCGGCGGGCTCGTCCAGCAGCAGCAGCTCGGGGTCGGTCATCAGGGCGCGGGCGATCAGGGTGCGCTTCTTCTCGCCCTCGGAGAGGGTGCCGAACTTGCGCTCGGTCAGCCCGGCCATGCCGAGGCGGTCCAGCAGGGCGAGCGCGCGGGACTCGTCCGCCTGCTCGTACTTCTCCTGCCAGCTGACCGTCATGCCGTAGGCGGCGGTGAGGACGGTCTGCAGCACGCTCTGGCCGGCGGGCAGCTTGTCGAACATGGCGGCGCCGGCCAGGCCGATCCGGGAGCGCAGCTCGAAGACGTCGACCTCGCCGAGCTTCTCGCCGAGGACGGACACCTTGCCGGTGGTCGGGAAGAGGTACGTGGAGGCGATCTGCAGCAGGGTCGTCTTCCCGGCGCCGTTGGGGCCGAGGATGACCCAGCGCTCGCCCTCGGAGATGGACCACGAGACCTGGTCGACCAGCGCGCGCTCCTCCCGGACCACGGATACGTCCACCAGCTCCAGCACGTCGCTCATGCCTATGCCTTCCCCAAAACAGAAATTCGGCCGTCGGTGCGGGCGGGCAGCCTACTCCGGCGGCCGGTGGGCACGGAGTGGGTGCGCCGCACGCGCATGGGCAAACCTACGCCACGCGGATGACCGCCGATTCCGTAGGCTGGCCGGATGCTCGCGACTCCTGCCGACAATCCGTACGAAGAGCCCCGTTCGGGGCGGCTGGCCGCTTGGGGCAACGCCCTGTTGGCCGGTCTGGTACCGCCCGACGACGCCGCCTCGGCGGTGCTGGGCAGTGACGAGAGCCACCGGGTGACCGGACTGCCGGGCGACGAGCCGGGCGAGCGGCACGGGCTCACCTGGGCGCTGGGGCGGCTGAGGGTGCTGGGGGTGCGGGGGCTTCGGCTGGCCCTGCCGTCCGCCGGCCACCCGCTCGGGCTGACCGGTCCGGCGCCGTTCAACGCCCGGGCGCTGGGCGCGGGCGAGGCCGTGCTGGCGGTCGGGGCGCCGCTCGGGCTGGTGCCGGAGATCGAGGTGTTCGGGCCGGTCGGGGACCGCTCGGCGATGGTGCTCTGGCGCTGCTCGGAGGTGAACGACGCGCCCCCGGCCGACGTGCCGTCGCTGCACGAGGCGGAGCGCGAGCTGGCGGACGGGCTGCGGGAGGCGACGGCGATGCTGGCCCGGCTGGACGTGGCCGGGGCCGGACCGGAGGCGCTGCGGGCGCTGGAGGCGTACCGGCGGCGGGGGCACGTCGAGCTGCTCGCCCCGGGGTACCCGCCGCGTGCCGTCCGGGTGCTGGAGTCGGCCCGGCAGGTGACGGCGCTGCTGGCGATCGCCTCGGGCGGGCACGGCGCGGCGGTCAGCGCCTCGGAGATGGCCTCCCGCCAGGCGGTGCTGGACCCTCTGCGGCGGACCGCCCGGCGGGCCCAGGTGGCGGCGTACAACGCGCTGGTCGACGAGAAGGGCTGATTTCCGCCCCCGCCCCGGCCGCTACGCCTCGCGGGCCTCGCCGTGCCGGACGGCCCAGAGCGCGGCCTGGGTGCGGTCGGCGAGGTCCAGCTTCATCAGGATGTTGGAGACGTGCGTCTTCACCGTCTTCTCCGACAGGTGCAGGCTCCGCGCGATCTCCCGGTTGGAGCGCCCGTCGGCGATGTGGCCGAGCACCTCGCGCTCGCGCTCGGTGAGGGTGGCGCCGCGGCCCTGCGGCTGGCGGGGGCCGTCGTCGGCGAGCAGCGCCTCCGCGAGCTCGGGCTGGAGCAGCACGTGGCCGGCGTGGACCGAGCGGATCGCCCCGGCCAGCGCCTCCGGGTCGACGTCCTTGTACACGTACCCGGCGGCGCCGGCCCGCAGCGCGGGGACCATGGTGCGGTGCTCGGTGAAGCTGGTGACGATCAGGATCCGGGCCCGGCTGCCCTCGCCCTTGAGCGTGCGCAGCGCCTCGATGCCGTCGACGCCGGGCATCTTGAGGTCCATCAGGACGACGTCGGGGTCGAGCTCCCGGGCCCGGTCGACGCCTTCGGCGCCGTCGGCGGCCTCGCCGACCACCTCGATGTCGTCCTGGACCTCCAGGAAGGTGCGCAGACCGCGGCGGACCACCTGGTGGTCGTCGACCAGCAGGACGCGGATCGCTGGCGTGGTGTCAGGCACCGGGGACCTCCATCTCGACGACCGTCCCCTTCCCGGGGGCCGAGTCCAGGGTGAGCGTGCCGCCGACGGCGGCGGCGCGGTCGCGCATCGAGGCCAGGCCGAGGTGGCGGCCGGCCCGGCGGACCGACTCGGGGTCGAAGCCCCGGCCGTCGTCGCGCACCCGCAGGACGGCGCCGCGCGCGGGCGTGCCGGTCAGGGTGACGGTGACGCTGCGGGCGTCGGAGTGGCGCAGCGCGTTGTGCAGGGCCTCCTGCGCGATCCGCAGCAGGGCCGCCTCCTGGGCCGGCGGCAGGGCGCGGACGCCCTCGGCGGCGAAGGCGACGTCGGCGCTGTGGGCGCGGTCGAGGACCTGTACCTGCGAGGCGAGGGTGGCGCTGAGGCCGTCCTCCTCCAGGGCGGCGGGGCGCAGCTCGACCACGACGGCGCGCAGCTCGTCGGCGGCCTCGGCGGCGAGTTTGGCGACCTCGGCGAGTTCGGCGCGGGCCCGGGCCGGGTCGCGGTCGACGAGCTTGGCGGCGGCCTTGGCGGTGAGGCGCAGCGAGAAGAGCTTCTGCGAGACGGCGTCGTGCAGGTCGTGGGCGATCCGGGCGCGCTCGCCGGCCAGGGTCAGCTCGCGGCTGCGCTCGTAGAGTCGGGCGTTGGAGAGGGCGAGGGCGGCGTGCGCGGCGAGGATCCGCAGCAGTTCCTCGTCGTGGTCGGTGAAGCCGCCGCCACCGCGCTTGTTGGCGAGGAAGATCACGCCCATCACGTGCGGCTCGTCCTCGGCGGCGTCGGTGTCGAGGACGGGCATCCCGAGGAAGGCGTCCATCTCGGGGTGGGCGGCGGGCCAGCCGCCGAAGGCGGGGGCCTGGCGCACGTCGGCGAGCCGGATGGGGCCGGTCTCGTGCAGCATCTCGGCGAGCACGCCGTGCTGGCGGGGCAGCGGGCCGATGGCCCGCCACTGCTCGTCGGTGACGCCGTCGACGACGAACTGGGCGAAGCCGCCGTGGTCGTCGGGCACGCCGAGGGCGGCGTACTCGGCGCCGAGCAGGCCGCGGGCGGAGGCGGTGATCCGCCGCAGCACCTCGCGGACCTCCAGGTGGCGGCTCATCGCGAGCAGGGCCTGGCTGATGGCCTCGATCCCGGCCAGGCAGGGCTCGCAGGCGGGCAGCGGGCCGGCGGCCGGCGGGCCGACCGGGATCCGGTCGACGGGCAGCAGGCCGGCCGGGGGCCGGCGGTCACTGGGCGCGGTGGGCATACGGCCAAACTACCGCCGCCGGGGCGGCCTCCGCGTCGGTCCACGGGCGCGCGGGGAGCAGGTCCACGGACCTAGGGCCCGAGACCCTGCGGCGAGGGGGCCGGTAAGCGGAGGGGTGCCGGTACGCCGAGGGGCGGCCCCGCCCGTCGCCGGGTGGGGCCGCCCCTGGGTGAGCGGTGCGGTGCGGGCGGTCAGCCCTTCTGCATGACCTCGGGCTCGTGGCGGCGCTGGAGGCGCGTCACGATGACGCCGATGACGATCGACATCACGATCAGGATGCCGCCGTCCAGCACCAGCTGGCCGACGTTGTGGCCCCAGATCGCGTCGTACTCGGGGTTCTTGAAGTCCTTGTTCCAGGGCCCGAGCAGCTTGGACAGGTCGAGCGTGGTGGCGACCATGCCGACGCCCCAGCGGGCCGGCATCAGCCAGGCGAACTGCTCCAGGCCCGGCTTGCTGAAGATCTGGAAGAGGCAGCCGGTGAAGACGACCTGGATGATCGCGAACATGACCAGCAGCGGCATGGTCTTCTCGGCGGTCTTCACCAGGGCGGAGATCATCAGGCCGAACATCATCGAGGCGAAGCTCAGCAGGATCAGGCCGATGCTCATCTCGATGATCGGCAGGTCCTTGATGATCAGACCGTGCTCGGGCAGCTTGCGCGGCAGGTAGCCGACGGCCGAGATGATCGCGCCCTGGACCACGCTGAAGAAGCCCAGCACGATGATCTTGGACATCATGTACGCCGACCGGGAGAGGCCGGTGGCCCGTTCCCGTTCGTAGATCGCCCGTTCCTTGATCAGCTCTCGGACCGAGTTGGCGGCTCCGGAGAAGCAGGCGCCGATCGCCAGGATCAGCATGATCGTCGCGGCGCCGCTGTTGATCCCGAGCTGCGACTTCGGGTTCGGCGCCAGCCCGGGATCGTTCGGGATCAGCACGCTGACCGCGCCGAGCACCGCCGGGAGCAGGATCGACAGCGCCAGGAACCCGCGGTCGGAGGCGAGCACCGAGGCGTAGCGGCGGATCAGCGTCCACAGCTGCGAGCCCCAGCTCTGCGGCTTCGGCGGGCGGACGGCCTCCTGGACGATCTGGGCGGACTGCACGGCCCCGGCGTCCACGTCGGCGGAGTACTGCTGGTAGTGCACCGACCCCCGGTAGCGGCCGGCCCAGTCGTGGTCCGGGTAGTTCTCGAAGGCCTGGAAGACGTCGGCCCAGGTCTCGTACCCGAAGAAGTGCAGCGCCTCGTCCGGCGGCCCGAAGTAGGCCACCGAGCCGCCCGGAGCCATCACCAGGAGCCGGTCGCAGAGGGCGAGTTCGGCCACCGAGTGGGTCACGACCAGGATGGTGCGGCCGTCGTCGGCGAGGCCGCGCAGCATCTGCATGACCTCGCGGTCCATGCCCGGGTCGAGACCGGAGGTGGGCTCGTCCAGGAAGATCAGCGAGGGCTTGGTGAGCAGCTCAAGGGCGACCGAGACGCGCTTCTGCTGGCCGCCGGAGAGCGCGGTGATCCGGTTGTCGGCGCGCTTGTCCAGGCGCAGCTCGTAGAGCACCTCGTCGATCCGCGCCTCGCGCTCGCGCGCCTCGGTGTCACCGGGGAACCGGAGCCGGGCCGCGTACTTGAGGCCGGTGCGGACGGTCAGCTCCTTGTGCAGGATCTCCGACTGCGGCACCAGGCCGATCCGCGAGCGCAGTTCGGCGAACTGCTTGTAGAGGTTGCGGCCGTCGTAGAGGACGTCGCCGCGGTCGGCCGGGCGGTAGCCGGTGAGGGCGCGCAACAGGGTCGACTTGCCGGAGCCGGACGGGCCGATGACGGCGACCAGCGACTTCTCCGGGACGCCGAAGCTGACGTCGTTGAGCAGGACCTTCTTGCCGCCCTTGAAGTCGACCTCGACGGTCAGGTGGCGGGCGGAGAAGGAGACCGCGCCGGTGTCGACGAACTCCTGCAGCTGGTCGCCGACCAGGACGAAGCTGGAGTGGCCGACCGTCAGGCGGTCCTGCGGCCCCATCAGCTGGCGCTGGACGGGCCGGCCGTTGAGAAAGATGCCGTTGTGGCTGCCCAGGTCGACGATCTCGTACCGGCCGTCCGGCAGCTGGCGCAGCTCGGCGTGGTGGCGGGACACCTGGAGGTCGGAGACGACGATGTCGTTGTCGAGCGCGCGACCGATCCGGACGGTGTTCATCCCCGCCGTCAGGTTGCGGATCATCGTCGGCTGCGGGCCGCCGGCCTCGTGCTGCGGCGCCGGCTGCTGCGGGAAGCCGCCGTGCTGGGGCGCCTGCTGGGGGAAGCCCTGCTGCTGCGGGAAGGCCGGCGGCTGCCCGCCGCCCCACTGCTGCTGGACCGGCGGCTGGTAGGCCTGCTGCTGCTGCGCCGGCGGCTGCTGCTGGGCCCACGGCTGCTGGACGGGCGCCTGCTGCTGGGCGGGCGGGACGTGGCTGCGGCTGGTGGCGGCCTCGTGCCAGGCGGGGGCGGGCGCGGCGGCCTGGGCGGGCGCGGAGAAGCTCAGCCGGGGGCCGTTCTCGGCGTTGCCGAGGTTGACCACCGCGCCGGGGAAGAGCGGGGCCTGCTGGGTCCGGGCGCCGGCGGTGTACGTGCCGTTGGTGCTCCCGTGGTCGTCGAGCTGCCAACCGGCCCCGTTGAACGAGATGGTGGCGTGCTGCCAGGAGACCCTGGCGTCGTCGAACGGGAAGTCCGACTGCGGGTTGCGCCCGATGGTGTACGACCGCCCCGGCTCCAGAGTCCGCTGCTGTCCGTTGATATCAATGACGAGTTGCGGCACTGCTCGCCTGCCCCGCTCTCTCGGTCCCCCGATTTTGCCCCCGGTCGGGGGTGCGATGTCCTGAATCCGACGGGGGGAATCATTCCAGCCCGCCGCCCGGTGGTGAAAGTCACCCCCGGTGACTGTGACCAGGCGGCAACGATTCGCGGACGCCCCCGCCACCGCCCCCGGGGCGTCGCCCGCGCGCCACCGTCCGGTCACCCGGGTGGTGCGCACACCGCCCACACCCGCTCCACACCCCCGTCCACGACGCGGACGGGTGCCGTGGCGCCGCCGGCCGGCGGGTAGCGTGGGAGCCACCATGAACGCATCGCCCTTGGCCGCCGAGCCGTTCCCCGCCCCGCAGCCCCGGACCGAGGACGAGCGCACCCTGCTCGTCAAGGTGTTCGGCAAGGACCGCCCCGGCATCACCGCCGGTCTCTTCGCCACCCTGTCCGGGTTCGGCGTCGACGTCATCGACATCGAGCAGGTCGTCACCCGCGGCCGGATAACGCTGTGCGCCCTGGTCACCCCGCCGACCGCGCCCGGTGCCGAGGGCGAGCTGCGTTCCACCGTGCACCGCTGGGCCGAGGAGCAGAAGCTCCAGGCCGAGATCATCTCCGGCATCGGCGACAACCGGCCGCGCCGCGAGGGCCGTTCGCACGTCACCGTGCTCGGCCACCCGCTGACCGCCACCGCGGTCTCGGCGCTCACCTCCCGGATCACCGACTCGGGCGGCAACATCGACCGCGTCTTCCGGCTGGCCAAGTACCCGGTGACCGCGGTCGAGCTGGCCGTCTCCGGTGTCGCCACGGACACGCTGCGCGCCGCGCTGGCCCAGGAGGCGGCCCAGCAGCGGGTGGACATCGCGGTGGTCGCGGCGGGCCTGGAACGCCGGGCCAAGCGCCTGGTGGTGATGGACGTCGACTCCACGCTGATCCAGGACGAGGTGATCGAGCTCTTCGCCGCCCACGCGGGCTGCGAGGCGGAGGTCGCCGCGGTGACGGCCGCGGCGATGCGCGGCGAGCTGGACTTCGCCGAGTCGCTGCACGCCCGGGTCGCGCTGCTGGCCGGCCTGGACGCCGGAGTGACCGAGAAGGTCCGCGCCGAGGTCAGGTTCACCCCGGGCGCGCGGACCCTGATCCGCACGCTGCAGCGGCTGGGCTTCCAGGTCGCGGTGGTCTCCGGCGGCTTCACCCAGGTCACCGACCACCTGGTGGAGCAGCTGGGCCTGGACTTCGCGGCGGCCAACACCCTGGAGGTGGTGGACGGCAGGTTCACCGGCCGGGTGGTCGGCGAGATCGTGGACCGGGCCGGCAAGGCCCGCTGGCTGGCCCGCTTCGCCGAGCAGGCGAAGGTGCCGCTGGAGCAGACCGTCGCGATCGGCGACGGCGCCAACGACCTGGACATGCTGAACGCGGCCGGGCTGGGCGTGGCGTTCAACGCCAAGCCGGTGGTCCGGGAGGCCGCCGACACCGCGGTGAACGTGCCCTTCCTGGACACCGTGCTGTACCTGCTGGGCATCACCCGCGAAGAGGTCGAGGCGGCCGACGCGCTGGACGGCACGCCGACCGAGTAGCCGCGGCCGGACGCACCCGAGGGGCACGAGGACCGGTCCTCGTGCCCCTCTTCGGCCACCGCGCCCGGACCGGGCGGCGCGGGGGCCGTTCGGCTCAGTCCTGCGGCGTGAAGTACGAGACCAGCGCGGCCACGCCCGGCTCGACGCCCTTCCAGGAGCCGTCGAAGCTGAGCACCGCGACGGCCGCGGTCGGGAAGCCGCCGAGCCGCAGCCGCTCCAGCGCCTCCCGGTCGCCCTCGTCCCCGGCCAGCACCTGGGTCAGCCCGAGTACGCCCGGGTTGTGGCCCACCAGCACCACGTCGGGGTGGTCCTCGGGGGTCTCCTGGAGGACGGCGATGATCTCCCCGGGGCTGGCCTCGTAGATCCGGTCCTCGTACACCGTCCTGCGGGCGCGCTTCGGCAGTTCGTG
Source organism: Kitasatospora sp. NBC_01246 (assembly GCF_036226505.1). NCBI lineage: Bacteria > Bacillati > Actinomycetota > Actinomycetes > Kitasatosporales > Streptomycetaceae > Kitasatospora > Kitasatospora sp. NBC_01246. The sequence continues at coordinate 6,249,677 of NZ_CP108484.1, read as the reverse complement.
CGCGGCGAGCTTCCAGGTCTCACGGGTGCGCAGGGCCGTGGAGCAGAGCACGTAGTCGGGGTTGATGCCGGAGTCGGCGAGCCAGCGGCCGGCTTCCGGGGCCTGGTGGCGGCCCCGGTCGGCCAGCGGCCGCTCGTGGTCGTCGACGCCGTCGGGCCAGTCGGCCTTGGCATGGCGGAGAACGATGATCCTGCGGGGCGTGTCGGCGCTCATACCCAGCAAGCTTGGCAGAAAAGCGGCCCGGGGGCGCGATGCCGCCGGTTGCCGCCACTCTCCGGGGTGCCGGGTGTCATCGTGCGCCGTTCACCGGCGGTCGGCGTGCGGTACCGCGGCCGGTCCGCGGGCGCGGACCGGCCAAGCGTCGCTGACCGGCCGGATCGGCCCCGGCGGGCCGCGCGGCGGATCAGCCGAGGTTCTGGGCCACCGTGGCGACGATCGCCAGCAGCACCACGATGCCGACGATCAGTGCGGCGATCTGGCCGAGCTTCTTGTGGCCGTCGGTGGGATTCGGGTCGAGTACGGGCATGACCGGATTCTCCCACCCCGGTCGTGCCCGCCCGTCAGCGGCCCCGCTACGCCGCGGCGCCGGCGGCGGCCGGGAGGACCGCCTCGTCCTCGATGTGCCGGGCCCGCGCGGCCCGCAGGCCGAACAGCATCTGGGGCACCAGCAGCACGGCGAGGAAGCCCAGCGGCAGGTACCACTCACCGGTGGCCTGGTACAGCCGGCCGATCAGGATCGGGCCGGGGATGGAGATGAGGTAGCCGACGCCCTGGGCGAACGCGGAGAGCTGGGCCACCCCGCCGGCCGTCCGGGCCCGCAGGCCGATCATGGTGAGCACCAGCGGGAAGGCGCAGTTGGAGAGGCCGACCAGGGTCGCCCAGACCCACGGCACGCCGGCCGGCGCCAGCGCCAGCCCGGCGTACCCGGCGATGCCGCAGGAGGCCAGCACCACGACGAAGAGCCGCTGGTCGCCGCGGCGCGCGGCGAGGTTGGGCAGCACGAAGGAGACCGGGACGCCGATCACCATGGTCAGGGCCAGCAGCACCCCGGAGGTGCCCTCGGAGACCCCCGCGTCCTGGAAGATCTTCGGCAGCCAGCCCATCACCACGTAGGCGCCGGTGGCCTGGAGGCCGAAGAAGCAGGCCATCGCCCAGGCGGTCCGGCTACGGGTGATCGGCAGCTTGGCGACCGCCCCGCCGGTCTTCCCGCCGCGCTCGCGCCTGGTCACCGCGACCGGCAGCCAGAGCAGCAGCGCGACCGCGCCGAGGGCCGCCCAGACGCCCAGGCCTACCCGCCAGTCCCCGCCGAGCGCGCTGGTCAGCGGCACGGTGACGGCGGCGGCGAGCGCGGTGCCGGCCGACAGCGACATGGAGTACAGGCCGATCATCGGACCGACCTTCTCCGGGAAGTAGCGCTTGATCACCACCGGGATCAGCACGTTGGAGACCGCCACCCCGGCCAGCGCGAGGGCGGTGAGCAGCAGGAACACCGCCGTGCCGCCGGCGAACGAGCGGGCCAGCACGCCGGCCGTGATCGCTCCCATGCCGGCCGCGACCACCGCGATCGGCCCGAACCGCCGGGCCATGCCGGGCGCGGCGAAGCCGAACAGCGCGAAACAGAGCGAGGGGACGGCGGTCAGCAGGCCGGCCAGCGTCGGGTTCATCCCGAGGTCGGTGCGGACCTGGTCGAGCAGCGGCCCGAGGCTGGTGACCACGGGCCGGAGGTTGAAGGCGGCGGCGGCGATCGCGACGGCGAACAACCAGCCGAGGTACGTGCCCCGGCGGGCGGAGGCGGATGCGCCGGTGGCGGGCCGCTCGGTCTGCGGTCCGGCCCCGGTCCGTGGGGTGGTGGTGGTGTCTGCTGCGGAAGGCATGGGAGCCATCATAGAATGATGGGATGAATTAGCGCATCCTCGACTTGGCATGATGTCCCGACCCGCCCCAAGCCGACCCACCCGCCGGCCGACGCCCCCACCGCCGACCCAAAGCCGCAAGGAGTCCCCGTGGCGCTGTCCTCTCCGAGGCGCACCCCGCTGTCCGACCAGGTGATCGCGCAACTGCGCGCCCAGATCACCTCGGGCGAGTGGCCCGTCGGCTCACGCATCCCGACCGAGGCCGCGCTGGTCGAGGAGCTCGGCGTCGCCCGCAACACCGTCCGCGAGGCGGTCCGCGCCCTCGCCCACAACGGGCTGCTGGACATCCGCCAGGGCTCGGGCACCTACGTCCTGGCCACCAGCGAGCTGGCCGGGGTCATGCACCGCCGCTTCGCCGACGCCGACCAGTCGCAGGTCGCCGAGCTGCGGGTGACCCTGGAGACCTCCGCGGCCGGCCTGGCCGCCACCCGCCGCACCGCGCGCGACCTCGCCCTGCTGGACGCCACGCTGGCCCGCCGCGAGGACGCCTGGCGCTCCGGCGACGCCGAGGACTTCATCCAGGCCGACGCCGCCTTCCACCAGGCCGTGGTCGCCGCCGCCCACAACGACGTCCTCGCCGCCGTCTACGCCGACCTCGGCGAGGTCACCCGCGCCCACCTGCGCCACGACGTCGGCCCGGAGCTGATCGCCGAGCGCTACCTCGGGCACGACAAGATCCTCGACGCGATCCGGGCCGGCGACCCGCAGCGCGCCTCGGTCGAGGCCGGCCGTGCCATCGGCGCCTGCACCCCGCCCGACGCCTGACGACCGACGCCGTGCGCACCGACGTGCGCGGGGCCCGCACAGCACCGCGGCCCGACACCCCAGGAGGGGTGCCGGGCCGCGGTGGTGCGGGCAGCGGTCAGGCGCCGATGGCGTGCAGGCCGCCGTCCACGTGGACGATCTCGCCGGTGGTCTTCGGGAACCAGTCCGAGAGCAGGGCGACGACGCCGCGGCCGGCCGGCTCCGGGTCGGAGAGGTCCCACTTCAGCGGGGAGCGGGTGTCCCAGGTGGCGGCGAGGTCCGCGAAGCCCGGGATGGACTTGGCGGCCATCGAGCCGATCGGGCCGGCCGAGACCAGGTTGACCCGGATGTTGCGGTCGCCGAGCTCACGGGCCATGTAGCGGGAGGTGGCCTCCAGCGCGGCCTTGGCCGGGCCCATCCAGTCGTACTTCGGCCAGGCGAACTGCGCGTCGAAGGTCAGACCGACGACCGAGCCGCCGTCCTGCATCAGCGGCAGCAGCGCCGTGGTGAGCGACTTCAGCGAGAACGCCGAGACGTGCATGGCGGTCGCCACGGACTCCCACGGCGTGTTCAGGAAGTTGCCGCCCAGGGCGTCCTGCGGGGCGAAGCCGATCGAGTGGACGATGCCGTCCAGGGTCGGCAGGTGCTCGCGGACCTGGTCGGCGATGCCGGCCAGCTGCTCCTCGCTGGAGACGTCCAGCTCCAGCACCTTGACCGGGTTCGGCAGCTTCTTGGCGATCCGCTCGGTGAGGCTGGGCCGGGGGAAGGCGGTGAGGATGATCTCCGCGCCCTGCTCCTGCGCGAGCTTCGCGGTGTGGAAGGCGATGGAGGACTCCATCAGCACTCCAGTGATCAGGATCCGCTTGCCCTCAAGGATTCCACTCATGCTCAGTGACCCATGCCCAATCCGCCGTCTACGGGAATGACGGCTCCGGTGATGTACGCGGCCTCGTCCGAACCGAGGAACCGCACGGTGTTGGCGACCTCGGCGGGCGCCGCGTAGCGGCCCAGCGGCACGCCCGAGACGATCTCCGCGCGGCGCTCGTCGCTGAGCACTGCGGTCATGTCGGTGTCGACGAAGCCGGGGGCGACCACGTTGACGGTGATGTTGCGCGGGCCGAGCTCACGCGCCAGCGAGCGCGCGAAGCCGACCAGGCCGGCCTTGGAGGCGGCGTAGTTGGCCTGGCCCGGGGAGCCGGTGAGACCGACCACCGAGGAGATCAGCACGACCCGGCCCTTGCGCGCGCGCATCATCAGCTTGGAGGCGCGCTTGACCACCCGGAACGCCCCGGTCAGGTTGGTGTCCACGACGGAGGTGAAGTCCTCTTCGGACATCCGCAGCAGCAGGGTGTCGTGGGTGATGCCCGCGTTGGCGACCAGCACCTCGACCCCGCCGTGCTTGGCCTCGATCTCCGTGAACGCCGCGTCGACCTGCGCGTTGTCGGTGATGTCGCAGCGCACCGCGAGCACGTCGTACTTGGCCAGCTCCGCGGGAACCTCACCCGAGCGGCTGGTGATGGCGACCTTGTCGCCCGCCTCGGCGAAGGCCAGGGCGATCGCGAGGCCGATGCCCCGGTTTCCTCCGGTGACGAGAACCGAGCGGCTCAACGATCCACCTCTCTCCGTAGTGTGCGCGTACGTCGGTATGAGCACGCAGTGTGACGCTATCGGTCGGCCCCGGGCGGCGACGAATCGGGCTCCCACAGCGCCTCACCGAAGGAACTGTCGCAATCCGACAATCCGTACCGGGGCCCGCCCGTCCCCGGTCCCCGACCGCCCCGGCCTACCCTTGTGGCGTCCACTGCGGCGGTTTTCCGGGAACAACGCGACGGGGCGCACCCGTTGCCCCCGTGGTGCGGGACGACCGGGGCCGGCCGTACCGAAGTTCCCGGACGGGTCCCGGCGCGCGGGGCCCGACGGCCACGGCGACGAGCGAAGGCAGAGCACGGATGAGCGACGCACAGTCCGGTACCACCCACCGGCGGGGACGACTGCTGGCCCTGGCCGCCCTGGCGGCCGGCGCGGGAGCGGCCGCCTGGTCGCTGCGCGACCTGCCGGCGGCTTTCGGACGGCGGCCGGACGCCGCCCGGGAGGCCCGGGTGCGCAACTCCCCGCAGTACCGGGACGGCGTCTTCCACAACGCACCGTCCACCCTGGCCCGGGCCAAGTCCGCGCCGGACATCGACCGGGACACCGTGCGCCGGATGCTGTTCCAGCGCGAGGGCCGGGTCCCGGCCCACCCGGTGCCCACCGTCCGCCCGGCCGGCGGACCGCGCGAGGCCGCCGAGGGCGTGGAGATCACCTGGTACGGACACGCCTCCGCGCTGGTCGAGATCGAGGGCACCCGGGTGCTGCTCGACCCGGTCTGGAGCGAGCGCTGCTCCCCCACGGCGCACGTCGGCCCCAAGCGGCTGCACCCGGTGCCGGTCGAGCTGGAGGAGCTGCCGCAGGTCGACGCGGTGCTCATCTCGCACGACCACTACGACCACCTGGACATGGCGACGGTCAAGCGGCTGGTCCGCAGCCAGTCCGCGCCCTTCGCGGTGCCGCTCGGCATCGGCGGCCACCTGCGCCGCTGGGGCGTCCCGGAGCACCGGATCATCGAGCTGGACTGGGACGAGACCTGCACGCTCGGCGAACTCGCCGTCACACTCACCTCCGCCCACCACTTCTCCGGGCGCGGTCTGACCCGCAACACCACGCTCTGGGGCTCCTGGGTGATCGCCGGGCCGACCCGCAAGGTCTTCTACACCGGGGACTCCGGCTACTTCGAGGGCTACGCGCGGATCGGCGAGCAGCACGGCCCGTTCGACGCCGCCCTGATGCAGATCGGCGCCTACGACACGGCCTGGGCGGACATCCACATGACGCCGGAGGACGCCGTCCTCGCGCACCGCGAGCTGAACGCCGGCCTGCTGGTGCCCGTCCACTGGTGCACCTTCAACCTGGGCCTGCACCCCTGGGCCGAGCCGATCGAGCGGCTGCTGGTCGAGGCCAAGGCGCAGGCCGTCCCGCTCGCGGTGCCGCGCCCCGGCGAGCGGGTGGACGTCGACAACCCGCCGGAGCTGGACGGCTGGTGGGAGACGGTCGGCTGACCGGATCCCCGGGGGCGGCGGCCGCCGCGTGTCACCGCCCGAATGCGCTGGCCGAAACCCCCTGAACGGGACATGATGCCGTGCGGGTACCCGGTTCGGAGTACCCGCACCGTCATCCCCCCGACCAGGGAGCCCGCTTGCCTCCGATGTCCCCGACCAGCAGTTCCGGCGCCCCGCACGGGCGCGCCGTCGACCCGCTGTTCCTCGCCTACCCGCTGCGCGCCATGGCCGACGCGGCACTCACCCGCGCCCGGGAACTCGGCGCCGAACACGCCGACTTCCGCCTGGAGCGGGTCCGCAGCGCGTCCTGGCGGCTGCGCGACGCCCGGCCGGCCGGCACCTCCGACAGCGTCCAGCTCGGCTTCGCCGTCCGGGTGCTGCTGGACGGCGCCTGGGGCTTCGCCGCCGGGGTCGACCTCACCGGGGCCGCGGCGGCGCGGGTCGCCGAACAGGCCGTCGCGGTGGCCCGGCTGTCCGGCGGGATCAGCCGGGCGGCCGGTGCGAAGGAGCGCGTCGAGCTGGCGGACGAGCCGGTCTACCCGGACGCCACCTGGGTCTCCGCGTACGAGCTGAACCCGTTCGAGGTCCCGGACGCGGAGAAGACCGCGCTGCTCGCCGACTGGAGCGCGCGCCTGCTCGGCGCCGAGGGCGTCTCGCACGTCAGCGCCAGCCTGCTGACGGTGCAGGAGAACAAGTTCTACGCCGACACCGCCGGCACCGTCACCACCCAGCAGCGGATCCGGCTGCACCCCTCGCTGGAGGCCACCTCGGTGGACGAGCGCACCGGGGCCTTCGACTCGATGCGCACGCTGGCCCCGCCGGCCGGGCGCGGCTTCGAGTACCTGCGCGGCACCGGCTGGGACTGGGACGCCGAGCTGGCCGAACTGCCCGCCCTGCTGGCCGAGAAGATGAAGGCGCCGAGCGTCGAGCCGGGCCGCTACGACCTGGTCGTCGACCCGTCCAACCTCTGGCTGACGATCCACGAGTCGATCGGCCACGCCACCGAGCTGGACCGCGCGCTCGGCTACGAGGCCGCCTACGCCGGCACCTCCTTCGCCACCTTCGACAAGCTGGGCTCGCTGCGCTACGGCTCCGAGCTGATGCACGTCACCGGCGACCGCACCGCCGAGCACGGCCTCTCCACCATCGGCTACGACGACGAGGGCGTCGCCACGCAGTCCTGGGACCTCGTCAAGGACGGTGTCCTGGTCGGCTACCAGCTCGACCGCGGCATGGCGAAGCTCAAGGGCTTCGACCGCTCCAACGGCTGCGCCTTCGCCGACTCCCCCGCCCACGTCCCGGTCCAGCGGATGGCCAACGTCTCGCTCCAGCCGGCCGCCGACGGCCCCGACACCGAGGGCCTGTTCGCCGGCGTGGAGAACGGCCTGTACATCGTCGGCGACCGCTCCTGGTCGATCGACATGCAGCGCTACAACTTCCAGTTCACCGGTCAGCGCGCCTACGCCATCCGCAACGGCGAACTCGCGGGCCAGGTCAAGGACTTCGCCTACCAGGCCACCACCACCGACTTCTGGGGCTCGATGGCGGCCGTCGGCGGCCCGCAGACCTACGTGCTCGGCGGGGCCTTCAACTGCGGCAAGGCCCAGCCCGGCCAGGTCGCGGCGGTCAGCCACGGCTGCCCCTCGGCGCTGTTCCGCAACGTCAACGTGCTCAACACCCAGCAGGAGGCGGGTCACTGATGACCGCGATTCAGCCCCACGAACTCGTCGAGCTGGCGCTCGGCCTCTCCCGCGCCGACGGCTGCGTGGTGATCGCCGACGAGGAGTCGACCGCCAACCTGCGCTGGGCCGGCAACGCGCTCACCACCAACGGGGTGACCAGGGGCCGGCGGCTCACCGTGATCGCCACGGTGGCCGGCGCCGAGGGCACCGCCTCCGGCGTGGTCTCCCGCGAGGCCGTCACCGCGGACGAGGTGGAGGGCCTGGTGCGGGCCGCCGAGCAGGCCGCCCTGGCGGCCGGTCCGGCCGAGGACGCGCAGCCGCTGGTGACCGACCGGCCGTCCTCGCCCGACTTCGCCGGGCCGCCGGCCGAGACCTCGATCGAGGTCTTCGCGGCCTTCGCGCCCGCCCTCGGCGAGGCCTTCGCCCGGGCCGCCGCCCAGGGCGAGCTGCTGTACGGCTTCGCCCGGCACGAGGTGGTCTCCAGCTACCTGGGCACCTCCACCGGCCTGCGGCTGCGCCACGACCAGCCGACCGGCACGGTCGAGCTGAACGCCAAGACCGCCGACCTGTCCGGCTCCGCCTGGGCGGGCGCCGCCACCCGGGACTTCGCCGACGTGGACGTCGCCGCACTGCACACCGAGCTGACCAAGCGGCTGGCCTGGGGCGCCCGGAAGATCGACCTGCCGGCCGGCCGCTACGAGACGCTGCTGCCGCCCTCGGCCGTGGCCGACCTGATGGTCTACCTCAGCTGGTCCGCCGGCGGCCGGGACGCCGCCGAGGGCCGGACGGTCTTCTCCAAGCCGGGCGGCGGCACCAGGGTGGGCGACAAGCTGGCCGCCCTGCCGCTGACACTGCGCTCCGACCCGGCCGAGCCGGGGCTGGAGGCGGCGCCCTTCGTACTGACCCACTCCACCGGCGGGGACTCCTCGGTCTTCGACAACGGCCTGGAGCTCACCGCCACCGAGTGGATCCGCGACGGCGAGCTGGCCGAGCTGATCACCACCCGGCACTCCGCCGGGCTCACCGGCCTGGCACTGCGCCCGGCGGTGGACAACCTGGTGCTGGAGACGGCCGACGGGGCCGGCGCGCCGACCCTGGACGAGATGATCGCCCGCACCGAGCGCGGCCTGCTGGTCACCTGCCTCTGGTACATCCGCGAGGTGGACCCGGCGAACCTGCTGCTCACCGGCCTCACCCGGGACGGCGTGTACCTGGTGGAGAACGGCCAGGTGGTCGGCGCGGTGAACAACTTCAGGTTCAACGAGTCGCCGGTCGACCTGCTCGGCCGGATCACCGAGGTGGGCCGGACGGAGCGCTGCCTGCCGCGTGAGTGGGGCGACTGGTTCACCCGGGCCGCGATGCCGCCGGTGCGGGTCGCGGGATTCAACATGAGTTCGGTGAGCCAGGCCTCCTAGCCGGCTCGGGGGCGAGGGATCGGGAGAGATGGACGAGAAGCGCACGGTCAGGACCAGCAAGGCGCTGTCCCGCGTCCTGCGGCACGAGCCCGAGCGGATCGGGATCACGCTGGACGAGGCCGGCTGGGTCGGGGTGGACGTGCTGCTCGCCGCGCTGGCGGCGAACGGCACCCGGCTGACCAGGTCCGAGCTGGACCACGTGGTGGCGACCAACAACAAGCGCCGCTTCGCCTACTCCGACGACGGTCTCTCGATCCGCGCCAGCCAGGGGCACACGGTGGCGGTCGACCTCGGTCTGGCCGCCGCCGAGCCGCCGGCCCGGCTGTTCCACGGCACCGCCTCCCGGAGCCTGGACGCGATATTCCGCCAGGGCCTGCGGCCGATGGCCCGCCAGGACGTCCACCTCTCGGCCGACACCGACACCGCGCTGCGGGTCGGCTCCCGGCACGGCCGGCCGGTGGTCCTGGCGGTCGACGCCGCCGCCATGGCGGCGGCCGGTCACACCTTCCGGATCAGCGCCAACGGCGTCTGGCTGGCCGACGCGGTACCGCCGGAGTACCTCTCCCTACTCCATTAGGACGCGGCGTCCGCCCCCGGTCTCGTCGGCCGCCCCCGCGCGGCGTACCGTGAAGTGGCCGCGCTGCGAGGCACGGCAGGTGCGTGGACGAGGGCGGTAGGACATGGGCAAGAGCGCCGGCGGTGGACAGGTCCACCGGATCACGGGGGCACGCAGCAGCCTCACCGAGGACGTCCGGGGCCGACAGCGCCGCTACGTGGCCTCGATGCTGCTCCGCACCGTCTGCGTGCTGCTCGCGGTGGTCCTGTGGGACGTCCAGCGGGTGCTCGCGTTCGCCGCACTCGCGGGCGCGGTGCTGCTGCCCTACTTCGCGGTGCTGATCGCCAACGCCGGCCGCGAGCGGGCGCCGGGGCTGCCGAGCACCTTCGACGTACCGCCGGAGACCGTGCTGATGCTCGGCCCCGGCGGTACGGGTGGGGCCGGCGCTTCGCATGATGCCGGTGTGGCACAGAGCGTGCCCACCGATTCTTCACAGCCATCGAACTGACTGTCCGTTTTAGGGGGTTTTCCAGCGACTCCCTCGACAGAAAGCTCAAAAGAACCTCAGATTAATCATGCAAGACCTCCCCATGCCGGGGTCCTGCCGTGACATACTGCGTACGCGCTCCGCATCCCCCGTCGGAGCGACGGACCGACGCCGGGCGGCTCCCCCCGTGGCTGCCCGGCGTCGCCATGCCCGGACGCGCCGTCGCCGTCCGGGAGCGTGAAAGACTGGCGGTGCAGACGACCCGCTATCGCTGAGGACGGCACCATGGAATCCCCGGGCTCCCCGCAGACGCAGGCACCGGTCTGCTCGGCCAAGGGCTGCCGGGCGGACGCCCGGTGGGTGCTGGTCTGGAACAACCCGAAGCTGCACACCCCCGACCGCCGCAAGACCTGGGCGGCCTGCGGGGAGCACCGCGAGCACCTCTCGCAGTTCCTCGGCGTGCGCGGCTTCCTCAAGGAGGTCGTCGCCCTCGCCGACTGGACCGCGCCGGACGCGCCGGGCCCCGCCGAGCCGTCCGCGTAGCGTCCGGCGACAGGGCCCGGCGGTACGGAGCCGGTCAGCCGCCGATCGCGGACATCGGCCGCTCGGGCTGCAGGAACTCCGGGGCGTCGATCCCGGCCCCGGCCTTCTTGCCCCACATCGCCGCACGCCAGAGCTCGGCGATCTCGTCGTCCCCGGCGCCCGACCGCAGCGCCGTCCGCAGGTCCGTCTCGCCGGTCGCGAACAGGCAGTTGCGGACCTGGCCGTCGGCGGTCAGCCGGGTGCGGTCGCAGGCGCGGCAGAACGGCCGGGTGACCGAGGCGATCACGCCGACCCGGCCCGGGCCGCCGTCCACCAGCCAGCGCTCGGCCGGAGCCGCGCCGCGGCGGTCCGAGGGCTCGGGGGTCAGCGTGAACCGGGTGGCGAGCCGTTCCAGGATCTCCCCGGCGGTCACCATCGACGAGCGGTCCCAGCCGTGCTGGGCGTCCAGCGGCATCTGCTCGATGAACCGCAGCTCGTAGCCCTCCGCCAGGCACCGGGCGAGCAGCTCGGGCGCCTCGTGGTCGTTGACCCCGCGCATCAGGACGGCGTTCAGCTTGACCGGCGTCAGCCCGGCGGCGACGGCGGCGCTCAGCCCGTCCAGCACGTCCTGGTGGCGGCGGCGACGGGTGAGGGTGTGGAAGGTGTCCGGGTCGAGGGTGTCGAGCGAGACGTTGACCCGGTCCAGCCCGGCCGCGCGCAGCGCCCCGGCGGTCCGGGCGAGGCCGATGCCGTTGGTGGTCAGCGAGAGTTCGGGGCGGGGTTCGAGCGCGGAGCAGGCGGCGACGATGCCGACCAGCCCCGGGCGCAGCAGAGGCTCACCCCCGGTGAACCGGACCTCCCGGACGCCGAGCTCGCGCACGGCGAGGCCGACCAGCCGGACGATCTCCTCGTCGGTGAGCAGGTCGGGCTTGGCCAGCCACTGCAGACCCTCCTCGGGCATGCAGTAGGTGCAGCGCAGGTTGCACCGGTCGGTGAGGGAGACCCGCAGGTCGACGGCCTGCCGGCCGAAGGTGTCGAGCAGCACGGCGGTCCCTTCCCGTGAGTGTGCGGCCGGGAGTGCGGCCGGCCCGGTCCCCGCTCCCGCGGGGCCGGGCCAGCTTAGTCACCACCCGCCCGTCAGTGGGCGCCCAGCCCGGTCAGCGAGCGGACCTCCAGTTCAGCGTACTTCGCCGGGTCGGCCTTCTCCTTGGAGAACAGGGTGCCGATCCAGCCGGCCAGGAAGCCGATCGGGATGGAGACCAGTCCGGGGTTCTCCAGCGGGAACCAGTGGAAGTCGGCGTCCGGGAAGAGCGAGGCCTTGCCACCGGAGACGACCGGCGAGAAGAACACCAGCGTCACCGAGCTGACCAGCCCGGCGTAGACCGAGCTGACCGCGCCGGTCGTGGTGAAGCGCTTCCAGAACAGCGAGTAGAGCAGCGTGGGCAGGTTGGCGGAGGCGGCCACCGCGAAGGCCAGCGCGACCAGGGCGGCGGTGTTGAGCTTCCCCGCGAAGAGGCTGAGCACGATGGCGACCGCGCCGATCGCGACCGCGGCCCACTTGGCCGAGAGGATCTCCTCCTTCTCGGACGCCTTGCCGCGCCGGATGACGTTGGCGTAGAGGTCATGGGCGAAGGAGGCCGAGGAGGCCAGGGTGAGGCCTGCCACCACGGCCAGGATGGTGGCGAAGGCCACCGCCGAGATCACCGCGAGCAGGATCGCGCCACCGGTGGTGCCCGGGCCGCCGCCGAGCTGCTCGGCGAGCTGCGGGGCGGCGGTGTTGCCGGCCGGGTTGGCCGCCTTGATCGCCTTGGGGCCGACCAGCGCGGCCGCGCCGAAGCCGAGCGCCAGGGTCATCAGGTAGAAGCCGCCGATGATGCCGATCGCCCAGAGCACGGACTTCCGGGCGGCCTTGGCGGTGGGGACGGTGTAGAAGCGGACCAGGATGTGCGGCAGGCCCGCGGTGCCGAGCACCAGCGCGATCCCGAGGCTGAGGAAGTCGAGCTTGGTCGTCCCGTTCACCCCGTACTTCAGCCCCGGTTCGAGGAACGCGGCGCCCTTGCCGCTGGCGTCGGCGGCGGCGCCGAGCAGCGCGGAGGGGTTGAAGTGGTACTTGGCCAGCACCAGGACGGTCATCAGCGCGGTGCCCGCGATCAGCAGCACCGCCTTGACGATCTGCACCCAGGTGGTGCCCTTCATGCCCCCTATCACCACGTAGATCACCATCAGGGCGCCGACCGCGACGATGGTCAGCCGCTTGGCGCTGTCCCCGCTGACGCCGAGCAGCAGGGCGACCAGCGTGCCGGCGCCGACCATCTGGGCGAGCAGGTAGAAGATCGACACCACGATGGTGGAGATGCCCGCGGCGGTCCGGACGGGGCGCTGCTTCATCCGGAAGGCCAGGACGTCGGCCATGGTGTAGCGGCCGGAGTTGCGCAGCGGTTCGGCGACCAGCAGCAGGGCGACCAGCCAGGCGACCAGGAAGCCGATCGAGTAGAGGAAGCCGTCGTAGCCGGAGAGCGCGATGGCGCCGGCGATGCCGAGGAAGGACGCGGCGGACATGTAGTCACCGGAGATGGCCAGGCCGTTCTGGAACCCGGTGAAGCTCCGGCCGCCGGCGTAGAAGTCGGCGGCGCCCTTGGTCTGCCGTCCGGCCCAGACGGTGATGCCGAGGGTGGCCAGTACGAAGAACCCGAACAGGGTCATCGTCAGACCGCGGTGCTCGGTGGCGGAGCTGGCGAGCAGGGTCATTCGGCGGCCTCCCGGGGAGCGTGGACCACGGCGCCCTGGGCTTCGCGGATCGCGGCGGCGGGCGGGTCGAGCCGCCGGTCCGCGTAGCGCGCGTACCAGGCCGCGATGGCGAAGGTGGTGACGAACTGCAGCAGCCCCAGCACCAGGGCGACGTTGATGTGCCCGGCCACCTTGGTGCCCATGAGGCCGGGGGCGTAGCTGGAGAGCAGGACGTAGAGCAGGTACCAGAGGACGAAGCCGATGGTGACCGGGAAGGCGAAGCTCCGGAACGAGCTTCGAAGGGTGCGGAACTCCTCGCCCTCTTCAATGAGTTGGACTTCGGTAGGGGCAGTGGTGATCGGCGGCGATTCCACGCTGTCTCCTCACTCCTTCGGCGTAGTGGTCGCACCAGTGGAACGATCGGACGTGAGGGGCGTCACAGTCCGGATGCGCGCCGCGCAATGCTAGGAGGGTCGTGCCCGCTCCGAAAGGGGTTGTCCGTGACCAGCCATCCGTTCACCCGCTCGCGCTAGTCAATTGGCCGAAAACCATCACTTCCCGACCACGGGAAGGGCGGCACCGATGTGCGGTGCCGCCCTTCGTGGAGCCTGTGGTGACGATGCGTCAGAAAGCGATCCGCACCTTCAGCGCGGAGCGGTCGTCCATCGCCCGGTAGCCGTCCGGGACACCGTCCAGGTCGACGGTGCGGTCGAAGACCAGGCCGGGCTCGATGGCGCCGGAGAGGACGTCCGGCAGCAGCTCGGGGATGTACGCGCGGGCCGGCGCGACTCCGCCCCTGAGCGAAACGTTTCGGCCGAACATCTGGCCGATGTCCACGCCGGCGCTACCGCCGTGCGGGACGCCGACGTACCCGACCGCGCCGCCGTCCCTGGCGATCGAGATCGCGGTCCGCATCGACTCCTCGGTACCGACGGCCTCCAGCACGGCGTGCGCGCCCTGTCCCCCGGTCAGCTCCTTGACCGCCTCGATCGCCGCCTCGCCGCGCTCGGCGACCACGTCCGTCGCCCCGAAGCGCCGGGCCAGGTCGGTACGGGCGGTGTGCCGGCCGAGCGCGATGATCCGGCCCGCGCCGAGCCGGTGCGCCGCCAGGACGCCGCACAGGCCGACCGCGCCGTCGCCGACCACCGCGACGGTGGCACCGGCGCGCACGCCCGCCGTGACGGCCGCGTGGTGGCCGGTGGCCATCACGTCGGAGAGGGCGAGCAGGTTCGGCAGCAGCTTCTCGTCGCCCGCCGCCTCGCCGGGCAGCCGCACCAGGGTGCCGTCGGCGAACGGCACGCGCACGGCCTCGCCCTGGCCGCCGTCCGAGCCGACCTCGCCCCAGAAGCCGCCGTGCGGGCAGGAGGTCTGCAGGCCCTCGCGACAGAAGTCACACGTGCCGTCCGACCAGACGAACGGGGCGACCACGAAGTCGCCCGGGCGCACGTCGCGGACCTCGGTGCCGACCTCCTCGACCACGCCGAGGAACTCGTGCCCGATCCGCTGCCCGGCCGTCCGCGCCGCCACGCCCCGGTAGGCCCAGAGGTCGCTGCCGCAGATGCAGGCGTTCACCACGCGCACCACGGCATCGGTCGGGCGTTGGATCACCGGGTCCGGCACCTCCTCGATCCGGATGTCGTTCGGGCCGTGGATCACGGTGGCGCGCATGGGGGATTCGTCCTTCGCAGAGACGGCCGCGTGGGGGTGTGGTGCGGCCGGGGGATATTCGACTGGGTGTACGACGAATACGCGTCCCACTCTATTCCGGCCGACCGGTACGAACATTTCGGCCGAGCCCGGCCGCGACGGCGCTTATTCTGTTTGACCATGCATGCGATCCAGCCCGAGACGAACGGCGCGCCGCGGACCGTCCCCGTCCCCGCCCAGCGCTCCGCCGCCCCCGACGAGGGCTTCGCGGTGGTCGACGTCGAGACCACCGGGCTCGGCCGCTCGGACCGCGTCATCTCGGCCGGCCTCTACCAGCTGGACGCCGACGGGGAGGTCACCGACCACTGGTACACGCTGGTCAACCCCGGCCGCGATCCCGGCCCGGTCTGGATCCACGGCCTCACCGACGACGTGCTGGCGGGCGCGCCCACCTTCCCGGAGATCGCCGACGAGTTCGCCGAGCGGCTGCGCGGCCGGGTGATGGTCGCCCACAACGCGCTCTTCGACTGGAACATGATCTCCCGCGAGTTCTCCCGGGCCGGCCTGCGCGCCCCGGTGGACCAGCGGCTCTGCACCATGGTCCTCTCCCGCGACCTGCGGCTGCCGCTGCCCAACGGCAAGCTGGCCTCGCTCGCGGCGTACTTCGGCGTCCGCCAGCGCCAGGCGCACAACGCCCTCGACGACGCCCGGGTGCTGGCCGAGGCGTTCCGGCCCAGCCTGCACCTGGCCCGCTCGGGGGGCGTCCCACTGCCGCTGCAGACCTGTGTGGCCGTCACCGACCTCGGCGCGGAGGAGCCCGCCTCCCCCGCCCGCGGCTCCTGGACCGGCGCCTCCTACCGGCAGGCCAGGAAGCGCCCGCCGTGCCCCTACCCGAACCCGGGACGCTGGGAGGACGGCAAGCCGCTGGTGCAGGGCATGCGGGTGGCGTTCACCGGCGACACCGCGACCGACCGCGAGGTGCTGGAGGACCGCGCGGTGGAGGCCGGCCTGCACATCGCCTCCTCGGTGAGCCGGCTCACCAGCCTGCTGGTCACCAACGAGCCGGGGGGCTGGAGCGGCAAGGCCCGCAAGGCCCGCGAGGTCGGCACGCCGGTCCTCGGCGAGGACGCCTTCCTGCATCTGCTGCGCGAGGTCGCCCCGCACCCCGGTGCGTGATCCGGTTGTGAGGTGGGCGTACCGTGCCCGTGTGTACCGTTTTCTGCTCTCGCGGCGCTGGGTGATCACGCTGCTGATCGCCCTGCTGCTGATCCCCACCACCATCCGGCTGGGGTTCTGGCAGCTGCACCGCCACGAGGCACGCGTGGCCCGCAACGAGCTCATCGCCCAGGCACTCACCGACCGGCCGGTCCCGTTCGACACGCTGTCGGGCTCGCCCGGCTTCACCGTCCCCAAAGACCTGACCTGGCGGACGGTGACGGCGACCGGGGAGTACGACCCGGCGCACGAGTTCGTGGTCCGCAAGCGGACCGGTTCCGGCGGGGACAAGATCGGCTACTTCGTCGTCACCCCGCTCCGGCTCTCCGACGGCAAGGGCAGCGTCCTGGTCAACCGCGGCTGGGTGGCGTCCGGCGGCTCCGCCACCGAGTACCCGCAGGTGCCGGCCGCGCCGGCCGGGGAGGTCACCCTCACCGGTCGCCTGCGCGCCGACGAGACCGCGGCCGGCAGCGGCATCCGGGACCGGGCCGGCCTGCCGGACCGGCAGTTCAACCTGATCAGCACCGAGCAGCAGGCCGGCGAGACCGGCGCCACCCTGCTCGGCGGCTACCTGGAGCTCACCGCCACCACCCCGGCCCCGGCCGACCAGCCCGAGCTGCTGCCCGAGCCCAACCACTCCGACATCGGCCCGCACATGGCGTACGCGGTCCAGTGGTGGCTGTTCACGGCGATGATCCCGGTCGGCTTCTGGGTGATGGTGCGCCGCGAGGCCAAGGACCGCGCCAAGGAGGCCGCCGAGGCCGAGGTGGAGCAGGAGAGCGTGCCGGCGTAGCCCGCGAGCTACAGCACGTCCTCCAGTTCGCGCAGCAGCCGCACCTTGGCCCGGGCGCCGACCATGGACTTCACCGGCTCACCGCCCCGGAAGACCATCAGCGTCGGCATCGACAGGACCCCGTACGCGGCCTGGGTCTGCGGATTGTGGTCCACGTCCACGGTGACCACCGTGAGCCGGTGCGCCTGCTCCTTCGCGATGTCGGCCAGCACCGGCACCATCTGGCGGCACGGCGGGCACCAGTCCGCCGTGAACTCCACCAGGACCGGTCCTTCGGCCCCCAGCACCTCGGTCGCGAACGTGTCGTCCGTGACCTCCGGCACTCCAGCGATCTTCCCCATCTACCGCTCCTCCCACTCGACTGCCAACTCACACTGCGGCGTCTGCCAGGCGGCCTCGGCCGCCAGCTCGTCACGGGCCTGCTCGGCCCGGGCGAACTGCTCGGCCACCTGCGTACGGACCTCCTGGAGCCGGGTGATGCACTCGTCCAGCTCGGCCAGCTTGCGCCGGTAGACCTCCAACGAGGCCGGGCAGGAGTCCCCCTCCGGGTGGCCCGCCCGCAGGCACTCGACGAACGGGCGGGTCTCCTCCAGTTCGAAACCGAAGTCCTGGAGCGTGCGGATCTGCTTCAGCAGCCGCAGATCGTCCTCGCCGTACGCGCGGTAGCCGTTGCCGGCCCGTCGGGCGGGTAAGAGCCCGAGCTGCTCGTAGTACCGCAGCGCCCGGGTGGTCGTCCCCGCCCGCTCCGCCAGCTCACCGATCCGCATGACCGCACCCGTTCCTTCCGACCGCCGTTCGAACGCCGTCGGGTACGACGGTAGACCTTGACGCGGGCGTCAAGGCCAGCTCCCGGACGCAGTCGGCCGAAACTCGCCGCCTCCCCGGGCCGCGGCGGCCGCCGTGCCCCCTACCCCGCCGCTCCCCCGACCCGGCAGGATGGGAGCCATGGATCTTGGACTGAAGGACACGGTGTACGTGGTCACCGGCGCCACCCGGGGCCTCGGCCTGGCGGCCGCCCGCGAGCTCGCCGCCGACGGCGCCCGGGTGCTGGTCAGCGGGCGGAACAAGGAGTCCGTCGACGCGGCGGTGGCCGAGCTCGACGCCCTCGGCGGCAGCGGCGCGGCGCACGGCCTGGTCGCCGACAACGCGGACCCGGAGACCGCCGGGCGGCTGCTCGGCGCGGCCGTGGAGCGCTTCGGCCGGCTGGACGGCGTGCTGATCAGCGTCGGCGGCCCGCCGCCCGGCCCGGTGAGCGCCGCCCCCGAGGAGGCCTGGCGCGGCGCCTTCGAGTCGGTCTTCCTCGGCGCCCTGCGGCTGGCCCGGGCCGCGGCCGAGGCGCTCGGCGAGGGCGGTGTGATCGGCTTCGTGCTCTCCGGTTCGGTCCGCGAGCCGATCCCCGGTCTGGGCATCTCCAACGGGCTGCGGCCGGGCCTGGCGATGGCCGCCAAGTCGCTCGCCGACGAGCTGGGCCCGCGCGGGATCCGGGTGGTCGGCCTGCTCCCGGCCAGGATCGACACCGACCGGGTCCGCGAACTGGACGCCCTCGGCGGCGACCCCGCCGCCGCCCGGGCCCGCAACAGCGCCGGCATCCCGCTCCGCCGCTACGGCACCCCGGCGGAGTTCGGGAAGGTCGCCGCCTTCGCGCTCTCCCCCGCCGCCTCCTATCTGACCGGTGTGATGATCCCGGTCGACGGCGGCGCCCTGCGCGGGCTCTGAGCCACCCGCCGGAGCCGGTCGCGGGCGGCTAGTCGACCCGCGGACGCCGGCGCCGGCCGCCGCGCCCGCGCGCGGCGGCCGGCTTCGCCGCCTGCACCCGCACCCGGAGTTCGGCGGGCAGCTCGGCCAGGCCGAGGCTGGCGCGGGCGTCACCGCGCGGGCCGGTCTCGAAGTGCTCCACCAGCTCCGCCGGATCACCGCCCGGGGTCAGCCGCACGGCCGCCCGCAGCCGCTGCCGACCGGAGCCCCGCAGCAGCCGGACGCTGACCCGTTCGACCTCCGGAAGGGCCACCGTCCCGGTCTCCAGCGCCTCCTCCAGGGCCCGGGTGCGCAGCCGCAGCCGCAGTCCGCCCACCCCCGGTGTGGGGAGGACGACGGTCGCCGGGCCGCTGCGGCGCAGCTGGGCGAAGAGCCACCAGCCGGTACCGAGGACGACCAGGACCAGCCCGGCGGTCACGGCCGGCCACCACCACGTCTCGTCGGACCAGCGGGTCCGCGAGCTGGAGCTGACCACCGGCTGGTCCGGCGAGGTGAGCGGCCACCGGCTCGGCGGGTCCACCCCCAGCCGTGCGTAGAGGTCGAGCCCGCCGGCCAGCACCAGCAGGCCGACCGCCAGCAGCAGCACGGCGGCGGCCCCCAGCAGCACCCGGTTGACGGTGGACCGACTCACCGCACCATCACCACCCCTCCTCGTCCGACCCGCACCCGCGTGTCCGTCCTCCGCCGCCCGGCTCCGGACGGTGTCCCGCTCATCCGACCCCGCCGACCCCGCCGACCCCGCCGGCCGCCGGCGTGCCCGGGACCGCCGCGGTGCCTTCCGGCGGCCCTGGCACGGCGCCGTCGCCCGCGCCACCCCCGCCCCGCTTCGCCCGGACGTCGAGGCGCAGCGGCCGGGCCAGGCTGATCTTCGCGAGTTCCGCGCGCAGCTGCCGCTGCACCGAGGCCGGGTCGGCCGGGCCCGTGAGCACCGCCTTCACCCGGCGGCGGTTGACCCGGACGGTGAGGTGCTCGATGCCCGGCAGTCCGGCCGCCCGGTCGTGCAGGAGGGTGCCGACGCCGGCGCGGTCGATGGCGGCGGAGGTCCCGCCGAGCGGGCGCAGCGGCAGCCAGCGGCGCAGCCCGGGGGCGAGGGCGAGCCAGAGCAGCCAGGCCCCGAGCAGGACGGCCGCCCCGGCGCCGACGAGCACCCAGGGGTCGTCCAGGTGGCGGGTGGCCAGTTCGTCCGCGACCTCGGCCCGCCAGCGGCGGGCGGCGTGCCCGGTGCGCACGGCGATCACGTCGTAGAGCAGTGCGGCACCGACCACCAGCACGACGGTGGCGACGACTACGGCGGCGACCGTGCGGGGGGCCCGCAGCCGGGGCACCTTGACCATGACCGGCTCGGGCTCGCCGGCCTCCGGCGGGAGAGCACTCGCCCCACTCAAACCCGGCGGCGACGACCCCGGCGGGAGAGCGCCCGGCGGAACGGCGTCCGGTGTCGGCCCGGTCGTCACCGCGGCCCCCCGGTGACCAGTCGTTCGACGACCACCATCACCTCGCCGACCCGCGTCCCGGTCAGACCGCCGACCTGCGCGGCGATCCGCTCCCGGACGGCCCGGGCGAGCGCGGCGAGGTCGGCGGGGAACGGCAGCTCGACGGAGACCCGGACGGTGACGGTGCTGCCCGGCACGGCGACCGAGACCTTCGGCGGCGCGCCCCGCTCCGTCCGGCCGCGCCACGCGTCGTCGAGCGCCTCACGGGCGGCCCGGGCGGCGATCCGGGCGTAGACCCGGTCGGCCACCCGCAGCCGCCCGCGGACGCCGGGCTCGCGGCGGCGGGCGGCGGGGGTGACCGCGGTGGTGGAGGTGGCCGAGGTGGCAGGGGTGACGGGGGACGCCATCAGCGGCGCCGGTCGCGGCCGCGCAGCAGGTCGCCGAGATCACCGATCTCGATGTCGCCCTCCAGCAGGCGCCCGACCACGAAGCCGACCACGCCCAGCGCGGCCACCAGCAGGAACGCCGCGAAGCCGCCGAAATAGCCGGCGAAGCCGAGGGCCATACCCACCACCAGGCCGACAATGGCCAGGTTCATCCGCTACTCCTCGTCTTCCACTGCTGCTGTCCCCCGACGGGGCTACTTCAACTTGGGCCGCTGTCCGGAGGGGACGCTCTCCTCTTCCTCCTCCTCGACGTCCGGCTCGTCGGGCAGATGGACGTCGTTGACCGCGATGTTGACCTCGACGACCTCCAGGCCGGTCATCCGCTCCACCGCGTCGATGATGTTCTCCCGTACCTGACGGGCCAGTTCGGGGATGACCACGCCGTACTCGACGACCAGGGCGATGTCGATGGCGGTCTGCTTCTCCCCCACCTCGGCCTTGATCCCTCGCCCGACGGCGGACTTGCCGCCGGGCACCCGGTCGCGCATCGCGCCGAAGGTCCGGGACAGGCCGGACCCGAGGGCGTGGATGCCGGAGACCTCGCGGGCGGCCATACCGGCGATCTTCTCGACCACACCGACGGCCAGGGCGGTACGGCCGCGGTCGGTCACCCCCCGGCCGGTGTCGGCCGCCGGGGCGACCGGTCCGGGCGCGGCGGAAGGGTTCTTGTGCATGGTGGCGGGCGTCGGAGTGTCAGGCATGGGTGGTTCTCCCGTCGTACGGCTCCAGCTATATCGCAAATCGCTCCAACTCTGGCATTTCGCCACGATTCGCGCCCCCGGAGCGGCGACCCGGGGGAGCCGCGACGCCGAAGGCCCGGCTCCGGGGGCGGTCCCCCGGAGCCGGGCCTTCGGCGTCCTCGTGCGGTCAGTCGCCGATGCCGGCCAGATCGCGCAGGCGGCGAGCCTGTGCCGCCCGTTCGGCCGAACGCTGCTCGTCGTACGAGCGTCCGCCCGCACCCTGGAGCAGCGCCTTGGTCTCGATGACGGCGCTGCGCGGGGCGGCGAGCAGCGCGGCGGCGAGGTCGCGGGCGGCGGCGTCCAGCTCCGCGCCGGGGACGGCCAGGTTGGCCAGCCCGATCGCGGTGGCCTCCTCGGCGCCGACCCAGCGGCCGGTCGCGCAGATCTCCAGCGCCCGGGCGTAGCCGACGAGCTCGGTGAGCGGCTTGGTGCCGGCCAGGTCGGGGACGAGGCCGAGCGAGGTCTCCTTCATGGCGAACCGGGCGTCGTCGGCGACCACGCGCAGGTCGCAGGCGAGGGCGAGCTGGAAGCCGGCGCCGACGGCGTGGCCCTGGACGGCGGCGATCGTGACCACGTCGGGCCGGCGCCACCAGGAGAAGGCCTCCTGGTAGTACGCGATGGTGTCGTCGAGGTCCTTGTCCTCGGCGGCGGCCAGCTGGAGGAAGGTGACCTCGCCGGGGATCCCCTCGGGGGTGAACATCGCGCGGTCCAGGCCGGCCGAGAAGGAGAGGCCCTCGGCGCGCAGCAGCACCACCCGGACGGCGCCGGGCAGCTCCCGGCCGACCGCGGCCAGCGCGCGCCACATCGCGGGCGACTGGGCGTTGCGCCGTTCGGGCTGACAGAGGGTGACGACGGCGAGTTCGCCGTCGATCTCCAGGCGGACGCCGTCCTGCTCCCAGCTCGGGGCCTGCGGGTCGGTGGCGGGGGCGGTCATGCGGGGACCTCCGGTGGCGAGGGACTTGGCTACCGGAGAGTAACAAAACTGGGCGCGCTGCGGCAGGGCAGCGGCGCCCAGTGTTTCGGACGGGTCCGGGCCGGGCCCGGACGGACGGCGGCGGGCATGACGATCGGCGGCCGGTTCGCTCCGGCCGGAGGCGGACGACCGACGTCGTCCATCCGGCCCGCGCCCTGCCGCCGAGTCATCCGTCGAAGAACTGACGGACCGTCAGGAGCTGGCTCCAGCAGTAGCTTTGTTCTTGCCCCGCGTGGCACCGCCGCGGCCCCGGAGGATCACTCCGGACTCGCTCAGCATCCGGTGCACGAAGCCGTACGAGCGACCGGTCTCCTCCGCGAGAGCGCGAATGCTCGCCCCGGAGTCGTACTTCTTCTTGAGATCGGCCGCGAGCTTCTCACGCGCGGCACCGGTCACCCGGCTGCCCTTTTTCAGAGTCTCGGCCACCCGTGCCTCCTCGTAGCGTTGCTCGGTCAGATTCCCATGATCACCCATCCACAGCCTCCTGGCCACCCATTCGACAAGGTCGATGCCGGGAATGCGCGTTCCGTCGGTGGTGATCCGAGCGCACAAGGGCGCTCACGCAGAGTGCACGCCCCCGGAGCGATACCGCCATTCGGCGCGAAAGAGCTGATCAGCAGCATCGGCCCGACCACGATCGAGTGGCGGGCCGACGGAAGCTTCTCAAACGGAATCCCGGACCTCTTCATTCCCGGACACGCCGTAAGTACTAGTTTTTCTGGTCCGAAGAGCGGACGAGGCGTCTACTCCAGGCCAGGCGGAGGCCGGGCCGGATCAGGCGAGCGAGACCAGGTCGTTGTAGGCCGGGCTCCAGAGGTCCTCCACGCCGTCCGGCAGCAGGATGATCCGCTCCGGCTGGAGCGCGTCGACCGCGCCCTCGTCGTGGGTCACCAGCACGACCGCGCCGCTGAACTCGCGCAGCGCGCCCAGGATCTCCTCGCGGCTGGCCGGGTCGAGGTTGTTGGTGGGCTCGTCGAGCAGCAGCACGTTGGCACTGGAGACCACCAGCGAGGCCAGCGCCAGCCTGGTCTTCTCACCGCCGGAGAGCACCCCGGCCGGCTTGTCGACGTCGTCGCCGGAGAACAGGAAGGAGCCGAGGATCTTGCGGATCTGGACCAGGTCGGTGTCGGGCGCCGAGGAGCGCATGTTCTCCAGCACCGTGCGCTCCGGGTCCAGGGTCTCGTGCTCCTGGGCGTAGTAGCCGATCTTCAGGCCGTGGCCCGGGATCACCTCGCCGGTGTCCGGCTTCTCCACCCCGGCCAGCATCCGCAGCAGGGTGGTCTTGCCCGCGCCGTTGAGGCCCAGCACCACGACCCGCGAGCCGCGGTCGATGGCCAGGTCCACGCCGGTGAAGATCTCCAGCGAGCCGTAGGACTTGGAGAGGTCGGCGGCGGTCAGCGGGGTCTTCCCGCAGGGAGCCGGGTCCGGGAAGCGCAGCTTGGCGACCTTGTCGTTCAGCCGGACCTGCTCCAGGCCGGACAGCAGCTTCTCCGCACGGCGGGCCATGTTCTGCGCGGCCACCGTCTTGGTCGCCTTGGCGCGCATCTTGTCGGCCTGCGCGTTCAGGGTCGCGGCCTTCTTCTCCGCGTTGGCCCGCTCGCGCTTGCGGCGCTTCTCGTCGTCCTCGCGCTGCTGCTGGTACTGCTTCCAGCCCATGTTGTAGACGTCGATCGCGGAGCGATTGGCGTCCAGGTAGAAGACCTTGTTGACGACCGTCTCGACCAGCTCGACATCGTGCGAGATGACGATGAAGCCGCCCTTGTAGGTCTTCAGGAAGTCCCGCAGCCAGGCGATCGAGTCGGCGTCGAGGTGGTTGGTGGGCTCGTCGAGCAGCAGCACGTCGGAGTCCGAGAAGAGGATCCGGGCCAGCTCGACGCGGCGGCGCTGACCACCGGAGAGGGTGTGCAGCTGCTGTTCGAGGATGCGGTCCGGCAGGCCCAGCGCGGCGGCGATGGTGGCGGCCTCGGCCTCGGCGGCGTACCCGCCCTTGGTGAGGAACTCCGTCTCCAGGCGCGAGTACTTCTTCATCGCGTTGTCCCGGGTGGCGCCCTTGCCGTTCGCCATCCGCTCCTCGTTCTCGCGCATCTTCTTCAGCACGCTGTCGAGGCCGCGGGCGGAGAGGATGCGGTCCTTGGCGAGGACGTCGAGGTCACCGGTGCGCGGGTCCTGCGGGAGGTAACCGACCTCACCGGAGCGGGTGACCGTGCCCGAGGCCGGCAGGCCCTCGCCGGCCAGCACCTTGGTGAGCGTGGTCTTCCCGGCGCCGTTGCGCCCGACCAGACCGATCCGGTCGCCCGGGGCGACCTTGAAGCTGGCGGACTCGATCAGGATGCGGGCACCGGCGCGCAGCTCAAGGGCGTTGGCGGAAATCATGGCTGGGACTACTCCTGGGACGTGGGCGGGCGCCTGGGCATGGCACAGGGCCGGGGCAGCGGAAGGGGGCGACGTCGGCAGACCGGCGGACCGCCCGGGGGCGGCGCCGCTCGTCCGCTAGTGCCCGGAGAGAACAGCCATGACGGCAAGTCTACCGGGCCCCGTGACGGGGCCCGGAGGCTTTTACCGCCGGGGTACCGGTCTCAGGACTGCGGGGCGTCCTCCGCGGCGTCGCAGCTGCCCTGCGGGCGGACGGCGGCGAAGGGCTCGGCCGGGCTGCCGCAGGCCGCCTCGGGGGCCGCCGCCTGGGTGTCGAACACCTTGGGGCCGACGATCGGACCGTCCGAGATCAGCACCCGGCGGCCGTCCAGGGCCTTCAGCGACACCCCCGGGCCGGCGGCCAGCTGCCAGCCGGTGCTGTCCAGCCGGTAGCCGGTGATGCCGCCGGAGACCGGCTGGCCGGTGCTGTTGGCGCAGCTGCGCGGCACGAGCACCGCGAAGTCGGTGCCCACCGTGCGGGTCGGGTCGTAGACGCAGTTGCCGGCCGGCTTGGAGTTGTAACGGAGGTCACCGTCGGCGTCGCGGAAGCCCATGGTCAGCTCGGGGGTGACCACGGCCACCCAGGGCGCGGACTGCTGGACGGTGTGCAGGGCCGCCGCGGCGCGCTCCCGCTGGAGCTGCCTGCGCTGCTCGTCGGTCCGCTTCTCGGCGCCCGGCTCGCCCTGGCCGCTCATCCAGTCCGCCAGGCCGGGTACCGCGCGGTGCCAGCGCACCTCGTGGTCGCCGGGGCGCACCGAGGTGACCAGGCCGTCGTCCCAGACCACCACGGCGTTCTCGCCCGCCATCGCCAGGTACAGCGCGGTGGCGCCCTCGCGGCGGTAGGACCAGGCGGGCTCGCCGGTGTCCCGGTTGTAGGCCTCCAGGCCGGGGCCCACCTTCAGCTCCAGACCGTCCGCGCCCAACGACTGCGAGTTGACCGGGCTGGCGTCCGCGCCGCCCGGCCCGGCCACCCGGTCACCGAACGGCACCGGCTTGTTGGCATGCGCGGCCGCGCCCGCCACAAGGACCAGCAGGACCGCCAGGGCAGGGAGGATCGATCGGGGGGTGAGGACACGCAGCGGCTTCCAGGACACGGGCGGAGCGTACCTTTCGACACCGTCACGAGTCAGCCGGACCCGGCCGGACGGCGGGGCGGCGCGGGCGCGGCCGGCCGATTCGCGCCCTTCGCCGGATCCGCCCGCCCACCTGCGCCGTCGGACCCGCGGCCGCCCGGGAGGCGCTCCGGGCGGGCGGCCGCGGTACGGCCTCCAGGGCCGTCCGGACTGTTACAGAGGTGATACACGGCACGTTGCGGCAGACGGCGTTCGAATACCGCCCACTTTAGGGTGACATTCGGCTTTTCCGACGCCTGCGGGGCCTACTGTCTGCGAGCGGGGTATCACGGTCCGTCCCGCTGCCCCCGCCCCGTGACGCCGGAGGAGAGACCATGCGACTCGGCCGCCTGACGCTGGCTGCCGCCGCCCTGTTGACGCTGACCACCGCGAGCGTCCCCACCGGGACCCCGCTCAGCCAGACCGAACGGCACGCCCTCTCCTCGGACGCGTTCCAGCCCCGCGGCGCCGCCCCCCGGCCGGTCGTCCAGCGGCCGAAGCACGAGGCCCCGTTCGGTGCCTTCGTCGGCTCGTGGGACAAGTACATCCCCCAGCTGGGCCGCTACGCGCAGTGGCTGAACAACGCCAACATGCAGGTCGGCCACACCTATCTGGCCGGCAACAGCTGGGCGGACGTCGAGGGCGAGCCGGTGGTGCTCGGCATGTGGTCGCAGTGGCGGCTGGCCGACCCCTCCCGGATGCTGATCCTCGGCGTCCCGATGATGGTGCCCAGCGAGGCCGCCGTGCCGGACGGCGAGGTGGCCAAGCTGCTCGCCCAGGGCGCCCGGGGGGACTTCGACCGACACTTCCTGCGGCTCGCCCGCCGGCTGGTGGCGCTCGGCGGGGCGGACACCGTGCTCACCCTCGGCTGGGAGATGAACGGCACCACCTACACCCACCGCTGCAAGCCCGACCCGACCGCCTGGAAGGCGTACTGGCGGCGGATCGTCTCCGTGATGCGCTCGGTGCCCGGTCAGCGGTTCCGCTTCGACTTCACCCCCAACCGGGGGCTGGACG
This sequence comes from Kitasatospora sp. NBC_01246, assembly GCF_036226505.1. Classification (NCBI taxonomy): domain Bacteria; kingdom Bacillati; phylum Actinomycetota; class Actinomycetes; order Kitasatosporales; family Streptomycetaceae; genus Kitasatospora; species Kitasatospora sp. NBC_01246. The sequence continues at coordinate 6,222,993 of NZ_CP108484.1, read as the reverse complement.
CGATCCCGTGGACCAAGTGCTACCCCGGCGACGACGTGGTCGACATCATCGGCATGGACAGCTACGACCAGCCCGCCGGCGCCACCTTCGACAACTACGTCCGCGAGCCGTACGGGCTGCAGGACCAGGTCGAGTTCGCCGCCAAGCGCGGCAAGCCGGTCTCCTACCCGGAGTGGGGGCTGTTCCGCAACGGCGACAACCCGGAGTTCGTGCAGCGGATGGTGGAGTGGATCCGCACCCACGACACCAGCTACCAGACGGTCACCGACTACTGCCCGCACGGGTTCTGGCAGTGCGCGCAGAACCCGCGCTCCAGCAGCCGGTTCAAGCAGCTGATGTCCGGGTCCAAGGGGGCCCCGGTCACCGCTGTGCCGGCGCCCCCGGCGGTCACCCCGCAGCCGGGGGCCGCCGGGTCGGGCTCGCCGGGCGCCTCGCCGACCGCGGCGGCCTCCGGGACCCCCTCCGCACCGGCCTCGCCGTCCGCGGCACCGTCCCCCTCGCCCTCCACGCCGCCCTCACCGTCCGCCGCACCCGCGCCGGGCGGGCTGCCGGCCCGGCGCTGAAGGCGGGCGGCCGGGCCCGCAGGCGGGGCGGGGCTCAGCTCCGCCGGCGGGCCGCCAGCGCCTCCTTGAGCCTCGGCAGCCGGGTGCGCAGGACGTGCACCGCGACCTGCCGGGCCCGGACCGAGCCGCCCCGGGCGGCGGCCGCCGGCGCCGGCCCGCGCGGACCGAACAGCAGCCGCTGGTTGAACAGCTGGTCCGGCCGCCAGCGCTGCTTGTAGGGCTCCTGGCCGCGCAACAGGCTGAGCAGCGGGATCCCGGCGTCGACCGTCTCGTCCAGCGCCGCCCCGAACAGCAGACCGGCGATGTCCAGGCGCTCGCGCAGCCGGGGGTGCGCGCCGTACAGGTAGAGACCGCCGAAGGACGGGCAGAGCAGCAGCAGGTTCACCGCGACCAGCTCGCCGTCCAGCCAGTACTGGTGCACCGCGGCGCGGCCGGTGGCGACCAGGCCGGTGGTGGACTCGGCGAGGTGCCGAGCGAACCGCCCGGTGCGGTGCTCCGGGGTGACGCCGCGCTCGTGCCACTGCTCGAAGTGCAGTCGGAGCAGCCCCTCCAGGGCCTCGGGCACCTCCTCCGGGGGCGTCGAACGGACCTCGACCCCGGCCTCGGCGATCTTGCGGAGCTTCACCCGGCTGCGCTGGGCGGTCTTGCCGGGCACCCGCTTGAGCAACTGCTCCATCGGGACGGCCGGCAGGTACTGGCAGAGCGAGTCGCCGAACCGGCGCCGCCGGCCCCGCCACTGCTCGAAGACCCGCTGGACGGCCGCCTCGGGGTGCACCTCGCGCAGCTCCAGGCTGTGCCAGGGGCGGGTGAGCGGCAGGGCCGCGGCGAACTCGGCCGCCGCGCGATCGGCGCAGGAGTCGTCGAGCAGGATGTCGGTGAAGTCGATCAGCCCGTCGCCGAGGCCGGTCAGCCCGCCGAGCGGGCCGGGGCGCCGCCGGAACGCTCCCGCGCCGACCAGCCGGCCGTTCCGGCGGACCAGCAGGACCAGGAGGTCGCCCGGGCGGCCGTACTGGCGCCACCAGGAGCGCTGCCAGACCGCGGCCTGGAAGAAGGTGGCCGTCCGGCAGCGGGTGACCAGGTCGTCCCACTCCTCGGCGAGGACGTCCAGGGCGTCGTCCTCGCGGTGCAGCTCGGTGGTCCAGCGGGGCGCGCCGGCCTGGGCGGGGAGACCGGTGGTGGCCGGCGCCTCGGTACTCATCGACCGCTCCCGGCGGCGCTCTTCTCCTTGGCCGGGGCCTTCTCGGCGGGCGACTTCCCGCCGGCTGCCTTCCCGCCCGTGGGCTGCGCCGGGGCGGCCTGCTCGGGGACGGCCTGCCCGGTGCCGGGCCGCTCCGCCGCGGCCGGTTCGGCCGGGGCCTCGGCCGCCGGGGCCTCCTCGGCGCGCGGGCGCGGGGTGGCCGGGGCGGCGGGCTCCGTGCCGGGCGTCGCCACGGCGGCCGGACCGGCCTCACCGCCCCGGCGGCGGGTCATCATGACCAGCGCGCCGATCAGCACCCCGGCGGCGGCGCCGACCGCGACGTCCAACTGCGCGGACGGCGTGGTCGGCTTGTCGGGCTCGGCGGCGGGGGCCAGCGGGACCAGCCGGACGCCGGTCTCCTTGCTGCTGGTGTTGGCGAAGGCGACCAGCGACCGGGCGACCGCGTCGGCGGCCAGCACCGCCTCCCGGGGCCGCGCGCCGGTACCGGTGATCTCGATCATCGGGGCGTCCGGGGAGGTGGTGCCGTGCACCAGGGTCTCCAGTTCGGTGCGGCTGTGCCCGGTCTCGGCGGCGGCGGCCGCGAGCACCTGGGGCTGACCGGCCAGCCGGCCGTACGCCTGGGCGAAGTTGATCGCCGAGGCGCTCTCCCCCTGGTTCTCCGGCACCACGATCACATAGGAGTTGGCGGCGTACGAGGGGTGCGCGACGACGGCGTACCCGGCGCCGGCGGCGGCGCCCAGCGGCACCGCGAGGACCACCGGCCACCAGCGGCGGGCCAGGCTGCGGACGCTTCGGCGCGGTTCGGACATGGGGTGCTCCTTGGATATGGGGGCCGCCCGGCCGGCGGCCCGGGGGTTCGGCGGCTGCCTGCGGCTCAAGCGGGTGCCAGGCGGTCGTAGAGGGCGCCGAGGTCGGCGGCCACCCGGACGATGTCGTAGTGGCCGACCGCCGGGGGCCGGGGCAGGGGCTCGGGGCCGTGGTCGTTGAGGTGGCGCAGCTCGCGCAGCGCGGTGGTGTAGGCGGCGGCGTCGGAGGGGATCCGGCGGGCCTGCGGAGCGGCGGCCGGCGGGAGTTCGTCCAGGGCCGGACAGGCACTGTGGCGGACCGGCAGGCCGGCCGCCAGGCCCTCCAGGACGCCGAGGCCGAAGGTCTCGGCGGTCGAGGGGGCGGCCAGCACGTCCAGCGCGGCCAGCAGGTCGGGGACGTCGTCGCGCTCGCCGGTGAGGACCAGGCGGTCGCGGACGCCGAGTTCGGCGGCCCGCCGCTCCAGGGCGGCGCGTTCGGGGCCCTCGCCGACCAGCACCAGCCGGGCGGCCGGGTCGAGGCCGGCGAGCGCCTCCAGCAGGACGTGGAACCGCTTGCCGGGTACCAGCCGGCCGACCCCGCCGACCACCCAGCTCGCCGCCGGGAGGCCGAGGTCGGCGCGCAGCCGGTGCCGGGCCGCGGCCCGGTCGGCGTCCGGACGGCGGTAGCGGGCGGCGTCGATGCCGTTGGGGATCAGCTCGACCCGGCCCGGCGGCACGCCCCAGGCGTGCAGGGTCTGGGCGACCTGCCGGGACACCGCGACGGTGGTGGTGCCCAGGCGCTCGGCCGCCAGGTAGAGACCCTTGACGCCGCGGGTGACCGGGCGGCCCTCGATCACCCCCGCGTGCAGCGAGTGCTCGGTGGCCACCACCGCCCGGACGCCGGCCAGCCGGGCGGCCAGCCGCCCGTACAGGCCGGCCCGGTAGAGGTGGGTGTGGACGAGGTCGTAGCGGCCGGACCGGATCAGCCGGACGAGCCGGGGCAGCGCGCCCACGTCGCGGTTGCCACGCATCGCCAGGTGGTGGACGGTGACGCCCTCGGCGCGCAGCGCGGTGGCCACCGTGCCGGGGTTGGTCAGCGCGACCACCTCGCAGTGCTGGTGCGCGGGCAGGTGGCGCAGCAGCAGCTGGAGCTGGCGCTCGGCGCCGCCGGAGGCGAGACCGGTGACGATGTGCAGCACCCTCACCGGTCGGCCCCCCGCCGGCCCGCACGCTCCCCGGCGGGGCGCTCGGACCCGCCCGCGGTGCTCCGGGCCCCGGCGCTCCCCTGCGTCTCCTCGCGCTCGGCGCCGGCCCGGCCCTTCGACGCGGAGCGTGCCGCGAGGCGGTTGCGGCGCAGCTCGGTGACGGTGTCGCGGAGGCGGTGGCGGCCGCGCTTGGCGCGCAGCCGCCAGGCGCCGTCGCGGTCGCCGACGTAGCAGCGGGGCAGCGCGTAGCGGCCGGTGAGCGGGGAGTGCGCGATGGCGCAGGCGTAGTCGTAACCGGCGTCGCGCACGGCCAGCGTGGCGGGAAGGTCGACGGCGCCGTACGGGTAGCAGAAGCCGGTGACCGGACCGCCGACGACCTCCTCCAGCACGCGCCGGCTCTCCCGGGTCTGGGTGGCCAGGACGTCGGCGGGCAGGCCGGGCAGGGCCTGGTGGCCGAGGCCGTGGGAGCCGATCTCCCAGCCGGCGGCCGCGAGTTCGGTGACCTCCTGGACGGTGAGCAGCTTCTTGCGCGGGCCCTTGACGTCCCAGTCGTTGGCCCGGCCCAGCAGGTCGGCGACCACGTAGGCGGTCGCGGTGAACCCGTACGCCTGCAGAATCGGTACGGCGAAGCGGCCGAAGTCCGCATAGCCGTCGTCGAAGGTCAGGCCGACCATGTTGTCGGCCCGGCCGGCGGCCCTGGCCCGCATCAGCTCGCGGACCGAGACGCCGCGCCGGCCGCGCCGGTGGAGCCAGGCGATCTGCTCGGCGAAGCGCTCCGGGCTGACGGTCAGCTGGTACGGGTCGTCCTCCTCGACGGCCACCGAGTGGTACATCAGGATCCACGGCGAGGTGGCCTCCTGGGCGGGTGCCCGGGTGGCGGGCCGGCGACTTCGGGGCAGCTGTGCCTCCGGGCGGCGGCCCGCGGCGCGCGGCACCTCGGTCCGTGGACCGGCTGCCGCCGGCGCGCCGGAGCGGCGTACGCCCGACAGCACCGACCGTACGGATCCCCGTTCAGCGTCCATGGGGAGGCTTCCCTTCATCGGCAACGGATGGCGGGCACAGGGCCCGGACGACGGCGAGGACCGGTCCGCGCACCTCGCGGGCACCGAGACCGGTGCCGAGGGCGGCGAAGGCGAGCGCCACGGTGAGGCCCCCGAGCAGCGTCGAGAGCAGGGGGTCGGCGGGGAGTCCGGCGGCGGGGGTGCCGAGGGCGGCCGCCCCGGCGGCGGCGGCCAGCAGCCTGGCGTGGCCGCCGAGGACCAGGCGCAGGCGCAGCGCGATGCCGCGCAGGACGAGCCCGCGCAGCAGCAGCGCCGCGGTGGTGGTGATGCCGGCCGCGTTCCCGGCGGCCAGGCCGAGGGCGCCGAAGCGGGGCGTGGCGAGCAGGCCGACGGCGACGGTGACGACCAGGCCGAGCACCATGGCGGCGGCCGGGTACCAGTCGAGCAGCCGGCGGCCGCCGTCGTCGGTGCGCGGGTCGCCGGCGCGGCGGACCACCGGGCGGAGCGAGAAGTAGGGGCGGATCATCACGCCGATCAGCGCCTGCGCGGGCAGTCCGAAGCTGTAGACGCGGATGACGGCCGCGGTGGCGGCGGTGTCCTGGGCGCCGAAGGCGCCGCGCTGGAAGAGCAGGGCGACCACCGAGGGGGCGCAGGCCAGCAGGAAGGCGGTGCCGAACAGGACGACCGCGGCCGCCTGGCCGAGGTCCTTCTCGACCCGGTCGCGGGCTGCGGTGAGGTCCCCGGCGGCGAGCGCCCGGGCGACCAGCGGGAAGGTCACCGTGCAGATCAGGATGGCCGCCGTCATGGCCAGTTGGGAGACCTTGGCGGCGTAGTTGAGGTGCGAGATGGTGCCGGGCGGCAGCGCGGAGCCGAGGAAGCGCTCGATGAAGACCTGAGCCTGCCGGGTGAGCGTGAAGGCGGCCACCGGCAGCAGCGCGAGCGGGATCAGCACGAGTGCGGGGCGGGCCCGGCGGCCCGCGGCGGCGCGGCCGGACCGCAGCCGGCGCAGGAACGGGACGACCAGCAGACCGGCCATCAGCAGGCTGCCGAGGGCGACGCCGATCGCGGCGGAGCGGACGCCCCAGAGCGCGTGGCAGCTGAGCAGGACGCCGAGGATGCCGACGTTGTAGGCGACGTAGATGCCGGCCGGGGCGGTGAAGCTGTGGTGCGCCCGGAGTGCGGCGGCGAGATAGCCGGCCACGCCGAAGGGCAGCACGGTGCATGCGGTGATCCGGGTGCAGGTGACGGCGAGCCCGGGGTCGGCCAGGCCGGGGGCGAGCAGGTCGACCAGCTGGGGGGCGCCGAGCGCGACGCCGAGCGAGAGCGCGGTGAGCGCCAGCAGCAGCCAGGGCAGGGTCGCGCGGACCAGCTGGCGGACCGGGTCGGGCCCGTCGGGGTGCTCCTCCCGCAGGACCAGGGCCAGGGCGAAGGCGGGCACCATGAGGAAGGACATGGCGTCCTCGATCAGCAGCGGTGCGGCGGTCTCCGGGACGGTCCAGGCGACCAGGAACGCGTCGGTGCCCTGGTTGGCGCCGAAGTAGCGGGCCAGCAGCAGGTCGCGGAGCAGGCCGAGGGCGGAGCCGGCGGCGCTGAGCACGGCGGTGATGCCGAAGGCCTTGGCGAGGAAGCCGCGCCGGGGGGCCGCCGTGGTCTCGGCGGCGGGTGCGGAGCGGGGGGCCGGCAGCGTCGGGGTGAGCGCGGTCGGCCGGTCGGTGGTCATCGGGGGGTCGCCTCCGGTGTGGCGCCGGCGGCGGTCCGGGCGGCGAGGCCGAGGACGACGGAGGTCAGCACGGTGGTGGTGCCGCCGATGTCCGCGTAGAGGAAGTCGACCAGGACCCAGACCAGCAGGGCGAGCGCCGCGAGGCCGCTGCCCCGGGCCCGGCGCAGGCACCCGACCAGCAGACCGAGGAACAGCGCGGCGTAGGCGACGATGCCGATCAGCCCCTGCTCGCTGAGGACCAGGAAGTACATGTTGTGCGGGGAGAGCAGCGGTTCGCGCTGGAAGCCGATGGTGGCGTCGGCCGCGTCGCTGCCCGAGGAGAGCCGCAACGGGGCGTTGCTGTCGCGCAGTTGCTGGAAGGCCTTGGGGCCGGCGCCGCTGACCGGGTGGTCCTGCCAGATGCGCCCGGCGGTGGACCAGAGGTCGTAGCGGTCGGACACCGACTGGTCGGGGGCGGCCGAGACGGAGCCGATGGAGCTGATCCGGGCGGTGACGCCGGAGGCCCCGAGGCCGAGGCCGCCGATCAGCACGACGGCGGCGGCCAGGCCGAGGACGGCGCTGCGGACCGCCAGCCGGGCGTCGGCCCGCAGCAGCAGGACGGCGGCGGCGGCGCCGGTGGCGATCCAGCTGCCGCGGCTGAACGAGACGGCGAGCGGGAAGGCCAGGAAGGCCGCGGCCGCGAACATCGCCCGGCGCAGCTTCGGCCGGCCGGCCGGGCCTCGCTCGGCGAGCCCCAGCGCGAGGGCCGCGAGCAGGCCGTAGCTGACCACGGTGGACATCGCCATGATGTCGAGCGCGCCGAAGGTGCCGACGGCGCGGATCGGCCGGCCGGTGTAGGAGGCGCCCGTCCCGGTGAGGTACTGGTGGGCGCCGACCACGCCCTGGACCAGCGCGGCGGCGACGAAGGAGCCGAGCACCAGCCGCCGGTCGGTGCGGTCGCGCAGCGAGCAGAGGACGGCGGCGGGCACCAGGACGAAGACCTGGGTGAGCCGGACGAAGCCGGTGAGGCTGGCGGCCGGGTCGATCGAGCCGACGGTGGCGACGGCGGCGGCGAACACGATCACGCCGAACTGCACGGCGGCGGTCCGGCCGATCGCGGGGGTGCGGCCGCGCAGCAGCTCGACGGCGGTGACCGCGACCAGGGCCAGCGAGGCGAGGTCGGCGGCGGTGACGTGGACGGCGGCGGTGACGTCCTTCTCGCCGGTGGGGACGCAGACCAGCAGCACGGTGGCGGCCGCGAGCAGGCTGGGCCGGGCGGCGAGCGCCGCGACCGCCCGGTGTAACGCCCGGGCGGGCGTCGGGACGAGATCGAGGGTGAGGGCCACGCTGGTCAGCTTCCGTCCGGGTGGAGCATCAGGGCCGCGGTGCGGCACAGGATCTTGACGTCCTGCCAGAGGCTCCAGCTCTCGATGTAGCGGTTGTCGAAGCGGGCCCGGTCCTCGATGGAGGTGTCCCCGCGCAGGCCGTTGACCTGGGCGAGTCCGGTGAGGCCGACCGGGACGCGGTGGCGGTCCGCGTACTCGGGGTAGGCCTGGCTGAACCGCATGACGAAGTAGGGGCGCTCGGGGCGCGGGCCGACCAGGCTCATGTCGCCGCGCAGCACGTTCCACAGCTGCGGCAGCTCGTCCAGGGAGCTGCGGCGCATCAGCTTGCCGACGGCGCCCATCCGGTGGTCCTGGGAGATGTTCCAGCGGGTCGCCGACTCGTGCTCGTTGCTGGGGCGCAGGGTGCGGAACTTGAGGACGGTGAAGACCCGGCCGTCCAGCCCGGTGCGCTGCTGGCGGAAGAGCACGCCGGGGCCGGTGTCGAAGCGGACGGCGAGCGCGCACAGGGCGAGCACGGGGGCGAGGGCGAGCAGGCCGAGGCCGGCGGCGGTGACGTCCAGGGCGCGCTTGGCGGCCCAGCCGGGGCGGCGCATCGCCGGGCGGTCCACCTTCAGGCAGGGGAAGCCCCAGAGGTGGTCGCCGCCGGTCGAGTGGCCGTTCTCCAGGGAGCCGTACTCGCGCAGCGCGGGCACCAGCCAGACCTGGCAGCCGAGCCGGGCGGCGTCGCGCAGGGCGGCGGCGGTCTCGGCCTCGTCGGCGGCGCCCGCGGTGGCGACGACGTGGTGGATCCGGTGGCGGCGGACCTCGCGCTCCAGCACCTCGCGGCCGCCGAGCACCGGCAGGTCGGTGTCGCCGGCCAGCAGCGGCGGGTCCGGGTCGAGGAAGCCGACCGGGCGCATGCCGTACTCGCCGCGCTCCCGGAGGGCCTCGGCGACCCGGCGGCCGAGCCGGCCGGCGCCGAGGACCAGTACGGGGCTGGGCCGGCTGCGGCGGATCCGGCGGACCAGGTGGAAGAGCAGCGTCCGGCCGCAGACGGCGAGCAGCAGCTGGGCGCCGAGCAGCGCGGTCAGCCGGGCCGGGGTGGCGGGGCCGGTGTCGGGCCAGCGGCCGTCCAGGCAGCCGGCCAGGGTGACGGCGAAGGCGGTGGCCACGACGGCCCGGACGGTCAGCGCGGGGAGCTCGTCGAGGACGGAGAGGGTGAGCCGGGCCCGGTAGAGGCCGCCGGCCAGGTTGAGCAGGAGCAGCAGCGGGAGCAGGGCGGCCACGCCCAGCAGCGGATCGACCCGGACCGCCGGGTCGAGGGCCCGGTTGGCGAGCCCGGTGGCGGTGCACAGGGCGAAGGCGTCGACGGCGGCCAGAGTGACGGGCAGGGCGAGCCGGGAGCGGACCGGTCGGCGGTGGCGGCGGAGCGCCGGGGTGCTGCGGGTCTGTGCGGACCTGGCGGGGCGGTCGAGCAGTCCGGTGGCGGGCCGGCGCGGGCCGGACAGGGGCCGGCCGGGCCGTGGCACGCTGTCGTGGTCAATGGTCATCAGCGCACGAACTCCCCTGCTGTGTGCCCGGGGTGACGGCGGCCCGGCACCGGTTGGCCCGGGGCGGCCGTCCCGGCCCGGTGGGCGCGGTCCTGACTGCACCTGCTGCCGCTGGCGGCTTTCGGTTCTCTCGCGAATTCCCGGCGTGAAATCGAAATGAAGCAGGCAAAATCAGACAGTACCGAACGTGGCCCTGGATGCTGGAAGTTGACTTGCCATTTCATTCCAGCCGCCCATTAATAGGTATTTCCGATTTCACCCCTCGCCCACAAACCGGTTGAGGGTGCGAATACGACAGCTCCCAGCGGAGGGCATTCACGGCATGTGAAACGATCAGATCCGCTCTGGGACACGGGCACGGCGGCGTCCGGCCGCCGGCCCGGCGCCCAGCAGATCGCGGTAGAGCGCGTCCACCTGTTCGACCACCGATCGCACGTCATGGCGCGCCACGGCGTGCTCGCGCAGGCGCGCACCGCGTCGCTCGCACTCGATCGGGTCGGACAATGCTTCGGCCATTCGGGTGGCGAGCGCGGCGGCGTCCCCGGGCGGCACGACCGCGCACTTCCGCTCGGTCGGAGGCAGGCATTCACGGGCTCCGGGCACGTCCGTCAACAGGACCGGCCGGCCCGCCGCCATCGCCTCCAGCGGCGCCAGCGCCATCCCCTCCCAGCGCGAGGGCAGCACCACCAGATCGGCCGCCGCCAGCCACGGCCGCGGATCCGGCACCTCCCCGGCCAGCCGGATCCGGGACGGTTCGGCCGACTCCCGGACGGCGGCGGCCAGCCGGGCCTCCTCCGGACCGGTGCCGACCAGGGCCAGCCGGGCCTGCGGCACCAGCCGCAGCACCTCGGGCCACGCGTCGAGCAGCACGTCCTGGCCCTTCTGGCGGCAGAGCCGGCCCACGCAGACCGCCAGCGGCGCGTCGAGGTCGAGGCCGAGCGCGATCCGGGCGGCCCGGCGGTCGGCGGGCGCGTAGTGGCGCACGTCCACGCCGTTGGGCACCACCGCCCAGTCGGCGTGCAGGCCCGCGGCGACGCCGTCGGCCCGCTCCTGGACGCTGACGCAGAGCAGACGGTGCGCCCACCGGGTCGCGTAGCGCTCCCAGCGCAGGGTGGCCGCGGCCAGCGCGCCCTCCACGGCGGCGAACGACCAGGCGTGCGGCTGGAACACGGTCGGCATCGCGCCCCGGATGGCCAGCCGGCCCGCCAGTCCGGCCTTGGCGCTGTGCAGGTGGACCATGTCGGGCGCGGCGGCGCGGACGATCCGGCGCAGCCGCCACGCCTCGGCGGCGACGGACGGGCCGGGCGAGCGGCGGGCGGGCCAGTCCTGGACCAGCGCCCCGGCGGCGGCGGCCTCCTCGGCCAGCCGGCCGCCGCGCGGGCAGGCGACCAGGACCCGGTGGCCGGCCTCGCGCTGGCCGCGGACCAGGTCGACGACGACGCGGGCGACCCCGCCGTCGACGGGCTGCGAAATGTGAAGGATCGTCATATGCACGGCGGCGAGCCTAGGGTGGCTCCGCCGTGCCCGGGGGCCGTCGTCACCCGCAGGTGGCGGCCGTCCACCCGTACGGCTTGCTGGTCGTACGGGTGGGCGAGGCCGTCGAATCTTCTTGCTGGTCCGGCGCCCGGGGCGGCGGCCGGCGGCCCTCCCCGGCCGGCCCGGACGCGCCCGGTCTCAGCGGACCTCGGCCGCCAGGTTGGCCAGGATCTGGTCGTGGATCCGGTTCAGGCCCTTCGGCGCGAAGGTGCGCTCGAAGAAGCCGCCGATGCCGCCCGCACCCTGCCAGGTGGCCGAGACGGTGACCTTCGACCGGCCCTCACCGGCCGCGGCGACCGTCCAGGTGATCACCATGCTGGAGTTGGCGTCCTTCTCCACCAGCTGGTCCGGCGCCGGCGCCGAGACGGTGAACAGGCAGTCCCGCACCCGCTTCTCGGTGGCCTGGAGCCGCCAGTGCACCTGGGTGCCCGCGCCGGTGCCGCCGACCCGGACCTCGTACTCGCTGTACTGCGCCGGCAGCAGCTTGGGGCGGGTCACCTGGTAGTCGGCCAGCGCCTCGTAGACCCGCTCGGGGGCCGCGTCGTAGACCCGCTCGGTGGTGGCCTGTACCTGTCCCATGACCGTGCTCTCCTCGTCTGGTACGTCCGGTTTCACCGGCTAGCCAACCACAGCGCACGGCCCGGGACGGTGCAGGGGCTCGGGGTGGCACCGCGTCCCGGCCGACCGGGGCGCGCCGGGCCGGGCTCAGGACAGGCGCAGGCCCCCCGTCCGCTGCGCCCGCGCCTCGCCGAGGCGCAGCGCCAGTGCCGCGCACGCCAGCAGCAGCACGCAGAGCACGGCCAGCCGGCCGAGCCCGGGGGCGAGTTCGCCGAACCCCTCCCGCTCCAGCAGCGCGCCGCGGACCACGGCCAGGCTGCCGGTCAGCGGCAGCGCCGCGCCGAGCATCCGCAGCACCCCGGGCAGCGCGAAGACCGGCAGCCGGACCCCGGCGACGAACCACATCGGATCGTCCAGCACGGTGTAGACGAAGGTGGAGTCGCGCGAGAACACCATCAGGCTGTTGAGCAGCGCGCCCCAGGCCACCGCGGGCAGCAGCAGGGCGAGGAGCACCACCGGGTAGACCCAGGGCCCGGCGACGTCCAGGCTGCCGAAGCCGAAGGCGGCGGCGCCCAGGAAACAGGTGAGCAGCCAGGCGTTCTGCAGCAGTGCGCCGGCGCCGTTGGCCAGCATCAGGACCAGCCGGTCGGCGGGCGAGAGGAAGAGCAGCTCCAGCGTGCCGGTGGTGCGCTCGTAGGCGAAGTTCCACGCGGACTGGACGAGCGAGAAGAAGAACGCCCAGGCCAGCGCACCGGTCGCGAGGAAGCCGAGCAGCTTGGCCGGGTCGGCGGCGAGCGGCCAGCGGGCGGCGGCGGCCGAGCCGGCGGCGATCGGGTGCAGCGTGTAGTAGGTGGCGGCCAGTTGGAGCACCGGCCAGACCAGCATCGAGGCGAGCACCAGCGGCTGGCCGAAGAGCGTGCGGTGCTGCTTCAGCGCCTCGGCGGCGAACACCTTGCCGGCGTGCCGCAGCGGCCGGGTGGCGAGGCGGTCGCCGTCCGGGCGGGGCGGGCGACGGGTGCCCGGGCGGGGTGGCGGGAGGGTGCGGCCGACGGGGTGGGGCGGCCGGGCGCCGCGGTCGGCCGCGGCGAGCAGCAGCAGCTCGACGGAGGGCGGCGCGGGGTGCGCCGGCCGGGTCGACGGGCCGGTCACGCGGCCACCTCCGAGCGGGCGCCGGCGGGCGCCGGGGCGGTGTCGGTGAGCGCCAGGACGGCGTCCTCCAGGGTGGCCTCGGTGACCTCCAGCCCGCCGATCGACCCGCCGGCGGCGACGATCGCCCCCGCCAGCGGGCCGGCCACGTCCTCGGGATGGCGGACGGTGACCAGCAGGCCGCCCTGCCCGGTGGCCCCGAGCTCGGCGCGGACACCGAGGCGGAGCGCGAAGTCGGCCACGGCGGCCTCCAGTTCGGGAGAGGGATTGGTGACGGTGACCCGGACGCTGCGGTGGCTGCCGGTCGCGGCCTTGAGCTCGGCCGGGCTGCCGGCGGCGAGGTGGCGCCCGCCGGAGATCACGTAGACGTGCCCGCACAGCTCCTCGACCTCGGTCAGGTAGTGCGAGGTGAGCAGCACGCCGCGCCCCTCGGCGGCGAGGGCGGCGACCACCCGGCGCAGGTCCCGGGCGATCGGCGCGTCCAGGCCGAGGGTGGGCTCGTCGAGCAGCAGGTAGGCCGGGTCGTTGATCAGGCCGCGGGCGATCGAGAGCCGCTGGGTCATGCCGCGCGAGTACCGCTCGACCGGGGTGTCGGCGGCTCCGGTGAGGCCGACCAGCTCCAGGAGTTCGCCGATCCGGGGGCGCAGAACCGCGCCGGGGACGTCGTAGAGGTGGCCGAAGTAGCGGAGGTTCTCGGCGCCGGTGAGCTTGCCGTAGACCATCCGCTCGCCGCCGGCGATCAGGTTGATCCGGCGCCGGGCCTCGCGGGCGTGCTCGACCAGGTCGAGGCCGTCCAGGGTGACGGTGCCGGAGGTGGGGCGGAGCAGGGTGGCGAGGATCTTGATGGTGGAGGTCTTGCCCGCGCCGTTGAGGCCGAGCAGTCCGGTGACCCGGCCGGCCGGGATCTCCAGGTCGAGGCCGTCGACGGCGGTCTTCACGGCGCGCGGGCCGAAGAGGCCCTTCTCCCGGCTGCGGAAGGTCTTGCGCAGGGCGGTGGTGCGGATCATGTCACTGGCTCCGGTTCGGGTGGTCCATGCGTCGGGGGCTCCGTTCGGAGGCGGTTCAGAAGCTCCGCTCGGCGGCCCGGCGCTCGGCGGCGGGCAGCAGCCGCAGACCGAGCAGCAGGTAGCCCAGGCTGAGGGCGAGGCAGGTCACCAGCCGCGCGGTGAGCTCGGTGAGCGGCTGCCCCCGGCCGAGCGCGCCGCGCAGCACGTCCATCGCGGAGGTGACGGGCAGCAGCTCGGCCAGCCACCGGGCGGGCACCGGCAGGTAGCTGTTGGGGAAGGTGATGCCGCAGAGCAGCGAGACGGCGAGGAAGACGGTGTTCTGCGAGATGTGCGCCTCGCCGGCGACGATCATCAGCGCGCCGAGCAGCACCGCGACGGCGAAGACGGCGGCGCTGAGCGCGAGCAGCCCGGCGAGGGCGGCGAGCGGGTGCCAGGCGGGCAGCGTGACGCCGAGCACCGCGGCGAACCCGCCGAGCAGCCCGACCTCGACGGCGGTGTTGAGCAGCGCGAACCCGGTGAAGCCGAGCAGGTAGGGCAGCCGCCCGGCGGGGGCGATCAGCAGCGCGCCCAGGGTGCCCTGGCGCTGCTCGGTGATCAGCGCCTTGCTGCTCCAGAGCAGCATCCGGACGGTGAACATGTAGCCGGCCGCGCCGATCGCGATGTAGCCGAGGTAGTCGGCGCCTCCGGTGCGGGCGGTGAAGTCCTCGGCCACCGAGCCGCCGCCGATGGCGTGCAGGCCCAGGTAGGACAGGCCGAGGGTGAAGACGCCGATCAGCAGACAGCCGACGGCGTAGGACCACGGGTAGGCCCGGAAGGTCATCGTCCAGGTGCGGCGCAGCGTCGCCCAGGCGACGGACATCTGCTCCCCCATTCGTTCTCGTTCGTCCTCAGGCGCACTCGTTCCGCGTGAGTTTTCATCAGGAACTTACAAGTTCCCTTTCGGAACTCGCAAGGGGGTGCGAGGATGGACCGTCCGGGACGTGAGAGGAGCGACGGTGCTCAAAGAGGTACCCGCGCGGGACGCCACCTGCGCGATCGCCCAGTCGGCGGCCGTGATCGGCGACTGGTGGAGCATCCTGATCGTCCGCGAGTCGGCGCGCGGCCTGCTGCGCTTCGACGAGCTCCAGCACGAGCTGGGCATCTCCCGGAAGGTCCTCACCGAGCGGCTCCGCCACCTGACCGAGGCAGGCGTGCTGGTCCGGGTGCCGTACCAGAGCGCCCCGGTGCGCCACGAGTACCGGCTCACCGAGGCCGGCCGGGCGCTGCTGCCGGTCCTGGTCGCGATGCAGGACTGGGCGGACCGCTGGCTGCTCGGCGACGGCGCGCTCTCCGGCTCGGCCGCGCCCGACAGCGCGGAGGCCGCCCGGCTGGCGGCGCTGCCCGGCACCCGGCTGCCGGCGCTCACCCTGCCCGCGCACACCGGCGGCGAGCTGGACCCGGTCGATCCGGCGGCCGGCGCCACCGTGCTGTTCTGCTACCCGGCCACCGGCCGCCCCGGGCCACTGCCGCCGGGCTGGGGCGACATCCCCGGCGCGGTCGGCTGCACGCTGGAGAACCGGCTCTTCCGCGAGGCGTACCCCGAGTTCCGCGCGGCCGGTCTGGCGCTGCGCGGGGTATCCACCCAACGGCCCGACGAACAGCGGGAGTTCGCGGCGGCGGAGGAGATCCCCTTCCCCCTCCTGTCCGACCTGGACGTCCGGCTGGCGGCCGCCCTGCGACTGCCCACCTTCCACGTCGGCCAGGGCCTGCGGCTGAAGCGGGCGGTGCTCGTGCTGGACCGCACCCGGGTGGTGCGCCGGGTGGCCTTCCCGGTCACCGACATCCCCGCCGCCGTCCGGCAGGCGCTCGCCGACGCGCGCGAGGTGGCGCTGGAAAGCCGCTGAACGGGTCGGGCCCGGAAGGCGCACGGGTTAGGGTGACGGATGTGCTCGATCAGGTGACAGCAGTGCGCTACGTCGATCCGCTGCGGGCCGGCGGCTCCGTCCCCGGCGTCGTGGAGACCGACGACCTCGGCACCTACGTGGTCAAGTTCATCGGTGCCGCGCAGGGCCGCAAGGCCCTGGTGGCCGAGGTGATCGTCGGTGAACTGGCCCGGCGGCTCGGCCTGCCGGTGCCGGAACTCCGGCTGGTCGACTTCGACCCGGCGGTCGCCGACGCCGAGCCCGACCCGGAGGTCCAGGACATCCTCCGGGCGAGCCGCGGACTCAACCTCGGGATGGACCTGCTGCCCGGCGCCCGCGACTTCAGGCCCGGCATGATCCCCGTCGGGCCGGCCGAGGCCGGCCGGGTGGTCTGGCTGGACGCGCTCACCGGGAATGTCGACCGCAGCGTGCACAACCCCAATCTGATGGTCTGGCACGGCAAGCTCTGGCTGATCGACAACGGCGCCGCGCTGGTCTTCCACCACCGCTGGTCCGGCGCCGCGGGCTCGGTGGGCAAGCGCTACGACCTGAGCGCCCACGCCCTCGGCGGCTACGCCCCCGACGTCGCGCTGGCCGACGACGAGCTCGGGCCGCTGGTCACCACCGCGCTGCTGGAGGAGGTCGTGGCGCTCGTCCCCGACGCGTGGCTGGCCGACGAGCCCGGCTTCGACTCGGTGGCCGCGGTGCGGCACGCCTACGTCGCCCACCTCGCCGCCCGTGCGGCGCGCTCCCGCGACTGGCTGCCGGACGGCTTCGCCACGCCCGAGCAGGTGCGCGAGGCCGAGCGCCGGCGGGCCGCCGCCAGCCGGGCCGGCCGACCCGCCTGGCTCCAGGAGGTGCCGGACCTGCACGGCAAGCCGGCGGTCGAGACGGTCTGGGACCACCACTTCGAGTGAGGGCCGGGGCGCCGCCGCTACCCGTGAGGGGTGGGGAGCGGGACCGAAGTCCCGCTCCCCACCCCTCGGTTCGATCAGCTCCGGCCGCTCGGGCCGTCGGCGCCTACCGTGCGGTCAGCGCGTCAGCGCCACCACTGGACCGCCTTCTCGGCGTTGATGATGCCCGCGCCGTAGAAGCCGTTGTCGTCCGCGCCGCCCTCGCAGGTGGCCGCCCACGTGCCGGTGCCGCCCGGGTTGTACGGGCCCGACGGGCAGGCGTGCGACTCGGCCTGGTTGGTCAGCAGCTCGGTCAGCTCCTCCGGGCTCGCCCACGGGAAGGTGCTGGCGAGCAGCGCCAGGACGCCGGCCGCGTGCGGCGAGGCCATCGAGGTGCCCTGCATGTAGCCGTAGCGGCCGCCGGGGATGGTGGAGAGGGTGCGGCCGTTCTTGTCCGGGGTGTCCGGGATCTGGTAGAGCCGGTCGCCACCGGGGGCGGCGACGGTCACCTTGTCCTTGCCGTAGCTGGAGTAGTACGACTTGTCACCGTTGACGCCCACCGAGGAGACCGAGACCACGCCGTCCAGCTCGGTCGGCAGGTTGAGGCAGTCCTGGGTGATCGGGCGGGTGCCCGGGGTGGTGTCGTCCGGGCTGCTGACGTCCACGGTCTTGTGGGCGAGGTCGATGTTCTCGTTGCCCGCCGCGGCCACGTTGAGGACGCCCTTGCGCTGCGAGAACTCGACCGCGCGGCGCACGGCGGTGGTGATCGCCGCCTGGTCCGCGTCGTTCTGGCAGTTGAACATCCACGGGTCGACGTAGTAGCTGTTGTTGGTCACCTTGAACTTGTGCTCACCGGCCCAGACGAAGCCGCAGATCGCGTACTCCGGGTAGATGAACCCGCCGTCGTCGACGACCTTGACGGCGGCCAGCTTGACGTTCGGGGCTATGCCCTCGATGCCCTTGCCGTTCTTGGCCGCGGCTATGGTGCCGGCCACGTGGGTGCCGTGGTCGCCGTCGGGGCCCGGCTGCCAGGCCGCCCAGTCGGTGTTCGGCTTGCCGCCGTCGATGCAGGAGACCGACTGCGAGGCGTCGACGTTGGCGGCGAGGTCCTCGTGGGTGCCGTCGATGCCGGAGTCCAGCACGCCGACGGTCACGTTGCGGCTGCCCAGGGAGAGCTTGTGGGCCTTGTCCACGCCGATCTGACGCATGTCCCACTGGTTGGCCCAGTAGGGCTCCTGGCCGGCCGCGGCGGCGGTGACCGGCTCGGCGGCGACCTCGGCCTTCTGCGTCTCGGCGGCCGTGATGCCCTTGGTGCGGCTGGTGCCGACCGACTGGACGCCCTTCGCCTTCCGCAGCTTGGCGGCGAACTGGGTGTCGGTCGAGCGGGCGATCACCACGCCGATCTGCTCGTACGAGTACACCACGGTGCCGCCGAGGGTCGTGACGGCCTTCTCGACCTTCTGCACCTGGCCGTGGTTGGCCTGGGTGTTGACGACGTAGCTCAGCAGCGGCCCGGTGGTCGGCTCGGCCCCGGAGGCGGCGACGGCGGTCCCGGCGGGCAGTGCCAGGGCACTGGCCGCGGCGAGGGCGACGCCCACTGCGGCGTACCGGGTCCGGCTGATCCGAGGAACACTCATAGGGGTTGGCCCTCCCGAGTCGTCGTGCAGCTGCGGATGGCAGGTGCAGTGGAATGATCGGGACGCTAGTGAACATGCGTTGTAATCCGCAAGAGGTAGTCATCTAATCGACACCGTTCGGCCACTTCCGAGGGGTGCGGCTCCGGCCGATCCGACCCGGTGTCAATCCATACGGTGAATATCCGGCCCGCGCGCGCTTTCCCTCACCGGGGCGTAGACGATCCACAATTCCCGGGCCACCGGGGCCGCTCGGCGCACCCGGTCAGGGGCCGCCGCCGGGGCGCCCGCACCGCGCCGACCAGGGCCGGACGCTCCACCGGCCGGCCGGGCCGGGCCGCTACCGCGCCCGCCCGCCGCTCAGAGCCGGTACAGGCGACGGGCGTTGTCCGCCGCGACCTGCCGGGCGAGGTGGCGGCCGTCGGCCGCCGAGCAGGCGCCGTCCGCGCGCCAGCCGTCCAGCAGGGTGCCCAGGCCGTGCCGGAACTGGGCGGTGCCCACCAGGTAAAGCTCCGGCAATCCGTAGGCGTCGGTGGAGAAGAGCAGCTTGCCGAACGGCGCCAGCTCCAGCATCTCGCCGAGTACGGCGGCCACCCGGGGCCCGACGTAGGAGGCCGTCAGCCCGAGGTCGGTGTACACCAGCGGGAAGGCCTGGGCCAGCCAGGCCGCCTGCCGGTGGTAGGGATATCCGTGCAGGAGCACCAGCGGAACGCCGCTCGGCTCGGCGGCCCGGACGAAGTCGGTCAGCAGCGACGGGTCGGCCCGGTGCAGGGTGAGGTCCGGATCGCCGAACCCGGTGTGCAGTTGGAGCGGCAGGCCGAGCTCGGCGCACACATCGAGGGCCGTCCAGAGCAGGTGGTACAGCAGCACGGGGTGGCTCAGCCGGCCGCGCCCGGCGCGCAGCCACTCCCCGGCGGCCGCCACCACCGCCGCCGGGGCGGGGCGCTCGGCCGGTACCGCCAGGCCGTGCCGGTAGGCCACCACCGACTTGACCGCCACCGCGCCGGCCGCCGACGCGGCCAGCGCCTCGCGGACGAGGGCCGGCCAGGACCCGGCCGACGCCGAGACCGTCTCGGCGACGGACTCCAGCCGGACCACCTCGCGCACCCGGGCGCCGGCCGCCTCGGCGAACTCGCTGAGCGGGAGCAGCGGGTGGCCGGCCGCCTCGGCCAGGCCGGTGTCCACCAGGCAGGTGTCCAGCCCGGCGGCCGCCAGCAGCCGCCGGGTGGCCTCGGCGGCGCCCAGCTCCGCCCGCCGGGCCAGGTAGTCGGCGGCGGGGGCGTGCACGGGCAGCCCCAGCGCGGGCGGGCACCAGCGCCGCACGGCCAGGCCGAGGGCGCTGTCGAACGGCGTGGTGCCGGGCGCGGGCGGGCGGTCGGACTCGGTGAGCAGCCCGGCCAGCGCGCCGTCGGCGAGGTCGGCCACCACCACGCTGTGGCAGTGGTGGTCGACCAGCGCCGGCACCTCCAGCGAGCGCACCGGTCAGTACCGCCAGCGGGTGGCCGCGACCAGTTGCTCCGGGGTGGCCGAGGCGTGGCGCTCGCTCTCGCCGCGGCGGACGGCCAGCACCGCCTCGTACAACGGCTCGCCGAGCGCCTCGCGGAGCACCGCCGACTCCTGGTAGGCCGCGAGCGCGTCACCCGGACCCGCCGGGAGCCGGGGCACCGTGCCGGGCGCGGCCTCGGCCGGGTCGCCGGTGAACTCGGGCGGGAGCGCGAGCCGTTGCGCCAGCCCGGCGAGACCGGTGGCGAGCACCCCGCCGATCGCCAGGTACGGGTTGGCGGTGGCGTCGAAGCACTTGATCTCGGCGTTGGCCGCGGTGGCGCGCTCCCCGGTGGAGCCCGTCACCAGCCGCAGCGCCGCCTCCCGGTTCTCCAGGCCCCAGCACTGGTAGGCGCCGGCCCAGTGCGAGGGCACCAGCCGCAGGTACCCGGCCGGGCTGGAGGAGCCGAGCACCAGCAGCTCGGGCAGCGCGCCGAGCACTCCGGCGAGGAAGCCCTCCGCCTCGGCCGTCAGCCCGTGCGGGCCGGCTCCGCCGCGGGCGAGGTTCCGGCCGTCCCGCCAGAGGCTGAGGTGGAGGTGGCCGCCGTTGCCGACCGAACCGGCCTCGACCACCGGGGCGAAGGAGGCGCGCAGGCCGTGCCGGGCGGAGACGGCGCGGACGGTCTGGCGGACCAGGACGGAGGTGTCGGCGGCCTCGACCGGCCCCTCCGGGGCGACCGACACCTCGAACTGGCCCGGCGCGTACTCGGGGTGGATCTGCAGGACGGCGAGGCCCTGCGCGCCGAGGGCGTGCAGCACCTCGCGCAGGTAGTCGGAGAGGTCGGTCAGGCGCTGCATGCCGTAGGCCGGGCCGTCGGTCGGGTAGCGGGGCTCCTCCCGCGCCGGCCCGGCGAGCGCGACCACCCACTCGACCTCGATACCGGCCTTGACGGTGATCCCGCGCTCGGCGGCGGCGGCCGTCATCCGGCGGGCGAACAGCCGCTGGCAGCCCGGGTGCGGGGCGCCGGACTGGGTGTACCGCGCGCCCGGGGCCCAGGCCCAGCCGGGCTGGGCGGCCAGCGGGACCACCCGGTCGAGGTCCGGGTAGAGCCGGAGGTCGCCGGTGGGCCCGCCGACCGACCGGCTGGTGACGATCGAGTCGTCGGCCAGGAAGACGTCGAAGCAGGGCGCCGTGCCGACACCCCACTCGGCGGCGTGCACCAGCCCGTCCAGCGGGACGGCCTTGACCCGGGCGATGCCCGCGTTGTCCACCCAGGTGACGGCGACCGCCTCGACCCCCGCCGGGCGCAGCCGCTCGACGGCCGCCTGCGCCCGCTCGCCGCGCTCGGCCCGCGGCGGCAGGGCGACGGCGGCCGCCGGGCCCGCGGACGGGTCGGGCGCGGCGGCGGGCCCGGACGCGGCGGCGGGACCCGCGCCCCGGGTGGGCTCGGACGGGTCGGCGAGGCCGGCGGAGGAGACGGCTCCGGTGCTCATGCGGCCATGCTGTCGCGCCCGCCGACCAGGGGGAATTCCCCTATCGGGTGGTTCCGGCGGACGCCTGTCCACCCGTTCACTCCTGCGGGCCGCACACCGGGCCGCCGCGGATCCCGGGACCCGGCCGCCCCGGGCGCGGGCCGGCCGGGTCCCGGGGCGGCCGGGAATCCGGTGGCGCCCGCCCCCTTCCTACTGGCGAGTAGCTTCGCTACAGTGTCCGCACGCACCACCGTCGGGCTTCGGGAGCCGCACCGACGGGGTCGCCGGCCGGCGCGTGATCGCGCGGAACGGTCCGGCGGCGGGCGGTGCGTCTTCACCGGTCGTAGCCGCGGGTCGCGGCGGGCCGGATTCTCGCCTCGTATCAGAGCCGCTTCCTTCACCCCGAGCGCCTGAGTACCACGGCACACCCGCAGCACGGCCGGAGCGGACCGGCGGCTGCGCCGGTGGGCCGCAACCGTCATCTCCCCATGCCCCCGCGCGCGGACCCTCCTCCGACGGCGCGTCCGCCGGAGCGCGCGCGGGCCCTTATGACAAGGAGTCAGGACAGATGGAGCGTCCCTTCCCCACGGTCGCCGTGGTCGGCCTCGGCACGATGGGTGCCGGTGTCGCGGTGGCGGTCGCGCAGAGCGGCCGCCGAGTGATCGGCATCGAGGCCACCGAGGACTCCGCCGCCCGGGCCCTGGCCCGGATCGAGGAGGCCACCGCGCACGCCGTCGCCCGCGAGCGGATCACCGCCGAGGACCGGGCCGCGCTGCTCGCGCGGATCTCGGTCGGCCACGCGCTCGACGCCGCCGCCCCGGCGGACCTGGTGATCGAGGAGGTCCCCGAGCAGCTGGAGCTGAAGCGGGAGCTCTTCGCCGAGCTGGACCGGATCTGCCCGCCCGCGACGGTGCTGGCCACCGGCACCACCGCGCTGTCGGTCACCCGGATCGCCGCCGCCACCGCGCGCCCGGAGCGCGTACTGGGCCTGCACTTCTTCAACCCGGTGCACACCATGAAGCTGGTCGAGGTGGTCCGCACCGTGCTGACCGCCCCGCAGGTCGCCGAGGACGCCGCGGCGTTCGCCCGCGACCTCGGCAAGGAGCCGGTGGCGGCGGGCGACCGCGCCGGCTTCGTGGTGAACGGGCTGCTCTTCGCGTACCTGAACCAGGCCGCCGCGATGTTCGAGTCCAAGTACGCCACCCGCGAGGACATCGACGCCGCGATGCGGCTCGGCTGCGGGCTGCCGATGGGACCGCTGGCGCTGCTCGACCTGATCGGCGTGGACACCGCGCGGACCGTCCTGGAGGCCATGTACGAGCAGTCCCGGGACCGGCTGCACGCACCCGCGCCGATCCTCGGCCAGCTGGTCTCCGCCGGGCTGCTGGGCCGCAAGTCCGGCCGGGGCTTCTACACCTACGAGGCGCCCGGCTCGTCCAAGGTGGTCGGCGCCGCCACCGGGGCCACCGCGGCGAAGGCGCCCGGCCGGGAGGTGCGCCGGGTCGGCGTCTGCGGCTCCGGCACGATGGCCACGGGCATCGTCGAGGTGTTCGCCAAGGCCGGGTACCCGGTGCTGCTGGCCGCCCGCAGCCAGGAGAAGGCCGAGCGGGCCAAGGCGCAGCTGGCCAGGTCGCTGGAGCGCTCGGTGGCCAAGGGCCGGCTCTCCGAGGAGCAGCGCGACGCGGCGCTGGCCCTGGTGACGCCGGTCGGGCAGTACGCCGAGCTGGCCGACGTCGACCTGGTGGTCGAGGCGGTGGCCGAGGACCTCGCGGTCAAGCGCGAGCTGTTCGCCACCCTGGACAAGATCGTCAAGCCGGGCGCGGTGCTCGCCACCACCACCTCCTCGCTGCCGGTGATCAGCTGCGCGGCGGCCACCTCGCGGCCGCAGGACGTGATCGGCCTGCACTTCTTCAACCCGGCGCCGGCCATGAAGCTGGTCGAGGTGGTCTCCACCGTGCTGACCGCGCCGGACGTCACCGCGACGGTGCTGGAGATCTGCGCCAAGGTGCGCAAGCACCCGGTGGAGTGCGGCGACCGGGCCGGGTTCATCGTGAACGCGCTGCTCTTCCCGTACCTGAACGACGCCGTGCGGATGCTGCAGGAGCACTACGCGACGGTGGACGACATCGACACCGCGATGAAGCTCGGCTGCGGCTACCCGATGGGCCCGTTCGAGCTGCTGGACGTGGTCGGCCTGGACGTCTCGCTGACCATCGAGCAGGTGCTGCACCAGGAGTTCCGCGAGCCGGGCCTGGCGGCGGCGCCGCTGCTGGAGCACCTGGTGGCGGCCGGCTGCCTGGGCCGCAAGACCGGCCGCGGGTTCCGCGACCACGCGCGCCGGTGACCACGCCGTCGGTCGGGGGCGCCGCGCCGCTGGGCGCGGGCCCCACCGGGACGGGCCCGGCCGGCCCGGCACCGCTCCTGCCGGGGCAGCCCGGGTACGGGTCGCCGCGCACCGGCTGGAGCCCCGGGGCGGTGTCGGCGCGCTGGCCGAGACCGGCCGTGACCGGACCGGTCGCCCCGGTACGACGGGGAAGGCCCGCGGCGCCGGTGCCGGGGGCGTGTAGCGTTCCGGGCATGGATCGGGTTCAGTCAGCCTCCCCGCAGCACTCCGCCGGACCGCGCGGCGCCGACCGGCCGTCCGGGGCCGGCGCCGAGGGGAATCCCGGCAACCGCCGGGCGGCCGCGCAGCGCCAGCAGATGCGTCAGGACCTTGCCACGGCGGCGATGGAGCTCTTCGCCTCGCAGGGCTACGAGGAGACCACGGTCGACCAGATCGCCGCGGCCGCCGGCGTGGCCCGGCGGACCTTCTTCCGGTACTTCCGGTCCAAGGAGGAGGCGATCTTCCCGGACCACGACGACACCCTCGTCCGGGTGGCCGACCTGCTGGCCAGCGCCGAGTCCGACGAGCACCCGCTGGACGTGGTCTGCCGCGGCATCAAGGAGGTGCTGCGGATGTACGCCTCCACCCCGGCGGTCTCGGTCGCCCGGTACCAGCTGATCCGTCAGGTGCCGGCGCTGCGCGAGCGGGAGATCGCCGTGGTGGCCCGGTACGAGCGGCTGTTCACCCGCTACCTGCTGGGCCGGTTCGACACCGGGGGCGAGATCCCCTCGGGCTGGCAGCGGGCCGGCGAGGACGACTCGATGCTGGCCGAGGTGTCGGCGGCGGCGGTCGTCGCGGCCCACAACCACGTGCTGCGGCGCTGGCTGAGGGCCGGTGGCCGGGGCGACGTGGAGGCGCAGCTGGACCACTCCTTCGAGGTGATCCGGCGGACCTTCTGGGCCTCCGCGGCGCCGGGGGTGAGACGGCGGGGGTCCCTGGTGGCACCCGGTGCCAGTGTGACCCCCCTGGAGGAGGCGGCCGCGAGCGCACTGAGTGCCAGCCCCGGAGGTGAGGTACTCATCACAGTGGCCCGGACCGACGCTCCGCTGGACGTCGTGGTGGACAGCATCCGGGCCGCGCTGAGCAGTGCCAGGCACGCCTGAGAGCTAGTGTTTCCGCAGGTCAGAGCAGTTCGAAGGGCCCGTACCGGAGATCCGGTGCGGGCCCTTCGCGCACCCGCCGGCGGGCGCTCGAACGCGGATTTGATTCACCTGAATTGATGACACCCGGTGTCTTTACGAGTGGCACAGGGTGCCACTACCTTGTTACCCACCAGTCGCGGCGCCGCGGCTCCCCACCACGGCGCGCCGTCGTCCGGCGCTCCCACACCCCGGGAGCTGTGCCCAGCAAGGTCCACCGCAGATCCACCGCACGGTCCCAGCCAGGCCACCCGCCAGACCACCCAACCACCCATCTCAGCGAAGCCGGTGTCCGCTCCCGGCTCCCCCAGACGCCCTGTGCCCCTCACACAGGTACGCCTTCGGAGGCAGCCATGAAGGAAATCCTCGACGCGATCCTCAACTCCGACAGCACCGCGGCGGACTTCGCCGCGCTCAAGCTGCCGGAGTCCTACCGGGCGGTCACGCTCCACAAGGACGAGGAGCAGATGTTCGCCGGCCTCGACAGCCGCGACAAGGACCCCCGCAAGTCCCTCCACCTCGACGAGGTCGCCCTGCCCGAGCTGGGCCCGGGCGAGGCTCTGGTCGCCGTCATGGCCAGCGCCGTGAACTACAACACCGTGTGGAGCTCGATCTACGAGCCGGTCTCCACCTTCGGCTTCCTGGAGCGCTACGGCCGGCTCTCCCCGCTGACCAAGCGCCACGACCTGCCGTACCACGTGCTCGGGTCCGACCTCGCGGGCGTGGTGCTGCGCACCGGCGCCGGGGTCAACGCCTGGAAGCCGGGCGACGAGGTCGTCGCGCACTGCCTCTCGGTCGAGCTGGAGTCCCCGGACGGCCACAACGACACGATGATGGACCCGGAGCAGCGGATCTGGGGCTTCGAGACCAACTTCGGCGGCCTGGCCCAGCTGGCGCTGGTGAAGACCAACCAGCTGCTGCCGAAGCCGAAGCACCTGACCTGGGAGGAGGCCGCCTCCCCCGGCCTGGTCAACTCCACCGCCTACCGCCAGCTGGTCTCGCGCAACGGCGCGGGCATGAAGCAGGGCGACAACGTGCTGATCTGGGGTGCCAGCGGCGGCCTCGGCTCGTACGCCACCCAGTACGCGCTGGCCGGTGGCGCCACCCCGATCTGCGTGGTCTCCAACGACCAGAAGGCCGAGATCTGCCGGGCGATGGGCGCCGAGGCGATCATCGACCGCTCCGCCGAGGGGTACAAGTTCTGGAAGGACGAGCACAACCAGGACCCGCGCGAGTGGAAGCGGCTCGGCGCGAAGATCCGCGAGTTCACCGGCGGCGAGGACGTGGACATCGTCTTCGAGCACCCGGGCCGCGAGACCTTCGGCGCCTCGGTCTACGTCACCCGCAAGGGCGGCACCATCGTCACCTGTGCCTCCACCTCGGGCTTCATGCACCAGTACGACAACCGCTACCTGTGGATGTCGCTCAAGCGCATCGTCGGCTCGCACTTCGCCAACTACCGCGAGGCGTTCGAGGCCAACCGCCTGATCGCCAAGGGCAAGATCCACCCGACGCTCTCGAAGGTCTACTCGCTGGAGGACACCGGCCAGGCCGCCCTCGACGTGCACCACAACAAGCACCAGGGCAAGGTCGGCGTGCTCTGCCTGGCGCCGGAGGAGGGCCTGGGCGTGCGGGACGCGGAGTTCCGGGCGAAGCACATCGACGCCATCAACCGCTTCCGGAACATCTGATGGCCGGACGCGACCGCCCCTGGCTGATGCGCACCTACGCGGGGCACTCGACCGCGAGCGACTCCAACGCGCTCTACCGCAAGAACCTCGCCAAGGGGCAGACCGGCCTGTCGGTGGCCTTCGACCTGCCGACCCAGACCGGCTACGACTCGGACCACGTCCTCGCCCGCGGCGAGGTCGGCCGGGTCGGCGTCCCGGTGGGCCACGTCGGGGACATGCGGGCCCTGTTCGAGGGCATCCCGCTCGAACAGACCAACACCTCGATGACGATCAACGCCACCGCGATGTGGCTGCTGGCGCTCTACCAGGTGGTCGCGGAGGAGCAGGGCGCCGACATCGCCAAGCTCACCGGCACCACCCAGAACGACATCGTCAAGGAGTACCTCTCGCGCGGGACGCACGTCTTCCCGCCCGGGCCCTCGGTCCGGCTGATCACCGACATGATCGCCTACACCGTCGGCAACATCCCCAAGTGGAACCCGATCAACATCTGCAGTTACCACCTGCAGGAGGCCGGCGCCACCCCGGTCCAGGAGATCGCCTACGCGATGTGCACCGCGATCTCGGTGCTGGACGCGGTGCGCGACTCCGGCCAGGTGCCGGCCGAGCGGATGGGCGAGGTGGTCGCCCGGATCTCCTTCTTCGTCAACGCCGGCGTGCGCTTCGTCGAGGAGATGTGCAAGATGCGCGCCTTCGCCCAGCTCTGGGAGAAGGTCACGCTGGAGCGCTACGGCATCCAGGACGCCAAGCAGCGCCGCTTCCGCTACGGCGTCCAGGTCAACTCGCTGGGCCTGACCGAGGCGCAGCCGGAGAACAACGTCCAGCGGATCGTGCTGGAGATGCTCGCCGTCACGCTCTCCAAGGACGCCCGGGCCCGGGCCGTCCAGCTGCCCGCCTGGAACGAGGCGCTCGGCCTGCCCCGCCCGTGGGACCAGCAGTGGTCGCTGCGGATCCAGCAGGTGCTCGCCTACGAGTCCGACCTGCTGGAGTACGGGGACCTCTTCAACGGCTCCGAGGTGATCGAGACCAAGACCGCCGAGCTGCTGGCCGGCGCCGAGGCCGAGATCGCCAAGGTGCTGGAGATGGGCGTCAAAGCGGGCAACCGGGGCATCATCCCGGCCGTCGAGTCCGGCTACCTGAAGTCCAACCTGGTCGCCTCGCACGCCGCCCGGCGGGCCCGGATCGAGTCCGGCGAGGACAAGATCATCGGGGTCAACTGCTTCGACACCACCGAGGAGAGCCCGCTCACGGCCGACCTCGACACCGCGATCATGGTGGTCGACCCGGCCTCCGAGCAGTCCGTCCTGGCCGCACTGGAGGAGTGGCGCGGCAAGCGCGACGAGGCCGCCGCCCAGCAGGCGCTGGAGGAGCTCAAGGCCGTCGCCGGCACCGACGTCAACCTGATGGAGGCGACGCTCGCCTGCGCCCGCGCCGGGGTCACCACCGGCGAGTGGGCCTTCGCCCTTCGCGAGGTCTTCGGCGAGTACCGCGCGCCCACCGGCGTCGGCGGCGCCCCGGTCGCGGTGGCCGCCGAGCCCGGCGGCGAGCTGGCCGCGGTCCGCGAGGCGGTCGCCGCCACCGCCGCCGAGCTCGGCGTCGGCAAGCTGCGCCTGCTGGTCGGCAAGCCCGGCCTGGACGGACACTCCAACGGCGCCGAGCAGATAGCCGTCCGGGCCCGTGACGCCGGGTTCGAGGTGGTCTACCAGGGCATCCGGCTGACGCCCGAGCAGATCGTCTCGGCCGCCGTCGCGGAGGACGTGCACTGCGTGGGCCTGTCGATCCTCTCGGGGGCGCACTCCGAGCTGGTGCCCGACGTCCTGCACCGGCTCCGCCGGGCCGGGGTGGAGGATGTCCCGGTGATCGTGGGTGGCATCATCCCGGCAGCGGACGGCGAGGCCCTCAAGGCCGCCGGCGTCGCCGCCGTGTTCACCCCGAAGGACTTCGGCATCACCACCATCATCGGCCGGATCGTGGACGAGATCCGGCTGGCCAACAGGCTCCAGCCGTGGACGCCCACCACCGCCGCGTCCACCAGCTGATCGTGGAAGGAACTGACCACCCCTCATGAGCAACGCCAGCGACACCCCCGTCAACCGGCTCCGCCCCCGCCGCTCCTGCCTCGCCGTACCGGGCAGCAACCCGCGCTTCCTGGAGAAGGCCCAGGGCCTCCCGGCCGACCAGGTCTTCCTCGACCTGGAGGACGCCTGCGCCCCGCTGGTCAAGGAGAGCGCCCGGCACAACATCGTCGACGCGCTGAACAACGGTGACTGGGGCAAGAAGACCAAGGTCGTCCGCGTCAACGACTGGACCACCCACTGGACGTACCGCGACGTGATCACGGTCGTCGAGGGCGCCGGCCCCAACCTCGACTGCATCATGCTGCCGAAGGTCCAGGACGCCGAGCAGGTCCGGGCGCTCGACCTGCTGCTCACCCAGATCGAGAAGACCATGGGCTTCGAGGTCGGCAAGATCGGCATCGAGGCGCAGATCGAGAACGCCAAGGGCCTGATCAACGTCGACGCGATCGCCGAGTCCTCCCCGCGCCTGGAGACGATCATCTTCGGCCCGGCCGACTTCATGGCCTCGATCAACATGAAGTCCCTGGTGGTCGGCGAGCAGCCGGCGGGCTACCCGGCCGACGCCTACCACTACATCCTGATGCGCATCCTGATGGCCGCCCGCGCCAACGACCTGCAGGCCATCGACGGCCCCTACCTGCAGATCCGCAACCAGGAGGGCTACCGCGAGGTGGCCGGCCGCGCCGCCGCGCTCGGCTTCGACGGCAAGTGGGTGCTCCACCCGGACCAGGTCTCCGCCGCGAACGAGATCTTCTCGCCCTCGCAGGAGGACTACGACCACGCCGAGCTGATCCTCGACGCCTACGACTGGTGCACCTCCGAGGCGGGCGGTGCCAAGGGCTCCGCGATGCTCGGCGACGAGATGATCGACGAGGCCAGCCGCAAGATGGCCCTGGTCATCGCGGGCAAGGGCCGCGCCGCCGGGTTCGAGCGCACCTCCAAGTTCGAGCCCCCGCAGGCCTGACCCCTCCTGACCTCCTAAGGACCATTGAGATGCAGTTCGGACGCACCTACGAGGAGTTCGAGGTCGGCGCTGTCTACAAGCACTGGCCCGGCAAGACGGTCACCGAGTACGACGACCACCTCTTCTGTCTGCTCACCATGAACCACCACCCGCTCCACATGGACACCAACTACGCGGAGCGGACGACCGACTTCGGCAAGAACGTCGTGGTCGGCAACTACATCTACTCGCTGCTGCTCGGAATGTCCGTCCCGGACGTCTCCGGCAAGGCGATCGCCAATCTGGAGATCGAGTCGCTGCGCCACATCGCGCCGACCTTCCACGGCGACACCCTGTACGGCGAGACCACCGTGCTCGACAAGTGGCCGTCCAAGTCCAAGGACGACCGCGGCATCGTGTACGTCGAGACCAAGGGCTACAAGCAGGACGGCACGGTCGTCTGCATCTTCCGCCGCAAGGTGATGGTGCCGACGGCGACGTACATCGAGGAGCGCGGCGGCGAGCAGCCCGGCCGCCCGACTCCGCTGTCCTAGCCCGTCCAGAGCCGTACCACCCAGGAGCCCCGGACGGGTAGGCCGCCGTCATCGGCCGATCCCCGCCCCGGTACCGGGGGCCCTGCTGCCGCAGCCACGCCGGCAGGGCCCCCGGAAAATCCCCCCCCCCGCTGTTCTGCCCTCCCCCCACCCTCTCCCTCTTTCGCCACAGGAGCCGCACGATGGGACGCCTCGCACAGACCGACGGCCTCACCGAGATCCAGCGGGACATCCTCGCCACCGTGCGGGATTTCGTCGACAAGGAGATCATTCCGGTCGCGACCGAGCTGGAGCACAAGGACGAGTACCCCACCGCCATCGTGGAGGGGATGAAGCAGCTCGGCCTCTTCGGCCTCACCATTCCCGAGGAGTACGGCGGCCTCGGCGAATCGCTCCTCACCTACGCCCTGGTGGTGGAGGAGATCGCACGCGGCTGGATGTCCGTCTCCGGCATCGTGAACACCCACTTCATCGTGGCCCACATGATCAACGCGCACGGCACCCAGGAGCAGAAGGACTACTTCCTGCCGAAGATGGCCGCCGGCGAGATCCGCGGCGCCTTCTCGATGTCCGAGCCGGGCCTCGGCTCCGACGTCTCCGCGATCTCCACCAAGGGCGTCAGGGACGGGGACTCCTACGTCCTCAACGGCCAGAAGATGTGGCTCACCAACGGCGGCACGTCCACCCTGGTCGCGGTGCTCTGCAAGACCGACGAGGGCGGCAGCTCCCCGTACAAGAACATGACCACCTTCCTGATCGAGAAGACGGCGGGCTTCGGCCCGAACCCGACCGTCCCCGGGCTCACCGTGCCCGGCAAGATCGAGAAGATGGGCTACAAGGGCGTCGACACCACCGAGCTGATCCTCCAGGACGTCCGCGTCCCGGCCGACCGCGTCCTCGGCGGCGCCCCGGGCAAGGGCTTCTACCAGATGATGGACGGCGTCGAGGTCGGCCGCGTCAACGTGGCCGCGCGCGGCTGCGGCGTCGCCCGCCGCGCCTTCGAGCTGGGCATCTCCTACGCCCAGCAGCGCTCCACCTTCGGCAAGAAGATCGCCGAGCACCAGGCGATCCAGTTCAAGCTCGCCGAGATGGCCACCAAGGTCGAGGCCGCCCACCAGATGATGGTGATGGCCGCCCGCAAGAAGGACAGCGGCGAGCGCAACGACCTTGAGGCCGGCATGGCCAAGTACCTCGCCTCCGAGTACTGCAAGGAGGTCGTCGAGGACGCCTTCCGCATCCACGGCGGCTACGGCTTCTCCAAGGAGTACGAGATCGAGCGCCTCTACCGCGAGGCTCCGATGCTGCTCATCGGTGAAGGTACTGCGGAGATCCAGAAGATGATCGTCGGACGTCGTCTGCTGGAGGAGTACCGCATCGCGGAGTGAGGACGACCAGTACGAAGACTCGCCCGGGCGGCGCGGTGACGCTCCGCCCGGCGGGTTGACGGCCCGGTGACGGCCGGTCGACGGGCGTGCGGGCCCGTCCCGGCACCCCGCCGTGCCACCACGACCCCGGCCTGGTCCGCCTGGGGTCCGGCACGGCTCCCGAAGCGGCCGTAGGGCGTACAGCTGCTGTCACGCGCCTTGCGGCCGCTTCGGCGCACCCCGCGCGCGCCCCTGCGCCGACGGTCCGCGGTTCCCCGGACATGCCTGTTGAGACAAGAGTCACCAGCCCTGCCCGGACCCTTGGGAACCGGAGCGGGTCGAGCTACGGTCGTATACACAGAAGGCGCAGCTGCGCCGCACGCAGGACACATGACCGAGCAGGCGGGTTGCCCACCCACCGTGTGGTCCCGATAGCATCCACCGGGACAGACGCCGTCCCTTTATTACTCGATCCCCGCGGTGGCCCCCGTCCAGCGGCCATGATCCCCCGCGACAAAGGTCTTCGATGCCCATCAGCCCGTCCCCTCACACCTCCGTCACGGACAGCGATGCCCTCGCCGCCACGACGGCCGGCCGGCGACCCCGCGTGACCATCGCGCGCGGAGCCACCCCCTGGTTCGTCCCCACCCTCGCCACGGCAGCCGTGACCACCGCCCTCACCCGGCGCAATGGCGCGTGGGCCCTGGCGGCGGTGCCCGCCTGTGCGCTCAGCGCCGGCATGCTGTGGTTCTTCCGCGACCCCGAGCGTGAGATCGGCACGGGCAGAGTGATCTCCCCCGCCGACGGCGTGGTGCAGAGCATCGACGCCTGGCCGGACGGCCGCACCCGGGTGGCGATCTTCATGAGCCCGCTCAACGTCCACGTCAACCGGGCGCCCCTGCCCGGCACCGTGACCTCCGTCGAGCACGTCGCGGGTGGTTTCGTGCCCGCGTTCAACAAGGACAGCGACCAGAACGAGCGGGTCGTCTGGCACTTCGACACCGAGCTCGGCGACATCGAGATGGTGCAGATCGCGGGGGCCGTGGCCCGCCGCATCGTGCCGTACGTCGACGCCGGTACCAAGGTCGAGCAGGGCGATCGGATCGGTCTGATCCGCTTCGGGTCCCGGGTCGACACCTACCTGCCGGCCGGCGTCGAGGTCGGCGTCGAGGTCGGCCAGAAGACCACAGCCGGGGTGACGCGCCTTGACCGTGACTGAACCTGAGACGATCGTCGGCCTGGACGACGAGGAGACGGCCCTGCGCCGCCGCCGTTGGGCGCGCGACCGCGAGCTGCGCGCCCCGCGCTCTCCCCAGCACCTGTCCACCGCCGACTTCCTGACCCTGGGGAACGCCGTCTGCGGCTTCCTGGCGATCTACTCGATCACCACCGGGGTCCTCGTCCCGCACATCACCAACCCGGACGCCGCGCCGGACAAGCACAGCGCCGCCACCGCGGTGACGCTGCTGCTGATCGGCTCGATGTGCGACCTCTTCGACGGACTGGTGGCGCGCAAGCTGCGCTCCTCCGCCCTCGGGGCCGAACTCGACAACCTGGCCGACCTGATCAGCTTCGGCATCGCGCCGGCCTACTTCGTCGCGGTCTGGGGCATGGTCTCGCCGGGCTCCGACAGCCGTCTCTCGGCGCTGATCGCGCTGACGGTGCTGCTGTCCGTGGTGCTGCGGCTGGCGCGGTTCTCCGCCGTGAAGATGCGACCCGGGGTGTTCCAGGGCATGCCCTGCCCGATGGGCGCCATGACGGTGATCGCCATCGTGCTGCTCGACCCGCCGTTCCTGCCCGGTCTGCTCGCCATCGCCGGTACCGCGTACCTGATGATGAGCCGGATCGAGTACCCGAAGCCGCAGGGGCTGCTGGCCACCGCGACGCTCTGCTGGATCGTGCTCTCGATCGGCTGCCTGGCGGCCTGGGCGACCGGCCTGAAGGGCGGCGACTACCTGCTGCACATCGGCGCCTACGGCCAGATCGCGCTCGCCGCGATGGCCCCGCTGCTGGTGATCCGGCGCAAGGTCGGCCAGAAGGTCGGGGACGTCCGGGCGCGCCGGGCGGAGTCCCGGCTCGGCTGACCCCGAGGGACGTACGACGAAGGGCCCGGATCCGCTCGACGGATCCGGGCCCTCTCGCATGCCCTGCGGCCCTCGCCGGGCCGGTGGTGACGGCCGTGCGGGCGGCGTGCGGCCCCGTGGAGGCCGGCTGCGGCCCTGCCGGGCCGGGTGGCGGCCGTTGGGCCGCCACGGTCAGGCCCGAGCGGCTCCGCGCCGCCGCGGCGCGCCCTGACGGCTACGCGCCGCCGCGGTGGACGCTGAAGGCCGAGCGCCGGGCCGCGCGGGCCACGACCGGGTCCGGGTGGACGCCGGAGACGGCGGTCAGCACCGACGCCGCCCGCGGGTGGCCGGACTGCCGGGCCCGGGCGAACAGCCGGACCGGATCACCTGCCGAGGCGCCCTCGACATGGCCCACCAGCAGCTCGGTCTCGCCGTGGTCGAGCACCGCGGCCGCGGTGTCCACCCAGAGCCAGGCGGCGTCCTCCGCGCCCAGCACATCGGCCGGGGCGACGCCCTCGTCCGACTGCTCGGCCAGCCAGAGCAGCGCGTAGGGGCGCAGCACCGGGGCGTCCACGGCCGCCCGGACGGCCTGCTCGGCGGTGGAGCCGGCCACCCGCAGCGCCTCGAAGGCGAGGCCGCGCACCAGTGCGTCGTCACCCTGGGCGGCGTCCAGCAGCTCGGCCACCGCCCGGTCGGCCGGTCGGGCCGCCACCCAGGCGCGGAACTCGGCCCGGGCCGGGCCCGGCGAGTAGTCGGCGCAGGCGTTGAGCAGCTCGAAGGCGCTCTGCTCGATGTGTCCGGCGGCGGTCTGCGCGACGGTGCAGATCTCCTCCAGCTTGGCCCGCACCGCCCAGTGCCCGAGCGGGGAGAGCTCGGCGGCGTCGTCCTTGCGGACCACCGCGCCGACCGCGGCCAGGCCGTCCAGCATCCAGTCCAGGACGGCCGCCACGTCGGAGGGCGCGGCCGGGGTGTCGATCTGCGGCTCGCGGCAGGTGCCGCGGACGGCCGAGACCGCGGAGGCGGCGTGCGGCACGGGCGAGAGGCCCAGCGCGCCGTCGCCGCCGCCGACCCGGCGCTCGTCCAGGCCCCGGCGCAGCAGCTCCAGCAGTTCGCTGTCGGCGACCGGGCCGGCCACCAGGTGGAGGAAGGAGAGCAGCTGCGGCGCCTGGTCGACGGCCTGCCCGGCGAGCACCGCGAACACGCCGCGCAGGGCGGCGGGCGGCACCGGGGCGAGCAGCGTCCAGGCGTCGAACAGGGCGGACCAGCCGCGGACCACGGCCTCGTCGTCGTGCTCCCAGGCGTGCAGGCGCCAGCCGGGGGCGGCGCCGCCGTCCCGGGCCTCGACCAGGCCGACCAGCAGGGCCTGGCCCCAGGCCTTGCCGGCGGCGCCCACCGTCATGGCGAGGGCGCGGCCCGCGTCGCGGGCGTCCTCGGGGAGCAGCTCGCCGCGCTTGTCGACCTCGGCGAGTTCACCGGCCCAGCGGGCGATGCGGACGGCGTCGATCAGCATCCGACGGGCCAGCGGGGCGAGCTCGGCGGGAGCGGGGAAGCCGTCCGGCACCGGGACCCGGCCACGGCCTGGGGCTGGTGCGGGGCCTCGTCGGCGGGGTACGCCGGAGCCGCCCGGCCTGGCGCCGGCGGGGCGGTGGGCAGTTCCGGGGAGACGGGTCACCGTCGCACCGGAGCCGATCGTCGGCGGGAGCTGGGCATCACGGTCGCGCGGATTCCGAGACGTCACGTCGAGCAGTCTTCCCCTTGTACCGGCCTTCTGTCACATCCGATCGGCCCCGACTACCGACAGGTGGTCGCAGGGGGTCGACAAGATCGGGCAACAGAGGCCAAACCGCCTGGCCGGATCTGTGTGACGCGGACACGCCAGCCTGGGGAAAGACGGGGCGGACGGGGTGCGGGAAGGGGCCCGAGGGGCTGTCCGGAACACGGCTAGGACCGCCCGAGACGGGCCTCAGAGCAGCGGGGTGAGCCAGCGCCGCAGGTGCTCCTCGTAGCGGTCGGGGTCGGCGTTCCAGAGGCCGGCGTGCTCGCCGCCGGGGACGGCCTGGAGGCCGACCACGTCGGAGCGGCGGTGGGCCAGCCGGGCGGCGGCCTGCCAGGGGGCCAGCGCGTCGTCGGGCCCGTGCAGGAGGAGCGTGGGCACCCGCAGGTCGGTGCCGTCCGCGAGGCGGGCGAAGTCGGCCAGATCCACGCCGGCCCGGCCCTCGGCCGCGAGCGCGCCCAGCTCGGCGGCGGCGCCCCGGTAGCCGGCCCGGGCGGCGCCCCGGCGGGCGGTGGCCGACCAGTCGAGCACGGGCGAGTCCAGCACCAGGCCGCTGATCGAGGAGGCCCAGGCGGAGCGGGCCGCGGTCTGCAGGACCATGGTCGCGCCGAGCGACCAGCCGTACAGGATGACCCGCCCGGCGCCGCTGTCCAGGGCCAGCCGCAGGGCCGCCTCGACGTCGCGCCACTCGGTCTCGCCGAAGTGGCCGAGGCCGTCCGGGGAGGCCGGCGCGCCCTCGTCGCCGCGGTAGGTGACGGCCAGGACGGGCAGCGCGAGCCGGTGCAGGACGGGCATCACCGGGAGGGTCTGCTGCCGGTCGGCGCCGGGGCCGTGCACCAGGATCACCCAGGTGCCCCGCTTGCCGTCCAGCCGCCAGGCGGGCAGCGCGCCCAGCTCGCCCTGGACGGCGGTCTCGGTGTACGGCAGGCCGAGGGCGCTGGTCGGGTCGCCGAGGTGGACGCGGGGCGTGAAGCGGACCGCGGTACCGGGGGCCAGGGTGCCGCGATCGGCGCGGACCAGCCGGCGGGTGACGCCCCGCTCGTCGGCGTGCAGGATCTCGCCGACCACCGCGTGCCCCCCGTCGCCCCACTCGACGGCCCAGCGGCCGGGGCGGGCGCTCTCGGCGCTGCGGGTGAAGGTGGCCCGTCCGGCGGCGAGGGTCAGCACCACGACGGGGCCGGCGGCCCGCTCACGGCCGACCGCCGGGCGGACCATCCGCTCGGAGGCCCTCCGGCCGATCAGCAGCACGGCGGCCCCGGTGCCGACGGCGGCGGCCGCCACGGCGGCTGCGGTTCCCCAACGCATATCGCTCCCCGCTCTGTTGGTCGCGGACTGGGCAGTCTGCCCACCAGTCCACTCGCGGGGGCGCCACCCGGCCACCGGACGCGGCCGTCCGGGTCACGGCGGCGCGGGTCTTGGCCGGGTCACGGCGGCGCGGGTCTTGGCCGGGTCACGGCGGCGCGGGTCTTGGCCGGGTCACGGCGGCGGGGGTCTTGGCCGGGTCACGGCGGCGGGGGTCTTGGCCGGGTCACGGCGGCACGGGAACCGGCTGCGGGAAGCGGCGGCGCGGTTCTCGGCCCTCTGGTCACGGCGGCGCGGGAAGCGGCAGAGGGAGGGCAGGGAGGGGAGGCGCCGCGCGGGGGCGGCGCGGTACCGGCCCCGTCAGACCGGGATCTCGGTCTCCAGCCGCTCCAGCAGCTCCCAGAACCGCTCGCCGAGCGGCCGGGCCGCCGCCGCGCGGGTGTCCGCCGCCGGGGCCGGGGAGCCCCAGCTGCCGACGCCCCAGTGGGAGGTGACCTGGTACTCGCTCTGCAGCGCCGTCAGCACGGCGGTGAGGTCGCCCTCGTGCACCGGCACGATCCGGCCGATCGGCCGGAGCTGCGCCTGCCAGCGGCCGTCCACGCACTGCCGCAGCCGCCGGTCCAGCTCCTGCGCCCGGCCGGTCACCGCGACCAGCTCGCGCAGGGTCGTGCCGAGCACCTGGGCCAGCGCGTGGGTCTGCTCCTGGTCGCCGTCCCACTGACCGGTCGCCTCGGCCCGCTGGTAGCGGTCCAGTGCGAGGCCGATCCGGTGGGCCGCGCTCTCCTGGTTGAGCTCCCGGGCGACCCGGAAGTCCCGCAGCCGGGCCGGGCGGACGCCCATCAGCTGGGCCGGCGGGCACCAGAGCGCCCGGGCCAGGGCGATGAACTCGTCCTCGGCGGGGCGCAGCTCGCCGCTCTCCCAGCCGAGCACGTGGGAGGGCAGCAGCCGGACGCCGTGCGCGGCCATGCCCTCGACCACCTGCTCGGGGGTCAGCCCGAGGCCGGCGCGGTGCGCGCGGGCGGCCGCGGGCGAGAAGGGCACCGGGGGCACGGCGGGTGGCTGTCTGCGTCGCATGGCCCGACGGTAGGGGGCGGTCCGGCCGCCCCCCAGCCGCCGAACACACGAAGCGGACCCGGAGGCTCCTCTGGGTGACTGGACGATCGCACAGGCTGTCATGCCCCTGCGGGGGGTGCCGATCGGAGGTAGCGACGGGGTCGGGCGGCCCGGCTCCGCTGTGACCAACCCCTCCGTGACCTTGGTTGACGCACGGTTCGGCCGCGTGATGGGATCCTTCAGCCAAACGGAGGCATGCAGAGGAAGCCGGTGCGAGTCCGGCGCGGTC
This sequence comes from Kitasatospora sp. NBC_01246, assembly GCF_036226505.1. Taxonomy (NCBI): domain Bacteria; kingdom Bacillati; phylum Actinomycetota; class Actinomycetes; order Kitasatosporales; family Streptomycetaceae; genus Kitasatospora; species Kitasatospora sp. NBC_01246. The sequence continues at coordinate 6,185,404 of NZ_CP108484.1, read as the reverse complement.
CCGCCACTGTCACCGGGGAGCACACTCGGAGTCCCTCCTCCGCCGGCCACGGCGCCGGAGGGGGCCCATCGCGGCGGGCCGTCAGAAGCCGCCGCCGGGCCCGGGGGTGCGTTCGACCCGGAAGCCAGGAGACTCTCGCCCCCGGTACGTCGATCCAGGGCGCGGACCCTGAGTGAGGACACGCACGCGATGCAGGCTGCCCCGACCTTCCGAGCCCTCTGCTGTCCACCGTGCGCCCGCTGACCCGCGCCGCCGCCTTCACCCTGGGGGCCGCGGCCGGGTACCTCGCCGACGCCCGCTTCGCCGACCCGCGCCTCGGCCACCCGGTGGCCGTCTTCGGCGGTGCGGCCGGCCGGCTGGAGCGGCGGATCTGGCGGGACGACCGCGCCGTCGGAACGGCTTTCACGGCGCTCTGCGTGGGCACCGTCGCGGCCGGCGCGCTGGCGGCCGACCGCACCCTGGGCCGCCGGCCGCTCGGGCGGGCCGCGCTGGCCGCCGCCGCGACCTGGACGGTGCTCGGCGGCACCTCGCTCACCCGCGAGGCCCGCACGATCGGACGCTCGCTCGCCGCGCACGACCTCGCGGCGGCGCGGCAGCGGCTGCCGCACCTGTGCGGGCGGGACCCGAGCGCCCTCGACGAGGGGCAGATCGCCCGCGCGGTGGTCGAGTCGGTCGCCGAGAACACCGCCGACGCCGTGGTCAACGCACTCGTCTGGGGCGCCCTCGCGGGCACGCCCGGGCTGCTGGCGTTCCGCGCGGTCAACACCCTGGACGCGATGGTCGGCCACCGCTCGCCGCGCCACGCCCGGTTCGGCTGGGCCTCGGCGCGGCTGGACGACGTGGCGGGCTGGCCGGGCGCGCGGCTGACCGCGCTGCTGACCGTCGCCGCCGCGCCCGAGCCCCGGACGGCCTGGCGGGTCTGGCGCCGGGACGGCTCCGCCCACCCCAGCCCCAACGCGGGCCAGGCCGAGTCGGCCTTCGCCGGCGCCGTCGGCGTGCGGCTCGGCGGCACCCTGCGGTACGGCGCCCGGGTCGAGCACCGGCCGGTACTGGGCGGCGAGCTGCGACCGGTGACGGTGGACGACATCGAGCGCGCCTGCCGGCTCTCCCGCCGGGTGGGACTGCTCGCACTGGGTACGACCGTCGCCGGGCACGCCGTCGTGCAGGCACTCAAGGCGGGGACGAGAAGGGGGAGCGCATGAGCAACGCACTGCTGGTCGCCGGGACGACCTCGGACGCCGGCAAGAGCGTGGTCACCGCGGGCATCTGCCGCTGGCTGGCCCGTCAGGGCGTCGCCGTGGCGCCGTTCAAGGCGCAGAACATGTCGCTGAACTCCTTCGTCACCGCCGACGGTGCCGAGATCGGCCGCGCCCAGGCGATGCAGGCCCAGGCGGCCCGGGTGGAGCCCGAGGCGGCGATGAACCCGGTGCTGCTGAAGCCCGGCGCGGACGGCCGCAGCCAGGTGGTGCTGCTCGGCCGGGCGGTCGCCGAGGTCGGCGCGCTGGACTACCGCGACCGCAAGCCCGTCCTGCTGGAGCGAGCGCTGGAGTGCCTGGCCGACCTGCGCCGGCGCTACGACGTGGTGGTCTGCGAGGGCGCCGGATCGCCCGCCGAGATCAACCTGCGGGACCGGGACATCGCCAACATGGGCCTGGCCACCGCCGCCGGCCTGCCGGTCGTGGTGGTCGGCGACATCGACCGCGGCGGCGTGTTCGCCGCGATGTACGGGACGCTGGCGCTGCTGTCGGAGCAGGACCAGCGCCATGTGGCGGGCTGGTTCGTCAACAAGTTCCGCGGCGACGCGCGGCTACTGGCGCCCGGGCTGGAGATGCTGCGCGAGCTGACCGGCCGTCCGGTGCTGGGCACCCTGCCGATGCTGTCCGGGCTCTGGCTGGACGCCGAGGACTCCCTGGACCTGACCACCGTGGTGGACCGCGCCGAGGGGCGCGGGCCGCTCGGAGCCGACGTGCTGCGGGTGGCCGTGGTGCGCTTCCCCCGGTTGTCCAACTTCACCGACGTGGACGCACTAGCCCAGGAACCCGGGGTGCTGGTCCGCTGGGCCACCCGGCCCGAGGAGCTGGCCGACGCCGACCTGGTGATCCTGCCCGGCACCCGGGCCACCGTGGCCGACCTGGCCTGGCTGCGCGAGCGCGGCCTGGAGCCGGCCCTCAGGGCCCGGGCCGCGCTCGGGCTGCCGGTCCTCGGCGTCTGCGGCGGCTACCAGATGCTCGCGCGCGCCATCCACGACGAGGTCGAGTCGAAGGCCGGTGCCGTCGACGGCCTCGGGCTGCTCCCGACGCACGTCCGGTTCGGCGCCGAGAAGGTGCTCGGCCGACCGGTCGGCGAGGCCTACGGGCAGCCGGTCCAGGGGTACGAGATCCACCACGGGATCGTCACCGTGGAGGGCGGAGAGCCGTTCCTGGACGGCTGCCGGGTGGGGGCGGTCTGGGGCACGACCTGGCACGGCGCGCTGGAGAACGACGGCTTCCGGCGCGCGCTGCTGCGCGAGGTCGCCGCTCTGTCGGGCCGGGCGTTCGTGCCCGCGCCGGACACCTCGTTCGCCGAGGCGCGCGAGGCCCGGCTGGACCGGCTGGGCGACCTGATCGAGGAGCACGCGGACACCGACGCGCTGTGGAAGCTGATCGAGGGCGGGGTGCCGGCCGCGGGTTCGCTGCCGTTCCTGCCGCCCGGGGCCCCCTTGGAGAATCATGAGTGACGTCCGCTACCCCTTCACCGCGATCGTCGGAATGGCCGACCTGCGGCTCGGGCTGCTGCTCAACGCGGTCTCCCCGGCCGTCGGCGGCGTGCTGGTACGGGGTGAGAAGGGCACCGCCAAGTCGACCATGGTGCGGGCGCTGGCCGGTCTGCTCCCGTCCATCGCCGCCGTCGACGGCTGCCGTTTCGCCTGCGACCCGGCCGCGCCGGACCCGGCCTGCCCGGACGGCGCGCACGACGGCGCCGACGAGACCCACCGCCCGGCCCGGCTGGTCGAGCTGCCGGTCGGCGTCTCCGAGGACCGGATCGTCGGCTCGCTGGACCTGGAGCGCGCGCTGGCCGAGGGCGTGAAGGCGTACGAGCCGGGCCTGCTGGCCCGGGCGCACCGGGGCGTGCTCTACATCGACGAGGTCAACCTGCTCCAGGACCACGTGGTGGACCTGCTGCTGGACGCGGCCGCGATGGGCCGCTCCTACGTGGAGCGCGAGGGCGTCTCGGTGCGCCACGCGGCGCGGTTCCTGCTGGTCGGCACGATGAACCCGGAGGAGGGCGAGCTGCGCCCGCAGCTGCTCGACCGGTTCGGCCTGACCGTGGAGATCGCCGCCACCCGGGAGCCGGCCGAGCGCGCCGAGGTGGTCCGCCGCCGGCTGGCGTACGACGCCGACCCGGCCGGGTTCGCCGCGCGGTTCGCCGAGGACGAGCGCGCGCTCGCCGGGCGGATCACCGCGGCCCGGGAGCTGCTGCCCGAGGTGGAGCTGACCGACACGGCGCTGCGCCAGATCACCGCCGTCTGCGCCGCCTTCGAGGTGGACGGGCTGCGCGCGGACATCGTGATGGCCCGCACCGCCGTCGCGCTGGCCGCCTGGGCGGGCCGGACGCAGGTGCTGGAGGAGGACGTCCGCAAGGCCGCGCAGCTGGCCCTGCCGCACCGCCGCCGGCGCAACCCCTTCGACGCGCCGGGGCTGGACGAGGAACAGTTGGAGCGGACCCTGGAGGAGCACGCCGGGCCCGAGGAGCCCGAGCCCGCGGAGCGACCGTCGGAGGGGGAGCAGCCCGGCGAGGGCCCCGAGGGGAGCGGCCCCGAGGACGACGGCCCCGGCCCCGACGGCCCCGGCCCCGACGGCGGCGGCCCCGACGGTGGCGGCCCCGACGGTGGCGGCGGCGCGCCCGCGCCCGCGGACACGCCCGACGGCTCCGCGGCCGCCGGGCCCGAGCCGCAGGCGCCGGCCGAGCCGGAGGCCTTCCCGCAGCAGGGCCGGGGCGGCGCGCCGCAGACCGCGCCGGTGGCGGCCGGCGAGCCGTACCGCACCCGGCTGTTCAAGGTGGAGGGCACCGGGAAGGGCGCCCAGGGCCGCCGCTCCCCCGCCGAGACCGACGGCGGCCACACCATCCGCGCCCGCCGCCCGCAGGGGCGCCTGGCCCGGCTGCACCTGAGCGCCACCCTGCGGGCCGCCGCGCCGCACCAGGTGGCACGCGGGCGGGACTCGCGCGCGCTGCTGCTGCAGAAGGACGACTTCCGCGAGCAGGTCCGGCAGGGCCGCGAGTCCAACCTGGTGCTGTTCCTGGTGGACGCCTCCGGTTCGATGGCGGCCCGGCAGCGGATGACCGCCGTCAAGGGCGCCGTGCTCTCCCTGCTGATGGACGCCTACCAGCGCCGGGACAAGATCGGCATGATCACCTTCCGCGGCGCGAGCGCCGAGCTGGCCCTGCCGCCGACCTCCTCCGTCGAGGTGGGCGCGGCCCGGCTGGAGTCGCTTCCGACCGGCGGCCGGACCCCGCTGGCGGCCGGGCTGCTGCGGGCCCACGAGGTGCTGCGGGTCGAGCGGATGCGCGACCCGCACCGCCGTCCGCTGCTGGTCGTGGTGACCGACGGCCGGGCGACCGGCTCCCGCGACGCCGTCGCGCGCTCCCACCAGGCGGCCGGACTGTTCACCGCCCAGGGCGTGGCGAGCGTGGTGCTGGACTGCGAGGCCGGCCCGGTGCGGCTCGGCCTGGCCCGCACCCTGGCCGCCCGGCTGGGCGCCACCGCCGTGACCCTGGACGAGCTGCGGGCCGAGGGCGTGGCCTCGCTCGTCCGCGACAACCGTGCCAACCGAGCCACCCCGACGCGAAAGGCGGCCTGATCCACATGCCCAAGGGAGTCCCCGAGAGCGTGCCCGACGACGGCCTGACGACCCGCCAGCGCCGCACCCAGCCGATCACCGCCGTCCACACCGGCCCCGGCAAGGGCAAGTCCACCGCCGCCTTCGGCATGGCGCTGCGGGCCTGGAACCAGGGCTGGCCGATCGGAGTGTTCCAGTTCGTCAAGTCCGCGAAGTGGAAGGTCGGCGAGGAGAACGCGCTGCGTGTGCTCGGCGCCTCCGGCGAGGGCGGCACCGTCGACTGGCACAAGATGGGCTCCGGCTGGTCCTGGATCCAGCGCTCCACCGAGATGGAGATGGACAGCGAGGCGGCCGCCAAGGAGGGCTGGGAGCAGGTCAAGCGCGACCTGGCCGCCGAGACCTACCGCTTCTACGTGCTGGACGAGTTCACCTACCCGATGCACTGGGGCTGGGTGGACGTGGACGAGGTGGTCGCCGTGCTGAAGGACCGCCCGGGCAGCCAGCACGTGGTCATCACCGGCCGGTACGCGACCGAGGCGCTGACCTCGGCCGCCGACCTGGTCACCGAGATGACCAAGGTGAAGCACCCGATGGACACCGGCCGCAAGGGCCAGCGCGGCATCGAGTGGTGAGCCCGGCGGGCTTCGCGGGATCCGTGCGTCACCTCGGGGCCGTGGGTTCCCTCGGGTCCGTGGGTTCCCTCGGGTCCGTGCGGCCCGTGGGTTCCCTCGGGTCCGTGCGGCCCGTGCGTTCCCTCGGGTCCGTGCCGCCCGTGAAGCCGGCGAAGTCCGTGAAGCCCGTGAAGCCCGTGACACGTCCGTGAGTCCGCGAAAGCAGTAGAGCCTTGAACAGCGTCCCCCGTCTCGTCGTCGCCGCGCCGTCCTCCGGCTCCGGCAAGACCACCGTCGCCACCGGCCTGATCGCCGCGCTCGCCGCGCGCGGTCTGGCCGTCTCGCCGCACAAGGTCGGCCCGGACTACATCGACCCGGGCTACCACGCCCTGGCCGCCGGCCGGCCGGGCCGCAACCTGGACGCCTTCATGTGCGGGCCGGAGCGCATCGCGCCGCTCTTCCTGCACGGCGCCGCCGGGGCGGACGTCGCGGTGGTCGAGGGCGTGATGGGGCTGTTCGACGGCGCCTCCGGACGCGGCGAGCTGGCGTCCACCGCCCACGTCGCCAAGCTGCTGCGGGCACCCGTGGTGCTGGTGGTGGACGCCTCCTCGCAGTCCCGCTCGGTGGCCGCGCTGGTGCACGGCTTCGCCTCCTGGGACCCGGAGGTCCGACTGGCCGGGGTGATCCTCAACCGGGTCGCCTCCGACCGGCACGAACTGCTGCTGCGCGAGGCCCTGGAGGAGGGCTCCGGGGTGCCGGTGCTCGGCGCGGTGCGCCGCTCGGCGGCGGTCGCCACACCGTCCCGCCACCTCGGCCTGATCCCGGCCGTCGAGCGCTCGGCCGAGGCGCTGCGGGCCGTCGCCGACATGGGTGAGCTGGTCGCCGCGTCGGTCGACCTGGACGCCGTCCTGGCGCTGGCCCGGACGGCTCCTCCGCTGGACGCCACGCCGTGGGACCCGGCCGCCGAGGTCGAGCGGGTGGCCGGCGCGCCCCGGATCGCCGTGGCCGGCGGCGCCGCATTCTCCTTCTCGTACGCCGAGAACGCCGAACTGCTCACCGCGGCCGGCGCCGAGGTGGTGCCGTTCGACCCGCTGCACGCCGACGCGCTGCCCGCAGACACCGCCGGCCTGGTGATCGGCGGCGGCTTCCCCGAGCTGTACGTCCGGGAACTCAGCGCGAACGGGACGCTGCGCGCTGCGATCGCCGCGTTCGCCGCCTCGGGCGCGCCGATCGCCGCCGAGTGTGCCGGACTGCTCTACCTCGGGCGGGAGTTGGACGGCCTGCCGATGTGCGGCGTACTGGACACCTCGGCCCGGATGACCGAGCGGCTGACCCTCGGATACCGGGAGGCCGTCGCGCTGACCGACTCGCCGCTGGCACCGACCGGCACCCGGGTGCGCGGGCACGAGTTCCACCGCACGGTCTGCGAGCCCGGCGCCGGGGAACGGCCCGCCTGGGGCTGGCGACTGCCGACCGGGCCGCACACCGAGGGCTTCACCGGGGGCACGCTGGGCAACGTTCACGCTTCGTATCTGCACCTGCACTGGGGAGGATCACCGCAGCTCGCCGCCTCGTTCGCGGCCGCCGCGGCCGCGTACCGCGCGGGCTGAGCGAACCGGCGTACCCCCGGGTCTGGTGCTTTGCCCATGCGGAGCGTCAGAATAGTGCTGATAGCCGCAAATCGCCCATTTCGCAACCGGTACCGGCCAGACCCGACCGCCTTTGGCGAGCCGACCGATTGCCGGCGACCGCCCGCTCGGCGGGGTCGCCATGCTCCCCCGCGGAGTGAGCTGGCTCAAAGGAGCCGTCACGATGCGTCACACCTTAACCCCGCAGTATCACCACCCCCTCAACCCCACCGGCCACCGGCACGCCTGCCCGGTACCGCTGTCCCCCAAGGCCTTCGCCCAACTCCGGGCCCGCTACCAGGACCTCGTCGAACACCGGCGGATCCCGGCGAGCCTCACCTTCGAGCAGTACTACTACGTCTGGCGCTCCCGGCGGCGCGGTGAGAACGTCATCGGCCTCGACGACGGCGCCGTCCGCCCCGGCCCCAGCACCGGGGCCCAGTTGATCACCCGTCCGACCAAGAAGCTGCGCGGCACCATCCGCACCCTGGTGCTGCTGGTCGACTTCCCCGACCACCCGCACAGCCCCGAGCACACCGTCGGCCACTTCGAACAGATGCTGTTCAGTGCCGACACCTTCACGACCGGCTCGATGCGCGACTACTACCGCCTGGTCAGCGGATTCGACGCCGCCCACCCGACCGAGCACGGCATCGACATCCAGGGCGAGGTGCACGGCTGGTTCCGCCTGCCGCAGCCGCTCTCCTTCTACACCGACAACCAGTCCGGCACCGGCAACCCGCCCCGGAACTCCCAGGGCATGGCGGCCGACGCGCTGCGACTCGCGCTCGACCAGGGCATCGACTTCTCCGCCGGCTACGACGCCCTCGGCGAGGGCCTCGTCACCGCGCTGTTCATCGTCCACGCCGGCTCCGGCGCCGAACAGACCGAGCGCCCCGGCGACATCTGGAGCCTCAAGTGGAACCCGCCCGGCGAGGACGGCGTGCTGGTCGCGCCCGGCCTGCGGGTGCAGACCTTCCTGACCGTCCCCGAGGACTGCGCGGTCGGCGTCTGCGCCCACGAGTGGGGCCACCTGGCCGCCCGCTGGGCCGACTTCTACGACACCGGCCGCGTCGAGGCGACGACCTCCAACGGCCTCGGGGACTACTGCCTGATGGCGGGCGGCTCCTGGGGCAACGACGGCGTCACCCCCGTCTTCCCGAACGGCATGCTGCGGATGTTCCACGGCTGGACCACCCCGCAGGAGGTCTCCAGCACCACCACCGGCATCGCGCTGCGGCCCGTCGCCGAGGGCGGCGACCTGCTGTTCGTCCGCAACCCCCAGCGGATGAAGGAGAGCCAGTACATCATCGTCGAGTACCGCCGCCAGCGCGGGCAGGACGAGTTCCTGCCCTCCCAGGGCGTCGCCGCCTACGTGGTGGACGAAGCCATCGACAACGTCAACGACGAACACCACCTGGCCATCGCGCTGATGCAGGCCGACGGCCGCAACGACCTGGGGAAGATCTTCGGCACCGGCAACCGGGGCGACCGGACCGACCTCTACCCGGCCCTCGGCAACACCGGCATCGGCCAGCACACCGCACCGGCCCTCAACGAGCCCGACGGCACCTGGAGCGGAGTCACCCTCGACATCGCCGGCACCCCAGGAGCCGAACAGATGGGCGTCGACGTCACCATCACCTGACCCACCCCGACCGGGCGGCCCGAGGCGAACGGACCGCCCGGCCAACCCGGCTGACCAGGCGTCGCCCCGACCCCAGGCTCCGCAGCCGTCGCCGGGACCGTGCTCGGCCACTGCATCGTGCCCCACCCTCCTCACCGTGGCCCGCCGCGCCCCCTGGAGGTGAGCCGACACCCCTCGATCGGGTCGCGTCCCGTAGGGTCTCCGCCCAACCGGGCCTCCTCGCACCGCGTGAGAGCCCGACAGTCGGGTAGACGACTGACAAACACCGTCGCCGTGAGGAATGGATGGCCCAGATGGTCGATTCCGGTGCAGTGCGCGCCGCCGTTGAGGCGCAGGTCGAGGCATTCGCGGAGGGCGGCGACGGCGCGGGAGTCCGCAGCGTCCTGGTGAAGACCCTCGGTGGACCGCAGCTCACCGTCGCGCACGACCCGGACCGGGTACTGCCCGCCGCGAGCCTGGCCAAGATGATCCTCGGCGTCGCACTGTTCGAGGCCGGACGGCGGGGCGACCTCGACATGGACGCACGCGTCCGGGTCGGCGACCTGCCGGGCACCATGTATCCGAGCATCCTGCAGGCGCTGGATGCAGCATCGGCAATCACCGTACGGGAGTTGTGCGGCTTCTCGTTGGTGACCAGCGACAACCCGGCGGCCGAGTACATCCGGGGCCTCCTGGGACAGGAGCGGGTCGATGCGACGATCAAGGACCTGCAACTGACCTCCACGGCCTTCCCGGCCGGCTTCTCCGAGCGGGAGCTCGGACCCCTGGGCCGGGCGAACACCACGACCGCGGAGGACACGCTGCGACTGGTCGAGCACATCGAGCGGACTCCCCATCTGGAGCCCCTCCGGCGGTATCTGGTCAACTACCTCCGCAACGACCGGATCCCGTCCCGCCTCGACGACGACCTCCCGGTGCGGCACAAGACGGGTAGCCTCCGGGGCGTCGTGAACGACGCCGGGATCGTCCTCCACCCGATGACACCCGTCGCACTGGTCTTCCTGACGGATGGTCAGTCCGATAACGTTCGTACAGCGCAGGAGATCGGGGAGGTCTCCGAGCGGATCGTCCGGATCATCGCAGAAGCGGCGGCGCACTGACACCGCCCGCGGGGGTGCGCGTGGCTGCGTCACGGGAACGACAATTGCGCAAGATTCTGGTCCTGGTCAACGTCCTCGCCCTGTCCATCGGCCTGGCCTGCGTCGTGGCCGCATCCCTGCTGACACACCAGCAGGTGGTGACGACGGTCCTGAGCCTCATCGGCGGCGCGTTCGTGTCGGCAGCGGTGGTGACCCTGGCCATCGGGTCGCTCACCGTCCGCGAGACCACCGAGCAGGTCGACAGCGCGGTGCTTCGCGGCATGCAGGACGTCCTGGGCCCGGTACGCGATCCGCTCTTCGCCGGCGCGCTGTCGGCCTACCGCTACGACTGCCTGCTCGCGCCCCCGCCGCCGGGCGACGCCCACCCCGACTACCTGTACCAGAGCTTCCGAATCTCCTACCGCATCGAGACGCTCCCCAGAACGGTGAGCATCGCGTGCCTCTCCTCCAACGACGACGGCTGCCTGGACCGCTTCACCGGACCGGAGATCCTGCTGCGCTGGATGATCGACGACAATCTCGACCCGGACGACCCCGCGATCTTCGCGATCGGATCCGTCCGGGTGGACACCAGGGAGCTGGAACGCAAGCCCCCGACCCACGAAGCCGTCACCGGCGGGACGGCCAGGATCGACCACTTCTCGGTGCCCCACGACGCCCAGGTCACCTCCGGCCACCTGGTCGAGCTGAGCGTCACGGCGCGGAAGTACGTCGGCAGTGACCGACGCGTGCGCATCCAGGCCCAGATCTTCCGTCACGTCACCGACGCCGAGTACCGGCTCACGATCGATCCCGCGATCAGACCGACCCGACTGGGCGTCAACGCGTCGGAGATCAGTTCGCTCGGCGCTGCACACGGCGCCAGCGTCCGGGCCACCTTTCCGGCACCGTTCAACAATCTGGCCGGTCTCGTCCAGCTCCCCTTCCCCCTCCAGCCCGGAAGCGTCATGGCCTTCACCATCGATCGCGAGGTGCCCTGAGCGCGGCGCCGCAGGAGAGGGGTACGAGCGGTGGCTCCGGTATCGGCGCCGGCGCCGTCCGGGTCGCGGAGCGGGCGACAGCGCCGTCACCAGGGCGGGGTGTACGCGATGTGGAGCCTTCCGGAGGTGCCCTTCGGGGGGCGGCTGGTGGGGGTGGCGGGGGCGTGGTCGAGAGTGACGCAGGAGTGGGTGGGGGCGAGCCGGGCGGCCCGGGTGTCCAGCGAGCGCACCAGCGTGCCCGTCCAGCGGAAGGCCTGTGCGGTGCCGGTGAGGAAGAGGGTCCGTGCCGCGCCGGTGAAGTGCAACCCGTCGCGCCATCCGGCGTAGTGGTGGCTCGGGTAGTCGATCTCGTCCTCGGCGGGGAAGTCGCTCTCCGGGAGGTCCGCGGTGTGCGGCGTGCCGCCCTTGCTCAGTCGGGCGCGGACCTCCTTCCAGCGGGAAGGTGGGAAGCCCAGGCCGTGGTGGAGCAGTACGAGGTCCAGCAGGACGGCGTGCTCGTCCGCGCACCCGGGGGCGGGGCCGGAGCGCAGCGGCAGGTGGATCAGCGAGCGAGGCGAGCGTGCCGCGAGTGCCCAGGCGGCGGCCAGGTCGCGGGCACCGGCGCGGTCCGCGAAGAGGTCCGTCCACCACTCGCCGTCGACCAGCACGGCGCGGCCTTCGCCGGGCTCGACGGTCAGCACCCGGTACTCGTCCCGGCCGGTCCGCGCCCGGTGGACCGTCGTCCTCAGTCTCACCGGTCTCAGCCGGTGGCGCGGACGTAGATGTCGGCGGCGCCCGAGAGGCCGTTGGAGACCGTCACGATGTAGATCCGGCGGCCGGCGACGGGGTGGGTGGCTGTCGGGGTGGGAGCGGGGGTGAGGCTGGGGGTGGGGGTCTCGGTCGGGGTGGGCGGGTCGTCGGCGGAGCGGAGGCCCGTCGCGGGCCGGGGCGCGACGGGCTCGGCCGCCTCGGGGGCGGGGTCGGGAGCCGGGGTGGCCTCGGCCCCGGTGTCGGGGTCGGCGGAGGGCGGTGGGTCGTCCGAGGCGCAGGGCGACGGGGTGGCGACCGGCTCAGCCGGGGCCGGGGCCGGTTCCGACGGCGGTTCGGAGACGGTCGGGGGTTCGGCGGCCGACGGGGTCGCGACCGGTAGGGGCGTCGGGCTCGCCGAGGGCGCCGGCATCGGGGCCAGTTCCTGGGCCTCGGTCGGCTCGTCGCCGCCCAGGGCCGCCGTCAGGTCGGACGGCAGCGGGGCGACCGGGCCGGGGGCCGGGAGGTCGTAGGTCCGCAGGAAGTCGTCGACGCCGACGTCCGGGCCGCCGGCCAGCCGGTAGTGCAGGTAGGCGACCGGCGCGCCGTCGGCGAGGCGGGTGTACACCGCGCCCACGGGGACGTAGTAGCGGCCCGCGCCCGGGTGCTGGGAGGGGTGGAGGCCGGCCAGGAGTTCGGCGCGGTCCCGGTCGGTCTCGATCGCGCCCCGGCCCAGGGTGAGAGCGTTGACGCCCCGGACGGCGAGGGCCGCCAGCAGCGCGATGGTGAGCACCAGGCCCACCGCGATCGTGCGGCGCAGCACCGGCCGGCCGGACAGGGCGGGCCAGGAGTCGCCGGCCACCCGCTCGGGCGCAGCCCGCCCCTGTTCCTTCAACGCTCCCCGCTCCCCCGCCTCGCACCGCTCTCACTGCTCGACGTGGAACCCTACGCCCGAAGTTCCGAGTGGGACCACCCAGCCCGATCAGCCCGGATAGGCCGGTGCCACCGCGGCTTCGAGCACCCGCTCGGCCAGACCGCCGCCGTCCGCCGGGACGGTCCACAGATCGGCCCCGAAGTCGCCGGGGAGCGCGTAGAGCAGCGTCGCGTCGTCGACCCAGACCGCCTGGTCGTCGACGTTGCGCTGCTCGGCGGTGGCCGTCTCGGTCATGGTGGCGAGGTCGAGCACGTAGAGCCGCCAGGGCGAGTCCTCGGACAGGCCGGGGACGCGCTTCTTGTAGGCGATGCGGGTGCCGTCCGGGGAGAGCGAGGGGCATTCGACGTTCTCGTGGAGCGTGGTGAGGGTGCGGGCGGCGAGGTCGCCGCGGACGAGGTGGGTCCGGCCGCCGGTGGCCACGGTGGCGTAGAAGGTGTTGTCGTCGGCGAAGGTGACGCCCCAGACGTTGACGTCGGACGCCTGGTACGGCTTGCCGTCCTTGATCACCGCGAAGGTCTCCAGGTTCTCCCGGAGGTTCCAGTCGCGGACGTCGACGATCGACGAGCGGGTGGAGAAGTCGGTGCCGGCGTAGGAGTCGCCGCTGACGAAGACCGTCCAGGCCGCGAGGTGGCCCGAGGGCGAGACCCGGGAGCGGGTCGGGATACCGGCGGCGGGGAAGGACTTCAGCTCGCGCAGGTGGTCGTCGAGCACGACGGCGCGGTAGGTGTCCTGCAGCGCGCCGCGCTCGGCCCGGAGGCAGATGCCGGTGCCGGCCGCCGCGTAGAAGCGCAGGCACTGCACGCCCGAGGAGGTCCGCGGGCCGTCCGGCTGGTCGGCCGGTACGGAGACGAGCTCGTCGAGGTGCGGGCCCCAGGCCATGTTGCGGAACACCAGTTGGCGGCCGCCGGCCGGCGGGCGGAGCGACACCGGGCCGGGGGTGACCACCGGAGCGCCGGGCTGTGCCTGCTTGGTGCGGGTCGAGTTGTCGGCCGCGTGCAGGACGGCGCCGGTGCCGACGGCGCCGAGCAGGACGACGGCGACCAGCAGGATCAGCACCCTGGTCCGGCCTTGGAGCGGTGGGGTCACGACGGTACCTCGGAATCGGAGGGGGGAGCGGTTCCGGACGCGCCCGGGGCGGTGGGCGTCCCGACGGTGGGCGTCCCGGCGATGGGCGTCCCGGAGGCGGTGTCCCTGGGGGCGTCCCGCAGGACGAAGGCGGCCGCCAGCACGCAGCCGGCCAGCGCCGCCGCGGACCAGCCGAGCGCGGCCGTGCCGCCCACCGCGCTCCACAGCGCGCCGAAGGCGAGCGAGCAGCCGAACCGGGCGAGCGCCTGCCCGGTGCCGACCAGGGCCAGCCCGGCGCCGCGCTGCTCCGCCGGTACCGCGTCGGCCGCCGCGGCCGCCAGCACGCCGTCCGTCGAGGCGTAGAACGCGCCGTGCAGCACCAGGACGCAGACCACCGCCGGCAGTCCGCCCAGCGGCGAGAGCAGCAGCCCGTACGCCAGCAGCAGGGCACCGTGACCGGCGAGGAAGAGCCGGCGGCGGCCGAGCCGGTCGGCGAGCGCGCCCAGCGGAACGGCGAGCAGCAGGAAGCCCGCGGCCGTGCCGAGCGGCAGCAGCGGGAAGAGGTCGGTGGCGAGGCCGAGCCGGCGCTGCACCAGCAGGTAGAGGAAGGAGTCGCTCACGGTGGTCAGGCCGAGCAGCACCGCGCAGAACGTCAGCCGGCGCAGCCCGGGCAGGCGCAGCAGGGCGAGGCCGTCGCGCAGCCGGGGGGCGGTGGCCGTCGCGGTCTCGCCCGGCTGCCGGTTCGGGACGAAGAGCAGCAGCACCAGCACGCCGAGCACCGCGACACAGGCGCTGACCGTGAACACCGCGTCGTAGCCGTGCCGTTGGCCGCCGTCGGCGAGCAGCGGGCCGCCGGCCAGGCGGAGCACGAGGAAGGCGGCGAGCGGCCCGATCAGCGCACCGGCCGTGTCCATCGCCCGGTGGACCCCGAACGCCCGCCCCCGGTGCGCGGGTTCGGTGGCGAGCGAGATCATCGCGTCCCTCGGCGCGGTGCGCAGTCCCTTGCCCGTGCGGTCGACCGCGATCACCGCGCCGATCAGCGGCACGGTGTGGACGAGCAGCAGCAGCGGCTTGCAGAGCGCCGAGAGGCCGTACCCGGCCACCGCGACGGCCTTGTGCCGGGACGCGCCGTCCGCGCCCCGCCGGTCGGCGAGGTGGCCGCCGGCCAGCCGGACCAGCGCGCTGAACCCGTTCTGGATGCCGTCCAGCAGCCCGAAGCCGAGCGGCGAGAGGCCGAGCCCGGTGAGCAGGTACAGCGGCAGCACCGCGCTGACCATCTCGGAGGAGATGTCGGTCACCAGGCTGACGGTGCCCAGGGCCAGGACGGTGCCGGGGACGGCGGCCGCCCGCCGGCCCGGCCGGAGGGCCGGGTCGACGGGGGCCTTGGAGCTGCGGGATTCCGCGACGTACATGGGAGGTCAGTTCCAGATGCCGGTGATGGTCGCGGCGGACGCGGCGTTGCCCGCGTGGGTGGTCAGCCCGGCGAGGTCCTCCAGCGTGCGCAGCACGTTGTAGTGGTTGTAGGTGGTGGCGGTGGTGGAGCCGGGCGTGACGTGCTCGCCGTAGAAGACCGTGGGGATGCGGTTGCCGGAGAGGCGGTTGTCCTCGTCGAAGGTGACGACGAGGATGCTGTTGTGGGTCTTGGCCCAGGTCGCGTACGCGCCGAGCTTGTTCTTCAGCCAGGTGTCGCCGGTGGAGACCGAGCAGTCGTGCATGTCGTTGCAGAGGTCCGGCACGACGAAGGACACCTTGGGCAGGGTCGTGTAGTCGGTCGGGAACTGCGCGAAGGTGTACGCGGTGTTGGTCGGCACGTTCTTGAAGCCGAACCACGGGTTGTGCTTCTGGGCGTACTTGCCGCTGCTGCAGACCGTCGAACCCTGGCTCGGCAGGCCCTCGTTGTAGCTGCCCCAGGTCTTGCCGGCGGCGATCAGCTCGGAGCCCAGGTTGGCGGCGGTGAGCGAGCCGACCGGCACGCAGCTGTCGTCGGTGCGCCCCTGCGCGCTGCCGGAGAACAGCTGGTAGTAGTTGGGCTCGCTCGGGTGGGTGAGCCCGAACGACTGGGTCAGCGTGGCGCCGCCCGCCTTCAGGGTGTTGTTGATGTACGGGGCGCTGGAGCTGCCGACGACCTGCGAGTACGCGTGGTTCTCCAGGACGACGACGACCACGTGGTCGGGCGTCGGCAGGGTCGCGGCCTGTGCGGTGCCGGTGGCCGCCCAGAGGCCGAGCGAGCCGGCGACCAGGCCGAGGCCGGCGCCGAGGGCGGTCAGGGTGCGGCGGGGGTTGCGGGGGCGGAGTCGTGCGAAGGGCATGGTGTCCTCCGTGCGTCGGGGGGAACCGGGGTTCGGCAGGAACACCCGGGTGGGGGGTCGTGCTGTGCGGGTCGCAGTGCGTGACTGCGTCGGAGCGCCGCAAACAGTAGGAGCGCGGCGGTGGCGTGGACCGCTCAGGGAAGGTGAAGAACAGGCGAACACCCTCCGGCGCCCGGCGACGGAGGTCACACGGGCCCCGATTGACCCCTCCGTCGCCGCCGTGGTGGGATTTCGTCGGCCGACGAGCGGCTGCCGCAGTGCCGCCGGGGAGCGCCGGACGACCGCCGGGCGGCCTCCTGACGGCCTCCGCATGGCCTCCGAACGGCCTCCGGGTGAAGGGAACGCGACGTGATCGGGCTGCCGGCCCTGGACGCGGCGGGTCACGCACCCGCCGAGCAGCCGCACGCGGCGCGGTCGGACAGTTGCCCGGCCTTCCGGGCCGACACCGGCGGCGGGGGCCCGGGCGAACTCCTGGACCGCGCGCCGGACGGCTCACCGGTCGCCGCGCGGTGCTCGGACGGCCCGGCTGACCCCGACGGCCTCGCCTCCGGTGCCCTCGTCATCGGCGCCCTCGCCCCCGACCGCCTCGCCCCCACTGCCCTCGCTCCCGGTGCCCTCGTCGTCGGTGTCGGCCTGCGCGCGGCGGCGGGTCCGTCCGACGTGACGCGGCTGATCCACCGGGCCCTGCGCGAGGCCGGATTGCCCAGCGGCTCCGTCGCCCGGCTCGCGACCCTCACCGGCAAGGGCGACCACCCCGCCGTCCGCCACGCCGCCGCCGCGCTGGGCCTCCCGGTGGACGAGCACCCGGCGGAGGCCCTCGCGGCCTTCGCCGTCCCGAACCCGTCCGCCGCCGTCGGATCGGCGGTCGGCACCCTGAGCGTGGCGGAGGCCGCCGCCCTGGCGAGCGCGCCGGGCGGCGAACTCGTCGTCCCCAAGCAGAAGTCCGCGACGGCGACGGTGGCGGTCGCCCGGGCCGCTCGCGGTCGCCCCGGGCCTCGCGACCCGCTCGCCCGCGTCCCCGGGCCGTCCCTTCCCGTCGATGCCGTTGTTGGAGACCCCTCGTGACCACCCCCGACCATGACCTCCGCCACCACGGTGACGCGGAGGTGCGCGCCGACGGGGCCGGTCTGGTCGACCTCGCCGTCAACGTCCGCACCGGCACACCCCCGCAGTGGCTGCGTGAGCACCTCGCGGCGACGCTCGGCGAGCTCGCGGCGTACCCCGACGGCACGGCCGCCCGCGCCGCCGTCGCCGCCCGGCACGGCCGACCGGTCACGGAGACGCTGCTCACCTCGGGCGCGGCGGAGGCCTTCGTGCTGCTCGCGCGCGTCCTGACGCCCCGTCACGTCGTCGTCTTGCACCCGCAGTTCACCGAACCCGAGGCGGCGCTGCGGGACGCCGGGCACGCTGTGGAGCGGGTACTGCTCGTACCCTCGGACGGCTTCCGGCTCGGTGCGGTACCGGAGGAGGCCGACCTCGTCGTCCTCGGCAACCCCACCAACCCGACCTCCGTACTGCACCCGGCGGCCGCCGTCGCCGCCCTGGCGCGTCCCGGTCGCACCCTGGTGATCGACGAGGCGTTCATGGACACCGTGCCCGGCGAGTGCGAATCCCTCGCCGCCGTCCGGGACCTGCCCGGCCGGGTGGTCGTGCTGCGCAGCCTCACGAAGACCTGGGGCCTGGCGGGCCTGCGCATCGGCTATGCGCTCGGCCCGGCCGACCTGATCACCGCGCTCGGCGCCGCCCAGCCGCTCTGGCCGGTCTCCACCCCGGCGCTGGCCGCCGCCGAGGTGTGCAGCGCACCCGCGGCGCTCGCCGAGGCCGAGCAGGCCGCCCAGGACCTCGCCCTCCACCGCGACCACCTGCTCAAGGGCCTCGCCGCCTTCCCCGTCGTCCGGGTGCACGGGGAGCCGGCCGCCTCCTTCGTCCTCGTCGAACTGCCGGACGCGGCCGCCGTCCGCGCCCGGCTGCGCGAGCACGGCTTCGCCGTCCGACGGGGCGACACCTTCCCCGGGCTGGGCCCGGACTGGCTGCGGATCGCCGTCCGGGACCCTGGGACGACGGACCGTTTCCTGGACGCGCTCGGCTCGGTGCTGGCGGTCCGGACCGGCACCGGCCGCTGAAACACGACCGGGACATTTCACGAACCACCCGGTGATCATGCCCGGCCTACCGTGGAGGCAGACGACAAACCGCACTGCCGGACGGAAGTTGGGACCACCCATGCGCTCGCGAATCGCCCTCACCGCTCTCGCCGTCACCGCCCTCGCGGCCGCCGCGACGGCCTGCGGCCCGGAGAACAGTGACGCACCCGCCGCCGGCGCCGCCCCGACGACCGCTCCCCCGGCCGCCTCCGCCCCCGCCGCCGCGCCGTCCGCGTCGGCCCCCGGCACGCCCGCCGCGCCCGGCAAGTCCGCCGCGCCCGCCGCGTCCACCAAGCCCACGGCCACCACGCCGGCCGCGCCCGCCCCGGGGAGCCCGGGCGACAAGACCGGCTACGGCCAGGCCTGCGGCACCAACGACCTCACCTTCGGGGCGAAGATGGAGACCCAGGCGGGCGGCTACATCCTGGTCACCGCCAAGGCCAAGGCCGGGATCACCTGCGTCCTGCCCGCGACGCACCCGGTCATCGCCTTCGGTTCGGGCGGCATCGAGGCCCGCAACGCCGAACAGGCCGCCGGTGCGCCGATCACCCTCACCGGCAGCGCGGTCGCCTACGTGGGGATCAACCCGAAGAGCACCAACACCGACCAGAACATCGAGTTCAAGGACGTCATCATCGGCATCAGCGCCGGCGACCCGGACCCGGCGAGCATCCCCGTCGGCTCCGTCAAGGTCGACAAGCCGGTCGTCACCAACTGGCACACCAACGCCAAGGACGCCGTCCCGGGTGTCTGATCAGCCGTGATTGACGCTGTCGATCAACCCACGCCGCACCTTCACGGCGGATTCACGGCGAACCGGAGGCAGGCGCCGCCCTCGTCCGGCGGCGACCGCCACCCCCGTGATCAGCCGAGACTCACCGCGTCCCCCACCCGCACCCTCCCCGGCTCCACTACCTGCGCATAGACGCCCGCGCAGGGCAGCGCCGGCATCCCCTCCAGGGGCACGACCCGGTTCTGCGCGGCGAGCACCTTCAGGGCCGCCGTGCTGCGCGGCAGTTCGCCATGCACGAGGGTCGGGACGGCGCAGCGCGGGGTCGGGGCCAGCACCCGCAACCGGAGGTCCGGGCCGATCCGCAGCTCGCGGCCGACCCAGGCGTTCTCGACGTAGCCGTCGCCCTCGGTGCGGATCACCAGGTTGGGGCGGTAGCGGGCGGCCTCGGTCGCCACGGCGTCCAGGGTGGAGGTCGTGAGCAGGTGCAGCGGGGCGAAGTCGAAGAAGCCCCCGGCGGGAGCGGCGCGGCCGATCTCGTTCTCGGTGACGGCGACCTCCCTGTCGATCCCGCGTGACAGCACCTCCTCCGGCACGGCCCGTTCGACGGTCGCACCGGGCGGGCGCTCGCTCACCAGGGAGACCTCGCGGCCCAGCAGCGCGGACAGTTCGCCCTCGCCCACCGCCCGGCCGTCCGGCCCGGTGATCACGACGCCGCCGGGGTGCAGCACGGCGGTGAACCGGAGCATCTCCGCCCAGAGCCTCGGGTTCTTGGCGCTCGCCACCCGGCCACTCGCGGCGTCGAGCAGCCCCAGCGCCCGGTCCCCGTCCAGCCCGCGCTCGGAGACGCCGGCTTCGCCCAGCTCCTCCCCCAGCAACGACTTCACCGGGTACCGCCGGATCCGCTCCACCGTCCCGATCCTCATGCCACCGCCTCCGCCCACTCCCGTAGCGCCGTGAAGTCGCTTTCGCCCAGGCCGATTTCGGGATCGACGTGCAGGGTCAGCGCGGGCGCGGGGTGGTGCGCGGCTATCCACTCCGCGTCCTGCGGCCCCAGCTCGTCGTCCACCCAGACGAACGGGCGCCCGGCGGCCCAGGCGACCAGGTTCCTGGTCTTCCAGTGCAGCCCGTCCGGGTCCTGCTGGTGCAGCTCCGGCCAGTGGATGTACGGCAGCACGGGCAGCCCCAGCAGCGGCCCGATGAAGGTGTTCGCCTCGTCCATCCACGTGGTGGCCCACACCAGTTCGTACCGCAGCGCCAGCAGTTCGGGCCCGTGGTCCGGGTTGATCCAGATCCGCAGCGGCCGCACACGCTCGGCGGGCCGCTGCGGGAAGCGGGCGACCCAGCAGTCGGGCTTCACCCGGTGCGTCCCGTAGCCGTGCGGCCGCCGGTGCCGCTTCGCGGCATAGGGGTTCAACGGCCCGTCGACATCGAGCAGGAGCAGCGGCAACGTCATACCGGGCATCCTCGCCGGAACCCCACTCCGGGACCAGGGGTTTATCGGGCGGAGCAGGCCGGCGTGGTGGGCCGTGGACCGCCTTACGGGGCGATCGGGAGGCGGCGCTTGTGGTCGGTGAGGCGGTAGCGGCGGACGATCGTCTCGAAGGTCTCCTCGGCGACCGGCTTGCCCTCCAGGAAGTCGTCGATGTCGTCGTAGGTGACACCGAGGGCGTCCTCGTCGGCCTTGCCCGGGGCGAGGGTCTCCAGGTCGGCGGTCGGGACCTTCCGGACCAGCTCGGCCGGGGCGCCCAGGGCGTCCGCGACGGCGCGCACGCGGCGCTTGGTCAGGCCGGTGAGCGGGACGAGGTCGGCCGCGCCGTCGCCGAACTTGGTGAAGAAACCGGAGACCGCCTCGGCGGCGTGGTCCGTGCCGACGACCAGGCCGTCGTGCGCGCCAGCCACCGCGTACTGGGCGATCATGCGCTGGCGGGCCTTGATGTTGCCGAGCACGAAGTCCTGGTGGCCGGCGTCGCGGAAGGCCACGTCGGCGGCCACGGCGGCGTCGAGCGCGGCGTCGCTGGCGGGCTTGATGTCGACGGTCAGCAGGTGGTCCGGCCGGATGAAGGAGAGCGCGAGCTGGGCGTCGTGCTCGTCGGCCTGGACCCCGTAGGGCAGCCGCATCGCGTAGAACCGCGCCTCGTGCCCGGCGGCCCGGGCGCGCTCGACGGCGAGCTGGCAGAGCCGACCGGCGGTGGTGGAGTCGACACCGCCGCTGATGCCGAGCACGAGGGCGCGCAGACCGGTGGAGGTCAGCCGCTCGGCGAGGAAGGCCACCCGGCGCTCGATCTCCTTCTCGGCGTGGAAGGTCTCGGCGACCTCCAGCTCCCGGGCGATCTCCTGCTGCAGGGCGATGGACGCCGGCACGCTCACGTCTGCTCCTTGGTCGGGTTCGATGTGCTGTCGCACCCACCCTACTCAGGCCCGATGCCCGGCGGGACGGCCCGCCCGGCCGGTACCGGCGGACGGCCGGGAGGCCGCTCCCGGAGCCGGCGGCCGTGGGAGCCGCCGATTCCCGGCGCGCCCGCTGCCCGCAGGCCCGCTGACGGTCCGTCGGGGGCGGTCCGTAGCATGGGCACGCGCGCGGACGGGGGCCCGGTGCCCTCTGGCAGACTGTGCGACCAGTGGGGCTGTTGGGCCGGGGCATGACAGGTGGGGGCAGAGAGCATGAGCAGCCGGGGGACGGTGCTCGGGGGGCGTTACACGCTGACCGAGCGGATCGGCGGCGGGGGCATGGGCTCCGTCTGGCGCGCCGACGACGAGGTGCTCGCACGGCAGGTCGCCGTGAAGATCCTGCATCCGGGACTGGTCGAGGACGGCGCCTTCGTCAAGCGGTTCCGGCGCGAGGCCCAGCTGCTCGCGGCGCTGAAGCACCCCGGCATCGTGGACGTCCACGACTACGGCGAGAGCGGCGAGGACGCCGGGGACGACCGGGTCGCCTACATCGTGATGGAGCTGATCGACGGGCAGCCGCTGGACAAGGTGCTCGCCGAGAGCGGGCCGATGCCGCCCGAACGGGCCCTGGGGCTGCTCGCCACCGCGCTGGACGCCCTGCACGCCGCCCACCGGCGGGAGATCGTGCACCGCGACGTCAAACCGTCCAATCTGATGGTCCGGTCCGAGGGCCGGGTGACGGTGACCGACTTCGGCATCGCGCGGGCGGTCGCCAGCACCCGGATCACCGCCTCCCACGCGGTGATCGGGACGGCGCTCTACATGGCCCCCGAACAGGCCGAGGGGCAGGCCATCACCCCGGCCTCGGACCTCTACTCGATCGGCGTGGTCGGCTACGAACTGCTCACCGGACAGCCGCCGTTCGTCGGCGAGAGCGTGCTGGAGGTCGCCCTCAAGCACATCCGGGAGCCCGCTCCGGAGCTGCCGGCGGCCGTTCCGGAGGCGGTGCGCGGGCTGATCGCCACCGCGCTGGCCAAGAAGCCGGAGGACCGCTTCGCCGACGCCGGCGCGATGGCCGCGGCGGCGCGGGCCGCGATCGCCGCCGCTCCCGGCGCCCCCGCGCTGCCGGCACCACCGGTCGTTCCGGTGATACCCGCGACGCCCGCCGTCGCCGCGGCCGACGTCGGCAAGGTGGAGTCCCGGGACGCCACCGAACCCGGCACCCGTCGGCGGCGGCGCGGCTTCCTCGTCCCCATCGTCATACCGGTGATCATCACGGCGGGCACCGCGACCGTCCTGCTGATCGACCGCACGCCCTTCACCTCCGAGGCGAAGACGCCCGGGGCGCAGCCGTCCGTCACGGTCTCCGGCCCGGCGAACCCCGGCGGGCCGACGCCGTCGGCCGTGAACGCGACGACCCCGCCGCCGACCACCCCCGCGCCGACCGGCACCCCGACCGCGCCCGGCGCCACCGCGACCCCCGGCGCCCAGCAGTCCACGCCTGCGCCGGGCGGCACCGGTGCGGCGAACGGCGGCGGCGCGACCGGAGCGGGCGGCACCCCGCGCGCGACCCAGCCGCCGGCCGGCGTCCCGGCCCCGGCGGCCGGCACGGCCGGGGCCGGGAACCAGCCCGCTCCCGGAACGCAGCCGGGCACGCAGCCCAACCCCCAGCCGGCGGCCACCAGCGCCCCGCCGCAGACGCCCGTCACGCCGCCGGGCTGCGGCGGCACCAAGTGGGGGCCGATCGTCAGCGTGGCCTCCGGCCTCAAGCTCGGCCTGTCCAAGGACACCCCGTCGGCCGGCCAGTCCGTGATCATGGGCGGCAACACCGCCTACGGCTGGGTGCGTTCGGACCCGGACCCGGGCGGCTGGTACCACCTCTACCCGTGCAACCTGAGCGGCGCGCCGCTCGTCCAGGAGACCGACGGGCGGGTGACGCTCTCGGGCGGCTTCAGCGTCCTGAGCAACTGGAAGGTCAGTGCCGGGAGCACGCCGGGCGCCTTCCGTCTCGCGGACTACATGGGCTCCGCGTGCATGACCGACAACGGCGCGGGCAACCAGGTCACCATGGTCACCTGCACCGCCGGGAACAAGTCCCAGGAGTTCAGGATCCCCTGATCGGAGCCGAAGGGGCGGCGGGCCGGTGGACCGGTGACCCTACGGGCCCGCCGCCCCGGTCACGGTCGGGTCCAGAGGTTGCGGGCGGCGAGCAGCGGCAGCACGCCCTCGCCGAACCAGTACGCCTCCTCCAGGTGCGGGATCCCGGAGAGCACGAACTCGTCGATGCCCAGCTCGTGGTACTCGGTGATGAGGTCCGCGACCTCCCGGTGGCTGCCGACCAGGGCCGTGCCCGCGCCGCCCCGCAGCAGGCCGATGCCGGCCCAGAGCCCGGGGTGGATCTCCAGCCGCTCGGCCGAGCCGCCGTGCAGCGCGAGCATCCGGCGCTGGCCCTCCGACTCGCTCTCGGCGAGGGCGCGCTGGGTCTCCCGGACGCGCGCCGGGTCCATCGACGCCAGCAGCCGCTCGGTCTCCGCCCAGGCCTGGGCGGAGGTGTCCCGGGTGATCACGTGCAGCCGGATGCCGAAGCGGACGACCCGGCCCTGGGCGGCGGCCAGTTCGCGGATCCAGGCGATCTTCTCGCGGACCTGCGCGGGCGGTTCGCCCCAGGTCAGGTAGACGTCGGCGTACCGGGCGGCGACGTCGCCCGCCGCCGGGGAGGACCCGCCGAAGTACACCGGCGGCACCTGGTCCGGGAGCCGGTTCAGGATGGCCCGCTCGACCCGCAGATGGACGCCGTCGTGGTCGACCGTCTCCCCGGCCCAGAGCCGACGGGTGATGGACAGGAACTCGCCCGTCCTGGCGTAACGGGCGTCCTTGTCCAGGAAGTCCCCGTACGCGCGCTGCTCGGCCGACTCCCCGCCGGTCACCACGTTGAGCAACAGCCGTCCGCCGGACTGCCGCTGGTAGCTCGCCGCCATCTGCGCGGCCAGGGTCGGACTGATCTGGCCGGGCCGGAACGCCACCAGGTACTTCAGCCGCTCGGTCACCTGGGTCAGCATCGCCGTGGTCAGCCAGGCGTCCTCGCACCACGCGCCGGTCGGGGTCAGCGCCCCCTCGAAGCCCAACTGCTCCGCGGTGCGGGCGATCTGGCCGAGGTAGGCGATGCTCGGCGGCCGGTCGGAGCCGGCCGCGCCGGGCGTCGAGCCGTGCCCGCCGCCGACGATCTGCCGGCTGTCGCCGTTGGTGGGGAGGAACCAGTGAAAGGTGAGGGACATGGACGGACACGCTCCTGGCGGTGGTTGCCGGCTGCTGGTGGACCTGGTTCGCGTCAGCGGCGACAACCGGCCGTGCACACCCGTCCCAGGTCGACGTGCAGTCGCCGTACAGGGAGGAAGGGGGCCGGAGCGGTCATGGCCCGATTCTCCGGGACTCCCACCCCGCTGGACAAGACATCCGCGTCAGAACACCCGTGCCAGAACACCCACATCAGCCCACCGGGGCCGGAACACCGGGGCCGGAACACCCGCGCCAGTACTCCCCCGCGACCGCGCCGGGAAGGACCCCCGCCGGGCGGCGGACGGCGAACGGCCGCCGGGCCTCCCCTCGGCAGCGGAGGGGAGGCCCGGCGGTTGGTGCGGCAGGGGGAGGCGGCTCAGACGAGGCCGGCCTTCTCCAGGGCGGCGCAGCAGGTGTTGACCAGGAGGCGGGTCACCACGTACGGGTCCACGTTGGCGTTCGGGCGACGGTCCTCGATGTAGCCCTTCTGGTCGACCTCGACCTGCCACGGGATGCGGACCGAGGCGCCGCGGTCGGAGACGCCGTAGCTGTAGACGTTCCACGGAGCGGTCTCGTGCTTGCCGGTCAGGCGCGACTCGATGTCGGCGCCGTACTGGGTGACGTGCTCCAGGACGATCTCCTGCGAGGCGCCGAGCGACTCGCAGGCGGTGATGATCGCGTCGTAGTTCTCGCGCATCGCCTTGGTGGAGAAGTTGGTGTGCGCGCCGGCACCGTTCCAGTCGCCGCGCGCGGGCTTGGCGTCGAGGGTGGCGTCGATGCCGAACTCCTCGGCGGTGCGGTAGAGCAGGTAGCGGGCGACCCACATGTGGTCGGAGACGGTCAGCGCGTCGACCGGGCCGATCTGGAACTCCCACTGGCCGGGCATGACCTCGGCGTTGATGCCGCAGAGCGAGAGGCCGGCGGCGAGGCAGCGGTCCATGTGCAGCTCGACGATCTCGCGGCCGAAGACCTCCTCGGCACCGACACCGCAGTAGTAGCCGCCCTGCGGGGCCGGGAAGCCGCCCTCGGGGAAGCCGAGCGGGCGGGAGCCCTTGAAGAAGGTGTACTCCTGCTCGATGCCGAAGATCGACTCCTGAGCGGCGAACTGCTCGGCGATCGGGCGCAGCAGCGCACGGGTGTTGCTCTCGTGCGGGGTGCCGTCGATCTCGTTGACCTCGCACAGGACGAGGATGTTGTCGCCGCCGCGGATCGGGTCCGGGAAGGTGGCAACCGGCTCAAGGACGCGGTCCGAGGCGTGACCCTCGGCCTGGTTGGTGGAGGAGCCGTCGAAGCCCCAGGTGGGGATCTTGTCCGCGTTGGCCAGGATCCGAGTCTTGGAGCGGAGCTTGGCGGTCGGCTTCGTGCCGTCGATCCAGATGTACTCGGCCTTGATTGCCACGGGGGTGAACCTCGCAAACTGGGTGGTGGGTGCCCGCGTAGCGTTGCAAGCCGCCGTTTCCCGGTTGTTCCTCCTATGTAACACCCAGGTGAACCAACCGTCCGCGTTGGCACGGTCACGGTGCGGGAGTGCCGTGGATGGCACCCCGCACCGATCGGCGCACCGCGACGGGTGTCCGCCCTCCACCGCGGCGGGCGTGGGCCCTTCACCACGGCGACCCGCAGAGCTTCACCGCGACGGGTGTCCGCCCTTCACCGCGGCGACCCGCAGAGCCCCACCGCGACGGGTGTCAGTGCTTACGGGCGTGCGCCGCCCGGCGGCGGGTGACCCAGAGCGCGCCGCCGCCGACCGCGACCAGGGCGGCGGCTCCGGCGGCGAGCGGACCGGTCGCGTCACTGCCGCCGGTCGCGGCGAGGTTGCCGCCGGCGGCGGTGGCGGTGGCCTGCGGCCGGGCGGTTCGGCCGGGCGCCGTGCTGGTCGCGTCGACCGCGGGCTGGACGGCCGGGGCGGTGCCGGGCGCCGTGGGCGTGACCGAGGGGGTCGGCGTGACCGGTGCGGTCGGCTTCTCGCAGCTCACCGAGGCGACGGTGATCTTCCCGGTCACCTTGGCGACGTTGAGGTTGAGCGGGTTCACCTCGATCTGCACCTCCAGGGCCGAGGCGGCGGCCGTGGTCGAGGTGGTGGCCCGCTTGGAGAACTCCACCGAGACCCTGCCGACCAGCGGCACGTCCACGTCGGTCGGCCCGTACAGGCTGAGGGTGACCGGCTTGCCGAGCACGGTGAGCTTGGCCGGGGCGGTGACGTCGGCGGTGGGCGGCCCGTCGACCGGGCAGGTCACCGAGGAGCTGAGCGCCTCCAGGCCGAGCAGGGTGGTGGCCGGGAGACCGGGCGCGTGCACGTCGGCGTTGACCAGCTTGACCGAGGCGGCGGTGCCCTTGGCGTCCGACTTCACCACCGAGGTGCCGACGTCGGCCTTGACCAGGGTGACCGGGCCCTGCTGGTCGACGCCGTCGACCTTGGCCGTCAGCAGCGAGCCTTCGCGCTGGGCCGGGCTCTCGACCTTGTTGAGCGCGAGGTTCACCGGCACGTCGACCTTGCTCAACAGCTGCACGTCCAGCGCGAGTTCGGCGGTGACGGCGCGCGCCCTGCCCGCCGTGACGGTCGGCGCGGCGGCCGCGGAGGTCGAACCCGCGGCCGCGGTGGCGGGCGCGGGAGTGGGGCCGGTCGCGTGCGCCACCGGCGCCACGAGCAGCACCGGTGCCACGACCAGCGCCGACGCCACCGCGGCGCCGACGGCGGAGCCGGCGAAGGATGTGGAACGGGAAGAAGACATGGCGGTACCCCCACAGGTGGTGATCTCGGTAGAGCGCGCCTCCGACATCACCCGCGAGGCGGGGCAAGGGGCCGGTGCTCCGTACGACGAGTCGCCAGTCTTCATCGAACAGTGCGTCACATGAGCCACACAGAACGTCATTTCACTCATTCGGGTGAGGTTGACGCCCAAAGCTGCCCGGCGAAGCACTGCGGCAGGACACCTCCGGCAGGGCTCCTCCGGCAGGGCTCCTCCGGCAGGCCCCCCTACCGCGGGAGCCCTACGGCAGTCGCCAGTCCACCGGCTGCGCCCCCTGCCGCACCAGCAGCTCGTTGGCCCGGCTGAACGGCCGCGAGCCGAAGAAGCCGCCGTTCGCCGAGTACGGGCTCGGGTGGGCGGACTCGATCGCCGGCACCTCGCCCAGCAGCGGGCGCAGGTTGCGGGCATCGCGCCCCCAGAGGATCGCCACCAGCGGGCCGCCGCGCGCCGCCAGGGCCTTGATCGCCTGCTCGGTGACCTCTTCCCAGCCCTTGCCGCGGTGCGCGGCGGGCTTGCGCGGGGCGGTGGTCAGGGCCCGGTTCAGCAGCAGCACGCCCTGCCGCGTCCACGGCGTGAGGTCGCCGTTGGAGGGCTGCGGCAGGCCGAGGTCGGTCCCGTACTCCTGGAAGATGTTGATCAGACTCGCCGGGATCGGCCGCACCTCCGCCCCCACCGAGAAGCTGAGCCCGACGGCGTGGCCGGGCGTCGGGTACGGGTCCTGCCCGACGATCAGCACCCGCACGTCGGCGAGGGGCTGTTGGAAGGCGCGCAGGACGTTCGGCCCCGAGGGCAGGTACGTGCGGCCGGCGGCCAGCTCGGCGCGGAGGAAGTCGCCCATGGCGGCGACCCGGCCGGCGACCGGCTCCAGCGCGGTGGCCCAGCCGGGCTCGACGATCTCGTTCAGTGGACGCGGTGCCATGGTCGCCACCCTATCGGCCTACTCGGACAGGCCGTTCACCCGGATGATCATCACAACGACCATCGGCCGCACGGCCCCTGGGGAGCACCGCTCAGCCCACCGGCCGCCCGCGCAGCACCACCAGCCGCGGATCGGCGAGCACCCGGACGTCCGCCCGCGGGTCCTCGTCGTACACCACGAAGTCCGCCGACGCCCCCTCCTCCAGGCCCGGTCGGCCGAGCCACCGGCGCGCCCCCCAGGTGGCCGCCGACAGCGCCTCGGCGGGAGCGAGCCCGGCCTTGACCAGCTCGGCCACCTCCTCGGCGACCAGCCCGTGGGCGAGCGAACCGCCCGCGTCCGTCCCGACGAAGACCGGGATGCCCGCGTCGTGCGCGGCCCCGACGGTGTCGTAGCGGCGCTCGTGCAGCCGGCGCATGTGCGCGGACCAGGCCGGGAACTTGGCCTCGCCGCCGGCCGCGAGGGTCGGGAAGGTGGCGATGTTGACGAGGGTCGGGACGATCGCGACGCCGCGCTCGGCGAAGGCCGGGATCAGCTCCTCGGTCAGCCCGGTGGCGTGCTCGACGCAGTCGATCCCGGCCGCCAGCAGGTCCGGCAGCGAATCGGCGGCGAAGCAGTGCGCGGTGACCCGCGCGCCCTCCTCGTGCGCCGCCGCGATCGCCTCGGCCAGCGCGTCGCCGGGCCAGCAGGCGGCGAGGTCGCCGGTGCCGCGGTCGATCCAGTCACCGACCAGCTTGACCCAGCCGTCCCCGCGCCGGGCCTCGGCCCGGACGTAGGCGGCGAGGTCACCGGGCTCGATCTCGTGCGCGTAGTTGCGGATGTAGCGCCGGGTACGGGCGATGTGCCGGCCGGCCCGGATGATCCGGGGCAGGTCGTCCCGATCGTCGATCCACCGGGTGTCGGCGGCCGAACCGGCGTCGCGGATCAGCAGGGTGCCGGCGTCCCGGTCGGTCACCGCCTGCTTCTCACTGGTCGCGGCGTCGACGGCGCCGTGCGCGTCCAGCCCGACGTGGCAGTGCGCGTCCACCAGCCCGGGCAGCACCCAGCCGGTCACCGTGCGCACGTCCGCGGCCGCCGCCGGGCGGTCGAACGCCACCCGGCCGTCCACCACCCAGAGTTCGTCCCGGACGTCCTCCGGCCCGACCAGCACCCGGCCCCTGACGTGCAGCACCGCACCATCGCTCATGCCCCGCACTCTACCGAGCGGGTCCCGCCCGGGCAGGGCCTTCCCGGCGCGCGGGGAGGATGAGGCAGACTCGTCCCTGTCCGAACCGCCTCCCCTCCTCCGTCCCGTTCTCCGTCCCGATGCTCCGTCCCCTTCTCCGTCCCGTCCTCCGTTCCGTTCTCCGAAAGGCCGGCCGCCACCGTGAGCCCGTTCCTCGACCTTCCTCCGCTCAGCGCCGCCGACTTCGCGGCGATCGAGGACAAGGTCGCCGCGCTGCTGCACACCTCCGCCGATGTGATCGTCACCCAGGGTGAGGCGCTGCTGCCGCTGGAGGCCGCGATCCGCAGCGCCGCGCGGCCGGGCTCCACCGCGCTGAACATCGTCACCGGCCCGTACGGCCAGACCTTCGGCAACTGGCTGCGCGACTGCGGGGCGACGGTCGTGGACCTCGCGGTGCCGTTCGACACCGCCGTCACCGCCGCGCAGGTCGCCGAGGCGCTGGCGGCCCACCCGGCGATCGACTTCGTCTCGCTGGTCCACGCCGAGGCCGCCACCGGCAACACCAACCCGGTCGCCGAGATCGCCGCCGTGGTCCGCGCGCACGGTGCGCTGCTGATGGTGGACGCCGTCGCCTCGGTGGCCGCCGAACCGCTGCTCACCGATGCCTGGGGCATCGACCTCTGCGTGATCGGCGGGCAGAAGGCGATGGGCGGCCCGGCCGGGGTCTCCGCCGTCTCGGTCTCCGAGCGCGCCTGGGAGCGGATCGCCGCCAACCCGGCCGCGCCGCGCCGCTCCTACCTCTCGCTGCTGGACTGGAAGGAGCGCTGGACGGACGCCGGGCGCACCACACTCCCGCACGCCCCGGCCCAGTTGGAGATGCTGGCGCTCGGCGCCTGCCTGGACCGGATCGCCGCGGCCGGCCTGCCCGCCGTGATCGCCCGCCACCGCGCCGCCGCCGCGGCGGTCCGGGCGGGCGTCCGCGCCCTGGGCACCGTCGCCCCGTTCGTCCCGGACGACGCCCACGCGGCGCCGGTCGCCACCACCCTGCGCACCCCCGCCGGCCTGTCCGCCGCCGGGCTCGCCGCGGATCTGCTGCGCCTCGACCCGACCCTCCCCGTCCAGCCCGGCGGCGGCGCCCTCGCCGACTCGATGCTGCGGGTCAACCACTACGGCCCGGCGGCCTCGCTCGCCACCGTCCGCGCCTTCCTGACCGCCCTGGCCACCACCCTCGGCGCCGACGGCGGGGCCGACACCGTCGCCGGGGCGGACGCCGGATCCGCCCTCAAGGCGGCCGACGCCGCCTGGGAGAGCGCCGTCGCCGCCGGCTGAGACCGGTCGCCCGACCACGCCGCGAACCCCTCGGGAGCTCTTGTTCCCGAGGGGTTCACCGTGTGGCCACCCAGATCTCACCGTCACCCGGCAGGCTCCCGCACGAGGAGAAGTTGGCTATACAACTTCACCAAGCGACCTGCCGACCAGGAGAGACCCATGGCGCTCCCGACCCACCTGCCGCCGTACTGGCTGCGCGACAACTGCCCCTGCGCCGAGTGCCGGGACGGGCGCAGCGGGCAGAAGCTGTTCCAGATCACCGACCTGCCGGCCGACCTCGCCCTCGCCGCCCACGCCGAGGTCGGCGGGAACCTGGAGGTGCTCTGGTCGGACGGCCACCGGTCGCGCTACCCGCTGGAGTGGCTGGCGCGGGACGCCGACGGCGACGGGCGCACCGAGGCGGAGAAGCAGCTCTGGGTCGCGGCCGACTTCCGCCGCGGCATCCCGGAGGCGGCGTGGGAGGCCTACCTGGCCGACCCGGCCGAGCGGGCGGCGGTGCTCGGGGCCGTCCGGCGCTCCGGGTTCGCGGTGCTGCGCGGGGTGCCGGCGGTCGAACGGCAGGTGCTCGCGGTGGCCCGCTCCTTCGGCCACGTCCGGGTCACCAACTACGGTGAGCTGTTCGACGTCCGGGTCGAGCCGGACCCGAACAACCTGGCCTTCACCAGCGCCGCGATCGCCCCGCACAGCGACAACCCGTACCGGGACCCGGTGCCCACCCTGCAGCTGCTGCACTGCCTGGAGAACTCCGCGACCGGTGGCGACTCCGGGCTGGTGGACGGCTTCAAGGCGGCGGCGCTGCTGCGCGAGGAGTCCCCGGCGGACTTCGTGGTGCTGACCCGTACCCCGGTCCCCTTCGTGTTCCGCGACCGCGGCACCGAACTGCGCGCCGACCGCCCGCTGATCGAGGTGGACGCGCGCGGCCGGATCCGCGAGGTGCGGTTCAACAACCGGTCGATCAGCACCCTGCGCGGGTCCGCCGAGGAGCTGGACGCCTTCTACGCGGCCTACCGCCGGTTCGCCGCGATCACCCTGCGGCCCGAGCTCCGGCTGGACTTCCGGCTCGACCGGGGCGACTGCCTGATCTTCGACAACGTCCGTCTGCTGCACGCCCGGACGGCCTTCGAGCAGGACGGCTCGCGCCACCTCCAGGGCTGCTACGCGGACCTCGACTCGCTGCACAGCACCCTCGCGGTGCTGCACCGGCGCACTGCCGCGCTGGACACGATCGCCGCGCTGTTCGCGGGCGAGGGCGCCGGCGAGTACCTGGGCGAGGCGGTCACCATGGCCGAGCACATGCTGCAGGCCGGGGCGCTGGCGCAGGCCGCCGGGGCCTCGCCGGAGCTGGTCGCGGCCGCGCTGCTGCACGACATCGGGCACTTCTTCGACAAGCACGGCCATGGAACGCCGCACGGGCGCGACCTGATGAACGGCCAGGACAACCGGCACAGCGACACCGGCGCCGCCTGGCTGGCCCAGTGGTTCGGGCCGGAGGTCACCGAGCCGGTCCGGCTGCACGTGGCCGCCAAGCGCTACCTGTGCACGGCCGAGCCCGGCTACCGCGAGCGGCTCTCCGAGGCCTCGGAGTACACGCTCCAGGTACAGGGCGGCCCGATGGGCGCGGAGCAGGCCGCCGCCTTCGCGGCCCTGCCCGGCGCGGCCGACGCCGTCGCCGTGCGCCGCTGGGACGAGCAGGCCAAGGACCCGGACGCCGAGACCCCGGGGTTCGAGCACTTCCGCCCGCTGCTGGCCGCCCTCATGCGCTAGGGGGATCGGGGCGTCGGCCGGTCCGACTCCCCGCTCCGGCGCCGGAGTTCAGTCACCCTCCCGGGCGTGCCGCGAGAGGGCCGAGGTGGCCAGCGAGTTGTGGATGCTGAAGGCCACCGTGCCGGGCAGGTAGCGGTCCTGGGACCACTCCACCGGCATCCCGGTCGGGTCGGTGGTCCGGCGCCGCTCGCGCAGCAGCGGGCTGCCCCGGCGGCAGCCGAGCAGCCGGGCGTCCTCCGCGTTGGCGGCGACTATGTCGATGGTGTGGTCGGCGTCCGTGAACAGGATGCCGTGCTCGCGCAGGACTTCGGTGTGCGAGACCACGTCGGCCGGCAGCTGGGCGACGATCTCGCCGACCCGGGGCGGGTAGACCGTCCGCTCCACCATCACCGCCGCGCCGGAGAGCGTGCGCAGCCGGACGGTGACGTACACCTCGGAGCCGGCCTCCAGGCGCAGCTGCTCGCGCTCGGCTGCGTCGGCCGGCCGGCGCACCAGCGAGTCCAGGATGCCGCCGGGCTCCTCGCCCATCGAGTAGGCCCAGTGCGTGAAGCTCAGCAGTTCGGAGAAGCTCTGCACCCGGGCGGTGCCCAGCACCACCCGCCGGGTGCCGCGCCGGGAGGTGACCAGGCCGTCCGAGCGCAGCACGGCGAGCGCCTGGCGGACGGTGCCGCGGGAGACCCCGTACTGCTCGGCCAGCGTGCCCTCGGCGGGCAGCCGGCCGGCCTCGCCGAACGCGCCGGTGGTGATCGCCTCGCGCAGATCGGCGGCGACCTTGCGGTAGAGCGCACCGGCGGCGCGCTCCTGACCCGGCGCGGCAGGGGCCACGGGGGCGGCGGGGGCCGCGGGTGCCGCAGGGACCGCGGGGCGGTCGGGCTCCAGTGCCACGTCAGTCAATGTCCCTCCTGGGGCGGTGTCCTGCGCAGCCGTACCGGCCCGGACAGCCCGACTTTATCCCGCTGCGCCTTCGAAGCATCGCATTCGGTCGATCACTGACCGAGGCCCTGATTCGACCGTTCCCGTAGCCGCCCCCGGTTCTGGGCCATCCGTTCACCTTCCCGTCACCGGACTCCGGCGTACTTACCTCCGTCAGGCGAAGTTGGCTAGTCAACTCGGACGGTTCCGAACGACTGATCGCCTGGCCCGCCCTTGTGAAGAAGCACCTCTCAGCGAGACGCACCCCCGCGAAACGCACCCCTCGCAGTACGCCCCTGATCAGGAGACTGACCCGTGACCGTGCACCGTGCCCGCGCCGCCGCCTTCGCGGCCGTACTGACCGCCGCCGCGCTCTCCCTCACCGCCTGCGGCTCCGCCGGTTCGACCGCCCCGAAGTCCGGTGACGCCGCCAAGGCCGGCGCGAAGGACGCCAAGGACGCCACCTCGCTCGCCGACTTCGGCGGTCTGGACGGCCTCGTCGCCGCCGCCAAGAAGGAGGGCAAGCTGCACGTCATCACGCTGCCCAGGGACTGGGCCAACTACGGCAAGATCATGGACTCGTTCAAGGCCAAGTACGGCATCGAGATCGAGGACGAGAACCCGGACGGCTCCAGCCAGGACGAGATCAACGCGATCACCTCCCGCAAGGGCCAGGACCGCGCCCCCGACGTCGTCGACCTCGGCAGCGCGTTCGCGCTCCAGGCGGTCAAGGACGGCCTGCTCGCCCCCTACAAGGTGGCCACCTTCGACAAGGTGCCGGACACCATGAAGGACGCGAACGGCGCCGCCGTCAACGACTACGGCGGCTACGTCTCCATCGGCTGCGACGCCAAGAAGATCCCGAACTGCCCGAAGACCTTCGCGGACCTGCTCAAGCCCGAGTACAAGGGCCAGGTCGCCTTGAACGGCAACCCGACCAAGTCCGGCTCCGCGTTCGGCGGCGTCTACGCGGCCGCGCTCGCCAACGGCGGTTCGCTGGACAACATCCAGCCCGGCATCGACTTCTTCGGCAAGCTGAAGGCCACGGGCAACTTCAACCCCGTCGAGTCCACCCCGGCCACCATCGAGAAGGGCGAGACCCCGATCTCGATCGACTGGTCGTACCTGAACGCCGGATACACCGACGAGTTCAAGGAGAAGGGCGTCGACTGGAAGGTCTCCGTCCCCTCCGACGGCAGCTACGCCCAGTTCTACAACCAGGCCGTCAACAAGTGGGCCCCGCACCCGGCGGCCGCCCGCCTGTGGCAGGAGTACCTGTTCAGCGCCGAGGGCCAGAACCTCTTCCTCGGCGGCTACGCCACCCCCTCCACCTTCGAGGCCCTGAAGAAGGACGGCACCCTCGACACCGCGGCCGCCGCCAAGCTGCCCGCCGTCGAGAAGCCGTTCACCACCTTCCCGACCCAGGACCAGATCACGGCCGCCAAGAAGGTCGTCACCGAGAACTGGACCAAGGCCATCGCAGGCTGACACCCGGCCGCAGCAACCCGAAACGGGCTGATCCCACTCATGACCACGGCTCCCACCCCGGTGCCGACCACCCCCGCCGCCACCGTTCACGGTGGCGGCGCGGGGGCGTCCGCCACCGCTCCCACCCCCACCCCCGCCCGGCCCACCCGCCGGCGCCCGCGCGGCGGATCCTGGCTCGCCACGGTGCCGCTCTTCCTCTTCTTCCTGATCGGCTTCGGCCTCCCCGCCGTCGCCATCGTGATCGGCGCGTTCACCACCTCCAGCGACGCGGAGGGCGGGGGCGGCCAGTTCACCCTCGACAACATCAGGGACTCCGTCCAGGGCGCGTACTGGACGGCGATGCTCAGCAGCCTCAAGCTGTCCGCGCTGACCGCGCTGCTCGCCACCCTGATCGGCCTGCCGATCGCGCAGGCCGTGGTGACCTCCCGGCAGACCTGGCTGCGCCAGGCGGTGCTGACCGCCTCCGGCGTGCTCGCCAACTTCGGCGGCCTGCCGCTCGCCTTCGCGTTCGTCGCCACCCTCGGCAACGCGGGCGAGGTCACCAAACTGCTCCACCTGACGGACCACGGCTGGTCGCTCTACTCCTTCACCGGCCTGACCATCGTCTACCTGTACTTCCTCATCCCGCTGATGGTGCTCACCATCACCCCGGCCCTGGACGGCCTGCGGGTGCAGTGGCGCGAGGCGGCCCACAACAACCGGGCCACCACCGTCCAGTACTGGCTGCACGTCGCGCTGCCGATCCTGCTGCCCTCCCTGCTGGGCGGCTTCGTGCTGCTGTTCGGCAGCGCCTTCGCCGCGTACGCCACCGCCGCGGCCATGGTCGGCGCGACCGTGCCGCTGGTCAGCCGCTCGATCGCGGACGCGCTCTCCGGCAACGTGCTGGTCGGCCAGGGCAACCTCGCGCTCGCCCTCAGCCTCAACATGATCGTGGTGGCCGTCCTGGTGATGGCCGTGTACCTCCCCCTCCAGCGCCGGAGTGCCCGATGGCTCAGCTGACCTCCGCCCGCCCCTCCTCGCCGCGCCGCAAGGTGCGCTGGTGGCGCGGCGCCGTCCTGCTGCTCGCGGGCGTCTACTTCGTCGTCCCGCTGGCCGCCGCCGGCTACTTCTCGATCGACGACCCGAAGGGCTACTCCTTCGAGGCGTACACCGGACTGCTCAGCGCCCCCGGCTTCCTGGACAGCCTCTGGCTCACCCTGGGCCTGGCCGTGGTCACCGTCCTGGTGCTGCTGCTCCTGCTGGTACCGGCGCTGATCGCGGTGCGGCTCGGCTCGCCGAGGCTGCGTCCGGTGATCGACGTGCTCTGCACCCTGCCGCTGGTCGTCCCGCCGGTCGCGCTGACCGCCGGCCTGATCGGCGTGCTGCGCTGGGGCCCGGACTACCTGATGGACACGCCGTTCTTCCAGACCTTCGTGTTCATCCAGGACCCGGACTTCCCGCTGGTGCTGGTCATCGCCTACGTGCTGATGTCGCTCCCGCTCGCCTACCGGGCGCTGGACGCCGGTCTGCGCGCGGTGGACCTGCGCACCCTGGTCGAGGCCGCCCGCAACTGCGGCGCGAGCTGGCCGCGCGCGGTGTTCACCGTGGTGCTGCCCAACCTGCGCGGCGCGCTGCTGAACGCCTCCTTCCTCACCCTGGCCCTGGTCCTCGGCGAGTTCACCGCCGCCTCGATCCTCGGCTACCAGCCCTTCCCGGTGTGGATCTACTCGGTCGGCAACAGCCAGGCCCACATGTCGGTCGCGGTCTCCATCCTGAGCCTGCTGATCACCTGGCTGCTGCTGCTCCTGCTGGCCACCGTCGGCCGCGAGCGCCGCCACAAGACCACCACTTCCTGAAGCCCCCGGAGCGATCCCCATCATGACCACGGTTACCGCCCCCGTCGCCGGCACCCACCTCGCACCCGGCGGCGCGACCGTCGAATTCCTCGGCCTGCGCCGCTCGTTCGGTGCCACCACCGCGCTGGACGGCCTCGACCTGACCGTCCGGCCCGGCGAGCTCCTCGCCCTGCTCGGCCCGTCCGGCTGCGGCAAGACGACCGCGCTGCGCATCCTGGCCGGCTTCGAGCAGCACGACTCCGGCCAGGTGCTGGTGGACGGCGAGGACATCACCCGCATCCCCGCGCACCGGCGCGACGCGGGCATGGTGTTCCAGTCCTACAGCCTGTTCCCGCACCTGACCGCCGCCGACAACGTGGCCTTCGGCATGCGGATGCGCGGCACCGGCAAGGCCGAACGCCGCAGGCGCGCCCAGGAGCTGCTGGAGCTGGTCGGTCTGCCGCAGCACGCCGACCGCTACCCGCACCAGATGTCCGGCGGCCAGCAGCAGCGCATCGCGCTCGCCCGCGCGCTCGCCCTGCGGCCGCGCGTGCTGCTGCTCGACGAGCCGCTCTCCGCCCTGGACGCCAAGGTCCGCCTCTCGCTGCGCGAGGAGATCCGCCGCCTCCAGCAGGAGCTGGGGATCACCACCCTGTTCGTCACCCACGACCAGGAGGAGGCGCTCTCGATGGCCGACCGGGTCGCGGTGCTGCGCGCGGGCCGGCTGGAGCAGTGCGCCACACCGTCCGAGCTGTACGCCCGCCCGGCCACCGCCTTCGTCGCCGAGTTCGTCGGCACCATGAGCCGCATCCCCTGCACCCGCACCGCCGACGGCGTCGAGGTGCTCGGCCGCCGCCACGCGGTGGACGGGGCCGCGCCGGCGGACGGCTCGCTCGACGTGCTGGTCCGGCCGGAGAACGTGTCGCTGGTCCCGGCCCTGAACGGCCAGGCGCTGGTGGTCTCCGCGTCCTTCCTGGGCGCCGTCACCCGCCTCACCGTCCGGCTCGACGACGGCACCGAGGTCAAGGCCGACCTGCCGACCGACGCCGCCGCCCTCCTGCCGGTCGGCACGCGCGCCGCGCTGTCGCTGCCGGAGCGCCCGGTCCTGGTCGACCGTCGTACGGTCTGACCTGTCCGCTCGTCCGACGAACCACCGAAGGTACCGCCATGCCTGATACCGCTCAGCCCGATTCCGCACAGCCCGATTCCGCACAGCCGGCCCCGGCCCAGCCCGACCCCACGAAGGCCGACCCGGCGAAGCCCGGATCCGCCGCGCCCGCCGCCGTCCTGTTCGACATGGACGGCACCCTCGTCGACACCGAGCACCTCTGGTGGCAGGCCGCCGCCGAACTCGCCGACGAGCTGCGCCACCCGCTCACCGACCAGGACGCGCCCGAGGTGCTCGGCCAGGCCATCGAGCACACCGCCGCCCACCTGCACCGGGTCAGCGGCACCAGCCTCAGCGAGGCCGAACTCGCCGACCGCCTCGGCGAGTCCTTCGCCGGCAAGGTCGCCGCCCAGACCGTCCCGCGGCCGGGGGCGCTCGCCCTGCTCGCCGAGCTCCGGGACGCCCGGGTGCCCACCGCGCTGGTGTCGGCCTCCCCGCGCCGGGTGGTCGACCTCGTGCTGTCCACCATCGGCCGCGACTGGTTCGCCGTGACGCTGGCCGCCGAGGACACCCCGCGCACCAAGCCCGCGCCCGACCCCTACCTCGCCGCCGCCGAGCGGCTGGGCCTCGACCCGGCCGACTGCGTGGCCGTCGAGGACACCCCGACCGGCGTCGCCTCGGCCGCCGCCGCGGGCTGCGCGGTGCTCGCCGTCCCCTCGACCGCCACGCCCATCCCCCGGGGATCGCGCGTCACCCTGCTGGACAGCCTGGTGAACGCCGACCTCGCGCTGCTGGGGAAGCTCGGCGCCGCACCCGCGGTGTGACCGGCCATGCCCTATCTCCTGCTCGCCCTCGCCATCGTCAGTGAGGTCTGCGCCACCAGCGCCCTCAAGCTCACCGAGGGCTTCACCCGCCTCTGGCCGAGCCTCGGCGTCGCCGTCGGCTACGTGCTCTCCTTCGCCCTGCTCGGCAGGGCCCTGAAGCACATACCGGTCTCGGTCGCCTACGCCGTCTGGTCCGGCGCCGGTACGGCCGCCGTGGCGGGCATCGGCGTGATCGCCTTCGGCGAGTCGCTGGGCCGGCTCCAGTGGCTCGGCCTGGCCCTGATCATCGTCGGCGTGGTGGTGCTCAACCTGAAGGGCACCCACTGAGCCGCCCGCCCGCCCCGCGCGCACGGCGGCGGGGCGGGCGCCGTGGCTCTTCGCCGTAGCCGCGACGCGTGTGCCGGGCGCACCGGATGCGACTCCCCCGCTCGTCAACGGCCGGCAATCGACGGCGAGTTGTCCCCCCTCCCCGACACCGTCCACCCCGACATCGTGTACGCCTTCGCCGGCCCGCCCTCCACCGTCGCCCCCGGCGCCACCCGTACCCGCACCTGGGACGCCGCCACCACCGACGGCCGGTACGACTTCACCGTCCACGGCCCCGATGGCTTCGTCCGCCGCTTCGTCGGCGCCGTCACCGCACCCACCGGCACCCGCTTCACCCAGCGCTACGCGGGCACCCTGCACTGACCCGCCCGGCGGGCGAAGGCGCCCCCTATCCTGCGGGGATGATCAAGCCGATAGAACTGGTGATTTTCGACTGCGACGGCGTGCTGGTCGACAGCGAGCGCATCGCCGCCCGCGTCCAGGTCGCCCTGGGCGCGGAGCTGGGCTGGCCGCTCACCGAGGCGGAGGTGGTCGAGCGGTTCATCGGGCGCTCCCACGCCTCGATCGGCGAGCAGGTCGCCGCCCGGCTCGGGGAGGCCACCGCGGCGCTCTGGAGCAGTCGTTTCGAGCAGCTCCACCGCGAGCAGGTGGACGCCGGGCTGGCCCCGGTCGACGGGGTCCCCGAGGCGCTGGCCGCCCTCACCCTGCCGACCTGCGTCGCCTCCAGCGGCTCGCACGAGAAGATGCGTCACACCCTGGGCCGCACCGGCCTCTACGAGCACTTCGCGGGCCGGATCTTCAGTGCCACCGAGGTCGACCGCGGCAAGCCCGCGCCGGACCTCTTCCTGCACGCCGCCCGGCGGTCGGGCGTCGACCCGGCCGCCTGCGCGGTGGTCGAGGACAGCCGCCCCGGTGTCGAGGCCGCCCGCGCCGCCGGCATGCGCGCCTTCGGCTACGCCGGCGGCCTGACCCCCGCCGAGCGGCTCGCGGGCCCCGGCACCGTCGTCTTCCACGACATGCGCGAACTGCCCGGCCTGCTCGCCGCCCACTGAGCCCGGGCCCACCGCGGGATCACTCCGAGGAGAAGCCGGCCGGGCGGGTCGGCGCACCCCGCCCGGCCGTCGCACGCTCAGCCCGCGAGGACGCCCGGCAGGTCGGCGATCGACTTCAGGACGTGCGTCGCGCCGTCGGCCCGCAGCCGGGCCTCGTCGTGGGCCCCGGTCAGCACACCGGCCACCACCGAGGCGCCGGCCCGGGTGCCGGTCAGCATGTCGTAGCCGGTGTCCCCGGCGACGGCCATCTGGCGGACGGAGTCGGTGGAGGTCCGCAGCAGGGCGGTGAGCGCCAGGTCCGGGTACGGGCGGCCGCGGCCGGCCTCGGCCGGGCAGAGGGTGAGGTCGGCGATCGACTCCCAGCCGAGTGCCCGCAGGATCCGGTCCTGGGTGGCCCGGGAGAAGCCGGTGGTGAGGACCACCTTGCGGCCCTGGCCCCGGAGTTCGGCGATGGCCTCGGCCGCGCCCGGCAGCGCGGCGCAGTGCCCCGCGTCGACGAGGTCGTGGTAGGCGGCCTCGAAGGCGGTGTTGGCGGCCTGCGCCTTCTCCTCCGCGCCGAACAGGTGGCGGAAGACGGAGATCTTGGACTCGCCCATGGTGAGCCGGACGTGCTCCAGCATGCGGGCGTGCTCGGGGCTGCCGGCCTCGACGCCGAGCGAACCGGCGGCGGCCCGGAAGGCCTGCTCGACCAGGCCGTCGTCGGCGACGGTGGTGCCGGCCATGTCGAGGACGACCAGGCGGATGTCAGCGGACATGTTCACTTTCCTTACAGGTTGGCGAGTTCTGCGGTGGTCTCGGCGATGGCCGGCGAGCAGGTCATGCCGCGGCCACCGGGACCGGTGACCAGCCAGACGGCATCCCGGACCCGCTCCCGGTGGACCACCCGGGTGGTGTCCACGCACTGCGCGTACACCCCGGCCCAGCGGCGGCGCACCCGGGGCAGCGGCCGGCCGAGCAGTTCCTCGGCCACGCCGACCAGGTGGTCGTACGGGTCCTCGACGACGTCGAAGCCGAACGGGTGGTCGTACTCGTGGGTGTCGCCGATGGTGAGGCCGCCGTCCTTGCGCTGGACCATCAGCAGCTGCATCTTGTGCTCGGCGGCGACCGGCGGCTGCGGCTGCGCGGCCTTCAGCCGCTCCAGCGCGTCACCGGCGAAGGCGGGGTAGTAGCGGAAGCTGTCGCCGTCGGCGACCGAGGTGGTGAGCTCCTCGCCGAGCGGGTCGGTCTGCATCATCTGCAGCCGCACCCTGCGGACGGGCAGCTCGGGCGCCAGCTCGCGCACCAGCCCGCCCAGCCAGGCGCCGGTGCAGAGGATCACCAGGTCACCGGTGTGGACGTCGCCGTGGTCGTCGCGGACGGCGTTCTCACCGATCACCTCGCGGACCTCCCGCCCGGGGAGGAAGGTGTACCGGCCGCCGGCCAGCAGTGCGGCGCGCAGCGCGGGCTGGGCGGTGCGCGGCTCGACGGCGGCGTCCCGGTCGCACCGCAGCGCGCCGAGCAGCTTGCCGCGCAGGGCCGGGTTGGCGGCTCTGGTCTCGGCCGCGTCGAGCAGCCGGTAGCCGCGCGCGGCGGCGTCCGCCCGGGTCAGCGCCTGTTCGGCGACGGCGAGTTCGGCCTCGGTGCGGATCGCGGTGAGCGAGCCGTTGGCCCGGAAGCCGAGCTCGGGCACCCTCGCGCCGATCTCCTCCCACAGTTCGCGGGCCCGCAGCGCGGTGTCCAGTTCCTCACCGCCCGACCGGCCGCTGACCCAGACCAGCCCGAAGTTGCGCACCGAGGCGCCGCGCGCCTCGGACTCGCGCTCCAGGTGGACGACCTCGTGGCCGCGCTCGACGGCCTGCCAGGCGTGCATGCTGCCGA
The DNA here is from genome assembly GCF_036226505.1 of Kitasatospora sp. NBC_01246. Taxonomy (NCBI): domain Bacteria; kingdom Bacillati; phylum Actinomycetota; class Actinomycetes; order Kitasatosporales; family Streptomycetaceae; genus Kitasatospora; species Kitasatospora sp. NBC_01246. Next base: position 6,143,739 of record NZ_CP108484.1, on the reverse strand, counting down.
GCACGCCTGCTCCTACGACGATGACTCTCATGCGGCCAGGCTGATGCCGCGAGGTGGCCGAGGGAAGTCCGAACGGCGGCGCGCAGGTGAACCGACCGAAAAGTTGTACAGCCAACACTGCTCAGGCGGGCCGGGCCGCGCCCGCCCCGGCCGGGCCCGCCGGCGGGAGGCCGGGTCAGCGCACCACGGTCGCCCGCAGGCGGGTGCCCGTCCGAAGGGCCTGCGCCCGGCTCGCATGCTCGCCCCGCCACCCCGGCCGCACAAGGACCGGGCAGGTCACGGAACCCGGCGCCGCTGGGTCGCCGGTGACGGCCCGCCGCCGGCCTCCGGCGCGACGTCGCCCGCGCCCAGCAGCGGCCGCAGCGCGCCCAGGCGGGCCCGGTCGACCAGCGGTGCGGCCCGGCCGGCGGCCAGCGCGAGCGCGGCCGCCGTCAGAACGCCGACCAGCGCACCGACCAGTACGTCGTGCGGGTAGTGGACGCCGACCCAGACCCGGGAGGCACCCATCAGTGCGGCGGCGGCCACCGCGAACGCGCCCAGCCGCCGGTCCGCGAACCAGAGCGCGGTCGCGGCGGCGAAGGCGATCACGGTGTGGTTGCTCGGGAAGGACCAGTCACCGGCGCCGGGACAGGTCTCCAGCGTGCCGGGCACACCGAGCTGGGTGCACGGACGCACCTCCTCGACCACGCTCTTGAACCCGGAGTTGAGGACGAAGGCGACGACCACGATCAGCGGCGAGGCCAGCGCCCGCGCCATCACCGCCGGACCGGCGTCGCGCGCCCGCCACCACGCCCGGAGCATGACGACGGCGAACAGCCCAAGCCCCAGCGCGGACCAGATCCGGATCACCTGGTCCAGCCAGGCGGGCGCGGCGTCCGCCCACCCGATCACCCGGCTGTAGAGGCCGCCGTCGATGCCGCTGCCGTCGTAGACGGCCAGCGCACGGGAGGGCGTCACCGGGTGTCACCGCCACGGCGCCGGGCCCTCCGGGCGCGGAACATTTCCAGAACGATCGGGATCACGGAGACAACTACTACCAGACCGATGATGGGGAGGAGGTAACGGTCGATATCAGGCACCGAGGAGCCGAGCGCGTACCCGGCCAGCACCACGCCGACGGTCCAGACCACGCCGCCCACCACCTGCCAGAGGGTGAACGTGCGCACCGGCACCTCCAGCACGCCGCAGAGCGGGTTGAGCACCGTCCGGACCACCGGGATGAAGCGGCCGAGCACGATCGCCTTGCCGTACCCGTACCTGACGAGCAGTTCCTCGGCCCGCTCGACCCCGTGCCGCAGGCTCTTCCGCTCGGTCCGCCGCAGCAGCGCGCGGCCACCGCGCCGGCCGATCAGGAAGCCGACCTGGGCGCCGATCAGCGCACCGGCCAGGGCGGCCGGCAGGACCTGGGAGAGCTCCAGCCGCGGGCCGTCGGCGCCGCCGGGGGCGCAGAGCAGACCGGCGGTGAACAGCAGCGAGTCGCCGGGCAGGAAGAACCCGACGAGCAGCCCGGTCTCGGCGAAGAGCACGACGGCGATCCCGAGCGCCCCGAAGGCGGCGAGCAGCGACGAGGCGTCCAGCGGGTTCACCGCGAGGGCGTGAACGGCCGGAGTGGCGGACGACTGGAACAAGGCCGGCGGACCTCCCGTACGGGAGGGCGGCGCGGCCGCCCTCGATCGTCTACAGTGCCGTAGACGGTCTACATGACTGTAGACGAATCGGGGAGGAACCGCCGCCATGTCCGACGTACCGCCGGCCCGCCGGCCCGCCGGGGAGCTGGAGGCCGAGGTGCTGGCCGCCCTCTGGGCCGCCCGCGAGCCGCTGACGCCGCAGGACGTCCAGGCGGCCCTCGGCCGCGGCCTCGCGCGGACCACCGTCGCCACGATCCTGGCCCGGCTGCACGACAAGGGCACCGTGGAACGCACCCGGGCGGGGCGCGCCTACGCGTACACCCCGACCGTCCAGGACCGGGCCGGGCTCGCCGCCCGCCGGATGCACACCGAGCTGGGGCGGGAGGCGGACCGGTCCACCGTGCTGGCCCGCTTCGTCTCCGACCTCTCCGGCGAGGACGAGCAGCTGCTGCGCGAGCTCCTCGGCGGCGGCGCCGGTACCGTCGCCGGGGCCGACACCGGCGGGGACGGACCCCCGGACGGGAGCGCGGGCCCGAGGGGCGCCACCGGGCCGGTCACCCCGCGATCCTGACCGTCCGGGTGCCGCTGCCGCTGCCCTTCCTCGCCGCCCGGCCGGCCCGCCGCCCCGCCGCCCCGCCGACCAGCATGTGGACATGCGCCCCCCGCGCGCCTCCATGCGCCGAGCGCGCCCCGAGGCTGCCCGGGAGACCCGCCGCCCGCACGCCCTCGCGCACCACCTCCGCGCCCTCCACCTCCGAGCCCTCCGCGTCCGGGCCCGCGCCCTGCTCCACTCCCCCGGACCGCACCGCCCCGGTGGTCGATTTTCGGCCGCGCGGCACTCATAACTTGTTGGCATGTCCACTCTGATACCGGTGACCGGCCCTAGTTGGCCGACCCCGTCCCCAGGACCGGGCGGCCCCCGTACGCTTTCGTCAGCGCGTCGGCCCCGACGCGCCCTCGATCGGCGGCGAGGAGCAAACCGAGTGCGGCAGACCGGACGGCAGAACCGACGGCCAGAGCCCCGAAGTCCGTCGAGCCCGGCGGAGCTCGCCAGGCTGCACGACCGCGCCCTGGCCGAACCCGTCACCCACGGACCGGCCCGGGAGGCCGGCCCGGGAGGCACCGACCCGCTGCCCGGGCCCCGCCCGGAGATCGGCGACTCCTGGGCCCGGCTGCGCCGCCTCGGCCTGGACCCGGACGCCGGCGCCGCCACCGTCCACCTGGGGCCGGCCGAGGTCGAGCACCGCCGCCGCGCCAGCGGCCTCGACATCCTGCTGCCGGTGCTGCGTGACACCCTGCTCGCCCCGGCCGACCACGTCCCGCTGATCCTCGCCATCGCCGACGCCGAGGGCCACATCCTCTGGCAGGAGGGCGAGCGCAGCCTGCGCCGCAGCGCCGACCGGATCGGGTTCCTCACCGGCGCCCGCTGGATCGAGGAGAGCGTCGGCACCAACGGCATCGCCTCCGCCCTGCGCGCCCAGCGGCCGATGCAGGTCCACTCCGCCGAGCACTACCTGCGCAGCCACCACTCCTGGACCTGCGTCGCCGCCCCCGTGCACGACCCGGGCACCGGCCGGCTGGTCGGCGCCATCAACCTCAGCGGCCCGGCCGGCAACGTCCGCCCGTACCTGCTGCAGCTGACCGCCACCGCCGCCCGGCTCGCCGAGACCGAACTGCGCGCCCGCCGCCTGGAGTCGCTGCACCACCTGCGCACCCTGGCCGCCCCGCTCCTGGCCCGGGTGGACGGCCCGGCCCTGGTGGTCGACGCGGCCGGCTGGATCGCCTGCGCGGCCGGCCTGCCGCCACCGGTCCGGCTGCGGCTGCCCGCCGAGGGCTGGAGCCCGGCCGCGGTGCACTGGCTGCCCGGCATCGGCGAGTGCTCCGTCGAGCCGCTCGCCGACGGCTGGCTGGTCCGGCCGCTGGGAGACGAACGGACGGCGGACGGCGCCGCCGCGGTGACCGCCGAACAGGCCGAGGGGGCCCGGCTCCGGCTCGACCTGCGCCGGCCGGACCGCCCTGAGCTGTCGGTGCGCGGCGCCGCCGGCAGCTGGTCGCACGCGCTCAGCCCGCGCCACGCCGAACTGCTGCTGCTGCTCGCCACCGAGCGCTCCGGGCACAGCGCGGCGCAGCTCGCCGACGCGCTCTTCGGCGACCCGGCCCGGACGGTGACGGTCCGCGCCGAACTCTCCCGGCTGCGGCGGTACCTGGGCGGCCTGCTGGCCCACCGGCCGTACCGGTTCGCCGATTCGGTCCTGGTCACCGTGGACGGACCGGACGACCCGTACGACCTGCTGCCGGTCTCCTCCGCGCCGGCCGTGCGCCGGTTGCGGGCGGCTCTGGCCGCGGGCGCCGTCCGGCTGCCGGGCGGTCCCCCGCTGCCGGCCCAGCGCACCCCGGGCGACGACGTCGCCCCGGCGTCCCGGCCTCAGCCGCCGGCCAGCAACGCGGACAACTGGGCGTCGGTCGGGCCGTAGGCCTGCTCGGCCTCCTCGGAGACCAGCGCGTACGTCCGGTCCAGCCACGCCTGAACCCTGGGCTTGGAGACCTCCAACAGGGCACTGCCATGGGGGGATTCGAGGGCCAGGTGCAACGTCGAGCCGTGGCACGGACAGTAGGCCGGCCACAGCTTGACGTCGCCCTGGCCGCTCAGCGAGCGCAGGCCGTCGCGCAGCAGATCACGCGAGAACACCCAATCGGCCTCGTCCGGCCGCCCCAGATGGAACGTCAGCAGTACCTCGTACGGACGCTCGGCATCGAACCGGAATCGCGTCCGCACCTCGCCGACGACTTCCTCGCCCAGCGAGATCCGCAGTGTCAGCACCTCCTCCACCGCCGCCGGAGCGGCGGTGGAGCCTGCCTCATCGCCGCCCGTGGGGGTGGCGGCGAGAGGGGCACTGGAGGGTGCTGACAACGGGTCGGACGGCATGACGGGCTCTCCGGGACGGCGTGGGATTCCCCCACCTTGCGCCACCGGAGGCCGGACCGGCAAGGGTTGCAAGGAGGTTGCAATAATCCGCGCACCGACGGCCCGGGCCGCGCAGGCCTTGTCAGACGGACCGTCAACTTCCGTTCGGGGAAGGGCCGTCCACGGAGTTGATCGATCCCGCGCGAGGGCTGGCCAGGGCCCGGGCAGCCGCTGGTACGCTCGTCCCCCTGCCGGCGCGGGCTCCTGCGCGTCCACCGGCGGACCCGCACGAGCGACCCCGGACGAACCCGGGTGAACCGGCGGCAGTCCGCCCATGACGGCGATTCGGGCCTGTCGGCAGCGCATGGGAGAATGCGGCGACTCAGCGACGGCTTCGGGGAGGGAGGGTCGGGTGGCTCTGCGCGAGGAGACCGGGCCGGACGCGCGGCACGAGCGCGACCTGCCGCGCGAGCGGCACGGCCGGCACGGCCGGCCCAAGCCGTTCGGGGGCCGGCTCCGGCTGCCCACCCTGCGGTTCTCCGGCGCCGCGATGGCGATGTCCACCGTGGTCGGCATCAGCATCGCCACCACCTGGCTGCTCCACGAGCAGCAGGGCGTGGGACGCCGCGCCGGAGTGGCCCAGGTCGGGTCGAGCCCGCCGCCCACCCCCGGCGCCGACCGGGCCGACGCCGCCTCCGCGCCCGACTCCTCGCAGGCGCCGGCCGCGCCGCTGCCGTCCGGGCGGCCCTCCGTCCGCCCCGCCGGCCCCGCCACGTCCGAGTCGCACGCCTCGCACCCGCCCGTCTCCGGCGTCCCGGCACCCCGCTCGCCCGCCCCGGGCTCGGCCGTGCCGCTCGCCGAGGGCCGGACCGGCGGCCGGAGCGCCTCCGACACCCCGTCGACCCAGGCCCTCGGCCCCTCCCCGCAGCAGGACGGCCTGACCGCCGCCACCACGCCGCCACCCACCGACGGGCCGTCCCACCAGCGGCCCGAGCCCGTGGAGTCCGGCCAACCGCTCGCGGCCCGATCGCCCGAGCCGCCCAAGCCGCTCGCCCCCGCCCCCGCGCCCGCGCCCGGCGCGCCCGGCGTCCGGCCGCCCACCGACCCCACCGACGGCTGGACCGGCCTGCCGCCCGGCGCGCAGGACCCGACCACCGTCCCCAAGGACCCGACCGGCGGTACCGCCCCGGGCCCGGGCGACCCCGACGACACGGTCGACCACGCGCTCACCGGCGCCGCACTGGTCCAGTCGCTCGGCCGCGACGGCACCCGGCACGTCCTCACCCTGACCGTCACCGAGCCGCTCACCGCGCTGCAGGCCGAACTCCGGCTCGCGCCGGACGCGACGGCCCCGGGCGGTCCGGCACCGGACGCCGCCGCCCCCTCCGGCACCGCCTGGACCGACCTGGCCGGCGCCGTGGTCACCACCCACCACGAACGCGGCACCCTGGTCTACCGCTTCACCACCCCGCCCGGCACCGACGTCCCGCCCGGCCGCTACACCTTCGGTGTCCGGCACACCCGCCCGGCCGGGCCGCCCGCCCCCGAGGTACCCGCCACCGGCGCGCCCACCACCGGCGTCCCCGGTGCCGCGCCCGCACCGGCCGCACCGGGGCGCGGGGAGAGCGTGCCCACCGGCCCCGGCAAGGCCGCCCCGGCCGAGAGCTGGAGCGCCTCGGCGTTCGGCATCCACCACCCGCGGGCCGTCGCCGCGCTGGGGGCGTTCGCCGTCGGACCGAACTGACCGACCGTCCGACAACCCGACAGGTCACCGCCTTGATCGGGCTCGTCTCGACAACCCCGTTCGTTACTGTGGGTACCACTCGGCACGGCGCCCCCGACTCGGGTCCCGCACGCCGTGCCACCGCATCCGAGGAGGAGTTCGTGTCCACGGTCCTGACCCAAGGCGGCAACGCCCCGCTGACCGCCGCGCGGGTGACCGTCGAGGTCACCGCACCCAAGGCGCTGGACGTCTCCGGCCTGCTGCTGACCGAGGCCGGAAAGGTCCGCTCGGACGCCGACTTCGTGTTCTTCAACGCCCCGCACGGCCCCGGTGTCACCCACCGCCCGGCCTCCGGCGGGACCCCGGACGCGATCACCATCGACACCGCCGCCGTCCCGGCCGGCATCACCAAGATCGTCGTCACGGCGAGCCCCGACGAGGCCGGCGCCACCTTCGCCGGCATCGAGCCGACCGCGACGGTCCGGGACGCCGACTCCGGCCAGGTCCTGGTCACCTTCACCGCTCCCCAGCTGGGCCGCGAGACCGCGCTGATCGTGGTCGAGGTCTACCAGCGCGGCGGCGCCTGGAAGGTCCGGGCGGTCGGCCAGGGCTACGCCAACGGCCTGGCCGGCATCGCCACCGACTTCGGCGTCACCGTGGAGGACGAGCCCGCCCCGGCGGCCGCCACCGCCACCCCGGTCGCCCCGCCGGTCACCGCCCCGGCCCCGGCTCCCGCCCCGGCCCCGGTCGCCCCGCCGCTGCCGCAGAGCGCTCCCCCGATGCCGCCGGCCCCGCCCGCGGCGCCCGCCGCCCCGCCGGCCCTCACCAAGATCACCCTGGACAAGGGCCGGGTGAACCTCACCAAGGGCGGCTCGGTCTCCCTGGAGAAGAACGGCAAGCCCTTCCTCTCCTCCGTCCGGATGGGACTCGGCTGGGAGCCCGCCGGCCGCGGCCGCAACATCGACCTGGACGCCTCCTGCATCGCCTTCGACGCCAAGCGGGAGAAGCTGGACACCGCCTGGTTCATGAAGCTGGGGATCTTCAACGGCGCCGTCGCCCACTCCGGCGACAACCTCACGGGCGCGGGCGGCGGTGACGACGAGTCGATCACCGTCCACCTGGACGGCCTGCCGCCCGAGGTCTGCGGCCTGGTCTTCGTGGTCAACTCCTTCTCCGGCCAGAAGTTCACCGACGTCAAGAACGCCTACTGCCGCCTGGTGGACGCCGGTTCGGACCAGGAGCTGGTCCGCTTCGACCTCACCCAGTCCGAGCCGCACACCGGCGTGGTGATGTGCAAGCTGGTCCGCCAGTACTCCGGCGAGTGGGTGATGACCGCGATCGGCGAGTACGTGGACGCCAAAACCGCCCGCGCCATGGTCAAGCCCGCCGCCTCGATGCTCTGACCCCCCGGGTGCCCGGGCCCACCGCCCGGGCACCCGAAAACGCTGGCCGGCGTCCGGTCGGCGTGCCATCCTGTCCGGATGTTGATCAGGGAAGCCACCCCCGAGGACTGGCCGTCCATCTGGCCGTTCTTCCACGCCATCGCCGCCGCGGGCGAGACGTTCACCTACCCGCTCGACCTGACCTTCGAGCAGGGCCGTGAGTGGTGGCTCCTCCCCGCCCCGAGCCGCACCGTGGTCGCGGTCGCCGAGGACGGCACCGTCCTCGGCAGCGCCAAGATGAACCGCAACCACCAGGGCAACGGCTCGCACATCGCGAGCGCCAGCTACATGGTCGACCCGGCGCACTCCGGCCGGGGCGTCGGGCGCGCGCTCACCGAGTACACCCTGGAATGGGCGCGTGCGGCGGGCTACCGCGCCATGCAGTTCAACGCCGTGGTGGCGAGCAACGAGCGCGCGGTGGGGCTGTACCGGTCGCTCGGCTTCGACATCCTGGGGACCCTCCCCGAGGGCTTCCGCCACCCCGTCCACGGGTACGTCGGCCTGCACGTCATGCACCGCGCGCTCTGAACTCCGGCCCGCCGCCCGCTACTCCTCGATCGCGCCGCCGACCCGCCGCAGGTGCTGCCGGAAGCTGTACGACGGATCGGCGGCCCGCCGCACCAGGTAGTCGTCGAACGCGGTCTGCCGGCGCAGCGTGTCGCCCGAGCGGATCCGCTCGGCCTGCGCGCGCTCCGTCCGCGCGATCCCGCCCGCCACCTCCAGCACCTCGTCGACCCGGGCGGCCGGCACGAACAGCACGCCGTCGGCGTCCCCGAACACCACGTCCCCGGCGCTCACCAGGTGCGTCCCGAACCGGGCGGTGACCAGCGCCTCCGGCTCCCGCTCGTCGAGCCGCAACGGGCCCAGCGGCAGCGCGCCGTAGCTGAACAGCGGCAGCCCGATCTCCACCAGCTCCGGCGTGTCCCGGTGCAGGCCCCACACCACCACCCCGGCCACCCCGGCGGCCTTCGCCTCCAGCACCGCGAGGTCCCCGAGGCAGGCCTCGTCGACCCGCCCGCCGTTGTCGACGACCAGCACGTCCCCGGGCTCGGCCGCACCGAACGCCTCCAGGAACACGTCCACGCTCCCGTAGTGCCGCACCGGCAGCACCCGCCCCGCGACCCGCCGCCCCGCCACCACCGGCCCGACCCCCGCCGGCGCCACCCGCAACCCCACCCCCACCCGCACACACGCATCCGCCACCAACGGCGTCGACAACTCCGCGAAGGCCTTCAGCACCTCAGCCACCTGCCCAACTCGACGGGAACCGACCACACTTCACCGCCCCCGATCCTAGGCCGCCCCGCCGCCCCCGACGACGGACGGCCCGCACCCCCCTTCCACAAGGAGTGCGGGCCGTCCGTACAGCAGGGGCCTCAGCCGCGGGTCGCCATGGCCCGCAGGAAGAAGGTCAGGTTGGCCGGGCGCTCGGCGAGGCGGCGCATGAAGTAGCCGTACCACTCCTCGCCGTACGGCAGGTACACCCGCATGGTGTTGCCCTCGCCGGCCAGGCGCAGCTGCTCCTCGGGGCGGATGCCGAACAGCATCTGGTACTCGAAGGAGTCGCGCTCGCGGCCGTTCCACCGGGCGAGCTGGCCGGCGATCTTGATCATGTTGGGGTCGTGCGAGGCGATCATCGGGTAGCCCTCGCCGGCCATCAGGATCTTCAGCGCGCGGACGTAGGCGAGGTCCACCTCGTGCTTGCCCTGGAAGGCGACCGACTCGGGCTCCTTGTAGGCGCCCTTGCAGAGCCGCACGCGGGAGCCGGGGCCGGAGAACTCGCGGCAGTCGGCCTCGGTGCGGCGCAGGTAGGCCTGGAGCACGACGCCCAGCCAGGGGAAGTCGGCCCGCAGCTCCCGCGCGATGGCGAGGGTGGAGTCCGTGGTGGTGTGGTCCTCCATGTCGAGGGTCACCGTGGTGCCCGCGTCGGCGGCCGCCTCGCAGATCCGGCGGGCGTTCTCCAGCGCGATCTTCTCGCCGTCCACCGGCAGGAACTGGCCGACGGCCGACAGCTTCACCGAGACCTCGGCGCCGGCCGCCAGGCCGGTGTCCTTGAGCGCGGCGAGCAGGTGCTCGTACGCCTCGGCGGTCCCGGCGGCCTGGGCGGCGTCCTTGGTGTCCTCACCGAGGTGGTCCAGGGTGACCTTGCGGCCGGTGGCGACCAGGTCGTCGCAGGCGGTGACGGCGTCGTCGAGGGCCTCGCCGGCGACGAACCGCTCGACTATCGCGTGGGTCGGCGGGAACTTCTCGACGACGGTGCGGACCTGCGGGGAGCGGGAGGCCGCGAGAAGGGCGGAACGGAGCATCGTGACTCCTGGAGCTGGTGCTTCTAAGGGTGGCAGAAGGGGGTGGCGGGGGCGGGCGGCCAGGGGTGGGGCCGCCCGCCCCCGCGGGGACGCCCGGCTGCGGGACCGGGCGTCGGCGGGGCACTCAGCCCATGTGCGGGTAGCGGTAGTCGGTCGGCGGGACGAAGGTCTCCTTGACCGAACGGGTCGAGGTCCAGCGCGCCAGGTTCTGCTTGGCGCCGGCCTTGTCGTTGGTCCCCGACGCCCGGCCGCCGCCGAAGGGCTGCTGGCCGACGACCGCGCCGGTCGGCTTGTCGTTGATGTAGAAGTTGCCGGCCGCGAACCGCAGCTTGTGCATCGCGTCCTGGGCGGCCGCGCGGTCCTGGGAGATGATCGAGCCGGTCAGGCCGTAGGCCGACACCGACTCCATCTGGGCCAGCATCTCCTCGTACTTCTCGTCCTCGTAGACGTGGACGGCGAGGATCGGGCCGAAGTACTCGTCCTTGAAGTACTCGCTCGCCGGGTCCGCGCAGACCAGCACGGTCGGGCGGACGAAGTAGCCCACCGAGTCGTCGTACGTGCCGCCGGCCAGCACCTCGACGGAGTCGTCCGCCCGGGCCCGGTCGATCGCGGCCTTGTTCTTGGCGAACGCGCGGTCGTCGATGACGGCCGACATGAAGTTCGACAGGTCGTTGACGTCGCCCATGGTGAGGCCCTCGACCTCGTCGCGGAAGGCGTCCTTGAGGCCGGCCCAGAGCGAGGCCGGGACGTAGGCGCGGGAGAGCGCCGAGCACTTCTGGCCCTGGAACTCGAAGGCGCCGCGGGTCATCGCGGTCTTCAGCACGGCCGGGTCGGCGGACGGGTGGGCGACCAGGAAGTCCTTGCCGCCGGTCTCGCCGACGATCCGCGGGTAGGTGCGGTAGCCGGAGATGTTCTCGCCGACGGTGCGCCACAGGTGCTGGAAGGTCGGGGTGGAGCCGGTGAAGTGGATGCCGGCCAGCGCCGGGTGCTTCAGCGCGACGGCGGAGACGTCCAGGCCGTCGCCGGTCACCATGTTGATGACGCCCTTGGGTAGCCCGGCCTCCTCCAGCAGCTGCATCAGCAGGTGCGCGGAGAACTGCTGGGTCGGGGAGGGCTTCCAGAGCACCACGTTGCCCATCAGCGCCGGCGCGGTCGGCAGGTTGCCGGCGATGGCGGTGAAGTTGAACGGGGTGATCGCGTAGACGAAGCCCTCCAGCGGGCGGTGGTCGCTGCGGTTCCAGACCCCGTCCGAGGAGATCGGCTGCTCGGCCAGGATCTGCCGGGCGAAGTGCACGTTGAAGCGCAGGAAGTCGACCAGCTCGCAGGGGGTGTCGATCTCGGCCTGCTGCGCGGTCTTGGACTGGCCGAGCATGGTGGCCGCGGCCAGCGTCTCGCGCCAGGGGCCGACCAGCAGGTCGGCGGCCCGGAGGAAGATCGCGGCGCGCGAGTCGAAGGAGAGCGCCTGCCAGGCCGGAGCGGCGGCCAGGGCAGCGTCGATGGCGTCCTGCGCGTCGGCCTGGGTGGCGTTGCGCAGCGTTCCGAGCCTCGCCGCGTGGTTGTGCGGCTGGACGACGTGGATCTCGGTGCCGCCGCCGAGGCGGCGCTCACCGTTGATCGTCATGGTCAGCTGGACCGGCTCCTGGCCGCCCAGCTCCTTCAGCTTGGCCTCCAGGCGGGCCCGTTCGGGGCTGCCGGGGGCGTAGCTGTGGACCGGCTCGTTCACCGGCGCGGGGACCTGGGTCACAGCATCCATGAGCGCACGCTCTCCTTCGGTTCATGCGGGGGATGCCGACGCGGGTCGCACGTCGGCCACAGGACGAACGCTATTCCTGCACCGGGCTCCACTTGATTGGCCGGGCGGCTAAAGTCCCCCGTACGGCGTTGTCCGGCCCGACGAAGGGGTCACGGCGCGGTCACGGCCACCGCCGGGCGGGCCACCGGACCCGCCGGCCGCCGGCCGGGCCGCTCGCCCACTCCCGAGGCCTGTCCGCCCCGCTAAAATCGGCGGTACGCGATGGTCCGTTCGCACGATGCCCGACGGTCCGTCCGCACCACTCGCACTGATCCGCCCCGGTTCGCACGAGCGTGAAGGAGCCTCCGGTGTCGCAGCCCGCCGGCCTCCCGCTCCGTCAGCTGCTGATGTCCCTCGGCGAACCGCTGGTCGAGCTCCAGGCCGCCCCGCTGGGCCTGGACGTCGCGGTGCGCGACGTCGCGATCCTCGACCCGGAGGACCCTCCCACCGCCGCTCCCGGCGAACTCGTGCTCGCCATCGGCGCCCGGGGCCGGGCCGCGCTCCCCGCGCTGCGCGCGGCCGGCCGGGTGGGCGCCGCCGCGGTCGCGGTGAAGCTGGACGGCCCCGGCCAGGCCGACGCGCTGCGGGAGGCGGCCACCGAGGCGGGGGTGGCGCTGCTCTCGGTCCGCCGGGAGACCCGGTGGGAGCACCTGGACTCGCTCGCCCGGGCGATCATCGCCGGCCCGGACACCGCGGACGCCGCGGGCGCCCCCGAGCACAACGCGGGCGACCTCTTCTCGCTCGCCCAGACCGTCGCCGTGCTCACCCACGGCATCGTCTCGATCGAGGACACCTCCAGCCGGGTGCTGGCCTACTCCCGCTCCTCGGACTCCGACGAGGTGGACGACCTGCGCCGGCTCTCCATCCTCGGCTGGCAGGGCCCCGAGCCCTACCTCTCCAAGCTGCGCGAGTGGGGCATCTTCCAGCACCTGCGCACCTCGGACTCGGCCATCGCGGTGGACCCGCACCCGGAGCTGGGCCTGCGCCGGCGCCTGGCGATCGGCATCCGGACCGGCGCCCAGCCGCTCGGGACGATCTGGGTGCAGGAGGGCGCCCAGCCGCTGGCGCCGCTCGCCGAGCAGGCGCTGGTCGGCGCGGCCCGGGTGGCGGCGGCGCAGCTGGTCCGGCGGCGGCGAGAGCTGTCGGCGGACGTCCGGCTGACCCGCACCCTGCTCACCGGCCTGCTGGAGGGCTCGACCGGGCCGCAGTCGCTCGCCACCCACCTGGGCCTGGACCTGCGCCGGCCCGCCACCGTGCTGGCGTACAGCGCGCCGACCACCGAGGCGCTGACCCGCGCCGAGGTGACCGGCCTGATCTCGGTGCACACCGCCGCCCGCCACCGCAGCGCGCTGCTCGCCCCGATCGAGTCCCGGGTCTACGTGCTGCTGCCCGAGCTGCCGGCCGGCCTGCCGATGACGACGGTCCGCGACTGGGCGCAGGAGGTGGTGGAGGCGGCCCGGGACCACCTGGGCGTCCCGCTGCGGGCGGCGATCGGCTCCACGGTGGACGGCCTGGCCCAGGTGCCCGACTCCCGGGCGCAGGCGGACCGGATCCTGGACGCCATGGGCCGGGGCGGGGTGGACCTGGAGGTCGCCGCACTGATCGACGTCCAGGCGGAGGTCCTGGTCAGCGAGATGCTGGCCCTGCTGCAGGAGCGCTCGGGCCTGCGCGACCCGCGGCTGACCGCCCTGACCGCGTACGACCGCCGGCACGGCACCCGGCTCGCGGAGTCGGTGCTGGCCTGGCTGGACGCGCTGGGCGAGGTCCGGGTCGCGGCGGACGCCCTGCACATCCACCCCAACACCCTGCGGTACCGGGTGCGCCGGGCCGAGCAGCTCACCGGTGTCGACCTCGCGCAGCCGCAGCAGCGCCTGCTGGCCATGCTCCAGCTGCGCCTGCCGGAGGAGTGACGCCCGCGTCCGGGGGCTCGGGAAAGCCGGACCGGGAAAGCACGATCGGGAAGCCGGACCGGGAAAGCACGATCGGGAAGCCGGACCGGGAAAGCCGGGAGGGGCCCGCCGGAGCGGGCCCCTCCCGGCCTCAGCCTGATCAGGCGCCGTAGCCCTGACCGCGCTTGTGCTCGTTCAGGCGGTGCCACGGGCCGGTGATGGCCAGCTGGATGCCCGGGGTCTGGATGTTGGCGAACAGCGTCTTGCCGTCGTCCGAGAAGGTGACGCCGGTGAACTCGCTGAACTCCGGCTTCTCGGCGGAGCCGATGTTGAGCTCGTTGCGGGCGATCGGGTAGGTCAGCCCGTCCTCGGTGGCACCGAACAGGTGCGAGACGCCCTCGCCGTCCTCGGCGATCACGATGCCGCCGTACGGCGAGACGGTGATGTTGTCCGGGCCGTCGAAGTTGTCGTGGTCGCCCCAGACGTCGGTGTTGACGCCGAGCAGCACCTTCAGGGTGATGGTGCGGCGGACGGGGTTGAAGAACCAGACCTGGCCGTCGTGCTGGAGCGGGCTCTCCGAGCGGGCGAAGCTGGAGACGAAGTAGAAGCCGCCGTCACCCCACCACATGCCCTCCAGCTTGCGGGCGCGGGTGACCTCGCCGTCCTTGAACTGCTTGCGGACGGAGACGGTCCTGGCGTCGCGGTCCTGGACCTTGACCCAGTCCACGCCGTAGGTGGTGCCGACCTTGGTGGCGCGCGACAGGTCGTCGATGAACTTGCCCTGCGCGTCGAAGACCTTGAAGGCCTCCAGCGTGCCGGCGTCGTCGGCGAGCTTGCGCAGCTGGTAGCGGCCGTGCTTGAAGCCGGCCGGCGGGGTCCAGCGGAACAGCAGCCCGTTGGGGTTCGAGGCGTCCTCGGTCAGGTAGACGTGGCCGCGCTTCGGGTCCACCACGACGGCCTCGTGCGCGTAACGGCCGAAGGCCTTCACGGGCTTGGGGTCGAGGTTGTACTCGTCGTCGAACGGGTCGACCTCGAAGATGTAGCCGTGGTCCTTGGTGAAGCCGTTCTTGCCGGCCTTGTCCTCGGTCTCCTCGCCGGACAGCCAGGTGCCCCACGGGCTCACGCCACCGGCGCAGTTGGTGGAGGTGCCGGCGATGCCGACCCACTGCTCGACCGTGCCGTTGCGCTTGGCGTGCACGATGGTGCAGCCGCCGGCCGCGCCCGGGTCGTAGACGTGGCCCTCGGTCAGCGGCACCGGGTACGCCCAGCCGGAGCGGGCGCCGCTCAGCTCGTGGTTGACGACCAGCAGGTTGCCGCCGCGCTCGTCCTCGAAGGCGGAGGTGCCGTCGTGGTTGCTGGGCGTGAACTCGCCGGTGCGCAGCTTGGTGACGCCCGCGCGGTTCACCACCTTGTAGCTGAAGCCCTTGGGCAGCGCGAGCAGGTTCTCCGGGTCCTTGACCAGCGCGCCGTAGCCGACCGCGGCACGCTCGGCGTCGGCGGTCGCGGCGTCCCGCACCTCGCCGCCGACCGGGGCGGCGATCGCGCCCGGGGCGCTGGCCAGCGCCTCGGCGCTACCGGCGATCAGCACGCCGGCCCCGACGAGGGTGGAACGGTTGACGAAGTCCCGACGGGACAGCGACATGTGAGTCACTCCTGAGAGGTGGGGCGCCGACCGGAGCGGAGCCCGGTACGTGGCGTGCGAGGTGTCGAGGTAGCTCGTCGACGCCTGCAGACTCCGCCGGTGTGATGAACGCCCGGTGAAGCGGACACCGCGTCAGGGTGTTCATTTGCCGACCTTATTCGAATCCATGACCCGTTCTTTGCCCCGTGCACCGCAGGTCACGGCCGCGCCGCAGAACAGAACCGCGGAACAGTGCCACGGAACAGCGCCCACCGAACAGCGCCATCGAACAGCCGCGGAAACGGAGCCGGAGGACAGCCGCGGAGCGGAGCGGCACCCGGGCGCGGCGGTCCGTCGGCGGCGCTCACCGCCCCGCGCGGGCCGCTCGCCACTGCTCCCAGGCCGCGAGCCAGAGCTGCTCGCCGATCCGCTCCTCCTCCCAGCCGTCGCCCGCCGCGCCGGCACCCTCCGCCCGGTCCCGCCAGAGCTGCTCCCAGGCACGCTGCGCGGGCAGGCTCGCCACCTCGCTGGCGAAGACCGTGTAGCGGATGACCTCCTCGACCGCGGCCACCCCCTCCACCGTGCCGACCACCCACTGGGTCTGCCGGGACAGCCGGTTGAGGTGGTTGACCATCGCGGTGACCGCTGCGACCGCCTCCTCCCGGCTCTCCGAGCCCAGCCGCATCTGCTGGCGGACCGCGGCCTCCCAGCGCAGCGCGCCGGTCTCGCCGCGCAGCCCGCGCGGCAGCCGCGGCGTGCGCCCGGCCCGGACCTGCGCCTCGATCGCCGCGGACTCGGCGATGCCGTGCTCGATCACCGCCCGGTGCGCCTCCAGCCCCACCGTCGGCGGGAGTTCGCGCTCCTCGACCGGGACGTACCGGGCCCGGCGGGCGGCGAGGCCGCGCAGCAGCGCCGTCCGGCCGCGCAGATGCCGCTCGACGTCCTCGATCGGGGCCAGTTCGAGGCTGCCCGGCACCACGCCGCGCCCGCAGACCGTGACGGTCAGCCCGTCCACCCGGAACCGGCCCGCCCAGACCGGGCCGGCACCGGGGGTGGCGCCGAGGCCGGGCAGCGGGGCGTCCGGCCGGTCCCAGGGGTCGCGCAGGTCCTCGTGGACCTCCACCGCGCACGGCTCGCCGTCCACGGTGATCCACTCGCGCAGCGCCCGGACCCGGCCGGGGCAGTCGCCCTCGTCGACGCCGAGCTGCTCGTAGACCCGGTCGCGCTCGTCCTCGACCACGTCCTCCAGCTCGGGCAGCGCGCCCGGCCGGTCGGCCCCGGGACGGTAGGTGCGCACGGTGACGTACGGGCCGTCGGCGGAGGTCCAGTCGCCGGAGCAGACCTCGACCCAGGACAGCCGGCCGTCACAGGTCTCGAACGCGGTCAGCGCGTCGCCGCCCGGGTCGGCGCCGCGCACGACGCCGTACACCGGGAAGCCGGCCGCGGCCAGGGTGCGGCGGGAGAACTCCTCCTGGTCGGTGAAGCGGTCCTCCCGTCCGCGCGGGTCCATCCACCGCGCGCCGTCCCCCCGGAGACCGTCCTGCCTGCCACCGCTCTCCCGCGTCATCCCGCGCCGCACCCCCGTGTCCTCGCCGCCCGCACACCGCCTGCGGGACACGATACGTGGCCCGACCTGCCGGGTCATCAGCTCCTTTGCCCCGCCGGACGGATCGCCACCCGCGCCGTCGTGTCAGGACGCGCGTTTGTCAGTGCCGCTTCCTACGCTGTCGGGCATGACAGCAACCCAGGACTTTCCCGCCCGCATCAGCATCGTCACCCTCGGGGTGACCGATCTCGACCGCAGCGCCCGGTTCTACGAGGACCTCGGGTGGCGCCGTTCGTCGGTCTCCAGCCCGGAGATCGTCTGGTTCCGCACCGCCGACTCGGTGCTCGGCCTCTTCCCGACCGACGAGCTGGCCGCCGACGCCGGGGTCCCCGCCCTCGGCGAGCCGTCGTTCCGGGGCGTCACCCTCGCGGTGAACCTGGAGTCGACCGAGCGCGTGGACGCCGCCCTGCGGACGGCCGTCGAGGCGGGCGCCACGGTGGTCAAGCCCCCGACCGCGACCAGCTGGGGCGGTTACTCGGGCTACTTCGAGGACCCGGACGGCCACCTGTGGGAGCTGGCCCACAACCCGTTCTTCCCGTTCACCGCGGAGGGCTCACTGGACCTGCCGTGACCGGCCGGGCGTCCCGCCCCGGCCGGCCCGGCCCCGCACGCCCCCTGGGCCCTCAGCTCTTCGAACGCGCCTTGAAGGCCGCCTTGCGGGCCTCCTTGGCCACCGTCCGGTCGAGGTGCAGCTCGCCGACCGCCTCCAGCACGTCCGCCGTGTAGGGGTGGTCGACCCGCCAGAGCTCGCCGAAGTAGCTCGCCGGGTTGCCGGTCACCGGCAGGTCGGCGATCAGCTCGCGAAGCAGTTCGGCGTCGCCGCCGGTGTCGAGCAGCTGGGCGGCGAAGGTGTCGATCACCGTCCACAGCGCCATCCCCCGCTCCGGCGCGGGCACATCGGTGGCGCCGAGATCCACCAGCCAGGCCCGCGCGGCCCCGCCCAGCTCCGGGTCGTCCAGCACCTCCCGGACGGCGGGCTCGGCGGGCCGGCCGATCATGCCCAGCGCCAGCCGGCTGAGCATCCGGCGCATCGGGGCGTACGCGTCGTTGCCGCGCGACGCCGCGAGCAGCTCGCGGGCCGCGTCCACCGGCTCCCGGTCGGTCACCCAGACCTGCAGCTCCTCCTCGGGCAGCACGTTGGCGGCCTCGCAGATTCCGCGCAGCAGCTCGGCGGCATCCCCCTGGGCCAGCTCGCCGACCAGCGGCGCGTCGTAGCCGTCCTCCAGCAGCCACTGCCGGATGCCGTACTGGCCGAGCGGGGTGAGCCGGACCAGGCCGAAGCGGGCCGACTCCTCCTCGTCCAGCGGCTCGTCGCCGACCCCGCCGCCGAGGGGCTCCGGCCCCTCCTCCTCGTCGAACAGCTCCGGGTCGATCGGGCGGTAGTCCAGCACGCCGAGTTCGGCGAGGTCGTTCAGCATCGGGTCCAGCGCGACCATCACATCGGTGATGTCGCCGAGCAGCTCCTCGCTCGGCTCCTCGCCCTCCGGGACGACCAGCAGCGCGGCCAGCACGCCCAGCGGCACGGTCTCGGTGCCCGGGTCGGCGAAGGCGGTCGTCTCGTAGAGCACCTGGAGCGCCTCGTCGAGCAGCTCGGCGGCCTCCTCCCGGGCCTCCTCGACCCGCGCCAGCCGCTCCTCGTCGTCGTCATCCTCCGACTCCGGCTCCGGCTCCCCCACGGCCCCGGCGCGCTCGGCCGCCTCCTCGGCGGCCTCCTCCTCCGGCAGCGAGTCGGCCTCCACGGCCAGCTCCCGGACGATCCCGGCGGCGGTCAGCCAGAGTTCCAGGACGGTCTCCGCGTCCCCCCGCTCGGCCGGCTCCAGGTCCGGCCCGGGAATGGCCACGTGCTCACCGGCGGCGGTGGTGCCGATCTCGATGAGGTCCAGGTCGCAGGCCAGCGACCAGGCCCGCATCGCCTCGACCACGGCCTCCTCCGGCGCCTCCCCCTGCTCGGGCGCGAGGCCGAGCAGCCGGGCGGCGGGCGCCCGGTCCGGACCGGTGAGGTCGCCGAACTCGTCCACCTCCCGGTGCGGGGCCGTCCAGCGGGCCAGCTTCAGCGCGTACCCGAACATCGGCACGGCCTTCGCCTGGTCGGCCAGCTCGGACTCGGCCGGCAGCCGCACCGGCGGCACCAGCACGGCGGCGTCGTCCAGGTCTTCGTCGTCCAGCCCGTGCGCGGCGAACGCCCCATAGAGGTCCTGCAGCTCCAGGTCGGCGGGCAGCACAGCGCCGACCGCCCCCTCGTCCGGCGCACCCGCCGACGGAGCCCCAGCGTTCTTACGACGTCGTCCGGCCATTGTCGCGCGTTCTCCCTACAGCCAGCGGTCGGCCGATCCGTTCCGGCCGCAGTGGATCAGCTCCCTGTGCCGGTCCACTACCTCAGCGTATAGGCCGGGCACCCCCGATGCCCGGCCTCCAGGGGCGCGCGCCGCAACCGTGCGCCCACCCCTTATCCTTCGAATCGGCACCGTGCACACCCCGCGCGGGCCACCGGGCAATGAAGCCCCTCCACCCTCCTCGCCCGGCTCCGGGACGGAGGGTCCCATGCTCACCCCGCTCCACCAGGAAGTCCCCGCACCGAGGCCACCACCACAGCGCCACCGGACGGGCGCGCCGGCACACCCCGCCGACCTTGGTGGTGCCCGGCCACAGGAGACCCCTGCCATGGCGGACCTCTCCCCTGCCGGCTCCGGCCTGCGCACCGCGCAGTTCGACGGACGCCGACTGTCGGAGGCCCTGCTTCCCCTGGAGCTCGCCCCGCGCGCCCAGCTCCAGCTCGCCGCGATCAGCCGATGGAACGCGCTCCGCGGCGTCCGCGTCGGCCTCGTCGCCGGCGCCCTCCTCCTCATGCTGATCGGTGCCAACCTGGCCACGCCGATCTACCCGCTGCTCCAGCAGCGGCTCTCGCTGACCGCGCTCGACACCACGATCCTCTTCACGGTGTACGTGTTCGCGCTGGTCCCGGTGCTCGCCGCGGTCGGCCACTGGTCCGACCACCTCGGCCGGCGCGCGCTGATCCTGCCCGCCGTGGCCCTGGCCGCCGCCGGGGACGTCGTCTTCGCCACCTCGGGCAGCTTCTGGCAGCTCGCCCTCGGCCGCGCCGTCCAGGGCGTCGCGGTGGGCCTGTCCACCGGCGCCGCCGGAGCCGCCCTCGGCGACCTGCTGCCCGACCACCCCACGCTGGCGGCCAAGCTCACCCTGGCCTGTTCGGCGGGCGGCGTGGCGATCGGCCCGGTGGTCGGCGCCCTGCTGGCCGGCGGCTCCGACCCGCTGATGACGCCCTTCCTGCTGCACGCCGTCGCCCTGCTCGCGCTCTGTGTGCCGCTCGCCCTGGTCCACCCCCGGATGCCCGGCCGCAGCCGCCCGCCGGCCTCGCCGCCGCGCATCACCACCCCGGCGCACCTGCGCCCGCAGCGCCTCGCCCTGCCGTCCACCGGCCGCCGGGCGTTCCTGCTGGCCTCGGCCGCCGGGTTCATCTCCTACGCGGTCTTCGGCGTCTACCTCAGCCTGGCCCCGGCCTTCTCCGCCAAGCTGCTGCACACCGACTCCCGGCTGACCGGCGCCGTGGTGGCCGCGCTGCTGCTCGGCTCCTCCGCCGTGGCCCAGCTGCTGGTCCCGCCGACTGCCGACCGGCTGGTCATCGCCCTCGGCATGACCGGTCTGGCGACCGGCCTCGGCCTGGTCGTCACCGCCCAGTACACCGGCACACCGGCGCTGCTTTTCATCGGCAGCGTCCTCGGCGGCTCCTGCCAGGGGGTCGCCTTCCGCTCGCTGTTCACCGGCGCGGTGGCCGCGATGAACCCGGAACGCCGGGGCTCCGAACTCAGCTCCCTCTGGGTCATCGTCTACCTCGGCAGCTCGCTGCCGATCGTCGGCGTCGGCGCCCTCGTCCAGCGCTACGGCCTGCTCCCGGCCACCAGCGGCTTCGTCGGCCTCGCCGCCGTCCTCTGCGTCGCCCTGGCCGTCGCCGTCGCCCGCCGGTCCCGCACCGCCTGACCGACGGGAAGGCCGCTGCCCGGTACGGATCCCGTACCGGGCAGCGGCGTTCCCGGACCTACTCCGCCCAGGGCTTCCAGGTCTCCGTGGAGACCTCGAACCCGAACGGCTCCGGGAGCCGCAGCGGCTCACCGAACTTCCACTCGCCGAGCACCCGGTAGCTCCCCTCGCCCCGGTCCGGCTCACCGAACAGGGTGATGCCGGGCTGCCGCGGGTCACGGTCGACCAGGAGGTGGTACGGCACGCCGGTCCGCGCGTACCCGCTCCACTTGGTGGGCTTGAGTCGACGGCCGAGCAGCGGACGGCGGTCGTCGCGGGCGTTGGACGGCGAGGTCGCCTCGATCACCAGGTCGAGGTCCTGCGGCTGTAGGAAGAGCACGTCCTCCGCCCTGCTCCTGGCATCGGTGTCCTGGTGGACGACCACCATGTCGGGGACGTAGCCGTCGCCGATCTCCACCAGGTCGAGGTTGACGGTTTGCACGGCCCGCCAGGGGAAGGCCGCATCCAGCACTCTGGCGGACAGCACCGCCTCCTGGATGTCCGTAAGAATCCCCGCGTGCAGGTACACAGGCGCCGGTGACACGACGAACTCCCCTCCGATCACCTCGACCCGTGTGCCGTCGTCCGGGATGCGCAGGTACGCCTCCAGCTCTCCCCGGACCCACATGGCATACGGCGAGGCGGGCAACGTCCAGTGCCCGATCGCTTCCACAGCCATCCCGTCGCTCCCTTCGCGGTCGCGGCACCAGCGTGGCCGCCCGCTCGCAGATACACCACTGCCGCGCGAATGACTCCCCCGAAGGAGAGACTCGCGCGGCAGTGGGTTGACGCAGGACGTCCGTCAGACGTTGAAGCCGAGGGCGCGGAGCTGCTCGCGGCCGTCGTCGGTGATCTTGTCCGGGCCCCACGGCGGCATCCAGACCCAGTTGATGCGCAGGTCCTGGACGAGGCCGTCGGTGGCGGTCTTCGCCTGGTCCTCGATGACGTCGGTCAGCGGGCAGGCCGCCGAGGTGAGCGTCATGTCGATGGTGGCCACGTCGGACTCGTCGATGTGGATGCCGTAGATCAGGCCCAGGTTGACGACGTCGATGCCCAGCTCGGGGTCGACGACGTCCATCAGGGCCTCGGTCAGGTCCTCGACGGAGACGGTGCCGGCGGTGGTGCCGACGATGACGGTCGGACCCTCCTCAGCGGAAGGGGCGGGCGTCTCGGTGTCACTCATGTGTCTGTCCTCCTCTTCTGCTTCAGTCGTTCAGGTCGTGCACGGCGGGCTGCTCGGCCAGGGCCTTGGCGGTGGCGTCCTTCCAGGCCATCCAGCTGAGCAGCGCGCACTTGACCCGGGCCGGGTACTTGGAGACGCCGGCGAACGCGACCGCGTCCTCCAGCACCTCCTCGTCCCCCTCGCCCTGGCCCTTGCTCTGCATCAGCTCCAGGAAGGCCTCCTGGACGGCCTGCGCCTCGCCGACGGTCTTGCCGACCACCAGGTCGTTCAGCACCGAGGCACTGGCCTGGCTGATGGAACAGCCCTGCGACTCGTACGAGACGTCCACGACCGTGGCCCCGTCGAGCCGCACCCGCAGGGTGATCTCGTCCCCGCAGGTCGGGTTGACGTGGTGCACCTCGGCGTCGCCGTCCCGCAGCCCCTTGCCGTGCGGGTTGCGGTAGTGGTCCAGGATGATGTCCTGGTACATCGAGTCGAGCTTCATGTCGTGGGCCGTCCCGTCAGCCGAAGAAGTTCCGGACGTGGTGCAGGCCGTCGATCAGGGCGTCGACCTCGCCCGGCGTCGAGTACAGGTAGAACGACGCCCGCGTGGTCGCGGGAATTCCGTACCGCAGGCAGACCGGCCGCGCGCAGTGGTGGCCGACGCGCACGGCGATGCCCTGCTCGTCCAGCACCTGGCCCACGTCGTGCGGGTGGATGTCGCCCAGCGTGAAGGAGATCGCGGCGCCCCGGTCCACGGCCGTGCGCGGACCGATGATCCGCAGGTCCGGGACCTCCAGCAGCCGCTCCACCGCGTACGCGGTGATGGCGTGCTCGTGCGCGGCGATCCGGTCCATGCCGATGTTCGACAGGTAGTCGATGGCCGCGCCGAGCCCGACCGCCTGGGCGATCGGCGGGGTGCCGGCCTCGAACTTGTGCGGCGCCGGGGCGTAGGTGGACGAGCCCATGGTGACGGTCTCGATCATCTCGCCGCCGCCGAGGAACGGCGGGAGGTCCTCCAGCAGCTCCTGGCGGCCCCAGAGCACGCCGATGCCGGTCGGGGCGAGCATCTTGTGGCCGGTGAAGGCGACGAAGTCGGCCTCCAGCGCCTGCACGTCCAGCACCATGTGCGGCGCGGCCTGCGAGGCGTCGATGACGACCAGCGCACCGACGTCCTGGGCCTTGCGCACGATGGCCTCGACCGGGTTCACCGTGCCGAGCAGGTTGGAGACCAGGGTGAACGAGACGACCTTGGTCTTCTCGGTGATCAGCTCGTCGATGTTGGACAGGTCGAGCCGGCCCTCGTCGGTCAGCCCGAACCACTTCAGCTTCGCGCCGGTGCGCTGCGAGAGCAGCTGCCACGGGACGATGTTGGAGTGGTGCTCCATCTCCGTGATGACGATCTCGGAGTCGGCGTCCACCCGGTACGGCTCGTCCGCCCAGGTCAGCATGTTGGCGACCAGGTTGAGCGACTCCGAGGCGTTCTTGGTGAAGACCACCTCGTTGCGGCTCGGCGCGTTGACGAAGGCCGCGACCTTGTCACGGGCGCCCTCGTACAGCGCCGTGGCCTCCTCGGCGAGCACGTGGACGCCGCGGTGCACGTTGGCGTTGTGCCGCTCGTAGTAGGCGTTCAGCGCCTCCAGCACCTGGCGCGGCTTCTGCGAGGTGGCGGCGTTGTCCAGGTAGACCAGGGGCTTGTCGTCGTGCAGCAGGCGCTGCAGGACGGGGAAGTCCTTGCGGATCGCGTCGGTGTCGAGCAGACCCGGCAGGCCCGTGGCGGGGCCACTCGTCTCGGGGGTATGGATCACTCGGAAGCGCCACCCTTCACGTAGGACTCGTAGCCCTCTTCCTCCAGCTTGTCGGCGAGCTCGGCGCCGCCGGACTCGACGATGCGGCCGGCCGAGAAGACGTGGACGTAGTCGGGCTTGATGTAGCGCAGGATGCGGGTGTAGTGGGTCACCAGCAGGGTGCCGACCTCGCCGGTCGAGCGGACCCGGTTGATGCCCTCGGAGACGACCCGCAGCGCGTCGACGTCCAGACCGGAGTCGGTCTCGTCGAGGATCGCGATCTTCGGCTTGAGAAGCTCCAGCTGGAGGATCTCGTGGCGCTTCTTCTCACCGCCGGAGAAGCCCTCGTTGACGTTGCGCTCGGCGAAGGCCGGGTCCATCTGGAGGGCCGCCATCGCCGCCTTGACCTCCTTGACCCAGAGCCGCAGCTTCGGGGCCTCGCCGCGGACGGCGGTGGCGGCGGTGCGCAGGAAGTTGGAGACCGAGACGCCGGGGACCTCGACCGGGTACTGCATGGCCAGGAAGACACCGGCCCGGGCCCGCTCGTCGACGGACATCTCCAGGACGTCCTCGCCGTCCAGCAGCACCGAGCCGCTGGTGACGGTGTACTTGGGGTGTCCCGCCAGCGAGTACGCCAGGGTCGACTTGCCGGAGCCGTTCGGACCCATGATCGCGTGGGTCTCGCCCTGCTTCACGGTCAGGTCGACGCCCTTCAGGATCTCCCGGGGGCCGTTCTCCGCCTCGACGGTGACGTGCAGGTCGCGGATTTCAAGGGTTGCCATATGTACTCAGGACTCCTGGTTGACGGAGACGAGCACATCGTCCCCTTCGATCTTTACGGGGTAGACAGCGACCGGCTTGGTGGCGGGCAGTCCGGAGGGCTTGCCGGTGCGCAGGTCGAAGCTGGAGCCGTGCAGCCAGCACTCGATCATGCAGTCCTCGACCTCGCCCTCGGACAGCGAGACGTTCGCGTGCGAGCAGGTGTCGCTGATCGCGAACACCCCCTCGTCGGTGCGGACGACGGAGACGGGCACGCCGTTGAGGTCGACGCGCCGGGGCACGTCCTCCTGGAGCTCGCTCAGCGCGCAGGCACGGAGAAAACTCATCGGCCTCAGACCGCCGCTTCCAGCTCGGCCTCGATCTTCTCCATGAGCTGCTCCTGGATCTCGGCGACGCCGATCTGCTGGACCAGTTCGGCGAAGAAGCCGCGCACCACCAGACGGCGGGCCTCGTCGGCCGGGATGCCGCGGGCCCGCAGGTAGAAGAGCTGCTCGTCGTCGAAGCGGCCGGTCGCGGAGGCGTGGCCGGCCCCGACGATCTCGCCGGTCTCGATCTCCAGGTTGGGGATCGAGTCGACCCGGGCACCGTCGGTGAGCACCAGGTTGCGGTTGAGCTCGTAGGTGTCGGTGCCCTCGGCGGCGGCGCGGATCAGCACGTCGCCGACCCAGACGGCGTGCGCGTCCTGGCCCTGCAGCGCGCCCTTGTAGACGACGTTGGAGCGGCAGTGCGGGGTGTCGTGGTCGATGACCAGACGGTGCTCCAGGTGCTGGCCGGCGTCGGCGAAGTACAGGCCGAACAGCTCGGCCTCGCCGCCGGGAGCGGAGTAGGAGACCCGCGGGTGGATGCGGACCACGTCGCCGCCGAAGGTGACCACGACGGACTTCAGCGAGGCGTCCCGGCCGACCAGGGCGGTCTGCTGGGCGGTGTGCACCGCGTCGCGGTCCCAGTCCTGGACGGAGACGAAGGTCAGCTTGGCGCCGTCGCCGAGCAGCAGCTCGACGTTGGCCGCGCGGGTGCCCGTCCCGGTGTGGTTGATCACCACGACGGCCTCGGCGAACGGCTTGACGTCGATCACCACGTGGGCGAAGCGGGTGCCGCCCTCGCCGTGCACGTCGATCTTCACCGGCTCGGTGAGCACCGTCTCCTTGGGCACGGTGACCACGAGCGCCTGCTCGAAGGCGCTGAACGCCTGGGCGGCGACCCGGTCGACCGGCTTGCCGGCCTTGCCCAGGCGGGCGTCGTCGCGGCCGACGGTCTCGGCGGTGACGCCGTCCGGCAGGCTCAGCTCGACCTTGTCCGCGCCCTTCTCCGCCTCGGCGGCGCTGCCGTCGTGCAGGCCCTTCAGGCGGTGCAGCGGGGTGAACCGCCAGTCCTCCTCGCGGCCGGTCGGCACCGGGAAGTCGCCGACCTCGAAGGAGGGCTTGACGGCGACGCGGGCGTCGATCGGCTGCTGGACGGTCGCGCGGCCGGTGCCGGGGCCGGCGAGCTGCGCGCCCGCCCCGGCGGTGCCGACCTCGATCGAACCGGCGGTGGTGGAACCGGCGGTGGTCCCAGCGACATTCAAAGGCGTGTCAGCCATGGCTGTCGTAGTGCTCTCTTCCTCAAAGTTGGTGGCTGGACTGCGTGCGGCTGTGCGTCAGCCGACGGAGCCCTCCATCTGCAGCTCGATCAGCCGGTTCAGCTCCAGCGCGTACTCCATCGGCAGCTCGCGCGCGATCGGCTCGACGAAGCCGCGGACGATCATGGCCATCGCCTCGAACTCGGTCATGCCCCGGCTCATCAGGTAGAAGAGCTGGTCCTCGCTGACCTTGGAGACGGTCGCCTCGTGGCCCATCGACACGTCGTCCTCGCGGACGTCCACGTACGGGTAGGTGTCCGAGCGGGAGATGGTGTCGACCAGCAGGGCGTCGCAGAGCACGTTGGACTTCGCGCCCTTGGAGCCCTCGCCGATCTCGATCAGACCGCGGTAGGAGGTGCGGCCGCCGCCTCGCGCCACCGACTTGGAGACGATGTTGGAGGAGGTGTTCGGCGCCATGTGGACCATCTTGGCGCCGGCGTCCTGGTGCTGGCCCTCACCGGCGAAGGCGATCGACAGGGTCTCGCCCTTGGCGTGCTCGCCCATCAGGTAGACGGCCGGGTACTTCATGGTGACCTTGGACCCGATGTTGCCGTCGATCCACTCCATGGTCGCGCCCTCGTACGCCACGGCGCGCTTGGTGACCAGGTTGTAGACGTTGTTCGACCAGTTCTGGATCGTCGTGTAGCGGCAGCGGCCGCCCTTCTTGACGATGATCTCCACGACCGCGGAGTGCAGCGAGTCCGAGGAGTAGATCGGCGCGGTGCAGCCCTCGACGTAGTGGACGTAGGCGTCCTCGTCGACGATGATCAGCGTCCGCTCGAACTGGCCCATGTTCTCGGTGTTGATCCGGAAGTAGGCCTGCAGCGGGATGTCGACGTGGACACCCTTCGGCACGTAGATGAAGGAGCCGCCCGACCACACCGCCGTGTTCAGCGCGGCGAACTTGTTGTCGCCGGCCGGGATGACGGTGCCGAAGTACTCCTCGAAGATCTCCGGGTGCTGCTTCAGCGCGGTGTCGGTGTCCAGGAAGATGACACCCTGCTCCTCCAGGTCCTCACGGATCTGGTGGTAGACCACCTCGGACTCGTACTGCGCGGCCACACCGGCCACCAGCCGCTGCTTCTCCGCCTCCGGGATGCCGAGCCGGTCGTACGTCGCCTTGATGTCGGCGGGCAGGTCCTCCCAGGACTCGGCCTGCTTCTCGGTCGAGCGCACGAAGTACTTGATGTTGTCGAAGTCGATGCCGGTGAGGTCCGAGCCCCAGGTGGGCATGGGCTTCTTGCCGAACAGCTTGAGGCCCTTGAGCCGCAGGTTCAGCATCCACTCGGACTCGCTCTTCTTCGCCGAGATGTCGCGGACGACGTCCTCGCTGAGCCCGCGCTTGGCGACGGAGCCGGCGGCATCCGGGTCCGCCCAGCCGTACTCGTAGGTGCCCAGGCCTTCGAGCTCCGGGTGCGAAACGGTGTCAGTCATGCGAGCTTCCTAACGCGCGGACGCTGAATCTTCGGTGGACGTACCGGCAGTCGGCACTGCACCGGAACCCGGACCCGCGCTGCGCAGGGAGGGCGACGATGCGGCACCGGGTGCCGGCACATAGGTGGTGCAGACCCCGTCGCCGTGGGCGATGGTGGCCAGCCGTTGCACATGGGTGCCCAGCAGTTGGGAGAAGACCTCGGTCTCCGCCTCGCAGAGCTGCGGGAACTGCTCGGCGATGTGCGCGACCGGGCAGTGGTGCTGGCAGAGCTGGGCGCCCGCCGGGGCTTTCGCCGCGGCCGACGGAACCCGCCGCACCGTGGCAGCGTACCCGTCGGCGCTGAGCGCCCGGGCGAGTGCCTCGGTCCGCTCACCGGCCTCGGCCTGGCGCAGGGCGTCCAGGTACTTCTCACCCTGCTTGCCGAACCGGGCGCGGGCAAAGGCGGCGACCGCCTCCTCGCCCGCCGCGCCGCCGCCCACCGCGTCGGAGATCCAGCGCAGCGCGTCGGCCGCGAGCTGGTCGTACGCCTGGTAGAAGGCGTCCCGACCGGACTCGGTGAGGGCGAAGACCTTGGCCGGGCGACCCCGGCCGCGGCTGCCGTAGACCCGCTGTTCACGGGCGTCGACCAGTCCTGCGGCGGCTAGGCCGTCCAGGTGACGGCGGACGGCGGCGGTCGTCAGACCGAGCCGGTTCGCCAGGTCGGCGGCGGAGGACGGACCGTGGTCGAGGATCGACCGGGCCACCCGGTCCCGGGTCGCGCGGTGACCGTCGAGCAGCACCTCGGTCGCGTTCGCGGGCACGGCGCAGCCGGGGGCCGACTCGGCCTCCTGCTGCGGGGAGTGCTCGCGCATGTTTTTCACAACACGATTGTTGCGTAATTACTTCCGTCGGGACAAGCCGTGATGCAGGCCTCACTCGTGTCATCTGTCACGCAGGCAAGCCTTACCTGACCTGCGAAAACGATCACCTGGCACCGGTTCCGGCGGTCGTTCCGGCCCTCCTCGCCCCTCGGCGGCCCTCCGGACGGCCCGCCGACCAGGCCGTCGACCGCTCCACCCACCACCCCTTCGGCCGCCCGTCCGGTGCCGCGTCCGGCCCCGGCGCGGCCTCCCGCTCCGGGCCGCCGTGTTCGCGCCTCATACACTCGCCGGTATGCATTCCGAACCCGCGGTCCGGGTCACCGGGCTGGTCAAGCGCTACGGCACCAAGACGGCGGTGGACGGTCTCGACCTGACCCTCGCGCGCGGCGCCGTCACCGCCGTGCTCGGTCCCAACGGCGCCGGCAAGACCACCACCATCGAGATCTGCGAGGGCTACCGCCGCCCCGACGCCGGCACCGTCCGCGTCCTCGGCCTCGACCCGGTCGCCCAGGGCGCCGAGCTCCGCCCGCGGATCGGCGTGATGCTGCAGTCCGGCGGCGTGTACGCGGGAGCGCGCGCCGTCGAAATGCTCCGGCACACCGCCAAGCTGCACGCCCACCCGCTGGACGTGGACGCCCTGGTCGAACGCCTCGGCCTCGGCTCCTGCGGCCGGACCACCTACCGCCGGCTCTCCGGCGGCCAGCAGCAGCGGCTCGCCCTGGCGATGGCCGTGGTCGGCCGGCCCGAGCTGGTCTTCCTGGACGAGCCGACCGCCGGCCTCGACCCGCAGGCCCGCCGCGCCACCTGGGAGCTGGTCCGCGACCTGCGCCGGGACGGCGTCACCGTGGTCGTCACCACCCACCACATGGACGAGGCCGAGCAGCTCGCCGACCGGGTCGCCGTCGTCGACCGCGGCCGGGTGATCGCCGAGGGCACCCCGGACGAGCTCTGCCGCGGCGGCGCCGAGTCCTCGCTGCGCTTCGACGGCCCGCCCGGGCTCGACCTCGCCCCGCTGCTCAAGGAGCTGCCCGACGGCGCCACCGCCACCGAGGCCTCGCCCGGCAGCTACCGCATCGAGGCGCCCGTCGATCCGCGGCTGCTGGCCACCATCACCGGTTGGTGCGCGGCCTCCGGCATCCTCCCCGAGCGGCTCGCCGTGCAGCGCCGCAGCCTCGAAGACGTCTTCCTCGACCTGACCGGACGGGACCTCCGCTCGTGACGACCACCGACTACTCGCCCGCGCCCGGCGCCGCCCCGGTCGGCCGGATGCTGCTCGCGCAGACCGCCTTCGAGACGAAGATGCTGCTGCGCAACGGCGAACAGCTGCTGCTGACCGTCATCATCCCGACGGTGCTGCTCGTGCTCTTCTCCGCCGTCGACATCGTCGCCGTCGAGGGCCCCGGCAAGCGCGTCGACTTCCTGGCACCCGGCCTGCTGGCGCTGGCCGTGATGTCCACCGCGTTCACCGGGCAGGCCATCGCCACCGGCTTCGAACGCCGTTACGGCGTGCTGAAGCGGCTCGGCGCCAGCCCGCTGCCGCGCTGGGCGCTGCTCACCGCCAAGACCGGCTGCGTGCTGGTCACCGAGGCGCTCCAGGTCGCCCTGCTGAGCGTGATCGCGCTCGCCCTCGGCTGGTCCCCGCACGGCGACCCGTTCAGCGTCGTCGCCCTGCTCGTCCTCGGCACCGCGGCCTTCTCCGGCCTCGGGCTGCTGATGGCCGGCACCCTCAGGGCGGAGGCCACGCTGGCCGCCGCCAACCTGGTCTTCGTCCTGCTGCTGCTGGCCGGCGGCGTGATCGTGCCGCTGAGCAGGTTCCCGGCCGCCGTCCAGTCGGTGCTGGAGCTGCTCCCGATCGCCGCGCTGTCGGACGGCCTCCGCTCGGTCCTCCAGACCGGCGCCGGTGTGCCCTGGGCCGACCTCGGCATCCTGGGCGCCTGGGCGGTCGTGGCCCTGGCCGCCGCCGCCCGCTTCTTCCGCTGGGAGTGACCCTCGGGGCGCGCCCCGAGGGTCAGGGCCCGCCCGGCTCGTCCGGGTCCTTGGACCGGCGGTAGCGGGCGATCTGCCGCCGGGTGGTGTGCCACCGCGACCGCGCCTGCTCGATCACGGTGTGCCACTCGCGGCGGATCTCGTCGTCGGGCGGACGCTCACCCCGGGCGATACCGACGAGCTCGTCACGCACCTCCCGCCCGAGCGCGGCCGAGCCGACGGTGACGAGCATGGCGCCGAAGAGTCCCGAGAGCGTCGCGAAGACGGCGCCCACGGCGCCGTACCGGGCGGCCGAGGAACTGAACAGGTGCGGCAGGTAGACCGTCGCACCCACCGAGTAGAC
This sequence comes from Kitasatospora sp. NBC_01246, assembly GCF_036226505.1. Taxonomy (NCBI): domain Bacteria; kingdom Bacillati; phylum Actinomycetota; class Actinomycetes; order Kitasatosporales; family Streptomycetaceae; genus Kitasatospora; species Kitasatospora sp. NBC_01246. Next base: position 6,112,824 of record NZ_CP108484.1, on the reverse strand, counting down.
CGCCGCCAGGACGCCCCCGACGACACCGAACGGGAGCAGGGCCCGCCAGGCGACCCGCCGCGCGGTGAGGATCCAGCCGCCCCAGACGAGGAAGGCCGCGGTCACCGGCGCCTCGGCCGCGGCCGCCCCCAGCTGCAGGCGCCCCCGGCCGAGGAAGCCGTAGACCAGACCGGTGGCCATCAGGTAGCCGGTGAGACCGGCCACCCACCACAGGTCGTTCAGCGTGTTGCGCACACTGAGCGGTCTGAGCTCCCAGGTCTGCTCGAACAGGCGCTGGACCGCCCGGGCGAAGCTCAGCACCGAGATCACGAGGAACACCGCTCCGAAGACACCGATGGTCGCGGCCGTGCCGGACGAGGGCGCGAACACCTGCCGGATGGCATCGGCGCCCTCCCCGGTGAGCTGGTAGCGGCCGATGATCCGCTCCGCCGTGTCCGCGTGCCCCGTGCGCGCCAGGACGCCGCCGGTGAGGATCGAGAGCGGGACGGTCGCCGCCAGCGCGCCGGCGGCGAGGGCCATCGAGCGGTCGAAGCCCACGAGCTTCTGGAAACGGCTGACGCAGCGCAGGGCGAAGGCCGGGCGAAGCCAGAACGTCAGCGTTCTGATGACGCGTTCGCGGCTGGTCCGGGCCGTCGCGCCCTCCTCGGATCTCCTCGGTCCCGTGCTGGCTGCGAGCGTAGCCCGCCCGGCCGTCGGCGGGAGCCCGCGACGCGGCCTTACCGGCGGGTCCCGCTCTACGGGGCGAAGCCGGTCCCGCGTTCGGCGAAGACGCCCATCGCCTCCCCCAGGAACTCCACCATCCTGGGGTGGTAGGAGTTGTGGAAGTCCCTCATGTCGTCGTTCTCCGCGTAGAAGAGCGCCATGCCGACGTAGGCCTTCCTGGTGGGGACGTAGAACCGGCAGGCGATGTCGAAGTGCCTGCCGACGAACTCCTGGATCTGCGGGTCCCCGGGCAGGGAGCCCTCCAGAACGGCCGCGATCTCCTTGTACAGCACATCCCAGTCCTGGTGGACCCGGTCCCGGTCCACGTGCTCCCAGTGGTCGGTCTCGGCAAGGCTCTTCGCCTGCTCCCCGGCCAACGCCCGGCGACACTCGTCCTCGTACTGATTCCCCATGGCACCGATTCCCGTGATTCCCTGTGCCCCGTCGGCGAATTCCCCGGGGCCCGACCGACCTGCCGACGTTGATCAACTGCTCGGTCCCGGCCGAACAGTGACACACCCCCGCAGGGGCGGCAATCCGTTTTGTTCGGCCCGGCGCCGAGCGCCCGGCCCGGTTCGGCACCGCCCCCGCCCGCACCGGGTGATGCCGTCCGATACGTTCGACCGCATCCCGTGGCAGGACGGGCCCGGATCTACGCGCGAGGGAAGTCATGGCCGCCATCCACCGCACCACCATGAAGCCCACCAAACTGGAGCTGCTCACCGGCTGGCTGCCGAAGCAGAGCTGGTACGTGGGCACCGCAGGCGCCCCGGAACTGACGACGGCCGGCGGGTTCCGGCTGGACGATCCGGCGGGCGAGGTCGGGATCGAGTTCATGGTCGTGGTGGACACCTCCGCGCCGGAACCGGTCGCGTACCTGGTGCCGCTGGCCTACCGGGGTACGGCGCTGGCGGACGCCCCCGCCGAGGCGCTGATCGGCACCTCCGAGCACGGGGTGCTCGGCACCCGGTGGATCTACGACGGCGCCCACGACCCGGTGGTGACGGCGCAGTCGCGCGCACTCCTGCGCGGCGGGGCCGTCCCGCAGCACCAGAGCCTGAGCGACACCCCCGACCCCGGCGTCACCGTGCACGGCGCACCGGCCGCCGAGGCGTTCGACGTCCGGCTCAACCGCGTCCTGCGGCCCACGGAGGCCGCGGATGCCGCGAAGGGCCCTGCCGCGCGCCTGGTCGCCGGGTGGACCTGGCCGGACGGCACACCCGCCCGGGGCGTCTTCGCGACCGTCACCCCGGGCTAGCAGGCCACGCGGGCCCCGGCACAGAGCACGGTGGCCCCCGCTCGTCGTGCGAGCGGGGGCCACCGTGCGATCGGCCGCGGGCGTCAGCTCTCGCTGCCGCCGCTGCGGCGCTTGCGGGCCAGCAGGACGAGCGCGCCGCCGAGCAGGACGACGCCGCCGCCGGCCGCGGCGATGATCGGGGTGGCGTCGCTGCTACCGGTCTGGGCGAGCACCGGGCCCGGGGTGGCGGTGCTCGGCGCCGGGGTGGGCGTCCGGGTCGGGGTGGGCGTCGCCGTGGGGGTCTTGGTGGGGGTCGGCGTCGGGCTCGACGTCGGGGTCCTGGTGGGCGTGGGGGTCTGGGTGGGCGTCGGCGTCGGGGTCGCCGTGGGGGTGGGGGTGGGAGTCGGGGTCTTGGTGGGCGTGGGGGTCGGGGTGGGCGTCGGGGTCTGGCAGACCTCGATCGTCTTGGTCTCCGTCTTGTTCCAGTCGGCGTTCTTCGGGTCCTCGGTGGTGGTGACCACGAAGGTCGCGCTGACCGGCTTGGCGTGGTCCTTCACCGGGAACGTCCCGTGGAACTCCTTGCCGAACGGCTTCTGGTCGAGCACCTTCTCGCCGTCGACGGTCAGGCTGACGACGTTCTTCACACCGCTCGCGTCGCTGTAGTTGGTCAGATCGATCACGATCTTGTCGCAGGTCACCTGCCACTTGGGCGCGTGCGCCGAGGCGCTGGTCGCCAGTGCCAAGGGCAGCAGGACGGCGGCTGCCGCCGTCCCCGCCAGTGCCGCGTTCCTGATGCCGATCTGCCGCCGCTGTCGCGCCATTTCGTTGTCCCCTCCGAACGGTCTTGCGCAGCAGGCTTGTTGAAAGGCTCGCGGTGGCCCGCCACGACTGTCCGGGGGACTCTACCGGCACACCCTCACCTCCCCACACCCCGCCGTACGACCGGATTTCGACTGTCCGTCCGGCCTCGGTTGTGCAAGGAGCAGCCCATCACGGCGGCGACCTCGCACGACACCCGTTCGGCGAACTTGAACGTATTCCGTCACAGTGGCGCAAACGCACTGCCCCCGGCGGTCGAATCCGACCACCGGGGGCAGCACTACGGTCGCCCGGCGGGCCGTCAGGCCTTCCTGGCCGCCCGGCGACGGGTGGCCACCACGATCGCGCCACCGGCGGCGATCACGACGGCGCCGGCGATCGTCAGCGGGACGACCGGGCCGGAGCCGGTGTGGGCGAGGCCGCCTCCGGTGGTCGCCTCCGCCGACGGGCCGGCCGAGGCGCTCGGCACCACCGCCGCCGACGGGGAGGCGGAGGCCGCCGGGCTGCCCGTGGCGCCCGGGCCCGGTGTGCCGGTCGTCGGGGCGGACGGGCTGCCGGAGCCGCCCGGGGTCACCGAGGCGCCGGGCGTCGCCGGCGTGCTCGGGGTCAACGACGCGCTCGGCGTGGAGGACGGCGACGGCGAACCGCTCGGCACCACCGGCGGCACGGTCGGCACGGTGGTCGGCGGCACCTCGGTGTTCAGGCAGCCGGTGAACGGGTAGTGGTGCGTCTCCGCGCCGCCCTTGCCGGTCAGCGACTTGGCGATCACCGAGCCGTTGACCGGTCCGCCGCTGCCGAGGTCGAAGGCGGCGTTCGGCGCCAGCACGGTGCCGGCCCAGGCGGCCTGGCTGTTCTTGACCACCTTGGTGGCGGTCGGGAAGTTCCAGAGCAGCTTGGCCCGGACCGCCCCGCCCGACGCGCTCTGCAGCTTGTCGTCCAGGACGTAGGCCTTCTTGCCCTCGTCCCACAGGTGGAAGCCCGTGGTCCGGGCGGCGGCCATGTCGTAGCTGTCGCCGGTCACGGTGACGACGGTGACCGAACCGACCGGCACCTTCACGAAGACGTCGGTGGCGCCCTGGAGCGTCGCCGCGCTGACGGTGAAGCTGTTGAGCGTGGCGTCGGCGCTGCTCAGGTAGAGCTGCGCGCCCTTCGCCTCGACCTTGGCGCCGGCGGTCTGCGCCCCGGCCGCGAGGGCGGTGGCGGCCGAGCGGAGCTTGGCGAACTCGGCCTTGAAGTCGATCGGGGAGGCGCCCCGGCTGATCTTGCCCTGGTGGGCGTCCACCACGGCGCCGGGGGCCTTCGAGCCGTAGACGCCGTTGCCCTTCATCACCTGGGTGTTGTGCCCGGTGATCTTGCCGGCGACGACCAGCGCGTTGCCGCCGGGAAGCGCCGCGACCTGGTCCGCGGTCAGTTCCTGGCCGACCGAGAAGCCGCCGGTGAAGTCCGCGTTGCCGCCGACCGCCACCGCGCCCTCGGCGTCCGGCGTGTGGGTGTCGTCGCCCTCGATGAACTCCCCGTAGAGATTGGCGACGCCGAGGCTCTGGCACTGCCGGCCGGGCTCGGCCGCGTGCGCGGCCGGGGCGATCAGACCGGCCAGGGCGAGGGATCCGCCGAGAGCGAGCGCTGCGGCGGGTGTGGGTATGCGCATGTGCAGGATCTCCGCTTACGTGCGGGGGTGGGTGCGGTCCCGGAAAAAGGTATGGACCAAGCCGCACTCTTTCGGCCAACCGAGTGATTGGTCAAGACCAATGTCCGCCTTGCCCGAACAGTCCCGTTCGGGCCGAACGGCCCGCCCCGGGGCCCGTCGGACGGCCCCCGGGGCGACGGACCGGCGACGGGCCGGACGGCGCCCGCCCGGCGCGACCCCGCCCCGCCCCAAGATCGGCTGTAAGGCCGCCTACGATTGACCCCGTGCCTACCCCCTTCTCCCTGCTCGCCGACCGCTGGCAGCCGTCCGCCGCCATGGTCCGGCGCGCCGCGTTCGCCGCGCTGGTGATGAGCGTGGTGATCGTCGTGACCGGCGGAGCCGTCCGGCTCACCGCCTCCGGCCTCGGCTGCACCACCTGGCCCCGCTGCACCGGCGAGAGCATCACGCCGACTCCCGAAATGGGCCTCCACGGCATCATCGAGTTCACCAACCGGATGCTGACCTACGTGCTGAGCGCCGCGGTCGGCTGGGCGATCCTCGCCGCCCGCTGCCACCGGCCCTGGCGGCGCGGCCTGAGTAGGCTCGGCTGGGCCCAGTTCTGGCTGGTGATGAGCAACGCCGTGATCGGCGGCATCACCGTGCTGACCGGCCTCAACCCCTACACGGTCGCCGTCCACCTGATCTCCGCGATGGCCCTGGTCTGGGTCGCGCTGCTGATGTGGGAGCGCTCGCGCGAGGGCGACGGCCCGCCGCGGCCGGCCGTGGCCGGTCCGATCGTCCGGCTCTCCTACGTCCTGGTCACCGTGATCGGCCTGCTGGTGGCGGCCGGGACGCTGGTGACCGGCGCCGGGCACCACCCCGGGACGCCCAAGGACAACAAGCTGGTGCCGCGGATCCCCCTCGACTACGACCGCCTCGCCCAGGTGCACGCCGACCTGGCGTTCGTCTCGGTCGGCCTGGCGGTCGCGGTGCTCTTCGTGTTCGCCGCCGTGAAGGCCCCGCCCGCCGCCCGCGCGCGGGCCCGCGAGCTGCTCGCGGTGCTGCTGCTCCAGGGCGTGCTCGGCTTCGTCCAGTACTTCACGGACGTCCCGGAGCTGCTGGTCGGCATCCACATGCTGGGCGCCACGCTCACCTGGATCGCCGTCCTGCGCATCCCGCTGGCGCTGCGCGTGCGCGAGGGCGCCGCGCCCACCGCGCCGCTGCCCGCCCAGGCGCCGCGGACCGCAGCGGTCTGAGCGTGCGAGAGGGGCCCCGGGGAAACCCGGGGCCCCTCTCGCGTACTCGGCGCGGCCTCAGCCGCCGATCTGGATACCGGCCATCCGCTTCCACTCGTACGGGCCGGTCCTGACCTTCAGGCCCAGCTCGCCCTCGAAGCTGTCGTGCAGGGTGACCCCGGCCAGCTCGGCGGCCCGGCGGCCGACGGCGTAGCTCGGGGCGACCTGGTCGCCCCAGGCGCCGTCCGCGCCGACCACGACGATCCGGGTGGCGACGGTGCCCACGTACTCGACGACGCCGTCGGCGCTGCCGCCGTGCTGCTTGGCGAAGGCGGTCAGGTGCTTGGCGATGCGCTTGGCGCGGCGCTCGACGCGGGCGTCCGGCGCGGCGGGGGTGGCGGTCTCTGCGCTGCTCATGCCCGCATGCTACCGATCGGTAGCGGAGCTGGCGACGGGACCGGGCTGTGCACCGGACCACATACTGGAGCGGTGACCTTCCAAGGCTGGCCGGCCGAGGCCCTAGAGTTCTACGAGCACCTGGAGACCGACAACTCCAGGACCTTCTGGCAGTCCCACAAGGACCGGTACGAGCACGCCGTGCGGGAGCCGATGGAGCGACTGCTCGCCGAGCTGGAGCCCGGGTTCGGGCCGGGCAAGATCTTCCGCCCCAACCGGGACGTCCGGTTCAGCGCCGACAAGTCCCCGTACAAGACGCACATCGGCGCCCACCTGGAGAGCGGCGGCTACATCCAGCTCTCCGCCGACGGCCTGGCCTGCGGCAACGGGCTGTACCGGCTCGCCCCGGACCAGCTGGCGCGCTACCGGGCCGCCGTCGCCGAGGAGGTCGGCGGCGCCGAGCTGGAGCGGGTGATCGCCCGGGTCCGCGCGGCCGGGCCGGAGGTGGTCGGCCGGGACAGCCTCAGGTCCGCCCCGCGCGGCTACCCCCGGGACCACCCGCGGATCGAGCTGCTCCGCCACAAGGGGCTGGTCGCCTGGCAGGAGTGGCCGCCGGCGGCGTGGCTCGGCACCCGGGCCGCCCACGACCGGATCACCGGCTTCCTGCGGGCCTCCCAGCCCCTGCGGGACTGGCTGGACGACCGGGTGGGACCCTCCGAACTGCCCCCGCGCTGAGACGCGGAAGGGGCCCCGGTCCGAAGACCGGGGCCCCTTCTCCGCGTCGGCGGCTACTTCACGAACGGATCCACCGCGATCACCACGAACAGCAGCGTCAGATAGGTGATCGACCAGTGGAAGAGGCGCATCTCCTTGAGCTTCGCGCCGACCACCCCGGCCTTGGCCCGGGCGTACAGTCCGTGCGCCTCCTTCAGCCAGGCCGCGCCCAGCACGACCGCCGAGACGGGGTACAGCCAGCTGGTCTCCGCCAGCGGCCAGAGCGCCAGCGAGACGGCGACCATCACCCAGGAGTAGAGGACGATCTGCTTGGCGACCGCCAGGTTGCCCTTGACCACCGGGAGCATCGGCACGCCGGCCCGCTCGTAGTCCTCGCGCACCTTCATCGACAGCGGCCAGTAGTGCGGCGGCGTCCAGAAGAAGATGACCAGGAAGAGCACCAGCGCCGACCAGGACACCGAGCCGGTGACCGCCGCCCAGCCGACGAAGACCGGCATGCAGCCGGCGATCCCGCCCCAGACGATGTTCTGCGCGGTGCGCCGCTTCAGACCCAGTGTGTAGACGAACACGTAGAACAGCAGGGCCGACAGCGCCAGCAGCGAGGAGAGCGCGTTGACCAGGAAGCCGAGCCAGAGCGTGGAACCGACCGCCAGCGCGATGCCGAAGACCAGCGCCTCGCGCGGTGACACCATCCCGGTGACGAGCGGCCGCCGCTCGGTGCGCGACATCACCGCGTCGATGTCGCGGTCGATGTACATGTTGAGGGCGTTGGCGCCACCGGCCGACAGGTAGCCGCCGATGACCACCTTGAGGACCAGCAGCGGATCCGGGACACCGCGCTGCGCCAGGAACATCACCGGGACGGTGGTGATCAGCAGCAGTTCGATGATCCGAGGCTTGGTCAGTGCGACGAATGCGCCGACACGGGCCCCGAACGGCCGGTGCGCAGGCGTCGCCCCGGTGACCCCGGCGGGACGGGATTCGACGGCGGTCACTAACACCCCAACTGAAGATGAATCTTCGCAGGCGTCCACCGGAACGATGTTCCCGAATCGTCCGCTCTGCGCGTACCACGCCACCTTAGACGCTCCATATCTCCCCACCGGCTCCGGGGTCCCCCGGGCGGGGCGGAACGCACACCCCTGGGTGAACCCCTGGGCGAACACACGAAGCCGACCTGCTGCGATACCGGTCCCCCGTCCCGGCCCCCGAACGGGCAGAGGCCGTGAAACCGGGAGAGGCTGGGACAAAAGAACCCTTCGAACCCTCGTGGGAATCGCCATACGGAAATGCCCGTTGTCTCAGCACGGAGGGTGATCCCCGACCCGGACGGTAGGCTCGCACCGAGAAGCGGGATCTACCCTCCGTGACCGGCACCACCCAGCGTCCGGCCCCATCGACGTGGCCGACCCGGTCCCCTTCACGGGGTCACTCTTCACAACGGAAGGAGCCCTGAGACAGGGTGAGCACGACGCCGACGAATGCATTCGAGTGGTCCGAGCTGGACGAGCGGACGGTCGACACCGCCCGCGTCCTGGCCATGGACGCGGTCCAGAAGGTCGGCAACGGACACCCCGGGACGGCCATGTCGCTGGCCCCGGCGGCGTACCTGATCTTCCAGCGCTTCCTGCGCCACGACCCGACCGACCCGGCCTGGGTGGGCCGCGACCGTTTCGTCCTCTCTCCCGGGCACACCAGCCTGACCCTCTACACGCAGCTCTACTTCTCGGGCTACGGCCTGGAGCTGGACGACCTCAAGGCGTTCCGGGTCGCGGGCAGCCGCACCCCGGGCCACCCCGAGCACGGTCACACCGCGGGTGTCGAGACCACCACCGGCCCGCTCGGCCAGGGCATCGGCAACGCCGTGGGCATGGCGATGGCCGCCCGCTTCGAGCGCGGTCTGTTCGACCCGGACGCCCCCGCCGGCGAGTCGCCGTTCGACCACACCATCTGGGCCATCGTCTCCGACGGCGACCTGGAGGAGGGCATCTCCGCCGAGGCCTCCTCGCTGGCCGGCCACCAGAAGCTGGGCAACCTGGTCGCGCTCTACGACGACAACCACATCTCGATCGAGGGCGACACCGAGACCGCCTTCTCCGAGGACGTGCTCAAGCGCTACGAGGCGTACGGCTGGCACGTGCAGCGGGTCGCCCCGAAGTCCAACGGCGACATCGACGTGGCCCTCGTGGCCGAGGCGCTGGCCGCGGCCAAGGCCGAGACCTCCCGCCCGTCGATCATCGCGATGCGCACCATCATCGCCTGGCCGGCCCCGGACGCGCAGAACACCGCCAAGGCGCACGGTTCCGCGCTCGGCGCCGCCGAGATCGCCGCCACCAAGAAGGTCCTGGGCTTCGACCCGGAGAAGACCTTCGAGGTCAGCGACAAGGTCATCGAGCACGCCCGCCAGGTGATCAAGCGCGGCAAGGCCGCCCGCGACGAGTGGCAGCGCTCCCTCGACGCCTGGCGCGCCGCCCACCCGCACCGCGCCGCCGAGTTCGACCGCATCCAGGCCGGCGAGCTCCCCGACGGCTGGAAGAAGGCCGTCCCGGTCTTCGCGGCCGGCAAGGACGTCGCCACCCGCAAGGCCTCCGGCGAGACCCTCAAGGCGCTCGGCGCGGTGATCCCGGAGCTGTGGGGCGGCTCGGCCGACCTCGCGGAGTCCAACCTCACCACCATCGACGAGGACAGCTCCTTCCTCCCCGAGGGCAACCCGCTGAAGTCGGCCAGCCCCTACGGCCGGACGATCCACTTCGGCATCCGCGAGCACGCCATGGGCTCGACCATGAACGGCATCGCGCTGCACGGCGGGACCCGGGTCTTCGGCGGCACCTTCCTGGTCTTCGCCGACTACATGCGCCCGGCCGTCCGCCTGGCCGCGCTGATGAAGCTGCCGGTCACCTACGTCTGGACGCACGACTCGATCGGCCTCGGCGAGGACGGCCCGACCCACCAGCCCGTCGAGCACCTCGCCTCGCTGCGCGCCATCCCGGGCCTGTCGATGGTCCGCCCGGCCGACGCCAACGAGACGGCCGTCGCCTGGCGCACCATCGTCGAGCGGCACAGCAGCCACCCGGGCCCGGTCGGCCTGGCGCTCACCCGCCAGAACGTCCCGACCTTCGACCGCGAGGTCTTCGGCTCCGCCGAGGGCACCGCGAAGGGCGGCTACGTCCTGGCCGAGGCGTCGACCGGCGACCCGCAGCTGATCCTGCTCGCCACCGGCTCCGAGGTCCAGCTGGCCGTCAGGGCCCGCGAGGTCCTGGAGGCCGAGGGCGTCGCGACCCGCGTGGTCTCGCTGCCGTCCTTCGAGTGGTTCCAGGAGCAGGACCAGGCCTACCGCGACAGCGTGCTGCCGCCGTCGGTCCGGGCCCGCGTCTCGGTCGAGGCCGGCATCGCCCAGGGCTGGCGCGAGCTGGTCGGCGACCACGGCCGGATCGTCTCGCTGGAGCACTTCGGCGCCTCCGCCGACTACCAGGTGCTCTTCGAGGAGTTCGGTCTGACCGCCGAGCGGGTCGTCGCGGAGGCGCACAACGCCCTGCGCTCGCTCGAAGCCGTCAACCGCTAGTACCGCCTGGGCCGCGTGCCCGCCCGCACAGCGGGTACGCGGCCCGTCTGACGACCCCACAGACAGATGAAGACAGAAGAAGGACTGAGCACCATGACTGACGCACTGAAGCGCCTCAGCGACGAAGGCGTGGCGATCTGGCTGGACGACCTCAGCCGGAAGCGACTGAACACCGGCAACCTCGCCGAGCTGGTACAGAACAAGCACGTGGTGGGCGTCACCACCAACCCCACCATCTTCCAGAAGGCCATCGGCGGCGGGGACTCCTCCTACGACGGCCAGCTGCGCGACCTCGCCGTCCGCAAGGTCACCACCGACGAAGCCGTCCGCATGATCACCACCTCGGACGTCCGGGACGCCGCCGACGTGCTGCGCCCGGTCTACGACGCCTCCAACGGCCGCGACGGCCGGGTCTCCATCGAGGTCGACCCGCGGCTGGCCCACGAGACGGCCGCGACCGTCGCCGAGGCCAAGCAGCTCTGGTGGCTGGTCGACCGCCCCAACGTCTTCATCAAGATCCCCGCCACCAAGGCCGGCCTGCCCGCGATCGCCGAGGTCATCGGCAAGGGCATCAGCGTCAACGTCACGCTGATCTTCTCGCTGGAGCGCTACCGCGCGGTGATCGACGCCTTCCTGACCGGTCTGGAGGCCGCCAAGGCCAAGGGCCTGGACCTCTCGCAGATCGAGTCGGTCGCCTCCTTCTTCGTCTCCCGTGTGGACACCGAGATCGACAAGCGCCTCGACGAGGTCGGCGGCGACGCCAAGCAGCTGCGCTCCAAGGCCGCCCTGGCCAACGCCCGCCTGGCCTACCAGGCGTACGAGGAGGTCTTCGGCAGCGTCGACGGCAAGACCGCCGGCAGCGACCGCTGGAAGGCCCTGGAGGCCGCCGGCGCCAAGCCGCAGCGCCCGCTCTGGGCCTCCACCGGCGTCAAGGACCCGGCCCTGCCGGACACCCTCTACGTCACCGAGCTGGTCGCCCCCGGCACCGTCAACACGATGCCCGAGGCCACCCTGGAGGCCACCGGCGACCACGGCGTGATCACCGGCGGCACCATCGTCGCCAACTACGCCGACGCCACCGAGGTGATGGCCGCCATCGCCGCCGCCGGCGTGGACTACGACGACGTGGTCCAGGTCCTGGAGGACGAGGGCGTCCAGAAGTTCGAGCAGTCCTGGAACGAGCTGCTCGACACCGTCACCGCCTCGCTCGCCTCGTTCGCCGACGAGAAGTGACCCCTGCTCACAGCCAGCGCACGAAAGCGGAGCACATCCAGTGAGCACTGATTTCCCTGAGTTGACGTCGGACTCGGACCCGAGCGACGCTCCCGCCGCTCCCGTCAACCCGCTTCGTGACCCCACCGACCGGCGGCTCCCGCGCATCGCGGGGCCGTCCGGCCTGGTCATCTTCGGGGTCACCGGCGACCTGTCCCGCAAGAAGCTCATGCCGGCCATCTACGACCTGGCCAACCGCGGCCTGCTGCCGCCGGGCTTCTCGCTCGTCGGCTTCGCCCGCCGCGAGTGGAAGGACGAGGACTTCGCCAAGGAGGTCCACGACGCGGTCAAGGAGCACGCCCGGACCCCGTTCCGCGAGGAGGTCTGGCAGCAGCTCGCCAAGGGCATGCGCTTCGTCCACGGCACCTTCGACGACGACGACGCGTTCGACAAGCTCCGGGCGACCATCGAGGAGCTCGACAAGGCCCAGGGCACCGGCGGCAACTTCGCGTTCTACCTCTCGGTACCGCCGAAGTTCTTCCCGACCGTCGTCCAGCAGCTGAAGAAGCACGGCCTGGCCGACCCGCCCCAGGGCTCCTGGCGGCGCGCCGTCATCGAGAAGCCCTTCGGCCACGACCTGGAGAGCGCCCAGGAGCTGAACCGGATCGTCCACGAGGTCTTCCCCCGTGACGAGGTCTTCCGGATCGACCACTACCTGGGCAAGGAGACCGTCCAGAACATCCTGGCGCTGCGCTTCGCGAACCAGATGTTCGAGCCGATCTGGAACCGGTCGTACGTCGACCACGTGCAGATCACCATGGCCGAGGACATCGGCATCGGCGGCCGGGCCGGCTACTACGACGGCATCGGCTCGGCCCGCGACGTCATCCAGAACCACCTGCTCCAGCTGATGGCGCTCACCGCCATCGAGGAGCCGGCCTCGTTCCACCCCAAGGCGCTGGTGGCCGAGAAGCTCAAGGTGCTCAGCGCCGTCAAGCTCCCGGCCGACCTGGGCAAGCACACCGTGCGCGGCCAGTACGCGGCCGGCTGGCAGGGCGGCGAGGAGGTGCTCGGCTACCTCGACGAGGACGGCATCAACCCGGACTCCAAGACCGACACCTACGCGGCCATCAAGCTGGAGATCAACAACCGGCGCTGGGCCGGGGTGCCGTTCTACCTGCGCACCGGCAAGCGGCTCGGCCGCCGGGTCACCGAGATCGCGGTGGTCTTCCAGCGCGCCCCGTACCTGCCGTTCGACTCCTACGCGACCGAGGAGCTGGGGCAGAACGCCCTGGTCATCCGGGTCCAGCCGGACGAGGGCGTGACGGTGCGGTTCGGCTCCAAGGTGCCGGGGACCTCCTTCGAGGTCCGGGACGTCACGATGGACTTCGCCTACGGCGAGTCCTTCACCGAGTCCAGCCCGGAGGCCTACGAGCGGCTCATCCTCGACGTGCTGCTCGGCGACGCCAACCTGTTCCCGCGCCACCAGGAGGTCGAACTCTCCTGGCAGATCCTCGACCCGATCGAGAAGTACTGGGACGACCACGGCAAGCCCGCCCAGTACCCGGCAGGGACCTGGGGTCCGGTCGAGGCCGACGAGATGCTCGCACGAGACGGCAGGAGCTGGCGCCGGCCATGAAGATCGACCTCACGGACACCACGTCCAGCAAGATCAACGCAGCCCTGATGGAGGCGCGCCGGGCCAGCGGCTCCACCGCCGCCGGCATGGTGCTCACCCTGGTGATCGTGACCGACGAGGGCAGCGCCTACGACGCCCTCAAGGCCGCCAACGACGCCTCCCGCGAGCACCCCTCGCGCACCCTGGCGGTCATCAAGCGCGCCGGGCGCTCGCCCCGGGCGCGCGCGGAGACCCGCCTGGACGCCGAGATCCTGGTCGGCACCGCCGCCGGCTCCGGCGAGACGGTCGTCCTGCGCATGCACGGCGAGCTCGCCGCGCACGCCCAGTCGGTCGTCCTGCCGCTGCTCCTGCCGGACGCCCCGGTGGTGGTCTGGTGGCCCGAGAATGCGCCGCTGCACCCGGCACAGGACCCGCTGGGCTCGATCGCCCAGCGCAGGATCACCGACGCCGTCACCGCCGAGTCGCCGGTGGGCCAGCTCGCCCAGCGGGCCCAGAGCTACACCCCGGGCGACACCGACCTGGCCTGGACCAGGATCACCGGCTGGCGCTCGATGCTGGCCGCCGCACTGGACCAGCGACCCTCCGAGGTCACCTCCGCGGTGGTCGAGGGCGAGTCGTACAACCCCAGCGTCGAGCTGCTCGGCCTCTGGCTGCACAACCGGCTGCACGTGCCGGTCGAGCGGGTCGTCACCGGCGGCCCGGGCATCACCGCGGTGCACCTGCGCACCAAGGACGGGGACATCACCCTGGACCGCCCGGACGGCCTGATGGGCACCCTGTCGATGCCCGGCTCGCCGGACCGCCAGGTGGCGCTCAAGCGTCGCGAGACGTCCGAGCTGATCGCGGAGGAGCTGCGCCGGCTCGACCCGGACGACATCTACGCGACGGCCGTCCGCACGCCGGTCGAGCGGCTGAGCCAGCCGGACACCGCCGAGACCGAGGCGGCCGAGGAGGCCACCCGGGCGGTGGTCTCCGAGGCCGCGGTGGCCAACCCGACCCGGGTGACCGCCAAGGTCCAGGACGCGTCGGAGCCGGCCGGGGAGGCCTCCCCGGCGAAGAAGGCCCCGGCCAAGCGCACCGGCAAGAAGGCGTCCTCGTGACGGCGGCGACCCCGCAGCTGGTCGTCCACCGGGACAAGGAGCTGATGGCCCAGGCGGCCGCGGCCCGGCTGATCACCCGGATCGTGGACGCCCAGGCCGCCCGCGGCACCGCCTCGGTGGTGCTCACGGGCGGGCGCAACGGCAACGCGCTGCTCGCCGCCATCGCCGCCTCCCCCGCCCGGGACGCGGTCGACTGGGCCCGGCTGGACCTCTGGTGGGGCGACGAGCGCTTCGTCGCCGCCGACAACGCCGAGCGCAACGCCGTCCAGGCCCGGGCGGAACTGCTCGACGCCGTCCCGCTCGACCCGGCCCGGGTGCACGAGATGCCCGCCTCGGACGGCGTCGACGGCTCGGACGTCGAGGCCGCCGCGGCCCGGTACGCGGAGGAGCTGGCCAAGGCCGCCGGTCCGGGTGACCGCCTCGGCGTGCCCGCCTTCGACGTGCTGCTGCTCGGCGTCGGCCCGGACACCCATGTCGCCTCGCTCTTCCCCGAGCACCCGGGCGTCCGGGAGACCGGGCTCACGGTGGTCGGCGTGCGCGGTGCGCCCAAGCCCCCGCCGACCCGGATCTCGCTCACCCTCCCGGCCATCCGGGCGGCCCGCGAGGTTTGGCTGCTGGCGGCCGGCGAGGACAAGGCCGGCGCCGTGGCACTGGCCCTGTCCGGCCCGGGCGAGCTCCAGGCGCCCGCCTCGGGCGCCCACGGACGGAGCCGGACCCTGTGGCTGCTGGACCGCGCGGCGGCGGCTCAGCTCCCGCCGCAGCTGTACCCGCCGGCCTCGGCCTGACCGCGTTCGGCCCGACGGCATGACGAAGGGCGCCACCGTTCTCCACGGTGGCGCCCTTCGGCGTCGGTCAGGTGCTCAGATCTCACCGCGCAGCTTGGCCAGCGCCTCGGCGAGGATCGCCTCGCCGTCGGCGTCGGTGCGCCGCTCACGGACGTAGGCGAGGTGGGTCTTGTAGGGCTCGTTGCGCGAGGGGGCCGGCGGGTTGTGCTCGTCCTGACCGGCCGGAAACCCGCACCGCGGGCAGTCCCAGGTGTCCGGGATGACCGCCTCCGCGGCGAAGCTGGGACGGGTCTCGTGCTTGTTGGCACACCAGAAGGAGATCCGGTTGCGGGGGGCGGATTCGCCGCGCTCCGCCTCGCCCATCGGGCCGGCTCCGACCCTGCTGCCACGGATGGCGTTGCCACTTGCCACGGTCTGACTCCCTGCGTGCTGGTGCGCCGACCCGCCGCGGTGCGCGTCGGTGGCTAAAGTCGTCCTAGTGTAAGCAGGAGTTAAGGATGCACCGTCACCGACTCCGCCCCGGACCGTTCCAGCATAGGCCGCGGGGCGACAGGGCGTCAGAGATACGTCAGCTCTTGTACTTGAGCACCAGGCCGAGCACGATGATGCACGCGAACCAGGCGAAACCCACGATGACCGTGATGCGGTCCAGGTTGCGCTCGGCCACGGCCGAGCCGCCGCCGGTGGACATCGCGCCGCCACCGAACATGTCGGACAGGCCGCCGCCCTTCCCCTTGTGCAGCAGCACCAGGAGGATCATCAGCAGGCTGAAGATGATCAGGGCAATCGAGAACCCGAGAACCACGGCGGGACCAACTCTCTCGTATCTTCGGCGAAGGGGCCGGGCCGCACGATGCGGTCCGGCCCCAAAGCCTACGTTGCTGCGGCGGCGTTAGCCTACTGCCTGGTCACGGTACCGCACGATCTTGACGAACTCGTCGGCGTCCAGGGAGGCACCGCCGATCAGGCCGCCGTCGACGTCCGGCTTGGCCATCAGGCCGGCCGCGCTGGAGGACTTGACCGAGCCGCCGTAGAGCACCCGGACCTTCTCGGCCAGCGGGGCGTCGTACAGCTCGGCGATCCGCTTGCGGATGGCCGAGCAGACCTCCTGGGCGTCCTCGGGGGTCGCCACCTCGCCGGTGCCGATCGCCCAGACCGGCTCGTAGGCGACCACGACGGACTCGGCCTGGTCGGCCGGGACGTCCTGCAGGGCGCCGTCGAGCTGGGCCAGGGTGTACTCGACGTGGGTGCCGGCCTTGCGGATCTCCAGCGGCTCGCCGATGCAGAGGATCGGGGTGACCCCGCTGCGGTAGGCGGCCTTGACCTTGGCGTTGACGATCTCCTCGTTCTCGCCGTGGTACTGGCGGCGCTCCGAGTGGCCGATCACCGCGTAGGTGCACTTCAGCTTCGACAGCATCGGGCCGGAGATCTCGCCGGTGTAGGCACCGGAGTCGTGCTGCGAGATGTCCTGCGAGCCGTACTTGATCTTCAGCTTGTCGCCGTCGACCAGGGTCTGCACCGAGCGCAGGTCGGTGAACGGCACCAGAACGGCGACCTCGACCGACTCGTAGTCCTTGTCGGCCAGCGCGAACGCCAGCTTCTGGGTGTGCTGGATGGCCTCAAGGTGGTTGAGGTTCATCTTCCAGTTGCCCGCCATCAGCGGGAGACGCTCAGTCATTGCCTCAGCCTTCCAGGGCGGCGAGACCGGGGAGCGTCTTGCCCTCCAGGTACTCAAGGCTGGCGCCACCGCCGGTCGAGATGTGCCCGAACTTCGTCTCGTCGAAGCCCAGGATGCGGACGGCCGCGGCGGAGTCGCCGCCACCGACCACGGTGAACGCGTCGCTGTCGAGCAGGGCCTGCGCGACGGCCTTGGTGCCCTCGGCGAAGGTCGGGTGCTCGAAGACACCGACCGGACCGTTCCAGAACACCGTCTTGGCGTCGGCCAGCTTCGCCGCGAACAGCTCCCGGGTCTTCGGGCCGATGTCCAGGCCCTCCTTGTCCGCGGGGATCTTGTCGGCGTCGACGACCGCGAAGTCCTCGACCGGCTTGTGGGTCTTGGTGTCGGGGAACGACCCGGAGACCGCGATGTCCACCGGCAGCACGAACTCGACGCCGTTCGCCTTCGCCCGCTCCAGGTAGTCCAGGACGACCGGGATCTGGTCCTTCTGCAGCAGCGAGATGCCGACCTCGTGCCCCAGGGCCGCGAGGAAGGTGTACGCCATGCCGCCGCCGATGAGGATGCGGTCGGCCTTGCCGAGCAGGTTCTCGATCACGCCGACCTTGTCGGACACCTTGGACCCGCCCAGGACGACCACGTACGGCCGCTCGACCTCCTCGGTGAGCCGCTTGAGCACGGCCACCTCGGCGGCGATCAGGTCGCCGACGGCGTGCGGCAGGCGGGCCGGCAGGTCGTACACCGAGGCGTGCTTGCGGTGCACGGCGCCGAAGCCGTCGCCGACGTACAGCTCGGCCAGCGCGGCCAGCTCGTCGGCGAAGGCGCCGCGCTCGGCGTCGTCCTTGCTGGTCTCACCGGCGTTGAAGCGCAGGTTCTCGAGCAGCGTGACCTCGCCGTCGGCCAGGGCGGCGACGGTGGCCTTCGCGCTCTCGCCCACGGTGTCGGTCGCGAACGAGACCGGCGTACCGAGGATCTCGCCGAGGCGGGCGGCCACCGGCGCGAGGGAGAACTGCGGGTCGGGCTCGCCCTTCGGGCGGCCGAGGTGGGAGGCGACGACGACCTTCGCACCGCGCTCGACGAGCTTGGCGATGGTCGGGGCGACGGCGCGGATCCGGCCGTCGTCGGTGATCGTGCCGTCGGACAGCGGGACGTTGAGGTCGGCGCGGACGAACACGCGCTTGCCGGCGACGTCGAGGTCTTCGATGGTCTTCACGGTCTTCGGTCTCCTGGGGAGATGGTTGCGCTGTTGGCAGCGGCACAACGGCGGGCCGCCTGGGAGTTGAGTTTCGAGGGTGCGCAGACGGAGGGCCCGGACGGCGTGCGGTGTCCGGGCCCTCCCCCCTACTTCACGTCAGCTCCCGCTGCGTCAGAGCTGGCCGCCGACGAGGGTGGTCAGGTTGACGAGGCGGTTCGAGTAGCCCCACTCGTTGTCGTACCAGCCGAAGACCTTGACCTGGTTGCCCTGGACCATGGTCATCAGCGAGTCGAAGATCGTGGAGAACGGCGAGTTCACGATGTCGGAGGAGACGATCGGGTCCTCGGTGTACTGCAGGATGCCCTTGAGGGAGCCCTCGGAGGCCTTCTGGAAGGCCGCGTTGACCTCCTCGACGGTGACGTCGCGCTCAAGGGTGACGACCAGGTCGGTGATCGAACCGGTCGGGACCGGGACGCGCAGCGAGGTGCCGTCCAGCTTGCCCTTCAGCTCCGGCAGGACCAGCGCGGTGGCCTTGGCGGCACCGGTGGACGTCGGGATGATGTTGAGGGCCGCGGCGCGGGCGCGACGCAGGTCCTTGTGCGGGAAGTCCAGGGTGACCTGGTCGTTGGTGTACGCGTGCACCGTGGTCATCAGACCCTTGACGATGCCGAAGTTCTCGTTGAGCACCTTCGCCAGCGGCGCCACGCAGTTGGTGGTGCAGGAGGCGTTGGAGATCACGTCGTGCTTGGCGGCGTCGTACTTCTCGTCGTTGACGCCCATCACGATGGTGACGTCCTCGTCGGTGGCGGGCGCCGAGATGATGACCTTCTTGGCACCGGCGGTGATGTGCTTCTTGGCCGCCTCGGCCTTGGTGAAGATGCCGGTGGACTCGATCACGATGTCCACGCCCAGCTCGCCCCAGGGGAGGTTGGCCGGGTCACGCTCGGCGATGACCTTGAAGGTCTTGCCGTCGACGGTGATGCTGTTCTCGGTGTGCGAGACCTCACCCGGGAAGGTACCCAGGATCGAGTCGTACTTGAGCAGGTGCGCCAGGGTCTTGGTGTCGGTCAGGTCGTTGACACCGACGATCTCGATGTCCGCGCCCTGAGCCTTGACCGCACGGAAGAAGTTGCGGCCGATGCGGCCGAATCCGTTGATGCCTACCCGGATCGTCACGAACCGATCTCCTCGTTAGGTACGCCGGAGCTATGCCGACGGGGTGGAATTTGGGAGGTCCCCGACCGCCTATGACCCTACCTCTCCAAGGCCTGGGAGGGCACATCAGGCCGGGTCGGACGCCTTGGCGTGGCGTGTCAAGAGGGTGCGAGCAGGGCTTCCGTCCTTGCCGTCGGGGGCAGTTGGTCACGGCCCGCGCGGACCGGTCAGGAGCCCCCCGGCCGCACCGTCCGGACACGGCACAGCCGGTGCCCGGAATCCGGACACCGGCTGGTCTGTCGTCACTGGCTGTGATCGCTAGTTGAGCGCCATCTCGTCGGTCAGATTGGCCTCCGTGCTCGGCAGGCCGAGCTCGGAGGCGCGCTTGTCGGCCATCGCCAGCAGCCGACGGATCCGGCCGGCCACCGCGTCCTTGGTCAGCGGCGGGTCGGCCAGGGCGCCCAACTCCTCCAGCGAGGCCTGCTTGTGCTGCATCCGCAGCTGGCCGGCGGCGGCCAGGTGGTCCGGCACCTCCTCGCCGAGGATCTCCAGCGCGCGCTGCACCCGGGCGCCGGCCGCGACCGCGGCCCGGGCCGAGCGGCGCAGGTTGGCGTCGTCGAAGTTGGCCAGGCGGTTGGCGGTGGCCCGGACCTCGCGCCGCATCCGCCGCTCCTCCCACGCCAGCACCGACTCGTGCGCGCCGAGGCGGGTCAGCAGCGCGCCGATGGCGTCGCCGTCCCGGATCACCACCCGGTCGACGCCGCGCACCTCGCGGGCCTTGGCCGGGATGCCGAGCCGGCGGGCCGCGCCGACCAGGGCGAGGGCCGCCTCGGAGCCGGGGCAGGTGATCTCCAGCGAGGAGGAGCGGCCGGGCTCGGTGAGCGAGCCGTGCGCCAGGAAGGCGCCCCGCCAGGCCGCCTCCGCGTCACAGGTCGCCCCGGAGACGACGGCCGGGGGCAGGCCCCGGATCGGCCGGCCGCGGCCGTCCACCAGACCGGTCTGCCGCGCCAGCAGCTCGCCGTCCTTGACCACCCGCACCACGTAGCGGCTGCCGCGCCGCAGACCGCCGGGCGCCATCACCACCAGGTCCGAGGAGTGTCCGAAGATCTCCAGGAGGTCCTTGCGCAGGCGTCGCGCTGCCGCCCCGGTGTCCAGCTCCGCCTCGATCACGATGCGGCCGCTCACGATGTGCAGCCCGCCCGCGAAACGCAGGATCGCCGAGACCTCCGCCTTGCGGCAGCAGGCCCGGGTGACCGGGAGCCGGCTGATCTCGTCCTTCACCGCTGGAGTCATCGCCATGGCCCGATCCTTCCATGTGTCCGGAAAATCCGGTCGTACGCGGCGGCCAAGAGCTCCGGGTCGTGTCGCGGTGTGCCGTCGGTACGGGCGACCCGGCCGAGCACCAGGGCCGCGCCCATCCGCTCCGCGGCCTTCTCCAGGCCGGCCAGGTCCGCCTGGCCGAAGGCGCCGCCGGTGACGGCGCGCTCGTCCACCAGGATCGCATCCACCGCGAGGGCGGGTGCGTGGTCGGCGATGACCTCCAGGTGGCGCTGCGGGGTGAAGCCCTCCGTCTCGCCGGGCTGCGGGGCCAGGTTCAGGGTGAGCAGCCGGCGCGCGCGGGTCTCGGTGAGCGCCTCGGCGAGCTCGGGGACGAGCAGGTGGGGCAGCACGCTGGTGAACCAGGAGCCGGGCCCGAGCACCACCCAGTCCGCCTCCCGGACGGCCGTGACGGCCTCCGGGACGGCCGGCGGCCCGTCCGGCAGCAGCCGGATGGACTGCACGGTGCCGGGCGTCACGGCGACGCTCGCCTGGCCCCGGACGGCGGACAGCTCGCCCGGGCTGGCCGGGTCGTGGCCGCGCACGACCGCCTCGATGTCCAGCGGTACCGCCGACATCGGCAGCACCCGGCCCTGGACGTTCAGCAGCCGGCCCACCCAGTCCAGGGCGGCGACCGGATCCCCCAGCTTCTCCCAGAGCGCGACGATCAGCAGGTTGCCGACGGCATGGCCGCCCAGGCCGCCGGAGCCGGTGAAGCGCTGCTGGATCACCTCGGACCAGGTCCGGCCCCAGTCGTCGTCGCCGCAGAGCGCGGCCAGCGCCTTGCGGAGGTCGCCCGGGGGCAGCACCCCGAGCTCCTCGCGCAGCCGGCCGCTGGAGCCGCCGTCGTCGGCGACGGTGACCACGGCGGTGAGGTCGGTGGTGAGCCGGCGGAGGGCGGAGAGCGAGGCCGAGAGCCCCTGACCGCCGCCGAGGGCGGCGATCCGGGGCGCCTGGTTGCCGCGGGGTGCCTGGTTGGTACGGGCCGGGCTGGTGCGGACCTGGCCGGTCCGCGGCCGGTTGGGCGACGCGCCGCGTGACGGGACCCCCGTCCGGTCGGCGGTCTTGTTCTGCAGCTGCCGCCCGGGCACGTATCCCGTCACACCTACCTCGCGTTCCTCTTGCCCGCCGCCGGCCTCCACCGGCGGCCCGGCAGGGGGTGAGGCGGCTACTCCCGTCCCATGTCACGGTGGACCAGCACCGTTTCGACGCCGTCCGCGATCAGACGCTTGGTCAGCCGCTCGGACATCGCGACGCTGCGGTGCTTGCCACCGGTGCAGCCTACGGCAAGGGTCATGTAACGCTTCCCCTCGCGGCGGTACCCCTCGGTGATGATGCGCAGCAGCTCCGCGTAGCCGTTGAGGAACTCGTTGGCACCGGGCTGCTGGAACACGTAGTCGGCGACGTCGGCGTCGGTGCCCGTCCGGGCGCGGAGCTCCGGCACCCAGTGCGGATTCGGCAGGAAGCGGCAGTCCACCACGAGGTCGGCGTCGACGGGGAGGCCGTACTTGAAGCCGAAGGACATCACGGTGGCGCGCAGCTCGGGCTCGTCGTGGTCGGCGAACTGGGCGTCCAGCTTGGCCCGCAGCTGGTGCACGTTGAGGTTGGAGGTGTCGATCACCAGGTCGGCCTCGCCGCGCAGCTCGCGCAGGAGGTCGCGCTCCTGGGCGATGCCGTCCACGATCCGGCCGTCGGCCTGGAGCGGGTGCGGGCGGCGCACGCTCTCGAAGCGCCGGACCAGGGCGTCGTCGGAGGAGTCCAGGAAGACCACGCTCAGCCGGACGCCGCGCTTCTCCAGCTCGTCCAGCGAGGTGAGCAGGTCGTCGAAGAACTGGCGGCCGCGGACGTCGACCACGGCGCCGATCCGGGCGACGTTCCCCTGGGAACGGGCGCCGAGGTCGACCATGGTCGGGATGAGGGCCGGCGGCAGGTTGTCCACCACGAACCAGCCCAGGTCCTCCAGGCACTTGGCCGCCGTCGACCGGCCGGCTCCGGACATCCCGGAGATGATCACCAGCTCCGGCACGTTCTCGCCCGCGGCCAGTGGCCGGGCGGTGCCGCCATCGTCGGACATCGTCACTTCGGTTCCCCGCTCTCGGTGGTTCTGCTGTGGAGAACGCGCGCGGCACGGCCACGCTTCCCCTGCTCACTCGGGCGAGTGAAGGCGGGGCGCGCCGGCTGACGGACGGCGTCGGCCGTCATGGCGTCTCCTGGAATGGTGCGGTCTGGGGTGCGGCGTCGGTCCCGGTGCCGGCCGCCGGGCCGGCCGGGACGGCGCCGTCATCGATGATCTCGCCGGTGGCGGTGTTCACGGCGGGTGTCGCGGATGGACGGGACGACAACGCCGCCGCAACAGTCTCCGCCGTCCGGCGTCCGATGCCGGGGACGGCACAGAGTTCGTCGACGGTGGCCAGCCGGAGCTTCTTCAGCGAGCCGAAGTGCTTGAGCAGCGCCTGGCGGCGAGTCTCGCCGAGGCCGGGGACGGAGTCCAGCTCCCCGGCGGTGAGTCGCTTGGACCGCTTGCTGCGCTGGTAGGTGATGGCGAACCGGTGCGCCTCGTCGCGGACCCGCTGGAGCAGGTAGAGGCCCTCGCTGCTGCGCGGCAGGACCACCGGGTCCTCCTCGCCGGGCAGCCAGACCTCCTCCAGCCGCTTGGCCAGGCCGCAGAGGGCGACGTCGTCGATGCCGAGCTCGTCCAGGGCGCGCTTGGCGGCGGCGACCTGCGGCTGGCCGCCGTCGACGACCAGCAGCTGCGGCGGATAGGCGAAGCGGCGCGGGCGGCCGGTCTCCGGGTCCACCGGGCCGACCACGACCTCCGGGCCGTCGGGGTCGTCGGACCCGCGGGCGGCGCCGTGCGGCCCGGGTGCGCCGGCCTCCGCGGGCGCGCCGGGGTCGTCCGCCTCGGGAACGGCCCACTCCCCGGTCTGCTCGCGCTCCTGGAGGTAGCGGCGGAACCGGCGGCCGATCACCTCGTGCATCGAGCGGACGTCGTCCTGGCCCTCGAAGCCCTTGATCTGGAACCGGCGGTACTCGCTCTTGCGGGCCAGGCCGTCCTCGAAGACCACCATCGAGGCGACCACGTCCTCGCCCTGGAGGTGCGAGATGTCGAAGCACTCGATCCGCAGCGGGACGGAGTCCAGCTCCAGCGCGTCGGCGATCTCCTGGAGGGCGCGGCTGCGGGTGGTGAGGTCGGAGGCGCGCTTGGTCTTGTGCAGCGCCAGCGCCTGCTGGGCGTTGCGCTGCACGGTGGCCATCAGGTCCTTCTTGTCGCCGCGCTGCGGGATCCGCAGGTCGACCTGGCTGCCGCGCAGGCCGGTCAGCCACTCCCGGACCGGTTCGGCGGGCTCCGGCAGCGCGGGCACCAGCACCTCGCGCGGCACGGCGCCGTCGCCGCCGCCGTAGAGCTGCTGCAGGGCGTGCTCGACCAGGGCCGCGGTGTCGACGTCCTCGACCTTGTCGGTGACCCAGCCGCGCTGGCCGCGGACCCGGCCGCCGCGGACGTGGAAGATCTGGACGGACGCCTCCAGCTCGTCCTCGGCGAGGGCGAGCAGGTCGGCGTCGGTGGCGTCGGCGAGGACGATGGCGTTCTTCTCCATCGCGCGCTTCAGCGCCCCGATGTCGTCCCGCAGCCGGCCCGCCTTCTCGTACTCCAGGTCGGCGGCGGCCTCCCGCATCTGCTCTTCCAGCCGGCGCAGGTAGTTGCCGGTGCGGCCGGCCATGAAGTCGCAGAAGTCCTCGGCCAGCTCGCGGTGTTCCTCGGCCGAGACCTTGCCGACGCAGGGCGCGGCGCACTTGCCGATGTAGCCGAGCAGACAGGGCCGGCCGACCTGGCGGGCCCGCTTGAAGACGCCGTTGGAGCAGGTGCGGACGGGGAAGACGCGCAGCAGCAGGTCGACCGTCTCGCGGATCGCCCAGGCGTGCCCGTAGGGGCCGAAGTAGCGCACGCCCTTCTTGTGCGCCCCGCGCATCACCTGGACCCGCGGGTACTCCTCGTCGAGGGTGACCGCGAGCTCCGGATAGCTCTTGTCGTCGCGGTACTTGACGTTGAAGCGGGGATCGAACTCCTTGATCCAGGAGTACTCCAGCTGGAGCGCCTCGACCTCGGTGGCGACGACCGTCCACTCCACCGAGGCGGCCGTGGTGACCATCGTCGCGGTCCGCGGGTGCAGCCCGGCGAGGTCCTGGAAGTAGGACGACAGCCGGGGCCGCAGGCTCTTGGCCTTGCCGACGTAGATGACCCGCCCGTGGGCGTCGCGGAACTTGTAGACGCCCGGCGAGGTCGGGATCGCGCCCGGTGCGGGGCGGTAGGTGGACGGGTCAGCCATGGGTCCACCGTACCGAGTCGGGCCGGGGCTGCGGAGGGGAGATCAACTGGTTCAGCTCGGGGTCACCTTGAGGTTGCCGCCCTCGACCGCCACGGAGTAGGCGGGGAGCGGGGTGGGCGCCGGTCCGTCCAGCACCGCGCCGTCGGTGATGGCGAACATGCTGCCGTGACAGGGGCATTGGATCTTCTGGTTCTTGACCTGGTCGACGATGCAGCCGGCGTGGGTGCACGTGGCGCTGAACGCCTTGTACTCACCGGCGTTGGGCTGGGTCACCACGATCTTCTTGTCCCGGTAGACGGTGCCGCCGCCGACCGGCACGGCGGTGGCCGGGCCGACGTCCACCGGGGTCTTGGGCCCGGAGGAGGTGGAGGTGGAGGAGGAGGACGACGAGGAGCAGCCGGCGACCGCCAGCGTGCCGCCGCCTGCGGCGAGGACGGCCGCGGCACCGCAGAGCAGGGTGCGGCGGGAGGTGGCGGGGTTCTCGCCCAGCGGGCTCTCGGGGGCCTCGGACATGTGGTTCGCTCCTGGAGTCGCTGCGGTTCGCCGCGGGTCCCCCCCGCGGCGCCGGTCGGCGGTGATTCTATGCGGCCCTTACCCGGCCGCCCCCCGAACGGGGGTCGGCCGGGCCGATGTCGTGCCGCCGACCTCGCGGCGCTACTTCTTCTTGGCGACCGCCCGCTTGCGCGGGGCCTTCACCGGCGCCGGGGCGTCGGTGAACTCGCCCGGGAGGATGTCCCGGAGGAATTTGCCGGTGTGGCTCTCGGAGACCGCCGCGATCTGCTCCGGGGTGCCCTCGGCCACCACCATGCCGCCGCCGGAGCCGCCCTCGGGGCCCATGTCGACGATCCAGTCGGCGGTCTTGATCACATCGAGGTTGTGCTCGATGACGATCACCGTGTTGCCCTTCTCCACCAGACCCGAGAGCACCTTGATCAGCTTGCTGATGTCCTCGAAGTGCAGACCGGTGGTGGGCTCGTCCAGCACGTAGACCGTCCGCCCGGTGGAGCGCTTCTGCAGCTCGGAGGCGAGCTTGACGCGCTGCGCCTCACCACCGGAGAGGGTCGGCGCGGACTGGCCGAGCCGGACGTAGCCGAGGCCGACGTCGTTGAGCGTCCGCAGGTGCCGGGCGATCGCCGGGACGGCCTCGAAGAAGTCCATCGCCTCCTCGATCGGCATGTCCAGGACCTCGGCGATGGACTTGCCCTTGAAGTGGACCTCCAGCGTCTCCCGGTTGTACCGGGCGCCGTGGCAGACCTCGCACGGCACGTAGACGTCCGGCAGGAAGTTCATCTCGATCTTGATGGTGCCGTCGCCGGAGCAGTTCTCGCAGCGGCCGCCCTTGACGTTGAACGAGAACCGGCCGGGCAGGTAGCCGCGGACCTTGGCCTCCTGCGTCTCGGCGAAGAGCCGCCGGACGTG
The DNA here is from genome assembly GCF_036226505.1 of Kitasatospora sp. NBC_01246. NCBI lineage: Bacteria > Bacillati > Actinomycetota > Actinomycetes > Kitasatosporales > Streptomycetaceae > Kitasatospora > Kitasatospora sp. NBC_01246. The sequence continues at coordinate 6,086,689 of NZ_CP108484.1, read as the reverse complement.
GTCGAACACGCCGGTGTAGGTGGCCGGGTTGGAGCGCGGGGTGCGGCCGATCGGCGACTGGTCGACGTGCACGACCTTGTCCACCTGGTCGGTGCCGGTGATCCGGGTGTGCCGGCCCGGCACGCTGCGGGCGCCGTTCAGCTCCCGGGCGAGGTGGGTGTAGAGGATGTCGTTGACCAGCGTCGACTTGCCGGAGCCGGAGACCCCGGTGATCGCGGTGAACGTCCCGAGCGGGAAGCCGACCGTGACGTCCTTGAGGTTGTGCTCGCGGGCGCCGTGGACGGTCAGCTGGCGCTTCTTGTCCCGCTCGCGGCGGGTGGCCGGGATCGGGATGGACCGCTTGCCGGAGAGGTACTGGCCGGTCAGCGACTCCTTGTTGGCGAGCAGCTGCTTGAGCGAGCCGGAGTGCACCACCTTGCCGCCGTGCTCACCGGCGCCCGGGCCGATGTCGACCACCCAGTCGGCCATCTTGATGGTGTCCTCGTCGTGCTCGACGACGATCAGGGTGTTGCCGATGTCCCGCAGCCGGACCAGGGTCTCGATCAGCCGGTGGTTGTCCCGCTGGTGCAGGCCGATCGAGGGCTCGTCCAGCACGTAGAGCACGCCGACCAGGCCGGAGCCGATCTGGGTGGCGAGCCGGATCCGCTGGGCCTCGCCGCCGGACAGGGTGCCGGCCGCGCGGTTCAGCGAGAGGTAGTCCAGGCCGACGTCGACCAGGAACCGCAGCCGCTCGTTGACCTCCTTCAGGACGCGCTCGGCGATCTGCTTGTCCCGCGCGTTGAGCTTCATCGCGCCGAGGAAGTCCGAGCAGTCGCTGATCGACATCGCCGAGACGTCCGCGATGGACCGGCCCTCGACGGTGACGGCCAGCACGACCGGCTTGAGCCGGGTGCCCCGGCAGGTCGGGCAGGGCACCTCGCGCATGTAGCCCTCGAAGCGCTCGCGGCTGCTGTCGCTCTCCGCCTCGGTGTGCCGGCGCTGGATGAACGGCACCGCGCCCTCGAAGCCCGTGGTGTAGGAGCGGTCCCGGCCGTAGCGGTTGCGGTAGCGCACCTCGACCTGGTGCTTGTGCCCGTACAGCAGCGCCTTCCTGGCGCGGGCCGGCAGCCCGGCCCAGGGGAGGTCCGTCCGGAAGCCCAGCTCGCCGGCGAGGGCGTCGATCAGGCGCTGGAAGTACTCCTTGGTGTGGCCGCCGGACCAGGGGTGGATGGCCCCCTCGTCCAGCGACTTCTCCTCGTCGGGGACGACCAGCTCCGGGTCGACCTCCATCCGGTTGCCCAGGCCGGAGCAGTCCGGGCAGGCGCCGAACGGCGAGTTGAAGGAGAACGAGCGCGGCTCCAGCTCCTCGAACGACACGTCGTCGTACGGGCAGTAGAGGTGCTCGGAGTACATCCGCTCGCGCTCCGGATCGCCCTCCGGGAGGTCGACGAAGTCGAGCACGACCATGCCGCCGCCGAGCCGCAGGGCCGTCTCCACCGAGTCGGTCAGCCGGCGCTTGGCGCTGCTCTTCACGGTGAGGCGGTCGATGACCACCTCGATGGTGTGCTTTTCCTGCTTCTTGAGCTTGGGCGGCTCGGCGAGCTGGACCGTCTCGCCGTCCACCCGGGCCCGGGCGTAGCCCTTGGACTGGAGGTCGGCGAAGAGGTCGACGAACTCGCCCTTGCGCTCGCGCACCACCGGGCTGAGCACCTGGAACCGGGTGCCCTCGGTGAGCTCCAGCACCTTGTCCACGATCGCCTGCGGGGACTGCTTGGCGATCGGGCGGCCGCAGTGCGGGCAGTGCGGCTTGCCGATCCGCGCGAACAGCAGGCGCAGGTAGTCGTAGACCTCGGTGATGGTGCCGACGGTCGAGCGCGGGTTCCGGTTGGTGGACTTCTGGTCGATCGAGACGGCCGGGGAGAGGCCTTCGATGAAGTCGACGTCGGGCTTGTCCATCTGCCCGAGGAACTGACGGGCGTAGGAGGACAACGACTCGACGTATCGGCGCTGGCCCTCGGCGAAGATCGTGTCGAAGGCGAGCGAGGACTTGCCGGAGCCGGAGAGGCCCGTGAAGACGATGAGGGAGTCGCGGGGCAGGTCGAGCGAGACGTTCTTGAGGTTGTGCTCGCGAGCACCGCGGACGATGAGGCGGTCGGCCACTGCTTCTGGCGCCTTTCTCCGGGGCGAGATGGCTTTGCGTGAGAGGTGTGCTTCTTCCAGGATGCGCCTGCCAGCCTATAGCTCAGGCGTTCGATTCTCGACCTTGTCCAGCGGAGTCCACCCGATCGAGTGAGAGACCTGCTCGACGTTGACCGGGTCTGTTCGAGAAAAGCCCTGCTCAGCCGTGACATCGGAGATAGCGTCACCCTCGTCAACGAGCGAGTGCCCGTGCGGGCAACGCTGCCGACCACTCCGACGGAGGCCGCCACCGATGACCGACCCCCAGACCGCCGCCGACCTCGCCGACGAGCGGCTCCGGCTGGTCGCCACCAGCACCGGGCACCTGCTGCACACCGTGGCCGGACTGAAGCCCGAGGCCCTCGCGGAGCCCTCCGCCCTGCCGGGCTGGACCAGGGGCCACGTCCTGGCCCACCTGGCCCGCAACGCGGACTCGCTGGTCAATCTGCTCGACGGCGCCCGGACCGCCACCGACATCCCGCAGTACCCCAGCGACGAGGCCCGTGACCAGGGCATCGAGGACGGCGCCGACCGCCCGCTCGACGTCCAGCTCGACGACCTGCGCGACTCCGACGAGCGGTTCGCCGCGGCCGCCGCGGCGCTGGCGCCCGGGGCCTGGACGGCCTCGGTGCGCCACCGCACCGGCTACGTCTTCCCGGCCGCCGACATCCCGTGGAAGCGGCTGATGGAGGTCGAGTACCACCACGTCGACCTGGCCGCCGGCTACTCCCCCGCGCACTGGCCGGAGCTCTTCGCGGTGGCCGAGTTCCGGCGCCTGTCCGACCGGCTGGCGGGCGCCGAGGGCCTGCCCGCGGTCGAGCTGGTCGCCGACGACACCGAGGACCGGGCCGTGATCGGCACCACCGGCGAGGGGCCCGGACTGACCGCCGAGGGCCCGGTGCGGGCGCTCGCCGCCTGGCTCTCCGGCCGCTCCGACGGCGACGGCCTGCAGGTCCACCGCGGCGGCGACCAGCTCGCCGACGGCCGCGCCGCGCTGCCCGCGCTCCCGCCGCTGGGCTGACGCGGGGCGGGCACCCGCACCGGGCCGGGCCCCGGCGCGGGAAGATCCACAAGACGCGGCCCGGCCGCGCGACGATGCTGGCAGCAGGGGCGATGCCGACGGCGGCCCCGGAACGACGAGGAGCGGACGGATGACGTACCACGGAGCGGTCAAGGTCGGCGGGCCGCCGGACGTGCGCGAGCTGGCCCACCTGATCATCACCAAGGCGGCCGTCGGCCCGTACGACAACAACGCCTACCTGCTGCGCTGCCGGGCCACCGACGAGCAGCTGCTGATCGACGCCGCCGCCGACGCGCCGGTGCTGTTGGAGACGGTCGGTGACGAGCTGACCACCGTGGTCACCACGCACCGCCACCACGACCACTGGGGCGCGCTCGCCGAGGTGGTCGCGGCGACCGGCGCCCGCACCGCCGCCGGGCGGTACGACGCCGAGGGCATCGACGTCCCGACCGAGCTGCTGCTGGAGGACGGCGAGCCGCTGCGGTTCGGGCAGATCGAGCTGACCGTCCGGCACCTGGTCGGGCACACCCCCGGCGCCATCGTGCTGGTCTACGACGACCCCCAGGGCCACCCGCACGTCTTCACCGGCGACTGCCTCTTCCCCGGCGGCGTCGGGAACACCTGGGACGACAGGGCCGCCTTCGAGAGCCTCTACCGGGACGTCAACGAGAAGATCTTCGACGTGCTGCCGGACGAGACCTGGGTGTACCCCGGCCACGGCAAGGACACCACCCTCGGCGCCGAGCGCCCGCACCTCCAGGAGTGGCGCGAGCGCGGCTGGTAGCCCCGGTACGACGAACGGCGGGCCCGCGACCACTGCTCGGTCGCGGGCCCGCCGCCCTGGCCCCCCCGGGGGTCCCGGGGGTCCCGGGGATCAGGGGATCAGGCGTCGATCTTCTCCGGGGCCTCGTCGGCCCGCTCCTGCTTCTTCGCGGCGATCAGGCTGGTCACCGTGGTGACGGCCAGCACCACCACGATGAAGCCCAGCGAGAACGGGATGCCGATCTCGGGGACGTGCACACCCTGCTCGTGCAGCGCGTGCAGCACCAGCTTCACGCCGATGAAGCCGAGGATCACCGACAGGCCGTACGAGAGGTGGACCAGCTTCTTCAGCAGCCCGCCGATCAGGAAGTACAGCTGGCGCAGCCCCATCAGGGCGAAGGCGTTCGCGGTGAAGACGATGTACGGGTCCTGGGTCAGGCCGAAGATCGCCGGGATCGAGTCCAGCGCGAACAGGACGTCCGTGGTGCCGATCGCGAGCATCACGATCAGCATCGGCGTCATCAGCCGACGGCCGTTCTCCCGGATGAAGAGCTTGGTGCCGTGGTACTTGTCGGTCGACGGGAAGCGCTGCTCGATCGACTTGAGCAGCCGGTTCTCCTCGAACTCCTCGTCCTCCTCGTCTGCCCGGGCCTCCTTGATCAGCTTCCAGGCCGTCCAGACCAGGAAGCCGCCGAAGATGAAGAACACCCAGGAGAACTGCGCCACCAGGGCCGCGCCGCCGGCGATGAAGACCGCCCGCAGCACCAGGGCGATGATCACACCGAACATCAGCACGCGCTGCTGGTAGATCTTCGGCACCGCGAACTTGCCCATGATCAGGATGAACACGAACAGGTTGTCGACGCTGAGCGACTTCTCGGTGATGTACCCGGCGAAGAACTCACCGGCCGGCTTGGAGCCGGAGTGCCACCAGAGGAACCCGCCGAAGACGGCGGCCAGCACGATCCAGACCGTGGTCCAGACACCGGCTTCCTTGACCGACACCTCGTGCGGCTTGCGGCCGCCGATGAAGAAGTCGGCCACGATCAGGGCCAACAGCACACCGATCGTGCCGATCCACAAACTTACGGAAACGTCCACTACTGCTCCTCCGGCAGGTAGGCGAGACAGTCATCGTCACTGCCGGAGGTCTCTTCCGCCCGCCGGGCGCATGTGCGGCGCCCGCGGACCAGCGCCCCGGGACGCCGCCAGGTGGGCGCCCGTGATGACGGGACAACTGCGAGGGAATACTCCCCTCCGCTCCCACGAGGCTAACAGAAGAACCAAGAGAAGGTAAAGAAGGTAAAGAACGACCCGGGGCGCCTGCCGCCGGCCGCGGCCCCGCCCGCTAGAGGAAGGGCTCGATGGCCGGCAGCAGGTCCTGGAAGGTCCGGCCCCGGGCCGGCGCGCCGATCGCCTGCATCCCCCAGCCGCCGGACGGCTCGCGGAACACCTTCGCCATGATCTGCCCGGTGTGCGGGCCGCCGCCGGCCAGCTCGTAGCGGGCCAGCTCCAGCCCGGTCGAGTCGTCCACCAGCCGGCAGTACGCGTTCTGCACCTCGGCGAAGGTCTGCCCGGTGTACGAGCTGACCGTGAACACCACCTGGGTGATGTGCACCGGTACGTGGGCCAGGTCGACCAGGATCGACTCGTCGTCCTCGCCCGCCCCGGTGCCGCCGACCAGGTTGTCCCCGGTGTGCCGGACGGAGCCGTCGTTGCTCTCCAGGTGCTGGAAGAAGACCACGTCGGACGGGGTCTGCTCGGCGTACAGCAGCGCCGAGGCGTCCAGGTCGATCTGTCGCGTCCGGCTGCCGAAGAGGCCGCGCTTGGGCGCCGCCTTCCAGCCCAGCCCCATCCGGACGACCGTCAGCGACTCGCCCGAACCCTTCTGCAGGCTGACCTGCTGCCCCTTGGCAAGGTTCACCGACACGGCCTTGTCCTCTCTGCCCAGCCGGGCGGTCGGTATCCGCGCCGGCTTCACGGTGGAACACCCCCTTGCCGTCCCCCGGCTGAGGCCCCCTGATGCGACCGCCCGTCCCGGGCGGCACCGCAGGCCAGCCTAGGGCCTGCGGTCGGCCGCGTCCGTCAGCGTCTACCCGTTTGTGGCAAGGCTGAGACACCGCCGGGCTTGACCGGTACCGGATCCGGCCAAGCCCGGCGCGGGCCGCGACCGGCCCTACGCGATACCCGCCTCGCGCATCTGGCGGAGCTCCTTCTTCAGCTCCTTGACCTCGTCGCGCAGCCGGGCCGCGACCTCGAACTGGAGGTCCGTCGCGGCCGCGTGCATCCGCTCGGTCATCGACTGGATCAGCTCGGCCAGCTCGGCCGCCGGCAGGCTCTTGGCGGGCTTGCGGTCCGCGCCCAGCGCCGGCACCGGGGCCTTGCCCTTGCCCCCCGCCCGGTAGCCGGAGGAGAGCAGCTCGTCGGTGTCGACCTCCTCGCGCGCGAGGGTGTCCAGGATGTCGCCGATCTTCTTGCGGAGCGGCTGCGGGTCGATCCCGTGCTTCTTGTTGTAGGCCTGCTGCACGGCCCGGCGGCGGTTGGTCTCGTCGATCGCCTTCGCCATCGAGGGGGTGATCCGGTCCGCGTACATGTGAACCTGGCCGGAGACGTTGCGGGCCGCGCGGCCGATGGTCTGGATCAGCGAGGTGCCGGAGCGCAGGAAACCCTCCTTGTCCGCGTCCAGGATCGCCACCAGGGAGACCTCGGGCAGGTCGAGGCCCTCACGGAGCAGGTTGATGCCGACCAGCACGTCGTACCGGCCGGCCCGCAGCTCGCGCAGCAGCTCGACCCGGCGCAGCGTGTCGACGTCGCTGTGCAGGTACCGGACCCGGATGTCCAGACCGAGCATGTAGTCGGTGAGGTCCTCGGCCATCTTCTTGGTGAGGGTGGTGACCAGGACGCGCTCGTCCCGCTCCACCCGCGTCCGCACCTCGTGCACCAGGTCGTCGATCTGGCCCTCGGTCGGCTTGACGATCACCTCGGGGTCGATCAGGCCGGTCGGGCGGATGATCTGCTCGACCTGGCCGTCGCCGCGGGACAGCTCGTACGCGCCGGGGGTGGCCGAGAGGTAGACGGTCTGGTCGGTCCGCTCCAGGAACTCCTCCCACTTGAGCGGGCGGTTGTCCATCGCGGAGGGCAGCCGGAAGCCGTGCTCGACCAGGGTGCGCTTGCGGGAGGCGTCGCCCTCGTACATCGCGCCGATCTGCGGGACGGTGACGTGCGACTCGTCGATGACCAGGAGGAAGTCCTCCGGGAAGTAGTCGAGCAGGGTGTTCGGCGGGGAGCCGGGCGCGCGGCCGTCGAAGTGCATCGAGTAGTTCTCGACGCCCGAGCAGGTGCCGATCTGGCGGAGCATCTCGATGTCGTAGGTGGTGCGCATCCGCAGCCGCTGGGCCTCCAGCAGCTTGCCCTGCTTCTCCATCCGGGCCAGCGTCTCGGCCAGCTCCTTCTCGATGTCGTTGACCGCCCGCTCCATCCGCTCCGGGCCGGCCACGTAGTGCGAGGCGGGGAAGACGTGGACGGAGTCGTCCTGGCTGATGATCTCGCCGGTCAGCGGGTGCAGGGTGTACAGCGACTCGATCTCGTCGCCGAACATCTCGATCCGCAGGGCGAGCTCCTCGTAGACCGGGAAGATCTCGATGGTGTCGCCGCGGACCCGGAAGGTGCCGCGGGTGAAGGCGAGGTCGTTGCGGGTGTACTGGATGTCGACGAAGCGGCGCAGCAGCACGTCGCGGTCGATCTCCTCGCCCACCTTGAGCCGGACCATCCGGTCGACGTACTCCTGCGGGGTGCCGAGGCCGTAGATGCAGGAGACGGACGCGACGACGACCACGTCCCGGCGGGTGAGCAGCGAGTTGGTCGCGGAGTGGCGCAGCCGCTCGACCTCCTCGTTGATCGAGGAGTCCTTCTCGATGTAGGTGTCCGTCTGCGGGACGTACGCCTCGGGCTGGTAGTAGTCGTAGTACGAGACGAAGTACTCGACCGCGTTGTTCGGCAGGAGTTCCCGGAACTCGTTGGCCAGCTGGGCGGCCAGGGTCTTGTTCGGCGCCATCACCAGGGTGGGGCGCTGCAGCTTCTCGATCATCCAGGCCGTGGTGGCCGACTTGCCGGTGCCGGTGGCGCCGAGCAGGACGACGTCCTTCTCCCCCGCGCGGATCCGGCGCTCCAGCTCGGCGATCGCCGCTGGCTGGTCGCCATTGGGCTGGAAGGGGCTGACGACCTCGAAGGGCGTCTCTGAGCGCTCAATACTCGTGATGGGTCGCACGTGTCCACCGTACGACCCACCACTGACAACCGGTGCCTACTTGGCGCTGTCCCGGGCCAGCGCGACCAGCCGGGAGACCGCCCGGAGGTACTTCTTGCGGTAGCCGCCGCGCAGCATCTCCTCGGGGAAGACCTGGTCGAAGGGGACCCCGGAGGCGGTGATCGGCAGCTCGCGGTCGTACATCCGGTCGGCGAGGACGACCAGGCGCAGCGCGGTCGACTGGTCGTCGACCTGCCGCACGCCGCGCAGGCAGACCGCCTGCACGTCGTCCAGCAGCGCGCCGTAGCGGCTCGGGTGGACGGCGGAGAGGTGGTCGAGCAGCGCGGAGAACTCGTCCAGCGAGGCGCCCGGGGTGCGGGCGGCGACGGCGGCGACGGTCTCGTCGTCGTACGGCGGCGGGGCGGCCGGCAGGCCGCGGTGGCGGTAGTCCTGGCCGTCGATCCGCATCGGGCGGAAGTGCGCGGAGAGGCCCTGGATCTCGCGCAGGAAGTCGGCGGCGGCGAACCGGCCCTCGCCGAGCTTCTCCGGCAGGGTGTTCGAGGTGGCGCAGAGCTTGACGCCGTTGTCGACCAGGCGGCCGAGCAGGGTGGAGACCAGCACCGTGTCGCCCGGGTCGTCCAGCTCGAACTCGTCGATGCAGAGCAGGCGGTGGTCGGAGAGGGTCCGGACGGCCTGCTGGAAGCCGAGCGCGCCGACCAGGTTGGTCAGCTCGACGAAGGTGCCGAACGCCTTGGGGCCGGGGGCGGCGTGCCAGAGCGAGGCCAGCAGGTGGGTCTTGCCGACGCCGTAGCCGCCGTCCAGGTAGACGCCGGCCGGGCCGGTGGGCACGGGGGCCGTACGGCGGAACCAGCTGCGCTTGGGGGCGCCGCCGTCTCCGGCGTTGAGCGTGCCGGCGAACTGCTCCAGGACCTGGACCGCCTCGTACTGGCTGGGCTGGTTCGGGTCCGGGAGGTACGTTCCGAAGCTGACGAGGGAAAAGCGCGGTGGCGGGACCATCTCGGCCACCAGGCGCTCGGCGGGGACGACGGGGCGCCGGTCGGTGAGCGCGAGGGGAGCGGTGGCCACGTCTGCGGTCGCTATCGGCTCGGTCGGCGCGTCGGGGAGTGGGGCTGCGGGCACGGTACTAGAGGGTACGCCTGCCGGCGCACCGCTCGGGCCGAGGGCCGCCGGTGGATCGCCGGGCCCCGGGCGACGAGACTGGACGGCATGCAACAGTTGATCAGTCCGCTGTCCCGGCCGTTCGCCGATCCCGCGTCGCTGGAGTCGCTCGCCGCCGTCTACGCGTACCCCGAGCAGGTGAATCACGGCCGGCCGTGGCTGCGGGCCAACATGGTGGCCGGCCTGGACGGCGGGGCGAAGCTGGCGGGCCTGTCCGAGGGGCTCTCGGGGGACGCCGACAAACGGATCTTCGGAGTGCTGCGGGCGCTGTCGGACGTGGTGCTGGTGGGCGCCGAGACGGTCCGCGCCGAGGGGTACCGGCCGGGCCGGGCCCGCGCCGACTTCGCCGCGGCGCGGGCGGCGGCCGGGCAGGCCCCGGCCCCGGTCATCGCGATCGTCAGTCGCTCGCTGGGGCTTGACCTCGCGGCGCCGCTGTTCACCGAGCCGCTGGTGCGGACGGTGGTGATCACCACCGAGGACGCGCCGGCGCGCAGCCGCCGGGCGGTGGCCGAGGTGGCCGACGTGGTGGTGGCCGGGAAGGGCTCGGTGGACCTGCCCGCCGCGGTCGCGGCCCTGGCCGAGCGGGGGTGGACGAGGCTGCTGAGCGAGGGCGGTCCGCGGCTGCTGGGGCAGCTGGCCGCCGCGGACCTGCTGGACGAGCTGTGCCTGTCGGTGGCACCGCTGATCACGGCCGGCGACGCGCCGCGCATCATCCACGATGCGGAAATGCCTGACGTGCAGCGGATGCGACTGGTCTCATTGATCGAGCAGAAAGGATTCCTCTTCACCCGCTACCTGCGTCTTCACCCGCAAGCCGCGTCACCGGCCCCCGTGACCGCCGGACAGTGATCCCGCTCTCCTTCGGGAGCTCCACCCGCGTGGCCCGCCGGGTCGCGGGGCAGCATGCGGAAAGCTTCCCGCCGGGCAGTATGGGATGCGATGCCGGGGCCCGGGGGCCGGTCACTGGAAGGGACTCACGTGTTCAAGACGGTACTGATGATCGAAAAGGCGCTCTCCGACGCCGATGTGGAGCTCGTCACCACGCTCCACAGCGACGAGAAGGTGTCCTTCGTCGTCCTGATGCAGCCGCGCGGCAGACAGGACGAGCTGCTGAGGGCGCTGGACGACGTCGCCCTCGGCCACCTCGACAAGGTGGTGCGCGAGCACGACGAGTCCGAGCACGAGCCGACGGTGGCCGGCGAATCGCTCGCCCACAGCCTGCGCCACCTGCGCCAGGCCGGCGCGGAGGCGATCGGCGAGCTGGTCGAGGAGAAGCCGCTGGACCGGCTGCGCGCGGTGGTCGAGGAGCACCGGGCCGACGAGGTCGTGGTGCTCACCTCGCCGCACTTCGTGGAGGAGTTCTTCCACCGCGACTGGGCCTCCCAGGCCCGGCACAAGGTGGGTGTCCCCGTCCTGCGACTGTTCGCCAGCGACTCCTGACCCGACCCGCCGGTGGTGCAGAATCGTCCTTGCGGCCCGTCCGCGAGGACGATTCGCCCGTTGGTCCGCCGACCGACGTACCCGCTGTACCCGCTCTGCCCCTTGTCTGCCCCCGCCCGTACGGAGCCTTGCCTTGAACGACGCCGCGCACGACCTGCACGCCCCGCACTTCATCGGTATCGGCGGCGCCGGGATGTCCGGCCTGGCGAAGATCCTCGCGGTGCGCGGCGCCAGCGTCTCCGGCAGCGACTCCAAGGAGTCCGAGACCGTCCTGGCGCTGCGCGCGCTCGGCGCCGTCGTGCACATCGGCCACGCCGCCGAGCACGTGCCGGACGGTGTCAGCAGCGTGGTCGTGTCCAGCGCCATCCGCGCGGACAACCCGGAGCTGGCCACCGCCCGCGAGCGGGGCGTCCCGGTGGTCCACCGCTCCGACGCGCTGGCCGCGCTGATGGGCGGCCGCCGGGCGCTGGCCGTGGCCGGCACCCACGGCAAGACCACCACCACCAGCATGCTCGCCGTCGCCCTCGGCGAGCTGGGCCTCGACCCCTCGTACGCGATCGGCGGCGACCTCGACGCGCCCGGCTCCAACGCCCACCACGGCACCGGCGAGATCTTCGTCGCGGAGGCCGACGAGAGCGACCGCAGCTTCCACAAGTACGCGCCCGAGGTGGCGATCGTGCTCAACGTCGAGCTCGACCACCACGCGAACTACGCCTCGATCGAGGAGATCTACGAGTCCTTCGAGACCTTCGTCGGCCGGATCGCCCCCGGCGGCACCCTGGTGGTCTCCGCCGACCACGACGGCGCCCGCGAGCTGACCTCCCGGGTGGCCGGCCGCGAGGGCCTGAACGTCGTCACCGTGGGCGCGGCCGAGGACGCCGACGTCCGCGTGCTGTCGGTGGTCGCGCACGGCATGACCAGCGAGGTCACCGTCCGGCTGGACGGCGCCGAGCTGACCTTCACCGTCTCGGTGCCCGGCCGGCACTACGCCCACAACGCGGTCGCGGCGCTGGCCGCCGGCGTCGCCCTGGGCGTGCCGGCCGCCGACCTCGCCAAGGCGCTCGGCGCCTACACCGGCGTGCGGCGGCGGCTCCAGCTCAAGGGCGAGGCGGCCGGCGTCCAGGTGATCGACTCCTACGCCCACCACCCCACCGAGATGACCGCCGACCTGGAGGCGATCCGGGAGGGCCTGGACGGCGCCGGGCGGGTGCTCGTGGTCTTCCAGCCGCACCTGTTCAGCCGCACCCAGCAGCTCGCCGAGGAGATGGGCCGGGCGCTCGCCCTGGCCGACGCCTCGGTGGTGCTGGACATCTACCCCGCCCGCGAGGACCCGATCCCCGGCGTCACCAGCGAGCTGATCATCGACGCGGCGAAGCGGGCCGGCGCCGAGGTCACCGCCGAGCACGCGTTCGACGCCGCCCCCGCCCTGCTGGCGGGCCTGACCCGCCCGGGCGACCTGCTGCTCACCATGGGCGCCGGTGACGTCACCAACCTCGGGCCGGAAATCCTCCGGCACCTCGCGAGCGTTGGCACCGACGTCCGAGACCTGCCGACCGGGAGTCTGCGATGAGCTACGAGATCGAGAAGAGCGACGCCGAGTGGCGCGCCGAGCTGAGCCCCGACGAGTACCACGTGCTCCGCGAAGCCGGCACCGAGCGCCCGTTCACGGGTGAGTACACCGACACCAAGACCGTCGGGGTCTACAGCTGCCGCGCCTGCGGGTCGGAGCTGTTCAGCTCGGAGACCAAGTTCGACAGCCACTGCGGCTGGCCGTCCTACTACGCCCCGCTCGCCGGGGACCGGGTGCAGTACATCGAGGACACCACGCTCGGCATGCGCCGGGTGGAGGTCCGCTGCGCGCGCTGCGGCGGGCACCTGGGCCACGTCTTCGAGGGCGAGGGCTACGGCACGCCGACCGACCAGCGCTACTGCATCAACAGCGTCTCGCTGACGCTGCGCCCGGCCGACGGCAGCTGAGCAGGGCACGGCACGCGGGCCCGGGAGCCGGTTCGGCGCCCGGGCCCGCGGCTATCCGCCGACCGGCTGGAAGCGCACCGGGAGGTGGAGCAGGGCGCGGTGGAACGGGCCCGGGCGCCAGAGGAGGTCCTCGGCGCCGGTGCTCAGTTCGAGGTCGCTCAGCCGGCTGGTGAGCTGCTCGATCGCGGTGATCGCGATCAGCAGCGCCGGGTCCCGGGCCGGACAGGCGTGCGGGCCGGCCGCCCAGGCCAGGTGGGCGGACTCGCCGCTGCGCAGCTCGGTGCCGTCGGTGGGCGGCGCGGCCTGCGAGTTGGCGGCCCCGTAGGAGACCAGCACCAGCGAGCCGGCGGGGATCTCCCGGCCGTGGAAGGTGATGTCGTAGCGCGGGTAGTGGGCGGAGAGGTTGGCCAGCGGCGGGTCGTGCCAGAGCACCTCGTCGATCGCCTGGTAGGCCGTCATGGCGCCGCCGAACAGCGATCCCGCGTACCGGGCGTCGGTGAGCAGCCGCATCAGCGCGTTGCCGATCAGATTGGTGGTCGGCTGGTTCCCGGCGATCATGGTGAGGGTGATCTGCCGGACCACCTCGTCGTTGTCCAGCCCGGCCGGGTGGGTGAGGAACCACGAGGTGAGGTCGTGCCGGGGGCGCTCGCGCCGCTCGGCGACCATGCCGGTGACCACGGAGACGAGGTCGCCGTAGGCGGCGACGGCCTTCTCGGTGGACTCCATCATGCCGGCGATGCCGGCCACCAGCCGGGCGCTGTGCTCCTCGGGGACGCCGAACCAGGTGTTGAACACGGCCACCGGCAGCTGCCGGGCGTACTCGTCGATCAGATCGGCCGAACCGGTGGCCACGAAGGCGTCGATCAGCCGGTGCGCGACCTCGGCGACCCGGCGCTGCAGCAGGTGCGGTTCGAGCAGGGCCAGGCCGTCGGTGATCACCTGGCGGTAGCGGGCGTGCACCTCGCCGTCGCTGAAGAAGGCGGTGGGGCGGTAGCCGAGCACCGGCAGGAGCGGGGAGGTCGGCGGGACGGTCTGCTGCCAGGCCCGGGAGTCCTTGGAGAAGGTGTCGGTGTCGCGCAGCAGGTCCAGCGCGGCCTGGTAGTCGGTGACCAGCAGGGCCTCCACGCCGGGCGAGATCTCCACCGGGGCGACGGCGCCGTAGCGGCGCAGCCGCTCGTAGACGAGTTGCGGGTCGGCGGCGAAGGCCGGGCCGTAGATCGGCACCGGCCGGGTGCCGCGCGCGCTGCCGGAGCCGGCGGCCGGGCCGGCGGCCGTGGGGGCCTCGTCGGTGGCGGTCGCCTCGTCGGTGGCGGTCGCCTCGTCGGTGGCGGTCGCCTCGTCGGTGGCGGTCGCCTCGTCGGTGGCGGTCGCCTCGTCGGTGGCGGTCGCCTCGTCGGTGGCGGTCGCTTCGTCGGTGCTGGTCACGGCTGCTCCGGGGCGGCGTCGGGTGTGGCGGGCAGACCGTGCAGCACGTGCTCGGTCAGCGCGATCAGTGCGTCGAGGCTGGAACCGCGCTCACGGGCGTCGCAGAGCACCAGCGGGGTGGCGGCGTGCAGGTCCAGGTGGGCCCGGAGCACCTCGATCGGGTGCGCGGGCGCGCCCGGGAAGCAGTTGACGGCGACCGCGTAGGGCAGCCCCTGCTCCTCGACCATGTCCATGATCTCGAAGGAGTCGGCGAGCCGGCGGGTGTCGGCCAGCACCAGGGCGCCGAGGGCGCCGCGGGCGATGTCCTGCCAGAGCGGGAAGAACCGGCGCTGCCCGGGGGTGCCGAACATGTAGAGCACCACCTGCCCGGGCAGCGTCAGGCGACCGAAGTCGACCGCCACCGTGGTGGTGGTCTTGCCCGGCAGACCCTCCGCGTCGTCGACGGGGGCACCGGTCTCGGTCATCGCCTCCTCGGTGTGCAGCGTGGGGATCTCCGACAGGGTGCGGATCAGCGTGGTCTTCCCGACGCCGAACGGGCCGGCGACCACCAGCTTCATCAGCGTCTGGTCCCGGTCGGGCAGGTAGCCCACCCGGTCGGTCCGGCCGGTCGGGCTACCGGAGCGTGCGGAGTCCAACGAGGAGCCTCTCGACGATGGAGCGGTCGGTCTGCTGTGCGCGGGGGATCGGGGCACGGGCCTGTAAGCAGCCCGCCTCGACCAGGTCGGCTGCGAGGAAGACGGTGGCGCTGACCGGCAGGCGCAGGTGGGCGGCGGCCTCCACCACGGTCAGTGCGCCCGGTCGCAGCAGCTCCCAGAGCCGCCGGTGTTCGTCCTCCACGTCCTGCGGCGGCTCCGCACCGGCCGCGTACAGGACGGTGAGCCGTTCGAAGCCCGCCGTGCCGGGCCTGGTCCGGCCGCCGGTGGCCAGGTAGGCGGGGACCATCCGCCTGCGGGGTACGGCGGTCATGACCGGGCGGTGGTGTCCTGCTGCCGGGCCGGGCTCGCCAGCGCGCGGCCCAGGGCGGCGACCTGCACCTGCATCTGGTAGGCCACGTTGCCGAGTTGGGCCTCCGGCGTGGTGAACACCGCCAGTGAGGTGTTCTCCCCGGCCGGGACGACGATGGCGAAGCCCAGCTCGGACTCCACCACCGTCTGCGCCAGCCGGGGCTGCTCGACGTCGGTGAAGGCGGTGGTGAACGCGCGGGCGGCGGCGTGCACGGTGGCGGTCATCGCGGCGACCCGCTCCGCCGAGGCTCGGCCGAGGCCGGCCGAGGCGCCCTCGACGAGGCCGTCACCGGTCGCGATCACCGCGTGCAGGACGCCCGGCAGCTCCAGCAGCGGGGTCAGCACCCATGAGATCTCATCGGTGGCGGTAGGGCTGGGCGTGCTCACTGCTCGGCTCCTTCGGAGGTCTGGGCGGGGTGGCGGCCGGTCCGGTCCGAGCGGTCGGCGGAGCCGGTGTGGTCGGCGGCCTCCGCTCCGGTGGCCTCGGCGCGAGTGGTGCTCGTGGGGGCGGCGCTCGTGGGGGCGGCGCTCGTGGGGGCGGTACCCGTCGTGCCGGTGCCCGCCGGGTCGGTGGCGGCTCCGGTGGCGGTCGGGGCCGGGGCCCCGCCGGGCGAGGTGCCCGCGGCGGCCGCCTCCGCGACGGCGGCGCGGCCTGAGCCCGTGCCCTGCTGCAGGGCGTCCCAGCAGGCGGCCGCCCGCTCGGGCGTCCGGGCGGACCGGCCGGTGGCCGCGGACCGCGCCGCGCCGTCCGCGGCACCCTCCGGCGCGGCCGCCCCGCCGGAGGGCCGGGCCGCCTCCGGCACCTGCGGGCCGAGCGGTCGGCGCCGGCGCCGGCTCGGCAGACCGCTGTCGTCGGGGGTCACCCCCCGTACCGGCGGCACGACGTGCATGGCCGGCGCCGGGTGCCGGGTCGGCGTGTCGTGCCCGTCCGGCACGTCGTGCCACTCCGGCACGTCCTGCCCGGTGGGATCACCGGATCCCGCACGCGGGGTCGGCACCGCCTGGACGGTGGGCGCGGGAGCCGGGCCGGCGCCCGCCCGCAGCGGCAGCGGGGTGAGCACCGAGAGCGGCTGCTCCTCGTCCACGACCGTCAGCAGGGCGGCCGGGATCCGCACGATGGTCCGCATGCCGCCGTACGGCGAGGGCTCGATGTGACAGGAGAACCCGTACTGCCGGGCGAGCTTGCCGACCACCGCGAAGCCGGTCTTCGGCGGGTTGCCGAGCTCCGTCAGCAGCACGTCCGAGGGACCGGCCAGCAGCCGGCGGGCCCGGCGCAGCTGGTCCTCCTCCATCCCGATGCCGCTGTCGTCGATGATCACCAGGGCGCCGCGGCCGCCCTGCTGGACGGTCACCGGCACATCGGTCTCCGGGTGCGAGTACGACGCGGCGTTGGCGAGCAGCTCGGCGATCGTGATGGCGAGCGGCTCGGCGGCCCGGGCGACCACGGCGAGCCGGTTCTCGCGCAGGTGGTTGGCCACCTTGATCCGGGCGTAGCCGGGCACCCGGGAGAGCGCCCCGACCACCACCTCGGCCAGCGGCGAGTCGGTCCGGGCCAGACCGGGCCAGGCCTCGCAGAGCACCGCGATGGTCTGGATCCGGCGCAGCGCGACCTCGTTGCGGAAGTCGACCTCCAGCAGCCGCGGGTCGTCGTTGTCGTGCTGGAGCTGCTGGACCAGGCTCTGGATCTGGTACAGCAGGGTCTGGATCTTGGAGGTGGCACCGCGCATAGCGGCCCGGGCGGCGGCGTCGACCCGCTCGCGCTCACCGGTGACGGCCGCGACCGAGGCGTCCAGCACGGCCTGGAGGGCGCGCACCGCCTCCGGACCGGCGGCCCTCGCGTCCAGCGGCCCGGTGTCCGGCGCGTTGGGGTGGCTGAGCCGCAGCGCGGCGGCCGCCACCCGCTCCTCGGCCAGGTGGCCGACCTCGGCCAGCAGGGCGGCCGACCGCCCCTGGGCGGCCGCGAGCTGCCGGCCGGCCTCCGCGGTGCGGTCCTCGGCCGCCCGGGCGTGCAGCTCCGCCTCGGCCACACGGTGGTCGGCGGCCGCGGTGCGCTGCTCGGCCTCCCGGACCCGGCCCTCGGCGGCGAGCGCCCTGGTCTCGACCCGGCGGGCCTCCTCGTCCGCCCGCCGGGCGGCCGTCTGGGCCTCGCGCAGTTGCTGCTCGACCCGGGCCAGCCGGCCCTCGGCGGTGCGGGTGCGCTCCTCGCTGTGGACGGTGGCCGCCTCGGCGGCGGTGGCCCGGGCGAGTGCCCGGGCGCGTCCGCGGGCCAGGACGGCGGCCGCAGCGAGCGCGGCGACCGTGGCCACCGCGAGGGCCAGCAGCGCGATCTGGGTCATCGAAGTCCTCGGAAGTCCTCGCTCGAAGGGGTGGGGAGGTGCCGGTGGCGGAGCCTCGGCGACAGGTGGTCAGGCCGGTGAGGAGGGGAACCGCCGGGGGCGCGGCGTCGACACCCGGCCCGCGTCCTGGGCCAGCTCCCGCGCCACCAGGGCGACCTGGCCCATCGCCTCCAGGACGTTCGGCACCGCGCTGCCGTCCAGGTGCCGGTACTCGGCCGCGACGGTGAGCACCAGCCTCTCGGGCAGGCCGAGTTCGGGGTGGCGCTGCTCGGCGATGATCCGCCGGGCCGCGTCCAGGGCCGGTATCCCGGCGCGGTGCAGTGCGTGGGCGCGGCCGCGCACGTACCCGAGGTAGCCGATGTGGGCCTCCACGCCGGACCGGTCGAGCACCGGACCGTGGCCGGGGACGAAGAGTTCGGCGCCGGTGGCCAGCGCCTGCTCGCAGGCGCCGATGATGTTCTCCAGCGGTCCGGCCCAGTGCGAGGGGTGGTCTCCGGGCTGCTCGGGCGTCGAGCCGAAGATCACGTCGCCGGTGAACACCACCCGCTGGTGCGGCAGGTGGACCAGCAGGTCGCCGCCGGTGTGCGCGGCCGGCAGCCCGGTGATCCGCACGGGGTACTCGCCCACCCGCAGCTCCAGTTCACCGGTGAAGACGGTGTGCGGGTGGACGGGATCCGTCTGCGACCAGTCGAACGGGCCGAAGTGCTCCCGGAGGTAGCCGCCGAGCGGCGAGGCCGGGTCGCTGCCCGCGACCAGCGCGTGCTGCTGCTTCGGCGTCGGCTCCCAGTGGATGTGCTCCAGCGCCTCCCGGGTGGCGATCACCTCGGCGTCGGGCACCACCCCGGCGCCCCAGAGGTGGTCGCCGTTGGCGTGGGTGACGATCACCCGGTCGATGTCCACCCCGTCGGCCAGCCGCTGCCGGCTCTGCGCGAGGAACTCCGCGGCGAGGGAGGGATCGTAGGGCGTGTCGATCCAGAGCGCCGTCCGCGGTGAGGTGAGCAGCCCGCAGTTGGCCAGGCCCCAGCCGCGCTTCGGCGGAAGCCACACATACAGGTCCTCGGCAATCGCGCTCACGTTCGCGCGGCTGATCGTCATGGGCGCGATTATGCCGATGATGTGATGACAGTGAAGCAAAACACCGGCGATTCAAGCCACTTCGCGCCCCAGACCCTCCCGACCTGTCCCGTTTCGCACCCGTGCGGTCTGGACCACTTCGTCTCAAGGGGCAGGACGGGAAGGCCGCCCCGAGCTGCCGGAAAGGCCGGCGGCCCCGCACCCGGGGCGCCGTCCGCTCACACCACCGGCAGCAACCGGCAGACCTCGACGGTCACATCGGCGGTGTCCAGACCGATCACCCGGCCCTCGACCGCGACGAATCCTTTCTCCCCCGCGCGGAAGATCGCCGCCAGCGGCGACTTCCGGGTGGCGGCCGCCAGCGCCTCCACGGCCATCGCCGAGCCGAAGGCGAAGACCCCGCAGAGCACGACGCAGGGCGCCTGCCGCGACGTCCGGGTCACGAAGACGAAACCGTGGTCCCGGATCAACTCGTCGGCCGCGTTGTACTGCGCCTCGAAGGTCATTCCGCCCCAGCGGGCCCGGGCCGCGTCCGGGTACTCGATGCAGAAGTCCGGGAATCCCGCGCCGAGCACGGTCGCCGCGTACGGATTGACATTCGGTCCGCCGATCGAGAAGGTCGGCATCCTCGGGTCCTGCGCCCCGGCGGTGACCAGTTCTATCGTCGCCTTCCGGTTGATCTTCCTCAGCAGATCGGTGAGTTGGGCTATCGCCCGGGCCTCGGCCATCGGCATGAAGAGGACGTTCTTCGGCCCCCGGCTGATCAGCGGGCGGCCGTCCTTCGCGAACGCGAACGCCGCCGCCTCGATGCTGGGGGTGACGATCTGGACCCGGCCGTACGGGGCGAGCAGCACCCGGAGGAAGCCGTACCGCAGGAACAGTCTGGTCCGGGCGAGGGAGCGGGCCGCGAGAAAGCCGATCACGGCCGGAACGAACCCGACCAGGACCTGAAGCAGGATCTCCATAGCATCCCCCACCGAGGAAGACTCGGGCACGAACTGTCTGCCGTGAGGTGATGCCCGCACAGAACGCCGGGGACTCCCGACACGGCGGTCCACCCGGCGCAGCGCGGGGGAAGTGCGCCGGATTCACTCTTTCGAGTGACCAAAACCGGCCGCTCCCTCCCGGCCCGTCACCCCTCCGACCGCTTGGTGAACTTCCGCTCGCTCGCGCACCGCTCGTACCCGAGCCACGCGTTGATCGCGAGCATCGGCGCGTTGGTGGCGTCGTTGCTGGTGTAGGCCCACCGGTAGCCGGCCGCCCGGGCCCGGTGCAGCGACTCGGTCTTGGCCAGCTTGCTCAGCCCCCGGCCCCGGAAGGCCCGCCGACAGGCGGTGAACGCCGACCAGTAGCGTTCCGCGCCGTCCGTCTGCACCGCGCTGAACGCGGCCGGCTCGCCGTCGACCACCGCCACCACGGTCAGCTCGCGGTCGAGGTCCGGGCGGGCCCAGTCCCCCGTCAGGAACGCCTCGTAGTCGGCGGCGTCCATCGCGATCTCGCCCGGCTCGTCCAGGGCCGCGTCCGCCTCGATCACGAAGATCGGGTACGGGTCGTCCGCCCAGTCGGTGGCCGGGCGCAGCTCGACCCCTGGCGGCAGTGCCGGGACGGCGGGCAGCGGCCGGGCGAGGTCCCGGCCGGCGAAGTGGGCCAGCCGCCCCTCGGTGAAGCCGCGGGCGACGGCGAAGGCGCGTGACGCCGGCTCCTCGTCCACCCAGCTGTGCAGCTCGACCACGCCGTGCCCGGCCAGGTGCCGCTCGGCCGCCGCCAGCAGCGCGGTGAAGACCCCGCGGCGCCGGAAGGCCGGCAGCACACTGCCGTTGGCGTACCCGATGCCCCGGGTGGTGGTGCCGACGACCACACCGCACCGGACCGAGCCGACCACCTCGCCGTCCAGCTCGGCGACGAAGGTGCGGAAGTGCTCCCCCGTGGCCCGGCGGGCGTTCAGCCAGGTGAAGACCTCGGGGGTGAGGAGCAGGTGCTCGCGGCCCGCCCGGTGGGCGGCCGCGGCGGCCTCGGCGTCGGCGGGGCGGAAGTCACGCACGGTCAGCGTCGTCATGGGCGGGTACCGTAACCGCCCCGCCGACCGGTTCGCCTCCGAATTTCCGCCCCGTCCGGGGGGCCGGTGACAGGGACGGGACCAAAGTCCCTCATCACCGGGTCGACAAGCTCAAATAATGCTCTGAGAAGACCGGATGGGGCTTGGCAGCCGCCCCCACCGGGGACATCCTCAGCAGCACGGCCCGGCCCGACCCTGGCGACGATGCCCGCGTCGGCCGACGGCTTCCCACCCAGCCCTCCGAAGGGGGCGAACCCATGACCTCTCCTGCCGTCCGGCGCAGGACGCCCGCCGCTCCGACCAGGGCCGCCGAACGACCGGCGGGTACGGCCGGTCCCGCACCCACCGCGCTCGGCGTCGGCCTGGGCTGGCGCGGCGAGATCGACACCGTCGTGGAGCGCCAGCCCGGCCTGGACTGGGTCGAGGTGGTCGCGGAGAACGTCTGCGCCGACCACCTCCCCGAGTCGCTGCGGATCCTGCGGGCCCGCGGCGTGACGGTGGTCCCGCACGGCGTCTCGCTCGGCCTCGGCGGCGCCGACCGGCCCGACCCGGCACGGCTCGACCGGCTCGCGGAGGCGGCCGGCGCGCTCGGCTCCCCGCTGGTGACCGAGCACCTGGCGTTCGTCCGGGCCGGTGGCCTGGAGGCCGGGCACCTGCTGCCGGTGCCCCGCTCGCGCGACGCCCTCAGAGTGATCGCCGAGAACGTCCGGATCGCGCAGGACCGGCTCCCGGTGCCGCTGGCCCTGGAGAACATCGCCGCCCAGCTGGCCTGGCCGGACGACGAACTGACCGAGGGACAGTTCCTCGCCGAGCTGGTCGAGCGCACCGGTGTCCGGCTCCTGATCGACGTCGCCAACCTGCACACCAACCGGGTCAACCTCGGCCTGGACCCGGCCGCCGAACTGGACCGCCTGCCGCTGGAGGCGCTGGCCTACGTCCACGTCGCCGGTGGCACCATGATCGACGGCATCTGGCACGACACCCACGCCCACCCCGTCACCGAACCGGTGCTGGAGGTGCTGGCCGAGCTCTGCGACCGGGTCGCACCGCCCGGCGTCCTGCTGGAGCGGGACGCCAACTTCCCGCCGCCCGCCGAGCTGGCGGCCGAACTGGACGCCATCCGCCGCGTGCTGGACGGGGGACGGGCCGGATGACCGGCCCGACCGGCGAGGCCCACGGCCTCACCGCCGCCCGCGCCGCGCTGGCCCGGCGCCAGGAGGAACTGCTGGCCGCCCTGGTGGCCGGCGGGCCCGTCCCGCCCGGCTTCGACCCGGCCCAGGTCCGCGCCCAGTCGGCCGGTCTGGCCGCCAAGCGCCGGGACACCACCGCCAAGGTGGCCCCGGAGCTGCCCCGCCTGCTCGGCCGGCGGTACGGGCCGCTGTTCCTCGCCTACGCGCGGACGCACCCGCAGACCGGCGGCTACCGCGCCGACGCCCGCGCCTTCGCCGCGTGGGCGCTCACCGACGAGCCGGGCACCCGCC
Source organism: Kitasatospora sp. NBC_01246 (assembly GCF_036226505.1). Taxonomy (NCBI): domain Bacteria; kingdom Bacillati; phylum Actinomycetota; class Actinomycetes; order Kitasatosporales; family Streptomycetaceae; genus Kitasatospora; species Kitasatospora sp. NBC_01246. Next base: position 6,064,531 of record NZ_CP108484.1, on the reverse strand, counting down.
CGGACGCCGGGCGGCCCGGCTCCGAGCCCGGCACCGAGCCCGGCCCCGCGCTCGACCCAACGCTCGACCCCGAGCAGCGGCGGGCCCTGGAGCGGTGGCTCCACGGCCCCGCGCCCGAGCGCCCGCAGGGGCCGCTCGCCCGCCTGCGCCGGGCCCTGCGGCCCGGCCCGCGGCACTGAACCAGAACCACCCACACCATTCCGGGGGAACCGCCCATGTGGCACAACACCTTCTTCGTCGTACCGGCGCTGCTGCTGGTCGCGGCCGCGTCGTACGCCTCGTACACCAAGGGCCGGGTCCGGCGGGTACCGCAGGTCAAGGGCCTGCCCGGCCGCGGACTGCCGCTGCTGGACACCGCGTTCCTCTCCGGCGGCCCCGGCCGGGTCTTCGACACCGCCCTGGTCCGGATGCACCAGGCCGGCCGCGTCGTCGTCAACCGGGCCGGCCTGGTCACGCTGACCACCCGGAAGGCCTACGACGCCGTCGACGAGGCGATCATCGAGGCGGTCGGGCCGACCGGGCAGCGGGAGCTCGCCCCGCTGCGGCGCGCGGTGATGCGCGCCCCCGCCGTCCAGCAGCTCGGCGACGGGCTCGCCAACCGCGGGCTGCTGCGCAACCCCGCCCTGATGCACCGGGCCAAGGTGGCCCGTCGGCTGCTCTGGCTCGCCCTGCTGAGCGTGGTGGTGACCACCGTGGTCGCCCACGCGGTCGACCACGGGGAGGCGGACCGCCCCGTCCTCTGGCTCCCGTCCGTGCTGGTGGTCCTCGGTCTGGTGACGCTGCTGGTGACCTGGCCGTTCAAGGGGCGGATCACCCCGGCCGGCCGCCGTCAGCTCGCCCTGATGTCCGTCGGCAAGCCGTGGAAGCCCAGTGCCGGCCTGGCACCGCGGGCGGCCGGCGGCGTCCTGCTCGGCGCGGTCGCGCTCAGCGGGCTGGCCGCCTCCGGGCTGGACGACGCGGAGCTCCAGGAGGCGATGCTCGCCGCGGCGGCGGCCGACCTGGCGACCGCCAAGGCCGCGGCGACGGGCGGTTCCTCGTCCTCCACCTACACCTCGTGCTCCTCCGGCTCCTCCGGAACTTCCTGCGGCGGCGTCACCTGGTGCGGCAGCGGCTCCGATTCGGGCTCGGGCTCGTCCGGGTCGAGCTGCGGCGGCAGCAGCTGCGGCTCCTCCTCGTCGAGCTGTGGCTCCTCCTCGTCGAGCTGCGGCGGCGGCTCCAGCAGCTGCGGATCCTCCTCCAGCTGCGGCGGCGGGAGCAGCTGCGGATCCTGAGGCCCACCGCCCTCCCGAGTCACAGTTCGATATCGCGCACCGGAAAGGCGTTCCGCCCGGAGCGGGGGCAGGTCTACAACGGGCCCATGTGGTTGCTCTTCCTGATCCCGGCCTGCGTCAGCGCGGTGCTCTCCTGCATCCGGCTGGTCCGGATGACCGCCACCGCCGACGCGCTCGCCGGGCAGGAGGGGCCCCGGCCGCCCGAGGCGGTCGGCATCGGTCTGTACGAGACGGCCTACCTGGCGGGCGGCCCGGACCGGGTGGTCGAACTGGCCCTGGTCCTGATGGCCTCCCGGGGCCGGCTGCACCTCGCCCACACCGGCTGGACCACCGTCGTCGACCCCAGGGGCCGCAGCCGCCTGGAGCGGGCGGTGGTCGCCGCCGTCGGGCCCGGGGGCCAGTGCCGGACGGACGACCTGCGCCGGGTGATGTCCGTCCACCCGACCGTGCTGGAGATCGGCGGCCGCCTCGCACTGGCCGGTCTGGCCACCCCGGCGCCGGTGCAGCGGCAGACCGTCCTGGTGATCCGCCAGGTCCGGCAGGCGATGCTGCTCACGCTGGTGCTGCTGGCGGCCGCGCTGGCGGTCGGCGGCTTCTCCGGCGGCGACGCGCTGGCACCGCTGGCCTGGTTCTCCCTGCCGCTGGTGCTGACCGCGGGCACGCTGCTGATGGCCCGGGTCGACGTCTACCCCTACACCCGCTGGGCCTCGCCGGTCGGCCAGGAGGTGCTGCGCGAGGTCCGGCCGCCCCGCCAGCACGGCCTCACCGACGACGACGAGCGCGAGCTGCTCACCGCCGTCGCGATGATCGGCTCCGTCGCGCTGCCGGACGCCCGCCTCCGCGCGGCCCTGCGCCCGCACCGGAGCTGACCCGCCGACGGCCGAGGGGCCGGCCGCTCCCCTCGACGGGAACGGCCGGCCCCTCGGGCGGAGGCGTCAGACCAGGCCGTTGAGCAGCTCGCTGACCGGCTTGCGGCGGCCCGTGTAGAAGGGGACCTCCTCGCGGACGTGCAGCCGGGCCCGGGACGGGCGCAGGTCGCGCATCAGGTCGACGATCCGGTGCAGCTCGTCCGCCTCAAAAGCGAGCAGCCACTCGTAGTCGCCGAGCGCGAACGAGGCGACCGTGTTGGCCCGCACGTCCGGGTAGCCGCGCGCCATCTGGCCGTGCTCGGCGAGCATCGCGCGCCGCTCGGCGTCCGGCAGCAGGTACCACTCGTAGGAGCGGACGAAGGGGTAGACGCAGACGTAGTCGCGCGCGCGCTCGTCGGCCAGGAAGGCCGGGATGTGCGACTTGTTGAACTCGGCCGGGCGGTGCAGCGCCATGTTGGACCAGACCGGCTCCAGCACCCGGCCGAGGCCGGTGCGGCGGAAGCGGTTGTACGCCTCCTGGAGGTCGTCGGAGTCCGCCGCGTGCCACCAGACCAGGATGTCGGCGTCCGCCCGCAGACCGGAGACGTCGTAGGTGCCGCGCACGGTGACGTCCTTCGCGGCGAGCTGCGCGAACAGCTCGTCGACCTCGGCGGCCAGCGCGGTGCGGTCCTCGGGCAGCTCGCCCTTGAGCTTGAACACCGACCACATGGTGTAGCGGATGACCTGGTTCAGGTCGCGCGCCTTCTTCTTCTCGGGCTGCTGCTCCGGCTGCTGCTCAACGGTCTCAGTCATGCGCCCATTGTCCTCTCCGTGACGTTCTCCCCGGTCGCCGGGGTCAACAGTTCGTCGAGCGCGGCGACGGCCGCCCGCGCGCTCGCGACGCAGGCCGGGATGCCCACGCCGTCGTAGGCCGCGCCGCAGACGGCCAGCCCGCCCACCCGGCCGACCGCGGCCCGGATCCGGGCCACCCGGTCGAGGTGGCCGACGGGGTACTGCGGCAGGCCGGCCCGCCAGCGGGTCACCGCGGTGTCGTACGGGCGGGCGGTCAGACCGATCGCCTCGCCCAGATCGGCCAGCGACCGCGCCACCAGCTCCTCGTCCGACAGCTCCAGCGGCTGCTCCTCGCGCAGCCGGCCGAGCGAGGTGCGCAGCACGAAGCTGTCGGGGGCCGAACGCGCCAGCCAGCCCCACTTGTTGGAGGAGAAGGTGGACGCCTTGATCCGGCGGCCGTCCACCGGCGGCACCAGGAAACCGCTGCCGGTCGGCGGCGTGGGCAGCTCGGCCCGCCGGAACGCCAGGGTGACCAGTGCCATCCCCGCGTACTCGACCGCGTCCAGCTCGACGGCCGCCCCCGGCGCGTCCGCGCGCAGCAGCCGGGCGGCGGCGGGCGCGGGCACCGCGAGCACCACGGCGTCCGCCTCCAGCGCCCCGCCCCCGGCGGTCACCACCCGCCAGCCCCCCGGGGTCCGGTGCAGCCCCTCCACCGCGGTACGGGTACGAAGCTCGACACCGGCCCGGGCGCAGGCCTCGGCGACCGCCTCGGGCAGCGTGCCGAGACCGCCGCGCAGGCCCTGGAAGACGGGGGTGCCGACGGTGCGCGGCCGGTTGGCGAGCTCGTGCACGCCCTCGACCAGCGAGCCCCCGCCGCGCGCGATCTCCAGCAGCTGGGGCACGGCCGCGCGCAGCGAGATCTCGTCGGCGTGCCCGGCGTAGACGCCGCCGAGCAGCGGTTCGACCAGCCGGTCGACCACCTCGCGCCCGAGCCGGTCCGCGACGTACCGCCCGATCGCGACATCGTCCCCGACCTCGGTGGCGCCCTCGTGCCGGGCCCGCTCCAGGCCATCGGCGCTGAGCACCCCGGAGGCGGCGAGCGCCACCAGGTCACCGGGGACGCCCATCACCTGGCCGCCGGGCAGCGGCCGCAGCGCGCCCCTGGTCCAGATCGCGGCCTTGGCGGTGGTGGGCGGCTCCAGTTCGCCGCCCAGCCCGACCGCCCGCGCCAGCTCGACCGCCTCCGGCCGCCGCGCCAGCATCGACTCGGCCCCGAGGTCCACCCGGACCCCGCCGACCTCTCCCCCGTACAGCTTCCCGCCGAGCCGGTCGGACGCCTCCAGCAGCGTCACCCGCGCCCGCGCGGCCCCGCCGGCCGCCCCGCTGAGAAAAGCGGCCGCGGCCAGCCCCGCGATACCGCCACCGATCACGACGACCTGTGCTTGCGACATGTCCCGCAGTCTCGCAGGTCCTTACATCAATGCCTCAATCCGCCCACTTCCGGACAGGCACGAGACCGTCGAGGTCGAGATCGACGGCGAACGGCACGGCCGCCGCAACCGCCCCCGGAAGATCCCGGCCGGCGTGTGGGAGGCGGCCCGCGGCCCTCCGCTGACCCGAACGAGCGACGGCGGGCCGGGGCCTTGACCGGCGTGCGGCCGAGTCGTGATCGAGCTGCGACCTCCGGGGCGGGTCCGATCGGGGGCGGCGGCCGTCGAATGGTCCGGGCGCCGGAGGACGCGGTGCCGCAACCGAGGACTGGGAGGGGTGGGTCGTGGGACGAGGACGGCGCGGAGCGGGGGCACTGGCGGCGGTGGCCGTGGTGGCGGTGCTGGCCGGTGGGTGCGGCGCGGACGGGGGCGGGGCGAGGGAGAGGTCGGCCGCGGCCCCGGCGGGCGATGCGGCGGCCCCGGGCCTGGCCGCGTCGGCGGCGCCGAAGGCCGCGCCCGCTCCGGGCGCCGCCGCCGGGGCGTCGGACGCGGTGCCGGTGGTGGACACCAGGCAGATCGCGTACAGCGCGCAGCTGTCGGTACGGGTGGCCAAGGCGGACGCCGCGCTGGCGCGGGCGCGCGAGCTGGCGCTGGCCGCCGGCGGGTACGTGGCGAGCGAGACGGTGACCGGCAGCGGCGGGCAGCCCGCCGACGGCGTGGCCGGACCGCAGAGCGGTCAGCTGACGCTGAAGGTGCCGTCGGCGGCGTTCCAGCAGACCCTGGACCAGCTGGCCGGGCTGGGCGAGGTGCTGTCCCGCCGCAGCCAGGCGGACGACCTGACCCAGCAGGTCGCCGACGTCGGCAGCCGGGTGCAGACCCAGCAGGCGAGCGTCGACCGGGTCCGGGCGCTGATGGCGCAGGCGAAGACGCTGGCCGAGATCACCAGCCTGGAGGGCGAGTTGAGCCGCCGCGAGGCGGATCTGGAGTCGCTGCAGAAGCAGCTGAAGGAGTTGTCGGCGAAGACGTCGCTCTCCACGGTCACGCTGGACGTGCGGCAGAGGACGGAGACCAGGGCACCGGACGGGGAGGCCGCCCCGGCGAAGAAGGACGGCTTCTGGCACTCGGTCGGCTCTGGCCTCGGCGGCGGCTGGGACGTCCTGGTCGCGATCGTGCGCGCACTGGCGGTCGCGGTCGCGGCGGCGACGCCGTTCCTGCTGGTGCTCGTGCCGGTGGTGGCGGTGCTCCGGCTGGTCCGGCGGCGCCGGACGCCCGCGCTGCCGCCGAAGCCCACCGAGCCGCCGCGGCGCGGGGAGAGCGGGGAGAGCGGGGAGACGGCGAACGAGGAGGAGGCGCAACGGCGGGAGGCCTGAGCACGACGGTGGCGGGCCCCCGGCACCCGGGGACCCGCCACGCCGTCGGTCAGCGCGCGCTGGCCTCGTGCACGAAGGCGACCAGCCGGCTGAGCGCGTCCGGGTCCATGCTGGGCAGCACGCCGTGGCCGAGGTTGAAGATGTGGCCGCTGGTACCGAGCGCCTGGGCGGCGTGCAGGACCTCGCGGGCCTTGGTCTCGACCGCCTTGGTGGGCGCGAAGAGGACGGCCGGGTCCAGGTTGCCCTGGAGCCCCTTGCCGGGGCCGACCCGCTCGGCGGCGACGTTCAGCGGCACCCGCCAGTCCACGCCGACGATGTCCGCGCCGGCCTGGCCCATCAGACCGAGCAGCTCACCGGTGCCGACGCCGAAGTGGATCCGCGGCACGCCGTACCCGGCGACCGCGTCGAAGACCTTGGTGCTGGACGGCATCACCGAGCGGCGGTAGTCGTCGGGGGCGAGCGCGCCCACCCAGGAGTCGAAGAGCTGCACGGCGGAGGCGCCGGCCTCGATCTGCACCTTCAGGAAGGCGGAGGTGATGTCGGCCAGCCGGTCGAGCAGGGCGGCCCACAGCTCGGGCTGCCCGTACATCATGGCCTTGGTGTTCTCGTGGTTCTTGGACGGCCCGCCCTCGATCAGGTAGCTGGCGAGGGTGTAGGGCGCGCCGGCGAAGCCGATCAGCGGGGTGCCGCCGAGCTCGTCGACGAGCAGGCCGACCGCCTCGGTGATGTAGGGGACGTCGTCCGGCTCCAGCGGGCGCAGCCGCTGGAGGTCCTCGGCGGTGCGGATCGGGTCGGCGATCACCGGGCCGATGCCGGGCTTGATGTCGACGTCGATGCCGACGGCCTTGAGCGGCACCACGATGTCGCTGAAGAAGATCGCCGCGTCGACCTTGTGCCGGCGGACCGGCTGCAGGGTGATCTCCTTGACCAGCTCGGGCCGCATGCAGGAGTCCAGCATCGGGATGCCCTCGCGGACCTTCAGGTACTCGGGCAGCGAGCGGCCGGCCTGGCGCATGAACCACACCGGGGTGTGGGGCACCGGCTCGTGCCGGCAGGCCCGCAGGAACGCGGAGTCGTGCGCGGCGCCGCGTCGCACGGAGGGCTGCTGACCGGTGGGGGTGCCTGCCTGAGTGACTGCCGTGGTGTCTGCCGTTGTCTCGCTCACGGTTCAAATCTTCGCACGCGCCCCGGACCGGCTCCCCGCCCGGTCTCGTCGGTTCCTCCAAGATCTGGTCGGTTTGCCGTCCCGGCACGCCGCGCGGGCAGAAGTTGCGGCGATTACCCCGGCCTTCGACCTAGTCTTCGGGGCATGGCAGCGGTCGGCGGGCACCCCGCACAGGGTGGCGGAACAGGTGGCGGAACGGGTCGGGAGGCGGCGCCGAGCGAGTTCCGGGCCGCGGTCGAGGCTCTGACGGCGGCGCGGCTGCGCCCCGAGCTCGAACTCTCCCCCGCCCCGGCGCCGCGCCGGCTCGCCCCCCACGCGTTCGCCCTGACCGCCTCGGTGGAGGTGGACGGCGACGAGCTGGCCGACGGCCGGCTGGTGCTGCTGTACGACCCGGCCGGGCAGGAGGCCTGGAACGGGGACTTCCGCGTGGTGACCATGACCCGGGCCGAGCTGGAGCCGGAGATGGCCGGCGATCCGATGCTCTCCGAGGTCGGCTGGGCCTGGCTGATGGACGCGCTGCAGGCGCACGGCGCCGGGTACGCGGAGCCGTCCGGGACGGTGACCAGGTGCGCCTCGCAGTACTTCGGCGCCCTGGCCGACCGCGAGTCGTCCACCGAGATCGAGATCCGGGCCTCCTGGACGCCGGCCGACGGCCGCTTCGAGCGGCACCTGGCCGCCTGGGGGGACCTGCTCTGCATCAGCGCCGGTCTGCCGCCGGTCGCGCCCGCGCCGCAGCCGGCCGTCGACGTGCCGTCACTCGGTGGGGTGGTCCCGATGCCCGCCCGCCGGCGCCCGCGCTCGCACTGACGGGTGGTCCGCGGCCGCCGGCGGCGGTACCAGACCCAGCGCCACCCCCAGGGCTGACGGAGTGTGGCTTCGGACCCGCTCTGCGGCGATTTGTCCGGCCTGACGCGATGCCTGACGTGACCGATTCATGCCGACTCTGATCGATTTTGTACGAATTCCAGGCATGTCGTATCAGTCACCTGCGCGATTTGTCCGTATTGTTACTCACTAGATCGTGATCTTTCGCTAAAGCCGGGCACGGTAGCTGCCGAAGCAGACTGTGACCCTTTCCAAACGCGGAACACTCCGACCGCCCCATCGGGGTTCCGTCCGCCACTCCCCGCAGGAGGCCTGGTGTCGGTCCTTCTTGAGCACCCCGCAAACGTGGTCGCCTACCGGCCGACCAAGCCCACCGCCATGGTGGTCATCGCTGACCCCCGTGTCCGAAACACCGTCACCCGCCACCTCTGGGCGCTCGGCGTCCGAGACGTGATCGAGGTGTCCTCGATCGCCGAGGCCCGCCCCCGGGTCTCCACCCCACGCGACATCTGCGTCGCCGACGTCCACCTCCCGGACGGCTCCGGGCTGACCATCCTGGCGGAGACCCGCGCCGCGGGCTGGCCCAACGGCCTCGCGCTCTCCGCCGCCGACGACATCGGCGCGGTCCGCAGTGCGCTGGCCGGCGGCGTCAAGGGCTACGTGGTCACCGGCACCCGCACCAACGTGGCCATGCCGGGTCGCCCCGGCCTGCCGCTCGGCGCGGGTGGTCTGGCCGGCCGGATGCGCCGCCCCGGCATGCCGGGGATGCCCGGTGCCGCCGGTGCGCCGGGCGCCCCCGGAGCTCCCGGTGCGCCGGGCGCGCCGGGTACCCAGCAGTCCGCCTACCGCGAGCTCTCCGGCCGTGAGGTCGAGGTGCTGCGGCTGGTCGCCGAGGGCCAGTCCAACAAGGCCATCGGCGTCGCGATGGGCCTGTCCGCGCTCACCGTGAAGAGCCACCTGGCCCGGATCGCCCGCAAGCTGGGCACCGGTGACCGGGCCGGGATGGTCGCCGTCGCGCTGCGCACCGGCATCATCCACTGAGCGATCGGTGGGCCGCTGCGGCGGTCCTGGAGGAACGTTTCCTCCAGGACCGCCGCAGCGGCGTCCGGACGGCCCCGCGGCGGCGTCACCGCGACCCCCGCGGCCGCTCCGGACCGCCCCCGGTCCCGGACCACGGGAGCGGGGACGGCGCAGGCCGCCCGGTGGCATAGTCACGAACCCGGTCTGACCAGTCCGACAACACTCCTGGCCCCGAGGTCCGTCGTACCCTTGGTGAGTGACCGACGCCGTAGCAGCCACCCAAGAAGAAGCAGCCCCGGTCCCGCTCCTCGAACCGAAGGAGGGGATCCCGCCAGTCGTGGCGGACGAGGAGGCGCTGGCCGCCACCGTCGCCGCCTTCGCAGCGGGCACCGGACCGGTCGCCGTGGACGCCGAGCGAGCCTCCGGCTACCGCTACGGCCAACGGGCGTACCTCATCCAGCTGCGCCGCGCGGGCGCCGGCACCGCGCTGATCGACCCGATCGCCTGCCCCGACCTCAGCGGGCTCGGCGCCGCCCTCGCGGACACCGAATGGGTGGTGCACGCCGCCACCCAGGACCTGCCCTGCCTGGCCGAGGTCGGGATGCGGCCGCAGCGGCTCTTCGACACCGAGCTGGCCGGACGGATCGCCGGCTTCGCCCGGGTCGGCCTCGGACCGATGACCGAGAGCGTGCTCGGGCTGAGCCTGGCCAAGGAGCACTCCGCCGTCGACTGGTCCACCCGCCCGCTGCCCGAGCCGTGGCTGCGCTACGCCGCTCTGGACGTCGAGGTGCTGGTCGAGCTGCGGGACGCACTCGAACAGGAGCTGGACGCCCAGGGCAAGCTCGACTGGGCGCTGGAGGAGTTCGCGGCGATCGCCGCCGCACCCCGCCCGGCCCCGCGCACCGATCCCTGGCGCCGCACCTCGCAGCTGCACAAGGTCCGCCGACGCCGCCAGCTCGCCGTGGTGCGCGAGCTCTGGCTGACCCGGGACCGGCTGGCGCAGGAGCGCGACGTCTCGCCCGGCCGGGTGCTCTCGGACGCCGCGATCGTCAACGCCGCGCTGGCCATGCCGCTGAACATCGCCGCCCTGCAGGCCGTCCAGGGCTTCGGGCCGCGGGTCCACCGCCGCCAGCTGGAGCAGTGGCTGGCCGCCGTCCAGCGGGGCCGGGAGGTCCCGGAGAACCAGCTGCCGCCGGCCGCCGCCCCGCACGACGGCCCGCCGCCGCCGCGCGCCTGGGCCGAGAAGGACCCGGTCGCGGCCGCCCGGCTGTCCGGGGCCCGGGCCGCGGTGAGCGAGCTGGCCGAGGCGCGCAACCTGCCGGCCGAGAACCTGATCACGCCGGACCTCGTCCGCCGGGTCTCCTGGGAGCCGCCGGCCGACCCGAGCGCGGTCGGCGTGGCCGCCGCGCTGCGCCGGCTGGGCGCCCGGCAGTGGCAGGTCGACCTGGTGGCACCGGTCGTGGCCGCGGCCTTCGTCAAGGCCGCGGAGGTCGAGCCGGAGTAGCCCGCGGGCCGGACCGGAGACCGTGGCAGCGGCGGAACGCTGCCGCGGCGGAGGGGATGCCGTCGTGCGACGGCATCCCCTCCGTCGTGTCCGGGCGGCCGCCCGCGCGCCCCGGCGCCACCGCTCCCGGGCTCCGCCGGGAGGACGTGTCGGGGGACACACGGGGTGAACCGGCCGTCGGGCCTGGGCAGGTTGGTTACCGGCGGGTAGCATGACGGTGAAGCAGCGCCGCTCACGTGCCCCCGTGCGACGGACGGCGGCAGCCTGCCCACCTCAACCTGTTGGTCCCTGGGAGGAGAGCCCCCGTGCCTCGTACCGCGAGGGACGTCGTCTTCGTCGATGGCGTCCGCACCCCGTTCGGCAAGGCCGGCCCGAAGGGCATCTACCACGAGACGCGCGCCGACGACCTCGTCGTCAAGTGCATCCGGGAGCTCGTGCGCCGTAACCCGAACCTGCCCGTCGAGCGGATCGACGAGGTCGCCATCGCGGCCACCACGCAGATCGGCGACCAGGGTCTGACCATCGGCCGCACCGCGGCCCTGCTGTCCGGCCTGCCGAAGTCCGTTCCCGGTTACGCCATCGACCGCATGTGTGCGGGCGCGCTGACCGCCGTGACCACGACCGCCGGCGGCATCGCCTTCGGCGCGTACGACGTGGTCGTGGCCGGCGGCGTCGAGCACATGGGCCGTCACCCGATGGGCGAGGGCGTCGACCCGAACCCGCGCTTCGTGTCCGAGAAGCTCGTCGACGAGTCCGCCCTGTTCATGGGGATGACCGCGGAGAACCTGCACGACCGGTTCCCGCACATCACCAAGGAGCGCTGCGACGCCTACGCCGTGCGCTCGCAGGAGAAGGCCGCCAAGGCGTACGCCAACGGCGACATCCAGCCCGACCTGGTGCCGATCTCGGTCCGCAACTCCAACCCCGAGGTCGGCGAGACCGGCTGGGGCCTGTCGACCACGGACGAGCCGATGCGCCCGGGCACGACGATGGAGTCGCTGGCGGGTCTGAAGACCCCGTTCCGCCCGCACGGCAACATCACCGCGGGCAACTCGGCCGGTCTGAACGACGGCGCCACCGCGTCGCTGCTGGCCGCCGAGGACGTCGCCGAGGAGCTCGGCCTGCCGGTCAAGATGCGCCTGGTCTCGTTCGCCTTCGCGGGCGTCGAGCCCGAGGTGATGGGCATCGGCCCGGTGCCGGCCACCGAGAAGGCGCTGGCCAAGGCCGGTCTGACCATCGACGACATCCAGGCCTTCGAGGTCAACGAGGCCTTCGCCGTCCAGGTGCTGGCCTTCCTGGACCACTACGGCATCGCGGACGACGACGAGCGGGTCAACCCGTTCGGCGGTGCGATCGCCTTCGGCCACCCGCTGGCCTCCTCGGGCGTGCGCCTGATGAACCAGCTGGCCCGCCGCTTCGAGCAGCGCCCGGACGTCCGTTACGGCCTCACCACGATGTGCATCGGCTTCGGCATGGGCGGCACCATCATCTGGGAGAACCCGCACTTCGAGGGTGGTAAGTGACCATGAGCACCACGACTGAGCTGCTGCAGCAGGGCGCCGAGCTGTTCCCCGGCGAGGTCGTCACGACCGCGCACGTCCGCCACCTGGACCTGCCGCTGCAGGCCGGCCGGCTGGCCCTGATCACCCTGGACAACGGCTTCGACCACACCAAGCCGACCACCTTCGGCCCGGGCTCGCTGCTGAAGCTGTCCACCGCGCTGGACCAGGTCGAGGCCGAGGCCGCCGCGGGCGCGATCGTCGGTGTCGCGATCACCGGCAAGCCGTTCATCTTCGCGGTCGGCGCCGACCTCAAGGGCGTCGAGATCCTCAAGGAGCACGCGGACGCGCTGGCCATCGGCAAGGGCGGCCACGAGGTCTTCAAGCGGATCGCCGCGCTGCCCGTCCCCTCCTTCGCCTTCTACAACGGCGCGGCGATGGGCGGCGGCGTCGAGGTCGGCCTGCACGCCACCTACCGCACCGTCAGCGCGGGCGTTCCGGCGTTCTCGCTGCCGGAGGTCTTCCTGGGCCTCGTCCCCGGCTGGGGCGGCTGCACCATCCTGCCGAACCTGATCGGCCCCTCGAAGGCGATCAAGGTCATCATCGAGAACTCGATGAGCCAGAACAAGCAGCTCAAGGGCAAGGACGTGTTCGAGCTGGGGATCGCCGACGCGATCTTCGAGCCGGCCGACTTCCTGGAGCAGTCGCTGCTCTGGGCCGCCAAGGTGCTCACGGGCGACGTCGTGGTCGAGCGCGAGGCGATCGACCGCGGCAAGGCCTGGGACGACGCCGTCGCCTGGGGCCGGCTGGTCGCCGACTCCAAGGTGCACGGCGCGGCCCCGGCCGCCTACAAGGCGCTGGACATCATCCAGCAGGTCAAGGACGCCGACCTGCAGGCCGGCTTCGACGCCGAGGACGCGGCGCTGGCCGACCTCATCATGAGCGGCGAGCTGCGCAGCGGCATCTACGCCTTCAACCTGGTGCAGCGCCGGGCGAAGCGCCCGTTCGGTGCGCCGGACAAGTCGCTGGCCCGCCCGGTCACCAAGGTCGGCGTCGTGGGCGCCGGTCTGATGGCCTCGCAGCTGGCGCTGCTGTTCGCCCGCCGGATGGAGGTGCCGGTGGTCCTCACCGACATCGACCAGGAGCGCATCGACAAGGGCGTCGGCTACGTCCACGCCGAGATCGACAAGCTGCTCGGCAAGGGCCGGATCGGCCAGGACAAGGCCAACCGGCTCAAGGGCCTGGTCACCGGCTCGCTCGACAAGGCCGCCGGCTTCGCCGACGCGGACTTCGTGATCGAGGCCGTGTTCGAGGAGATGGGCGTCAAGCAGAACGTCTTCGCGGACCTGGAGAACGTGGTCTCGCCGACCTGCGTGCTGGCGACCAACACCTCCTCCCTCTCGGTCACCGAGATGGCCTCGAAGCTGAAGCACCCCGAGCGGGTCGTCGGCTTCCACTTCTTCAACCCCGTCGCGATCCTGCCGCTGCTGGAGATCGTCCGCGGCGAGCAGACCGACGACGCCGCGCTGGCCACCGCCTTCGGCGTCTCGAAGAAGCTGAAGAAGACCTCGGTGCTGGTCAAGGACGCCCCGGCGTTCGTGGTGAACCGGATCCTGACCCGCTTCATGGGCGAGATCCAGGACATCATCGACGAGGGCACCCCGATCGCCACGGTCGAGAAGGGCGTCGAGCCGCTCGGCCTGCCGATGTCCCCGATCGTGCTGCTGGAGCTGGTCGGCCCGGCCATCGCGCTGCACGTCTCGGAGACGCTGCGCGGCGCCTTCCCGGAGCGGTTCACCGTCTCCGAGAACCTCGGCCGGGTGGTCAAGGCCGGCAAGCGCGGCTTCTACACCTGGGTCGACGGCAAGCAGGTGCTCGACCCCGAGGTGCTGGAGCTGCTCACCTTCGGCGACACCGTGCTGACCGAGGAGCAGGTGCTGAACCGCGCTCTGGAGGCCGTCGCGCAGGAGATCGGCCTGATGCTGGAGGAGGGTGTCGTCGCCGAGGCGCAGGACATCGACCTCTGCATGATCACCGGCGCCGGCTGGCCCTTCCACCTTGGCGGGATCACCCCGTACCTGGACCGTGAGGGCGTCTCGGAGCGGGTGAACGGCAAGCGGTTCCTCGCCCCCGGCGTGGCCTCGGTGCCCGCCTAAGGCGTAGGCCCCGTACGACGCGGGAGCCCCGGTGACCTCAGGGTCACCGGGGCTCCCGCGCGTCGTGGCGGGGGCGGTGGGGTGCGGCGGGCACTCTCGGCGGGGCCGGGGGCCCGGGGAGCCCGGGGCGCGGGCGCGAGGGCCCTGTCGCGCGCCGGGCGCGGTCAGCGCTTGAGGCGGTAGACCACGGTGTCGGCGAAGACGCCGACCATCTCGTAGTGGGTGTCCAGCAGGTTCTCGATCTTCGGGATCATGCCGGGCTGGTAGGGCGCCAGGCCGGAGTCGTCCACGACGATCTCGGGCAGGCCCTTGGCGATCTCCCGGTCGAAGGTCTGCCAGGCGTTGCTGACGCTGAACTGCTCGCCGACGTTGGCGTTGCCGTCCTTGCCGCCGCTGAAGTTGGTCAGGAAGCCCGCGGTCAGGTAGCGGGTGGCCGGCTTGCGGTCGGCCAGCCAGTACAGCTCCGGGTGCATGCCCCAGACCAGCACGGTGTCCTGCGGCTTGCTCTGCGCGGCGACCGCGGTGGCCACCTCGGTGGTCCGGGTGAGCCGCTCCCCCGGCCAGGCCAGCGCGAGGCCCCAGAACACCGTGGCGGCGGCCGCGGTGTACACCAGGACCGGTTTCCAGCGGATCGCCGAGGTGGCGACCGCGCCGGTGCCCAGCAGCACCAGCGGGGGCATCAGCTGCAGGTAGTAGTGGCCGAAGAAGTGGAACCCGACGCTGACCGCGACCACCGAGGAGAGCAGCCAGACCCAGAGGTCGGTGGTGGAGCCGTGCTCCTCCCCGGCGACCGGCAGCGGGCGGTGGCGGTGCTTCAGCCAGAGCCGGCGACCGACCGGCAGCAGGAAGCCCAGGCCGGCGCCGACCAGGATCGCCGAGTTGCCCAGCGCGCGGCCGGCCATCTGCAGCCAGGCGCCGCCCACCGAGGCGTAGTCCCCGCTGCCGGTGACCACCCAGAACAGGAAGCCCTTGGGTTTGGTGAGGATCACCGCGACCAGCGCTATCGGCAGGGTGAAGCCGAATCCGATCTTGAACAGGGCGGGCGGCCAGCGGACCCCGCGCCGGCGGGCGTCCTGGAACAGCATCCAGAGCACCGGCAGCAGGACGGCGCCGCCGGTCTGCTTGGTCAGCGAGCAGAGTGCCACCGCGATGCCGGCGGCCAGCCAGCGGCGGCGCTCGGCGTACCGGAAGGCGGCCACCATGGCGGGCAGCATGAAGACCTCGAAGGTCGCCGCCTGGGTGTCCTCCGGGGAGAGCCCGATGGAGACCAGCAGGTAGAGCAGACCCGCCCCGGCGCCCGCCCGGTTGCCCCAGCGGCCGCGGGCGATCGAGGCCAGCAGGATCGCGGTGACCAGGTGGGCGACCACGGCCAGGGTGCGCAGCGGCCAGAGCGAGGCGGAGCCGAAGACGGCGAAGCAGGCCTGGTAGAGCCAGGGCAGCAGCGGCGGCTTGCGGTCGACCACGGTGTCGTAGAGGACGCCGCCGTCCGCCAGCATCCGGGCCTGGGTGGCCAGGAACCCCTCGTCGGGGCTCCAGACCGGCCGGACGAAGGAGGGGATGTGGGTGGCGAGCGCGACCAGGGCCAGCACCGGCACCAGCCTCGTCCAGTAACCCTGGCGGACGCGGTCGGGCAGGCGCTCGGCAAGCCCGACGAGGCGGGGGCGGGTGGGGGTCGGCACGGATGACAACCTACCGGGCGGGATCGGCGCGGGCAGCGCCGGTCCCGCCTTTCGGTGCGATTATCAGCCTGTCTTGCGACGAACTGTTGCCCAGTTGTGGCAAACGGCCGCGGACCGGGCGGCTCAGGCCCGGACGGCCGCCCCGTCCAGCCGGGAGACCAGGGCCGTCACCTTGCGGGCGATGTCCGGGGCGGTGAGACCGATCTCGGCGAGGATCTCGGGCCGCGAGGCGTGGTCCAGGAACTCCTGCGGGATGCCGAAGTCGCGCACCGGGACGTCCACCTCGGCGTCGCGCAGCGCCTGCGCCACGGCGGCGCCCACACCGCCGACGCGGCCGTTGTCCTCGATCGTGACGACCGCGCGGTGCTCGGCGGCCAGGCCCGGCAGGGCGCGGTCCACCGGCTTGACCCAGCGCGGGTCCACCACGGTGGCGGTGACGCCCTCGGCCGCCAGCAGGTCGGCGACCTCCAGGCTCGTCGCGGCCATCGCGCCGACCGAGACGATCAGCACGTCGGCGCGGCGCTCCTCGGCCGGAGCCTCGGGGGCGCGCAGCACGTCCATGCCGCCGATCCGGCCGACCGCGGGGACGGCCGGGCCGACCGTGCCCTTGGAGTAGCGGACCACGGTCGGGGCGTCCTCCACCTCCACGGCCTCGCGCAGCTGGGCGCGCAGCTGGTCGGCGTCGCGCGGGGCGGCGAGCCGCAGACCGGGGACGACCTGGAGGATCGACATGTCCCACATGCCGTTGTGCGAGGCGCCGTCGGTGCCGGTGACACCGGCCCGGTCCAGCACGAAGGTGACGCCCAGCCGGTGCAGCGCCACATCCATCAGGACCTGGTCGAAGGCCCGGTTGAGGAAGGTCGCGTAGACCGCGAACACCGGGTGCAGGCCGTTGGTGGCCATGCCGGCCGCGCTGGTCACGGCGTGCTGCTCGGCGATGCCGACGTCGAAGATCCGGTCCGGGAAGGCCTTGGCGAACGGGGCCAGGCCGACCGGGTGGAGCATCGCGGCGGTGATGCCGACGATGTCCTCGCGCTCGCGGCCGAGCGCGACCATCTCCTCGCCGAAGACGGACGTCCAGTCCTTGCCGGCGCTCTTGATCGGCAGGCCGGTCTCCGGGTGGATCACGCCGACCGCGTGGAAGCGGTCCTCCTCGTTGTTCTCGGCGGCGTGGTAGCCGCGGCCCTTCTCGGTGAGGCAGTGCACGATCACCGGGCCGCCGAAGCCACGCGCCTTGGTGAGCGCGGACTCCAGGGCGGTGAGGTCGTGGCCGTCGATCGGGCCGATGTACTTGAGGCCGAGGTCCTCGAACATGCCCTGCGGGGCGATGAAGTCCTTGAGGCCCTTCTTGGCGCCGTGCAGCGTCTCGAAGAGCTGCTGGCCGACCACCGGGGTGCGCTGCAGGGCGTCCTTGCCCCAGGAGAGGAAGCGCTCGTAGCCCTGGGTGGTGCGCAGCGTGGCCAGGTGGTTCGCCATCCCGCCGATGGTCGGGGAGTAGGACCGCTCGTTGTCGTTGACGACGATGACCAGCGGGCGGTCCTTGGAGTCGGCGATGTTGTTGAGCGCCTCCCAGGCCATGCCGCCGGTGAGGGCGCCGTCGCCGATCACGGCGACGACCGGGTCCTTCTTCCCCTGGAGCTGGTTGGCCTTGGCCAGGCCGTCGGCGTAGGAGAGCACGGTCGAGGCGTGCGAGTTCTCGATGACGTCGTGCTCGGACTCGGCGCGGGAGGGGTAGCCGGAGAGGCCGTCCTTCATCCGCAGCCGGGAGAAGTCCTGGCGGCCGGTGAGCAGCTTGTGGACGTAGCTCTGGTGGCCGGTGTCGAAGAGGATGCGGTCGCGCGGCGAGTCGAAGACCCGGTGCAGCGCGACGGTCAGCTCCACGACGCCGAGGTTGGGCCCGAGGTGGCCGCCCGTCTTGGAGACCTCCGTCACCAGGAAGGTCCGGATCTCCTGGGCCAGCGCGGCCAGCTGTCCGGGCGTGAGCCGGTCGAGATCGCGCGGTCCCCGAATGCGGGTCAGCAGGGCCACCCGTTCCTCCTCGTTCAAAGTCGCGGACCGCGGGCGGTCCGACGGGCCTCGCTGCCCGTGTGCCGTCGCGCCGATCGGTCTCGGCGGTGCGCCGACCGGTCGAGTCTAATGTCCGCCTACCGGACACCGAGCGGGGTGCCCGGTGCCGGCGGCCCGTACTCGGCGTTCGCGGCGTGCCGCGGCCACGGAGGGTCCGGGGGCGGGCACGGACGGTCGAAGGGCGGCAGACCCGGTCGGCGCCGGACACGGACGGTCGGACCGCCGCGGACCGGCCGGCACTCACGGCCGGGCGACGGACGCCTGTACGGACCGCCCGATCGGGCTGGAGTCGTCCATCTCGCTCATCACCAGGGCGAGCGCGCCGAGCACCTCGGCCCGGCCGCCCAGGGTGCCCGGGACGACCGAGAGCTGGCGGGCCGCGCTGGGGATGGCGTAGCGGGCCACCGAGTCGCGGATCGGGCCGAGCACCAGCTCACCGGCGTCGGCGAGGTCCCCGCCGAGGATCACCCGGCGCGGGTTGAGCAGGTTGCAGAGGGTGGCGACACCGGTGCCGATCTGCCGGCCGGCGTCGGCGATCACCCGGCGGCAGCCGAGGTCGCCCTGGTGGGCCAGCTCGACCACCCGGGGCACGCTCAGGTCCTGGCCGAGCGTGGAGGAGAGCAGGCCGAGCAGGTAGCGGGAGCCGACGAAGGTCTCCAGGCAGCCGCGGTTGCCGCAGCGGCAGACCGGGCCGGCCTCGTCCAGCGTGATGTGCCCTATCTCACCGGCGGTGCCGCCCGGGCCGCGGTAGATCTGCCCGTTGACCACCAGTCCCGCGCCGACGCCGCTGGCCACCTTGATGTAGGCGAGGTCGCTCAGACCGCGGCCGGCGCCCCAGACGAGTTCGCCGAGCGCGCCCAGGTTGGCGTCGTTGTCCACGTGCACCGGCATGCCGAGCCGCTCGGCCAGCTCCCGGCCGGGGGCGATGCCCGTCCAGCCGGGCAGGATCGCGGTGGAGCCCAGCGCGCCGGTCTCCACGTCGATCGGGCCGGGGACGCCGAGGCCGACGCCGATCACCTTGTCCGGGCGGAAGCCGGCCTCCTGGAGCAGCCGGTCCACCAGCGCCTCGGCGCGGTCGAAGCCCTGGGCCGCGGAGACGTCGACGTCGATCGGCTCGCTCTCCTCGGCGAGCACCCGGTGCGCGAGGTTGCCGACGGCGACCCGGAGGTGGGTGTGGCCGAAATCGATCCCCACCACGATGCCGGCGTCGCCGCTGAGCGAGACGCTGCGGGCGCGGCGGCCGCCGGAGGAGGTGTCGGCGACCACGACGGTGCCGCTCTCCTTGAGCTCCCGGACGATGTTGGACACGGTCGCCGCCGAGAGGCCGGTGGCGCGGGCGATCTCGGCCTGGGTCAGCGAGCCGGCCATCCGTACCGCGCGCAGCACCCGCTCCAGGTTGGCCCGGTGCAGTGAGGACTGCGAACCCGGTGTGTCCGTCGCCATGATCCACCCTTCCAAGGGCGAGGGAACCCCTCCGCCGGGCGATCCCTTCAACTCCTGAAGCCTAGGGCCTGACGGCGTCGGGTGGCGCGGCTACCGCGGGGGCGGAGTGGGGAAGGTGGTCCCGGTGGACTGCTCCGGGGGCCTCGCACGGCGCCGGGCGGTGTGCCACCGGGCGCCGGGCGGGGTACCGCCGGGGGGCCGGGCGCCGGCGACGGGGCCCCAGCTCAGAGCCGCGACGCGCGGCCTGCCGGGCTCCTGCGACCGGCCGAAAACCGCCCACCCGTACCATGGTGCCCATTCTCACCCGTCCCACCGGCCACGGACGTGACCGGCCGGGGGACGCTTCCAGACATGACGGGGCATCAGATGGCAGGGGATCACCCTACGCCGGGGGCAGGCGACACACCCGGTACCGGGCCGCAGGACAATCGGGGCGTCTCGCTCGGCCGCACGCCGGGAGGCGTGGACCCGGCCGCCGTGGCGAACCAGATGACACAGCTCGACGGGGCTCCGGTCCCCGGGCAGGGCGGACCGGCCGCGCCGGGCGCCGCACCCGGGCAGCCGCCGGCCCCGGGCAGCGATTACGCCTACGCGCCCACCGCCGCCGCCTTCCCCGCCCAGGGCGCCCCGCCGCCGCCCGGCGCCGCACCGGCCGGCCCGTACAACCCGGCCCAGCCCCCGTTCCCGGCCCCCAACGCCGGCCAGCAGTACGGCTACACCGCCCCGCCGCCGGCCGACGGCGGAGCCGGGTACGGCTACCCGCAGCAGCAGCCCGGGTACGCCTTCCCCGGCGCGCCGGTGCCGGCGCCGCCCAAGCGGCGCAACCCGGTGATGGTCTGGGGCGGCATCATCGGCGGTGTGCTGGCGATCGCCATCGTCGCCGGTCTGGTCGTGCTGTTCACCGAGAACAAGAAGGACCCGGACACCCCGTCCGCGGACGGCGGCACCAGCAGCACGGGCGGCACCACCGACAGCTCGACCACCGACCCCTCCGCGGGCACCGGCGGCGGCAGCGGCGGCAAGGCGGGCTCCTACAGCCTCGCCTGGACCGCCGCCAAGCCGGCCAACGCGGCCAGCGGCTCGCAGCTGCTCGGCATCTGGGGCGCCGACAAGGCCGTGGTGCGCGCCGACAGCTACGGCATCCGCGCGCTCAACTCGGCCGACGGCAAGGAGCTGTGGACGCTCGCGCCGCCGGCCGGCAGCAAGGAGTTCTGCGCCGTCTCGTACGGGGTGAACTCGAAGCACATCGCCGCGGTCGCGCTCAACACCGGTGACAGCGACTGCTCCACCGTCGGCGCGGTCGACATCAGCACCGGCAAGCTGCTCTGGTCGGCCAAGGTCAGCACCGAGCGGATGTCCTCGCCCACCCTGACCGTCACCGAGAAGGTCATCGGCATCGGCGGCAACGTGGCCGGCGCGGTGAACATCGCCGACGGCTCGCCGGTCTGGCAGTTCCAGCCCCGTGACAAGGACTGCAACGTCTACGGCAAGGTCGCCGGCACCCAGATCGCGGTGAGCGACCGCTGCTACGGCTCCAACGCCAACCCCAAGTCGCAGCTGGTGCTGGTCGACACCGACACCGGCAAGACCACCAGCCCCGCGCCGGTCCCGTTCACCGGCAGCATCGAGCGCATCGACAAGGTCGTCTCGGACCAGCCGCTGGTGCTGCTGGTGACCAGCGGCCCGAACGGCGACTACATCCTGCCGTTCGACAAGAGCAACAAGCCGATGACCCCGATGTCGGTCAAGGAGCCCGGGGCGGACAGCCTGCGGCTCTCCGGCCAGGCGGACGCGTTCACCCAGAACGTCGTCAGCGGCACCACGCTGTACGTCCAGACCAACCCGAGCAAGCCCGCCGTCAACGCCTACGACCTGACGACCGGCAAGCGGCTCTGGTCGTCCACCGGCGGCACCAACGACGGCATCCGGCTGGTCTCCGGCACCGACAAGGACGGCAAGGTCCGGGCCGTGCTGGACATGGGCTACGGCAAGGGTGCCAAGATCGTCACGCTCGCGCCGGCCGACGGCGCGGCGACCGAACTCGGCACCATCACCAGCCAGAAGAACTCCGACTTCATCGGCTCCAGCACCACCGAGTACGTGCTGCAGTCGGACGGTTCGCTGTACGGCTTCGCCCGCAGCGCGGGCTCGGACGCGCCCGTGGTCAAGTACGCGAAGAAGTGACGCCGGGGGCGTAGCGCCCCGGTGCCCGACCCGGTCGAGGGCGGGGCGGAACAGGCCAACCCGCCTGTTCCGCCCCGCCCTCGAACATTTCCCCGGGCGCCGCGCGCCGGGCATGGGAGGATGCGAAGCATCAGCCTGACGAAGGAGTCCTGCGAGTGCCCGGCACCAACCTCACCCGTGAGGAGGCCCGTACCCGGGCCGACCTCCTGCACGTGGACGCGTACGACATCGAGCTCGACCTGAGCTCGGCCCGGGAGGGAGGCACCTTCCGGTCCACCACCGTGGTCCGGTTCAGCGCCAACACCCCCGGCGCGTCCTCCTTCATCGACCTCGTGGCGCCGAGCGTCGAGGAGATCACCCTCAACGGCGAGCGGCTCGACAACGCCAACTTCTCCGACAGCCGGATCACGCTGCCGAACCTGGCCGCCGAGAACGAGCTGCGGATCGTCGCCGACTGCGCCTACACCAACACCGGTGAGGGCCTGCACCGGTTCGTCGACCCGGTCGACGACGAGACCTACCTGTACACCCAGTTCGAGGTGCCGGACGCCCGCCGCGTCTTCGCCACCTTCGAGCAGCCCGACCTCAAGGCCACGTTCGCCTTCACGGTGACCGCGCCCACCGGCTGGGTCGTGGTCTCCAACTCGCCCACCCCGACCCCGGTCGGCGAGGGCGACAGCCAGGTCTGGACGTTCGAGCCCACCGGCCGGATCTCCTCCTACATCACGGCACTGGTAGCCGGCCCGTACGTCGGGGTCTTCGACAGCTACGAGAACGGCGACCAGAAGGTCCCGCTGGGCGTGTACTGCCGCCCGTCGCTGCGCGAGTTCCTGGACGCCGAGGCGATCTTCGAGGTCACCAAGCAGGGCTTCGACTACTTCCAGGAGAAGTTCGACTTCCCCTACCCGTTCGCCAAGTACGACCAGCTGTTCGTCCCGGAGTTCAACGCCGGCGCGATGGAGAACGCGGGCGCCGTCACCCTGCGGGACCAGTACGTGTTCCGCTCCAAGGTGACCGACGCCGCGTACGAGGCGCGGGCCGCGACCATCCTGCACGAGCTCGCCCACATGTGGTTCGGCGACCTCGTCACCATGGAGTGGTGGAACGACCTCTGGCTGAACGAGTCGTTCGCGACCTTCGCCGAGGCCGTCTGCCAGGCCGAGGCCCCCGGTTCGAAGTGGCCGCACTCCTGGACCACCTTCGCCAACCAGATGAAGACCTGGGCGTACCGGCAGGACCAGCTGCCGTCCACCCACCCGATCATGGCCGACATCAACGACCTGGAGGACGTCCAGGTCAACTTCGACGGCATCACCTACGCCAAGGGCGCCTCGGTCCTCAAGCAGCTGGTGGCGTACGTCGGCCAGGACGCCTTCTTCCAGGGCGTGCAGGCCTACTTCAAGCGGCACGCCTGGGGCAACACCCGCCTGGCCGACCTGCTCGGCGCACTGGAGGAGGCCAGCGGGCGCGACCTCAAGGCCTGGTCCAAGGCGTGGCTGGAGACGGCCGGCATCAACGTGCTGCGCCCGGCCCTCACCCTCAACACCGACGGCGAGATCGAGTCCTTCGCCGTGCTGCAGGAGGCCCCCGCGCTGCCGGCCGGTGCCAAGGGCGAGGCCGTCCTGCGCCCGCACCGGATCGCCATCGGCCTC
Organism: Kitasatospora sp. NBC_01246; assembly: GCF_036226505.1. NCBI lineage: Bacteria > Bacillati > Actinomycetota > Actinomycetes > Kitasatosporales > Streptomycetaceae > Kitasatospora > Kitasatospora sp. NBC_01246. The sequence continues at coordinate 6,041,626 of NZ_CP108484.1, read as the reverse complement.
TACGAGCTGGCCGACGGCGCACTGGTGCGCACCGACCGGATCGAGCTGGACGTCGACGGTCCGCGCACCGAGGTCCCCGAGCTGGTCGGCCGGCACCGCCCGGCCGTCATCCTGCTCAACGACGACGACCTCTCCTACGCCAAGGTCCGCCTGGACGAGGACTCGCTGGCCGTCGTCACCGAGCACCTCGGCGGCTTCACCGACTCGCTGCCGCGCGCCCTGTGCTGGGCCTCCGCCTGGGACATGACCCGCGACGGCGAGATGGCCGCCCGCGACTACCTGGAGCTGGCCGTCTCGGGCCTCCGCCGGGAGTCCGACATCGGCGTCGTCCAGTCGGTGCACCGCCAGGTCAAGCTCGCCCTCGACGCCTACACCGACCCGGCGTGGAGCGAGCAGGGTCTCGCCCGCTGGGCCGAGGCCGCCGAGGAGCAGCTGCGCGCCGCCCAGCCCGGCAGCGACCACCAGCTGGCCTGGGCCCGCGCGCTGGCCGCCGTCGCCCGCAGCGAGGGGCAGCTGGACCTGCTCGCCGCGCTGCTGGACGGCTCGGTCGAGATCAAGGGCCTGGCCGTGGACACCGAGCTGCGCTGGACGCTGCTCGGCCGGCTGGCAGCCACCGGCCGCGCCGACGAGGCCGCCATCGCGGCCGAGCTGGCCCGCGACAACACCGCGGCCGGCCAGGAGCACGCCGCCAGCTGCCGCGCCGCCGTGCCGACCGCCGAGGCCAAGGCCGCGGCCTGGGCCTCGGTGATGGAGTCGGACAAGCTCACCAACTACGTCCAGGACGCGGTGATCGCCGGCTTCCAGCAGGCCGACCAGCGCGAGCTGCTGGCGCCCTACGGCGCGAAGTACTTCGCGGCGCTCAAGGGCATCTGGGAGAGCCGCAGCCACGAGATCGCGATGCTGATCATCGTGGGGCTGTACCCGTCGCTGCAGGTCGAGCAGGCCACGCTGGACGCCACCGACGCCTGGCTGAGCACGGCCGAGCCGGCGCCGGCGCTGCGTCGCCGGGTGATCGAGCAGCGCGCCGGGGTCGAGCGCGCCATCAAGGCGCAGGCCGCCGACCGGGCGGCGGGCGCCCGGGCAGCGGGGCACTGAGCCGGTCGGGGTCCCGGGGCCGAGCCCCGGGACCCCACTGACGCCCGAGGGGGCGCCGGACGATGTCCGGCGCCCCCTCGGGCGTTGTACCAGGCTCGGGTGGAAGCCCTCGGTTACTTCTTCTTGTCCTTGCTGCCGTACGGCAGCCCGGCGAGGCCGGCGATGACCACGAAGGCCACGATCGGCAGCAGCACGTACAGGCCGAGGGTCTGGGCGACGCTCAGGCCGCTACCCGGGTCGTCGCCGTCGTCCCGGGAGAGGGCCATGGCGGGCGACGACAGCAGCATCATCAGCGTGACCGTTGCGGTGACCGCGCCGGCTCGCAAAGCGTTCCTCTTGTCCACGCTGCTCAACTTACCCGCCGCTTACGTCGCCGCGCTCGGCGGGGTCGGCCTTTCGGGCCTGCCCGCCGGCGGCCCGCAGAACGCCGGTCAGGGCCTGTGCGGCCGGGGCGGCGGCCAGCTCGTCCAGCGTCACCGGGCGGCCGGAGCCGTCCGCGACCGGCAGCCGCCAATTGGGGTACTGGTCCCAGGTGCCGGGCAGGTTCTGCGGGCGCGGGTCCCCCACCAGGTCGGGCAGCCAGAGGCCGACCAGCTCGGCCGGGGTGGCCCGCAGGAAGCGGTACAGCGCCGCCGCCGAGAGCTCCTCGCCCTCGGCCAGCAGGCCCAGCCGGGTCAGCTCGGCCCGCCACTCGGCCAGCTCGGCCGCCGCCTGCGCCTGCTCCTCGTCGAGCGACCTGGCGAGCAGGCCGAGCCGGTGGCGCAGCTCCACGTGCTCGCCGGTCAGCCGGGCCGCGGTGCTCGGGAGGTCGTGGGTGGTCAGGGTGGCCAGGCTGCCCGGCCGCCAGCGCTCCGGGGGCAGGATCTCGCCCTCGGCCTGCCAGTCCCGCTCGAACCAGAGCACCGAGGTGCCCAGGACGCCGCGCGCCGCCAGCTCCTCGCGGACGCCCGGCTCCACGGTGCCGAGGTCCTCGCCGATCACCGCCGTGCCGGCCCGGTGCGCCTCCAGGGCCAGCACGCCCAGCATCGCCTCGGCGTCGTAGTGGACGTAGGCGCCCTCGGTCGGCGGGTGGCCGGCCGGCACCCACCAGAGCCGGAACAGGCCCATCACGTGGTCGATCCGGATCGCCCCCGCGTGCCGGGCCGCCGAGCGCAACAGCTCCGCGTACGGGGCGTAGCCGGAGGCGGCCAGGGCGTCCGGACGCCAGGGCGGCAGGCCCCAGTCCTGGCCGTGGGCGTTGAAGGCGTCCGGCGGGGCGCCGACCGAGATGCCGCCGCCCAGCGCGTCCTGGAGCGCCCAGGCGTCGGCGCCGTCGGGGTGGACGCCGACGGCGAGGTCGTGGATCAGTCCGACGGCCATGCCGGCGGTGCGCGCGGCCTGCTGGGCCCCGGCGAGCTGCCGGTCGACCTGCCAGGCGAGCCAGCGGTGGAACTCCACGCGGTCCGCCAGCTCCTCGGCGGCGAGGACGACGTGCGGGCTGTCCGGATGGCGCAGCCCCTTCGGCCAGGCGTGCCAGTCGGCGCCGTGCACCTCGGCGAGGGCGTTCCAGAGCGCGTACCGCTCCAGCCACTCGCCCTCCCGCCGCCGGTAGGCCTCGTAGGCGGCCCGGGCGCCCGTGCCGGGCTCCACCTCGTGCAGCAGCTCCAGGGCGCGGCGCTTGAGCGCCCAGACGGCGTCCCGGTCGATCAGTCCGTCGTGGCCCAGCACCTCGGCGCGCAGCCGGGCGGCGCGCCGGCCCAGCTCCTCGGCCTCGGCCCGCAGCTCGCCCGTCAGGTACGCGTACCCGGGTACCGCCTCGACCCGCAGGTGGACGGGGTCGGCGAAGCGGCGCGAGGAGGGCCGGTAGGGGGACGGGTCGGAGGGCGTGCCCGGCAGCCCCGCGTGCAGCGGGTTGATCTGCACGAAGCCCGCGCCGAGGCTCCCGGCCCACTGGGTGAGTTCGGCGAGGTCGGCGAGGTCGCCCATGCCCCAGGAGCGGTCGGAGAGCACGGAGTAGAGCTGCGCGAGGAAGCCCCAGCCGCGGCCGGGGAGTTGCGGCAGCCGCTCCGGGGCGACGATCAGATGGGCGTCCTGGCGCGTGCCGTCGGTCACCGCGCTGAGCCGGTGCCGCCCGAGCGGCAGGTCGGCGGGCAGCCAGTGCGAGTGCCCGCGCGGCAGCTCCCAGACGCCGCCGTCCTCCAGCTCGACGCTGAGCCGGGCGTCCGCCGGCACGTCCAGCGCCGTCCGCCGCCCCGCCCGCACCACCACGCAGGGCGGCAGCAGCCGGGCCCGCTGCCCGGCCCGGTGGCGCTCCAGCGCCACCCGGGCCGCCTCCGGCGTGCCCGCCTCCACGCCCAGCGCGGCCAGCACCGCCACCAGGGTCCGCGCCGACGGCTGGAGGGCCGTGTCCACCCCGTACGCCTGCGCCAGCGCGACCAGCTCGGCGGGAGGCGGCGGCGCGTCCTGCGCGGGCACCTCCAGGCCGTCGGCTCCGTCACGGTCGAGATAAGCGGCCACTCGCGGCTCCTGCGATGTCTCGGCAACGCCCGGTCAGAACAGCCACAGTCCTACCCGCGTGACACCCCGGTCACCCGGTGCGACACACGGGCCGGGCCGGGGACGCCCGCCGACGGTGCGTCATCCGGGCCCGCGCGGCGGGCTCGGACGGCCGGCGGGGGCGCCCGCGACGGCACGCGGGCCGGGGTTCCGCGAAGGAGGGTGATGAAAGTACAAAAAGGACAAACTTGGCATACCCGTCGGTGACGTTGACACCGGCATGGCCAACTGGTGGGCTTTGGCGCGTTGTGGTCGATGCCTGGCGAGGAGGCTCCTGTGCAAGCCCGAGTGTCCGTCGCCGCGGGGCGGCGGTTGAGGCAGCAGCTGGAGCAGAGTCCGGCGCTGCGGGACGTGTTGCAGCACCCGGCGGCGCTGGCGGCGCGGCGGGCGACGGCGCGGACGTGCCGTCAGCTGGCGCCCCGGACGGCGGACCGGCTGATCGCGGATCTCAAGGGCACGGAGCCGCTGCTGGCGTCAGTGCGGGCCGAGCGGGCCCGGGCCTGGACGCCGAGCCGGCGCCGGACGCTGCAGGTGGCGGCGACGCTCTCGGCCGCGGCCGTGGTCGGCGGGCTGCTGGTGAGCGGCCCGGCCGCGTACGCCTACAGCCCCGGGCCGGACGTGGTGAGCACCGCGGCGCAGACGCCGCTGGGCAGTGTGAGCAACCCTCAGGTCTTCCCGCGGCCGCAGGAGCAGAGCGTGGCCGGCAGGCCGGTCACGGTGCCCGCCGCGGTGACGCTGGTGACCTCGGCGAAGGCGGACCACGGCGCGGTGGACACCGTGCGCGAGGTGCTGGGCGTGGCCGGGGCCACCACGGTGACGCCGCAGGCGGAGGCCGGGACGCCGGCCGCCGGATCGCTGGTGGTCTACGTCGGCGGACCGGCCGAGGAGGCCGGCGGCGAGGTCGACCGGGCGCTGCGCGAACTGACCGCGGCGGCCGGCGGCAAGGACGGCGGTGCGCCCTCCACGGCGGGGATGCCGGCCGGCGGGTACGTGCTCTCGGCAGGCCAGCTGCCGGCCCCGGGCGGCGGGACGTACGGCGTGGTGGTGCTGGCCGGGGCCGACCAGGCGGGCACCTTCTACGCGGCGCAGAGCATGCGCCAGCTGCTGGCCGCCGTACCGGCCGGACAGGGGCAGGCGCCGGGCGCGGCCGGTCTCGGGCTGCCCGGGATCACGCTGCGCGACTGGCCGTCCGGCGCACCGGTGCGCGGTACCGCGGAGGCGTTCTACGGCACCCCGTGGAGCCAGCAGCAGCGCCTCGACCAGCTGGACTTCCTGGGCCGCTCCAAGCAGAACTTCTACCTCTACGCCCCCGGTGACGACCCGTACCGGCTCTCCCGCTGGCGCGACGCCTACCCGGCGGCCCGGGCCGAGGACCTCAAGGCGCTGACCGCCCGGGCCGGGGCGAACCACGTGACGGCCGGCTACGCGATCGACCCGGGGCAGTCGTTCTGCTACAGCTCGGCCAAGGACGCGGACGCGCTGGTCGCCAAGCTGGACGGGCTGCGGGCGCTCGGCTTCACCGCCTTCCAGCTGCAGTTCCTGGACGTCTCCTACGACGAGTGGCACTGCGGCGACGACCGCTCCAAGTACGGCACCGGTCCGGCCGCCGCCGCCAAGGCGCAGGCCGAGCTGGCGGCCAAGGTGCAGGACCGGCTGATCGCGAAGCACCCGGGGCTGGCGCCGCTGTCCGTGGTGCCGACCGAGTACCACCAGCAGGGCTCCACGCCGTACCGCAAGGCGCTGGCGGCGGCGCTGCCGGCGGGCGTGCAGGTGGCCTGGAGCGGTGTCGGGGTGATCCCGGAGAAGATCACGGGCGCTCAGGCCGCCGAGACCGCCGAGCTGTACGGGCACCCGCTGGTCACCATGGACAACTACCCGGTGAACGACGCCAACCCGGACCGGCTCTTCCTCGGCGCCTACACCGGCCGGGACGCCGAGGTCGCCACCCGGTCGGCCGTCATGCTGACCGGTGCGATGGAGCAGCCGGTGGCCTCGCGGATCGCCCTGGCGACCGCCGGGGACTTCGCCTGGAACCCGGGCGGGTACAAGCCGGAGGACTCCTGGCAGGCCGCGCTGCGCTCGCTGGCGGGCCCGGCCGGCGCCACCGCCGCCCCGGCCGGGGCGGTCCTGGCCTCCGTCACCGCGCTGGCCGGCAACAGCTCCTCCTCGCCGCTGTCCAAGGAGGAGTCCGGCTACCTCAACCCGCTGCTGGAGCGGTTCTGGGCGACCGCCGAGCCGAACGCCGGCGCGGCGCCCGACCTCGCCCGGCTGATAGAGGCGGCGGCCCCGCTGCGGGAGTCCTTCGCCGCGATGGCGGGCGCCCAGCAGACCCTGAGCGCCACCCCGGCCACCGCCCCGCTGGCCGCCGAGGCCGGCGCCTGGCTGGCCCCGCTGCGCGACTACGGCCTGGCCGGCCAGGCGGCGCTGGACATGCTGCTGGCCCAGCGCGGCGGCGACGGCGCGGCGGCCTGGCGGGCCCGGGTGGAGCTCAACAAGCTGCGCGAGCAGCTCGCCCAGAGCCCGGCGACGGTCGGGGCGGGCGTGCTCGGCCCGTTCCTGGAGCGCGCCGTGCGGGCCGCCGACAACTGGGCCGGCGTGGTCGGCGGCGGGGCCGCCCCGACCACCACCCTGGGCACCGCGCACGACCACCTGCCGGCGCTGATGACCGACGGCGTGGCCGACACCTTCTACTGGAGCTCGGCGCCGCCGCAGCCCGGCGACTCGGTGGGCCTCGACCTCGGCGGCGGCCGCCCGGTCGGCAGCGTCACCGTGCTGATGGGCTCCTGGGGCAGCGGCCCGGACGGCCAGAACGCGCTGGACGACTACATCCACGACGGGGTGCTGGAGTACTCCACCGGCGAGGGCGGCTGGAAGCAGCTCGCCCAGGTGAGGAACCAGAAGAGCGTCACCGCCCAGCTGCCCGGCGGGGCGGTCGTGCGCGGGGTGCGGCTGCGGGCCACCGCCGCCCAGAAGACGGCCGTCGCGGTCCGCGAGTTCACCGTGACCGCGCCGGACGAGGCCCCGGCCAGTGTCACCGGCGGCCCGGCCGCGCTGCCCGGCGCCTCGGCCGGCGCCGTGCTGGACGGCAACCCGGACACCGCCTACCGGGCGGCCACCGCGCCGACCGCCGCCGACGAGCCGCTCACCGTCGAGCTGGGCGCGGCCCGGCCGCTGGACCGGCTGACCGTCCTCACCGACCCGACCGTGCGGGCCTCGGCCACCGTCTCGGTGCGGCGCGCCGACGGCAGCTGGGCGGAGATCGGCACCGTGCAGCCCGGCTACAACGAGCTGCCGGCCGGCGGCCAGAGCGCGGACGCCTTCCGGCTGGCCTGGAAGCCCGGCGGGGAGCCGCCGGTCGTCAACCAGGTGATCCCCTGGTACGCGGACGCCCCGGCCGCCCGGCTGAGCCTGGCCGACGCCGCGCTGGACGTGGTGACCGGCGCGGCCGCGCCGGTGCAGGCCCGCGCGATGATCGAGGCGGGCCGGCCGGAGGGCGCGGTGGGCGAGCTGCGCACCGAGGTGCCGGCCGTGGCCAAGGGCCTGACCGTGGCGCCGGCCTCCGGGGTGAGCGTGCCGCGCGGCGGCCGGGTGGGCGTGCCGCTGCTGATCAGCGCCGCGCCGGGGACGCCGTCCGGCACCTACCAGGTGCCGGTGCAGTTCGTGACCGGCTCGACCACCGTGCGGCAGGTGCTGCAGGTGCACGTGGTGCCGCCGACCGGCGGCCCGGACCTCGCCGGTACCGCGAAGGCCGCCTCCTCGGCCGACGAGACCTCGGCCTTCCCCGCCTCGGCGGTGGCCGACGGCGACCCGAAGAGCCGCTGGTCCTCCCCCGCCAAGGACGACGCCTGGGTCCAGCTGGAGCTGCCGAAGGCCGCCCACCTGGGCTCGGCGGTGCTGCACTGGCAGGCCGCGTACGCCTCCTCGTACAAGATCCAGGCCTCGGCGGACGGCGTCTCCTGGACGACGGTGGCGACGGTCGACGACGGCAAGGGCGGCAACGAGACGGTGCGGTTCGACGCGCCGGACGCGAAGTTCCTGCGGGTCCAGGGCGTCGCCCGGGCGACCAAGTACGGCTACTCGCTCTGGGGCGTGGAGCTGTACGCCGTCACCGACCCGGCGACGGCCGGGCAGCCGGCCACGACACCGGGCACCCCGGCGGTACCGGCCACGCCCGCGGTGCCGGCCGCCCCGCCCGCGACCACCGCACCGGTGACGCCGTCCGGATCGCCCTCGCAGAAGCCGTAGCCCACGCGGAAGCCGTGGGCACGCGGAAGCCGTAGCCGCGCGGAAGCCGTAGCGGAGCCCGCCGCGCGGGGCCGTGCCGGGCCGGGCGGGCCCGGAGGTCGCGCCCGCCGTGACGGGCCCTCGAACGGCGGGCCGCCGCGCTCCCCGATACGGGGTGCGCGGCGGCCCATGAGGCGTACCGGAGATATGACGGGCAAGCCCTTGGTGGAGCGGGGTCAGGCGGAGAGCGGTTCGGCCTGCTCACCGCGGCGGACGGGGGCGGCGTGGGCGCCGTGCGCCCGGGTGAGCGGCAGCGCGTGCGCGGCCTCGGTATGGTCGTGGTGCTCGTACTCGGCCCACTGCGGGGCGTGCAGCTGGTCGCCGCCGCCGTACGGCTCCAGGTAGGGCCGCCAGCGCGGATCCTTGATCCCGGTGCCGATGATGCGCCAGGCCAGGCCGCTGGGCGGGGCGGGCGGGCGCTTCATCCGCCAGCCGAGTTCGGTGAGGTGGCGGTCGGCCTTGGTGTGGTTGCAGCGGCGGCAGGCTGCCACCACGTTGTCCCACCGGTGCTGGCCGCCCCGGCTGCGCGGGATGACGTGGTCGACGCTGGTGGCGGCGGCCCCGCAGTAGACGCAGCGGCCGTGGTCACGGGCGAACAGCGCCCGGCGGGTGAGCGGGACCGGCCCGCAGAACGGGACCCGGACGAAGCGGGTCAGACGGACGACGGACGGCGCCGGAAGGGCGCTGGTGGCGCTGTGCAGAGTGACTCCCGAGTCCTCCAGGCTGACCGCCTTGTGGTTGAGGACCAGGATGAGTGCGCGGCGCATCGATACGACGCCGAGCGGCTCGTAGGACGCGTTGAGGACCAGGACGTGCGGCACGGATGCCTCCTTGGACGCCTGCGGCGCGTGGCTCGCGCCGGGACGAGCGGTTCGACCGCGCAACGGGTGCGTGATCTCCCCCAGTGTCGCCTTACGCCTTTGTACGGCGCCACCACTCCTGTGTAACGGAGCGGATGTGAACTCCGGGTGTGGGTTCTGTCATACCCGATATGCCCGGGCGAAGGACGGGTTGCACCCGGGTGCCCTCCCGGAGGACCCTTCGCCCGCTCGGAGCAGCGGGCCACCCGGGTGCCGCCCGGACGGCGCCCGGGCCGTCCCGGCACCGTTCGGGGGCCGCGCGGGGGTCGCCCGGGGGCCCGACCCGGGGCGTGCCGGGGCGTTGACGGGGCGTCCGGACCGTGGTCACGCGCCCCGGAGCGGCTCCCGCCGGGCGGGTGGCGGCCGCCCGGCGTGTCCGGGGCGCGGCCGGACGGCGGATAGGCTAAGGCGGACGGTCCGCAGGCCCCGGGTGTGCTTCCGCGTCGGCGGGCTGTGCCACGCCCCCTGCAGGAAGGTCCCCGCACGTGTTCAGGTCCGGTGCCGCCGGTCTCCTCGCCGACGCGTCCACGACGCTCTCGTCCACGCCGCCGAGCCCGTCCCCGAGCCCCACGGCCCCGCAGCTGCCGCAGTTCGACCTCAGAATCCCGACCAGCGCGCAGGAGGTCAGCGACACCACCAAGCAGGCGGCCGGCTGGTTCGACTCGCACTGGCAGGACTGGCTGGCCGGCGGGGTGCGGATCGTCTTCATCGTCGTGCTGGCGCTGGTGCTGCGGGCCGTGGTGCGCAAGCTGATCACCCAGTTGATAGCGCGGATGATCAAGCCGAACGAGGCCGACGAGGAGCCCGGCCGGCTCGGCGGGCTGCTGGCCAACACCGGGGTGGTCAACCCCGAGCGCCGGCAGCAGCGCTCCGAGGCGATCGGCTCGGTGCTGCGCAGCGTCGCGTCGTTCAGCATCCTGGGCACGGCCGCGCTGATGGTCCTCTCGGCGCTCGGCGTGAACCTGGCGCCGCTGCTGGCGAGTGCCGGTGTGGCCGGTGTGGCGATCGGTTTCGGCGCCCGCAACCTGGTCACGGACTTCCTCTCCGGGGTCTTCATGATCATGGAGGACCAGTACGGCGTCGGCGACGAGATCGACACCGGGGTGGCCACCGGCACGGTGCTGGAGGTCGGCCTGCGGGTCACCAAGCTGCGCGGCGCGGGCGGCGAGATCTGGTACATCCGCAACGGCGAGGTGAAGCGGATCGCCAACATGAGCCAGGGCTGGTCGACCGCCTCGGTGGACGTCCAGGTCGGCTACAAGGAGGACCTGGCCCGGGTCGAGGCGCTGATCCAGGAGACCGCGGAGACGCTGGCCAAGGAGGCGCCGTTCGACGAGCTGGTCTGGGCGCCGGTCTCGATCCTGGGCGTGGAGTCCGTCGCGGTGGACTCGGTGGTGCTGCGGGTCGAGGCGCGCACCGCCCCGGGCAAGGCGCTGTCGGTCGCCCGGGCGCTGCGGCACCGGCTGAAGACCGCGTTCGACCAGGCCGGGATCAAGGTCAAGGAGGAGCCGCCGGCCGCCGCCGGCGTCGCCGCGGCCACCGGGGCGGCGGCCTCCGGGGTGGTGCTGACGGCCGCCTCGGTGACACCGTCCGCCGACACCGCCCCGCCGTCCGCGCTGGCCGACCCGGCCTCGCCGCGCTACCTCGCGACGGCGCCGATACCGGCTCCCGTCAAGCCCGCCGACGACGCCTCCAAGGCGCCCTGACGGCCCGGGCGCCCGGACGCCGACGGCCCCGCCGCCCGGCCCGGGCGACCCGCGCACCCGGGCGCCGACGGCGCCGGAGCGCGGCGCGAACCGGAGCAAAGCCCCGCCTCCCGGACATCGGGGAGCGGGGCTTCGCGCTGCCCGGTAACGCTTCGGCATCCACCGCCGGAGGGACCATTGACACCCTCCTGACGAGGACCGTACGGTCCTGTCCAAGCGACTGGAAAGTTTCCTAACAGTTCGCTTCGAGCCCACCCGGTGATCACCGTGACGTGTCAGGAGAGGAGGATCCGCGTCGTGAGCAGACCATCCGCCAAGGCCCCCCTCGCCGGCACCCCCAGCCTGCTGCGCGCCATCAACGACCGCGCGGCCCTCGAACTGCTACTGGAGAACGGCCCGCTCTCGCGGACCCAGATCGGCACCCTGACCGGCCTCTCCAAGCCCACCGCCTCCCAGCTGCTGGCCCGCCTGGAGGCGGCCGGGCTCGTCCTGCCGGTGGGCACCACCGCCGGCGGGCCGGGCCCCAACGCGCAGCTGTACCAGGTGAACCCGGCCGCCGGTCACGTCGCCGGCCTGGACGTCACCAACAGCCACGCCCGGATCGCGGTCGCCGACATCACCGGCGTCACGCTGGCCGAGCACGTCGTACCGACCAAGGGCTGGACCGCCGCCGAGACGGTCACCCGGGTCGCCGCGGCCGTCGCCGGGACGGTCCGGGCCGCCGGGCTCGCCGAGGGCGCCCTGCGCACGGTGGCGATCGGCGTCGGCGGCGCGCCCGACCCCGTCACCGGCAAGCTCCGCTACGCCTCCCACCTGCCCGGCTGGCACTCCCCGCGACTGGTGCAGGACCTCTCCGAGGCGATCGGCGCACCGGTGTCGATCGAGAACGACGTGAACCTCGCCGCCGTCGCCGAGCAGGCCTCCGGCGCGGCGCGCGGGTTCGAGGACTTCGTCCTGCTCTGGGCCGGCGAGGGCATCGGCGCGGCGATCGTGATCGCCGGCCGGCTGCACCGCGGCTTCACCGGGGGCGCCGGGGAGGTCGGCTACATGCCCGTCCCCGGCTCGCCGGTGGTGCGGGACGTCCGCCGCCGCAACTCCGGCGGGTTCCAGGAGCTGGCCGGCGCACCCGCCGTCCGGGCCCTGGCCCGGGAGTACGGGCTCGGCGCGCCCAGCGCGGAGGAGTCGCTCGCCAAGGCCCTGGCGACCCCGGGGGCCGGCGACGAGTTCCTCGCCGCGCTGGCCGGCCGGCTCGCCGTCGGACTGGCCGCGATCGTCGCCGTCGTGGACCCCGAGCTCGTGGTGGTCTCCGGCGGCGTGCCGAACGCGGGCGGCGAGCGGCTGCGCGCCCTCGTCGAGGAGGAGCTGGCCCGGATCTCGATCGCCCGGCCGGAGGTCCGCAGCAGTGCCCTGCCCGGCTCACCCGTCCTGCTCGGCGCACTGCAACGCGCCCTGGCAGCCGCTCGCGAGGCGGTCTTCTCCACGCACTGAAGGCCGTCCCACCGCGGCCCCCGCCGCACCGCCCACCGCCGGTTCCCACCGCACCGAAGCCCTGCACCAAAGCCCCTGCACACCTCTCCCCAACCCCCTTACGCGGGACCAGAGGCAATGACGCCTGCCCGCGCGCCCCCAGGAGGATCTCGAAGTGCACTCCACCACCTCTCGCAGAAGCCGCCGGACGATCGCCGCCGTGACCGGCAGCGCCGTACTGGCCCTGCTCGCCACCGCCTGCACCGGGTCCAGCGACGGCGGCGGCAGCGACGACTCCGCCTCCGGCAAGGACGTCACCATCAGCTTCTGGCACGGCTGGAGCCAGGACTCCGAGGTGAAGGCGATCAACGACAACATCGCCGCCTTCGAGAAGGCCCACCCGAACATCCACGTCAAGACGACCGGCAACATCGCCGACGACAAGGTCAACCAGGCGCTGCGGGCCGGCGGCGACGCGGCCCCCGACGTGGTCTCCTCCTTCACCACCAACAACGTCGGCATGTTCTGCTCGACCAAGGCCTTCGCCGACCTCAAGCCCTTCCTCGCCAAGGACAACATCGACGCGGCCAAGACCTTCCCGGCCGCGATGCTCAACTACACGCAGTACCAGAGCAACCAGTGTTCGCTGCCGCTGCTCGGCGACGCCTTCGGCCTGTACTACAACAAGGCCGCCTTCGCCGCCGCCGGCATCACCGCCGCGCCGAAGACCTTCAGCGAGTTCGCCGCCGCCGCGGCCGCGCTGACCGTCCCCGAGGGCGACGGCTACAAGCAGCTCGGCTTCATGCCGCTCTACCACGGCTACGAGTCGACCACCGAGCACTTCCTCGGCCAGTGGGGCCCCAGCTACTTCGACGGCTCCGGCAAGTCGAACCTCGCCACCGACCCCAAGATCGCCTCGATGCTGACCTGGCAGAAGGGCCTGGTCGACAAGCTCGGCGGCTACGACAAGCTGGACAAGTTCCGCGCCACCTTCGGCGAGGAGTTCAGCGCCAAGAACCCCTTCCACACCGGCCAGGTCGCGATGGCCATCGACGGTGAGTGGCGGACCGCCTCGCTCGCCGAGAACAAGCCCGACTTCGAGTGGGCCACCGCGCCGTTCCCGGTGCCGGACGACCAGGTCGACACCTACGGCCGCGGCTACCAGACCGGCACCATCGTCGGCATCGCCAGCACCAGCAAGAAGCAGGCCGCCGCCTGGGAGCTGGTCAAGTTCCTGACCACCGACACCGACGCGGTGGTCAGCTTCGCCAACGCGATCCACAACGTGCCGAGCACCTTCGACGCGCTCAACTCGCCGAAGCTGATCAGCGACGCGAACTTCAAGACCTTCCTGGACATCGCCAAGAACCAGCACTCCGGCACCACGCCGGCGAGCGTCAACGGCGGCGCGTACATCGTGTCGCTGCAGAACCTCGGCTACGCCTACGAGTCCGGTCAGCAGAAGGACCTCCCGGCCGGCCTGACGGCCACCGCCAAGGAGATCGACGCCGCCATCGCCCAGGCCAAGTAGCCAGCGGCCCACGGAGCTCCCATGTCACTCGCGTTCGGCACCCGCAAGGGCACCGGATCGACCGACCCGGCGGCGCCCTCCACGCAGCACCTGCTGCGCCGGAAGCGCCGCCGGGAGGCGGCCCGCACCCTCGCCTTCCTCTCCCCCTGGCTGATCGGCTTCGGCGTCTTCTTCCTGTACCCGCTGATCTCGACGGTCTACTTCTCCTTCACCAAGTACAACGGCTTCGGCTCGCCGGCCTTCACCGGCCTGCAGAACTGGGACTACGTCTTCAACGACCTCCCGGCGTTCTGGCAGGGCCTGCGCAACACCGTCTGGCTGGTCTTCATCATGGTCGGCCTGCGGGTGGCCTTCGGCCTCGGCATCGGCCTGCTGATCACCAAGGTCAAGACCGGCGCCGGCTTCTTCCGCACCGCGTTCTACCTGCCGTACCTGGCACCGCCGGTGGCCGCGACCGTCGCCTTCGCCTTCCTGCTCAACCCCGGCACCGGCCCGGTCAACCACTTCCTCGGCGAGATCGGACTGCCGCAGCCCGGCTGGTTCTCCGACCCGTCCTGGTCCAAGCCCTCGCTCACCATGCTCGCCATGTGGGGGATCGGCGACCTGATGGTCATCTTCATGGCGTCCCTGCTGGACGTCCCGAAGGAGCAGTACGAGGCCGCCGAACTGGACGGCGCCGGCCCGCTCCAGCGGTTCCGGTTCGTCACCCTGCCGAACATCTCGCCGATCATCATGTTCGCGGTGGTCACCGGCGTCATCCAGACCATGCAGTACTACACGCAGGCGATCGTCGCCGGGAAGGTCGCCGGCGGCAACGCGGGCAACTCCGGGCAGCAGTTCGAACCCGGCTACCCGCAGGGCTCCACCTGGACCCTGCCGCAGATGGTCTACAACCTCGGCTTCCAGCGCTTCAACTACGGCGCGGCGTGCGTCGTCGCCCTGGTGCTGTTCGCCATCTCGATGGCGGTCACCTCGATCCTGCTCCGCCGCAAGTCCGGCTTCATGTCGAACGACGACTAGGGCCCAGTGAGGACACGATCATGACTCTCAGCTCCACCCTCACGGCGCAGGCCCCCGCGAAGGGGCCCGCCCGGCGCGGCGCCCCCACCGCCGCCGCCCGCGCCGCCCGCCGCCGCGCGCTGCTCAACTGGGTGGCCGTGCACTCGCTCGCCATCGCCGCCACGCTGTTCTTCCTGCTGCCGTTCGTCTTCGCCTTCCTCACCTCCGTCATGACGGACAACCAGGCGCTCACCACGGACTACTGGCCGACCTCCTGGGAGTGGGGCAACTACGCCAAGGTCTGGAACACGCCCGGCTTCCTCACCTGGTGGCGCAACACCCTGCTGTACGCCGGCCTCGGCACCGCGCTGACCATCGTCTCCAGCCTGCCGGTGGCCTACGCGCTCGCCAAGTTCCGCTTCCGGGGCCGCAATCTGGCGCTGATGGCCGTCATCTCGATGATGATGCTGCCGCCGCAGGTCACCATCATCCCGATGTACCTGTTCTGGGCGAAGGAGCTCGGGCTGAGCGGCTCGCTCTGGCCGCTGATCATCCCGATGGCCTTCGGGGACGCCTTCTCCATCTTCCTGCTGCGGCAGTTCCTGATGACCATCCCCAAGGAGTACATCGAGGCGGCCCGGATCGACGGCTGCGGCGACCTGCGCACCCTGCTCAAGGTCGTGCTGCCGATGGCCAAGCCGGCCATCGCCGCCGTCGCCCTGTTCCAGTTCTTCTACTGCTGGAACGACTACTTCGGCCCGCAGATCTACGCCAGCAACAAGCCCGGCGCCTGGACCCTCTCCTACGGCCTGGAGTCGTTCAAGGGCGCCCACCACACCAACTGGAACCTCACCATGGCCGCCACCCTGCTGGTGATGGCGCCGGTGATCGTCCTCTTCTTCTTCGCACAGAAGGCCTTCATCGAAGGCGTGACACTGACAGGGGTCAAGGGCTGATGTCCGCACTGAAGTTGGCCATCGTGGGTGGCGGTTCGACGTACACCCCCGAACTCATCGACGGTTTCGCCCGGCTGCGCGACACCCTGCCGATCGCCGAACTCGTCCTGATCGACCCGGCCGCCGACCGGCTGGAGCTGATCGGCGGGCTGGCCCGGCGGATCTTCGCCAAGCAGGGGCACGGCGCCGTGGTCACCACGACGACCGACGTCGAGGCGGGCGTCGCCGACGCCGACGCGGTGCTCCTGCAGCTGCGGGTCGGCGGGCAGGCGGCCCGCAACCAGGACGAGACCTGGCCGCTGGAGTGCGGCTGCGTCGGCCAGGAGACCACCGGGGCGGGCGGCCTGGCCAAGGCCCTGCGTACGGTGCCGGTGGTGCTGGACATCGCCGAGAAGGTCCGCCGGACCAACCCCGACGCGTGGATCATCGACTTCACCAACCCGGTCGGCATCGTCACCCGGGCGCTGCAGCGCGCCGGGCACAAGGCCGTCGGCCTGTGCAACGTCGCGATCGGCTTCCAGCGGCGGTTCGCCCGGCACCTCGGCGTCGACCCCGAGCTGATCCGCCTCGACCACGTCGGCCTCAACCACCTCACCTGGGAGCGCGGCGTCACCCTGCTCGACGCCCCGGGCGCGACCACCGGGCGCGAGGTGCTGCCGGAGCTGCTCACCGGCTTCGGCAAGGAGATCGCGGACGACATCCGGCTGCCGCGGCGCGTCGTCGAGCGCCTCGGCGTGGTGCCCTCCTACTACCTGCGGTACTTCTACCAGCACGACCTGGTCGTGGAGGAGCTGAAGGTCAAGGGCTCCCGGGCCGCCGAGGTCGCCGAGATCGAGCGGCAGCTGCTGGAGATGTACGCCGACCCGGCCCTGGACACCAAGCCGGAGCTGCTCGGGCAGCGCGGCGGCGCGTTCTACTCCGAGGCCGCCGTCCAGCTGATCGCCGCCCTGCTGGGCACCGGCGGCGGGACGTCCGTGCAGGTGGTGAACGCCCGCAACGACGGCGTGCTGCCGTTCCTGCCCGACGACGCCGTGATCGAGGTGCCCGCCGAGGTGGACGCCGCCGGCGTGCGCCCGCTGCCGCAGCGCCCCGTCGAGCCGCTGTACGCCGGCCTCATCGCCGCGGTGACCTCGTACGAGCGGCTCGCCCTCGACGCCGCCCTGCACGGCGGCCGCGACCGGGTCTTCGACGCCCTGCTCGCCCACCCGCTGGTCGGCCAGATCGAACTCGCCGACCAGCTGACGGACCGGCTGCTCGCCCACAACCGCGAGCACCTCGCCTGGGCCTGACGTGTCCGTTCCGTCCGGCCCGCGCCCCCGGCCGCCGTCGCCGCCGACCGCGGCGACGGCCCGCCGGGCCGCGAGGAGACCGACCACCCCCGGCCGGGGACAACGGCCGGGCCACGTACGAGCCGCGGGGACCTCATGACCCACCAGCCCGAACCACTACTGCCCGGCGTTCTCGCCATCGACGCGGGCAACTCCAAGACCGACGTCGCCCTGATCGGCGCCGACGGCACCGTGCTCGGCGCCGCCCGGGGCGGCGGCTTCGCACCGCAGAAGATCGGTGGCGCGGCGGCCGTCGCCGGCCTCGCGCCGCTGGTCGAGGAGGCGGCCACCGCTGCCGGGCTGACCTTCCGCAGCGGTGTGCTGACCACCCACGTCAGCGCCTGCCTCGCCAACGCCGACCTCCCGGTGGAGGAGGCCGCCCTGCGCACCGCCCTGGAGTCGCACCCCTGGGGCCTCAGCAACACCGTCGTCAACGACACCTTCGGTCTGCTGCGGGCCGGCACCGACGGCCCGCGCGGCGTGGCCGTCGTCTGCGGGGCCGGCATCAACTGCGTCGGCCTGCTGCCCGACGGCCGCACCGCCCGGTTCCCCGCCCTCGGCGAGCTGACCGGCGACTGGGGCGGCGGCAGCGGCCTCGCCGTCAGCAGCATGTGGCACGCCGTCCGCGCCGAGGACGGCCGCGGCGGCCCGACCGGGCTCGCCCGCGCCATCGCCGAGCACTTCGGCCTGCCGGACACCGGCGCCGTCGCCGAGGCGATCCACCTCGGGCACCTGCCCTTCGGGCGGCTGCACGAGATCGTCCGGGTGCTGTTCGCGGTGGCGGAGACCGGCGACCCGGTCGCCCTGGAGCTGATCGACCGGCAGGCCGACGAGATCACCCGGCTCGCCGTCGTCGCGCTGCGCCGCCTGGACCTGCTGGACGAGCCCACCCCGCTGGTGCTCGGCGGCGGGGTGCTCTCCTCCCGGCAGCCGCTGCTGCTCGACAACCTGACGGCGCGTCTGGCCGCGGCGGCGCCGCTGGCCGAGCCGCGGGTCGTCGTGGCGCCGCCGGTGCTGGGCGCCGCGCTGCTCGGCCTCGACCACCTCGCGGCCGGGCCGGCGGCCCAGGCCCGGGTGCGCGAGGCGTACGACCCGGCCCACCCGGTCGCCGCCTGATCCATCGCAGGCCCCCGAGACTCCGCCCCCGACAGGTCCGCACACCCGTCGGGGGCGGTCCTCGTGCGGCGGGCGCCGGGGGCGGTGGCGGCGCGGGTGCCGGGCCTTCCCCCGGCGACCGCGGCCGCGCAGCCGTGTCGTCGCCGCGGCCTTTTCCGCCACCGTGACCGCGGCGGCGCGAGAAGTCGGACCGGCCGACTTCTCGCGCCGTACGGCCTTGACCTCAACCGCACTTCATGGTGTGGGATGGGCATCGACGGCGGCGCACGCCGCCGGGGATCGTGGCCGGTCGAACGACGCGGTCGATGCCCCGTCCGTAGGGTGACGACCGGCCTCGGGCCAGTGGGCCGCCTCCGCACCCGATCGTGCCGGAGGCGGCCCCGGGCCCCGTCCGGCCGGGTCGGCTCGCCCGATCCGGTCGACAGGGCGGCCGCCGATGGCGCAGAGTCGCGGCATGCCCCGACTTCCGCTGCCGTCCCTCCCGGCCCACTACCGGAGCCGGGCCGCCACCCCGGCCGACGCACCGGCGATCCACCGGCTGGTCGCCGCCCGCGAACGCGAGTTGCCCGGCGGCGCCGGCGGCGGGGCCGAGAACGCGGTCGACGGCGTGGCCGCCGACCTGGCCCTGCCCGGTCTGGACCCGGCCCGCGACACGCTGCTGGTGCTGGACGCGGCGGGCACCGTGGTCGCCCGGGCCTGGGTGCACGGCGGTCGGCGGAGCAAGGTGGACGTCCACCCGGCGCACCGGGGACAGGGGTTGGGCGGCGCGCTGCTCGACTGGGTCGAGGCGCGGGCCCGGGAGCTGGGCAGCGAGCGGCTCTCGCAGACCGTCCGGGACGGCGACCGCGCCGCCGACGCGCTGCTGCGTTCGCGCGGGTACGGGCCGTTCGTCACGCAGTGGCTGCTGGAGATCGCGCTGCCCGCCGGGCCGGCGGCGCCCGTACCACCGGCCGGGATCACCGTCCGGCCGTTCCGCGCCGGCGACGAGCGGGCCGCGTACCGGCTCACCGAGGACGCGTTCGACGAGTGGCAGGTGCGGCGCAAGCCCTACGAGGAGTGGGCGCGGCACACCGTCGAGCGGGACACCTTCGCGCCCGCGCTCTCGCCGGTCGCGTTCGCGGCCGGGGAGATGGTCGGCGCGGTGCTGTCGCTGGACCTGCCGGACACCGGCGAGGGCTACATCGAGCGGGTCGCGGTCCGGCGGGACCACCGCGGCCGGGGCGTCGCCCGGGCGCTGTTGCGGGAGGCGTTCGCCGCGTTCCACCGGCGCGGCCGGCGGGCGTGCACGCTGTGGACGCACTCGGAGACCGGCGCGCTCGCGCTGTACCAGCGGGTGGGGATGACCGTCCGGCTCGGCTCGACGGTGTACGGCAAGCCGCTCCACCCGGGCGGGGCCGGCGGGCCGGCCCGGTCGGGCGCGTGAGCCGGCCGTTCGGACCCGCCGGGAAGTTACCGTTCGGTAGGCTCCGGGCCGGGGTCGTCGATCGACGCAGGAGCAGGGGGCGCACACGATGGAGCAGCGACGGACCGCGGTGGTGTCGGGCGGCGGGACGGGGATCGGCCGGGCCGTCGCCGCCGAACTCGCCGGACGCGGTTACCGGGTGGCGATCGTCGGACGACGGGCCGAGGTGCTGGCGAAGGCCGCCGCGGAGATCGGGGGCGACGTGGTGCCGGTCGCGGCCGACCTCACGGTGGCCGCCGAGGTCGCGGCGGCGGCCGAGGCGATCGCGGCACTCGGCCCGGTGGACGTGCTGGTCAACAACGCGGGCGCGGTGATCACCCCGCCCGCCGACGCCTCCCTCGAAGCCCTGGCCGAGGCCTGGCGGCGGGACCTGGACACCAACCTCCTGTCCGCCGTCCTGCTCACCGGCGCGCTCGCCGACCGGCTGCGCCGACCGGGCGGCCGGGTGATCCTGATCAGCTCCGCCGCCGCCCAGCGCGGCGGGGCGGGCCCGCACTCGGCCGGTTCCTACGCCGCCGCCAAGGCCGCCCTGCACGGCTGGGGCTTCGGCCTCGCCCGGCAGTTCGGCCCGGAGGGCATCACCGTCAACATGCTCGCCCCCGGCTACGTCGAGTCCACCGAGATCTTCGGCAGCGGCTGGACGCCGGAGTTCCACGCCGACAAGATCGCCGCCACCCTGGTCGGCCGGGCCGGCACCCCGGAGGACGTGGCGGCGGCCGTCGCCTACCTGGCCTCCCCGGAGGCCGGCTACGTCACCGGCCAGGTCATCGGGGTCAACGGCGGCGCCGTCCTGGGGCGTTGAGGCCGATCAGCGGACCCGCACCGGGCGGGCCGGTCCCGCCCGGTGCGGACCCATCGGCAGGCCGGCGGCTCCCGGGCCGGGCGCCTCACCACCGGCTTGCTACGCCAACCCGCGCCAGCTACGGCCGGGACAGCGAACCCGCGCGCGGCCGGGTGCCCTCGCGCGGGACCGGGCGACGACTGGCCGGGGCCCGGGCGGGCGCGGGAGGGGGCGGGCGCGGGGGGCGGGCCCGGGGGTCAGCGGCGGCCGGCCGCCAGGAGGGCGGGGAGGGTGGCGAACTTGACCCGGGGGCGGCCGGCGGCCTCACCGAGGGCGCGTTCGGCGCGGTCGATGGCCCGCAGCTGCTTCAGCCCGACGGCGTCCGGCCGCCGACTGCGGACCAGCCGGGCCAACTCCCGTCGGGTGCCGGACGAATCGGGCAGCGCACCGGCCGCGGCATCGTCCAGCAGGGCGTCCACGGTCTCCTGCGCGCAGGCCCGGTTGGCCCCGATCCCGCCGGACGGGCCGCGCTTGGCCCAGCCCACGACGTAGGTGCCGGGCAGCGGCCGGCCGGTCTCCGGGTCGATCACGCGGCCGCCCCGGTGCGGCACGGCCGCGGCGGCGGCGTCGAAGGGCAGACCGGGCACGGGGACGCCCCGGTAGCCGATGGACCGCACCACCAGCCCGGCCCGGAGGGTGCCGTGCTCGCCGGTGGGTTCGGCACGCGGACCGTCGGGGCCGGCCACGAGCGCCGTCCCGTCGAGCCGGACGCCCTCGACGCGGCCCGTGCCCAGGAGTTCGGTGGGCGCGGCGAAGAAGCGCAGCACGATCCGGCGGCCGGGGCGCGGCGGCTCGCCGCCGTCGACGTGCTCCAGCGGCAGCCCGGCGAGCAGCGCGGCCTTCGAGCCCTCCGGCGCGGCGGCGATCGCGGCGCGGACCTCGGGGTGGTCCTCGACGACGAGTTCGACGCCGGGCAGGTGCTGGAGCGCGAGGAACTCGGACCGCGTCCAGGCCGCCTGCTCGGGCCCCCGGCGGGCGAGCAGCACCACCTCCCGCACCCGGCTGTCCCGCAGGGCGGCGAGGGCGTGGTCGGCGATGTCGGTCGCGGCGAGCCGGTCCGGGTCGAGCAGCAGGATCCGGGCGACGTCCACGGCGACGTTGCCGTTGCCGACGACGACCGCCCGCTCGGCGGAGAGGTCGACGGCCTCGGCCGGGACGGTCGGGTCGGCGTTGTACCAGCCGACGAATGTGGTGGCGGGCAGGCTGCCGGGGAGGTCCTCGCCGGGCAGGCCGAGCCGGCGGTCGGTGGCGGCGCCGACCGCGTACACGACCGCGTGGTGGTGGGCGGCCAGTTCGGCGTGGCTGAGGTCCTTGCCGATCTCGACGTTGAGGTGGACCCGCAGCCGGGGGTGGTGGAACACGCTCGCGAAGCTCTCGGCGATCCGCTTGGTCGACTGGTGGTCGGGGGCGACGCCGTGCCGCAGCAGGCCACCCGCGACCGGCAGCCGGTCGATCATGGTGATCTCCGCGCCGGTGGTGCGCAGCAGCGACTGGGCGGTGTAGCTCGCGGACGGGCCGGTGCCGACGATCGCTATCCGCAGCGGCCCGAGGTCGTCCGGCAGGCTCCGGGGGAAGGTCGGCGCCCCCCAGCTGTGGTCGGCCGGGTGGTCCCGGTAGTAGTCGCGGTTGAGCTCCCCGAAGACGGTGTCGGGGCCGGCGAGCCGGTCGACGGGGTAGACGGCGTCGACCGGGCAGGCGTCCGCGCAGGCGCCGCAGTCGATGCAGGCGACCGGGTCGATGAAGAGCATGTCGGTACGGCCGAACTCCGGCTCTTCCGGGGTGGGGTGGATGCAGTTGACCGGGCAGACGGACACGCACGAGGCGTCGTTGCAGCAGGTCTGGGTGATCGCGTAGGCCATGGCCGGGTGGGGTCCTCGCTGCGTGGGGGGGCGGTCGGGTCACGCCGGGTCGGGTCGGGCGCAGGCGTCGAGCCGGTCGGCGCGGGCGTCGGCCGGCTCTCGGGGTCGGGACGAATCGGGGTCGGGACGGGGTCGGGACGGGGCGGCGTCGCGGTCGCGTCGGCGAGCGCCGGCTCGGGTCGGCTCGGGTCGGCTCGGGTCGGCTCGGGTCGGCTCGGGTCGGCTCGGGTCGGCTCGGGTCAGAGCATGTCGACGCGGCGGTAGACCGCGGCCGCGGAGCTGTTGAGCAGCCCGGCCTCGCCGAGGAAGGCCATCAGGTGGCTGGAGCTGGTGCGCATCATCGCCTTGCGGTGCTGGTTGGCCCGCACCTCGGCCAGCGCCCGCTCGGTGTCCAGCCCGGCGGCCCGGTACACGCCCCGGTGGACCATGCTGCTGACGATGACGTAGGCCGCCACCGCGATGCCGGTCCCGGCGGCCCGCCGACGGGCGCGGCCGGTGCCGCGCAGCCGCTCGCGGATCTCCTGGCGGGCGAACTTCATGTGCCGCGATTCCTCGACGACATGGATCCGGGACGTCCTGCGGACGATGTCCAGGACGTTCTCGCCGCGCATCCAGTCGCGCTGCATGACGTCGAGCACCTCTTCGGCCACCAGGATCCCGCCGTAGGCGAGTTCACCCTTGGCGGTGGCCTTGAAGAGGCGGCCGGCCTGGGCGATCACCGCGGCCGGCCGGTACTGCGGGACGCCCATCTTCTCGCAGGCGCGCGCGAACATGATCGAGTGCCGGCACTCGTCGGCTATCTCGGTGAGGGCGAAGCGGAACTCCGCGCTGGCCGGGTTCTTCAGGTACTGGTCGCGCAGCACCATCTGCTGCAGGATCATCTCGAACCAGATGCCGGTGGTCATGATCGAGCAGACCTCGTGCCGGGTGAGGGTGACCCGCTGCCGCTCGGTCATCTCGTCCCACAGCCGGGTGCCGTAGAGCGTGCTCCACTCGGGGTTGAGCCCGTAGCCGTCCTCGGGGAGCGGCGCGTCCCAGTCGATCTCGGTCGCCGGGTCGTAGGAGAGGGTCGCGGCCGAGTCGAGCAGTCGCTTCGAGACGTCGTCGTCGGCCGAGGTGTGAGCGTGGATCCCTGCTGCCGTGCCGGGGTGAGCCATGGCTGCCTCCAGGTGCGTGCCCTGCGCGGGGTTCCCGCCCGCCCCGCTTATTAGACGGAGAGTACAATAAGAGGCCGGGCGCGAGAAGCCCTCGCGCACCGGCCTCCGGCGGAACCCGGGCGGCGCGTCAGCATGGCGGCCCGTCAGGCGTCGCATCCCCTCAGGCGTTGCGGGCCGTCAGGCGTGGCAGGCCGTCAGGCGTTGTGGTCCCTCAGGCATCGCGGCCCGTCACGCTGCCGGGGGTTTCACGCGTTCGGGCTGAGCGCCAGCCGGAGTGCCCCGGCGGCCTCCGCCGTGGCCTCGCGGAACCGCCGGCCTATCCCCAGATAGTTGATGTAGCCGTGGATCAGGTCGGGCTGGCGGCTGAGCGCGACCACCACGCCCGCCTCGCGCAGCCGCTCGGCGTACGCCTCCCCCTCGTCGCGCAGCGGGTCGAAGCCCGCGGTGGCGATGTACGCGGGCGGCAGGCCGGTCAGGTCGGGGGTGAGCAGCGGGGAGAGCCGGGGGTCCGAGCGGTCCACGCCCTCGGGTGCGTAGTGGTCGGCGAACCAGTCCATGTGCGCGCTGGTGAGGAGGAACCCGTCGGCGAACAGCTCCCGGGACGGCCGGTGCCGGGAGGCGTCGACGGCCGGGTAGAAGAGCAGCTGGAACGCGGGCGCGGGCCCGCCGCGCCGGACCGCCAGCTGGGCGGTGACGGCCGCCAGGTTGCCGCCGGCGCTGTCGCCGCCGACCGCGATCCGATCCGGGTCCACGCCGAGGTCGGCGGCCTCGGCGTGGGCGTGGTCGAAGGCGGCCAGCGCGTCGTCCACGGCGGCCGGGAAGACGTGCTCCGGGGCCAGCCGGTACTCGACCGAGAGCACCCGGACACCCGCGTGCCGGGCGAGGAAGCGCGCGGTGTTGTCGTGGCTGGTCCGGGTGCCGAGCACCCAGCCGCCGCCGTGGAAGAAGACCAGCAGCCCGGACGGGGCGGCCAGGCCGTCCGGCGTGTACAGGGTGGCCGGCAGTTCGCCGTACTCGACCGGGATCCGGATCTCGCGGGTGGCCACCGGCTCGATCACCGGGCCGCTCACCAGGTGGCGGCCGTGGTCCAGCCCGACCCGCGACGCGGCCACTCCGGCGGGCCTGACCAGGTGGTTCCCGGAGATCCGCTGGAGGCTCAGCAGCAGTTGGGCGTCGAGGGCCAGCCGCTGGCCGTCCCGTCGGACGGGCGCGCCGGCGATCAGCCGGCGCAGCGGCCGCGGCAGCGCGTAGGCCGCGCGGACGGCGGCGGCCTGGGCACGGACCTGGACCGGGATCAGGGCCGGTGCCGGTGCCGGTGCCCGGGTCGGGATCGTCATGGTGCCTCCTGCGTGGTCGGGGCCCGGGCCGGCCGCTCGCGGTGGCCGGCACGACGGCTCGGGATCGAGGCGGCTCAGCGTAGTGTTACTCGCCGGTTCGGCCCAGCGGGCCCCTTCGTGTGTCCGGTCGGTGACGGCCCGGGCCTCGCGCGATGTCCGCGCGGCGGATGCCGGGCGCCCGGCGGTCCTCGAACGGACGGGCGCGGGGCGGGACGGGCCCCGGCCCGGCGCACCGACCACACCCCGAGCCCGTGGGACACCCCGGCAACGCCTGACGGGACGCCTCGGCCCGGGCCCCGCACAGGCCCCGGCCCGGCCGTCGCCGGTAGCCCGCCGTGACTGGCGGCGACGCGCGCCGGAGGGATGATGGAGAAGCCCCGGGCCAGGCAGCGGGGAGTACGGACCGGCGCGCTCGCGGCCGGAGGAGAGGAGCGACCGGATGAGCACGGTGGACCTCCTCCCCCTCGGCCCCCGGTCACCGGTGGGCCGCGCCCGGCACCCGGTCCCCCCGGCGGACGCCGGCTCTGCCCGGCGGGCGGTGACCCGGCGGCCCGGCGACGGCGGGGCAGCACATCACCCGGATGGCGGCCTGCGGCGGCACGCGGCCCGACGGCGGGAGGGAGGGTGACCATCGGACGGACGGACGAACCGCAGACGGCCGAGACCGCACGACACATCCGAGGTGCGCACCATGGACAGCCGACGACCCCCCTTCGTCGACAGCGCGGCCGGTGCCCTGCTGGACGCGGACGGCAGGATCGTCCGCTGGACCCGGGAGGCCGAGCAGCTGCTGTCCCTGCCCGCCTCCGAGGTCTGCGGCCGCCCGGTCCGTGAGCTGCTGGCCGACCCGGCCACCTGGACCGCTCTGCTGGCCGAACGCCGGGCCGAGCGCGCGGCGGCAGCGGAGCGAGCGGCGGCAGCTGAGCGGGCGGCCTCCGCCGAGCCGGCGGCGACGCAGTCCCCGGAGCAGTCCTCCGACACCTGGTCCGGCACCGCGCTGGTGCGCTCCGGCCGGGGCGAGGAGCTGGGGATCGTCTTCCAGGTGCTCCCGCTGGAGGACAGCGACGGCCGGAAGCCGTCCGGCGCGGCCCGGTACTTCGTGCTCGGCGCCCCCGCCGAACTCGTCACCCAGTGGCGGCAGGACCAGGCGTTCACCCGGGAGCTGTTCCTCCAGGACCGGGTGGGCCTCGCCGTGTTCGACCCCCAGCTGCGACTGGTCAGGACCAACACCCACCTGCTCCCCTACTCCGGCCTCCCGCCGGACCTGACCGGACGGCGCCTCGGGGACTTCCTGGAGCCCGAGGGCGCCGAGGCGGTCGAAGCGCAACTGCACGAGGTGCTGCGGACGGGCCGGCCGCTGGTGATCTCCGGGGAGCTGGTGCGGACGATCGAGGAGCCGGGCGGCGGCGCGGCGATGGCGATCTCGGCCTTCCGGCTGCAGGCCGCCGACGGCCAGGTGATCGGGGTGACGGCGCTGTTCACCGACGTCACCGCGCTCCACCGCTCCGGCGAGCGGCTCGCCGTGCTGCACCGCGCGACGGCGGCGGTCGGCGGATCGCTCTCGGTCACCGGCACCGCCGGGGACCTCGCCGCCGTCCTGGCGCCCGGGCTGGCCGACCTGGCCGTGGTCGAGATCGCCGAGGCGGTGTTCACCGGCGAGGAGCCGGCGCCCGGCCGGGACGGCCGGCTGCTGCTCCGCCGGACCGCCGTCACCGGGGACGCGGACCTGCTGGAGGACGCGGGGCTGGACCGGGTGGCGGAGACGACGGCGGTGGAGTTCGACACCGAGGGCTCACCGATCGCCCCCGCCGGCCCTCCTGCCCTGACCCCTGCGGACGCCTCCCCGAGCACGGCCGGCACGATGACCGCGCCGCTGCGCGCCCGGGGCAGCCTCCTCGGCCGGGTGACCGTCCACCGCGCCGCCGGCCGCCTCGCCTACGAACCGGCGGATCTGGACCTGCTGCGCGAGATCGCCGCCCGCACTGCCCTCGCGCTGGACAACGCCCGCCGCTACACCCGCGAGCACCGCGCCGCCGTCAGCCTCCAGCGCAGCCTGCTGCCGCCCGCGCACTTCGAGACCGCCGCCGTGACCACCGCCAGCGTCTACCTGCCCACGGACACCGCCAGCGGCGTCGGCGGCGACTGGTTCGACGTGATCCCGCTCTCCTCGGCCCGGGTCGCGCTGGTCGCCGGGGACGTGGTCGGCCACGGGCTGGAGGCCAGCGCCACCATGGGCCGGCTGCGCACCGCCGTCCGGACCCTCGCCGACCTCGACCTGGAACCCGACGAGCTGCTGGTCCATCTCGACGACCTGGTCTGCCAGTTGCTGATCGAGGGCGAGAGGCCGGAGGAGGACGGCGAGTGGCCCGCCGGTCAGCGGACCGGCCCGTTCGGCGCCACCTGCGTCTACGCCGTCTACGACCCGGTCTCGCGGCGGTGCGCGATGGCCTCCGCCGGACACCCGCCGCCCGCCGTCGCGGCGCCGGACGGCACCGTCGAGTACGTGCCGGTGCGCCCGGGCCCGCCGCTGGGCGTCAGCGGTCTGCCGTTCGAGGTGGCGGAGGTCGAGCTGGCGCCGGGCAGCGTACTGGCGCTCTACACCGACGGGCTGATCGTGGGGTACGGGGGCGACCTCGACGAGGGGCTGGCCGAA
Organism: Kitasatospora sp. NBC_01246; assembly: GCF_036226505.1. Lineage (NCBI taxonomy): Bacteria > Bacillati > Actinomycetota > Actinomycetes > Kitasatosporales > Streptomycetaceae > Kitasatospora > Kitasatospora sp. NBC_01246. The sequence goes on along the minus strand of NZ_CP108484.1, from coordinate 6,014,440 downwards.
CTGCGCAGCCGGATGGCCCGCCCCGGCGCCGCCGCCGCACCGCTGCGGGAGCTCGGCCGCGCCATCGTCGACGGTCAGCCGGCGCACCGGCTGGCCGACGACGTCACCCTGCTGCTCGCCCGCACCCGGGCGGTGCCGACCGACGCCACCGCCACCTGGTCGGTGGGGGCCGACCCGGCGGCCGTCGCCCGGGTCCGCGGGAGTGCGACGGCGCGGCTGCGCGACTGGGGCCTGGAGGAGCTGGTCTTCACCACCGAGCTGGTGCTGAGCGAGCTGGTCACCAACGCCATCCGCTACGCCGGCGGCCCGGTCGAGGTGCGGCTGATCCTGGCGGAGCGGCTGACCTGCGAGGTCTCCGACCCCAGCGCCACCCAGCCGCGGATGCGCCGGGCCCGGCTCACCGACGAGGGCGGCCGGGGCCTGTACCTGGTCGCCCAGCTCACCAGCCGCTGGGGCAGCCGCTACACCCGCAACGGCAAGACCATCTGGGCCGAGCAGGAGCTGCCGTAGCCACCCCGGCCTGGGCCCGGGCCCGCCCTCGACGCCGGCCACCTTCAGGCTGACCATGTCCTCCGCCCCGCCCACCGCACCGGCGCGGGCGCCCTCGCCGTCCCGGTGTCCAGCAACCGCACCAGCCGGCCCGCCGGAGACGCGGGTCACATCCGTGCGTGTCACAACCCGGCCGCCCGGTCCGTCTCAAGGGGTGCAGGGACGGACGACAACGGAGGAGCACCCCATGGACGCGCGACTGAGCCTGTTCGCCACCCCGGCCGCCGGGAAGGCCTTCAAGCACCTGATGGCGCTGGGCAGGACGCTCAAGGACGGGCCGCTGCCGGCGGCGACGCAGGAGCTGGTGGCGCTGCGGGTGAGCCAGATCAACGGCTGCGCGGTCTGCATCGACATGCACGGCAAGGAGGCCGCGGCCGCCGGCGAGACCGCGGCGCGGCTCAACCTGGTGGCGGCGTGGCGGGAGGCGACGGTCTTCACCGAGGCCGAACGGGCCGCGCTGGAGCTGGCGGAGCAGGGGACGCGGGTCGCGGACGCGGCCGGCGGGGTCGACGACGAGGTGTGGGCGCGGGCCGCCGCGCACTTCGACGAGGAGCAGTTGGCCGCCCTGACGATGCTGGTCTCGCTCATGAACATGGTGAACCGGCTCAACGTCATCACCCGGCAGCCCGCCGGCGACTACGAGGTCGGTCAGTTCCACTGAGTACGCGACGGGCGGGGCGACGGGCCCCCGCCCGCGGATGGTTCGGACGATCAGGAGAGGGGATCCGGCGTGAGCAAGGTCGAGGAGTTCGAGGAGCTGCGGTCGCTGCTGTTCTCGATCGCCTACCGCATCCTGGGCAGCGTGAGCGAGGCCGAGGACGCGGTGCAGGAGACGTGGCTGCGCTACGACGGCTCGGCGACCCGGCCCACGTCGGTCAGGGCCTTCCTGTCGGCGACGGTGACGCGGATCTCGATCGACGTCCTGCGCTCGGCCCGGGTGCGGCGGGAAGCGTACGTGGGTGCGTGGTTCCCCGAGCCGCTGCTGGACGACCCCTACCAGGACCCGGCGCGGTCGGCGGAGCTGGCCGACTCGGTGTCGATGGCGGCGCTGCTGCTGCTGGAGCGGCTCAGTCCGCTGGAGCGGGCGGCGTTCGTGCTGCGGGAGGTGTTCGGCTTCGGGTACGACGAGGTGGCGGCGACGGTCGGCCGGTCCGAGGCCGCCTGCCGACAGCTGGTGGTGCGGGCCCGCCGGCACATGGAGGCCGGACGGCCGCGCTTCGAGGCGGTCCGCACGGAGCAGGAGGAGCTGTCGGCGCGGTTCTTCGAGGCCCTGCGCGAGGGTGATGTGGCCGGTCTGCAGGAGCTGCTGGCCGCCGACGTGACGATGGTCGGCGACGGCGGCGGCAAGACCCCGCAGCTGGCCAGGGCCATCGTCGGCGCCGGGAACGTGGCCCGGCTGCTGGCCGCCTTCTTCCCTCGGCTGGCGCTGGTCGACGTGACCTGCGAGCCGCACGAGGTCAACCGCCAGCCGGGCGCGATCCTCCGCGACCGGGACGGCAGGGTGCTCCAGGCGCTGTCGCTCGACGTGCTCGACGGCCGGATCCAGGCCATCCGCCTGGTCCTCAACCCCGACAAGCTCGGCCACCTCGGCCCGGTCGCCGACGCCTGGGCCGTCCACGACGAGGTCCGGAAGGCCGGCCGCCCGAGGCGGTAGCGGCGGCTGGCCTTCGCTGGCCCCGCGCGAACGTGGGGCCAGCGGTGCACCCGAACTACCTGAAGGCCATTCGACCATGCGCGGGGAGCCGACGTATCAGACTGACCATTGCCGATCCCTTCCGACCCAGAGCATCACCACGCTCGAAATGCCACCGTGACCAGCAGTGCCAGGAGCACGAGGTGGCGGGCGAGAAATGCCAGGACAGTGGCTTCTAAACCATTCCCCGGCCAGACGGAGCTCCGATAGAGCGAGCCACGCTCACCGGCGCTTCGCCACGCTGCTCTGTAGGGCCAGACTCCGCCGCATCCGCCTCCATAATCTGAAGCTCTCGGCGGCGCGCCCCTCCCGTTGGAACAGGGCGTCGAACTCATCGTCATCAAAGAACTCCTTGGCCACGCCCTCATCGGTGTCTCCGCCGCGGTTTACGCCCACGTCCGGCTCCGCCTCAGTTCAACGCCTCTCGACCTCCTCGCAACGCCCTCTGCAACCTGGCAGACGACAGGGCCGAGCACGGGCAAAGGCGGTGAGCCACCGATTTGTGCAGCCCTCGCCTCCTGACGTGGCCGCCAAGACCCGAAGAAGCCTCGCCGCATGCCACTGCGGCGAGGCTTCTCACACGGTCAAGGAAAACGACCCAGACATCACTCAATCAATTCCAGCAGCTACTGGTCATTACCCGGTCGCGCCAGCCCGAAGAATCTGAAGATGTTCATCTCCTGAGCGTCAACAGTATTCACGTCAGCGGGATCGGCTGGCGCCAGGACATCAACCACTTCGGCACTGGCCATATCTACGCCATCTCGCAACACGTAGGCTTCTCTACCATTGCTGAATTGCTGCAGCATTCCGGACGAATGTACGTCTTGACGAGCCCCCTGACAGCAGATGATCAGGCCATTATCCTCCACTCCTCGCCGTGCCCGCCTGAGAGAAGACGAGATATTGCACCCTACGAACTCACCAATACTTGAGCCGTCCAGCACCACTTCAATGACTACCTCCTCCACCCCATGAAGGCGAAGCTCAATTGGCCGCAGGGAGCCATCTGGACTCACTGCCTGCAGATTAATGATCTCGACCATCAGCGCCCATAGTTCGGATTGGAACGGAAGCTTCCGTCTGGCATGTGGCAGCCGACGATGCACTCCGTCGGAATTCTCCCCGGTACTGCAAACTCCCTCTCGTGACTCATCGGATTCCCCGGGAGAGTTTTATTGACGTCAATTCCTTCTGGGCCACCACGAATCTGGTACACATACTTTCCGCCTATGGCGCGAGAAACAGCGTAGTTGTGACTGTTGGTCGTTGCCACATAGCCCGAAGGTGGAGTGATATCGCCCGACACGCCGTAGACATGCTCTTCAAGACTCATGTTCGATCCGCGGGGCGTAAATCCAGTTGGAAATATCTCGTCAGGGCCACGCGTATCAACGCGGTAGGTGTCCCCTGGAACGCTGTCGCAATTATGCACGAGGACTGGCGTAGCCCCGGCTAGCACATAGTACGCGTGAAGATTAGCGACAGTGAGATTATGGGCAATAGTGGGCGGAGTCGCGTAAGTGCGGATTGCTGCTACAACGACAGAACTGTGATCGGGCGACAAAAGGACGTGGCCCGGCTGTAGCTTCTCCGCATCGACCCACTTCTGGGCTGTCTCATCCCAGTACGGGTGGTGCGCGGTGGACACTACTCCGGATGGAGCGCGCTGAGCACCCTCCTCGACAGCGGTGGTGAGCGTCAGCTCAGTGAACTGGGTGTCATCATAGCCCGTGATCTCATCTGTGACCGGCTCTTGTGCGGTAACGCCCGTCCGAGGATCCGTTGCAGTTACGACATCGCCAGTTTTCACCTCTTCGATCGGCCTGGAGCTTCCGTCGGCCATCAGAACGAGAGCTCCGGCCGGGAAGCTGTTACACGGGCCCTCTACAGCCTTGGAGATCTTTCGACCAGCGACTGCCATGAGGAGCATCGCGGTGGCTTCGCCGCCGGTGTAGGCGACCTCGCCATTGTTCAGCTGGTCGTTCATTGCATTGATACCGTCGATGGACCCGCTGACGGTCTTGATCGACATGGTGATCGGATTGGAGGATATGGCGACGGCCTTGCATGCGTCTCCACTCCGCCCGACGACGCAGTCCTTCAAATCCGTCCACGGCTGGACCGCACCCTTGACAGCGCCGACGAAGCCGTCCTTGAAACCGTCAAGGAACCCTCGCTTCTTTGGCTTGGGCGGCGGTCCGATGGGCCTCACGGGCTTATAGCCCGGAGCACTGTCGACCAATCGGAAGAGCGCGGAATCCGAAACGTAATTCTCAGTGGTTTCAGCCGCATTAGACATGGTGATGGTGCCAGCGGAGCCACAGTCGTACAGCGTGCCGCATTCCTCAGACTTGAGACCGCTGGGGTCGCTGAGGTTGACCGGATTGTTCTCGCTGTAGGCGTAGCCGTTCCATTGCTGGGGGTCGCCTGCGTCGAATATCGGGTCCGGGCTGATGAAGCGGCCGGTTGTGGGGTCGTATTGGCGTGCTCCGAGGTTGGTGAGGCCGGTGGTGTCGTCCTTGCTGCCGCCGACGAAGCCCTTGCTGCCGGCCCAGGCGGTGGGGGCGGGCTGGGTGCCGCGGGGACCGCCGAAGGGGTCGGTGGACCGTCGAGTGACAGGCTGGCCCGCGCTCGTGTTGATCTGAACGCCGTTGGTGCCGTGGGGATCAGCAGCTTGGATGAGTACCTTGCCGCCGCCGATGGCGGCGGTGACGCGGGTGTAGGTAAGGCCTCCGGGCCCGGCGATAGCGCGGACGTTGCTCATCGAACCGCTGACGGTGTCGAGGGTCAGCTCGTCGGTGGGCAGGTTGAGCGTGGTCTTGCCCGGGTTCCGGCGGATGAGCTGATTTCCGTCGGCGTCGTACAGGTAGGTCGTGGGGCCACTCTGACCGGTCTTGGCAACGGATTCGAGCCTATCCTCACCGTTCCAGGCCAGGGTGGTGGTACCACCGGTGTCGGTGATCGCGGTGGTGTTGCCCTTTTCGTCGTACTGGTAGGAGACGGCCTTGGTTGTGCCGGGACCGGTCGTGGTGGATGTGAGGAGCGCATGGGGCCCGCCGGTACCGCCGCCGGTGTTGGGCGCGCTGGTGGGGGTGTTGGTGCTCTGGGCCGGTCCGAAGGTCTGGGAGGTGGTGATGTCGTCGAGGGCATTACCCGCGATGTCGTGCTGAACGAGGCCAGTGCGGTTGCCGGAGGCGTCGTAGGTGTAGTTGTTCCAGTAGGGGGCGGGACCTCCGATGGTGCGGCCACCAGGGCTGACTACAGCCGGCTCAGAGGCGTTCTTGCAGCCGCCGATGCCAGGGACTGTGGTGGAGCTGCCGGTGCCGTGAACGTTGCCGGAGGAGTCGGTCCAGTCGGCAGTGGTAGAGGTACCTCCGGTGTCGGTCCAGGCACCCGTCAGGCGGCCGAGGTGGTCATAACTGAAGCACTGGGTGTCGACGCCGGCAGCGTCCTGGATGTCAGTGGCCGAGGTGATTCGGCCGGAGGGGGTGTAGGTGTAGCTGGTCTGGTCGACCGCGACGGTGCCGAGTTGCTTGTCGATGAAGGAGTTGATGACCCGGCTGGTTGCCCAGTCGTACTGCTGAGTCGAGATGACTTGCTTGCCGTACTCGCCGGCCGTCGTACGGACCGGCCTTGCGAGTGCGTCGTACTCCACCTTGGCGACAACAGCCTTGCCGAGGCTCGTGGCTCCGGTGAGCAGGCCCGTGATGGTGCGGCCGTAGCTCACGGTCTCGGCCTGCAGGCCCCCGGCGGCAGGAATGCTGGTGGTCTTCAGAGAGCCGATGACCGGGCTGTAGGAGTTGGTGGTGGTATAGGTCCCTGCAAGAGCCCCCTCGGCTGCGGGGATGGTGGTGGAGGTGCCAAGCGGCCGGTAGGCCGTGTCGTAACCGGTCACGGCTGTGGTGTAGGCCGCGCCGGAGGCACCGCCGACATAGCGGGTCGAGGAGGTCGGCTGTCCCTTGATAAGGGTGTCGTACGACCACGAGGCCAGCTGGTTCGCCGGGGCGACACTGCCGCTGTAGCTGCCGGTCCTGCGGCCGAGCAGATCATAGGTGTACGCGAGGGTGGTGCCCTTGGCGTCAGTGGTGTGGTCGATCTGTGAGTCGACGTCGTAGAACGTCTGGGTAGCGCCACTGTCCGGGTCGACCCGAGAGACCTGTCGGCCGCGTAGGTCGTAGGTGTAGCTCCAGGTATTGCCACTGCTATCGGTTCGACGGGACGTCAGGCCGCCAGTGGTGTACCCGTAGGTAGTGATGTCGGCGTCAGCGGGGTTACCCGTGGCTTCGTTCGTGCGATATTGCCAGCTGGCAGCGGTGCGACCACGCGCGTCGGTCACCACCGACATCGGTGTGCCACCCGCGGGCGGCGTGACATCAGTCCGGTCGGCGCCAGGGTAGGCCGTAGTGGTAGCCCATTGAAGGTTCCCGTAGGAACGGAACTCCGAGCGAACTACACGGCCGTTGCCGTCATAGACGTTCCACGTCTGGCCGGGGACCTGACCGTCGGCCAGCGGGACAAAGATCGACTCTGTGGGAAAGGAGCCCTTCTCGTAGTACGGGTTGGAGGTCTTGATAACCCAGCCGTGGGTGTCGTAGAGGGTATCGGTGATCAGGCGCCCCGTGGGCTTGGCGGCGCTGGTGCTCTGACTCTGACGCGGCCGACCCAGACCGTCGAGAATGTCGATGCTGGCGGAGTAGGTCACCGCATCATCGTTGATCGATTCGGTCGTGATCGCGGAAGGGCCAAGGGTGCCCTTGACGGAGTAGGTGAACTTCTTGCTCGGGAGACCGCCTGTCGGCCGGTCAGGTGTCCACACTGCCTTGGTGCGGCCCATGGCATCGTATTGGGCCGTAGTGACGCGGTCGTTGATGTCCTTGTTGGTCAGCACTGATCCGCGCGCCGGATCCTGGGTGACGGTCGTGGTCCAACCCGCGCCCAGCGGCCCAGTAGCACGCACCTCGGTCGGCAGCTCGCCGGAGGCAGGGGTGAAGGCGACCGATGTGATGGCCGGTGAGACCGACGGGCTCGTCAGTTGCTCGCCGTCGCTGCCGTAGGTCGAGCCATCGGGAGTAGCGGTCGACGTGCTTCGGCCGTACGCATCGAAGGTCGCGCTGTTGCTTTGCGAATAGACAGGCTTCCCAGCCGAATCGAAATGATCGAGGACCTGGGAGCTGGTGGGGTCGCCGGTCGTGCCGGCCTGCCTGAACGGCCTACCGTCGTAGAGGGTGCGACTGGCGGAGATGGTGTTGGCGGCTGTGGGATCGGGGCCGCAGGTGCCCTGGATCGTCACCCGTTCCGACGCAAGGGCGAGTTGCTGCGGGTTGCCACTATTCGCGTACTTGGTCGTGGTACAGGTCTCGGGGGTGGCGGTGCTGCCGTCGCCCTTGTCATCGGTCTGGACGACGCGGTTGCCGTGGGACGGGTCGCTGGTCGTGGTACCACTTGCAGTACGCCAGTCGCCGTTGGCGAGCTTGCTCTTGGAGATCGCCGTGACCTGGTTGTCCGGGTAGCGGGCGTAGATCTTGGGTGCGCCGGCAGTCTGGGCGTGGGTCGAGGTGACCGGGTGCCCGTCATAGGAATCGATCGAGGCCGTCTGAGCGAAGGTGCCGGAGATCGCCTGGACAGTTCCGCCGGCTTGGTCGTAGACCTCGGTCGCGATGACCCGGCCGCTCAGCCAGTCGCTGTCGGTGATGCTGCCGCCCAAGGGACTGGCAACCTGAACACTCCGCTGGCTGGTATCGCCAGCGAGGTAGTCACCGTCCATCCCGCGCAGGTAGGTGGCCGTCTGCTGGGTCTTCGGCGCCTCACTGATGGAGCCGCTGCCGCTGGTGGTTGTCACCGACTGGTAGCCACGGAAGCTGTCCCAGGTGCGGGTCTTGGGATCCGTGAACTCGGCGTCATTGCGGTGCCAGGCGGCGCCGCCGTTGTACGTGTACTCGGTTGTCCTACCGATCGCGGGGCTGCTGACCAGGTCCTGCTCAGTGACGGTCTTGACCAATGGCTTGTTGAACCAGTCGTCGACCGGGTTCGAAGAGGACTGACCGGGCAGGTACCACTTGACCGGCATACAGGCCATCGTGTTGTTGTCCGCGGAGGCGGGCATGTGCCCGCTCACGCGGGAACACTCGGGCTCGGAGTAGATGACGTTGATCCGGCCGCCGGTCTCGGTGGTGATCTCCTTGATGCGCGGCCGCATGAACATGTGCTCGGGCACATCGGTGCCGTCGACGCGGTTGGCGATCATCTTGAAGTCGAACGTCACGGCGGGCAGGTTCTCGATCGGAGCCTGGCCATTGCTCGGGACGCGCTGGATGGAGTCCAGCCAGAGTGTGCGCTTTGTCGCGTCCTTGGGATCGGGGAAGCTCTGGTTGAGCTTCCAGGTATCGACGGTCCGGTAGGCGGCGCTCACCAGGACCTGCGTAGTAATCTCGGTGAGACGCTTGGTGGTGAAGAACGTCGGCGCGTTGTTCACGCACGGCGCGGTGGTGCAGATCTGGTCGATGGGAACATCGGGCCAGGCGTCGGCATTGGCAGCATTCCGCTGATCCTCGGAGCAGAGGATCGCTCCTGAGGGCTTGCAGCGCTCCTCGGTCTTGAAGAGGATCTTGGCGGCCGGATCGAGGGTGCCCCTTGCGGCCCTCTGGTCGTCGAGGCGCTGGCCGTAGCCGATCTCACGCAGGCTGACCGCCCGCTGGTAGTCGGTGAGGGTCCCGTTGCCGTTCGGGGCTCCACCGCGGTTGTACTTGTTGGTCTCGGCGAGGTACCTGTAAGTCGTCAGGTTTCCGTGCGGGTCGACGACGTAGTCGAGCTGCCAGCGCCAGGCCATCTGACACCACGACCCGTTTCCGGAGGTGGCGCTGTAGCAGGGATCACCGCTGTTCGGCGAGTACACCGGCGTGGTCAGGACGGAGCCTGCGGCTGGATCCGTGCCGTCGCCTTCAGGGAGGTGGTTCCGGCCGAAGTAGTACTGGACACCGTCGGTCGTGGTGATGCGCCAGTACTCCATGCCCTGGTAGTCGATGTCACCGGTGGCCCGCGGCGCGCCGGTGAGCTGCTCGATCCTGGAGCCGTCGTCGTTCTGCAGGTGCCAGGTACCGGTGCTGTCGTCCCGCACGATCGTGCCAGAGTGTGCACCGAGCGAGAGGGTGGCGTTCTGGCCGCCCCAGCACTGGTCTGCCGAACCGGTGATTCCTGCCTTGTCGCAGTTCCTGTAGGACCGCTCTATGAAACCTGGCTCGTAGCCCCATCCGTCGCCGATCCACGAAGATTGGGAGTTCGTGGCCGAGGTCTTGCCGTCGACGGCGGCCGAGTTGTAGCCGAGCCCCACTGCCGGGGCAGCCCCGCCGAGCGCTGGCGGTGCCTGGATCGGGTAGTTGTAGGTGAAGTTGCCCGCGTTCGATCCAGCGCTCCACGCGGAGGACGGCGAGAGCGGGGTGGCGGTGTAGGTGCCCCCACGGCCGGACGGTGTCGGGGCCGCCGCGAGCACCAGCGGCGATGCCGTACCACCAGCCGCAGTTGGCGCCGTGGCAAGGCCCTCCATGGTGGCGAAGGAGGCTCTGACGGTCCCGCTCTGACGCTTCCCCGGCGTCGGCTGAGCCTCTACCGGCGGCAGGGTGACGTCGGCCGTAACCTTGCCATTGCCGTCAGACCTGGAGGGAACTGGCGTTTGAGTGCGACACTCGGGCCGATCCGGGGTGTTCAGCGCACAGGCCGGCAGCGAGACGAGCGCTGCCCGGTCGGACCAGCCGGTCGCTTGCAGCGCCTTGAGGTCCACAGTGACACTCGCGGTGCGCCCGTCGCCCTTCGGCGTCGGGTCGGCGTCCGAGACGGCGATGAGCGGCGTGGTAACGCCTGCCGCTTTGCCCTTGTCCTGGCCCGCCACGTGGACGGTGACGGTATGGGCGCTCTCACCCGTGCCATTGCCGGGAGCGATCTGTACGGCCAGAGCACCGGCCTTGGCACCGGTGGCACCTCCAGAGGCGGGTGAGGCACCACCGGTCGCAGAGCGGGCGGCCTTCGCCTCGGCACTGTCGGGCCCGATCGTGATGGTCTCGGTCCCGGTAACCACCGGTGCCGCTGCTTCCGGGTTCCAATCGGCGGGCTTAGCTGCCGACTTCACTCCCGACGGCCGGGCGTCGCGCCCCTCGACCGAGACGTTCCCGTCACCGAGAGGCGTGGTCGGAGGAATCCAGACTTCTCCCTCCGGTTCGGGGATCGTCCACGCCACTGCGGGCGGCACGGCGACACCTGTCATTGCCAAGGCAAGCAGGACCGCCACTGCAGGCGATCGCCAACGGCTCCCTGGCGGTCCCCCAGCCTGTAGCCGGGCAGGCCAGAACCTCATGTGAGATCTCCTCACTAATTATCGATACACAGTCATATGGACAAACCTGTCCTATAGTCAGTGTGACGATAAGTGACCACCTGATTGCACCGCTAGACCGTCCAACCGCTAAGCATGCGATGTTTATGAACTCTTGATCTCACGATCCGACGCGTTTCGGACATGTCCACTCAAGACGGCAACTGGTTTGACGTGCTTGCAGGTCAGGCCGCATCGTTCCCACCCGAACGCCGCTTTGACGGCGGGGTCGCAGACCTGGAGGGTCACAGAACCGACATGTTCACCACTTCAAGCCCAATTGCGAACACACCACTACGGGGGGTACGCGCCCGCGCGTATCACCTGGCCGCACTCGGACTCTCAGGTGCGCTCGGCCTGGCTGTGCTCACCGCACCGGCCGCTGCCGCGGCTGGCAGCAACACACCCCCGGCGCACGGCCCGACAGGCGGCGTCGCACCGCTGGTCCCCGCGCTGCCGGCACCGGCCCGTACATCCGAGCAGCAAGCCATGCTCGACGCGATTGCGAAGGCCAAAGCCACCGGGAAGTCGGTTGCCGTAGAGCGCTTGACCAGCGACACCTCGAAGACCCTCGCCAACCCCGACGGATCCCTTACCTCCACCGACAACGCTCTCGCCGTACGGACCAAGCGCAGCGGCGTGTGGGCCGACCTCGACCCGTCGCTGCGGATCAACGCCGACGGCACACTGAGCCCAGCCATCGCGACGACCGGCCTGACATTCTCCGGCGGCGGTGCCAGCCCGATGGCCACCGTCACCACCGACGACGGCAAGAGCATCGCAGTCGGTGCCCCGTTCCCCCTACCGAAGCCAGTCGTGTCAGGCGCGAACGCCGTCTATCCCAATGTTCTGCCGGGTGTGGACCTCCAACTGACCGCACTTCCACAGGGCGGCTGGCGCGACGTCATCATCGTGCGCACGAAGGAAGCCGCCGACAGCCCGGCTCTCAAGTCACTCACCTTTTCGGTTTCCGCACACGGCCTGACCATGACCGCCGACCAGTCCGGCGGCATCAATGTCACCGATGAACGCGGCACCACGCGGTTCCGGTCCCCCCTGCCACTGCAGTGGGACTCCAGCAAGCCGTCCACCGAGGCCACCGCGAGCGCCTCCCGGGCCTCCAGGGCTTCGACGCGCGCGGGCCTTGCCGCAGCTCCGGCCGTCGCCCCGGTGGAAGGCAGCGCGGGAACGCCGTCCACCGCCGAGGAACCGGGCGACGGCGCCAACGTGGCCGCCATCACCACCAAGGTCACCCCTTCCACCATAGAGCTGACACCAGATCAAGACGCGCTCGGCTCCGGTGACGGCCCGTGGTACCTCGACCCGTCGCTGGTCGCCGCCTCCAGCTACAGCCAGGGCTCGGTCGAGGTCCAGGAAAACCACAAGGATGCGAAGAACTACAACCTGAAGAGCAACGTGGCCACCGGCTACTGCGGGTACCACAGCAGCGACCCCAACCTGGACTGCGGCACGCTGGGTCGCCAGCGCGCTTACTTCCAGTTCGGCATCAATCCCGCTATCTACACGATCCCCGATGGCGCCGAGTTTGCGCCGACCATCATGAGTGCCACGTTCAATGCTCAGGTGACCGCCGCCTCCAGCCTTACTACGAACACGCCGTTCGTCCTCTACTCGGCCCCGCGCGCCAACACAATCGGCACCGCCACCAACTGGAACGCGCAGCCGTGTGGCACCAACGGGAACGTCGTCATGGAAGGCTGCTGGGGTGTCAACGGTCAGTGGCTCACCGGAGCCGGCCCGCTCGCGATCGACGTCGTAGAAGCGATCAAGGTCCTGGCCGCGGAGAAGGCGCCGATCTGGACGGTCGGCATAGCACCCCAGAGCAGTGAGTGGGAGAAGCTCTACCGCCACTACCTGGCGAACAACCCCACCATCACCGTCACCTACGACATCACCCCGACCATTTGGTCTCCGCGGACCTGGCCTGCCCCCGGCTTCGCGCGCGACAACAGCACAGCTGAGTGCACCAGCCGCGGCGACAATCCCTGGGACAACCCCGGCTGGGTCGGCAGCAACCAGAACATCTACCTCACCGCCAACAGTTGGTCTCCGACCGGGCAAAGCCTGTACACCGGCTACCAGATGTGGGACGACAACGACCCGAACTTCTCCTACGCCGACGGCCGCTGGGGGGGCAGTTGGAACAATCCTGCGGAGGCAGTCTCACCGGGTTCGCTAAGTGACGGCCACCAGTACGGCTGGCTCGCTCGCGCCGCCGACGGAGCACTCACCTCGCCCGCGAGTGCCTGGTGCTACTTCCGAGTCGACCGCACCAACCCTCGTGTCAGCATCAGCTCTACCGACTTCCCACCCTCTGGCACCCCCAATCCCACGCCGACCCGGTACATGAACGACCCGGGCGTGTTCGTGATCAACGCCGAGGACCCGGCCCCGGGCTCGGGACTCCAGGCCTCCGGTGTCGCCTGCATCCGGGTCAGCACCGACAGCACACCGGTCACCGGCTGGCGCTGCGGCCAGGATGACACCATCGCCCCCGGCGAGCCGTACCGGTACCAGCCCCGGGACTGGGGTACCAACGCCCTTTACGCCTGGGCCATGGACAACGCCGGCAACTACAGCCAGATGGCCACCTACAACTTCTACGTTCCCTGGAAGCCTGACACCCAGCCTCTCTTCGGCGACGTCGACAACGACCAGAAGCCCGACGTCATCAGCGTCGACAAGAACGGTGATCTGCGGATCATCGGTGGAACCACCGACCCCACCACCTCTCTTGCCGCCCCCGCCGCCGCCGCACCCGGCAATCGCGAATACGGCGCCACCTGGTCCGACTTCCAGGTCAGTCATCACGGCACCTTCGCACCTGGGCAGGCCGTCGATGAAATCCTCGCCCACTACAACAAGGACACGACCTCCCGGCTACGGGAGGTCCTCTACCTGATCCCCAACAACGGCACAGGGCGGTTCGACACCCTGACGCCTGTCGCGCTCAACCGGCCTGCCTGCACTACCTACGAGACCGGTACCACCTGCCCCGGATACAAGCAGGACAACTGGAGCAACGCCTCACAGGTGATCGCGGTTGGCACACCAGACGGCGAGGCTGTCGCCGGAGAACCCGGCAACGAGACCCACAAGGTCATCATGACCCAGACCTCCATCCTCACCTTGGAGAACAACGGCCTCTACCTTTTCCAGCCCAATGGTCTCCAGGACAGTCTGGACACCGCGACCTTCATCCCCACCACTACCGGGAGCTGGGCCGATCTCGAGCTGATCAACCCAGGGGCCGCCAACGGCGCAACCGTCCTCCCCGACACCACGGACCCGGCCTACCAGGCCACCGTCTGGGCACGGAACCGCGTCACCGGCGACCTCTACGCCTATCCCCTCGGCTGGAAGTCCGACGGAACCGTCGACTACTCCGCGCTCACCAAGCCCGACCAGGGCATCAAGCTGGCCGTCGGACAGGCTCTGAAGTCCGCCGACTACCCGCAGATCGGAGCTGGCGACCTCAACAACGACGGCACTGCCGACCTCTGGGTGATCGACAACACCAATGCAATCGCCATCTTCCCCGGCAAGAGCAGCACTGACACCAAGGGCAAGGTCGACAGCTTCGAGCGCTGGGCCTTCGCCGGATACTCGGACTCGAGCGTCACCGTCCGTTCCCAACTCGTGGACTGGCTGTGCGCCGACGCCATCGGCGGCCCGCACGAGGGCACCGACATCGCCGCGTACGCCTGCTGGCAGACCGGCAACCAGCGGTTCAACTTCGCCACCGACGGAACGGTCCGTTCCGGCAGCTGGTGCGTGTCCACCAAGGACAACGCTCTCGGCAACGGAACAGGCCTCGTCCTCTCCAGGTGTGTGGACAACGAGGGGCAGAAGTGGGCCGTACGACCCGACGGCCGCATCTTCCTCCCCGCCACCGTCACTGCCGACAATCCCGCCGGCCGATGCCTCGAACTTCCTGGGTGGTCCACCGAGCAGGGAACCCACCTCGGCATCTGGGACTGTCCGGCGGTGCAGAACAACCAGCGCTGGACCCTCAACTACGAGAAGCACGCTGCGTGATCAGCCACTTCCTCTGACTGAAAGGTGTGAGCTGACCTGACAGGCTGCGCGGCGGTGCTCCGAGACTGGTCTCGGAGCACCGCCGCGCAGCGCGACCACCGCAAGCCCTGCAGCCGCCTTCTTCCCCCGGCTGGCGCTGGTCGACGTGACCTGCGAGCCGCACGAGGTCAACCGCCAGCCGGGCGCGATCCTCCGCGACCGGGACGGCAGGGTGCTCCAGGCGCTGTCGCTCGACGTGCTCGACGGCCGGATCCAGGCCGTCCGCCTGGTGCTCAACCCCGACAAGCTCGGCCACCTCGGCCCGGTCGCCGACGCCTGGGCCGTCCACGACGAGGTCCGGAAGGCCGGCCGCCCGAGGCGGTGACCCCGGGACAACGAGAAGGCCGGTCGGCCCGACGTGAGTCGGGCCGACCGGCCGTCTGCTGGTCTGACGACCAAGTGTGCGCGAGGGGGGAGTTGAACCCCCACGCCCTTTCGGGCACTGGAACCTGAATCCAGCGCGTCTGCCTATTCCGCCACCCGCGCATCTGGGTGATGAGGTAAATCGTAGCCCATCCGCGCGGGTGCTCCGAACCAGGTCAGTGGGGCCGCCGGGATCAGCCTGCGAGGCGCTCCACGATCCAGTCCAGCAGCACGGGGGACCCGTTGCTGTGCACGGTGTTGTCGTCGTCGAAGGCGACCTCGTCCAGGTGGCCCCGGTCGAGGTCCGCGTCGGTGATGGAGAGGTTCACGTCGACGTTCCACCGCACCGGGTCGAAGTCCAGCGCCGCCGCGCTGACGGACGGCACGAAGGCGCCGCTGCGGAAGTCCTCGGAGATCTTCGCCTTCAGCGCGTCCGCGACCTTGCCGAAGGAGTCCAGGGTGCCGCCGGGCGCCCCGTCCAGCGCCGGGACCTCGGTGGTGGTGCTGCGGCGCATCGCCAGGCCGAGGTGCATGCCGCCGATCGGCTGCTCCTCGCCCCGCTCCGGCTGGAAGCGGGCCGTGGCGCTGGCGATCAGGGCCTGCCAGTCGAAGGCGACCTCGCCCGCCGGCAGCGGGCGGCCGACGCCGTCGCGGCGGCCGTTGGAGACGCCCAGCTTGCGCGGGATCGACGGGAACTCGTCGAAGCGCTTGAGGTCCGCCAGGAACTCCTCGCGCAGCGGGCTGGCGGTGGCGACCGGCCCGGAGTACTTGGAGTTCTCCACCCAGGCCCAGAGCAGCTGCTGGGCGGCGGGGCTGCGGATCAGGTCGGCCTGCTTGGCGCCGTCCGGGCCCGCCGGGGTGTAGTCCTCGAAGAAGTAGGCCATCTGCTGGAGCACCAGCGGGATCCACGCGCCGTTGTGGGGCGAGTCGAAGGAGAGGTACGTCTCCGTCTGGTGGTCCATCTTCTGCGTCTCCAGCTTGGCGAGCGCGAAGCGGGTGACGATCCCGCCCATGCTCACCCCGCCGACGGTCAGCCGCTCGTCGCCCACCCGCTCGTCGATCAGCTTCTGGATCGCCGCGATCGCGACCTCGGCGTTGGCCTGGATGTGGGTGTGCCGCTCCTCGAAGCCGAGCAGGACGATGTCGAAGCCCCGGGCGAGCAGCTGGTCGAAGAGCCCCTGCTTGTCGTCGTAGGGCTGGTTGAAGTACGCGAACAGCTCGGGGAGCTTGCTCGGGCCGTAGCTGAAGCCGTCCGCGAAGAGGAAGGGCTTGCGCAGGCCGAGCTTCGGGTTGGCGTAGTAGACGGCCGCCTTGCCCTTCGCGGCCTGGCCCTTGTACTCGGCGCCGGTCAGCTCCCAGACCACGTCGGCCTGGCGCCCGCCGGGAGCCGAGCGCTCCAGCGCGGAGGCGAACCACACGTCGGTCGTCAGCGAGGCGGCGAGCTCCGCCACCTCCGCCTGGCTGGGTTCCGCCTGGCCCCCCTTGAGGGTCAGGGCTACGTCGATCCGGGGTTCCTGTGTCATGACTACCGCCTCGGTCCAGTCGAACGGGGATCACGTGCGCACAGTTGGTGACCGTAATGGTTTGATCACGCACCGCACCAGCGGAACACGCAGAGTGATCGAGATTGTTCGGCCGCAGTTGGCGGATGACCGGAGTTGGCCGACCGGTCAGACAGGGAAGTCGCCGGCCCGGACGGCGGCGAGGAACGAGTCCCAGGCGGAGGCGGGGAAGAGGAGGGCGGGCCCGTCGGGGTCCTTCGAGTCACGCACCGGCACGAGGCCGGGGAATCCGGGGGCTACTTCGATGCACTCGCCGCCGTGATCGGCGCTGTAGCTGCTCTTCAGCCAAGCGGCTGCGGCGAACTCGGACTTCGTCATCCCGGTACTCCTCCATCGCCTCGGCGATCAGCGCGCGGGAGTCGCTGGCCGAGAGTACTTCCCCGCGCACGAGATCATAGTCGCGCCGATGCTCCGAGACGACCGCCGGCTCCTCGCTGAAGTGCCCTCGAACGAGGCTCTCCGAGTAGAGCCACTCGACCCCATCTGCCATCTCCAGAAGGAACATTGAGACAGATGGAAGCCTGACCCCCGCATTCTGGAAGGGCGCCACCTGGATGCCGACGTTGGGCCGGTCGCTCATCGCGAGAAGGTGCTCCATCTGGGCCCGCATGACACCCGGCCCTCCAGTGACATTGCGAATGGCGCTCTCATGGAGAACCACGAGCAGCAACGGACCGTCGGACGCGAGAAAGCGGTCCTGCCTGCTCAGCCGAGCTGACACACGCTCGGCAAGCAGCTCCGCATTGTCACGGGCCTCTCCCAGGCTGAACAGCGCACGGGCGTATTCCTCGCACTGGAGCAACCCATTGATCCGGGCGTACTGGAAGACTCTCTCGGCCACTGCCGCAGCCTCCAGTTCCACGAACCTCTGGAACCAGTCAGGGTGCTCGACCTCCGCATGCCAGTCGACCCGCTCGTACAGCCGGGCGAGCAGGCCTCCCGTCCACAGCGCCCTGTCCGCCTCCTCCAGCAGCTCGACCGGGAACTTGCGCTTGCCGCCCTCCGACTTGGTGACCACCGTCCGGTCGCAGTGCAGGAGCCTGCCCAGCTCCTCCTGCGTGAGCCCGGCCGCCTCTCGGGCGAACCGCAGCTCCTCGCCGAACAGTTCGGCCGAACTGGCGGTCGGCCCCGAGCGGCCCTTCCGATGTGACATCCCCGCCCCCTCTCGTGGCGGGACCCCCCGTCACGCCGAATTGGTCGTCACCGTACCTCCGTCCCCTCGATGATTGATGCCGGAACGCAATCTTCTGCTTGCACCGCGTGACCACGCGCCGTCCCGCGAGCCGCTTCCACTCCCCCATCGCCCCAGGAGGTAGCCACGCCATGTCCAAGAACTGCGTAGACCGCCGGCTGTTCGGCCCCCAGCACCGTCGACCGCGTGATTTCGCGGCGCGGCTGGACTCCCGGCCCGCGTGCACTCCGCTGGCCCGGCTGATGCTGCGGGCCTATCTCGCCGGGATGCCGCAGGGCGAACGCTACTCGGACGTCGGCGAGTTGCTGCTCGGCGAACTCTTCGCCAACGCCGTCCAGCACAGTGACGCGCCGCCGGACCGCATGATCGAGGTCCGGTTCGCGCTGATCACCGACCGGCTCCGGATCGAGGTGCACGACGCGGGCACCGGCCGCCCGACCGCCCGGCTCTCCGCCACCGACGACGAGCACGGGCGGGGCCTCCTCCTCGTCAACGAGCTCGCGGACCGGTGGGGTTGCCGCCCGCGTGCGGGCGGGGTGGGCAAGTTCGTCTGGGCCCTGGTCGCCCCCGGGCCCGAGTACACCGGTCCCGCCTTCGGTCGTGCTCCCGGCGTCATCGCCGTCTGACGGCAGCGCCACCCCGGCGCATTCACCGTGCGCCCCGCAACGGTTTCCCCCCAACGTGGGGTTTGGCTCAACCCATCGGCCCGTGCGTACCGATGCCCCATGCGGCGCAAGTCCCGGGCGGGGTGGCGGCGCTGAGGGCTGCCACCCCGTTCGCCGCTCCTCCCCCGGTCGACGACTACCGCTGCCCGTTACTTCGCGGCGTCGAGGGTGGCGCGCCAGAGCGGGCTGTCGACGTAGTGGTTGTCGTACTGCTCGGAGGAGTCCTTGATCTCCTGCGGGCTCGCCTCGCCGCGCATCACCCGGCCGAGCAGGCGCAGGTAGTCGAAGCGGGGCATGCCCGGGGTGAAGACGAAGAGCACGTCGGCCTCGGAGCCGGGCGCCGCCGCGAAGGCGTGCGGGGTGTGCGGCGGGACGAGCAGCAGGTCGCCGGCGCCGAGGACCTTGATCTCGTTCTCGACCAGCACCTGCAACGAGCCGTCGATCACGAAGAACAGCTCCGAGGCCCGGGTGTGGAAGTGGGCCGGGGCGCCGACCGCGCCCTTGGCGAAGGTCGAGCGGTAGCTGGTGATCGAGCTGCCGTCGGTGCCGCAGTCGGCCAGCAGGGTCATCACGCTGCTCGGGTCACTGGTGGTCTCGGCCTCGGCCGCGCGGGTCAGCACGGGCTTGAGGTCGGCGGCGGCCGGGATGAGGTTCGCAGCGGTGTTCACAGTCGTTCTCCGTGTTTCGGGTGGTGGGCCCCGGTCTCTCGCCGTGGCCTTGTGTCTACGACTCTACGCAGTCGATAGACCCGGGCCAGGGTGCATTTCCGACCCACTTCCATGGGTCAATTCTCGGACGCCGCCTGTCCTGACTCGGCGTCATACACGGTCTCCGCAGCAGCTGCTCAGACATCCCGGCGCCGCACGACGACCACCGCGAGCACGACGGCGACGAGCGGCCAGAGCAGGTACACGGCCCACGAGCCGGGGACGGTCGCGGTGTACGCGAGGGAGTCGGGATCCGCCGGCCAGCTCTGGACCAGGCGCCGCCAGGCGGTGGACGGCATCAGGTGGTTGACGTCCGCCGACCAGCGCGTGCCCTCCGAGAACATCGGGGGCAGCAGCACCAGCGTGAAGACCCCGGTGACCACGGTGGTGGCGGTGTGCCGGATCAGCACCCCGAGACCCAGCCCGACCAGGGCGCAGATCGGGGCCACCAGGGTGCACGCCACCAGGGCCCGGGCCAGCCCGGGGTGGGTGGCCGGGGCTCCCCCGCCCAGCACGGCCTGGGAGGCCAGGAAGGAGCCGACGGCGGTCACCGCGCCGACCGCGGTCCACAGCGCGGCGGTGACGGCCGCCTTGGCCAGGACCACCTGGCCACGGGCGGGGACGGCCACCGTGGTGGTGCGGATCAGCCCGCTGCTGTACTCGCTCACCACGGTGATGGCGCCCATCGTGGCGGCGACCAGCATCAGCGTCCAGTACCCGGCCGCCGGAAAGGCGTTGAAGGGGAGGAACTCGCGGGGCGCGCCCGGGACCGCGTCGCCGTCGTGCGCCGCCATCGTCGCCGCGACGGCGGAGCCGATGACGAACACCGTGGTGACCGCGATCGCCCACGGGGTGGAGCGCAGCGACCGCATCTTGATCCACTCGGAGGCGAGCAGATCTCCGAAGCGCACGGGAGAGGCAGCCGCCGGGACGACTGCGGGGGCGACTGAGTGGGCTGCCGCCGGGGCGGCCGTGGACGTGGTCATCGGGGCTCTCCTGCCAGGTATTCGACGCTGTCGGCGGTGAGTTCCATGAAGGCCTCCTCCAAGGAGGCGTTCCGGGTGGTCAGTTCGTCCAGCAGGATCCGGTGCTCCAGGGCGAGCGCGCCGATCCGGTCCGCCGGCAGTCCGGTCACGGTGAGCCTCCCGGTACCGGCCGGGTCCGGCGGTGCGACCGAGCCGCCCGCGGCGGTCAGCACCGCCGCCAGTTCGGCGGCCTGCCGGGTGCCCACCACGACGCCCCGGCCGGTACTGCGGGCCGCGAACTCCCCGACCGGCTCGGCGGCGATGAGCCGGCCCCGGCCGATCACCACGAGGTCGTCGGCGGTGTGCTCCATCTCCGACATCAGGTGGCTCGACAGCAGCACCGTGCGCCCCTCGGCGGCCAGGCGCCGGAACAGTCGGCGCATCCAGAGCACGCCCTCCGGGTCCATGCCGTTGACCGGTTCGTCGAAGACCAGCACGGGCGGGTCGCCGAGCAGGGCGGTGGCGATCCCGAGCCGCTGCTTCATGCCCAGCGAGAACCCGCCGATCCGGCGGGCCGCCGCCTCGGCCAGCCCCACCTCCCGCAGCACCTCGTCGACCCGGCGCAGCGGAATGCCGTTGCTGCGGGCCAGGGCGGACAGTTGGGCCGCGGCGCTGCGTCCGCCGTGCACCTGGTTGGCGTCGAGGAGCGCGCCGACGTGCCGCAGGCCGCGCGGGTGCGTGCGGAACGGGAGGCCGCCGACGGTGGCGGTGCCGGCCGTCGGCGCGTCCAGGCCGAGGATCATCCGCAGGGTGGTGGTCTTGCCGGCACCGTTGGGGCCGAGGAATCCGGTGACCCGGCCCGGCCGCACGGTGAAGGTGAGACGGTCGACGGCGGTCCTGCCGCCGTAGTGCTTGGTGAGTTCCTTGACTTCGATCACGAGGTCGACTCTGCCCGGGCGGACCTCGTCCGGGCATCGGGCCCGGGGCGACACCTCGGTCGGCGGGATCCGCCCACGGGCGTACGCCCCCGGGCCGATGCCGCGTGGCCGACCGCTGGCTAACCTCGCCGCATGAACGTCGGAACGATCACCCCGCGCACCGCCACGCCCACGCCCCGGCCGAGAGGCGCCGTGCCGGTGACCGGCACGCGGGTCGCGGCCTGGGTGGGCGGCTCCGTCTACGTCCTCGCGACGGCCCTGCTGGCGGGGGCCACGCCGCGGGCTCCGCACGCGCTGCACGCCGTCGGGTCGCTGCTGGCCGTGAGCCTGCTCGTCGGTGTGCTGCGGAGGATGCCGCTGCTGGCGCTGACGATGGCTCTCCTCGGCTCCGCCCTCGTGGTGGTGGGCACCGGGAACTCCGGCGGTCCGCACCTGGCGCTGACCTACCAGAGCCAGTTCCTGCCCTTCCTGGCGGTGGACGCGCTCCTGGGCTTCGTCGTCGCCACCGGTGCGCGCCGGGCCTGGATCGGCGCCGTGACCGTGTCCACCCTCGTCCAACTGCTGCTGGTCGGCGGCTTCGCCCACGGGGACAACCTGACCGCCAACGCCGTGATCGCCGTCCTGGCGACGGCCGCGGCCTGCACCGTCGGCCTGCTGGTCCGCGAGCGCCGCGAGCACGCGGTGGCGCTGCGCTCGCAGGAGGTGGCCGAGGCGGTGACCGCCGAACGGCTCCGGATCGCGCGGGAGTTGCACGACATGGTCGCGCACAGCATCGGCATCATCGCCATCCAGGCCGGGGTCGGGAGCCGGGTGATCGAGACCCAGCCCGCGGAGGCCCGGGAGGCGCTGCGCGCCATCGAGGCCACCAGCCGCGAGACGCTGGCGGGTCTGCGCCGCACGCTGGTGGCGCTGCGGCAGAGCGACCCGGGCCCCGCGGAGTCGAAGCGGGCGCCGCTCGCGCCCTCGCCGGGCCTGGCGGACATCGACGGGCTGGTGGCGGCGACGGCCGACGCGGGGGTGCGGGTCGACCTGCGCCACCGGGGGGAGCGGCGTCCGCTGCCGGCCGAGATCGAGCTGTCCGCCTACCGTATCGTCCAGGAGGCGCTGACCAACGTGGTCCGCCACGCGGCCACCGGGCACTGCCGGGTGACCATCGATCACGGGGACGGGGAGCTGTCGGTGGAGATCGTCGACGACGGGCGCGGCGCCGCCACGAGCGGGCCGGACCACGGCTTCGGGCTGGTGGGCATGCGGGAGCGGGTCGCCCTGCTGCACGGCCGGCTGAGCGCCGGGCCGCGCCCCGGGGGCGGCTTCCGGGTGGCCGCCCGGCTGCCGCTGCCCGCCGGAGTCACGGCGGTGGCCCGATGAGCGTCCGCGTCCTGCTCGTCGACGACCAGCCGCTGGTGCGGTCCGGACTGCGCGTGATCATGGCCGACCACCCCGACCTGCTGGTGGTCGGCGAGGCCGCCGACGGCGCCGAGGCCGTCCGGCTGGTCGGCGAGCTGGGCCCCGACGTCGTGGTGATGGACATCCGGATGCCCGGCATGGACGGGATCGAGGCCACCCGACTGATCACGGCCGGACCGGCGACGGCCCGCGTCCTCGTGCTGACCACCTTCGACGAGGACGACCACGTCTACGACGCGCTGCGGGCCGGGGCGAGCGGCTTCGTGGTCAAGGACATGGCGCTGGACGACATCCTCGCGGCGGTCCGGGTGGTCGCCGACGGCGACGCGCTGATCGCGCCGGGCGTGACGCGCCGGCTGATCGCGGACTTCGTCGGGCGCCCGGGGGCCGCCCGCCCCGGGGCCGCCCCGGAGGGCCCGCCCCCGACGGTCGAGGGCATCACCGAGCGGGAGCGGGAGGTGCTGACCCTGGTCGGGCGCGGCCGGTCGAACGCCGAGATCGCCGAGGACCTCTTCATCACGGTGGCCACCGCCAAGTCGCACGTGTCGCGGCTGCTCGCCAAGCTGGGCGCCCGGGACCGGGTCCAGCTCGTGATCACCGCCTACGAGGCCGGGCTGGTCACGCCGTCCCGGTGACCGCCCGACCCGGCCCCGGGGGACCCGACCGCCGTGGTGTACTGGGCCAAGTCGGCCCGTGCAGCACACACTTGGGGGAGCCGTGTTCCACAGCGACGACCGGCGCCCGCCCGGCATCCGGACGCCCGACCGGGAGACCGCCGAGGAGTTCGGCGAGCCGGTCGCCGTGCTCCGCGACGCCCCGGCCGGGTGGTTCACCCTGCTGGGGCGGCAGAGTTCGGACGGGTTCCTCCACTGCCTCGACGTCGGCTACCACCGCGGCACCGACCTGATGGCGACCGTCCAGACCTCCCGGCCGCTGCCGAAGAGCCACCGGGTCCGGCCGTTCAGCACGCCCGAGTCCGAGCTCTGGGTCTTCCTCGCCAACTCCGGGCGGATCGACCACGGGACGTTCCCGGAGGACCTCGGGCCCGTCCGCCACGAGGTCGCCCTCCGCCTGGACGGGGTCGCCACCCGGGTGGCGGGGTACCGGTCCCACGGCTGCACCAGCGCCTCGCTGCCGTGCGGCGCCGGGCACCTCGTCGTGACCGCGCCGGACGCGCACTGGGAGGCCGTCGCCGACCTCGTCCTGCGCCGGGCGGGCGACTTCTAGGGGCCTCCTCGACCCTGAGCCCCTGCCCCTGCCCCTGCGCCCGCTCGGCGCCTGAGCCGCTCAGCGGTCGAGGGCGATGGCGTGCTTGGCCCGCTCGACCGACTCCTCGGCCGGCGGGCCGCCGGGGTTCTCGGTGGCCAGCGCCTGGTTGAGGGCCACGAAGGGGCGCATCCGCTCCTCGTAGCGGGTGAAGGCGGCGCGGTGGTCCCCGCCCGCCGCCCTTTCCCGCCCGAGCTCGTCGGCGAGCACATGGGCGCCGACCAGCGCGAGGCTGGTGCCCTGACCGGAGAGCAGCGAGGCGCAGTACCCGGCGTCGCCGACCAGGGCGGTCCGGCCGACGGACCAGCGGTCGAGGTGCACCTGGGCCATCACGTCGGCGTAGAAGTCGGGCGCCCGCTCCAGCGCGGCCAGCAGCCGGGGCGTCTCCCAGCGCAGCGCGCCCATCCGCTCGGCGACCTGCCGCCTGGCCACCGCCATGTCGCGCACGGCCGGTTCGTCGCTCCCGTAGCCGAAGGTGATCCGCAGCTCGCGGTTGCCGCGCACCGGGTAGATGCCGTAGCCGGCGTGGCCGTCGCGCTGCCAGACCTGCCAGTCCTCCAGGCCGAGGAAGTTGTCCGCGCCGAAGATGGCGACGTGGGAGCCGAGGTGGCGCAGGAACCGCTCCTCGGGGCCGAAGGCCAGCCTGCGGACCCCGGAGTGCAGGCCGTCCGCGCCGACCACCAGGTCGAAGGTGCGGGGCGCGCCGTGCGCGAAGGTGACGTGCACGCCGTGCTCGTCCTCCCGGAGCCCGGTGATGCTGTCGCCGCTCACGAACTCGACGCCTTCGGAGGCGTGTTCGTGCAGCAGGGCGACGAGGTCCTCGCGCAGCAGCTCGACGTCGTCGCTGTCGAGCCGGCCACTGCTGTAGGTGGCCTCGGTGGAGCGGTGCACCTCGTTGCCGTCGGCGTCGAGGACGGACATGCCGCGCATCCGGGTCCGGGCGGCCCGGATCGGCCCGGTCAGACCCATCCGGTCGACGACGTCGAGTGCGACGCCCCGGATGTCGACGGCCTGGCCGCCACGGCGCGGGGCGGCGGCGAGTTCCACCACCGTCGGGGCGAAGCCGTTGCGGCGCAGCCAGTGGGCGAGGGTGAGGCCGGCGATGCCGCCACCGGAGACGAGGACGGTCTGCATGAGGAACTCCCCCTGTTCGCGACCGGTCACCCGGACGCCTGTGTCTGTACGCTGTAAGCAAGCTGCTCGCGCGCAGCTCACGCTCTGAATGTACGGCGTAAATTCAGAGGCACGCAAGGGACTGACCAGCAGGTTAGGCCGCATCTGTGCTAGTACAGCAAGCCTTTCGGCAGGCATCTCGGCCGGTCGGCTCTGAGCTAGTACAGGGCGGACGACCGCGAAAAGATCTTCCGAGGAGTCGACAGCATGGCCACGGACCCGGACCCGCCCTACCGGCGCATCGCCGCCGACCTCCGACGGCGGATCGCCACCGGCACGCTCGCCCCGGGCGAGCGGGTGCCCTCGAACCGCCGGCTCGCCCAGGAGTGGGGCGTCGCCCTCGCCACCGCCACCAAGGCGCTGACCGTGCTGCGGCTGGAGGGGCTGGTGGAGGCCCGGGCCCGGGTCGGCACCGTGGTGGCCGGCGGACCGACCGGCCCGACCGGCCCGGGCGTGGCGGTTCCGGCGGTCGCGCCGGCCGCAGCTGCCGTCGCGCCCGTGCCCGCCCCGCCCACCGCAGCCGCCACCACCCCCGCACCGGACCGCGCGCCCGCCGGGGACGGCGAGCTGAGCCGGGAGCGGATCGTCCGGGCCGCGCTGGAGCTGGCCGACGCCGAAGGGCTCGGCTCGCTCTCGATGCGCGCCGTCGCCGGGCGGCTCGGGGTGTCCGCGATGTCGCCGTACCGCTACGTCACCAGCAAGGAGGAGCTGGTCATGCTGGCCGCCGACGCGGCGTTCGGCGAGGCCCGCTACCCGGCCGACCCGCCCGCCGGCTGGCGGCCCCGCCTGGAGCTGGGCGCCCGCACCCTCTGGGCCCTGTTCCGCCGCCACCCCTGGCTCGCGCAGCTCAGCCCGGTCACCCGGCCGCTGCTGCTGCCCAACCTGCTGGTGCACGCCGAATGGGCGCTCGCCGCGCTCGACGGCCACGACCTCTCCGCGCCGGCCATGCTCGACATCCACGTGCTGCTGTACAGCTACATCGAGGGCATCGCCGTCAACCTGGAGCGCGAGGACCAGGCCCGGGCCGCCACCGGCGTCACCGAGGACCAGTGGATGGACCGCCAGCTCCCCGTCATCGGCGCGCTCGCCGACTCCGGCCGCTTCCCGGTGTTCGGCCGGCTGATGGCCGACCTCCCGAACGGCTACGACCTGGACCTGGACACCCTGTTCGAGTTCGGCCTGGCCAACCTGCTGGACGGACTGGCCTCCCGCGTCGGCCCGGGGACGCCCGCCGGTCCCTGATCCCCCTCGCGCCCCCGGAAGGCCCGGCGGTACTCGCGCGGGGCGACCCCGACCCGGGCGACGAAGACGGGCCGCAGCGACACCGCCGCACCGAAACCGCAGCGGACCGCGACGGCGTCCACCGGCAGGTCCGTCTCCTCCAGCAACCGCTGGGCCAGGAGCACGCGTTGCTCCAGCAGCCAGCGCAGCGGCGTGGTGCCCGTCGCGCCGACGAAGCGGCGGGCGAACGAGCGCTCCGACATCAGCGCCAGCCCGGCCATCCCGCGGACCGTCCACGGGGTGTCGAGGGCGGCCAGGACCTCGGCGCGGACCCGGGCCAGGACGTCGTCACCGCCGGCGTCCTCGGGGACCGGCGACGGGATGAACTGCGCCTGCCCGCCGGCCCGGAAGGGCGCGGTGACCATCGCCCGGGCGATCGTGGCGGCGGCCTGCTGGCCGTGCGCGGCGCGCACCAGGTGCAGGCAGAGGTCGATGCCGGCCGCCACCCCGGCGGAGGTCCAGAGCCCGCCCTCGCCGGTGAAGAGCACCTCCGGGCGGACGTCCACCGCCGGGAAGCGCCGGGCCAGTTCGCCGGCGAGCGCCCAGTGGGTGGTGGCGGTCCGGCCGTCCAGCAGCCCGGCCTCGGCGAGGACGAAGGCGCCCGCGCAGAGCGAGGCGACGGTGACGCCGCCCTCGTGGGCGGCGCGCAGGGCGGCCGGCACGGCCGGGTCGCGCGGCTCGTTCAGCCGCTCCATCCCCGGGACGACGACCAGATCGCACTCCCGCAGCGTCTCCAGGCCGAAGTCCGGCACCCGCTCCAGCCCACCGCCGAGCCGCACCCGGGCGCCCTGCGGCCCGCAGACCCGCAGGTCGAAGGCGGGCAGCCCGGGCCGGGTCAGCCGGTTCGACCACACCTCGCCGATCACCGCGTAGTCGAACGCCCGCACGCCCTCGAAGATCAGGCAACCCACAGTCCGCATGGCAGAAATCTAGCGACGAAGGGCGCCCGGGCGCCCCGGGCGCGGTGGCAGGAATCGATCGACGGGTGGCGCCGGCGCCCCTCACCCGGGCTGCCCGGGCGCCGACACGATGGACGCATGACGAACACCGACGCATTCGACGCCCCGCTCACCATCGACTCCGACGCCGTACTCGTCGTCATCGACGTCCAGAAGGGCTTCGACGACCACGCGTTCTGGGGCGAGCGGGACAACCCGGAGGCCGAGCGGCGGATCGGCGAGCTGATCGGCACCTGGCAGGAGACCGGGCGCCCGGTCGTGGTGGTGCAGCACGCCTCGCAGACCGGGCCGCTGGCGCCGGGCACCCCGGGGTACGAGCTGAAGGACGTGGTGGCGGACGTCAAGGCGGACCTGCACATCACCAAGCCGGTGAACAGCGCCTTCTACGGCACCCCGGACCTGCACGCCTGGCTCCGGCAGCGGGGCGCCCGCCAGGTCGTCATCGTCGGGATCATGACGAACGTGTGCAACGAGACCACCGCGCGGATGGCGGGCAACCTCGGGTACGACACGATCTTCCCGACCGATGCCATGCACACCTTCGACATGGCCGGGCCGGACGGCGTGACCGTGCCGGCCGCCGAACTCGCCCGGGCCACCGCGACGGTGCTGCACGCGATGCGCTTCGCCAAGGTGGTCACCACCGGCGCAGTCCTGGCGGCGGCGGTCAGCTGATCAGCGCCTCATGGGCCGTGCCCTCCACCGCGTCGAGCAGGACGAAACACCGCCCCGGCAGTCACTCCAGGCACCGACAGGACCCGGCGGCGGCCGCCCCCGCACACCGGGGTGCGGGGGCGGCCGCCGGGGGCTCAGCCCTTCTTGGAGAGGAAGTCGTACGCCCCCGCGGCGACGTCGTCCAGGTACGGGCCGGCCTGGTACATCGGGTCGCCGGTGTGCTTCCCGACCGAGACGTTGCTGACCAGCGCCGGCTTGCCGTCCTTGACCGCCAGCCAGCCGCCCCCGCTGGAGCCGCCGGTCATGGTGCAGCCGATGACCAGCATCGGCGGGCGGGTCGGCTCGTAGGACAGCCGGCCCGGCTTGCCGCTCTCGCAGCGGTTCAGCTCCATGCCGTCGAACGGCGGGGCGGCCGGGTAGCCGTACTCGGTGACGCTCAGCTGGTCGCGCGGCGCGTTGAACCAGACCGGCACCGCACCGCCGACCGTCTCCTCCAGCGACTTCGCGCCGTCCGCGGGCTTCACCCGGATGACCGCGAAGTCGTAGTGGGTGGCCGCGTCACCGGTCTTGCCGCCCTCGGCCTTCCACTGCGGGGACGTCACCGCCTGGGTCGCGCCCCAGATGCCGAACGGCGCGTACTGGGACTCGTCCGCCTGCTTGCCACCGCTCATCGCGGCATTGCTGTTGAAGGCCGGGATGAAGGAGATGTTGCCGTAGAACGAACCGCCCTTGCCCTGGTGGACGCAGTGGCCCGCCGTCCAGACCAGGTTGCTCTTGCCGGGGTGGGCCGGGTCGGCCACCACGGTCGCCGAGCACTGCGAGCGGCCCAGACCGCCGCCGGCCGCGCCGGCGCCCGGCTCGTCCGCGAACAGCTTCCCGTGCACGGCGAGCTTGGTGTACGGGTGCTGCAGGGGCTGGGCGTTGACGGTCTTCGGCAGCGGGTCGTTGCCGTTGTCGGCGGGCTGCGCGGGCGGCTGCCCGGGCTGGGCCGGCGGCTGCCCGGGCTGGGCCGGCGGCTGCCCGGGCTGCGCGGGCGGCTGCGCGGGCTGGGAAGGCGGCTGCGCGGGCTGGGAAGGCTGGGCCGGGGCCTGGGAGGGCTGCTGCGCGGGCTGCTTGGGCGGCGCCGGGGCCTGCGAGGCCGGCTGCTGGGTGTTGGACGGCTTCGGCGCCGCCGGGGTGGTCGCGGCGGCCGGCGTGGTCGGGTGCCCCGGCTGGGTGGGCTGGCCGGCCGGCGGCTTGCTGCCCGCCGCCGGGGTGCTCGGTCCCGGGGCCGACGGCTGGGCGGGCGCCTGGGTGCCCGCGGGCTGCGGCGCCGGCGGCTCGATCGGCTCGTTCGGCTTGGCCTGGAGCAGCTTCTCCAGGGTCCAGAACCCCTTGGTGGCGGCCGGGAGGGCGTAGTCCTTCGCCCACTTCTCCCAGTCCTCGAACTTCCACTTCTTCAGGTCGTCGAGGTTGGCGGGGAGGCCGAGGGCCGGCGCGCCCGCCGCGGCGGCGGTGTCCGCCGAGCTGTTGTCCGGCCCGCACGCCGAGGTGCCGAGCAGGGTGAGTGCGAGGACCGACGCCCCGAGGACGGCCCGGGCGGAACGCGTGGATCTGGCTGACGATGACATGAACTTCCGAATCCCCCATGTGTGAAAGCGCGCGGCGCCGTCGAGACGGCGCCGCGGTGCGCGGGGGAGTATTCCACTGTCCGTCAGGTGCGGGCCCACCCGCCCCCGGCGTCGCGCCGCGGGCGGGTGCCCGGCAACGCGGTCCGGGGGCGGAGCGGGGTCCGGGCAGGGCCCTACCGGCCGACCGAGCCGTCCAGTTGCTCGCGGATGATGT
The DNA here is from genome assembly GCF_036226505.1 of Kitasatospora sp. NBC_01246. Taxonomy (NCBI): domain Bacteria; kingdom Bacillati; phylum Actinomycetota; class Actinomycetes; order Kitasatosporales; family Streptomycetaceae; genus Kitasatospora; species Kitasatospora sp. NBC_01246. The sequence goes on along the minus strand of NZ_CP108484.1, from coordinate 5,984,758 downwards.
CGGCGTGGCCGGCGTGCCGACCGGTCTCCTCGATCATGTGGACCAGCAGCCAGCGCATCGACGGCGCTTCGGCGCCGGGCCGCAGCGACCGGACCCCGGGGCGGTCGAGCCGGTCGGAGGCGGCGGCGATCACCTCGTTGGCGCGGGCGATCGCGGCCCGGTAGGCGGCGACCGACCCGGCCACCGTCTCGTCGCCGGGCGAGGCGGCCTCGTCGTCCCACGGTTCGTCGCCCTCGCCCCGGTAGGCCCAGAGGAACCAGTTGAGCTCGACGGCGGTGAGGTGCCGGACCAGCCAGAGCAGGCTGGTGCCGGAGGCGACGCCGGGGCGCCGGGCGCCCTCGTCGGTGAGGCCGTCGGTCTTGCCGATGACGGCCTCGCGCAGGTAGTCCAGGAAGGTCAGCAGGGTGGTCGGTTCGTCGGCGTCGAGGCCCGGCGGGCGGACGTCACGGTGCTCGTTCGCGGCGGTGTTGTCGGTCACGCCCGCCAGGCTAACGAGCCCTCCCGTCACCAGCCCTGGTGGTGGACCCAGTCCCCGAGGTGGCGGGCGCAGTCGTCGACGGACTCCCGCCAGGAGTGCACGGCGCCCTCGCCGGCCTCGTCGCTGACGTGCTTCACCAGCCGCACGGAGAGTCCGGCCCGGTGGGCGACGGTGGCGACGGCGTAGCCCTCCATGTCGACGAGGTCCGCGTGCTCGGCGAGCCGGTCACGGGCGGCCGCGCCGGAGACGAACTGGTCGCCGGTGGCCAGCACCGGGCCGTCCCCCTTGCCGACCATCAGCGGAGCGCCGTAGGTACGGCCGGTCAGCTCCAGCAGCGCGGGGCTGTCGAGGTCGTGCTGGATCACCTGGACGACCGTGTGGGTGCCCGCCCAGCCGGAGCGCAACGCGCCCGCGGTGCCGAGGTTGACCACCTCGGAGGGGTGCTCGCCACGGGCGAGGACGGTCGCCAGCGCGGCGGTCGCGTTGACCTTGCCGATGCCCGTCAGCAGGACCGGGAGCCGGTCACCCAGGTACGCGGCCTCCTCCCGGACGGCGACGACGAGCAGCGGACGGTCGGCGGAGATCGTTCCCAGAAGTCGCATGCCGCCATGGTACGGACGGCCCTTCCGGAGACCGGGGCGGCACAACCGGACCCCTCCCCTCCGACTGTCCGGGGAACCGCATAGGGTGCATCCCGCGTCGACCCGATCACCGACCCGCCCCGCGCACCGGGGCGACGGACCCCGGCGAGCCCTGGCGGCCGCCGGCAGGGCTCGATCCCGTGGTCGGCCGCACTCGTACCAGTGATCGCAGCAGTGCCCGCGGAGCGGGGCCCGGAACCGGGCCCCCGCGATGCTCAAGATCGGCGCAAGTCGGGTGTGGCCGCGGGGAGTGACGGCCATACTGCTGGCAACGGCCGGGCCCCGGATGACGGAGCCGGCCACAGGGGAGGGTGAGGCCGGTGGCGACACCAGTACGTACGGAGCGGCCCCGCACGGTGGCGCCGGCGCGGCCCGGCGGCACGGCCGCGGCCCGGGAGACCGGCCCGCTCGGCCGGCTGCGCCGCGCCACCCGGACGGCACCGGGCCGGCTGCGGCTGGCCGGTGCGCTGCTGGCGGTGCTCACCGTGGCCTTCGGCGCGCTCACCGCCTGGCAGGTCAACTCCCGCGCACAGGCGGCGGAACGGGTGGTCTCGTACAGCCAGCCGCTGAGCCAGGCGGCCGCCGACATCCACCGCTCGCTGGCCGACGCGGACACCACGGCGGCCACCGGCTTCCTGCTGGCGGGCGCCGAGCCGAAGGCCGTCCGGGACCGCTACGAACAGGACCTCGCGACGGCGTCCCGGCTGATCGCCGAGGCGGCGGCGCGCACCACCACCTCCTCCCCCGCCCAGGGCTGGCTCGCCACGCTCAACCAGCAGGTCCCGGTGTACGCCGGCCTGGTGGAGACGGCGCGGGCCGACAACCGCCAGGGCTTCCCGCTCGGCGGCGCCTACCTGCGCCACGCCTCGGACCAGATGCGCACCGTGCTGCTGCCCGCCGCGGCCCAGCTCAGCGCCGCCGAGAACCAGGCGCTGGCGGACGACTACGCCGAGGCGCAGTCCATCCCCTGGGCCGCGTACGGGCTGGGCGTGGTGACGCTCACCGCGCTGGTCTGGGTGCAGACGACGCTCTACCGGCGGACCAACCGGGTGTTCAACATCGGGCTGCTCGGCTCGACCGCCGCCGTACTGGCCGCGGTGCTCTGGCTGACGGTGGCCGGGACGGGCGCCAACTCCACGCTGCGCAAGAGCCAGATCGACGGCGCCAACCCGCTGAAGGCCCTCAACGCCGCCCGGGTCGACGTGCTGACCGCCCGGCTGGCGGAGAACCTCCACCTGGTGGCCCGCGGCTCCAGCACCCAGTACGCGGACCTCTGGTCGAAGACCACCGAGCACCTCTTCAGCTCCGACACCGGTCGCCCCGGGACGGCCGGGACCCTGGCCGAGGCCCGGCGGCTTGCGCCCGAGGACGCCGGCGCGGCCATCCTCGACGCCATGCGGCAGTACGACCAGTGGCGCGAGCGGCACCAGGCGGCGAGCAACCTGGAGAACGTCGAGGCGGACTACCAGGGCGCGCTGGACGCCACGGTGACCGTCAAGGAGGCGGACGCGCCGAAGACCTCCGACGCCGCGTTCAACGCCACCGACCAGCGGCTGGCGCAGGCCGCCGCGACCGAGCTCCAGGAGTTCAAACGGGCCGCCGAGGGCACCGACGGGGACTTGCGCACCGCCGCCGCGGCGGTCGCGGTGCTGGCCCTGGTGGCCGCCGCCGCGGCCCTGCGCGGCCTCGGCCGGCGACTGGCCGAGTACCGGTAGAAGGGGGACGGACACGATGGGCAGGACAACGGTACGGGCCGGATCGGCCACCGCGGTGGCGCTGCTCGCCTGCTGCGCGGCGGTGCTCGGCGCGGGCGGCCCGCAGGGCATGGTGCTGTCGGCGGGCGCCGCCGCGCCGGCCACGGCGCCCCGGCAGGAGCAGGCCGGCAACGACTGCGACGTCTACCAGAGCGTGCCGCCGAGCAGCGAGGACGGCCCGGCGGTGAAGGCCGTCAAGGCCAAGCGCAGCCTGGTGATCGGCGTCGACCAGAACAGCTTCCGCTGGGGCTCCCGCAACCCCAACACGGGCCAGATCGAGGGCTTCGACATCGACCTCGCCCGGGCGATCGGCGCCGCGATCATGGGCGATCCGGACAAGGTGACCCTCAAGGCCGTCCCGACCGCCGAGCGGGTCAAGTTCGTCCAGGAGGGCCGGGTCGACCTGATCGTCCGGACCATGACCATCACCTGCGACCGGCTCCAGCAGATCGCCTTCTCCAAGCCGTACTTCAACACCAGCCAGCGCGTGGTGGTCCCCAAGGCGTCTGCGGCGAGGACGATCGACGAGGCGGTGGACGGCAAGACCGTCTGCGCGGCGACCAGTTCCTCCGCCGAGGACGAGCTGAAGTCCCGTCCGAAGGTCGCGAAGATCGTCTCGGTGGAGAACCACCTGGACTGCCTGGTGCTGATGCAGCTCGGCAAGGTCGACGCGACCATGACCGACGACGGCCTCGCGGCCAGCCAGGCCGCCCAGGACCAGACCGTCCGGCTGGTCGACGGCGAGGTCCGGCCGGCCGTGATGGGCGTCGCGATGCTCAAGAACAGCACCGACCTGACCGCCCGGGTGAACCAGGTGCTCGCCGACTACCACGCGAGCGGCGCGTGGCGGGCGGCGTACGACCGCTGGCTCAAGCCGTACATGCTGAACGACGCCGAGCACTACTGGCCGGCGCAGCGTTGACCGGCCCGGCGCGACCCCGGCGCCCCCCGAGGAACCGATGACGGCCCGATGACGGCCCGTCGGCGCCCGGCCCCGGTCCGGCCCCGCGGCCACAGGCTAGGGTCGGGGCGGATCGGTCCGGGGCAGCGAGAACGATCCAGGACAGAGAAGGAGAGAGGGCGTTGGCAGCTTCCGCTGGCCCGGTACTGAGCCGGGAGGAGGTCGACCGTGCGCTGGCACGCCTCGGCGCGGACCGCGACGCGGTCGAGTCGGCGCTGCTCTCGCTCCAGGACCACGCGGGCCTGCGGCTGCTCGACGGCGCCGCGCTGACCGGGCGGACGCAGGAGCGCTGGTCCGTCGCCGGGCAGGGCCTGCCGCTGCTCTGGTCGCTGTTCGACCGCTACTCGGAGGCCCTGGCCTCGGCCCGCGCGGTGCGCGCCCGCCGGTCGAGACCGGGCGCGGCCGAACTCGCCGAGCTGAGCGAACTGCTCACCGGCGAGGCGGTCACCGTGCCCGGCGGCGCGGTGCCGGACGGCCCGCAGCTGCTCGGCGCACCCGCCAAGCTGGTCGAGCGGGTCAGCCTGGACGACCTGATGACCAGGATGAACTCCTGGTACGCCACCGTGCTGGAGGTGGTGAGCGCCGCCGACGCCGTCTGGTCGGCGCTGCCCGCCCGGATCGACCTGCTGCTGGCCGAACTGCGCCGGGTACAGACGCTGGCGGCCTCGCTCGGCGTGCACACCGGCAACCACCCGCTCGGCGACGACCTGGCCGGGCTCGAAGCCGATCTGACGGAGCTGCGGACCGAGGTGCGCGGCGACCCGCTGGCGCTCTGGCGCCCGGCCCGGGTACCGGCCCAGCGCGGCACCCGCCCGGACGGCACCGCGCTCGCCACACCGTCCGGCGTGGTGGACACTGAGCGCTTCGACCGGGCCGGCCGGGCGCTGGACGGCGTCCGGGTCGAGCTGGAGGACCTGCTGCGGCTGCGCGACGACGCGGAGGAACGGCTGCAGGGCGTCGGCGACCTGCTGCAGCGAGCCGACGCCACGCTGGCGCAGGCCCGCCGGGCGCGCGGCGAGGTGCTGGCGAAGATAGCCGCCACCGAGGTGCCGGCCGTGCCGGGACCGGCCTCGGCGCTGCGCGAACAGATCGTGCTGGCCCTGGAGTTGCGCCAGAGCGGCCAGTGGCACCGGCTGGCGCCGCTGCTGGACGCGCTGGAGGACGCGGCCGCCAAGGAGCTGGGCCGGGCCCGGCAGTCGCTGACCGAGGTGACCCAGCCGCTGGCCGTCCGCTCCGAGCTGCGGGGGCGCCTGGACGCGTACAAGGCGATGGCGGCCCGGCTGCGGGTGGCCGAGGACCCGGTCGTGATCGAGCGCTACGAGAAGGCCCGCTGGCTGCTCTGGAGCGCGCCCTGCGACCTGCGGGCGGCGGCCGGCGCGGTGGCCCGCTTCCAGCAGTCGCTGCGGCCGGCGCAGGCCGAGCCGCCCGGCGCCGGGCCGGTCGACGGACAGACACAGCAACACGGACTGGGGGGCTGAGGTTCATGGCGCAGGCGTGCGTACGGCCGGAGTGCACCGGCGACGGGACGATCGACGCGGACGGCTACTGCGACGAGTGCGGGCTCGCCCCGACGGGCGCGGGCTCCCCGGCGGCCGCGGGCTCCCCGACGGGCTCCCCCTCGACGGGCTCCGCCGCCCCGGTGGGCACGGCCGCGGCGGGCCCCGGCTCGCCCTGCCCCCGGGAGTGCGCCGGAACCATCGACGACGACGGGTACTGCGACGAGTGCGGCCTGACCGCCCCCGGCGGTGACACCGGACTGACCCAGCCGTACGTGCCGTCCGCGCGGGTCGACCCCGACTCGGCGCGCTCCTCCCGGACCGGCTCGTCCCGCTCGCTGTCCGGCCGCTCCCGCTCGCACCGCTCCACCCGGACCGGCAGCGGCCGTTCGGTCTCGGTGCGCAGCAGCCGGGGCAGCGTCAGCGCGGGCACCCGCCACCGGCTCGGCGCCGGCCTGGTGACGGTGCCGACCGTGCCGGCGGCCGATCCGACGGCGGCGGTGCTGGCCGACCCGGAGGTGCCGGAGCGCAAGCGGTTCTGCTCCAAGTGCGAGACCCCGGTGGGCCGGGAGAAGAACGGCCGGCCGGGGCGCCCCGACGGCTTCTGCACCAAGTGCGGCACGCCGTACTCGTTCACGCCCAAGCTCCGCCGGGGGGACCTGGTCGGCGGGCAGTACGAGGTGGTCGGCTGCCTGGCGCACGGCGGGCTCGGCTGGATCTACCTCGCCATCGACCGGCGGGTCAACGACAAGTGGGTGGTCCTCAAGGGCCTGCTGGACACCGGGGACGAGGACGCGCTCGCGGTGGCCGTGGCCGAGCGGCGCTTCCTCGCCGAGGTGGACCACCCCAACATCGTCCGCATCATCAACTTCGCCGAGCACCCGGACCTGCGCACCGGCTCCACCGACGGCTACATCGTGATGGAGTACGTCGGCGGCAAGTCGCTCAAGGACATCGCCAACGAGCGCCGGGCGCCGGACGGCCGGCGGCTGCCGCTGCCGGTGGAACAGGGCATCGCGTACGCGCTGGAGGCGCTGCCGGCGCTCGGGTACCTGCACAGCCGGGGCCTCGTCTACTGCGACTTCAAGATCGACAACGTGATCCAGAGCGGCGACGCGCTCAAGATCATCGACATGGGCGCCGTCCGCCGCCTCGACGACGACGGCCCGATCTACGGCACCATCGGCTACCAGGCCCCGGAGATCGCCACCGACGGCCCCTCCCCCGCCTCCGACCTCTACACGGTGGCCCGCACGCTGGCCGTGCTCACCTTCGACTTCCAGGGCTACAGCACCACCTACCGGGAGAGCCTGCCCGGGCCGGAGTCGGTGCCGGCCTTCGCCGAGTACGAGTCCTACTACCGCTTCCTGGTCCGCGCCACCGACCCGGACCCGGCCCGCCGCTTCGGCTCCGCCGAGGAGATGGCCGACCAGCTCACCGGCGTGCTCCGCGAGGTGCTGGCGCTCCAGGACCAGCGGCCCCGCCCCGCCCTCTCCACCCTCTTCGGCCCGGAACTGCGGGTGGTCGACACCGAGCTGGTGCTCCCCGCGGTGCGCCGCGGCGAGCTGCGGGTGACCGCGCTGGACCCGGCCGCCGCCGCCCTGGCGCTGCCCGTCCCCCGGGTCGACCCGAACGACCCGAACGCGGGCTTCCTGGCCGCCCTGCTGGCCGCCGACCCGGCGGAGGCACTCGCCGCGCTGGCCGGCGCCCCCGCCGTCTCCACCGAGCGCCGGCTGCGCGAACTGCGCGCCCACCTGGAACTGCGCAGCCGCGCCGACGCCGACCGGATGCTCGCCGCCCTGGAGAAGGACCACCCGGACGACTGGCGGGTGGTCTGGTACCGCGGCCTCGTCGCCCTGGTCGACTCCGTCAGCGGCTCCTCCGGTCCCGGGTCCCCCGGCGAACCCGACGAGGCGAGGCTGCGGGCCGCCGCCGAGGCCTTCGACGCCGTCTACGACGCCTTCCCCGGCGAATCCGCCCCGAAGCTCGCCCTCGCCATCTGCGCCGAACTGCTCGGCGACGGCGGCGACGCGGCCGAGTTCTACCGCCTGGTGTGGACGACCGACCAGGCCTACCTCAGCGCCGCCTTCGGCCTGGCCCGGGTCCGCCTCGCCGACGGGGACCGCCCTGGCGCCGTCCGGGCGCTGGAGTCGGTACCGGCCACCTCCAGCCAGTTCACCGCCGCCCGGATCGCCGCCGTCCGGGCCCGGCTGCGCGAACGGCCCGCCACCGACCCGCTCGGCGCCGACCTCGGCGCCTGCTCCGAGCAGTTGACCGCCCTGCGGCTGGACGACCGGACCCGCGAGGAGCTCTCCGTCGAGGTGCTCGACAGCGCGCTCGGCTGGGTGTCCGCCGGCTCGCCCGGCGGCGCCGGGCAGGCGGGCGGAACGGCCGGGGCGAGCGGGGCGGACGGGACCGGTGGGACCGCGACGACCGGCGAGGTCACCGTCCTCGGACGGCCGGCCGCCGACCGGGAACTGCGGCTCGCACTGGAGCAGTCCTACCGGGTACTCGCCCGGTTGGCCGACCGGGCCGAGATCAGGATCGAGATGGTGGAGCGGGCCAACCGCGCCCGCCCCAGAACGTGGGTGTAGCAATGCCGCAGCAGACCGTGTGCCAGAGCTGTTCCGAGCCGCTGGACCAGGAGGACGCGTACTGCGGCTCCTGCGGGGCGAGCCGGAACGGCCGTCCGGCTCCGGGCGCGATGCCCGCGAGCTGGTCCGCCGCCCAGGGCGCCGGCGGGGCGGACCACGCGCCGACCGTGCCGGTGCCGGTGGTGCCCGCCGCCGCGCCCGGAGCGGCGGTGCCCGCCCAGGGCGGCCCCGGCTGCGTGCACTGCGGCCTGCCGCAGGTCACCTCCGACGGCTACTGCGAGGCCTGCGGGGGCGCCCAGCCGCGCCCGCGCGACCACATGGAGAAGGCCCTCGGGGGTGTCGCCGGGGTCAGCGACCGCGGTCTGCGCCACCACCGCAACGAGGACTCCTTCACCGTCGCCGCCACCTCGCTGCCCGGTGGCGAGCCGGTCGTGGTGGCCGTGGTCTGCGACGGGGTCTCCTCCTCCGACCGGCCCGACCAGGCCTCCGAGACCGCCGTCGACGCGGCGTCGGAATCCCTGCTGACCGCGCTGGAGGCCGGCCGCGACCCCGAGGCCGCGATGCGCGACGCGATCGCCGACGCGGCCGCCGCCGTCGCCGCGCTCGCCGAGGACGGCGGCGCACCCGCCCGGCCCGACGTCAACGCACCGGCCTGCACGTACGTCAGCGCCATAGCCTCCGGCGGCCGGGTCACCATCGGCTGGGTCGGCGACACCCGGGCGTACTGGATCCCGGACGACCGGGTCGCCGCCGAGCCGTTCCGGCTCACCCAGGACGACTCCTGGGCCGCCCGGATGGTCGAGGCCGGGCTGATGGGCGAGGCCGAGGCCTACGCGGACCCGCGCGCCCACGCCATCACCGGCTGGCTCGGCGCGGACGCCGAGGAGGTCGTCCCGCACACCCTGGACTTCACCCCGCACGTCCCCGGTGTGCTGCTGATCTGCACCGACGGCCTCTGGAACTACGCCGAGGCCGCCACCGACCTCGCGTTCTACGTGCGCCAGGACGCCCGGACCGAGCCGCTCGCCGCCGCTCGGACGCTGGTGAAGTTCGCGGTCGCGGCCGGCGGGCACGACAACATCACCGTCGCCGTGCTGCCGATCGACCCGCCGACCGGTCTGGCCGGTCCGCCGGCGTGGCCGGACGCCGAGGACGAGCGCACCGCCACCGCCCTGGACCTGCCGGTGCTCCGCCCGGCGGCCGCCCCCGCCGGCGGACCGGCGGACGACGAGGAGGACCACGACCCGACGCTGCCGGACCTGCCGGTGATCGGCTCGCCCGCCGCGCCCCTGCCGCCGGCCCCGCCGGCTCCCCCCGCGCGGCCCGGCGTCCCGCCGCGCCCGCCGCAGCCGCCGCTGGGCTGACGCCCTGCCGCGGCCCACTCCACCGACCGTTCGCACCATCCGACCACCCGACGGGAGCCACCGGCCCATGGCAACACTGGCTAAGCCGAACCTGCCCAGGTTCGACGTGGAGATCTTCCAGAACGCGTTCCTCGCCGACGGCGCCCGCGAGGTGAACGCCATCGTCACCGTCACCGCGACCGGCGGCGGCACCTCCGGCGGCCGGCCGCTCGGGGTGACCGACAGCGGGCCGCTGGACGCGGGAGCGCACTCCGCCGCCGTGGTGATCATGGTGGACTGCTCCGGCTCGATGGACTACCCGGCCAGCAAGATGCGCGGCGCCCGGGAGGCCACCGCCGCCGCCATCGACACCGTCCGCGACGGCGTCGCCTTCGCCGTGGTGGCCGGCACCCACGAGGCCCGGGAGATCTTCCCCGGCGACGGCGGCCTCGCGACCGCCTCGCCGGCCACCCGGGCCCGGGCCAAGGAGGCGCTGCGCCGGCTCAGCGCGGCCGGCGGCACAGCCATGAGCACCTGGCTCGCCAAGGCCGACGCTCTCTTCCTGACCCGCCGTGACATCGCCATCCGGCACGCCATCCTGCTCACCGACGGCAAGAACGAGCACGAGTCCGCGGCCGACCTGGAGCGCGTGATCGAGCGCGTCACCGGCCACTTCACCGCCGACTGCCGCGGCGTCGGCACCGACTGGCGGGTGGACGAACTGCGCCGGATCTCCTCCGCGCTGCTCGGCACCGTCGACATCGTCGCCGAACCGTCCGGCCTCGCCGAGGACTTCCGCTCCATGATGGAAGGCGCCATGGGCAAGCAGGTCGCCGACGTCGCGCTGCGGATCTGGACGCCGGCCAACGCCGTGGTGACCTTCGTCAAGCAGGTCGCCCCCACCGTGGAGGACCTCACCGGCCGCCGCACCGAGGCCGGGCCGCGGGCCGGCGACTACCCGACCGGCTCCTGGGGGGACGAGAGCCGCGACTACCACGTCTGCGTGGAGGTCCCGGCCGCCGCCGTCGGCAACGAGATGCTCGCCGCCCGGATCAGCCTCGTCCTGCCGCCGCAGACCGGGAGCACCCCCGAGGTGCTGTCGCAGGGCCTGGTCAAGGCGGTCTGGACGGACGACCTGGCCTCGTCCACCCGGATCAGCCCGCAGGTCGCCCACTACACCGGGCAGGCCGAGCTGGCCTCCTCGATCCAGGAGGGCCTGGAGGCGCACCGCGCCGGGGACGTCGACCGCGCCACCGCCAAGCTCGGCGCCGCCGTCCGGATCGCCCACGCGACCGGGAACGAGGGCACCTTCAAGCTGCTGCAGAAGGTGGTGGACGTGGTCGACCCGAAGGAGGGTACGGTTCGGTTCCGTAAGAATGTGAGTGAGGCCGACTCGATGACCCTTGAGACCCGGTCGACCAAAACTGTCCGTGTGAAGAAATGACCGCTGAAGTACCGGTGGGGCCGCGGCCCGGCCGGACGCTGCCCCAGCTGGCTGGAAATCGAGGGGGGACCTGATGCCGATCTGCCCGAGGGGGCACGAGTCGCAGGCCGAGGACTGGTGCGACTTCTGCGGCTTTCCGATGACACCGCCACCGCCGATCCCGCCGCCGCCCGGCACCCACCCGGGCGCGCCCGGGGCACCGGCGGCGCACGGTGGTCACGGCGGGCACGACGGTTTCGGCGGCCCCGGGGCGCACGGCGGGCAGGGGCACCCCGGCCACGGCGGCGCGCCGTTCGGCGGGCCGGTGCAGCCGCGCCCCGAGCAGCCGGGCCCGGGCGCCGTCCCGCCGGGCGCGCAGGGCTTCCCGGACCTCACCGAAGGCCTGGTGGTCTGCCCGATCTGCCGCAGCCCGCAGACCGGCCGGTTCTGCGAGGAGTGCGGGTACGACTACGACCTCTCCTCGCCCTCGCGGCGCCAGCCCCCGCCGTCCGGCGGGGCACCGGCGGGCGGGCCCGGACCCGACCCGCTGAACATCCCGGCGGCGTACGGCGGCCCCCAGCCGCCGGCCCAGCAGCCGCAGCAGCAGCCGCCGCACGCCCAGCAGCAGCGGCCCGCCTACGGCTACCCGCAGCTCGGCGGCGAGCCGTACCAGGAGGCACGACACCAGGAGCAGCCCTACCAAGAGGCCGCGTACCAGGAGGCCGCGTACCAGGAGCGCCCCTACCAGGAGGCCCCGTACCAGGAGTCCGGCTACCAGGAGCAGCAGCCCTACCAGGAGCGGCCGCGCGAGGACTCCGGTCCGGTCTACGCCCAGCCCGGTCCGAACGGGCGCGGCGCCGAGTTCGGCACCTCGTTCAACCTGGCCCCGCCGGTCCTGCCGCAGCCGCCGCAGGCCCCGCAGCCGCCGCAGGTCCAGCAGCAGGCTCCGCAGCAGCACCCGCACGGTCAGCAGGTCCCGCAGCCGCCCCAGCCCGCCCCGCAGCCGGAGCAGGCCCAGCAGCAGGCGCACCAGCCGCCGTACCAGGGCGCGCAGCCCGAGCCGGTCCGGACCAACTGGATCGCCGTGGTCTCGGCCGACCGCGACTACTTCACCGACATGATGGCCCGCAGCGGTCCGGAGGCCGCGGGTCTCTTCTTCCCCCCGTACTGCCCCGAGCGGCGCATCCCGCTGACCGGCCGCGGCCAGCTGCGGATCGGCCGGCGCAGCCAGCACCGCGGCACCGTGCCGGAGATCGACCTCTCCGTCCCGCCGGAGGACCCGGGCGCCTCGCACCAGCACGCGCTGCTCGCCGAACAGTCGGACGGCAGCTGGGTGCTGGTCGACCAGGACTCCACCAACGGCACCACGATGAACGGCGGCGCCGAGTCGCTCACCCCGCACACCGCCGTGCCGCTGAACGACGGCGACCGGATCCACATCGGGGCGTGGACCACCATCACCCTGCACCGCGCCTGACCCCGAGGTCGGGCCCCTGACGCCCGGGCCCGGGCGGGAGTCTGCTCCCGCCCGGGCCCCTCGGCGTCCGCCACCGCGCGCAGTGGCCCGTCACCCCGTACACGCACGGTCCGGACCCCTGGTCGGGGCCCGGCGGCCCGGCAAAATGATCTTCAAATCACGTCCGCCCGGTCTCCCCAGCACACCCCGTGTACCCCTACGCTCAGGCCACATGACTGCAGCTATATCCGCCGACGGAATCCGTCAGCGGTACGGGGATGTGCAGGCCGTCGACGGGGTGTCCCTCACCGTCGAGGTCGGCGAGTTCTACGGGATCCTGGGCCCGAACGGCGCCGGGAAAACGACCACACTGGAGATTCTGGAGGGAATCCGGAAGCCCGACGAGGGCCGGATCGAACTGCTGGGGATGGCGCCCTGGCCGCGCAACGCGAAACTGCTGCCGCGGATCGGCGTGCAGTTCCAGGCTTCGGCCTTCTTCAACAAACTGACGGCGCGGGAGACGATCCGCACCTTCGCCTCCTTCTACGGCGTCGGCCCCAAGCGGGCCGACGCGATGCTGGAGCGGGTGGGCCTCACCGAGTCGGCCGGGGTGATGACCGACAAGATGTCCGGCGGTCAGGCCCAGCGCCTCTCGATCGCCTGCGCGCTGGCCCACGACCCGGAGCTGGTCTTCCTGGACGAGCCGACCACCGGTCTCGACCCGCAGGCCCGCCGCAACCTCTGGGACCTCCTGCGGGACATCAACGCCGAGGGCCGCACGGTCGTGCTGACCACCCACTACCTGGACGAGGCCGAGGTGCTCTGCGACCGCGTCTCGGTGATGGACCACGGCAAGGTCCTGCGCACCGGCGCACCGGCCGCGCTGGTCCGCGAGATCGACGACACGGTGCGGATCAGCGTGGAGTCGGGGCTGCTGACCGTCGAGCGGGTGCGTGACCTGCTCGACGCGACCGGCGCCGAGATCGCCTCGGTCGAGGACGACGGCGTCTCGCTCGCGGTCTCGACCCGCCTGCCGGCCCCGGTGCTCGCCGTGCTGGCCGAGCAGAACGCGCTGCGCGGACTCGAAGTCCGCGGCGCCACCCTGGAGGACGTCTTCCTCCAGCTCACCGGACGGGAGTACCGCGCATGAGCGCCGAACGCACGCGGGACGCGGCCGTTCCGGCCCAGCGCACGCCCGAACCCGCCGGCGCGCCCGCCGGGCAGCCGGAGCGCGAGCGGGTGAGCGCGTTCGCCAGCCTCTCGCGGGTGATGGTGGTCGCCTTCCTCCGGGACCGCACCGCCGTCTTCTTCGTGATCCTCTTCCCCCTGATGTTCCTGCTGCTGTTCGGCACCCTGCTCAAGGGCGCGACCAGCCCGCACGCCAAGGTGGCGCAGGTCGGCGCGGTCCAGGTGCTGGACTCGGTGCAGGGCGACGGCCGGGCCGCGCTGGAGAAGGTCCTCACGATCAGCCGCGGCGACGACGAGGCCGCCGCGCTGGAGAAGGTCCGCAAGGGCGACCTGGACGCGATGATCAAGCAGGGCCCGGACGGCAAGGTGGTGCTGCGCTTCAGCGCCGCCGACCAGGTCCGCGCCGGCTCCGTCCAGGGCATCGTCAACTCGGTCGTCCAGCAGGCCAACCAGGCCGCCAGCGGCAAGCCCGCCGCCTTCGTCCTGGACGCCGGCCAGGTCGAGGACAACTCGCTGAAGCCGATCCAGTTCCTCACCCCCGGCCTGCTCGGCTGGGCGGTGGCCACCGGCGCGGTGTTCGGTGCCTCGCTGACCCTGGTGTCCTGGCGGAAGAAGCAGGTGCTGCGGCGGCTGCGGCTGGCCCCGGTGAGCGCCGGGTCGATCGTGGCCTCCCGGATCGCCGTCTCGGTGCTGACGGCCCTGGTCCAGACCGCCGTCTTCCTCGTCGTCGCCACCATGCCGTTCTTCGGGCTGAAGCTCACCGGCGACTGGTGGCTGATCATCCCGCTGGTGGTCTGCGCCACGATCGCCTTCATGTCGATCGGCCTGCTGGCCGGGTCGCTGGCGAAGACCGAGGAGGCGGCCAACGGCATCTCGCAGATCATCGTGCTGCCGATGTCGTTCCTGTCCGGCTCGTTCTTCCCGACCGATGACATGCCGACCTGGCTGAAGGCCGTCTCCGAGGCGCTGCCGCTCAAGCACCTGGTCACCGCGGCGCAGTCGGTGCTCTCCCGGGGCGGCGGCGTGATGGACGCGCTGCCGACCATGGGCGGGCTGCTGGCGTTCGCCGCCGTGCTCACCGCGATCGCCTGGCGGTTCTTCCGCTGGGAGGACGCCTGAGCCGAACGCTGACGGCGGCGGGGCCGTACGCCCCCGGTCCTGGTCCCCAGGTCCCGGTGTACGGCCCCGCCGCCGTCTGCGACCATGGTCGGGTGAAAGAGATCCGGCGTGGCACGCTCAGCGAGGAGACCTTCTTCGAACAGGTCGGCGGCGAGCCGACCTTCCGGCGACTGGTGCACCGGTTCTACCAGGGCGTCGCGGGGGACGAGTTGCTGCGGCCGATGTACCCCGAGGAGGACCTCGGCCCGGCCGAGGAGCGCCTCACGCTCTTCCTGATGCAGTACTGGGGCGGCCCGCGCACCTACAGCGAGCAGCGCGGGCACCCGCGGCTGCGGATGCGGCACGTGCCGTTCCGGGTCGACCGCGCGGCGCACGACGCCTGGCTGAAGCACATGCGGGCCGCGGTGGACGAGCTGGCGCTGCCGGCCGACGCCGAGCGGCAGCTGTGGGACTACCTCACCTACGCCGCCGCCTCGATGGTCAACACCGAGGGCTGACCCGGTCCCCTTCGCCCGGGGCCCCGCGCCCTGGCCCCGCACATCGGGGTCCAGCGCGTCGAGGTCCGGCGCATCCGGTTTGCAGCGCATCCGGTTCCAGCGCATCCGGTCCGGCTCATCCGGTTCCAGCGCATCCGGTTCCAGCGCATCGGGGTCTAGCGCATCGGGGTCTAGCGCATCGGGCTGAGCCCGAGCCCGGCCCCGGGCGCCGCCGCGGTCCGCACCGCCACCGACCCCGCCGGCGCGCTCAATCGCAGCCAGCCACCGGCGCGGTGCACGGTCAGCGGCGCACCCGGCTTGAGGAACCCGATCACATAGGCCGCGTGCGCGGCGCGCAGCGGCAGCTCGGGAAGGGCGCCCACCGGCCGGGACCAGATCTCGTCGGCCAGCCCGTCCAGCACCGCACGGGTCCGGTGATGCGCCGGGACGGCCTCGCTGCGCTCACGGAACTCCCGCACCCCGGCCATCAGTTCGGGGTACACCTCGGCCACCGGCGGCTCGCCGACCGGGCGCCAGCCGGAGCGCGGCGGCAACAGGCCGGCCCAGGCCGGACCGGTCACGGGCGCGGGCAGCTCCACGGTGTTCCCGGCACTGTCCAGGCCGTCCAGCAACTGCCCCGCCGAGACCGTGCGGTCGGCCGGCCCGACCGGCCCGGCGAGCCGCGCGGTCCGGACCGCCAGCGCGCCGGAGCTCCCCAGCGGCAGCCGGCCGAAGACGGCCAGCACGCCGTCGCCGCCGGCCTGCTTCGCCACCGCCTGCAGGCGCACCGCCGCCGCCCGGTCGAAGCGCAGCAGACGGACCAGGAAGGCGCCCAGGTCGGCGGCCTCCCCGGCGTCGGCGAGGGCGAGGGCGGCGGTGGGGGTCAACGCGCTTCAGCTCGAATCCGTGTATCGGTGATGGGTGGTGGTCCGGGCCGGGGGCTCAGGCCGCCGCGGCGTCCAGGCTGCGTCCGTCCCGGCTGTGCCCGTCCGCGCCGCGGTCGTCGTCCGTGAAGCGGCCCAGGAACTCCCGCTCCACCGGGCTGATCCGGCGCGGGCGGCCCTCGGCCAGGTCGTAGGGGACGACCACGGTGGACGCCCGGACGTAGACCGTCTCGGTGCCGTCCTCGGCGGTGTCCTTGATCTCGTACGACACGGTCAGCGAGGCGCCGCCGATCTTGGTGACCCAGGTCTCGATGGTGACCGGCTCGGGCCGGTGCACCAGCGGGCGCTTGTAGTCGATCTCGTGGCGGGCCACCACCGAGCCGCCCGCGAACTCCCCCGCACCGGCCGCGGCGGCCTGGGTGAACATGAAGTCGATCCGGGCCTCCTCCAGGTAGCGCAGGAAGACCACGTTGTTGACGTGCCCGAAGGCGTCCATGTCGGACCAACGCAGCGGACAGGCGTAGATGTGGCGTGCCACGGGTGTTCTCCTCGATGTCCGGTGACCCGCCGGCGGGTGACGGCCGGTGGGCCGCGGCCCGGCAGGCCGCCCCCCGGGGAGCAGTCTGCCGGGCCGTTGTGACAGCTGGGTGTCAGCCTCGGGTCAGCTTCTTGTAGGTGGCCCGGTGCGGACGGGCCGCGTCGGCGCCCAGCCGCTCGATCTTGTTCTTCTCGTACGACTCGAAGTTGCCCTCGAACCAGAACCACTTGCTCTCGCCCTCGTAGGCGAGGATGTGGGTGGCCACCCGGTCCAGGAACCAGCGGTCGTGGGAGATGACCACGGCGCAGCCGGGGAACTCCAGCAGCGCGTTCTCCAGCGAGGAGAGGGTCTCGACGTCCAGGTCGTTGGTGGGCTCGTCGAGGAGCAGCAGGTTGCCGCCCTGCTTGAGGGTGAGCGCCAGGTTCAGGCGGTTGCGCTCACCGCCGGAGAGCACGCCGGCCGGCTTCTGCTGGTCCGGGCCCTTGAAGCCGAACGCCGAGACGTAGGCGCGGGACGGCATCTCGACCTGGCCGACGTTGATCCAGTCCAGGCCGTCGGAGACGACCTCCCAGAGCGTCTTCTTCGGGTCGATGTTGGCGCGGCTCTGGTCGACGTAGCTGATCTTGACGGTCTCGCCGACCTTGACGGTGCCGGAGTCCGGGGTCTCCATGTCCTGCAGCATCTTGAACAGCGTCGTCTTGCCGGCGCCGTTGGGGCCGATGATGCCGACGATGCCGTTGCGCGGCAGGGTGAAGCTCAGGTCGTCGATCAGGATCTTCTCGCCGAAGGCCTTGTTGAGGTTCTCGACCTCGATGACGATGCTGCCCAGACGCGGGCCCGGCGGGATCTGGATCTCCTCGAAGTCCAGCTTCCGCATCTTGTCGGCCTCGGCCGCCATCTCCTCGTAGCGGGCCAGACGCGCCTTGGACTTCGCCTGACGGCCCTTGGCGTTGGAGCGGACCCACTCCAGCTCCTCGCGGAGCCGCTTGGCGCGCTTGGCGTCCTTCTGGCCCTCGACCTTGAGGCGCGACTGCTTGCTCTCCAGGTAGGTGGAGTAGTTGCCCTCGTAGCCGATCGCGCGGCCGCGGTCGAGCTCCAGGATCCAGCCGGCCACGTTGTCCAGGAAGTACCGGTCGTGGGTGACGGCGACGACGGTGCCGGCGTACTTGGCCAGGTGCTGCTCCAGCCAGTTCACCGACTCGGCGTCCAGGTGGTTGGTGGGCTCGTCGAGCAGCAGCAGGTCGGGGGCCTCCAGCAGCAGCTTGCAGAGCGCCACGCGGCGCTTCTCGCCACCGGAGAGCTTGGTGACCGGCCAGTCGCCGGGCGGGCAGCCCAGCGCGTCCATGGCCTGCTCCAGCTGGGCTTCGAGGTCCCAGGCGTTGGCGTGGTCCAGGTCCTCCTGGAGCTTGCCCATCTCGTCGAGCAGCGCGTCCGAGTAGTCGGTGGCCATCAGCTCGGCGATCTCGTTGAAGCGGTTGAGCTTCCCCTTGATCTCCTTGACGCCGTCCTCGACGTTCTCCAGAACGGTCTTGGTCTCGTCGAGCGGCGGCTCCTGGAGCAGCATGCCGACGGTGAACCCGGGCGAGAGGAAGGCGTCGCCGTTGGACGGCTGCTCCAGGCCGGCCATCATCTTCAGCACGGTGGACTTACCCGCGCCGTTGGGGCCCACGACGCCGATCTTCGCCCCCGGGAGGAAGCTGAGCGTCACGTCGTCAAGGATGACCTTGTCTCCGTGCGCCTTGCGTACCTTGCGCATCGTGTAGATGTATTCCGCCACGTGAGATCGCTCCGGCGTCGTCGGGAGTAATTCGGCTTGCAGCCTTCCATTGTGCCGCACCCGGCCGAGAGCCCGAACCGCCAGCCTTGCCCCACTGGGGTATCCCGCCCCGGACGCCCGCGCCGGCCCCGGCCACCACCGCCCGGCGCGGCCCCGCCGGACGCACCGCGGCCCGGCTCCCCGCAGCGAGTGCGGTGAACCGGGCCGGGTGGTGGGCGCCCGCCCTGCCGGAGCAGGCCGGGCGCCCTTCACTGCGTTCAGTACTACTTCGGTACCGGTGCGGCGCTGCCTCAGGCGGCGCTGCGACCGTGGCGACCGCGACGGCGCAGGACGAAGACCGCGGCACCGCCCGCCACGACCAGGCCACCGGCGACGGCGGCGAGGATCGGGGTGGCGTCGTTACCACCGGTGGCGGCCAGGCCGCCCGTGGTGCCGGGAGCCGGGCTGCTGGCGGCCGGGGCCGGGTGCGCCGAGGAGCTGGACGGAGCGGCGGTCGGCGTACCGGTACCGCTCGGGGTCGGCGTGGCCGTGGCCGTGGCGCTGGTGCCGGCCGACGGGGTGGCGGTCGGCGTGGTCACGCTGGTGACCTTGCAGTCCAGGATGCCCTTGAACTCCTTGGTGAAGCCGTTCGGGCCGGTCACCTTGATGTCGTAGGCGGTGTCCTCGTTGACCTGGACCAGCACGCTCTCCATCTTGCCGGGCTGGACGGTGACCGTCTTGCCCGGCGCGACGGTCACGGAGGCCGCCTCGTCGCCGCCGTTGGCGACGTTGACGCGGACGCCGTTGGAGTCGCACTCGACCTGGGCGTTGCTGTCCAGCAGCGGGCCCTTGCCGGCCTTCCACGCGGCCTTGGCCGCGTCCACCACGCTGAGCTTGGTGGAGCCGGCCAGGATCATGGTCTGGCTGTGCTTCTCGGGGGTGTAGCCCTTGCTCAGGAAGACCCGGCCGTTGGGCACGACGGTCTCGGCCGAGGCCGTCACCGTGGCCGTGCCGTCCGACGTGCCGGCCGGCACGTCCAGGAACAGCTGGGTGTCCTTGGCGACCGGGCCGGTCAGGCCGGTGACCGGCTTGCCGTCCTTGTCGACCAGCTTCGCCTTGTCCGCGGCGTCGCCGGAGAGCGCGAGCTTCACCTCGGAGGCGCTGGTGTTGATGGTGAACGGACCGAGCTTGTTGCCCGGCTTGCCCGACACCGAGTCCGGCGTGAGGCTCAGCGAGGGCTTGGGCTCGGCCGCGATGCCCTTGTTGGCGTCGCTGACCAGGTAGTCGCGCAGCTTCTTGGCCTGCGCGTCGACCGGGGTGGCGTTCTTGCCGTCGGAGAACTTCCAGATCGCGGCCTGGGTGCCCGCGGCGGCGTCGTCGGCGGTGAGCTGACCGTCCTTGATACCGGCCGCGTCGGCCAGCTTCTTGAGGTCGGTGACCTGCGGGTAGGAGTTCTCCAGGATCCAACGGATCTTGGCGGCGTCCTGAGCCTTCTCCTTGCGGCCGAGCGAGCTCGACTTCCAGTCCGACTCCTGGTACTCGACCCTGCTCTCGATGTTGACCGGGTGGTCGATGTCGATGCAGTACGTACGAAGCTCGCCGTTGGCCGTCTTGAGGGTGAACAGACCGCCCTGAACGGAGTGACCGCCCTCGATGGCGATCTCCTCGCTCTGCATGGTCGGCTGGATCACCGCCGTGACGCCCGCACCCGGTGCGTCGGCCGCAGCCGCCGCACCGGCTGCGAGCAGGCTCCCGCCCAGCGCTACGCTGGTCGTGAGCATGACAGTGGTTATGCGCGGAAGACTCCGCCCCTGCCTCTGGAACATCTGGGATCCCTCCGGGCCGGGCCATGCCGATGGGCTGCCCGCCTTGCATTGCCGCGCCCCCTGTGGCGCCGCTGCACGTGTGTGAACCAGACGAATCCTATTGAGCCAGGGAGGCGCGCAAACCCCCATGCGAAATCAGGACGATTCCGTATCTGTATCGTTATCAATGCTCCCATCATCCACACAAGCTGACGATCAGCCAGAAACTCCCGATCTTTCACTTAACCGGTCCGGTGTTTGCACGCGCGGGCACAACAACCGTCTCGATCAACATATTTGTCGACAGTTGAGACCGGTCGACGGTCAGACCGAAGAAGCCAGGGCGTCACCCTCCGTTCCCCTGCCGTCCACCCGCGCCCCGACCCCGGCGACCGCCAACAGGGGTGCCACCGGCGGGTCGACGGCCGCCCTCCGCGCCTGCAGTGCGTCCGCGATCCAGCCCGGTACCGCCTCGCCCACGGACACCTCCCGACCCTCCGCCGGCTCCGCCCGCGAGGCCGCACCCCACGTGAAGACGGCGGTGCCACGACTGAGGTCGTGCCCGACCGACCGGGCGTCGATCTCGACTCTGCTGCGCCGCGCCTCACCGTCCATCCACTCCCGGACCCTCAACCGCCCGCTCACCACCACCGGATCACCCTTCGACAGCGAGCCGATCAGGTGAGCGGCCAGCGCCCGCCAGGCCGTCACCGTCACCCACTGCGTCTCGCCGTCCACCCAGGCCTCCCGCAGCCGGTCGTACCGGCGCTCCGTCGACGCCAGCCGGAAGTTGGCCACCGCCACCCCGTCCGCCGTCCGCGTGCAGCTCACCTCGGTCGCGACATTGCCGATGACCGTCACCTGGGTCTCGTTCACAGAACACGCTCCGTTCTCCCGGATGCACCGTACGGAATCGACCGGCGCGAGTTGAGAGTGCGCTTCCCGGGAAATCCGCACCAGGCAGATCGGAAATCCTGTGGACAAGTCGGCCCTGTGGAAAACCGGTGTCACCCACAGGGGTGAATTTCGGCCCTTCCGGTCCTACTTTCGGCCTGGCTTCTACGGGGCCATGACAACAAACGCCCCGCTTCCCGCCGTACCCGCGCACCCCCAGGGGTGGCCTGCCCGGCCGTCCGCCCACGTCATCCGACCGAACGAACCCGAATACGGCCCCCCACCCGCACCGAGACCGGTAGTTTCTCCGTGCCGAATCCATAACGGGTGGGGCGGCAGCCCCGTAACGACTGCACAACGTCCGGCGCCGAAGCGGGCCAGACCGCTGCACGCACGGCCGTCACCTGCGATTATCGGACCGCTCCACCGAAGCCGACACACCCGCGACGGTGTTGTTACACCCGGCCGAGGTTCTGGACACCCTTATCCTGTCCCCGACAGGGCAAGGCCCCGCCAACCCCCACCCCACCCTCAGGCAGGGGCCGGACAGCGGGCGCCCCGCGCGCTCGTCGCCCGATCCCGGCAACGGTCACGCCCATCAGGGCGCCGTCCGTCCCGCCCCCATAGCTCAGCGGATAGAGCACCCGCCTTCTAAGCGGTAGGTCGCAGGTTCGAATCCTGCTGGGGGCACCGCACCGAATTCCCGCAGGCCACGCCCTCGGCGAGGGCTTTGCACGGCCGGGCCGCCGGAAAATCACGTGTACCGAACGCGCATAGCCCGTGACAATGCGTGTCGTGGTGGGGGCGGAAACGACACCGGGGGAAACACCGGTACGAACCGGTCGTACGGCCCGAACGGAAACAACGGGCGAATCAGACAACACCCCCCGGGGCCGCCACGCCGCTCGCCTCCGGTGCCGCGCCGGGGACGGCAGCCGCGGGCCGTCCCCGGCGCCGCGGAGCCCCGCTCGACGCCGCTCGGCGCCGCGAGGCGCCGCTCGACGCCGCTCGGCGCCGCGAAGTCCCGCTCGGCTCCGCTCAACCCTGGCCGGCGGCCGCTCCGGGCAGCCCCGCCAGATAGGCGTCCAGCAGCGCCACCTGCCGCTCGGGCGGGAACTCCGCCGGGGCGAACAGCGCCTGCACCACCAGCCCCAGCGCGAAGGCCTGCGCCCCCGCGGCGAGCTGCCCGGCGTCCACGCCGTCCGGCAGCTCCCCCAGCCGCTGCGCGGCGGCCACCGACTCGGCCAGCAGCGCCCGCGCCCGCCCGTAGCGGGCCGCGTGCGCGGCGGCCAGCTCCGGGTCGGCCAGCGCGACGTCCCAGGAGCCGACCCAGATCCGGTTGCCGGCCGTGCCGGCCCCGTCCAGCGGGAGGATGTCGAGCAGAGCCGCCCGCAGCCTGGGCAGTCCGGCGGGCGGCGGCGGGCTGCCGTCCGCCGGGGCGGTCCGGCGCGGCCGCTGCTGGGAACGCCGGTCCAGTACGTCGAGGGCGTGTGCCACGAGCGCCCGCTTGTTGGGGAAGTAGTGCGTCAACAAACCGGTGGAGGCGCCCATTTCGGCGGCCACCGCACGCAGCGTCAGCCCCTCGAAGCCGCGCGAGGAGAGCACCCGCCAGACCGCCTCGGAGACGTCCTCGCGGCGGGCTTCATGGTCTCCCCGGGCTGGTGTCATAGGCGGTATGGTACCTACCAAACGTTTGTTATGTATGCCGGAACGGCCGGGCCGCGCCCCCGCCCCCCACCCGGCCCCGCCCGAAAGGCCCGCCGATGTTCGCCGTCCCGCTCGCCGACCGTGCCGAACTGCGCCCTCTGGAACCGTGGCAGGCCGCCGAGTTCCTGACCCACATGGACCGCGCCCGCGACCACATGAACCCGTGGATCACCTGGGCCCACCGCTCCACCGACCTGACGTCGGCCCGCGCCACCCTGCAGGGCTACGCCGACCGGCAGGCCGCCGACGCCGGCCGGCTCTACGGCATCTGGCTGGACGGCACGCTGGTCGGCGGCACGATGTTCGTCTCCTTCGACGCCGTCGCCGGGGTCGCCGAGATCGGCGTCTGGACGGAGCCCGCTGGCGAGGGCCGGGGCCTGGTCGGCGCCGCCGTCCGCCACCTGGTCGACTACGCGTTCACCACCCGCGGCCTGCACCGCCTGGAGTGGCACACCAGCCCGACCAACCTCCGCAGCCGCTCGCTCGCGCAGCGGCTGGGCATGCGGCTGGACGGTGTCCTGCGGGAGTCGTACCTGGTCAACGGCGTCCACCAGGACTCCGAGATCTGGTCGCTGCTCGCCCACGAGTGGCAGCCGACCGGCTGACGGCGGCGCACGGCGCGGGGCCCGGTGGACGGTCGTCCACCGGGCCCCGCGCCGCACCGCTCCTACCCCGTACCCCGCTCAGGCGGCCAGCGCCTGCCCCTGCGCCACCGGCTCGGGCACCGGGCGCGGCCGCAGCCGCAGGGCCAAGACGAGGACCAGCGCCATCACCCCGGCCGCCGAGAGGAACACCACGTCCACCGCGCCGATGAAGCTGTGCACCGCGTGCGTCCTGGCGGCGCCGGTCAGCCGGCCCACCGCACCGAGCGCGGTACCGGGCTCGCCGCTGTCGAAGACCCGGGCCAGCACGGTGCCGAAGAGCGCGGCGCCCAGCGCGCTGCCGAGCGTCTGGAAGAACCGGACACCGGTGGTGGCGACACCCAGTTGGTGGGCCGGGGCGGCCTCCTGGACGACGGTGATGAGGCGGCCGATCAACTGGCCGAGGCCGAGGCCCAGCAGGACGAGCTCGGCCCGCACCAGCCAGAGCGAGGTGTCCGGGCCGCTCAGCCCGAGCAGCAGCAGGGCCACCGTGGCGCAGGCGGCGCCGGAGGCCAGGATCGCCCGGACCGACCAGCCCCGTGCGGCGAACCGGTTGGCCGCGAGACCGACCGCCGTCATGCCGAGCGCCATCGGGATCAGATAGAGGCTGGCGGAGGTCGCGGCGACCCCGCGGGCCACCTGCAGGTACAGCATCACGTACATGATCGCGCCCATCAGGCCCATTCCGACCAGCCCCTGCACCGCGAAGCCGATCCGGATCTCCGGGATGCGGAACAGCGAGAGCGGCAGGACCGGCTCGGCGGCGGTGGCCTGGCGCCACAGGAAGAGGCCGAGGGCCGCGAGGGTGGCGGCGGCCAGACCGAGGATCTCCGGCGAAGTCCAGGCGTAGGTCTTGCCGCCCCACTCGGTCACCAGCAGCAGCCCGGTGGCGAACGCGGCCGCCAGGGCGGCGCCCAGGAAGTCCAGGCCGCGCCGGCCGGCCGAACGCGGAAGCTTGAGCACGAGCGCGGAGCCGACCAGGACGAGCAGGCCGAGCGGCAGGTTGATGTAGAAGATCCAGCGCCAGTCGAGGTGGTCCGCCAGGAGCGCGCCGATCAGCGGGCCCACGGCCATGCCCGCGCCGCCCACGATGCCGCCGACGCCGCCACCGCCGCCCTTGGCGTCGTCCGGGTCCTTGAGCTGCGCCATCACCACCATCGTCACGCTCATCAGCCCGCCGCCGCCGATGCCCTGGACCGCCCGGAAGGCGATCAGCTCGGTCATCGACTGGGCCGCTCCGCAGAGCGCCGAGCCGAGCAGGAAGACGCCGACCGCCCCCAGCAGCGCCCGCTTGGCACCGTAGAGGTCGCAGAGCTTGCCGTAGAGCGGCAGCAGCGCCGTCGCCGCCAGGGCGAAGGCACTCACCAGCCAGGGCAGTCGGTCGACGCCGTGGACGGGGTCGAGGTCCTGGACGATCGGCACGGTGGCGGCCGACACGATGTTCATGTCGAGCACCGCCAGGACGATCGTGATCAGGCAGAGCAGCATGCCCAGCTTGCGCTGGGGCTCCGTCATCAGAGCTGCTGCCGGCGCGGTGGCGGCCATGGGAAGTCCCCCCGGGGATCGTGGAATTCGGGCATTCGGCTACGGACCGGACCGCACCGGACAGGTGCGGCTCGGCGGCGCGCCCTCACCATGGCAGGTATTTTTGACCCGGTCAATTGTTCGCTGGAGTCAATGATTCGCCAAAGTCCATCATTAGGCCCGATCGATCTTTGATCCTGGTACAGTCCTGCCATGGCAGAGCGCAGCACGACCACCGGGCCCGAGGCAGTGGAGGCGGCCGCGGACGCGGCACTGAGCCTGCGCGAGCGCAAGAAGCGCCAGACGGCCCGTCGGATCTGGCACAGCGCGATCGCCCTCTTCGCCGAGCGCGGCTTCGACGAGGTGTCGGTCGCCGAGATCGCCGCCGCGGCCGACGTCTCGAAGATGACCGTCTTCAACTACTTCCCGTCCAAGGAAGACCTGGTCATGAGCCCGATGGAGCGGCACACCGGCGAGGCCGCCGAGGCGGTCCGCGACCGTGCCCCGGGCGTCTCGGCGGTGGCCGCGCTGCGCGCCGGGTTCGCGGCGGGCCTGGAGCGGTTCGACCCGGCCACCGGTCTGAGCGACGACCGCTTCGTGCTCGACGTGATCCGCCTGATCCACCGGACACCGGCACTGACCCTGCGCGCGACCACCGCGTGGGGCCGGGCGGCGAACGAGCTGCTCGCCGCCGAGCTGCTCGCCCAGGACCCGGCCGGCGACCGGCTCCGGGCCCAGGTCGCGGCCGCCCAGCTGATGAGCGTCCGGCTGGCGCTGACCAACGAGAACCACCGCCGGATGCTGGCCGGCGAACGGGCCGCCGACGTGCTGCCGGAGGCCCTGGAGAACGCCCGGCGCAGCTTCGACATGGCCGAGCACGGCCTCGGCGACTACGGCACCCGGCCCGCCTGACCGTTCGCCGCCCGGCGGCGGACGGTCCGCCCGACGGGGCCGCGGCCGCGCCTGAGAGAGTGTCCGCACCACGAACTCCGGAGGTGCGCATGGACCAGCCGCTGCTCACGCGGGACCGCTCCCCGCTGCCCACCCACGTCGACGGCCTCCACGCCTACACCGGCGAGGACGGCGTCGCGGTGCTGGAGTTCGCCCGGCCGCACCGGCGCAACGCCGTCACCCTGGCGATCTGGCAGGCCCTGCCGAAGGTCCTGCTCCGGCTCGCCGAGCAGCCCGGTCTGCGGGCCCTGCTGGTCACCGGCGCGGGCGGCACCTTCAGCGCCGGCGCCGACATCGCCGAACTGTCCGGGATCTACGCCGACCCGGACCGCGCCGACGACTACCACGCCGTCAACGTCGCGGCCGAGGAGGCGCTGGCGGACTTCCCGCATCCGACCGTCGCGGTGGTGCACGGCGCCTGCGTCGGCGGCGGCTGTCAGCTGGCCGTCGCCTGCGACCTGCGGTTCGTCGCCGAGGACGCCCGGCTGGGCATCACCCCGGCCAAGCTCGGGGTGGTCTACCCTGCGGTGCCGACCCTTCGGCTGGCCCGCCTGGTGGGCCCGTCGCGGGCCAAGTACCTGCTCTTCTCCGGCGAGCTGGTGACCGGCCGGGAGTGCCTCACGCTCGGTCTCGCCGACCGGGTCCTGCCGGGCGCCGAACTCGACGCCGGGGCGCTGGAGTTCGCCCGGCTGCTGACCACCCGCTCGTCGCAGACCATCGGCGCGGTCAAGGCCGCGCTGGCCGTCCCGCCGGAGCGGGCCGCCGAGGCGCTGCACCCCTGGGAGCGCCGCTCCCGGGAGGCCCCGGACGTCCGCGAGGGTCTCGCCGCCTTCCTGGAGGGCCGGCCGCCCCGGTTCTGACCGGCCCGGGCCGGACGGACGCACGGGCGCACCCGTCGGTCGCGCCGCCCGGCCCCGCCGCACTCAGCGGATCGGCATCCCCGAGATCGCCCGGGCGATCACCAGCCGCTGGATCTCGCTGGTGCCCTCGAAGATCGAGTAGATCGCGCTGTCCCGGTGCATCCGCTCGACCGGGTACTCGCGGGTGAAGCCGTTGCCACCGAGGATCTGCATCGCCTGCGCGGTGACCCACTTGGCGGTCTCGCCCGCGTAGAGCTTGGACATCGAGCCCTCGGCGGCGGTGAACGGCTGGTTGTTCGCCGCCATCCAGGAGGCCCGCCAGACCAGCAGCCGGGCGGCGTCGATCCGGGTCTTCATGTCCGCCAGCTGGAAGGCCACGCCCTGGTTGTCGATGATCGGGCGGCCGAACTGCACCCGGGTCTTCGCGTAGTCCAGCGCCACCTCGTACGCGGCGCGGGCGATGCCGATCGCCTGCGCCCCGACGGCCGGCCGGGAGGCCTCGAAGGTGGCCATCGCCGCGTTGCCCCGGCCGCCGCCGCGCTTGGCCCCCTCGCGGGCCCGGGCCAGCCGCTCGTCCAGCTTCTCCTTGCCACCGAGCAGGCAGTGCCCCGGCAGTCGGACGCCGTCCAGGACCACCTCGGCGGTGTGCGAGGCGCGGATGCCGTGCTTCTTGAACTTCTGGCCCTGGCTCAGCCCGGGCGTGCCCGGCGGCACCACGAAGGAGGCCTGGCCGCGCGCGCCGAGCGCCGGGTCGACGGCGGCCACCACCACGTGGACGGCGGCGATCCCGCCGTTGGTCGCCCAGGTCTTGGTGCCGTTCAGCACCCACTCGTCCTTGGCCTCGTCGTAGACGGCCCGGGTGCGCAGCGCGGACACGTCGGAGCCGGCGTCCGGCTCGGAGGAGCAGAAGGCGGCCACCTTGAGGTCGTCCGGGGTGCCGAACATCTGCGGCGCCCAGGTGCCGATCTGCTCGTCGGTGCCGTTGGCGAGCACGGCGACGGCGGCCAGCGTGGTGCCGACGATCGAGAGGCCGATGCCCGCGTCGCCCCAGAACAGCTCCTCCATGGCGATCGGGATGCCGACGCCGGAGGGGTCGAAGTACTGCTGGGCGTAGAAGTCCAGGGAGTAGATCCCCAGCTTGGCGGCCTCCTGGATGACCGGCCAGGGGGTCTCCTCGCGCTCGTCCCACTCGGCCGCGGCGGGGCGCATCACGTCGGCGGCGAAGCCGTGCAGCCAGTCGCGTACGGCGAGCTGGTCCGCACCCGGGTCCAGCGAGAACGTGCTCATGATGCCTCCGGTCGAAGGGGCCCCTCGCCGCCCGGCGGGGCGGCGGATGCAAGGGCGGGGCAGTGGGGGTGTCGGACAGGTGTTACCGGGGGTAACATCGCGGGGAGTCTGCTACTCATAGGTAGGAATGTCAACGCCCCGGGGCCGTGGACGCCCCCGCCGGGCAGCTCCGCGGCACGCCTGCCCCGCGCCACGCCCCCGTACGCCCCCGACCGCTCCGCCCGACCGCCCGCACCACCCCGTAGCCGCAACCCCCGTCGGCCAGACCCGCCAGGAGACCTCATGCCGCCCTCCGACGCACCCCGCCGGGAGCAGCTGCTCAACGCCGCCGACCGGGTGGTCCAGCGGGAGGGCCCGGGCGCCAGCATGAACGCCATCGCGGCCGAGGCCGGGATCACCAAGCCGATCCTCTACCGCCACTTCGGCGACCGGAACGGCCTGATCCGGGCACTGACCGAGCGCCACACCAGCGGCCTGCTGGCCGCCGTACGGGCCGCGCTGAGCGAACCGCTGGAGCGCCGCGACCGCGTCGAGCACGTGCTGGACACCTACCTCGCCGGGATCGAGGCCCGCCCGCAGGTCTACCGGCTGCTCACCCACCCCGAGCCCGGCGACCCGTCCGGCGTCGGCAACGCGCTCGCCCCGGCGCTGCGGCAGATCGCCGAGGAGATCACCCGGGCCGTGCAGAGCCAGGTGGACCTCGGGGCCGACCGGGAACTCCTCGCGGAGGCCTGGGGCCGGGGGATCACCGGCATGGTGCTGGCCGCCGGGGACTGGTGGCTGGAGTCCAGACCGTGCTCGCGCACCCGGATGGTGCAGGCGCTCGCCGACCTCCTCTGGGGCCGGCTGGCCGCCGCCGCCGACCTGCCGACCGCCGCCCTGCCGGCCCCGGCGCAGGACCCGGCGTCGAGCTGAACTCTTGTGCTGTGCATGCCAGTTCGGGCATCATCGGGCCCCACCCCCACGCTCCGCGAGCTCCCGCGAGGTACCGATGCGCTTGCGCCGCACCGCCGTTGCCCTCCTACTCGCCGCCACCGCCGCCCTGGCCGCCCCCACCCCCGCCCTGGCCGCGTCGCCGGACGCCTCCCGGTCACCGGCCCCGTTCCGGGCCGGGTTCCCCACCGGCACCGCCACCGCGCCGGACGGCACCACCGACCTCACCGACGCCACCGGCCGCCGGCTGCGGCTCCGCGGCTTCAACCTCGACAAGTACGCCGAGGCCACCGAACAGGACATCGCGACCCTGGCCGCCCAGGGCTTCACCCTGGTCCGGGTGGCCGTCTCCTGGACCAGGCTGGAGCCCGTCCGCGGGCACCTCGACCCGACCGAACTGCACCGCGTGCAGCGGGTGCTGGACTGGGCCGACCGCTACGGCGTGCTGGCCCTGGTCGACTTCCACCAGGACGTCTACGGGCCCAAGTTCGGCGGCGGGGACCGCGGCGTCCCGCTCTGGGCCACCCGCGACGACGGCCTGCCGTTCACCCCGGACCCGGACGACTGGTTCGCCGGCTACTTCCAGCCCGCCGTCCAGGCGGCCTTCCGCCACCTCTACGACGACCCCGACCTGCGCGCCTGGCAGGCCGACTTCTACACCCGGCTGGCCCGCGAACTGCGCGGCCACCCCTCGCTGCTGGGCTACGACCTGTTCAACGAGCCGTTCGGCCCGGTGGACGGCGACCCGACCGACCCGGCCGTGCTCGCCGCCTCCTCCGCCGCCCTCGAACAGGGCCGGCTCGCCGACATGTACCGCCGGCTGATCCGGGCCGTGCGCCGCGTGGACTCCCGCGCCTGGCTGTTCGTCGAGCCGACGGTACTGGTCGGCCAGGGCGTCCCCACCCGGCTGCCCGGCTTCGGCGACCCGCGCCCCGGCGCGCCCCGGCTCGGCTACGCGCCGCACTTCTACGACACCGCGGTCGAGGGCGGCGCCGACTGGGACCCCTCCGGCGGCTTCGTCGAGAACTACACCGCCGCGATCACCGCCTACCCCGCCGCCCACCGCCTGCCGGTCCTGGTCGGCGAGTGGGGCCCGCCGGACGCGCGGACCCCGGGCAACTCCCAGCTGGTCCGCCGTCAGGTCGCCGCCATGGACGGCTTCGCCGCCGGCTGGACGATGTGGTACTGGTGCCGGGGCAACGGCGGCTACTGCGCGTTCGATCCGGCCGGCCGCCCCGCCCCCGGCGACGAGCCGGTCTTCGGCCCCTACCCGGCGGCGGTCGCCGGGACGGCCGTGCGCACCGGCGCCGCGGCGGGCGGGCACGTGGTGCGCTGGAACGCCGACGGCAGCGGCCGGACCACCGACCTGGTGCTGCCCGCCGCCACCTTCCCGGCCGGTGCGCGGATCACCGTCACGCCGGCGGCCCGGGTCGAGGTCGACCAGCCGGCCGGCGGCCGGGCCGGCACCGCCCGGATCCGCCTGCCGCACACCCGCCCGGGCACCCCGGTCACGGTGACCGTCACGCCCCGCTGAGGCCCGGTGGCCCGCCCCGACCACGAGAACCCAGGCCCACGGGACGGGCCACCGCGCGAGGCCCGGCACCGGGCTCGAACCGGCTCAGGCCAGACCGCGGCGGGCCAGCAGCGGCCCGGTCCTCGGGTCACGCCCGACCACCGCCCGGAAGGAGTCCAGCGGGTCCCGGCTGTCCCCGCGCGAGAGCAGCTCCCGGCGGAACACCTCGCCGCTCTCCCGCACCCCCCGGCCGTTCCCCTCGAACCAGTCCACCGTCTCCGCGTCCAGCACCTCGGACCAGATGTACGCGTAGTACCCCGCGCTGTACCCGCCGGCGAAGATGTGCGAGAAGTACGCCGTCCGGTAGCGCGGCGGGATCGCCGCCACCGCGAGCCCGGCCTTCGCCAGCGCCTGCGCCTCGAACTCCTCGGCGTCCGCGATCTCCTGGCCCGGCGCCACGGTGTGCCAGGCCAGGTCCAGCAGGGCCGCCGCCAGGTACTCCACGGTCCGGAACCCCTGCCCGAAGCCGTCGGCCGCCGCCATCCGCTCGACCAGCTCGGCCGGCAGCGGCTCGCCGGTCACGTGGTGCTTCGCGTAGTTGGCCAGCACCTCGGGCCGGACCATCCACATCTCGTTGACCTGCGAGGGGAACTCCACGAAGTCCCGCGGCACGTCCGTCCCGGCGAAGTACGGGTAGCGCACGTCCGAGAAGAGCCCATGCAGCGCGTGGCCGAACTCGTGGAACAGCGTGCGCACCTCGTCCCAGGAGAGCAGCACCGGCTCGCCCGGGGCCGGGCGGGGCACGTTCAGGTTGTTCATCACCACCGGCCGCCGGCCCAGCAGCCGCGACTGGGTGACCAGTTCGTCCATCCAGGCGCCGCCGCGCTTGGACGCCCGGGCGTGGAAGTCCGCGAGGAAGAGGCCGAGCGAGCCGCCGTCCTCCTCGAACACCTCGAAGACCCGCACGTCCGGGTGGTACGCCGGGAGGTCCGGCCGCTCGGTGAAGGTCACCCCGTAGGCCAGGTTCGCGGCGAAGAAGACCCCGTCGCGCAGCACCCGCTCCAGCTCCAGGTACGGGCGCAGCGCGGCCGCGTCCACCTGGTAGGAGGACTGCCGGACCAGCTCCGAGTAGTACGCCCAGTCGTGCGCGGCGATCTCCTCGACGCCGTCGACGGCCGCCGCCGCGGCCAGCTCGACCGCCTCCCGCCGCGCGTTGGCCACCGCCGGCGGCACCAGCCGGGTCAGCAGCGCGTCGACCGCCTCGACGGTGCCGGCCGTCTCGTCCGCCACCACGTGGGCCGCGTGCGTGTCGTACCCCAGCAGCCGGGCCCGCTCGGCGCGCAGCGCGGACATCCGGATCGCCAGCGGGCCGTTGGCGTCGGCCGCCCGGCCCAGCGAGGCCGCCAGCAGGCGTTCGCGCACCGAGCGGTCGGTGAGGAAGGCCAGCTCGGTCTGGTTGGAGAAGTTCTTCAGGTTCAGCACGTACTTGCCCTCGTGGCCGAGCGCCCGGGCGTTCGCGGCCGCGCCGGCGATCGCGTCCGGCGAGAGCCCGGCCAGCTCGGCCGCGGAGTCCAGCACCAGGGCCCGCGCCTTCGAGTCCGCCGACACGTTGCGGCGGAACGCCGAGGCGCCGGCGGCCAGTTCGGCGTTCAGCCCGCGCAGCCGCCGCTGGTCGGCGGCGCCGAGCCGGGCGCCGGCCCGGACGAAGGCGGTGTGCCGCCGCTCCAGCAGCCGCCGCGACTCCGCGTCCAGGCCGAGCCCGTCCCGTCGCCCGTGCAGCTCCTCGATCCGGGCGAACAGCGCGGCGTCCAGGTGGATCGCGTCCCGGTGGGCCGCCAGCCTCGGG
Source organism: Kitasatospora sp. NBC_01246 (assembly GCF_036226505.1). Taxonomy (NCBI): domain Bacteria; kingdom Bacillati; phylum Actinomycetota; class Actinomycetes; order Kitasatosporales; family Streptomycetaceae; genus Kitasatospora; species Kitasatospora sp. NBC_01246. The sequence continues at coordinate 5,952,690 of NZ_CP108484.1, read as the reverse complement.
CTGATCTCGGTGTCCAGCCGGTCCACGCCCGGGGTGGTGTCCGAGGAGACCTGGTTGTCGAAGACCGCCCGGACCCGCTTCAGCAGCGCACCCGAGCGCTCCAGCGCGATCAGGGTGTTGTCGAAGGTCGGCGGCTCCGGATTGGCGGCGATCTCGGCGATCTCGGCGAGCTGCTCGACCATCCCGCGCTCGAACGCGGGCAGGTAGTGCTCTTCCCGGATCTCGGCGAAGGGAGGCAGTTCGTAGACCAGGGTGCTGGGCTTGAAGAACGGGTTCTCGGTCATTTCGCCGACCCTACGCCGTGGCAACGGCCGGGCACACGCGTCCGGCCCGGCGGGCGGCGCACCGTCGGCGCACGGGCGCACGGATCGGCACGCGCGCCTGCGCCGGTTGTCGTACCCACCGGTTACCGTCGAGGTCCGCAGCCCGTACGCCCGAGAGGAGGAGCCCCCGTGGCACCCCGGATCGCCCTCGTCCCCGACCCGCACGGCCCCGGCGGCCGGCTGCTCCCCCTCGACGACGCCGGGGCCCCGCTCGGGCCGCCCGCCGCCGTGGCGGACCTCGCGGCCGCCGTCGCCGAGCGGGAGGCCGCCGAGCACCCGCGCTGGGTCTGGGCGGCCGCCGACAGCGCCTACGCGCCGCTGCTCCCCCGGCTGCCCGACCGGCTCGCCCGCTGCCACGACCTCCGGCTGACCGAGGCCCTGCTGCTGGCGTACGAGGGCCGGTTCGGCGCGCCCCGCTCGCTCGGCGCCGCCTGGGCCCGGCTGAACGGGCGGCCCGTCCCGGCCGACCTGCCCGAGCCCGGCTCCGCCGACTCCGGGGACGGCCAGGACACCCTGTTCGCCCCCGACCGGCTGCAACTCCCGCCCGGGGCCGACGCGCTGGCCGCCGTGGCGGCCGTCCACGCCGAACAGCAGCGCCGGCTCGCCGCGATCGCCGAGCCGGGTGACCGCGCCCGGTTCCGGCTGCTGGTCGCCGCCGAGTCGGCCGGCGCGCTGGTGGCCGCCGAGATGGCGCACGACGGCCTGCCCTGGCGCACCGACGTCCACGACCGGCTGCTCACCGAGCTGCTCGGCCCCCGTCCGACCGTCCCCGGCACCCAGCCCAGGCTGCTCGCCGAGCTGGCCGTCGAGCTCCAGGAGGCCCTCGGCGGCAGGCCGTTCAACCCCGACTCGCACAGCCAGGTGCTGCGCGCCTTCGCCGACCGGGGCGTCCAGCTCGGATCCACCCGGTCCTGGGAGCTGAAGGCGGTGGACCACCCGGCCGCCGCGCTGATGATCCGTTACAAGGAGCTCTCCCGGATCCACGCCGCGCACGGCTGGGCCTGGCAGGACGCCTGGGCCCGCGGCGGCCGGTTCCGCCCCGAGTACGTGGTCGGCGGCGTGGTCTCGGGCCGCTGGGCCAGCCGGGGCGGCGGCGCGCTGCAGATCCCGCGCATCCTGCGCCGCGCCGTGGTGGCCGACCCGGGCTGGCTGCTGGTCGTCGCCGACGCCGCCCAGCTGGAGCCCCGCGTCCTGGCCGCGCTCTCCCAGGACGCCGGCCTGGCCCGCACCGCCGCCGGCGGGGACCTCTACGAGGCGCTGGCCGCCTCCGCCTTCCAGGGGGACCGCGACAAGGCCAAGCTCGGTCTGCTCGGCGCCATGTACGGCCAGACCAGCGGGGACATCGGCGTGCTCCTCGCCACCCTGCGCCGGCGCTACCCGGCCGCGATGGGCTACGTCGAGGCGGCCGCCCGGACCGGCGAGGACGGCGGTGTGGTCGCCTCCCGGCTCGGCCGGGCCTGCCCGCCGCCCTCGGCCGACTGGCTCGACCTCACCGAGGCGCCGGAGACGGCCGGGGAGGCCGGCGGCCGCTCGGCGAGGGCCCGGGGCCGCTTCACCCGCAACTTCGTGATCCAGGCCAGTGCGGCCGACTGGGCGCTCGCCCTGCTCGCGGCACTGCGCCGCCGGCTGAACGCGCTGCCCGCCACCGGCCCGGACGACCGGCCGCACCTGGTGTTCTTCCAGCACGACGAGGTGGTGGTGCACACCCCGGCGAACCTCGCCGACGAGGTGGCCGCCGCCGTCGCCGAGTCCGCCGACGAGGCCCGCCGGCTGGTCTTCGGGGACACCCCGGTCCGGTTCCCGCTCACCACCGCCGTGGTGGACTGCTACGCCGACGCCAAGTAGCCGGGGCCCGGACCGCGCGCCCAGGACCGGCCGCGCACCGGCGCCAGCCGCGCGGGCCGCCCGCTACAGCTTGCGGAACGCCCGCGCCTCCTCGGCCGCCGCGGCCACCTCGGTGACGCCCGCCCCGGTGGAGGCCGTCACCGCGGCCGCGACCGCGCCCTCCACGAACGGGGCGTCCACCAGCACCACCCCAGGCCGCGGCTCGTCCTCCAGCAGCGTGACGGCGGTCAGCACCGAGCTGCCGAGGTCGGCCAGCACCACCACGCCCGCCCCGCCGTCCGCCTCCGTGACGGCCCGGGCGATCAGGTCGTAGCTGGTCCCGAGCCCGCCGTCCTCCGTCCCGGCCGCCACCACCACCCGCACCGCACCGGAGGCGAGTTCCGCCAGCAGCTCCCGCAGCCCGGCGGCGAGCTGTGCGCTGTGCGAGACCAGGACGATGCCCACGTAGTCGCTCATACCGCCGACCCTACGACCGCCCCGGCGCTCCGCGGGAGGGGGCCGGCCGGCCCCGCGTGTCGTACCGCGGGCCGCCCGGGGGCGTGTCGCACCCCGTGCCGGCCACCCCCGTCTGGCGTAGCGTCGGGTCAGCACCGTCTGCCGAGGGAGCGAAGCGCCGTGAAGAAGCTGATCAACACCCCGGAGAGCGTCCTGGAGGACGCCCTGGCCGGAATCGCCGCCGCCCACCGGGAGTTGACGGTGGACATCGCGCATCGGGTGATCACCCGCGCGGTCCGCCCGGCGGCGTCGAAGGTCGCCCTGGTCTCCGGCGGCGGCTCCGGCCACGAACCGCTGCACGGCGGGTTCGTCGGCCCGGGGATGCTGGACGCCGCCTGCCCCGGCGAGGTCTTCACCTCCCCGGTGCCGGACCAGATGCTGGCCGCCGCCAAGGCCGTCGACTCCGGCGCCGGGGTGGTCTTCGTCGTCAAGAACTACACCGGCGACGTGATGAACTTCGCGCTGGCCGCCGAGCTCGCCACCGAGGAGGGCATCGAGGTCCGCACGGTGCTGGTCGACGACGACGTCGCGGTCGAGGACTCGACCTGGACGGCCGGCCGCCGGGGCACCGGCGCGACGGTGGTGGTGGAGAAGATCGCCGGCGCGCTGGCCGAGCGCGGCGCCGCGCTGGAGGAGGTCACCGCCATGGGCGCCCGGGTCAACGCGGCCTCCCGGTCGTTCGCGATCGCGCTGACCGCCGCGACCACCCCGGCCGCCGGCAAGCCCGGCTTCGACCTGCCGGAGGACGAGATCGAGGTCGGCGTCGGCATCCACGGCGAGCCCGGCCGCCGCCGCGAGAAGCTCCGTCCGGCCCGTGAGCTCGCCGCCGAGGTGGTCGAGACCGTGCTCGCCGACCACCACCTGAGCGCCGGCGACGAGGTGATCGCCCTGCTGAACGGCCTCGGCGGCACCCCGCTGCTGGAGCTGTACGTCGTCTTCGGCGAGGTCGCCGCCCGGCTCGCCGAGCGCGGCATCACGGTGGCCCGCAGCCTGGTCGGGAACTACGTGACCAGCCTGGACATGGCGGGCTTCTCGCTCACCCTGACCAAGGCCGACGCCCGGTTGCTGGAACTCTGGGACGCCCCGGTGGACACCCCCGCCCTCAAGCGGGCCTGACGGAGGAAGGACGGTCATGGACTTCGACACCGCACTGGCCGAGGCCTGGGTCCGCGCGATCGCGGCCGCGGTCGACGAGGAACAGGGGCGGCTCACCGAGCTGGACTCCGCGATCGGCGACGGCGACCACGGCAGCAACCTGCGGCGCGGCTTCACCGCCGTGCTCACCGCACTGGACTCGCTCGCCCCCGACAGCCCGGGGGCGGTCCTGAGCAAAACGGGCAGCACGCTGATCTCCAAGGTCGGCGGCGCCTCCGGCCCGCTGTACGGCAAGGCCTTCCGCGCGCTGGGCGCCGCACTGCCCGGGCCGGCCGACCCGGTCGCCTTCGGCGAGGCGCTGGCCGAGGGGCTGCGGGCGGTCCAGACCCTCGGCAAGGCGGAGCCGGGCGACAAGACCATCGTCGACGCCTACACCCCGGCGCTGGCCGCGTACGCCGAGGCGGTGGCGGCCGGCGCCGACCTGCCGCGGGCCGTCGGGGCCGCGGCGGACGCGGCCGAGCAGGGCGCGCTGGCCACCGTGCCGCTCCAGGCCCGCAAGGGCCGCGCCTCCTACCTGGGCCCGCGCAGCGTCGGCCACCAGGACCCGGGCGCCACCTCCACCGCCCTGCTCTTCCGCGCCCTGGCGGAGGTGGTCGGCGCGGAGTAGCCCCGGAGCGGCCCCGGCCCTACCGGTCCGTCCGGGAGATCAGCAGGAGCAGCGCGTCGTCGCGCAGCTCCCCGCCGGTGTGCTCCAGCAGGTCGGCGTAGACCCGGCCGACCGCCGCCTCCAGCTCCGTCGCGGAGCGGGCCGCGCCCCGGACCAGCGGGCCGACCCGCTCCGCCAGCGGGTAGAAGTCGCCGTGCTCGCGGTGCCGCGCCTCGATCACGCCATCGGTGCAGAGCACCAGCACGTCCTCGGGCCCGAACGGCTGCTCCCAGGTGGTCGGCTCGCCGACGGCCAGCCGGCCCAGGCCGAGCGGCACCCACGGGTCGGGCGCGTGCAGCACGTGCGCGCCGCCGTCGTGGTCCACCCGGATCGGCGGGACGTGCCCGTACTGCAGCAGCTGCATCACGCCCGGCACCCGGAACTCGGCGAACAGCGCGGTGGTGAACTCCCCGTCCGGGGCGTGCCGCTCGACGCTGGCCTCGATCCGCGCCGCGACCCCGCGCAGCCCGGCCTCGTCGTAGGCCGCCTCCCGGAACGAGCCGAGCACCACGGCGGCGGTCTGCACCGCGCCGAGCCCCTTGCCGCGGACGTCGCCGACCGCCACCCGGGTGCCGTGCGGGGTCTCCAGCACGGAGTAGAGGTCCCCGCCGATCCGGGAGGCGTCGGCGGCGGACACGTACCGCACGGCCAGGTGCAGCGGACCGACCACCGGTCCGGGCAGCCGCAGCAGCGCGCGCTGGGCGGCCTCCGCGACGGAGCTGACGGCCGCGAAGGCGGCGGCCCGCCGCATGCGGATCTTGGCCACCCAGGCGGAGAACACGGTGAGCAGCAGATAGCTGACCATCGCGCCGTAGAGGAAGCGCTCGTCGTTGACGTTGTCGACCTCGTCGTAGTGGCTGAGGCCGAAGACCGCGAACAGGCCGAGCAGGCAGACCATCAGCAGTTCGAGCGGCCGCAGGGTGAGCGCGGCGATGGTGGGGACGACCGTCATCAGCGGGGCGAGGTAGCGATCCTTGCCGGAGAGCAGGTCGGCCAGCCCGACCAGGACGATCGCGATCAGCGCGGGGCTCGCCCGGCGCCAGAGCGGTACGTCCTGGAGGTCGGCCGCCAGCAGCGCGCCGCGCCGCCGCTCCGGCGGCAGTCCCGTGGCGGTGGGGGCCGCGGGCGACTGGGCTCGGCGGATCGGGAACACCTCTCGAACATAACGGACGCTCATCGTCCGCACCCCCCGGGAGGCGGCCGCCCGGGACGCGCCCGCGCCACGCGGCGCGGATTCGGGCGCAGCGTGTCCGGGCGCATACGCTCTGCTGTCGGACCGCGTCCCCGATGCGATCCGCACCGCACCACCCCCTTCGGGGAATACCCCGCAGGGGTATGGTGTCATCAAGAGTGGGAGCCCGGGCGTACGCCCGCGGCCGAACAGACCTCCCGGAGGCCCCGATGTCCAGCACCATCACCTACACCGTGACCGGCATGAGCTGCGGCCACTGCGAGAGCTCGGTCAGCAAGGAGCTCACCGCGCTGGCCGGCGTCACCCAGGTGGCGGCCGACGCCAAGGCCGGCACCGTGACGGTCTCCTCCGCCGCCCCGCTCGACGACGACCAGGTCCGCGCGGCCGTCGACGAGGCCGGCTACGAGCTGGTCGGCCGGTCCGTCTGAGCCCCGCGGTGCGGCGGGGGCCGCTCGCCCCGGCCCCCGCCGTACGCCCTCCCCAAGGAGCTGATCAGCATGAGCACCGCCACCCCGGCCACCACCGCCGCCGGCCCGGGCGGCCCGCGTGACCAGGACGGCACCGCCCCGGTACGCGACCGCGTCGAGCTGTCGATCGGCGGGATGACCTGCGCAGCGTGCGCGGCCCGGATCGAGAAGAAGCTCAACCGGATGGAGGGCGTCGAGGCCACGGTCAACTACGCGACCGAGAAGGCCCGGATCGACTTCGGACCGGCGGTGAGCGTCGCCGACCTCATCAGCACCGTCGAGAACACCGGCTACACCGCCGAGCTCCCCGCACCGCCGGCCGTCGAACCGGCCGCCGCGCCCGCCGGGCCGGCCCCCGCCCCGGCGGAGCGCGCGGCCGACCCGCTGCTGGACCGGCTGCTGATCAGCGCCGTCCTCAGCGTGCCGGTGGTCATGCTGTCGATGATCCCGTCCCTGCAGTTCGCCAACTGGCAGTGGCTGGCCTTCGCCCTCACCGGCCCGGTCGTCGTCTACGGCGGGCTGCCGTTCCACCGGGCCGCCTGGACCAACCTGAAGCACGGCGCCGCGACCATGGACACCCTGGTCTCGCTCGGCACGCTGGCCGCCTTCGGCTGGTCGTGCTGGGCCCTGTTCTGGGGCCGGGCCGGGATGCCGGGCATGCGCCACGAGTTCTCGCTGTCGATCGGCGCCACCGACGCCTCCTCCACCCTGTACCTGGAGACGGCCGCCGCGGTCACCGTGCTGATCCTCTTCGGCCGCTACCTGGAGGCCCGCTCCAAGCGCCGCGCCGGCGCCGCGCTGCACGCCCTGCTCGGGCTGGGCGCCAAGGACGTGGCGGTGCTGCGCGGCGGCGTCGAGGTCCGGCTGCCGGTGGACCGGCTGACCCCCGGGATGCGGTTCGTGGTGCGTCCGGGGGAGAAGATCGCGACGGACGGCACCGTCGTCGAGGGCTCCTCCGCGGTGGACGCCTCGATGCTCACCGGCGAGTCCGTCCCGGTCGAGGTCACCGTCGGCGACACCGTCACCGGCGCCACCCTCAACGCCGGCGGCCGCCTCGTCGTCGAAGCCACCCACGTCGGCGCCGACACCCAACTCGCCCGCATCGCCACCCTCGTCGAAGACGCCCAGAACGGCAAAGCCGCTGCCCAACGCCTCGCCGACCGCATCTCCGCCGTCTTCGTCCCCACCGTCATCCTGCTCGCCCTCACCACCCTCACCACCTGGCTCCTCACCACCGACAACCCCACCCAGGCCTTCACCGCCGCCGTCGCCGTCCTGATCATCGCCTGCCCCTGCGCCCTCGGCCTCGCCACCCCCACCGCCCTCATGGTCGGCACCGGACGCGGCGCCCAACTCGGCATCCTCATCAAAGGCCCCGAAGTCCTCGAAACCACCCGCCGCGTCGACACCGTCGTCCTCGACAAGACCGGCACCGTCACCACCGGCCGCATGACCCTCCTCGCCGTCCACACCACCCACGACACCACCGAAACCGACGTCCTACGCCTGGCCGGCGCCCTCGAACACGCCTCCGAACACCCCATCGCCACCGCCATCACCACCGCCGCCACCCAACGCCTCGGCACCCTCCCCCCCGTCCATGACTTCCACAACCTCCCCGGCCTCGGCGTCCACGGCACCGTCGAAGGCCACCACGTCACCGCCGGCCGCCACACCCACCCCGACCACCACCCCCTGCCCCCCGCCCTCGCCGCCGCCCGAACCGCCGCCGAGACCGCCGGACGCACCACCGTCACCATCACCTGGGACAACACCCCCCGCGCCGTCCTCGAAATCGCCGACGCCGTCAAACCCACCAGCGCCCACGCCATCACCCGACTACGCGCCCTCGGCCTACGCCCCATCCTCCTCACCGGCGACAACACCACCGCCGCCCACACCGTCGCCGCCGAGATCGGCATCGACCCCACCGACGTCATCGCCGAAGTCCTCCCCCAGGACAAGGTCGACGCCATCCGCGCCCTCCAACACCAGGGCCACACCGTCGCCATGATCGGCGACGGCGTCAACGACGCCGCCGCCCTCGCCACCGCCGACCTCGGCCTCGCCCTCGGCACCGGCACCGACGCCGCCATCCAGGCCGCCGACCTCACCCTCGTCAGCGGCGACCTCACCGCCGCCCCCGACGCCATCCGCCTCGCCCGCACCACCCTCACCACCATCAAGGGCAACCTCGCCTGGGCCTTCGGCTACAACCTCGCCGCCCTCCCCCTCGCCGCCACCGGCCTCCTGAACCCCATGATCGCCGGCGCCACCATGGCCTTCTCCTCCGTCTTCGTGGTCACCAACAGCCTCCGGCTGCGCCGGTTCCAGCCCGCCGACCGGCCCTGAGACCGCGCCCCCGCAACGCCGAGGGGCCCGCCACCGCGCGTGCGGTGGCGGGCCCCTCGGCGTCTCCCGGAGCGGTCAGCGCCCGAGCAGCTCGCCGCCGTTGCAGTGCATGATCTCGCCGGTGATGAAGCCGGCCTCCGCCGAGGCCAGGAAGTAGACCGCCGCGGCCACCTCGCCCGCCTCGCCGATCCGGCCGAGCAGCGTCCGGGCCGCCCGGCGGGACACCTCGGCCTCGTCCAGCCGGGGGCCGAAGAACTCGGTGCCCGCCACGGTGCCCGGGGCGACGATGTTGGCCGTGATCCCCGAGGTGCCGAGCTGCGCGGCCAGGAAGTGGTTCCAGGCGTGCAGCGAGGCCTTGGCGGCCCCGTACGAGCCGGCGCCGCTCAGGGCGGCGATCGAGCTGACCGTGACCACCCGGCCCGAGCCCGGGGTGAGCCGGTCGCGGATGGACTCGGTCAGCAGCACCACGGTCAGCACATTGCGCTCGAAGTCGCCGCGCCAGCGGGCCAGCAGGGCGTGCGGCCCGCCACCGATCACGGTCTCCCGGCTGCCGGCGTTGTTCACCAGCACGTCGATCCGCTCCGGCAGTTCACCCAGCGCAGCCTCGACGTCGTCGGGGTCGGCGAGGTCGCGGACCAGTGGGGTGACGTTCGGTCCGAGGTCGGCCGCGGCCCGTTCGAGCACCGCCCGCCGACGGCCGACGATCACCACCCGTTCGCCCGCCTCGGCGAACCGCCGCGCCACTTCGTACCCGATACCCGTGCCACCACCGGTGACGACGACGTTCCTGGCCATCTGCGCACTCCCTCCCCAGTTCCGCCGCCACGCTGCGAGGGTGCGGGGCGGTCCGTACCGGAATGCCACGATTCCTATCACGCTCGGTTGCCGTGACTGCGGGGAGGGTGACGTAGCCGCCGCCGGGAGGTGTGATATGGGCGGGCCACAGCCCGCACACGGAGCGTGGCGAGAGGCAGCTCACACCCCCCGGGCGTAACTTCTCGCACCCTGATACGTCTTAGGTTGGTAGTGCGGCAGTTTTTCGGTGGGCGGAGACGTGGCGAACGGCATCACGTCGCCGCACGGCCACCACTGCCGCCGACGGGGCTCCGGCGGGCCCCGGGACGGTCGCCGACGGTTGGCGGCCTTCGCGCACGACGCCGGGGTGTGGCGGGTCTGGGACGCTTTGAGCGGCCGTCCCCGGCTGCGGCCGCCCCGGAGTCGTGCGCTGTACCTCTCCCACCCTCGTGCGGGACGGTGAAGGGCCCGGCCGCGTGAAGCGGCCGGGCCCTTTCAGGTCCTGCGTCAGCGGGCTTCGAGGCCCACGTAGTCGCGGATCGCGGTGCCGGTGTAGATCTGGCGCGGACGGCCGATCCGGCTGGTCGGGTCGTTGATCATCTCGTGCCAGTGGGCGATCCAGCCCGGCAGCCGGCCGAGGGCGAACAGCACGGTGAACATGCTGGTCGGGAAGCCCATGGCGCGGTAGATCAGGCCGGTGTAGAAGTCCACGTTCGGGTAGAGCTTGCGCGAGACGAAGAAGTCGTCCTGGAGCGCGTGCTCCTCCAGCTTGAGCGCGATGTCGAGCAGCTCGTCGGACTTGCCGAGCTGGCCGAGCACCTCGTGCGCCAGCAGCTTGACCTGCGCGGCGCGCGGGTCGAACGCCTTGTACACGCGGTGGCCGAAGCCCATCAGCTTGACGCCGTCCTCGCGGTTCTTCACCTTGCGAATGAACGCGTCGACGTCGCCGCCGTCCTTCTGGATGCTCTCCAGCATCTCCAGCACGGCCTGGTTCGCGCCGCCGTGCAGCGGGCCCCAGAGCGCCGAGATGCCGGCCGAGATCGAGGCGAACTGGTTCGCGTGGCTGGAACCCACCAGGCGGACGGTGGAGGTCGAGCAGTTCTGCTCGTGGTCCGCGTGCAGGATCAGCAGCTTGTCCAGCGCATTCACGACGACCGGGTTGAGCTCGTAGTCCTCGGCGGGGACGGCGAAGGTCATCCGCAGGAAGTTCTCGACGTAGCTCAGGTCGTTGCGCGGGTAGACGAACGGCTGGCCGACCGACTTCTTGTACGCGTAGGCCGCGATCGTCGGCAGCTTCGCCAGCAGGCGGACCGTCGACAGGTGGCGCTGGGCGGCGTCGAAGGGGTTGTGGCTGTCCTGGTAGAAGGTGGACAGCGCGCCGACGACCGAGGACAGCATCGCCATCGGGTGGGCGTCGCGCGGGAAGCCCTGGTAGAAGCGCTTGACGTCCTCGTGCAGCAGGGTGTGCTGGGTGATCTCGCGGTTGAACTCCGACAGCTGGTCCGCGGTCGGCAGCTCACCGTTGATCAGGAGGTACGCGGTCTCGATGAAGCTGCCCTGCTCGGCGAGCTGCTCGATCGGGTAGCCGCGGTACCGCAGGATGCCGTTGTCACCGTCCACGAAGGTGATCGCGGACTTGTACGCGGCGGTGTTACCGAAGCCGTTGTCCAGGGTGACCAGGCCGGTCTGCGGGAGCAGCTTCGAGATGTCGAAGCCGGCGTTGCCCGCAGTGCTCTCGACGACGGGGTACTCGTACTCGCCGTCCTGGTACCGCAGTACTACCGAGTTGTCGCTCACGTCTTCCTCACCGACGAAATGAATCCTCTTCCAAGGTGCCCTGACTGTCTCTACCATCCCCCATCTGGCGGACAGCCGCGCACCCGGGGTGGCCCGAAAGGGACCGCCCCTACAAAACCTGCCGCCGCAGCCGGTACGAACCGGACAAGATCGGCACCACTCCAGGCTCTGCCGTAAATCTCTTCACGTCAAGAGAACAATAGAGGCAACCATCCATTGGAGAATCATCCAGTCGCCAGCCGATGATCCAGCGCGGCGTGCCTCCTACCTGCGCTGACGGTGCGAACGGCCTGTCCGATCGCCTTCCGTGACCCCACCAGCACTACGAGTTTCCGCGCCCTGGTCACGGCGGTGTAGAGCAGGTTCCGCTGGAGCATCGTCCAGGCGGACGTGGTGACCGGAATCACCACCACTGGGTACTCGCTCCCCTGCGACCGGTGGATCGTCACCGCGTACGCGTGCGCCAACTCGTCCAGCTCGTCGAAGTCGTACGGCACCTCCTCGTCCTCGTCGGTGACCACCGTCAACCGCTGGTCGTCCACGCTCAGTGAGGTCACCACTCCCACCGTGCCGTTGAAGACCCCGTTGCGCCCCTTGTCGTAGTTGTTGCGGATCTGGGTGACCTTGTCCCCCACCCGGAACGTCCGGCCGCCGAACCGGCGCTCCGCCAGCCCCTCCCGGGCCGGCGTCACCGCCGCCTGCAGCAGCGTGTTCAGGTTCCCCGCGCCCGCCGGCCCCCGGTGCATCGGCGCCAGCACCTGGACGTCCCGGCGCGCGTCGTACCCGAAGCGCTGCGGGATCCGCCGCGCCACCACGTCCACCGTCAGCCCGGCCGCCTGCTCGGCGTCGTCCTCCACGAACAGGAAGAAGTCCGGCAGGCCCTCCGTCAACGGCGGCAGGCCCTCGTTGATCCGGTGCGCGTTGGTCACCACGCCCGACTGCGCCGCCTGCCGGAAGATCCTGGTCAGCCGCACCGAGGGGATCGGGCCGCCGTCGGCCAGCAGGTCCCGCAGCACCTCGCCGGCGCCCACCGACGGCAGCTGGTCCACGTCCCCCACGAACAGCAGGTGCGCTCCCGGCGCCACCGCCTTGACCAGCTTGTTCGCCAGGATGAGGTCCAGCATCGAGGCCTCGTCGACCACCACCAGGTCGGCGTCCAGCGGGCGGTCCCGGTCGTAGGCCGCGTCCCCGCCCGGCCTCAGCTCCAGCAGCCGGTGCACCGTCGAGGCCTCCACCCCGGTCAGCTCCGCCAGCCGCTTCGCCGCCCGGCCGGTCGGCGCCGCCAGGACGACCTTCGCCCGCTTCGCCAGCGCCAGCGTCACGATCGACTTCACCGTGAACGACTTGCCGCAGCCCGGACCGCCCGTCAGCACCGCCACCTTCTCCGTCAGGGCCAACCGCACCGACTGCTCCTGCTCCGGAGCCAGCTCCGCCCCCGTCCGCTTCGCCAGCCAGCCGAGCGCCGCCGGCCAGTCCACGTCCGCGAACCACGGCATCCGGTCCGACTCCGAACGCAGCAGCCGCAACAGCTGGTTGGCCAGCGAGATCTCGGCCCGGTGGAAGGGCACCAGGTACACGGCGGTGATCGGCTCCCCCGCCTCCCCCGGCACCGCTTCGCGCACCACCCCCTCCGCGGCCACCAGCTCCGCCAGACAGTCGATCACCAGCCCGATGTCCACCTGGAGCAGCTTCACCCCGTCCGCGATCAGCCGTTCCTCGGGCAGGTAGCAGTGCCCCTGGTCGCTGCTCTGCGACAGCGCGTACTGCAGGCCCGCCTTCACCCGCTCCGGACTGTCGTGCGGGATGCCCACCGCCTGCGCGATCCGGTCCGCCGTCAGGAAGCCGATGCCCCAGACGTCCGACGCCAGCCGGTACGGCTCGTTCTTGACCACCCCGATCGAGCCGTCCCCGTACTGCTTGTAGATCCGCACCGCGAGCGACGTCGACACGCCGACCCCCTGCAGGAAGACCATCACCTCCTTGATGGACTTCTGCTCCTCCCAGGCCGCCGCGATCTTCTTGGTGCGCTTCGGCCCGAGCCCCGGCACCTCGATCAACCGGCCCGGCTCGTTCTCGATCACCTCCAGGGTGTCCACCCCGAACCGCTCCACGATCCGCTCCGCGAACCGCGGCCCGATCCCCTTGATGAGCCCCGAGCCGAGGTAGCGCTGGATGCCCTGGATCGTCGCGGGCAGCACCGTCGTGTAGTTCTCCACCACGAACTGCTTGCCGTACTGCGGGTGCGACCCCCACCGCCCGTGCAGCCGCAGCGACTCCCCCGGCTGTGCCCCCAGCAGCGCGCCCACCACCGTCAGCAGGTCGTTCGCACCGCGCCCGGTGTCCACCCGGGCGACGGTGTAGCCCGTCTCCTCGTTGGCATAGGTGATCCGCTCCAGCACGCCCTCGACCTGAGCGAGCTGGCGCGGCAGCGGCGGCTGGTCCGCCTGCGCCTGCCTGGCCACCGGGCCCCCCTTATCCGTGCGGGTGCAGTTTCGCTACGCACCGTACCGCCCGGGTGCGACACCGGGCGTCCTGATGCCAGGCTGGAGGGCAGCGGGGGGCGCCGACACCGCCCGTGCCCCGCCGCGACGGGCCCGTTCAAGGAGCACCGCCACCATGCTCAGCACCGCCTTCACCCCCGGCTCCCCGAACTGGCTCGACCTCGCCAGCCCGGACATCGCCGCGTCCGCGGTCTTCTACAACACCGTGTTCGGCTGGACCTTCGCCACGGCGGGGCCCGAAGGGGGCGGCTACGGCTTCTTCCAGCAGGACGGCCGCACGGTCGCCGCCCTCGGACCGCTCAACGAGAACGCGGACCGCCCCGGCTGGACGATCTACTTCAACACCCCCGACGCCGACCGGACCACCGCGCTCGTCGAAGCCGGCGGCGGCACCGTCCGCTTCGCCCCGTTCGACGTCTTCAACAGCGGCCGGATGGCCGGTTACCGCGACCCCACCGGCGCCGAGTTCGCCGTCTGGCAGCCGCACGCCACCCGCGGCCTGGACACCGTCACCGATCAGGGCACCTTCTGCTGGGCCGAGTGCTACAGCGTCGACGCCGACGCGGCCAAGGAGTTCTACCGCGGCGTCTTCGGCTGGCAGGAGCAGGACGTCCCGCTCGGCGAGGTGACGTACACCGTCCTCACCCCGGCCGGCGGCGGTACCGACGACGCCCACGGCGGCATCATGCAGCTCGGCCCCGAGCAGACGGCCGCGGGCACCGGCTCGCACTGGCTCCCCTACTTCGAGGTCGCCAACGTGGACGCCGCCCTCGCCCTCGCCGGCCAGCTGGGCGCGACCGTCCGCATCCCCGCGATGGACGTGCACGGTGTCGGCCGACTGGCCCAGCTCCTCGACCCGCACGGGGCGGTCTTCGCCGTCATCACCAGCGCGCTGCCCGGCGAGTGACGCCGGATCACCTCGCCGCTCCACGCCTCGGGCACACCCGGGCGGCCCCCTCGGCGGCCTCTCGGCGGCCTCTGACGGGCCCAGGCGGGCCCCGCGGGCGCGCGGGGCGGGCAGAGAACGGACCCGAGCCCCGGACGGGCCCTCCGCGCCCCAGGGGCTCGCCTAGGCTGTGATCATGAACGACCTGACGATCCGCCGCGCCACCGCCGACGACCTGCCGGCGATAGTGGCCATGCTCGCCGACGACCCCCTGGGCGCCGCCCGCGAGAGCCCCGACGACCTCTCCCCCTACCGGACGGCCTTCGCCCGGATCGACGCCGACCCGCACCAGCACCTCGTGGTCGCCGAGCGGGCCGGCCGGACCGTCGGAACGCTCCAGCTGACGGTGGTGCCCGGGCTCTCCCGCAAGGGCTCCACCCGCACCATCATCGAGGCCGTCCGGATCCACGCGGACGAGCGCGGCACCGGCCTCGGCACCGACCTGATCCGGTGGGCGATCGACCGCTCCCGCGAACTCGGCTCCGACCTCGTCCAGCTCACCTCGGACGCGACCCGGACCGACGCCCACCGCTTCTACGAGCGCCTCGGCTTCGTCCCCTCGCACCTCGGGTTCAAGCTCGCCCTGTAGTCCCCCGGCCCGGTTCCGCACCGCAATTCCACGTTTCCGGGTCTGCCCTGGAAACGCAAAGAACCCCCCGATCCGTATGGACCGGGGGGTTCTTTGGAATGATTGTTCGGCGGCGTCCTACTCTCCCACAGGGTCCCCCCTGCAGTACCATCGGCGCTGTGAGGCTTAGCTTCCGGGTTCGGAATGTAACCGGGCGTTTCCCTCACGCTATGACCACCGAAACACTATGAAACTTATCACCGCACCCACGACAGGCCATGTCATGGGGGTCGTTGTTTCAGAACAACACAGTGGACGCGAGCAACTGAGGACAAGCCCTCGGCCTATTAGTACCGGTCAACTCCACCCCTTACGAGGCTTCCATATCCGGCCTATCAACCCAGTCGTCTACTGGGAGCCTTACCCTCTCAAGGAGGTGGGAGTGCTCATCTCGAAGCAGGCTTCCCGCTTAGATGCTTTCAGCGGTTATCCCTCCCGAACGTAGCCAACCAGCCATGCCCTTGGCAGGACAACTGGCACACCAGAGGTTCGTCCGTCCCGGTCCTCTCGTACTAGGGACAGCCCTTCTCAACACTCCTACGCGCACAGCGGATAGGGACCGAACTGTCTCACGACGTTCTAAACCCAGCTCGCGTACCGCTTTAATGGGCGAACAGCCCAACCCTTGGGACCTACTCCAGCCCCAGGATGCGACGAGCCGACATCGAGGTGCCAAACCATCCCGTCGATATGGACTCTTGGGGAAGATCAGCCTGTTATCCCCGGGGTACCTTTTATCCGTTGAGCGACGGCGCTTCCACAAGCCACCGCCGGATCACTAGTCCCGACTTTCGTCCCTGCTCGACCCGTCAGTCTCACAGTCAAGCTCCCTTGTGCACTTACACTCAACACCTGATTGCCAACCAGGCTGAGGGAACCTTTGGGCGCCTCCGTTACTCTTTAGGAGGCAACCGCCCCAGTTAAACTACCCACCAGACACTGTCCCTGATCCGGATCACGGACCCAGGTTAGACATCCAGCACGACCAGAGTGGTATTTCAACGACGACTCCACAACAACTGGCGTTGCTGCTTCAAAGTCTCCCACCTATCCTACACAAGCCGAACCGAACACCAATATCAAGCTATAGTAAAGGTCCCGGGGTCTTTCCGTCCTGCTGCGCGAAACGAGCATCTTTACTCGTAATGCAATTTCACCGGGCCTATGGTTGAGACAGTCGAGAAGTCGTTACGCCATTCGTGCAGGTCGGAACTTACCCGACAAGGAATTTCGCTACCTTAGGATGGTTATAGTTACCACCGCCGTTTACTGGCGCTTAAGTTCTCAGCTTCGCCTGGACGAATCCAAGCTAACCGGTCCCCTTAACGTTCCAGCACCGGGCAGGCGTCAGTCCGTATACATCGCCTTACGGCTTCGCACGGACCTGTGTTTTTAGTAAACAGTCGCTTCTCGCTGGTCTCTGCGGCCACCCCCAGCTCAGAGTGCAAGACTCATCACCAGGAATGGCCCCCCTTCTCCCGAAGTTACGGGGGCATTTTGCCGAGTTCCTTAACCATAGTTCACCCGAACGCCTCGGTATTCTCTACCTGACCACCTGAGTCGGTTTGGGGTACGGGCCGCCATGAAACTCGCTAGAGGCTTTTCTCGACAGCATAGGATCATCCACTTCACCACAATCGGCTCGGCATCAGGTCTCAGACTATGTGAACGGCGGATTTGCCTACCGTTCGTCCTACACCCTTACCCCGGGACAACCACCGCCCGGGCTGGACTACCTTCCTGCGTCACCCCATCGCTCACCTACTACAGACTTGGGCCAGCGGCTCCACCACGTCCCTTCGTCCGAAGACTCCGGGCCGGCTTCACGGCTTTAGCATCACCTGGTTCGACGTTGGCGCTTCAAAGCGGGTACGGGAATATCAACCCGTTGTCCATCGACTACGCCTGTCGGCCTCGCCTTAGGTCCCGACTTACCCTGGGCAGATCAGCTTGACCCAGGAACCCTTGGTCAATCGGCGCAAGAGTTTCTCACTCTTGTATCGCTACTCATGCCTGCATTCTCACTCGTGTACCGTCCACGACTGGTTTCCACCGCCGCTTCACCCGGCACACGACGCTCCCCTACCCATCACAGCAGGCGTTGGCCCTATATGCTGCAATGACACGACTTCGGTGATGTGCTTGAGCCCCGCTACATTGTCGGCGCGGAATCACTTGACCAGTGAGCTATTACGCACTCTTTCAAGGGTGGCTGCTTCTAAGCCAACCTCCTGGTTGTCTCTGCGACTCCACATCCTTTCCCACTTAGCACACGCTTAGGGACCTTAGTCGGTGTTCTGGGCTGTTTCCCTCTCGACCATGGAGCTTATCCCCCACAGTCTCACTGCCACGCTCTCACTTACCGGCATTCGGAGTTTGGCTAAGGTCAGTAACCCGGTGAGGCCCATCGCCTATCCAGTGCTCTACCTCCGGCAAGAAACACGTGACGCTGCACCTAAATGCATTTCGGGGAGAACCAGCTATCACGGAGTTTGATTGGCCTTTCACCCCTAACCACAGGTCATCCCCCAGGTTTTCAACCCTGGTGGGTTCGGTCCTCCACGAAGTCTTACCTCCGCTTCAACCTGCCCATGGCTAGATCACTCCGCTTCGGGTCTTGGGCATGCAACTGTATCGCCCTATTCGGACTCGCTTTCGCTACGGCTACCCCACACGGGTTAACCTCGCTACACACCGCAAACTCGCAGGCTCATTCTTCAAAAGGCACGCAGTCACGGCTGGCAGGCAAGCCTGCCAACGACGCTCCCACGGCTTGTAGGCACACGGTTTCAGGTACTATTTCACTCCGCTCCCGCGGTACTTTTCACCATTCCCTCACGGTACTATCCGCTATCGGTCACCAGGGAATATTTAGGCTTAGCGGGTGGTCCCGCCAGATTCACACGGGATTTCTCGGGCCCCGTGCTACTTGGGTGTTCTCCAAACGAGCCGTACAGATTTCGTCTACGGGGGTCTTACCCTCTACGCCGGACCTTTCGCATGTCCTTCGACTACCCATACGGTTTCTGACTCGTCGACCGGCCGGCAGACCGATCAAGAAGAATCCCACGACCCCGCGATGGCAACCCCTGCCGGGTCTCACACCATCGCGGTTTAGCCTCATCCGGTTTCGCTCGCCACTACTCCCGGAATCACGGTTGTTTTCTCTTCCTGCGGGTACTGAGATGTTTCACTTCCCCGCGTTCCCTCCACATACCCTATGTGTTCAGGTATGGGTGACAGCCCATGACGACTGCCGGGTTTCCCCATTCGGAAACCCCCGGATCAAAGCCTGGTTGACGGCTCCCCGGGGACTATCGTGGCCTCCCACGTCCTTCATCGGTTCCTGGTGCCAAGGCATCCACCGTGCGCCCTTAAAAACTTGGCCACAGATGCTCGCGTCCACTGTGCAGTTCTCAAACAACGACCAGTCACCCACCATCGACAACCCATACAGGCTGCCTCAAGTGAGACCGGCATCTCTGAAGCAACGACCATACGGCCGTTCCCTCAGGACCCAACAACGTGCCCGACACACCCGATCAACAATCCGTCTTCCACGCCGAAGCAGTACTAGCGGATGCCAACCCAGTGTGCCGAATAGTCAACGTTCCACCCATGAGCGACCGTGCAGAACATTCGCCTGCAAGCGGCCATGTGCTCCTTAGAAAGGAGGTGATCCAGCCGCACCTTCCGGTACGGCTACCTTGTTACGACTTCGTCCCAATCGCTGGTCCCACCTTCGACGGCTCCTCCCCTTACGGGTTAGGCCACCGGCTTCGGGTGTTACCGACTTTCGTGACGTGACGGGCGGTGTGTACAAGGCCCGGGAACGTATTCACCGCAGCATGCTGATCTGCGATTACTAGCAACTCCAACTTCATGGGGTCGAGTTGCAGACCCCAATCCGAACTGAGGCCGGCTTTTTGGGATTCGCTCCGCCTCGCGGCATCGCAGCCCTTTGTACCGACCATTGTAGCACGTGTGCAGCCCAAGACATAAGGGGCATGATGATTTGACGTCGTCCCCACCTTCCTCCGAGTTGACCCCGGCAGTCTCCTGTGAGTCCCCATCACCCCGAAAGGCATGCTGGCAACACAGAACAAGGGTTGCGCTCGTTGCGGGACTTAACCCAACATCTCACGACACGAGCTGACGACAACCATGCACCACCTGTATACCGACCACAAGGGGGCGACTATCTCTAGCCGTTTCCGGTATATGTCAAGCCTTGGTAAGGTTCTTCGCGTTGCGTCGAATTAAGCCACATGCTCCGCTGCTTGTGCGGGCCCCCGTCAATTCCTTTGAGTTTTAGCCTTGCGGCCGTACTCCCCAGGCGGGGAACTTAATGCGTTAGCTGCGGCACCGACGACGTGGAATGTCGCCAACACCTAGTTCCCAACGTTTACGGCGTGGACTACCAGGGTATCTAATCCTGTTCGCTCCCCACGCTTTCGCTCCTCAGCGTCAGTAATGGCCCAGAGATCCGCCTTCGCCACCGGTGTTCCTCCTGATATCTGCGCATTTCACCGCTACACCAGGAATTCCGATCTCCCCTACCACACTCTAGCCTGCCCGTATCGAATGCAGACCCGGGGTTAAGCCCCGGGCTTTCACATCCGACGCGACAGGCCGCCTACGAGCTCTTTACGCCCAATAATTCCGGACAACGCTCGCACCCTACGTATTACCGCGGCTGCTGGCACGTAGTTAGCCGGTGCTTCTTCTGCAGGTACCGTCACTTGCGCTTCTTCCCTGCTGAAAGAGGTTTACAACCCGAAGGCCGTCATCCCTCACGCGGCGTCGCTGCATCAGGCTTTCGCCCATTGTGCAATATTCCCCACTGCTGCCTCCCGTAGGAGTCTGGGCCGTGTCTCAGTCCCAGTGTGGCCGGTCGCCCTCTCAGGCCGGCTACCCGTCGTCGCCTTGGTAGGCCATTACCCCACCAACAAGCTGATAGGCCGCGGGCTCATCCTGCACCGCCGGAGCTTTACACCCACCCCCATGCGGAGGAAGGTCATATCCGGTATTAGACCCCGTTTCCAGGGCTTGTCCCAGAGTGCAGGGCAGATTGCCCACGTGTTACTCACCCGTTCGCCACTGATCCACCCCGAAGGGCTTCACCGTTCGACTTGCATGTGTTAAGCACGCCGCCAGCGTTCGTCCTGAGCCAGGATCAAACTCTCCGTGAATGTCTGCCCGTAATCGAGCCGCACTCGCGTCGAGCGGCACGGCAACCACCGGAATAGGGCGGCCCCGCGCACTGCGTCCTCGCTAGTGTTTACTTCATAAAGGAATCTCCAACCCCGATCAGACGATCGAGGCCGGGGATGTCAACATATCTGGCGTTGACTTTTGGCACGCTGTTGAGTTCTCAAGGAACGGACACTTCCTTCGGACCGCCTTCCAGCGGGCCCTCCGGGCGCTTCGTTCTTTCGTGTTTGAAGCTTATCAGATGTTTTCCGCTCCGTTTTCCGGAGTTTCATTCATCGGATTCGCATTCCGTCGCCCCTCTCGGTGCGACTCCGGAACTGTACGGGGACCGGCCCGCCACATGCAAATCGCCCCCGTCCCGGGCATCCGGGCGGGGGCGATCGAAGAGCGGTCGGCCGGCTCGGCGCCTGCTCAGCGGACCTCGGTGATCTCCGGGCCGCGGGCGAACGGGTCGAGCGCGGCGCCGCCGAAGCGGTTGCTGTCGCTCTCTCCGGCAGCGGCGGCTGCCCCGCCACCGTCGGCCACCATCTGCGCGTCCTCGGGAAGCTTCAGCACGATCGGGTCGCGCGGCGCCATCGGGGTCTCGCCACGGACGACGACGGTCTGCTGGAAGACCTGCTCCAGGATCCCGGCCATCTCCGGCTGCACCGCGGCCTGGCCCGAGATCACACCGCGCAGGAACCAGCGCGGCCCGTCGCAGCCAACGAAGCGCACCAGCTGGACACCCTGCGTGCCGTCCGGCAGCTGCACGGGGACCTGGGCCCGGAGGTGCCAGCCGAGCGGGCCCTCCTCCTCCTCGATGAGGCCGCCCTGCGAGGTGATGCCGTTGGCGATCTCCTCACGGACCTCGCCCCAGATGCCCTCGGACTTGGGAGCCGCGAAGGCCTGGAGCTGGATGGCGCTGTTGCCGAGGACCAGCGTCGCGGCCACGATCGCGTCCCCGGCCACCTCGACGCGCAGTTCCATGCCCTCGACACCGGGGACCAGCAGGCCTCCGAGGTCGACCCGGCCTTCCTCCGGCTGCTCCAGCTCGGAGTGGTCCCACGGACCGTCCGGACGCGGAGCCGGCGGCAGGCCGACCCGCTCCGCCGGGTCCAGTTCGGTCACGTTCTCGCTCTCGGCGGAACCTTCGACGTCATCGGCCGGCTCGTCGGCGCTGATGGCGTCGTCGGCGAGCTGCTCGACAGCGTCCTCGCTCTTCTGGCGACGACGGAACACGGTCACTGTCCTTCCCGGTCCAAGACCGATGCGAATACCTGCTCGGCTTCCTGCGAGGCCGCGGGCAGCCTAGACCGCGGCGTGGCCGCCGGTCGACCCGAACCCGCCCTCGGCTCGTGCCGACCCGGGCAGTTCGGCCACCTCGTGGAAGCGGGCCTTCTCGACCTGCTGGATCACCAGCTGGGCGATCCGGTCCCCTCGGCGGAAGCTGACGGCTTCGCGCGGGTCCAAGTTGACGACGATCACCTTGATCTCTCCACGGTACCCGGCATCGACCGTCCCTGGGGCGTTCACCAGAGCAACTCCGCAACGAGCTGCGAGCCCGGAGCGCGGGTGGACGAACGCCGCGTAGCCGTCCGGCAGCGCGATGGCGATGCCGGTGGGCAGGACGATCCGCTCACCGGGGGCCAGTTCGGCGTCGACGGCGGTCCGCAGATCGGCGCCCGCGTCACCGGGCTGCGCGTACGCGGGCAGCGGCAGCTCGGTGTCGATTCGCCTGATCAGGACGTCTACCGGCGGACGGGGGGTGCTGCTCAAGGGTTCACCTCAAAGGCTCGGGCGCGCTTCATCAGATCAGGGTCGTCGAGGACCTTCTCGATGTCCTCGGGACGACCGTGCTTGGTGAAGTGTTCCAGCTTCACCTGGATGAAGAGTGCCTGGGCGCGGAGCGCGACCGGGCCGTCGGGCCCGCCGATCCGCGCCTCGCCGGCGCTGTAGATCTTCCGGCCGTGCACGCCGGTGATCCAGGCGCGCAGGTGCAGCACGGAGTCGACCGGCACCGGGCGGACGAAGTCGGTCTCCAGCCGGCCGGTGACGGCCGGGGCGTGCAGCAGCCAGTTCAGCGCGCCGAGCGTCTCGTCCATCGCGGTGGTCAGCAGCCCGCCGTGGGCCAGGCCGGGGCCGCCCTGGTGGGCGGAGCGGACGGCGAACTCGGCGGTGACGTCGAGGCCCTGGCCCGCCACCGCGTCGATCCGCAGCCCGCCCGGGTGCTCCGGACCGCAGCCGAAGCAGTGCTCGTAGTGCGAGCCGAGCCGGGTGCCCGGGGCCGGGGCCTCGGGGGCGCGCGGCGGCAGGACGGCGCCCGGCGGGGGCGTGGTGGGCGAGAGCGGCAGGGGCGGCGCCGGCCGCTCGGACGGGGAGGCTGGGGCTACGGAACCGGTCACGGTTCCCAACCCTACCGACCGGTAGCCGGTCCGGGCCCGGGGGTGCCGTCCGCCGCCGGCCGTAACGGCGACCACAATGGGGGCATGTACGACGAACGCCTCACCGTGCCGCGCTCCTGGTGGTTGCTCCCGGTCGCGATCGGGCTCACGCTCGCATTGATCCTGCTGCGTCTCAGCGCGGTGGGCGCCCTGGTCGGGCTGGTGGTCGGGATCGCCGCCGGCGCCGCCGCGATCAGCAGCTACGGCTCCGCCCGGATCCGGGTGGTGCAGGGTTCCCTGGTGGCCGGCCAGGCCCGGATCCCGGTCGACGCGCTCGGCGCCGCGCACCCGCTCAGCCCCGCCGAGGCGATGGCCTGGCGCGGCCCGAAGTCGGACCCGCGCGCTTTCATGCTGCTGCGCAGCTACGTCCCGACCGCCCTGCGCGTCGAGGTCAGCGACCCGGCCGACCCGACCCCGTACCTCTACCTGTCGACGCGCTCGCCGATGAAGCTGGCCGAGGCGCTGGACGAGGCCCGGCGCGGCGCCCGCGCCTGACCCGGCTCCGTTCTCCGGACCGGATCCGGCCCGGAGAACGGAGAGGGACGGTTCCGCGATGCGGGACCGTCCCAGATGTCTCCGTACTGCACGAGCTGCTGCCACGCCGCGCAGTGCGCGGTACCGCGCCGGTACGAATCGGCGCGGTACTGCCGGTACGCCCGCCTCGACGGCCGTCGCCGGTACTGCCGTCCGGCCCCGCTGCCCGGGGCCGGAAGGGGCGGTGTGCCGGTCTCACGAGGTTCCGCGAGCCCGGGCCCATGGCCGCCCTGATACTCAGGCGCCGCAGTCCCGGCAGATCGGGTTGCCGTTCTTCTCGCTGTACAGCTGGCTGCGGTGGTGGACCAGGAAGCAGCTCATGCAGGTGAACTCGTCGGCCTGGCGCGGCAGCACCCGGACCGAGAGCTCCTCGTTCGAGAGGTCCGCGCCGGGGAGCTCAAGGCCCTCCGCCGCTTCGAACTCGTCGACGTCGACCGAGCTGGTGCTCTTCTCGTTCCGCCGGGCCTTGAGTTCCTCGATGCTGTCCTCGTTGAGGTCGTCATCGGTCTTGCGTGGGGTGTCGTAGTCAGTTGCCATGTTTTCGCTCTCCCCCTCCGGGTTGTGCGGTGTGTGCGGTATCTCCAGCGCACGTAACGCATGGGGGGCCGGTCTTGTGCCCGACCCGAGGCGGAGATTTTGCCTTACTTCAAGCCCTGTTACTCAATCGACACTCAGCCAGGGGTCCGTTGGAGTGATCCGATCGGGCGCGGGAGGCCTCACGCTGGGCCATCCCCGACCGGCGGCCGGGCCCGCCCACCGGACACGCTCAGTCATCGGAGGCCTTGCGACCACTCGATCGTTCCCTTGCTCACCAGGGCTCTCGGCCGATCCTCCCGGACCTCATCGACCCCGAACCCGGTCACGGAACGCAACCGGAGTGGCCTCGACCATGATCACGCTCCGAGACCGGCCCACCCCGTGGAGCGACACGGTGTGACCTTGCTCACGTTCCGAATCTTCCGGGGCAAACCACGGAAAATCCACCCAACAGGAACGGCCGGGTCCACGGCCCGGCGCGTCCTGCGGTTCGTGTCCGGCTGCTACTGGGCGGCCTTGCGGGCGGCCCGGCGGGCCAGCAGGGCGGCCTGCCGCTCGTCGAACTTGGTCGCCTGCGCGTCCAGCCCCCCGAGGAAGACGCCGAGCTCGTCCTGGGCCCGCAGACCGACCGGACCGAGGCCGCCGACCTCCATCACCTTGAGGTGGCGCAGCACCGGCTGCAGCACGTCGTCGTGGTGGATGCGCAGGTTGTAGACGCCGCCGATGGCGATCTGGGCGGCGGCCCGCTCGAAGCCGGGGATGCCGTGGCCGGGCATCCGGAAGTCGGTGACCACGTCGGCGATCGCGCGCATGGCCTGGTCGGGGGCGATCTCCAGGGCGGCCTTCAGCAGGTTGCGGTAGAAGACCATGTGCAGGTTCTCGTCGTTGGCGATCTTCGCGAGCAGCTGGTCGCAGAGCGGGTCGCCGGCGGAGTGGCCGGTGTTGCGGTGCGAGATCCGGGTGGCCAGCTCCTGGAAGGCCACGTAGGCGACCGAGTGCAGCATGCTGTGCGAGTTGTCGGACTCGAAGCCCTCCGACATGTGGCTCATCCGGGCCCGCTCGAGCTCGTTCGGGTCCACGGCCCGGGTGGCGAGCAGGTAGTCGCGGATGGCTATGCCGTGCCGGCCCTCCTCGGCCGTCCAGCGGTGCACCCAGGTGCCCCAGGCGCCCTCGCGGCCGAACATGGTGGCGATCTCGTGGTGGTAGCTGGGGAGGTTGTCCTCGGTCAGCAGGTTGACCACCAGCGCCACCCGGCCGAGCGGGGTCACCTGCGACTGCTCCAGCGACCAGGGCTCCCCGCCCAGCACACCGTCGAAGTCGCGGCCCTGGCTCCACGGGACGAACTCGTGGGGCATCCAGTCCTTGGCGACCTTCAGGTGGCGGTTGAGCTCGGTCTCCACCACCTCTTCGAGGGCCATGATCAGCCGCGCATCGGTCCAGGCGCTGGAACCGGTCGGGGCGGTGCGCTGCACGGGGGCGATGGTCACGTGTGTTGCTCCAGGGGGACGGGCACGCGCGGGACGGGCGCGTTGGGCGGGCACGTCGGGGACACCGAAGTCGGGACGCACTTACGGTTGCGTAGGTTACGACACCGTAAGTTGCTCGGACCGGAAATGACAAGCCGCCCCCGCCAGGCCTTATGTCGTCTTGACGGGCCTGGCGGGGGCGGCGGGATCGGTCAGCGCACGGAGCGCGGGTGGGACGGGCGGCGCAGCGGGGGCGAGACGGGCCTGTGGGGGTGCTCAGGCCGCCGGGATCCGGACCCGCATGGTGAGGCCGCCACCGGAGCGCGGGGTGGCCTCGATGGTGCCTCCGTGCGCCCGGACCACCGAGCGGACGATGGACAGGCCGAGTCCGACACCCTTGTCGCTGCGGGTGCGGTCGGCGCCCTTGACCCGGCGGAACGGCTCGAAGATGTGCTCCAGCTCGTAGCCGGGGACCACCGGGCCGGTGTTGGACACCACCAGCTCGCCGCCGCCGGGCACCTCGGCGGTGGCGATCTCGACCCAGCCGTCGGCGGAGTTGTAGCGCACGGCGTTCTGCAGCAGGTTGAGCGCGATCCGCTCCAGCAGCACGCCGTTGCCGGAGACCACGGCCGGGTTCAGGGTGGCGCGCAGCTCGACCTCGCGCCGGTCGGCCTCGGCGCGGGTCTGCACCAGGGCGCGGGTGGCGACCTCGGAGAGCTCCACCGGCCGGCGGTCGGTGAGCTCGTTGTCGCTGCGGGCGAGCAGCAGCAGGCCCTCCACCAGTTGCTCGCTGCGCTCGTTGGTGGCCAGCAGGGTCTTGCCGAGCTGCTGGAGGTCGGCCGAGGCGGCCGGGTCGGAGAGCTGGACCTCCAGCAGGGTCCGGTTGATCGCCAGCGGGGTGCGCAGCTCGTGCGAGGCGTTGGCGACGAAGCGGCGCTGGGAGTCGAAGGAGCGGTCCAGCCGGTCGAGCATGTCGTCGAAGGTGTCGGCGAGCTCCTTGAGCTCGTCGTCCGGCCCGTCGAGCTCGATCCGCCGGTGCAGGTCGGACGAGGCCACCTCGCGCGCGGTGCGGGTGATCCGCCCGAGCGGGCGCAGCACCCGGCCGGCCATCGCGTAGCCGGCGGCGAAGGCGATCACGGCGAGGCAGACCAGCACCGTGAGGGCCTTGCGCAGCAGCGTGTTGAGGGCCGCGTTGGAGGCGACCTCGTGCCGGCTGGCGAGGTACTGGTTGAACTGCTCGCTGCTCATCGGCACGCCGTTGACGGTGATGTCCTTGCCGAACAGGAAGGGCGGCGGCTGGACGTCGTGCAGGGCCTGCCGGACGAAGAAGTACATCAGCAGCAGCAGGACGACGCCGGCCATCAGGAACATGCCGCCGTAGAGCAGGGTGAGGCGGATCCGGATGGTCGGGCGGAACGGCAGCCAGGCGAGCATCCCGTCGCCGGGCACGTAGGTGTCGCGCGACGCGTGGTGGAGCAGGGGCGCCCGCGGTGCGTGCGCGGGCTTCGGCGGCACGGGCCCGGGCGGTACGGCGCGCGGGCCGCCGGCGGGCGCGCCGGAGGGCCCGCCGGCCGGGGGCGGGGTGGTCATGATCGTCCTCTCGGGGCGTCCGCCGGGGCGGTCGCGTGGTGGGGGTGGGGCCCGCGGGTGTCCGGCCGGAGCCGGTCAGATCCGGTAGCCGGAGCCCGGCACGGTGACGATCACCGGCGGGTCGCCGAGCTTGCGGCGCAGCGTCATCACGGTGACGCGCACGACGTTGGTGAACGGGTCGGTGTGCTCGTCCCAGGCCTTCTCCAGGAGCTGCTCGGCGGAGACCACGGCGCCGCCGGCCCGCATCAGCACCTCCAGGACGGCGAACTCCTTGGGAGCGAGCTGGACGGGCCGCCCGTCGCGGATCACCTCGCGGCGGCCGGGGTCGACGGAGATGCCGGCGCGCTCCAGCACCGGCGGCAGCGGGACGGTCGCGCGGCGGCCCAGCGCCCTTACCCGGGCGACGAGTTCACTGAAGGCGAAGGGCTTGGGGAGGTAGTCGTCCGCACCGATCTCCAGACCCTCGACCCGGTCGCTGATGTCGCCGGAGGCGGTCAGCATGATCACCCGGGTGGCCAGGCCCTGGTCGACCACGCTGCGGCAGACGTCGTCGCCGTGGACCAGTGGCAGGTCCCGGTCGAGCACCACCACGTCGTAGTCGTTGACCGCGATGCGCTGGAGCGCGGCCTCCCCGTCGTACACCACGTCGACGGCCATCGCCTCGCGGCGCAAGCCGGTGGCGACGGCCTCGGCGAGCAGCTGCTCGTCCTCGACGACGAGAACCCGCACGGTCGTTGTCCCTTCTCCAGGCCGGCCCCGGAAGCGGACGCGCGGCTCCGACGGTGCCTCCATCCTGCCTGGTCGTGCGGTAAAGCAGCGATAAGCTGCCCCGGAGGCAGGAGCGCCCGGGGGCGCGACCGCCGCCGCGACGACGGCCTCCGTCCCGATTCGTGCCGGGAACACTCCGCTTGGACTGTGACACGGGCAACTTTCTCGCCCGGGGAGGTTTCCCCGACCAGGGGCTGGGGAGGACAGCTGCACACCCGCGATCCGGCTGACGGCCGATCGCACCCACCCGCCGTGCGTTCATCCGCGCCGGCCCTGGGGCTGGGGCGTCACCGGGAGCGGCCGAGGGCCGTCTCCGCGCCCGACCGGAGATCACGACCCACCGGATCGGACGCTTCCGCTGGCTACCACGATCCTGGGGCGGGGGACGCACGAACGTGCACGTCCGACACAGTAAGGGGGCCCGTATGGACGCCTTCACCGCCGGAATCCTGCAGCGCATAGCCAACGCCGAGCAGGACCTGCACCGCGCGATCGAGGCCGGGGACGAGTTCCTCGCCGAGGTGGAGCAGTCCGAGCTGGACGACCTCCGCCGACTCGCCGCCGAACACGGCGTCGACACGGTGCTGGAGCGCCACCGCAGCGCTGCCTGACCGACCTGCCGACCCGACGCCGGACTCCGGCACCAGCGGCCCTGTGGGGGCCGTGCGAAACCTCAAGCCCTGGCATTCCCCGTATGCCAGGGCTCTTCGCTGCCCGGACACCGGCCGGGGGGCCGGGTTCCGCACCACCGCGGACACCGGCCCCCGGCCGGGGCGGGTCAGTCGGCCCAGGCGCGCAGCCGCGCCAGCCGCTCCTGGAGCGGCTCGTAGACCCCGGGCGCGGCCGCGACGGTCAGCTCGCCGTCCGGCCCCTCGCCGGGGCGGCCGCCGACCAGGGCGCCGGCCTCGGTGGCGATCAGACAGCCGGCCGCGCGGTCCCAGGGGGCCAGTCCGCGCTCGTAGTAGCCGTCCAGGCGCCCGGCCGCGACGTCGCACAGGTCCACGGCGGCGGCGCCGCCGCGCCGGATGTCACGGACTTCCGGCATCAGCGCGAGCAGCACCTCGGCCTGCCGGACGCGCACCGCCTGCACGTAGTTGAAGCCGGTGCCGATCAGCGCCTGCCCCCACGGCGGGGCCGGGCGGGCCGACACCGGCCGGCCGTCCAGCCGGGCGCCCCGGCCCAGCACCGCCTCGAAGAGCTCCCCGCGCGCGGGGGCGTAGACCACGCCGACGACCGCCCGGCCGTCCAGCTCGGCGGCCACGCTGACGGCCCAGGAGGGCAGCCCGTAGAGGTAGTTGACGGTGCCGTCGAGCGGGTCGACGACCCACCGGACCCCGCTGGTGCCGGGCCGCTCGGACCCCTCCTCGCCGAGGTAGCCGTCGTCCGGGCGGCGGGCGGCGATCAGCTCCAGGAGGAGCTTCTCGGAGGCGAGGTCCATCTCGGTCACCACGTCGACCGGGCTGCTCTTGGTGCCCGCGACCCCCAGGTCGGCGGGCCGGCTGTCGCGCAGCAGGGCGCCGGCCCGGCGGGCGGCGTCCAGGGCGACGTCGAGCAGTTCGTCCAGCAGGGCGGCGGGCGGGGCGGCGGGTCCGGGGCTGGGCACGGGGTCTCCTCGGTGCGGGGTCAGCGCTCGGCGGCGGCCGGGCGGGGGGCGCGCGGGTTCGGGCAGCAGGCCACCGCGCACACGTCGTGGCTGGGGCCGAGCGCGCCGAGGGCGCAGCGGGTCACGGGCGCGCCGCGTTCGGCGGCGGCCCGCTCCAGGACCAGTTCCCGCACGGCGGCGGTGAACCGGGGGTCGGCACCGACGGTGGCCGCCCGGGCGACGGGCAGGCCGAGCTCGGCGGCCTTCGCCACCGCCTCGGTGTCCAGGTCGTACTTGACCTCCATGTGGTCGGAGACGAAGCCGATCGGGACCATCACGACGGCGGGCGCGCCCTGCGCGTGCTGCGCCTCCAGGTGGTCGCAGATGTCGGGCTCCAGCCACGGGGTCTGCGGGGCGCCGCTGCGGCTCTGGAAGACCAGCTCCCAGGGGCGGTCGGCGACCCCGGTCCGCTCGGCGACGGCCGCCGCGATCAGCCCGGCGACGTCCAGGTGCTGGGCGACGTACGCGCCGCCCGGCCGGCCCCGGGCCGGGTCGTCCGGTGCGCCGGAGGTCTGCGCCATGGTGTCGGGGACGGAGTGCGTGGTGAACGCCAGCCGGGCACCGGCCCGCACCGCCTCGGGCAGCCGCGCCAGCGCGGCCAGCGTGGCGTCGATCATCGGCTCGACGAAGCCGGGGTGGTTGTAGAAGTGCCGGAGCTTGTCGACCCGGAGTCCGGACAGCCCCTCCTCGGCGAGCCGGGCCAGCGCGTCGGCGAGGTTCTCCCGGTACTGGCGGCAGCCGGAGTAGCCGGCGTAGGCGCTGGTGGCGAGGACGGCGACACGGCGGTGCCCGTCGGCGGCGAGCTCGCGCAGGGCGTCGGTCAGGTAGGGCGCCCAGTTGCGGTTGCCCCAGTAGACCGGGAGGTCCAGCCCGTGCTCGGCGAAGTCCTTGCGCAGCGCGGCGAGCAGCTCGCGGTTCTGCTCGTTGATCGGGCTCACGCCGCCGAACATGAAGTAGTGCTTGCCCACCTCCTTGAGCCGCTCCTTGGGGATGCCGCGTCCCCTGGTGACGTTCTCCAGGAAGGGGACGACGTCCTCGGGGGCCTCGGGCCCGCCGAAGGAGAGCAGGAGCAGGGCGTCGTAGGGAGCGGCCCCGGTGGGTGAGGGATTGCGCACGTCGGACATGGGACCGATCCTGCCATTGAGGGGCCGGACCGCGACGCCGGGATCGCACCGGTGTCCGGAAAATACGGTTTGCCAAGGTACGTAAGCTGTGTAGTCCAGCCTCGTTCCTTACTCCTGCGGAGCTCCCGTGCTGTCCAGCTACCGCCAGATATTCGCCGCCCCCGGCACTCTGGCCTTTTCCACCACCGGCTTCGTCTCCCGGCTCCCGATCTCGATGACCGGCATCGGCATCGTGACCATGCTCTCCCAGCTGAGAGGCTCCTACGGGGTGGCGGGCCTGGTCTCGGCGACGCTGGCGGTGTCCGCGGCCGTGCTCGGGCCGCAGGTCTCCCGGCTGGTGGACCGCCACGGACAGCGCCGGATCGTCCTGCCGGCCACCGCGGTCACCGTGCTGGCCGCCGTCGGCCTGCTGCTCTGCGCCCGGCTGGAGGCACCGGACTGGACGCTGTTCCTCTTCGCCGCGGGGATGGGCGTGATGCCGAGCACCGGCGCGATGGTCCGCGCCCGCTGGGCCCACCTCTACCGGGACGACGCGCCCAAGCTGCACACCGCGTACTCCTTCGAGGCCGTGGTCGACGAGATCTGTTTCATCGTCGGCCCGATCCTCTCGATCGGCCTGGCCACCGCCGTCTTCCCGGAGGCCGGGGTCCTGCTCGCCGGGCTCTTCCTCATGGTCGGCGTGGTGCTGTTCGCCGGGCAGCGCTCCACCGAGCCCCCGGTCCACCCGGCCGCCCGGCACGCCGGCAGCTCGGTGATCCGCAACCGCGGCCTCCAGGTGCTGATCCTGACCTTCGTCGCGACCGGGGCGATCTTCGGCTCGGTCGAGGTCGTCACCGTCGCCTTCTCCGAGGCCCAGGGCCACAAGTCCGTCGCCAGCGTGATCCTGGCCCTGTGGGCGTTCGGCTCCTGCCTGGCCGGCGTGGTGTTCGGCACCCTCCGGCTCAAGGGCTCGATGGCCGCCCGGTTCTTCGGCGGCGTCCTGTTCATGGCCGTCAGCATGGTGCCGCTGCTGCTGGCCGCCGAGTCCGTGCGGGGCGTGGGCGGACTGATCGCGGTCGGCGCCGCCCTGCTGGTCGCCGGCATCGCCATCTCCCCCACCCTGATCACCGCGATGGCCCTGGTCGAACGGCTCGTCCCGGCCTCCCAGCTCACCGAGGGCATGACCTGGACCACCACCGGGCTCGCCCTCGGCGTCGCCCTCGGCTCCTCGGCCGGCGGCTGGGTGGTGGACGCCTCCGGCGCCGCCGCCGGATACTGGGTGCCGGTGACCGCCGGGGTGTTCGGCGTACTGACCGCCCTGGTCGGCCTGCGGCGCCTCGGAACGGGCCTGGCCGCCGCCTCGGCCGGGCAGCCGGCCGCCGAGACCGTAGACCTCGAACGGTGAACTGACTACTCTCCTGCCTACTCGCGGGTCCTACCCGCGGGTAGGGACACCCGGGCGGCCCCCACCGCCCGGGAGCGCGCCGACACCGTTCGGCCACGGAGCAGGAGGCACCGCATGCCCCAGGCCAGTACCGCACCCCGTACCCGCTGGACCAACTGGGCCGGGAACCAGAGCGCGCACCCCGCCAAGGTGGTCACGCCCGGCACGGCGGAGGAACTGGCCAAGGAGATCACCCGGGCCGCGGACCAGGGGCAGGGCGTCAAGGCGGTCGGCTCCGGCCACTCCTTCACCGCGATCGCCTCGGCCGAGGGCGGCGTCCTGGTCCGCCCCTACGCGATGACCGCCGTCCGCGCCATCGACCGCGAGGCCGGGACCGTCACCGTCGAGGGCGGCCTCCCGCTCGCCCGGCTCAACCGCGTGCTGGCCGCGGCCGGCCTCTCGCTCACCAACATGGGTGACATCGAGGTGCAGACGGTGGCCGGCGCGACCAGCACCGGCACCCACGGCACCGGCCGGGACTCCGGCTCGCTCGCCGCCCAGATCCGCGCCCTGGAGATCGTCCTCGCCGACGGCAGCGTCCGGCACTGCTCGCCCACCGAGGACCCGCGGCTCTTCCACGGCGCCCGGCTCGGCCTCGGCGCCCTCGGCGTGATCACCGCGGTGACCCTCGCCGTCGAACCGGCCTTCCTGCTCACCGCCCACGAGCAGCCGATGCGCTTCGACGAGGTGCTCGACCGGCTCGACGACCTCACCGCGGTGAACGAGCACTTCGAGTTCTACTGGTTCCCGCACACCGACCGCTGCTCCACCAAGCGCAACAACCGCAGCCAGGGCCCGGCCGCCCCGCTGCCCCGCTTCAAGAGCTGGCTGGAGGACGACTTCCTCTCCAACACGGTCTGGGAGGGCGCCTGCCGGGTCGGCCGGCGCTTCCCCCGCAGCGTCCCGACCATCGCCTCGCTGGCCAGCCGCGCCTGGTCGGACCGCAGCTACACCGACACCGCCCACAAGGTGTTCACCAGCCCGCGCAAGGTCCGCTTCACCGAGATGGAGTACGCGGTGCCGCGCGAGGAGCTGGCCGGGGTGCTGCGCGAGCTCAAGGCCATGATCGAGCGCTCCGACTGGCGGATCAGCTTCCCCGTCGAGGTCCGGTTCGCCCCCGCCGACGACCTCTGGCTCTCCACCGCGAGCGGCCGGGACACCGCCTACATCGCCGTCCACCTCTACCGGGGCACCGCCGAGCAGGGCTACTTCACCGAGGTGGAGAAGCTGATGACCGCCCACCGGGGCCGGCCGCACTGGGGCAAGCTGCACACCCGCGACGCCGGCTACCTCGCCGAGGTCTACCCGCACTTCGCCGACTTCACCGCGTTGCGCGACGAGGTCGACCCGCGGCGGGTCTTCGGCAACGACTACCTGCGGCGGGTCCTGGGCGCCTGACCGCCCTCAGCCGGCGGCCGGCCCGGTCGGCGCGCCGCTCGGGGCGGGCGGGGCCGGGGTCGCCGACCCGGCCGGCTTCGACGCGCTCCCGGTCGGCGCGGACGACCCGCCGGACGGACCTCCGGACGGACTGGCGGACGGGCTGGCGGACGGACCGGTGGACGGACCCGCGGAGGGCGACCCGGACGGCGTCCCGCTC
Source organism: Kitasatospora sp. NBC_01246 (assembly GCF_036226505.1). NCBI lineage: Bacteria > Bacillati > Actinomycetota > Actinomycetes > Kitasatosporales > Streptomycetaceae > Kitasatospora > Kitasatospora sp. NBC_01246. Next base: position 5,919,233 of record NZ_CP108484.1, on the reverse strand, counting down.
GGACCCGCCGAGGGCGAGGCCGTACCGCCGCTCCCCGCACTCGGGCTCCCGCCAGGGGTCGCCGGCTCCGAGGCCGCACCACCACTCCCGGCCGACGGTGAGGGCGAAGCACCGCCGGTGCCCCGCGACGGCCCGCCCGAGTGATCGCCCGTCGGCGGGTCGGCCGGCTTGGGGGCGACCGTGCCGCCCAGTGAGGTGCCGCTGCCCGACTCCCCCTTCACCGTCGCCGAGACCGGCTGCCCGGTCGCCAACTCGAAGGCGAGTATCGGCATCATCGCCAACACGAAGACCAACGCGGACACCGCCCCGTACGACTTCCAGGTCCAGCGCCGGCGCGCCCGCACCACCCGGGGTTCGTTCCACGCCGGGGAGATCACCGGCCCCCGCGTGTCGGAATCCGGCACCTGGCGCAGCCCGTTCACCACCGGCCCCGGGCCAGTGCGGTCCACCGCCCCGCGCAGTTGCTCACCGGTGCGCCGGAAGAGGTGCTGGAACACCGCACCGCCGGTGGTCGCGCCGACGCTGACCACGGCCGCGCCCAGAATGGTTCCGTAGACGCCGAGTTCGGAGGCGAGCAGGGCGCCCACCACGGTGGCCAGCGCACTCGCCGCGACCTGAGCCACACTCAGGTCAATTCGCCTGCGACCTTCCTTGCCGCCCTCCTCGGCGGGCTTCTGCTCCGGCATCGACATCCCTCGGTCAGTACGACTGGTCTTCGAACAAGTCACTCCATCTTGCCCAAAGAAGGACACAAGGGTCGAAAATGCGGTTCTGTGCGGGGGATATATGTGAAGATGATCACCGTGCATCGGCCGGCCGTCGGCCATTGGGGGTGCGCGCTCTTGAGATTCCCGTGAATCGCGGGAGACTTGAGCGGCGAGCCGCCCCTTTGGATGCCACGAATGGAGTACTGTTCGTAAAGCCTGAGCCTTGGGTCGACTTGTCGACTGCCTATCAACCGGCAGATTGACGAAGAGCCACGGATCAGGCACGCACGGCGACGCCCGTCCCGGATCGTCGCGTCACTGCGCGTGCGAGGACGGCCGGGACACCCAGGCGCGACGTCGACGGATGACGTGGCAAAAAGGCAACCGTGCCACAGCGGTGTGACCGGGCGTAAGCCCGACACGCCGGGGAACTCAGCAAGGTTGTGGCCAGTCGCGAGCGGGCAGGCCACACTCAGTACGGGAGCAGCGACGCAGGTGACGTCGGCAGGCACCACCCGGGAGGTAACCGTGCCCGAACTGCGGGTTGTGGCCGTCAGCAACGACGGCACACGGCTGGTGCTCAAGGCCGCCGACAGCACGGAGTACACCCTCCCCATCGACGAGCGGCTGCGCGCCGCCATCCGTGGTGACCGTCCACGCCTCGGCCAGATCGAGATCGAGGTCGAGAGCCACCTCCGCCCCAGGGACATCCAGGCGCGGATACGAGCCGGTGCCTCCGCCGAGGAGGTCGCGCAGGCGGCCGGCATCTCCGTGGACCGGGTCCGCCGCTTCGAAGGGCCGGTGCTCGCGGAGCGCGCCTTCATGGCCGAGCGGGCCCGCAAGACCGCGATCCGCCGCCACGGCGAGTCCTCCGGCCCCCAGTTGGGCGAGGCCGTCGCCGAGCGGCTCGCGCTGCGCGGCGCCGAGAAGGACACCGAGCGCTGGGACTCCTGGCGGCGCGACGACGGCACGTGGGAGGTCATCCTCTGCTACCGGGCCGACGGCGAGGGCCGCAGCGCGTCCTGGACGTACGACCCGCCGCGGCGCCTGGTCCAGCCGAACGACGACGAGGCCCGCGCGCTGATCGGCGAGAACGTCGAGCGCGAGGAGGAGTCGGTCTTCCCGTTCATCCCGCGGATCGCGCGGCTCCCCCAGGAGCGGCCGCCCCGCCCGATGATCGACCGGCCCTCGGCCGACCGGATCATGTCCTCCCGCGAGGTGCGGGAGTCCCGGGAGGCCACCGCCGAGTCCCGTGACTCGCTGACCAGCCTGCTCGACGTGGTCCCCGCCTTCCGGGGCGACCTCGCGGTCGGCCCCGCCCCGATCGAACCGGTGCCGCCCGTCGAGGTCGCCGAGGAGACCGAGGAGCCCGCCGCCGCGGCCGCACCCGCGGTCGGTGCGGGCTCGGCGTACGCCGACATCCTGATGCCGCGTGCGGTCGCCCCGCACCGGGAGCGGCTGGTGGGCACCACGGACCGGCAGGCCGAGGCGGACGGTGTCCGGCCCGGGCGCCGGGCCACCGTGCCGAGCTGGGACGAGATCGTCTTCGGCAGCCGGCGCAAGAAGCAGGAGTAGGCAGACGTGGAACGAGGGGTGGCGGGCCGGTCGGCCCGCCACCCCTCTCCCGTTCCGTCGATCAGCCGGGCTGCTCGGTGACCGCCACCGGGCGGCTCTCGTCGCTCGACCACTCGCTCCACGAGCCCGGGTACAGCGCGGCTGGCAGCCCGGCCACCGCCAGGGCGAGGATCTGGTGGGCCGCCGTCACCCCGGACCCGCAGTACACCGCGGTCTCCCGCTCGGCGGCGCCCAGCGCGCGGAACCGCTCGGCCAGTTCGGCGGCCGGCCGGAACCGCCCGTCCGGGCCGACGTTCTCGGTGGTCGGCGCGGAGAGCGCCCCCGGCACGTGGCCGGCCCGCGGGTCGATCGGCTCGGTCTCGCCCCGGTAGCGCTCGCCCGCCCGCGCGTCCAGCAGCAGACCGGTCCGGGCCAGCGCGGCCGCGCCGTCCCCGTCGACCGTCGGCAACTGCCCGGGCACCGGCTTGAAGTCACCCGGCTCCGGGCTCTCCACCTCGGTGGTCACCGGCAGCCCGGCCGCCTGCCACGCGGCGAACCCGCCGTCCAGCACCCGCACGTCCGGGTGACCGGCCCAGCGCAGCAGCCACCAGGCGCGCGCCGCCGCCAGCGAGGTCGCACCGTCGTACACCACCACCGGACGGTCGGCGCGGACCCCGAGGCGACGCAGCGCGGCGCCCAACTCCTCCGGGTCGGGCAGCGGGTGACGGCCACCGCGCCCGGGCGGCCCGGCCGGGGCGGCGAGGTCGGTGTCCAGCGCAACGAAGCCCGCACCGGGCAGATGGCCCGCCGCGTAGTCCTCGATGCCGGGAGGGCCGCCGAGCTGCCAGCGCACATCGAGCAGGACGGGCGGACGCGCCGAGGCGAGCGCCTCCCGCAGGCCGGCCACCGACACCAGCGGGGAGTCATCGTGAGAGGTCGTCATGGCGGTCATTCTCGCGCAGCACCACCAACTCAACGCTCTTTGTGCGGTCTTTGCCGGACTTTCCGCGCGGCCCGAGGGTTCGACGCGCGCCAGGGTGGAACCATCACCCTCACGTGCGCAGGTCCGTGCGCCGACCGCCCCGTGAGGAGGCCCGCATGCCCGCGGTGACACTCCGGCTGGCCCAGGGCACGCCGTGCTGGGTCAGCCTGATGACCGACGACCTGGCCGGCGCCCGCGCGTTCTACGGCGAGCTGCTCGACTGGACGTACACCCCCGGCCCCACCGAGCTCGGCGACTACGTCCGGGCCGAGTCGGGCGGTGCGCCGGTCGCCGGCCTCGGCGTCGCCGCGGTGCCCGGCTTCCCGGTGCAGTGGACCACCTACTTCGCGGTGGACAGCGCCGACCGGACGGCCCAACTGGTGCACGAGTGCGGCGGAACGGTGGCGGTCGGGCCGCTCCAGGCCGAGCGGGCCGGACGGCTGGCGATCGCGGCCGACGTCTCCGGCGCGGTCTTCGGCCTCTGGCAGGGCGAGGAGCACATCGGCCGCGAGGCCGGACCCGAGCCCGGCGGACCGGCCTGGGCCGAGCTGCTCACGCCGGACGAGGAGGGCGCCGCGGTGTTCTACGGCGCGGTGCTCGGGCGGCCGGTGGCACCCGCTGGCGGCGAGTCCGCGCTGCTGGTGGACGGCCGGCCGGTGGCGGGCATCCGGCACGGCGCCGAGCTGCGCGGCCACCCGCCGCGCTGGCGAGTCCACTTCGCCGTCCAGGACGTCGAACTGACGGTCCGTCGGGCGATCCGGCTGGGCGGCCGGGTGCTGCTGGAGCCGCACGAGAGCGGGCGCGGACCGGTGGCTCGACTCGCGGACCCGCAGGGCGGGCACTTCTCGGTGCTGCAGGCGGGGCTCCGGTAGGAGCGGGTCAGGCCTGCTGCTCCTCGAAGGGCAGCACGTCCGGGGAGAGCACCGAGACGCGGGCGGTGGCGGCGGTCAGCCGGCGGCGGTGGTGCCGGCGGCAGAGCACCTCGTAGCCGACCTCGTCCTCGCGCACCGTGATGTCGCCGATCACGACCTGGGCGCCCTCGACCACCATCACGCCGCCCACCGTACGGGCGTTGTGGGTGGCCCGCGCGCCGCACCAGCAGAGCGCCTCGACCTGGAGGACCTCCACCCGGTCGGCCAGTTCGATCAGCCGCTGGGAACCGGGGAACAGCCGGGTGCGGAAGTCCGTGGTGATGCCGAAGGTGAACACGTCGATGCCGAGTTCGTCCACCACCCGGGCCAGTTGGTCGACCTGCTCCGCGGCGAAGAACTGGGCCTCGTCGCAGATCAGGTAGTCCACCCGGCCGCCGGCCGAGAGCCGGTGCACGACGTGGGCGTGGAAGTCGAATTCGTCCGCCACCTCGACCGCCTCGGCCTGCAGGCCGAGCCGGCTGGAGATGGTGGCCGCGCCGGCCCGGTCGTTGCGGGTGAGGATGATCCCCTGCCGGCCGCGCGCGGCGTGGTTGTGGTCCATCTGCAGCGCGAGCGTCGACTTCCCGCAGTCCATCGTGCCCGAGAAGAACACCAGTTCAGCCATGGGTGGTGCGAAGGCCTTTCACTTCAAGGGGGTTCACGTGCGGACTTCGAGCAGGGGCACGAACTGCTCGACCGGGGTCATCGAGCCGTGCAAACCGATCATCGCGGACTCGCCGGGCTCGTTGCGGGAGGCGGTCACCGCGACGTCGTCCCGGGCGGCGGCGACCACGTCGCCGATCCGCAGGTAGACCCGCTCGTCCACGGAGGGTCCGAACCAGCCTGCCGCGATCGCGTCGTCCCGGGTGGCCACCCACATCCGGTCGCCCAGCACCTCGCTCCAGACCGCGTACACGTCGGCGGCCGCGCCGGGCACCGCGTAGACGTGCCGGGCCCGGCCCTCGCCGCCGAGCAGGGCGACGCCGGCGCCCAGCTCCCAGTCCTCGTCGAAGTCGATCCGGTCCTCCGGAGCGATGTCGATCATGCCGTGGTCGGCGGTGACGTACATCGCCGACCGCGGCGGCAGCTGCTCGGCCAGGCGGCGGGCCAGGCGGTCCACCGCGTCCAGCGTCATCCGCCAGTCGTCGGAGTCCACCCCGAACCGGTGCCCCGCGCCGTCCAGCTCGCTCACGTAGGTGTAGACGAGGGCGCGGTCGTGCTCGGCCAGCCAGCGGGCGGCCTGGTCCATCCGCTCCTCGCCGGTGGTGCGGCCGAGGAAGCTGCCGCCGGAGAGCGCCACCCGGGTCAGCGGGGTCTGGGCGAACAGCGGCGAGGAGACCTGGGCTGTCGCCACCCCGGCGGCGTGCGTCTGCTCGAACACCGTCGGGTACGGCTGCCAGGTGTGCGGGGCGACCGGCGGCTGCCAGCGCAGCTGGTTCATCAGGTGGCCGGCGCCCGGCACCGCGACCGTGTAGCCGACCAGACCGTGCAGGCCGGGCGGGGTCCCGGTGCCGACCGAGGCCAGCGAGGTGGCGGTGGTGGACGGGAAGCCGGCGGTCAGCGGGCGGCCGGTGCCGGCGAGCGAGCTGCCGATCAGCGAGGAGAGGAACGGCGCGTACTCGGGGTGGCGCAGCAGCAGCTCCCAGCCGAGTCCGTCGACCAGGAATACCACCACCCGGTCGGCCGGGGCGATCGGCAGTGCGGCGGTGAAGCCGGGCACGCCGAGTCCGGCCGCCACCGAGGGCAGCAGGTCACAGAGCGAGCCGCCGCCGTACAGGGGGGCCGGGGCGGCGGCGGGGTCGAGGATCTCGAAGGCGTCGTGGGCGTCGGGTGCGAAGGACATGGGTGAGAGGCTGACTTCCTGGCTTCCGGTGCGTCGGCTCAGACCCGCGGACCGTTGCTGATCGTGGCGTCGGAGAGCGCCCGGGCGAACACCAGGGCCTGGGCGACCGTCTCCGGGCCGTCACCCGCCTCGCTGACCCGCAGTGACAGGTCGTCAGCGGTGGCCGATCCGGTGTATCCGTGGTCGGCCTCGCAGTTCGGGTCCGAGCAGCCGGCCGGCTCCAGGTCCAGGCGCTGCACGGCACCCCAGCCGATGGTCAGCACGACCTCGCGGGGCAGCGTGCCGGGGGTGTAGGTCTCCGGGTTGGCGACCATCCGGCTCACCACGACCGAGCCGATCCGGTCCAGCCGGACGCTCTCGGTGGAGGTGGTGGCGTAGGGCACCGCGGGGCCGGCCTCGCCGCCGGACTGCTCGTCGGTGTGGCTCACCACGAAACGGGTCGGGGTCAGCACCAGCACGGTGACGTGCCGGCGCACCTCGTTGGCGTCGAAGGTGGTCTCCTGGTGCACCAGGTAGGAGCTGATCGGCTCGGGACCCACCGCGGACTCGACCGCCTCGGACACCAGGGCCGGGTAGTAGCCGCTGCGCTCGATCGCCGAGCGCAGGTCCTGAGTGGTGGTGGTACCGGTCTTCGCCATAACTCCATCCTGGCATGGTCCGCCGACGAAGCGGGCGGCGCGGCGCCGAGCTTCCGGACGACAGCGCCCCCGGACAGGGCGCAACCAAGGAAGGTTACAGCGTGCTCATCGCGCGCGGGCCCAGATCGCTGCGGACGGGCAGGGGCGCGATCCGCACCCGCGCCCCCAGGATCGCCAGTCCGTGCGGGGCGACGACCACGGGTTCGAGGTCCACCGAGGCGACCTCCGGGAGATCGTCGACCAGCCGCGACACCCTCAGCAGCAGTTCCTCCAGGGCGGCGGTGTCCACCGCCTCGGCGCCGCGCCAGCCGAACAGCAGCGGGGCCGCCCGGACCTCGCGGATCAGACCGGCGACGTCCTGGTCGGTGGCGGGGACCAGGCGGTGGGCAACATCACCGAGCAGCTCGGCCGGGGCGCCGGCCAGACCGAAGGAGAGGATCGCGCCCACCGCCGGGTCGACGGTGGCCCCGATCACGGTGTCCACACCGCGCGGGGCCAGGCGCTGCACGACGAGTTCGGCCTGGGCGGCCCCGCCGAGCAGCGCGTCCAGCTCGCGGTGGGCGCGGCGCAGCCCCGGCTCGCCGGTCAGGTCGAGGCGGACGCTGCCGAGGTCGGGGCGGTGGCGCAGGTGCGGGGCGGTCGCCTTGAGCGCCACCGGGTAGCCGAGCGTCGCGGCGGCGCGGACGGCGGACTCCTCGTCGGGCGCGGGCAGGGTCGGGGAGACGTCGATGCCGTAGTGCGCGAGCAGCGCGGTGGCGCCGGCCTCCGGCAGGGTGATCCGCGCGCCGCCGGGCTGGGTGCGGGCGGCGATCGCGGTCCGGGTGCTGAGCGCCGCCTCGACCAGGTCGCGGGCGCCGCCCTCGTCGATCCGGTCCAGCTCCGGGACGCGGGCGGTCTCCTCCGCCTCGGCCGTCCGGCGCCGCCACTCGGCGTGGTGGACGGCGTGCGCGAGGGCGCGGACGGCGCGCTCCGGTGCCGGGTAGGCGGGGATGCCGCCCGGGCGGAGCCGGCTCGGCAGGTCGGTCAGCGCCAGGTGGGCGAGCACCAGCGGCTTGCCCAACTCCCTCGCGCGCTCGCCCGCTTCGAGCAGGGCGGCGGCGATCTCGGGGTCGTCGGAGCCCATCTCGGGATCGTCCGGGCCGGTCAGCCGGCCGCCCATGAAGGCGTGCGCGGAGGTGCCGATGGGCGGGATCGCGACGGCGATCACCGCGTCCACGGACGGGTCCGCGAGTGCGACGTCCAGCGCGATCCGGAAGTTCTCGCCGGTGGCGGCCGTGGTGAGGTCGACCGGGGTGCGGGGGCGCAGACCGGCGCTGAGGCAGGCGTCGTGGGTGAGCAGGCCGAGCGAGTCGGAGTTGCCGACCACGGCGACCCGGTCGCCGGGCGGCAGCGGCTGGAGCGCGAGCAGCTCCCCGGTGTCGTACAGCTCGGTGATGGTCTCCACCCGGGTGACGCCGGCCTGCTCGAACAGGGCGTCGACGGTGGCGTCGCGCAGCCCGCTGGCGGTGACCGGGATGGCGTGGCCGGGCGGCAGGCTGCCGGTGTGGCGGGCGCCCTTGACGACCACGATCGGCTTGACGGCGGCGAGCCGGCGGGCGATCCGGGTGAACTTGCGGGGGTTGCCGAAGGACTCCAGGTAGAGCAGCACGACATCGGTGGCCGGGTCCTCCGCCCAGTACTGGAGGAAGTCGTTGCCCGAGACGTCGGAGCGGTTGCCGACCGAGGCGAAGGAGGAGACGCCGAGGCCCCGGCGGTGGGCGGCCTCCAGCAGGGCGACGCCGATCGCGCCGGACTGGCAGAAGATGCCGAAGCCGCCCCGGCGCGGCAGGACGGGTGCGAGCGAGGCGTTGAGCGGGAGCGCGGGGTCGGTGTTGATCAGGCCGAAGGCGTTCGGGCCGATCACCCGCATGCCGGCCGCCCGGGCCTGGCGGACCAGGGCGCGCTGGCGGTCGCGGCCCTCCGGGCCGGTCTCGGCGTAGCCGGCGGTGACCACCACCAGGCCCTGCACGCCGTGCGCGCCGCAGTCGGCGACGGCGGCGGGGACGGCGGCGGCCGGGACGGCGATCACGGCGAGGTCCACCGGGCCGGGGATCTCCAGCACCGAGCGGTGCACCGGGACGCCGTCCAGCGCGGTGCCGGGCGGGGCGTTGCGGTTCACCGCGTAGACGCGGCGGTCGTCACCGTGCGGCAGCCCGCCGAGCAGGTCCCGCAGGATCGCCCGGCCGACGGTCTGCGGGTGGCGGGAGACGCCCACCACCGCGACCGAGCGCGGGGTGAGCAGCCGCTGCACGGACCGCGCCTCGGCCCGGTGCTCGCGCGCCCGCATCACGGCCAGCGAGGCGGCGGTCGGCTCCAGGTCGAACTCCAGGTGGACCACACCGTCCGCGAAGCTGCGGTGCTGGGTGTAGCCGGCGTCGGTGAAGACCTTCACCATCTTGCGGTTCTCCGGCAGCACCTCGGCCTGGAAGCGGCGGATGCCGCGCTCCTGGGCCACCGCGGCGATGTGTTCCAGCAGTGCGGAGGCGACCCCGCGGCCCTGGTGGGCGTCCTGCACCAGGAACGCCACCTCGGCGTCGGTGCCGGTCTCCGAGGGGCGGCCGTCGGCGTCGATCCGGTCGTAGCGGACGGTGGCGATGAAGCGGTCGCGGACCACCACGGCGAGGCCGACCCGGTTCACGAAGTCGTGGTGGGTGAAGCGGCGGACGTCCTTGTCGGAGAGCCGCGGGTAGGGCGCGAAGAAGCGGAAGTACTTGGACTGGTCCGACACCTGCTCGTAGAACTCGACCAGCCGGCCGGCGTCGGCGGGCGTGATCGGCCGGATCCGGGCCGTGCCGCCGTCACGCAGCAGGACGTCGGCCTCCCAGTGCTGCGGGTAGTCCGCGTCCTGGGACTGCCGGGGCTGGGGAGCCGGCCGGTTCTGCGGATCCTGCGGGGTCTGCTCGGGGTGCGGTACCGCGGAGTCGTCCACATTCGTCAGGTTATCCGGCGGCGAGCCGAATGGCGCCGGACGTGTCGTCGCGGCAGGGTGGAGACGGCCACTGGCCGGGGGTTATGCCCCCGAAAGAAACAATCACAAGTCCTGAACGCGGCGGCTCGCAGGGGTTGCCTGCGTGCAACACTGGTCTAGACAACATGGTCGAAGGACCCCCCCTGCCCCGGCCATGACCAGCTTCACCGGAAAGGCACGTCTCATGGCTGAGCGCCGCGTCACCATCGGTTGGGCCGAGGGCCTGCACGCCCGTCCCGCCTCCGTCTTCGTCCGGGCCGTCACGGCCACCGGCGTGCCGATCACCATCGCCAAGCCCGGCGGCACCCCGATCAACGCCGCCTCCATGCTCGGCCTGCTCGGCCTCGGCGCCCAGGGCGGCGAGGAGGTCATCCTCGCCTCCGACGCCGAGGGCGCGGACGAGGCCCTGGACCGCCTCGCCCAGCTGGTCCGGGAAGGCCTCGACGAGCTGCCGGCCGCCGCCTGAGCGAGTAGTCGAATACAGAATCGCCCGGCAGTCATAGCACTGCCGGGCGATTCTGTTCGCGTATTCGATCGCGTCGATACCATCGAGCGAACTTCGGGCTGTTCGACCCGCTCGAGCGGCAGGCCGCACAGATGCTCGCCGCATGACGTTCCTCGACCTTGAGCGCCCCGACCACGCCTACATGTTCGCCTTCCTCCAGGCGGACGGACACCTCAGCCGGCAGTCCCGCAACCGGGGCCGGCTCAGTGTCGAACTCTCCGCCTGCGACGCGCCGGTCCTTGAGGAGTTCCAGCGGCTCTGCCCGTACAACAGCAGCATCCGCCACCGGACGCGCAGCACGAACTTCAAGGCGGACCACACCTCGGTGACGTGGACGGTCTGCGCTCGCGAGTTCCGGGAGGAACTGCAGGTACTCGGCCTGCCGGTGGGCCGGAAGGCCGACATCGTCGCACCCCCGGGTGCGCCGTTCTCCGAGCGGGACTACCTCCGAGGCCTGATCGACGCCGACGGTTCGGTGGGAATCACGGCCAAGGGATTCCCCTTCATCAGCTTCGCCACTCGGAGTGACGATCTTGCCGCGTTCTGCTCCGGCTACGTCGAGCGGCTCTGTGGCGCGCGGCGAACGCTCAACCGCAACAAGCGGGACGCGGTCTACAACATCCTCTACACCAAGGAGAACGCACTGGCGGTCTCCGCCGACCTCTACTATTCCGGGTGCCTGGCGATTCCCCGCAAACTGGCGAGCGCCGAACGGGCAGCCGCCTGGATCCGCCCTGCCGACATGGCGGTGGCACCGCCGAGACGACGGTGGACACCGCAGGAGGACGACGTGCTCTTGCGGGCGCCGAGCCTCGACGCCGTCGCCGTCCAGCTCGGACGCACCCGCACGAGCTGCAGCCTTCGCAAGTGGCGGCTCGTCGGTCCCGAGCGGGCGCGAGCACGAATCCGGTAGCACGGACAACGAGGCGGGCCCGGCTCATGTCCGCGCCCGCCTCGTACCGGGTCAGCCCTTGATGCAGACGACCTGCTTGATCTGGGCGACGATCTCGACCAGGTCGCGCTGCTGCTCCATGACCTTTTCGATCGACTTGTACGCACCGGGAATCTCGTCGACGACGCCACTGTCCTTGCGGCACTCCACACCCCGGGTCTGCTCTTCCAGATCCCGGACGGTGAATCGCTTCTTCGCCGCCGAGCGGCTCATCTTGCGACCGGCCCCGTGGGAGGCCGAGTTGAACGCCGCCGTGTTCCCGAGGCCACGGACGATGAAGGAACTCGTCCCCATCGAGCCGGGGATGATCCCGTACTCGCCGCTCCCGGCGCGGATCGCCCCCTTACGGGTGACCAGCAGATCGACACCGTCGTACCGCTCCTCCGCCACGTAGTTGTGGTGGCAGCTGATCACCCCGTCGAAGGCGACCTTCTTCCGGGCGAACTCTCGGCGCAGCACGTCCTGGAACATCGCCATCATGACGGCGCGGTTGTTCTTCGCGTACTCCTGCGCCCAGTACAGGTCCTGCCGGTAGGCCGCCATCTGCGGGGTGTCCGCGATGAACACCGCAAGATCCCGATCGACCAGACCCTGGTTGTGCGGGAGCGAACGGGCCACACCCATGTGGTACTCGGCCAGCTCCTTGCCGATGTTTCGCGATCCGGAGTGCAGCATCAGCCACACCGCGCCCGTCGTATCGAGGCACAGCTCGATCATGTGGTTGCCGGACCCCAGCGTCCCCATCTGCTGCATGGCCCGCTCGCGGCGCCACTTGACCTCGTGGGCCACGCCGTCGAACCGCTCCCAGAAGTCGTCCCAGCCCGCCGCGGCGAAGCCGTGGAGCTTCTTCGGGTCGACCGGGTCGGTGTGCAGGCCGCGGCCGACCGGGATGGCCTGCTCGATCTTGGAGCGCAGTCGCGAGAGGTCGTCGGGCAGGTCCCCGGCCGTGAGCGAGGTCTTGACGGCGCTCATCCCGCAGCCGATGTCGACGCCGACGGCCGCCGGGCAGACGGCGCCCTTCATCGCGATCACGGAGCCGACCGTCGCGCCCTTGCCCAGGTGGACGTCGGGCATCACGGCGAGGCCGTGCAGCCAGGGCAGCGAGCTGATGTTGCGCAGCTGCTGCATGGCCTGGCCCTCGACGGTGGCCGGGTCGGTCCACATCCGGATCGGCACGCGGACGCCGGGTACCTCGGTGTACGACATGGTTGAACGACCTCCAAAGGTCGGCTGGTTCAAGCCTAGGTGGGGTGCCGCGCGAAGAGTCCCGGCGCGGCTCGGGGAAGTTCCGGGGGTGGGGCTCAGACGCCCTGGGCACAGCGGGAGAACGGCCTTGGGGAGCGTCGTGCAGTTCGCTCGACCCGCATGGTGACCGCCTCCTCCCGTTCGTGTGTGCCGGGGAACATCTACCCACGCGGCGCCCGGCGCCCGCAACGGGATAAAACGCGGGGGCCCGGCGGAGCGGAGTGCTCCACCGGGCCCCAGCCCGTACCGGGGGGATCGGGCGCTGATCAGGCGGTGATCACGGTGACCTCGCCGATGCCCAGCTCGCGCACCGGGTCGGCAATCGTGGCGGCGTCGCCGACCAGGACGGTGACCAGGCGGTCCGCCGGGAACGCCGCGACGACGGCCTCGGTGGCCTCCGCCGTCGGCAGCTCGGCGAGCCTGCGGTAGACCTCGGCCTGGTAGTCGTCCGGCAGGTCCTGCTCGACCTGGTCGGCCAGCGTGCCGGCGACGGAGCCCGCGGTCTCGTACTTCAGGGGGGCCACGCCGACCAGGAACTGCACGGCCTCGTCGCGCTCCGCGTCGGTGAGGCCCTCGGCGGCGAGGGTCCGCAGGATGGTCCAGGTGTCGGCGAGCGCCGGCGCGGTGGACGCGGTGTCCACCGAGCCGCTGATCGCGATCAGCGCACGGCCGGAGCCGTCGGCGGCGGAGCGCAGCGGCTGGGCGAACGCCCGGACGCCGTAGGTGTAGCCCTTCTCCTCGCGCAGGACGCGGTCCAGGCGGGAGGTGAGGGTGCCGCCGAGGCAGTAGGTGCCGAGGATCTGGGCGGCCCAGGCCGGGTCGTGGCGGTCCGGGCCGACGCGCCCGATGAGCAGCTGGGTCTGGACCGAGCCGGGGCGGTCGACGATGACGACGCGGCCGGTGTCGTCGCCGGTCACCGGGGCGTGCACGGTGGGCTCCGCGGTGGTGCCGGTCCAGGCGCCGAGGGTGGCCTCCAGGAGCGCGGGCAGGTCGGTGCCGGTGAGGTCGCCGACCACCACGACGGTGGTGGTGGAGGGGCGGACGTGGGCGTCGTAGAAGGCCTTGACGGCGGCCCGGTCGATGGACTTGACCGTGTCGGCGGTGCCGCCGCGGGGGCGGGAGAGCCGGTCGGCGCCGTCGAAGAGCTCGGCGTAGAGGGCCTTGGCGGCGCGGCGGGCGGGGTTGGCCGCCTCGTGGACGAGCTCGTCGAGCCGGTTGGCGACCAGGCGCTCGATCTCGTCCTCGGGCAGCGCGGGCGCGCGCAGCGCGTCGGCGAGCAGGCCGAGGCCGCGCTGGAGCCGGGAGGCCGGCACCTCCAGGGAGACCCGGAGGCCGGGGTGGTCGGCGTGCGCGTCGAGGGTGGCGCCGGCCCGCTCCAGTTCCGCGGCGAACTCCTCGGCGGTGAGGGTGTCGGTGCCCTCGTTGAAGGCGCGGGCCAGGATGGTGGCGATGCCGTCGAGGCCCTCCGGCTCGGCCGCGAGCGGGACGTCGAGCTGGACCTCGACGGCGACGAGTTGCTGGCCGGGGCGGTCGCAGTGCAGGACGGTGATGCCGTTGCCGAGGGCGGCGCGCTCGGGGGCGGGGAACGCCCACGGCTCTGCGGTGCCGGGCTCGGGCTTGGGGTGGAACGTCATGGCGGGGACGTAGTCGGTGCTCATGCGGCAGCGCCCTCCTCTTCGGTGGCGTCGGTGGCGGTCTCGTCGGCGTCGGTGTCGTCGCCGGTGGTGGGCTCGTAGACCAGGACGGCCCGGTTGCGCGGGTGCAGGCGGGCCTGGGCGACGGCCTGGACCTCCTCCGCGGTGACGTCGAGCACCTTGGCCAGGGCGCTGCCCAGCAGCTTCGGGTCGCCGAACAGGACGGCGTAGCGGCAGAGTTCGTCGGCACGGCCGGAGACGGTGGTGAGCCGGTCGAGCCACTCGCGCTCGATCTGGGCCTGGGCGCGCTCCAGTTCGGCGGCGGTGGGGCCCTCCGCGGCGAAGCGGGCGAGCTCCTCGTCGACGGCGGCGTCGATCTGCTCGATGGTGGCGTCGCCGGAGGTCTTGACGTCGAGCCAGCCGAGGCTGGGGGCGCCGGCGAGGCGGAGCAGGCCGAAGCCGGCGGCGACGGCGGTGCGGTCGCGGCGCACGAGGCGGTTGTAGAGGCGGCTGGACTCGCCGCTGCCGAGGATGGTGAGGGCCAGGTCGGCCGCGTCGGCCTCGCGGGTGCCGTCGTGCGGGAGCCGGTAGGCGGCCATCAGGGCGCGGGACGGGACGTCCTCGTGGATGTGCTCGCGGATCTCCCGGCCGAAGGTGTCGGGCAGGGTGCCGTCGCGCGGGGGCTGCTTGCCGTCGTGGCCGGGGATGGAGCCGAAGTACTTCTCCACCCAGGCGATGGTCTGCTCGGGGTCGATGTCGCCGACGACGGAGAGGACGGCGTTGTTCGGCGCGTAGTACGTGCTGAAGAACGCGCGGGCGTCCTCCAGGGTGGCGGCGTCGAGGTCGGCCATGGAGCCGATGGGGGTGTGGTGGTACGGGTGGCCGTCGGGGAAGGAGAGCGCGGTGAGCTTCTCGAAGGCGGTGCCGTAGGGCACGTTGTCGTAGCGCTGGCGGCGCTCGTTCTTGACGACGTCGCGCTGGTTCTCCATGGACGTGTCGTCCAGGGCGGCGAGCAGCGAGCCCATCCGGTCGGCCTCCAGCCAGAGGGCGAGCTCCAGCTGGTGGGCGGGCATGGTCTCGAAGTAGTTGGTGCGCTCGAAGCTGGTGGTGCCGTTGAGCGAGCCGCCGGCGCCCTGCACGAGCTCGAAGTGGCCGTTGTTCGAGACGCTGGCGGAGCCCTGGAACATGAGGTGCTCGAACAGGTGGGCCAGACCGGTACGGCCCTTCACCTCGTGGCGGGAGCCCACGTCGTACCAGAGGCAGACGGCGGCGACCGGGGTGAGGTGGTCCTCGGAGAGGACGACGCGCAGGCCGTTGGCCAGGCGGTGCTCGGTGATGGCGATGGCAGCGCCAGTTCCTCCGGTGGAGGCGGCTGCGGGGGCCGGGTTGGCCATGCGCTCGGGTCCTTCCCGTCGTCGATGTCGGGGGTTCGTGTGGCGTCCCCCATTGTGGTGCAACGCGGGGAGGGCTCGGATGTGTCCGCGCGGACCGGGCGTTCGCCAGGGGCGGAAGAGGGGCGCTGGCTCGGAGTGTCGGCGCGAGGGTCCACAATGGGGGCGCTGGGCCCTGTTGACGACAGCCGACGAGGACAGCACACGACGGCAGACGCAGACGACGACTGACGCCGACGAGACGCAAGCGAGACGTAAGGGAGCCCCGCCGCGATGGCCCGCCGCAGTTCGCAGACCCCGCCGCCCGGAGATTTCGAGGAGCGGATCCTCGACGTCGACGTCGTGGACGAGATGCAGGGCTCCTTCCTGGAGTACGCCTACTCGGTGATCTACTCGCGTGCGCTGCCCGACGCACGGGACGGTCTGAAGCCGGTGCACCGGCGGATCCTGTACCAGGCCAACGAGATGGGCCTGCGGCCGGACCGCGCGCACGTGAAGTGCGCCCGCGTGGTGGGCGAGGTGATGGGCCGGCTGCACCCGCACGGTGACGCGTCGATCTACGACTCGGTCGTCCGGATGGCGCAGCCGTTCTCGATGCGGCTGCCGCTGATCGACGGGCACGGGAACTTCGGTTCGCTGGGCAACGACGACCCGCCGGCCGCGATGCGGTACACCGAGTCGCGGTTGACGGCGGCTTCGATGGCGATGGTGGAGTCGATCCACGAGGACACCGTCGACTTCGGCCCGAACTACGACGGCAGCGAGCAGGAGCCGCTGGCGCTGCCGGCCGCGTTCCCGAACCTGCTGGTGAACGGCGCGACGGGGATCGCGGTCGGGATGGCGACCAACATGCCGCCGCACAACCTGTCCGAGGTGGTGGCGGCGGCCCGGCACCTGATCAAGCACCCGAACGCCGACCTGGACACGCTGATGCGGTTCGTGCCCGGGCCGGACCTCCCGACCGGCGGCCGGATCGTCGGCCTGTCGGGCATCCGGGACGCGTACGAGTCGGGCCGCGGCACCTTCAAGATCCGTGCGACGACGACGATCGAGAGCGTGACGGCCCGCCGCAAGGGCATCGTGGTCACCGAGCTGCCGTACAACGTCGGCCCGGAGAAGGTCATCTCGAAGATCAAGGACCTGGTCAACGCGAAGAAGCTGCAGGGCATCGCGGACGTCAAGGACCTCACCGACCGCGAGCACGGGCTGCGGCTGGTGATCGAGGTGAAGAACGGCTTCGTGCCGGAGGCGCTGCTGGAGCAGCTCTACAAGCTGACGCCGATGGAGGAGACCTTCGGCATCAACAACGTGGCCCTGGTGGACGGCCAGCCGCTGACGCTGGGTCTGAAGGAGCTGCTGGAGGTCTACGTCGACCACCGCTTCGAGGTGGTGCGCCGGCGCAGCGAGTTCCGTCGGCGCAAGCGCCAGGAGCGGCTGCACCTGGTCGAGGGCCTGCTGGTGGCCCTGATCGACATCGACGAGGTCATCGCGATCATCCGGTCGAGCGACAACGCGGCGCGGGCGAAGGAGCGCCTGATGGAGCGCTTCTCGCTGTCGGAGACGCAGACCGCGTACATCCTGGACACGCCGCTGCGCCGGCTGACCCGGTTCGACCGGGTGGAGCTGGAGGAGGAGCAGGCGAAGCTCAACTCCGAGATCGCGGAGCTGACCGAGATCCTGGAGTCGGACACCCGGCTGCGCAACGTCGTGTCGGGCGAACTGGCCGCGGTGTCGAAGCAGTTCGGCACCGAGCGGCGAACGGTGCTGCTGGAGGCGGGCGCGGCCCCGTCGGCGGCGCTGTCCGTTCCGCTGGAGGTGGCGGACGACCCGTGCCGGGTGCTGCTCTCCTCGACGGGCCTGCTGGCGCGGACGGCGGACGGCGAGCCGTTCGAGGTGTCGGAGAAGCGCTCCAAGCACGATGTGGTCGTTTCGGCGGTGCCGGCCACGGCGCGGGCGGACATCGGTGTGGTGACGTCGGCGGGCCGGGTGCTGCGACTGCCGGTGATCGACCTGCCGGCGCTGCCGCCGACGCCGTCGCCGACGCTGGCGGGCGGCGCCGCGGTGGGCGAGTTCCTGCGGCTGGAGACGGGCGAGCGGGCGCTGGCGCTGACCACGTTGGACGAGTCCTCGCCGGGTCTGGCGCTGGGCACGGCGCAGGGTGTGGTGAAGCGGGTGGTGCCGGAGTGGCCTGCGAACAAGGACGAGTTCGAGGTGATCGCCCTCAAGGAGGGTGACGAGGTGGTCGGCGCGGTCGAGCTGCGCACCGGCGAGGAGGACCTGGTCTTCATCGCCTCCGACGCCCAGCTGCTGCGCTACCCGGCGGGCCAGGTGCGCCCGCAGGGCCGACCGGCGGGCGGCATGGCCGGGATCAAGCTGTCGGACGGCGCCCGGGTGCTCTCCTTCACCGCCGTGGACCCGGCCGTGGACGCGGTGGTGGTCTCGGTGGCCGGTGCCTCGGGCACGCTGACGGGCGAGGAGCAGAGCTCCTGGAAGGTCACGCCGTTCGAGCAGTACCCGCGCAAGGGCCGGGCCACCGGCGGCGTGCGCTGCCAGCGGTTCCTGCGCGGCGAGGACGTGCTGTCCTTCGCCTGGGCGGGTGCCGCGCCGGCCCGCGCGGCCGGCGCCAAGGGGGCTCCGGTCGACCTGCCGGAGCGCGACCCGCGTCGTGACGGGTCGGGCACGCCGGTGACGGCGCCGATCGGTGTGGTGGCCGGCCCGGTGTAAGGGCGGAACGGTGTAACGGCGGCCCGGTGTAACAGCGGCCGGCCGCAGGTCGTGGGAGGGGTGCCGGAGTCCGGCGCCCCTCTCTCGCGTCCGGGCCGGGTCGCAGGAGCCGTGTACGGGGAGCCCGGGGAGCCCCGGGAGCCGAGGGGGCCAAGCGGGTGCCAAGCCCCGGTGGCCCGGGGGGCCAAGGGTAGCCTTGCCTGCGTGAGCACCTGTGCGACCGTGTCGCGTGAACTGTCGGAGCCGCTGGCCGCCACGGCGGCCACCGCCACCACCTGGCTGCTGATCGAGCAGACCGGGCCGTGGGGCGCGAAGGCGCTCGCGGAGAGCCATCTGGACGCCGCGGTGGGGCGGGCCCTGGAGGCGGCCGCCGCCGGGACGGGCGTGCGGGTGGCGCTGATCCGGCGGCCGGGCCGGCACGCCGACTGCCTGCCGGCCGCGCGGCACGAGGTGTTCCTCGCGCACACCGTGCCGGGTCGCGGCTGGGTGCGCCGGGGGGCGGTCACGGACCCCGCGGAGCTGCTCGGGCTGGACTTCGGGGCGCTGGGGGCGGGCGAGCACGGCGGGTTCGGCGCGGAGCACGTCGGCGGACCGGTGGCCCTGGTGTGCACCAACGGCCGACGGGACCGCTGCTGCGCGCTGCTGGGCCGGCCGCTGGCCGCTCAGCTGACGGCGGCCGGGCACAGCGAGGTGTGGGAGGTGACCCACCTGGGCGGGCACCGCTTCTCCCCCACCATGCTGGTGCTGCCGTACGGCTTCGCCTACGGGCGGCTGACGGCGGAGAGCGCCAAGGAGGTGCTGGCGGCGACGGCCTCCGGGCACATGGTGCCGGAGTGGTCGCGGGGCTGCTCGGGCTGGGAGCGCCCGGGCCAGGCGGCCGACCACGCCGTCCGGCTGGCCACCGGCGAGACCGAGGTGGACGCGCTGACCCTGAGCCAGCGCTCCGCCGGCGCGGGACGCTGGCTGGTGACCGTGCGGCACCGGGACGGCCGGGCCTGGGAGGTGGACGTGGTCGAGGGCGCGAGCGAGCCGGCCCGCCCGGAGAGCTGCGGCAAGGCGGCGGGCACGCCGTCGCGGATGGACGTGGCGGCGGTCCGGGCGCTGTCGGTCCAGGAACGGTGACGGCCCCGCGCCCGTGGGGGTGGGCGCGGGACCGCCGGCGCGGGATCAGCCCGTGGCGGCCTTGCCGACGAACTCCGTGGTGTAGGTGCGGGCCAGGTCGATGGAGCCCTCCTTGCCCTTGACGTCCGGGTGGAAGGCGGCGAGCACCGCGAGGACGGTCTTCGGCCCGTCGGCGGGCATCACCCCGTCCGTGGTGAACATCGGCAGGGTCGCCCCGATCGCCGCCGCGTACTGCTCGGCGCCGCCCTGCGCGTAGTCCGCGGGCATCTTCTCGGCGATCTCCGCCGGGGTGTGCGCGGCCATCCACTTCAACGTCCTGACGAAGGCGTTGGCGAGCTTCTGGGTGGTGTCCTTGTTCTTCTCCACCCACTCGGAGCTCATGTAGAGCGAGGACGAGGGGTAGAGCCCGCCGAGTGCGGCGCGCGAGCCCTCGGGGGTCCGCATGTCGTAGAGGATCTTGCCGAGGCCCTTGTCGAGAACGGCGGCCACGGTCGGGTCGGTGGTCATGCCGGCGTCGATGCTGCCCTGCTGGAGCGCGGCGATGAAGGTCTGGCCGGCGCCTACCGCGATCGGGCTGAACTCGCTGACCGCAGTGCCGTTCTTGACGGCGAGGTACTTGGTGAGGAAGTCGGTGGAGGAGCCGATGCTGGTGACGCCGAGCTTCCTGCCCTTGAAGTCGGCGCCCGAGGTGATGGCGTCGGCCTGCTTGGCGGAGACGATCTCGACCTCGCCCGGTGCCTGGGAGAACTGCACGACCGACTCGACGTTCTTGCCCTTCGCCTGGAGGTCGATGGTGTGGTCGTAGAAGCCGACCGCGCCCTGGACGTCCCCGGCGAGCAGCGCGGTGGTGGCGTTGACGCCGGCCGGTTCGCTCAGCAGCTCGACGTTGACTCCGGCCTCGGCGAAGAACCCGAGGCGCTGGGTGAGCATGGCGGGCAGGTAGATGACCTTGTCCAGGCCGCCGACCATGATCTTGACCGTGGGGCCGTCGACCTTCTGCCCGGCCGGGGCGGCTCCGCTGTGGGAGACGGAGGCGGCGTCGTTGGCGCAGGCGGCGAGCGGGAACAGCAGGACGGCGGCGAGGGCGGCGGCGGCAGCTCTGCCGGTCGGGTTCGGGCGCATGGGTGGGGGTGCCTCTCTGCGGTGGAACGGGGTGGGGGTCAGCGGCCGTCGCCGGAGTCGGCGGGCTTCCAGCGGAACAGCTTCTTCTCGGCGAAGGTCAGCAGCCCCTCGGTGAACAGCGCGACGACGGCGAGGATGGTCATCGCGGCGTACACGCCGGCCGCGTTGAAGGTGCCCTGGGCCGCGGCGACCAGCAGGCCGAGGCCCTTGGTGGCGCCGATGTACTCGCCGACGATGGCGCCGATCAGCGCGAAGCCGAAGCTGACGTGGAGGCTGGTGAAGATCCACGTGGTGGCGGCGGGGATGACCACCTGAAGGGTGACCCGCCGGTTGTCGGCGCCCAGGATGCGGGCGTTGGCGACCAGGTTGCGGTCGACCTCGCGGGCGCCCTGGAAGGCGTTGAAGAAGACCGGGAAGAACACCAGCACCACCGCCGAGGCCACCTTGGAGGCCGGGCCGAGGCCGAACCAGATCAGGAAGATCGGGGCCAGCACGATGCGCGGGATGGCGTTCAGCACCTTGATGTAGGGCCCGAACACGTCGGCCAGGAAGCGGATCCGGCCGAGGGCGATGCCCAGCAGCACGCCTCCGGTGACACCGATCACCCAGCCGGTCAGGGCCTCGTAGAGGGTGTAGCCGATCTGCTCGCCGAGCGAGCCCTGGGCCGTGCCGTGGGTGATCCACTGCCAGATCTGGTCCCAGATCCTCGTCGGCTGGGAGAAGTTGAAAGGATCGACGACCTCGGTGCGGGCGCACAGCTCCCAGAGTCCGAGGAAGGCCACCAGCACCGCGATCCGGGCTCCGTAGATGCCCAGCCTTCGCCTGCGGGCGGCCCGTTCGCGGGCTTCCGTCCTGGTGGCGGTGGCCACCGGGGCCTTTCCGGCGACGGCCGGCGCGGTCTCAAGCGGCACGACCCGCTCCTCTCTCCCGGGTGATGCGCACCTCTTCGCCGAGTGACGCCCAGATCTCCCGGTACAACTCGACGAACCTCGGCTCCAGTCGGACCGCCTCCACGGTGCGCGGGCGGGGCAGGTCGACGGTGAAGACCTCCTTGACCGTGGCCGGTCCGGCGGTCATCACCACGACCCGGTCGGCCAGCGCGATCGCCTCGTCCAGGTCGTGGGTCACGAAGACCACGGACGACCCGGTGCCGGCCCACAACTCCAGCAGCTGGTCGGACATCAGGGCGCGGGTCTGCACGTCCAGCGCCGAGAACGGCTCGTCCATCAGCAGGATGCCGGGGTCGTTGACGAAGGTCTGGGCGAGCGCGAC
This sequence comes from Kitasatospora sp. NBC_01246, assembly GCF_036226505.1. Lineage (NCBI taxonomy): Bacteria > Bacillati > Actinomycetota > Actinomycetes > Kitasatosporales > Streptomycetaceae > Kitasatospora > Kitasatospora sp. NBC_01246. The sequence goes on along the minus strand of NZ_CP108484.1, from coordinate 5,897,624 downwards.
GCGCTTGCGCATACCGCCGGACAGCTGGTGCGGGTAGCGGTCCTCGAAGTCGCCGAGGCCCACCCGGGCCAGCCAGTCGCGGGCCCGCTCCCTGGCCTCGGTGGCCGGCACGCCGCGGAAGCGCGGGCCGGCCGTGACGTTGGACAGCACGGTCCGCCAGGGGAAGACGGCGTCCTGCTGGAACACGAAGCCGACCTTCCGGTCGATGCCGTCGACCGGCCGGCCGTACACCCGGACCTCGCCCTCGGTGGGCTCCTCCAGGCCGCTGACCAGGGTCAGCGTGGTGGACTTGCCGCAACCGGTGGGGCCGACGACGGCGACGAACTCGCCCTGCGCGACGGTCAGGTCGAGGTCGCGGACGGCGGTGTGCAGGGCGCCGGACGGGGTGCGGAACCGCTTGGTGGCGCCGGTCAGCTCGATCGCCGGGGCCGGCGCCGGCCCGGTCGCCGGGGTTGTGCTCATGGAACCTCCCGGGGTGCTCTGTGCTTGCCCCGGGAGGCTAGGAGCGGCGGGGGCGGCGGCGGGAGACTTCTCGGCGAACTGCGGGTTCTCCGCGTTGAGGGCTGTTCTGCTCGTTTTGCTTCCGCTACAACAGCGGGGGCACGGCTGACAGAACCACCCCGGAAACATAGGGTGTGCCGACCACCGACCCGCCACCCACCCGGTTCCGCCCGATCCGCCCCGCCCCGCCCGATCCCCCACCCCCGCCCCGCCCTGATCCCCCTCGCCCGTCGACCGCGGCCGGTCGGACGCCCCCGAGAGGAGGCCCGGATGAAACACCCCCACTGGCCCCGCCGGGTCTTCGCCCAGCTGCTGCTGAGCCAGACCGTGGTGACCGTCGGCGTCACCGTCCTCACCGCCGGCCTGTTCCTGGCACCGGTCAGCGCCGAACTGGACCACGACGCGATGCAGCGCGCGCTGTCCATCGCCCAGGCCACCGCCGGCGACGAGACGATCGCCCGGGCCGCCGAGGTCCGCGACGCCGCCACCGCCCAGCGCAACGCCGAGCAGATCCGGACGGCCACCGGCGCCAGCTTCGTCGTGGTCACCGACCTGGACGGCATCCGGCTCTCGCACACCGATCCCGGCCGGATCGGCCAGCGGGTCTCCACCGATCCCGAGCCCGCCCTCGCCGGGCGCAGCGTCACCGCCATCCAGGAGGGCACCCTGGGCCGTACCGCGCGCGGCAAGGTCCCGCTGCGGGTCGCCGACGGGCGGATCGTGGGCGAGGTCTCGGTGGGCATCAGCGACGACTCGATCCGTCGGCGGCTGCTGAAGATGCTCACCGGCATCCTGCTCTGCGCGGGCGCCGGGCTGACCGCCGGCACCGTCGCCACGCTGGCGCTGGCCCGCCGGCTGAAGCGCCGCACCCACAACATCGCACTGGCCGACATCTCGGCGCTGCTGGTGGAGCGGGAGGCGATGCTGCACGGCATCCGGGAGGGCATGGTGGCCCTGGACGAACGGGGCCGGATCCGGCTCGCCAACGACGAGGCGGGGCGGCTGCTCGGCCTCCCCGAGGAGTTCGCCGGGCGGCCGATCGACGAGGTGCTGCCGCCGGGCCGACTGGCCGACGTGCTGGCCGGGCGGATCACCGGCGCCGACCTGCCGGCCGTCCGGGACGACCGGGTGCTGGTGGTGAACCGGATGGCGACGGCCGAGGGCGGCGCGGTGGTCACCCTGCGCGACCGCACCGAGCTGGAGTCCCTGGTCCGTGAGCTGGACACCACCCGCAGCCTCACCGAGGCCCTGCGGGCCCAGGACCACGAGCACGCCAACCGGATGCACACCCTGCTCGGCCTGCTGGAGCTCGGCCGCCACGACCAGGCGGTGGCGTTCATCTCCGAGCAGTCGGGCTCGCACGCGGCGGCGGTGGCCCGCATCGGCGAGCGGGTGCGGGACCCGCACGTCGCAGCGCTGCTGGCCGGCAAGGCGGCGGTCGCGGCCGAGCGCGGCGTCCGGCTGGCGGTCGCCCCTGCGGCGCACCTGCCGGACGCGGTGGTGGACACCCGGGCGCTGGTCACGGTGCTCGGCAACCTGATCGACAACGCCGTCGACGCGGTGGCTCCGGGCGGCGGCGGTCAGGTGGCGGTGACCCTGGTGGCGGCCGGGTCCACCCTGCTGGCCGAGGTCGCGGACAGCGGGCCGGGGGTGCCGGCGGCCCTAAGCGAGCGGGTCTTCGAAGAGGGGTGGACCAGCAAGGACGCGCCCGCGCACCGGCCGCGCGGGCTGGGGCTGGCGATGGTGCGGCGGCTGGTCGAACGGACCGGTGGCCGGATCGTGCTCGACACCGGGCCGCTCGGCGGCGCCCGGTTCACCGTCGAGCTCCCCGAGGCCCTGCACGACGACCCCCCGGCCGCGGTCGCCCCCGCACCGCCCGTCCCCGCACCGCCCGTCCCCGCACCGCTCGTGGAGGCCCGATGATCGACGTACTCGTGGTGGACGACGACTTCCGGGTCGCCGACGTGCACGCCGCGTACGTGGCCAAGGTGCCCGGCTTCCGGGTCACCGGCACCGCGCACTCGGCCGGCCAGGCGCTCGCCGCGTTGGAACGCCGCCCGGTGGACCTGCTGCTGCTCGACCACCACCTGCCGGACGAGACCGGCCTCGCCCTGGTGCGGCGCCTGCGCGAACGGCAGGTGGCGTGCGACGTGATGATGGTGACGGCCGCCCGGGACGTCTCCACGGTGCACGCCGCGATGCAGCACGGCGCCCTGCAGTACCTGGTCAAGCCGTTCAGCTTCGCGGGGCTGCGGGAGAAGCTGGTCGCCTACGCGCAGCTGCGGCACGCGCTGGCCGGACCGGCCGCGCGCGAGGCGGGCCAGGACGAGGTGGACCGGCTCTTCGCCACCCTGCGCGGCACGGCGGCCCCCGCGGCCGCCCTGCCCAAGGGCCACTCGGCGCCCACCACCGACCTGGTGCTCGGTGTGCTCCGCCGCGCCGGCCGCCCGCTCTGCGCCCAGGAGGTCGCGGACGCCACCGGGCTGAGCCGCTCCACCGCGCAGCGCTACCTCAAGCAGCTGGAGCGGGACAGCCGGCTGCGGCTCACCCTGCGTTACGGCGACACCGGGCGGCCCGAGCACCGCTACGTGCTGGCCGTCCGGGCCTGACGGCCGCCCCGGGCCGATCGCCGCCGTTCACGGCGGAACCCCGACGGGTCCCAGGCCCGTCGGGGTTCCGTGCGCGCCGCGCGGCGCCCGCCGCGGCTCAGGCCGCGCCGGCTCCGGTGAGGGAGCGGACCTCCAGCTCGGCGTAGCGGTCCGCGTCGGCCGGCTCGGGCGAGGTGAGGGTGCCGATCCAGCCGGCCAGGAAGCCCAGCGGGATGGAGACGAGGCCCGGGTTCTCCAGCGGGAACCAGTGGAAGTCCACCCCCGGGAAGAGCGCCACCTTGGTCCCGGAGACCACCGGCGAGAAGGTCACCAGGACGATCGCCGGGATCAGCCCGCCGTACACCGACCAGACCGCGCCGCGCGGGGTGAACCGCCGCCAGAACAGCGTGTACAGCAGCACCGGCAGGTTGGCCGAGGCGGCGACGGCGAAGGCTAGGCCGACCAGGAAGGCCACGTTCAGCTGCTGGGCGAAGAGGCTGAGCGCGATCGCGACCGCCCCGATCCCCACCGCCGCGATCCGGGCGACGCCGACCTCCTCGCGCTCGGACGCCTCCCGGCGGGCCCGCCGGGAGGCCGGCACGCCGCCCCGCCGACGGCGCGGGCGCCCCCGCCAGGCGCCCGCCCAGATGTCGTGGGCGAACGCGGCCGAGGAGGCGAGCGTCAGCCCGGCGACCACGGCCAGGATGGTGGCGAAGGCGATCGCCGAGATCAGCGCGAACAGCACCACCCCGCCGGTGCTGCCGTTGCCGCCGCCGAGGACGAGGGCCAGCAGCGGGACGGCCGTGTTCCCCGCCGCGTTGGCGTGCCGGACCTCCGCCGAGCCGACCAGCGCGGTGGCGCCCAGGCCGAGCGCGATGGCCATCAGGTAGAAGCCGCCGACCAGCCCGATCGCCCACATCGTCGAGCGCCGGGCAGCCCGGGCGGTGGGCACCGTGTAGAAGCGGGACAGGATGTGCGGCAGGCCCGCGGTGCCCAGCACCAGGGCGAGGCCGAGGCTGAAGAAGTCCAGCCGGCTGGTGAAGCTCGCCCCGTACTTGAGCCCCGGCTCCAGGTACCGCTGCCCGGCGCCGCTGTGCTGGGCGGCCTGCCGCATCAGCTCACCGACGTCCCCGTGGAAGCGGACCATCAGCAGCACGGTGAGCAGCACCGAGCCCGCGATCAGCAGGAAGGCCTTGACGATCTGGATCCAGGTGGTGGCCCGCATCCCGCCGACCGTGACGTAGACGATCATCAGACCGCCCACCGCCACGATGGTCCAGGTCCGGGCCTGGGTGCTGCTGGTGCCGAGCAGCAGGGCGACCAGGCTGCCCGCGCCGACCATCTGGGCGACCAGGTAGAGCAGGGTGACGACGACGCTGGCGCCGCCGGCCGCCGCCCGGACCTTGCGCCGCCGCAGGCGCAGCGCCAGCACGTCGGCCAGGGTGTACCGGCCGGCGTTGCGGACCAGCTCGGCGACCAGCATCAGCACCACCAGCCAGGCGACCAGGAAGCCGATGCTGTAGAGCACGCCGTCGTAGCCGTACAGCGCGATCAGCCCGGCGACGCCGAGGAAGGAGGCGGCGGAGAGGTAGTCGCCGGAGAGCGCGAAGCCGTTCTGCAGCGGGGTGAAGTCACGGCCGCCGGCGTAGAAGTCCTCGGCGGCGCTGCCCCGGCGGCCCACCCAGAGGGTGATGCCCAGGGTGACCAGGACGATGACGGCGAAGAGCACGATGGCCAGGTCGTGGTGGTCGCCGGCGGGGGCGACGGGAGGCGGGGTCGCGGTCCTCATCGCAGCTGGTCCTGGGTGTCCCAGCGCAGGCCCAGCGCGGCCCGGTCCCGCTTGGTGCGAGCGTTGCGGGCGTAGAGCCAGGTGAGCAGGAAGGTCGAGGCGAACTGCAGCAGGCCGAGCAGCCAGGCCACGTTGACCGGGCCGGCGACCTGGCTGCGCATCAGCCCGGGCGCGCCGGCCTGGGCGGCGACGTACAGCAGGTACCAGCCGAGGAACGCCCCGCTGACCGGGAGGACGAAGGCCCGGTAGCTGCGCTTGATCTCCTGGAACGCGTCGCTGCCCTGGACGGCGCGGTACACCTCGCTGCTGTCGACGGCCGACGGGGCCTCGACCGGCGGCACGGGAGCCGGCACGAGCGGGGCGGCCTCCGTCCGGGCTGCGGGCGGCGCGGACGGCACCGGTGGTGCCGGCGGAGGCACGGCGGGGGCCGGCGGCGCGGGCCGGTCGGGCTGGGGGGCCGCGGCGGGAGCGGCCCACCAGTCGAATCGCTGCCCCTGTCCGGGACTGCTCGTCTGCTGCTGTGGCACTACTGCTCCTGGACCGGCGGGGCTCTGACCGAACCCATGATGGAGGCCCGCGGAGCCCGCCAACTCCCATTGCAGATACGTTCACTCGATGAGGTGATCGATGATCCGACAGGTGCTCATCCGACTACTGCTGCGTACCGGTGAACCCGTGGCGAAAGGCGTACGCGACCGCCTGGGCGCGGTCCCGCACCCCGGACTTGGCGAACAGATTGTTGATGTGCGTCTTCACGGTGGCCGGGCTGACGAACAGCCGACGGGCGATCTCGGTGTTGGAGAGGCCCTCCGCGATCAGTGCCAGCACCTCGGCCTCGCGGGCGGTCAGCCCGTCCGGCAGCTCCGCCGGGCGCCCCGCTCCGGGCCCGGCCGGACCGGACCGGCCCGCACCACCGCCACCGCCACGCCCGCCGCCGTGCGACGCGTCCCACCCGCCCGGCGCGGTGGCCTGCTGCGCACCGCCCGCCAGCCGCTCCAGCAGGCGCAGCTGCACCTGCGGCGAGAGCCCGGCGGCGCCCGAGCGGACGTCTGCGATGGCCCGGGCGATCTCGTCGCCGCCGGCGTCCTTGGTGAGGTAGCCGCGCGCCCCCGCCTGCAGGGCGGGGAAGAGCGACTCGTCGTCGGCGTAGGTGGTCAGCACGACGACCTCGGTCTCCGGGTGCGCCGCCCGGATCCGGCGGGTGGCCTCGACCCCGTCGCAGCGCGGCATCCGCAGGTCCATCAGGACGACGTCCGGGCGGTGCCGCTCGACCAGCTCGACGGCCTCCTCGCCGTCGGCGGCGGCGCCCACCACCTCGATGCCCGGCAACAGGCCGAGCAGCATCACGATGCCCTCGCGCACCACCGTCTGGTCGTCCGCGACCAGCACCCTGGTCGGATCCGCCCCGGTCACACCGGCACCCGCAACAGCACGCGCCACCCTCCCTCGTCCGGGCCCGCCAGCAGGGTGCCGCCGAGCAGTTCCGCGCGTTCGCGCATCCCCAGCAGACCGTACCCGCTGCCGGTGGCCGCCAGCCCACCGGCCGATTCGCCGCGGCCCGGGCGGGTGTTGCGCACCTCCAGCTCCACCGCGTCGGGCAGGTAGCGCAGTTCCAGCGCGCAGCGTGCGCCGGGGGCGTGTTTGCGCACGTTGGTCAGAGCCTCCTGCGCTGTGCGCCGGACCGCGAGCCCCGCTTCGGCGGGGAGCGGGCGCGGGGTCCCGGTGACGGTGAACGCCGCCCGCTCGCGCCCGGTCAGCTCCACCAGGAACTCGCCGACCGGGGTGAACTCGCCGCGCAGCGCGGAAAGCGCCTGCCGGGTCTCGGCCAGGCCGTCCTGCGCCATCCGCCGCGCCGCCACCACCCGTTCGCGGACCTGCTCCCGGTCGGTGCCCGCGTCCAGCATCAGTCGGGCCGCCTCCAGGTGGACGAGCTGCGCGGAGAGGCTGTGGGCCAGGACGTCGTGGATCTCGCGGGCGATCCTGGCCCGCTCGGCGAGCGCCGCGCTCTCCGCCTCGGCGGCCCGCGCGGCCCGTTCCTGGGCCAGCAGCCGCCGGGCGGTGCCACGTGCCTCGCCGTCCATCCGCAGTAGGTAGCCGAGCAGGGTGAGCCCGCCCACCGTGGCGAGGATCCCCAGCCAGCTCTCCCAGCTGGCGGCCGTGTAACTGCCGAACGCGGCCGCCGCCGTGGCCAGCGCGGCGCCGGCGGGCAGCCGGACCAGCGCGGTCAGGGCCAGCCCGCCCCAGACGAAGTCGGCCAGCAGGTGGGCCCTCCCCCACTCGGCGACCCAGGCGGTGCCGATCAGGGCGGCGGCCAGGGCGAGCGCGGGCCGCAGCAGCTGCGCGCGGGCGGCCCGCAGGAAGGCGGCCGTCAGCAGGACCACCGCGGCCAGCGCGGCCGCCGCCGCGGCCACCGCCCAGCCGGTGTACCCGCCGCGGGAGAACGTCCCCCAGCCCAGGGTCACGAGCAGGACCGTCCGGCCGATCAGCGTCAGGACCCGCCGGGCCGGGCTCTCCGCGTCCCTCTCCAACCCCTCGCGGGCCGGCCAGCCGGTCCAGCTCCACCCGGGCACGGGCCTCCCTCTCGTCGGTGTGGTCACGCGCGGGCCGGCCGGTCAGCCGGCCACGCCCGCGCGGTACGGCGTCGCCAGCTCCCGCGCCCTCCAGTTCACCACGACGGTCCGGACCACCAGCAGCGCGGCGAGCCCGAGCATCAGCGCGCTGCCGCTCTGGTGGACGTGCAGCGCCGCGCCCAGTCCGTACAGACCGATCCGGACGACGACCATGCCGGCCCAGGCCGCCCCGGTGGCCTTGGTGGCGCGGGTCCAGAGCGCGCCGTCCTCGCCGCGCCAGATCCGGACGGTCCAGCCCCAGACGCAGCCCATCGCCAGCACCACCAGCAGCGAGGCGGCGGTCAGCCCGATCGAGAGGGCCCGGTGGGCACCGTCGACCAGGCCCGGGTCGCGCAGCGCGAGCACGGCGAGGACCAGCGGCAGCACCCAGAACCGGCGCTCGGTGTCGAGGCGCTGCGGGCTCAGCTGGCGGCGGAGCACCAGGGCGACCACCGCGATGATCACGAGGACGTTGACGAGGCCGGTCATCGGATTCTCCGTTCCGACAGGAGGGCTTGCTGACCTCTCCGACGCTACGGATGCGGCGCCCCCCGCTGATCGCCGCTGGGGTGGACCGGGGGTGGAGCCGGCACGGCAGGGGCCCTCCACCCGAGGGTGGAGGGCCCCTGCCGTGCGGCGGTGCGCTCAGGCGTCGATGCGCGAGCGGTCCAGGGTAGCCGCCGAGTCGACGATGAACTCCTTGCGGGGAGCGACGTCGTTGCCCATCAGCAGGTCGAAGATCTTCTCGGCCTGCTCCAGGTCGCCCAGGTTGATCCGGCGCAGGGTGCGGTGGCGCGGGTCCATGGTGGTCTCGGCCAGCTGGTCGGCGTCCATCTCACCGAGGCCCTTGTACCGCTGGACCGGGTCCTTCCAGCGCATGTTCTTGCGCTGGAACTCCAGCAGGGTGGAGCGCAGCTCGGCGTCGGAGTAGGTGTAGTGGTACTTGTCCTGGCCGCGCTTGGGGTTGGTGAGCTCGATCCGGTGCAGCGGCGGGACGGCGGCGAAGACCCGGCCCTGCTCGACCATGGGCCGCATGTAGCGCTGAAAGAGCGTCAGCAGCAGGCAGCGGATGTGCGAACCGTCGACATCGGCGTCGGCCATGAAGATGACCCGGCCGTAACGGGCCTGGTCGATGTCGAAGGTGCGGCCCGAACCGGCCCCTATCACCTGGATGATCGCGGCGCACTCGGTGTTCTTGAGCATGTCGCTCACGGACGCCTTCTGCACGTTGAGGATCTTGCCGCGGATCGGCAGCAGCGCCTGGAACTCCGAGTTGCGGGCCAGCTTGGCGGTCCCGAGCGCGGAGTCCCCCTCGACGATGAAGAGTTCGCTGCGCTCGACGTCGTCACTGCGGCAGTCGGCCAGCTTGGCCGGCAGCGAGCTGGTCTCCAGCGCGGTCTTCCGGCGCTGGGCCTCCTTGTGCTGGCGGGCGGCGACCCGGGTGCGGGCAGCCGCGACGACCTTGTCCAGGACGGCCCTGGCCTGGAGCTTCTCGTCCTTCTTGGCGGACGTCAGGAAGGCCTTGAGCTCCTTGGCGACCACCGCGGCGACGATCCGGTTGGCCGCCGAGGTACCCAGCACCTCCTTGGTCTGGCCCTCGAACTGCGGCTCCGCGAGCCGGACGGTGACCACGGCGGTGAGGCCCTCGGTGGCGTCGTCCTTGGTGATGTCGTCCTCGGCGACGCGCAGCAGCTTGGCGGCGCGCAGCGCCTCGTTGACGGTCTTGGCGAGCGAGCGCTCGAAGCCGGTGACGTGGGTGCCGCCCTTGGGGGTGGCGATGATGTTGACGAAGGAGCGCAGGGTGGTGTCGTAGCCGGCGCCCCAGCGCAGCGCGATGTCCACGCCGAGGTGGCGGGTGACCTCGGTGGGCGTCATGTGGCCGACCTCGTCCAGGACGGGGACGGTCTCCTTGAAGGTGCCCTCGCCGTGCAGCCGCAGCACGTCGCAGACCGGCTTGTCCGGCGCGAGGAACTCGCAGAACTCGGCGATGCCGCCGTCGTAGTGGAAGGTCGACTCCTCGACCACGTCGCTCTCGGTCAACCGCTCGTCACGGACGACGATGGTGAGGCCGGGGACGAGGAAGGCGGTCTGCCGGGCCCGGTTGTGCAGGTGCTCCAGGGAGAGCCGGGCGTCCTTGAGGAAGATCTGCCGGTCGGCCCAGTAGCGGATCCGGGTGCCGGTGCGGGCCTTCGGCACCTTGCGGGCCTTGCTGAGGCCGTTGGCGGGCTCGAAGGGGGCGTCCGGGCCGCCCTCGGTGAAGATACCCGGGGTGCCCCGGCGGAAGCTGACCGCGTGGGTGTGGCCGCCGCGGTCCACCTCCACGTCCAGCCGGGCCGAGAGGGCGTTGACGACGGACGCGCCCACGCCGTGCAGGCCGCCCGAGGCCGCGTAGGAGCCGCCGCCGAACTTGCCGCCGGCGTGCAGCTTGGTCATCACGACCTCGACACCGGAGAGCCCGGTCTTGGGCTCGACGTCCACCGGGATGCCGCGGCCGTTGTCGCGCACCTCCACCGAGGAGTCGTCGTGCAGGACGACGTCGATGCGGTCGCAGTGGCCGCCGAGGGCCTCGTCGACCGAGTTGTCGATGATCTCCCAGAGGCAGTGCATCAGGCCCCGGCTGTCGGTGGAGCCGATGTACATGCCGGGGCGCTTGCGAACCGCCTCCAGGCCCTCCAGGACGAGCAGGTGCCGAGCGGTGTAGTTGGAGCCGTCGTCCCCGGCCAGCAGTGCGGACGGCACGGTCGATTCGGCACTCACGCGGCACTCTCCTCGGTGAAGTTCTGTCTCATCGGTCACATCCGGGCACAGCCGGAACGTCCGCCAGTGCAGCACACCGCACCGACAACAGCTCCGCCACGTGTGCACGCCCCTGCGCTGGGTCACAGCACGACGAGCCGGTCCCGCGCAGCTTGTACGCGCTGCGCGAACACGCATCGCGCCGGATTCCGCGCACCGGAGCGCCATCTCCTCCCGGTACCACCGGTCCTGGCGGATCGTGGGACCGGGCGCAGGCTCCGGAACTGCCGTTATGCAGGCTACCGGGGCCCAGGACGGGGCTTATGCTCCAACCCAGCAGAGGATTATGCTACGCGGACCTCGCACCCCGTCCCGATAGGGCGTTCGAGGGACAGGCGGATCCTGGGCTTCGGTACGCATGAACCACCGGCCCCCGGGGCACGTCCTCATCAACACAGCAGAATCCTCAAAGAAGAAAAGCCACGAGCGGGAACGTTTTCGGCCTGGTTGGATGTTGACCCTGGTACGACAGCTCGTCGAGCTAGAGAAGAGGCGACGTGACTACTGTTCTGACCCCTGCGAGCCCGCTCACCGCGGCTGACCGCTGCGACCGCTGCGGCGCCCAGGCTTACCTGCGCGTCGTACTCGCCAGCGGCGGAGAGCTGCTCTTCTGTGCCCACCACGGCCGGAAGTTCGAGCCCGAGCTCAAGAAGATCGCCGTGGAGATACAGGACGAGAGCGGCCGGCTCAGCAGCACCACCAACGCCGCGGCCGCCGACGAAGAGCGCTGATACCAGGCGCCACAGCAGCAGCAGGCCCAACGAGCTGTGTCCGGCCGCGCACTGCGCGCGACCGGCGAGCCGGGCGGCGGGTCCCCCGACGGGGGCCGGTCGCCCGGCTCTGCTGTTTCCGGCCGCGATCGGACCAGCTGCGATCCGGCCGGGCCCGCCGCGGTTTCGGTACGGGCCGTCGCGCCGCCCGACGGTACGGGCGACGCGACGTCAGAACGTGACCGTGCGACTACAAGACGGAGCGTACCGCGTCGGCGACCGCGGCGACGCGGGTGTAGACACCCGGGTGGGCCGCCTCCGCGCAGCCCGTCCCCCAGGAGACCAGCCCGGCGAGGCGTCCGGCGACGACCAGCGGGCCACCGCTGTCCCCCTGGCAGGCGTCCTTCCCGCCCTTCTCCGCACCGGCGCAGACCATGCCGCGGGCGTCGAAATGCCCGTCCGACCCACCCGGGTAGGCCTGGGCACAGGTCCGGTCGGGGATGACCGACACGTCGACACCACGGAGCGTGGGCGAGTAGTCGCCCTTGCCCGAGGTGTCCCCCCAGCCGTAGACCTGCGCCCGGTTCCCCTCCCGGTACGGCTCGGTGTCCCCCTGGCCGACCAGGTCGATCACCGGGCGGGCACCCTGCGACTCGGTGAGCGTGAGCACCGCCACATCGTTCATGTTGGCCGCGAAGGCGTAGTCGGGGTGGATCCAGACCGCCTCGACGGGCACCTCACGGCCGACCGAGCCGCGCAGGTCGTCCCGGCCCACCACGACCTTCAGCCCCGGCCGCTCCACCCGCCGGCCCTTGGCCTCGTCGTAGAAGCAGTGCGCCGCCGTCACGACCTTGGTCGGAGTGACGAGCGCACCGCCACAGAACTGCCCCGAGCGACCGTTGCCGAACTGCTGGCGGCTGGCGACCGCCACCATCCACGGATGGTCGGCGGTGCTCACGACGGCGCCGCCGATCACCCGCCGCTGGGCCTCGGCCGGTGCGGCCGGGCCGAACGCGACCAGCGTCGCGGGCAGCGCGGCGAGCAGGCCCAGGACGGCCGCCCGGTAGCGGCGACGCGCCGGCCGGCCGGCCGGGCACGCCGAGGGCGAGGCGACGGTCGGCAGGTCCGCGCGATCCGGGTTGGGCAGCACCGTGTGTCTCCAGTTGGCTCGGTAGCGGGCAACCGGCACAGCGTAGGTGATCGGCTACGGTCCGCGACCGGTTACCGCCGCACCGCCACCCGGACGAGCGACAACAGCCACCCGGACGCTGACGCGCCCTATCGCCCTGTCGCTCTATCGCCCGGTCGCCCCCCGGAGCCACGCCGGACACGGAGAAGGCCCGGAGCGCAGTGCTCCGGGCCTTCTCACGGTGCGGATCGCCGGACCGGGCCGGACCGGGTGGTCCGGCGGCGGTCCCGCCGGTCGCGGATCAGTCCAGGTAGTCGCGCAGCACCTGGGAGCGCGACGGGTGGCGCAGCTTCGACATGGTCTTGGACTCGATCTGGCGGATGCGCTCACGGGTGACCCCGTACACCTTGCCGATCTCGTCCAGCGTCTTCGGCTGACCGTCCGTCAGGCCGAAGCGCATCGAGACGACGCCCGCCTCGCGCTCGGAGAGGGTGTCCAGCACCGAGTGCAGCTGCTCCTGGAGCAGGGTGAAGGAGACCGCGTCGGCTGGCACGACCGCCTCGGAGTCCTCGATCAGGTCACCGAACTCGCTGTCGCCGTCCTCACCCAGCGGGGTGTGCAGCGAAATGGGCTCGCGACCGTACTTCTGGACCTCGATGACCTTCTCGGGGGTCATGTCGAGTTCCTTGGCCAGCTCCTCCGGGGTGGGCTCGCGGCCCAGGTCCTGGAGCATCTGGCGCTGGACGCGGGCCAGCTTGTTGATGACCTCGACCATGTGCACCGGGATACGGATGGTGCGCGCCTGGTCGGCCATCGCGCGGGTGATCGCCTGGCGGATCCACCACGTGGCGTAGGTGGAGAACTTGTAGCCCTTGGTGTAGTCGAACTTCTCGACCGCACGGATCAGGCCCAGGTTGCCCTCCTGGATGAGGTCCAGGAAGAGCATGCCGCGACCGGTGTAGCGCTTGGCCAGCGAGACCACCAGGCGGAGGTTGGCCTCCAGCAGGTGGTTCTTGGCGCGGCGGCCGTCCTCGGCGATGATCTCCAGCTCGCGCTTGAGCTTCGGCGCCAGCTTGTCGGCGGCCGAGAGCTTGTCCTCGGCGAACAGGCCAGCCTCGATGCGCTTGGCGAGCTCGACCTCCTGCTCGGCGTTGAGCAGCGGGACCTTGCCGATCTGCTTCAGGTAGTCCTTGACCGGGTCGGCGGTGGCACCGGCGACGGCGACCTGCTGGGCAGGCGCGTCGTCCTCGTCGTCGTCGGAGAGGACGAACCCCTGCGACTCCTCCTCGGGCTCCGCCTCCTCGCCCGCCTTGTCGCCGGGCAGCGCGACGTCCTCGATCAGCTCTTCCTCGCCGCCGATCTCCTCGTCGCCCTTGCCCGCCTTACCTGCGGCGGTCTTCTTGGCGGCGGTCTTCTTGGCCGGCGCGGCGGTCTTCTTGGCGGCCGCCTTCTTCGCCGGGGCGGCCTTCTTCGCCGCAGGCGCCTTCGCCTCGGCGGAGAGCGTGGCTCCCGCCTCGGTGATCTCGGCGGACACCGTGCCGACCGACGCCGCGGCGGCCGCGACCGCCGGAACGGAGATGGTCGCGCCGGGCGCGATACGCACGGGGGGCTTGGTCGGGGCCGCCGGAGCGGCGGGGTTCCGGGTGGTGACCGCCTTGGTGGCAGTGCGCTTGGTGGGGCTCTTGGCAGCGACGCTCTTGCGCTTGGCACCGGCCGGCTCGGCCGCGCTGACCATAAGGTCCACCCCCTCCTCAATCAGAACCTGGTTGAGGCTGCGCATGACGTTCTTCCACTTGGTGACCGGGATCTGGTCCGCCTCGAACGCCTGGCGCACGTCGTCACCGGCGATCTGCCCCTGGGCCTTGCCCCGCTCGATGAGCGCCAGCAGAGCCGCGGACTCGGCGATCTCGGGGGGAAGCGAACGGGATGTGCTGGCCGACACGAACAACCTCTCGGACGATGAGTGGACTCGAACCCGTACCGGCCGCCCGAGCGGGCGGGGAAGGAGATCGCGCGTCGGACGCGCGGTGTCGATTCCGACCGACTCGGGCTTGAGGACTGGGTTTGCAGGACGGCAGCAGCGCCGCAGACCAACACAGCATTCTGACATGTTGGGGTATTCCGGAGCTGCTTCCGCTCAGGACACATCGCTGCTACTCGTCAAGTGTTACGCATGGCCTTCGTGTCGCGGGTCACACCACTCGGCGCCCGCGGCCCGGGGCCGACCTCCATCATCCCTCACTCGCGACCAAGCTCTTGGCATGGGCAGACCACTGCGGCCGGGGCGGCTGCCGCCGGGCGTGCGGATTCCGCGGATCACGGCGGATCACAGCGGTTCACGGCGGATCACGGCGGTTCACGGCGGATCACAGCGGTTCACGGCGGAGCGGGCGTCCGACGGCCGGGCCCGGGCGTGAAGAAGCCCTCCGGCTGCGCCGTGCGGTGCAGCCGGAGGGCCGGGAGTTCGCGGGCCGCTCGATCGCCGGGTGGGCGACTCAGTGCTCCCGGGGAGCGGGGACGGACGGCTCGATCTCCGGGTGGACGGTGAGCAGCGCCCGCACCGCGGCCTCGCCCGCCGTGCCGTCGCCGGTGCCGAGGGCGTCCACCAGCCGGGCGTGCAGGCTGACCGAGGCCTCCGAGGGGCGCTCGCAGGAGGTGGGCGGGCCGCCCGACACCTGGAGGGCGCAGGAGACGATCCCGGAGAGGTGCTCCAGCATCCGGTTCCCCGCCATCTGCAGGACCAGGGCGTGCAGCTCGGCGTCGGCCCGCGAGAACGTGGAGAGGTCGGCCTGGGCGGCGGCGTGGCCCATGATCTCGATCAGTTCGACCAGGCGCTGCTGGACGTCCTCCCGGCCGTGCCCCGCGGCGAGCCTGGCGGCTAGCGGCTCGATCGCCCAGCGGAGCTCGAACAGCTCCCGGCGCTGCTCGTCGCGCTGCGGGCCGAAGGCGCGCCACTCGATGATGTCCGGGTCGAGCAGGTTCCAGTCGCCGACCGGCCGGACCCGGGTGCCGACGTTCGGCCGGGCACTGACCAGGCCCTTCGCCTCCAGCACGCGCAGCGACTCGCGGACGACGGTGCGGGAGACCTCGAAGCGCTGGCCGATCTCCTCGGGGACGAGCGGGCGGTCGGCACCGAGGTCGCCCGAGACGATCATCTGACCGAGCTGCTGCACGAGCTGGCCGTGCAGGCCTCGGCCACGACTGCTGGTGGTCTTGCGGCCGACCCGGCCCAGATCCGACTCGGCGCCCTCCCAGCGGGGCGCCGGCGGGGTCGGCCGGTCGGCGTACGAGAAGCGGTCCAGGTCGCCGGCGCCGGGGATGGCACCTTCGGCGGAACGGGCGGGGGTCATGGTGGGGTGCGCAAGGGTACTCACAAGTCCTTTGTCGGCGATCGGCGGGCGCAGCTTGAGAATTCTCGTGAAAAGCACACGAAAGGGTGATCGACCGTGACTGGATAATTGACTTCTTATCAGGAAGAACCGCACATTACGGCCACTGCTGGTCGATCTTGGCAGACCGTCAGCGACGGTCCGGGCTCTGCCAGGGGCTTCCCGGTGGCTTCCCGGCCCTCGGCGAGGCTTTCGACCGGCCTCCGCCGGGAGCCGCGCGGGCGGGCGCCCGACCGGTCCGCACGCCCGCCCGTCGCCTCAGAGCGCCCGCCGCCAGGCCTGGACCATGAGCGAGACGAGCAGCAGTACCAGCGCCGGCGCCGCGACCGCTGCCAGCAGCGCCGGGTCGGTCAGCACCGAACCGCCCTCCGCAACCCGGTCGTCCCCGCCGTACACCCATCCGTACGCCCACTCGACGCCGGACTGGAACGGCAGCAGTTCGGTCGCGCGGGCCGGCCAGGCGGTGCCGGTCTGCCGGAGCACCAGGGCCACCCCGGACTCCAGCAGCGGCGGCAGCGCGCAGAGCAGCAGCACCCCCGCGGCGGCACTGCGGGTCAGTGAGGCCGTCAGCACCCCCGTCCAGCCCGCCACGACCACCAGCAGGACGAAGGCCAGCAGAGCGGCGGGCACCCCCTGGCCGGCCGCGAGCGCGGCGGGGGCGAAAGCCCCGGGCAGGTCCGCGAGCCCGCTGAAGCCGGCCGAGGCGAGCGCCTCGGACACCCGGCCCGACAGGGCGGCCGGCTCCGACCAGGCGGCCACCGCCACCCCGTCCGGGAGCGCGAAGTGCACGACCACGATGTCGATCAGCAGGGTGACCAGCGCCAGCAGCCCGGCCACCGGGGCGATCACCACCAGCTTGGCCAGCAGCAGCCGCACCCGGCGCGGATACGACACCTGCGAGGCCGCCAACCCCGGGTGGCGCACCTCGTGGCCGTAGGAGAGCGCGCCCAGCAACCCGGCGCCGAGCGCCGCGAACGGCAGCGGGATCAGCGGCACGGTCGCCGTCAGCAGCCGCACGCCGGCCGACCCGGCCAGCGGCCCGGCGGGAGTCTGGGCGGCCAGCACCGCGGCCACCGCGGCGTCGCAGAGCAGCACGGCGGTGAGGAGCAGCCAGGTGGAGCGCAGGCCGCGCAGCCGGCGCAGCTCGTAGGCCAGTACACGCACGGTTCACTCGCTCCGGTGGTCGGGGACGGCGGGGACGGCGGGGGTGGCGGGGGTGGTGGGGGTGGTGGGGGTGTCCGGGGCGTCGGGGGTGGTGCCCGGGAGCGGTCGGCCGAGGCGGACGGTGTCGGCGGTCATCAGGTCGCCGGCGTCCTCGCGCCGGGCGCGGGCACCGGGGTCCGGGGCGCTGCCGGACCGGGCCAGTCCGCGGAGGCCGTCCCGGAAGAGGCGGTCCACGACGACCGTCGGCGCGGTGTCGGCGCTCTCGATGACCCTCCCGGTGTCGGGGGTATCGGCGGTCGCGGGAGTGCCGGCGGTGTTGGGGGTACCGGCGGTCGCGGGGGTGTCGGCGACCTCGGGGGTGCGGCCGGTGTTCGGAGCTTCAGCGGTTGTCAGCTCGGGTCGGCGGGGCGGGTGGGGGTCCCGGGGCGACCGTGACTTCCGGTCCTGCCGGCCTTCCCGGTCCTGCCGGGTTTCCCGGCCTTCCCGGCCCTGCTGGCCCTGCTGGGGCGTGCGCCGGGTGGCCCGCGCGGTGACCGCCGACAGGGCCGTCGCGGCGGCGACCGCGACGGTACCGGCGGCCGCGGCCGCGACGGACGACGAAGGCAGCGCGAGGACCGGCAGCGCGCCGGTGCCCGCCGCGCCCGCGGCGGGCCTGGGCACCTGCGCCGACTCGCTCGGGGAGGCCTCGGGCTCCACCGCCGCCTCCGCCGGGCGGGGCTCCGCCGAACGGGGCTCGGCCAGGCGCCCGGACCTGGGATCGGCCGGGCGGTGCTCGGCCTGCGCCGACCTGACCCGGAGCCGACCCGACCGCCCCGAGGCCGTGGGCAGGGTGGCGCGGGGAGCGGGCTGCTCGACCACGCGGTCGGCGAGTTCGTGCAGCAGGATGCCGTGCCGGTAGGCGAGTTCACCGATCTCGGTGCGATCGATCCCCGCCACCGCGAGGCCCGCCCCGCCGTCCCGGCGCACCGCCGCGCCCTGGGCCGCCAGCAGATCGGCGAGCCGGGCCATCTGCGGCCCGCGCACGGCGACCTCGGGGCTGAGCCGGGTGCGGCAGAACTCCTCCACCGGCTGATCGGCCACCAGGCGGCCCTGGTCGAGCGTGACCACCCGGTCCGCGAGCCGGGAGGCCTCCTGCGGCGTGCGGGTGGTGACCAGGACCGCGCCGCCGGCGACTCCGAACGAGCGGAGGAAGGAGTGGAACCACTCCACATTGCGCGGCGAGAGCCCCTCGGTGGGCGCGTCGAGGATCAGGGTGCCCGGGTCGCCGAGCAGCGCCGCGGCGAGGGCGAGCCGCCGGTGCATGCCGGGCGAGAAGCTGCGCAGCCGCTGCCCGGCCACGGCCGCCAGCCGGGTCTGCTCCAGCAGTTCGTCGGCCCGCCGGGCGGGGACTCCGACGGCCGCCGCCAGCATCCGGAGGTGGCTGACGGCCTTTCGGTCGGGGTGCCCGGCGACCGCGCCGCCGGCACCGCCCGGGGCCGGCAGCAGTACGCCGACCTCGCGCTCCGGGCGGCGGAGCCGACGGTAGGTGCGGCCGTCGAAGAGCGTGACGCCCTGGCCGCGTTCGAGTTCGAGCATCAGCCGCAACGCGGTTGACTTGCCCGCGTCCTCGGGGCCCAGCAGTGCCGTCACGGAGCCGGCGCGGGCGTCGAAGGTCAGGTCGAGCACCGCCGGCGGGACACCCCTGCGGTAGACCTTGGTCAGTCCGGTGATCTGGATCATCGCTGGCTGCTCCCGTGCCCTCGGCCGACCTGGTCTGCGCGACACGGGGCCGTGCCCGCACGGCCCCGCGCCAGCACATTAGGGGGCCGGAGCGGCGATTCCGGGCATTACGGGAGCGGCACGGGCCCGCCGCCCACGCACCTCACCCGATCAGGGGACAATCCGATCCTGCGACGGAGTCACCGTCGCGCCGATCGGGTGAGCGGTTCCGGGCGTTGCGGTCGTTCCGGGCGCTGCGGATGTCGGGCGCCGCGGATGTCGGGCGCCGCGAGCACCGGTAGCCCGGCCGCCGGGAGGGCGGCCGCGGGCGCGGGGCTGGACGGGATGCCCGCTCAGGACTCCGGGCGCAGCATGGGCGGGTTGAGCACGGTGGCGCCGCCGGGGGTGAACAGTTGCGCGGGGCGGCCGCCCTGGCGCGTGGTCGTGCCGCCGGAGGGCAGCAGGAAGCCGGGGGTGCCGGTGACCTTGCGGTGGAAGTTCCGCGGGTCGAGCACCACGCCCCAGACTGCCTCGTAGACCCGGCGCAGCTCGCCGACGGTGAACTCGGGCGGACAGAACGCCGTCGCCAGTGAGGAGTACTCGATCTTGGACCGGGCCCGCTCCACGCCATCGGCCAGGATCAGCCCGTGGTCGAAGGCGAGCGGGACGCCGTCGACCGGACTCGGTCCGAGCAGTTCGGCGACCGGGGCCCAGCGGGCGCCGCTGGCGTCGCCACCGGCCCGCGGGGTCGGCAGGTCGGGCGCCAGGACGAGGTAGGCCACGCTGACCACCCGCATCCGGGGGTCGCGCTGTGGGTGGCCGTAGGTCGCGAGCTGCTCCAGGTGGGCGCCGGCCGCACCGGGGCCCGCCGCGTCGTGGCCGGGAGCGGAGTAGGCGCGCAGACCGGTCTCCTCGGCCAGCTCCCGGGACGCCGCCTCGGCCAGGCCCTCGTCCAGGCGGACGAAGCCGCCCGGCAGGGCCCAGTAGCCCTGGAAGGGGGGCTCGCCCCGTCGGACCAGCAGGGCGCACAGCGCGTGGTCCCGCACCGTCAGGACCACCAGGTCAACCGTGACAGCGAACGGGGGGAAGGCCGACGGGTCATAACGCGACATGGCGACGATCATAGTCGTCTCTCTGACGATAAGCACAGGCCCGCGCACGAAGCGTGCCCGACCGTCCGCGCCCCCGACCTGTCCCTGCCCCGTGCCCGGCTCTGGGTGGCCGGCCGGTCGGGCGGGGCGGGCGGCCCCGCCCGACCGGGGCGCGGTTCGGGGGTCAGCGGGCGACCAGCTGGAGCTCCGCGGACGCCTCCTCGACCATCGCCACGCCGATCCGGCTCACCCGCACCGAGAACGGCTCGCCCGCCACCCGCAGCCCGGTCAGCTGCAGCTCGCCCAGCGGCGCCGTGCTGGCCGGCCGGACCAGCACCCGGCCGCCCGGTACGTCGGGGCGCACCCCGGCGAGGGCGAACACCGCGTGCACGGCCCCGGCCGCCGAGACCGCCGCCGGGTGGCACGCGGCCGGGTGCGGCACCGGCGGGCAACCGGGGACGCGCTGCTCCCCCGCGTACATCTCGGGCAGCCGGCCCTCGAAGTGGGCGGCGGCGCCGAGCAGGCCCTCCAGCAGGGCGCCGGCCTCGTTCTCGTGGCCGGCCTCGGCCAGCCCGGCGATCGCGAGGGCGGTCTCATGGACCCGCACCGCCCCGCTGCGGTGGCCGAGCGGATTGAACCGGGGCGACTTGGCGCTGAGCGTGCGCAGGCCCCAGCCGCTGTCCAGCTCGGGCGCGGCCAGCCGTTGGGCCAGCACCCTGGTCTGCTCGCGGTCGAGCAGGCTCTCGTGCCGGCCGCCGTCGGCGCAGAGCCCCGGGTCGAGGAGGTGGACGAAGGAGGAGGCGACGGCGGGGAGCTGCTGGCCCCCCGGGACGAGGCCCGCCGCCGGACGGCCGCCGGAGAGGTCGTCGATCCAGAACCGCTCACGGAAGCGCCCCCGCAGACCGGCCGCCCAGGAGCGCCACTCCTCGGCGCCGGGGCGGCCGAAGGCGTCCAGCAGCTCGGCCCCGTGCAGCGCGGCCCGGTGCGCCTGGGCCTGGACCTCGGCGCGGGCCGCCACCGGATGGGCGGCGCGCTCCTCCACCGGACGGCTCAGGTCGGTGACGAAGCCGTCGACCAGGCCGTCGCGGAGCGCCCCGAGCGCCCGCTCGGCGGCCGGCAACAGCTCGGCCACCTCGTGCCGGGGCAGGCCCCAACGCCAGGCCTCGGCGAGCACCGTGACGAACAGCAGGGTGGCCTCGGTGGCCGTGCAGGTGGGCGGCAGCTCCGGACCGCCGTGCCGCAGCGCCCCGGGCAGCAGCCCCTCGGGCCGTTGGCCGGGGCCGCCCTGGCCGGCCGGGGGCGCGAGCTGCTGACGGCGGGCGAGTGCCCGCAGGGTGCCGGCCGCCAGCCGGGTGCCCAGCGGGAGCATCAGCCGGGCCGCCCAGAGCGCGTCGGCCGGGGCGAGTCCGAAGCGCCAGGGCGCGCCGGAGGCCGGGTAGAGGTCGGTCGGGCGGTCCGGGTCGGCGAACAGCAGGCCGCCGAGGGCGTCCAGTGCGCGCGGCACCAGCGACTGGACCCGGGGGTCGTCACTGCGGACCTCCGGCTCCGCCCACGGCAGCGGGACCCCGGTGCCGCGGCCGCCCGGCGGCCGGGGACCGGGGGTGGTGCTCTCCAGCTCGGTGCGCAGCTCGACCGACCACCGGGCGCCGGGCTGCACCTCCAGGTCCCAGCGCAGCACTCCGGCGCCGGCCAGCACGGCGTGCGGCGAGGGCTTGGCGCTGACGACGGCGCTGTGGGTCGGCCCGGCCCAGCGCAGCCCGGCGGACTGCACCTGTCCGGGCAGGTCCGGCGGCCGGTGCCCGGCGGCGATCTCGCCGACCGGGCCGAGGTCCGTGCCGAGCGCGATCTCCAGCGGCAGCCGGGCCGGCCTGCTGCCGGTGTTCCGGACGGTGACGGTCTCGATCCCGTCGGCATGGCGCAGCCGTTCGACGGTGAGCGCCGGATCGGGGTCGAGGTCGCCGGGGATCCGGACGGCGCCGAGGAAGCGGGCCTGCGCCGCCGAGGTCAGGGTGCCCTGGAGCGGCAGCGGCTCCATGCCGCCGATCCGCAGCTCCATCCGGGCCAGGACCCGGACTCCGGAGCGGTAGAAGCCGTGGAGGCCGTGACCGCGCAGCTGTCCGTCCGGACCGGAGGCGGCCATCGAGGGGGCGTTGACGCAGAGCACCGCGTGGTGGACGGCGGCGGGCTGCGGACGCGGCGCCGCCGACCGGGCCGGGCCGGCGGGTGCGCCGCCGGGCATGCCCGGCGGTACCTGGTCGGGGCGCCCGACCGGTCTCGGCGCACCGACCACGCTCTCGGCCGGCATGGCCTGTGGTGGCCTCATGGCGGTCACCGGACTCTCCTCCCCTCGGCGGTCCGGTGGCCGGGGGGCCGGTGGGCCGCGAGCATGCTCGATCGCGTGCTGATGATGCCTGGCCGGCGGGGGTTCCCGCCGGCGTGCCTGCCGTGTCTGGCCGTACCCGTCGCCGGGCCGTGCCATGCGGTGCCCGGTGCCGCCGGGGAACCGGGTTCGCCTTTCCCGGGCACCCGCTGGTGCCCGGCACTTCGTCACGGCCTCTGCCCGGGCGCACCGGTGACGCCGTGTCCCGATCGGCGCCCCGGTCCCGCCGTGGACGGGCGCGGGACGGCCACCTTCTGCCGGCCGCCCGTCGGCCGGGCGGTGCGCCGGGCACCGTCGGCGGGCCGCACCCCGGTACTCGGCGCGGCGCGGCGTCGTCCGGCTGCGGGAGCCCGGTGTCCGTCCGGGCACAGTGCCCCCGGGGTGAACGCCGCGGACCGGCCGCAGGTAACGCCCGAACCGTCACTTCGGCCTGCCGCACCGGGGTACCGGGCAGTCGTGCCGCCGCCGGGCCGCCGGCGCTCCGGGCCGGTGCCGTGACGGGCCCGCACCCACGGGCGCCGCGGCTGTCGTACAGCCTCGCGCGGCTCCTCGGGCGGACGGTCGTGAACGGCAACCGTCGAACCCGTGTCCGACCGCCGTCAGGATACGGTGCGGGGGTTGCGGCGCCCGCACCGGCAACACCGTGAGCGGCGGCGTGACGGCTGTGAACCAGACACATACCGAGGAGTTGTATGTCCACCGCCAGCCGGCTGCCCGGGATTGTCACGACCGACCACGTCTTCCGCGTGCCCCTCGACCACTCCGCCCCCCAGGGCGAGCAGATCGAGGTGTACGCCCGCGAGGTGGTGGCCGCGCGCCGTGAGAAGGACGATCTGCCCTGGCTGCTCTTCCTCCAGGGCGGACCGGGCGGCAAGGCGGGGCGCCCGCTCGGCCGCGACGGCTGGCTGGAGCGCGCCCTGGACGACTACCGGGTGCTCCTGCTCGACCAGCGCGGCACCGGGCGGTCCACGCCCGCGAACCGGCAGACCCTCGCCCGGCGCGGCGGCGCCCAGGAGCAGGCCGACTACCTGGCGTGCTTCCGCGCGGACTCGATCGTGCGGGACGCCGAGCTGATCCGGCGCCGACTTCTCGGCGACGACCGGCGCTGGAGCGTGCTCGGCCAGAGCTTCGGCGGCTTCTGCCTCCTCACCTACCTGTCGATCGCGCCCGAGGGGCTGCACGAGGCCTTCGTCACGGGCGGCCTCGCGGGCCTGCGCAGCTCGGCCGACGACGTGTACCGGGCGGCCTACCCCCGGGTGGTCCGCAAGAACGAGGAGCACTACGCCCGCTTCCCGCAGGACGTCGAAGCGGTCCGGCGGATCGCCGCCCACCTCGCCGACTCCCCCGCCACGCTGCCCGACGGCGGGCTGCTCACCGTCCAGGCGTTCCAGGGCCTCGGCATGATGCTCGGCGGCGGCAGCGGCTCCGGAAGCCTGCACTACCTGCTGGAGGAGGCCTGGGTGGAAGGCGTCGCCGGGCCCGAGCTGTCCGACACCTTCCTGGCCGGCGTCCAGGCGAAGGTCTCCTTCGCCGAGGGACCGCTGTACGCCGTGCTGCACGAATCGATCTACGGTCAGCGGTCGGTGGACGGGGCGGGTACCGGCTGGGCGGCCGAGCGCGTCCGCAAGGAGTTCCCCGAGTTCGACGCCGGGGCTGCGCTGGAATCGGGGGCCCCGGTGCTGTTCACCGGGGAGATGATCTACCCCTGGCTGTTCGACACCGACCCGGCGCTCCGCCCGCTGAAGGAGACGGCGGAGCTGCTCGCCGCCCGCACCGACTGGGCCGACCTGTACGACCCGGCCCGACTGGCCGTCAACGAGGTGCCCGTCGTGGCGGCGGTCTACCACGACGACATGTACGTCGACACCGCGGACTCGCTGGAGACCGCCCGGGCCGTACGCGGCCTGCGGACGTGGGTCACCAACGAGTGGGAGCACGACGGGCTCCGGGTCAGCGGCGGCAAGGTGCTGGACCGTCTGATCGCGATGGCCCGCGGCGAGGTGTAGCGGTCTCGGGCCGCCGGCTCGGGTCGGCGGCCCGAGCCGGCCGGCGGAGGAACCGGGGCCCCCGACCGCCGGGGTGTCACGGCGCATGCCGGGACCGGCCCGTCGCACCGCGGGCGCCGCGACTCCGGCCGCGCCCATCCGCCGTCGCCTCCGCCTCCGCCTCCACCGACGCCCAGGGCGAGGCGCGGCCGGGCCCCACCCTCCGGGCGGAGCGCACCCGGGAGGACGGCCGTCGTGCCTCGCGGTCAGACGCCCGAACCGGCGGTCCTGCACTCGGGCCCTCGTCGGGCCGACCGCCCTCGCGGACCTTCGCCGTGCCCCTGGCCGGACGGTCGGGGCGCCGCCCCGGCGTACGGGCGACACCTGGCGCACCTGCCTCGCCGGGCACCGCCCCCGGGCTCGCGGCACCCGACTCACCCGGCGGCTCCGCCTCGACCTCCCCCTTGCGGGCGCGCCGACGGCGAGGCTTCGCCGGGGCCGGGGGCGACGGCTCCTCCGGCGACCGCTCGGGGTCCGGACCCCGCTCAGGGACAGGGCGGCCCGGGCCGCCCGCCGGCGCTCCCCGCTCTCCGGCGGAGCGGCGGCCGCGCTCGGCCGCCACGCTCGCCAACAGCTCCTCGGGCGAGAGGCCGCCGTTCAACGACTCGTAGAGCAGCTGGGCCAGCAGGTAGGTGGGGGCGAGCCGGAGCGTGTGGGCGAGCACCACGCGGGCCGTCGCGGTGTCCCCCGCGACCCAGGAGGCCCAGGCCAGCAGAGTGAGCGGCGGCGGGGCGTAACCGGTGTAGGGCGGCACGCACCGCCTGGCGAGGAAGCGCCAGAGCCGCTGGGTGGGCGCGAGCTCCTCGGGCCGGATGTACTCGGCGGCCCGGTCCCGGGTGCGCCGGTCCTGGAGGGCGACGAGCAGCCGGGCCGTCCGGTGGTCGTCGAGTACGCGCGCGCCGACCATGAACTCGGCCACCGCCTGGTCGAGCAGCGCGCCGCCCTGCTCCCGGGAGGGCGACGGCGCCCGGCTGTCCAGTACCCGGGCCAGTGCCAGGCGCTGGGCGTCCGCCTCGGGCGGACCGATCGGGCCCACCGCCGCCACGATCGCCTTGCGGCTGCCCCGCGGCGCGAGTCCCGCGAACGTGGCCGCCGCGGCCACCGGGCCGGGGGCGGGGCTGTGCCGGACCGGGTGGCCGGCCGGATCGCAGCACCCCTCCCGACGGCAGAGGAAGGACCACCAGCGGCCGGCGGACACGCAGAGTGACTCCTTCACCCGCACTCCCCTGGCCTCGAAGGCCGCCCGCAGCTCCTCCGCGAGCGGTTGGAGCCGGTCGAGCACCGGCGGACCGTGCTCCCGGTCGGGGTCCTGACAGAGGTAGAGGAGGACCTGGACCGGTCGGCGGTCCCGGCGCTCGGAGAGGCCGACGAGCAGCGATGCCGTCTCGTCGGCGGCCGCCGACCACTGCTGCGGCGCCTCGGGGATGTCCAGCCGGATCACCCCGCCCTGGTGGAGGTCCGGCCCCTGGAGGCCGACGGCGACGATGCTGTCGTCGGGGAAGAAGCCCAGCAGGTAGGGCAGCAGCTCGGCCATGTCGGCCGGGCCGCGCATGGTGACCGGACGCCCGCCGGAGGCCGGGTGGAAGGGGAGTGCGACGCGTTCGTTGTTCATGACCGGAAGACTGCCGCAATCCACGAGCCGCCCCCGGATTTTCCTTTTCCCTGTGGATAAAGCCCGCCTGTGGATAAAACGTCCTTCGTTCGGGGCATTCGGAGCCACTCTCCCGGGGGACATTCGACACCCGTTCAGCGGAAGAGCTGATGAATTGCACCCGCCGGCCACCCACCCGTGAGCAGCGCCGTTCGCCCATTGTCGGCAGCTCGGGGTTACATGGACGGCATGCAGCAGCCGCAGAACCACACCACCGCCACCGACACCACCGCCACGGCCGGCACCGGCAGCGCGACAGCCGCCGACCGCGCCGAGGTCCGGGCGCGGGCCGAGGCCGTCCTGCGCGAACTCGCCGGGCCCGCCGCCACCCTCCGCGAGGACCAGTGGACGGCCATCGAGGCCCTGGTCGTCGACCACCGCCGGGCCCTCGTGGTGCAGCGCACCGGCTGGGGCAAGTCCGCCGTCTACTTCATCGCCACCGCCCTGCTGCGGGCCCGCGGCGCCGGTCCGACGGTGATCGTCTCCCCCCTGCTCGCCCTGATGCGCAACCAGGTCGAGTCGGCCGCCCGGGCCGGCATCAACGCCCGCACCATCAACTCGGCCAACACCGACGAGTGGGACGCCGTCCAGGCCGAGGTCGCGGCGGGCGCGGTGGACATCCTGCTGGTCAGCCCCGAGCGGCTGAACAACCCCGACTTCCGGGACCAGGTGCTCCCCAAGCTCGCCGCCTCCACCGGCCTGCTGGTGGTGGACGAGGCGCACTGCATCTCCGACTGGGGCCACGACTTCCGCCCCGACTACCGCCGGCTGCGCACCATGCTCGCCGACCTCTCGCCGGGCGTCCCGGTGCTGGCCACCACCGCCACGGCCAACGCCCGCGTCACGGCCGACGTCGCCGAGCAGCTCGGCACCGGCACCACCGACGAGCACGCCCTGGTGCTGCGCGGCCCGCTGGACCGCAAGAGCCTCACCCTGGGGGTGCTCGCCCTGCCCGACCCGGCGCACCGGCTGGCCTGGCTGGCCGACCACCTCGACCGGCTGCCCGGCTCCGGCATCATCTACACCCTCACGGTCGCCGCCACCGACGAGGTGACGGCCTTCCTGCGCGAGCGGGGCTTCCCGGTGGCCTCGTACTCCGGCCGCACCGAGGACGCCGAGCGCCGCACCGCCGAGGCGGACCTGCTGGCCAACCGGGTCAAGGCGCTGGTCGCCACCTCCGCGCTCGGCATGGGCTTCGACAAGCCCGATCTCGGATTCGTGGTGCACCTGGGCTCGCCCAGCTCGCCGATCGCCTACTACCAGCAGGTCGGCCGGGCCGGCCGCGGCGTCGACCGGGCCGAGGTGCTGCTGCTGCCGGGGCGCGAGGACGAGGCGATCTGGCGCTACTTCGCCTCCCTGGCCTTCCCGCCCGAGGAGCAGGTCCGCCGCACCATCGACGCCCTCGCCGAGGCCGGCCGGCCGCTCTCCACCGCCGCCCTGGAGCCCAGGGTGGACCTGCGCCGCGCCCGGCTGGAGACCATGCTCAAGGTGCTCGACGTGGACGGCGCGGTGCGCCGGGTCAAGGGCGGCTGGACGGCCACCGGGCAGAGCTGGGCGTACGACACCGCCAGGTACGCCAAGGTCGCCGCCTCGCGCGAGGCGGAGCAGGCGGCGATGCGCGAGTACGCGGCGTCGACCGGTTGCCGGATGGAGTTCCTGCGGCGGCAGCTGGACGACGAGCAGGCCGAGCCGTGCGGCCGCTGCGACAACTGCGCCGGACCGCTGCACACCCCGGAGGTCTCCGCCGCGGCGCTGGACGCGGCGCGGGCCGCGCTCGGCCGGCCCGGCGTCAGCTTCGAGCCTCGCCGGCTCTGGCCGACCGGGATGGACGCGCTGGGCGTGCCGCTCAAGGGCCGCATCCCGGCGGGCGAGCAGGCCGAGACCGGCCGGGCGCTGGGCCGGCTCTCCGACATCGGCTGGGGCAACCGGCTGCGGACGCTGCTGGCCGACCAGGCGCCCGACGTTCCGGTGCCCGGGGAGGCGGTGGACGCCCTGGTGGCGGTGCTGAGCGACTGGGCGCGCGGCCCCGGCGGCTGGGCCGGGCCCGCGACGACCGAGGGAGTCCGGCTCGACCGGCCGGTCGGCGTGGTGACCATGGCCTCGTCCCGCCGACCGCAGCTGGTCGGCAGCCTCGGGGCCCGGATCGCCGAGATCGGCCGGCTGCCCCTGCTCGGGCACATCGAGTACGCGGCCGGACGGTCGCCGCAGGGCGGGCGCAGCAACAGTGCCCAGCGCCTGCACGCACTGGCCGGAGCGCTCGCGCTGCCCCCGGAGGTGGAGGCGGCGGTGGCCGCGGCGGGCGGGCCGGTGCTGCTGGTCGACGACCTGGTCGACTCCGGGTGGACGGTCACCGTCGCCGCCCGGCTGCTGCGCAAGGCCGGGGCGAGCGCCGTCCTGCCGCTGGTCCTGGCCGTGCAGGGCTGAGCCGGGGGGGGTACGCGGGGCTCCGGCGAGCGGGGAGCCGGGGCCGACCGGGAGGTGCGAAGCGGGCCGGAACGAGCGGAGCGAGGTGGGACTGCGCTCGTGATCGGCGGGAAGACGGTGACGGAGCCTGGGGGTTCCGGCACTGACCTACACCTGAATGGAGTAATGCGGGCGCAGCGCGGACGATCTGCGGGAACCGGCGGCACCGACCGGGCAAAGGAAGGGGCGACCATGCGAAAAGTACTCCGCACCGGCCTTCGGATGCTCCGGATCACCGCCTCGCGAGCCGTGGGTGACGGTCACGCCGAGGGGGAATATATCCGGCAGAACGTTGGCTTT
This sequence comes from Kitasatospora sp. NBC_01246, assembly GCF_036226505.1. Taxonomy (NCBI): domain Bacteria; kingdom Bacillati; phylum Actinomycetota; class Actinomycetes; order Kitasatosporales; family Streptomycetaceae; genus Kitasatospora; species Kitasatospora sp. NBC_01246. Next base: position 5,869,321 of record NZ_CP108484.1, on the reverse strand, counting down.
CGGGCGGCGTTCATCATTTCATCATTGCCGCTCCACCCCCGCTGCCCTGAGAATTGGACCGTACCCGGAACCCGGTCCGCTGGACCAGGGCTCCGGCGTACACACGTACCCGCGCATCCGTGGGTCGGGAAGGAGGATCGTGATCAACGGTATCGGCCGAGGTCAGTATCCCCTCGCCCGGGGTTCGGAGCCCAGACGGGTGTGCGACCTGGAGACATGGGCCGCCTCGGGGATCCCGTCGCTGCGCGACCCGCGCGAGTTCGTCCTGGAACTGCACCGGCGCCACCTGCCGCAGCCCGGCACGGTCGTGGTCACCGTGCTGGACGCCTCACACCGGCTGAACGCCTCGGCGTCCTTCGTTCCCCGGCCGCGCCACACCGACGGCTGGGAGCACCGCAACGCCCTCCTGGCGCACCTGCGGCAGGTCACCCCGCACGACCTGCGCCGGACCACTCCGGCCAGAACGGCCGTGCTGCTGCGCTGCCGGGAGGGCTCGGCGGGCTGGACGGCCCAGGACGGCGCCTGGATGTGGGCCCTGCAGGACGCGGCCGCCCTGCACGGACTGCGCTGCGGTTCGTACCTCACGCTGACCCCGGCGGGCTGGCAGATCCTCGCCGACGGCCGGAGCGGACGCAATCCGCACTCGGGCTCGTGGGCGGACGGGCCGGTCCACACCGTGACCGAGCTGCCGCCCCGCCCTGCACTGGAGAGCGCTCGGGGGCAGCGCCCACTGCGCCAGTCCGATCGCCCGTGGACCGGCGCACGGGTCACCGCGATCGAGCCCGGCCGGCGCACCGGCACCTACTGAGGCCGCGCCCTCAGGCAACGGGCCGCCGCCCACCCGTGCTTCGGGGCCCGGGCGCCGCGGGCACGCCCACAGGTGGCGGCACGGGTCGGAACGGAACGGGTCGGGCCCGGCACCTGGTGGTGCCGGGCCCAAGGGTCGACGGGTGTCAGGCGGACACGGGGCGGCCGGCCGGTACACCGGCGGCCTCGGCGGCGGGGCCGGCGTCACCGCAGACCACCAGGAGCTCGGCCGCCCGGCCGCGCGCCTCGGTGAACGCCTTGGCGGCACGGTCGGCGCTGCCGCCGTTGACCACCAGCACGACCACGGCACGGCGGGCCGGCCGGGTCAGCGCGGCGTCCGCGTAGAACACGTCGCCCCCCTCGGCGAGTTGCGCCCAGTAGCGCTCCTCGCCGAAGGAGAGTTCGTGCCGCTGCCAGGGGTGCGGTTCGCCGACCGTCAGCACCAGGACGGCGCCCGGGTCGCGGCCGGAGTCCAGCAGCCGGTCGACCGCCTCGTCGGCGCGCTCCAGCGCCTGCGCGGCGGTGGCGGACAGGAGTTGGACCGCGACCTGCGGTGCCGCGGGCGCCGGACGGCGCGGGCCGGGCTTGGGGATCCCGCCCGGCCGGGGCTGCGGCCCCGGGCGCCCGGCGCCCGGCGGCGCCGGGCGCGCGGGTGCGGGTCGTTGGCCCGGCACCGGGGCCGGGGCTGCGGTGACGGTCGACGGTGCGGAAGGAGTCGCGCTGCCGGAGGCAGGCGTACGGGGGGCTTGTGCGTCCGACTCGCGGGGGAAGGGAACGCCGGGGCCCGGGAGGCTCTCGTGAATCTCCGGCTCCTCGGGGAAGACAGGCATACCCGGATATCTATCAAATGCCGGTCGGGCGCGCACGGGCGCCCCACCCATTGGGCACGGAAGCCTTCCGCCCCCACCCGGGTCAATGGACGACGAAACGTCAGAAACCGAGCGTCAACTGCTCGTCCGCGGGACCCGCCGAGCCCGGTCCGCCGACACCGACGACGGCCCTGGTCCGCTTCAGGTGGCGCCATCGGGGCAGCCCGTCCAGGTAGGCCCAGGAGAGCCGGTGCTGTTCGGTGGGGCCGAACTCCTCCAGCGCGGTGCGGTGCACCGGGGAGGGGTAGCCGGCGTTGTCGGCGAAACCGTACTCGGGGCAGGTCTCGCCGAGTTCGGTCATCAGTCCGTCGCGGTGGACCTTGGCGAGCACCGAGGCCGCCGACACGCAGATGCAGGACTGATCGCCCTTGATGACCGTGCGTACCCGCCACGGGCCGCCCAGGTAGTCGTGCTTGCCGTCGAGTATCACCGCGTCCGGTTCGACCGGCAGCGCCTCCAGGGCGCGCACGGCGGCCAGCCGCAGCGCCGCGGTCATCCCCAGCTCGTCGCACTCCAGCGCGGAGGCGTGGCCGAGCGCGTACGCGGTGACCCAGTCGGCGAGGACGGGGGCCAGCGCCTCGCGGCGCAGCTCGGTCAGCAGCTTGGAGTCGGTCAGGCCCTCCGGGGGCTTGCGCAGCCCGGTGACGGCGGCACCCACGGTGACCGGTCCGGCCCAGGCGCCGCGCCCGACCTCGTCGAGACCGACGACGATCTTGGCGCCGGCCCGGCGCAGCGAGCGCTCGACGGAGTGCGTCGGCGGAACGATGGGCATCGCGGAGTCCTTCGGCTGGGGCAACCTCCAGCGTAAGCCCCGCCCGGAACCGCCCCGACCAGCCGGCCCCCGGCCCCCGCCGCCCGGAGCCGCCCCGACCAGCCGGCCCCCGGCCCCCGGCGACCTGGCGCCCCGGCCGCCAGGCACACCACCCGGACCCGCCCCCGCCCCCGGCAGCGCGCGTCAGCGGCGGATCAGCGGCACCAGGACCTCGTCCACCAGCTCGACGGCGAATCCGCGCCCGAGCTGCCGGCCGCAGACCTTGACCCGGTACATCAGCATCGCGGGCGCCACGTCGGCGACCAGCGGGCTGACCGCGCCGGGCCGGACGTCGCCGCGCTCCGCTCCCCGCCGCAGGATCTCCAGGATCGTGTCCTTGGTCGGCTCGACCACCCGCTGGACGATGAAGTCCTTGAACAGCTCCGCCTGCTCGTGCTCCAGCTCGGCCATCAACGCGTGCATGGCACCACCCGACCGGGAGTTCATCGCCTCGGTGAAACCCTGGATGAGCAGCAGCAATTCGGCACGGGCGGACCCGAGGTCGGGGGTGTCGGAGGGCCGTGGCAGAGTGGAGTCCAGGGCGTCGATGACGAGTTCGACCTTGGACGCCCAGCGCCGGTACAACGCGGCCTTCCCGGTCCGCGCGGCCCCGGCGACGCCTTCCATCGTCAGCCGTGCGAATCCGCCGGAGGTGAGCTGGTCGAGCACGGCCTCGAAGATCGCGCGTTCCAGCTCCTTGCCCCGGCGCCGCATCGGCCGGGACAGCACCTCGGCGGCCACCTTCATCGGACAGTGCGACGCCGGCCCGGCCACCGGGACGACGACCCTCGGCACGGGCACGGCCGGACCGCCCTCCGCCGGGCACTCCACGGCTCCCTCCGCCGACCCCGGGAGCTGCTCGCCCGCCCGGTCCGCGACCTGGTCGCGCGGCCGCTCGACGGGCCGCTCGGCCGCCCGGCCGCCCGGCCGTTCTGCCGCCTGGCGCCGTACCAACTGATCCATCGTCACCAACCTTAGGGAACGCTTGCGTTCACAATCTCGCCCAGGATATCGTCCAGGCTAGTGAACGATCCCGTTCCTTCATAGCCCGCGGGACGCCGCGGGAACGCACTGGACCTCGAGTCCACAGCATACGAAGCAGTAGCCAGCAGGGGGCACTAACTTGGCTATCTCCGACACGCTCAGCAAGAACTCTCCGCCGCAAGGCAGCCAGGGCAGGCGCAAGGGCATCACCCTGACCGTCATCGCCGCGACGCAGCTGATGGTCGTCCTCGACGCCACCATCGTGAACATCGCGCTGCCGCAGATCAGGGACGCGCTGAACTTCTCCACCACCAACCTGTCGTGGGTGATCAACGCCTACACGCTGACCTTCGGTGGCTTGCTGCTGCTCGGCGGCCGCGCGGGCGACATCCTCGGCCGTCGCCGGGTGTTCATCGCCGGCACGCTGCTGTTCGGGCTGGCCTCGCTGCTCGGCGGCTTCGCGCAGGACGGCGGCATGCTGCTCGCCGCCCGCGCGCTCCAGGGCATCGGCGGCGCGATATGTTCGCCGACCGCGTTCGCCCTGATCGCCACCAACTTCGACGAAGGGCCCGAACGCAACAAGGCCTTCGGGGTCTTCTCGGCGGTGGCCGGTTCGGGCGCGGCCATCGGCCTGCTGGCCGGCGGCGTGCTGACCGAGTACCTCGACTGGCGCTGGGTGTTCTTCGTCAACGTGCCGATCGCGATCCTGATCGCCGTCGCCGCGCCGCGCTACATCGCGGAGTCGGAGCGCCGCGCCGGCCGCTTCGACCTGCCCGGTGCGCTCACCTCCACGCTGGGGCTGGTCAGCCTGGTCTACGGATTCATCCGGGCCGCCTCGGACGGCTGGACGGACCCGGTGACGCTCGGCTCCTTCGCGGCCGGCGTGCTGCTGGTGGCCGCGTTCCTGGTGATCGAGAACCGCACCGCGCAGCCGATCACCCCGCTGCACCTGTTCGCCAACCGCAACCGCACCGGTGGCCTGGTGATGATGCTCTGCCTGGCCGCGGCCATGTTCGGCATCTTCTTCTACGTCACGCTCTTCGTGCAGGGACCCCTCGGCTACAGCCCGCTGAAGGCCGGCTTCGCCTTCCTCCCGATCAGCGTGTCGATCATCATCGCCGCGCAGGTCGCCTCCACCCTCCAGGCCAAGTACGGCCCGAAGCCGTTCATGGCCGGGGGTGCGCTGTTCGTCACCATCGGGCTCACCTGGCTGACCCAGATGAACGCGGACAGCGGCTACATCGACGGGGTGCTCGGCCCCACGGTGGTGTTCGGCTTCGGCATGGGTCTGACCTTCGTCCCGGTGATGCTGCTCGCGGTCGCCGGGGTGGCCGGCGAGGACACCGGCGCCGCGTCCGGCCTGCTCAACTCGATGCAGCAGATCGGCGGGTCGCTGGGCCTGTCGATCCTCACCACGGTGTTCGCGCACTACGCCACCGCGGAGGCCAAGGTGCAGCTGCCCGGCTTCATGGCCTCGGCCACGCCGGAGCAGAAGGCGGCGTTCCTGGAGAAGAAGGAGTTCCCCAAGGGCACCGACGCGGCCAACCAGGTACTCGCTCATGGCATTTCGCACGGCTTCATCGTGGGCGCGGTGCTCGCCGGGCTCGCCCTGGTGGTCGCGGTCACCGTGATCAGGGCCAAGGCGGAGGACCTGGCGTCGAACACCTCCGGCATCGCGATGCACTGACGCGACACCGACACCGCAGCGACGCGACACCGAGCCCGACACCGCAGTGACGCGGCGCCGACGCGACACCGGTCGGAGCGGCCGCCGACGGCGGACCGTCCGGACTCCGCACCGACCGCGGAACACCACGAGGGCCGGCCGGGAGCTCACCGCTCCCGGCCGGCCCTCGCGCGTCGGGCCACCTCCGGCCCCCGCGCCGCACGGCGGCACGGCCCGCCGGGCCGGCTCACCGCCGCTCGGCGCCCCCGCCCTCCCGGTACCCGTCCCACAGGCCCGCCCGGGCGCAGGCGTCGCCCGCCGCCGACACCTCGTCCAGCGGCGGACGCTCGGCGAGGATGTCCCGCGCGCGGGTGGCCGCGAGGTTGGTCGCGTACCAGGGCACGGGCTCCTCTGCCTGGGTCCGCATCAGCTCCAGCGCGCAGGTCCGGTAGTCCTTCGGCAGCCGGTCCAGGGCCGGGACGGCGTCGAGCGAGAGGTCCCGGACGTTGCGCAGGTCGATCTGCTGGGTCCGCTCGAAGCGGGCCACGTTCTGCTCGGCGATGATCGCGTCCGGCCCCATCAGTCCGTACACCGCGGCCGTCAGCATGCCGCTGAGCACCACGGCGCGCGGCAGCCAGGCCGCCGAGCGGACCAGCCCGGCCGTGATCAGCAGCAGGAAGACGACGCCCAGCCAGACCTCGACCACCAGCACCCAGAGCCGGAGCCTGGTCAGCCCGGAGGCGTCGACGTAGAACCACATCCGGCCGAGGGCCGAGGCGACCACGACGAGGGTGAGCAGGCAGAGCGCGCCGAGCAGGATGCGGACCAGCCGGCGGTCCGCCGCGGTGCTGCGCGGCGCCCAGCGCTTGGCGACGCCCACCACGACCAGGGTCAGCACGGTGACGGCGGTCAGCTGCCAGAAGCCCTGCCGGGCGTACTCGGAACGGCTCATCCCGGTGTTCCGCACGATCGAGTCCCGGCCGCCGAGCACCACCACGGCCTGGATCAGCGTGAAGGCGCCGAACATCAGGTTGAGCGCGACCAGCGGCAGCGCCCACTCCAGCCGGCCGCGCTCGCGGCCCGGCCGGACCACCGTGCGGTCCCAGCGGCGCGGGCCCGCCGCGATGTGGGCGAAGCCCAGCGCGATGACCGTGCCGAGGACGAACAGCACCGCGCGCAGCGGGAACTCACCCAGGTCCAGGTCCGGGATGAGCGCCTCCAGGACGTCGGCCATGGCGGCGTCGGCGCTGGCGAACAGCGAGCCGAAGACGGCCAGCAGCACCCCGGCCACCAGGACCGCCTTCAGGACCGGGGCGACCCTGCCCCGGCCGGCCGGGCTGATGCGGCGCAGGGCGGCGGCGGCCCAGCCCAGACCGGGCACCAGCTGCCAGAGGATGCCGGGAAGCGCGAGCAGCACGCCCGCCCAGCGGCGTCCGCCGTGCAGCGCGAGCGAGGCCAGGCCCAGGGCGCAGAGCGTCGACAGCATCGTCGGCCAGCCGGCGTCGGAGAGTGCCGGGACGGCGAGCAGGGCGAGCGCCAGCGCGCTCCAGAGGAGCGTCCAGCCGCGCACCCGGCGACCGGCCGAGCGGGCCGCCAGGCCGGCCCCGACGGCGGCGGCCACGCCGCAGATCAGCAGGTTGACGCCGAGTCCGCGGTTCACCAGCAGGGAGACCAGCAGGCCGGTCACCAGGGCGGCCGCGAGCACCCGGGGCGTGGCCGGGGCCTTGGGGCCGGGGTCGCTGGGGCGCAGCCACGAGAAGGGCGACGGGACGGGGCGGCCCGGCGCGCGGTAGGGGTTCGTGCCGTCGGCCGCTCCCGGCCAGGACGCGCCGGGAGCGGCCGGGCCGGGAGCGGACTCGGCATGCTGGGGGCCCGACTGCCGCCCCGGGCCGCCGGGAGCGCGGTACGGGTCGGATCCGGACGGTCCGCCGGCCGGGGCGGGTGTGGAGTGACCGGGCATGAGTTCCCCCTCGAAGGGTCTGCGGGCATGCGGAAGCAGCCCACGGGGCAGTCCGCCGGCAGGCGCCTGGGCGCCGCGACTGACGCCGACTGTAGACCATTCTGAACAGGTTCAAAAAACCCTGGGGCGCCTCCGTCACAAGGCTGTGACAGAGGCGCCCCGGGGGCGCCGTGCCGCGGGTGCGGGCGGGTCGGGCCGTCAGTAGGAGCCGTAGAGCGAGTACCGCAGCGTGTCCTTCACCGCCGGTCCGAACTCAGCCGGCCAGGTGCCGAAGGGCACCACCGCGTTGCTGTAGGCGCCCGAGCCGGTCGGGCCGGTGGAGTAGTTCATGTTGTTGACCGAAGCACCCGTCCCGTTGCTGTTGTAGACCAGCCAGTACGCGGTGTCGGCGCTCAGCGTGAGCCCGACCGGGAGCGTGTTCCAGGCGTTGGCGGTCAGCGTGCCGCTGCCGGTCGCCGCGACCAGGGTGCCCGGCGAGCCGCCCGCGTCGGTGTAGACCGCCAGCTGGTACTGGTTGTTCGGCGCCGCGCTGACCGGGCCGGTGTGCACGCTCAGCGCGGTGAGCGGCACCGGGGACGCCCCGGTGGTGACCCGGCTGCCGTTGAGGTGGTGGGAGTCGGTGTCGTCGATCAGCGAGCCCACCACCGCGTTGCCGAGCGTCCTGGGCGGCGCTCCCCCGGTGGTGAAGGAGATCGCGTACGGGCCCGCCAGCGCGTTGCCGGAGGTGTCCCGCACCCCTTGGACGCTCGCGGTGTAACCGGTGGTCAGCGCCAGGGGTGCGCTCGGTGTGAAGACCACGCCGTTGGCCGCGCCGTCGTACGCCACCGAGCCGGCCACGGCGGCGCCGGCGGCGGTCCGCAGGGTCACCGTGGAGGCCGTCACGCTCGCCTGGTCCAGCGGCTCGCCGAACGAGAAGCGCACCGCCGTCCCCGCCGCCACCCCGGTGGCACCGCCGGCCGGGGTGGTCCCGGTGACGGCGGGCGGGGTGGTGTCGCGGCCGTACGAAGCCGCGTAGGAGCCGACCGCCCCGTCGAAGAACGCGTACGCCACGCCCTTGACCGTCTCGATCCGGTACGGGACGCTCCGGCCGCCCGAGGAGATGCCGGTCAGCGTGCCGGAGGCGGCGGAGACGGGCAGCATCGCCCGCAGCCCGTTGGCCCCGCCGGTGATGTCGAAGGTCAGGCTGCCGCCGCTCCAGGCCAGCTTGGTGAACGCCGAGCCGTTGCGCCCGTCCAGCCAGGTGAGCATCTGCCGCCCGGAGACCACCGGGACGCCGCGCGCCTTCGCGGCGGTGATGATCGCGTCCGAGGCGGCGGAGGCCGCGAAGTCGGTGTGGATGTTGGCGGTCAGCGCCGCGTAGTAGCCCGTGCCGCCGTAGGCGGCGTCGAGCAGCGTGGTGATGGTGCCGGGGTAGGACTGGCCGGACTCGTCGGTCAGCTGGGTGGTGGCCTGGTACTCGTCGATCACGCTGCCGTCGGCGTCGGCGAAGCGCATGATCTGACCGGTGCCGTTGAAGTAACCGGGGCGGTCCTTGGTGAAGTTGGAGGGGTAGAAGTAGTAGTCGGTGTCCAGCCGGATGCCGTTGGCCAGCTTGGTCTTCGCCTGGGTCGCCCAGTCGTCCCACTCCACGCAGTGCGTACGGCTGCTCGAAGGGTTCGGCAGCGAGGGGTACTTGGCCCGCCAGCTGGACAACTGGTCGGCGTAGTAGCCCTGCAGGGCGGAGGCGCTGCCCCAGGGCCGGCAGTTGGTGGTGACGTGGACGCCCACCTCGAAGCCCTGGTCGGTGTAGGCCTGCGCCTGCGCCGGGGTCAGCGGATCGTCGGTGTAGATGTACGAGGAGCCGCGCACGCACTCCCAGTTGGCGACGCTGCAGCCGGGCGGGCTCTGCGCCGTGTAGCCGTCCCAGCGGCCCGCCGTGCCGCCGACGCCGTGGTCGTCCCCGGTCATCACCACCACGGCCTTGACGTCGCGCGGGAAGTACCAGAAGCGCGGCAGCGGCTTGCGGGCGGAGTCGAGCAGGGTGATCAGGTTGGCCAGCAGCCGCTGCTGCTCGTCGGCGATCGGGATCAGCGCCTTGTCCAGGTCGTTCCAGTCCGGCCGGCCTCCGGTACCGAAGAACATCTCGGAGGCCTCGTAGCCGTCCGTGCCGTCCCGCTGCTGGCCGGCCCAGGCCGCGTTGCCCTGCCGGGTCTGCACCACCGACCTGGCCAGGTCGTAGCTGAAGGCGGCGGCCCGCCCGCTGCCGGCCGTCCGCAGCGTGACCGCCGGGTTGGCGGTCGCGGTGGCGGCGTCGGCGTACAGGGCGGCGACGGTGGTGGCGCCGTTGAGCGCGTAGAGGTCGGCGGCGCCGTGGTAGCCCATGGTGTCGCCGGTGATCCCGGCGCCGGGGGCCGCGGAGGTGTCCACCTTGAGGTAGGCGTCCGCGCGGGTGCCGGCGGTGGGGGTGAGGCCGAACAGCGGCGCGAGCTGCTTGTCGGGGCGCATCGCCACCAGCCGGCCGCCGCCGTCGGTCCAGGTGGTGAACAGCGCGGCCTGCGCCGCGGTGAGCGGCATCTCGCCCAGCAGCACCACGTCGGCGGAGGCCAGCACCGAGCCGGTCACCGCCGAGATGTCCACCGTGCGGTAGTCGTTGAGGCCCTCCGCCTTGAGGATCTCGGCCAGGTAGCGGGTGTACGGGTTGGCCTGGCTGGTCACCAGCAGGATCGGACCCTCGGCGCCCGGGCCGGCGCCCGGCGGCGGGGGCGGCGGGGTCTGCTCCGCGGTGTAGGTCGCGTAGATCGAGAAGCTGAGACCGCTGGACGTCACCGCGCCGAAGTCGGCGGGCCAACTGCCGAACGCCCGGCCGCCGTTGCCGTACACGCTGGTACCGCCGGGGCTGTAGCGCAGATTGTTGACGGCGGCGCTGCCGCCGTTGCTGTTGTAGGCCAGCCAGTACGCGGTGTTCGCGGCGAGGTCCGCCGTCAGCGGCACGGTGTTCCAGCTGTCGGCGGTGAGCGTCGCCGTGGCGCTGCCGGCCAGCAGTGCGCCCGGGCTGCCCCCGTTGTCGCGGTAGAGCGCCGCCTGGAACCGGTTGTTCGGCGCCGCGTCCACCGCGCCCACGTAGACGCTGACGCTGCTGACCGTGCCGCCGGCCGCGCCGGTGACGTACCGGGACGCGTTGAGGTGGTTCGAGTCTCCGGAATCGGTGGACGGACCGACCGCCGTACTGCCCAGGGTCACCGTGGCGGCCGCCGCCGGAGCGGCCGCCGGGCCGGCGACCACCGCCACGGCGGTGGTGAGGGCGGCCAGCAGACCCCCGAGCCTGCCACGCCTTCCGACGCCCGCGCGAATGCCTGTACCTGCCATGACCGCCCCCCACGCACCTCGGCCAACTGCCCCTATCGGTGTACCGGTTCGGCGTCGGCCGTGTCCACGGAACCGCCACATCCCGTGCCGATCGGGACTATCCCTTGACCGAACCGGCCAGCAGGCCGCGGACGAAGTACCGCTGGAGGCCGAAGAAGACCGCCAGGGGGATGACGATCGACAGGAACGCGCCGGCCGTGAGCAGCTCCCAGCGGCCGCCGAAGGAGCCGGAGAGCTGGGCCAACCGGACGGTCATCGGCGCCACTTCGGGCGTTCCCCCGGCGAAGGTCAGCGCGACCAGCAGGTCGTTCCAGACCCAGAGGAACTGGAAGATGGCGAACGAGGCCAGCGCCGGCGTGCAGAGCGGCAGCACGATCGACCGGAAGATCTTGAAGTGCGAGGCGCCGTCCACCACCGCCGCCTCCATCAGGTCCCGCGGCAGCTGGGCGATGAAGTTGTGCAGCAGGAAGATCGCCAGCGGCAGCGCGAACATGGTGTGCGCGAGCCAGACCGGCGCGTAGGTGCCCTTGAAGTCCACCGCCGGGACGACGGTCAGCGAACCCAGGTGCGCGCCGCCGGAGAAGAGCCGCAGCAGCGGGATCAGCGCCATCTGGATCGGCACCACCTGGAGCGCGAACACCACGAAGAACACCGTGTCGCTGCCCCGGAACCGCACCCAGGCCAGGCCGTACGCGGCCATCGCGGCCAGCACCAGCGGGAAGAGCGTCGCCGGCACGCTGATCGCCAGCGAGTTGACCAGGAAGGGCATCAGGCCGGTGGAGACGCCGGAGCCGCCCTCGAACAGCACGGTGTGGTAGTTGGAGAGGCCGAGGTCCGGGTGGAGGAAGACGTTCCACCAGCCGTCGGCGGTGACGTCCTGCTTGGGCCGCAGCGAGGTGGCGAGCAGCCCGAGGGTCGGGACGGTCCACAGCACCGTCACCGCGATCACGAAGACCGAGGAGAGCGGGCTGGTGAACGCCTGCCGGACCGGGCCCCGGCGCCCGTCCGGCAGCCGGCGCACGCCCCGCCGGCCCGCGCGCGACGGTCGCCGGTCACCGGTCGGACGCCGACCGCCCGTGGCCGGACGCTCGCCGGTCGGACGCCGGCCCGTGGTCGGACGGTGCTCGCTCATCGGACTCCGCGCTCCTTCCGCAGCTGGAGGATGTTGTAGGCCACCAGGGGCAGCACCGCGAGGAAGAGGATCACCGCGAGCGCGCTGCCCCGCCCGGTGTTGAACTGCACGAAGGACTGCGAGTACATCTCGTTGGCCAGCACCTGGGTACCGAAGTTGCCGCCGGTCATGGTGCGGACGATGTCGAAGGCCTTGAGCGTGGTGATCATGACCGTGGTGAGCACGACCACCACCGTGGTGCGGATCATCGGCACCGTGACGTACCAGAACAGCCGCGCCCCGCCCGCCCCGTCCAGCCGGGCCGCCTCGGTGACCTCGTCCGGGATCGCCTTGATCGCCGCCGAGAGGACGACCATCGCGAAGCCGGTCTGCACCCAGACCATCACCGCCATCAGCAGGAAGGTGTTGAGCGGCTGGGAGAGCGTCCAGTTCGGCGGGTGCTCCCAGCCCAGCGTGATGGCGAGCTGGCTGAGCAGGCCGATCTGCGACTGGGCGGCGTCGCGGGACTCGTAGACGAACTTGAAGATGATCGAGGCGCCGACCAGCGAGATGGCCATCGGCATGAAGATCAGCGACTTGTAGACCGCCTGGCCGCGCATCCGGTCCACCAGCAGCGCCAGCACCAGCCCCAGACCGGTGGCCGCGAGCGGCGCCACCACCAGCCACAGCAGGGTGGTGACCAGGATCTTCTGGACCGAGTCGGTGGTGAACGCCCAGCCGAAGTTCTCGCCGCCCACGAAGCGGCTGCTGTCGTCGTTGTAGAGGCTCAGGTAGACGGTGCGGACCAGCGGGGCGACCAGGCCGACGAGCAGCAGCAGAACGGCCGGGCCGAGGAAGACCCCGACGGCCAGCGGGCGGGCGATCCGGCCGGAGGCCCGGCCGGCCACCAGGAAGACCAGCAGCAGGATGCCCAGGAAACCGGCGACGGCGCCGAAGCTGTTGCCGAACTTGACGGCGGCGTCGCCCCAGGCGCCGTCGGCGAGCGCGGTGGCGGTGAGGGACATGGCTGCGCGTCCTTTCCCTGCCACGGGCAGGAAGGAGGGGCGGGCGGTGCGGGTGGGTGGCCCCGCACCGCCCTCGACAGGTGGTCCTTGGCGGTCGGAGACCGCTACCGGGGCCGGGCCGCGGTAACGGTCGGACCCGTTACTGCGGCCAGGCCGCGTCGATGTCGGCGGCGGTCTTCTGGATGGACTGGCCCTCGGCGAACCAGGCGGTCAGCGACTTCCACTCCTGCCCGGCGCCGACCGCGGCCGGCATCAGGTCCGAGCCGTCGAACCGGAAGGTCGCCGCCGGGTCGGTGAGCGCGTCGGCGGAGAGCCGGTCGATCGGATCGGTGTACAGACTCTTGTCCACGCCCTGGTTGGCGGAGACCCAGCCGGTGGCGGTCTTCACCCGGCTGCTCGCCCAGTCCGGGCTGGACAGGTAGTTCTGCACGGCCTGCACCTCGGGTCGGCTCGCGAACGCCGTCACGAACTCCCCACCGCCCTCGACCGGGCTGGCCACCTGCGGGTTCACGGCCGGCAGGCGGAAGGCGAAGACGTCGCCGTCCGGGCCGACCTTGGTGTCCTTGGGCCACTGCGCCTTGTAGAAGGACGCCTGCTGGAGCATGAGGCACTTGCCGGTGAGGATCGGGGCCCCCGCGTCCTGGAAGGTCGTGGTGGCGATCGACTTCACGTCACCGTACCCGCCGTTGACCCAGGCGGGGTTCTGCATCCAGTCCGCCACGGTCCGCATCGCGGTGGTGATCTTCTCGTCGGAGAACTTCACCTGGTGGTTCACCCACTGGTCGTACACCTCGCCGCCGTACGAGCCCAGCACCACCTCCTCCAGCCAGTCGGTGGCCGGCCAGCCGGTGGCCGTCCCGGAGGCGATCCCGCCGCACCACGGCTTCGCGGCACCGGCCTTGGCGATCCGGTCGCTGAGCGCCATCAGGTCGGCCCAGGACTGCGGCACCTCGTAGCCGGCCTGCTTGAAGGCCTTGGGCGAGTACCAGACCAGGGACTTCATGTTGGCGCTCATCGGCGCCGCGTAGAAGGTGCCGTTGACCGAGCCGTAGGTCTTCCAGACCGGGCTCCACTTGTCCTGGTTGGTGACCGTCTGCGCGGGGGGCTTGGCCACCTTGCCGCTCTTGACCATCTGGGCCAGCAGGCCGGGCTGCGGGATGATCGCGAAGTCCGGGGCGTTGCCGCCGGTCACCCGGACCGGCAGCTGGGACTCGAAGTCGTTGGAGCCCTCGTAACTGATCTTGATGCCCGTGCACTTGGCGAACTCGGCCCAGGACTTCTCCAGGTTGTCCGACTCCGGGCTGAGGATCGACGCGAAGACCGTCACCGTGGTGCCGGAATGCCCGGCGTACGGCTGGTACTTGGCGCAGTCACCGGCCAGGGTCTCGCCCCCGCCGCCCGAACCGCCGCCGGAGCTCGAACTGTTGGAGCAGGCCGCGGTCAGGGCCAGCGCCGCCAGCAGGGCGGGCACGGCGACCAGACGGCGGGACCTCGCGGACGGCGTGGTCGGGGTGGGGGTCAATGCGGTCCTCCTCGCCAGGGCGCACGAGCGCCGGCAGTACGACAGAACGACATTGCGCTGTACCGGAGATCGACATGGACGCGGCGGGCCGCCGGTTTGACGACGTTAACGCAGCAGCCCCCCTCCGCCAAGGTCCGCGTTCGACCTTCATCGGCACGTGCCCCAGTTGTGACCCGGAGATCCGCCCCGCCCGCCGGCCGGTTCCCCGTCCGGGCGGACGGGGAACCGGCCGGCGCCGGGCGCGCTCAGAAGAGCCGGACCGGCAGCTCCCGCAGCGAGTTGACCACCAGCGAGGGGCTCGGCCGCAGGTCCTCGTCGGGCACCGCCAGGGACAGCTCCGGGAACCGCTCGAACAGCGCCGGCAGCGCGACCCCCGCCTCCAGCCGGGCCAGCGGCGAGCCCGGGCAGACGTGCGGACCGTGGCCGAAGGAGAGATGACGGCTCGGGTCCCTGGTGATGTCGAACAGCTCGGCCGTCACCCCGTGCTGGGCGGGATCCCGGCCGATCGCGTTGTAGGAGATCAGCACCGGCTCGCCGCGCGGGATCACGACCTCGCCGACCTCGATGGACTCGGCGGCGAACCGGAACAGGAAGTTGCTGGTCGGCGGCGTCCACCGGAGCGACTCCTCCACCACCGCGTCCCAGGACACCGTGCCGGCCCGGACCAGCTCCAGTTGGTCCGGGTGGGCGAGCAGCGCCCGGACGGCGTTGCCGATCAGGTTCACCGTGGTCTCGTGGCCCGCCGCGATGATCACCCGCAGGGTGGCCGCCGCCTCCGCGTCGCTCAGCGCCCCGCCCTCGGCGTCCGCCGCCAACAGCGCACTGGCCAGATCGTCACCGGGCTCCGAACGGCGCTTCGCCACCAACTCGTTTACGAAGGCGTTCAGCCCGGCGATGGTCGCCTGGATGCCGTCGGGGTTGGGCCGGATGCCGAAGAACTCCTCGTAGAGCCCCCGCAGCAGGGCGTGGTCGGACTCCGGAACGCCCAGCAGCGAACAGATCACCGTCATCGGCAGCGGGAAGGCGAAGACCGACTTGAGGTCCACCACCCGCTCCCCCGCGGCCAGGACGTCCAGCAGGCCGTCGGTGATCTCCCGCACCCGGGGGCGCATCAGCTCCACCCGGCGCGGCGTGAACGCCTGCGCCACCAGCGTCCGCAGCCGCCGGTGCCGGGCGCCGTCGGTGGTCACCATGCTCGGGCCGGGCACGGCCAGGCCGATCAGCGGCCACGTCTTCGGCACGTCGCCGCGCTGGTAGGCAGCCCAGTGCGCGGCGTCCTTCACCAGCCGGGGGTCGGTCAGCAGGTCGCGCGCGGCCGCGTGCCGCGTCACCGCCCAGGCGGCGACGCCGCCGGGCAGCTCCACCGCCACCGCCGGGCCGGCGGCGCGCAGCAGCGCGCCCTCGGCGGCGTTGTCGCGCGCCAGCGGGTCGAGGGCTATCGGGGCGGTCATCGGCACAACTCTCCTTGGCTTCCTGATTCCTGTCCGGTGGTCCTGCCGGCGGGCTCCGGCGCCTCGCTGCCGGGCTGCGGCGGGGGCCCGGGTTCCGGGGCACGGGGTGCGAGGTGCGGGGTGCGAGGTGCGGGGTGCGGGGTGCGGCGGGCGCGGCTGACCCGGGGCCGCGCGGCCCCGGGTGTCAGACCGCGTAGCCCGGGGTGAACGACACCGGCAGTGCCACCAGCCCGCGCACCCACGCCGACGGCCGCCACACCAGCGCGTGCTCGGCCACCGCCAGCCGGAGGTCCGGCAGGCGGTCCAGCAGCACCTCGATCGCCGTGGTGGCGATCACCTCGGCCGCCTCCTGCGCCGGGAACGGGCACCCGTGCTCGCCGTAGGAGTAGCTCATGTGCGCCCGGTTGCCCTCCGCCGGGCTGCCGTCGGCCTGCCGCACCGCCGGGTCCGCGTTCGCCCCCGCGAAGCCGAGCAGCAGCATGTCCCCCGCGGCGATCCGCTGGCCGCCGAGCTGGGTGTCCCGGACCGCCCAGCGCCCGGCGAAGATCTGCGTCGGGGTGTCCTCCCAGAGCGCCTCGTTCAGGGCCTGGTTGATGCTGCGCCGGCCGCCGGAGAGCGAGGCGGCGAACCGCTCGTCGGTGAGCATCAGCCGCAGCGCGTTGGAGATCCAGTACGAGCACGGCTGGTGGCCGGCGATCAGCAGGACGCGCAGGTCGCGCATCACCTCGTCGTGGTCCAGGCCCGCCTCGTGCAGCAGCATCCGCGAGGCCAGGTCGTCGGACGGCCGCTCGGCCTTCTCCCGGACCAGGTCGAGCATCACGCCGAGCAGCCGCTGCGCGCCGGCCGGGGCGTCCGCCCCGCCGTCCAGCATCGCCAGCAGCCCGTCGATCAGGACGGGCGCCTGCTCCTCGCTCAGTCCGAGCAGCCGGCAGAGCACCAGCAGTGGCATCCGGTGCGCGTACTCGGCGACCAGCTCGGCCTCACCGCGCCCGGCGAACCCGTCGATCAGCCGGTCGGCGATCTCCTCGCAGTGCTTGCGCAGCTCGTACGGGTCGACGGCGGCCAGCGCGTCCGTGACGGCCCGCGAGCGGCGGACGTGCTCCTCCCCCTCGGCGTACAGGATCGACGGCACCGGCGCCATCATCGGCTTCAGCGGCCAGTCCTCGGGGATGCTCTCCCAGGCGTTCCAGCGGGTCGAGTCACGGCCGAACAACTGCGGCTGGCCGGTCACCAGTTGCAGCTCCCGGTAGCCGATGACCAGCCAGGCGGGGACACCCCCGGCGAGCTCGACCGGAGCCACCGGACCGTGCGCGGCCCGCAGCTCGCGGTACAGCTGGGACGGGTCGGTCTGGAAGCGCGGCCCGTACAGCGGTGTGGCGCCGGCATGCGCCGGGCAGCCCGGCGGCGGGGTGGCGGCGGGCTCGGTCACGGGGTGCTCTCCTCGTACGGGGACGGGTGGGTGGCGCCGGCGACAGCGACAGCGGACACGGCGACCGGGGCGACCGGGGCGGCCTCCGGACGGGCGGCCGGACCGCTGCCGGCCTCCACCCGGGCGGCCAGGTGCCGGACCAGCTCGATCAGGACCTGCTTGCTCGACTCCCGGTCGCGCGCGTCGCAGTCCACCAGCGGCACCTCGGCGGGCAGGTCGAGCGCCGCGCGCACCTGCTCCAGGCTGTGGCTCGGGTCGCCGAAGTTGTTGCGGGCCACGATGAACGGCGTGCCGTGGTGTTCGAGCCGGTCGATGGCGTACCAGGACTCCTCCAGCCGCCGGGTGTCCACCAGGACGACCGCGCCGAGCGCCCCGCTGAACAGGCGGTCCCAGAGGAACCAGAAGCGCTCCTGCCCGGGCGCGCCGAACAGGTACAGCACCTGGCTCGCGGAGAGCGTGATCCGGCCGAAGTCGAACGCGACCGTGGTGGAGCGCTTGCCCCAGGAGCCCGAGGGGTCGTCGATGCCCTCGCCCGCCTTGGTCATGGTCTCCTCGGTGTTCAGCGGACGGATCTCGCTGACCGCACCGACCAGGGTGGTCTTGCCGACGCCGAACCCGCCGACCACGACGATCTTCAGCGCGTTGTCGGCGGTACCGCGCAGCGGGGTGCGCCGGGGCCCGGGGGCCTCAGAGCTGTTGGAGTCCATGCAACACCTGCTTCAGCGTGTCGAGATCGGGCAGCCGGGCCTTGTTGGGAGCGAACCGGGGGTGCCGGGCGGTGACCGCCCCGGACTCCAGCAGGTCCCCGAGGAGGATCTTCACCGCCGAGACCGGCAGCGCCAGCTCGGCGGCGACCTCCACGACGGCGGTCGGGGCCTCGCACATCCGCAGGATGCGGGCGTGCTCCGACTGCATGCCCGGGTCCGGCTCCCGCTCGGCGACGATCAGGGTGACCAGGTCGAAGGCGTTCTCCGGGGAACGGCTGCGGCCGCGGGTGATGGTGTAGAGGCGGTCCGGGTCGTCGTCACGGCCCGGCAGGACCGGCCGCCCGCTCATGCCCGGGCGCTCTCTTGGACCACCGCGTCCGTATCCGCCCCGGTACCCGCGTCGTCGCGGGCCGGAGCACTGAGGTGGACGCCGATCTGCTCGATCAGACCGTGCATGTTGTGGCCGACCACGCCCACGTCCGCCTCGTCGTCGGTGACCACGGCGAGGTGGGCGCCCTCGCCGGCCGCCACGATGCAGAGGATGCCGCCGTGGAACTCGGTCATCGACTGCCGCACGCCGCCGCTGCCGTCGCCGAACTCGATCGAGGCGCCGTGCGCCAGGCTCTGCATCCCGGAGGCGATCGCGGCCAGCTGGTCGGCCTGATCGGCGCCGAGCCCGGCGGTGTGGCAGAGCCTGAGGCCGTCGGCCGAGAGCACCAGGGCGTGCCGGGCGCCGGGGGTGGCGGTCAGCAGGTTCTCCAACAGCCAGTCGAGGTCACGGTCGATAACGCTGCTCATCAGGAGTCCTTCTCGGTGACGGGGGAGGCGTCGGGCGTGGTGTCCGTGGTCGGTGCGGTCGGCGTGGTGTCCGTGGTCCTTGCGGGAGTCGCGGCCGGTGCGGGGGTCGCGGCCGGCGTGGGGTTCGGGGTCGGTGCGGGGGTCGTGGTCGGTGCGCTGCCGTTCCCGGCCTGCTGGGCGGCGCGCCGGAAGGCGCCGAACCGGGCGGCGGCACTCACCGCGTCGGCACGGACGGGCTTGGCGGCCGGAGCCGGTGCCGCGGTGGTGGTACCGGTGGCGGCGAGCGTCTGCCCGCGGCGGCGCTGCGGCAGACCGCTGTCGGCGACCTCCACCGGGACCGCGCCGGACGACGTCACCGGGGCGGACGAGGTCGCCGGAGCGGACGACGGCGCGGCGGCGGGCCTGGCCGGCAGCAGCGCCGGCGGGCCGGCGGGCGTGAGCGCCAGGCGCGACGGCGCGGGCGCCGTCGCCCGGGCCGGGGCGGGCACCGGAGCGGGCGCCGGCGCGGCGTGCGTCACCAGCTGCTGCGGGATGAGCATCACCACCCCCGTTCCACCGCGCGCCGACGGCCGGAAGGAGATCTGCAACCCGTACTTGCGGGCCAGCGCGCCGACCACCGCGAGGCCGAGCCGCGTCCCCGCGGTGAGCGTGGTGAGGTCCAGGGGCTCGGCGGAGACGGCCCGCTCGGCCCGGCGCAGCCAGCTCTCGCTCAGCCCGAGGCCGCTGTCCTCGACGGTGACCGCCAGCCCGGCCGGCACCTCCTCGACGTAGACGTGCACCTCGGCCGGCGGCGCGGAGAAGTTGGTGGCGTTGTCCAGCAGTTCGGCCAGCGCGTGCATCACGCCCTCGGCGGCGAACCCGGCCACGGCCGCCGTGCTGGCGTTGTGCAGCCGGACCCGCTGGTAGGCGCCGATCCGGCCGAGCGCCCCGCGCAGCACCGACTCCACCGCGATCGGCTTGGCCCAGCGCCGGCCCGAGCGGGCGCCGGTGAGCACGGCGATGCTGTCGGCCATCCGGCCGGCCTGGGCCGTGGAGTGGTCCAGTCGCAGCAGGTCGCCGAGGACCTCCTCGTCGTGCCGGTGCTGCATCTCGCGCAGCTCGGCGTGCATGCTCGTGGCGAGTGCCTGGACCCGCCCGGCGGCGGTCGCGCAGACCGCGAGGGCGGCGGCCCGCAGCCGCTCGCCCCGGCCGATCTCCTCGGCGAGGGCCCGCAGCAGCGCGTACTGAGGGTGCGTGCGGTGCGTCGCGAGCGCGCTGTCCACGGACGCGCCGTCCCGGAGCTTCTTCACCACCTCGGGCAGGACGGACCCGGCCAGCCGGTCCAGTGCGGCTCGCTCCGCCTGCTCGGCCTCCAGTTCGGTCCGCACCCGGGCCAGCTCGGCCTGCGCGGCCAGCACCTCGGCCTCGGCGTCCGCCTGCGCGGTCCGGGCCACCTCCCGCGCCGTGTCGGCGGCGGCGGCCCGCTCGCGGGCGCTCGCCCCGGCGGCGTCGGCCGCGGCGGTCAGCTCGCGCGCCGCCCCGGTCTCCTCCCGCTGCGCGGCGAGCTCCTCCGCCAGTCGGCGGGCGCGCTCGGTGGCGGTCGCGGCCAGTCCGACCGCGATCAGCCAGAGCACCGCGACCGCGCAGACCGCGGCCACGGTCAGCGGCTGGTGCGCCGACAGGGCCCGGCCCGCGGCCACCGGGGCGGCGACGCCCGCCAGCAGTACGGCCGCCGCGGTGAGGGCCGCGGTGCGCGGGGCCGGGCGTCGGCGCGCCGTGCCGTCGGGGCTGGTGCGTTCTCTCATCGATGCGGTCCTCGGCAGCGGCGGGCGTCGACGGGCGGACGCCGACAGCGGGGGCGGGCGAACGCGCGACCGCCCGGCCGACGTAGTGAAACGTCTCCGGGCGGCTGATCGGTTCACGCTTTCGGCCGATCATATCCATTCAGCTCCTGCCCTCAATGGGCAAGTTGACGGCCAGTATCATTCGTTCACGGCTCGTGCACCGATTGGCGACCTCACCGTCGCACCTCGATCAACTCAAGGTGGCATCCACCGCCCGGCGCAGTGCCGCGAAGTCCAGCCCGTGATCGGCGATGATCCTGGCGCCGAGCCCCTCCCCCTCCCGGACCACCCCGAGCAGCAGGTGCCCGACGCCGATGCGGCCGGACTTCAGCCGGAGCGACTCGCGCAGCGACAGCTCCAGCACCTTCTTCGCCCGGGGCGTGAACGGCACCCGTCCGCCCTTGGCGTCGGCCCGGAACCAGCCCCGCCGCCTCGACTCCTGGCCCTCCGCCGGAGCGTCCAGCGCCCCCTCGCCGAACGCCGACTCGACGGCCTCCCGGACGGCGTCCAGATCGACCCCGATCGCCGCCAGCGCCTCCGCGTCGTCGGCCCCGCCGAGCAGCCGGCGCACCGCCCGCCGCACGGCGGCGTGGTCCAGCCCCGCCTCGACCAGCACGGCCGCCGACGGATCGTGCGGCATCGCCACGACGGCCAGCAGCAGGTGCTCGGTGCCGATCTGCCCGTGCCGGAGCTGCGCCGCCTCCCGGCCCGCCTGGCCGACCACCTGCCGCGCATCGTCGGTGAAGCGTTCGAACATCGCTCAGCCTCCGTCCTTCTCGCTCGCGGTACCCCCGGCACCCCGCCGGGCGTACTTCTTGTGCACCGCCTGCCTGGTCACCCCGAGACAGACCGCGATGTCCTGCCAGGACCACCCCTGCTCGCGGGCGTTCCCGACCTGCAGGCCCTCCAGGCGATCGGCCAGGTCGCGCAGCGCCCGCACCGCCCGGAGCCCCACCGCGGGATCCCGACTGCTCGCGGCCGCCGCGAGCTCTCCGTTCTCGCTCATACCGTCAACTTAGGTTGACGCCCATCGCGTGTCAACCCTGGTTGACAGCTACCCCGGGATTCGCATCGCTCCACCGCGCGAACAACGAGCGCCCGACCGGGCCGCCCCGGAGTCCGGGCAACGCAAAAGGCGGGGCGAGGACCTCGAAAGGTCCTCGCCCCGCCTCGCGGAACTCAGCCGCTCAGACTGTCATCCGGCACCGGGCCGGCACGGCGGCCGGATCAGCTGCAGCCGCTGGTGGAGCCGCAGCCCTCGCAGAGGTAGCAGCTGCCGGCGCGGCGCATCTTGGTGCCGCAGGAGAAGCAGAGCGGCGCGTCGGCGTTGAGGCCGAGCTGGATCTCCATCAGCTCCGTCGAGTTGTGGGCCCTGCGCGGGGCCTCGACGGCCGGTGCGGGCTTGGCCACCGGGGCGGCCGGAGCCGCCGGGGCCACCGGCGCGGACTGCGCCAGGGTCTCGGTGTCCAGCTCCTCGGCCTCCAGCGGCTCGTAGGAGCCCGTCTCCAGGTGGCGCTGGCGCTCCTCGACGGAGTGGATGCCGAGCGCGGAACGGGTCTCGAACGGCAGGAAGTCCAGCGCCAGGCGGCGGAAGATGTAGTCGACGATCGACTGCGCCATCCGCACGTCCGGGTCGTCGGTCAGACCGGCCGGCTCGAAGCGCATGTTGGTGAACTTCGAGACGTACGTCTCCAGCGGCACGCCGTACTGCAGGCCGACCGAGACGGCGATCGAGAAGGCGTCCATCATGCCCGCGAGGGTCGAGCCCTGCTTGGACATCTTCAGGAAGACCTCGCCGAGGCCGTCGTCCGGGTAGGAGTTGGCCGTCATGTAGCCCTCGGCGCCACCGACCGTGAAGGAGGTGGTGATGCCCGGGCGGCCCTTGGGCAGGCGCTTGCGGACCGGGCGGTACTCGACGATCTTCTCGACCGCGGCGGCCGGGGCCGCCTCGGTCTCGGCCTTCGCGTCGCCGGACTTCTTCTTGGCCGACAGCGGCTGGCCGACCTTCGAGTTCTCGCGGTAGATGGCGAGCGCCTTGACGCCCATCTTCCAGGCCTCGAAGTAGATCTCCTCGACGTCCTCGACGGTCGCCGCGGCGGGCATGTTGACGGTCTTGGAGATGGCGCCGGAGATCCACGGCTGGATCGCCGCCATCATCCGCACGTGCCCCATCGGGGAGATGGAACGCTCGCCCATCGCGCAGTCGAAGACCTCGTAGTGCTCGGTCTTCAGGCCGGGCGCGTCCACCACGTTGCCGTGCTCGGCGATGTGGGCGACGATCGCCTCGATCTGCTCGTCCTGGTAGCCGAGGCGCTTCAGGGCGCGCGGCACGGTGCCGTTGACGATCTGCATCGAGCCGCCGCCGACGAGCTTCTTGAACTTGACCAGTGCCAGGTCAGGCTCGACGCCGGTGGTGTCGCAGTCCATCATCAGGCCGATGGTGCCGGTCGGGGCGAGCACCGAGGCCTGGGCGTTGCGGAAGCCGTTCTGCTCGCCGAGGCGCAGCACGTCCTGCCAGGTCTCGGTGGCGGCGGCCCAGACCGGGGCGTCCAGCTCGTCGACCGCGACGGCGGCGACCGAGGCGTCCGCGTGCTGCTTCATGACCTGCCGGTGCGGGGCCGCGTTGCGGGCGTAGCCGTCGTACGGGCCGACCACGCCGGCGAGTTCGGCGCCGCGGCGGTAGGCGGTGCCGGTCATCAGCGAGGTGATGGCGCCGGCCAGGGCGCGGCCGCCCTCGCTGTCGTAGGCGTGGCCGGTGGCCATCAGCAGGGCGCCGAGGTTGGCGTAGCCGATGCCGAGCTGGCGGTAGGCGCGGGTGGTCTCGCCGATCTTCTCGGTCGGGAAGTCGGCGAAGCAGATGGAGATGTCCATCGCGGTGATGACCAGCTCGACGACCTTGGCGAAGCGCTCGGCGTCGAACGAGTCGTCGTCGCGCAGGAACTTCATCAGGTTGAGCGAGGCCAGGTTGCAGCTGGAGTTGTCCAGGTGCATGTACTCGGAGCAGGGGTTGGACGCGTTGATGCGGCCGGACTCCGGGCAGGTGTGCCAGCGGTTGATGGTGGTGTCGTACTGGATGCCCGGGTCGGCGCAGGCCCAGGCGGCCTCGGCCATCTTGCGGAAGAGCTTCTTCGCGTCGACGGTCTCGATGACCTCGCCGGTCATCCGGGCGCGCAGGCCGAATTCGGTGCCGTTCTCGACGGCGGTCATGAATTCGTCGTTGACCCGGACCGAGTTGTTGGCGTTCTGGTACTGCACGGAGGCGATGTCGTCGCCGCCGAGGTCCATGTCGAAGCCCGCGTCGCGCAGGGCGCGGATCTTCTCCTCCTCCTTCACCTTGGTCTCGATGAAGGCCTCGACGTCCGGGTGGTCGACGTCCAGCACGACCATCTTGGCCGCCCGGCGGGTGGCGCCACCGGACTTGATGGTGCCGGCGGAGGCGTCGGCGCCGCGCATGAAGGAGACCGGGCCGGAGGCGTTGCCGCCGGAGGAGAGCAGTTCCTTGGAGGAGCGGATCCGGGAGAGGTTCAGGCCGGCGCCGGAGCCGCCCTTGAAGATCATGCCCTCTTCCTTGTACCAGTCGAGGATCGACTCCATGGAGTCGTCGACGGCCAGGATGAAGCAGGCGCTGACCTGCTGGGGCTGCTTGGTGCCGACGTTGAACCAGACCGGCGAGTTGAAGCTGAACACCTGGTGGAGGAGGGCGTAGGTCAGCTCGTGCTCGAAGGTCTCGGCGTCACCGGGGGTGGTGAAGTAACCGTTCTTCTCGCCGGCGGCGCGGTAGGTGAGCACCACGCGGTCGATGATCTGCTTGAGGCTCCACTCGCGCTGCGGGGTGCCCACGGCGCCGCGGAAGTACTTGGACGTGACGATGTTGACGGCGTTGACCGACCAGAAGTCGGGGAACTCCACGCCGCGCTGCTCGAAGTTGATCGAGCCGTCGCGCCAGTTGGTCATGACGACGTCACGCCGCTCCCAGCGGACCTCGTCGTAGGGGTGTACGCCAGGGGTGGTGTGGATGCGCTCGATCCGCAGGCCGCCCTTGGGGGCCTTGCCGGCGCCCTTGGTCACGGTCTTGTCGGACTTCGACCCGCGTGCGGAACCGCTCGTGGTGTCTGTCACTTCTCGCTCCTCCTCCTGGGCAAACGCCCAAAGTGCCCCGAAAAGTCCGGGCACCGCTGGTTCGTCTTCCGGTGTGCGGACAGGCGACGACCTGCCTGTACCCGCACGGTTTGTGGTGTTCTGTGCGCCGTTTCCGGGCACGCCTCGGCCCCGAGGGGCCGGTATGGCTGATGTGGCTGATGTGATGCTGTGAGCCCCGAGGGGCCGGTGTGGTGCTGTCGGCCCCGAAGGGCCGGTGCGGCTGGTGTGGCTGGTGTGGGACGAAAGGCCCCGAGGGGCCGGTGGTGCGGAGCCGGCCTCCTAGGGCGCGGCGGCGGCGACGGGCACGCAGGCGCCGTCCGCCTCGGGGACGGGCCGCTCGGCGCGGAGCTCCGCGATGGCGGCCTCGAAGTCTTCCAGTCCGTCGTACGCCTGGTAGACGCTGGCGAAGCGCAGGAAGGCGACCACGTCGAGTTCCTTGAGCGGTCCGAGTATGGCCAGCCCCACGTCGTGGGTGGTCAGCTCGGACTTGCCGGTGGCCCGCACGCACTCCTCGACCTTCTGGCCGAGCTGGGCGAGGGCGTCCTCGGTGACCGGGCGGCCCTGACAGGCCTTGCGGACTCCGGAGATGACCTTCTCCCGGGAGAACGGCTCGGTGACGCCGCTGCGCTTGATGACCATCAGTGCGGCCGTCTCCACCGTGGTGAAACGGCGGCCGCAGTCCGGGCACTGCCGGCGACGGCGGATCGAGCTGCCGTCTTCGGTGGTCCGGCTGTCGACGACGCGGCTGTCGGAGTGCCGGCAGAAGGGGCAGTGCACCTGAAGATCCCTCCCGGGCAGGACGTGCGGACTGGTCGAGTCTATGCGATGAGGACCCGGCACCGCCAAGCGGATCATGCGACGTGACCACTAGTACTGGGCCCGGAGAGGACTGTAACCACTACATGTGGGCCCAGGGGGGAAGCGACACCCCTGGCGTGTCGGCGCCGATTAGACTGCCGGAGTCGCGTTCGAGTCGAACATTTAAGCGATGTACAACAAAGCCTTGATCGAGTCAGCCAACTCCCGAATAATTCACTCGAACGTGTGTTTGGCGCAACCTTTCGATAGGAGGTGCCGTTGGGCTGGAAAAGGGGAGAGGACAGCCGTCGAGAGGGGCCGCCGTGAACACGATCGAAAGCAACACCATCCCGGTGCAGGAACACTCCCAGCTCAAGGTGGGGCAGCGCACCACGAATCAGCAGAGTGTGGACAGCATGGACCGTAGCGAAGAGCACCGCCTCTCCGGCCAGGCCATTTCCCATCCGGGCCGCGTTCCCGACCAGCCGATCGAGCACGCCGCCGTGCTGGACGACAGCCACCCGGTCCCCGCGCGCTCGCTGCCCGGCCGCCCCCCCGGCATCCGGACGGACGAGGCCGGGCTCACCGAGCGCCAGCGGCGGGTGATCGAGGTCATCCGGGACTCGGTCCAGCGCCGCGGCTACCCGCCGTCCATGCGGGAGATCGGCCAGGCCGTCGGCCTGTCCAGCACCTCCTCGGTCGCCCACCAGCTGATGGCCCTGGAGCGCAAGGGCTTCCTGCGCCGGGATCCGCACCGCCCGCGCGCCTACGAGGTCCGCGGCGTCGAGGTGGCCCGCCCCAACACCGCCGAGACGGCCGGGCGTCCGTCCACCTCGTACGTGCCACTGGTCGGGCGGATCGCCGCCGGCGGCCCGATCCTGGCCGAGCAGACCGTCGAGGACGTCTTCCCGCTGCCGCGCCAGCTGGTCGGCGAGGGCGAGCTGTTCGCGCTGACCGTACGCGGCGACTCGATGATCGAGGCCGCCATCTGCGACGGCGACTGGGTGACCGTCCGTCGCCAGCCGGTCGCCGAGAACGGCGACATCGTGGCCGCGATGATCGACGGCGAGGCGACCGTGAAGCGCCTCAAGCGCGAGGACGGCCGGATCTGGCTGATGCCGCACAACCCGGCGTACGAGCCGATCAACGGTGACAACGCGACCATCCTGGGCAAGGTCGTCGCCGTGCTGCGCCGCCTCTGAGCCGCCCGGTACGGCGCCCACCGGGAAGGGGCTCCACCGCACGGTGCGGGGAGCCCCTCCGGTGTGCCCGGGCGGCGGCCGCCTCTCGGGGCGACCGACGCCTCAGCCCCGCTTGACCACCGGCCGCACCGGCGCCGCGGAGGCGTCGATCGCCGCCAGTGAGCGGCGCACCTGGTTGCGATCGGTGGTGTACCAGAACTCCGGCATCGAGGAGCGGAAGAAGCTCCCGTACCGCTTGGTCTCCACCCGCGGGTCCAGCACCGCCACCACACCGCGGTCGTCCGCCGCGCGGACCAGCCGGCCCGCGCCCTGCGCCATCAGCAGCGCGGCATGGGTGGCCGCGACGGCCATGAAGCCGTTCCCGCCGCGCTGTTCGACGTCCCGCTGGCGGGCGCTCATCAGCGGGTCGTCCGGGCGCGGGAACGGGATCCGGTCCATCACCACCAGCTGGCAGGCCGAGCCGGGCACGTCCACGCCCTGCCAGAGCGAGAGCGTGCCGAACAGGCAGGTGGTCGCGTCCGAGGCGAACTCGCGGATCAGCTCACCCAGGGTGTCCTCGCCCTGGAGCAGGATCCGGTTGTCCAGCCGCTCGCGCATCGCCTCGGCGGCGGCCTGGGCGCCGCGCATCGAGGAGAACAGGCCGAGCGTCCGCCCGCCGGCCGCGCCGATCAGCTCGGCGAGTTCGTCCAGCATGTCGGGGCGCTCCGGGTCCCGCCCCGGGTCGGCCAGGTGCCGGGCGACGTAGAGGATGCCCTGCTTGGGGTACTTGAACGGCGAGCCGACGTCGATGCCGCGCCAGTGCGGCACCGCGTCCTCGCCGGAGGCGGCCTCGGGAGCGTCGCCCTCGGTGCGCTGGTCCGGCAGCCGGGCCTCCGAGGGCAGGCCGACCGAGGCGGCGACGCCGGTGAAGTCTCCGCCGAGCTTCAGCGTGGCGGAGGTGAGCACCACCGAGCGCTCCTTGTAGAGGCCCTCCCGCAGCAGCCCGGAGACGCTCAGCGGGGCGACCCGCAGCGAGGCGGTGCCCAGGCCGTACCGGTCGCTGCGCTCGATCCAGACCACGTCGTACTCGGAGTCGGCCAGCAGCCGCTCGGCCGTCTCGTGCAGCGCCTCGGCGGAGGCCATCGCCTGCTTGCGCACCGCGTCCTCGTCGGTGAGCGCCTTGTCCCGCGTCTCGCCGAGCGAGGTGATCACCTGCCGGCTGGCGTCCCGGATCGCGGTGACCGCGTACGCCAGGTACTCGGGCAGTTCCTCGACCCGGCCGGGCTGGGCGGTCTCCATCAGGCCGTGGTAGTTCTCCGCGGCCCCCTGGAGGGCGTCCACCGCCTTCTCGTTCGCCAGCCTGGCCGCGCGCTTGACCGCCCGGTTGACCGCGCCGACGGTCAGCTCGGCGGTGGCCGCGCCGGTGACCCGGTTGACCAGCTCGTGCGCCTCGTCGACGATCAGCAGCTCGTGCTCCGGCAGCACCGGCGCGCCCTCGATGGCGTCGATCGCCAGCATCGCGTGGTTGGTGACCACGACGTCCGCCAGCTTGGCGCGCTCCCGCGCCTTCTCGGCGAAGCACTCCTGCCCGTACGCGCAGCGGGTGGCGCCCAGGCACTCCTTGGAGGTGACCGAGAGCTGGGCCCACGCCTTGTCGGAGACGCCGGGGCTCATGTCGTCCCGGTCGCCGGTATCCGTCTCGTCCGCCCACTCGCGCAGCCGCAGGACGTCCTGGCCGAGCTTGCCGGTGGGGCCGCCGAGGGCGTCCACCGGATCGAAGAGGCCCTCGCCCTCCTCGCTCGGGGTGCCCTCGTTGGCCCGGTGCAGGCAGAGGTAGTTGGAGCGGCCCTTGAGCATCGCGAACAGCGGACGGCGGCGCAGCACCGGGTGCAGCGCCTCCACCGTCCGCGGCAAGTCCCGCTCGACCAGCTGGCGTTGGAGCGCCAGGGTGGCCGTGGCGACCACCACGCGGTCCCCGTGGGCGAGGGCCGGCACCAGGTAGGCGAGGGACTTGCCGGTGCCGGTGCCGGCCTGCACCAGCAGGTGCTCGCCGTTGTCGACGGCGTCGGCGACGGCCTCGGCCATCCTGACCTGGCCGGGGCGCTCGACGCCGCCGACGGCGGCCACGGCGGCGTGCAGCAGCTCGGGGAGCTGGGCCCGCGGGACGGCCTCGACCGCGCCGGCGGCGGCCGACCCGTCGGCCTCGTCGTCGGCGGGGAGCTGGGATTCGGAGTCGTTCGTCATGACCCACCCAGCCTACGGGGCGGGGGTGACAATCCGGTCCCGCCGGCCGTGCGGCACCGCGGCTCCCGCGGCGGCCAGCGCATTGGGCACGGTGCCGTGCCTGGCCGCGTGCGGGCGGTGCGGGCGGTCCCCGTAACCGTCCAGCAGCAGCCGGTTCCGGTTGAGGCAGAGCCGGTCGATCCGCGGGCGGAACAGGTCGAAGAGCTCGAACCGCTCGCGCAGCTCGGGGAAGCGCTCCTGGTAGCGCAGGATCTCGGCCCGCAGCAGGGCCCAGAACTCGGCCTCGGGCAGTCCGGTCTGCGCCTCCAGCAGCGGGGCGAGGTAGCGGTAGACGCCGATGAACAGGCCGGAGTGGAGGAACTGGCAGAGGCCCTGCGGGTCCTCGCGCAGCAGTACCTCGGCCACCTCGGCGGGCAGCTCGCGCAGCTCGGGCAGGTCCTGGTCGCTCAGGTTGACGTCGTCGACGAAGTCCTTGACCGCGAGCCGGGCCGGGGCGTCCCGCTCGTCGAAGACCACGATGGCGTTCTCCCCGTGCGGGGAGAAGACCAGGCCGTACCGGTAGAGGAAGTGCAGCAGCGGCGGGAGCATCGCCGCGAACAGCCGGGCGGTCCACGCGGCGGGGGTGAGGCCGGAGCGGGCGATCAGCTCGGCGGCCAGCGCCCGCCCGTCGGAGCCGGTCTGCAGCAGCGCCGCCAGGGTGCGGGCGCGCTCGCCGCCGTCCAGGCAGGGGCCGAGCGGCTCGCGCCAGATCGCGCCCAGCAGTTCCTTGTACTGGTAGGGCGCCTCCGGCAGCTCCCGGTAGAGCGGGTGGTCGACGGTGACGGAGGCGATCTCGCCGAGCAGCACGATCCGGCACTCGTCGCGCAGGAACGGGTCGGCCTGCCGGATCCCGTGGATCCAGGCGGTCACGGCGGGCGCGGCCAGCGTGCGCTCGGTGGGCAGGCCGCGCCAGACCAGGGTGTTGAGGATGGCGAGCGGCAGCTTGACGGTGCAGCGGTCGGGCCGGCTCCGGTTGAAGAAGGAGCGGATGGACTGCTGGGGCAGCCGCAGGTCGCCGTCGGTGGGCAGCGGGACGATCTCACCGCTCGCGATCCACGGGGCGAACAGCGGGACGACGGTCTCGTCCCACTGCCAGGGGTGCACCGGCAGCAGCAGGTAGTCGTCGGCGTCCGGGCCGAGGACGGCGCGCAGGGCGGCGGGGTCGTCGAGCTCGCGCGCGTACAGCTGCTCGGGCTCGGCGACGCCGGGAACGCCGCGGTACTGCGCCAGCCGGCGGTGCACGGCGATCCAGGGCAGTGGTCGCGGGGTGCGCGCCTCCGGGGCCCAGCGGGCGGCGTCGGTGGCGGAGAAGCCGAGCCGGCCCTTGTTGGGGACGATCCAGGGGTGCCCGCCCTGCCGGCCCTCCAGCTCGGGGTGGCCGAGGTCGGCGAGCTCGGCGGCGGTGAGCGCGGTGGCGAGCTGGTGGGCGTCGGCGATCAGGGTCGCGGTGAGTTCGCGGATCAGGTGGCCGGTGGTGTCGCCGCGCAGCCCGAGGGTGTGCCGGGCGTAGGGGAGGAAGCGCAGCGGGTCCAGGCCGTCCGGCCGGGAGCAGCGCACCGAGTCCGGGACGACCTGCCAGCCGCCGTACGCGCCGCGGCCGGCGGTGAAGCGGTACTCGGCCTCGGGCAGCCGGAGCAGGTAGCCGTCGGGGCCGTCGGGGACGGGGGTGATCAGCTCCTCGTAGGCGAACTCGCCGAGCATCTTGGCCAGCAGCGTGCGGCCGGCCCGCGCCCAGTGCCCGGCGGTGAGCTGCGGGGGCAGGTACAGCGGGGTTTCAGCGGCCGGCGGTTGCGGCACGGGTCCACTCCTGGGGTCGCGGAACGGCGGGGACGTCCGCGGTGGCGGGGACGTCGCCCATGGCGGGGGCGGCAGGGCCGGTGGAGCCACCGGGGGTGGCGGGGGTGACGGGTGGTGCGAAGCCGGTCCAGGCGGTGCGTTCGGGCAGCCGGTGGACCGTCCGGCCGGCGACGGCGTTGAGGATCACGGCGGCCCGGTGGGCGCCGAGCCCGAGATCGGGAGTGCCGACGCCATGAGTGTGCAACTCGGCGTTCTGTACGTACAGTCCGCCGACGAGGTCGGGCAGGGTCGCGACCCGGTGGTCGAGGTCGACCCGGTAGCGCCCGGCCGCGTCCCAGTCGATCAGGTGGGCGAGCGGCTCCAGGGCGGCCGGGCGGGCGGCGCGGTACCCCGTGGCGAGCACCACGGCGTCGGTGCGCAGCACGTGCTCGACACCCGAGTCACCGTGCCGGCAGCGGAGTTCGAGACCACCGCAGGGACCGGGCCGGGCGTCCGTGACGGCCGTGCCGGGGGTGATCTCGACCGGGGCGTCGTCGATCGGCCGGCCGATGGTCCGCTCGTACAGGTGGTCGTGGATCTCGGCGAGGGTCTCGGCGCTGGCGGCCTTGTGCAGTTGCCACTGCGCCTCGACCAGGGTGTCCCGGACGGTCCCGGGCAGGCCGTGGAAGTAGCGGGTGTAGTCGGGCGTGAAGTGCTCCAGCCCGAGCTTGGAGTACTCCATCGGCGCCAGCGCCCGGGTGCGGGTGAGCCAGCGCAGCCGGACGCCCTCCCCCACCCGGCGCAGCAGGTCGAGGAAGACCTCCGCGCCGGACTGCCCGCTGCCGACCACGGTGATGTCGCGCGCGTCGTCCAGGGTCTCCCGGCGGTCCAGGTAGTCGGCGGAGTGGAAGGCCCGGGGGTGGCCGTCGAGGGCGGTGAAGGCCTCGGGCAGGACCGGCCGGGTGCCGACGCCGAGCGCGAGGTTGCGGGCGTGCACCTCGGTGCGCCGGCCGGTGGCGGTGTCGCGGAGTTCGGCCCGGTACAGCGCGCCGTCCCGGTGCAGCGCGGTGACCTCGGTGCCGAAGCGGCAGTTGCCGAGCCGTTCGGCCGCCCAGCGGCAGTAGTGGTCGTACTCCCGGCGGGGCAGCTGGAAGCGCTCGGCGAAGTAGAACGGGAAGAGCCGGTCCTGCTCGCGCAGGTAGTTGAGGAAGGACCAGCGGTTGGTCGGGTCGACCAGGGAGACCAGGTCGGCGAGGAAGGGGACCTGCATCCGGGCCCCGTCGACCAGCATCCCGGGGTGCCAGCGGAACTCCGGGCGCTGGTCGCAGAAGAGCGTGCGCAGGCCGGGGGCGGGGTCGGCCAGCGCGGCGAGCGAGAGGTTGAACGGGCCGATGCCGACGCCGAGCAGGTCGTACGGCGCGGGTGGGGCTGCTGGGGTGTCCATGGAGTCGGAGGTGTCCTCGGCGGGGTCGGTCGCGGGCGGGCGGGCGGCGGAGGGGGCGCGGTCAGGCGGCGGGGGCTCGGTCCGGCGGCACCCGGCCCGGCCGGTCCGGACCGCGGTCGCGGACCATCAGCGCCGCGCGCTTGTCGGGCAGGTCGAGTTCGGCGGCCCGGGTGAAGCCGGCCCGCTCGAAGGCACGGATCGAGCGCAGGTTCCGGACGTCGGGCTCGGCGACCACCCGCCGGCAGCGCGGCCGCGCCCGCAGGATGCGGTCGGCCAGCGCGGCGAGCAGGATCGCGCCCAGGCCCCGCCCCCGGCAGTCGGCGGGGCCGAGCAGCAGGTGGACGCCGGTGTCGTGGGGCCGGGCCGGGTAGTGCGCGGCGAGCGGGTCGAGGTCGGCGCGGTAGATCTCCCAGTAGCTCATCGGGGCGCCGTCGAGCAGCCCCAGGCGGGGCAGGCTGCGGCCGGCGCCGTCGAGCTGGGCCCGCAGGTGCCGTTCGGTGACGGCGGGCGGCCCGGCGAGCTCCCAGAAGGCGGCGGTCTCGGGGTCGTTCATCCACCCGGCGAGCAGCTCCAGGTCGGCGGGCAGCCGGACCGGGCGGAGCCGGAACTCCCCCGCGCCGGTGGTCATCGGGCCCCGGTCGGTCACACCATCGGGACCTTCGGCGGTCACACCGTCGGGGCCCTCGGCGGACACGTCGTCGGAGCCCTCACCGGAAACGTCCTCAAGACCTTCACCGGTACCGCAGCCGTCGTCGGAGCCGCTCGCGCGGGAGTTCACGCGCCGGCCACCGGGTTGGGGATGTCGACGTAGACGGACTGCGTGGCCACCGGCCCGACCAGCTCGTCCAGGCCGTTGATCCGGGTGAGCAGGTTGGCCTTGCAGGGCAGCGTGGCGGCGTCCAGCAGGAGCGCGGGCAGCGCGGACCCGGTGGCCGCGACGCGCGGTCCGGACAGGAAGCCGCGCAGGGCGGCCAGCAGCACCGACTCGTCGGCCAGCCGCTGCGAGCCGAAGGCGCCGATCATGCCCAGGACGTGGTTGATCCCGAGGTAGTAGGCGAAGTGGTGGTCGATCACCTCGTCGGCCAGGAAGGTGTCGCTCCGGGCACCGAGCCCGGGCAGCCGGGCGGTGAGCCGGTCGGCCGCGCTCTGCCGGTAGTAGAAGCCCTGGTTGTCCCGGTAGCGGCCGCCCTGCGGCCACCCGTCGGCGTCGAGCAGGACGAGGCTGTTCTGCTGGTGCGCCTCCAGCGCGATGCCGGCCTGGCCGTCCAGCCAGAGCACCGGCAGGACGACGGCGTCCAGGTAGCGCAGGAACCATTCGGCGGCCACCGTGGGCAGCGGGCGTCCGCAGCGCGCGGCGAGCGCCCGCAGGGTGTCGCCGAGCCGCGACGGTACGGTGTCGCCGGTGCCGAGCGGCTGCTCGGCGACCAGCCCGGCCACGCAGAGGGCGCGGTCGCCCGGGGCGAACGGCTGGGCGCGCAGCACGGTGTCCAGCCCGCCGGGGTCGCCGAGCGCGGGGTGGTCGACGCCGATCCAGGCCGGGTCGCGGACGATGTCGAAGCCGGGGTGGGCGGCCCGCCACTCGGCGGCCAGTCCGGTCTCCAGCAGCCGGTGCATCTCCAGACCCCGGTGGAGCTCCTTGCGGAGGTTCTCCCGCCGGGAGTTGGTGATCCGCAGGCCGAGCGAGAGCTTCAGCATCCAGGGCGTGCCGGGCCGGTAGACGGTGCGCACCGAGGAGGTCGGGTACCAGGGGTCACCGGCCGGGCCGAGGTCGCGCAGCCGCCCGTCGGCGAGCAGTTCCGCGACGGCCGGGCGCAGGGCGAGCTCGCGGGCCTGCCAGGGGTGCAGCGGGAGGGCGGCCGTCCCGGGCGGCACCAGGGTCGGGTCGCCGAGCAGGTGGGCGGTGATCCGGTCGGCGCTCTCGGTCAGCGCCGAACCGGCCGCGAGCAGGTCGCGGTCGACGGCGTACCAGTGCAGCCGGAAGGAGCCGTGGAGCTCCGGGGAGTACGCGGCACTCTGCGCGGGCCCGAGGCCGTCGCGGCTCTTGGGCGTCGGGTGCAGCGGGTGGCCCAGCAGCAGGGACTGCTCGGCGGCCAGGAACTGCGAGCCCTCCGGCCCGCCGGGGGCGGCGGCGGTGCGGCGGTGGGCCAGGATGTCGGCGGTGCGGACCACCGAGTCGGCCACCCGGGCGGCGAGGTCGGCGACCTGGCCGGGGTCGGGGCGGTCGGCGGCCGCGGCGGCGAGCAGGGCGGCGGCGGTGACGGCGTCCACCGGGGCGGCGGCGGTGCCCTCACCGACCGCGAGGGTGGCCGGGCCGAAGCGGTGCCAGCCGGCCGGCGACCAGTAGCGGACCGGGGCGAGCAGCCGGGCGGCGCCGCCGAGTACGGCGATCCGCAGCCGTCCGTCCGTCCCGGGTACCGCCCCGGTCTCCCGGGCCCAGCACCGCAACAGGGCCTCCAGACCGGCCTGTTCGGCGGCGACGGCCGGGTCCGGATGGAGGAGCGGGTCGGGCGGCACCGGGCGGGCCGCGGCCGGCCGGACCCCGGCGGGCTGGACCGGGGCGGGGTGGCGCGTCGGGGCTTCGGGCGGGGCTCCGGTGACGGCGGTGCTCAAGGCTGCTCCTTGTGGCGCGTGGGGTGCGGACGCGCGCTGGTGGTGGAGAGGGTGTGGCGGGCGCTCGCACCGTCGCGTCAGGTAAGGGTTAGCTATCCCTGATGGGTGATCACAAGGGCTGCTCACTCGTCCGAGTGAAGAGCGGTGAGAGTTCAACACTCAGGAGGGAGGACCTGCCGTGCCAACGAGCCAACCGGGCGTTCGTCACAGATCGGTGACCTCCGGCCGCCGTCGCAACCCGGGGGTCGGCCCGCGCCGTCCTGGTGGCCAGTGGGAGACTCCAAGGCGGTCGGCCGCCGCCGCACAGGACCAGCAGGGGGAAGCGAACACCATGCCATCGATCCACCGGTCAGCCATGGCCGCGGCCCTCGCCGCCGGAACGCTGCTCGTCGTGACGGCCTGCGGGCCGGACGGCCCCTCCGGCGGGGGCACCGCCGCACCGCCGCCGGCCCCGGCGAGCGGCAGCGCCACGACCGCCGGGGGTGGCGGCGTGATCGGCGGCGGTGTGATCGGCGGCCTGACCCTGCCGTCGGGCATCCCGACCAGCCTGCTGGAGGGCCTGCCCACGAGCTGGGACGACCTGAAGAAGTGGAAGTTCGAGGACTGGGACAACTGGGCCTCCAAGCACGTCTTCAACAACCCGGTGGTGAAGGACTTCTGGAACCCGGACAAGATGGGCGACTCCAAGCCGGCCGACCCGGCCCCGCCCATCGCGAAGCCGACCGGCGACGCCGGGGTGACCGATCCGGACCCGGCCCCGGTCAAGGCCACGCCGGTGACCCGCCCGTACACCAAGCAGCCGTCCGGCAAGGTGTTCTTCAGCGCCGACGGCGGCCGCGGCAACTGCTCGGCCACCGTGATCGCCGACCCGGCGCACCCCGGCAAGAGCAACCTGGTCTGGACCGCCGGGCACTGCGTGCACCCGGGCAAGGGCGGCGACTTCTACAAGGACCTCGTCTTCGTCCCCGCCTACAACAACTCCGGTGCCTCCAGCGGCGGCAAGAAGGCCCCGCTCGCGGAGCTGGCACCGCTGGGCACCTGGTGGGCCAAGGACGTGGTGACCTCGCCGCAGTGGACGGTCGAGGGCGGCGGCACCGGTGACGCCGCCAACCAGTACGACTTCGCCGTGATGCGGGTGCAGAACCAGAACGACACCGGCAAGTCACTGGAGGAGACGGTCGGCGCGGCCGTCCCGGTCTGGTTCGACGCCCCGCGCGACCGGATCTCCGCCTCGGCGTGGGGCTACCCGCTCTACAAGCCCTTCGACGGGCAGGAGTTGTACAAGTGCGACGGCGGGAAGCCCACCCGGCTCTCCTTCGACGCCAAGCGCCCGGCGATGCTCACCATCGGCTGCACCATGACCCAGGGCTCCAGCGGCGGCGGCTGGTTCGCCCCGATGCCGGACGGCCGGACCGCCCTGGTCAGCAACACCTCCATCGGCACCCAGGACCACACCTCGCTGAGCGGCCCGTACCTGGAGACGGTCGCCAAGCAGGCCCTGGACTACATCTCCAGGAAGCAGAAGTAGCCGCCACCGCGCCGAAGACCACACGGGGACCGATGACCATGCCGAAGACCAGGCACCGCACCGCGCCGGCGGCCGCCGCCGTACTCGCCGCGCTCGCGCTCACCGCGACCGCCTGCGGACCGGAGGACGCGGGCAGCGCCGACGCCGCGTCCACCCCGGCCACGACCGCCGCCGCCACCGCCGCGTCCGCCAAGCCGGGCGCACTGCCCGGCAGCCTCCAGGACCTCGCCGGCTGGAAGCTCGACGACTGGGCCCGCTTCGTCAGCGAGAACGCCTTCGTCAACGAGGTCGCCCAGGGCTTCTGGTCGATCGCCAAGATGGAGAACGCCAAGGGCCGGCCCACCCCGGAGTACTCGCACAAGAGCCCGGGGAACACGGTCGTCCGGGACGATCCGCCGGCGGCCGTCCCGGCCAGGCCGCAGCCGCACCCGTACAGCCCGGCGACGGCGGTGGTCGGCAAGATCTTCATGACCGCGCCCGAGGGCGACTCGATGTGCTCGGGCACCGTGGTCTCCGACCCGGCCAACCCGGGCCGCAGCAACCTCGTCTACACCGCCGCGCACTGCCTGCACGACGGCAAGGGCGGCGGCTGGCTGAAGAACATCGTCTTCGTCCCCGGCTACAACCGCGACGGCCAGGCCAGCCGGGGCAGGCAGTACACCGAGCAGCAGGTCTCCCCGTACGGGCGGTGGACGGCGGTCCGCGCGCTGGTCGCGCCGACCTGGGTGAAGGAGACCGGTGTCGGCCCCAACTCCCAGTTCGACTACGGGATCATCCGGGTCCGCGACGAGAACGGCTCCGGCAAGTCGCTGGAGGAGACGGTCGGCGGCTCCGTCCCGATCTGGTTCAACGCCCCTCGCGAGCAGATCACCTCGGCCTTCGCCTACGGCTACCCGGCCGAGCGGCCGTTCGACGGTATGGAGCTCAACCACTGCGACTCCACCGTCCGGCCGGTCAGGCTCTCCTTCGACCAGGCCCGCCCGCCGATGTACGTGATCGGCTGCACCATGACCGGCGGGTCCAGCGGCGGCGGCTGGTTCATCACCAAGGACGGCAAGCCGAACCTGATCAGCGTCAACTCGATCGGCAACCGCAACCCGTCCGAGTACATGGCCGGCCCCTCGCTCCAGGACCAGGCGAAGCAGGCCTTCGACTACTTCTCCAAGAACGCCAAGTAGGACGCGCCCGGCCCCCGGGGACGACGACGGGCCCCGGCCTCCCGCGAGGGGAGGCCGGGGCCCGTCGGCTGCCGGTGCTCAGCTCTGCGAGCTCAGCGCGACCGCGTAGCGCTCCAGCTCGGCGGCCAGCTCGGCCGGCACCTTCGCGTGCAGCAGGGTGCCCTCGGCGGTGTGCTCGGTGGAGAGCAGCTCGCCCTCGGCGTGCACCCGGGAGACCAGGCCGCCCTGGGTGTACGGGACCAGCACCTGCACCTCGATCGCCGGGCGCGGCAGCTCGTCGTCGATGAGCTTCAGCAGCTCCTCGATGCCCAGGCCGCTGCGGGCCGACACCACGATCGCGTGCGGCTCGCGGCGCAGCAGGCGCTGCAGCACGAGCGGGTCGGCGGCGTCCGCCTTGTTGATCACCACGATCTCCGGCACGTTCTGTGCCTCGACCGAGACGATCACCTCGCGGACGGCGGCCAGCTGCGTCTCCGGCTCGGGGTGCGAGCCGTCCACCACGTGCAGGATGAGGTCCGCGTCGGCGACCTCCTCCATGGTCGAGCGGAACGCCTCGACCAGGTGGTGCGGCAGGTGCCGGACGAAGCCCACGGTGTCGGCCAGGGTGTAGAGCCGGCCGCTCGGGGTCTGCGCCCGGCGCACCGTCGGGTCGAGGGTGGCGAACAGCGAGTTCTCCACCAGCACGCCCGCGCCGGTGAGCCGGTTGAGCAGCGAGGACTTGCCGGCGTTGGTGTAACCGGCGATGGCCACGGACGGCACCTGGTGGCGCTTGCGCTCCTGGCGCTTGGTGTCGCGGCCCTTCTTCATGTCGGCGATCTCACGGCGGAGCTTCGCCATCTTCTCGCGGATCCGCCGACGGTCGGTCTCGATCTTGGTCTCACCGGGACCACGGGTGGCCATGCCGCCGCCGGACGAGCCGGAGCCACCACCACCCATCTGCCGGGAGAGCGACTGACCCCAGCCCCGCAGGCGCGGCAGCATGTACTGCATCTGCGCGAGCGAGACCTGCGCCTTGCCCTCACGGGACTTGGCGTGCTGGGCGAAGATGTCCAGGATCAGGGCCGTCCGGTCGACGACCTTGACCTTGACGACGTCTTCCAGGTGGATCAGCTGGCCCGGGGTGAGCTCACCGTCGCAGACCACGGTGTCGGCGCCGGTCGCCGCGACGATGTCGCGCAGCTCCTTGGCCTTGCCGGAGCCGATGTAGGTGGCCGCGTCGGGCTTGTCGCGGCGCTGGATGACGCCGTCCAGCACCTCGGAACCGGCGGTCTCGGCGAGGGCGGCGAGCTCGGCCAGCGAGTTCTCCGCCTCCTCGACGGTGCCGTCGGTCCAGACGCCGACGAGCACCACGCGCTCCAGACGGAGCTGGCGGTACTCGACCTCGGTGACGTCCTGGAGTTCGGTGGAGAGGCCGGCGACACGGCGCAGGGCGGCTCGCTCGCTGCGGTCGTACTGGTCGCCGTCGTAGTGGTGGTCGAGGTCCTCGTCGATGGCCGCGAGGTCCTCGTCCATGAGGGCTTCCGCCCGCAGACCGTCGAAGCGGCGCGGGGCGTCGGCGTGGTCGCGGGTGTCTGACGTGGAGGTCATTCTGTCCTTTGGCTGCAGGAGTGGGACGGCCTGTGGGCGCGACCGTGCACAACGGTCTCACCCGGAGTCTGCCCAGCTGCCGCCCCGTCTACCGCTCGGGCGAGTCGTGAGCTACCCCTCAGGGCCACGGAGCCCACTGGGACTCTTGTGTTCAGTGTCCAGTGAACGCCGCGGACCGGCCGTGAATTCCCCATGATGGTCGCACGCCGGGCGCCGACGGGTCATCCCCATTTCCCTGCGCGGACACCGGCCCGGACACCGGTGCGGACACCGCGCCGGAGACCGGCTCGGGCGCCGGGCCCGGCGCCGGGCGGGTCGCCGCCCCGGCCGCCGCGGCTGGGGTGCGGGCGCCGCCCCCCGCCGGGGCGTACGGCCGGCCCACGTCGTACACCCCCGAGACCCGGAGCATCGCCCGCAGCACGGCGGGCAGCGCGCCCGGCTCGGGCAGCTCCACGGTGTAGGTGTGCCGCACCCGCAGCTCCTGCGGCGGCTCCACCTCCGCCGAGACGATCCCGACGCCCTCCCCCGAGATCGCCGCGGTGAGGTCCGCCAGCAGCCGGGGCCGGTTCAGCGCCTCGGCCCGCAGGGTGGCCCGGTAACCGGACGGCGGCGCGGCGCCGGGCCGCCAGCGGACCTCCGGGGTGCCCCGCCCGTCCGCCCGCATCCGCTCGCCGGCCGGACAGCCGGTGCGGTGCACGGCGACCGCGCCGCCGCGGATCGCGAAGCCGCTGACCTCGTCCGGTGGCACCGGGGTGCAGCAGCGGGCCAGCCGGACCGGCGCCCCGGGCCGGCCGACCACCGTGACCGGGGCCTCGCCGCGCTCGGCGGTGCGGTGCGCGGGCGGTGCCGGCTGGCCGGCCGACGGCCCGGTGCGGACCACCGGGACGCGCGGCGGGTGGTCGGCCAGCCACCGCTCGATGGCCAGCCGGGCGGCCGGCGTACGGGCGTGCGCCAGCCACTCGGGCGCCGGGCCGGACGGGCGGGCGGCCGGATCGCCCTGCTCGGTGAGGATGGCCACCCGGTCGCCGTCCTGGAGGACGGTGGAGAGCGCGGTGAGCCGGCCGTTGACCCGGGCGCCGATACATCGGTGGCCGGTCTCCTCGCCGAGCAGGTAGGCCGCGTCGACGCAGCTGGCACCGGCCCGCAGCTGAAGCGTTTCGCCGGCCTCGGTGACGACGGTGATCTCGCGGTCCCCGGCGAGGTCGGCGGTCAGCGCGGACCAGAACGCGTCGGGATCGGGCGTCTCCTGCTGCCACTCCAGCAGCCGGCTGAGCCAGCCGGGTCTGGCCGGGTCGGTGCGGTCCAGCTCGTCCGCGCCCGGCTCGGTGCCGGGCTGGCGGGGGTCGCCGAGGGCCACCACCCCGGTCTCGGCGATCTCGTGCATCCGCCGGGTGCGGACCAGCACCTCGACCACCTCGCCGCCCTCCAGCGCCACCGCGGTGTGCAGCGACTGGTAGAGGTTGAACTTGGGAGCGGCCACGAAGTCCTTGAACTCGCCCGGCAGCGGTGTCCAGCAGGTGTGCAGTTCGCCGAGCACGGCGTAGCAGTCCGCGTTCTCCTCGACCACCACCAGCACCCGGCCGAAGTCGGCGGGCTGGGGCCCCTGCGGGCGCCCGTCCGGCCCGGCGGCGGCGTCCCGCTTGAGCAGGACCCGGTGCAGCGAGACGCAGTGCCGCGGCCGGACGGTGACCTCGGCGGCCACCCCGGCCTCGGCGAGCTGGCGGCCCAGCGCCAGGGCGAACGGGGCGAGCAGGGCGTCCGGGTGGTCCTCGCGGCCGGCCAGCAGCGCCCTGGTCCGGGCGTACTCCTCCGGGTGCAGGGTGGCGAAGACGATGTCCTCCAGCTCCGCCTTGAGCACCTGGATGCCCAGCCGCTCGGCCAGCGGGATCAGCACGTCCCGGGTGACCTTGGCGATCCGGACCCGGCTGGCGGGCTTCATGTGCCGGATGGTGCGCATGTTGTGCAGCCGGTCGGCGAGCTTGATGACCATCACCCGGACGTCGTCCCCGGTGGCGACCAGCATCTTGCGGAAGGTCTCCGCCTCGGCCGCCGCACCGAAGTCGACCTTCTCCAGCTTCGTCACCCCGTCGACCAGGTAGGCGACTTCGGGCCCGAAGCCGGCCCCCACCTGGTCCAGCGTCAACTCGGTGTCCTCCACGGTGTCGTGGAGCAGCGAGGCGACCAACGTGGTCGTCCCGGCGCCGAGTTGGGCCAGGATCATGGTGACGGCCAGTGGGTGGGTGATGTACGGCTCGCCGCTCTTGCGCTTCTGCCCGCGGTGGCTGGCCTCGGCGAGCCGGTAGGCCCGGCCGAGCAGGCCGAGGTCGGCCTGCGGATGGTGGCGGCGGTGGGCCTGCACCAGCGGTTCGAGCGCGTCCGGCACCGGCGTGCGGCCGGTGGCCAGCAGGGCGGCGCGCCCGGCCCGGCCGAGGGCGGCCCGGCCGAGGCCTCCCAGGGGCCGCTTGGGCCCGGCCTGCCGTGCGGACGTCGGCTGCCCCGCCAGGGGCTGCCCGGCTTCGATGGTCATCGGCACCTCCGGCAGCGGTCACCGGGAGCATTGGCCGACCCGGTGGTCCATGCTACCGAGCAGAGCACGTTCCGCGACGCCCTGCTCCCCGTCGGTCATCGGGATCACCCGAACGGGGGGATTCATCACCGCACGAAATGGGCAAACCGGCCGCGCTGCCAGGGCCTGTTCGAACCGGACCTACCGGTGGGCGGTGGCGAGCCACCCCGGGTCGAGCTCGCCACGGGCCACGATGACCGCCGGACCGGTCTTCTCCACCCGGCCGTCCGGGTACTCGGTGATCACCAGCCGGCCCCCGAGCACGTCCACGGTGTAGGTGACGGCCTCACCGGTGACCGACGGGTCGACACCGTCCCGCCGGGCGGCGGCCACGGCGACGGCGCAGGCCCCGGTGCCGCAGGAGCGGGTCTCGCCCGAGCCGCGCTCGTGCACCCGCATCGCGACGTGGCGCGGACCGCGGTCCACCACGAACTCGACGTTGACGCCCTCCGGGTAGGCGTTCGCGGGGCTGGTGAGCGGCGCGCTCAGCAGGTCGCCGGCCTGGTCGAGGCTGTCCACGAAGGCCACCGCGTGCGGGTTGCCCATGTTCACGTTGCGGGCCGGCCAGCGCCGCTCGCCGACCGCCACCTCGATGCCGTCCGGTCCGGGCAGCACCGCGCGGCCCATGTCCACGGTCACCTGACCGGGCGTGCCGTCCCCGGCGTCCGCGCCCACCCGCACCCGCCGCACGCCGGCCCGGGTGGCCACCGCCAGCTCGCCCGGCTCGGCCAGCCCGGCCTCGACCAGGTAGCGGGCGAAGACCCGGACCCCGTTGCCGCACATCTCGCCGATCGAACCGTCGGAGTTGCGGTAGTCCATGAACCACTCGGCCTGCTCCGCCTGGTCGGCCGCGACCGGGTCGGCGGCCGAGCGCACCACCCGCAGCAGCCCGTCCCCGCCGATGCCGGCCCGGCGGTCGCAGAGCGCGGCGACCGCCTCGGGGCCGATCGTCAGCAGGCCGTCCGGATCGGGCACGATGACGAAGTCGTTCTGGGTGCCGTGCCCCTTCAGGAAGGGCAGGCCGGCGGGGGTCACGGAGGATTCGCTCACCCTCCCGATCATACTGAGCGGGCCCGCTCCGCAGCGCCGCGGACCAGCAGGCGGACCGCGCCCGCCGAGGCGGCGGGCGGTGGCGGTCAGCGCAGGTGGACGACCCGCCACAGCGCGAGCGCGCAGGCGACCAGGGCGACCAGGGTGTAGATCACGATCGCCTTCCACCCGGCGCGCCGGCCCGAGCCGCGACGCGGCAGCCCCGGCCACTTGTACCCGGCGTGCCGGGCGGCCATCGCGCCCCAGCCGACCGAGGCCGCGGTGAGCAGCAGACCGAGCATGCCG
Source organism: Kitasatospora sp. NBC_01246 (assembly GCF_036226505.1). Lineage (NCBI taxonomy): Bacteria > Bacillati > Actinomycetota > Actinomycetes > Kitasatosporales > Streptomycetaceae > Kitasatospora > Kitasatospora sp. NBC_01246. The sequence continues at coordinate 5,826,587 of NZ_CP108484.1, read as the reverse complement.
ACCATCGCGGAGCCGGCCCCGGCCGAGCCGAAGGCGAGCGGGAAGGCGAACATCAGCGAGCCGGCGGTGCCCAGCAGCGCGATCGGCAGGGTCTGCCACCAGCGCAGCCGGCGGCGCGGCCGGATCTCCCGCTCGTGCACCGCGCCGGCCGGGGCGCTGGTGTCCAGGGCGGGCAGCGCGAGCGCGTAGGAGGTCGGTCCGTCGAGACCCGCCAGCACCGGCAGGTCCGGCAGGGAGGAGGCGTCGGGGCCGTCGGCCTGAGCCGTGGCGCTCCCGCTCTGACCGCTTTCGGGGCCGGTACCCGTTGACACGCGGCCTCCCCTGACAGTTCGACACGAGTGCGGACTCGCGGCCGGGCAACGGTCGACCCGCCCGGGGCCGACCCTTATGGCATCGATGATGGCATGTCCAGGAGGGCGTTCCGGGCCTGACCGGGGCCATCGGGTGATCCGTGGCCATGACGTGATCCGGCCGTAACCGCGGGTTCGTCCTGCACGCCCACCTGCGCGCGCAGCTGCACCGCCGGATTGGCCGGATCCCGTCCACGGCCCGTCCGATTACTGACGCTCGATCAGCTCCATGGAGCGCGAGAGCAGCTCGGCGGGGTCGGCGCCGGCCGGCCGGGAGAGCCAGTGGATCCGGTCGTCGCGCCGGAACCAGGACTCCTGGCGGCGGGCGAACCGCTTGGTGGCCCGGACGGTCTCGGCACGGGCCTCGTCCTCGGTGCACTCGCCGGCGAAGTGGTCCAGCACCTGCTGGTAGCCGAGCGCCCGGGAGGCCGTCCGGCCCTCACGCAGGCCGAGCCCCTCCAGCTCCCGCACCTCGTCCAGGAGTCCGGCCCGCCACATCCGGTCGACCCGCAGGGCGATCCGCTCGTCCAGTTCGGGCCGGGGCACCGCGACGCCGATCTGGACGGCGTCGTAGACGGCGGTGTTGCTCGGCAGGTTGGCGGTGAAGGGCTGCCCGGTGATCTCGATGACCTCCAGCGCCCGGACGATCCGTCGGCCGTTGCCGGTCAGGATCGCCTCTGCGGCGGCCGGGTCCAGCTCCGCCAGCCGCCGGTGCAGCGCGTACGGGCCGGCCTGCGCCAGCTCGGCCTCCAGCCGGGCCCGGACCTCCGGGTCGGTACCGGGGAACTCCATCTCGTCGATCGCCGCCCGGACGTACAGGCCCGAGCCGCCGACCAGGACGGCGGTCCGGCCCGCCGCGAGCAACCGGTCGATCTCGGCCCGGGCCAGCCGCTGGTACTCGGCGACGCTGGCGGCCTCGGTGACGTCCCAGATGTCCATCAGGTGGTGCGGGACGCCCTCGCGCTCCGCCAGGGTGAGCTTGGCCGTACCGATGTCCATGCCCCGGTAGAGCTGCATCGAGTCGGTGTTGATCACTTCGCCGCCCAGGGCCCGGGCGAGGGCGACGGCCAGGTCGGACTTGCCGGCGGCGGTCGCGCCCACCACCGAGACGACGCGCGGCGGGGCGGCATGGGGCTGGACGGTACGGGAGCTGCTCACCGGACCAGTCTCGCAAAACCGTCGCCGCGCCGGTGACCTCCCCGTCCGTCCGGCCCCACCGGGCGACGATATGAGCGGTTCCGGCCGTTTTCACCGGGCTGCGAACGGTTCGGCCACGACGGACGTTGAGCAGGAAACAGAGAGGAACGGTGAGACCACCATGGGTCTGATGGACAACCTCAAGGGCAAGGCCGGCGAGCTCAAGGGGAAGGCGAGCGAACTGGCCGGCAAGCACAGCGAGCAGATCGAGCAGGTGGTGGACAAGGCCGGCGGCGCGATCGACAAGGCGACCAAGGGCAAGTACAGCGACAAGATCGAGCACGGCGCCAGCAAGGCCAAGGGGGCGGTCGACGACTTCGCCCACAAGCCCGGCGACCCGGGCGCTCCAGGGGCTCCCGGCGCTCCCGGTGCCGGCGGCCCGTCCGCCTGATCCCGGCCCGCTCCCGGGCCGCTCGCCGACCCGCTCCCCGGGCTCGGTCTCAGCTCCAGGACGCGACGAAGTACCCGACCCCGTACGGCGCGTCCCGGTAGCCCAGCCGCGCGGTGAGGCCGGCGCCCCCGGCGGCGCCGGCCAGCACCTGCCAGGGGGCCCGGCCCTCGGCCAGCAGCTCGCCGGCCAGGCCCGGGTCGACGGCGGCCAGCGCCGCAGTGTCCGCCGAGCCCAGCGCGTCCGCGATCACCGCGTCGAAGCCCTCGGCCCGCTCGTCCAGGTAGCCCGGCGCCTTCAGCGAGCGGCAGGCGCTGCCGTCGCCCATCACCAGCAGCCCGACCCGGTCGGCCAGCCCGGCCAGCCCCTGGCCCAGCCCGAGCATCCGGTCGGCGGGCGCGTCGGCGGGCACCGCGCAGGCGTGCGTCGGCACGGTGGCCCCGGCCCGCTCCAGCAGCCAGGCGCCGACGGTCAGCGCGGGGCTCAGCTCCGGCCCCTCGACCCGGCCGGACGGCAGCTTGGCCACCAGCGGCACGCCGTACCGGTGGAAGGAGCCCGCGCCGCCCTCGGTCCAGACCTCGGGCTCGGGACCGGTCCCGACCACCACGACCAGCTCCGGTCCGGCCGCGAGCAGCGCGGCGAGCGCCTCGTCGCAGGCCGCGCGCAGCGGCTCCAGCTCGGCGGCGGCGCCGGCGGCGACCTCCGGGACGAGCAGCGGCGGACAGGGGCAGACGGCGGCGGCAACCAGCATGTGGATCACTCTAACGAAGAAGGACGGCCGTTCGGCCGGGGACGACGGCGGCCCGGCGGGATCCGAGATCCCGCCGGGCCGTCGAAGGAGCGCCGGTCAGTCGCCGCAGCAGCCGCCCGCCGCGGGGGCCGCCACCGGCGCCGGGGCGCCGATGGTGGGCAGACCGAGCATCACGCCGGCCGGCTTGGCCGCCGGGGCCGCCTGGCGCTTCTCCCAGGCGTCGCCGGCCCGGGTGCGGCGCACCCCGAGGGTCGGGCCCTCGGCCAGCAGGTGGTGCGGGGCGGCGTAGGTGATCTCGACGGTCACCGTGTCGCCCGGGCGCACCGGCTCGGCGGGCCGGGTGAAGTGCACCAGCCGGTTGTCGGGCGCGCGGCCGGAGAGCCGGTCGGTCCGGTCGTCCTTCTTGCCCTCGCCCTCGGCGACCAGGATCTCCAGGGTGCGTCCGACCTGCTTCTTGTTCTCCTCCCAGGAGATCTCCTCCTGGAGCGCGATCAGCCGGTCGTAGCGGGCCTGCACGACGGCCTTCGGCACCTGGTTCTCCATCTCGGCGGCCGGGGTGCCGGGGCGCTTGGAGTACTGGAAGGTGAAGGCGTTGGTGAAGCGGGCCTCGCGCACGGTGTGCATGGTCTGCTCGAAGTCCTCCTCGGTCTCGCCGGGGAAGCCCACGATGATGTCGGTGGAGATGGCCGCGTCCGGCATCGCCTCGCGCACCTTCCGGATGATGCCGAGGAAGCGCTCCTGCCGGTACGAGCGGCGCATCGCCTTGAGCACGGTGTCCGAGCCGGACTGCAGCGGCATGTGCAGCTGGTGCATCACGTTCGGGGTCTCGGCCATCGCAGCGATCACGTCGTCGGTGAAGTCCCGCGGGTGCGGCGAGGTGAAGCGGATCCGCTCCAGGCCCTCGATCTGCCCGGCGGCGCGCAGCAGCTTGGAGAACGCCTCGCGGTCACCCAGGTCGGAGCCGTAGGCGTTGACGTTCTGGCCCAGCAGGGTGACCTCGATGACGCCCTCGCCGACCAGCGCCTCGATCTCGGCGAGGACGTCGCCCGGGCGGCGGTCCTCCTCCTTGCCGCGCAGCGCGGGGACGATGCAGAACGTACAGGTGTTGTTGCAGCCGACCGAGATGGCCACCCACGCGGCGTACGCGGACTCGCGGCGGGTGGGCAGCGTGGACGGGAAGGTCTCCAGCGACTCCAGGATCTCGACCTGGGCCTTGCGCTCGACCGCGGCCCGCTCCAGCAGCGCGGGCAGGTGCCCGATGTTGTGGGTGCCGAACACCACGTCGACCCAGGGGGCCTTGCGGACGATGGTGTCGCGGTCCTTCTGCGCCAGGCAGCCGCCGACGGCGATCTGCATGCCCCGGTGGCGGCTCTTCACCGGCGCCAGCTGCCCGAGGTTGCCGTACAGCTTGTTGTCGGCGTTCTCGCGCACCGCGCAGGTGTTGAACACGACCAGGTCCGGGTCGCCGTCCTGCCCTGCCTTCACGTACCCGGCGTCCTCCAGCAGCCCGGACAGCCGCTCGGAGTCGTGGACGTTCATCTGGCAGCCGTACGTGACGACCTTGTAGCTCTTCAATCCGCTCTCACCGCTCACCCAACCAGGGTACGGGCACCCGCGAAGGGCTTTCCCCCGGGCGCCGCCCGCCCGCTCTACGGGCGCCGGCCGCCACCCGCCCCGGCCTGCGCCCCTCCCGTTCGCCGCCCGCGCCTGGCACTATCCCTGCATGGCCCCCTCCCCCGATCCCCGCCCCGGCGGCGCCCTCCGCGCCGCCGCCCGCAGCCCGCTGTGGCGGACGCTGCTGGTCCTGGTGCTGGTGGCGGCCGGGTTCGGCGGCTGGTGGCTCTCGGCGGGCCGCACGCCCGACTACCCGCGCGGCGAGACCGGCTTCGCCACCGGGGTCCAGCGCGGCGTCTACGACCGGTACGGGCAACTGCTGCAGACCCACGTCGCCAGGGCGATGCCGGGGGTGCGGCTGCGGCTGGACAACTCGCAGGGCTCGATCGACAACCTGGCCCGGGTCACCAGCGGCCAGGACGACTTCGCGATCGCGACCGCCGACGCCGTCGCCGAGTACTCCGGCCCCGGCAAGGACCGGCTGCGGGCCATCGCCCGGCTCTACGACGACTACCTCCAGCTGATCGTCCCCGCCGACTCGACGGTGCGCCGGACGGCCGACCTCAAGGGCAAGCGGGTCGGCGTCGGGCAGGCCCTGTCCGGGGTGAACCTGGTGACCAGACGGCTGCTCTCCTCGGCCGGCCTCGACCCGGACCACGACATCACGCCGGTCATGCTGGGCGTCGGCGACGCCGCCGACCAGCTGCGGGCCGGCAAGCTGGACGCCTTCTTCTGGTCCGGCGGGCTGCCGACCAGCGCGCTGACCGACCTGTCCGACCACATCGGGATCAGGCTCGTACCGCTCGGCGACCTCGCCGAGGCCGTGCACAAGGTCGAGGGCGGCGGCACCGACGCCTACCGGGCGGCCACCATGCCGAAGGGCACCTACCCCAACGCCGAGCCCAAGGACGCCGTCGCCACGGTGGCCGTGCCCAACCTGCTGATCACCCGCGAGGACGTGGACACCGACCTGGTGCAGGGGATGACCCGGGCGGTGATAGACAGCCGCGACCAGATCGGCGCCCAGGTCCACGCCGCCCAGCTGGTCGACCTGCGCACCGCCGTCTACACCGACCCGCTCCCGCTGCACGAGGGCGCGATGCGCTACTACCGCTCGGTGAAGCCGTGAGGTCCTGACACCGTGAGGTCCTGACACCGCGAGGCCCGGACCCCCGGGGCCCCGAACCGCCCCGGCCCCGGCCCCGGCCGTCAGAGCTTCTTGCCCGCCCGCGGCACCGCCAGCGTCACCGCGAGGCCGGTCGGCCGGACCGGGGCGAAGGTGAGCGAGCCGCCGGCGGCCAGCAGGAGGGTGCGGGCGATCGAGAGCCCGAGCCCCGAGCCGTCCACGTTCTGGTGACGCGCGCTGCGCCAGAACCGGTCGCCGGCCCGGGCCAGCTCCTCCTCGGCGAGCCCCGGCCCGGCATCCGAGACGGTCACCGCGACCTCGTCGCGCCGCACCGCCACCAGCACCCGGACCCGGCTGCCGGCCGGGCCGAACTTGAGCGCGTTGTCGACCACGGCGTCCAGCGCGCTGCCGAAGCCGATCGGGTCGGCCATGCCGAGGGCGAGCGCCGGGCCCTCCCAGCCGAGCTCGATCCCGCGCTGCTGGGCCACCGGCCGCCAGGCGTCCGCCCGGGCCAGGGTGAGCGCGACCAGGTCGGTCGGCTCCGGCTCGGGGCGGGCGTGCTCGGCGGTGGCCAGTCCCAGCAGGTCGTCCAGCACCCGGGCCAGCCGGACGCCCTCCTCCCGGACCCTGCCGAGCTCCTCGTCGTGCCCCTCGGGCAGCTCCAGGCCCAGCACCTCGACCCGCAGCAGCAGCGCCGCCAGCGGGTTGCGCAGCTGGTGCGAGGCGTCCGCGACGAAGGCCTTCTGCTGGTCCAGGGCGAGCACCACATGGTCGGCCATGTCGTTGAACGAGCGGGCCAGGCGCTGCAGTTCGGGCGGCCCGCCGCCGGGCGCCACCCGGGCGTTCATCCGGCCGGTGGCGATGTCGTGGGTGGCCCGGTCGAGAGTCCGGACGGGCCGCAGCACCCACTCGGTGAGCCGGACGGCCAGCAGCACCGCGACGATCATCGCGGCGGCCTCGCCGGCCCCGATCACCAGCCAGCGGTGCAGCACCCGGGTGCGCATCGGCCCGGTCGGGGACTCGCTGAGCACCACGGCGACCACGTCGCCGTCCCGGACCACCGGGGTGGCGATGGTCAGGGTCCGGTCGGGGGTCCACGGCCAGACCTGCGGCGGGTTGTGGCTGCGCCGCCCGTCCAGGGCCTCCTGGAAGGCCTGCTCGCCCCAACCGCCGGCGGGTACCCGCCAGTCCTCGGGGGCGGTGGCGATCGGCAGGCCGTCGCGCTGGAAGATGCCGAGCCGCACGCCGTAGAGGTCGTGGTAGCGCGCCACCTCGGCGTCCAGCGCGTGCCGGCGGCTGAGGTCGCCGGGAGCGGGCTGGGACTCCCCCTTGAGGGCGGACTCCAGCCCGGAGACGCCCGAGGTGGGCAGGTCCTGGGCGAACCGGGCGGCGTCGTCGAGCCGGTCGACGACCACCCGGCTCTGCTCGGCGGCCGCGACCGCCGCGGCGAGCGGCAGCCCGAGAGCGGCCAGTACGCAGAGCATCAGGGCGAGCAGGATCCCGAGCAGGCGGGTACGCACGTGCGATCAGTGCTCCGCGCGGGCCTGGGGGGCTTGCGCCGCGGCCGTCGCGGCGGACCCGGCGGCGGCCGGGCTCTCGGGGATCAGCCGGTAGCCGACGCCGCGGACGGCCTCGACCAGCCCGGGCAGCGCGAGCTTGGTGCGCAGCGAGCCGATGTGCACCTCCAGGGTGCGGCCGTTGCCCTCCCAGCCGCTGCGCCAGACCTCGCTGAAGATCTGCTCGCGGCGGTAGACCACGCCGGGGCTCTGCGCGAGCAGCGCCAGCAGGTCGAACTCCTTGCGGGTGAGCGGGACGTCCCGGCCGTCCACGCTGACCCGGCGGCGCTCGCGGTCGATCAGGATGCCGCGGGACTCCAGCGGCCCGCCCTGCTGCGGCACGACGTCGGGGGCGGGCACCGCGGCGGCTGCGGGTGCCGCGCCGCGCCGGGCCACGGCGTGGATCCGGGCGAGCAACTCGCCCATGTCGTAGGGCTTGGTGACGTAGTCGTCGGCACCGAGGTTGAGGCCGTGGATCCGGGAGCGGATGTCGGCGCGGGCGGTCACCATGATCACGGGCACGCCGCTGCCGGCCCGGATCCGGCTGCAGACCTCGAAGCCGTCCCGGTCGGGCAGGCCGAGGTCGAGCAGGACCACCCGGTACGGGTCGTTGCCGTCCGGCACCAGCGCGTCGAGCGCCTCGTGCCCGCTGCGGGCGTGCCTGACCTGGAAGCCGTGCCGGCCCAGGACCGCGACCAGCGCGGCGGCCACACGTTCGTCGTCCTCGACGAGCAGCAGTCGCATCGTTCCTCCTCCCCCCGACGTTCCCCGGGGTGTCACGTGATGTTCACGGGCCCCACCGGGCAGGTCCCGGTCCTGCGCAGTATGGGCCAGCGGAGCGCCGGACGCCAGGCTCGGCCACGCCCCGGGACCGCCGGGGACGGCGCGCGGCGGTGCGGGTGCCCGCTGTCACGGTGCCCTCCTGTTTCCCGGTGTGAACGGCACTTGCCGGGCATGTGGCCGGATCGTGATCCTCAAGTTCCGCTCAGATCGGCTGACGTGGCATCGTCATCGCTCCTATGGTCACCCCACCGGGGGCCGAGGCTCCGCCGGCCGAGGCCCCCGGTTCCTACCATCACTGCCGCCCAAGGGAGTTCGACTCCGGGGGCCGACACGAGGAGCAGGCGCGATGACCGAGAGCCTGATCAAGGACTCCAGCGCCGCCGCGACCGCTCCGCTGGTGGTGCTGAACGGGGTGAACAAGCACTTCGGTGCCCTTCACGTCCTCCAGGACATCGACCTGGAGATCGCCCAGGGCGAGGTGGTGGTGCTGATCGGCCCCTCCGGCTCTGGCAAGTCCACGCTCTGCCGGACGATCAACCGGCTGGAGACCGTCGACTCCGGCACGATCACCATCGACGGCCGGCCGCTGCCCGCCGAGGGCCGGGAGCTGGCCAAGCTGCGCGCCGAGGTCGGCATGGTGTTCCAGAGCTTCAACCTCTTCGCGCACAAGACCGTGCTGGAGAACGTGGTGCTCGGCCAGGTCAAGGTGCGCGGGATCGCCCGCGAGAAGGCGGTGCGGACCGCCCAGGAGCTGCTGGAGCGGGTCGGGGTCGGCGCGCAGGCGTCGAAGTTCCCAGCGCAGCTCTCCGGCGGCCAGCAGCAGCGCGTCGCGATCGCCCGGGCACTGGCGATGAACCCGAAGGTGATGCTCTTCGACGAGCCCACCTCGGCGCTCGACCCGGAGATGATCAACGAGGTGCTGGAGGTCATGCGCCAGCTGGCCGCCGACGGCATGACGATGGTCGTCGTCACCCACGAGATGGGCTTCGCCCGCTCCGCCGCCAACCGCGTGCTCTTCATGGCCGACGGCCGAATCGTCGAGCAGAACACCCCCGAGGCCTTCTTCACCGCGCCGCGCAGCGACCGCGCGAAGGACTTCCTCTCGAAGATCCTGCACCACTGAGCTTCCGGACGGACCACCGGTCGGCGACGGCAAGGACGCCGGCGCCGGTCACGTCCGCCCGGCCACCTTCCTGTCCCCAGAGCCCGGTTGAACCGTGGCCCAGCCCCGAGGAGAACCACCCTCATGAGGACTCGTCGCACCTTCGCCGTCGCGCTCTGTGCCATCGCGCTCACCGCCACCGCCGCCTGTGGCAAGGACGGCACCCCCGGTGACGCCGCCGCCAGCGGCAGCACCGCCCCCAAGCTGCCCACCTACACCGTCAAGACCGACGCGAAGGTGGACTCCGCGATCTTCGCCGAGGCCAAGAAGCGCGGCCAGCTGATCATCGGCGCCAAGTCCGACCAGCCGTTCCTCGGCTTCGAGGACCTCGCCAGCGGCGACCGCAGCGGCTTCGACATCGAGATCGCCAAGATGGTCGCCGCGGACCTCGGCTTCACCCCGCAGCAGATCAAGTGGCAGACCCTGGTCTCCTCGCAGCGCGAGCCCGCGATCTCCAAGGGCCAGATCGACTTCTACGTCGGCACCTACAGCATCAACGACGAGCGCAAGAAGACGGTGTCCTTCGCCGGCCCGTACTTCATCGCCGGCCAGGACTTCCTGGTCAAGGCGGACAACACCTCGATCACCGGCCCGGAGTCGGTCAACGGCAAGAACATCTGCACCGCCACTGGCTCCACCTCGATCAAGAACATCCAGCAGTACTCGCCGAAGATCACCCAGTTCGACACCTACTCGGCCTGCGTCGAGAAGCTGCTGTCGGGCGAGGTCGACGCCGTCACCACGGACGACGCCATCCTCAAGGGCTACGCCTCCAAGTACGCGCCCAAGCTCAAGGTGGTCGGCAAGCCGTTCACCAAGGAGAACTACGGCGTGGGCCTGAACAAGGACGACGCCGCCCTGCGGGGCGCCATCAGCGACGCCCTGAAGGCGCACCAGGACAACGGCGACTGGAAGAAGGCGTACGACGCCACCCTCGGCCTCTCCGGCTCGGCCGCGCCCACCCCGCCGGCCCTTGAGCGGTACTGACCGCCCGCCGACCACCGTTCCTGACCACTCCTGAGAGGAGGGCCGCCGGATGGGTTTCCTGTTCGAGGACGGCAACTTCGCGCTGTTCCGCGACGGCTTCCTGCAGACGATCGAGCTGAGCGCGCTCAGCGCACTGCTCGCCCTGCTGCTGGGCACCCTGCTGGCGGCCTTCCGGGTCTCCCCCATACCCGCGCTGCGCGGCTTCGGCACGGCCTGGGTGACGCTCTTCCGCAACACCCCGCTGACGGTGCTGTTCTTCGCCGTCACGTTCGGGCTCCCGCCGCTCGGCGTGCACTTCAGCCACCTCACCTTCGCGGTGCTGGCGCTGGGCAGCTACACGGCCTCGTTCGTCTGCGAGGTGCTCCGCTCGGGCATCAACACCGTGCCGCTCGGCCAGGCCGAGGCCGCCCGCAGCCTCGGCATGACCTTCGGTCAGACCCTGACCAGCATCGTCCTGCCGCAGGCCGCCAGGACGGTGCTGGCACCGCTGAGCAGCGTCTTCATCGCCCTGCCGAGGAACTCGGCGATCGCCGGCGCCTTCAGCGTCAGCGAGCTGTACAGCGCGCAGCAGTCGTTCTCCGAGGACGGCTACTCGATCTTCGCGATCTTCTTCTGGGTGGCCTGCGCCTACCTGGTGATCAGCGCCGTCGTCGCCCTGCTGTTCCGCTTCCTGGAAGACCGACTGGCGGTGGCCCGATGAACGCCCTCTTCACCCGCTCCTCCACGGCCAGCGTCCTCTACGACGCCCCGGGCCCCCGGGCCCGCACGCGGTACCGGCTGTTCGGGGTGCTGTCGCTGCTCGCGATCGCCGGCCTGCTCTGGTACGCGATCGCCAGCCTGGCCTCCAACGGCCAGTTCGACGCCCAGCTCTGGGACGCCTTCCAGTACAACACCGTCCAGCAGCGGATCGTCGACGGTCTGCTGGCCACCCTGGAGGCCTTCGGGCTGGCCGCGGTCGGCTCGCTGGCCCTGGGCGCGCTGCTGGCGGCCGGACAGCTCTCCGACCACAAGCCGGTCCGCTGGGCGGCGGTCTCCTTCGTCCAGTTCTTCCGGGCGATGCCGCTGCTCATCCTGATCGTCGCGCTCTACTACGCCTTCTTCGCCAAGGAGCCGATGTGGGCCCTGGTGATCGGGCTCACGCTCTACAACGGCTCCGTGCAGGCGGAGATCATCCGCAGCGGCGTCAACGCCGTGCCGCGCGGTCAGGGCGAGGCCGCGTTCGCGCTCGGCCTGCGCAAGACCCAGGTGATGACGACCATCCTGGTGCCGCAGGCGGTCCGCTCGATGCTGCCCACGATGATCGGCCAGCTGGTCGTCACCCTCAAGGACACCTCGCTCGGCTTCATCATCACCTACCACGAGCTGCTGTTCGTCGGTAAGGCGATCGCCAGTCAGCCGCTCAACGCCGCGGGCTTCCCCTACATCCCCGTGGTCCTGGTGATCGGGCCCATCTACATCGCGATGTGCCTGCTGCTCACCGCGCTCGCCCGGTGGATCGAGGCACGCGGCCGCCGCGGCGCGAACCGGCGCACATCAGCTGCTGCTTGACGGACACGCAGGCGAACTGTTGCATTGCTCTTCGTGACACCATCCGGGACCATCCTCGCGGCATATGACGCCCCCTCGTCGGCCTGCCCGGCCCCGGGGGTGCGCGGCTCCGCCCGCCCGGCCGGCCGCTGCGCGGAGGGCCCGGCATGGACCCGGTGATCGTGGTCGGGGCCGGACCGGTCGGTCTGGCCCTGGCCCTCGCCCTCGCCCGGCACGAGGTGCCGACCGTCGTCCTGGACGAGGGCTCCGGGCTCTGCCCCGAGGGCCCTCGCAGCGTCGTGCTCGGGGCCGACACCGCCGCCTTCCTGACCAGGATCGGCTACCCGCGGGCCGTCTCGGACGCCGCCCGGTGGGACGCCTTCACCATCTGGCGCCGCCGCCAGGAGGTGCTGCGGATCGACCTGGCCGACACCCCCGTCCTCCACCTGCCCCAGCACCGCCTCCAGCGCGGCCTGCGCGACGCCCTGACCGGCACCCCGCTGGTGCGGCTGGTGCCGTTGAGCCGCGTCACCGAACTCGCCCAGGACCGCGACGGCGTCAGCGTCCGCACCCGCAACCCGCAGGACGGCACCGAGACCTGGTGGCGCGGCAGCCACCTGGTCGGCTGCGACGGAGCCCGCTCCGCCGTCCGGAAGCTGCTGCGCATCCGCTTCCCCGGCCGGCCGGCCGTCGACCGCAACGCCGTCGCCACCGTCCGGGTCGACCTGCCCTTCACCGAGGCCCGACTGCACCGCGAGCCCCCGTGGCGCGGCGACCGCGAGGCCTCCGCCCGACCGCTGCCGGACGGCGTCTGGCGCCTCGACTGGCGGCTGCCCCCCGGCCGGCCGGTCCCCAGCGAACCCGTCGACCCGCACGCCACCTGGCCCGGCGTCGTCACCGGCGACACCCTGCTCACCCGGGTCACCGCGACCCTGACCGGCTGGTGCGGCGAGCTGCCCCGGTACGAGCTGCTCGCCGCCGCCGACCACACCGCCCAGCAGCGCCTCGCCGCCCGGTTCCGCAGCGGCCGCTGTTTCCTCGCCGGCGACGCCGCCCACCTGCACGGCGCCCTCGGCATGCAGAACCTCGCCGACGGCCTGCGCGACGCCGACAACCTCGCCTGGCGCCTCGCCCTCGCCTGGCATCTGCACACCGGCGGCCCCCAGCCCGGCGGCTCGCTGCTCGACGGGTACGAGGCCGAGCGGCGCGGCGCGGTCGGCGCCCGGCTGCGCGCCGTCGACCAGGCCATGCCGCTGCTGCGCCCGCTGCGCGGCTGGCAGGCCACCCGGCGCTCGCTGCTCTCCGGCTCGTTCCGCAAGCACGCGCCGCTGCTCGCCGACGGCCAGCTCGGCACCGGCCGCTTCGGCGGCGCTCCCGCCTACCCGGCGGCGCCCAGCGGCGTGCCCGGGCGGGTCCCGGTGCAGCGCGGCCGGCGCGACGCGACCTCGCTCAGCGAACTGCTGCCCGCCACCTCGCCCGGCGTGCTCGTCCCGGACCTGCCGGTGCTCACCGCCGACGGCACGCCGGACCAGCTGCACGCCCGGCTCGGTGCCTCCTTCCTGCTGCTGCTGGTCGCCCCCGGCACCGCCGTCTGGTCCGCCGAACACTGGCTCGGCGCCGGGCTGATGCCCCGGCTGGCCGAGGTCGCCGCGGCCCTGCCGGTGCCGGCCGAGGTGCTGGTCACCGAGGAGTACCCCGGAGCCGGACCGCACACCGTGCTGCTGATCCGGCCGGACGGCCATCTGGTCGGGGTCACCCAGGGCGCCGCGGCGGACGACCTCCTCGCGCTGGCCGAGCGCGCCCGGGGCGGGCCGCCGACCCTGGCCGGCGGTGCCGAGCCGGACCAGGAACCCGATCGTCCCGGCCGCGACACCGGCACCGAATCCGCCCGCGGTACCGGCTCCGGTCCCGGGGCGGGCGCCGGGGCCGCCGCGCCCCGACAGGTCTCCGGCGCGACGCCGCGCCCGGCGGACTCGCCTAGCGGGCCACCTCGGTGACCCTGCTCTCCCGCACCACCGTGACCCGGATCTGGCCCGGGTAGGTCAGCTCCTCCGCCACCTGCTTGGCGACCTCACGGGCGATCACCTGCGCCCCGAGGTCGTCCACCACCTCCGGCCGCACCATCACCCGCACCTCGCGGCCGGCCTGCATCGCGTACACCTTGGCCACCCCTTCGTGCGCCCGGGCGATCTCCTCCAGCCGCTCCAGCCGGCGCACGTAGACCTCCAGCGACTCCTTGCGCGCCCCCGGACGGCCGCCCGAGCAGGCGTCGGCGGCCTGGGTCAGCACCGCCTCGACCGTCCTCGGCTCCACCTCGCCGTGGTGCGCCGCGATCGCGTGCACCACGTCCGCCGACTCGCCGTACCGGCGGGCGAAGTCCGCCCCGATCGCCGCGTGACTGCCCTCGACCTCGTGCGTCAGCGCCTTGCCGATGTCGTGCAGCAGCGCCGAACGGCGCACCGGCGCCGGGTCCACCCCGAGCTCGGCGGCCATCATCCCGGCCAGGTGCGCCGACTCCACCAGGTGCCCCAGCACGTTCTGCCCGTACGAGGCCCGGTAGCGCAGCGTCCCCAGGGTGCGCACCAGCTCCGGGTGCAGCCCGCCGACGCCGGCCGACAGCAGCGCGTCCTCACCGGCCCGGACGCAGCGCCGCTCGACCTCCTCGCGGCTGCGCTCGTGGACGTCCTCGATCCGCATCGGGTGGATCCGGCCGTCCTCGACCAGCTGCTCCAGGGTGAGCCGGGCGGTCTCCCGGCGGACCGGGTCGAAGCAGGACAGCTGCACCGAGACCGGGGTGTCATCGATGATCAGATTGACGCCGGTGACCGCCTCGAAGGCGCGGATGTTGCGGCCCTCCCGGCCGATGATCCGCCCCTTCATCTCCTCGTTGGGCAGCCGGAAGAGCGACACCGCCGTCTCGGCCGTCTGCTCGCTCGCCAGCCGCTGGATCGCCCCCGCGACGATCTCCCGGGCCCGCTGCTCGCCCTCCTCCTTGGCCGCCCGCTCGATCTCGCGGACGGCGACGGCCGCCTCCCGCCGCGCCTCGGCCTCGGCCTCCCGGACGAGTTGGGCCCGGGCCTCGGCGGCCGAGAGTCCGGCGGCGCGCTCCAGCTCCGCCGCCCGGCGCCGCAGCAGTTCGTCGGCCTGGATCCGGGACCGCTCCAACGCGGTCGAGCGGTCGTCGAGTTCACCCTCGCGGGCCCGGAGGCGGCTCAGCTCCTCGGTCAACCGCTCCTCGCGCCGGTCGAGTTCGGCCCGCAACCGCGCGGACTGCTCCTCGGCCCGGCGCCGGGCCCGCTCGGTCTCGGCCGTGGCCCGCCGCTGCGCGACCCGCAGGCGCCCGACCGTCAGCCAGGCCGCCGCCACGACGGCGACCAGCACCGCGGCCGACAGCAGGGGGACGACCGGTCCGGCGCTCAGCGCGATCCTCATCCTGCCCACTCCCCGTCCTGCGCGCCACGCCGCCCGGGACCAACCGAGACCGTGCCCGGGCATGCCTGCCCGCGGCACGGCCGGGGAGTGATCGACGCGTTACCCGCACTGAGTGCGAGGCTAAGCGCAGGTTACGAAACGGTCAAGACTGGCCAGGTAGTTGGCGAACTCCTCCACAGCGGGGCCGTCATTCCCACCCGGAACCGGGTCCTCCGTCCACGTCCTCTCCATCCGGACCGCCGTCGGCCGCCTCCGCGTCCAGGACCTCCCGGACCACCCGGAAGGCCAGCCCCTCGGAGTAGCCGCGCCGGGCCAGCACGCCGACCAGACGCCGCGTCCGGGCCTGCCGCTCCAGGCCCCTGGTCACCCGCAGCTTGCGTTCGACCAGGGCCCGGGCCGCCTCGGTCTCGTCGTCGTAGTCCAGCTGCGCGACGGCCTGCTCGACCAGGTCGCCGGCGACCCCCTTGGTCCGCAACTCCTGGGCCAGCGCCCGCCTGGAGAGACCGCGAACGGCGTGCCGGGACTCCACCCAGGCCTGGGCGAACGCCGCGTCGTCGATCAGCCCGACCTCCTCCAGCCGGGTGAGCACCCCGTCGGCGACCTCGTCCGGGATCTCCCGCCGGCGCAGGGCGTCGGCCAGCTGCTTGCGGGACTTGGCGGCGCCGGTGAGCAGGCGCAGGCAGATGTCCCGCGCCCGGGCCTCGGGGTCGACCGACTCCTCGGGCTTCGCCGCCCGGGCACCCCGGGCGCCCTTGCGCCCTTCGCCCTCGGCGCGCTCCCCCCGCGCGCGTCCCCGCGTGCGACGGGCACCTGCGCCCCGCCCGGCGCGCCCGCCCTCCTCGGCCGCGTCGGCCGGGTCGGCGAGATCGGCCGGGCCGGTGCGGGAGACAGGGGCGGCCGCACCCCCGTGACCGGCCGCCCCTCCCCCGGCCGGATGGCCGGGAGCCGTCTCCTCCACCAGCGCCGAACGGCGCCGGCGCCGACCCGTCGGCAGCTCGGACGCGGACACCAGCCCGAGCGCGTCGTCCAGGCCGTCCGGACCGCTCGCGCCGTCGGGAGCACCCCGCCGCCCGGCCCGGCCGGGCGGCACGCCCCGCCCGGGCCGCGGTCCGGGCCCCGGGGCCGGATCCGGTTCGAACTCCGGCTCCGGCCCCGGTTCCGGCTCGGCCACTGCGGCGAACCAGTCCGGCGGGCCGTAGTCGTCGTCCTCCGGGCCCGCCGGGCCGCCGTCCACCGCCCTGCTGTGCTGCATCAATGACTCAGGCCTTGGCCGCCGCCGTCGTCTTCTTCGCCGCGGCCGTCTTGGCGGCGGTCGCGGTGATCGGCTTGGCCCCGCCCTCGGCAGCGGCGTCGGCACCGGCGGCCGGCGCCTCGCCCTCGGCCGGCTCCGCCGTCTTCGGGCCGATGCCGAGCTTGGTCTTGATCTTCCGCTCGATCTCGTCGGCGAGCTGCGGGTTGTCCCGCAGGAAGTTGCGGGCGTTCTCCTTGCCCTGGCCGAGCTGGTCGCCCTCGTAGGTGTACCAGGCGCCCGACTTGCGGATGAACCCGTGCTCGACGCCCATGTCGATCAGGCCGCCCTCGCGGCTGATGCCCACGCCGTACAGGATGTCGAACTCGGCCTGCTTGAACGGCGCGGCCACCTTGTTCTTGACGACCTTCACCCGGGTGCGGTTACCGACCGCCTCGGTGCCGTCCTTCAGGGTCTCGATCCGGCGGATGTCGAGCCGGACGGAGGCGTAGAACTTCAGCGCGCGGCCACCGGTCGTCGTCTCCGGCGAGCCGAACATGACGCCGATCTTCTCGCGGAGCTGGTTGATGAACACCGCGGTGGTGTTCGACTGGTTCAGCGCACCGGCGATCTTGCGCAGCGCCTGGCTCATCAGACGGGCCTGCAGACCGACGTGCGAGTCACCCATCTCACCCTCGATCTCCGCGCGCGGGACGAGCGCCGCGACGGAGTCGATGATCACCAGGTCGATCGCGCCGGAGCGGATCAGCATGTCGGTGATCTCCAGGGCCTGCTCACCCGTGTCCGGCTGGCTGACCAGCAGGGCGTCGGTGTCCACGCCGAGCTTCTTCGCGTAGTCCGGGTCGAGCGCGTGCTCCGCGTCGACGAACGCGACCGTGCCGCCGGCCCGCTGGGCGTTGGCCGCCAGGTGCAGGGTCAGCGTGGTCTTTCCGGACGACTCGGGGCCGTAGATCTCGACCACCCGGCCGCGCGGGATGCCGCCGACCCCGAGGGCGACGTCCAGGGCGGTGGACCCGGTGGGGATCACGTCGATCGGCTCGTTGGCCTTCTCGCCGAGGCGCATCACCGAGCCCTTGCCGAACTGCCGCTCGATCTGGGCGAGTGCGGTCTCAAGAGCCTTCTCGCGGTCCGTACCTGCCATGGCTTCCACCCTCGGGTTCTGTGCTGTGCGCTTCATCGTTCTCGACGCTAGCGCGTCCCACTGACAATCGGCCCCGACCGGGCTCGACCCTGTGGAAAACTCTTCGCCGGAGAGTACAAAGAACACCTGTTCGATTCAAGTGGCGCAGGTGGGCCCGGCCCGACCGGTCCCGTCCGAACGGTCGGCCGCCGGCCCCGGCGCTACTCCTCGCCGCCCCGGCCCGGGCCCCCGCCCCGCCCGGAGTCAGGGCCGCCCGCCTCCTCCCCGCCCGCGGCGCCGTCCGGCCCCACCCCCGCGCCGACCATCCGCCGCAGCCGCCGCGCCGCCTTCCGGCGCAGCTCCCGCCGGGCCCGCCGCTGGGCCCCCCGGTCGATCCGCGGATCGGTGGCCACCTCGTACCGCCGCACGTAGGTGCCGACGAAGCCCTGCAGGGTGGCAGCCGCCGGGATGGCGATCAGCGCGCCCACCGCGCCGAGCAGCGCCGCGCCCGCGATCACCGAGCCGAAGGCCACCGCCGGGTGCACGTCCACCGTCCTGGCGGTGATCCGGGGGTGCAGCAGGTAGTTCTCGATCTGCTGGTAGACGACCACGAACGCCAGCACCCAGAGCGCGTCCACCGGCTCCACGGTGAGCGCGACCAGCACCGGCAGCGCGCCGGCCAGATACGTCCCGATGGTGGGCACGAACTGCGACATGACGCCCACCCAGACCGCCAGCGCCGCCGAGTACGGCAGGTCCAGCAGCGCGAACATCACCCAGTGCGCGAGTGCCGAGGCGACCGCGAGCAGCGCCCGCGAGTAGAGGTAGCCGCCGGTCTTCGCCAGCGCGATCTCCCAGGCCCGCAGCACCTCGCCCTGCTTGGCGGGCGGCAGCAGCGAGCAGACCGTGCGGCGCACCCGGGGGCCGTCCGCGGTGAAGTAGAAGGTGAAGAGCCCGACCGTGAAGGCCTGGAACAGCCCGCCGATCAGGGTCGAGGAGACGCCCCACACGTTGTCGGCGGCCTGCTGCGCGTAGGTCTCGATCGCCCCGGAGTCCTTGAGCAGCTTCTTCTGCAGCTCGTCCAGCGAGAGGTCCTGGTGGAAGGTCTGGTTGATCCAGTGGATCAGGTTGTCGAGCAGGTGTGGCAGGTCCCCGGCGATCTTCGCCACCTGGTCGACCAGCAGGGTGCCGAGCGCGGCCAGGAACCCGCCCACCGCGACCGCCACCGCCACGAAGACCAGGAAGGTGCCGACGCCCCGGCGCACCCCCCGGGCCGCCATCCGGTCGACTGCCGGCTCCAGCGCCAGCGAGAGGAAGAAGGCGACCAGCAGCATCACGAAGAGGTCGATCAGCTGGTGGAAGGCCCAGTCGGCGAGCTGGAACAGCCCGACCATGACCAGCGCCAACACCATGGCGCGGGGCAGCCAGCGCGGCATGCCGGTCCCCAGGAGCCCGTCGGCCGGGGCCGGCGCGCAGTCGCGGGCGGGCTCCCGGTCGGCGCCGTCGCGGTGTTCGGGCCGCCGGCCCGCGGCCTCGTCGGCGACCTGCGCCGACCTGTCCGAATTCTGCGGTTCTGCGCTGCTTGTCACTCGGACAGTCTGTCCCATGCCCGACACCCCACCGGGCACCGGGCACCGGTTCAGCGGAGCACTGCGGAGACGCCCTGGTTCTCGCAGACCGTCCGCCAGACGTCCTTGGCCTCCCAGCCCGCGTCCAGGGCCTGCCGCACCGTCCGCCCGCCCAGCTCGCTCATCACGTGGTCGGTGGCGAAGGACTCCGCGTACGCCTCCCCGAAGTGTGCGTACATCCGTCGCCAGAATTCGGTCAGCCTCATGCCCACCAGTATCCCGGACCGGACCGGAGGCTTCAGGGCGTCCAGTCGGCCGCCTCCAGCGCGTACTCGACCTCCCCGTGCTCCGAGCCCGGGATCGCCTCCGGGTACTCCTCGTGGAAGGTCCGGACGAAGTGGAGCCCGGCCTTCTCCATCACCCGCCGCGAGCCGCGGTTGACCGTCATCGTGTACGCCACCACCCGGCGCACGCCGAGCTCGCTGAAGCCCCGGCGGATCAGCGCCCGGGCCCCCTCGGTGGCGTAGCCGCGGCCCCAGGCCGGCCGGCGCAGCCGGTAGCCGAGCTCGACCTCGCCGCGGTCCCGCCGGTCCGTCGGGCGGAACTCGAACCAGCCCAGGAAGGCCCCGCCGGCCCGCTCCTCGGCGGCCCACCAGCCGAGGTCGCCGTACCGCCGGTAGTGGTCGAAGTAGAGCGGCAGCAGCTCCCGCTCGACCACCTCGCGCGGGGTGGCCCGGCCGCCGGTGAGGTGGCGCATCACCTCGGGGTCGCCGTCCAGCTCCACCAGGTGGTCGACGTCGGCGGGGGTGAAGCGGCGCAGCACCAGCCGCTCGGTGGTGAGGTGGACGGTCATCCCCCGATCCTCGCCCACGGCGCGGCGCCCGTCACCCGATTTTCGGCGGCCCCCAGCCCGGCGCGGGCCCGCCGCTCGGCGCAGGCCCCGCCCGCTCAGTGCGGCAGCGCGAGCGTCCCCGCGCCGTAGTACTGGCGGTCGCCGCAGGCGTACGGGCCGGGCGGGCAGGCGGCGGCCGCGGTGGTGGCCAGCAGGGTCGCGAGCCGGTCCGAGTCCCAGTCCGGGTGCAGCGCGGCGGCCACCGCCACCGCGCCGGTCACATGGGCCGCGGCCATCGAGGTGCCGGCCAGCGCGGCGTACTGGCCGCCGGGCCAGTCGGAGACCACCGCCCCCTGCGGGCCGCCGTCCGGGTCTCCGCCGGGGGCGGCCAGCGAGACCCTGCCGCGCCCGAAGTTGGAGTAGGCGGACGGGTGGCCGTCCCGGTTGACGGCGGTCACCGTGACCACCCCGGGGAGTTCGCCGGGGAGCCGGACGCACTCCGTCCCGACGTAGCGGGTCCGGGCCGGGCCGGAGCTCCGGTCGTTGGGGCTGCGGTCGTCGGTGCGGGCGGCCCCGAGGTCCTGCCCGTCGTTGCCGGCCGAGGCCACCACCACCGCCCCCTTGCGCCGGGCGTAGTCGACGGCCCGGGCGACGGCGGCGGTCAGCGCGGCCTGGTCGCCGTCCTCCGGGCAGTTGTACTTCCAGGGGTCGGCGAAGTAGCTGTTGTTGATCGCCTTGGCACCGTGGTCGGCGGCCCAGAGCATGCCGCAGACGATGTTCTCCGCGTAGTACTGCCCCAGCGGCCCGAGCAGCCGGACGGCGGCGATCCGGGCCCCTGGGGCAACGCCGCTGACGCCGTGGCCGTCCCGGGCCGCGCCGACGATCCCGGCGACATGCGTGCCGTGGCCGCTCTCGCCGACCCCGGGGTCGGGCCGCCAGGCGCCGGTCCGGGCGTCCGGGCGGCCGTCCGCGCAGGAGGCGGAGCTCTTCGGGTCCACGGCCGCGCGCAGGTCCGGATGGGTGTCGTCGACGCCCGAGTCGAGCACGGCGACCAGCACCCGGCGCAGCGCGTCGGCGGAGGGGGCGCCCGGTCCGGTGCCGGGACCGCGCAGCAGGGTGGCGGTGGTGTCGGCGGACGGGCCGCCGCCGCTGCCGAGCATCGCGAGGTTCCAGGCGTCGCGCTCGCCCGGGTCGGCCACGGTGGGGGTGGCGTCGTCCGCGCTGTCCGACCCCGCCCGGTCGCCGCCGGCCCCGGCCCCGGCGCCGAAGTCGCCGGCGCCGTCCAGCGGGCGGGGCGGGCTCGGCACCGGTGAGGTCCGGGTGGCGCCCACCGCGGCCACTCCGGGCCGGTCCCGGACCTTGTCGGCGAAGCCGCCGGCGGCGTACGCGAGGACCGCCCCGATCTGGGGGTACTCCTGGACGACCTGCCCGCCGGCGGCACGCGCCTCGGCACCGGCCCGGGCGGCGCCGGACGCGTCCTGCCGCTCGGCCAGCACCAGGTAGCTGAAGTACTCCCGCCCGGGCCCGGCCACGTACGGGACGGCGCCGCCGACCACCAGCGCGGTGAGCAGCATCGCGAGCAGTGCGCGGACCGGGCCCCGGGTACGGCGCCGGGGGACCTGCACGGGACCGCTGCCGGCCGGGTGCGCCTGCGCCATCGCACGGTCTCCGCTCGTCGGTCCCGGTGGCCGCGGGGGTCCGGCGATCACCGGCGGTCCGATGCCACGAGAGGATCAGGGGTCTGAATTATCACCATATGAGCGGATTATCCTTTCTGCCTTTCCGGTGACCCTCCCGACCCCTCCTGCCCCCTCCTGCCCCGACTTCGCGACGGCCCGGCACCCCGACCCGGCCCCGCGACGCCCCGGCCCCGCGACGCCCCGGCCCCGCAACGCCCCGCCCTCGCGACGCCCCGGCCGACCGGCGCCGCCGCCTCCACCCGCCCCTTGTCAGTGCTACCCGGCACCATGGGGGCATGGCGCCGAAGACCCACCCCCAGCCGCCCGCCGACCCGCTGGCCGGATTCGCCCCGGCCACCCGGGCGTGGTTCTCGGGCGCCTTCCACGCGCCCACCACCGCCCAGGCCGAGGCCTGGCAGGCCATCGCCGGCGGGACGGACGTCCTGGTGGTGGCCCCCACCGGCTCCGGCAAGACGCTGGCCGCCTTCCTCTCCGCGCTGGACCGCCTGAGCAGCACCCCGCCCCCCGCCGAGCCGAAGCGCCGCTGCCGGGTCCTCTACATCTCGCCGCTCAAGGCCCTCGCCGTCGACGTCGAGCGGAACCTGCGCTCTCCACTGGCGGGCCTGCGCCAGGCCGCCGTCCGGCTCGGCCTGCCCGAGCCGGACGTCCAGGTCGGCATCCGCTCCGGCGACACCCCCGCCGCCGACCGGCGCCGCTTCACCACCCACCCGCCGGACATCCTGATCACCACCCCCGAGTCGCTCTTCCTGCTGCTCACCTCCGCCGCCCGGGAGGCCCTGCGCGGCATCGACACGGTGATCCTGGACGAGGTACACGCCGTGGCCGGCACCAAGCGCGGCGCCCATCTGGCGCTCTCCCTGGAGCGGCTGGACGAACTGCTGGAGCACCCGGCCCGCCGGATCGGCCTCTCCGCCACCGTCCGGCCGGTCGAGGAGGTGGCCCGCTACCTCAGCCCGCGGCGCGGTGCCACCGTCGTCCAGCCCGCCGGTGCCAAGGAGTTCGACCTCTCGGTGGTCGTCCCCGTCCCCGACCTCGACGACCTGCCGCCCGCCCCCGCCACCGGCGGCGACACCGACCGGCAGAGCGGCGGAGCCTCGATCTGGCCGCACGTCGAGGAGCGGATCGTCGACCTCGTCCAGGCCCACCGCTCGACCATCGTCTTCGCCAACTCCCGCCGGCTCGCCGAGCGGCTCTGCAACCGGCTGAACGAGATCGCCTACGAGCGAGCCGCCGGCGAGCCGCTCCCCGAGGCGCACGCGCCCGCCCAGGTGATGGCCGAGTCCGGCGTCGCCAGGGGCGCCCCGCCGGTGATCGCCCGCGCCCACCACGGCTCGGTCTCCAAGGAGCAGCGCGCCCTGGTCGAGGAGGAGCTGAAGGCCGGCCGGCTGCCCGCCGTGGTCGCCACCTCCAGCCTGGAGCTCGGCATCGACATGGGCGCCGTCGAGCTGGTCGTCCAGGTCGAGTCACCGCCCTCGGTCGCCTCCGGCCTCCAGCGGGTCGGCCGGGCCGGCCACCAGGTCGGCGCCGTCTCCACCGGCGTCTTCTTCCCCAAGTACCGGGGGGACCTGGTGCAGTCCGCCGTGGTCACCGAGCGGATGCGGGCCGGCCGGATCGAGGCGCTGCGCATCCCGCGCAACCCGCTGGACGTGCTCGCCCAGCAGCTCGTCGCCATGACGGCGCTGGACACCTGGCCGGTGGACGACCTGCTCGCACTGGTCCGCCGGGCCGCGCCGTTCGCCACCCTGCCGCAGTCCGCCTTCGACGCCGTGCTGGACATGCTGGCCGGCCGCTACCCCTCGGACGCCTTCGCCGAACTCCGCCCCCGCCTGGTCTGGGACCGGGTGGCCGGTACCGTCACCGGCCGTCCCGGTGCCCAGCGGCTCGCCGTCACCTCCGGCGGCACGATCCCCGACCGCGGCCTGTTCGGCGTCTTCATCGCCGGCTCCGAGGCGGCCGACTCCAAGGCCGGCCGCAAGGGCACCGGCGGCCGCCGGGTGGGCGAGCTGGACGAGGAGATGGTCTACGAGTCGCGCGTCGGGGACGTCTTCACCCTCGGCACCACCTCCTGGCGGATCGAGGAGATCACCCACGACAAGGTGCTGGTCACCCCCGCGCCCGGGGTCCCCGGCCGGCTCCCGTTCTGGAAGGGCGACACCCTCGGCCGCCCGCTCGAACTCGGCCGCGCGCTCGGCGCGTTCACCCGCGAGCTGGGCGCGCTGGAGCCCGCCGCCGCCACCGCCCGGCTCCGGCAGGCCGGCCTGGACGACTGGGCCGCCGGGAACCTCCTCGGCTACCTCACCGAGCAGCGCGCCGCCTGCGGCCACCTCCCGGACGACCGCACCATCGTGGTCGAGCGCTTCCGCGACGAGCTCGGCGACTGGCGGATCGTCATCCACTCCCCGTTCGGCGCCCAGGTGCACGCGCCCTGGGCGCTCGCGATCGGCGCCCGGCTGCGGGAGAAGCACGGTCTGGACCCCCAGGTCATGCACGCCGACGACGGCATCGTGCTCCGCCTCCCCGACGCCGACCTGCTCGACTTCCCGGTGGAGCAGCCGGCGCCGGACGACGCCCCGGTCGGCGCCGACGCCGCCCTGTTCGACTCCGGCGAGATCGAACAGCTCGTCACCGACCAGGTCGGCGGCTCCGCCCTGTTCGCCTCCCGCTTCCGCGAGTGCGCCGGCCGCGCCCTGCTGCTCCCCCGGCGCAGCCCGGGCAAGCGCACCCCGCTCTGGCAGCAGCGCCAGCGATCCGCGCAGCTCCTGGAGGTCGCCTCGGAGTACGGCTCGTTCCCGATCGTCCTGGAGGCCGTCCGGGAGTGCCTCCAGGACGTCTTCGACGTCCCCGGCCTGGTCGAGCTGATGCGGGACCTCGAATCGCGCGCCGTGCGCCTGGTCGAGGTCACCACGCCCGAGCCCTCCCCGTTCGCCCGCTCGCTGCTCTTCGGCTACGTCGCCCAGTTCCTCTACGAGGGGGACTCCCCGCTCGCCGAGCGCCGGGCCGCCGCCCTCGCGCTGGACTCCCGGCTGCTGTCCGAGCTGCTCGGCCAGGCCGAGCTGCGCGAGCTGCTCGACCCGCAGGTCCTGGCCGAGCTGGAGGCGGAGCTCCAGCGGCTCACCCCCGAGCGCCGGGTCAAGGACGCCGAGGGCGTCGCCGACGCCCTGCGGCTGCTCGGTCCGCTCACCGAGGCCGAGCTGACCGCCCGCGGCGCCGAACCGCTCTGGGCCCTGGAGCTCGAAGCCACCCGCCGGGTGATCGCGGTCCGGATCGCCGGCGAGCAGCGCTGGGCCGCCGTCGAGGACGCCGGGCGGCTGCGCGACGCCCTGGGCACCCCCCTGCCGGTCGGCGTCCCGGAGGCCTTCACCGAGCCGGTCAAGGACCCGCTGGGCGACCTCCTCGCCCGGTACGCCCGCACCCACGGCCCGTTCACCGCCGCCGAGGCCGCCGCCCGCTTCGGCCTCGGCAGCGCGGTGGTCGCCGGCACCCTGCAGCGCCTCACCGCCGCCGGGCGGCTGGTCCAGGGCGAGTTCCGCCCGCCCGACGCCCACCCCCTCGTGCCGGACGCCGCACGCCCCGCCTCCACCGACGGCCACCCCGCCACCGTCGAGTGGTGCGACGCCGAGGTGCTACGCCGACTGCGCCGCCGTTCGCTGGCCGCCCTGCGCCAGGAGGTCGAGGCCGTCCCGCCGCGCGCCCTGGCCGCCTTCCTCCCGCAGTGGCAGCGACTGGCCGGCCACCGGCTGCGCGGCCCGGACGGCCTGCTCCGGGTGGTCGAGCAGCTCCAGGGCACCGCCCTGCCCGCCTCCGCCCTGGAGCGGCTGATCCTCCCGGCCCGGCTCGCGGACTACTCCCCCGGCCTGCTGGACGAGTTGATGGCCGCCGGTGAGATCGGCTGGTCCGGTGCCGGCGCCCTGCCCGGCAAGGACGGCTGGATCGGCCTGCACCTCGCCGAGCACGCCCACCTGCTGCGTCCGGAGCCCGTCCCGCCCGCCGTCACACCCGTGCACACCGCGCTGCTGGAGGCCCTGGCCGGCGGCTACGGGCTCTTCTTCCGCCAGCTGGTCGCCCAGCTCCCCGACACCCCCGAGAACGAGGTCGTCGAGGCCCTCTGGGACCTGGTCTGGGCCGGGTATGTCAGCAACGACACCCTCGCCCCGCTGCGGGCCCTGCTCGGCTCCGGCCGGACGGCCGGCGCGACCGCCCACCGGGTGCCCCGGGCCACCCCGCGCGGGCGCTACGGCGGCGCCGGCCGGGCCTTCGGCCGGGCCGGCGGCACGCTGCGCGGCGGACCGCCGACGGTGGCCGGGCGCTGGTCGCTGCTGCCCGCCTTCGACGCCGACCCGACGGTGCGGGCCACCACCCAGGCCCAGAGCCTGCTGGACCGGCACGGCCTGCTGACCCGGGGCGCGGTGGCGGCCGAGCGGATCCCGGGCGGCTTCGCCGGGGTGTACCGGGTGCTCGCCGCGATGGAGGAGCGCGGCCGGGCCCGCCGGGGGTACTTCGTGGAGGGGCTGGGCGGCGCCCAGTTCGCCATGGACGGCGCCGCCGACCGGCTGCGGTCCGTCAGCGGGCGGCTGGAGCGGGCCCGGGCCGCCGAGTGGCCGGCCGGTCCGGCGGCCGAGCCCCCGCAGGTGCTGGTCCTGGCCGCCGCCGACCCGGCGAACGCCTACGGCGCCGCGCTGCCCTGGCCCGACCCGCCGGGCACTGCGGCACCCGGTGCCGAGCGGGCCACCGCGGCCGGGGAGGCGCCGAAGGAGACCAAGGAGGCCCGGGAGGCCAGGGCGCACCGCCCCGGCCGCAAGGCCGGCGCCCTGGTGGTGCTGGTCGACGGCGAGCTGGGCCTCTACATCGAGCGGGGCGGCAAGTCCCTGCTGGCCTGGCCCGAGGACGAGGCCACCCTCGCCGCCGCGACGGCCGCGCTGGCCTCGGCGGTCCGCGCGGGGGCGCTCGGCAGCGTCACCGTCGAGCGGGCCAACGGCGTGCCCGCGCTCGGCTCCCCGCTCGGCGCCGCCCTGGAGGAGGCCGGCTTCCACCCCACCCCACGGGGCCTGCGGCTGCGGCCCTGACCCGCCCCGGGCCCGGGGAACGGCGGGCGCCCGCCGCCGGGCACGGCGAAGGCCGCGAGGCGGAGAACCACCTCGCGGCCTTCGCACCGCATCACTGCGCTCACCCGATCGGAGGCTCTGCCTCCATCCGGGCCCTCGGCTCACCCGTTCGGCGCGGCTCCGGTCCGGTGGACCAGCGGTCCGCGTGCACCGGGATCAGGCCGAGCCCCCACCCGCCGGCCGCGAGCAGCCCCAGCGCGGCCCCGTCGGCGGGTTGGCCCCGGAGCACCAGCCAGCCGGCGAGAGCGCCCGCCGACATCGGCAGAAGCCTGCGCAGACGCCGGGGAACCAGCTGCCCCAGCCGTATTCGGGCCTCGGCGAACGTCGTAGCTGCCTTCCGCACGACCGGCCTCCTTCGCTCGCCCCGGGCACCAGGCGCCCGGGCGTCGAGGCCAGGTCAGGCGGCGACCACGTCCATCGCGGCGGCCTTGGGCGAGAGGTTCGCCCGGTCGTTGCCGGGGGCGGGCAGCGGTACCGGTTCGAGCACCGGCCTCAGCAGTTCACCTTCGGAGAGGCTGGACATCGCCGCAAGTTCGGCGAGCGAGAGTTCGTCACTGACCTCGCGCATGACCTCGGACATTCGAACGTCGAGTGCGTCGCAGATCGCGGAGAGCAGCTCCGAGGAGGCCTCCTTCTGTCCCCGCTCGACCTCGGAGAGGTAACCGAGCGAAACCCTGGCTGCTGCCGACACCTCGCGAAGTGTGCGGCCCTGGCGCTGGCGCTGCCGACGCAGTACATCGCCCAGTAGGCGACGGAGCAGGATCATCGGTGCCTCCCTCCTCGGACTGCGGATCGAGATGTCACGCCCCCACCGTACCGCCTTGCCCGCTTCGCGTGCGGGGACCATGGTCGTGTTCACTCTGGGCTGCAAGGCTGTCCCCTCCCCTGTTTCGGTGTCGCACCCCGGCCTGCGGGCACCTCGTCGTACCCTCCGTGCGGCACCGGGTCACCGCCGCGCCACTCGTTCGCCACCTGGTTTCTGCCCCAGGACCTCCGATGTAACACGATCCTCCGTCGACCTCATCCCCGTACGCCAGTTCGGCAGATCTCGGTTCGGTGGAGATCTGCGCCGACGGACCGGTCCGGACACCGGGGGCGGAGCCTTCGACGGTGCGGGCCGTACGGCGGGCACCGAGGGTGAGCAGCTGGTCAGTGCGTGGACGCACCGGACGGGAGCCGCCCGACGAGCAGCTCCAGAGCGGCGGTCACCGCTCCGTGACGGATTGTGGCACGGTCCCCCGACAGTCGCGGCGAACTGACCCGACTTCCCCCCGGACCGGCCAGTGCGAGGTGTACCGTGCCCACCGGCTGTCCGTCCTGCGGATCCGGTCCGGCCACTCCGGTGGTCGCGAGCCCGTACGTGGCCCCCAGCAGCCGGCGCACGCCCTCGGCCATCTGCCGGGCCACCAGCGGGTGGACCGGCCCGTGCACGGCCAGCAGCCCCTCGTCGACGCCGAGCACCGAGGCCTTCAGCTCGGTCGCGTACGCGGTGACCGAGCCGCGGAAGGTCGCGGACGCCCCGGGGACGTCGACCAGCGCGGCCGCCAGCAGCCCGCCGGTGAGCGACTCGGCGACCGCCAGCGTGGCGCCCTCCCCGCGCAGCGCGGCGTGCGCCTTCAGCGCCGCCGCCTCGTAAGCAGCTCCGACGTCGCCCGCCCCGGAGTTGCCCGCTCCGACGTTGTCCGCTCCGACGTTGTCCGCTCCGAACCCCACCCCGTCCGCCTCCCTCACCGGCCGGCGCGCTCCGCGGCCAGCCCCTCACGGCGCAGGCGCAGCGCCTGCCCGACGTAGTCCAGTGCCGTCCCGACGGTGAGCAGCACCGCGAGCGCCATCAGCACGGCCCGCGCGGTGGCCAGCCAGCCGGTCAGCTCCAGGACGTACATGCCCACCGCGATGCCCTGGGTGAGCGTCTTCAGCTTGCCGCCCCGGCTGGCGGGGATGACCCCGTACCGGATCACCCAGAACCGCATGACGGTGATGCCCAGCTCCCGGGCCAGGATGACGACGGTGACCCACCACGGCAGGTCGCCCAGCACCGAGAGGCCGATCAGCGCCGAGCCCATGATCGCCTTGTCGGCGATCGGGTCGGCGATCTTCCCGAAGTCGGTGACCAGGCCCTTGCGGCGGGCCAGCTCGCCGTCGAACAGGTCGGTGATCATCGCGACCGCGAACGAGGCCCAGGCCACCGCGCGCCACTTGGGGTCGTGGCCGCCGTCGGCGAAGAGCAGCGCCACGAAGACCGGCACCAGCAGCAGCCGGAGCATCGTGAGCATGTTCGCGATGTTCCAGATTCCCGGCGCCGGCGGGGCCGCGGCCGCCGGTCTGCCCGGGTGAGCCGCGGCCGGAGCGCCGGGCCCCTTGGTCATTCCCCGGCTCCCGGGGCCTGGCCGACCCGGACCTGCTCCAGCGCCTCGGCGATCAGGTCGACGCCCTCGCTGGCGACCACGCGGGCCCGGTAGAACCGGCCGACCTGCGGGTCGGCCACCCCGGTGAGCGTGGTGAGGCCGTCCGTCTCGGGGGCCTGGTGGGCGGCGCGGCCCTCGACCAGGTCGCCGTCGACCGACTCGATCAGCACCTCGACCTCGGTCCCGATCCGCTGCTCGGCCCGCTGGGCGGTCATCTCCTCGGCGAGCCTGGAGAGCCGGTTCAGCCGGTCCGCCACCACGTCCTCGGGCAGCTTGCCGTCGAAGGTCGCCGCCTCGGTGCCGTCCTCGTCCGAGTAGCCGAAGACGCCGATCGCGTCGAGGCCCGCGTGCGTGACGAACCGCTCCAGCTCGGCGAAGTCCTCCTCGGTCTCACCGGGGAAGCCGACGATGAAGTTGGAGCGGGCGCCGGCCTGCGGGGCCTTGCCGCGGATGGTCCCGAGCAGCTCCAGGAACTGGTCAGTGGAGCCGAACCGCCGCATCCGGCGCAGCACCGCGGGCGCCGAGTGCTGGAACGAGAGGTCGAAGTAGGGCACCACGTCGGCGGTGCCGGTCATCGCGTCGATCAGCCCCGGCCGCATCTCGGCGGGCTGCAGGTAGGAGACCCGGACGCGTTCGACGCCCTCGATCGCGGAGATCTCGCCGAGCAGCGTCTCCAGCAGCCGGATGTCGCCGAGGTCCTTGCCGTAGGAGGTGTTGTTCTCGCTGACCAGCACCACCTCGCGGACGCCCTGCGCGGCCAGCCACTGGGCCTCCTGCAGCACGTCGGAGGGGCGGCGCGAGATGAACGAGCCGCGGAAGGCCGGGATGGCGCAGAAGGAGCACCGGCGGTCGCAGCCCGAGGCGAGCTTCACCGAGGCGACCGGGTTGTCGTCCAGCCGCTTGCGCAGGGTGCGCGGGCCGGAGGCCGGGGCGAGGCCCTCGGGCAGGTCCTCGGGGGCCCCGTGGCCCGGCAGGGCGACCTCGGCGGCGGCGGCCTGGCGCTCGACCGGGCTCAGCGGCAGCAGCTTGCGGCGGTCGCGCGGCAGGTGCGGGGCGTGGTGGCCGCCGGACAGGATGGTCTGCAGGCGGTCGGAGATGTCGGAGTAGTCGTCGAAGCCGAGCACGCCGTCCGCCTCGGGCAGCGCGTCGGCCAGCTCCTTGCCGTACCGCTCGGCCATACAGCCGACCGCGACGACGGCCTGGGTGCGACCGTGCCCCTTGAGGTCGTTGGCCTCCAGTAGGGCGTCGACGGAGTCCTTCTTGGCGGCCTCGACGAACCCGCAGGTGTTGACGACGGCCACGTCGGCGTCGGAGGCGTCGTCGACGAGCAGCCAGCCGTCGGCCTCCAGTCGCCCGGCGAGTTCCTCGGAGTCCACCTCGTTGCGGGCGCATCCGAGCGTGACAAGGGCGACAGTACGGCGTTCAGGCATAGGGCCAAGATTAACGCGCGGCCTCCGGTGCCGTTCGCCCCGGAGGCCGCGCGCCTCGGATTACCAGATCTTCACCGGGGCGCACGGCCCCTGCCATCAGCCCGCCTGCGGGTCGCCGGGGGTGTACGTGACGTGCACCACCTGGCCGTTCTTCCCGGCCGGACCGAGATCCTTGCCGTTGACGTACACATGCACGGCACCCGCGTTGCCGATCACCAGCTTGATCTGCTTCGGGTCGGTGAAGGTCTGGTCCTGGCCTTCCTCGATGTTGTTCTGGAACAGGGACTTGCCGCTGCCGTCCAGCGCCGAGACCCAGCTGGTGTCCTTCTCGGCGACCAGCTTCACCGTGACCTTGTCGGCCGGGGCGGCCGCGATCGCCTCGGCGCTGGGCGCCGGGGCCGGCGGCTGGACGCTCGGTGAGGCGACGGGCGCGACCGAGCCGGTGCCGGACCCACTGGGCAGCGGCGCGCTGGCCGAGCCGGTGGTCGAGCCGCCGGTCTTGCCGCTCACCAGGTTGAAGCCGATCAGGGCGACCACCGCGAAGATCGCGGCCACCATCGCGGCCGTCCAGTTCGGGCGGCCGCGGCCGGGCACCTTGATCGGCCCGCTGTCGATCAGCTGGGTGGGCCGCTTGCCGGCGGGGGCCCCGCCGTGCGCGGCGTCGTACCGGGCGACCAGTGCCTCGCCGTCCACGCCGACCGCCCGGGCGATCGCCCGGATGTGGCCCCGGGCGTAGAAATCGCCACCGCATCGGGCGAAGTCGTCCTCCTCGATGGCATGCACGATCGGCACCCGGACCCGGGTGGCGGTACTCACCTGATCGACCGTGAGTCCGGCGTCGATCCGGGCGACGGACAGCACCCGGCCGATGCTCGGGGCATCGGCCGCGTGGTCCGGCTCGCCGGACAGCTCGGCGGAGGACGGAGCGTTCTCGCGATCGGGGGACTTGCCGATGGTCACGGTGCACGCCTTTCGAGCGGATGGCCACCTGCTGGAGAACAGTCTAGGGGCGGAGGAGGATCGTTTCTCAAGCGGAGCAGGACCGAATGCGCACGCCCATCCGGGCACGGTTCCGATCGTCCACTGACCGACAGTCAGGACGGGGGCCGACGAACCCGGAGGCCGCTCTTGCGCCCTGTGACGCGGTGCACGTTCGATCGGTTCCGCGCACCGCGCCTACCCTCCTCCGAACGAGTGAACACCCGCAAGGGCACGCACCGTCCGGGGCGGCCGGTCAGCCCCGGATGGCGATGAGCACGCCGTCCAGCTC
Source organism: Kitasatospora sp. NBC_01246 (assembly GCF_036226505.1). Lineage (NCBI taxonomy): Bacteria > Bacillati > Actinomycetota > Actinomycetes > Kitasatosporales > Streptomycetaceae > Kitasatospora > Kitasatospora sp. NBC_01246. Next base: position 5,795,038 of record NZ_CP108484.1, on the reverse strand, counting down.
GTCCGGTTTCACCAGGACGTCGCGGGCCTTGGAGCCCTCGCTCGGGCCGACGATCCCGCGCGACTCCATCAGGTCCATCAGCCGGCCCGCCTTGGCGAAACCGACCCGCAGCTTGCGCTGGAGCATCGAGGTGGAGCCGAACTGGGTGGAGACGACCAGCTCGGCGGCCTGGATCAGCAGGTCCAGATCGTCGCCGATCTCCTCGTCGATCTCCTTCTTCGGCCCGCCGCCGACCGTCACGTCGTCCCGGTAGACCGCCGTCAGCTGATCCTTGCAGTGCTGGACGACGGCGGCGATCTCGGCCTCGGTGACGAACGCGCCCTGCATCCGGACGGGCTTGCTCGCGCCCATCGGGAGGAAGAGCGCGTCGCCCTTGCCGATCAGCTTCTCCGCGCCGGGCTGGTCGAGGATGACCCGGGAGTCGGCCATCGCCGAGGTGGCGAAGGCCAGCCGGGACGGCACGTTGGCCTTGATCAGACCGGTGACCACGTCCACCGAGGGCCGCTGGGTGGCCAGCACCAGGTGGATGCCGGCCGCGCGGGCCAGCTGGGTGATCCGGACCACCGAGTCCTCGACGTCGCGCGGGGCGACCATCATCAGGTCGGCCAGCTCGTCGACGATCACCAGCAGGTACGGGTACGGGGTCAGCTCGCGCTCGCTGCCCAGCGGGGCGGTCACCTTGCCGGCCTTCACCGCCGCGTTGAAGTCGTCGACGTGCCGGAAGCCGAACGCGGCCAGGTCGTCGTAGCGCAGGTCCATCTCGCGCACCACCCACTGGAGGGCCTCGGCGGCCTTCTTGGGGTTGGTGATGATCGGCGTGATCAGGTGCGGGATGCCCTCGTACGCGGTCAGCTCGACCCGCTTGGGGTCGACCAGCACCATCCGGACCTCGTCCGGGGTGGCCCGCGCCAGGATCGAGGTGATCAGGCAGTTGATGCAGGACGACTTGCCGGCGCCGGTCGCGCCGGCCACCAGGATGTGCGGCATCTTGGCGAGGTTGGCCATCACGGTGTGGCCCTCGACGTCCTTGCCCATCCCGACCACCATCGGGTGGGTGTCCTCGGCGGCCGTGCGCGAGCGCAGCAGGTCCCCGAGGTTGACCATCTCGCGGTCCCGGTTCGGGATCTCGATGCCGACCGCGGACTTCCCCGGGATCGGGCTGATGATCCGCACGTCCGGGCTGGCCACCGCGTACGCGATGTTCTTGGCGAGCGCGGTGATCCGCTCCACCTTGACGGCCGGGCCCAGCTCGACCTCGTAGCGGGTGACCGTCGGCCCCCGGGTGAAGCCGGTGACCTTGGCGTCCACCTTGAACTCGCCGAAGGTCCCGGTGAGCTGGGCCACCACCTCGTCGTTGAGGGCGCTGCGGGCCTTCGCCGGGCCGCCGCGCTCCAACAGGTCGAGCGGGGGGAGCGCGTAGGTGACGTCGCCGGAGAGCTGGAGCTGCTCCATCCGCACCGGGGCCGGGCCGTGCTCCTCGGGGGCCGCCTGGCCGCCGCTGCGGGCGGGCGGCACGGCGGCCTCCTCCGGCGGGGCGGTGCGGTCCTGCACCTGGTGCATCATGTCCGCCACCGCCGAGGAGGCGGGCACCCCGTAGACCAGCGCGCCGTCCAGGTCCGCGGCGGCCCCGGCGGCGAGGTCGCGGGTGGCGTACGGGTCCACCGGGTCCTCGCCGAACGGGTCCTTCGCGAGCAGGTCGGGGACGCCGGAGGCGAGCTCCGGGTCGTCCAGCTGCTTGCGGCGGCGCCGGCGACGGCGGGCACCGACCTCGTCCGGCGGAGCGAGACCGTCGATCTCGACGCGGTACGGCAGCGCCGAGGGGTCCGCGTCCTCCGGCGGCTCGGTGGAGAACTCGCGCTCCGGCGCACGCCCCTCGGCGAAGGCGTCCTGCGGGCCGGGCTCGACCACGCCGAGCCGCACCCCGGCGGCGCGCAGCCGTTCGGGGATCCGGTTGACCGGGGTGGCGGTGGTCACCAGCAGGCCGAAGAAGGCCAGCAGCAGGAGCAGCGGCACCGCGAGCGGCGGCCCGGCGGCGGCCATCATCGGGGTGGAGACGGCCCAGCCGACGATCCCGCCGGCCGCCCTTATCCGGGTCGCGCCGCTGCCCATCATGGGCGCGCCGCAGCCGATGTGGACCAGTCCGAGCACGCCGACCACCAGGGCGCTCAGACCGATCATGATCCGCCCGTTGGCCTCCGGCAGCTCCGGGTGGCGCATCAGCCGGACCGCGACCAGGGCCAGCAGGAACGGCACCAGCACGTCCAGCCGGCCGAAGAGCCCGGAGACCACGTTGGTGGCCGCCTCGCCGAGCCAGCCCTGCGGGCTGAACCAGGTGCCGGCGGCGGTGACCAGCGCGAGCGCGAACAGCAGCAGGCCCACGCCGTCCTTGCGGTGCGCCGGGTCGAGGTTCTTGGCGCCGTCGCCGAAGCCGCGGAAGACCGCGCCGACGCTGTGCGCCAGGCCGAGCCAGACGGCCCGGACGGCCCGGAAGAGTATCGGCCTCGGTGCCGGCGGGGCGGGCGGCGCGGGCTTCGCCGCCGCCTTCTTCGCCGGGGCGGCCTTCTTGGCGGCCGCCTTCTTCGCGACCGGCTTGGCCGGAGCCTTCGCCGCGGCCTTCTTGGACGGTCCCGGACTCGGGTTGCGTGCCGCGCTTCCGGGCGTACGTGTGGCCATGGCTCAGCAGCCTACCGGGGCCGACCAGCTGTGCCCACGTGCCGAGCCGGGGCGCCCCGCCGTGTCGCAGACACACCGTCACACCGCCCCGGTTTCACCCGGACGGGTGCGCGCGGGCGGCCGCTACTCCACCCCGGGACGCAACGCGTCCAGGGCCCGCCGCAGACCCGCCAGCTTGCGCTCCAGATGCGCCGCGGTGGCGGCGACCCCGCCGTCCTCGGTGCCGTCCAGCTGCTTGACGAGCGCCTCGGCCTGCTCCTCCACCGACGCCAGCCGCGCCGACAGCTCGCCGAGCAGCGCACCGCCGAGGGCAGGCTGCTCGCCGCCCGCCTCCAGTTGTAGGCGCAGCAGCGCCGCCTGCTCCTTGAGCTGGCAGTTCTTCATGTAGAGGTCGACGAAGACCGAGACCTTGGCGCGCAGCACCCACGGATCGAAGGGCTTGGAGATGTAGTCCACCGCGCCCGCCGCGTAGCCGCGGAAGGTGTGGTGCGGCCCGTGGTTGAGCGCGGTCAGGAAGATGATCGGGATGTCCCGGGTGCGCTCGCGCCGCTTGATGTGGGCGGCCGTCTCGAAGCCGTCCATCCCGGGCATCTGGACGTCCAGCAGGATCACCGCGAAATCGTCGGTGAGCAGCGCCTTGAGCGCCTCCTCGCCGGAGGCCGCCCGTACCAGCGTCTGGTCCAGCGCCGAGAGGATCGCCTCCAGCGCCAGCAGGTTCTCCGGCCGGTCGTCGACCAGGAGGATCTTCGCCTTCTGCATTACGGCCCGCCCTCCTGTCGCCTGCCTGCCTGGGGAAGGCACTCGCACACTGCCCACCACTACCCCGGTCATGCTAGCCGCACCCCCTCGCCCGGCACACCGCCCCGTCGCAACCTGGTCCGGGGCAACGCGCACCCAGTGCCCCGGCGCACGCTCACCAGCGAGTCGCCATCCGGTCACTGTTCGCAACGATCGGTGACCCTACCGGGTTCCCGGCCATCCCCGCCAGCAAAGCACGCCCCGAAAGGCGCGAACCCCGGAGCGGACTCCGGGGTTCGCGCCCCCACGACCCGGTGGGGCACCGGGCGGCGGGGGCGGGCCCGGCCGCGGAGGGCCGCGTCAGGACTTCCGCGCCGACAGCCACTCGTGCATCACGGTGAGCAGGTGGTCGGTCTCCACCGGCTTGGTGATGTGGTCGGTGGCACCGGCCTCCAGGGACTTCTCCCGGTCGCCCTTCATGGCCTTGGCGGTCAGCGCGATGATCGGCAGCCCGGCGAACTGCGGCATCCGGCGGATCGCCTCGGTCGTCGCGTAGCCGTCCATCTCCGGCATCATGATGTCCATCAGGACCAGCGCGACGTTCTCGTGCTGCTCCAGCATCTCGATGCCCTCACGGCCGTTCTCGGCGTACAGCACGGTCAGCCCGTGCTGCTCCAGGACGCTGGTGAGCGCGAAGACGTTGCGGACGTCGTCGTCCACGATCAGCACCTGCTGACCGTCGAAGCGGGTGTCCACCCGGGACGGCTGGTGGGCCGCCGGGCCGCCGGACGGCGGCCGGCCCTCGATCGGTGCCTCCAGGGCCGCACGACGGCGCTCCACGGCGCCGCGGCGGCGCTCCTCCGCGAGTTCGCGGACCTCCTGGGCCCAGTGGTCCGCCGGGTTCTCGCCGACCGGGACGGGCGTGCCCGCCGGGGTGACGCCGACCGCGGCGCGGATCGTCGGGGCGTTCGGCGCGGACGGCGGCGCGACCTCCCCGCCGTCGGTGCGCAGCGGCAGGTAGAGGGTGAACGTCGAGCCCGCGCCCAGCTCGCTCTCGGCGTGGATCTCGCCGCCGAGCAGCCGGGCGATCTCCCGGCTGATCGAGAGCCCGAGACCGGTGCCGCCGTACTTGCGGCTGGTGGTGCCGTCGGCCTGCTTGAACGCCTCGAAGATCTCCCGCAGCTTGTTCTCCGGGATGCCGATGCCCGTGTCGGAGACCGAGAAGGCGATCAGCGGGTCGTCCGGGCCCTTGATCGCGCCGGCCTCCAGCAGCCGCTCGCGGACGTGCTGCGGGACGTCGGGACCGGCCGGGCTGATCGAGAAGTCCACCGCGCCGGAGTCGGTGAACTTGACCGCGTTGGAGATCAGGTTCCGCAGCACCTGCTGGAGCCGCTGCTCGTCGGTGTGCAGGGTGACCGGCAGCGCCGAGGAGACCCGGACGGCGAAGTCCAGGTTCTTGTCCAGCGCGACCGGCTGGAAGGTGGCCTCCACGTAGTCGACCAGCTGCACCAGGGCGATCCGGGACGGGCGGACGTCCATCTTGCCCGCCTCGACCTTGGAGAGGTCCAGGATGTCGTTGATCAGCTGGAGCAGGTCCGACCCGGCGCCGTGGATGGTGTCGGCGAATTCGACCTGCTTGGGCGAGAGGTTGCCCTCGTTGTTGTCGGAGAGCAGCTTGGCCAGGATGAGCAGCGAGTTGAGCGGGGTCCGCAGCTCGTGCGACATGTTGGCGAGGAACTCGCTCTTGTAGCGGGAGGCCAGGGCGAGTTGCTCGGCGCGCTCCTCCAGGACCTGCCGGGCCTCTTCGATCTCGCTGTTCTTGATCTCGATGTCGCGGTTCTGCTGGGCGAGTTGCTCGGCCTTCTCCTGCAACTCCTCGTTGGTACGCTCCAGTTCCTCCTGGCGCGCCTCCAACTCGGCCGACCGCATGGAGAGTTCGGCGGTGAGCCGCTGGGACTCCAGCAGCAGGCCCTCGGTCTTGGTGTTGACGCTGATGGTGTTGACCGTGACGCCGATCAGATCGGCGATCTGGTTGAGGAAGTCCAGCGCGACGGTGGTGAAGGAGCTGAAGGTGGCCAGCTCGATCACGCCCAGCAGGCGGCCCTCGAACAGCACCGGCAGCACCACGATGTGGGCCGGCGAGGCCTCCCCGAGGCCCGAGGCGATCTTCAGGTACCCGGGCGGGGCCTCCTTGAGGATGATCGAGCGCTTCTCCACCGCCGCCTGGCCGATCAGCGACTCGCCGGGCCGGAAGGTCGTCGGCATCGCCCGCCGCTGGTAGCCGTAGCTGCCGATCAGCCGCAGCACGGTGTCGTTCTCGTCGTCGTCCTCGGTGATCAGCTCGGCGGTCCGGCCGGCCGGCTGGGCCAGGAAGAACGCGCCGTGCTGGGCCGAGACCACCGGGGTCAGCTCGGTCATGATCAGCGAAGCGACCGCCTCCAGGTCCCGGCGGCCCTGCAGCAGGCCGGAGATCCGGGCCAGGTTGGTCTTCAGCCAGTCCTGTTCCTGGTTGGTGCGCGTGGTCTCGCGCAGGTTGGCGATCATCTGGTTGATGTTGTCCTTGAGCTCGTCGAGCTCACCGGACGCGTCCACGTCGATCCGCAGCGAGAGATCGCCCCTGGTCACCGCGGTGGCGACCTGGGCGATCGCGCGCACCTGCCGGGTCAGGTTGTTGGCCAGCTCGTTCACCGACTCGGTGAGGTCCTGCCAGGTGCCGTCCACGCCGGGGACGCGGGCCTGGCCGCCGAGCCGCCCGTCGGTACCCACCTCGCGGGCCACCCGGGTCACCTCGTCGGCGAACGCCGAGAGCTGGTCGACCATGGTGTTGATGCTGGTCTTGAGCTGCAGGATCTCGCCGCGCGCATCGACGTCGATCTTCTGCGAGAGGTCGCCGCGGGCCACCGCCGTGATCACCAGGGCGATGTTGCGGACCTGCCCGGTGAGGTTGTTGGCCATCAGGTTGACGTTGTCGGTCAGGTCCTTCCAGATCCCGGCCACGCCCGGCACCCCGGCCTGGCCGCCCAGGATGCCGTCGGTGCCGACCTCGCGGGCCACCCGGGTCACCTCCACCGCGAAGGCGGAGAGCTGGTCGACCATCGTGTTCAGGGTGCCGGCCAGCGCGGCGACCTCGCCCTGCGCCTCGATGTCGATCTTCTTGGAGAGGTCACCGCGGGCCACCGCGGTGGCGACCTCGGCGATGTTGCGCACCTGGCTGGTCAGATTGGACGCCATGAAGTTGACGTTGTCGGTCAGGTCCTTCCAGATGCCCGACACCCCGCGGACCCGGGCCTGGCCGCCCAGGATCCCCTCGGTACCCACCTCGCGGGCCACCCGGGTCACCTCGTCGGCGAACGCCGAGAGCTGGTCGACCATCGTGTTGACGGTGGTGACCAGCTCCAGGATCTCGCCGCGGGCGTCGACGGTGATCTTCTTGGAGACGTCGCCGCGCGCGACCGCCGTGGTGACCTCCGCGATGTTGCGGACCTGGCTGGTCAGGTTGTTGGCCATCAGGTTGACGCTGTTGGTCAGGTCCTTCCAGGTGCCGGAGACCCCCGGCACGCTCGCCTGACCGCCGAGGATTCCCTCGGTACCGACGTCCCGGGCGACTCTGGTCACCTCGTCGGCGAAGGCGCCCAGCTGGTCCACCATCGTGTTGATGGTGTTCTTCAGCTCCAGGATCTCGCCCCGCGCGTCCACCTGGATCTTCTGCGACAGGTCGCCCTTGGCCACCGCCGTCGTCACCTGCGCGATGTTGCGCACCTGATCGGTGAGGTTGTTCGCCATGAAGTTGACGTTGTCGGTGAGGTCCCGCCAGACCCCGGCGGCGCCCGGCACCTGTGCCTGACCGCCCAGGCGGCCCTCGGTACCGACCTGGCGGGCCACCCGGGTCACCTGCTCGGCGAAGCCGGAGAGCTGGTCCACCATCGTGTTGATGGTGTTCTTCAGCTCCAGGATCTCGCCCCGCGCGTCCACCTCGATCTTCTGCGAGAGGTCCCCGCGCGCGACCGCCGTCGTCACCTGCGCGATGTTGCGCACCTGGCCGGTCAGGTTGTCGGCCATGAAGTTCACCGAGTCGGTGAGGTCCCGCCACACCCCCGCGACGCCCGGGACCTGCGCCTGGCCGCCCAGGCGGCCCTCCGTGCCCACGTCCCGGGCCACCCTGGTGACCTGCGCCGCGAAGCCGTTCAGCTGGTCCACCATGGTGTTCACGGTGTTCTTCAGCTCAAGCATCTCGCCGGCCACCTCGACCGTGACCTTGCGCGAGAGGTCGCCCTTGGCCACCGCCGTGGTCACCTGGGCGATGTTGCGCACCTGCGCGGTCAGCCGGCCGGCCATCGTGTTGACCGAGTCCGCGAGGTCCTTCCAACTGCCCGAGACGCTGCGCACCTTGGCCTGGCCGCCCAGCTTGCCCTCGGTACCGACCTCGATGGCCACCCGGGTCACCTCGTCGGTGAACTCCGACAGCTGGTCCACCAGCCCGTTGACCGTCCGGCCGATCTTCAGGTACTCGCCGCGCAGCGGGTGGCTCACCCCGTTGCTGTGCAGCGAGCGCAGCTCCATCTTCTGGTCCAGGTCGCCCTCGGCGATCGAGGCCAGCACCCGGCCCACCTCGGCCATCGGCCGGGCCAGGTCGTCGATCAGCGCGTTGCAGTTGTCGACGGCCGCCATCCAGGCGCCCTCGCCCGCACCCGTCTCCAGCCGCTCGTTCAGCCGGCCCTCACGGCCCACCGCGCGCCGGACCCTGGCCAGCTCACCGGTCAGGTGCTGGTTCCGCTCGGCGACCTCGTTGAACACTGCGGCGATCTCGGCCAGCGGACCGTCGCCCGGCACGGTCAGCCGCCGCCGGAAGTTGCCGTCGCGCATCGCGGTCAGCGCGGCCAGCAGCTTGCGCAGCTCCGCCGGCTCGGCTCCGCGGCTGTGGTTCGCTCGCCGGCCGGCCGCGCTCCGCGGCGCGGCCCCGGGCCGCACACCGCGCTGGGCAGGCGGCGTCGTACCGGTTGCGTCCTTGGTGGCCGAACTCAACGGGCCCCTCCCAGATCGTGAACTGTCCGGTGATCCCCCGTGCCCCGTTTTCGGGGCGCGAAGCCACACCGGTCGGCGCTACAGCGTCCCGGTGACCTCGCGGACCACCGGAACCCGCATCGACCGTACTGCTCCCACGGGCGTCACGGACCCCCCAGTCTGGCAGCACCGGCACCGGGTATACGGCCGGTTGCGCTCGGTTGGTACCGCCCCGACCGAAACAGGTGGGCAGAATCACCCTCAGGTGCCTGTTTCGGCGCCCCGCCCCCACGGGGAACCAACCGGAAAGTAGGGTGGGGCGCTGCACCGGGCCACGACCCGCCCCAGCGCCGCCGCTCACCCCGCCGGCGCCCACGGGGAGGTCGCCGCCGCACCCGGGCAGCCAGGCCAGAGCAGAGGAGAAGTGGCAACGTGGTCACCGCGCGCGCAGCCGCCACCTTCGAACCGGTCGGCCGGTCGGCCTCGGCCGCCCGCTCGTTCGTCCGGGACGCGCTGCTGGGCTGGGGCCTGCCCGAGATCGTCGACGACGCCGTGGTCCTGGTCAGCGAACTCGTCACCAACGCCGTGGTGCACGCCGGCACCGCCGCCGAGGTCTGCTGCCTGCGCGAGGAGGAGACCGTCCGGATCGAGGTCACCGACCACCACCCCGAGCGCGGTCTGCCGTCCTTCGCCGACGTCCCCGTCACCGCCTCCGAGCGCTACGCCGACCCCGACGGCGAAGGCGGCCGCGGCCTGTTGATGTGCTCCGCCCTCGCCGAACGCTGGGGCGTCGAGTACTCCGCCGGCCGCAAGACCGTCTGGTTCCGGCTCGCCCTGCCCGCCCACGTCACCGGCACCCGCTACGCCGTCCCCGCCACCCCGGGCAGCGAACTGCCCAGCAGCGCCGGACCGGTCCACGTCGCCGTCGTCCAGCTCGACGACGACGGCCGCGTGCTCGCCTGGAACCCGGACGCCGAGGCGCTCTTCCAGCACCCCGCCGACACCGTGCTCGGCCGCCCCTGGGCCGACCTCACCGTCTGGCCGCAGGGCCCCGGCACCGGGCTCGGGCTGGCCGCGACGCTGCGGCTGGCCCGCTGGGAGGGCAGCTACGGCCTGCGCCACGCCGACGGCCGGACCGTCGAGGTCTACGGCCTGCAGGTCCGCATCCGCGACACCGAGGGCGTCCCGTCCACGCTCTGCCTGCTCGTCCTCGAACCCGACCGCGCGGTGCTCCGCTCGCCCGCCCGGGCGCTGCCCGGCGACAAGCCCGACCCGACCGGCTCCCGGCTGGACCTGCTCGCCGGTCCCACCGCCACCGACGACCTGGACACCCTGCTCCAGCGCACCGTCGAACGCGCCCGCGACCTGCTCGACGGCGACGCCGCCTACCTGCTGCTCACCACCGACGACGAGACCGAGTTCGAGGTCCGGGCCGCCACCGGCCTCACCTCCGGCCACCGCCGCCACACCCGCTTCCCGGTCGGCACCGGCAACCGCTACGACTCCGCCCGCCTGCCGTCCGTCCACGAGGACCTCGCCACCCGGCCGACCGGTCTGCCGGTGCTCAGCGACAGCGGCATGCGCTCGCTGCTCACCGTCCCGCTCAAGGTCGAGGGCCGGCTGATCGGCTCGCTGGGCATCGCCGCCGCCGCGCCCGGCCGCTACGACAACGAGGACGCGCTGCGCCTGCAGTTCGCCGCCGACCGGGTCGCCCTGGCCATCGAGAGCACCCGGCTCACCGAGCTCGAACGGCTGCGCCGCGGCTCGCTCTCCTTCCTGGTCGAGGCCTCCGACCTGCTGGCCGGCACCCTGGAGCACGAGCAGACGCTCGCCCTGATGGCGCAGATGGCCGTCCCCACCCTCGCCTCCTGGTGCGCCGTGTACACCAACGGCGACCACGGCGCCCCGGCCTCCCTCGCCTTCGTGCTGCACGAGGACGAGGACCGCATCGACCCGCTGCGCGCCCTGCTCGACAAGACGCCCGCCCCGGACTCCGGACCCACTCACGGCGCCCGCTTCTGGGCGGCGCCGGCCGAGACCGCGCGGACCGGCGGGCTTTCCGCGAACCCCGAGCTCTCCGGCCTGCTCGGTGAGACGGTGGTCCTGCCGCTGGCCGCCCGCAACCGGGTCATCGGCCTGCTCGCGCTCGGCGTCCCGGCCGGCGTCCGGTTCCGCCAGGAGATCCTGGAACTCGCCGAGGACCTCTCCCGGCGGGCCGCCCTCGCCCTCGACAACTCCCGCCTCTACTCCGAGCGCACCGCCACCAGCCAGGCGCTGCAGCGCAGTCTGCTCCCCCCGGACCTGCCCGAGATCCCGGGCGTCGAGGTGGACGTGTACTACCAGGCCGCCGGCGAGGGCAACGAGGTCGGCGGCGACTTCTACGACCTCTTCACCATCCGCGAGGGCACCTACGGCTTCGCCATCGGCGACGTCTGCGGCACCGGTCCCGAGGCCGCCTCCGTCACCGGCCTGGCCCGGCACTCGCTGCGGCTGCTCGCCCGCGAGGGACTGGACGCCCCGCAGGTCCTCAGCAGGCTCAACGCGGCCATCCTGGACGAGGGTTCGCGAAGCCGCTTCCTCACCCTGCTCTACGGCGAGCTCACGCCCCGACCGGACGGCAGCACCGAGCTGTCCATGGTCTGCGCCGGCCACCCGCTGCCGCTGCGGCTGCGCACCGACGGCCAGGTCGACCGGGCCGCCACCCCGCAGCCGCTGCTCGGCGTGATGGAGGAACTCGACCTGACCGCGGAGCACTTGGTGCTCTCCCCCGGCGAGGTCCTGCTCTGCGTCACCGACGGCGTGACCGAACGCCGCGAGGGGTCGCGGATGCTGGGCGACGACGGCCTGGCCGAGGTGCTCACCGGCTGTACCGGGCTGACGGCCGGTGCGGTCGCCCTGCGCGTGCAGCGGGCGGTCGAACGCTTCGCGCCGGAGCCGCCGTCCGACGACATGGCGATCCTCACCCTGCGCGTCCCCACCCAGCGCCCGGGCTGACCGAGTCTGCTCACCCGGGGTCCAACCATGAGCGTTCCACAGCTGACGACGCCACAAATTGTGTGATTCACAAGGGTACAAGCTGGTCCGGCCGGGTACACCGATCTCACCGGGGAATCCCCCGGCGGGGACACGACCAGCAGTTCTTCGCGCTGGCCCATCATTCTGACCGCAGCCGTCGCACCCTCCTGTGGTGCGCCCTCGGCGCGGTCGCGCGCATCCACCTCATCGAACATCCTCCTGCGGTTCACAGCGCCCTGCGCGCGCCCAGAGTGAAAGGAGCCTCCGGTGAGCAACGAAGCTACCGGGGCACTGAACGCCCGCTCCACCGGAGCCGACGCGGGGAACCTCGGTTACCTCGCCCTCGGCCTGACCCTCCTCGCCTACGGCCTCCTCTCCACTGGCATCTTCAGTGGCACCGGGGTCGGGGACTCCGCCCGTCTCGCCCACCTCCTCGGCGGCCTCACCCTGTTCATCGCCGGCCTCTGGCAGCTCCGGGCCGGCGAGGGCTTCACCGGCACGGCCTTCACCAGCCTGGGCGCCTTCTGGGCCACCTGGTCGGCCGCCGGCGGGGCCGGCAAGAACGCGGCTGGCCTGTTCCTGCTGCTCTGGGCCCTGCTCGCGCTCACCCTCACCGCCGCGAGCTGGAAGGCTGGCTGGTTCAGCCGCGCGGTGTACGGCCTGCTGACCGTCTCCCTGGTGCTCTCCGCCGTCGCGACCTTCGCCACCTCCGGCGGGCTCGCCAAGTTCGCCGGCTGGGTCGCCGCGGCCTCCGGGCTGGTCGCCTGGTACTGGGCCACCGCGGCCATGACCAACAGCGCGTGGGGCCGGGTGGCACTGCCGGTCAAGTAACACCCGACACGCGAACGCCGGTGGGCCGGACCTCCCTTCCGGGGAGGTCCGGCCCACCGGCCCGTACTGCTCGCGCCCCGGTCAGCTCCCGGTGGTGACGTGCTCCCCGGCCTGGGCTCCGGCCACCGCGGCGTCCGGACCGGACGCCGCCCGGCGGGCCCGCCGGCGGCCGCAGGCCGCCTGGACCGCGTACGCGAAGAGCAGGATCACCACGGCCACCAGGCCGTCCGCCCAGAAGTGGTTGGCCGTGACCACCACCACCGCGACGGTCAGCACCGGGTGCAGGACCACCAGCCAGCGCAGCGGGCTCGACGACACCCTGATCACCGCGACCGCCGCCAGCACGCACCAGGCCACGTGCACCGACGGCATCGCCGACAGCTGGGCGACCTTGACCATCCCGCCGACCGCGCCGCCGTACACCGACTGCCCGTACTCGGCCGCGACGTCGACGAACCCCTCCTGCGGCAGCATCCGGGGCGGCGCCACCGGGATGAACTGCACCGCCAGGCAGATCGCCGTCGTGATCACGACCGTGTTCCGCACCCACGGGTAGCGGGCCCGGTGCCGCACGAAGACCCAGAGCAGCACCGCGATCATCACGGTGAAGTGCATCGACGCGTAGTAGTAGTTCGCCGCCTTCACCACGGCCGGACACGAGGTCACGGCCGCCTGCCAGGAGGCCTCGTCCGGCAGGCCGATCGCCAGCTCCGTCCGGTGGATCCAGCTCGCCCGGTCCAGCGCGTGCTCGGCGCTCATCAGCGAGAGGTGCCCCACCAGCTGCCAGAGCGCGAACAGCGCCAGCAAGGTGCCGGCCTCCCGCAGCAGCGCCGACAGCGGTGCGCGCCGCACCCGGGCGGCCGCGTACGCGCCTCCGTAGAGAGCGACCGCGGCGCCCCCGGCGGACTGCCAGGTAAGAGTCAGGTTCTGCAACGGTTCGCGCCTCTCCACCGAGCGGGGTGTGCTGGGGAGACGTTAACGCAAAAAGACCCCCTCCCGAACGGGAGGGGGTCTTTTTGGAATGATTGTTCGGCGGCGTCCTACTCTCCCACAGGGTCCCCCCTGCAGTACCATCGGCGCTGTGAGGCTTAGCTTCCGGGTTCGGAATGTAACCGGGCGTTTCCCTCACGCTATGACCACCGAAACACTATGAAACTTATCACCGCACCCACGACAGGCCATGTCATGGGGGTCGTTGTTTCAGAACAACACAGTGGACGCGAGCAACTGAGGACAAGCCCTCGGCCTATTAGTACCGGTCAACTCCACCCCTTACGAGGCTTCCATATCCGGCCTATCAACCCAGTCGTCTACTGGGAGCCTTACCCTCTCAAGGAGGTGGGAGTGCTCATCTCGAAGCAGGCTTCCCGCTTAGATGCTTTCAGCGGTTATCCCTCCCGAACGTAGCCAACCAGCCATGCCCTTGGCAGGACAACTGGCACACCAGAGGTTCGTCCGTCCCGGTCCTCTCGTACTAGGGACAGCCCTTCTCAACACTCCTACGCGCACAGCGGATAGGGACCGAACTGTCTCACGACGTTCTAAACCCAGCTCGCGTACCGCTTTAATGGGCGAACAGCCCAACCCTTGGGACCTACTCCAGCCCCAGGATGCGACGAGCCGACATCGAGGTGCCAAACCATCCCGTCGATATGGACTCTTGGGGAAGATCAGCCTGTTATCCCCGGGGTACCTTTTATCCGTTGAGCGACGGCGCTTCCACAAGCCACCGCCGGATCACTAGTCCCGACTTTCGTCCCTGCTCGACCCGTCAGTCTCACAGTCAAGCTCCCTTGTGCACTTACACTCAACACCTGATTGCCAACCAGGCTGAGGGAACCTTTGGGCGCCTCCGTTACTCTTTAGGAGGCAACCGCCCCAGTTAAACTACCCACCAGACACTGTCCCTGATCCGGATCACGGACCCAGGTTAGACATCCAGCACGACCAGAGTGGTATTTCAACGACGACTCCACAACAACTGGCGTTGCTGCTTCAAAGTCTCCCACCTATCCTACACAAGCCGAACCGAACACCAATATCAAGCTATAGTAAAGGTCCCGGGGTCTTTCCGTCCTGCTGCGCGAAACGAGCATCTTTACTCGTAATGCAATTTCACCGGGCCTATGGTTGAGACAGTCGAGAAGTCGTTACGCCATTCGTGCAGGTCGGAACTTACCCGACAAGGAATTTCGCTACCTTAGGATGGTTATAGTTACCACCGCCGTTTACTGGCGCTTAAGTTCTCAGCTTCGCCCGGACGAATCCAAGCTAACCGGTCCCCTTAACGTTCCAGCACCGGGCAGGCGTCAGTCCGTATACATCGCCTTACGGCTTCGCACGGACCTGTGTTTTTAGTAAACAGTCGCTTCTCGCTGGTCTCTGCGGCCACCCCCAGCTCAGAGTGCAAGACTCATCACCAGGAATGGCCCCCCTTCTCCCGAAGTTACGGGGGCATTTTGCCGAGTTCCTTAACCATAGTTCACCCGAACGCCTCGGTATTCTCTACCTGACCACCTGAGTCGGTTTGGGGTACGGGCCGCCATGAAACTCGCTAGAGGCTTTTCTCGACAGCATAGGATCATCCACTTCACCACAATCGGCTCGGCATCAGGTCTCAGCCTTAATGAGTGACGGATTTGCCTATCACTCGGCCTACACCCTTACCCCGGGACAACCACCGCCCGGGCTGGACTACCTTCCTGCGTCACCCCATCGCTCACCTACTACAGACTTGGGCCAGCGGCTCCACCACGTCCCTTTGTCCGAAGACTCCGGGCCGGCTTCACGGCTTTAGCATCACCTGGTTCGACGTTGGCGCTTCAAAGCGGGTACGGGAATATCAACCCGTTGTCCATCGACTACGCCTGTCGGCCTCGCCTTAGGTCCCGACTTACCCTGGGCAGATCAGCTTGACCCAGGAACCCTTGGTCAATCGGCGCAAGAGTTTCTCACTCTTGTATCGCTACTCATGCCTGCATTCTCACTCGTGTACCGTCCACGACTGGTTTCCACCGCCGCTTCACCCGGCACACGACGCTCCCCTACCCATCACAGCAGGCGTTGGCCCTTAATGCTGCAATGACACGACTTCGGTGATGTGCTTGAGCCCCGCTACATTGTCGGCGCGGAATCACTTGACCAGTGAGCTATTACGCACTCTTTCAAGGGTGGCTGCTTCTAAGCCAACCTCCTGGTTGTCTCTGCGACTCCACATCCTTTCCCACTTAGCACACGCTTAGGGACCTTAGTCGGTGTTCTGGGCTGTTTCCCTCTCGACCATGGAGCTTATCCCCCACAGTCTCACTGCCACGCTCTCACTTACCGGCATTCGGAGTTTGGCTAAGGTCAGTAACCCGGTGAGGCCCATCGCCTATCCAGTGCTCTACCTCCGGCAAGAAACACGTGACGCTGCACCTAAATGCATTTCGGGGAGAACCAGCTATCACGGAGTTTGATTGGCCTTTCACCCCTAACCACAGGTCATCCCCCAGGTTTTCAACCCTGGTGGGTTCGGTCCTCCACGAAGTCTTACCTCCGCTTCAACCTGCCCATGGCTAGATCACTCCGCTTCGGGTCTTGGGCATGCAACTGTATCGCCCTATTCGGACTCGCTTTCGCTACGGCTACCCCACACGGGTTAACCTCGCTACACACCGCAAACTCGCAGGCTCATTCTTCAAAAGGCACGCAGTCACGGCCCACCAGCAAGCTGATGAACGACGCTCCCACGGCTTGTAGGCACACGGTTTCAGGTACTATTTCACTCCGCTCCCGCGGTACTTTTCACCATTCCCTCACGGTACTATCCGCTATCGGTCACCAGGGAATATTTAGGCTTAGCGGGTGGTCCCGCCAGATTCACACGGGATTTCTCGGGCCCCGTGCTACTTGGGTGTTCTCCAAACGAGCCGTACAGATTTCGTCTACGGGGGTCTTACCCTCTACGCCGGACCTTTCGCATGTCCTTCGACTACCCATACGGTTTCTGACTCGTCGACCGGCCGGCAGACCGATCAAGAAGAATCCCACGACCCCGCGATGGCAACCCCTGCCGGGTCTCACACCATCGCGGTTTAGCCTCATCCGGTTTCGCTCGCCACTACTCCCGGAATCACGGTTGTTTTCTCTTCCTGCGGGTACTGAGATGTTTCACTTCCCCGCGTTCCCTCCACATACCCTATGTGTTCAGGTATGGGTGACAGCCCATGACGACTGCCGGGTTTCCCCATTCGGAAACCCCCGGATCAAAGCCTGGTTGACGGCTCCCCGGGGACTATCGTGGCCTCCCACGTCCTTCATCGGTTCCTGGTGCCAAGGCATCCACCGTGCGCCCTTAAAAACTTGGCCACAGATGCTCGCGTCCACTGTGCAGTTCTCAAACAACGACCAGTCACCCACCGCCAAGACACCCAAAGGCATCTCTTCAGTGGGACCGGCATCTCTGAAGCAACGACTATACGGCCGTTCCCTCAGGACCCAACAACGTGCCCGACACACCCGATCAACAATCCGTCTTCCACGCCGAAGCAGTACTAACGGATGCCAACCCAGTGTGCCGAATAGTCAACGTTCCACCCATGAGCGACCGTGCAGAACATTCGCCTGCAAGCGGCCATGTGCTCCTTAGAAAGGAGGTGATCCAGCCGCACCTTCCGGTACGGCTACCTTGTTACGACTTCGTCCCAATCGCTGGTCCCACCTTCGACGGCTCCTCCCCTTACGGGTTAGGCCACCGGCTTCGGGTGTTACCGACTTTCGTGACGTGACGGGCGGTGTGTACAAGGCCCGGGAACGTATTCACCGCAGCATGCTGATCTGCGATTACTAGCAACTCCAACTTCATGGGGTCGAGTTGCAGACCCCAATCCGAACTGAGGCCGGCTTTTTGGGATTCGCTCCGCCTCGCGGCATCGCAGCCCTTTGTACCGACCATTGTAGCACGTGTGCAGCCCAAGACATAAGGGGCATGATGATTTGACGTCGTCCCCACCTTCCTCCGAGTTGACCCCGGCAGTCTCCTGTGAGTCCCCATCACCCCGAAAGGCATGCTGGCAACACAGAACAAGGGTTGCGCTCGTTGCGGGACTTAACCCAACATCTCACGACACGAGCTGACGACAACCATGCACCACCTGTATACCGACCACAAGGGGGCGACTATCTCTAGCCGTTTCCGGTATATGTCAAGCCTTGGTAAGGTTCTTCGCGTTGCGTCGAATTAAGCCACATGCTCCGCTGCTTGTGCGGGCCCCCGTCAATTCCTTTGAGTTTTAGCCTTGCGGCCGTACTCCCCAGGCGGGGAACTTAATGCGTTAGCTGCGGCACCGACGACGTGGAATGTCGCCAACACCTAGTTCCCAACGTTTACGGCGTGGACTACCAGGGTATCTAATCCTGTTCGCTCCCCACGCTTTCGCTCCTCAGCGTCAGTAATGGCCCAGAGATCCGCCTTCGCCACCGGTGTTCCTCCTGATATCTGCGCATTTCACCGCTACACCAGGAATTCCGATCTCCCCTACCACACTCTAGCCTGCCCGTATCGAATGCAGACCCGGGGTTAAGCCCCGGGCTTTCACATCCGACGCGACAGGCCGCCTACGAGCTCTTTACGCCCAATAATTCCGGACAACGCTCGCACCCTACGTATTACCGCGGCTGCTGGCACGTAGTTAGCCGGTGCTTCTTCTGCAGGTACCGTCACTTGCGCTTCTTCCCTGCTGAAAGAGGTTTACAACCCGAAGGCCGTCATCCCTCACGCGGCGTCGCTGCATCAGGCTTTCGCCCATTGTGCAATATTCCCCACTGCTGCCTCCCGTAGGAGTCTGGGCCGTGTCTCAGTCCCAGTGTGGCCGGTCGCCCTCTCAGGCCGGCTACCCGTCGTCGCCTTGGTAGGCCATTACCCCACCAACAAGCTGATAGGCCGCGGGCTCATCCTGCACCGCCGGAGCTTTACACCCACCCCCATGCGGAGGAAGGTCATATCCGGTATTAGACCCCGTTTCCAGGGCTTGTCCCAGAGTGCAGGGCAGATTGCCCACGTGTTACTCACCCGTTCGCCACTGATCCACCCCGAAGGGCTTCACCGTTCGACTTGCATGTGTTAAGCACGCCGCCAGCGTTCGTCCTGAGCCAGGATCAAACTCTCCGTGAATGTCTGCCCGTAATCGAGCCGCACTCGCGTCGAGCGGCACGGCAACCACCGGAATAGGGCGGCCCCGCGCACTGCGTCCTCGCTAGTGTTTACTTCATAAAGGAATCTCCAACCCCGATCACAAGGATCAAGGCCGGGGATGTCAACATATCTGGCGTTGACTTTTGGCACGCTGTTGAGTTCTCAAGGAACGGACACTTCCTTCGGACCGCCTTCCAGCGGGCCCTCCGGGCGCTTCGTTCTTTCGTGTTTCCAGCTTACCAGATGTTTTCCGCTCCGTTTCCGGCGCTTCGTTCATCCAACTCGCTGGTGTCTTCCCGGGCTTGACGCCCTGTCCGACGTTTCAAACTCTAGCCGATCCCCGCCCCGAAAAGCGAATCCGGCCGCAATCCATATAAACAGGCACACCGAATAAGGCATGAGCCGTGCCTGCCGTCGAAATGACAAAGCACAACCCAGCCCGAACCGGGAAGTGATGTTTCAAGGGATTGGCCGCTCCGGGACCGTCCGCGTAGACACGTGTCCGGTGCTCCCAGCCGAGCGACTAGAGAACACTACGCCGCCGGGCCGGGCGATGCAAACAGCCGCCGGCCGGACCCCGGGGGGAGGGGTCCGGCCGGCGGCGGCAGTGCGGCGGGGGCTCAGCTGTTGGTCGGGAACCCGAGGTTGATGCCGCCGTGCGAGGGGTCCAGCCAGCGCTGGGTGACGGCCTTGCCGCGGGTGAAGAACTGCACGCCGTCCGGGCCGTACGCGTGGGCGTCGCCGAAGAGCGAGGACTTCCAGCCGCCGAAGGAGTAGTAGGCGACCGGCACCGGGATCGGCACGTTGATGCCGACCATGCCGACCTCCACCTCGTACTGGAAGCGCCGGGCCGCGCCGCCGTCGTTGGTGAAGATGGCGGTGCCGTTGCCGTAGGGGTTGGCGTTGATGAGCGCCACGCCCTCCTCGTAGGAGGAGACCCGCACGACCGACAGCACCGGGCCGAAGATCTCGTCGTTGTAGACGGACATGCCGGGCTTGACGTGGTCGAACAGGGTGGGGCCGAGCCAGAAGCCGTCCGAGGTCGGCGCGCCGTTGCGGTCCTCGGCGGTGATCGGGTGCTTGCGGCCGTCGACCGCGAGCTCGGCGCCGTCGGCGACACCGGACTCGACGTAGGAGGTGACCTTGTCCCGGTGCTGGCCGGTGACCAGCGGGCCCATCTCGGAGTCGCCGTTGCAGCCCGGGCCGACCTTCAGGTTGGCGATCCGCTGCTTGATCTTGTCGACCAGCTCGTCGCCGATCGGGTCGACGGCGACCAGCACCGAGATGGCCATGCAGCGCTCGCCGGCCGCGCCGAAGCCGGCGTTGATGGCCGCGTCGGCGCTGAGGTCCAGGTCGGCGTCCGGCAGGACGAGCATGTGGTTCTTGGCGCCGCCGAGCGCCTGCACGCGCTTGCCGTAGCGGGTGCCGGTCTCGTAGACGTAGCGGGCGATCGGGGTGGAACCGACGAAGCTGACCGACTTGATGTCGGGGTGCTCCAGTAGGCGGTCGACGGAGACCTTGTCACCGTGCACGACGTTGAACACGCCGTCCGGCAGCCCGGCCTCCTTCCACAGCTCGGCCAGGAAGTTGGCGGCGGACGGGTCCTTCTCGGACGGCTTCAGGACGACGGTGTTGCCGGCCGCGATCGCGATCGGGAAGAACCACATCGGCACCATCGCCGGGAAGTTGAACGGCGAGATGACGGCCACCGGGCCGAGCGGCTGGCGGATCGAGTAGACGTCGATGCCGGTGGACGCCTGCTCGGTGAAGCCGCCCTTGACGAGCTGCGGGATGCCGCAGGCGTACTCGACGACCTCCAGGCCGCGGGCGATCTCGCCGAGCGCGTCGGAGTGCACCTTGCCGTGCTCGGCGACGATGATCGCGGCCAGCTCGTCCCGGCGGGCGTTGAGCAGCTCGCGGAAGTTGAAGAGCACCGTGGTGCGCTTGGCGATCGAGGCGTTGCGCCACTCGACGAAGGCCGAGGCGGCGGCGGCCACCGCCTGGTCGACCTCGTCGATCCCGGCGAAGTCGACGTGACCCGAGACCTGGCCGGTGGCCGGGTCGAAGAGGTCACCGCGGCGGGGTGCGGCGCCGGCGGTGGCGACCGGCCGGCCACCGATCCAGTGAATGATGTGCTTGCTCATGGTCCGTCTGCCTCCGAAGTCCCGGGCGGCGTCCTGCCGCCGGTCCCTTGTGTGGCGCCGCCCGCGAGAGGGCCGGGCGACGGGATCACGGGGCTACCGCGCTCATCACCCAGTCTGCTGGCCGTCATCGCCCGCCTCAACGAACAGGCTGACGGGGATCCGGGATTCAGCCTTACAGGTCGTCGGCCGTATCGGCCGGACGGGCGAAGCTCAGACCCCACCGGACCCCGTCGCCCCGTCTGCCTCCTCCCGGGCACCGGCCGACCGCGCGCCCGCCGCGTCCTCGACCGGTGCCGCCTCGCCGGTGTCCTCCACGAGCTCCCGGTCCTCCCGGCCCTCCCGCTCTCCCAGGGCCTCGACGTCCTCCTCGACTTCCGGGTCCTCCAGGGCCTCGACGTCCTCCAGGTACGGATCGTGCAATCCGTCCGCGGCCTCCTGGGTCTCCAGCAGGTCGAGGCGGAGGTCCTGCGACCACGCCAACGCCCACCGCTTCAGCCCGGCCACCGCGCCGCCCGCCGCTCCCCGGGCCCGGAACCGTCCGTCGGCGGCGTCGGCCAGCGTCTCCAACCGGTCGGCGAGGACGGCGGGCTGGAAGTCCGCGTCCAGCGCGGTGGCCAGTGCGAGCAGCTCCCCCTCCCGGTACCAGGCGGTCAGGGCGTGCACGTCGAGCAGGTCCCGGGGCAGGCCCCGGTCGGCGAGCAGCGCGGTGGCGAGTCCGGCCGCGTCCTCCAGGGCGACGACGGTCATCGTCAGCGGGGGCTCCCCGGCCGCCGGCGCGCCGAGGTCGAGGCGGACCGGGCGGTGGCCCAGTGGCTCCTTGCGCAGCTCCACCGTGTGCGACCGCCCACCGAGCGTCAGCCGGACGGACAGCTGTTCCAGGCGCGGGGTGCCCGGGCGCTCGGCCACCCCGCCGCCCGCCGCCCGGTAGGCGGCGGCCAGCTCGGCGGCGGCCTGCGGCAGATCGGTGCCGCCGTCGGCCACCAGGGTCAGCCCGTCCTGGGCGCAGGCCGGCACTCCGTGGGCGCGCAGCGCGTGCCCACCGGCGAGCGCGAGCCCGAGCCGGTCGCAGACGGGCCGGGCCGGCTCGGCGAGCCGCAACTGCGCCCGGCCGGGGCGGAGGAAGGGGTCGACGGCGTCCGGGGCGGTGGTCATCCTCCCAGTCTGGCGCGGCCGCCCGGGCCGTGCGCCGGGCCGCGTCCGGTCGGCGCCCCGGCTCCGGCGCCGCGGCGGCGTCACCAGTCGCTGAGCCGGGCGGCGGCCTCGTGCAGGGCGAGTTCCAGCACGACCGGGTCGTTGAGCCGTCCGGAGCCGTCGGGCGGGACGAGCCAGCGCACGCCGCGGTTGTGCCGTTCGGGGTGCGGTACGACGATCCAGGTGCCTTCGCCGGCGCACCGGACGCCCGTCCCGACCCAGCGCGCGGCCGTGCCGACGGGGACGAGGAAGCCGACGCTCTCGCCGGCGGAGTCGCCGAGGACCGGCCCGCAGGAGCGGGAGTCGAGGATGTCGATGACGGGACGGCCGAGCCGGCCGGGTACCGAGAGGACGTCCCAGCGCCGGCCGGCCGGCAGCAGCATCAGGCCCAGCCCGCTGCGTTCCCACTGTTCCCGGAAGGCGTCCGGGTCCGGTGCCGCCTGGGCGAGCCAGTGCAGTCCGGTGCTCTCCATGTCCTGTCCCCGTTTCTCAGCGCGCTGCTGATCGTGGCGCGGCGGGAAACCGAGACCCGCCGTCACCAACGAGAGGCGGACGGCGGGTCTCTCTTACACGGATAGCGCGATCACCTCGCCGAACGGATGGATCGGCTCGGATCAGCTCGGCTCGGCTCGGCTCGGATCAGCTCGGCTCGGCTCGGCTCGGCTCGGCTCGGATCAGCTCGGATCAGCTCGGCTCGGATCGGATCGGCTCGGCGGATTCTCCGCGCCGATCACCGGATCAGCCGGTGATCGGCGCGGAAGGCCGTCGGGGCGGCCGCTCAGCTGTCGAAGCCCAGCCCCATCCGGTCGAGGGTGCGCAGCCAGAGGTTGCGGTGCCCACCGGTCCGGTCGGCGCGCTCCAGCGACCGGGTGGTGAGCTCGATGCCGGCCCAGCGCACCGGCTCGGGCGGGAACGGCAGCGGCTTGGAGCGGACCATCTCCAGCGAGGTGCGCTCGGTGCGCTCCCCGGCCAGCAGGTCGAGCATCACCTCGGCGCCGAACCGGGTGGCGCCCACCCCCAGCCCGGTGTACCCGGCGGCGTAGGCGACCCGGCCGCGGTGGGCGGTGTCGAAGAACGCCGAGAACCGGCTGCAGGTGTCGATCGCGCCGCCCCAGGCGTGGGTGAAGCGCAGCCCCTCCAGCTGCGGGAAGCAGCGGAAGAAGTTGTGCGCCAGGGTTCGGAAGGTCTCCGGCCGCTGGTCGTACTCGTGCCGGACGTGTCCGCCGTAGTGGTAGACGGCGTCGTAGCCGCCCCAGAGGATGCGGTTGTCGGCGGAGAGCCGGAAGTAGTGGAACTTGTTGGCGCTGTCGCCGAGCCCCTGCCGCCCCTTCCAGCCGATCGCGGCGAGCTGCTCGGCGCTGAGCGGCTCGGTCATCAGCGCGTAGTCGTACACCGGGACGACGAACGGGCGGACCCGCTTGACCAGCGACGGGAAGACGTTGGTGCCGAGCGCGACCCGGCGGGCGAAGACCCGTCCGTACGGGGTGCGGACGGCCATGCCGCCGCCGTGCTCCCTGAGGTCCGTCGCCCGGGTGTGCTCGAAGATCCGCACGCCCTGGGAGAGGCAGGCGTCCTTGAGGCCCCAGGCGAGTTTGGCGGGGTGGACCATCGCCACGCCCTCCTTGTCCCAGAGCCCGCCGAGGAAGGTCGGCGAGTCGACCTCGGCCCGCAGCTCGTCGCGGTCGAGCACGGTGATGTCGAGTCCGTACTCGGCGACCGCCTCGGCGACCTCCTGCAGCTCGGCGAGCTGGTGGGGCTGGGTGGCGACGTCGATCTCGCCGGTGCGCTCCCACTCGGCGTCGATCCCGTAGCGCGCGATGGTCGCCTCGATGCCGTCCAGGTTGGCCGCGCCGAGGCGTTCGAGCTGGGCGAGTTCGGCGGGCCAGCGCTGCAGCCCGTTGCCGAAACCGTGGGTCAGGCTGGCCGCGCAGAATCCGCCGTTGCGCCCGGACGCGGCCCACCCCACCTCGTTGCCCTCGACCAGGACGACGTCCAGGGAGGGGTCGCGCTCCTTGGCGACGAGGGCGGTCCAGAGGCCGGAGTATCCGCCGCCGACGACCAGCAGGTCGCAGGTGGTGTCGCCGACGAGGGCGGGCAGCGCCGCCGGCCGGCCCGGGTCCTCCAGCCAGAAGGGGGTGGGCCTGGCGTCACTGAGCGCGCGGGCGGAGTCCATGCATTATCAGCCACTTTCTGCACATCGATGATGGTTGTCGGCCGCTCCCGACGCTACGTCGGGGGCGCCGGCGGTGCCGGTCAGGCGGTGGCCTTCCGGCGGTTCCCGAGCCACTGGCCGGCGACGGTCAGCACCACCGCGGCGATGAACATCGCGGTGCCGATGACGTTCACCTGCACCGGGATGCCGCGCTGCGAGGCGCCCCAGACGAACATCGGGAAGGTGACCGTGGTCGGGCCCGAGTTGAACTGGGTGATGATGAAGTCGTCGAAGGAGAGCGCGAAGCTGAGCAGCGCGCCGGCGGCGATGCCGGGGGCGACCAGCGGCAGGGTGACCCGCAGGAAGGTCTGGGTCGGGGTCGCGTAGAGGTCCTGGGCGGCCTGTTCGAGCCTCGGGTCCATGCTCATCACCCGCGCCTTGACCGCCGTCACCACGAAGCTCAGGCAGAACATGATGTGCGCGATGAGGATCGTGGTGAAGCCGAACGGGATCCGCATGTTGAGGAAGAGCGTGCCGAGCGAGGCGGCCATCACCACCTCGGGCATGGCCATCGGCAGGAAGATCATCGCGGTGGTGGCGGAGCGGCCGCGGAAGCGGTAGCGGGCCAGCGCGAAGGCGACCATGGTGCCGAGCACGGTGGCGCCGACGGTCGCGAGCACCGCGACCTCCAGGCTCAGCGACAGCGACTGGCACATGTCGGCCACACCGCAGGGATCGGTCCAGGCGTCGGTGGAGAACTCGGACCACTCGTAGTTGAACTTGCCGACCGGCTTGTTGAACGAGAAGGCCAGGACCACCAGGTTGGGCAGCACCAGGTAGGCCAGGGCCAGCAGGCCGGCCAGCACCACCAGGTGGGCCCGGATCCACTTGATCACTCGGGACATCAGACCAGTTCCTCCGTCCCGGCCTTGCGCATGTAGACCGTCACCATCCCCAGGATCAGGGCCATCAGGATGAAGCTCAGCGCTGCCGCGGTGGGGTAGTCGAGCACGTTGAGGAACTGCTTCTGGATGCCGTTGCCGACCATCTGCTCGCTCGGCGAGCCCAGCAGCTGGGCGTTGATGTAGTCGCCGGAGGCCGGGATGAAGGTGAGCAGCGTGCCCGCGACCACGCCGGGCAGCGAGATCGGGAAGGTCACCTTGCGGAAGGTCGTGAACGGGCGGGCGTACAGGTCTCCGGCCGCCTCGTGCAGGCGCGGGTCGATCCGCTCCAGCGAGGTGTACAGCGGCAGGATCATGAACGGGAGGAAGTTGTAGGTCAGGCCGCACACCACCGCGAGCGGCGTGGCCAGCACCCGGTCGCCGGAGGTGAGGCCGACGGCGCTGGTGAGGTCCAGGACGTGCAGCGCGTTGAGCGCGCCGACCACCGGGCCGCCGTCCGAGAGGATCGTCTTCCAGGCCAGCGTGCGGATCAGGAAGCTGGTGAAGAACGGCGCGATCACCAGGATCAGGATGACGTTGCGCCAGCGCTTGCTCGCCTTGAAGGCGATCGTGTAGGCGAGCGGATAGCCGATGGCCAGGCAGAACAGCGTGGCGGTGGCCGCGTAGCCGAACGAGCGGACGAAGTGCCAGCGGTACTCGACCAGGGCGTCCCAGTAGGTGGCGACGTGCCAGGTGACCTTGAAGCCGCTCTCCAGCGAGCCGGTCTGCAGCGAGGTGGAGGCCTGGTAGACCATCGGCACCGCGAAGAAGACGACCAGCCAGGCTATGCCCGGCAGCAGCAGCCAGTACGGGGTGAGCTTTCGCCTGGGCCGCGCGGCCGGTCCGGGCAGCGGGCTGCCGTCGGGGGGTACGGCCTGCGGCGGCGCCACGGCGGTGGTGGTGGTCATGCCGCCTCCTCCCCGGTGCCCGCGTCGATCGCCTGGGCGGCGTCCAGGGCGAAGGAGTGCGCCGGGTTCCAGTGCAGGACGACCGGCGCACCGGGGACGATCCGGGTGTCGCGCTCCATGTTCTGCTCGAAGACGGTCACCTCCTGGCCGCCGTCGGTGCGCACCAGGTACTGGGTGGAGACGCCGATGAAGCTGGAGTCGACCACGGTGCCGCCCAGCCGGTTGCGGCCGTCGGCGACCTCGGCGGAGGAGTGCTCGATGGTGATCTTCTCCGGCCGGACGCCGAGGTGGACCTTCCTCGCGTCGGCGGCGCACCGGGCCTTCGGCACGGAGAGCCGGGCGCCGGCGGCGCTGAGCAGGAGGTCGCCGCCCTGCTGCCCGGTCACGTCGGCGGGCAGCAGGTTGGACTGGCCGAGGAAGTTGGCCACGAAGGTGGTGGCGGGGTTCTCGTAGAGCTCGGCGGGGGCGCCGAGCTGCTCGACCCGGCCGCCGTTCATCACCGCGATGGTGTCGGCCATCGTCATGGCCTCCTCCTGGTCGTGGGTGACGTGGACGAAGGTGATGCCGACCTCGGTCTGGATCCGCTTGAGCTCCAGTTGCATCTGGCGGCGGAGCTTGAGGTCGAGGGCGCCGAGCGGTTCGTCGAGGAGGAGCACCTGGGGGTGGTTGATCAGGGCACGGGCGACGGCGACGCGCTGCTGCTGGCCGCCGGAGAGCTGGTGCGGCTTGCGGCGGGCGTACTGGCCGAGCTCCACCAGCTCCAGCATGTCGTCGACCTGCTTCTTGACGTCCTTCTTGCCGCGCCGGCGCAGGCCGAAGGCGACGTTCTCGAAGATGTCGAGGTGCGGGAAGAGCGCGTAGCTCTGGAAGACGGTGTTCACCGGGCGCTTGTACGGGGGCAGGGCGGTGACGTCCTGGCCGCCGATCAGGACGGTGCCGCTGGTGGGCTCCTCCAGCCCGGCGATCATGCGCAGGGTGGTGGTCTTGCCGCAGCCGGAGGCGCCGAGCAGGGCGAAGAAGGAGCCCTGCGGGACGGTCAGGTCGAGCGGGTGGACGGCGGTGAAGGCGCCGTAGGTCTTGCCGATGCCGGTGAGGCGGACGTCGCCACCGGTGGCCGCGGAGCGCAGCTGCTCTGTCATGGGTGGTGTCTCTCTGGTTCTCTGCCGTCAGGGGGTCAGGCGCCGATGAGCTTGGAGAACTTCTCCTCGAAGGAGCTCTCCTCGGCCTCGGTCAGGCTGCGGAACACGTGCGCCTTCGCCGCCATCTCGGGGGTGGGGACGACCAGCGGGTTGGCCGCGGTGTCCGGGGCGATGGCCGCGAGCTCCTTCTCCATCCCGGTGACGGCGGAGACGTAGCCGATGCCCGCGGCCAGCTGCGCCGCGATCTTGGGCTGATAGTAGAAGTCGATCAGCTTCTCGGCGTTGGCCTTGTGCCGGGCCTTGGCCGGGACGAGCATGTTGTCGGTCCCGTAGACGAAGCCCTGCTCCGGGACGACGAACTCGATGTCCGGGTTGTCGGCGCGGAGTTGGATCAGGTCGCCGCCCCAGGCGACGCAGGCCGCGATGTCCCCGGAGGAGAGCTCCTGGCCGTAGTCGTTGCCGGTGAAGCGGCGGATCTGCTTGCTGTCCACCGCCTTCTGCAGCCGGGCGATCGCCGCGTCGTAGTCGTCGGCGGTGAACTTCGCCGGGTCCTTGCCCATGTCCAGCAGGGTCATCCCGACGCTGTCGCGCATCTCGGAGAGGAAGGTGACCCGGCCCTTGAGGTCCTGGTCCTCCAGCAGCTGGGCGACGCTGGTGACCTCCTTGCCCCTGGTCGCCTTCCGGTTGTACGCGATCACGACCTGGATGCCGGCCCACGGGTAGGAGTAGAGCCGGCCCGGGTCCCAGTCGGGGGCGCGGAAGCGGGAGTCCACGTTGGTGATCGCGGTGGTGACGTTGGCCGGGGTGAGCTTCTGCGCCCAGCCGAGCCGGATCAGCCGGGCGGCCATCCAGTCGGTGAGCACCATCAGGTCGCGGCCGGTGTCCTGGCCGGCCGCGAGCTGTGGCTTGACCTTGCCGAAGAACTCGACGTTGTCGTTGATGTCCTCGGCGTACTTGACCCTGATCCCGGTGGCCGCGGTGAAGGCCTCCAGCGAGCCGTGCTTCTCCTGGTCGTTCTCGTCGGTGTCGATGTACAGCGGCCAGTTGGAGAAGCTCACCTCCCGCTCGTCCTCCGACAGGTCGGGGGCGGCGTTCGCGGTGGAGTCACCGGTGCCGGCGGTGCCCGCCGCCGGGATGCCGCAGGCGGCCAGCGTGCCCGCACCGGCGGTGAGGGCGGCGGCGCGCAGCAGGGTCCGCCTGCCGACGGCGGCCCGGCCACTGGTCAGACTGCGTTCCCAGGCCCTGCGGACCGGTTCGGGCAGACCGTCGGTGAGCTCGTTGAACACCATGGAACGGGCCTCCTGGGGGGAGAGGTCGGGTCGGGGCGGTGGGGGAACGCCCCTGGGAGGGGTTATCTGTCTCCGAAGACGGTGCGGTGCCAGTCCTTGCGGGCCACCGCCGTGGTGTCGAACATGACGTGCTTGACCTGCGTGTACTCGTCCAGCGAGTACTGCGACATGTCCTTGCCGTAACCGGAGGACTTGTAGCCGCCGTGCGGCATCTCGCTGATGATCGGGATGTGGTCGTTGACCCAGACGCAGCCCGCCGCGATCTCCCGGGTGGCGCGCAGCGAACGGTGCACGTTGCTCGTCCACGCCGAGGCGGCCAGGCCGTACGGGGTGTCGTTGGCCAGCCGCAGCCCCTCGTCGTCTCCGTCGAAGGGCAGGACGACCAGGACGGGGCCGAAGATCTCGCCCTGGACGATCTCGCTGTCCTGCGCCGCGTCGGTGACGAGGGTCGGCAGGTAGTAGGCGCCGCGGGTGAGGTCGGTGCCGTCGTGGCCCTTCTCGGGGGCGTGTCCGCCGGTGACGACGGTGGCGCCGTACCCGCGGGCCCGCTCGACGAAGCCGGCCACCCGGTCGCGGTGGGTGTGGGAGACCAGCGGGCCGAGGTCGGTCCGCGGGTCCAGCGGGTCGCCGAGCCGGATCGTGCGGTAGAGGTCGGCGACGCCCGCCACGAAGGCGTCGTAGAGCGGCCGCTGCACGTACGCGCGGGTGGCGGCGGTGCAGTCCTGGCCGCTGTTGATCAGCGAGGCGGCGACCGCTCCGTGCACGGCGGCGTCCAGGTCGGCGTCGTCGAAGACCACGAACGGGGCCTTGCCGCCCAGCTCCAGGTGGGTGCGCTTGACCGTCGCGGTGGCGAGTTCGGCGACCCGTCGGCCGACCGGGGTGGAGCCGGTGAAGGAGACCATCGCGACGTCCGGGTGCGCGACCAGGCGCTCGCCAGCGGTGCGCCCGGCGCCGGTGACCACGTTGACCACGCCGTCCGGGATGCCGGCCGCGGTGCAGGCCCGGGCGAACATCACCGAGGTCAGCGGGGTCAGCTCGGCCGGCTTGAGGACGATGGTGTTGCCCGCCGCGATCGCCGGGAGGATCTTCCAGGCGGCCATCTGGAGCGGGTAGTTCCACGGCGAGATCGAGCCGACCACGCCGATCGGCTCGCGCCGCACGTACGAGGTGTGGTCCCCCGAGTACTCGCCGGCCGCCTTGCCCTCCAGGTTGCGGGCGGCGCCCGCGAAGAAGGCGGCGTTGTCGATCGTGCCGGGGACGTCGAACTCGGTGGAGAGCTTGACCGGCTTGCCGGTCTGCGCGGACTCCACCCGGGCGAGGTCGGCGCCGGCCTCGGTGAGCACGGCGGCGAGCCTGGTCAGCGCCTCCGAGCGGGCGCCCGGGGTGGCGCCGGCCCACTCGGGCAGCGCGGCGCGGGCGGCGGCCACGGCGGCGTCGACCTGCTCGGTGGAGGCGAGGGAGATCTGCTCGACCACGCTGCCGTCCGCCGGGTTGACGACCTGGAAGGGCTCGCCGCTCCCCCGGCTCTGCCGGCCGGCGATGTACTGCGCGCCCGCGCCGAAGTCGGTCAGGTCCATCTGTTCCTCCAAGTGCCGGTGGTTCGACTGCCCGCAAGGCGAAAGACCGCCTGATCCGCCATGGTGCAGGTGCCGGCGGGCGGGGGACCGCACCGGCGTCGTACGACTGGTCGAGTCGCCGCGTCCTCGGTACGGGGGAAACCGGCCCGGTCGGTCACCGGGATGCGCGATCCTGACAGCCGGGCGTGACCCCGGCAAGGGATTCCGGTGTTGCTTTCCGGTCACGCGACGGATTCCCGCGGTTGTGTCGTCTTTCGCCACAGCCGACCCGCTGACCATGCCCGGTGCCGCCGGGGCGTGACAAGGGTCACCCCGGAAAGCTAGCCGCGCAGGGCCTTACAGGGTGCAAGGGTTCCGGCAGGGCGACAGTTCGTCGCCGCGAGCGATGATTTACCTGACACTCTGAACCCTGGAGGCCCGCGATGCTCCCCACCGTCGCCCGTGTGCTCGACCTGGAGGTGATGCGGCGCGGCCTCCCCCAGGTCGTCGCCGGCACCGACCACCTGGAGCGCCCGGTCCGCTGGGTCCACGTCAGCGAACTGCCCGATGTCGCCGGGGTGCTCCAGGGCGGCGAGCTGGTGCTGACCACCGGCATCGCGCTGCCCGAGGACCGCGAGGGACTGGCCCGGTACGTGCGCGAGCTGGACGAGGTCGGCGTGGCCGGCCTGGTCATCGAGTTCGGCCGGCGCTACTTCGACTCGCTGCCCCGCGCCCTGGTGCACGCCGCCGAGCAGCGCGGTCTCCCGCTGATCGCGCTCCGCCGCGAGCTGCGCTTCGTCGCCGTCACCGAGGCCGTGCACGCCCTGGTGGTGAACGCCCAGCTGGAGCAGCTGCGCACCTCGGAGGCGGTCCACCAGGTCTTCAACGAGCTGGTGGTGGAGGGCGCCGAGCCGGCCGAGGTGGTCCGTCAGGTGGCCCGGATGGCGGGCGGGCCGGTGGTGCTGGAGAACCTCGCCCACCAGGTACTGGCGCACGACACCGCCGGCCGGCCCGAGACCGAGCTGCTGGAGGACTGGGAACGCCGCTCGCGCGGGGTCCGCCCGCCCGGCCGTACCGGTCACGACCCGCGCAGCGGCTGGCTGGTCACCACGGTCGGCGCCCGCGGCCAGGACTGGGGCCGGCTCGTCCTGGTCGCCGACCCGGGGCCGCTGCCCGAGGGCACCGCGCACCCGCACACCATGCTGCTGGAGCGCGGCGCCTCCGCGCTCGCCCTCAACCGGCTGGTGGTGCGCGACCGCGAGAGCCTGGAGCGGCAGACCCACCGCACGCTGCTCTCCGGCATCCTCACCCATGCCCTGACCGTCTCCGAGGTGGCGCTGCGCGCCCAGGCCCTCGGCGTGCCGCTGGAGGGCCGCCGGCTGGTCGGGGTGGTCCTGCGGCAGCGGCGCGGACCCATCCCGGCCGCCCTGGAGGCCCAGGCCAGGCTGCGCGACTTCACCGAGCTGGCGGCCACCGCGATCCGGAGCTGCCGGCTCTCCGCGCTCGTCGGCGCGCTGGACGACGAGGGCGTCGGCGTGCTGATCGCCCTCGCCGCCCAGCAGGACGAGCACGCCGCGCTTGACGCCTTCGCCGCGGCGCTGCGCCGGCTGACGGCGGAGGCCGACCGGGAGGCCGCCCCCGCGCCGGCGCCGGTGGTCGCCGCCGGCTCCTCGGTCGGCTCGGTGCGCGACGCCCGGCGCACCCTGCTGGAGGCCACCCAGGTCGCCGACGCCGCACTGCACGACGCCCCCGGCGGCCGGGCGGCCGCGTACTACCGGCTGCCCGACGTCCGGCTCCGCGGCCTGCTGCACCTGCTGCGCGACGACGCCCGGCTGCAGACCTACGTCGAGCGCGAGCTGGGCCCGCTGCTCGCCTACGACGCCGAGCACAACGCCCAGTTGGTGCAGATGCTGCGGATCTACCTGGAGCAGGGCCGGAACAAGTCGGCGGCGGCCGACGCCGCGCACCTGTCCCGGCCGTCCTTCTACGACCGGCTGCACAAGGTCGAACGGATCCTCGGCGTCGACCTCGACCAGGTGGAGTCCTGCCTCTCGCTGCACGTCGCGCTGCTCGGGCTGGACGCGGTGCGCCGCTGAGCCGCGGCCCCCTCGGCCGGCCCCCTGCGGCTAGACCCCGGTGATGCGGCCCCAGACCTTGTGCAGGCCTGGACGCTCGGCCGAGGTGACGTCGCGCATGGTGTGCAGCCGTGCCCGCATCTCGTCGGTCGGGAACAGCAGCGGGTGCTCCGCCAGCTCGGCCTTCTCCTTGTCCCCGCTGTCCGCCAGCACCTCGCGGGCGGCCGGCACCGGGCAGATGTACTGCACGGCGGCGGCCAGCTCGGCGGCCACCTCGGGTCGGTAGTAGTGGTCGATGAGCAGCTCGGCGTTGGTCTTGTGGTCGGCCCGGTTGGGTATCAGCAGGCTCTCCGCCCAGAGCTCGCCGCCCTCCTCGGGCACCACGAAGGCGATGTCCGGGTTCTCGGCGGTGAGCTGGACGGCGTCACCGGAGTAGGCCTGGCAGGCCAGCGCGGCCCCCGAGGCCAGGTCGCTGGTGTAGTCGTTGCCCGTGAAGCGGCGGATGTGCCGGCCGTCGACCATCTTCTGGACCAGGTCCATCGCCCGGTGCGCGTCGTCCTCGGTGAAGGCCCCGATGTCGGCGCCGTACCCGAGCATCAGCAGGCCGAGCGCCTCGTCCAGCCCGGCGAACAGGGTGACCCGGCCCTTGAGGTCGGGGGCCCAGAGGTCGGCGGTCGACCTGATTTCGCGGCCCAGCTCCTTGCGGTTGTAGGCGATGCCGGTGATCCCGGACTGCCACGGCACGCTGCGCCGGCGCCCGGGGTCGAAGGCCGGGTTCGCCAGCTGCGGATCCAGCTGGGCGGTGACGTTGGGCAGGTTGGCGCGGTCCATCGCCTGTACCCAGCCGAGCGAGACGTACCGCCCGGCCATCCAGTCGCTGACCACCATGAGGTCCCGGCCGGGGTCGCTGCCCTGGGTGAGGACCGGGCCGATCTTCCCGAAGAACTCGTCGTTGTCGTTGATGTCCTCGGTGTAGGTGACCTTGATCCCGGTCCGCTCGGTGAAGGCGTCCAGGGTCGGCCGGTTGCCGTCGTCGTCGACGTCGATGTACTGCGTCCAGTTGGAGAACGCCAGCCGCTTCTCGCTCCCCGAGCGGTCGGGCGCGGAGCGGTGGTCCTCGGCCACGTAGGCGGACGGGATGCCGCAGCCGGTCAGGGCGCCGGCGCCGATCAACCCGGCGGTGCCGAGCACGCCGCGGCGGGTGAGGGTGGTGCGGGACAAGGTGGGCCTCCGGGGCGTGGGACGGCCCCGGGCGCACGCGGGCACCCGGGGCCGTCCTGTCGGGTCTGATACGTCGTCGGGCCACGTGCACGCCGGACTGTGTGCTGGTCGGACTGCCTGCTGGTCGGACGGTCCGCCGGTCAGACGGTGTGCTCGTCGGTCAGCGACAACACCTCGTCGAGCACGGCGAGACCGGCCTTTGCCTCCTCCTCCGTGACGGTGCACGGCGGGACGACGTGGAAGCGGTTCATGTTGACGAACGGCCAGAGCCCGCGCTTCTTGCAGGCGGCGGCCAGCTCGGCCATCGGCGCGTTGGCGGGGCCGGCCGCGTTGTACGGCACCAGCGGCTCGCGGGTGGCGCGGTCCTTGACCAGGTCCAGCGCCCAGAACACGCCGAGGCCGCGGACCTCGCCGATCGAGGGGTGCCGCTCGGCCAGCTCGCGCAGACCGGGGCCGATCACGTCCTCGCCGATCCGTGCGGCGTTCTCGACGATGCCCTCCTCCGCCATCGTGTTGATGGTGGCGACGGCCGAGGCGCAGGCCAGCGGGTGGCCCGAGTAGGTGAGCCCGCCGGGGAACGGCCGCTCGGCGAAGGTCGCGGCGATCTCCGCGCTGATCGCCACCCCGCCGAGCGGGACGTACCCGGAGTTGACGCCCTTGGCGAAGGTCAGCAGGTCCGGGGTGACGCCCCAGTGGTCGGCGGCGAACCAGGCGCCGGTGCGGCCGAAGCCGGCCATCACCTCGTCCAGGATGAGGACGATGCCGTAGCGGTCGCAGATCTCGCGCACCCCGGCCAGGTAGCCCGGCGGCGGGATCAGGATGCCGGCGGTGCCGACCACGGTCTCCAGGATGATCGCCGCGACCGTGCCCGGGCCCTCGAACGCGATCACCTGCTCCAGGTGCTCCAGCGCGCGCTCGCACTCCTGCGCCTCGTTCTCGGCGTGGAAGTTGGAGCGGTAGGCGTACGGGCCCCAGAAGTGCACGACACCGGAGACGCCGGTCTCGTTGGCCCAGCGGCGCGGGTCGCCGGTGAGGGCGATCGCGTTGGCGGTGGCGCCGTGGTATGAGCGGTAGGTCGCCATGACCTTCTGCCGCCCGGTGTGCAGCCGGGCCAGCCGGATGGCGTTCTCGTTGGCCTCGGCGCCGCCGTTGGTGAAGAAGATCTTGTCGAGGTCCCCGGGGGTGCGCTCGGCGATCAGCCGGGCGGCCTCGCTGCGCGATTCGACGGCGAAGCCGGGGGCGATGGTGCAGAGCTTCGCGGCCTGCTCCTGGATCGCGGCGACCACCTTCGGGTGCTGGTGCCCGATGTTGGTGTTCACCAGCTGCGAGGAGAAGTCGAGGTAGCGATTGCCGTCGTAGTCCCAGAAGTACGAGCCCTCGGCGCCGGCCACCGCGAGGGGGTCGATCAGCGCCTGGGCGGACCACGAGTGGAAGACGTGCGCGCGGTCGGCGGCCTTGACGGCCTGGCCGGCAGCTGAGTCAGCGGTGGGGATGCTCATGCGGCAAGGCTAGGGAGTCGCGGTGCCGAAGTGCAGGTTCATCCTGTCAGGCGGTCACCCGAACGGCCGACAGGATGGCAAGGCGAAGGGCCCGGGTCGTTCCCGACCCGGGCCCTTCGCCAGACCTGTGACCGCGACTGGATCGCAGCGAACCGACTGGATCGCCGTCATACCCCGCCCGACGGTCACGACCTGCTAGATCGCAGTCATGACGTGCTTCACCCGGGTGTAGTCCTCGAACCCGTAGGAGGAGAGGTCCTTGCCGTAGCCCGACTTCTTGAAGCCGCCGTGCGGCATCTCGGCGACCAGCGGGATGTGGGTGTTGATCCAGACGCAGCCGAAGTCCAGGCGGCGAGACATCCGCATGGCGCGGGCGTGGTCCTTGGTCCAGACCGAGGAGGCCAGCGCGTACTCGACGCCGTTGGCGTAGCCGACCGCCTGGTCCTCGTCGGAGAACTTCTGCACGGTGATGACCGGGCCGAAGACCTCGTTCTGGATGATCTCGTCGTCCTGGTTCAGCCCGGAGACGACGGTCGGGGCGTAGAAGTAGCCCTTGTCGCCGACCCGGTGGCCGCCGGCCTCGACCTTGGCGTGCGTCGGCAGGCGGTCGATGAAACCGGTGACCTGCTTCAGCTGGTTAGCGTTGTTCAGCGGGCCGTACAGCACGTCCTCGTCGTCCACGCCACCGGTCTTGGTCTCGGCCGCGGCCTTGGCCAGCGCCTCGACGAAGGCGTCGTGGATCGACTCGTGCACCAGCACGCGGGTGGCGGCCGTACAGTCCTGGCCGGCGTTGAAGAAGCCCGCGACCGAGATGCCCTCGACGGCCTCGGCGATGTCCGCGTCCTCGAAGACCACGACCGGGGCCTTGCCGCCCAGCTCCAGGTGGACGCGCTTGACGTCCTTGGCCGCCGACTCGGCGACCGAGATGCCGGCGCGCACCGAGCCGGTGATGGAGGCCATCGCCGGGGTGGGGTGCTCGACCATGGCCCGGCCGGTCTCGCGGTCGCCGCAGATCACGTTGAAGACGCCGGCCGGCAGCTCCATGTCCTTGAGGATGCCGCCGATGATCTCGGCCAGCAGCACGGTGGAGGCCGGGGTGGTGTCCGAGGGCTTCAGCACCACGGTGTTGCCCGCGGCGATGGCCGGGGCGAACTTCCAGACGGCCATCATCATCGGGTAGTTCCACGGCGCGACCTGGGCGCAGACGCCGACCGGCTCGCGGCGGACGATCGAGGTCATCCCGTCCATGTACTCGCCCGCGGCCTTGCCCTCCAGCAGGCGGGCGGCGCCGGCGAAGAAGCGGATCTGGTCCACCATCGGGCCGATCTCCTCGGAGAGGGTCAGCGCGCGGGGCTTGCCGGTGTTGCGGACCTCGGCGTCCACGATCTCGTCGGCACGGGACTCGACCGCGTCGGCGATCTTGAGGAGCAGCTTCTGGCGGGTGCTCGGGGTGGCGTCGCGCCAGACCGGGAAAGCGGCGTCGGCGGAGGCCATCGCGGCGTCGACATCGGCGGCGCCGGACAGCGGGGACGTCGCGTAGACCTCGCCGGTGGTGGGGTCCACGATGTCGAGCGTGCGGCCGTCCGCCGCATCGACGAACTCACCGTTGATGTAGTTGCGCAGCGTGCGAAGGTCGCTCACGGGTCTCTCCTCGGTCTGGGCCTGCGGCATTGCAGATTCCGGCGCCATGGTACGTCGGCGGATCCGCCGGGCGAAGGGCGCCGAGTGGCCGCGCCGGGCGCGGCGCGGTCCACTGTTCGGGGGGACGCGCGCTGCGCTGCGAAGCCGCGCGCGTACCGGACCAGAGTAGCCGTACGACAGCCGGTATCGACAGGACAACTTCGACACGGCAATGAAATCCGTACATGATTTCCAAGATCACGACGAAATCAGCAGATCCCGCGCTTGCGAACAGAGGGCCGATCAGGCACAGTGGCGGCGTGGCCAACCGCGACCGGAACGCCAGCGTTCCCCTCGACGCCGCCTCCAAGGCGATCATCGAGCAGCTCCAGGAGGACGGGCGCCGCCCGTACGCCGCCATCGGCAAGGCCGTCGGCCTGTCCGAGGCAGCCGTACGGCAACGCGTCCAGAAGCTGCTCGACCAAGGCGTGATGCAGATCGTCGCCGTCACGGACCCGCTCACCGTCGGCTTCACCCGCCAGGCGATGGTCGGGATCCGGGTCGAGGGCGACATCGAGCCCGTCGCCGACGCGTTGGCCGCCCTCGACGAGGTCGACTACGTCGTCTGCACCGCAGGCTCGTTCGATCTCCTGGCCGAGCTGGTCTGCGAGGACGACGAGCACCTGCTCGAAATGATCAACAAGCGCATCCGCGCGCTTCCCGGCGTGCGGAGCACCGAGAGCTTCGTTTACCTGAAGCTCCGGAAACAGACCTACACCTGGGGCACCCGATGACAGCCGACCCGGCGCAGAAGGACCTTTCCAAGACCGCCTACGACCACCTGTGGATGCACTTCACCCGCATGTCGTCGTACGAGAACTCCCCCGTGCCGACGATCGCCAGGGGCGAGGGCACCTACATCTGGGACGACAAGGGCCGGAAGTACATCGACGGCCTCTCCGGCCTGTTCGTGGTGCAGGCCGGCCACGGCCGCGTCGAGCTCGCCGAGGCCGCTGCCAAGCAGGCCAAGGAGCTCGCCTTCTTCCCGGTGTGGAGCTACGCCCACCCGAAGGCCGTCGAGCTGGCCGAGCGCCTGGCCAACTACGCCCCGGGCGACCTGAACAAGGTGTTCTTCTCCACCGGTGGCGGCGAGGCCGTCGAGACCGCGTGGAAGCTGGCCAAGCAGTACTTCAAGCTGACCGGCAAGCCCACCAAGTACAAGGTCATCTCGCGTGCGGTCGCCTACCACGGCACCCCGCAGGGCGCCCTGTCGATCACCGGCCTGCCGGGCCTGAAGGCCCCGTTCGAGCCGCTGGTGCCGGGCACCCACAAGGCCCCGAACACCAACATCTACCGTGCCCCGGCCTTCCTCGAAGGCCCGGACGGCACCGTCGACCCCGAGGCCTACGGCCGCTGGTGCGCCGACGAGATCGAGGTGGCGATCCTCAACGAGGGCGCCGAGACCGTCGCCGCCGTCTTCGTCGAGCCGGTGCAGAACGCCGGTGGCTGCTTCCCGCCGCCGCCCGGGTACTTCCAGCGCCTGCGCGAGATCTGCGACCGCCACGACGTGCTGCTGGTCTCGGACGAGGTCATCTGCGCCTTCGGCCGCCTGGGCACCATGTTCGGCGCCGACAAGTTCGGCTACCAGCCCGACATGATCACCTGCGCCAAGGGCATGACCTCGGGCTACTCCCCGATCGGCGCCACGATCATCTCGGACCGCCTGGCCGAGCCGTTCTACAAGGGTGACAACACCTTCCTGCACGGCTACACCTTCGGTGGCCACCCGGTCTCCTCCGCGGTGGCGCTCGCCAACCTCGACATCTTCGAGCGCGAGGGCCTGAACCAGCACGTGCTGGACAACGAGGCGAACTTCCTCGGCACCCTGAACAAGCTGCGCGACCTGCCGATCGTCGGCGACGTCCGCGGCAACGGGTACTTCTACGGCATCGAGCTCGTGAAGGACAAGGTCACCAAGGAGTCGTTCAACGACGACGAGGTCGAGCGCGTGCTCTACGGCTTCCTGTCGAAGGCGCTCTTCGACAACGGCCTGTACTGCCGTGCCGACGACCGTGGCGACCCGGTCGTCCAGCTGGCCCCGCCGCTGATCTCCGACCAGTCGACCTTCGACGAGATCGAGCAGATCCTGCGGACCAGCCTCACCGACGCGTGGGCCAAGATCTGACGACCTGATCTTCCTTCCCCACCCTCCGCCGCAGGGCGGTCCCGCTCCCCGCGGGACCGCCCTGCGGCGTTTCCCGGACGATCTCTCGGACCAAACACGCCTGTTTCCGGGTGATTTGCCCCTGATGGGCCAGTGCGCCGCCACCGCGCCGGGCCCCGGTCGTTCTAATCTGACGACTGTCATATCCCTGCGGCCACCCAGGATGGAACCTCATGTCAGCGGCCCCGCCTGACAACGACGTGCTGTGGGCCCGGGGGATCGTCAAGTCCCATCACGGCACCCCCGCCCTGCGCGGCATCTCGCTCGGCGTCCGGGACGGCGAGGTGCTGGCGGTCACCGGCCCGCGCGGCTCCGGCAAGAGCACCCTGCTCGGCTGTCTCTCCGCCCTCCTCCCGGTCGACGAGGGGGAGGTCTGGTTCAACAGCGCCCCCGTCCACACCCTCGGCCGGGCCGGCCGCGAACGGCTGCGCCGCGACCGCTTCGGCTTCGTCGGCTCCGAACCGCACCTGGTGCCCGAGCTGACCGCCCGGGAGAACGTCGCCCTGCCCCTGCTGCTGGCCGGCGCCGGCAACAAGGCCGCGTACACCGCCGCCACCGAGTGGTTGGAGCGGCTCGACATCGGCGACATCGCCCGGCTGCGGCCCGACCGGCTGATCCAGAGCCAGCGCCAGCGGATCGCCGTCGCCCGCGCGCTCGCCCCGCTGCCCCCGGTCGTCTTCGCCGACGACCCGACCGCGCCGCTGCACCGCGAGGCCGCCGACCAGGTCCTGCGGATACTGACCAGCGCGGCCCGCTCGCACCAGCTCACCCTCGTCCTGGCCACCCACGACCCCGAGCTCGTCCGGTACGCGGACCGCGCCGTCGCACTCGTCGACGGACGGCTGGCCGCCCCCGCCGCCCCCGTCCCGCGCGGCACCCCCGGACCGGCCGGAATCGCCGGAACCGCCGGAACCGCCGCCGCGCCGGGAGCCACCGGAGCGTCCGCCGTGTCGGCCACGCGCCGATGACGCCGCCCCGCCGCTGAAAGAGTCGACGTGTTCTATCTCCGTCTGGCCCGGGGCTACCGGGTGCCCGACCTCGGCCGCTGGCTGCTCACCGCGCTGGCCGGCGCGGTCGTCGCCGCGTTCCTGCTGCGCGCCCTCGGCCGGGCGATGAGCGACCCGGCGGGCGGCGCCGACGCCGTCGCCCGGCTGCTCTGGTGCCTGCCCCCGCTCGCCGCGGTGGCCTGGTTCGCCGCCGTGGCCGCCCGCGCGGTACCGGCCCGGCGCCCCGAACGGATCACCGGCCTCACCGCGGCCGGCGCCGGCTCCGCCCGGATCCGGACCCTGATCGCCGGCGAGATCGCGCTCGCCTGCACCCTCGGCTCCGCGCTGACCCTGCTGCTCTTCCTGGTCCTGCGCAACGACATCGCCGGGCCCTCGCTCGCCCCCGAGGTCGGCATGGGCCTTCCGCTGCCGGCCGCCGCGCCCGTCACGCTGATCGCCCTGGTCCCGCTCACCGCGGGGATCGCGGCGGCCGCCGCGGTGCCGATCGCCGAGACCCTGCCCGGCAGGCGGCAGCCCGTACCGACCGGCTTCGGCCCCCTGCGGATCGCCCTGCCGGTCGGACTGGCCGTGATCGGCCTCGCCCTGGAACTCATCGCGCTGCGTCCCGGCGCCGCCGCCGACGGCCGCCCGATCCACCTGCCGGCCGGGCTCGGCTCCACCAGCACCGCCGCGCTGGGCGGCTGGGCGGCGAGCGCCGTCGGGCTCGCCCTGCTCACCGGCCCGCTGCTGTCTTGGACCGGAACGCTGCTCGCCGTCGGCCGGCCGACCCCGCTGCGGCTGCTCGCCGGACGGGGGCTGACCGCGCAGGCCCGCCGGCTCGGCCCGCCGCTGGCCGTGCTCACCCTGGCGGTCGCGGTGGTGCTCACCACCATCCGCTACTGGATCGGGGTGCCCGGCAGCGCCGACACCCTGCCCGCCGTCGAGGCCTGTCTGATGCTGGGCTGCGCGGTGGCCGCCGTGGTGTCCCGGCTGGCCGAGCTCCGCACCGCCCGCCGGGACGTCGCCGACGCCTTGCTGCGGATCGGCACCCCGCCCCGGTTGCTGTTCGGTGCGGTGGCCCTGCGGACCCTCGCGGTCGGCACCGTGCTGCTGGTCACCGGCGGGCTGACCGCCGCGCTGGCGGCCGCCGGTCTGCGCTGAACCGGCGCCCGCACCGGGCCGGCGGGCCCGGCGGGGCCGGCCCGGTGTCTCAGCCCGCCGCGGCGAGCTGGCCGCAGGCGCCGTCGATCTCCTGGCCGCGGGTGTCACGGACGGTGGTGGGCACGCCGTGCGCCTGCAGCCGCCGGACGAACTCGCGCTCGTCCTCGGGCCGGGAGGCCGTCCACTTGGAACCCGGCGTCGGGTTCAGCGGGATCAGGTTGACGTGCACCCGGTGGTTCTTGATCAGCCGGCCGAGCAGGTCCGCCCGCCACGCCTGGTCGTTGATGTCCTTGATCAGCGCGTACTCGATGGAGATCCGGCGACCGGACTTCTCCGCGTAGTTCCACGCCGCGTCCAGCACCTCGGCGACCTTCCACCGGGTGTTGACCGGCACCAGCTCGTCACGCAGCTCGTCGTCCGGGGCGTGCAGCGACAGCGCGAGGCGGCAGGAGAGGCCCTCGTCCGCGAGGCGGTTCATCGCCGGCACCAGGCCCACGGTGGAGACGGTGATGCCGCGCTGGGAGAGGCCGAAGCCGTCCGGCGCAGGGTCGGTGAGCCGGCGGATCGAGGCCAGCACGCGGTTGTAGTTCGCCAGCGGCTCGCCCATGCCCATGAAGACCACGTTGGAGAGGCGGGCCTCACCGCCCGGGATCTCGCCCTCCTTGAGCGCGCGCATCCCTGCCGCGATCTGCTCGACGATCTCGGCGGTGGAGAGGTTGCGCGTCAGCCCGGCCTGGCCGGTCGCGCAGAACGGGCAGTTCATGCCGCAGCCCGCCTGCGAGCTGATGCACATGGTGACCCGGTCCGGGTAGCGCATCAGCACCGACTCGACGAGCGTGCCGTCGAACAGCTTCCAGAGCGTCTTGCGGGTGTTGTCGTCGTCGCACGACACGTGCCGGACCACCGACATCAGCTCGGGCAGCAGGCTCTCGGTGAGCTTCTCCCGGCTGGCGGCGGGGATGTCCGTCCAGCTCGCCGGATCGTTCGACATCCGGCCGAAGTAGTGGTTCGAGAGCTGCTTGGCGCGGAACGGCTGCTCGCCCAGCTCGGCGACGGCCTCCTTGCGCTCGACGGGGCTCAGGTCGGCGAGGTGTCGCGGGGGCTTGGCGCCACGCGGCGCGACAAAGGTGAGTTCTCCGGGCTTAGGCATGGTTCATCCAGTGTCGCAGACGTTAGGACCTCGCCAGACGGCCGAGGGGCTCCGGACGCCAGGCGTCCGGAGCCCCTCGACGGCTCCCACCGTTCGGATCCGCCCGGCCGGCTCAGCTGCCGACGAAGGCCGCCAGCAGCAGCCAGACCACCGGGGCGGTCGGCAGGAGCGAGTCCAGCCGGTCCATGATGCCGCCGTGGCCGGGCAGCAGCGAGCCCATGTCCTTGATGCCGAGGTCACGCTTGATCATCGA
This sequence comes from Kitasatospora sp. NBC_01246, assembly GCF_036226505.1. NCBI lineage: Bacteria > Bacillati > Actinomycetota > Actinomycetes > Kitasatosporales > Streptomycetaceae > Kitasatospora > Kitasatospora sp. NBC_01246. Next base: position 5,753,096 of record NZ_CP108484.1, on the reverse strand, counting down.
CTCGCCCAGGTCCCCCAGGGTCGCCACGACCGCCGCGCAGCCGCCCAGGATCAGGCCCTGCCACCAGCTGCCGCCGTCGATGATCAGCTCCATCAGCAGCGCGCCCGCCAGCATCGACAGGCCGATGCCGCCGGCCAGGCCCTCACGGGTCTTGCCCGGGCTGATCGTCGGGGCGAGCTTGTTCTTGCCGAACTTGTAGCCCACCGCGTAGGCGCCGGTATCGCTGCAGACGGTGACGATCAGGAACAGCACGATCCGCTGCGGGCCGTCGTCCGCCGCCAGCATCATCGCCACGAAGGTGGCCAGGAACGGCACGTAGAACGCGGTGAAGATGCCCGCCGTTATGTCCCGCAGGTAGTTCTCCGGCGGCTCGGCCATCCGCCAGACCATCACCGCCAGGCCGGTCAGCGCCAGCGAGGCCGCCGCCCACTGGACGCCGGCCCAGTACCCGGTGGCGATCATCGCGATGCCGCCCGCGACCAGCGGGACCAGCGGCGCCTTGATCTGCTTGCGCTCGGCCAGCCGGCTGGTCAGCTCCCAGATCCCGACCGACACGGCCGCCATCACCACGAACAGGAACAGCGCCTTCACCACGAACAGCGAGGCGATGATCACCGCGCCGAGGCCGACGCCCACGCCTATCGCGGCCTGGAGGTTGCGACCGCCGCGCTGCTTGCGGGGCTGCGGCTGCGGAGCGGGCTGGGCCACGGGTGTCTCCTGCCCTGGGTGGGACAACGGCACAGGGTGGGGCTGCCCGGCCGCCGGGTGGCTCTGCGGCGGCGCGGAGTACGCCGGGACGCCCGGGTACGGCGGGCCGCCGCGGCCGGGAGCCGGGGCGGTCTCGTCGGTGATCGCGCGCAGCACGACCGTCTCCGCCGCGCCCGGCACCGCGGTCCGGGGCTGCTCGTCCCGGAACAGCGGTCCGCTCAGCCGACCGGCCTCCCGGGTCGGCCCCTCGGCGGGGTCGGGCCCTGGGTCGGCCGGTACGGGGGGCATGACCTGAGTCTCCTCCGCGTCACCGCCCCAGTACACCGGAGGCTGCTGCGAGTGACCCGTTCGGTGGCCGGGGTCACCCGCAGCGCCCGGTGCGCCCGGCTGCGGCGCGTGCGCCGGCCGGTACGGGGGGTGCGGCTGGTACTGCTGGTGCTGCTGATCGGATGGGCCCCAGTAGCCAGGGGCGTCAGGGGCGTCGTTCATCAGACTTCGAGCAGCTCGGCTTCCTTGTGCTTCAGCAGCTCGTCGACGGCGGCCACGTACTTGGCCGTGGTGTCGTCGAGCTCCTTCTCGGCGCGACGGCCGTCGTCCTCGCCGATCTCGCCGTCCTTGACCAGCTTGTCGATGCCGTCCTTGGCCTTGCGGCGCACGGAACGGATCGAGACCTTCGCGTCCTCGCCCTTGCCGCGGGCGACCTTGATGTAGTCGCGGCGACGCTCCTCGGTGAGCTCGGGGAGCACCACCCGGATGATGGACCCGTCGTTGGACGGGTTGACGCCGAGGTCGGAGTCGCGGATCGCCTGCTCGATGGCCTTCAGCGCGGTCTTGTCGAACGGCGAGACGATGGCCATCCGCGGCTCCGGCACGGAGAACGAGGCCAGCTGGTTGATCGGCGTCACGGCGCCGTAGTACTCGGCCACGATCTTGGCGAACATCGCCGGGTGCGCACGGCCGGTCCGGATGGCGGCGAAGTCGTTCTTGGCGACCTCGACGGCCTTCTCCATCTTCTCCTCGGCCTCGAGGAGGGTCTCTTCGATCACTGTGTACTCCCTGTCCGGTTCATCTGCTGTTGTCCCGACCGGTGTCGGTGTCGAAGCCGGTCGCGGTGTGGCGGCCGCCGAACGCGGTGCCGGCGTAGCGACGCCGTCCCGTACGGCTGATTGCTGCTCAGGCCCGGACAGAATCCTGGCTGATGAGTGTGCCGATCTTCTCACTCTTCACCGCACGCGCGATATTGCCCTCCGCCAGCAGCTCGAAGACGAGCATCGGGAGGTTGTTGTCCTTGCACAGCGTGATCGCGGTGAGGTCGGCGACCTTGAGGTCGCGCGCGATGACCTCGGAGTACTCCAGCGCGTCGAACTTGACCGCGTCCGGGTTGGTCCGGGGGTCGGAGTCGTAGACGCCGTCCACGCCGTTCTTGCCCATCAGCAGCACGTCCGCGTGGATCTCCAGCGCACGCTGGACGGCCGTGGTGTCGGTGGAGAAGTAGGGCATGCCCATACCGGCGCCGAAGATCACCACACGGCCCTTCTCCAGGTGCCGGACGGCGCGCAGCGGCAGGTACGGCTCGGCGACCTGGCCCATGGTGATCGCGGTCTGGACCCGGGTCTCGATGCCCTCCTTGACCAGGAAGTCCTGCAGCGCCAGGCAGTTCATCACGGTGCCGAGCATGCCCATGTAGTCGGAGCGGGCCCGGTCCATGCCGCGCACCTGGAGTTCGGCGCCGCGGAAGAAGTTGCCACCACCGATGACCACCGCGACCTCGGTACCGGCGCGGACGACCGTGGCGATCTCACGGGCGATCGCGTGCACGACGTCCGGGTCGACGCCGAGCCCGCCGCCACCGGCGAAAGCCTCACCGGACAGCTTCAGCAGCACCCGGCGGGGCGAGCCGGCCTGCGGGTCCTGCGCGGTCTCCTGCGTCTCCTGCATGGACTTCTCCTTCTACACCTACTGGTTCACAGGCGCGGGTGTGCGGATCCCCGACCTGCGCGTACACGCGAGGAGGCCACTGCCGCGGGAACCGGTACGGTGTCCTGCACGGCAATGGCCTCCTCGTCGTTCATGGTGCCGACGCGGCCCGCCCATAGACGGATGACGCTGGGTGAGCCCGTTCGGCGCGTCCCTCCCGCCCTGGTCAGCGGGCGGGGGCGGTTCCCAGCCTAAACGTGCCGGGAGTCCGGTGGAACGTGGCTCAGGCGCCGACGCGGAAGCGGGCGAAGCGCTTGAGGGCGACGCCGTTCTCCTCGAGGACCTTGGCGACGGTCTTCTTGTTGTCCTTCGCGAAGGCCTGCTCCAGGACGGAGAACTCCTTCACGAAGCCGGTGACGCGACCCTCGACGATCTTCGGCAGGGCAGCCTCGGGCTTGCCCTCCTCGCGCGCGGTGGCCTCGGCGACGCGACGCTCGTTCTCGATGTCCTCGGCCGGGATGTCCTCGCGGGAGAGGTACTTCGGCGCGAAGGCGGCGATGTGCTGCGCGACGTCCTTGGCGACCTCGGCGTTCTCCTTGTCCAGCTCGACCAGGACGCCGACGGCCGGCGGGAGGTCGGGGCTGGTCTTGTGGAGGTAGACCGCGACGAAGCCGTCACCCGCGAACTGGGCGAAGCGGCGGAAGACGATCTTCTCGCCCAGGGTGGCGTTGGCCTCGTCCACGAACTGCTGGACGGTCTTGCCGGGCTCGATCTCGGAAGCCAGCGCGGCGTCCAGGTCGGCCGGAGCGGACGCGGCGACGTGGGCGGCGATCGCGTCGGCGACCTGCACGAAGTTGTCACCCTTGGCGACGAAGTCGGTCTCGCAGTTGATCTCGACCAGAACGCCGGACTTCTTGTCCTCGGCGATCAGCGCGGCGACGGCGCCGTTGGAGGCGTCACGGCCCTCGCGCTTGGCGACGCCCTTCTGGCCCTTGATGCGCAGCAGCTCGACGGCCTTGTCGACGTTGCCCTCGGCCTCGTCCAGAGCCTTCTTGCAGTCCATCATGCCGGCGCCGGTGAGCTCACGGAGCTTCTTGACGTCCGCGGCGGTGAAGTTCGCCATGGTGTGAATCTCTTCTCGCGTCTCGCGTGTCTGCGTGGGGTTGTGCCGGGACCGCTGGTTCGGTCCCGGCACGGGAGAGAGGGGCACTTACCGGTGTCGTACCGGCGAGTGCCCCTCACCCTTGGTACGTCAGGCCTGCTCGGCCGGAGCCTCGTCGGCGGCCGCAGCCTCGGCGACGGGGGCCTCGGCGGCGGGGGCCTCGACCTCGGCAGCAGCCTCGGCGGCGGGGGCCTCGGTGGCGGCGTCGGCGTCGGCGGCCGGAGCCTCCTCAGCCTTCTTCTCGCCCTCGATGAGGTCCTTCTCCCAGTCGGCCAGCGGCTGGTCGGCGCCCGGCTCGGCCTTCGCGTCGCCCTTGGCGACACCCGCGCGGGACTTGAGGCCCTCGGCGACGGCGTCGGCGATCACACGGGTCAGCAGGGTGACGGAGCGGATCGCGTCGTCGTTGCCCGGGATCTTGTAGTCGACCTCGTCGGGGTCACAGTTGGTGTCGAGGATCGCGACGACCGGGATGTTGAGCTTCCGGGCCTCGCCGACAGCGATGTGCTCCTTCTTGGTGTCCACGATCCAGACGGCGCTGGGAACGCGCTGCATGTCGCGGATACCGCCGAGGGTCTTCTCGAGCTTGGTGTGCTCGCGCTCCAGAACCAGGAGCTCCTTCTTGGTGAGGCCGGAGCCGGCCACATCCGTGAAGTCGATCTCGCCGAGCTCCTTCATCCGCTGAAGGCGCTTGTAGACGGTCTGGAAGTTGGTCAGCATGCCGCCGAGCCAGCGCTGGTTCACGTAGGGCATGCCCACGCGGGTGGCCTGCTCGGCGATGGCCTCCTGGGCCTGCTTCTTCGTGCCGACGAAGAGGACGCTGCCGCCGTGGGCAACGGTCTCCTTGATGAACTCGAAGGCGCGGTCGATGTAGTTCAGCGACTGCAGGAGGTCGATGATGTAGATGCCGTTGCGCTCCGTGATGATGAAGCGCTTCATCTTCGGGTTCCAGCGGCGGGTCTGGTGACCGAAGTGGACGCCGCTCTCCAGCAGCTCCCGCATCGTGACGACGGCCATAGCCGTACTCCTAAGGTGTTGCGCCCGGCTCCGCGCAGTCGACGTGGTGGGTCGCGCGGTGGCGCTCCCCGCTCGGCGTCTGCGTACGGCCGGGTCAGGCTCGGTTTTGTCCGTGACAGTCAGGTGACAGCCACGCCTGACGCCCCGAACGTGCCGAGCCGCTTCGGCCCGAGTGGTCCGGAGACCCTTCGGGCTCGGCGGACCGAGCGGCACTCGCACCTGGCGGGGGCGGCGGCTGAGCCGCATCCGTCCACCGGTGGCGGGGCGTGCGAAGTCGACCCGGCGGACCGGGTCGCGTGTGAAGTGTACGGGAAGCGCCGAGCCGCAGGCGACTCCACAGGGACGGGAGGTCGGTGGGGAGGCGGGCGGGGAAGCGGGAGGGAGGGTGGACGGGACCGCGCCGGGACGGCCGGTGGGGCGGTGGACGGGGGCAGGACGGCGGGGGCGGTGGGACGGCCTGGCCCGGGCTGGGGTAGGGAGGCCGGGGGGTGGGGGCGAGGGGCCGCGTGCAGGGGTGGATGCGGGGGCGGGGGGGCGTGCTCGGAGGAGCTCGCGCCGGGGGTGCACTCGGGGCGCGTCACCCGTGGGAGGGATGGCGGCTGTCCACAGGGCCCGGTTGTCCACAGGAATCGGGGTGGGGCTGGTCGGGCTCGCGTACCCCGGAGAACCTCGGCGGCATGACAACCGCCCTGGAAGCCACCGCTCCGTTCGTTCCGCCCGTCTCCCCCGCCGCGCCGTCCGGCGCCGCTTCGTCCACCACCGCGTCGTCCGGCGCCCTCGGCGGGGTCGGGGGCTTGTCGTCGCCCCCGCCACTCGGGCCGGGGCCCGGACCCAACCGCCGGCTGCTGCTCGCGCTTGTGACGGTGACCACCCTGCTGCTGACCGTTCTGCCGGGGCCGGTGGGCCATGCCGCCGAGGCGGCGGGGCACGGCTCGCGCGACTCCGTCGATGCCGATGCCGGTGCCAGTGCCAGTTCCGGGGGCGGTGCGGGTTCCGGGAGCGGACGGGTGTGGCCGGTGGGCGGCCCGGGTGGGCTGGTCAGGCGCTTCGAGGCACCGGCCACACCATGGGCCGCCGGACACCGGGGCGTCGATCTCGCCGCCACGGGTGGTGCGGACATCCGGTCGGCCGCCCCCGGGGTGGTCTCCTTCTCCGGCCTGGTGGCGGGCCGACCGGTGGTCACCGTCACCCACCCGGCCTCAGGATCTCCGCCGCTGCGGACCACCTATCTGCCGGTCACCGGGAGCCTCGCCACCGGCACCACCGTCACGGCCGGCGAAGTGATCGGGCAGCTCACCCCCGGTGCCGTCCACTGCGCCGGCCACGACTGCCTGCACTGGGGGCTGCTGCGCGGCGACTGGTACCTCGATCCCCTGGCCCTCTTCGGAGCCGGTGCGGCCCGACTGCTCCCGCTCGGACGGGAGCGCTGAGACCGGTGCTCGGACGGGAGCGCCGGGCCCGGCTCGGTCAGCTCCCGCCCAGGCCGTGCAGGGCGAGCGCGACCGCGGCGTCCGCGATCACTTCCTGACTCAGGGCCGGTCCACCGGTAGGACGCTGCTCGGCCTGCCGAACGGCGGCCTCCACGATTCCCTGGAGCAGCCCGGCAGCCAGCCGCGGCTGCTCGTGACCGAGGTCCTGGAGGGCCTGGACCACCAGGCCGACGAGCTTGCCGTGGGCCGCCCGGATCCGCTCGCGCGCCGCTTCGTCCAGCTCCAGCGCCGAGATCGCCGCCACTGCCCGGTGCCGAGGGTCCCCGGCCAGCGCGAGCTGACCTCGGACGTAGGCCTCGATCCGGGCCGCCGCGGTGTCGCAGCTCTCCATCCCGGCCTCGATCTCGGCCGCCCAGAGCGGGAAGTCGACCTCGCAGAGCAGCTCGACCACAGCGGCGCGGGAACGGAAGTACTCGTAGACCGAGGAGCGCGCCAGACCGGTGCGCGCCGCGAGCGCGGGGAAGGTCAGGGCATCCATTCCCCCCTCGGTGAGCAGGCTGCGGGCAGCATCGAGGAGGGCTGCCCGCTGCAGCTGTCGGTGCTCGGCCAAAGTGGCCGCTCGGATCTTCGGCACTGTCCCACTGTACGGAGCCCTACACCCCGCCGATACGGCGCCGCGCATGACGGGGTGCGTGGAGGGGATCCGGCGGAAGGGCGGAAGCACCCCGCAGGCAGCCCGCCAGGGGTCGGTGCTGCCGAACGATCGGGTGCCGAAGGGGCCGCTACCGGATGTCCGACAGCTTGGCTCGCAACTGCAGCACCGACTTGGTGTGGATCTGGCTGACCCGGCTCTCCGTCACCCCCAGCACCTGGCCGATCTCCGCGAGGGTGAGGCCCTCGTAGTAGTAGAGCGTCACGACGGTCTTCTCCCGCTCGGGCAGGGTGTTGATCGCCTGTGCCAGCAGTCTGCGCAGCTCCCGGTCCTCGGCCACCTCCACGGGGTTGTCCGCGCCGCGGTCCTCCAGGGTGTCGCCCAGGCTTGGCCGGTCCCCGCCCTCGCCCACCGGGTGGAGCAGTTCGTCCAGCGCCACCACGTTGGCGAGGGAGAGCTGGCTGAAGATGGCGTGCAGGTCCTCGATCGCGATGCCCATCTCGGCCGCGACCTCGGGCTCGTGCGGTGTGCGGCGCAGCCGGGCCTCCAGGGTCGCGTACGTCCGCTCGACCGCCTTCGCCTTCTGCCGCACCGAACGCGGGATCCAGTCCAGGGCCCGGAGCTCGTCGATGATCGCGCCGCGGATCCGGCTGATCGCGTAGGTCTCGAACTTGATGGCCCGATCGATGTCGAACTTCTCGATCGCGTCGATCAGCCCGAAGACACCCGAGGAGACGAAGTCCGCCTGCTCGACGTTGGAGGGCAAACCGACCCCGACCCGGCCCGCCACGTATTTGACGAGCGGTGAGTAGTGCAGGATCAGCTGCTCCCGCAATCGCTGGTCGCCCGTCTCCTTGTAGGAGCGCCAGAGCGCTTCCAGCGCCGTGCGGTCGGAGCCGACGCCCGACTCCCGCCGTGGTGTCGGCGTTCCGGCGGGAGCGGGCACCTCCGCTTGTGTGGACGTCTCCGCGGGTACGGGCGCGGCGTCCTGGCCCTGGGCCGGGCCGGGGACGGCGGCCACCTCGGGGGCGGTAGCCACTTCGGACGTACCGGCCGCTTCGGAAGCGTCCGGCGGACCGGGCTCGTCCGGCCGACCGGCGTACGCGCCGGTGTGCGCCGGTCGGCCACCCTGCCGGGCAAGGGCCCCCATCGCACCCGTCGCCTTGGGCGGGAACTCGGTCACGGGGCGCCGCTCGGTCCGCGGCCCTCCCGAGGACCGGGCGCCACCGGTCACTCTGTGTCCGGGAATGTGTGTGGGCATGCGTTGGTCTGCGCCGTTCTGCCGAGTCATGTGCTGATAGGGAAGGCATGGCGAGCGTAGCGTGACCGACTCACTGCAATGTGCTACCGCCACTCGGTCGTCCCCCGATCCGGTGGCGTTCGTGTCGCCGGGACCCGGCAGCGGGGGTGAACGCCTTGACCGGCGATTCACCGCCCCACCTCCCGCCGACGGCGGCGCACCCGGCCGCCTCCCGATTCGTCCTGATCCGCCCGATCGGTCACCGGCCACGCACCAGTCGCCAGTGAGCACCGTGCCGTTCCACGAAGCCGAGCGACCCCAACTCGTAGAGCCGGTGGAGCACTTCGTCCGGCGGGAGACCCGACTGCCGGGCCAGGCGCTCCACCGGCGCACCCTCCGCCGTCGCCGGCACCGCCTCCAGGACCCTCGCCACGACCGGCTCCAGGAGGTCCCTCGGCAGCACCGGCCCGCCGCGTTGGGGCGCGAGGTCGTCACCGATCGCGCCGATCAGCTCGGCGACCTCCGCCGCGTCGGTGACCAGCGTGGCGCCGCCGCGAATCAGGGCGTGCACTCCGGCCGAGAGCTCCGACGTCACCGGGCCGGCGACACCCATCGTGTGCCGGTTGAGGTCCCGGGCGCGTCTGGCCGTACTCAGCGCCCCGCTGCGCAACGCCGCCTCGACCACCACCGTCCCTCGGGTGAGGGCCGCGATCACGCGATTGCGCAGCACGAACCGGAACCGGTTCGGGTGCTCCCCCGGCGGAAGCTCGCTCAGCAGCAGTCCCTGGGAGGCGATCCGTCGGATCAACTGGGCGTTGCCCCTCGGGTAGGCCACATCGACCCCGCAGGCGAGGACTCCGATGCTCATCCCCCCGACGGCCAGCGCACCCCGGTGGGCGGCCGCGTCGATCCCGTACGCCGCGCCGGAGGCCACCACCCACCCGCGTTCGGCCAGTTGCGCCGACAGCTCCCCCGCGACGTGCGCTCCGTAGGCCGTGCAGGCCCGCGCGCCGACGACCGCGACCGAGCGGAGGGCGAGCAGTCGCAGGGAACCCGTCCCGGACAACCAGAGCCCGAGCGGTCTGCCGGCTCCCAGGTCGTCGAGTTGGCTCGGCCATTCCGTGTCGCCCGGAATGATGAAGCGCCCACCGGCCGTACGCACTCGCTCCAGGTCCGCGACGGGGTCGACGTCGACCAGCCTGGCCCGGTAGGCGGCGAGCCGCTCCGCGTCCGGGCCCGGATGGTCGGGGACGGTGCCGTCCCGGATCGCCCGGACGACATCGGCGGCGTCGAGCTGGGTGAGCCACCGACCCAGGACAGCGTCGCCCGGTTCGCTGAGCCTGCTCAGCGCTGCCCTGGCGAGACGCTCGGGCTCGGCCTCCCGCCCCGCTTCGGAGGGGTGCTGAGGGTGGTTCATCGTCTGGTTCATGCTCAGGTCTCCTTGTCGCTCGGCCGCTGATCGGGTGTCGCGGCAGGTGGACCGGCACGGAGCAGCCGGTCGCCATTCGGCCCGGCCGGCGGCAGCGGCTCGCCGCCGAGCCGGCCGAAGGAGCGCTCGGTCAACGGCAGCCCCTGCTCCACACCGGTGCGGAGCACCAGGGCCGTCCGTACGTCCCGCTGGTCCGGCCGGTCGCGCCCGGCGAGATCGGCGACCGTCCAGGCGACCCTGAGCACCCGGTCCAGGCCGCGGGCGGTCAGCAGACCGCGCTCCAGCTGTCGGGCGGCATCGTTCAGCGCGTTGGGGCCGAGCTGCCATCGGGTCCGCAGCTCATGGCCGGGCACTTCGGCATTGGTCCGCCACGGTGTGTGCGCCAGCCGTGCCGCCGCGCGCTCCCGCGCGGCAAGCACCCGGGCCGCCACGGTCGCGGTGCTCTCCGCCGTGGTGTCCCGCTCCATCAGCTCGACCCTGGTCACCGGAGCGACCTGGACCTGGAGGTCGACCCGGTCGAGCAGCGGTCCGGACAGCCGCCCCTGGTACCGGCTGACCATCGCCGGAGTGCACTCGCACCCCTCGCCCCGCCGCGAGTACCGCCCGCAGGGACAGGGATTCGCGGCCAGGCAGAGCAGGAACCTGGCCGGCAGCCTGAGCGATCCGGCCGATCGGGCGATCACCACCTCCCCCGATTCGAGCGGCTGGCGCAGCGCGTCGAGCACCCTGACCGGAAACTCCGGCGCCTCGTCCAGGAACAGCACACCCCGGTGGGCCAGCGAGACCGCGCCCGGTCGGGGCAGGCCACTGCCGCCGCCGACGATGGCCGGCATGGTGGTGGAGTGGTGCGGTGCGCAGTACGGCGCGCAGTCGATCAGTGGCCGACCGGCCGGGAGCAGGCCGGCCACCGAGTGCACGGCGGTGACCTCCAGGGCCTCCTTCTGGGTGAGTGGCGGCAGCAGCGCCGGGAGCCGCTCCGCCAACATGGTCTTGCCCGCGCCCGGTGGACCTTTCAAGTACAGGTGGTGACCACCGGCGGCGGCGATCTCCAGCGCGCGTCGGGCCTCGTACTGGCCGGCGACGTCCGCCAGGTCCAGCCGGGCGGCCCGGTCGTCGGGCAGTCCGCGCACCCCTGCGGTGGGGAGCATCAGCCCGGCCATCAGGGGATCCGGGCGGCCGCTGATCGGGTCGGGCGGCTCCTCCGGCTCGGGTGCGCCGGTCAGGACGGCGACGAGCTGCCGCAGGCTGCGCACGCCGATGACGGTCACGCCCGGGACCAGGGAGGCCTCGGCGGCAGTCTGTTCGGCCACCACGACCCGCTGGTAACCGGCGTCGGCGGCGGCGAGCACCGACGGCAGGATGCCGCGTACCGGGCGCACCCGCCCGTCGAGCCCCAGCTCGCCGATGATCAGCAGTTCGGCGATGGAGGACGGATCCAAGCGCTCGGCGGCGGCGAGGACGGCGCAGGCCACCGCGAGGTCGAAGCCGCTGCCACTCTTCGGTACCGAGGCGGGGCTGAGTCCGACGGTGAGCTTTCGCTGCGGCCAGACCTCGCCGCTGTTCACCAGGGCCGCGCGCACCCGGTCGCGGGCCTCGGAGAGGGCTTTGTCGGGCAGACCGACCAGGGTGAAGGCGGCGACTCCGGGCTCCAGATCGGCCTGGACCTCGACGATCACACCGTCGACGCCGACCAGCGCGACGGAACAGGTACGGGCGAAGGCCATCTCAGACCACCCCCCTCAGGTGGTCCACCGAGGCGGCGCCCCGGGCCCGGTTGATGACGGCCACGAGGTCGATCCGGACGCCGCCGGGCGGCACGGGCGGCCACTGCGGGTCCGCCGGCACGGGGCTGTACCCGGGGCCGGCCAACCTGGCGAAGTGGCCGGGCCAGCGCTCCGCCACCCAGCGCTCCGCCAATCGCTGGAGTCGGGCGGCCTTGGCTCGGTCGATGGCCTCGCTCGGCTGCTGGAATCCCCGCTCGGAGCGGGTCTTCACCTCACAAACGGCCAGGGTGTCGCCGTCGAGGGCGACGATGTCCAGCTCGCCCTCGACGCAGCGCCAGTTGCGGTCCAGGATCCTGAGGCCGCTCTCGGCGAGCCGCCGGGCGGCGACCCGCTCCCCGTAACGGCCCAGCCCGTTGTTCGTGCCGCGCCCCGACAGGGCCTTCCCCGGACCGCCCCGCTCAGGAACGGCCTTCTCGGGAACGGCTCGCTCAGGACCGGCCTTCTCCGGGTCGGCCTGCTCAGTGCGCGGCGGAGCTGGCCTGTTTCCGAGCCCGGACAGCTCCGCCTGGTACTCCTCCGGCGCCCTCGCCGCCCTGCGCCGGGCCTGCCCACTCGGTCGGGCCTTGGGCGTCTCACTCTGCTTACGCGTGGTGCGCTTGGTGTCCTGCACGGTGACCACCTCCGACGCGGAGGTTTCCGTGCGACCCGGGACAGGGCCAGAGGGTTGCTATTTCCTGTGGATAACCCGGGCCTGTGGATAACTTCTGTCACTCGCAGGAGTGAGAATCCCGGGAAAGTCGAAATTCCCCTGGACACCGCGGGACCGAGCGGTCCAACGTCAGTTCCCGAACCCGGACTCGTCCGAGGGCAGCTCCAGATCGCTCTTCGCGAGCTCCTCGATGTTCACGTCCTTGAAGGTCAGCACCCGGACCTTACGGACGAACCGGGCCGGCCGGTACATGTCCCAGACCCACGCATCCGCCATCGACACCTCGAAAAAGACCTCGCCCTGGACCGAGTGCACCTGCAGCTCGTAGTCGTTGGTGAGGTAGAAGCGTCGCTCGGTCTCAATCACGTACTTGAACAGGCCGACGACGTCCCGGTACTCCCGGTAGAGCTTGAGCTCCATCTCGGTCTCGTACTTCTCGAGATCTTCGGCACTCATCCAGGCGTCCCCTCAACTTGTCACGTCCACCCATTGTGGACCACCGCACTCACCCTCAGAGCCTTACCGGCGTGACTGGCGGCCCCTCGGCCAGCAGTCGCCCCACGAAGTCCGCCAGCCCGATCGGATAGATCGTTTCGGCGGTCTCCCCCAGCTCCTCGACCGTCCACCAGCGTGCCGCGAGCAGTTCGGCGTGCTCGTCCCTGCCCATCCTCGAATGATCGAGCACCGTCTCCACGGTCCGGGCCAGGTGGAACCACTGCTCCTGCTCGTAGCGCTGCTCCCGAAAGGAGTACGAAACCGTGTCGTACGCAACCACGGGCCCGAGGTCCACGCCCCGCAGCCCCGTCTCCTCGGCGAGCTCGCGCACCGCGGCCTCGCGAGTGCTCTCCCCCGGTTCCAGGCCTCCTCCGGGGGTGAACCACCAGGTGACGTCCGGCACCACCGGATCCGAGCCCCGGAAGAGAAGCAGGCGGTCCTGCCCGTCCAACAGCAGGATCCGTGAAGCCTTGCGGTGCTTGGCCGTCATCGCCGCCCTCCCCCCTCCCCTCGTTCGTCGGGCCGATCCCCTCGATCCTGCCACCCGGCAGGACCTGCCGGGGCGATGTTCGGCAGAGCGATCGGGCCACGGGCGCCGGCGGTCGCGCGGCCGTCGGCGCCGACTCGAACTGAGGCTGCGCCGCCGACCGGGGCGGCGGCGCCCGCCGGAGCGGCGGCCGTGGCACCCGTCAAGCGTCGCGGCGGCGTCCCAGCCGGCGGGCCGCACCGGCCGCCCCGCTCACCCCACAGGTCACGACGATCATCGCCGCGCCTACAACGGTGGCGTAGAAGGCCGGCTCCAACGGTCCCGGCTCGCCGGCCTTCGGCCCACCGAGCGCGTCGAAGGCGGTGGTGCGGGCGAACAGACCCGTCCGGCCGAAGGGCAGGACGGTGGCCTCCACCCGGGCCTCCACCTCGGTGGCGGGGATCGTGCCGCCGTCGACCTCCAGGTGGAGGCGGGAGTCGAGCGACCCCTGTCGGTTGTCTCCCAGCAGAAAGAGCCGGCCAGGAGGCACGTCCACGCTGAACGCGCTCCCCTGCGGGCCCTGCGTCTCCAGGTACGGCTCTTCCACCGGCTTGCCGTTGACGGTCAGCCGTTGGTCGTCCCCGGTGGTCGCCACGGTGTCCCCGCCGACCGCGACCACGCGCTTGACCATGAGTTCACCGCCCCACGCCTGGTCGCGGAAGACCACGACGTCACCCCGGCCGACGTCCTTGCCGTCGATCTGCCGGGCGACGACGGTGTCCCCGACCTTGAGCGTCGGGGTCATCGAACCGGTCGGAATGCCGTACGGCCGGTAGTCCAGCGCCATGACCACGAAGCCGCCGACCAGCAGGACCAGACCGAGCCCGATCAGCACGCCCTGCAGCACCGCGGCCGGCCTGGGCCGGGACCGTCCGGGCGCAGGCGGGCGGTCCGCCGTCGGTGTCGCGACACTGCTCATCGAAACCATCCACCCCTGCCTGACCCGGGACCGCTCATGGCACGCCGGGGCCACAGGCGGAAAACCCGGCGGGCCGTGGCACGTCCGAGCAGATTACTCGTCGGTACCACGGCCCGCGCAAGACCCGGGGGCGACCCGGTGGTGGTCAGGACCGCTTCGCGCGCTCCGACCGGCCCTTCAGCCGGCGCACCAGCGGAAGCAGGCTGACCGCGCCGACCGCGCCGGCCACGGGCGGAACGAACGGCACGGCCGCCGCCAGACCCTTCTGGTCGAAGGTGTCCGGCACCGGCAGTGTCGACCAGTGGTTGATCGGCCAGGCCACCACGAAGGCCCGTCCGATGACCTCGTCCACCGGAACGGTGCCGCCACCCGGCTGGTCCATGTGGAAGCGGGAGTCCAGCGAGTCCGCTCGGTGGTCACCCATCACCCAGATCCGGCCGTCCGGCACCTTCACCGGGCCGAAGGGCTTCGTCCCGCAGGGGGTGTTACCGGGGAACACATACGGCTCGTTGAGAGCGATCCCGTTGACCTTGACCGGCCCCTCGCCCTCGCACTCGACGGTGTCCCCACCGACCGCGATGACCCGCTTGATCAGGTCCTTCTCGTTCTCGGAGGGCATCAGGCCGACGAAGCTGAGCACGTCCTGCACCCCCCGCACGAAGGAGTTGTCGCTCTGCTTGGTGGGCTCGTCCGCCAGCCAGCCGCCCGGGTCGTGGAACACCACGACCTCGCCCCGCTCGGGCTCGGCTCCGAACCACGGGGTCAGCTTGTCCACCAGGACGCGGTCGCCGACCTGAAGCGTGTTCTGCATCGACTCCGACGGAATGGAGAACGCCTGGACGAAGAAAGTCTTGATCACCAGCGCCAGGACCAGCGCGATGCCGATCAGAATCGGCAGTTCCTTCCAGAACGAGCGCTGCTTGTGCTCCTTGCCGCCGGCCTTCTCCTCCGACCCGCCGTCAGAGCTCACGTCGTCCCGGGCGTCGGAACCGTCGCCCGCACCACTGCCCTGCTCGTCCGCGGACTGAACCGCCGCGTCCTCCGCGGAACTCGAAGACACTGCGGACTCCGTCGACCGTTCCGCCCGATGACCGGAGCCCTCGGGCTCTCCGGCGCCTGAGCGGGCGCCGATCACCAAATCCCCCACAACGTCTCCTCCCAGCTGTGCGGACGCCTGCGCGTCCGCGCTCACAGTGCCGCACAGCGGGCACTACCTCCACCATCGACCGTGCCCCGGCCCCAGGGCCGCCCTCTTGGGGGACACCTGACACCGGCACAGCCTCCGGACGCGGCCGTTGTCGCGTACCGGCCGCACCAGCACTTCTCTATCACTCCCAGGCATCCGGCTCGCGCTCCCACGCACGCCGGCCGGCCCTCCACCGGTCAGCCGGGCCTACTCCCGAGGCCGCCCGGGCCTTCGGCCGATGAGCGGAAGGATGCCCAACACACCCATAACGAGCGGAGGTTCCTTCGGAAGCGGCCCAACATCCATCGCTTCCGGCCCAGTTCCACGGAGGTCCGCGGACCGGGCCACTGAGGAGAGTGAACCCGGCGCATCAAGTTGATGGACCCGGCCGACCGGCCAGGCCACCACGAACGCCTGACCGACCACACCACTCAGTGGGATGGTGCCCTGCCCCGGATTACCCATGTGAAAACGGGAATCGGCCGACACGTCCCGATGATCGCCCATCACCCAGAGCCGCCCCTGCGGCACCTTCACCTTGAACGGCTGGCGGGACGGCGGGTTGCCCGGCGACAGGTACGGCTCGTCCACCGCCGTGCCGTTGACGCTGAGGCGGCCCTGCTCGTCGCAGCACTCCACGGTGTCCCCGCCGACACCGATCACCCGCTTGATCAGATCCTGCTCGCTGTCGGACGGCAGCAGCCCGACGAAAGTGAGGACCTGCTTCGCCCCGCGAAGTACCGGCCCATCCGTGGACGGCTTGTGGTCGGCCTCCAGCCAACCGCCCGGATCCTTGAACACCACGACGTCGCCGCGCCCCGGCTCGGCACCGAACCAGGGGGTGAGCTTGTCCACCAGCACCCGGTCGCCGATCTGGATGGTCTGCTCCATCGAACCGGAGGGGATGACGAACACCTGCACCATGAAGGTCTTCATCACCAGGGCCACCAGCAGTGCCACCAGGACGATCAGCGGGATCTCGTGCAGGAGCGAGCGCTTGCGGCGGCGGGCGGCCCGGCGGGCGGTACGCCGACGGTCGGCCCGCCCGCGGATGGGCGTCGCTGCCTCCGGACCGGACGTCCCCGGTCCGCGTGCTCCCGCCGGATCGCCCGGTACCGCGTCGGACGGTCGGTCCGCCAGGCGGCCCCTACCTCTGGTCCCCATGGCCACCGGTCCCCCCTACCGCGGCGAACGCCGCCGACCGGTCCAGGCCGGTCCAGTGGCCGACCGGGTAGACCACCCACTCCGCCCGTCCGATCACCTTGCCCTCGGGCACGAACCCGCCACCGGGCTCACCCAGGTGGTCCCGCGAGTCACGGGAGGCATCGCGGTGGTCCCCCATGACCCACAGCTTTCCGGCCGGCACCACCACATCGAAGGCCACCTTCGACGGCTCGTCCCCCGGTGCGAGGTAGGAGGACTCGTCGACCGGTACGCCGTTGACGGTGATCCGCGCGCCCGGCCCGGTACTGGTCACCCGGTCCCCGCCGACGCCGATGACGCGCTTGACGTAGACCGAGTCGTCGGCCGGCGCAAGTCCGAGATCCCGGACGAGCGAGCGCAGTGCGTTCCCGAACCCGGTCGGCTCGGCCGACCCACGCAGGAAGGAGCCCCTCCCGTCGAAGACCACGACATCACCGCGCTGCGGATGCCCTCCGAAGGAGTAGGCCAGTTGGTTCGCGATCAGGCGGTCGCCCGGGCGCAGGCTGTTCTCCATCGACCCGGACGGCACCGCGAACGGCCGCGCCACGAAGGCGTTCACCAGGAGCAGGGACAGCAGGCAGATACCCACCAGCAGAAGGAGGTCACGCGAGCGCGAACGGGGCACCACCCCGGGCTCGTCCACCGAAACGTCGGCCGCAGCGCCCGCCGAGTCCTCCACCGAGTCCTCCACCGAGCCGTCGGCCGAGGTCCGCTCGGATTCCGGGACCGCCTCCCGGGGCGCCTGGGTCTCGGGGACGCGCCGGGTGCCCGGCTCGAGCACCGGCTCCACCATCGGCGCCGTGGCGGGCACCGGCGCCGTGGCGGGCACCGGCGCCGTGGCGGGCGCGGTCGTGGAAACGGCCGCGGACCGCGACGGCGAGTCCGCACCAGTGGGTGCGGGACAGCCGTCGCGGTCCGCGGATGGTTCGTGCGTGCTCATCGGGGGGTGAGCTTACCGTGCGGCAGCCGCGCCCCCTAGAGCGCTCCGATCCCCCGGGAGTACCGGGGGACGGTGGATCAGCGGTCGCGCTTCTCCTTGATCTTCGCGGCCTTGCCGCGGAGGTCACGCAGGTAGTACAGCTTGGCGCGGCGAACCGCACCGCGGGTCACGACCTCGATCTTCTCGACGACCGGGGTGTGCACCGGGAAGGTGCGCTCCACGCCGACGTTGAAGCTGACCTTGCGAACGGTGAAGGTCTCGCCGACACCGGCGCCGTGGCGGCGGATGACGACGCCCTGGAAGACCTGGACACGAGAGCGGTTGCCCTCGATGACCCGGACATGGACCTTCAGGGTGTCACCGGCGCGGAAGGCCGGAATGTCGCTACGCAGCGAGGCCGCGTCGACAGCAGCGAGCTTGTTGCTCATGTTGCTCTCCATCGCAGGCGCCACGGGCCGCCCACGGAAGTTCGTCACAATGGGGTTCGCTGCGGGCCGCATCGGTTGGCGATGTTCCCCCCGTGGCGAGGGCACCGGACCACGTGACTCCTACGTGAGGAGACCAGCGACAGACAGCAGCGACCTATTCTTCCACACCATCGACCACAGACCGAAATCGACCGAGCTGCTCGTCCCAGGCCAGGCCGAGGATGCTCAGCGCCTCACGGTCCTTCTTGTCGAAGCCGCCGTACTGCCAGCGCTCGACCAGATCGGGGCGGTTCGCCAGGGTCCGGGCGAAGGCCTGTTCGCGCCGCCAGCGGGCGATCCGGCCGTGGTTGCCGCTGAGCAGGACGTCCGGCACGGTCCGGCCGCGCCACTCGGCGGGCTTGGTGTAGACCGGGCCCTCCAGCAGGTCGGCCATGGCGCCGGGCGCGAAGGAGTCGTCCCGATGGGACTCGGCGTTGCCGAGCACCCCGGGCAGCAGCCGGGCGATCGCCTCGACCATCACCAGCACGGCGACCTCGCCACCGGCCAGGACGTAGTCGCCGATCGACACCTCGACCACCGGCATCCGGGCGGCCGCCTCCTCGATCACCCGCCGGTCGATGCCCTCGTACCGGGCCGGAGTGAAGGTGAGCCACGGGCGTCCGGCGAGCTCCTGGGCCAGCTCCTGGGTGAAGGGGCGCCCGCTCGGGGTGGGCACCACCAGCGTGGGCACCTCCCCGTCGGGGCCCGCGCTCAGCACGCCGTCCAGCGCCTCGCCCCACGGCTCGGGCTTCATCACCATGCCCGGTCCGCCGCCGTACGGGCTGTCGTCCACAGTGCGGTGGATGTCGTGCGTCCAGCCGCGCAGGTCGTGGACGTGCACATCCAGCTGACCGCGGGCGCGGGCCTTGCCGACCAGGGAGATGTTCAGCGGCTCCAGGTACTCGGGGAAGATCGTGACGACGTCGATCCGCATCCCGTCCTGGACGCCCCGCACCGCGGGCGGCTCCTGCGGCGACAGTTCCTCGGCGGTCACTCCGACTCCTCCGGATCCACCGACTCGTCCGACCCGTCCGACCTGTCTGACCCCTCCGACCCGTCCGACGCATCCGCGTCGTCCGACTCGCCCCGCACGACCTCGGCCTGCTCCGGGTCGATCAGGCCGCCCGGCGGGTCGATGACGACGCGCTGGTTCTCCAGGTCGATGGTCGGCACGATGCGGGTGACGAAGGGCACCAGCACCTCCGTCCCGTCGGGCTTCTCCACCGTGAGCAGGTCCTGGTACGGGAGGTGGACGACCTCGGTGAGCTCACCGACCGGGGTGCCGTCGAGCAGGACGACGTCCAGACCGATCAGCTGGTGGTCGTAGTACTCCTCCGGGTCCTCGGGGCTCTCCTCCGGGTCGACCTCGGCGATCAGGACGGTGCCGCGCAGGGCCTCTGCGTCGTTGCGGTCCTTGACGCCGGCGAAGCGCAGCAGCAGCCGGCCGCTGTGCACCTTGCCGGACTCGACGGTCAGCGGTCCGGCCGACGCGGGGTCGGTGAGGAGGACGGCACCGGGACCGAGCCGGAGTTCCGGCTCGTCGGTGCGGACCTCGACGCTGACATCCCCCTTGATGCCGTGGGCGCGGCCGATCTTACCGACGACGAGCTGCACGGTGATCGTTCTCCTGGGTGCTGGGTGCTGAGTGCTGGGTGCTGGCGCTGGGCACTGGGTGTGGGTGCTGGTACGGGGTACCAACGGTGTGGTCGCCGTGACGGGTCCCGGCGCTGGAGCACAGGGCCGTGGAGGCGGGGGCACGGCGAGAAGGCGGTCGGGAACAGAGAAAGGCCGGCCGGGACGACATGCGTCCCGACCGGCCTCAAGCCTGACGGCTGAACGAGCAGCAGCGTCAGCGAATGCTGTCCACGTCGACCAGGTCGACACGGACGTTGCGACCGCCGAGGGCGCCGACAACGGTGCGCAGTGCACGCGCCGTGCGGCCGCCCCGGCCGATCACCTTGCCGAGGTCATCGGGGTGCACACGCACCTCGATGGTGTTCCCCCGACGCAGGTTGCGCGAACGCACCTGCACCTCGTCGGGGTGCTCGACGATGCCCTTCACCAGGTGGTCGAGGGCGTCCTCGATCACGATCAGGCCTCGACGGCGGCGTCGGCGTCAGCCTCGGCCTTGTCCGACTTCTTGGCCTTCGGGGTGATGGCAACACCGGTGGTGGCGTCCTCGAAGCCGGCGACGGCCTTCGCGAACAGGTGCGAGAAGTCCTCGACCTTGGGCTCGGCAACCAGCAGCGGAGCCGGGGCCGGCAGGCCCTTGAACTTCTGCCAGTCGCCGGTCAGCTTGAGGATGGCGAGAACCGGCTCGGTCGGCTGGGCGCCGACGGACAGCCAGTACTGGGCGCGCTCGCCGTCGACCTCGATCTTCGAGGGGTTGTAGGTCGGCTGGTAGATGCCGATCTCCTCGATCGCGCGGCCGTCACGCTTGGTGCGCGAGTCGGCGACGACGATGCGGTAGTGCGGGGAGCGAATCTTGCCGAGACGCTTGAGCTTGATCTTGACTGCCACGGGAGTGGATTCTCCTGGTGTTGACGTGGGTGAGCGGCCGCACCGTCGCGTGGGGTTGCGAGGCTGGCCGTTCAAGGGACACGCCAGCCGTAGGAGAGAGGGGTCCTGCTCGGCTGCCGAGTACTCAGCTGTCCATTCTGCCATACCGGCGCGAACCGCCTCGCCGCCCGCTCGGCCCGACCGCCACCGACCACGGCCCGAAGTCGCCCGGTCAACGCCCGGTCACGCTTAGAAGCGCTCGACCGGCACTGGCCCGGCACTCGCCCGGCAACCGACCGGCACAGCCACTCCCCGGAGCCGCCCGACCGACACCCGGCCACGGCCACGGCTCACCACCGCCCCTCACCGGCCCACCATTCGGACCGCCACACCACCCGGCCGCCGCGGTCCACCCGTCGCCGACCGCCGAAACAGGTCGACCGGGAGCCCCCGCTCCCGGTCAGCCCAACACATCACAGCCGCCGGTCAGGGCCGCCGATCGGTCGTCCCGATCAGCCCTGCCGGCCGAGGCCGTCGATCGCTCCGGCCGGACGCACTGCCCGCACAGTCGCCGGCCGGCTCCCCACGCTACGCGATCTTGAACGGCTGCTGGCAGGCACCGCAGACGATGGACGCCTGCGCGAGGACCGACGGCACGACGCGGACGTTGCGCCCGCACCCGCAGACCGCCTTGACCCGGACGCCGCCCCCGGAGGAGCCGTGCCGGGCCGCCGGGCCGCGGAAGGCGCGCGAGACGCCGTCCCCGGCCACCGCCTCCTGGTGAGCGCCGAGGGCCCGATCCAGCCGCTCGATGGTCTCGGCGTACCGCTCCTGCGTCTCCTTGAGCATGGTCACCTGGGAGAAGCCGCTGCTCGCATGCGGCTCGACCGGGTGCGCCAGGCCCAGCTCGGAAGCCAGGAGCAGGAAGCGCCGGTTGTGGTAGCGGCCGGCCCGCGAGGTGTCCCGGATGTCCCGGGCCGCGGCCAGACCGTGGGCAGCCTCGTGGAGGAGCCGCTCGAAACCGAGCCGCGTGCCACAGGCCGAGGAGGACTCGCCGATCAACGCCTCGGGCGAGGCGAGGTCGGGGAGGTCCTGATGGAAGGCCTGGATGTCACTCCAGGCGGCGGCCAGTTCGGCCGCGAGAACGAGGGGCTGTGTCGTGCTCACGCTAGACCAACGACGGAGTGCGAGCCGATGTTCCGCGTGTTCCCGATCTCCTGGAATTCCCAGGAAACTCTCAGGAATGTACGAGCGCGCGCGAAATGCGCGTTCCGGATCTGACGCAAGACCAACCCCCTGCCGGTTTGGGCCCGTCGTAGCTCGGCGGACCTCGTCATTTCCGTCCGGGGGGCGGGCTGTCGCACCCAGGACGTACGGCCCGTGGTCCTGTCGAGTTGACAGGGCCACGGGCCGTACACCGTACCGCTATTCCGTTAATACCGGCAGTTGACCGGCCAGTAGGGATGTCGACTGGTGAGACGGCCACCGGACGGTTACCGCCGGAATTCCCGACGGCGGTTGTCGACCGGATGTCCGACGGATGTCTCACGGTTGTCGGGCAGCTGCCGGATCATTGCCGTCAGCTGCCAGAAATCGCCAGTACCTGTCGGTTTCCAACATCGACGACCAACGTCAGCCATCGCCTCGCCCGGGGCGTCCCGAGACCGCACCAGGCCCGTCCTGCGGGCCCGCCGGTCAACCGGCCCGAGGTCCGCCGGTGCGCCCACGTCCGAGCGGCCCAGCGGCCCGAGCACCACCAGAAGCCCCAACAGCCCCAGCAGCCCCAACAGCCCAACCGACCCGAACGGACCCGAACCTCCCCGCAGACGCGGATCCACCGGCGCACCGCTGTAGGTGCGCCGACGGATCCGCGCGCCGTTCAGTGGGCGGCGCGGGCTGGTCGGTGGACGTGGCCGGTCAGCGGCCGGTCAGTCGCCGCTCAGCAGCCGATCAGTAGGCGCGGGCCACGATCGCGATGTTGCCGTCCTGGTCGTCCGTCTGCGGTACCGAGCCGTCGGCGGCCACGATGCAGCGCACCGAGACACCCTGCTCGGCCAGCTTGGCCTCGCCCTCCGGGCCCAGCTCGGCCCAGGAGATCCGGCCCCAGCCGGTGGCGGCGGCCTCGACGGCCTCGTCCAGGTTGGTCACGTCGACCGTGCGGGACTCGCGGCGCTCGCGGGACTGGCGCAGCAGCAGCGCCTGGTCCTCCTCCAGGACACCCGGGAGCAGCTCGGCCAGCGCGTCGATCGAGACCGGCTCCTTGCCGCCGGGGATGCGGCGGGCCAGCATCGCGGTGCCGTTCTCCAGGTCGCGCGGGCCGACCTCGATGCGCAGCGGCACGCCCTTGAGCTCCCAGTCCACGGCGCGGCGGCCGAACGGGGTGTCGGTGCGGTCGTCGACGACCACGCGGATGCCGACGGCCTCCAGCCGGGCGCCGATCTCGCGCACCTTGGCGATGACCGCGTCGTCGCCCTTGATGGCGAGGACGACGGCCTGGACGGCGGCCAGGCGCGGGGGCACCCGCAGGCCGTTGTCGTCGCCGTGGGACATGATCAGGCCGCCGACCATACGGGTCGAGACGCCCCAGGAGGTCTGCCAGACGTACTCGCGCTCGGCGCCCTGGAGCTGGTAGGTGGTGTTGAACGCCTTGGCGAAGTTCTGGCCCAGCTCGTGGCTGGTGCCCATCTGCAGCGCCTTGCCGTCGCCCATCATGCCTTCGAGGGTGAGGGTGTTGATCGCGCCGGCGAAGCGCTCCTTGGCGGTCTTGCGGCCGAGCACGACGTCGATGCCGAGCACGTTGGTCATGAAGTCGCCGTAGACCTGGGTGTGGATCATCGAGGCGTACTCGCGGGCGTCCTCGTACGTGGCGTGGGCGGTGTGGCCCTCCTGCCAGAGGAACTCGGTGGTCCGCAGGAAGACCCGCGGACGCAGCTCCCAGCGGACCACGTTGGCCCACTGGTTGATCAGCAGGGGCAGGTCGCGGTGGCTCTGCACCCACTTCGAGAAGTACTCGTTGATGATGGTCTCGGAGGTCGGCCGGACGACGACCGGCTCGTCCAGCTGCTTGCCGCCGCCGTGGGTGACCACGGCGAGCTCGGGGGCGAAGCCCTCGACGTGCTCCGCTTCCTTGGTCAGGTAGGACTGCGGGATGAACATCGGGAAGTAGGCGTTCTGCGCGCCTGCCTTCTTGATGCGGGCGTCCATCTCCTGCTGCATCCGCTCCCACAGGCCGTAGCCGTACGGTCGGATGACCATGGTGCCGCGCACCGGACCGTTGTCGGCCAGCTCGGCCTTGTTGATGAGGTCCTGGTACCAGCGCGGGAAGTCGTCCGCCTGGGGGGTGAGAACGGGTGCCTTTGCCATGGGGCGAATGGTACGGGGACAAGGGGCCTGACTTCGAATCCGTTCCACGGAACCGGTTCGCGCGCAAGCCGTCCCCTTCCCGCCCGGGCCGGGACGGTGCCCGGGCCGCCCGGCGGCCGAAGGGCGCCCCGGTTCCGCCAGGGGGCGCACGACCGCGACACGCGCGCACCACCCTGCACCCCTCTGGACGCCGCGCCCGAGCCGCTGTTCGCTGGAGTGGGGCGGGACTTTGGGGGAGCCGTAGCAGGACACCGAAGGACCGGATGGGAGGCCGCGATGGCTTCAGCTCGAACGACCGGCACGACCGTACGACCCACAGGCGCACATCCGCACGACCGGCGGGCCGCGGGGGCGTGGCCCGCGCGGGCGCGCGACTGGGCGGAGATCCAGGAACGCATGCTGGTACCGCTCTACGAGGCGGTCTACGCCCGGCTGGAGGTCGGCCCGGCGAGCAGCGTGCTCGGCCTGGGCTGCCGCTCCGGCCTGGCGCTGCTGCTGGCCGCCGGGCGGGGTGCCCAGGTCGCCGGTCTGGAGCCGCACGACGAGCTGCGCGAGCTGGCGCGGGACCGTCGGCTGAAGGTGGGCGCGGGTGCCCGGCCACCGGCGGAGGTCCCCCGCTCGGCCTATTCGCTGGTCACGGTTTTCGAGCAGTTGCCGGGGGCCGCCGATCCGCAGCGCGTGGTGACCGACGCGGCCCGGCTGACGCTGCGCGGCGGGCACGTGGTGCTGGCCGCCTGGGGCCCGCCGGAGCGCTGCGAGAGCGCGGCCGTCCTGGACGTGGCCCGGCGGATGGCCGGGCGCACCACCGCACGCGACCCGTTCGGGCTGAGCACGCCCGGCGCCCTGGAGGACCTGCTCGGGCCGGCCCGCCTGCGCCCGGCCGGCAGCGGCCGGGTGAGCTGCCCGTTCGCCTATCCGGACCTGGACAGCGCGGTGCGCGGACTGCTCTCCACCGGCCTCTACGACGCGGCGGCGGAGTTCTCCGGGCTGTCGCTGGTGGCGAAGGAGCTGGAGGAGGCGCTGCAGCCGTACCTGCGGCCGGACGGCTCGGTCCGGATGGAGAACGTGTTCCGGTACCTGATCGCCGACCAGCCGCGGTAGCCCGACCGGCCCCGGAGCGACCGGCCCCGGAGCGACCGGCGAGCGACCGCGTGGCCCACAGCGCGACAGAACCGCACCACGGCACCACCGAGCCGCCGAGCCGCCGAGCCGCCGAACCGCCGAACCGCCGAACCGCCGAACAGCCGAACAGCGAACAGCCGAACAGCCGAGCCGCACCACCGGACAGCCCAGCCGCCGCACCGCCCCACCACCGGAGCCGGACCGGGGGCGCCCGCAGCCATCGCGGACGCCCCCGGTCGGCCGGCTCACGCCTGGTCGAGCGCCTTCCGGGGCACCCCGGCGGCCCGGTACGCCGCCTCCTCGTCCAGCGTCTCGGCCTCCAGCAGCGCGGCCGCCAGCGCGTCCAGCCTGGCCCGCTGCTCGGTCAGCAGCCGCACCGCCTCCTCGTAGCACTCGGCGACGATCCGCCGGGCCTCCTCGTCGACCGCGTCCAGCGTGGTCGGCGCCGCGGAGAGCCCGTACGCGCCCTGCGGGTCGGAGGGGACGGCGGTGAGCCGGCCGACCCGCTCGCTCATCCCCCAGCGGCCGGCCATCCCCCGGGCGATGTTGGTGACCTGCTCCAGGTCGCTCTCCGCACCCGTGGTGATCACCCCGTAGACCACCTGCTCGGCGGCCATCCCACCGAGCGCGCCGATGATCCGGCCGCGCAGGTAGGGCTCGGTGTACGAGTAGCGGTCGGTCTCGGGGGTGGACAGGGTGACGCCGAGGGCGCGGCCGCGCGGCACGATGGTGATCTTGCGGACCGGGTCGGCGCCGGGCTGGAGCATGCCGAGCAGGGCGTGGCCGCTCTCGTGGTACGCCGTGCGCTCCCGCTCGGCCTGCGGCATGACCAGCGGCCGGACGGCGCCCAGCTGGACCTTCTCCAGCGCGTCCGAGAGGTCCCGCTCCCCCACCGCGTCCTGCTTGCGCTTGACGGCCAGCAGGGCGGCCTCGTTGACCAGGTTCGCCAGCTCGGCGCCGGTCATGCCGGGGGTGACCTTGGCCAGTTGGTGGAGATCGGTGTCCCCGGCCAGCGGGACGGCCCGGGTGTGGATCCGCAGGATGGCCGCGCGGCCGTCGCGGTCCGGCGGGCTGACGGTGATCCGCCGGTCGAAGCGGCCGGGGCGCAGCAGGGCCGGGTCGAGGACGTCCGCCCGGTTGGTGGCGGCGATGACGATGACGCCCTCGGAGCCGGTGAAGCCGTCCATCTCGGTGAGGATCTGGTTGAGCGTCTGCTCGCGCTCGTCGTGGCCGCCCATGCCGCCGCTGCCGCCGCGCTGGCGGCCGATGGTGTCGATCTCGTCGATGAAGACGATCGCGGGGGCGACCTTGCGGGCCTCCGCGAACAGCTCCCGGACCCGGCCGGCGCCGACGCCGACGATCATCTCGATGAACTCCGAGGCCGAGGCGGAGAAGAACGGCACGTCGGCCTCGCCGGCGACGGCCCGGGCGAGCAGGGTCTTGCCGGTGCCGGGCGGACCGGCGAGCAGCACCCCGCGCGGCATCTTGGCGCCGAGCCGCCGGTAGTGCTGCGGGTTCTTCAGGAAGTCGACCACCTCGGCGAGTTCGGCCTCGACCTCATCGATGCCGGCCACGTCGGCGAAGGTGGTGCGCTTGCCCTGCTCGGCGGTGACCGGCTTGGGCGGGGCCTTGCGGCCGAGCGGGCCGCCGCCCATGCCGCCGGCCATCCGGCGGGCCAGCAGCACCCAGATCAGGATCAGCAGGAGCATCGGGGCGAGCGAGATCAGCAGGTTGGCGAGGAAGCTGCGCTGCTGGACCACCGGCTTGGCGGTGACCTCGACGCCCTGCTGCTGGAGGGTGGTCCAGAGGCTGTCGCCCGCGAAGGACGGGCGCTGGGTGTCGAACTCGGTGTAGTCGCCCTTGGCGCCGTCCGGCTTGGGCGCCGCGTTCTTGAGGGTGCCCTCGATGGAGTCGCCCTTGGAGTAGATCTTGGTGACGTTGCCGTTGTTGAGCTGGTTGTTGAACTCCGTGTAGGAGATCGTCGTCGCGCCGGCGTTGCCGAAGAAGGACAGCAGCAGGTCGGTGATCAGGAACACCACGAGGGCGGTGAGCACGAGGCCGATCCAGCCGCCGGGCATCTTGCGACGGGGCGGCTGCGGGGGCGGGGCGCCCTCGGAGCGCCAGGGCTGGTCGGGGGTCCGTCGCGGCGGTACGGGATCGGTCACCTGTCGGACAATACGGACATTCATCCGGGTGAGACAGCCGCAACGCCGCGCCCGCACGGCCGCACCACGGGCACCCGGGGCACCCCGGACACCCGCCAGCCGCGCCGCTCCCCCCGTGCCGCTCACCCCGCCCCGCGCCGCGCTACTCCCCCGCGCCGGGCCACTCCTCGGCGGTCAGCGCGAACCGCTCGTGGTCCCGCCAGGCGCCGCTCAGGAACAGCATCCGGGGCGTGTACCCCTCGTGCCGGAAGCCGAGCCGCTTGGCCAGCCCGATCGAACGCGCGTTGTCCGGCTGCACGTTGATCTCCAACCGGTGCAGGCCGAGACCGCCGGCCGTCTGCGGGGCGAAGCAGCGGTCCAGCACCAGCCGCATGCCCTCGCTCATCCGGCCGGTCCCGGCGAACGGCACGTACGAGTCGTAGCCGAGCGCGCCGTTGCAGAACCGGCCCATCACGATGTTGGCGACGTTCACCTTGCCGACCAGCCCACCGGTGGCCTGATCGACGATCAGGAAGGTGCGCAGACCGGCGCCCTGGCGCTCCAGGAGATCGGGGAGCCCGTTCGGCTCGACCGGGTTCCACCGCCCGATGTGCTCGGCGGACCGGCGGACGGCCTCGGCGTACGGAACCTCGTCGTCGGCCCGTGGGGCCCTGATCGTCACTCTCACCCCACCATCATCGGACATGTGAACGGCCCGCCACCCGGATACCCCGGGTGGCGGGCCGTTCGAACGCCGACGGCGGCCCCGGACGGTGCCGGGGGCGGGCGGCGCCGCGGGAACCGCGGCAGGACCTGCAACAGGACCTACAGCAGGTCCTTGAACTCCTTGGGCAGCTCGAAGTCGGACGGGCCCTTGCCCGCGCCGAGGCCGAAGGCGCCGCCCTGGGCTGGCGGCTGGCCGGCGCCCGGGCCGAGCGCGCGGCGCTCGGCGGCCGCGGCCTCCTCCTGCGCGCGCTTCAGCGGGTTGCCGCTCTTGCGCTTGCCCTTGGCGGCCGGGGCCTTCTTGGCGGACTTCTTCGAGCCGCCGCCCATGCCCGGGATCCCCGGCATACCGGGGATGCCCTTGCCGGAGGCCATCGCCGACATCATCTTGCGGGCCTCGAAGAACCGCTCGACCAGGTTGTTGACCTCGCCGACCTGGACGCCCGAACCCTTGGCGATGCGCAGCCGGCGCGAGCCGTTGATGAGCTTGGGGTCGGTCCGCTCGGCCGGGGTCATCGACTTGATGATCGCGCCGACGCGGTCGACGTCCTTGTCGTCGATGTTGTTGATCTGGTCGCGGATCTGGCCCATGCCGGGCAGCATGCCCAGCAGCTTGGAGATCGAGCCCATCTTCCGAACCTGTTCCAGCTGGTCCAGGAAGTCGTCGAGCGTGAAGTCCTTGCCGCCGCCCTGCAGCTTGGAGGCGATCTTCTCGGCCTCGGCCTGCGAGAAGGTCTGCTCGGCCTTCTCGATCAGCGAGAGCATGTCGCCCATGCCGAGGATGCGCGAGGCCATCCGGTCCGGGTGGAAGGCGTCGAAGTCGTCGACCTTCTCGCCGTTGGAGGCGAACATGATCTGCCGGCCGGTGACGTGGGCGACCGACAGGGCGGCGCCACCGCGGGCGTCGCCGTCGAGCTTGGACAGCACCACACCGGTGAAGTCGACACCGTCGAGGAAGGCCTGCGCGGTGGTGACCGCGTCCTGGCCGATCATCGCGTCGACGACGAACAGGACCTCGTCCGGGTTCACCGCGGCCCGGATGTCGGCGGCCTGCTGCATCAGCTCGGCGTCGATGCCCAGACGGCCGGCGGTGTCGACGACGACGACGTCGTACTGCTTCTGCTTGGCGTACTCGATCGAGTCGCGGGCGACCTGCACCGGGTCGCCGACGCCGTTGCCCGGCTGCGGGCCGTAGAAGGCCACGCCCGCGCGCTCCGCGACCACCTGGAGCTGGTTGACGGCGTTGGGGCGCTGGAGGTCGCAGGCGACCAGCAGCGGGGTGTGCTTCTGCTGCTTCAGCCAGTGGCCGAGCTTGCCGGCGAGGGTGGTCTTACCGGCGCCCTGGAGGCCGGCGAGCATGATCACCGTGGGGCCGCTCTTGGCGAACCTCACCCGGCGGGTCTCGCCGCCGAGGATCGCGATGAGCTCCTCGTTGACGATCTTGATGATCTGCTGGGCGGGGTTCAGCGCGCCGGAGACCTCGGCGCCGAGGGCCCGCTCCTTGACCTGCTTGATGAAGGCCCGCACGACCGGCAGCGCGACGTCCGCCTCCAGCAGCGCGATGCGGATCTCGCGGGTGGTGGCGTCGATGTCCGCCTCGCTGAGGCGGCCCTTGCCCCGGAGGTTCTTGAACGTCGCTGCGAGGCGATCGGAAAGGGTGTCGAACACGTCGTCGCGGGTCCTCTGCGGCATCGGGATCAGTACGGTCGTCGCCCCCAAGGGTATCCGGCCGCCCCGGCAACGGTCTCCACCCCCGGGACGAACCGGCCCGGGGGCGCCCGGAGCGGGCGGCTCCGACGGCCGCCCGCAGGCCCCGCGGCCGCCCGGCGAGGGCGGCGACGGGGCCCCGGCGGCCGTCGGGGCCCGGTCAGCCCAGCGCCGCCCGGACGGCCTGCGCCACCTCCCCGGCCCGCCGGCCGGAGAGCGGCCGGCCCGCCTGGTCGGTCAGGTAGAAGGAGTCCACGGCCTCCGCCCCGAGCGTGCTGACGTGCGCCGTCCGGACCCGGACGCCGGCGCCGTCCAGGGCCCGGCCGATCCGGTGCAGCAGGCCGGGGGCGTCATGGGCGCGCACCTCCAGCACCGTCGCCGTCGCCGAGGCCACCTCGGGCGCCACGGCGACCACCGGTGGCGGGGTGGGGATGCCGCGCCGGCGCGGGGCGGCCGCGTCGCGCTCGGCGAGCCGCCGCGAGACGTCCAGCGAGCCGTCCAGCGCCCGGCGCAGGTCGGCCCGGAGCCGGGCCGCCTCGGGCAGCTCGCCGAACTCGGCGGCCACCGTCCAGGACAGCAGCAGCACCGGGCCGGCGCCGATCGGGTCCAGCTCGCGCAGGCCCGCCGAGCGGACGGTCAGCCGGTGCAGGGCCAGCACCCCGGCGACCGTGCCGAGCAGACCCGGCCGGTCGGGCACGGCGAGGGTCAGCCGCACGCCCATCGGCTCGGTGCCCGGCTGGTCGTCCCCGTCGGCCTGGGCCAGCAGCGAGAGCGCCGGACCGCCCGTCCGGGCGGCCTCGACGGCGAGCCGCTCCTGTTCGGCGGTCGGCGCCGCCTCCCCGGCGTGGGAGCCCCACCGGCCCGGGTCGGGCGACGGGTAAGCGCCGGCCAGCCGGTCGGCGGCCCGGGCCGCCAGGCCCTCCACCAGCGAGGCCCGCCAGCGGCTCCAGGCGGCCGGGCCGGTGGCGGTCGCGTCGGCCTCGGTCAGCGCGTGCAGCAGCTCCAGCTGCGGCAGGGTGGCGACCACCTTGGTGATCGCCTCCACGGTGGCGGGGTCGTCCGGATCCCGCCGCGTCGCGGTCTCCACCAGCGTCAGGTGGTGGCGGACCAGCACGGCGAGGGTCTCCACGGACTCGTGGTCGAAGCCCATCCGGGCGGCCACGTCGCGGACGATCACCTCGCCCGCCTCGCTGTGGTCGCCGGGCCAGCCCTTGCCGATGTCGTGCAGCAGCGCCGCGACCAGCAGGAGGTCCGGCCGGGCCACCCGGCGGGTCATCGCGGCGGCCCGCACGGCCGTCTCCACCAGGTGCCGGTCGACCGTCCAGCGGTGCACCGCGTTGCGCTGCGGACGGCAGCGCACGCGCTCCCAGTCCGGCAGCAGCCGGGTGATCAGCCCCTCCGCCTCCAGCGCCTCCCAGACCGGCAGGCAGGCCTCCCCGGCGCCGAGCAGGGTGACCAGTTGCTCGCGCGCCTCGTCCGGCCAGGGCACCGGCAGCGGGCGGCACTCGGCGGCCAGCCGGCGGACCGTCGCGTAGGAGATGGTGAGCCCGTTCTGCGCCGCCGCGGCCGCCGCGCGCAGCGGCAGCACCGGGTCGGCGGCCGGGCGGGCCCCCTGGGCGAGCACCGCCTCGCCGTCCTGCTCGACGACGCCCTCGGCGAGCGGCCGGCGCTGGACCGCGCCGCGGGCCACCGCGCCGCCGCCCCGACCGGTGCCGGTGAACGGGAAGGAGAGCCGGGAGGAGCGCCGGCCCCGGGTGGTCCTGGCGGCCAGCACCCGGTCCACCGCCCGCCAGGTGACGTCACTCGCGTAGGCGATGGTCCGCGCGGCCTCGTACACCTGGCGCAGCAGGGTGTCGGCGTCCAGTACGCCGAGCCGTTCGGCGACCTGGTCCTGGTCCTGGAGGCTGAGCCGCTCGGTGGCCCGGCCGGTGACCAGGTGCAGCGCGTCCCGCACGTCCGCCAGCCGCAGGGCGGCGGCGTCCAGGCCGTCGCGCGGGGCGTCGGCCAGCCAGGTGGCGGCGATCGCGTTGAGCGCGACCACGTCGCGCAGGCCGCCGCGGGCCTCCTTGAGGTCCGGCTCCAGCAGGAAGGAGAGCTCGCCGTGGCGCTCGGCCCGCTCGCGGCCGAGTTCGCGCAGCTCGGGCAGGCGGTTCGGGGCGCCGGCGCGCCAGTCGGCGAGCACGGCGGAGCGCAGCCCGGCGGTGAGCTCCCGGTCGCCGGCGATGTGCCGGGCGTCGAGCAGGCCGAGCTGGGCCTTGAGGTCGTCGGCGGCGACGGTCCGGGCCTCGGCGAGGGTGCGGACGGAGTGGTCGAGCGAGGCGCCGGCGTCCCAGACCGGGTACCAGATGCGTTCGGGCAGTTCCGGGTCGAGCGGACCGTCGTGCAGCAGCAGGACGTCGAGGTCGCTGCGCGGGGAGAGTTCGCCGCGCCCGTAGCCGCCGACCGCGACCAGGGCGACGCCGGCCGGGGCACCGGCCGCCGCCAGCAGTCCGGCCAGCCACTCGTCGGTGAGCGCGGCCAGCGCGGTGCGGCGGGCGGTGCCGACGAGGCCGGGCGTGTCCAGCAGTCGGGCCCGGGCGGTGCCGTGGTCGGGCGGTCCGTCGTCCCCGGACGGGCGCACGGGGGGAGTCGCGGGCCCGGCGGCGGGCCGGGAGGGCGGGTCGGGCTGCGTGGTCATCGGGGGTCCCCGTCCGTCGTCGTCCGGTCTGAGCGCGCGCTGGTCGAGCGGGCGGCGCCCGGGTCGCGCGAGGAACGCCGATTCGCGCGAGGAGCGCTGATACGCCGTCAGCGGACCCGCGACCACGGGGTGGTCACGGGCCCGCCGGCGGGATCGTGCTGAATGCTAGGCCCTGTCCTGGAGGAAGGGGTCCTGGTCAGAGGGCGTCGGGGCCGCGCTCACCGGTCCGGACCCGCACGGCGGTCTCGACCGGGACGCTCCAGACCTTGCCATCGCCGATCTTGCCGGTCCGGGCGGCCTTCACCAGGACGTCGATCAGCTGGTCGGCGTCGTCGTCCTCGACCAGGACCTCGATTCTGACCTTGGGTACCAGGTCCACGGTGTACTCCGCGCCCCGGTAGACCTCGGTGTGACCTCGCTGGCGGCCGTAACCGCTCGCCTCGGTGACGGTCAGCCCGTGCACCCCGAAGGCCTGCAGGGCGGCCTTCACGTCGTCCAGACGGTGCGGCTTGATGACTGCGGTGATGAGCTTCATCAGGCGTCGACCCCGGTCTTCTCGGTGTTCTTCCCGGCGGCCCTGGCGGCGGCCCCGGAGGTGGACTCGGCGACCACCGCGGCGGCCATCCTGGCCGGACCGGCCCCCAGCGCGCTGAAGTCGTAGGCGGACTCGGCGTGCTCGGCCTGGTCGATGCCGGCCACCTCGACCTCCTCGGCGACCCGGAACCCGACCGTGCTGTCGATCGCCTTGGCCAGCAGCCAGGAGACGACGAAGGAGTAGGCGGCGACCACGGCCACGCCCATCGCCTGCTTGCCGAGCTGCTCCAGGCCACCGCCGTAGAACAGGCCCTTGGCGGTCTGGCCGACGGTGCCGGTGGCGAAGAGGCCGACCAGCAGCGAGCCGATGGCACCGCCGACCGCGTGCACGCCGACCACGTCGAGCGAGTCGTCGAAGCCGAAGCGGTACTTGAGGCTGATCGCCGCGGCGCAGACGGCGCCGGCGATCAGGCCGATCGCGACCGCGCCGAGCGGGCTGACCGAACCGCACGCGGGGGTGATGGCGACCAGACCGGCCACCGCGCCGGAGGCGGCGCCCAGCGTGGTGAACGCGCCGTGCCGCAGCTTCTCGTAGATCAGCCAGCCGAGCAGCGCGGCCGCCGTGGCCACCTGGGTGTTGACGAAGGCCATCGCGGCGACGCCGTTGGCGGCCAGCGCCGAGCCCGCGTTGAAGCCGAACCAGCCGAACCAGAGCAGCCCGGAGCCGAGCATGACCAGCGGCAGGCTGTGCGGCCGCATCGGGTCCTTCCGGAAGCCGACCCGCTTGCCCAGCACCAGGCAGAGCGCCAGGCCCGCGACGCCCGCGTTGATGTGCACGGCGGTGCCGCCGGCGAAGTCGATCACGCCGTTGCGGTCACCGAGCCAGCCGCCGTTGCCGCCGTCGAAGAAGAAGACCCAGTGCGCGACCGGGAAGTAGACGATGGTCACCCAGAGGGCGATGAACAGGCCCCAGGCGGTGAACTTGGCGCGGTCCGCGACGGCCCCGCTGATCAGGGCCGGGGTGATGATCGCGAACATCAGCTGGAAGGCGGAGAACGCGGTGACCGGGATGGTCCCGGTCAGGTCGTTCAGCCCCACCCCGTGCATCCCGAGGAAGTCCAGGTTGCCGATCAGCCCGGCGCCGGCGTCGGGGCCGAAGCTGAGCGAGTACCCGTAGAGGACCCAGAGCACGCTGACGATGCCCAGCGAGAGGAAGCTCATCGCCAGCATGTTGAGTGTGCTCTTGGCCCTGACCATGCCCCCGTAGAAGAAGGCCAGCCCGGGGGTCATCACCATGACCAGGGCCGCGCAAATGAGCACGAAGGCGGTATCGCCCGCGCTGAAGCCGTCCGGCATCGGCGTCTCCTCATGAATGGAAGCCGCTCCACACCCGGGATACCTGTCCCGTGCCACCCGGGGTGTCGGCGATGGGAGGAGCGTGCCGAAGTCGGGTTTCGACCGATGCGACCCGGTGTTTCGCGACCGTGACGACGGCGACGCGCGGGTTACGCCTACGTGAACCACGGCCGTGCCGCCGGGCCCGGTGGGTTACCGTGCCGCCCCGCGGCACGCGCGGTGCCGGACACACCACCGACCGTGGCGGCGGCGGCCGTCACGGTCGGTGGGGGCTGGGGAGGCTGGGGAGGCCGAGGGGGCCGGGGGGCTGGGAAGGCTGGGGGCGGACGCCGGTGCGGGTCAGACCACCGACACGTACTCCGGGATGTCCTGGACCACCCGCTCCTTGAGCCGGCTGATCGCGTCCACCCCGCCGTACCGGGCGGCGGCGGCCTCGGTGGTCTTGCGGACCCTGGAGTTGAGCCGCTCGGAGCGCACCTTGGTGGCGATCTCCACCGCCTGCTCGGCCATCACCACGGCCTGCTCGGGCTCACGCTGCAGCAGGTGCACGCTGGCCATGCCGATCAGGTTGAAGGCGTAGGAGCGGACGTGGTCGCCGTCCTGGCGGAAGAGGTCGACCGCCCGCTCCATGACCGGGGCGGACATCGAGGCGTACAGCTCGGCCCGGTCCGAGTGGTAGGCGAGGTCGCGGAAGGAGTGCGCGTTCTCGGCGTTCAGCTCGGCCGGCGAGAAGAACTTCAGCCAGTCCGGGTCGCCGTCGCCCTCGCGGATGTCGGTGAAGGTGTCCTCGGCCAGCCGGACCGCCCGGGCACAGCGGTTCACCTCGCCGATGGTGGCGTAGGCGCGCGCCTCCATCGCGTACAGCAGGGCCTGCTGGCGCGGGGTGGCGGTGTCCCGGCTGCCGTACTGGGCCAGGTGGATCAGCTCCAGGGCGTCCTCGCCGCGGTTGAGGTGGATCATCTGGCGGCTCATGTCGGTGAGGATCAGCGCGCCGAACGGGCGGTCGCCGGCCTCCTTGGCGGCGTGCAGGGCCAGCACGTAGTACTTCTGCGCGCTGGGGTGCATGCCGACGTCGTAGGACATCCAGCCGGCCAGGTGGGCCAGCTCGGCGGTGAGCCGGAACAGCCGCCGGGTGGTCTGCTCGGGGTAGGTCTCCTGGAGCAGGTCGGTGACCTCGTGCAGCTGGCCGACGACGGCCTTGCGGCGCAGCCCACCGCCGTTCTGCGCGTCCCACTGCCGGAACATGACGGTGGTCTGCTCCAGCAGTTCCAGCTCGGGCTCGGAGAGCCGGCCGGTGAACGGCTCGCCGCCGTTGGCGGCGGTCAGGATCGGGGTGGGCGCGCCGTTCGGGCCGGGGGCGAGCCAGCGCTGCATCGGCTCGATCAGCGCGGCGCCGGCCGTCATGGCGAGCGAGGTGCCCAGGAAGCCCCGCCGGTTCAGCATCAGGTCGCTGCGCGAGTAGTCGCTGATCAGCTGGACGGTCTGCGGGGCGCTCCACGGCAGGTCGACGCCGCCGCCGACGGTGGAGACCGGGATGGCGGCCCGCAGCCCGAGGTCCTCGATGGAGACCACGGAGCCGAAGCGTTCGGAGAAGAGCTCCGACATGATCTTCGGGATGGGCTCGCGGGGCTGCTCCCCGTCGAGCCAGCGCCGCACCCGCGAGGTGTCGGTGGACACGTGGTGGGCGCCGATCTGGCGGGCCCGGCGGTTGACCTGGCGGGCCAGTTCGCCCTTGGACCAGCCGCTGCGGGCGAACCACGTGGTCAGCTTCTCATTGGGTTGCTTCTCTGCCATGGGAACGTCCCCATCCCGCCCGGCCCCTGCGGGGCCCCGATCGTGACCGCCCGACGGTTGCGGGCTCTTGCCAGACGTGCTGCTTCTCTTCCGTACCCGAGGTGCTGTCGAGACCGCTGGTCGGACCACTCGTCGCACTGGTGTGCCATCCTCGCGGACGAGCCGTCAGATTCCCCAACTCCCGCCCCCACAGGGCCGGAAGCGGACTCCCCGACGATGTCTGCGTGCTGAACGTAACGCCCCGCACACGGTCCCGGGGAGCGGCCCTGGCGAAACGCCACCTTTCGCCACCCCCAGGAGTGAACCGATCCAAGACCGCACACGCTTCACTGGATAGTCCCGGCGGTCCGGCATATGCGGGCTGCCAAGTCCCCACCGGCACCACGGCCCCTCACCTGCAACCCACGGCAGCCCCAGGCGAGTTTGCCGCCCACCCCGGTAGACGGCCGCCTCGTGGACACGACGATCCGGCACGAGCACCGCCCCCCACAAGGCGGCGCCCGAGGCGCAGGGCCGCAACAGGCGCACGCCATGCGCCGCGCGCCGCTCCCGCACCACGCACGACGCAACGGACAATCAACACAAAGTCACCATCCCGTAACCATCGGCAACGAGAACCTGTTGGGGGAGGCATGGACAACCTGTTCGGCGAACTTCGACTGGGGCACCTGCGGTTGGCCCCGCTGAGCGCACGCCGCCGCACCCGGGTGACCGCGTCCCGGGCGGCCGCGGAGTACACCGGCCGCTGGGGCTGGGCGGTCACCGTCGGCAACCAGGCCGGCCCGGCGGCCGCGGCCCGCTGCCACTGCGGGGCCGCCCGCTGTGCCGCGCCCGGTCTGCATCCGGCCCCCGGCGGCGCACCGGCGGACCGCACCGGTACGAACGTCTCCGTCCTGTTCCCCACCGGCCGCGCCTTCGACGTCCTGGACGTCCCCGAGCAGGCCGGCCTCCAGGCGCTGGTCCGGCTGGAGCGGATGGGCACCCAGGTCGGCCCGGTGCTGGCCTCGCCCACCGGCCGGCTGCAGTTCCTGGTCGCCGCCGGCACCGCCCGGCGGCTGCCCGACCTGCTGTACCGGATGGGCTGGGACGACGCCGCGCTCGACCTCACCTGCCACGGCGAGGGCAGCTACGTCGCCGCGCCGCCGACCGTGCTCGGCGGTCTGGGCCCGGTCCGCTGGCTGCGCCGGCCCACCCGTGACAACGCCGGCTGCCCGCCCGAGGCCCGGCTGCTGCTCGGCACCCTCGCCTACGCCTGCCACCGCGGGCGCGAGCGCAGCGCCGAGCCCGCCTGGCTCGCCTCGTAACCACCCCGCCCGCCGGCTCCGAGGGGCCGCCGCCCGCTCCCCCACCGCGCCGCCCCGGAAGACGCCGGGACACGCGGAAGGGCCCGCCCCGACCGGAGCGGACCCTTCCTCGGACAGCGGCCGGGGCTCAGTCCCCGATCAGCGCGTCCACGAACGCACCCGCCTCGAACGGCGCCAGGTCGTCGGCGCCCTCGCCGAGCCCGATCAGCTTGACCGGGACACCCAGCTCCCGCTGCACCGCGACCACGATGCCGCCCTTGGCGGTGCCGTCCAGCTTGGTGAGCACGATGCCGGTGATGTCGACCACCTCGGCGAAGACCCGGGCCTGGATCAGACCGTTCTGGCCGGTGGTGGCGTCCAGCACCAGCAGCACCTCGTCCACCGGGCCGTGCTTCTCCACGACCCGCTTGACCTTGCCCAGCTCGTCCATCAGGCCGGTCTTGGTGTGCAGCCGGCCGGCGGTGTCCACCAGCACGGTGTCGGCGCCCTCGGCGATGCCCTCCTTGACCGCGTCGAACGCGACCGAGGCCGGGTCCCCGCCCTCCGGGCCGCGGACGGTCCGCGCGCCGACCCGCTCGCCCCAGGTCTGCAGCTGGTCGGCGGCGGCGGCACGGAAGGTATCGGCCGCGCCGAGCACCACCGAGCGGCCGTCGGCAACCAGCACCCGGGCCAGCTTGCCGGTGGTGGTGGTCTTGCCGACGCCGTTGACGCCGACCACCAGGACGACGGCCGGGCCGGCCTCGTGCTTGGTGGAGTGCACCGTGCGGTCGGCGTCCTTGCCGACCAGCTCGACCAGCTCCTCGCGCAGCAGGGCGCGCAGCTCGTCCGGGGTGCGGGTGCCGAGCACCTTCACCCGGGTTCGCAGCCGCTCGACCAGCTCCTGGGTGGGGGCGACGCCGACGTCGGCGGTCAGCAGGGTGTCCTCGATCTCCTCCCAGGTGTCCTCGTCGAGGTGCTCGCGGGAGAGCAGCGACAGGAGGCCCTTGCCGAGCGAGTTCTGCGAGCGGGAGAGCCGGGAGCGCAGCCGGACCAGCCGGCCGGCGGTGGGCTCGGGGACTTCGAGGGCCGGCGCCTGCTCGGCCTCGACCGCCTCGGGAGCCTCCGGGGCCGCCTCCGCCTCGGGGAGCTCGACCTCCTCGACGGTGCGCCGCGGCTCCTCGGTCGGCGGCGCGGCCTCCTCGCCGACCTGGGGCTCCCGCGGGGTCCCGGGCGGCGTGATGACCGGCGGCCGCGCCTTCGGGGGGAGCTCCCGGCGTCGTCTGCCGGAGACGACCAGGCCGGCGACCGCGCCGACGGCCAGCACGGCGATGACAACGGCAAGGATCACGTATTCCACATCAATCTCCTTCTCGGGATCCCACGACAGAGTGATCCTTCGGTCACCGACGCACGGGGCGTCGCCGCCTCCCTTACGCCGACGCGGTGCCGTCCGGCACCGGTCGGGGCTTGGCCGTCATGAGGTCGTCAAGCGGCTGAATCAGAAGCCCCCTCGCGCGCGAGGGGGAGGAGTCACAACCCGTCCAGTATCCGTGATCGGGTCGCCCACGGGCAGCTGCCCCGGCGTCGGCCGGTGGATCACCCGGTCGGACGGGCGGCGGCGGCCGCCTCCCGCTGCCCGGCCGGCTGCGCGAGCGCCCTGCGCCGACGGGCCGGGGGCGCCCCCTCCCGCAGCCGCTGGCTGATCACCTGGGAGATGCCGTCGCCCTTCATGGTCACGCCGTAGAGGGCGTCGGCGGACTCCATGGTCAGCTTCTGGTGGGTGATCACGATCAGCTGGGAACTCTCCCTCAGCTCCTCCATGATCCCGACCAGCCGGCGCAGGTTGGTCTCGTCCAGCGCCGCCTCCACCTCGTCCATCACGTAGAACGGGCTGGGCCGGGCCTTGAAGATCGACACCAGCAGCGCCACCGCGGTCAGCGAGCGCTCGCCGCCGGAGAGCAGCGAGAGCCGCTTGACCTTCTTGCCCGGCGGCCTGGCCTCCACCTCGACCCCCGTGGTCAGCATGTTGTCCGGATCGGTCAGCACCAGCCGCCCCTCCCCGCCGGGGAAGAGCCGCGAGAAGACGCCCTCGAACTGGGCGGCGGTGTCGTGGTACGCCGAACTGAACAGCTGCTCGACCCGCTCGTCCACGTCCTTGACGATGTCCAGCAGGTCGCGCCGGCTCCGCTTGAGGTCATCCAGCTGCTCCCCGAGGAAGGTGTGCCGCTCCTCCAGCGCCGCGAACTCCTCCAGCGCCAGCGGGTTGACCTTGCCGAGCTGCTGGTAGGCCTTCTCGGCGGCCCGCAGCCGCTTCTCCTGCTCGGCCCGGTCGTACGGCCGCGGCTCGCCGGGCTCCCCGCCGTCGTCGGGTGCCGGCGCCGGGACGAGCCGGTCCGGCCCGTACGAGGCGAGCAGCTCACCGCCCTCGATGCCGAACTCCTCCAGCGCCCGGGACTCCAGCTGCTCGATCCGCAGCCGCTTCTCGGCGCGCAGCACCTCGTCCCGGTGCCCGGCGTCGACCAGCTTGTCCAGCTCGGCCTTGAGTTCGCGGCCGTGCTCGCGGTGCTCCCGCAGCTGCGCCTCCCGCTCGGCGCGCGCCTGCTCGACGGCGGCCCGTCCGGCGTCGGCGCGGGCCAGCGACACCTCCAGGCAGGCCAGCAGCTGTCGGGCGCCGGCCGCGACGGCGTTCGCCACCCGGGCGTCGTGCTCGGCGCGCTCCCGGCGCTCGGCGGCGCGGGCGCGCGCCTCGCGCTCGGTCCGCGCGGCCCGGTCCAGCTGGTCGGCCCGCCCGGCGAGGGCGCGCACCCGCTCCTCGTGCGTCCGCACGGCGAGCCGGGCCTCCAGCTCGGCCTGCCGGGCGCCGGTGGCGGCCGTGGCCAACCGCTGCTGTTCCGCGGCGTCGGGTTCGTCCTCCCCCGCGTCGGCCGACTCCTCGGCGGCCGCGAGCCGTCCGGCCAGCTCCTCGGCGGTGTCGAGCAGGTCGGCCAGCCCCTGCTCGGCGCGACCGGCCGCGGCCGCGAGCCGTTCGGCCTCGCCGGCGGCGGCCCGGGACTGCCCGCCGAGCCGGCCGAGTGCGCCGGCCACCTCGGCCCGCTCGCGCTCCGCCTTCCGCCGGGTGGTGGCCAGTTGCTCCAGCCTGGCGGCCGACTCCCCCCGGAGTTCGGTGAGTTCGGCCAGCCGCTCGGCCGACTCGGCGCAGCGGAGGTCCAGTTCGCCGATCGCCCGGGCGGTCTCGTCGACCGCCGCCTGGGTCTCCAGCAGGCTCGGCGCACCGCCCGCGCCGCCGTACGCGAAGCCCGCGCCGAGCCGGTCACCCTCGGCGGTGACCGCGGTCAGCGCCGGGTGCTCCGTCACCAGCCGCACCGCCTCGTCGAGCGAGCCGACCACGGCGACGCCGGCCAGCAGGGCCCGCGCGGCCGGCAGCAACGGGGCCGGGCCGTCGACCAGTTCGGCGGCCCAGCGGGCGGTGGGCGGCAACGGCGGCGTCGGCGCGGCCGGCTCGGGCGCACCGGCGATGAGCAGCGCGGCCCGGCCGGCGTCCGCCGCGCGCAGCAGGCGCAGGGCGTCGGCCGCCGTGCCGGGCGAGTCGACCGCCACCGCGTCCGCGGCGGCGCCGAGGGCGGCCGCGACGGCGCCCTCGTGCCCGGGCGCGATCCGCAGCAGCGTGGCCGCCGGGCCGAGCAGCCCGGCCAGCCGGTCGGCTGCCGCCAGCAGCGCGCCGGTGCCGTCCTTGCGGCGCAGCCCGAGCGCCAGGGCGTCGTGCCGCGCCGTCAGCCCGGCCCGCTCGCGTTCGGCGGCGCCGGCGGCCTCGCGGGCACCGGCCAGATCGCGTTCGACGGCGGCGAGCCGCGCACGGGCCGCCTCGTGGGCGGCCTCGGCCCGTTCGTCGTCCCCCGCCGAGGCGTCGACCTGCTCCCGCAGCTCCTCGTACGCGGTCCGGGCGGCCTCGGCGCGCAGCAGTGCCTCGTCCCTGGCCTCGGTGAGCCGGCCGATCTCGGCCTCGGCGGCGGCGGCTTTGGACCGGGCGGCCGCGGCCTGCCCCTGCAGCCGGGCCAGCCCTTCGCGGCGGTCCGCGATGGCCCGGGCGGCGTCCTTCAACCGCCGCTCCTCCGCGGCGAGTTCCCGCTCCAGCTCACCCCGGGACTCGACCGCCTCGGCGAGCGCGTACCGGGCCTCCTCCAGGGCCTCGGCCAGGGCGGCCTCCTCCTCCCGGACGTGCTCGGCCTCGCGCTCCAGCTCTTCCGGGTCCCGGCCGCGCCGCTCCTCGACCGCTCCCCCGGCGGCCGCGTGCCGGGCCCCGGCCTCGGCCAGCCCGACGGTGCCGCGGGTCCGCTCGGCCAGGGCGGAGAGCCGGTACCAGGTCTGCCGGGCCGCCTCCAGGCCCGGACCGAGCTGCTGGACCTGCGCCTCCAGGACGGCCTCCCGCTGGATCGCCCGGGACAGCTCCTGTTCGACGGTGGAGCGGCGCAGCTTCAGCGCCAGTTCGTCGGCGACCTCGGCCTCGACGGCGGTGCGCAGCGCGAGCAGGTCGTCGG
Source organism: Kitasatospora sp. NBC_01246 (assembly GCF_036226505.1). Taxonomy (NCBI): domain Bacteria; kingdom Bacillati; phylum Actinomycetota; class Actinomycetes; order Kitasatosporales; family Streptomycetaceae; genus Kitasatospora; species Kitasatospora sp. NBC_01246. Next base: position 5,711,638 of record NZ_CP108484.1, on the reverse strand, counting down.
CGAGCAGCCGGAGCCGGGCGTCGCGCAGTTCGGCCTGGATGCCGGCCGCGCGCCGGGCGATCTTCGCCTGCCGGCCCAGCGGTCCGAGCTGGCGCCGCAGTTCGGCGACCAGGTCCTGCACCCGGTTGAGGTTGACCTGCATCGCGTCCAGCTTCCGCAGCGCCTTCTCCTTGCGCTTGCGGTGCTTGAGGACGCCGGCCGCCTCCTCGATGAAGGCGCGGCGGCCCATCGGGTCGGCGTGCAGCACGGAGTCGAGCTGTCCCTGCCCGACGATGACGTGCATCTCGCGGCCGATGCCGGAGTCGGAGAGCAGCTCCTGGATGTCCAGCAGCCGGCAGGTGTCGCCGTTGAGCGCGTACTCGCTGCCGCCGTTGCGGAACATCGTCCGGGTGATGGTCACCTCGGCGTACTCGATCGGCAGCGCGCCGTCGGAGTTGTCGATGGTGAGGCTGACCTCGGCGCGGCCGAGCGGGGCGCGCCCGCTCGTCCCGGCGAAGATGACGTCCTCCATCTTGCCGCCGCGCAGCGACTTGGCGCCCTGCTCCCCCATCACCCAGGAGAGCGCGTCGACGACGTTGGACTTGCCGGAGCCGTTGGGACCGACCACGCAGGTGATCCCGGGCTCGAACCGCAGGGTGGTGGCGGAGGCGAAGGACTTGAACCCGCGCAGGGTCAGACTCTTCAGGTGCACGCGCCGGTCTCCTCGTCGCTCGCCAGGTCCCCAGCGGCGACTGTATCCGGACGGACCGGCGCCGACGGCGCCCGGACACGACGAAGGGACGCCACTCAGGGCGCCCCTTGCAAGCTGCGTCCCTTATCGGGGCGGCTCAGTGCACTGCTGCGTCGATCTGCGAGGACCGGGCGGGACTCAGGTGAGAGCCGGCTCCCGCTGATCCAGATCGATGCTGTTGAGCAGCGAGTGCTCGTCAGCGACAGCGGTGAGCGCGTCGTTCTCGGCCTGCATCCGAAGGAGCTCGGACTCAAGATCCTGGACACGCTGCTGAAGCCGTCGCACCTCGGTGAGCATTCGCGGGTCGGGGCCGCCGACGTACCCGAGAAGCGCCTTTGCCATGATGAATGGTCCTCCACGCTGAGTGACCGAACCGGAACGGTACAGGTCTAGGGGGAAGGGGGACGCACGCGCGTCGCGCCACCGGCAGTGCTGGCTGGGCACTACGGCACAACCACCGTGAGCTGGGCTCACGAGGGCGTGCGCCTACCGGGTAAACGCGGTCGTGTGCGCGGGCTTCCAGCGTCTCACCAAAGACGGAAAGGGTCAACACGATCACCGCACGCTACCGCGCCCCTGTCACCTGCCTGGCGGTGTGGTCACACCAGGGGGGATCTCGGGCCGGTCCACCAGTCGCTCGTGGATCATCGTTCGATGCGGAGTCAACCACGAGTCTGCCCAGATGGCAACCGTATGACACCGAAGGCCGCCGATCATTTCACGGGGGCGGGCCCCGGCCCGTCCGCCACGGCGCGCGGGGCCCCGGTCAGCGGATCTCGAAACCCGGGTAGCCGGTTCCGACAGCCGTCCAGATCTCCGTCACCCCGCTGACGCGGCCGGGCGTGTCCGGGCCGCGCAGCAACGCCAGCAGATGCTCGCAGTCGGCCGCGAGTCCCTCGGCCACCACCTGCACCCGGCCGTCGCCGAGGTTGCTGGCGTAGCCGGTCAGCCCGATCTCCAGCGCCCGCGCCCTGGTCCACCACCGGAAGCCGACCTGCTGGACCTTGCCCCGCACCCAGGCGGTCACCCGGACCGGTTCATCACTGTGGGCGTCGCGACCGTGCATGGCCCCGACCCTATCGGGCCGGATCGCGGGCCGCGCTACGGCGCCGTGGGGCCGGCCATCGTCCAGTCCGGGCTGTGGATCTCCGCCCGGAGGTCCCCGCGCCGGCCCTCCTCGCCGCAGGTGCGGCAGACCCAGGCCGGGTCGTAGGGGTGCGGCTCGTGCCCCTCGGGGCTGTGCTCGAAGCTCACCGGCGGCTCGGGGAGCAGCCAGCGGTCGCCCCAGCCGAGCAGGGCGTGGGTGAGCGGGGCGAGGTCGCGGCCGGCCTCGGTCAGGTGGTACTCGTAGCGCGGCGGCCGCTCGCTGTAGGCGCGGCGCTCGACCACGCCCGCCTCCTCCAGCGCGCGCAGCCGGGCGGTGAGCCGGTCGCGCGGAGCGCCGGTGTTGCGGGCGATCCGGTCGAAGCGGTGGTTGCCGTAGAACAGCTCGCGGACGGCGAGCAGGGCCCACTTCTCGCCGACCACGTGGAGCGCGGCGGCGATCGAGCAGGGCCGGCCGGGGAGGGCGGGCGGGGCCGAAGGCGTGTGGGAGGTCACACCACCAGCCTGCCACACAGGGTTGCGTTCTCAAACCTCCTCGGGTGCACCGCCGGCCGGGCCCGCGGCCCCCGCCGTCCACCGGCGGGCCGCGGGCCCGGTCGTCACGCCGACGGGGTCAGAAGCCCCCGCCGAAGTCACCGCCGCCGCCGTCGAAGCCACCACCGCCGCCGAAGTCGCCCCCGCCGCCACCGTCGAAGCCGCCGTCGAAGTCACCGGAATCGAAGTCGGCGCCGGAGAAGTCGCCGCCCTCGTAGCCGGAGCCGCCGTCGTAGCCGGCCCCGTAGGCCGGGGAGCTCATCATCGAGCCGAGCATGGTGCCGACCAGCAGGCCGGGCAGCAGCCCGCCGCCGCCGAAGCCGCCGAAGTAGCCGCCCGCCCACGGGCCGTACGCCGGGCCGGCGTTCCAGTACGGCTGCGGGCCGTGCTCGGTCGGCACGGTCCGGATCTCCGGGTCCTGCCCGGTGGCCAGCCGGTCGGCGTCCGCCCGGCAGACCGGGACGGTGCGCGCCGCGCCGCCGGCCGGTGCCCAGTCGGCGTCCCGCACGGACGGGCCGTGCCGCGGGTCGAAGAAGCACGGCGGCCGGCGCTCGGGCAGCGGCCGCTTCGCGCGCCGGGCGTCCAGTGTGGCCAGCGCGAACCGGCCGTCCTCCAGTGCCTCGGTGACCGGCTTGACGTCCTCCGGCCCCTTCGCCTCGTCCATGCTGCGCTTGGCCCGCTCGTAGGAGTCCAGGGCGTGCGTGTAGTCGGCCCGCTGGACGTCGTCGGCGTCCGGGGCGCCCGGGCTGAAGTCGAGCCGGTCCAGCTCCTCGCCGAACGCGGTGATGTCCTCGTCCACCACCCGGCGCAGCTGCGCCAGTTCGGCCCGGCGCCGCTCCTCCTTGCGCTTCTTCGAGCGGCGGAAGAGCAGGAACACCCCGGCGCCGGCCAGTGCCAGCAGGGCCAGCGGGACGACGACCGCCGCCACCGAGAAGCCGCCGGAGCCGCTGTTCACCCCGTGCCCCTTCACCTGGGGCGCGGCGGTGTCGACGAAGTCGTTCAGGGTCGCGTCGACGTCGCCCGGGTGCGAGCGCGCGGAGGCGCCCGCGATGCGCTCGGCGCTCGCGGTGGCCAGCGCGGCCTTGTCGGACTGGGCCAGGAACCGGTCACCGCGCCAGATGCCGTAGACACCGGTGATGCCGACCTTGGTCTGCAGGTCGGAGAAGACCGTACTCGCGCCGTACGGGTCAGCCGCCGGGACCACTGCGATGAAGATCGGCTTGTCGGCCTTGCGGATCTTCTCGGTCAGGGCGTCGGCCTGGCCCTGGCTGAACCGGCCGGTCATCGCCGGGTCGACGTAGACCCGGCCCTGCTTGAGCGCGGCGGTGGCGTCGTCCAGCCCGCCGGCCGCGGCGGCCGCCGGGGCCAGCACGAGCAGCAGCCCGAGCAGCAGCGCCACCAGGGCCGACAGCCCGGCACTCCGGGAGCGTCGTCGAGCGAGGGTTCTCATGCCATCGACGCTACCCCTCCCGCCACGTCGACAGGGCATCCCCTTCGCGTACGGGCGGCCCCGCGCACCCCCACCGTCCGCCGGGGTCGCTCCCCTCCTCGCGGATGATGTTTCCCCCGGCCGCCCCGGAGACGGGCCGCGGCGGGAACCCGGCCGTCGACCCGGTCGTCCGTCCCGGCGGGTCCACGGGTGGTCGAGGAGCGCTCGACGGCCGATCGGACCCTCTCCCCCGACCAGGCATAGTGGTGGCCGGGCCTCGGCCCCGTTACCTACTCCTGACCTCTTCTCCCGATCGGAGCATCTGGGTGTTCATCGGCCTCGTCACCGCCGTGGCGGCCTCCGCCTGCTACGGCACCGGTTCGGTCCTGCAGGCCGTCGGATCACGTCGCTCCGCCCGGGAGGAGGCCGCCGCCGCGGGCAGCGGCTCGGCGGGGGTCACCGCACACGGCGGGCCCAGCCTCGCCTCCACCGCGAAGGCCGCCGTCACCTGGGAGTTCATCCTGGGCACCGTCCTCGACTTCATCGGGTTCGGACTCGGCGCCCTGGCCGCGCGACTGCTGCCGCTGTTCCTCTCCCAGACCATCATCAGCGCCAATCTGGTGATCACCGCGGTGCTGAGCATCAAGCTGCTCGGCATCCGGCTCAAGCAGTTGGAGTGGGCGTCGATCGGCGTGCTCTGCTCGGCGCTGGTGCTGCTGGCCGTCTCCGCCGGGCCGGAGGGCGGCCACCACGTGGAGATGTCCTTCCACTGGTGGCTGCTGCTGATCACCACCGTGCTGCTGGTCGGCGGTGCCCTGCTGGTGCGGCGGATGGGCGCCAACGGCGCGATCGTCGCCGGTCTGCTCTCCGGCCTCGGCTTCGGCGCGCTCGGCGTCGGCGTGCGGATCCTCAACGGCGTCGAGCCGTTCGACCTCGGCGCGCTGCTCTCCGACCCCGCCCTGTACGCGATCCTGGTCGGCGGCATCGGCGGGATGTACGTGCACACCGTGGCCCTGCAGATCGGCTCGGTGAACGGCGCGACCGCCGCCCTGGTGGTCGGTGAGACGGTGCTGCCCGGCGCCGTCGGCGTCCTCTGGCTCGGCGACTCCTCCAAGGAGGGCCTGGCCTGGCTCGGCGCGGTCGGCTTCCTGCTCGCCGTGGTCTCGGCGGTCGGCGTCGCCTACTTCGGCCAGGACACCCACGGCCCGGCCGGGTCCGACCAGCCGCAGCCCGAACTCACCAAGCGGTAGCGCCGGGTGGCCCCGGAGCGGGGCCGCCCGGGCTCAGGCCCCGCTGCGGGCGCGCGGGACGCGCTGGCAGCGGGGGCAGAAGTAACTGGAGCGGTTCATCCAGGCGGCTCGGCGGATCGGGGTGCCGCAGCGGCGGCACGGCTCGTCCTCGCGGCCGTAGGCGTCGAGGTCCCGGGAGAAGTACCCGCTCTCGCCGTTCACGTTGACGTAGAGGCTGTCGAAGCTGGTGCCGCCGACCGCGAGGGCGGCCGTCATCACGTCCCGCGCGTGGGCCAGCAGGACGGCGGCCTGCGGACGGGTCAGCGCCGTGGTCGGGCGGTCGTAGTGCAGCCGGGAGCGCCAGAGCGCCTCGTCCGCGTAGATGTTGCCGACCCCGCTGATCAGCGTCTGGTCCAGCAGCGCCCGCTTGACCGTGGTGCGCCTGGCCCGCAGCGCGGCCACGAAGGCGGCGTCGTCGAAGCGGGGGTCGAGCGGGTCCCGGGCGATGTGCGCGATGGAGAGCGGGGTGCCCTCCGGGTCACCCTCCTCGGCCTCCTCGACGGCCAGCCCGCCGAAGGTCCGCTGGTCGACGAAGCGCAGCTCCCGGCCGCCGTCGGTGAACCGCAGCCGCACCCGCAGGTGCTTCTCGTCGGGCACCGACGGGTCCTGGACGAGCAGTTGGCCGCTCATCCCCAGGTGACCGATCAGCGAGAACCCGCCGACCGGCGAGCCGTCGGCCGCGGTGGACAGCGGCACCCAGAGGTACTTGCCGCGACGCTGCGCGGCGCCGAGCGTGGCCCCGGTCAGCCGCGCGGTGAAGTCGGCCGCACCGGCCGGCTGGCGGCGCACCGCCCGCGGGTGCAGCACGTCGACGGCGGCGACGGTCCGCCCGGCGACCCAGTTCGCCAGACCTCGGCGGACGACCTCTACCTCGGGGAGTTCGGGCACGGGAAACAAGCCTCCTGCGACTGAAACGTGCAGGAGGAAGAGTACTGCGTGCTCAGGCGCCGGCGGGCAGGCGGTCGGCGTACTTCTCCTTGATCGCCCGCCAGGCGCTCTCCGCGGCCTTCTGCTCGGCTTCCTTCTTCGAGCGGCCGACGCCGCTGCCGAAGTCCTCGCCGGCCACCCGGGCCGCGGCGGTGAAAGTCTTCTCGTGGTCCGGACCGGACTCCTCGACCACGTACTCCGGCACCCCGATGCCCACCGAGGCGGTGAGCTCCTGGAGGCTGGTCTTCCAGTCCAGGCCCGCGCCCAGCTGGGAGGACTCCTCGATCAGCGGGTCGAAGAGGCGGTGGACGAACTCGGTGGCCGCGTCCAGGCCCTGGTCCAGGTAGACGGCGCCGATCACGGCCTCGACGGTGTCGGCGAGGATCGACGACTTGTCGCGGCCGCCGGTGCCCTCCTCGCCCTTGCCGAGCCGGATGAACGTCCCGAGCTCCAGGCCACGGCCGACGTCGGCGAGCGCGCGGGAGTTGACCACCGCGGCGCGCAGCTTGGCGAGCGTGCCCTCCGGGACGTCCGGGTGGACGCGGTAGAGGGTGTCGGTCACCACCAGGCCCAGCACCGAGTCGCCGAGGAACTCCAGGCGCTCGTTGGTGGGCAGCCCGCCGTTCTCGTAAGCGAACGAGCGGTGGGTCAGGGCACGCACCAGAAGGGCGCGCTCGAGCGTGTACCCGAGGCGCCCTTCCAGGACGTCGTATTCGGTCGAAGCCGGCCCGCCGGCCTTTCCGCCGCCCGAAGAAGCCTTCGGGGCGATGGTCGCCTTGCGGGAAGAGTTACTGTCCGACATCGATCCGTACACCCCGCCGATCAGACCGAGAGGACCTGGCGACGGTTGTACGTGCCGCAGCTCGGGCACGCGATGTGGCCGAGCTTCGGCTCGTGGCAGCTGTCGCACGCCACGAGGGCCGGAACGACGGCCTTCCAGTTGGAACGGCGGTGGCGCGTGTTGCTGCGCGACATCTTCCGCTTCGGAACAGCCACGGCTACTTCTCCTGGTTCTCGGCGGCACCCTCACGGGTGTCGCTGTTCTTGATTCCGTCACCCTCGTCGCCGGGGGCGGCGGAGAGTCCCTGCAGAGCCGCCCACCTGGGGTCGGCGGCGTCGTGGTGGTGCGCCGGGTCGTCGCTCAGGCGCGCTCCGCACTCGGAGCACAGGCCCAGGCAGTCTTCCTGGCACACCGGCTGCAGCGGCAGTGCGAGCACCACCGCGTCACGCAGCACCGGCTGGAGGTCGAAGAAATCGCCCTCCAGGCGGTAAGTCTCATCTTCCGAGTCCTCGTCGAGGTCGTCCGTCCCGGCGGTGCGGGCACGGTGACGCTCGTCGGACTCCGGGTAGTAGTACAGCTCCTGGAAGTCCACGTCGAGGTCGTCCTCGACCGGCTCCAGGCACCGCACGCACTCGCCCTCGATCACGGCCTCGGCGGTGCCGGTCACCAGCACGCCCTCGACCACCGACTCCAGGCGGAGCTCCAGCCGCAGTTCGCTCTTCTCCGGGACACCGATCACATCGATGATCCCGAGGCCCTCCGGGGCCTCCAGGGTGCGGGACACCTTGCGCAGCGAGCCCGGGCGACGGCCGAGCTCGTGCGTGTCGAACACGAGTGGGTCGCGGTGGTCGAGGCGGTTCAAGGTGTCCTGACTTCCTGAGAAAACTGATGCGCGGTGCTGCTCACCGGACGATGCGCGGGCAGACCGACGGCCCGACACGGAGAGGCCGGAGTGGTCAGACTACCGGAGTCTCCCGCCAGGCCCAACTTCGCCCACGGAGGGCGAGCGGGCTCAGCGGCCGCCGAGCTCCCGGAGCCTGGTCATGTCGATCATGCTGGTGTCGAAGAAGCTGGTCTCGTCCAGGCCCGGCTGCTGCGGGACGGCCGGCGGGTTGGCGGGCTGCTGCGGGTAGCCGTAGGCGTCGTACTGCTGCGCCGCGTAGCCCTGCTGCTGCTGCGGATAGCCGTAGCCGCCCTGCTCCTGCGCGGCCGGGTACCCCTGCTGCTGGTGCTGCTGCTGCTGGTGTTGCTGCTGCTGCCCGTACCCGTACTGGCCGCCGTACGGATCGCCCTGGCCCGCCGGGTCGAAGCCGCCGCCGTACACCTCGGCGTACTGGCCGCCCGGCTGTTGCGCGGCGGCGTACTGGTCGACGCCGGGCGCCTGCCAGCCGGCCGCGGCCGGGGTCTGCTCCGGCCAGGTCTGCTGCTGCGGCACCTCCTCGCGGTACCACGGCACCTCCTCGCCGTCGGCGTCGGTGGCGAAGCCCGCCGCCACCGCCTCGGCGCGGTTCTTGGCCTGCTGGGCCTCGTCGGCGGCGGCCAGGTAGGCACCCAGCTCGTCGATCGGGGCCTTGCCGAGCAGCTTGTCGCGGCCCTTGCCGACCGCCTCCAGCGTCGCGCTGAGGACGTTCTCCAGGGTGGCGAGCTTCACATCGACGTACTCGTCGACCTCGGGGCTCGGGGTGATCCGCGGCTGCGGCCGGAACTCCTCGCCGTCGGTCTCGCCCTCGTACGGGGTCTCGAAGACGCTGGAGTCGCCGCGCAGCTTCGTCCGGCCGCGGCCGACCGCGCCGAGCGTCTTGGTCAGCACCACCTCGAAGTTGGCGAGCTTGCTGTCCACGTAGTCGTCGGCCTCGGCGCGCTTGGTCTCGACCTCGGCACGCGCCTCCGCGAGGATGCGGTCCGCCTCGGCCTGGGCCCGGCGGACCACTTCGGTGTCGGAGATCAGCGAGCCGCGCTCGGCGTGCGCGCCCTGGATGATCCGCTCGGCCTCCGCCTCGGCGCCGGCGACCACCTGCTCGTGGTCGGCCATCACCGACTGGGCCTGGGCCAGCTCGGCGGGCAGTGCCGCCCTGAGGTCCTGGAGCAGGCCGACCAGTTCGGCTCGGTTCACCACGCAGGAGGCCGACATGGGCATCGAGCGGGCGTTCTCGACGGCCGCGACGATCTGGTCGACCTTGTTCTGCACGTCCACGGGGCTTCGTCTTTCCGTGTGCCGCCGACGGTCCGGCGGAGGCAGGCCCGGCGCGGTGGACCTCACCGCAGGGCAGGAACACAGACTTTACGGCCACGGCGGGGCGAGGTCACAACGCCCGGACCGGGCTGCCGGACCGGCCCCCGGACAACTGGTGACGAATCGGCAGAAACGGACCGGCCCGGCTCCGGCCCCGCGGCTACTGTGCCTTCCGCTGCGCGATCCGCTCGACCAGCCGGCGGTGCACCGTCTCCGGCAGCAGGTGCGAGACGTCGCCCCCGTACGAGGCGACCTCCTTGACCAGCGTCGACGACAGGAAGCTGTACGTCGGCGAGGTCGGCAGGAAGAGCGTCTCGACCCCGCTCAGCCCGTGGTTCATCTGGGCCATCTGCAGCTCGTAGTCGAAGTCGCTGACGGCCCGCAGGCCCTTGACGATCGCGGGGATGCCGCGCTCCCGGCAGAAGTCCACCAACAGGCCGAGGTGCGACTCGACCACGATGTTCCCGTACTTGGCGGTGGTCTCCTCGATCAGCGCGATCCGCTCCTCGATGGTGAACATGCCCTGCTTGTTCCGGTTCACCGCGACCGCGACGTGCACCACGTCGTACAGCTTCGAGGCCCGCTCGATGATGTCGAGATGACCGTTGGTGATCGGGTCGAACGATCCGGGGCAGACGGCGCGGCGCATGGCGTGGATGCTCCCTCGTGGGGTGACGGGTCCTGCGGGCCTCGGCCCGCTACGAGTGTGGGCGGCCCTCGGCGGCGGCGCGACCGTACCAGAGCGTGCCCTCGCCGTAGCGGCGCGAGCGCAGTACCTCGAAGCCTTCGGGCCAGCCGAACTCGCCGCCTCGGGTGCTGCGCTCCACGGTGACGAGTGCGTCGGCCGCGAGCCAGCCCCCGGCCAGGAGTGTGATCAGCATCTCGCGCACCTCGTCGTCGGTGACGACGTACGGCGGATCGAGGAAGGCCAGGTCGTACGGGGTCTCCGGGGGCGGTCCCGCGATCACCTTCTCGGCCCGGGAGGCCACCACCACCGCGCCCGGCAGGTCGATCGTCCGGACGTTCTCCCGGATCACCCGGGCCGCCTGGCCGTCGGCCTCGACCAGCAGGACGTGCTCGGCGCCGCGGGACAGCGCCTCCAGGCCGACCGCGCCCGATCCGCCGAACAGGTCGAGCATCCGGGCCCCGTGCAGGGTGCCGCGCAGGGCCTCCAGCGTGGAGAACATCGCCTCGCGGGCCTTGTCGGAGGTCGGGCGGGTGCTCCGGCCGGGCGGTACGGCCAGCCGGCGGCCGCCGGCCGCCCCGGCGATGACGCGGGTCATGGTGGTGGGAGGTCCTTTCGTCGCTGCCCGACCACGCTATACGGCCCCCACCCGAAGGGCCGCCCCGAACCCCTCGCCGCAGCCCCGGCGGAGGGCTGCGGCGAAGGTCGCGGCGAGGGCCGCGGGATCAGCTCGCGTCGGCCGCCGTCGTCTGGGGCGGGATCGCCGCGCCGAGCAGCGCCGGCGAGGCGTAGCGGGACCACGAGAGGCAGCCGTCGGGCGGGCAGAACTCGGGGCGGCGCGGGTCGTGCCCGAGCTCGCGCAGCTTGGTGCGGACGGAGTCGGGGGTGCGGCCGAAGCGGGCGGCGATCCGGGCGACGGTCTCGCTGTCGTGGAACCGCCGGACCAGCTCCTCCTCGTGCTGCGGCACCCAGGGGGCGCCGTGTCCGGGGTAGAGCTCGCGCAGCACGTCACGGTCGGGGATGGGCTCGGAGACGTCGGCGACGATCGCCAGGGCCCGGAGCGCGCGGTTGAGCGCGATCCGCAGCGAGGCGACGTCCTCGACCGGCAGGCGGAGCCTGCCCGAGGCGAGCGGCGCGGCGGCCGCCCCCTCGCGCCAGCCGGTCAGGGTGAGGGTGACCTCGCGGTCGTCGTCGCTGGCGAGTTCGATCCGGAAGACCTTGTCGCCGAGCGGGAGCTCGTTGAGATGACGGAATGCCATGGCAGGACCCCCAAGTGTCGTGCCAGGTACGCACCTTGAGGGTGCGTCCTGAACAACTACATTCTCTCGCGGGGGTCTGACAATCGGCCCTGGCGGTCAGCCCTCACGGGCGGCCCGGGCACCGGCCCGCCGGCCGGGCTCCCGGGGGCTCAGCCCTTCTCCAGGTACTCAGCGCGGTCGGCGTCCAGCAGGCTCTCCAGCGCGGTGCGCAGGTCCGGGTGGGCGGCCAGCTCCGGGTCCTCGGCGACCAGCCGGGTGGCCTCGGCCCGGGCGGTCACGATGACCTCCTCGTCCTCCAGCACGGAGAGCACCTTCAGCGAGGACTTCACCCCGGACTGCGCCTGGCCCAGCACATCGCCCTCGCGCCGCTGTTCGAGGTCGATCCGGGACAGCTCGAAGCCGTCCAGGGTGGCGGCCACCGCGTCCAGCCGGGCCCGGGCCGGGCTGCCCGCCGGCATGTCGCTGACCAGCAGGCAGAGGCCGGCGGCGCTGCCGCGCCCGACCCGGCCGCGCAACTGGTGCAGCTGGGAGACGCCGAAGCGGTCGGCGTCCATGATCACCATCGCGGTGGAGTTGGGGACGTTGACCCCGACCTCGATCACCGTGGTCGCCACCAGGACGTCCACCGCGCCGGCCGCGAACCGGCGCATCACCTCGTCCTTGGCGTCGGGCGCCAGCCGGCCGTGCAGGATCTCCACCCGCAGCCCGGCCAGCGGGCCCTTCAGCAGCTTCTCGGCGGTCTCGACGACCGACAGCGGGGGGCGCCGGTCGTCGCTCCCGGCGCCCGCGTCGGGCTCCGCGCCGGTGAGCTCCTCCAAGTCCTCGGCCGGTACGGACCGGCGCTTCCTCTTGGCGTCGGGGGCGGGCTCCTCGTCCCCGATCCGGGGGCAGACCACGTACGCCTGGTGGCCCTTGGCCACCTCCTCGCGGACCCGCTCCCAGGCCCGCGCCAGGAAGTTGGGCTTCTCCAGGGCCGGGACGACATGGGTGGAGATCGGCGAACGGCCGGCCGGCAACTGGTCCAGCACCGACGTCTCCAAGTCCCCGAAGACGGTCATCGCGACGGTGCGCGGGATCGGCGTGGCCGTCATCACCAGCAGGTGCGGCGGCTGCTCGCCCTTGGCGCGCAGCGCGTCCCGCTGTTCGACGCCGAAGCGGTGCTGCTCGTCCACCACGACCAGGCCGAGGTCCTGGAACTGCACCTTGTCCTCGATCAGCGCGTGGGTGCCGATCGCGATGCCCGCGTCCCCGCAGGCCATGTCGAGCATCGCCTGGCGGCGCGCCGGGACGCCCATCGAGCCGGTCAGCAGCACCACCCGGGTGCCGAGGTCCGAGCCGCCCAGCAGGCCGCCCTCGGCCAGGTCCCCCATCATCTCCACGATCGACCGGTGGTGCTGCTGCGCCAGCACCTCGGTGGGCGCCAGCAGGGCGGCCTGGCCGCCCGCGTCGACCACCGCGAGCATGGCGCGCAGCGCGACGAGCGTCTTGCCGGAGCCGACCTCGCCCTGGAGCAGCCGGTGCATCGGGTGTTCGGTGGCCAGGTCCGCGGCGATCTCGGCGGAGACCTTCAACTGGCCGTCGGTGAGGGTGAACGGGAGCCGGGCGTCGAAGGCGTCCAGGAGGCCGCCGGCCCGGGGCTCGCGGGGCTTGGCCGGCAGGGCGGAGTCGGCGGCCCGGCGCTGCGCGAGCGCGACCTGGAGGACGAAGGCCTCGTCCCAGCGGAGCCGGCTCTGGGCGCGCTCGCGGTCGGCCTGGCCGCGCGGGCGGTGGATCAGCTCCAGCGCCTCGGGCAGCGGGATCAGTTCGTGCCGCTCGCGCAGCTCCGCGGGCAGCGGCTCGCCGACGTCGGAGAGGTGCTTGGTGAGGGCGGTCTCGACGCAGATGGACAGCTTCCAGCTGGGCATCTGGGCGCTGGCTCCGTAGACCGGGATCAGCCGGCCGGCGAACTGCTGCGCCGCGTCCGACCCGGTGTCCTCGTCGAGCAGTTGGTAGTCCGGCGAGACCAGCTGGCGGGTGCGGTTGAAGACGCCGACCTTGCCGGCGAACAGGCCCTGGGCGCCGGTGCGGAGCTCCTTCTGCCGCCAGCCCTGGTTGAAGAAGACCAGCGAGAGCCGGCTGCGGCCGTCGGTGACGACCACCTCCAGGCGGTCCCCCTTGCGGCCGCGGAACGGGATCAGGGTGACCTTCTCGATCCGGGCCAGCACGGTGACGTGCTCGTCGATCTCCAGCTCGTCCAGGCTGGTGAGCTGGCCGCGCTCGACGTAGCGGCGCGGATAGTGGTGCAGCAGGTCCCCGACCGTGCGCAGCTTGAGGCTGTCGGCGAGCACCTTGGCGGTACGGTCGCCGACGAGCTTGGTCAGTGGTTCATCGAGAGCGCCCATCAGGCCCTTGTTTACACCACCGGACCGACATTCCGGGCGCCACCCGCTGCCCGGCCCCCGGCCGGACCGCGGCGCCCGCCGCCCGGACCGCTACTCCACGCCGATGAGCAGCGGCGCGGACTCCTGCCCGCCGTGGAAGACCACCGCGTCGACCTCCGGCCGCCGGTGCCGGGCGTGCGCCACCAGCCGGTCGGCCAGCTCCTCGTCCGCGCCGTCGCCGAGGATCAGGGTGACGAGTTCGCCGCCCGCGCCGAGCATCCGGTCGAGCACGCTGGCACCGACCTCGGCCGGGGCGGCGCCGATCACCACCACGTCCCCGTCGATCAGCCCGAGCACGTCCCCGGCCTGGCAGACCCCGGCCATCGTCCAGGACTCGCCCTCGGCGACGGCGAGCTCGGCGTACCGGGTGGCGCCGGCCGCCGAGGTCATGGCGACCACGTCCTCGTCGAACCGGCGGCCGGCCTCGTGCACGGCGAGGGCGGCCAGCCCCTGGACCGGTGACCGGGTGGGCAGGACGGCGATCCGCACCCCCTCCTCGCGCAGCTGGTCGGCGGCGGCCCCGGCGGCGGCCCGCAGCTCGGGGTCGTTGAGCAGCAGGACGACCTCCCGGGCGCCCGCCCGGCGGACGGCGGCGGCGAGTTCGGCGCTGGCCGGCGGGCGGTCCGGGTCGGCGTGCAGCACGACGGCGCCGGCCTGCTCGCAGAGGTCGGCCAGTCCCGCGCCGGAGACCACCGAGAGCACCACCCGGGTGCGCTCCTCGTGCTCGCCGCGGTCGTCGGCGGTCCCGGCCCGGGCGGCGGCCTCGGCGAAGTGCGTGATCCGGATCTGGTGCGGCCGCCCGGCCCCCAGCCCGGCCTCCACCGCGGCCCCCGCGTCGTCCACGTGGACGTGCACGTTCCAGAGGCCGTCCCCGCCACCGATCACCAGGGAGTCGCCCAGTCCGGCGAGCCGCTCGCGCAGCGCGGGCAGCGCCTCGTCGGGGGCGTCCAGCAGGTAGATCACCTCGAAGGCGGGGTAACCCGGGCCGGGCGGCCGGACGTGCCCCTGGCAGCTCTCGACCGGCCGGACGTCACCGCGCAGCGCGACCGGGCCCATCGGCTGGTGGCCGGCCACCGCGTCGGCGAGCGCCCCGAGGACGGCGACCAGGCCGCGTCCGCCGGCGTCCACCACCCCGGCCTCGGCCAGCACGGAGAGCTGCTCGGGAGTGCGCCGCAGCGCGTCCCGGGCGGCCCGGTACGCGGTGTCGGCGACCTGGCCGAGCCCGTCGCCGGCCCGGGTCGCCTCCCGGGCGGCCACCCGGGCGACGGTCAGCAGGGTGCCCTCGACGGGCTCGGCGACCGCCTGGTAGGCGGCGTCCGCGGCCCCCTGGAGGGCGGCCCGCAGCTGGTCGGCGCCACCGCCCTGGGCCAGCTGCTCGGCGGTGCCGCGCAGCCACTGGGCGAGGATCACGCCGGAGTTGCCGCGGGCGCCGACCAGCGCGCCCCGGGCCATCGCCCGGGCGGTCTCGGCGAGCCCGGGGGCCGGGCCGCCCGCCGGGTCGGTGAACCGGCTCTCCACCGCGGCGGCGGCGGACTCCACGGTCAGGTAGAGGTTGGTGCCGGTGTCGCCGTCCGGGACGGGGTAGACGTTGAGTGCGTCGATCTCCTCGCGGGCCTGGCCCAGCGCGCGCAGGGCCAGCTGGCACCAGCTGCGCACGGCCGGGGCGTCGAGCGTGGTCAGCACCAGGTCTCCTCCGGATGGGACGCCGTGATGGCCTGAGGTTGAACGGCGAGGGTTGGTACCGGCAGGTTATCGGGGGCCGGGGGCCGCCGCCGGAAGCGCCGAGCGCGGCGATCACCTGCGCAGACGTGGTAGTTTCGTTGAACGGAAGCAAGCGTTGTATGCTCTTCCGGTTGCCTGGAACAGTCCAGGCTCACCCCATTGATCTGATCTGGTTCACGTGAGTGCTCCGGTGGGTTGGCGGGGTTTCGAACGTAAATGATCTGAAGTCTTGGAGTGACTCCTGTGGCTGCCAACTGCGACGTCTGCGGCAAGGGGCCGGGCTTCGGCAACAGCATCTCCCACTCTCACCGCCGTACCCCCCGTCGTTGGAACCCCAACATTCAGACGGTGCGCGCTGTGATTGGGCGGACGCCGAAGCGGCTCAACGTCTGCACCTCGTGCATCAAGGCCGGTAAGGTCTCGCGCTGACGCGCAGACCGGTAAGCCGGTCCTCCAGGAAGCCGGTCCATCCTCGGATGGGCCGGCTTCCTGTTTCTGGATCCCGGCTCTCCAGTGCCGACCCCTCTCTCCGGGCCTGCCCGGAGCCGCCACGGGCGGGCCCTCGGGCCCGCCCGTGGTCGTTGCGGCCCCGGTGCGCTCAGCGCCAGCGCCAGGCGTGGTCCACCGGGCCGATGCCGGACCCGAGCGCGAAGCCGCCGGCGATCGCGCCGGTGATGTAGGCCTTCGCCGAGGCCACCGCCCCGGGCAGCGGTTCGCCCTTGGCCAGCCCGGCGGCGATGGCGCTGGCCAGTGTGCAGCCGGTGCCGTGGGTGTGCCGGTTGTCGTAGCGGGGCGCCCGGTACCAGTGCTCCTCCCCCGGCCCGCCGTACAGCAGGTCGGCGGCCTCGCCCTCCAGGTGCCCGCCCTTCACCAGGACCCAGCGCGGCCCGAGGTCGAGCAGCGCCTTGGCCGCGTCGAGCATCTGCGCCTCGTCCTCGACGGTGCGCCCGGTGAGCTGCGTCACTTCGTGCAGGTTGGGCGTGGCCAGGGTGGCGACCGGCAGCAGCCGCTCCCGGACGGTGGCGACGGCCTCGGCGGCCAGCAGCGCGTCGCCGTGCTTGGAGACGCCGACCGGGTCGACCACCACCGGGGCGTTTACCCCGGTCAGCAGCTCGGAGACGGTCTCGACCAGCTCGATCGAGGCGAGCATCCCGGTCTTCACGGCCTGGACGCCGATGTCGTCCACCACACTGCGGAACTGGGCCCGGACGGCCTCGGCCGGCAGCTCCCAGTAGCCCTGGACACCGAGCGAGTTCTGCGCGGTGACGGCGGTGATCACGCTCATGCCGTGGACGCCGAGGGCCAGCATCGCCTTGAGGTCGGCCTGGATGCCGGCGCCGCCGCCGGAGTCGGATCCGGCGACGGTGAGCACCCGCGGGGGTGCGGAGGAGGGGCCGCCCTGGGGGCGGCCGCCGGGAGCGGGGGCGGAAGACGGGAGGGACATGGGCCCCAACCTACCCGCGCCGCCTCAGAGCACGGCTTCGGATTCCGCCCAGCGGTCCTGCGGCACGGTCTTGAGGTGGGTGACCGCCTCGGCGACCGGCACCAGCTCGATGTCGTTGCCGCGCAGCGCGGTGAAGTGCCCGAAGGCGCCCTTGTGGACGGCCTCCACCGCGTGCCAGCCGAACCGGGTGGCGAGCACCCGGTCCCGGGCGGTGGGGGTGCCGCCGCGCTGGGTGTGGCCGAGGATGACCGGCCGGGCCTCCTTGCCGAGCAGGTTCTCCAGCTCGTTGGCGAGCCGGTTGCCGATCCCGCCGAAGGTCCGGTGGCCGAACTGGTCGACGACGCCGTGGTCGAAGCGCATCGTGCCGGGCATCGGGGCCGAGCCCTCGGCCACCGCGATGATGGCGAACTTCTTGCCCCGGGAGAAGCGGTCCTCGACCATCCGGGCGACCGCCTCGATGTCGAAGGGCTTCTCCGGGATCAGGATGCCGTGGGCGCCGCCGGCCATTCCGGCGGTGAGGGTGATCCAGCCGGTGTGCCGGCCCATCAACTCCACCACCATCACCCGCTGGTGGGATTCGGCGGTGGTCTTCAGCCGGTCGATCGCGTCGGTCGCGACATGGACCGCGGTGTCGAACCCGAAGGTGACGTCGGTCGCGTCGATGTCGTTGTCGATGGTCTTCGGCACGCCGACCACCGGCAGTCCGGCGTCGCTGAACATCTTGGCGGCGGTCAGCGTACCCTCGCCGCCGATCGCGATCAGCGCGTCGATGCCGATGTCCCGGGCGAGGGTCTCGGCGTTCTCCACCGCCCAGGCGATCCGGTCGCGCTGCACGCGGGCCGAGCCCAGGATGGTGCCGCCGAGGGTCAGCAGGCCGGTGACGTCGTCGTGCGAGATCGGCCGGGTGCGGCCCTCGATCAGGCCGAGGAAGCCGTCCTCGATGCCGACGATCTCGTCACCGTGCACATCGGTTCCCCGGTGCACCACGGAGCGGATCACCGCGTTGAGCCCGGGGCAGTCTCCGCCGCTGGTCAGGACACCGATGCGCATGGTGGCTGTGCTCTCCCGCTCCGCAGTGGTTCAGACCACCCGCGTCCGAGGAGCAGCAGGTGGATCCGGTTCAGCGCAAGCCTACGCCGTCCCCCGGCGCGGGCCCGCGCGCCGCTCGCCGGGGCGTCCCGCGCGTCCGGGCCGATGCGCGCGCCCGCGCCGGCCCGCGGCCGCCCGCCGGACGGCTGACGCCGCGCTCATTCCGCTCACTCCGCTCATTCCGCGAAGTGGTCCCAGCCGCCGACCCGGTCCCAGGGCTCGCCGTCCACCGTCACCCGGCCACCGCGGGACGGCCGGGCCCGGCCGGTCACCTCGCCCACCACCCGCCAGCGGGCGGGCAGTTGGACCCCGCGCGGGAAGGTCGCCACGATCGCGTGGTCCTCGCCGCCGGAGAGCACCCAGACCAGCGGGTCCACCCCGACGGCCTGCCCGATGTCGGCCATCTGCGCCGGGACGTCGAAGTCGGCGGCCCGCAGGTCGATGTCCACCGCGCTGGCCCGGGCGACGTGGCCGAGGTCGGCCACCAGCCCGTCGCTCACGTCGACCATCGCGGTGGCGCCCAACTCGGCGCCGGCCGGGCCCGCGTGGTACGGCGGCTCGGGCCGGCGGTGCGCCTCGACGAAGGCGCGCGGCGAGCGGAACCCGCGCTGCAGCACGGTCAGCCCGGCGGCGGACCAGCCGAGCCAGCCGGTGACGGCGACCACGTCGCCCACCTGAGCCCCGGCGCGCGTCACCGGTGCGCGCCCCTGGAGATCCCCGAGCGCCGTGATGGCGAGGGTGATGACATCGCCGCGCACCACGTCGCCGCCGACCACCGTGGCACCGGCCACCTGGCACTCGTCGCGCAGCCCGTCCATCAGCTCGGTGGCCCAGGTGGTCGGCAGATCGGCGGGGGTGACCAGGCCGAGCAGGATCGCCGTCGGCACCGCGCCCATCGCGGCCACGTCGGCGAGGTTCTGGGCGGCGGCCTTGCGGCCCACGTCGTAGGCGGTCGACCAGTCCCGGCGGAAGTGCCGGTTCTCGATCAGCACGTCCATGGTGGCGACCACCCGGCCGTCCGGCGTCTTCACCACCGCGGCGTCGTCGCCCGGACCGAGGTCGACCGCGTCGGTGAGCGGTACCCGGGCCGTCAGCTCCCTGATGAGTCCGAACTCGCCGAGCTCGCCCACGGTCCCCTGCATCTGCCGTCCTCTCGCGTTTCCATCCGAATCGGAACTGGTGCCCCCCGCTCCCCCGCGCGCAGCGTACGCCCTCCGGGGGTGCAGAAGTCTCCCCTCCCCGGCCCGCTGCGCGGTAGCGTGGTGATCGGAATGCCGGTGAGTCCGTTCCCCACCCCCGAACGCCCGAACGCCCGAGCGGGCGATCACGGCGCCGATCCCCGTTCCCAGCCGCCGGGAGGTCCCCCCGTGGTACAGGCATACATCCTGATCCAGACCGAGGTCGGCAAGGCCACCGCCGTGGCCCGGTCCATCTCCGAGATCCCCGGTGTCCTCCAGGCCGAGGACGTCACCGGACCGTACGACGTGATCGTGCGGGCCGAGGCCGAGACGGTGGACGACCTCGGCCGCCTGGTCGTGGCCAAGGTCCAGCAGGTGGAGGGCATCACCCGCACCCTCACCTGTCCGGTGGTCCACCTGTAGGCCCCGGCTACCATCGGCGGGTGGCCCGAGAACTCCGCGTCCCCAGCTTCCTGACTGCGCTGCCGGCCCCCGTCCGGTGGCTGGCCCTGCCGCTGGCGCTGAGCTGCACCGTCGTGGTGCTGCTCGGCAGCTGGGGCGCGCCCGCGGCGATCGAGGTGCCGAAGCCGACCGGGAGGGCCGCCGGCTACTGCCGGGACCTGGCCGCGGCGCTGCCCCAGGAGGTGCTCGGCCACGCCCGCAAGGACCCGTCGCCCGGCTCCCCGTACGTGGCCGCCTGGGCCAGCTCGCCGCGCACCGTGCTGCGCTGCGGGGTGGACCGGCCGGAGGCGCTGAACGGCGAGCACGCCAAGGACCTCTCCCCCACCATCGACGACGTCACCTGGTGGGCGCAGAAGCTCGACGACGGCGGATACCGGTTCATCACCACGATGCGCCGGGCGTACGTCGAGGTGACCGTCCCCGGCGGGGCCTTCAGTAATCCGCTCGACCCGGTCTCCGCCCTGAACGGCGTGGTGAAGGCCAACATCCCGTAGCGGCCGGAGAGCACGGGAAGGGCGGTCCGGGAGCTCCCGGACCGCCCTTGCGCGGGTGTGCGGCGGGTGCCCGGGCGGCTAGCGCAGCCCGGTCGGGCGGCGCAGCGCCGCCTGGAGCAGCCGGTCGATCAGCTCCGGGTACGACAGCCCGCTGGCCTCCCACATCTTCGGGTAGGCCGAGATCGGGGTGAAGCCGGGCATGGTGTTGACCTCGTTGATCATCCAGCTGCCGTCGTCCAGCAGGAAGAAGTCCACCCGGGCCAGGCCCTCGCAGCCGAGCGCCTCGAACGCGGCGACCGCCTGACGGCGGATCTCGGCGAGCTCGGCCGCACCGAGTTCGGCCGGGATGCGCACCTCGGAGGAGTCGATGTACTTGGCCTCGAAGTCGTAGAACTCGTAGTCGCCGCCGACCAGGACCTCGGCCGGGACGCTGGCGCGCGGGCCGTCCTCGAACTCCAGCACCCCGCACTCGATCTCGCGCCCGGACACCCCGGCCTCGATGATCAGCTTGGGGTCGTGCCGGCGGGCCTCCTCGATCGCGGCGTCCAGCCCGGCGAGGTCCTTGACCTTGGTGATGCCGATGCTGGAGCCGGCCCGGCAGGGCTTCACGAACACCGGCAGACCGAGTTCCCCGACCCGCTCGCGGACGGCGGCGCGGCCGGCCTCGCTCTCCCACTCCCGCGGCCGGACGATGGTGTACGAGCCGACGCCCAGGCCGTGCGAGGCCAGCACCCGCTTGGTGAACTCCTTGTCCATGCCCACCGCGCTGGAGAGCACGCCGTTGCCGACGTACGGCACTCCGGACAGCTCCAGCAGGCCCTGGAGGGTGCCGTCCTCGCCCCAGGGGCCGTGCAGCAGCGGGAAGACCACGTCGACCTCGCCGAGCGCCTTCGGCACCGCCCCCGGCTCGCTCCAGACCACCTCGCGGCTGTCCGGGCTGACCGGCAGCACGACCTGGCCGTCGACGGCCTCGGCCACCTGGGCGACGTCCGGCAGCCGGCCGTCGGTGATGGCCATCCGGGCCGGATCGTCGCTGACCAGCGCCCAGCGGCCCTCGTGGGTGATGCCGATCGGCAGCACGTCGTACTTCTCGCGGTCGATCGCCCTGAGCACGCTGCCCGCGGTGGACACCGAGATGGCGTGCTCGGAGCTGCGGCCACCGAAGACGAGCGCTACGCGCGGCTTCGCGGACGGATTCGGGGGGGTCTGTTCGATGCTCATATCGGGTGTGAGACTACCGTGCGAGCCGTTTCCGGGACGTCAACCGCCCCGGTCGCCCGGCGTCGCGCGGTCAGTGCCGCTCGGCCTTGGCCGAGCGCGACATCAGCGCCCGCAGCGCCTCCTGGGTGGGGCGCCCGTTGTGCACCACGTCCACCACGGCCTCGACGATCGGCATGTCGACGCCGCTGCGCCGGGCCAGGTCGAGCACGGACTCGCAGGACTTGACGCCCTCCGCGGTCTGCCGGGTGGCCGCGATGGTCTCGGCCAGCGACATCCCGCGGCCGAGGTTGGTGCCGAAGGTGTGGTTGCGGGAGAGCGGCGAGGAGCAGGTCGCCACCAGGTCGCCCATCCCGGCGAGCCCGGCGAAGGTGTACGCGTCGGCGCCGAGCGCCAGCCCCAGCCGGGTCGTCTCGGCCAGGCCCCGGGTGATCAGCGTGGCCTTGGTGTTGTCGCCGAGACCCATGCCGTCCGCCATGCCGACCGCCAGGCCGATCACGTTCTTCACCGCGCCGCCCAGCTCGCAGCCGATCACGTCGGTGTTGGTGTAGGGGCGGAAGTACGGCGTGTGGCAGGCCGCCTGGAGCCGCTTGGCGACCGCCTCGTCGGTGCAGGCCACCACGCTCGCGGCGGGCTGCCGGTTGGCGATCTCCCGGGCCAGGTTGGGGCCGCTGACGACGGCCACCCGCTCCGCCCCGACCTTCGCGACCTCGGCGATGACCTCGCTCATCCGCTTGGCGGTGCCGAGTTCGATGCCCTTCATCAGGCTCACCAGCACGGTCTGCGGCTCGATCAGCGGGGCCCAGGCGGCGAGGTTCTCGCGCAGCGTCTGGGAGGGCACCGCGAGCACCGCGAAGTCGGCGCCGGCCAGGGCCCGCGCCGGGTCCACGGTGGCCCGGACCGACCCGGGCAGCGGGACGCCGGGCAGGTAGTCGGGGTTGACGTGGGTGGTGTGGATCGCGTCCACCAGCTCCGGCCGGCGGCCCCAGAGGGTGACCTCGCAGCCCGCGTCGGCCAGCACCATCGCGAACGCGGTCCCCCAGGAACCCGTTCCGAACACGGCACATCGGGTCACTTGCCGGCCTCCTCGGTGCTGGTCTTGCGCGTGCCGGCGGCCCGCTGCCGCTCGGCGGCGGCCGCCTCCGCCCGGTGCCGGGCCGCCGTGCGCATGTCGTAGCGCTCGGCCGGCGGCTCCTCGCCGCGGATGTCGGCCAGCACGGCGGTGATCGCCCGCATGATGTCCTCGGTCGCGTCCCGGAGCACCTGGGCGGTCAGCTCCTGGCCCTGGTACTTGCTCAGGTCCACGGCCGGACCGGCCGCCACCGTCACCCGGTGCCGCGGGAACAGGTTGAACCGGCCCTTCCCCGAGCCGCCCCGGCCGTACGGCGGGATGATCTCGTGCGCACCCCAGTGCGCCACCGGGATCACCGGCGCACCGGTCATCAGCGCGACCCGGGCCACCCCGCTCTTGCCGGTCATCGGCCACAGGTCCGGGTCCCGGGTGAGCGTGCCCTCCGGGTAGAACTGGACGCACTGGCCGCCGTTCACCGCGTCGATGGCCGCCCGGAACGCGTGCGCGGCGTCGGTCGACTCGCGGAACACCGGGATCTGGCCGGTCTTGCGCAGCATGAAGCCGATGAACGGGACCGAGAACAACGAGGACTTGCCGAGGATCCGCGGCGGCCGCCCGCTGTTGTACTGCCAGTGCGCGTAGACCACCGGGTCGATGATCGAGTTGTGGTTGACGGCGGCGATGAAGCCGCCCTCCTTCGGCAGGTGCTCCCAGCCCCGCCAGTCTGGCTTGACCAGCGCGGTCGTCACCGGCTTCACCAGCACGGCCGCGAAGCGGTACCAGATGCCGTAATCGGCGTTGCCGAAGCCGGCATACGAGCGGCGGGCCACCCCAGGTCCTCCTCATCCAGGTGCGGCACGCGGGGTGCCGCAGTCTCTCGCCTCCCGCGACCCCCGTCGGACGGGGTCGGGGCGCGGAACAGTCTCGCCCGACCGCGGAGCGGCTGTCGAGCAACCCCGCCAGCACGTCGGGCGGGCGTGACCAAACGCACGTCCGCACAGTTCGGACGGCCTGGCGAGGGTTCCGGGACCGGCGTCACAATGACGCCGATGACCCAGGACACCGTACGCCCCAGCGGGCCCGTCGCGCCCCCCGCACCCACCGCAGGCTGGTCGCTGGTGCTGCCGCTCAAGCGGCTCGCCCTGGCGAAGACCCGGCTGGCACCCTTCGCCGGGCCGCACCGCGCGGACCTGGCGCTCTCCTTCGCCCTGGACACCGTGACCGCCGCGCTGGCCACCCCGGGCGTGTCCCGCGTCCTGGTGGTCACCCGGGACGGCGCCGCCGGCGAGCGGCTGGCCGCGCTGGGCGCGGTCGTCGTCGGCGACGAACCGGGCGGCGGCCTCAACGACGCGCTGGCGCACGGCGCGGCGGCCGCGCTGGCGCTCGCCCCGCACGCCCCGCTGGCCGCGCTCTCCGCCGACCTGCCGGCCCTGCGCCCGGCCGAACTGGCCCGGGTGCTGGCCGCGGCCCGGCCGGCCGGGCGGTCCTTCCTGGCCGATGCCCCCGGGTTGGGCACCACGCTGCTGGCCCGCTCCCCCGGCGGTCCGCTCGCACCCGCCTTCGGCGACGGCTCCCGGGCCCGGCACGCGGCCGGCGGCGCCCGCGAACTGCGGCTGGACGACGTGGAGTCGGTGCGCCGGGACGTGGACACCGGCGCCGACCTCGGCGCGGCGCTCGCACTCGGCGTCGGCCCGCACACCGGCGCCCTGTCGGCCCGGCTCGCGCAGGCGCTCGGGCTCCCCGCCGCGAACCGCTCCGGACGGGCGCGGGAGCAACTCTGACCCCCGCTCCGGACGGGCGTGCCCACAACTCCCCATCCGTGCCGGGCCGCCTCCGCGAGCTGCCCCGGGGGCCTGTCGGTGCTGCTCGCTATGCTGCTTCCATGCAGGCCACCGCGTTCACCTTCGACCCCGCCACCCGGGCCGGCTCCGTGCTGCTCGACGACGGGACCCCGGTGCCGTTCGACGCCGCCGCCTTCGACGCCGGCGGCCTGCGGCTGCTGCGCCCCGGCCAGCGGGTGCGGATCCGCACCGAGGGCGCGGGCGACGCCCGCCGGGTGGTCTTCCTGACGCTGCAGACCTTCCCGGACCCCGCCGAGGCCTGACCGGGCCCGCGCCGCTCCACAGCCGCGCGCCGGGGCCGAGACTGACCCCGGAAAACCGAAGAGCCGTGGCGGCCCGACCACCCGGAATTCCGGGAGGGGGTGCGCCACGGCCCTGGAGAGCCGTCCGAGGACTACTTCGCGCTGGTCTTGCGCGCGGTGGTCTTGCGGGTGGCGGTCTTCTTCGCGGGAGCCGTCTTCTTGGCCGTGGCGGTCGCCTTCTTGGCGGTGGCCGTGGTCTTCTTGGCGGCGGCCGTGGTCGCCGTCTTCTTGGCGGCGGCGGCCGTGGTCTTCTTGGTCGCGGCGGCCGTGGTCTTCTTGGCGGCGGCGGCCGTGGTCTTCTTGGTCGCGGTCGCCTTCTTGGCGGGGGTGGCCGTGGTCTTCTTGGCGGCGGCCGTGGTCGCCGTCTTCTTGGCAGCGGCCTTCTTGGTGGCGGCCGGGGCCGCGGCGGCGGCCGAGGCGGCGCGCTTGGTGGCGGCGCGCTTGGCGGCCGGGGTCGCGGCGACACCGCTCTTGCCCGGGGTGAGGGAGCCCTTGGGGGCCTTCTTCACCGAGGGGCCTTCCTTCGGCAGCTTCTTGCTGCCGCTGACCAGGTCCTTGAAGCCCTGGCCGGGACGGAAGCGGGGCACCGAGGTCTTCTTGACCTTGACCTTCTCGCCGGTCTGCGGGTTGCGGGCGAAGCGCGCGGAGCGCTCCACCTTCTCAAAGGTGCCAAAACCGGTGACCGACACCCGGTCACCGGCCACGACGGCGCGGACCATGGTGTCGAGCACTGCGTCGACGGCCTCTGCGGCAGCCTTGCGACCGCCCAGCTGCTCGGCCACCGCTTCGACAAGCTGAGCCTTGTTCACGTCTTCCCCTTCGGAAACGGGCGCCGGATGATTCCATCCGTTCATTTCGCACGTTAGGTATGTATCTGCGGACTTTCAATTACCAAACGCGCGAATCACCCTAGTGTCGCAATGGATTTGCGCGTCGGCGACCTCAGGCGACGGGCGGGCGCCCCTCGTCGAGGTCATGCACAAAGCGACTCAACCGCCTTGCCGCCTCCGGAAGATCGCGCTTGGCGGCCTCGGTGACGATCAGGAGTTGACGGGTGAGAGCGGTCTTTGCATCGGCAGACACGTTCAGCGCATGCACGCGGGCGTGAGCTTGCTTCAACCGCTCGGCCACAAGCGCGTAGAGCGCTGCGACTTCCGGGTCGTCCGGCCCCTCAGCAGGTGAGGTGGCGGCGTCCGGCCGATCGTCAATTCGGCGTTCGGATCCCCGGCCCGTGGACTCCGGTGACGCGGGTTCGCCGCCCGCGTACGGAGGTTCATGGTGCCGGTGCATGTACTGATTGTGCCATCTACCCGCAGTTGTGCTTGCGCGGGGCCTCTGCGGCAATGCCAAATCGGCAATCGGGGGCCGGCGCCGGGGGGTAACTCCGGGCCCGGAACGGCGGATGGTCCGCCCCCCCGAGGGGAGGCGGACCATCCGGTGGAACGTCAGAATGCTTGTTCTCCCGAGCCGCTCAGGCGACCGGCAGAGTACGCGGCTTGAAGGCGGGCCGGGTCTGTTCGAAGGCCGCGATGTCGGGCTCGTTCTGCAGGGTGATGCTGATGTCGTCCAGCCCGTTCAGCAGCCGCCAACGGACATTGTCGTCCAGCTCGAACGGGGCCGTGACGCCCTCGGCGCGCACCTCGCGGGCCTCCAGGTCGACGGTGATCCCGGCCGTCGGATCGGCCTCCACCAGCGCCCAGAGCCGCTCCACCGTCTCCTGCGGCAGCACGACCGTGAGCAGGCCGTTCTTCAGCGAGTTACCGCGGAAGATGTCGGCGAAGCGGGACGAGACGACCGCGTGGAACCCGTAGTTCTGCAATGCCCAGACGGCGTGCTCCCGGGAGGAGCCGGTGCCGAATTCGGGGCCGGCCAGCAGGACGGTCGCGCCCTGGTACTCGGGCCGGTTCAGGACGAACGACTCGTCCTTGCGCCAGGCCTCGAACAGGCCGTCCTCGAAACCGGAACGAGTGACCTTCTTGAGCCAATGGGCCGGGATGATCTGGTCGGTGTCGACGTTGCTGCGGCGCAGCGGCACGGCGCGACCGGTGTGGGTGGTGAACTTCTCCATGCTGCTCAGGCCTCCACAGCGACGTCGGACGGGAGATCGGCGGGTGCGGCCAGTCGGCCGAGCACCGCGGTCGCGGCGGCGACCTGCGGCGACACCAGGTGGGTGCGGCCGCCCTTGCCCTGACGGCCCTCGAAGTTGCGGTTCGAGGTGGACGCGCAGCGCTCGCCGGGGGCCAGCTGGTCGGGGTTCATGCCCAGGCACATCGAGCAGCCCGCGTGGCGCCACTCGGCGCCGGCGGCGGTGAACACCTTGTCCAGGCCCTCCTCGACGGCCTGCAGGGCGACCCGCACCGAGCCGGGGACGACCAGCATCCGCACGCCCTCGGCGATGGTCCGGCCGTCCAGGATGGCCGCGGCGGCCCGCAGGTCCTCGATCCGGCCGTTGGTGCAGGAGCCGACGAAGACGGCGTCCACCGCGACCTCGCGCAGCGGGGTGCCGGCCTCCAGGCCCATGTACTTCAGGGCGTTCTCGGCGGCGATCCGCTCCTGCGGGTCGGCGAAGGAGGCCGGGTCCGGTACCTGGGCGCCGAGCGGCGCGCCCTGGCCCGGGTTGGTGCCCCAGGTGACGAACGGGGTCAGCTGGGTCGCGTCGATGAAGATCTCGTGGTCGAAGACCGCGTCCTCGTCGGTGCCCAGGGTCTTCCAGTACTCGACCGCGGCGTCCCAGTCCTCGCCCTTCGGCGCGTGCGGACGGCCCTCCAGGTAGTCGAAGGTGGTCTGGTCGGGGGCGATCATCCCGGCCCGGGCGCCCGCCTCGATGGACATGTTGCAGATGGTCATCCGGGCCTCCATGGAGAGGCTGCGGATGGCCGAGCCGCGGTACTCCAGGACGTAGCCCTGGCCGCCGCCGGTGCCGATCCGGGTGATGATCGCCAGGATCAGGTCCTTGGCCGTGACGCCCTCGGGCAGCTCGCCCTCGACGGTGATCGCCATCGTCCTGAACGGCGCCAGCGGGAGGGTCTGGGTGGCCAGGACGTGCTCGACCTGGCTGGTGCCGATGCCGAACGCCAGGGCGCCGAAGGCGCCGTGGGTGGAGGTGTGGGAGTCGCCGCAGACCACGGTGGTGCCCGGCTGGGTCAGCCCGAGCTGCGGGCCGACCACGTGCACGACGCCCTGCTCGACGTCGCCCAGCGAGTGGATCCGGACGCCGAACTCGGCGGCGTTGCGGCGCAGGGTCTCCAGCTGGATCCGCGAGACCGGGTCGGCGATCGGCTTGTCGATGTCCAGGGTCGGGGTGTTGTGGTCCTCGGTCGCGATCGTGAGATCGGTCCGGCGGACCGTGCGCCCGGCCAGCCGGAGGCCGTCGAAGGCCTGCGGGCTGGTGACCTCGTGGAGCAGGTGCAGGTCGATGAAGAGCAGGTCGGGCTCGCCCTCCGCGCGCCGGACGACGTGGTCGTCCCAGACCTTCTCTGCGAGTGTCCGTCCCATCGGATTCCCTCCAGCCGGCCGCGTTGCCGGCCTTCTCGTGTTCATCGGGGTCACTGCCTGGCGCCGCCCCGTGAGGCGCGCCGCGTGACCTGCACGCCGGATCGGTGTCCACCATGCGGACACTCTGTTGAGGCCGCATTCTGGATGTCTCCCGGGCTGCTGCATCCAGAGTGGCGCTTTTCTCGCCGGATTGAACTTGCGTCTCGCGGAATGAGACTGCAGTCTTAGGGCATGGACAACTCTAGCGGCGTCGGCGTTCTCGACAAGGCCGCTCTGGTGCTGAGCGCACTGGAGTCGGGCCCCGCCACGTTGGCGGGGCTGGTCGCCGCCACCGGTCTGGCGCGGCCCACGGCCCACCGGCTCGCCGTCGCACTCGAACATCACCGACTGGTCACCAGGGACATGCAGGGCCGGTTCATCCTCGGCCCCCGTCTCTCCGAACTCTCCGCCGCGGCGGGCGAGGACCGGCTGCTCGCCACCGCGGGCCCGGTCCTGACCCATCTGCGCGACGTCACCGGCGAGAGCGCACAGCTCTACCGCCGGCAGGGCGAGATGCGGATCTGCGTCGCCGCCGCCGAGCGGCTCTCCGGTCTGCGGGACACCGTCCCGGTCGGCAGCACCCTGCCGATGAAGGCCGGCTCGGCCGCCCAGGTCCTGCTCGCCTGGGAGGAGCCCGAGCGGCTCCACCGGGGCCTCCAGGGCGCCCGGTTCACCGCGACCGCGCTGAGCGGCGTCCGGCGCCGCGGCTGGGCGCAGTCGATCGGCGAGCGCGAGCCGGGTGTGGCGTCCGTCTCGGCCCCCGTGCGCGGCCCCTCCAACCGGGTCGTGGCCGCCGTCTCCGTCTCCGGTCCGATCGAGCGCCTGACCCGCCACCCGGGCCGGCTGCACGCCCAGGCCATCATCGAGGCCGCCAACCGGCTCACCGAGGCCCTGCGCCGCGGCTGACCACCCCTACCCGCCGACGTCGAAAAGGGCCCGCGCACCTCGGTGCGCGGGCCCTTTTCCGAATCACCCGGAAATGCGGGCAGAAAACACAAAAGGCCCCGGCGGACCAGGGCCTTGCTAATTTCTGGCTGGGGTACCAGGACTCGAACCTAGACTAAGTGAACCAGAATCACTCGTGCTGCCAATTACACCATACCCCAACAAAGCAATCAGCCGATGGGCAAGCCCACCGGCTTAATGCTCTGGTACCCCCGACCGGATTCGAACCGGCGCTACTGCCGTGAGAGGGCAGCGTGCTAGGCCGCTACACAACGGGGGCATCCTGGCGATCCCTTGCGGGATCAGTACCCCCGACCGGATTCGAACCGGCGCTACTGCCGTGAGAGGGCAGCGTGCTAGGCCGCTACACAACGGGGGCTTTCCAGACGATCCCTTGCGGGATCAGTACCCCCGACCGGATTCGAACCGGCGCTACTGCCGTGAGAGGGCAGCGTGCTAGGCCGCTACACAACGGGGGCTTGGATCTTTGTTTGTACTGCGGTGGTGCCTGCACTGCGATGGAGCCGACAGTGCCGTACTGCGCTGGGGTACCAGGACTCGAACCTAGACTAAATGAACCAGAATCACTCGTGCTGCCAATTACACCATACCCCACCAGAGTTGAACCCCTGCGGGCCCTTCTCAGGCGTTGCGCCCCTCGCTCGGTCCCGACGGGGTTTCGCTCCCTCGTCCGTTCCCTCCCGGGCGGCGCAGAAAGAACATTACCCGACGTCCGGCCCCGGTCCAAAATCGATAAGCCCAGGCCGCGGCCGGGGCGGCTGCGGGCCAGGTCAGAACCCGGCCCGCGGCCGCCGGTGGCGGTGCTCAGGCAGCCGGGACGGCGGCCAGCGCGGCGGTCAGCCGGCGCAGCGTCTCGGGGCGCCCGAGCAGCTCCATCGACTCGAAGAGCGGCGGGGACACCCGGCGGCCCGTGACGGCCACCCGCAGCGGCGTGAAGGCGAACTTGGGCTTGATGCCCAGCCCGTCCACCAGCGCCGCGCGCAGCGCGGCCTGGATCGGCTCGGGCGAGAAGTCCGCCAGCTCCTCCAGCGCCTTGATGCTCGCCTCCAGCACCGGACGGGCGTCGGCGGTGAGCACCTTGGCGGCGTCGTCCGGGTCGAGCGTGAAGTCCGCCGGGTCGACGAAGAGGAAGCCCGCCATGGTGACGATCTCGCTCAGCACGACCATCCGCTCCTGGGTGAGCGGTGCCACCTTGGCCAGCAGCTCCAGCTGCTCGGCGGTCGGCTCGGCCGGCAGCAGACCGGGCGCCTGGAGGTACGGCACCAGGCGGCGGACGAAGTCCTCCGGGGCCAGCCGGCGCACGTGCTCGGCGTTGATGTGCTCGCACTTCTTGAGGTCGAAGCGGGCCGGGTTGGCGTTGACGTCGGCGATGTCGAACGCCTCGACCAGCTGCTCCACCGAGAAGATGTCGTCGTCCGCGGAGAGCGACCAGCCGAGCAGCGACAGGTAGTTGAGCAGGCCCTCGGGGATGAAGCCGCGCTCGCGGTACAGGTTGAGCGAGGCCTGCGGGTCGCGCTTCGAGAGCTTCTTGTTGCCCTCGCCCATCACGTACGGCAGGTGGCCGAAGCGCGGGGTGCCGCCGTCGCCGACGCCGATCTCGGCGAGCGCCGCGTACAGCGCGATCTGGCGCGGGGTCGAGGAGAGCAGGTCCTCGCCGCGCAGGACGTGGGTGATGCCCATCAGGGCGTCGTCGACCGGGTTGACCAGGGTGTAGAGCGGTGCGCCGTTGGCCCGGACGATGCCGTAGTCGGGCACGTTCTCCGGCTCGAAGCTGAGCGTGCCGCGCACCAGGTCGTCGAAGGCGATGGTGCGGTCGGGCATCCGGAACCGCAGGATCGGCTCGCGCTTCTCCAGCTTGTAGACGGCGACCTGGTCGTCCGTCAGCTCCCGGCAGTGGCCGTCGTAGCCGGACGGGCGGCCGGCCGCGCGGGCGGCCTCGCGGCGGGCGTCGAGCTCCTCGGTGGAGCAGTAGCAGTGGTAGGCGTGGCCGGCCTCGTGCAGCCGGCGGGCCACGTCCGCGTAGATGTCCATCCGCTGCGACTGCCGGTACGGCGCGTGCGGGCCGCCGATCTCCGGGCCCTCGTCCCAGTCGAAGCCGAGCCAGCGCATGGCGTCGAGCAGCTGCCGGTACGACTCCTCGGAGTCGCGGGCGGAGTCGGTGTCCTCGATCCGGAAGACCATCGTGCCGCCGTTGTGGCGGGCGAAGGCCCAGTTGAAGAGGGCCGTGCGGACCAGGCCCACGTGCGGGTTGCCGGTCGGGGACGGACAGAAGCGAACCCGAACGCTCGGGTCAGTGTTAGCCACGCTTGATCACCTTGTTGGTGAGAGTGCCGATGCCTTCGATGGAGACGGCGACCGCGTCGCCGACGTTGAGGGGGCCCACCCCAGCGGGTGTGCCGGTGAGGATGACGTCGCCGGGCAGCAGCGTCATGGCCTCGGAGATGTGGACGATCAGCTCGGCGACCGAGCGGACCATCTGTGAGGTGCGGCCGGCCTGCCGGAGCTCGCCGTTGACCGTGCAGGTGACGGCGAGGTCGCTCGGGTCGAGGTCGGTCTCGATCCACGGGCCGAGCGGGCAGGCGGTGTCGAAGCCCTTGGCGCGGGCCCACTGGCCCTCGCGCTGCTGGATGTCGCGGGCCGTGAGGTCGTTGGCACAGGTGTAGCCGAAGATCACCTCGGGCACCCGGTCCAGCGGGACCTCGCGGCACATCCGGCCGATGACCACGGCCAGTTCGGCCTCGTGGTGGACGTCGGAGGAGAACGGCGGGTACGCGATGGACTCGGTCGGGCCGATCACCGAGGTCGACGGCTTGAAGAAGGTCAGCGGGACGTCCGGGACGTCGTGGCCGAGCTCCGCCGCGTGGGCGGCGTAGTTGCGGCCGACCGCGACGATCTTGTTCGGCAGCATCGGGCTGAGCAGCCGCACGTCCTGGAAGCGGTAGCTCTCACCGGTGGGTTGGGGCTGCCCGAACGGGTGGCCGGCCAGGGCGTGGACCACGAGGGACTCGGGCTGCGCCGGGTCACCCTCGACCACACCGAAGGAGACGGTGCCGGCGGCAGGGCTCCCCTCCCGGACGGAAAACCTGGCAATGCGCACGGCTGGGCTACCCCTCGCTTCGTCGGCCGCCCGGGGCGCGCCCGGGCGCTGGTGGGCGCCGCGCCCGTGTGGGCCCGGCCCCGCTCAATCGTCGACCAGGCTATCGCGTGGGGCCTCCCCCGACCGCTTTGCCCCTGTTCAGCGCGGTTGCGCCCGACCCGGCGGGAGCAAACCGAAAGGCGCCGCGAGTGCGGCGCCTTCCGGGTTCGTGCGGGGTGTCAGCTCCGCGGGGCCACCGCCGGGGCGACCATCAGCTGGGTGCGGCGCGGGTTGGCCGTGTTCGTGGGCAGCTCGGTGGCATAGGTCGCCACGTGCTCGGCCCGGCGGGCGCCCGGGATCCCGCTGAAGTCCTCGACCGAGGCCAGCGTCGTCCGGCGCGGGTTCGCCGTGGAACGGCTGGAGAGCTCGGGACTGGTGGCGGCCGTGTTCGCCTGGGACATCTCGTCAGCACCTCGGGGTCGCGACCGGCGCGTCGACGTGGCGCGGCACCGGCCTGAGTGGTTCGGGGAGATTCTGGGCAGGCTGATCGTGGCCGTGCGCCGGAGACAGCAAGATTACGGATCTCTTTCCACAGCCGCCGTGACCAAAGCTACACATTGTGCTGTGATTTTGCTCACAAATTGAAGAGCAATTCTCCAATATCCGACATATCGCTTCATCAAGTTTCGCCGACAAAACCCCATATATCGGTCATTCGGGAACCTCTGCACCTCCCGTTGATCTCGGGTCCGGTTGGCATGTATCCGGCAAGTGTCCGAAAAAGGCGGTATTCCGGTCCGGTTACCGCACAGTCAGTGAAATCGCGCGCGCGGTCGGTAGTGTGGCCCCACTCGCCCTGGCGGCCCTTGTTGGGATTCCCCGGCTGTGCTGGAATGCCACGGACCGTGGGTAGGGAGTAGTCCACCCCGGTGCCCGCTCTCCCGGACCGGCCGGGGTGCGGATGGAAACTCCACACCGTCCAGGCTGCGGCGACGCGGCGGGACGCCCGGTCCAGAGGTTGCGACGCCAGTGCAGGGACGTTTCAAAAGGGGTAGCGGCGCCGCGGGTGACCCGGAGTCGCGTGAGCCCGTGGCACCACCCCAGCAGGCGGCGGTGCCCGGCGGCCCCGTCGAGCCGGCACCCGAGGCGGTCGGCCGCCCGGAGGACGACGCCGAACAGGACCGGAAATCGGCCCGGGGCAAGCTCCGCAAGACGCTGACCCGCCGACGGGCCAAGGGCATGAGCCGGCTGGCGATGCGCAACTGGCGGATCCGTACCCGCCTCATCGCGCTGCTCGCGCTCCCGGTGCTGGTCGCCCTCGTGCTCGGTGGGCTGCGCATCCAGACCTCTCTCGAGGCCTCGCAGCAGCTCGCCCAGATGGCCAACCTCTCGGACCTGGCGAAGAAGGCGACCAACCTCGCCGACGCCCTGCAGACCGAGCGGGACATCAGCGCCGGGCCGATCACCCACGAGCCGAACGCCCCGCTCGACGACGACATCGTCAACGCCCGCAAGATCACCGACGACCTGAGCCGGACCTTCACCGCGTCCTCGGACAAGTTCGAGAACCTGGAGCTCTCCGGCGGCAAGGCGCTGCTGTTCCAGATCCGCAAGGACCTGAACTCGATCTCGGACGCGCGCAACACCCCGTACCAGAACAACCAGAACATCCAGTCGACGATCACGGCCTACGACGTGATCATCCGAGACCTGCTGTCGATCACCCAGGACATCGCGCTCGCGTCCAACAACCGCGACCTGGTCCGCGCCACCCGCGCCCTCCAGCAGTTCTCGCTGGCCAAGAACGCCACCTCGCAGCAGCGCGCCCTGATCAGCGCCGCGCTCGCCAACCCCAAGGCCCCCGACCTCAGCCTGAGCGACGAGTCCTTCGGTATCCGGCTGCGCGCCTCCTACGACAACGCGCTCACCAGCTTCAACAACATCTACACCTCGCACGACCTGGACAACCTGCGCGGCCAGCTCAGCTACAACTCGGTGGTCGCCGCCGCCGACCGGTACGCGCGCTCGGTGCTCCAGCAGAGCGGTATCCACCAGACCGAGCCGGTCAGCTTCAAGGACTGGTACGAGCAGGCCACCGCCAAGATCACCGCCGAGCGGCGGATCGAGTCGAAGCTGATCGAGGACCTCGACGGCAAGGCCCAGGAGCTGCAGTCCGCCGCCGACACCGAGGCCCTGATCATCGGTGCCGCCGTCGCGCTGGTGCTGCTGGTCGCCCTCGGTGGCGCCGGTCTGATCGCCCGCTCGATGGTGCGCTCGCTGACGCGGCTGCAGTCCGCGGCCGAGGACGTCGCCGAGCGGCGACTGCCCGAGCTGGTCAAGACGCTGTCCGAGAGCGACCCGCACGACGTCGACGTCACCGTCGAACCGGTCGGCATCGACTCCGCGGACGAGATCGGCCACGTGGCACACGCCTTCGACATGGTGCACAGCGAGGCCGTCCGCCTCGCCGCCGAGCAGGCCCTCCTGCGCGGCAACATCAACGCGATGTTCACCAACCTCTCGCGCCGCAGCCAGGGCCTCATCCAGCGCCAGCTGTCGCTCATCTCCGAGCTGGAGAGCCGCGAGGCGGACCCGGACCAGCTGGCCAACCTCTTCAAGCTCGACCACCTCGCGACCCGCATGCGCCGCAACGGTGAGAACCTGCTCGTCCTCGCGGGCGAGGACCCGGGCCGCCGCTGGACCCGCCCCGTCCCGCTGGTCGACGTGCTCCGCGCCGCCGCCTCCGAGGTGGAGCAGTACGAGCGCATCGAGCTGGCCACCGTGCCGTCGGCCGAGGTCGCCGGCCGCGTCGTCAACGACCTCGTCCACCTGCTCGCCGAGCTGCTGGAGAACGCCACCTCGTTCTCCAGCCCGCAGACCCGCGTCCGGGTGACCGGCCACGCCCTGCCGGACGGCCGGGTGCTGGTCGAGATCCACGACACCGGCATCGGCCTCAGTCCCGACGACCTCGCCGACATCAACGAGCGCCTGGCGAACCCGCCGACGGTGGACGTCTCCGTCTCCCGCCGGATGGGCCTCTTCGTGGTCGGCCGCCTGTCCCTGCGACACGGCATCCGCATCCAGCTGCGCCCCAGCGACTCCGGCGGCACCACCGCGCTGGTCATGCTCCCGGTGGACGTCACCAACTCCGCCGACCGCCGGGCTCCGGCCCGCCCCGGTTCGGCGCAGGCCAAGCAGCAGCGCGGGGTCGCCCCGACACCGCGCCAGCAGCGCCAGGTGCCCGGCGGTCCGGCCGGCGGCCCGGCCGCGCTCGGCCAGGGTCCGGCGGGCGGTGCCCCGCAGGGCCGTCCGCAGCTCGGCCAGGGCGGTCCCGGTGCTCCGGGCGGCCAGGGCGGCCCCGGTGGACGGGCCGGCGGCGCGCTGCCGACCCGACAGGTCGGCCAGTCGCTCCAGGGCCAGCCGCAGGGCCAGCAGGCCCCGCAGGCCCAGCAGCAGGGCCCGCAGGGCCCGCAGGCCCGCCAGAACCCGCAGGGCGGTCTGCCGCAGCGCGGTGCGGGCCGGCAGGCTCCGCCGCAGGGCGGTCCCGGTGCGCTGCCGCGCCGCGGCCAGCAGCAGCCCGGCCAGGGCCAGCCCGGTCCGGGTCAGCCGGGCCAGGGCCAGCAGGGCCAGGGCCCGGGCCAGCCCGGCCAGGGCCGGCGCCCCGGCCAGGAGCGGCCGCGCCCCGGCGGGGACTTCGCCGGCGGTCCGGGCCCCCGGACCGGCGAGCAGCCGCAGCACGGCTGGGCCGACCAGTCGGGCCGTCCGGGCGCGCCACAGGGCGCCCGCCCGGGCAACCGCCCGCAGGAGGGTCTGCCGCAGCGCCGCCAGCCGGGCCAGGCACCGCAGGGCCAGGCACCGCAGGGCCAGGCACCGCAGGGCCAGGGCGGCCCCGGCGGCCAGGGCCCGCAGGGTCCGCGCCGTCCGCAGCGCCCCGGCCCGGACGCACCGCAGCGCGAGCGGCAGCAGCAGCTCCCGCCGCAGCAGGCCCAGCCGCTCCCCGCGGCCGAGCCCTCGTCGATGGAGAGCACCGCGCAGTTCGCCCGGCCGCGCTTCGAGGCGAGCGAGATCGACCCGCGTGACCCGCTCGGCCTCGGTCTGGTCGAGCCGGTGCTGCCGAACCCGGCGCGTCCGGAGCCGGTCCGCCAGGAGCAGCTCCGGCCCGAGCCGGTCCGCCAGGAGCCGATGGCGCTGCCGACCGGTCCGTCCGACGGCGGCCCGCAGGGCGGTGCGCCGATCTTCCAGTCGGCCGAGCAGGCCGAGGCGGCGCGGGCGGGTCAGTACCAGCCGCGCCGGCCCGGGACCAGTGCGCCCGGCGTCCAGCAGCAGGGCCAGCACCAGCAGGCCCCGCAGCAGCACCAGCACGCCCAGCAGCAGCACGCCCAGCAGGCTCCCCACCAGGCTCAGCAGCAGGCCCCCCAGCAGGGCCAGCCGCAGCAGGCCCCGCAGGGCGGGCCGGGCGGGCCGGGTGACGCGCCGTGGCGCCCGTCCGCGAACGACGAGCGCTGGCGCCGGGCCGAGCAGGTCCGGGAGCCCTCGACCAGCGGCGTCACCATGTCCGGTCTCCCCCGGCGGACCCCGCAGGCCAACCTGGTCTCCGGTACCGCCGAGGCGTCCCCGCTGACCGGCCCCCAGGTGTCCCGTGCGCCCGAGGAGGTCCGTGGCCGGCTCACCAACCTGCGCCGCGGCATCCAGCAGGGCCGCCGGGTCGGCGCCGAGCAGGCGGCCGGCCAGGGCCCGGGCCAGGGCAGCCAGGCGGGCCCGCAGCATGGTGCCCAGCAGTCCGGATTCGATAGCTTCGGGGGCCGCACCGACGGCAACGGCGCAGATCACCAGGAGCGTTGAGTTGAACCAGATGAGCCAGGCCGCACAGAACCTGAACTGGCTGATCACCAATTTCGTGGACAACACCCCCGGGGTGTCGCACACGGTGGTGGTCTCCGCCGACGGCCTCCTGCTGTGCATGTCCGAAGGTTTCCCCCGCGACCGCGCCGACCAGCTCGCCGCCGTCGCCTCCGGCCTCACCTCCCTCACCTCCGGCGCCAGCCGGATCTTCGAGGGCGGCGAGGTCAACCAGACCGTTGTCGAGATGGAGCGCGGTTTCCTCTTCCTGATGGCCGTCAGCGACGGCTCCGCCCTCGCCGTCCTCGCCTCCCCGGACTCCGACATCGGCCTCGTCGGCTACGAGATGGCACTGCTCGTCGACCGCGCCGGCGCCGTCCTCACCCCCGCACTCCGCGCAGAACTCCAGGGCAGTCTCCTGCACTGAGTGCCCTGAGCGGCGACCCCACCCGTCCCACCTCCCCGCCGGGCCTGACCCGACCAGGCCCGGCGCCTCACCCTCAGCTACCCTCAGGCAGCTGATTTCGCCTCAGCTGGCATCGCCCCAGCTGGAACCGGCTGCCCAAGGCTGCAGCACAAGGAGGACCCATGACCCCGCCTTCGACACCCGCCGGCTCGTACGGCAGCGGGTACGGCAGCGGCTACGGCGGGCAGCAGTCCGACGGCTACGAGCAGCAGCCGCTGGTCCGCCCGTACGCGATGACCGGAGGCCGCACCCGGCCCCGGTACCAGCTCGCGATCGAGGCGCTGATCTCGACCACCAGCTCCGCCGAGCGGACCGGCGGCCTGCTGCCCGAGCACGCCCGGATCGTGAACCTCTGCCGTGAGGTCAAGTCCATCGCGGAGATCTCCGCACTCGCCGGCGTGCCGCTCGGTGTCGCCCGCATCCTCGTCGCCGACCTTGCCGAGGCCGGTCTCGTCGCCATCCACCAGCCCGCCGCCGCGGGCGAGTCGGGCGGAACGCCCGACGTCACGCTGCTCGAAAGGGTCCTCAGTGGACTTCGCAAGCTCTAACGGAGCCACCCGCGCCACGACCTCGGCGAAGATCGTCGTCGCCGGCGGCTTCGGTGTCGGCAAGACCACGCTCGTCGGCGCCGTCTCCGAGATCAACCCCCTGCGCACCGAAGCCGTCATGACCTCCGCGTCCGCCGGCATCGACGACCTCAGCCACGTCTCCGGCAAGACGACCACCACCGTCGCCATGGACTTCGGCCGCATCACCCTCGACGAAGACCTCATCCTCTACCTCTTCGGCACCCCCGGACAGGACCGCTTCTGGTTCATGTGGGACGACCTCGTCCGAGGCGCCATCGGAGCCGTCGTCCTCGTCGACACCCGCCGCCTCGCCGACTGCTTCCCCGCCCTCGACTACTTCGAGAACAGCGGACTCCCCTTCGTCGTCGCCCTCAACGGCTTCGACGGACACCAGCCCCACACCGGCGACGAAGTCCGCGAAGCACTCCAACTCGGCCCCGACACCCCCGTCATCACCCTCGACGCCCGACGACGCGACAGCGCCAAGAGCGCCCTCATCACCCTCGTCGAACACGCCCTCCTCGCCCGCCTGCGCTGAGCGGGAACCCGCAGGTCGCACGCCCCGGTGCCCCACCGTCACGGTCGGGCACCGGGGCAGCTGCGGCTAGGGCGCGGGTGTCGCCGCGGCGGCCCGCGCAAGACCCCTACATAAGCAGCGGATAACAGTTCGGTAGGCATTTTGTGATCAACAGTGACCATGCGTAGCGAATTAGCATCGCTCAGCGCCAGAAGACCACGGTTTTGCCCCTCGATGTCGGCTAATGTCCGGATTGCTCCACAGCAGGCCGCCATCGACACCTGTTTGTCCCCCACCCCTGCACGTGCTGAAATTCCAGCTACCCCTAAATCCATTTCGGCAGTCCCACCACCAGCGGGCCGCTGCCAGGGGTAGCGCTGGATTGATCCATGGCCGCCAATCGGCCGAGAGGTTGTTGTCGAGTGAGGCGTAAGCAGCAGGTCGCCCCGCAGCGGCGCTCCGAGCCCCGCCAGAGCGAGCCGAACGGTACCGCAACGGACCCGGCCGGATTCTCCGCGTTCACGCCGGTCGAGGAGCGACCCCCGGCCCCCTCCCCGAAGCCGCCGGCCGCCTCCACGGAGCGCCGCAGCGGTGGCTCGGCGGACGACGGAGGCAGCGGCGGCAAGGGTGGTCGGTACGACTTCCTCCGGCCGCGGAACTGGCGTGTGCCGGCCCGTCTGATAGCCATCCTGTTGATCCCGGTCATCATCGGCCTGATCTTCGGCGGCCTGCGCGTCAACACCTCGGTCGACGGCTACGTCAAGGCCTCCCGCGCCGAGAAGACCGCCCGCCTCGCCAAGGCGGCCACCGAACTCGCCGAGGCGCTGGAGAACGAGCGCGACAAGTCGCTCAGCCCCCTGCTGACCGGTCAGGACCCGAACGGCGACGTCCCGAAGACCCGCGCCACCACAGACACCGCGCTCAAGGCGTACAACGCGGCCTACGACGCCAGCGACAAGTCCGCCGAACTGCCCCACCGGCACGCGGCCTTCCAGAGCATGGTGCTGTTCCTCCCGCACCTGCGCGACGTCGCCTACAAGCCCGAGCTGTTCGCCACCGCGACCCAGTCCGCGTACTCGACGATGATCGCGCCGCTGCTGGCCTACGACAACTCGGTCGGCCTCGGCAGCAGCAACATCACCAGCAAGGGCCGCGCGATCTACGCCATGTCGCTGGCCAAGGCCTCGGCCTCGACCCAGCGCGCGCTGATGCTCCACCTGCTGGTCGGCATCTCGGCCCAGTCCACCACCCGGTACGAGAACGCCGACCTGATCCAGCAGCTCCTGGTCTCCCAGAAGCTGGAGCAGGTCTCGCTCTCCGAGTTCAACACCGGCAGCGCCCCCGAGGACGCCCAGCGCTACTCCGACGCCCAGGTCGCCCAGGCCGCCGCCGACCAGCGCGCCGCGTACCGGATGCCGAACGGCAGCGTGCCGACCATGACGGGCCTGCTGGGCCTCGGCGCCGCCTACACGCAGGCCGCCGCCGAGGGCCAGTCCAAGGGCAAGGCCGCCGCCGACGCCGCCTACAAGGAGGCCAAGGACGCCGGTCTGACCAAGGAGAACTGGGAGCAGGCCTCCAACACCCACATCGCCAGCCTGCGCGCCACCGAGGTCGCACTGCTGGACGACGTCCTCAACGACGCCGCCGACCTGCGGGACAACGCGCTCTACGACGCCATCCTCAACTCGGCGATCGTGCTCGCCGCGCTGGTCCTCGCCGGCGTCCTCACCGGCTACGTGGCCCGCTCGATGATCCTGGGCATGCGCACCCTGCGCAACGCCGCCCTGGAGATCGCCGACCACCGCCTGCCGGACCTCGTCGAGCGGCTCTCCAAGACCGACCCGGACCGGGTGGACACCTCGGTCAGCCAGATCCCGCTGCACGGCAAGGACGAGATCGGCGAGGTCGCCCGGGCCTTCGACCAGGTCCACCGGCAGGCGGTCGCGCTCGCCGCCGAGCAGGCCCTGCTGCGAGGCAACGTCAACGCGATCTTCACCAACCTGTCGCGCCGCAGCCAGAGCCTGATCCAGCGCCAGCTGGCGCTGATCACCGACCTGGAGAACAACGAGGCCGACCCGGACCAGCTGGAGAACCTCTTCAAGCTGGACCACCTCGCGACCCGTATGCGCCGCAACGGTGAGAACCTGCTCGTCCTCGCGGGCGAGGAGGCCGGCCGCCGCTGGAACACCCCGGTCCCGCTGGTCGACGTGCTCCGCGCCGCCGCGTCCGAGGTGGAGCAGTACGAGCGCGTCGAGCTCTCCGGCATCCCCGAGGCCGAGGTCGTCGGCGCCGCCGTGACCGACCTCGTCCACCTGCTCGCCGAGCTGCTGGAGAACGCCACCTCGTTCTCCAGCCCGCAGACCCGGGTGCTGGTCAACGCCACCCGCCTGCCGGACGGCCGGGTGCTGATCGAGATCCACGACAAGGGCATCGGCCTCACCGCCGAGGACTTCGCCGAGATCAACGAGAAGCTGGCCGAGCCGCCCACCGTGGACGCCACCATCTCCCGCCGCATGGGCCTCTTCGTGGTCGGCCGGCTCTCCCAGCGGCACGACGTCCGTGTCCAGCTCCGCCCCTCGGGCGAGTCTGCGGGCACCACCTCGCTGGTCATGCTCCCGCCGTTCCTGACCCAGATGGGCGCCGCCCCGGAGCCGGAGGAGCAGTTCACCGTCTCCCGGATCTTCGCCGAGCAGGAGCCGTCCGCGGCCGACTGGGCCGCCGAGGTCCAGCAGAACCAGCCGCGCAGCGCCGCCGAGCTGGGCTTCGACGACCACCTCACCGGCAACGGCAGCGCCGGGTCCAGCGGCTTCAGCCCGGCCCTGGAGGCCGTCCAGCGCTCGCAGCGGCTCGACCAGGTCCGCCGCGCGGCCCTGGAGTCCGGCCCGCTCGGGCCGGAGGAGCGGCAGGTGCTCGACGCCGAGGTCGAGGAGGAGTACCCGGCGTACGGCCGGCGCAACGACGAGGGCTACGGCCAGGACGGCCAGGACGGCCAGTACC
The DNA here is from genome assembly GCF_036226505.1 of Kitasatospora sp. NBC_01246. Lineage (NCBI taxonomy): Bacteria > Bacillati > Actinomycetota > Actinomycetes > Kitasatosporales > Streptomycetaceae > Kitasatospora > Kitasatospora sp. NBC_01246. The sequence goes on along the minus strand of NZ_CP108484.1, from coordinate 5,670,461 downwards.
CCCAGCAGGGCTACGACCAGTCCGGCTACGCCGACCAGCAGTACGGCTACGACCAGGGCGGCTACACCCAGGACGGGTACGCCCAGGACGGCTACGCCGGGACCGAGTACGGGCAGAACGACTACGGCCAGGACGCCTACGGCCGGTTCCCCCAGCAGGGTTACGGCGACGACCAGTACGGTCAGGACCAGAACCAGGGCCAGAACCAGGGCCAGGACGACCAGTACGGCCAGTACCCGGGCTACGACGGCTACGCCGACGAGCAGTACGGGGCCGAGGAGGCCCCGGCCGGCCACCCGTACACCCCGGAGCCGCCGGCCCTGCCAGCCGCCCAGCCCGCCGCCACCCTGCCGTCCGGGCTGCCGCAGCGCCGCCCCGGCCAGCAGCTGGCCGGCGGTGGCCCCGCCGCCGCGCCGCAGCAGGGCGGCGGCCAGGACACCGGCGAGACCCCGAACTGGTTCACCGGCGCCAAGGACACCTCGGCGCCCGCCGAACCGCGCGGACACGAGGTGTCCGCGCTGGGCGGTTACGGTCCCACCGGACCGACCGGCCCGACCAGCGCCGCCTGGCAGTCGCCCAACGACGGCGCCTGGCAGCGTGCCGAGCAGCTGCGCGAGCCCGCCTCCGGCGGGACCACCTCGTCCGGCCTGCCCCGGCGGGTGCCCAAGCAGAACCTGGTGGCCGGCAACGCCAAGCCCACTCCGCAGGACGGGCCGCAGGTCTCCCGCAGCCCCGAGGAGGTCCGCGGCCGGCTCACCAACCTGCGCCGCGGCGTGGAGCAGGGCCGCAGCGCCGGCAACACCGGAAGCTTCCGGATCGACCCCGATCAGGTAGACCCGTCCGGCAACGGACAGCAGAACCGCAGCACCGATCTCTTCGGCGGCTCGAACCACCAGGAGCGTTGAGTTGAGTCAGATGAGCCAGGCCGCACAGAACCTGAACTGGCTGATCACCAATTTCGTGGACAACACCCCTGGGGTGTCGCACACGGTGGTGGTCTCCGCGGACGGCCTCCTGCTGTGCATGTCCGAAGGTTTCCCCCGCGACCGCGCCGACCAGCTCGCCGCCGTCGCCTCCGGCCTCACCTCCCTCACCTCCGGCGCCAGCCGGATCTTCGAGGGCGGCGAGGTCAACCAGACCGTTGTCGAGATGGAGCGCGGTTTCCTCTTCCTGATGGCCGTCAGCGACGGCTCCGCCCTCGCCGTCCTCGCCTCCCCGGACTCCGACATCGGCCTCGTCGGCTACGAGATGGCACTGCTCGTCGACCGCGCCGGCGCCGTCCTCACCCCCGCACTCCGCGCAGAACTCCAGGGCAGTCTCCTGCACTGACGGTTCGTCGGATACCGTCCTGGTATTCGAAGCACCTCCACGCCCGTCCCGGGCCCGCTTCGGCGGGCTCGGGTTCGGACGTTGTACGGCCTTCGCACCACCGGCTCCGGACCCGTCCGGAGCTCGCACCGCACCGCCGCACCTTGTGAGGAGAGGAACCGTGACACCGCCCGACGACCGCAGCGGCCAGTACGGCGTTCCGTACCCTGGCACGGGCCATGACGCCTTCGGAGCACCCGGCGTCGCCGGCCACGGTCAGCAGCACGGCCAGTACGGCCAGTACGGCCAGCAGCAGTACGGCCAGCCGTACCCGCAGGAGCAGTACGACCAGTACGGCCGGCAGCAGCCCTCGTACGACGCGCCCCCGGCCGGCTGGCCGGCCCCGGGCAGGACGGACGGCCACCTCCCCGGCCGGCACTCCGCCCCCGCCCCGCAGCCCGGCCGGCACCACTCCGGTCCCGGCCAGGAGCCGGCCCAGGAGCCGGGGTACGTCGAGGAGTTCGAGGACGACTACGACTCGGGCCCGCTGATCCGGCCGTTCGCGATGACCGGCGGGCGGACCAGACCGCGCTACGAGCTGGCGCTGGAGGCGCTCGTCTCGGCCGACGTCGACCCGCAGCGCCTGGCCACCCTGCTCCCCGAGCACCAGCGGATCTGCACCTTGTGCACCGAGGTCAAGTCCGTCGCCGAGGTGTCGGCGCTGCTCTCCCTCCCTCTGGGGGTGGCCCGCATCCTCGTGGCCGACCTGGCCGAAGCCGGCCTGGTCGCCATCCACCAGCCCGCTTCCGGCGGCGAATCCGGAAACCAGCCCGACGTCACGCTGCTCGAAAGGGTCCTCAGTGGACTTCGCAAGCTCTAACGCGGCCGCCCCCACCCGCGCCACCACCTCCGCGAAGATCGTCGTCGCCGGCGGCTTCGGTGTCGGCAAGACCACGCTCGTCGGCGCCGTCTCCGAGATCAACCCCCTGCGCACCGAAGCCGTCATGACCTCCGCGTCCGCCGGCATCGACGACCTCAGCCACGTCTCCGGCAAGACGACCACCACCGTCGCCATGGACTTCGGCCGCATCACCCTCGACGAAGACCTCATCCTCTACCTCTTCGGCACCCCCGGACAGGACCGCTTCTGGTTCATGTGGGACGACCTCGTCCGAGGCGCCATCGGAGCCGTCGTCCTCGTCGACACCCGCCGCCTCGCCGACTGCTTCCCCGCCCTCGACTACTTCGAGAACAGCGGACTCCCCTTCGTCGTCGCCCTCAACGGCTTCGACGGACACCAGCCCCACACCGGCGACGAAGTCCGCGAAGCACTCCAACTCGGCCCCGACACCCCCGTCATCACCCTCGACGCCCGACGACGCGACAGCGCCAAGAGCGCCCTCATCACCCTCGTCGAACACGCCCTCCTCGCCCGCCTGCGGTGAACGGGGCGGCCACCGGGGCGGTGCGGCCACCGGACCAGGGGGTCCGTGGGCCGCACCACCCGGGGGCTCACCCGGCGGACGGCTCCAGGCCGGCCCGCAGCAGGCCGTAGGTGTAGGCGTCGTCCAGGGCCAGCCAGGACGCGGCGATCACGTTGTCGGCCACCCCGACGGTGGACCAACTGGTGGTGCCGTCGGTGGACTCGATCAGTACCCGTGTCTTGGAACCGGTGCCGTGCTGGCCCTCCAGGATGCGGACCTTGTAGTCGACCAGCTCCAGCTTGGCCAGCTGCGGGTAGATCCGCTCCAGCGCGGTGCGCAGCGCCTTGTCCAGCGCGTCGACCGGGCCGTTGCCCTCGCCGGTGGCGATCCGGCGCTCGCCCTTGGCCCAGACCTTGACCGTCGCCTCGTTGCCCGCGAAGCCCTGCGGGCCCTGCTCGCTGATGGTCCGCCAGGACTCCAGGGTGTAGAAGCGCTCGCGGCTGCCGCGCACCTCGTCACGGAGCAGCAGCTCGAAGGAGGCGTCGGCGGACTCGTAGGTGTAGCCGAGGTTCTCCTGCTCCTTGACCCTGACGACCACCCGGCCGGCCAGGTCCCGGTCGCTGGACAGGTCGTAGCCGAGCTCCTTGCCCTTGAGCTCGACCGAGGCGCGGCCGGCCATGTCGGAGACCAGCATCCGCATGGTGTTGCCGACCGTCTCCGGGTCGATGTGCTGGTAGAGGTCCGGGTCGACCTTGATCGCGGAGGCGTGCAGACCGGCCTTGTGCGCGAAGGCGGAGTGGCCGACGTACGGCTGGTGGGTGGAGGGCGCCAGGTTGACCACCTCGGCGACCGCGTGCGAGATCCGGGTCATCTCGGCCAGGCTGCCGGGCGGCAGCACCCGGCGGTCGTACTTGATCTCCAGCGCGCCGACCACCGGGAACAGGTTGGCGTTGCCGACCCGCTCGCCGTAGCCGTTGGCGGTGCACTGGACGTGGGTGGCACCCGAGTCCACCGCGGCCAGCGTGTTGGCGACGGCGCAGCCGGTGTCGTCCTGGGCGTGGATGCCGATCCGGGCACCGGGCTTGTAGGTCGCGGAGTCGGCGAGGACGTCGGCGACGATGTCGCGGACGCCGGCCGGCAGCATCCCGCCGTTGGTGTCGCAGAGCACCACCACGTCGGCACCGGCCTCGTGCGCGGCGCGGACCACCGCCAGGGCGTAGGCGCGGTTGGCCTTGTAGCCGTCGAAGAAGTGCTCGCAGTCGATGAACACCCGGCGGTCCTGGGAGCGCAGGTAGGCCACGCTGTCCCGGATCATCTCCAGGTTCTCGTCCAGCGTGGTGCGCAGCGCCAGTTCGACGTGCCGGTCGTGGGCCTTGGCGACCAGGGTGATCACCGGGGCGCCGGAGGTCACCAGGGCGGCCAGCTGCGGGTCCTCGGCCGCCTTGCCGCCGGCCCGCCGGGTGGCGCCGAAGGCGACCAGCTGGGCGTGCCGGAGGTCCAGTTCGGCGGCGGCCCGGGCGAAGAACTCGGTGTCCCGCGGGTTGGCGCCGGGCCAGCCGCCCTCGATGAACCCGACCCCGAACTCGTCCAGATACCGGGCAATGGTCAGCTTGTCGGCCACCGTGAGGTTGATGCCCTCGCGCTGCGCGCCGTCGCGCAGGGTGGTGTCGAAGACGTGGAAGCTGTCGTCGGTGCGGTTGCTGGCCTGGGTCATGGCCCTGGGTCTCCGTTCCGGGAGGTTGGTACTGCTCTGCCGGTTCTGATCCGGCTCCACTGTCCAGCATCCCGCGCGCGCCCGGTGTCGCTCGGCCCCTTGTGGGGGCTCCGGCCGGTCCGGGGGTGTGCCGTTCGGGCTGGGCCCGAAAAGCAAAAGACCCCTCGCGGGTGCGAGAGGTCTGCGCGCGGGTCTGGACGCTGGTGGTCGCTCCGCATCGGGTACTGCGGAGCGGTCACTGCGGACCGGCGCGCCTGCTGCTAATGATCAGCGAAAGCGAGGACACGCTCGCAGTGTGGCACACCCTCCGGAGTCCGGCCCGGCCGTCTCGCGATCCGAAACGGCACGGGCCGGGGCGGCTCCGGATCAGACGATCTTGTGCAGCCAGCCGTGGGTGTCGGGGCGCTGGCCGCCCTGGATGGCCAGCAGCGCCCGGCGCAGCTCCATGGTGGTGGGGCCGGGCTCTCCGGCGCCGACGGTCCAGTCCCCGCCGCGGGACTTGACCGAGCCGACCGGGGTGATGACGGCGGCGGTGCCGCACGCGAAGACCTCGGTGAGGGTGCCGTCGGCGTTGCCCCGCTTCCACTCCTCGGTGGAGATCTTCCGCTCCTCGACGGCGTAGCCGAGGTCGGCGGCGAGCTGGAGCAGCGAGTCGCGGGTGATGCCGGGGAGCAGCGCGCCGGAGAGCTCGGGGGTGACGATCGTCGCGTCCTTGCCCTCGCCGAAGACGAAGTACAGGTTCATCCCGCCCATCTCCTCGATCCACCGGTGCTCGGCGGCGTCGAGCCAGACCACCTGGTCGCAGCCCTTGGCGGCGGCCTCGGCCTGGGCGACCAGCGAGGCGGCGTAGTTGCCGGCGCACTTGGCGGCACCGGTGCCGCCCGGCGCGGCGCGGACGTAGTCCTCGGAGAGCCAGACCGAGACCGGCTTGACGCCACCGGAGAAGTAGGCGCCGGCCGGCGAGGCGATGATCATGAAGAGGTAGGAGTTGGCCGGGCGCACACCCAGGCCCACCTCGGTGGCGAACATGAAGGGCCGCAGGTAGAGGCTCTGCTCCTGCTCGTTCGGCACCCAGTTCTGCTCCTGCTGGACCAGGTGCTCGACGGCCTCGACGAAGGTCTCGATCGGCAGCTCCGGCATGGCCAGCCGGCGGGCGGAGGCCTGGAAGCGGGCGGCGTTGGCCTCCGGGCGGAAGGTCGCGATCGAGCCGTCGGCCTGGCGGTAGGCCTTCAGGCCCTCGAAGATCGACTGACCGTAGTGCAGCGTCATGTTCGCCGGGTCGATCTCCAGCGGCGCGTACGGCGCCAGCTGGGCGTCGTGCCAGCCCAGGCCCTCGGTCCACCGGATGGTGACCATGTGGTCGGTGAAGATCCTCCCGAAGCCGGGGTTGGCCAGCCGGGCCTCGCGCTCCGCGTCGGACAGCGGGTGCGCGGAGGGCTTGAGGTCGAACGTGATGGGCGCCTGGGTGGGCGTGCTCATGGCTGTGTGTCCTTCACCGTGGGGTTGGTCCGGGCCGCCTCCGTCGGGTGAACGTTTCGGCGAACGAACGCACGACGGCACGGCCCACTGTCGATACTCGCATCCAGAGGGCCGTGCCGAACAGCTGTCGACCCCAGGAGGAGTCGGCGGCCGCGGTTGTGCGCTTGTGCGCCCCGGCCCCTTCGGCCGGAACACCGCTTGTCGGATCCGGCCTCCCGGCCTGATCCCGCGTGTCGGATCCGGCCTGTCAGCCGGATACTCGGGCGGCGAGCGCGTCGCCGACCTGGGAGGTGCTGCGGGTGCCGGTGCGCTCGGTCAGGTCCGCGGCGACCGCGGCCTCGACCGCGGCGGCCTCGGTGGCGAAGCCGAGGTGCTCCAGCAGCATGGCGACCGAGAGCACGGTGGCGGTCGGGTCGGCCTTGCCCTGGCCCGCGATGTCCGGGGCGGAGCCGTGCACGGGCTCGAACATCGACGGGAAGTCGCCGCTCGGGTTGATGTTGCCGCTGGCGGCCAGGCCGATCCCGCCGGTGACGGCGGCGGCCAGGTCGGTCAGGATGTCGCCGAACAGGTTGTCGGTGACGATCACGTCGAACCGCTCCGGCTGGGTGACGAAGAAGATGGTCGCCGCGTCGACGTGCAGGTAGTCGGTGGTGACCTCGGGGAACTCCCGGCCGACCTGCTCGAAGATCCGCGTCCACAGGTGACCGGCGTGCACCAGCACGTTGTTCTTGTGGACGAGGGTCAGCTTCTTGCGCGGCCGCGCCTGGGCCCGGCGGTAGGCGTCGCGGACGACCCGCTCGATGCCGTAGGCGGTGTTCAGGCTGACCTCGGTGGCCACCTCGTGCTCGGTGCCGGTGCGCAGCGAGCCGCCGTTGCCGACGTACGGGCCCTCGGTGCCCTCGCGGACGACCACGAAGTCGATCGCGGGGTCACCGGCCAGCGGCGACGCCACGCCCGGGAAGAGCCGGCCCGGCCGCAGGTTGATGTGGTGGTCGAAGGCGAACCGCAGCTTCAGCAGCAGCCCGCGCTCCAGCACGCCGGACGGGACGCTCGGGTCGCCGATGGCGCCGAGCAGGATCGCGTCGTGGGTCTTCAGCTCCGCCAGCACGCTGTCCGGCAGCGTCTCGCCGGTGCGGTGGTAGCGCCGGGCGCCGAGGTCGTACTCGGTGGTCTCCAGCTTCACGTCGGCGGGCAGCGCCGCGCCAAGGACCTTGAGGCCTTCGGCCACCACTTCCTGGCCGATGCCGTCACCGGGAACTACTGCGAGACGAATGGTGCGAGACATGCTCGGACCCTACTCCGCCGTCCCAGGGGCTGACACTTCGCGTCCACTATCCGGACGCTCGATCCGGCACGCAGTCGTCGAGCGCGCGCTCCGACCGCTTGAGGGTCGCCATACGGAACAGCGTGTGCGGACTCACGAAGATCAGGCTCCCGTCGAGCAACTCGGTGTGCGGCGGGAGATCCGGCAGCCGGTCGAGGTCCTCGGCGGTGTACCCGCCGACCGGGGGCGGAGCCAGTCGGGGTACGGCTCGATGCTCATGATTCCTCCCGTACGGGCATCCTGACGGACGCTCTCGGGCTACTCGGCGGGATCCCGCCGGACGTCACTCCCACGGGGGAGCGCGGGAGGCGGAACCAGCGCCCGGGGCGCGTCTATGCTCGCGACGAACTGGTCCGGCATTCCTCGTGGAACGGGGCGAATCACCATGGCCGAGCGACGGCGGGAGGCGTTGGCCTGCGGGGTCGCGGCGGGCCTGGGCATGGCCGGCTACGCGCTCGCCGCCGCCCTGCGCGGGGCCTGGCCGCCCGGGGCCGCGGAGACGGCGGTGCCGTTCCACGCCCAGCTGTGGGACCTCGTCCACGGCGAGACCGCCGGGGACCTGCTGTTCACCTGGAACAGCGGGTACGGCGCGCCGTTCCTGGCCGACTTCTTCGCCTACCTGATGAACCCGTTCTCCTGGCCGGCCGCGCTGCTGCCGCGCGACCAGGCCCAGCTCGCGGTCTTCCTGGTGGCACTGGGCAGCATCGGCCTGGGCACCGGCCTGATGACCCACGCGCTGGGCCGCCTGCACGCCGGCCCGCGCTGGCTGCGGGCGGTCGCCGCCCTCGGCTACGGGCTCTGCGCCTGGGTGCCGACCGTGGGCGGGACGGCCCCGATGTGGCTCTGGGGCCTGGTCTCGCTGCCGCTGCTCGTCCTGGCCGGCGACTGGTGCCTGCACGAGCGCCGCTGGGTGGCCGGCACCCTCTGCGTCGCCCTCGCCTGGGCGGGCAACCTCTACACCGCCGCGATGGCCACCATCACGGCCGGCTTGGTGCTCGCGGTGCGGCTGGCGGCCGTCCGGCGGCCGTTCAAGGCCGTGGTCCGGGTGACCGGTCGGGCGGTCACCACGGCCGGCCTCGGGGTGCTGCTCGCCGCGCCGGTGCTGTTCGTCGGCGTCCGGGCCGCCCAGGAGGCGCAGCCCGAGTCCCCCGTCCAGCCGCTCGGCCCCTCCGGGCTCGGCGGGCACCTCGCCCAGTTGCTGCCCGGCACCCAGAGCGGGCGGCCGCTGCCGGACGTCTCGATCGGCCTGCTCGGCCTGCTGCTGGTGGCCGGGCTGCCGTTCAACCGGCGGGTGCGGCCCCGGGAGCGGATCGTCTGGTGCGCCCTGCTGGCCATGGTGGTGCTGAGCTTCGTCTGGACGCCGACCGTGCTGGTCTGGCACGGCCTGGCCATCCCGGCCGGCGGCCCCTACCGGGCGGCCTTCGTGCTCAGCGGGCTGCTGGTGCTGGCCGGCTGGGTCTCGCTGGTGCACCGACCCGACACCCCGACGCTGCTCGGCGGCGCCGCCGTGGTCGCCCTGGTGGCCGGGATCGCGGCGGCGCACCGCTCGGTGCACGGGTCGACCTGGGCCCTCCTCGCGCTGGGCGGCGCGGTGCTGCTCGCCGCGCTGTGGACCCTGGAGCACCGGCACACCGACCGCCGGGCGGGCGCCGCCGCGACCGCCGTCCTGGGCGCAGCGGTGCTCGGCGGAGCGGTCTGGTCGGCCTACGCCGCGCTGGGCACACCGGCCGCCGGGACGCCCTCGGGCGCCGCCGTCCGGGCCGCGCACGCGGCGCTGCGGCAGGCCGCCGACTGGCCGCGGGCCCGGAGCGACCCGGGACCGCACGCCTTCACCCCGAACGACCCGCTGCTGCTCGACGGCCAGGGCGGCGGCTACTCCAGCGGGTCCCTGCCCACCGTCACCGCGCTGCTGCTGCACGACCTGGGCGCCGGCTGGTCGGCCGGCGGGCGGCTCACCCGGAGCGTCACGGACCCGGTCGGACGGGCGCTGTTCGCCGTCCGGACCCAGCTCGCCGACGGGCCGGCGCCGAACGGCTTCACGGTCGCCCGGTCCGCCGCTCCCCCGCTGGTCACCGTCCTCCCGGCGGGCTCCGCCCCGGACACCTCCTCGGTCTGGTCGCGCCAGGAGTCGCTGCTCGGCGGCCCGGTCTACGACGTCCCCGGGCTGGTCTCGGCCGGCGGTCCGGAGCCGGCGGAGCACGGCAGCAGCGGCTGGTCCGTCCCCGCCACCCCCGCCGGTTCGGACGGCACCGCGTTCACCGCGGCCTGCACCCCGGGCGCCACCGCGTACTTCCACGGGGTCTGGTTCGACGGCACGGTGAGCGGCCTCGCCACGACCTACCGCAGCGACGGCGAGCAGCCGACCACCGCCGTGCCGATCCACGAGCTGGGGACGGTGCCCGCCGACGGCGTGGTGCGGGTCGTGCTGCGCGCGGACACCGTCACCCAGGTCCCGGCCCGGCCGGTCGGCTGTCTGCGGCCCGGCGCGCTGGACGCGGCCGTCGCGCGGCTCACCGCGACCGGCGCCCGCTCGGTCACGGCCGGCGGGCACACCCTGGCCGCCGCCCTCCCGCCCGGCAGCACCGGGACGGCGCTGCTCTCCGTCCCGGCCACCGCGGGCTGGACCTGCGCGACCGGCGGCGGCCGGCCCACCGCGCCCACCTCCGTCCTCGGCATGATCGGTGTCCCGCTCGGCGCCGGCGCGGACCGGATCAGCTGCTCGTTCCGCCCGCCCGGTCTGACCGAGGGACTGCTCCTCGCGCTGGCCGCGGCCGCCGTCACCACCCTGACCGGGGTCTTCGGCCGGCTCCGCCACCGGCCCACCCGCACACCGCGCCGGATCCGCCGGGCCGCCCACCGGGGGCGCGCCGACGGGTAGCGATGCCGGAGGCCGTCACCGCGTGCGGTGACGGCCTCCGGCGGGGCGGGTCGGGGCGGAGCGGTCAGGGGAGGGCGAGGACCTGTCCCCGGTGGCCGTCCCGGTTGAAGTGGTGGAGCAGGAGCAGCCGGGAGGTGTCACCGTCGGCGCGCCGGACGTCGAGGACGGTGCCCGGCGGGAGGGCGGCGGCCACCGCGGCGGGGCCGCCGGGACCTGTGCGGACGTCCACGGCCGGGTGCAGCACGTCGACCGCGAGGGTGGGCCTGGTGCCGCGCAGGCCGACGGCGGAGAACGCCTCGGCCGGGTCGGGCTTCCCCGAAGTGGCGACACCGGTCCAGAGCCCGTAGCGGACGGTGCTGTGCCCGGCGCGCACCCCCGGCAGGGCGGCGAGGCGCACCGGCAGCACCAGGACGTCGCTGTCCAGCAGCGCGGTGTCGGTGTCCCCCCAGCGGGCGTTCAGCGGCTGGACGTCCAGCTCGGCACCGCTGCGGGCGTCCACCGACCGGGCGACCAGGACGTCGCTGCCGGGCTGCCGGTCCGCCTTGACGAAGACGTCGGTGGCGCCGTCCCCGTCGGTGTCCAGCGAGGCCCGGACGGCGAAGACGCCGACCGGGGTGGCGGCGGGCGCCCAGAACTGCGCGGCGAGGTAGAGCATGCCCTGCTCGTCGCCGACGGCGGGCGCGTCGGAGGCCGCGCCGACCGCGCGCAGGTTGGCCGCCCGGTCGCCGGGGCGCTCGACGCAGACGTCCTGCGGGGCCTGCGGTTCGGTGCTCTCCTCCGGCACGATGCCGGCCCCCGGTCCGACCGCGGCGCCGCTGTCGGGCGGGCAGTCGGGCCAGCGGGCGCCCTCGCCGCCCAGCGCGAAGGCGCTGAGCAGTCCGGGCTGCTCGGCCGGCGCCCGGGTGCCGCCGAGCACGACCAGGGCGCCGGTCCTGGTTCCGCGCGCCGGGGCCGCCGCGCTCAGGTCCGAGGCCGGGCGGGGAGCGGCGAGCAGCGGGACCCGCAGCTCGGGCAGCGCGTCGTCCGAGACGGGCGTGAGCAGCAGCCGCCCGGAGAGCTCGCCCCGGTAGCTGCGGGCCCGGCCGCCCTGGCTGGTGTCGATGGTCGGGTCGGGCGCGCGGCCGAGCAGTCCCGGGACGGTCAGCGTGACCCTGACCCGGGCGGTGCCGCCGGCCGGCACCTCGACCCGGTCGGGCGCGATCTCGAAGCGGGCGCCGGGCAGTTCGGTGGCGGCCGCGTAGCCGGTGCGGTACAGCGCCGCCGTGCCGGACAGGTTGCGGACCTCGACCTCGCGGACGAGCCCGAGCGGGCCGCCGACGGCCACCGGGCCGAAGGAGACGCCGACGCTGCCCGGCGCCGCGCCCTCGCCCGCCGCGTAGGCGACCACCGGGGTGCGGACGGCGCGGTCCACCTGGGCCCGGCCGGCGCCGGTGCGCTCGGGGCCGTAGACCGGGCCGGTGTGCCCGTCGCCGGGCCAGGTGTCCCCGGCGGTGTTCATCAGCGCGGCCTTGAGCTGCTCGACCGTCCACTCCGGGTGGGCCGCGCGGACCAGCGCGGCCAGCCCGGCGACGTGCGGGGTGGCCATCGAGGTGCCGTCCTCGCGCTGGCCGCCGAGGCCGCTGCCGGCCTTGGCGGACCAGATGGTCTCGCCGGGGGCGGCGAGGTCGGGCTTGACCACGCCGGGGACGCCGATCCCGCGCGAGGTGAAGTCGGTGAGGGTGTCAGCGCGTTGCGGCTGGTCCTGGGAGACGACACCGTGCAGCGGGTTGCCGGGGGCGGCCAGCCGGACGGTGACCGGGCCGCTCGCCGCACCCTGGCGCAGCCGTTCGCCGTCGGCCCGGGCGAGCAGCGCGAGCGGGATCCGGTCGTTGCCGGAGACCTCGGCGAGGTGGTCGTCGTCGGCGGCGAGCAGGGCGCCGATCGCGCCCGCGTCGGCGGCGTGGTCCGCGCGCGGCCCGGAGCCGCAGGCCCGCTCGGACGCCCGGGTGCTCCAGGCGAGGACGGCGATCCGCCCGGCGAGCCGCTGCCGGTCGGCCTCGCCGAACGCCGTGCAGCCGTCGGACTGGTCGACGGGCAGGGCGAGTTCGCCGCTGACGTCGGCGCTCGACCAGCCCTGGTAGCGGGCGCTCCAGTGGCCCGGGACGACCCCGGCGAGCGGCTCGGGGGCCAGTACCGTCAGGCCGTCGGCGTCGCTGTGCGGGTCGACCGAGGCGGCGACGGCGACGGCCCGGGCGGCGGTGCCGGGGCTGCCGCCGATGCCGTAGACGTCCCCCTCGTTCCCGGCCGCCGCGACCACCACGGTGCCGAGTTCGGAGAGGTGGTCGACGGCGATCGCGTCGGCGTCGTCGGTGGCGCCGAAGCGGCTGCCGAGGGAGAGGTTGACGACGTCGAGCCGGTCGCCGAGGTCGCCGTCGCCGTTCGGGTCGGCGGCCACGTCGAGGGCCTGGGCGAGCTGGTCGGTGGCGCCGTCGCAGCCGAACACCCGGATCGCGTACAGCTGCGCGCCGGGCGCGGCGCCCGGGCCGACCGCGAAGCCGGCCGGGTCGAGGCCGGGCCGGTAGGGGCCGGGGTAGGGGCGGCCGTCGGTGGTGACGCCGAGGCCGGCGGCGGTACCGGCGACGTGCGTGCCGTGGCCGTTGAGCGCGCAGTCGATCGGGTTGTCGTCCGGGTGCGGGTCGGGCTGGTGGTGCGGGGAGGCCGGGTCCGGGTTGTAGTCGTCGCCGACCAGGTCGCGGCCGCCGACCACCTTGGCGTTCGGGAAGAGGCCGGCGGGTGCGGGCTTGGCGCCGTCCACGGCCTTGAACGCGTCCTCGGTGCCGGGGCCGCCGAAGTCCGCGTGGGTGTAGTCGATTCCGCTGTCGATGATGCCGATCCGCACCCCCTGACCGGTGTTGCCGGCCCCGGCGTCACCGGATCCGGCGTCCCAGACCCACGGCGCACCGGTCAGCGGCACGGAGTGCGCGTTGTCCCGCTGCTTGCGCACGATGGGGTGGACGGCCCGGACGCCCGGCAGCGCGCGCAGGGCGGGCAGCCGGGAGGCCGGCACGGTGACGGCGAGTCCGGTGAGCAGGGTTCGGGTGCGGTACAGCTCGCGGACGGTGGGAGCCGTACCGCGGACGGCCCGGGCCAGCCGGTCGAGCGCTTCGGACGCCCTGGTCACCTGCTCGGCTCCGGCCCGCGCGGCCTCCTGGCGGACGGCCTCCGGGGAGCGCCGGGCCCGCCGGGCCTCGGTGGCCGCCTGCCGCCAGGCCGGACCTGCGGCCTCGGTGCCGAGCTCCAGCAGGACGGAGGCCGGGCGGCCGCCGCCGGGGGGCGCGGCCGTCGGTGGACTGCCGGCCGCCGGGGCGGCGGTGAGCAGGAACGACCCCGCCAGCAGGGCCAGGGTGAGGCCGATCCGGGCGATCGGACGACGGACGGGTGGCTGACGCACTGGGCCCTCTCCCCCGGCAAGGGGAACTGATCCGCACGCCGTGCCGCTGACGCCCGCCCGCGCGGACGCCGATCACCCTTCCGGGGCCCCCAAATTAGGATGATCGCGCCGGACAGCGCGAGCAACATCCCTCCAACGGGTGCCACGTGCACTCTCGGGAGTGACTCACCGTCAGGCCGTGCGGGCTATTCGGCAGATGAACGCCGGTTCCGGAGGGTGAGGCCCGCCCGGCGCAGCGGCGAGCGGCCCTGGACCCGGGACGCCGGGAGGCGGCCCGCTCAGAGGTGACCGGTCACGCCACCGTTGTCACGGCGGTCCAGCGCGCGCTGCAGCGCGGCGGCGGCGAACGGGGGCCGCTCGGTCGCGCGGCGGCGGCGCGGCGCACGGGCGGTGGTGGCGGGGGCGGGGGTGGCGTGGCGGTCTGCGGTGGGAGGCATACCGGGCTCCTTGGATCGAATGCGCCGGGCAGTGGCGCAGAGGGTGGGGAGAGGGGGGTGCCGGCGAAGCGCGTCGCCAGGGGGCTCACGGCGGAGCGGAGCACGCCGGGCGGGGATCGCCTGCCCACGGCGTACGGGCGCACACGGGCCGCACACCCTGGCTACAGGGGCGGCGCACCGTATGGCTCTTCCACGGTACGACCCGGGCCCTGGCCTGTCTGCACGAATACTTGGATTTCCTAGTATCTGAGACGGGACTCACCCGGAGCGCCGGTCCGGCCCCGGACGCGACAGGGCCCGGACCACCGCCGCGCGGTGGTCCGGGCCCTGTCGGAACGGCTCTGCCGGGGCTCAGGCGCCCAGGTCGACCGAGCGGGCGAAGCGGGCGCCGATCTCGGCCGCGATCGCCGACAGCACCTCCTGCGGGATCTGGGAGTCCACGGTGATCGAGGCGAGCGCGCCGCTGCCGTCGCGGGCCACCTGCATGCCGGCGATGTTGATGCCGGCGTCGCCGAGGTGGCGGCCGAGCACGCCGACCACGCCCGGGCGGTCCTCGTACTTGAAGAACGCCATGTGGTCGGTGAGCGCCACGTCCACGTCGAAGGCGTCCACGCCGACGATCTTCTGGGTCTGCTTCGGACCGGCCAGGGTGCCGGAGATGGCGATCTCGCCGCCGTCCGCCAGGGTGCCGCGGACGGTGATCACGTTGCGGTGCTCGGGGCTCTCGCTGGAGGTGGTCAGGCGCACCTCGACACCGCGCTCCTGGGCGAACAGCGGGGCGTTGACGTAGGACACCGTCTCCGCCACGACGTCCTCGAACACACCCTTGAGGGCGGACAGTTCGAGCACCTTCACATCGTGCTGGGTGATCTCGCCGCGGACCTCGACGTCCAGGCGGACGGCCACCTCGCCGGCCAGCGCGGTGAAGATCCGGCCGAGCCGCTCGGCCAGCGGCAGGCCCGGGCGGACGTCCTCGGCGATCACGCCGCCCTGGACGTTGACGGCGTCCGGGACGAGCTCGCCGGCCAGCGCCAGGCGGACGGACTTGGCGACCGCGATGCCGGCCTTCTCCTGGGCCTCGTCGGTGGAGGCGCCCAGGTGCGGGGTGGCCACCACGTTGTCGAAGCCGAACAGCGGGGAGTCGGTGCACGGCTCCTTGGCGTAGACGTCCAGGCCGGCGCCGGCCACCCGGCCGTCGCGCAGGGCGCTCGCCAGCGCGGCCTCGTCCACGATGCCGCCGCGGGCGGCGTTGACGATGCGCACGCTGGGCTTGACCTTGTGCAGCGCCTCGTCGCCGATCAGACCGATGGTCTCCGGCGTCTTCGGGAGGTGGACGGTGATGAAGTCCGAGATCTCCAGCAGCTCTTCCAGCGAGACCAGCTTGACGCCCATCTGCGCGGCGCGGGCGGCCTGGATGTAGGGGTCGTACGCGACGATCTGCATGCCGAACGCGGACATCCGCTGCGCGACCAGCACGCCGATCCGGCCGAGGCCGACGACGCCGAGGACCTTCTCGCTCAGCTCGACGCCGGTGTACTTGTTGCGCTTCCACTCGCCCTGCTTCAGGGCGGCGTTGGCCGGCGCGATGTTGCGGGCGACCGAGATCAGCAGGCCGCAGGCGAGTTCGGCGGCGGTGACGATGTTGGAGGTCGGCGCGTTGACGACCATCACGCCGGCCTTGGTGGCCGCGGCGACGTCCACGTTGTCGAGGCCGACGCCGGCGCGGGCGACCACCTTGAGCTTGCGGGCGGCGGCCAGCGCCTCGGCGTCCACCTTGGTGGCGGAGCGGATCAGGATGGCGTCCACGTCCGCGATCGCGGTCAGCAGCTCGGTGCGGTCCGCACCGTTGCAGTGGCGGATCTCGAAGTCCGGCCCGAGGGCGTCGACGGTGGCGGGGGACAGCTCTTCGGCGATCAGTACAACGGCGGTCTTGGTCACAGTGCTCACGACAGTGGTCCTTAACTGTCCGGTTCTCCCCGGCACGTAGGTGGCGTGGAAGTCGGGGGGAAGGTGGCATGCCGCGTAGGTAGACGCACGACGCTGTGGGCCTGACGCGCACTCGGAAGTGTATCGACGGGCTGGGTACCAGGCTGCTCCCGTCCGGCGAAATCACCCGGACGGGAGCAGCCTAGTTGTACAAGGACCCTACGGAATCGGACAGGTCCCGAAGGGGCGGAGCCTTGAGGCTCAGGCCTCTTCCTTGACCCAGCTCATCAGCTTGCGGAGCTTCTTGCCGGTGGTCTCCAGCAGGTGGTCCTCGTCGGCCTTCTTGTACTCGTTGTACTTGGGCAGACCGGCCTTGTACTCGGCGATCCAGGTGTTGGCGAAGGTGCCGTCCTGGATCTCGGCGAGGACCTTCTTCATCTCGGCCTTGGTGGCGTCGGTGATGATGCGGGGGCCGGTGACGTAGTCGCCCCACTCGGCGGTCTCGGAGACCGACCAGCGCATCTTCTCCAGGCCGCCCTCGTACATCAGGTCGACGATGAGCTTCAGCTCGTGCAGGCACTCGAAGTAGGCGATCTCCGGCTGGTAGCCGGCCTCGACCAGGGTCTCGAACCCGGCCTTCACCAGGGCGGCGGTGCCACCGCAGAGGACGGCCTGCTCACCGAACAGGTCGGTCTCGGTCTCCTCGGTGAAGGTCGTCTTGATGACGCCGGCCTTGGTGGCGCCGATGCCCTTGGCGTAGGACAGCGCCAGCTCCAGGGCCTTGCCGGAGGCGTCCTGCTCGACGGCGACGATCGCGGGGACGCCGCGACCCTCCTCGTACTGGCGGCGGACCAGGTGGCCCGGGCCCTTCGGGGCGACCATGCAGACGTCGACGTCGGCCGGCGGCTTGATGAAGCCGAAGCGGATGTTCAGGCCGTGGCCGAAGAACAGGGCGTCGCCCGCCTTCAGGTGCGGCGCGATGGACTCCTCGTAGACGTCGGACTGGATCGGGTCCGGCACCAGGATCATGATGACGTCGGCCTCGGCGGCGGCCTCGGCCGGGGTGACGACGCGCAGGCCGGCCTCCTCCGCCTTGGCGCGGGACTTCGAGTCGGCCTTCAGGCCGACCCGGACGTCGGCACCGGAGTCGCGCAGGGACAGCGCGTGGGCGTGGCCCTGGCTGCCGTAGCCGATGACCGCGACCTTGCGGCCCTGGATGATGGACAGGTCGGCGTCGTCTTCGTAGAACAGCTCGGCCACGGGGGCACATCTCCTTGCGTGATGGTCTTGCCGGGTACGTTCCCACGGTACGTGGACCCGGCAGGGTGTGGGACGGTGCTTCAGGGGGTGAGACGACCGCGCTACGCGCTGCGGTCGAGGGCGCGCAGCGAGCGGTCGGTGATCGACCGGGCGCCGCGGCCGATGGCCACCAGGCCGGACTGGACGAGCTCCTTGACGCCGTACGGCTCCAGCATCCGGAGCATGGCCTCCAGCTTGTCCGAACTACCGGTGGCCTCGATGGTCACCGCGTCGGGGGACACGTCGACCGTCTTGGCGCGGAAGAGCTGGACGATCTCGACGATCTGCGACCGGGTCTCGTTGTCGGCGCGGACCTTCACCAGGACCAGTTCCCGCTGGATCGCAGCGGACTGGTCGAGTTCGACGATCTTTATCACGTTCACGAGCTTGTTGAGCTGCTTGGTGACCTGTTCCAGCGGGAGGTCCTCGACGTTGACCACGATCGTCATCCGGGAGATGTCCGGGTGCTCCGTCGGGCCGACGGCGAGGGAGTCGATGTTGAAGCCCCGACGGGAGAACAGCGAGGCGATGCGGGCGAGCACGCCGGGCTTGTTCTCGACCAGGACGGAGAGGGTGTGCTTGGACATGGGGTCTCTGTTCCCTTGGCGTTCCGGAGCGGGCGTCAGTCGAGGTCGTCGCCGAAGTCGGGCCGGACGCCCTTGGCGAACTGGATCTCGTCGTTGCTGGTGCCGGCCGCGACCATCGGCCAGACCATGGCGTCCTGGTGGACGATGAAGTCGATGACGACCGGGCGGTCGTTGATCTCCATCGCCTGCTTGATCACCGCGTCCAGGTCCTCCGGGCGCTCGCAGCGCAGGCCGACGCAGCCCATCGCCTCGGAGAGCAGCACGAAGTCGGGGATCCGGGTGCCCTGGGCCGGCGGCTCGATGCCGTCGTGGTCCGGGCCGGCGTGCAGCACGGTGTTGGAGTAGCGCTGGTTGTAGAAGAGGGTCTGCCACTGGCGGACCATGCCCAGCGAACCGTTGTTGATGACCGCGACCTTGATCGGGATGTCGTTCAGGGCGCAGGTGACGAGTTCCTGATTGGTCATCTGGAAGCAGCCGTCGCCGTCGATCGCCCAGACCGCCGTCTCGGGGCGGCCCGCCTTGGCCCCCATCGCGGCCGGCACCGCGTAGCCCATGGTGCCCGCGCCGCCCGAGTTCAGCCAGGTGGCCGGCTTCTCGAACTGGATGAACTGCGAGCTCCACATCTGGTGCTGGCCGACGCCCGCGGCGTAGATCGCCTCCGGGCCGACCAGCCGGCCGATCCGCTCGATGACCTGCTGCGGGGAGAGCTGACCGGCCGGGGCCGGCTCGTAGCCCAGCGGGTAGGTCTTCTTCCACTCGTTGAGCTTGACCCACCAGTCCGCGTAGTCGCTGCGGTGGCCGGCGTCGAACTCGGCCTGGACGGCGACGATCAGGTCGGCCAGCACCTCGCGGGCGTCGCCGACGATCGGCACGTCGGCCGGGCGGTTCTTGCCGATCTCGGCCGGGTCGATGTCGGCGTGGACGACCTTGGCGTAGGGCGCGAAGCTGTCCAGCTTGCCGGTGACGCGGTCGTCGAAGCGGGCGCCCAGGGTGAAGAGCAGGTCCGACTTCTGCAGCGCGGTGACGGCCGGGACGGTGCCGTGCATGCCGGGCATGCCCAGGTGCTGCGGGTGGCTGTCGGGGAAGGCGCCGAGCGCCATCAGCGTGGTGACCACGGGCGCGCCGGTCAGCTCGGCGAGGATCCGCAGTTCGGCCGTGGCGTGCGCCTTGAGCACCCCGCCGCCGACGTACAGCACCGGGCGCCGGGCGCTCACCAGCATCTTCGCGGCCTCGCGGATCTGCTTGGCGTGCGGCTTGGTGACCGGGCGGTAGCCGGGCAGCGAGGTCTCGGCCGGCCAGCGGAAGGTGGTGGTGGCCTGCAGCGCGTCCTTGGCGATGTCGACCAGCACCGGGCCGGGACGGCCGGTGGCGGCGATGTGGAACGCCTCGGAGATCACCCGGGGGATCTCGGCGGGGTCGGTCACCAGGAAGTTGTGCTTGGTGATCGGCATCGTGATGCCGCAGATGTCCGCCTCCTGGAAGGCGTCGGTGCCGATCGCCTTGGAGGCGACCTGCCCGGTGATCGCCACCATCGGGACGGAGTCCATGTACGCGTCGGCGATCGGGGTCACCAGGTTGGTCGCGCCCGGCCCCGAGGTGGCCATGCAGACCCCGACCTTGCCGGTGGCCTGGGCGTAACCGGTGGCGGCGTGGCCGGCGCCCTGCTCGTGGCGGACCAGGATGTGGCGCACCTTGGTCGAGTCCATCAGCGGGTCGTACGCGGGAAGGATGGCCCCGCCCGGGATGCCGAAGACGGTGTCCGCGCCCACGGCCTCCAGCGAGCGGATGAGCGACTGGGCTCCGGTCATGGTCTCGACGACGTGCTGGGGAGCGGGAGCGTGGGCGGCCGGGGTGTCCCCGCGGCGGGGGGATGCGGCGTGCTCAGTCATCTGCCTGTCTCTTCTCGGGTTTCGCCGGCCCGGGTGGTTGCGGGCCCCAAGTGGCTGAGGGTGGGGTCCCGCGTGTCGGGCCGATCGCCGGCTCTGCCCCAATCGTCCCTCCTCTCCCTCCGGAATCGGGGGGAATCGGGCGGCCGGGGCCAGTGGTCTTGCGGAGTGGAACAGCGTCAGTGCAACAAAAAACCCCTCGTGCCAAGGGCATGCGAGGGGTGGCGCGTCGGTCTGTCACGAGCGGGGCATCGCCCGCTCAGCCGACGCGCCCGCCAAGTACGAGAATTCGGGTGCGCATGGCAACGACCTTCCTCCCGTGCGGGGTCGACTGTCAAGCAGGTGGGACGACAGTCTCGCCATGCGGACCGTGCCCCGGGCCGGCGGCGGCCCGGTGTTCGGGCAGGTCGGAGGGGCTGTGAGAGGGCCCGGACCGGCCCGCGCCGGGCTCGCCGCGGCCACCCGTCCGGGTGTCCGCGGCCAGGTACGCGCGCCGCGCCGAGAGCGAGCCGAGCGGGCGCGGCAGCGGGTAGGAACGGCGCACCAGCGCCCGCCGCAGCCGGGTCTCGTCCAGCGGCGGGGCGAAGGCCGACCCCTGGCCCTGCCGGCAGCCAAGCTCCTGGAGGACGGCCACCTGGCGCGGCAGGTCCACCCCCTCGGCCGCGGTCACCAGGCCGAGGTCCCGGCCGAGCCGCAGCGCGTGCCCGGCCAGCGTCCGGCCGAGCGGCGAGTCACCGAGGTCCTGGACCAGCGTGCGGTCCAGTTTGAGGCTGTCGAAGGGCAGCCGGGCGAGCGCCCCCAGCGAGCCGTTGCCCGCCCCGAAGCCGGCCAGCGCGGTCGAGACGCCGAGCCGGCGCAGCGCGGCCAGCCGGCGGCCGAGTTCGTCGGCCAGCGCGTCCGGGCCCATCCGGGCCACCTCGACCACCAGGTGGCCGGCCGGCAGCCCGGTGTCGCGCAGCGCCGCGACCACCGCCTCGTACATGCCGGGCGAGCAGAGGCGCTGCGCCGAGAGCCGGACCGACACCGGCACCGGGGCCGGCGCCGAGCGGGTTCTCGCCGGCAGCCCGCGGCGCAGCGCGGCGGCCGTCACCGCCTCGTGGATAAGCCAGCGGGAGAACCGGGTGGCCGCGTCCCCGTGCTCGGCGGAGCGCAGGAACTCGGCGGGGGTGAGCAGCAGGCCCTGCGCGGAGCGCCAGCGGGCCTGGGCCTCGACGCCGGTGACGGCGCCGGTCCCGAGGTCCACCACCGGCTGGTGGAGCAGTGTGAAGCCGCCCTCGCGGACGGCCACCCGCAGCCGCTCCTCCAGCTCGGTGCGGCGCTCCAGGTCGGCCCGCATCGCCGGGGTGTAGAGCACCACCCGGCCCTTGCCCTCGGACTTGGCCCGGTACATCGCGAGGTCGGCGTTGCGCATCAGCTCGTCGGTGGCGGCCCGGGGATCGGCGGCCGGGCCGCGCTCGGGGGTGCCGAAGGAGATGCCGATGCTGGCCGCGACGCTGAGTTCGGCGCCGCCGATCCAGTACGGCTCGGAGAGGGCGATCCGCAGCCGCTCGGCGAGTTCCTGGACCTGCAGCCGGCCGAGCGGGCCGCAGACCAGCGCCGCGAACTCGTCCCCGCCGAACCGGGCGACGGTGTCGCCGCTGCGCACCGCGCCCTGCAGCCGGCGGGCGGCCTGCACCAGCAGTTCGTCGCCGACCTGGTGGCCGGCGCTGTCGTTGACCGCCTTGAAGCCGTCCAGGTCGAGGAAGAGCACGGCGATCCCGGCGCCCGCGCCGCCCTGCTGGCCGCGGGTGGCGAGGGCGGCGCGCAGCCGTTGGGCGAACAGCGCCCGGTTGGGCAGGTCGGTGAGCGGGTCGTGGAAGGCGTTGTGCTGCAACTGGGCCTGCAGTATGACGCGTTCGGTGACGTCCCGGCTGTTCAGGATCAGGCCGTCGCGGTACCGGTTGACGGTGGACTCGACGTGCAGCCACTCGCCGGCGCCGGAGCTGATCCGGCACTCCACCCGGGCCGCGGACGGCTCGGCGGCGGCGGGCGAGCGGAGCGCGGCGAGCCGGCCCCGGGCCAGGAAGCGGCGGACCTCCGCGAGCACCCGGTCCACGTCCTCGGGGTGCACGAGGTCCAGCAGGTTGCCGCCGACCAGCTCCTCCGGATCCCGCCCGTAGACGCCGAGCGCGGCCGGGGACACGTAGGAGAGCACGCCGTTGGCGCCGGCGATCATGATGACGTCGCTGGAGCCCTGCACCAGGGAGCGGAAGTGCGCCTCCTTGTGGGCGAGCTCCTGCGCCAGCGAGAGGTTGTCCAGCAGCATCACGCCCTGGCGCAGGATCAGCGCCAGGCCGACGGTGCAGGCGGCCGCGGCCACCACCCGGTCCAGGGGCCGCCCGCCGAGGGCGTTGTAGAGGATCCCGGCGGTGCAGACGGCGGCCGCCGCGTACGGGGTGAGCGCGCTGAAGGTGGTGGCCACCCGGCGGCGCGGCAGGCCGCCGACCGAGGGGTGCTCGCGCAGCGGACGGCGCCAGCGCGGCGACCACGGGGCCCAGGCCAGCAGCAGGCTGCCGGCGAACCAGCCGGCGTCCAGCAGCTCCCCCGAGTGGTAGTTGCTCTTCAGCTCCGGCGAGGTGAAGAGGGCGTCGCAGAGCACCGTCACGGCGAGCGCGATCATCGCGGTGTGCACCGCGGCCCGGTTGCCGTCGCGGCCGCCGAAGCGCAGCCCGACCACCAGACTGACCAGCAGGATGTCCAGCACCGGGTAGGCCAGGTTGGTCGCCAGCGCCACCACGGAGCCGTCCGCGCCGGCGGCGATCCGGCCGAGTGCCAGGCTCCAGCTCAGGGTGAACAGCGAGCCGGCCACCAGCCAGCCGTCCAGCAGCAGGCAGAGCCAGCCGGCGGCGCTGCGCGGGCGCTGGGAGAGCACCAGCACGCCGGTGATGGCGAGCGGGGCGAACAGCAGGAAGGCGAACTCGGCGAGCGAGTCCTGCGGCTGCTTGCCGGGTTCGACCAGCTCGTACCAGCCCCAGGTGGCGTTGCCGAACGCGACCATGAGCGAGGAGAGGCCGAACAGCAGCCAGGCCGAGCGGGCCGGGCCGCCGACCGTACAGGCGTACGTCAGACAGGACAGCGCGGCCGCGAGCGCGGCCGCCGCCAGGCCGAAGTCCCCCATGAAGACGGAGAGTTGGCGTGAACCCCAGCCGAGGGACGCGCCCAGTGCGTACGCCAGGCAGAGGGCGCCGAGCACGGTGCCGGGCAGGGATCGGCTGTACAGCAGTCGGCGGACCGGGCCGCGCCGGACGGCTGCGGACAGGTCGGCGTCCGGTACGCCCGACCGTCCGGCTCCGGGCAGCACCGCATCGGTGGAGCTCACTCGGCCTCTCCCCCTCCGACCCGGAGCCTGGCGCCCCGGCCACGGGCCACCGGCCGCGCACCTGATGGCCGTACGCGGTGACCAGGCGCCCCGTCAGGGCGATGGCCCAGGGGGTGGGCGGCCTGCCGGCCGACGCACCGCACCGATGTTCCCACTCGGGACCCTACACCACTTCGGTCACTCAATGACACGCACACTCAACTTAGAGTAATGGTGAAAGGGTGGTGAAATGCACCCGATTCCGCCGGATCGGGCCGGTTGGCGGGGGCGTGCGGGCGGGGGCTCACGCGGCGCGCACGGGAGCACGCGGCGGGGTCCGGCGACCACCGGCCGGTCCGGGCAGGTCCGGCCGGTGGTCACCGGCGAGCGTGCGGGTCAGCGGCCGGCCAGCGCCGGCTCGTCCGGGAAGAGCCGCAGGCGGTGCGCCAGTGCGGCGGCCTCGCCCCGGCCGGCCACCGCGAGCTTGCCGAGGATGTTGGAGACGTGCACGCTCGCGGTCTTCGGCGAGATGTACAGCTCCTCCGCGATCTGCCGGTTGGTACGGCCCCGGGCGAGCAACCGGAGCACGTCCCGCTCACGGGGGGTGAGCCCGAAGGAGTCGCCGACCGCGGGCACCGCGGCGGCCCTCGCCGCACGGGCGGTCAGCGCCAGACCGGCCCGCTCGGCCAGGCCGTTGATCTCGGCCAGCAGCGCGCTGTCCGACCGGGCCCGGGCCAGCGTCCGGGCCTCGCGGAGCAGGGCCGCCCCGGCCTCCCGGTCGCCGGCCAGCACTCCGGCCTCGCCGGCCCGCAGCAGGGCCGCCGCCAGCGGGCCGGGCAGCCCGGCCGGCCGCAGCGCCTCGACGGCGACGGCCCACTGCGCCGGGGTGTCCAGGCCCTCGGCCCGGGCCAGTTCGGCCTCCAGCAGGCGCGCCCAGCCGTGGTGCAGCGGCGCCTTGGGAGTCAGCCCGGCGGCCACCTCGGCGATCCTGGCCAGCACCGCGGGCCGGCCCGGATCGGCCTCCGGCAGGCCCCGGCCGTCGGCCTCGGCCGCGGCCCCGTCGATCAGCAGCGGGTAGAGCGCGGCCTCGTTCCCGGCCGGAACGGGGCCCCCGATCACCGCGAGCAGTTCGGCCCGCGCCTCCAGCGGCCGCCCGCCGCGGGCGGCGATCAGCACCGCGAGCCGGGAGATCGGCACCGAGTGCTGGACCTGGCAGACCCGGTCCGAGGCCCGGGCCTGGGCCAGCATGCCGGCCGCCGCCGGGAGGTCCCCGCGCAGCAGGGCCAGCTCGCCCCGCAGCCGGTCGAGGAACTCGGCGTGGCTGCCCGGGTACTGGGTCCGCTCGGCGCCGGCCAGCAGCTCGGCCGCCTCCCCGGTCCGGCCCAGGTCGAGCAGCGCCTCGGCGAGGTTGCCGAGCAGCAGGGTGCCGATGTTGCGCAGCAGGCCGGTGCCGTCCGCCGTCTCCAGCCCCTCGCGGGCGAGCGCCACCGCCTCCTCCGCGCGGCCGAGCGACTGCAGCAGGCTGGCCAGGTTGTTGAGGCCGCGGAGCATCAGGTCGGGGACGCCGAGCCCACGGGTGGCGGCGAGCGCCTCGGTCAGCTCGGTGACGGCGGCCTCGGGGTCGTTGCCCAGGTCGTGGCGGAGCGTGCCGAGCGTCATCCGGGCGTGCTGCTCGACGGCGTGCGCGCCGACCTGGCGGGCGATCGCCGCGGCCCGCTCGGCGAGTTCGACGCTCTCGCCGGTCGGGTTGTTGAGCATGGCGATGCCGGCGCTCAGCGCGAACACCTCGGCCTGCACCGCGGACGGCGGCAGGTGCTCGACCAGCCGCCGGGCGTAGGCCGCCTCGTCCTGGTCCTTGGAGCGGTTGAGGTGGCCGAACATCCGGGCCCGGTTCATCCGGAACCAGGCGGCCCGGGCCGGGTCGCGGTTCTCGTCGACCAGCTTCAGCGCCCGCCGGGAGAGGCTCAGCCCGCGCTCGCGGTCCCCGCTGCGCCGGGCCGCGACCACCGCCTCGGCGAGGACGTCGACCAGTTGCAGCCGCTCGCAGTCGCCGTCGTGGGTGTCCACGTCGCAGGAGCAGGGCGGGTAGGTCTCGGCCCAGTCGTAGGGGCGCAGGGTGTGCGCCAGGACGTCCTCGGAGACCTCGTCCCACAGCTCCAGGGCGCGCTCCAGCATCCGCAGCTGCTCGGCGAAGGCGTTGCGCCGGCGGGCCGCCCGGGCGGCGTCCAGGGCGCTCGGCAGGGCCCGGACCGGATCGTGCGCGTGGTACCAGTAGTTGGCCAGCCGGGCCGGCCGGACGTCGCAGCCGACCAGGTGCGGCTGCTGCTCCAGGGCGGTGGCGAAGCGGCGGTTGATCCGGTGCCGCTCGCCGGGCAGCAGGTCGTCCGAGACCGCCTCCCGGACGAGGGCGTGCCGGAACCGGTAGCCGTCCCCGTCGGTGTCCGGGCGCAGGATGTTGGCGCCGACGGCCGCGCGCAGCGACTCGATCAGCTCCTCCTCGTCGTCCAGCACCGCGGCCAGCAGCGCGTGCTCGACGTAGGAGCCGCCCTCGGCGGCGATCCGCAGCACCCGCTGGGTCTCCTCGTCCAGCGCCTCGACCCGGACCAGCAGGATGTCCCGCAGCGAGTCGGTGAGCCCGGCCGAGCAGCCGGACTGGAAGGAGGTGGCGAGCTCCTCGACGAAGAACGGGTTGCCCTCGGAGCGGCGGTGGATCCGGTCGACCAGCTGCCGGTCGGGGTCGGCGGTGCCGAGGATGCCGGCCAGCTGCTCGGCCACCTCGCCCGGGCCGAACCGCTCCAGCTCCATCCGCTGGACGGTGCGCAGCCGCTCCAGCTCGGCGAGGAAGGGCCGCAGCGGGTGGCGGCGGTGCAGGTCGTCGGTGCGGTAGGTGGCCACCAGCAGCACGCGGGCCCGGTGCAGGGTGCGGACCAGGTAGGTGAAGAGCTCCCGGGTCGAACGGTCGGACCAGTGCAGGTCCTCGACCGCGAGCACGAGGGTACGGTCCGTGCCGAGCCGCTCGAACAGCCTCGCGGTGTGCTCGAACAGCCGGGCCCGGCCGTACTCGTCGTTGGGTTCGCCGTCGGCCTCGCCGAAGTCGGGCAGCAGCCGGGCGAGGTGGCCCTCGCTGCCGGCCGCGGCGGCCTCCAGCTCGGCGCCCAGCCCCCGGTGCAGCCGGCGCAGCGCGGTGGCCAGCGGCGCGTACGGCAGCCCCTCGGCGCCGACCTCCAGACAGCCGCCGACGGTGGTGACCACGCCCTCGTCCGCGCAGCACCGGTCGAGGAACTCCTCCAGCAGCCTGGTCTTGCCGACGCCCGCCTCGCCGCCGATCAGGACGGTCTGCGGCTTCCCCTCCCCGGCCCGCCGCAGCGCCTCGCCCAGTTCGGTGATCTCGGTGCCGCGGCCGACGAAGACGGGACTCACCGATATCTGCTGCATGGAGGCGAGCATGCCATAACCGTCCGGGCCGGGCCGATCGGTTATCCCGGCCCTCGGACGCCCGGAAGGGGAGGCGCTGGATCGCACCTCCCCTTCCATCTCCGTCCCGGCCCCGGCCGGGTGTCGACCCGTCAGCACTCGCGCAGACGCGCGGCGCGCCGCTCGGAGCGGACGGCGGGCAGTCGGCGCAGGCCGCGGCGGTCGCCCTTGGCCTCGCGGACCAGGCGCTGGTGGTCGGCCTGGGCGTGGAGTTCCCGCACCTGGTGCTGGATGAGCTCGTACTCGAACACGGTGTTTCCCCTCGTGGTGGTCTCTCTCGTTCTGAGGTAAAGCCTCCTCCCCCAGGGGGGTGCGCCACATCGGCACCTTGCCCGATGTTCCGGGCGGCCTGCGCCTTAGGTCGGGCGGCCTGGAACGGCAAAGGCCCGGATCCACCCCACTTAGGGGGTGGATCCGGGCCCTGAGCGCACTAAGGCACCTTAGAAAGCCTTAGATGCCTTAGAAACCGTGGTCGGATCCGGTCGGCACCGAGCTTCTTCAGGTAGTGCCTACTGCCCTTCCACGCCGAGCTTCGCCAGGATGAGGTCCTTCACCCGGGCCGCGTCGGCCTGCCCGCGGGTGGCCTTCATGACCGCGCCGACGAGCGCGCCCACCGCGGCGACCTTGCCGTCGCGGATCTTGGCGGCGATCGCCTCGTTGCCGGCGATGGCCTCGTCGACGGCCGCGCCGAGCGCGGAGTCGTCCGAGACGACGGCCAGGCCGCGCTTCTCGACGACCTCGTCCGGCTCGCCCTCACCGGCCAGCACGGCCTCGATGACCTGGCGGGCCAGCTTGTCGTTCAGCTTGCCCTCGGCGACCAGCGCGGTCACCCGGGCGACCTGCGCCGGGGTGATCGGCTGCTCGCTCAGCTCGGTGCCGGTCTCGTTGGCCCGGCGGGCCAGCTCGCCCATCCACCACTTGCGGGCCTGGTCGGCCGGGGCGCCCGCGGCGATGGTCTCCAGGATCGGCTCGACCGCGCCGGCGTTCAGCACCGACTGCATGTCCTTGTCGGTCAGGCCCCACTCGGCCTGCAGCCGGGCCCGGCGCACCCGCGGCAGCTCGGGCAGACCGGCGCGCAGCTCCTCCACCCAGGCGCGGGACGGCGCGATCGGCACCAGGTCCGGCTCGGGGAAGTAGCGGTAGTCCTCGGCGTTGTCCTTGATCCGGCCGGCGGTGGTGCTGCCGTCCTCCTCGTGGAAGTGCCGGGTCTCCTGGACGATCGTGCCGCCGTCGCCCAGCACCGTGGCGTGCCGCTGGATCTCGAACCGGGCGGCCCGCTCGACGCTGCGCAGCGAGTTGACGTTCTTGGTCTCGGAGCGGGTGCCGAACTTCTCGGTGCCGTTGGGGCGCAGCGACAGGTTGACGTCGCAGCGCATCTGGCCCTTGTCCATCCGGGCCTCGGAGACGCCCAGCGCCTTGATCAGCTCACGCAGCTCGGCGACGTACGCCTTGGCGACCTCGGGGGCCCGC
Organism: Kitasatospora sp. NBC_01246; assembly: GCF_036226505.1. Lineage (NCBI taxonomy): Bacteria > Bacillati > Actinomycetota > Actinomycetes > Kitasatosporales > Streptomycetaceae > Kitasatospora > Kitasatospora sp. NBC_01246. The sequence continues at coordinate 5,642,488 of NZ_CP108484.1, read as the reverse complement.
TCGCCGGCGCCCTCGATCGGCTTGGTGACGATCTCGATCAGCGGGATGCCGGCCCGGTTGTAGTCGAGCAGCGAGTGCGTGGCGCCGTGGATCCGGCCGGTCGCGCCGCCGACGTGGCTGGACTTGCCGGTGTCCTCCTCCATGTGGGCGCGCTCGATCTCCACCCGGAAGGTCGAGCCGTCCTCCAGCTGCACGTCGAGGTAGCCGTTGAAGGCGATCGGCTCGTCGTACTGCGAGGTCTGGAAGTTCTTCGGCATGTCCGGGTAGAAGTAGTTCTTCCGGGCGAACCGGCACCACTCGGCGATCTCGCAGTTCAGCGCCAGGCCGATCTTGATCGCCGACTCGACGCCGATGGCGTTGACCACCGGCAGCGAGCCGGGCAGGCCCAGACAGGTCGGGCAGACCTGGCTGTTCGGCTCGGCACCCAGTTCGGTCGAGCACCCGCAGAACATCTTGGTCTTGGTACCCAGCTCGACGTGGACCTCAAGGCCCATCACCGGGTCGTACGACGCGAGAGCGTCCTCGTAGGAGACCAGGTTCATGACGCTCACAGCGTCCCCTTCGCTTAAAAGTCTGTGGAGGTACGGGCCCGGCCGCGCACGGTCGGGTGCGCGGCCGGGCCGAGGGCGTTCTCAGCCCAGCAGCACGTCGTCGTCGCCGAGCCGGCGCAACTCGCGCACCAGCAGGGCGGTGCCGGTGACCAGCGCCGCCGCACCGACCAGGGCGTTGATCAGCTTGAGCGTGTCGCTCTCGCCGCGCGCCTTCCGGATGTCCTTGACGATCGAGACCGCGCCGAACGTGCTGGTGCCGATGGACAGCCACAGGCCGGGCTTGGAGTGCTTGAAGCCCTTCGCCTTTTCGAGCTTGCTCACAGTGCCGGTGCCTCCTCCAGCAGGGTGTGCCCCCACTTGTCGTTGAGTGCGGCCTCGACGGCGCCGCCCACGCGGTACAGGCGGTCGTCCGCCATCGCGGGTGCGATGATCTGCAGGCCGACCGGGAGATTGTCCTCCGGCGCCAGCCCGCAGGGCAGCGACATGGCCGCGTTGCCCGCGAGGTTCGACGGAATCGTGCAGAGGTCGGCCAGGTACATCGCCATCGGGTCGTCGGCGCGCTCGCCGATCGGGAAGGCGGTGGTCGGCGTGGTCGGTGAGACCAGCACGTCCACGCCGGCGAAGGCGGTGTCGAAGTCGCGCGAGATGAGCGTGCGCACCTTCTGGGCCGAGCCGTAGTAGGCGTCGTAGTAGCCCGAGGAGAGGGCGTAGGTGCCGAGGATGATCCGGCGCTTCACCTCGGGGCCGAAGCCGGCCTCGCGGGTGAGGGCGGTGACGTCCTCGGCCGAGCGGGTGCCGTCGTCGCCGACCCGCAGGCCGTAGCGCATCGCGTCGAAGCGGGCCAGGTTGGACGAGGCCTCGCTGGGCGCGATCAGGTAGTACGCGGGCAGCGCCAGGGTGAACGACGGGCAGGAGACCTCGACGACCTCCGCGCCCAGCTCGCGCAGCAGCTCGACGGACTCGTTGAACCGCTGCATGACGCCGGCCTGGTAGCCCTCGCCGGCGAACTCCTTGACCACGCCGATCCGCATGCCGCGCACGTCGCGCAGCTTGGCGGCCTCGACCACGGCCGGGACGGGCGCGTCGATCGAGGTGGAGTCCAGCGGGTCGTGGCCGGCGATCGCCTCGTGCAGCAGCGCCGCGTCGAGCACGGTGCGGGCGCACGGACCGCCCTGGTCCAGCGAGGAGGAGAACGCGACCAGGCCGTAGCGGGAGACCGACCCGTAGGTGGGCTTCACGCCGACGGTGCCGGTGACGGCGCCGGGCTGGCGGATCGAGCCGCCGGTGTCGGTGCCGATCGCCAGCGGGGCCTCGAAGGCGGCCAGCGCGGCGGCCGAGCCACCGCCGGAACCGCCGGGGATCCGGCTGAGGTCCCACGGGTTGCCGGTGGGGCCGTAGGCCGAGTTCTCGGTGGAGGAGCCCATCGCGAACTCGTCCATGTTGGTCTTGCCGAGGATCACCACGCCCGCGTCCTTGAGACGCGAGGTCAGGGTGGCGTCGTACGGCGGGATCCAGCCTTCGAGGATCTTGGACCCGCAGGTGGTCGGCACGCCCTTGGTGGTGAAGACGTCCTTCAGCGCGAGCGGGACGCCGGCCAGCGGGCCCAGCTCCTCGCCCTTGGCGCGCTTCTCGTCGACGGCCCTGGCGGCGTCCAGCGCGCCCTCGGTGTCGACGTGCAGGAAGGCGTTGACCTTCTTGTCGACGGCGCCGATGCGGTCCAGGTGCGCCTGGGCGACCTCGACGGCGGAGACCTCGCCCTTGGCGATGGCACTCGCGGTCTCGGCCGCGGTGTAACGGATCAGGTCGGTCATCGGTCAGTCCTCCCCGAGGATCTGCGGCACACGGAAACGCTGCTCCTCGGCGGCGGGGGCGCCGGACAGCGCCTGCTCCGGGGTGAGCGACGGTCGCACCACGTCCGCCCGCATGACGTTGGTCAGCGGGAGGGGGTGGGAGGTCGGCGGGACGTCCTGTCCGGCGACCTCGGAAACGCGCGCGACCGCGCCGATGATCACGTCGAGCTGCTCGGCGAAGTGGTCCAGCTCTTCGGCCTGCAACTCAAGACGCGACAGCCGAGCGAGGTGGGCGACCTCCTCGCGCGTGATGCCAGGCATGCGGCGATCCTCAGGGGTGTGAGTTCTGGTGAGACCCGGCGCCGCGCTCAGGCGGTGCCGGGCCCGGGCAGGAGCAGCCGGCTCGGCGCTCCCGTCCTCTTGGTCTGTGGACCCCATCCTATGGGGCCCGGCCCGGCCACCGGCCAACGAGTAACCCCGCGGGGCGGTCACCCTGCCCCGGCCCCGCTCCGGGACCGGGCCGGCGACCGCCGCGGACGCCCTACTGCGGGCTCGTCGGGACCCACCTCGGCGTGCCCTGCGCCTGGACCTCCAACTGGGCCGCCGACACCGCCTGGACCACCGGAGGCAGCACCGGCGGGATGACCGGAGGCAGCACCGGCTGGATCCCCGGCTTGACCACCGGCTGGATCACCCGCGGCAGTTGACCCGCCGGGCCGAACCGCTCGACCGGCGGGGCGCCGGTGCGGTGCACCCGGAGCCAGGCGGTGGCCTGCTCGGCCGGCAGCGCCGCCGAGACCAGCCAGCCCTGGACGGCGTCCACGCCCATCCGGTGCAGCCGCTCCCAGGTCTCGTCGTCCTCCACGCCCTCGGCCACCACGGTCAGGCCCAGCGAGTGGGCCAGCTCCACCGAGCAGCGGACCACGGCCGCGTCGTGGTCGTCGGCGACCATCCGGGAGACGAAGGAGCGGTCGATCTTCAACTCGCCGACCGGCAGGCTGCGCAGCCGCACCAGCGAGGAGTGGCCCGTCCCGAAGTCGTCCAGGGACATCCCGACGCCGTAGCCGCGCAGCTCGGCCAGGGTGTCGGCGGCCCGCCGGGAGTCGTCCAGCAGCAGCCGCTCGGTGATCTCCAGCTGGAGCGCGTGAGCCGGCACCTGGTGGCGGACGAGGTGCCCGGCGACCCGCTGGGCGAAGCCCGGGTTCAGCACGTCGCGCGGCGAGACGTTCACCGCGACCTGCACCTGGAGGCCCTGCTCGCGCCAGGAGGCGAGCTGGCCGACGGCCGCTTCCAGGACGTAGTCGGTCAGCCGGGGCATCAGGCCGCTGGACTCCGCGAGCCCGACGAACTCGTCCGGCGAGACCTTGCCCTGGCCGGGCCGGTCCCAGCGCAGCAGCGCCTCCAGCCCGACCACCCGGCCGTCGAAGGCCACCTTGGGCTGGTAGTGCAGCTGCACCTCGCCGGTCTCCAGCGCCCGCCGCAGATCGCCGAGCAGCCCGATCCGGTACGGCGTGTCGGCGTCCTGGGCCTCGTCGTACTGTTCGACGGAGGTGCAGCCGCGCTGGGCGTGGCCCATCGCCACGTCGGCGCGGCGCAGCAGCGACTCGGCGTCCTGGGCGTGCTGCGGGTAGACGCAGACGCCGGCGCTGGCCTCCAGGACGAGCAGCAGCCCGTCCAGCCGGATCGGTGCGGCCAGCTCGGCGATCAGCGCCTTGGCGACCCGCTCCAGGGTGTTGGGGCAGCCGACGCCGGGCAGCAGCACGGCGAATTCGTCGCCGCCCATCCGGGCCACCATCGGGCGGCCGCGCCGGTAGTCCCGGGGCATCCCGGCGAAGACGTCGTCGATCGTCTCCCGTCCCGCTCCGCCGGACGCGCCGGAGCGCAGGGCGCGGTGCAGCCGGCGGGCGATGTGCACCAGCAGCCGGTCGCCTGCGGTGTGGCCGAGCGTGTCGTTGAGCGACCTGAACCGGTCGAGGTCGAGCAGGATCAGCCCGACGCTGTAGCCCTGCTCGTGCTCGGCGATGGCCTCCTGGGCGGCCAGTAAGAGGGCCTGGCGGTTGGGCAGGTCCGTCAGCGGGTCGGTGAGCTGGTCACGGGCACGGTCCCGGGCGATCCGCCAGGCCGCGACCAGCACGGCCAGCGGCACCGCGAACAGCGGCAGCAGCTCGGGCTCGTAGCGGTAGACCAGGACGGCCAGCGGGATGAGCGGTGCGGCGCCGGCCAGCAGGACTCCGAGCAGCAGGACCGCACCCGCCACCCCCTGCGGCGGGCGTGTGGGCGCACCGCCGGTCGTACGATCCATAAGCCCTGTCCTCCGTCGGGCCCGCCCCGTCAGGCCGCCTTACGGTGAGGCACCGTACCGGTGCCGGCAGCTGCCGGGCATGAGCGACCCCGCGGAGACCGGCTCAGCCGGTGCCCCCACCCCTGCTGACACTCTGTTGCGCTCCAGGGTATTCCGGGGTCCACCCGGCGGGCAGACTTTCGGACAACCGGGAGCGCGCCACCGCGTTCCGGTGCCGCACAGTGACACAATGCCCGCTTTCACCGCGCGGCACCCGGTGACGGCGCATCAGGACGATAACAAGACGGACTCGGTGGCTCCGAGTTCGGGTCACCCCTCGGCGGGGGGCTCCTCGGCGGCCCCGGCGACGGCTTCCGGTTCGGGCAGGCCCAGGTGCCTGCGAGCCGCGTCCGGCCCCTGCTCCAGCAGCACCGTGAAGCCCTCGTCGTCCAGGACCGGCAGCCCGAGCTGAACGGCCTTGTCGAACTTGGAACCGGGATTGTCACCGGCGACCACGAAATCGGTCTTCTTCGACACCGATCCGGTCACCTTCGCTCCGCGCGAGGTCAGCGCCTCCTTGGCGCCGTCCCGGGTGTGCCCGGCCAGCGTGCCGGTGACCACCACCGTCAGCCCCTCCAGCGGACGCTCGCCCTGCTCCTCGCCGGCCTCCTCGGTGAAGCGGACCCCGGCCTCGCGCCACTTCTCCAGGATCTCCCGGTGCCACTCCTCCTGGTACCACTCGGCGATCGAGCGCGCCGTACCGGGACCGACCCCCTCGGTGGCGGCCAGCTCCTCCTGGCTGGCCGCGAAGATCCGGTCGAGGTCACGGAACTCCCTGGCCAGCGCCTGCGCGGCGACCGGGCCGACGTGCCGGATCGACAGGCCGTTGAGGAAGCGCCAGAGGGGGCGCTCCCTGGCCAGGTCGATGTTGTCGAGCATCAGGCCGGTGTTCTTCTTGGCCGCGCCCGTGGTGGTCGCGAAGAAGAAGACCTCCTTCTCCTCGCCGGTCTCGTCGTCGAGCTTCGGCAGGCCGGTCTTCGGGTCGCGGACCAGCACCCTGATCGGCAGCAGCTGCTCGGCGGTGAGGCGGAAGATGTCGCCCTCGTCCCGGACCGGCGCCTCGGCCGGCTCCAGCGGCTGGGTCAGCGCCGTCGCCGCGACGTAGCCCAGCCCCTCGATGTCCAGCGCGGACCGGCCGCCCAGGAAGGCGATCCGCTCGCGGATCTGGGCCGGGCAGAACTGCGCGTTGGGGCACCGCAGGTCGATGTCGCCCTCCGCCATCGGGCGCAGCTCCGCGCCGCACTCGTGGCAGTGCGAGGGCATCACGAACTCCTGCTCGGTGCCGTCCCGCAGGTCGTACACCGGGCCGAGGATCTCGGGGATGACGTCACCGGCCTTGCGGAGCACCACGGTGTCGCCCAGCATGACGTCCTTGGCCTTGACGATCTGCTGGTTGTGCAGCGTCGCGTACTGCACCATCGAGCCGGCCACCTTCACCGGCTCCGCCAGCACCGCGTACGGGGTGGCCCGGCCGGTGCGGCCGATGCCGACCTTGATCGCGGCGAGCTTGCCGGTGACCTCCTCCGGCGGGTACTTCCAGGCGATCGCCCAGCGCGGGGACTTCGAGGTCGCGCCGAGCCGGCCCTGGAGGGCGATCTCGTCCACCTTGACCACGACGCCGTCGATCTCGTGCTCGACCGAGTGCCGCTGCGCGCCGAAGTGCTCGATGAAGGCGCGGACCTCGGCCAGCGTGCCGACCACCTTGTTGTGCCGGGCCGTGGGCAGGCCCCAGTCGTGCAGCAGCCGGTAGGCGTGCGACTGGTTGTCGATGTCGAAGCCGACCCGGGCGCCGATGCCGTGCACCACCATGTGCAGCGGGCGGGACGCGGTGATGTGCGGGTCCTTCTGGCGCAGCGAACCGGCGGCCGCGTTGCGCGGGTTCATGAACAGCCGGATCATCGCCCGGGGCCGCTTGCCCTCCTTGGCGCGCTCCTCGTTCTCCTGCCGGCGGCGCTCGTTCTCCTCGGCGAAGGAGGCGTTGAGCGCCTCGAAGGCGTCGGTGGGGAAGTAGACCTCGCCGCGGATCTCCACCAGCGCGGGGACGTCGTCGCCCTTGAGCCGGTGCGGGATCTCCTTGATGGTGCGGACGTTGGCGGTGATGTCCTCGCCGACCCGGCCGTCGCCGCGGGTCGCGGCCTGCACCAACTGGCCGTTCTCGTAGGTGAGGTTGACGGCCAGGCCGTCCACCTTGAGCTCGCAGAGGTAGTGGTACTCGATGCCGGCCAGCTCGGTGGCGACCCGCTCGGCCCAGGCGGCCAGCTCGTCGTCGTCCATCGCGTTGTCCAGGCTGAGCAGCCGCTCGCGGTGCTCGACGGCCGCGAACTGCTCGGTGACGGCGCCGCCGACCTTCTGGGTCGGCGAGTCGGGGGTGCGCAGGGCCGGGTGCCCGGCCTCCAGCGCCTCCAGCTCGCGCATCAGCGCGTCGAACTCGGCATCGGTGACGACCGGCGCGTCCTGCTCGTAGTAGCGGGCGCGGTGGTCCTCGATCTCGGCCGCCAGCTCGGCGTGCCGCCCGCGGACCTCCGCCGGGATCTCCTCCCAGCCCTCGACAGCCACCACCGCAAGCCCTCCTACGTTCTCATTCCGGGTTGTCCACCAGGCTCTGGGCCGCCCTCACACTGAGTGACAGCGCCTTACGCGCGTGGGCCGGAGAGGCCCCGGCCAGCCCGCAGGTGGGCGTCACCAGCACACGGCGGCCCAGCAGCTCCGGGGCGAACCCGAGCCTGCGCCACAACGTCCTGACACCCTGGACACTACCGGCCGGGTCGGACAGTGCCGTTGATTGAGCGGGGGCTCCGTCGGTGGGCGGCACCACGCCGGCGAGGATCACGGTGCCCGCCTCGATCGCCTCGCCGAGCTGCTCGTCCTCACGTTCCGTCAACAGCGAGAAGTCCAGGGAGACTCCGGCCACACCGGCCCGGCGCAGCAGCGGGATCGGGACGTCCGGGGCGCAGCAGTGCACCACCACCGGTACGTCGACGCTGCGGATCACCTCGCGCAGCGCCTCCTCGGCGACCTGGCGGTCCACCGAGCGCAGCCGCTGGAAGCCGCTGGCGGTCCTCACCCCGCCGGTCAGCACCGCGGGCAGCGAGGGCTCGTCGAGCTGGAGCACCACCGCCGCGCCGGGGATCCGGCGGCGGACCTCGTCGAGGTGGCGGCGCAGCCCCTCGGTGAGCGAACCGGCGATGTCCCGGCGGGCACCGGGGTCGGCGAGTGCCTTCTCGCCGTGCTTCAGCTCGATCGAGGCGGCCAGCGTCCACGGGCCGACGGCCTGCACCTTGAGCGCGCCCTGGTAGCCCTGGGTGAACTCCTCCAGGGCGTCCAGGTCCTCGCCCAGCCAGGCACGGGCCCGCCGGGTGTCGCGGCCGGGGCGGTCGGTGAAGCGCCAGCCGCTGGGCTCGGTCTGCGCGAACAGCTCGACCAGCAGGCCGGCGCTGCGCCCGATCATGTCGGCGCCCGGCCCGCGGGCGGGCAGCTCGGGCAGGAACGGCAGCTGCTCCAGCGCCCCGGTGGCCGTCCTGGCGGCCTCCCGCGCGTCGGTGCCGGGCAGCGATCCGACGCCGGTGGCGGCGCCGCGCAGGTCGGGGAAAGAGTGTCCGTTGCTCACCCGCCCGAGCCTAGTGCGCCCGGCGTGGGAAGTCGGACCGGCCGACCTCCCACGCCCGGGCTCGGGCCGGCGAACCCACGTCCCCGGGGCTCACTTCCCGGCCTCACTTCCCAGGGCTCACTTCCCCGGGCTCACTTCCCGGGGCGGACGGTGATCTCGGTGATCTCCGCGTCGCGGGAGGCGTCGAGCGCGGCCAGGACCGCCTTCGCCACCGACTCGGGCGCGATGAAGCGGTCGGCGTCGTACTCCCGGCCCTCCTGCTGGTGCACCTTGACCTGCATCGCGGTCGCGGTGCGGCCCGGGTAGACCGAGGTGACCCGGACGCCGGCGGCGTGCTCCTCGTGGCGCAGCGAGTCCGCGAGCGCCTTCAGGCCGTGCTTGCTCGCCGCGTACGCCGACCAGTCGGCGTGCGCGGTGAGCCCCGCGCCGGAGTTCACGAACACCACGTGGCCCTTGACCAGCCGCAGCGAGGGCAGCATCAGCCGGGTCAGCTCGGCGGGCGCGACCAGGTTCACGTTCAGGGTGTCCTGCCAGGCTTTGACCGGCAGTTCACCGACCTGGCCCAGCTCGACGACGCCCGCCACATGCAGCAGCGAGTCGAGTTCCGCCGGCAGCGCCTGGTGGCCGAAGGCCCAGGAGAGCTTGGCCGGCGTACCGAGGTCGCCGACCAGGGTCTGCGCCCCGGGGAAGCGCTCGCGCAGCTCCGCGGCCCGGCGGGCGTCGCGGGCCAGCAGCCAGAGGTCGTCCCCGCGTTCGGCGAGGCGCTCGGCGAGGACGGCGCCGATGCCGGAGCCCGCGCCCGTGATCAGATGTGCAGCCATGGTCCCGATCCTCTCAGGCCTTGAGCTGCTCGAAGACCTGGGCGGGGGTGTCGGCGAAGGTGATCAGCTCGCCGAGCGGCCGCGGCAGGAAGCCCTCCGTGTCCATCCGCTCCAGCTGGGTGCGCAGTCCCGCGTAGAAGCCCTCGGTGTCCAGGACGATCACCGGCTTGTCGTGCAGCGCGTGCTTCTTGAGCTCCAGCACCTCGGTCACCTCGTCCAGCGTGCCGAGGCCGCCGACCAGCACGACGACGGCGTCCGCGCGCATCAGCAGCTGTGCCTTGCGCTCGGCGAGGTCCAGGGTCATCACCAGCTCGTCGGCGCCCTCGTAGCCCTTGTGCCGGAGCAGTTCGACCAGCACCCCGACCAGCTTGCCGCCGGCCGCCTTCACCCCGTCGGCCAGCAGCCCCATCAACCCGGCGTTGGAGCCGCCCCACACCAGGGTGTGCCCGCCCTCCCCGAGCAGACGGGCGAATTCGGCGGCAGGTACGGAGTACCGCTCGTCGAGCGAGTACGCGGAGCAGAAGACAGTGATGTTCATAATGCTGACTGGTCTATCACGCCCCGCCGACGCGCACGGTCAGTCCTTGTACGGGACGAGCTCGGACAGGCCCAGCGTGAAGCCGAAGGGCTCCGGGATGCCGATCTCGTCACCGAACTTCCGGTCACTGCGCGTGTGGTACCGGTCGTGGTCCGGCTCGGAGAACAGCGTCACCGTCTGCTGCCGCGGGTCCACGATCAGGTACAGCGGGATGCGCATCACGGCGTAGTCGTGCAGCTTGTCCATCCAGTCGTTGCCCGGGTTGGAGGGCGAGACGATCTCCACGGCGATCAGGGCCTCCCCGGCGGGGGCCTTGTTGCCCGGCTGGGAGAGAACCTCCTCGGGCAGGTAGGTCAGGTCCGGCTCGCGCCCCTTGGAGACGTCCGGGCTGACGATCTCGCTCCGCTCACTGGGGAGGTAGCCGTCGGGGGCGTGCCGCTCGAACTGCCTGCGCACCCGCGCGACGTTGAGCTGGTGGATGTTCGAGGGTGACGCCTGCATGATCAGCGTGTCCCCGGACCATTCGATCCGAACGCCCTCGGGAGCGATCCGCTCCAGCTCCTCGACGAAGTCGCGGTGCTGCTCGTAGAAGGTCATGCCGTCCTCTCCGCAAGGCGCCACGGGCATCGCCGGCCGCTCCCCGGAGCCCGGGTCGTCGAATCACCGGCGGGCCGCACCACCCGTGCGGCTCCGTCCACTATGACGCACCCCGGGGACCCGCGGCCGACGCTCCCACCGGGAACGGAAAGACGCCGGGCTCACCGGGGGCCGGTGGGGCGTCACGATCGAACCGTTCGGCGAGGTCGTCGACGCCGACGTCTCGCCGTGAGCCCACCTCCCGAAGGCGTGGCCCCGCGACGGCCTCCGAGCCACCGCGCCGGAGTCACTACGTCGCTGGAGCGCCTACGCCGTGTCCGCGAGCGCCCTGGTGCACCTCGTCACAGCCGCGCTCGTGCCGGTCTTCCGTGGGTGCCGCTGATACAGCGGCACCCACGGCACGCCCCGACCGGGAGGACCCGTTTCAGGCCGTGACCGGGCGGCGGTGGGTGGTGGCGATGGTGGCGGAGCCGACGACGCGGGTGGTGTCGTAGAGGACGACGGCCTGGCCGGGGGCGATGCCGCGGGCGGGGGTGTCCAGGGTGACGTGGAGTTCGCCGTCGACCATGGCGGCCGTGACCGGGACCTCCTCGCCGTGGGCGCGGAGCTGGGCGGTGTAGCGGCCGTCGGCCGCGGCCTCGGCCCCGCACCAGCGCGGGCGGATCGCGGTCAGGGCCGTCACGTCCAGGCCCTCGACGGGGCCGACGGTGACGGTGTTGTTCACCGGGGAGATGTCGAGCACGTAGCGGGGCTTGCCGTCGGCGGCCGGGCGGCCGATCCGCAGGCCCTTGCGCTGGCCGATGGTGAAGCCGTAGGCGCCGTCGTGCTCGCCGAGCTTGGTGCCGTCCGCGTCGACGATGTCGCCGGGGGCCCGGCCGAGGTGCTTGGCCAGGAAGCCCTGGGTGTCGCCGTCCGCGATGAAGCAGATGTCGTGGCTGTCCGGCTTCTTCGCGACGGCCAGGCCGCGGCGCTCGGCCTCCTCGCGGATGACGTCCTTGGTGGTGTCGCCCAGCGGGAAGAGCGAGTGGGCGAGCTGGTCGGCGTCGAGCACGCCCAGCACGTAGGACTGGTCCTTGGCGGCGTCGACGGCGCGGTGCAGCTCGCGGCGGCCGTCCGGGAGGTCGACGATCCGGGCGTAGTGGCCGGTGCAGACCGCGTCGAAGCCGAGCGCGATCGCCTTGTCCAGCAGCGCGGCGAACTTGATCTTCTCGTTGCAGCGCAGGCAGGGGTTGGGGGTGCGGCCGGCCGCGTACTCGGCGACGAAGTCGTCGATGACGTCCTCGCGGAACCGCTCGGCGAGGTCCCAGACGTAGAACGGGATGCCGATCACGTCGGCCGCCCGGCGGGCGTCGCGGGAGTCCTCGATGGTGCAGCAGCCGCGGGCGCCGGTGCGGAAGGACTGCGGGTTGGCGGAGAGCGCCAGGTGCACGCCGGTCACCTCGTGCCCCGCTTCGGCCGCGCGGGCGGCGGCGACGGCGGAGTCCACCCCGCCGGACATCGCCGCGAGCACACGCAGGCGGCCAGTGGACGGGGCGGTCGGGGCACCGGGGAAGTCAGTCATGATGCCCACAAGAGTACGTGGTCGCGGCGGAGTCCCGGCCGGGTTTACCGGGCGCGCGCGGCCGCCGCCAGCCCCGCGTTGCGGGCCCGCTGGACGACCGGGGCGATGGCTCCGGCGAGCGCGGTGACGTCCTCCCGGGTGGAGGTGTGGCCGAGCGAGAACCGCAGTGAGGCGCGGGCCAGCAGCGGGTCCACGCCCATCGCCAGCAGGACGTGGCTGGGCTGCGGCACCCCCGCCGAGCAGGCCGAGCCGGTCGAGCACTCGATGCCCTGGGCGTCGAGCAGCATCAGCAGCGCGTCGCCCTCGCAGCCGGGGAAGGAGAAGTGCGCGTTGGCGGGCAGCCGCCCCTGCGTCGTCGGGTCGCCGTTGAGGACCGCGTCCGGGACGCCGGCCAGGACCGAGGCGACCAGTTCGTCGCGCAGCGCGCCGAGCACCGCCGCGTGCTCGTCCCGCCGCTCGACGGCGAGCGCGGCGGCGGCCGCGAAGCCCGCGGTGGCCGGCGCGTCCAGCGTGCCGGAGCGGACGTCCCGCTCCTGGCCGCCGCCGTGCAGCAGCGGGACGGGCGTGGCCCCGCGCGACAGCAGCAGGGCGCCGACGCCGTACGGACCGCCGACCTTGTGGCCGGTGACGGTGAGTGCGGTCAGCCCGGACTCCGCGAAGGAGACCGGCACCTGACCGAGCGCCTGGACCGCGTCGGCGTGCATCGGAATGCCGAACTCGGCGGCGACCGCGGCGAGTTCGGTGACCGGTTGGATGGTGCCGACCTCGTTGTTGGCCCACATCACGGTGACCAGCGCGACGGAGGCCGGGTCCCGCTCGATCGCCTCGCGCAACGCCGCCGGGTGGACCCGGCCGTAGCCGTCCACCGGAAGGTAGTCGACCCGGGCGCCCTCGTGCTCGGAGAGCCAGTGCACCGCGTCCAGCACCGCGTGGTGCTCGACCGGGCTGCACAGCACCCGGGTCCGGGCCGGGTCGGCCCCCCGCCGGGCCCAGTACAGGCCCTTGACGGCCAGGTTGTCGGACTCGGTGCCGCCGCCGGTGAGGACGATCTCGCTGGGGCGGGCGCCGAGCGACTCCGCCAGCGACTCGCGGGACTCCTCGACCACGCGGCGGGCCCGGCGGCCGGACGCGTGCAGGGAGGAGGCGTTGCCGACGACCCCCAGGTGCGCGGTCATCGCGGCGATCGCCTCGGGCAGCATCGGCGTGGTCGCCGCATGGTCCAGGTATGGCATAACCATCCGATTGTAGAGGGCCACCGCGCGCCGCTCGGGCCACCCGGCGGATCCGGCCGCCGCGCAGCGCGCGCAAACGCCCCGATCCGGCCAACCGTCCGCCACCCGCCCGCCATCCGGCCGCCGCTCCCCCGCCACCCGCGGCGCCGGGCACCGGCCCGGCCGCCGGCGGCCAAGCCGGGACGGCCGGGGGCTCGTTGGTCTCCCGCCGGGCCGAACGGTTAGCCTGTCGGGCACCGCAAATCGGCCGGACCGGATCAGGACTGGGGGCGCCATGTCGCAGTCGGTCGACCGCGCCCTCACCCTCCTCGGGTCCCTCGGCGACGGGCCGGTCACCCTCGACCAGGCCGCCACCAGCATCGGAGTGCACAAGTCCACGGCCCTGCGGCTGCTGCGCACGCTGGAGGAGCACGGCTTCGTCCACCGCCAGTCCGACCGGCGCTACCGGCTCGGCGGTCGCGTCCTCTCGCTCGCCCACCGGGCGCTGGAGGAGATCGACGTCCGCCAGATCGCCGCGCCCTACCTGGCCGCCCTCCACCGGCGCTGCGGACTGACCGTCCAGCTGGCCGTGCTCCAGGACGGCGAGGTCCTCTACCTGGACGAGCTGGCCGGCCGCTGGCCGGGGAGCGACACCGCCCGGCCGACCCGGATCGGGCGGCGCGCCCCGGCGGCCGGCACCGCGATCGGCCGGGTCCTGCTGGCCGGTCTGCCCGACGACGGGGCCGGCGAGGACGAGCTGCCTCCCGAGCTGGCCGCCGTCCGCCGCCAGGGCTGGGCGGCCGAGTCGGCCGAGCACCGGGAGGCGGTGGCCTGCGTGGCGGCCCCGGTGGCCGGCAGCGCCGGGCGGCCGGTCGCCGCCTGCGCGGTCAGCGCCCCGACCGACCGGGTCCCGCCGGCCGAACTGGTCCGGCTGCTCCCCGAGCTGCTCTGCACCGCCGAGGCGATCTCGCTGGCGTACGGGGGCTCGCCTACTCCTCGCTGGTGCGAGAACCGTTGCGGTGCCAGGCCCGCGGTGCGCGCCAGCCGTACTTGAGGGCGAGCATCCGCAGACCGAAGGCGGTCAGCGCGGCCGCCGTCCCGGTGAGCGCGGTGAGCCGGTCGAGGCCGATCAGGATCACCACGAGGGCCGAGCCGACCAGGGCCGGGACGGCGTAGATCTCGCGGTCCCAGCGCAGCAGCGAGGGGATCTCCCCCGCGAGCATGTCGCGCATCACGCCGCCGCCGGCCGCCGTCACCATGCCGAGCGCCATCGCGGCCACCGCGCCGAGGCCGTAGTCGTGCGCCTTGGCCGTACCGGTGACGCAGAACAGCCCGAGGCCGAGCGCGTCCAGGGTCTGCACCGCGCGGTTGATCCGCTCGACCTCCGGGTGCAGGAAGAAGACCACCAGGCCGGCCGCCAGCGGCGTGCTGAAGTAGCCGAGGTTGGAGAAGGCCGCCACCGGGGTGGCCCCGATGACGAGGTCGCGCATGACCCCGCCCCCCAGCGCGGTCACCTCCGCCAGCACACAGATCCCGAAGATGTCCATGTTCTTGCGCACGGCCAGCAGCCCTCCGGAGAGGGCGAAGACGAAGATGCCGACCAGGTCCAGGCTCTGCTGCACGTCGGAAGGGAAGATCTGCGATGTCACCGGACAACTATGGACCCCCCGGGCACCGCGCCCGGCCGACCGTCACGGCCACGCCATCGGCCGTCACAGCACGTGACGGCCGATGGCGCGCAGAGGGGATGCGGCCGCGAGCCGGCGACCGCACCCCGGACCGTCACGCGGTGGCGAGCACCTTCTCGCCGCCGGCCGGACTGTTCTCCGGACCCCGCTAGTCGTTCCCCTCGCTCCGCTCGGGGAAGTGACACGCCACCTGGTGCCCGGTCTTCAGCGCCGCCAGCGGCGGCTCCTGGACCGCGCAGACCTCCTGCGCCTTCCAGCAGCGGGTGCGGAACCGGCAGCCGGACGGCGGGTTGATCGGCGAGGGCACGTCGCCCTTGAGCAGGATCCGCTCGCGGCGCTGCCGACGGCGCGGGTCCGGCACCGGCACCGCGGACATCAGCGCGGTGGTGTACGGGTGCATCGGGGACGCGTAGAGCGAGTCCCGGTCGGCGATCTCGACGATCTTGCCGAGGTACATCACCGCGACCCGGTCGGAGACGTGCCGGACCACCGAGAGGTCGTGCGCGATGATCAGGTAGGTCAGGCCCAGCTCGCGCTGGAGGTCGTCCAGCAGGTTGACCACCTGCGCCTGGATGGAGACGTCGAGGGCGGAGACGGGCTCGTCCGCGATGACCATCTTGGGCCGCAGGGCGAGCGCCCGGGCGATGCCGATGCGCTGGCGCTGGCCGCCGGAGAACTCGTGCGGGTAGCGGTTGTAGTGCTCGGGGCTGAGCCCGCACAGCTCCAGCAGCTCCTGGACGGCCTTCTTGACGCCGCCCTCGGTCTGTACCTTCTGCAGCCGGAACGGCGCGCCGACGATGGTGCCGACGGTGTGCCGGGGGTTCAGCGAGGAGTACGGGTCCTGGAAGATCATCTGGATGTCGCGCCGGAGCGGCCGCATCGCACCGGTGCCCAGGTGGGTGATGTCGGTGCCCTCGAACTCGATCTTCCCGCCGGTGGGCTCGTCGAGACGGGTGACCAGCCGGCCCATCGTCGACTTGCCGCAGCCGGACTCGCCGACGACGCCCAGGGTCTCCCCCGCGTTGACGGTGAAGTCGATGCCGTCGACGGCCCGGACCGCCCCGGCGTTGCGGCGCAGCAGGCCGCCCTTGATCGGGAAGTGCCGGGTCAGGCCGGTCACCCGGAGCAGCGGCTCGCGGTCGGGGGCGGGCGCGGGCGCGGGCACCTTCTTCATGGGCTCGGGGGCCGCCGCCTGAGTGTCCGTCATCGGTTCTCTCCAGAATGGTGGTACGAAACCGGGCTCACAGCCGGGGCGCGATCTCTTCGGTGAAGATGCGGCGCCGGTCGGCGGCGGCGAGGTGGCAGGCCGCGTGGTGCCCGGGCGCTGCCTCGGTCAGGGCGGGGACCTCGTCGGCCGAGCGCCCGCCGGTCAGCCCGGCGTACGGGCAGCGCGGGTGGAAGGCGCAGCCGGACGGCACGTTGATCAGGCTGGGCGGGGTGCCCTTCACCGGGACGAGCCGCTCCTGGAGCTCACGGTCGAGACGCGGCATCGAGCCCAGCAGGCCCCAGGTGTAGGGGTGCTGGGGCGCGTCGAAGAGGGTCTCGGCGGGGCCGCGCTCGACGCACTTGCCGCCGTACATGACCAGGATGTCGTCGGCGAGTTCGGCGACCACCCCGAGGTCGTGGGTGATGACGATGACGGCCGAGCCGAACTCCTCCTGGAGGTCCCGGATGAGGTCCAGGATCTGCGCCTGGACGGTGACGTCCAGCGCGGTGGTGGGCTCGTCGGCGATCAGCAGCGACGGGTCGTTGACCAGGGCCATCGCGATCATGGCGCGCTGGCGCATGCCGCCGGAGAACTGGTGCGGGTAGTCGTCCACCCGGCGGTCGGGCTGCGGGATGCCGACCCGGTCGAGCATCTCGACCGCGCGGGCCCGGGCCTGCTTCTTGGTCGCCTGCGGGTGGTGCACCCGGTAGGCCTCGATGATCTGCGCCCCGACGGTGTAGTAGGGGTGCATCGCGGTCAGCGGGTCCTGGAAGATCATCGCCATCTCGCGGCCGCGCAGCTGGCGGACCCGCTCGGGGCCGGCCGCGACCAGCTCCTCGCCGTCCAGGTGGATCTCGCCGCTGATCCGGGCCCGCTTGGAGCGGTGCAGGCCCATGATGCCGAGCGAGGTGACCGACTTGCCGGAGCCGGACTCGCCGACGATCCCGAGGGTCTTCCCCTTGTGCAGGTCGAAGCTGACCCCGTCCACCGAGCGGACCAGGCCGTCGTCGGTGTCGAAGTGGATCCGCAGGTCCCGGACCGAGAGGAACGGGTCCCCGGTCGCGGCGGCCACCGGCGCCGGGGTCTTCTGGAGCTCGGTCACGACAGCCTCACCCGGGGGTCGACAGCGGCGTACAGGAGGTCAACCACGAGGTTGCAGAGGACGATGAAGAAGGCGGCGAGCAGCGTGACGCCGAGGATCTTCGGCAGGTCGTTGTCGGAGATCGCCGAGACGGCGAAGGCGCCGACGCCCTGGAGCGAGAAGACCTGTTCGGTGATCAGCGCACCGCCGAGCAGCAGACCGAGGTCCATGCCGAAGATGGTGACGACCGGGGTGAGCGCGGAGCGCAGCCCGTGCTTCACGACCACCTTGCGCTCGGCCAGGCCCTTGGCCCGGGCGGTGCGGATGTAGTCCTCGCTCATCGTCTCCAGCATGCCGGCGCGGGTGAGCCGGGCGTAGAGCGCGGAGTAGAGGAAGGCCAGCGAGATCCACGGGAGGATCAGGTTGCGGGCCCACATCAGCGGGTCGTCGGTGAAGTTGACGTACTGGAGGTTGTCGAGGATCGGCCACTCGTAGCTGAAGAGCGTGAGCAGCAGCGCACCGGTGAAGAAGACCGGCAGCGAGACACCGGCCAGCGCGACGCCCATGGAGAGCCGGTCGAAGATCGACTTCGGCTTGAGCGCGGAGATGACACCGGTGGTGACGCCGGAGACCAGCCAGAGCACGGCGGCGCCGATGGCCAGCGACAGCGTGATCGGGATGCGCTTGGTCAGCTCGGGCCAGACCTCCAGGTGGTTCTTGAAGGAGTAGCCGAAGCAGGGCACGTGGCAGGTGGCGGCGTCCGGGCCGAACTTGTACTCGGCCCCGGTGACGAGCGCCTTCAGGAAGCGCCCGTACTGGACGTAGATCGGCTGGTCGAAGCCGAGGTTCTTCTTGACCGCCGCGACCGCCTCGGGGGACGGGTTCTTCCCGATGTACTGCGTGGCCAGCTGGTCGGTCGTCTCACCGGCCAGGCGCGGCAGCAGGAAGAAGATCGCGAAGGTGACCGCGCTGACCACCAGCAGCAGCACCACGGCCGCGAGCGTCCTGCGGAGGATGTAGGCAAACACAGTTGGTCGGCTCCGGCGGCCCGCCGCCGTCCGGGATCTTCCGGACGGCGGCGGGCGCCGCTGCCTTCACCTGCCTTCAGGGATACGGAGCCAGGCTCTTACTTGGTCGTACCGATGTTCAGGTAGTCGTACTCACCCGAGAAGGCCGAGGTGGAGACGACGTTGGTGGCGGTGTCCGAGCGGTACAGGAACACCTTGAAGTAGGTCAGCGGGACGTAGACCGCCTGCTCCATGACCTTCTTGTCGATCTCCGCGTAGATCTTCTCGCGGGCCGCCTTGTCGGTGTTGACGGCGGCGTCGTCGAGCAGCTTGTTGATCGCCGGGTCGTTCAGCGAGGCCAGGTTGCTGTTACCGGCCTCCTTGATGGCGCGGCCGTCGACGATCTGCTGCAGGAAGCCGTAGCCGGTCGGCCAGTCGGCGCCCCACTGCATCATCATCAGGCCGATGTTCTTCTCCTTGTTCTTCGCCGGCACGCCGACGTTGTCGGAGAGGTACTTGCCCTGCGGGTACTGCTGGATCTCGGCGTTGATGCCGACCTTCTTCAGCGCGGCCTGGATCGAGGTCGCGGCGGCGATCTCGGTGGCGCGCTCGGTCCGGGCGCTCAGGACGGTGTTGAAGCCGCCCTCCTTGCCGCAGGCCTTGAGGGCTTCCTTGGCCTTGGCCTCGTCGCCCTTGTTGTCCTTGGTCTCGTACAGGTTGATGTCCTGGTGACCGGGGATGTCCGCCGGCAGGACGGAGTTGGCGATCTGGCCGCGGATCGGGCCGCCGACCGCGGTCTGCACCGAGACCTTGTCGATCGCGTACTGCACGGCCTTGCGGCACTCGACGTTGTCGAACGGCGCGACCTGACTGTCGATCGCGGTGTAGACCAGGCGGCCGCCGTAGGCGTTGTCCGTCTTGGCCTTCAGCTTCGGGTTCTGCAGGATCTGCGCCTGGGTCTGCGGGTCGACGCCGCCGCCGACGAGGTCCACCTGGGCGTTGCCGGCCAGCAGGTCCTTGTCGATGGTGGACTGCTCGATGTTCATCTTGAGCACGATCTTGTCCGCGAGCTGCTTGCGGATCGTGTCGGTGCTCGCGTCCCAGCTGGTGTTCGGCACCAGGGTGAGCTGCTTGCCGTCCTCGTAGGACTCGAACTTGTAGGAGCCCGAGGCCATCGGGTGCTTGACGTAGTCGGCGCCCTTGTCCTTGTCCTTGGGGACCGGGACGGTCTGCGGGGCCGAGACCAGGTAGTCGAAGTCCGCGAAGGCGTGCTTCAGGTGGAAGACGACGGTCAGGTCGTCCGGCGTCTCGATGGACTTGAGGTCGCCTGCCGCGTCCTTGTACGGGCCCGCGTACGGGGTCGGGTTGTCGACCAGGAGGTCCTTGAAGTACGTCGGACCGTTGGAGAACACGTCCGGCGCGAAGTTGGAGCGCTCCACCGCGTACTTCACGTCCTTGGACGTGATCGCGCTGCCGTCCTCGTACTTCAGGCCGGCGCGCAGCTTGTACGTCCAGGTCAGGCCGTCCGCGCTGGGCTGGCCCATGGACTCGGCGAGGTCCGGGACGAGCTTGTTGCCCTCGTCGCCGGGGCCCGGCGCGAAGGTGGTCAGCGGACGCCCGTACAGGCGCGAGAAGTTGTAGATGTAGGCGTAGTACGTGTTGCCGGGGTCGAGCGAGTCCGGCGTGCCCTTCATCTCGTAGGTGACCGTCCCGCCCTTCTTGTCCGAGGCGTTGACGATGCCCTTGGTGGCCGCGTCGGCGCCGCCGCCGGACGCGGCGGAGGACGACGAGTCGCCCCCGCTCTTGGATGAACCGGAGGTACACCCGGTGACGACCAGGACAGCGGCGGCGGCCACTGCGGTCAGTCCGACGGTACGGGACCTACGCATGGTGAGATCAACCCCTTGAGGAAGTGGTGGCGGATCGGAGGGTCCTGACGGGATGTCAGTTGCTCTTGGGATCGAGGGCGTCACGCAGCCCGTCGCCGAGCAGGTTGAAGGCGAGCACCGTGAGGAAGATCGCCATACCGGGGACCACCATGTACTGGGGGTCCACCTGGTAGTACTTGATCGCGTCGTTGAGCATCCCGCCCCAGGAGGCCTGCGGGGCCTGGATGCCGACGCCGAGGAAGCTGAGGCCCGCCTCGAAGAGGATGTTGGTCGGGATCAGCAGGGTCGAGTAGACCAGGATCGGACCGACCAGGTTGGGCAGCAGCTCCTTGAACAGGATGAACGGCCCCCGGGCGCCCAGGCTGCGGGCCGCGTAGACGAACTCGCGCTCACGCAGTGAGAGGGTCTGGCCGCGCACGATCCGGCCCATGTAGGGCCAGTTGAAGAAGCCGATCACGAAGATCAGCACGCCGATGTGCAGCGGGAGGCCGTGCAGGCCGAACGCGCCGCCCTGGAGCGAGGCGGAGATCGCGATGGCGAAGAGCAGCAGCGGGAACGCCAGGAAGACGTCCATCACCCGGCTGATCAGGGCGTCCACCCAGCCGCCGTAGTAGCCGGCCATCACGCCGAGCACGGTGCCGAGGGTGTTGGAGAGCAGCGTCGCCCCGAAGGCGACGAGCAGCGAGACCCAGGAGCCCTCGATGACCCGGGAGAGCAGGTCACGGCCCTGCAGCGGGTCCACGCCGAGCGGGTGGTCGACGCTCATGCCGCCCCAGTCGCCGAACGGCAGACCACCGAGGTTGGCGTCCAGGAGGTCCTGGTTGAGGGCGTCGGGGTCCAGGCCGAACATCGACTCGATCGGCTTGGCCAGCACGGCCAGCAGGACGAGCAGGATCACCACGACGGCGCCGGCGACGGCGGCCTTGTCCCGTTTGAAACGGGTCCAGGCGATCCGGCCGAGCGAGCGGCCCTCGATCTTCGTGGCCGGGCTCGCGGCGGCGGCTGCCTCCGGCGTGTTCCCGGCGGTCTTGATGGGTGCGGTCATGGTCAGTTCGGTCCCCTCGCCGACGGTGGCCGGCCCACGGGTGCCGGTCGCCGGTTCGGCGGTACGGCTGGTGCGGACGTGCGGAGGTTCAGGTGCGGGTGTTCAGCGGTGCGACGTGCTCGGGTACTGCGGCCGCGCGGGATGGGCGTCGCGAGGCTCAAGCGGTCCGCCAGCGCGTTCACCCTCGTGGGGCACCCAGTACGCGCGGTGCGTTGCGCAGAACTCTCTGCCATCCGAACTGGCTTGCGCCAGCCCTGACAACCGAGAGATGCCCAACTGTGATCTGTCGGCATGCACCTCTGGATCTTCGGCATATCCCTCTTCACACAGCTGTTACATGCATGTCAAGAGGCTGCACCGAACCAGCCGGAAATCCGACCGGAAATGCCAGGACCGACATGACGGGTCGTCATATCGGTCCTGGTGGAGGGCTTTGGGCGCATACACCCGGACTACCCGTTACCGCGCCGAGAACACCCGAACATCCGTGCTTGCGACAGGTGTCCGAAGTGCCCGTAGTTGGGACACGAACACCGGGTCTGCCCGGAGTTGCGGCACGGTCGCCGGAATGCCCGGCGTGCGGTACCGGCGCCCGAATGCCCGGAGCCCCGGCACGGGCGGCGGAACGCCGGCGTGCGGCGCGGGCACCGCGGCGCCCGTCGCGTCGACCGTGCGGGCGTCAGCGCCCGGGGTAGCCGGGCCAGGGCTGCTGCGGCGGCGGCTGCTGCCCCGGCCACACCGGGCCGGGCGCCTGGGTGCCGTAGCCGTACGGGCCCGCCTGCGAGGCGTAGGGCGGCGGCGGCACCGGCGGGTACGGCGCGGCCTGCGAGCGGCCGTGGCCGCCCGCCTCGCGGTCGTAGAACGGCCGGGCGTTGGCCCGCATCCAGAGCGCCACCGGGTCGTACTCGTCCCCCATGGCGACGGTGGAGACCGCGAGGCCCTCCGGCGCGACCGCGATCGCGCGCTGCATCAGCGCCCGGACGGCCTCCACCGTGGGCGGCGAACTCTCGTACAGCTCAAGTCCGATGGCCAGGTACGGTTCGCCCACGGAGGGCTGCACCCAGGCCCGGCGCAACGCCTTGACCGCCCGCACCTCGACCGCCTGCCGCTCCAGCAGCGCGAAGAACTGCTGGGCCTGCACCTGCGGTTCGCTCAGCTTCAGCGGCCCGGCCGGCAGCCGGTCCAGGCCGGCCGCGATCCGGCGCAGGTCCGCCCAGGGCACCCCGACGCCGCCGCCGGGGGCGTGCGGGTTCAGCCAGAGCCCCCAGCGGGTGCGATAGAGCGAGGCGGCGATCTCGCGCCCCGAGATCACCTCGTGCGCCCGCGCCCAGCCGGACGCCGCCAGCTGCTCGGGCGAGGTGACGGCCGGCGCGTAGCCGTGACCGCTGATCTCCATGTTCCCGTACTGGGCGTCCGGACTGCCCGGCGTACCGTGCCAGAGCAGCATCCAGACCTGCCCCGCGGCCAGCGCGTGCAGCAGTGCCTCGTACGCCTCCCAGCGTTCCGGCGCGACCTCGCGCAGGGCGTGCTCCAGCGCTCTCGGATCCGCGCCGGGGCGCCCGGCGGGTGCCTGGCCCCAGGGCCCCGGTGCACCGCCCGCTACCGCTCCCGCACTCATGCGCCCACCTCGCTGCGCCTCTTCTTCTCTCACCTGCCGCCGGCCCGGCGGTCATCTGCAGGCACCCTATGGGGCGCCACCCGCCACCGCCACGCCGACGTGCCCGGCGGTGGCCTCCGGCCCGGTGCCGGGCGAGGAGGAACGCGTCACATCCGTGCGTAGAACGGCTGGACCCGGTTGAGCAGCCACTCGACCACGGGGTCCTCCGCGAGGTCGAGCAGTACGAGGTGGACGCCGCCGGGCAGCGGCGCGGTTCCCAGCGCACGGCCCAGGGCCTCGTTCACGGCGGCCGGTTCGGCCGGGGCCGCCGGATCGAGCTGGACGCCGACGAACATCACCGTCGGCTCACCCTCCACGCTGGCCAGCGCCCGCCTGGCGGTCAGGACGCCGGGCAGGCCCGAGAGCTCGTACCGGCAGGCGGCCAGGAAGGCCTCCGGGTCCTCGCCCGGCACCGGTTCGCGCAGCGCCACCCGGCCGCCGGTCGGCGCCTCCGGGGCGTCCCAGCGGTCCTCGCGCGGCCCGCGCCGCAGCTCGGCGACGCCCTGCGGAGGCACCGGGATGCCCACCGGCGCCTCCGGGTTCACCGCGATGCCCACGCCCAGCGGCAGCCCGCGGGCGAACTCCCAGACCGGCGCGATCGCGAAGGCCATCCCGGGCGCCTGCTGGAGGAGCACCTCCTGCGAGGAGAAGACCGGGACGTAGGGGTCGCCGGCCAGCTCGATCGTCGGCAGGTCCAGGGCCTGGCCCTGCGGGTCGCCGCCGGCCGGCAGCGGGATCCACACCTGGCTGCGGGCGAGCACCTCGAACACCCGGGGGGTCGCGCCGGGATCGCCGAGCGCGGCCGTGAGCACCTGCTCCAGCTCGTTCGCGGGCCATCCACCGCCGGGCGGCGCCGCCTCCGGGCCGCCCCACCCCTGCTGCTGCTCCACCGGGTACCCCATCCGCCGCTGTACCGTCCTCTGTCCGCCGACGCCGAGCAGCCTAGCGGGCCCGCGGGCGGGGCCGCGGTGCGCGCCGGTACCGGTCGGTACGGGCCGGGGCGGTACCGGTGGGCTACCGGTGGCGGGTGCGGGCCGGGCCCGCCGGGCGGGGCCGGGCCCGGGGCCCCTCTCCCGTCTTCCGCCGGGACGTGCCATGATGTCCGCGTCTGCGGGTGTTCCCCGCCGAGAACCTCAACTCCATACCGGCCGCTCGAACCCGCGCGGGAGAGTCCGGAGTACCCCCGAGAGGCGGTACAGCCGGCGCCGAAGGAGCAAGTCCTCCCCGGAATCTCTCAGGCCCCCCTACCGCACGGGTTAGGCACATCTGGAAAGCGGCGCACGGCCCTGTCGCGCGCCCACCCACGGTGCAAGCCGCCATGCTGTCCTGTTAGCTGTGAAGCGCTGCGGGCCCGCGTGCGGTGAAGCTCTCAGGTTCGACGACAGATGGGGAGACCCAGCCGCCGCATGCCCGCGCGCAGGCTCGGTCCCCGAGCGGGTCCGGTCCGGCGTGCGCACACCTGAGTGCCCAGACCGAGGAGTTCCAGGCCATGTCGTCCCTCCGCCTCACCGCGCTCGACGCGCTGCACCGCGCCCTCGGCGCGACCATGACCGACTTCGCCGGCTGGGACATGCCGCTGCGTTACGGCAGCGAGCGCGAGGAGCACCTCGCCGTCCGCACCAAGGCCGGTCTGTTCGACCTCTCCCACATGGGCGAGATCACCGTGACCGGCCCGCAGGCCGGCGCGATGCTGGACCACGCGCTGGTCGGCTTCGTCTCCGCGCTCGGCGAGCTGCGGGCCCGCTACACCATGATCTGCGCCGAGGACGGCGGCATCCTGGACGACCTGATCGTCTACCGCCTGCGCGAGGACGCCTTCCTGGTCGTCGCCAACGCCTCCAACGCCCAGCTGGTGCTGGACGAGCTGATCGCCCGCGCCAAGGGCTACGACGCCGTCGTCACCGACGACCGCGACACCTACTCGCTGATCGCCGTCCAGGGCCCGGAGTCCACCGCGATCCTGGCCGACACCACCGAGGCCGACCTGCCCGGCCTGAAGTACTACGCGATCCTCCCGGCCCAGGTGGCCGGCCGCGACGTGCTGCTCGCCCGCACCGGTTACACCGGCGAGGACGGCTTCGAGATCTTCTGCAACCCGGGCGACGCCGCGCACATCTGGACGGCGCTGACCGAGGCCGGCACCGGCCGCGGCCTCGTCCCCTGCGGCCTCTCCTGCCGCGACACGCTGCGCCTGGAGGCCGGCATGCCGCTCTACGGGCACGAGCTCTCCACCGACCTGACCCCCTTCGACGCCGGTCTCGGCCGGGTGGTCCGCTTCGACAAGACCACCAACGAGGGCGCGTTCGTCGGCCGCAAGGCCCTGGAGCAGGCCGCCGCCGCAGCCGAGGCCAACCCGCCGCGGGTGCTGGTCGGCCTGGTCTCCGAGGGCAAGCGCGTGCCGCGCGCCGAGTACACCGTGGTGACCGCCGACGGCGAGCCGATCGGCCGGATCACCTCGGGCGCGCCCTCCCCCACGCTGGGCAAGCCGATCGCGATCGCCTACGTGGACGCGGCGCACGCCGCCCCGGGCACCACCGTCGCGGTGGACGTGCGCGGCAAGCACGAGCCCGTGCAGGTCGTGGCGCTGCCGTTCTACAAGCGCGCCCGCTGACGCCCCTCGGGCGCGCCCGCCGAGGCCTCACGAGCGCGCCCGCCCGGGCCTGACCACCCCGAAGATCCACGTCGAAGCCGTCCGTCCGGCGGCCCGCTTCGTCGTACCCGCTTCCCATCCTGGAGAATGACGCCATGAGCAACCCCCAGCACCTGCAGTACACCAAGGAGCACGAGTGGCTGACCGCCGTCGAGGACGGTGTCTCCACGGTCGGCATCACCGCCCACGCCGCCGACGCGCTCGGTGACATCGTCTACGTGCAGCTGCCCGAGGTCGGCGAGACCGTGACCGCCGGTGAGACCTGTGGCGAGCTGGAGTCCACCAAGTCGGTCAGCGACCTGTACTCGCCGGTCACCGGCGAGATCACCGAGGTCAACCAGGACGTCCTGGACGACAACTCCCTGGTCAACAGCGCCCCGTTCGAGGGTGGCTGGCTGTTCAAGGTGCGCGTCGAGTCGACCGACGAGCTGCTCAGCGCCGACGAGTACAACGCCCTGACCAACCCGGCCTGAGCCGGCCGTTCGGGGTGGCCGCAGTGCGGCGGCCGCCCCGGCCACCGGGCCTCCTCCGCCCTCCGGTCGCCCGCCGCCACCCTTCCGTGGGGCGTGCCAGGCGCGGCACCTCCTTCTCTCCTCCCTGGGAAGACCACACCATGACGGTTCTCAACCAGTCCCTGCACTCGCTCGACCCGGAGATCGCCGCCGCGGTCGACGCCGAGCTGCACCGCCAGCAGACCACCCTGGAAATGATCGCCTCCGAGAACTTCGCCCCGGTGGCGGTCATGGAGGCCCAGGGCTCGGTGCTGACCAACAAGTACGCCGAGGGCTACCCGGGCCGCCGCTACTACGGTGGCTGCGAGCACGTCGACGTGGTCGAGCAGATCGCGATCGACCGGATCAAGGCCCTGTTCGGCGCCGAGCACGCCAACGTCCAGCCGCACTCCGGCGCGCAGGCCAACGCCGCCGCGATGTTCGCGCTGATCCAGCCGGGCGACACCATCCTGGGTCTGAGCCTGGCCCACGGCGGTCACCTGACCCACGGCATGAAGATCAACTTCTCCGGCAAGCTCTACAACGTCGCCGCGTACCACGTGGACGACAAGACCGGCCAGGTCGACATGGCCGAGGTCGAGCGCCTCGCCAAGGAGCACCAGCCGAAGCTGATCATCGCCGGCTGGTCCGCCTACCCCCGTCAGCTGGACTTCGCCGCGTTCCGCCGGATCGCCGACGAGGTCGGCGCCCTGCTGATGGTCGACATGGCGCACTTCGCCGGTCTGGTCGCCGCGGGCCTGCACCCCAACCCGGTGCCGTACGCGGACGTGGTCACCACCACCACGCACAAGACCCTGGGCGGCCCGCGCGGCGGCGTCATCCTCTCCAAGGCCGAGTGGGCCAAGAAGATCAACTCCGCGGTCTTCCCCGGCCAGCAGGGCGGCCCGCTGGAGCACGTGATCGCCGGCAAGGCCGTCGCCTTCAAGGTCGCCGCCTCCGAGGAGTTCAAGGAGCGCCAGCAGCGCACCCTGGACGGCGCCCGGATCCTGGCCGAGCGCCTGCTGCAGGCCGACGTCGCCGAGGCCGGCGCCTCGGTGCTGTCCGGCGGCACCGACGTCCACCTGGTCCTGGTCGACCTGCGCAACAGCCAGCTCGACGGCCAGCAGGCCGAGGACCGGCTGCACGAGGTCGGCATCACGGTCAACCGCAACGCCATCCCGAACGACCCGCGCCCGCCGATGGTCACCTCCGGCCTGCGGATCGGCACCCCGGCCCTGGCCACCCGCGGCTTCCAGGCCGAGGACTTCCGCGAGGTCGCCGACATCATCGCCGAGGCGCTGAAGCCCGCCTTCGACGAGACCGTCGCCACCGCGCTGAAGGCCCGGGTCACCGCCCTCGCCGAGAAGTACCCGCTCTACCCGAACCTGTAGTTCGGACACGGGTGACCGGGCTCACCCCGCCTGGTCACCTGGGATTCCGGGGCACCGCGCACACTGGACAGTGCGCGCGGTGCCCCGTTCCGTGTCAGCACCCCGCCTGCAAGTCCTTCCACGAGACCAGACAAGGACGTCCTCCGTGGCCATCAGCGTCTTCGACCTCTTCTCCATCGGCATCGGCCCGTCGAGTTCCCACACCGTCGGCCCGATGCGCGCCGCCCGGATGTTCGCCCGCCGCCTGAAGTCCGAGGACCTGCTGACCGGGGTGGCGAGCGTCCGCGCCGAGCTCTTCGGCTCGCTGGGCGCCACCGGCCACGGCCACGGCACCCCGAAGGCCGTCCTGCTGGGCCTGGAGGGCAACTCCCCCCGCACGGTCGACGTCGACCAGGCCGACCGGGACGTCGAGCGGATCACCGCCGAGAAGCGGCTCGACCTGCTCGGCGCCCACCCGATCGACTTCGACCCGGGCACCCAGCTGATCCTGCACCGGCGCCGCTCGCTGCCGTACCACGCCAACGGGATGACCCTCTGGGCCTTCGACGCCGACGGCGGCCTGCTGCTGGAGAAGACCTACTACTCGGTCGGCGGCGGCTTCGTCGTCGACGAGGACGCGCTGGGCGCGGACCGCGTGAAGCCGGACGACACCGTGCTGAAGTACCCCTTCCGCACCGGCGACGAGCTGCTCCGCCTCAGCCGCGAGACCGGCCTGTCCATCTCCGGCCTGATGCTGGAGAACGAGAAGGCCTGGCGCAGCGAGGAGGAGATCCGGGCCGGGCTGCTGGAGATCTGGCGCGTCATGCAGGAGTGCGTGCGGGCCGGGATGTCCCGCGAGGGCATCCTCCCCGGCGGCCTCAAGGTGCGCCGCCGCGCCGCCTCGGGCGCCCGCGCCCTGCGCGCCGAGGGCATCGGCCCGGCCAACGCCATGGAGTGGGTGACTCTCTACGCGATGGCCGTCAACGAGGAGAACGCCTCCGGCCGCCGGGTCGTCACCGCGCCCACCAACGGCGCGGCCGGGATCATCCCCGCCGTGCTGCACTACTACCTGAACTTCATCCCGGGCGCGGACGAGGACGGCATCGTCCGCTTCCTGCTCGCCGCCGGTGCGATCGGCATGCTCTTCAAGGAGAACGCCTCGATCTCCGGCGCCGAGGTGGGCTGCCAGGGCGAGGTCGGCTCCGCCTGCTCGATGGCGGCCGGCGGCCTCGCCGAGGTCCTCGGCGGTTCCCCCGAGCAGGTCGAGAACGCCGCCGAGATCGGCATCGAGCACAACCTGGGCCTCACCTGCGACCCGGTCGGCGGCCTGGTCCAGATCCCCTGCATCGAGCGCAACGGCATGGCCTCGGTCAAGGCCGTCACCGCCGCCCGGATGGCCCTGCGCGGCGACGGCCGCCACCACGTCTCCCTCGACAAGGCGATCAAGACCATGAAGGAGACCGGCGCCGACATGAAGATCAAGTACAAGGAGACCTCGCGCGGCGGCCTCGCCGTCAACGTCATCGAGTGCTAGGCAAGTGTGCCGACCTGCATGATTTCTCCGTCAGAGCTGCCAGGTCCCTCTCTGCGCACACGGCCCGAAGTGCCTGAAAGGCCCCTCGGACAGCTCTGAAC
Source organism: Kitasatospora sp. NBC_01246 (assembly GCF_036226505.1). NCBI lineage: Bacteria > Bacillati > Actinomycetota > Actinomycetes > Kitasatosporales > Streptomycetaceae > Kitasatospora > Kitasatospora sp. NBC_01246. The sequence continues at coordinate 5,613,751 of NZ_CP108484.1, read as the reverse complement.
CTCCCTGAGGACTCCCTGGCAGATCCCTGGTCCGCACCATGCCGACCAGGGATTTCCGGTCTCGCGGCGGACGGAGCCGGCGCCTGGCGTACCGCGGCCTCCCGCTTTCCCCGCTAGGCCTCCGTCCGCGCACCGGGTCGGGGGGGTCAGCGGCGCAGGGTGAGGGGCAGCGCCTCCAAGCCGCGCAGCATCATCGTGTTGCGCCAGCGCAGGTCGCGCTCCTGGCAGGCCAGGGTCGTTCCGGGGAAGCGGGTGAGGAGCGCGGTGAGCGCGATCTCGGTCTCCAGCTTGCCGAGCAGGGCCCCGAGGCAGCGGTGGATGCCACCGCCGAAGGCGAGATGGCCGGCGTCCCGGCGGTCGAGGATGAGGCGGTCGGGGTCCTGGAAGCGCGCCGGGTCGCGGTTGGCCGCGCCGAGGGACAGCAGCACGAACTCGTCCTGCGGGATCTCCACCCCGCCGACGTCCACCGGCTCGGTGGTGAAGCGGGTGGTGGCCATGCAGATGGGGGAGTCGTAGCGCAGGAACTCCTCGACGGCCCTGGGCATCCGGGTGAGATCGGCGCGCAGCCAGGCGGCCTGGCCGGGATCGCGCAGCAGCGCGAGGCAGGAGGTGCCCAGCAGGTTCACGGTGGTCTCATGGCCGCCGATCAGCAGCAGGGCGACCATGCCCACGATTTCGTCGTCCGTCAGCTCTCCGCGCTCGCGGGCTTCCAGCAGCTCGGTGAGCAGATCGGCGGGACGGTCATTGCGGCGGATACGCCGGTCGGCGATGGCCAGGACGTACGAGCCCATCTCCTGGACGGCTTGTTGGAACGCCGTGTGGTCGCCCTCCTGGGTGACGATGGCGGTCGACCACTTCCGGTAGAGGTCGCGGTCCTCGGGCGGGAAGCCGAGCAGTTCGCAGACGACGAGGATGGGCAGCGGGAAGGCGAAGTCACGTACCAGGTCCACCGTGGCGGTGGTGGTGCGGGTCGTGTGGCGCGTGGCTGCCGCGTCCAGCCCGTCGAGGAGTTCGAGGGTGATGCGCTCGACCATCGGTCGCATCGCCTCGACGCGCTTGCGGCTGAACGCCGCCTGGACCACGCGGCGGAGGCGGGTGTGGTCGGGAGGATCGCTGCTGAGCATATGGGTGATCTCGGTGCCCAGGTTGACGCCCTCGACCCGGCTGTCGGCCAGGGCCTGGGCACGCCGCACGTCCTGCGCGAAGCGGGGGTCGAAGAGCGCGGCCCGGACATCGTCGTAGCGCGGGATGATCCACAGTCGCAGGCCGCCGTCGCTGTGCAGCACGGAGACCGGGGCCGATTGCCGCATCCTGGCCAGGGTCGGGTACGGGTCGCTGAGGAACGTCGGCGGGTTCTGGCGCGGTTCCGTCGTCTCGGGCTTGTCCGGCCGGTGCTTCTCCGGCCGGGGACCGTTCGTCCGGGGTGCTGCCGTCGCTGCCGTAGCTGTGGTCATGATGTTCTCCTGTCCTCACCGGCACGGCCGGCGCCGCGGCGGGGTGCCGGGCATGGCACCCCGCTACGGCGCTGCTTGGGCTCACTGCAGAGGCGACTACTTCTCCGCGTTCTTCTCCGTGCGGGTGGTGGTGCAGGTCCGCGCCTGGCCGTTCGGCCGGACCGGGACCGCCTTGTCCAGGGTGAGCTGGTGGTCCGGCGGAATGATGATCCCGCGCTCCCGCTCGGTGGCGCTGATGGGGTCGACGCGCAGTCCGTGACGCTTCATGGGGTTGACCTTTCTTCGGTGTGGTGGACGGGGTGGTGCGAGCCGGTCCGCCCGATGTCGCGGCGGTCGGCGGTTCTGGGGGAGGCGCGCAGCGTGTCGTCGGCGTAGCGCACCATGGCGGCCCAGGCGGCGGCGTGTCCGGCTGGGTCACGGCCCACGTCGTGTCCGCCGCCGAGCCACCGGACGCGATGCGGGACGTCGCGGCGCCGCAGCGCGGCGAGATAGCGCTCGATCTGTTCCGGAGGGCACTTCTCGTCGTCCGCCGAGGCGGCGAGGAAGAGCGGGCCGCGTACGCGGCCCACATAGGTCATCGGGCAGGCCGCGCGATAGCGGTGCGGCACCTGCTCGGGGGTGCCTCCGAAGAGGCGGTCGTCGACCTCCCGCAGCGCCGGCGTCGTCGCCCGGTACGCCGCCGTGTAGTCGGCCACCGGGGCGACGGCCAGCCCGACGTCCCACAGCCGGGGCTGGACGCCCATCGCCAGCAGCGTCAGATAACCGCCCCAGGAGTAGCCGCACAGGCCGGTACGGCCCGGCTCCGAGACTCCCGCGTCGATGAGGTGGCCGCGCACCGCGGCGAGGTCTTCGAGCTGGGCGAGGCCGACCCGGTGGCCGAAGTCGTCCCGCCAGCGGGGGCCGTAGCCCGTCGAGCCGCGGTAGTTGGTGCGCACCACGGCGAATCCGGCCCGGACCAGGGCCTCGGTCCGGGCGTCATAGGCGTCCCGGTCGTGGGTGTGGGGCCCGCCGTGGACGAGGAAGACCGTCGGCCAGGGGCGGCTGCCCGCCCTGCGGCCGGGCGGGGTGGCCACGAAGCTGTGGATCTGCCCGTACGGCCGGCGTGTCCACAGCTCGCGGCGCCTGGATCCGGTCGGTCCGCCGGGCGCCGTGCAGCGTGACGCCGTCGTGGAGCGGCCGGAGCGGTCGGAGCGGTCGGAGCGGTCGGAAGGACCGGAGCGGTCGGGACGTTCCGGGGGTTCCGGGTGCTCCGCGCTCTCCGGGCTCTCCGGGCTCTCCGGGCTTTCCGGGTGGCAGATCAGTGGCCGGGGCGGTTCGCCGTCGCGGCTCCACAGGCAGTGGACCGTGCGGTCGGGTGCGCAGGAGAAGTCGATGATCGTGCCCTCGGGCGTGGGAAGCACCGTCGTCGTACCGCGGTCGAGGTCGGCGCGGAGCAGGCGGCTGCGTCCCGCCCGGTCCTGCTGGACCAGTGCCGTGCGGCCGGGCCCGTACCAGCAGGCGGTGATCTCCGTATCGAAGTCGAGGGCGGAGCCGGGACCGTGCGTACGGATCCCCTCGCCCTGCCGCCAGAAGGCCAGGGTGTAGCGGCCCGCGCGTTCGAGGACGAGCAGCAGTTCCGGTCGTGCGGTGGTGAGGTCCGGGCGGAAGCCCAGCGCCCACACCGCGCCGCCGTCGCCGTCCCCCGCTGCGCCGGGGATGGCGTCCACGAGAACGCCGGAGGCCGGTGACCACAGCCGGACCGCGGCCGGTCCGGCCTGGCCCCCCGCGGTGGCCAGCAGTCCGCCGCCGGGGGCCAGGCCCACCACTGCCGCATAGCCGGGCTCCTCGGCCACCAGGCGGGCGCGCTCGCCCGGTCGGCCGAGGTAGTGCCGCGAGCGGTCCGCGACCCCGACGCCGACGGCGGCGAGGCCGCCGCGGGGGTCGAAGGCCAGGCCGTGCATCCGCCCGGCGGGTACGCCGTCGAGCGCCGGGCGCGGGTGCCCACCCTCGAACGGCCCGCGCAGCCAGCGGCCTTGACCGCCGGGAGCGGCGTCGAACCACCACAGGCCGTGGCCGTCCGGCTCGATGGCGGCGGTCTCCACACCCAGCGGTGCCGTGGTCGCCTGGCGGCGCTGGTCCGTCGTCAGGTCCCAGGCCACGATCTGCGGGAGACCGTCCACATACCGGGTCTCGACCGCTCGCCGTCCGTCGCGGGCGGCGAAGGACGGGACGTGCACCGCCGTTCCGATACCGCCGCTCATCGCCGTCCCTCCCTTCGTCGGTGTCCGCTTCCGCCGCCGGTGGCCTTGGCTGTGGTGGGCTCCGACGGCCATCACACTGCCGGTCGGGCGGGCTGCGTGGCAAGGGAAGAAGGCGCAGCGGCACCGACCGTGAGCTGCTGCCGGTCCTTCCCTGGCACCGGACGGGGGGCGGGCGACAGGGTGCGGGGGCGACCACATGTCCCGGACCCACCGAGGAGAAAGGGGCGACCCGATGACGATCGCGGCGACCCGGCCCGACGCAGCCCCCGTCCCACCCGGCGGAGCCCCGAACGGTACAGCGGGTGGCAGGCCGAGCCGTGCGCTGACGGCGGTCTATGTCGCGGGCGCGGTGACGGCCTTGGGTACCCAGATGACCATGCTCGCGCTGCCCTGGCTGGTGCTGGAGAGCACCGGCTCGGCCACCCGGGCGGGCCTGGTCTTCGCGGCCCAGGTGCTGCCCATGGCGCTGCTCGGCTTCGCGGGCGGAGAGGTCATCCAGCGCCTGGGCGCCCGCCGGACCATGGTCGTCTCCGACCTCGCCCGCGCTCCGGTGGTGGCGCTGATCCCGCTGCTGCAGACCCTGGGCGCGCTCAATCTGGCCGTCATCGTGGCGATCGTCACGGCGCTCGGGGCGCTGGCCGTTCCGTACCACGCGGCACAGCGGGTGCTGGCGATGGAACTGCTGAGCCCGCACGCCCGCTCTCTGGCCCGCGCGAACAGCGCGCTGGCAGGTGTGCAGAACGGCTCGGCGTTCGCCGGACCGGCGCTCGCGGGCGCGCTGATCCCGCTGGTGGGGACCACATCGGTGGTGTGGCTGGACGCGGCCTCGTTCGCCTTCTCCGGGTTGCTGCTGCTGCGCCGCGTCCCGGCAGGGGGTGGCGGGGACGGAGGGTCCGCAGCCGGGCCCCAAGGCCTGTGGGCGGGGGTACGGCACCTGTGCGGCGACTGGTTCCTGAGCCGGGCGATGCTGTCCACCGTGGTGTTCGGGCTGATGCTGCGAACCCTGATGATCACCATGCCGGTGCTGGCGTTCGCCCGGTTCGAGGGGGACGCCAGGGTCGGCGGCCTGCTGGTCGCCGCCCATGGCGCCGGTGGCCTGGTGGGCTCGGTGGCCGCCTATGTGCTGGCGGCACGGGTCGCCCCCGTACGACTCGCCTGTACGGCCCTGGTCTGCGTCGCACTGCCCCTGTGGACGCTCCTGGTGCCCGTGTCGGCCGGCATGCTCGTCGTCGCCGTCGGCCTGTCAGCGGCCGCCGCGCCCCTGGCGAACGCGCCGCTGATGGGACTGCTCTCCGCCCGGCTGCCGGACGGCTTCGGGCCCAAGGTGTTGCAGGCCGTGGTCACGATCAGCGCCCTGGCCGGGCCGCTGGGCTTCCTGGCCGCGGGCGCCGTGCTGGACCGGGCCGGTGTCGCGGCGACCCTGTGGGGCGTCGCCGCGCTCGCGACGTTCGGCAGCGGCAATCTGATCCTGGCCCTGCGCCGCCTCCAGGCCACCGGGGCCCCGGACTGACCTGGCCTTCCGAGAAGACCGCGGTGGACGAGGGTCACGCGGTGGCGGAGTTCACCGGAAGTCCTCCTCGCGGTACTCCGCGTCCGAGCCCGCCGCGGTGGCCTCGCGCAGTTCGATGCGGCCGATCTGGCGGCCGCTGGTGATGACCAGCGACAAGCTCGCCTCCGCCTACGCTCGAACGCCCGTCCCCCTGCCTCGCCCGCGACCTGATCGGCTCAGGCGTTTCGGCGGGCGGACTCGTTCTCCTGGGCCAGCCGGCGCAGGGCGAGCAGGGCGGGCTCCAGCAGGACGGTCAGGAGCAGGGCGCGTTCGGCCTGTTCGAGGGGGTCGTCGCTGGTCCGGAGCTGGTCGAGGTCGAGGACGGCGGTGCGCGCGGCGAGTTCCGCGTAGGGGAGCAGGGTGTGCCGGTCGACGGGTTCGCCGAGCGAGCGGAGGGTCTCCAGGGTCTCCCCCAGCACTGCCCGGGCCGGCGCGTACGGCGAGACCTCCCAGCCCAGCTCCGCGATCAGCGCGTCGACCTCCGCCGCGCCCGGGGCGGCGGCCGGCCGGGCCGCGTCCTCGTCGGCCGGCCGGGCGCCGACCGCCAGGCCGAGCACCTGGTGCTGCTCGCCGCCGTGCGCGGCGATCGCGCCCAGCACCTCCTTGGTGGCGCTCACACTGAGCCCCCGCACCCCGATCAGCGCCCGGACCAGCCGCAGCCTGCGCAGATGGGTCTCGTCGTACTCGGCCTGGGTCGCGGAGGTGGAGCGGCCGGGCGGCAGCAGTCCCTCGCGCAGGTAGTACTTGATCGTCGCGATCGGGACCTCGCTACGACGGCTCAACTCCGAGATGCGCACGGTGCTCCGCTTTCCCCTAGCTATTGGATACCTCTACTGTCTAACATAGATAGTGCCACTACCCAACAACGGAGGCGCGTCAGCCATGCCCACGATTCCCTGGATCACCCCGCACCCGGCCACTCCCGGCACGCAGGCCGTCGTGATGGCCTCCCGGTTCGAGGTCCGCTCGCTCGGCGACGTCCCGCGCTTCCTCCTGAAGTCGTACGCCGTCTGGCGCCAGATCCAGTCCGCGCCCGGCGCCCTCGGCGCCTCGCTGATCGCCCGCCCGACCAAACGGACCTTCTACACGCTGTCGGCCTGGGAGAGCCAGGAGGCGCTCCAGGACTTCGCCCGCGCCGAGCCGCACCGCTCGATCATGACCGGCCTGCGCTCGACCATGCGGGAGTCCGTGTTCACCTACTGGCAGGCCCCGGTCGAGCAGCTCCCCGTCGGCTGGCCCGAGGCCCACCGCCGGCTGGCCGAGCAGCAGGCCACCCGACCGGCCGGCTGACCCGCGGAGCAGCCTAAGGGGGGTGCAGCCGAAGGGGGCGCGACCGGAGCGGCCGCGGCCGGAGCTAGCGGAGGATCTGCGCCGGTACGTCGGTGGCGCGGGTGAAGACCGAGACGGGGTGCTGGGTGTCGCAGTACTTGTTGCCCGTCGAGACGATGCCGATCACCACGCCGTCGACCACGAGCGGCCCGCCGGAGTCGCCCTTGCAGATGCTGTCGGCCGTCCCGGGCCGGGGGCTGCCGCAGACCTTCAGCCGCGGGGAGTCGCCCGGACCGGTGTAGGGCTCGCAGCCGGACAGCGGCGAGAGCGTGAGCGCGGCCTTCTTCAGGTGGGTCCCCGGGCCGCCGTCGCCCGTCCGGCCGAAGCCGTAGACGGTCGCCGTGCGGCCGTACCGGTACAGCGCCTCGTCCCGGTTCGTCGCGACCCGGACGGTCCGCGCGTTCAGCGGCCGGTCCAGGGTGAGGACGGCCGAGTCGTGGTCCAGGGCGGAGGTGTACCGGGGGTCGACCGCGGCGCTCCGCACCCGCCGCACCTGCCCGCCGTGGCCGGTCAGGTCGGTCCGGCCGGCGATCACCCGCAGCGTGGTCGGGTCGTCTGCCTCGGCCACGCAGGGGCCGGCGGTGAGCACCTTGGTGGGGGCGATCAGGGCACCCGTGCACCACTGCTCGCCGCCGGCCGTCTCCAGGGCCACGACGAACGGGTTGGCGGCGGTGGTGGTGTCGGTGCCCCCGTGGACGGCGGCGGCCGGGGTGGCGGCGACGGCCACCAGGGCGGCGGAGGCCAGCAGGACGGTCAACGGGCGTCGGTACGGCTTGCGCATCGGGTGGGCTCGCATCTCTCTCGGGCGGATCGCTCAGGGCGGAGGTCGTCGGGGCGAAGGTGGTCAGGCCGAAGGGGCGAAGGGGCAAAAGGGCAGCGGGCCGAAAGGGGCACCGGCGCTCGCGGTTCCGGTACCCACGATCGGGTCCCACCGCGGATCCCGGGCCGGCGGACCGGGCACCGGCGGCGGGTGGGCGGGCAGAAGCCCTGACGGGGGCGGGCGGCACGGCGCCCGTACCCGAAAGTGGCGCAGGGAGCCACCGCGTTGACGCCCCGGCCGACGGGCGGCCCCTCAGTGCCGCACGGCCCCCGGCCCGGTGAGCCGGCAGCGGCGGGGCACCGGACGGACCGGGCCGCGGCAGTTGCCCCGGGTCCGCGCCACCCGACCGGGGCAGCGCCGGGCGCCACCGCCCGGCTCCGGCCGATCGGCCACCGGGCGGCCCCCGTCCGCACCGGCCCGGCGCGGGCCCGGCCGCCGGAGCAGCACCCGGAGGGCGCCCGCCCCGAGCAGGAGCAGCGCGCAGGTGATCAGGATTCGGTGGAGGTGGACGGACACGTGGCTGCTCTTCTCCGCTGAGGACTCGGTCGGTACGGGCGGGCCCCCTCGGCCGAAGGGCGGACCGCCGCTGCACCGCACAGTGGCCCGGAAGGCGTCCCGGCCGCCAGACCCCCCGGGGAGTTCGGGACGCTGGAACGGCGACAGGTACCGTGATCTGCGGATTCGGTGCCGCCTGGAACGCCGGACCGGAACGAGGGGGCGCCGGATGAGCGTGGAGACCGACGAGTTCGCGTCGATGCTGAGGGAGCTGAAGGACCGTTCGGGTCGCAGCTACGGCACGCTCGCCACCCGGCTGCACGTCAGCACGTCCACGCTGCACCGCTACTGCAACGGCGCCGCCGTCCCCAACGAGTACGCGCCGGTGGAGCGGTTCGCCCGGGTCTGCGGGGCGGGCGCGGACGAGCTCGTCGAACTGCACCGCCGCTGGATCCTGGCGGACGCGGCCCGGCGCCGTGAGCCCGCCCGCGAACCGGTCCGGCCGGAGCCCGCCGAGCCGAAGCCGACCCCTGTGGTCACCGTGGCCCCTGAAGCCCCCGACGCCCCGCTTCCGGCGACCGCCCAGGAGGCGACGCTGCCGCCCGTCGACGCCCTGCACTCCGCGCGCAGCCCCCAGGGCGACCCCGCCGACGGCGAGACCCGGCGCCGCAGGCTCCCGTACCCGCGGATCCTGCTGAGCGCGGCGGCCGTGGCCCTCGTCGCCGCCGCGATCCCGCTCCTCGTCCCGAGCGGGCACGGCGGCACCCCGTCGGCGGCTCCCCCGTCCCCGACCGCCGCCGGCGCCCCCTCCACCCCGGCGGCCCCGGCACCGGTCGCCGGGCCGCCGTCCGCTCCGGCGTCCGACACGACCCCTGCCGCGACCGCCACCGCGACGAGCGCGGCCACACCGGCCCCGTTCCAGGTCACCGTCCTGACCGACAACTGGGGCAGCCCCTGCGGCCAGTGGTTCCTGACCGCCAAGGCGCCGCGCTCGGTGCCCGCGCCCCCGAGCCCCAAGCGGACGGACAGCTGGGCGGCCGCCCAGGAGGCCGTCCCCGCCGGGCACCTGCGGCTGCAGGTGACGGCGCAGGGCGACTCCGCCGTCCCGGTCGTCCTGCACGCCCTCTACGTGCACGTGGTCAGCACCCGCCCGGCCCCGAAGTGGAACGCGTACACGATGGGCTCCGGCTGCGGCGGCAGCATCACCCCGGCGGCCTTCTCGGTCGACCTCGACGCGGCGGCCCCCCGGCCGGTGGCCGTCCCCGCCCAGGAGGGCGAGGTGAAGGCCAAGACCGTCTCGGACTTCCCCTACCGGGTCTCGGCCACCGACCCCCAGGTGCTGAACGTCGAGGCCGGGACCGCCGGGCAGGACGTCAGCTGGTACCTGGAGCTGGAGTGGAGCAGCGGTAGCAGCCGCGGCACCCAGACCGTCAAGGACGCCAACGACAAGCCCTTCCGCACCATGGGCCTGAAGGGCGCGCCGGGCTACTTCTACCAGGACGACCGCACGGGCTGGACCCCCACCTCGACCGAGGACTGACCCCGGGCCGCGCCCCCACGCCGGGAAGGCCGGCCACCCGGAGCGGGTGGCCGGCCTTCCCGGCGGACGGGCGGGGCGTCAGGCGGCCAGCGTGGCCTCCTCCGCCTGGACGTCGGTCGGCGCGGCCTTCCTGTCCCGCATGACCAGGGTGGCGAGCAGGGCCGCGGCGAGGACGCCGACCGCGCTGATCGTGAAGGTGGTCGACATCGAGGAGGTGAAGGCCTCCCGGGCGGAGTGGACCAGTCCGGCGTCGCCGCCGGCGGCGGCCAGGGCGTCGCCGATCGAGCGCTTGGCCTGCGCGGAGCTGTCGGCGGGCATCTCCCGGGCGAACCGGCTGGAGAGCAGGGAGCCGAGGATGGCGATGCCGAGCGCGCTGCCGGCCTGCTGGATGGTGTCGTTCAGGGCGGAGCCGACGCCCGCCTTCTCGGCGGGGATGGTGCCCATCAGGGCGCCGATGGCGGCCGGCATCGCCAGCCCGGCGCCGAGGCCGAGCAGGCCGAGGGCGACGGCCGGGAGGGTGAACCCGGCGTCGGCGGAGACCGTGCTCAGGAGGCCGAAGGCGGCGGCCATGAGCAGCATGCCGACCAGGACGAGCAGGCGGTTGCCGATCTTCGCGGCGAGCCCGGCACCGGCGCCGTTGCCGATCAGCGCGGCCACGGCCAGCGGCACGAAGGCGAGGCCCGCCTTGACCGGGGAGTACCCGAGCACGAACTGCAAGTACTGGGTGAGGACGAGCAGCAGACCGCCGTTGCCGATCTGGACGAGGGTCAGCGAGAGCGAGCCGCCGCTGAAGTTGCGGTGCTTGAACAGGGCGAGCGGGACCATCGGCTCGGAGGTGACGTTCTCCCAGATCACGAACCCGCCGAGGGCGACGACGGCGACGATCAGGGTGACGGCGGAGCGGCCGTCGAAGGCGCCGTGCTGCGGGATCTCGATGATCCACCAGATCATGGCGGTCATGCCGACGGCGGAGAGCACCGCGCCCAGCGGGTCGGCCTTCTGCCAGGGGCCCTTCGACTCCGGCATGAGGGTCAGGGCGGCGACGACGGCGAGGACGACGACCGGGACGTTGATGAAGAAGATCGAGTGCCAGGAGAAGTGGTCGATCAGGACGCCGCCGAGTACCGGGCTGCCGACCAGGCCGAGCATCGACACCGAGCCCCAGGCCGCCATCGCCTTGCTGCGCTCGTCCTCGTCGAAGACGGTGATCAGGATGGAGAGGGTGGACGGCATGATCAGCGCACCGCCGACACCCATCGCGACGCGGGCCGCGATGACCTCACCGGGGCTGGTGCAGTAGGTCGCGGCCAGTGAGGCGGCGCCGAACAGCAGCAGGCCGATGATCATCACCTTACGGCGGCCGAACCGGTCCCCGAGGCTGCCCGAGGTGAGCAGCAGCCCGGCGAAGACCAGGATGTAGGAGTCGAGGATCCACTGGGTGTCCTGGGCGCTCGCCCCGATGGACTCCGTCATCGACGGCACCGCCACCGTGAGCGCCATGCCGTCGATCACCAGGACCAGCGTGCTGAGGCAGAGCACGACGAGGATCCACCAACGACGTGGGTTGCGGGTTTCCATGGGTTGTCCCTCCGAGTTGCGCACGCTGTTCCTTCGCTGCGCACACTGTACGCAGAGCGGAACAGTGTGCGCAACCCACTGCACCTGTACGCTGGATGCGCACGGCGTACGCAGGAAGATGTGAAGAGGAGAACCGCATGGCCACCAAGGCGAACCCGGCCCCGTCCGTCTGGGCACGGCAGCGGCGGGAGGCGGAGCAGCCGGCGCTCAACCGGGCCGCCATCGTCCGTGAGGCGATCGCCGTGCTGGACGCCGACGGCATCGACGCGCTCAGCATGCGCAAGCTCGGCGCCCGCCTGAACGCGGGCGCGACGTCCCTCTACCGGCACGTGGCCACCAAGGACGAGCTGATGGAGCTCGCGGTGGACGAGGTCTTCGGCGAGAGCACCGTCCCGCCCGCCGACAGCCCCGACTGGCGGGAGGCCGTCGCCGAGGCCGCCGAGTCCTTCCGCGCGACCGCGCTGCGGCACCCGTGGCTCGCCTCGGTCCTTGGCCAGGCGGGGCTCGCCTACCTCGGCCCCAACCTGAAGGCCTACTCCGAGCGCGTGGCCGCCCTGTTCGTCACCGCCGGGTTCCCCGAGCCGGAGCGCGCGATCGAGACCGTGATCACCTACGTGATCGGGATGAGCACGACGGAGACGGCCTGGCTGACCACGGTGGCCCGCTCCGGCCAGACCGAGGCCGAGTTCATCGCGGGCCTGATCCCCACCGCCCAGGAGGCGGCGGCCGACACCGAGCACCTCTCCGCCGCGTACGCGGCGGCGATCGGCGTCGACCCGGTGGCCCTGCGCAACGAGAAGTTCACCTACGGCCTGAACGTCATCCTCGACGGCCTGGCCCTACGCCTCCCCGGCCCCCGGTAACCGCCGGCGGCGGGCTGCCTGCGCCAAGGGCGTTCCGAGTCCCGTGCCACGCAGTAGCACAGGGTGGCACAGCGGGATTGCGCTGAACTCATGTCAGTGCAGCCCGAGATCACTCAAAGAGATCTACGAAGTCGGTCGAAGGAGATCATGGACGCCGTTCAGGCAGGCCACTCCTTCACGGTCACACGTGACGGGCACCGGATCGGCGAGCTGATCCCGCCACGAAGGCGGCGACGATTCGTCCCACGGAGCGAGTTCACAGCCATGTCACGTAGCGCCCCGGACATCTCCCTGGATTCCTTCCGCGCCGACCAGGACGCCTTGGCCGAGCAGCAGACGGATGACCCCTATGGCCGGTGACATCCAACAAGGCATCCTGGACACCGACATCATGATCCTGCGCAAGTGGGTAGACCCGGACGAACTACCCGCAGAGATGGCCATCACGGCGATCACGCTGGCCGAGCTCTCTTCGGGACCGCATGAGGTCCGCAGGAACGAGGAGCAGAACGACTACGACGAGCACACCGAACGTGCCCGACGACTCGACGTGCTCCAACGTGCTCCAACGTGCGGAGAACGAGTTCGACCCCATTCCGTTCGACACGGAGGCGGCCCGCATCTACGGCCGCGTCTGCGCTGCCGTCATCAGCAGCGGCCGCAAGCCTCGCCGACGCGTGGCGGATCTGATGATCGCCGCCATCGCCATCGCCGAGGGCCTTCCTCTGTTCACGACGAATCCCGACGACTTCAAGGGCCTCGACGGGCTACTGACCGTCGTCCCGGTCACCAGACCGCAGGTGCTGCACGACCGCTAGGCGGACCGTCACCTGAGCCACTGGCCGAGGGCCTTCAGCCGCCAGGAATGCCCTAACGGCGTTCGAGAAGCTCGACCGACTACGGGGCGGGTGGTCAGGTGGCCGGGGTCGCTCGGGGGATCGGCGCCGGGGTCGGCGGGGCCTCGCCCCCGTCGGCCTGGTGCGGCAACGGGACGGTGGGCCGGTGGCGGAGGTCCGCGACCGTGACCCGGAGGACGGCGATCAGGGCGAACAGCATCAGGACGCCGTGGGCCGGCATCGACAGGTACGGGTCCACGTCGCGGTTGATGAACTTGAGGTAGCTGCCGAACGAGGACAGCTGCACCAGCACCGGCAGGTACCAGAGCTGCCGGGGCAGCTGGAAGGCCACGATCACGCTGAGCACGTCGGCTATGTAGAAGTAGCGCTCGTGCATCGACGGCAGCAGGAAGGGCACCGCGATCGCGGAGGCGGTGGCCAGCAGCAGGATCCGGGTGTCCGTGAGCACCCGCCGCCCCGCCTGGCCGGCCGCGGCGGCGCCGGCCTGCCGCAGGGCCCACACCGCGAGCCCCACCAGCGCCAGGACCACCACGCCGGCGACCACGACGCCGATGCCCCGCGCGGTGTCCTGGGCGTCCTGCGGGACGGAGACGAACTGGTACACCGACGGCGCGTAGAGCGTGAGGTCCTTGTACGTGTCCGGCTGCCGGGTGTAGACGGTCAGCAGCTGCCACGGGTCCGCGCCGAGCAGGAAGGCGGGGATGTCGAGGGCCACGTACGCGGCCACGGCGGCGAACAGGCTCCGCCAGGGGATCCGGTTCGCCAGGACGAGCACCAGCAGGGCGGGGAACAGGAAGACGGCCTGGAGCTTGAACGCGAGCGCGATCCCGAAGAACGCGCACGCCCAGGTGGGCCGGTCCCGGAGCAGGTGGTAGACGCCGCCCACCAGGAAGGTCGTGAAGATCGCGTCGGCCTGGCCCCACCAGCCGCTGTTGGTGACGACCGTGGGCAGGAAGAGCACGACCACCGCGGCGCCGAGGGCGCGCCACGGCCGCTGCGGCCACCGCAGCTCCACGATGCGGAACACGTAGGACGCCAGGGCGAGGTCGAAGAGGATCGAGACCCACTTGATCCCGGCGAGCGCCGTCACCGGGAGGTAGGTGAGCGCGGCCATGAGGTAGAGGTACGGGACGTTGTAGTCCGAGAAGTCGGCGTGGCTGAGAGCGTTGAAGCCGCCGTTCTCGGCGATGTACCGGTACCACGGACCGAGGAAGTAGTAGTAGTCCGACGACTCACTGTCCAGCATGAGGATCCTGACGGTCAGCGCGGCCAGCACCGCGGCTGCCGCGGCCAGCGCCAGGACGATCGGATCGACGCCGTCACGGCGCGACTCCTCGGTGGTGATGTCGGACATCGCACTCCGTTCGGTTGTCCACGGCGCCCCCGAAGCCGTGCACCAAAAATCATATATACAGACACACGTGCGCTGAGCGAAGGGCTATCAGGGCACGAACCAGGGCAGGTCGCAGCGCTGAAGTGGCCGAAGTGAGGGTAGTGACGGGAGTCGCGGAAGGGGCCGGAGCAGGACGTCGGACCGGTCGACTTCCCACTACTCCGGCTTGAGCTCGAACCAGACGATCTTGCCCACGTGACCCGGACCCCGGGGCCGGGCGCCCCAGGAGGCGGCGAGGGCCTCGACGAGTTCGAGCCCGCGACCGCCCTCGTCGTCGGGGCCGGCCTGACGGGGCTCGGGCAGGTCCGGGTTGGCGTCGGCGACCTCGACCCGGAGCGCACCGCATTCCGTGACGGCGAACCGGACGCCGATGAGGCGGTCGCGCGGGCCACGGGCGTGGCGGCACGCGTTGGTGACCAGTTCGCTGAGGAGGAGCAGGGCCGTCTCGGTCGTCTCGTCGGGCACCCGCCAGGCGTAGGCCTGCCGGAGGAGCTGCACGCGGGCGTGGCCGACGCTGCGGGGGTGGCGGGGGAACATCCACTCGATGTCGACGGGCTGAGTGATCATCAGTGTCCTTGGCGAGACGAGTCCTTGGCGTCACCCGTGGGGACGGAATCGGCCATTTCACGCCCCAGGATTCGGTCTCTCCGCATAGCCTCAGAAGTGGCGCCAGGGGTACATCGAACCGTGACTCGCTGGTTGACCATGAAGAATGGGGGTCCGGCGATGAGCGCACCCACGCAGCCGCCGATGGCGTGGAAGTACTGCGGGGATCAGATCAAGCGATGGCGCGCTCAAGCGGGCGTGACGAGAGAGCGGTTGAGCACCGCGGCCAGCTACGACATCGAGAGCGTTCGGTCGATGGAGGCGGGACGACGGAAACCCTCTTTCAAACTGCTCGCAACAGCCGATGAGCTGTGCAACGCGCGAGGGATCCTCCTCGGGGCCTACGAGTTCTTGATTCCAGAACGACCTCCCACGCGCACGGAGGCCTACCGAACCGTCGAGAACGAGGCCATCGCCCTGTACTCGTACGAACCGCTCTACATCCCGGGCCTCCTACAGACCGAGGAGTACGCGCGAGCCACTCTGAGCTACACGATCCCGCCAGTGGACGATCAGACCATCGAGGACCGTGTTGCCGCCCGACTGGAACGACAGGGCAAGCTCGCACTCCGGCCGACCGTGCTGTTCAGCTTCGTGATCTACGAGGCGGCTCTCAACACCCTCATGGGCGGCAGCGGCACCATGAAGCGGCAGCTTCACCACCTGCTGGACGTAGGGCAGCTGCGCAACGTCCGCATCCAGATCCTGACCTTCGAGCACGGGCCACCGTCATGCCTGTCCGGATCAATGGTCCTCATGGAGACGGTCAATCATGAGCACTTCGCATATGTGGAGACGCACGAGACGAATGCGCTTCACTCCGATCCGAAAATCGTCAGCATACTCACACAGCGGCAGGCGATGATCCGCGCGCAAGCCCTCAGCGCCGAGGATTCTGCAGAGTTCATCAGAAAGGCAGCGGAGCAGCTATGAGCGACACCAGCACCTGGTACCGGTCGAGTTACAGCGACTACGAGGGCGGCAACTGCGTCGAGGTCGCCTCCTCCAGCCTCACCGTCCACGTCCGGGACTCCAAGGACAAGGCCGGGCCCCAGCTCTCCTTCTCGCCCGCTGCGTGGGCCGCGTTCCTCGTCTTCGCGGCCGAAGCTCAGGTGTCGGGCGTCGAGTGACTTCCTAGTGGAACGGGTGGGTGAACACCCCCCACCCACCCTCCCAACCACCGCCGTAGCCAGCCCGTATGACTAATCGTCACCGGTCGCCACGGGCTGCGCACGCCGTGTAGCGTGCGCACCAACGAATCAACCCCCGCCGGTGCACCAACACCGAACGGGGGTCTGACCGACACGATCGATAGGACCTCGATCCTGTGGCTACCCACGACTTTAGCGCTGCCCTGCCCCCGATGGCGTCCCCCGGCTACGGAAAGCGTTCCGCGCCGGGCCAAAATCCCCCTCGCGCCGACGACTTCGCGCACCTTCCCGCCCGTGAGGCCTACCTGGCGCGGCTGGTCGACCGGCTGCCCGAGGGCGCCGCGATGGACACCAAGACCCTCGCCCGCGAGCAGCCGCACTACGGCCAGCAGGCCGTCCGCAGCGCGCTCAACCGGCTCTCCGTCGCCGGTCACCTGCGCCGAGTCCGCGAGCGGGTCGACGGCGACCGTACGCAGTGGGTGTTCCGCACCTACTTCTCCCGGACGCCCCGGGACGACGCCTGGTGGTCCCGCTTCCTGACCGTCGGCGACACGGACGGCAGTGCCGACACCGGCCCCGCGCAGGTTCACCCGGACGAGCGGCCCCACCCCCGCGTGAACCGGTCACCCGCCTACCGGGCCCTCGCAGCCCTCGGGCTCGCCGACCCCCGGCTCGCGCTCTCGGCGCGCGACTGCGACTCCCTCGAACCGCTCGCCGCCCAGTGGCTCGCGCGCGGGGCCGGTACGGCGTACCTCACCAGCGCGCTGACCGCCGGGCTCCCGCCGGCCGTCCACAGCCCGGCCGCCTTCGTCCACCGCCGCCTGGCCGACAAGATGCCGCCCGAACGCACCGGGGAGCCGACGGCGCCGGTCACCCGCGTCCTGGAGTGCACCGACTGCCGCACCCCGAGCCGGCCGCAGGCCCTCCTCGGCGGCCTCTGCCGGGCCTGCCGGGCGGGCGCCTCCGACGCCCCGCCACCGCGGGCCCGGCTCTCGCCCCAGGCCGTGCACCGGCACGCCGCCCGGGTGCGCGCCTCGGTCCGTCCCAACCCGTCCGCACGGCAGCCGCATTGATCTCCCCTTCACCCCCTCCCCCCTAGACTGCCGACCGGCGCACGGGCCGAGGGGGTGGGCGTTGAACACACGGGAGTGGTCCTTCTACGAGGGCGCGGACGGTTCGACGCCCCTGGTCAAGGACCTGCAGAAGGCCCGGCTGGCCAGCCACGAGCGGGCCCGGCTGTTCGTCCTGATGAACCGGGTCAAGGAGCGGCAGACCCTGCCGGGGGACGTCAAGGACCTCGGCAACGACCTCCTGGAGGTGCGGCTCACCGGCGATCACCGCACCTTCCGGCTGCTCTTCGCGGAGGAGGGCGAGGGCCTGGTCCTGCTCGCCCTGTCGTTCTTCCAGAAGAAGTCCCAGAAGACCCCGCCGAACGAGCGCGGCGCCGCGGAGCGGCGGCTCCGGGAGTGGCGGAACCGGCCGTCGGCGGGCTGAGTTCCCGGTTCTCGATATCGGCTTCGGGCGATAATGTTGAAGCACTCTGAGGGGAGGCGGCCATGGCACCCACGCTGCACGATCTACTCGACCTCGACCCGGACGATCCCCGCGTCGCCGCGAGCCTGGCCGACGCGCAGGCCTACGCCGAACTCGTGGAGACCCTGGTGGTGGCCCGCAAGAAGCGCGGTCTGACCCAGCGCGACGTGGCGGACCTGATGGGGACGTCGCAGTCGACGATCTCCGAGTTCGAGCGGGTGGGCGGCGACGCCCGCTACTCCACGCTCCAGCGGTACGCCCGCGCGGTCGACGCCCGGCTGTACAGCCTGGTCGACCACACCGCCGCGGACCTGACGCCCGCCTGGAAGCCCGCGCCCGTCGAGGTGCAGGTCCGGGTGGCCGTCCGCGAGCGCGGGGCACGGTCCCGGCCGACCGCCTGGGGCGACGACGCGCAGCGGTCGGTGACCGTCTGATGGCCGGTTCGCCCGCCCGCCGGGGGGTTCGGCGCTTCGCCACCCTCGACGAGCTCTCCGCCGCCACCGAGCTGGAGGACGTCACCTTCCTGGAGGTCTCCGGCCGGCGCCTCTTCGACCAGCAGGAGCCGCGCAGCGGGGCGGAGAACCGGACCACGCTCGCGGTCTGGCTCCGCGAGGGCGACGACGGGACCACCCTGGAGGTCCGCTGCCGGCTGGAACTGGGGAGCGCCCAGGCCGACTTCGTGGTGGACGCGGCGGCGGCCTTCTCGCTCGGCGCGCCGTTCGAGCTTCCCGCCGAACTGCAGCAGCTGTTCGTCGACCGGATCGGCGTGACGGTGCTCTACCCGTACCTGCGGGAGGCCCTCCAGGGCAGCGCCACCAAGCTCGGCGTCGATACCCCGCTGCTCTCGCTGCGCGGCCCGGGGCAGGGCGTCCGCTAGCACTCGGACCGCCGGCCCCGACAGGGCCTCGTCACAGAGCCTCGTCACAGGGTCTACACGGCTCGCTCATGAATAATCTCAGGCGACAGCGTTAACCTATGCAAATTCCAAAGGTGAACTAGGTTACAAACCTTGAAATCAAAGCCAGCCGGTTTGCCCACATGCTGAGATCCGTGCGATAGTCGAGATGTCCGGCGGCGGACGACGACGACCCGCCGAGGACACCGAGACTACGGCCCGCCCGACCTGGCACGGCCGTCGCCCATCGTGTCGGCACGCACCCCCTTGGCCGCGCGATGACTTGCAGGGGCCCCCACGCACCGGAACACGGTGGATCGGGGGCCCTGCGCGTTTTCCGGGCACGGCCACGGCTGCGGCGCGACCACGGCGGGGGCGCGACCACGGCGGGGGCCGCCGCGACGCCTCAGTGGCGCTCGCGCACCTTGAGCTCGAACCAGACGCCCTTGCCGCGCGGCAGCAGATCGGCGCCCCAGCGGTCGGCGAGGTCGTCGACGACCTTGAGCCCGCGCCCGTACTCGTTGATCGGCAGCGGCTCGGCCATGATCAGACAGGGCAGCGCCCGCGAGGAGTCCCGCACCTCGACCCGCAGCCAGCCGGGCTTGCGCGACACCTGGACGCCGATGGTCCGCCCGGCCGCGTGCCGCACCGCGTTGGCCACCAGCTCGCTGGTGAGCAGCTCGCCGACCTCCAACTGCTGGTGCAGCTCCCAGGACTCCAGCACCGAGAGCACCAGCCGGCGGGCCAGCGGCCCGGACTCCGGCCTCGACGGCAACCGCATCTCGCCCGGTGCCGACTGGTCGCACAGCCTGCCGAAGTACATCCGCTCCAGCTCCTCGGAGCTGAGCCGCTCCAGGGCCGCCAGCGCGTCCTGGAAGCACATCCACGATGCCTCAGCGACCAAGCTCGACCCAGGAAGTGATGACTGATCTGTTTCGCCCCAACCCGCCATGCGGTCCATCATTGCGGAACGCAAGCGGCCGCGTACGGACAATGAGCAAACGATCACTACCCGCTCGGCATATGCCGGATGCAACCCGGGCCGGGTGCGCGTCAAGCCCGGGTTGCCGCAAACCGCCTCCTACCAGGCACTCCAGGCCAGGTTCCAGCCGCTGAGGCCGTTGTCCGGAGCCACCGTGCCGCGCGAGGAATTCTGCACCGTCACGATGTCGCCGATCAGCGAGCCGTCGTAGAAGGTGCCCGCCGAGGTGCCGTCGCCGCCGCCCTTGACGTCCTTGAGGCCGACGCAGCCGTGGCTGACGTTGTCCTTGCCGAAGGCGCTGCTCCAGTAGTTGCCGTGTACGTACGTGCCGGACGTGGTCAGCCGCATCGAGTGCGGCACCTGGAGGTCGTACGGGTCCCCGGTCATCCCGGGCATGCTGCTGGACTGCATCCGCACCACGCCTTCCTTGGACATCACCACCATGGTGCCGTTCCAGGTGGGGTGCTCCGAGGAGCCGGAGGTGATGTCGACGACGGAGCTCCTGCCGTCGTTGACCACCGTCATCCTGTGCGTCTTCGCGTCAACCGTCGAGACCTGCGATCGCCCGATCGTGAAGGGCTCGTCCCGGTCCACGCCGCCGTAGACGCCGGGGGCGAGCTCCACGTTCTTCAGCCGGTAGTGGACGGTGACCTTCGTCCCCGGCTTCCAGTACGCCTCGGGGCGGAAGTCCAGCCGGCGGTTGCCGAACCAGTGGCCCTTCACCACGGTGCCGTTGTCGGACTCGAAGGTGATGCCCTTGGCGACCGCCTCCTTGTTCTTCACGTCCTTGTCGAAGTCGACCGAGACGATCATGCCGACCCCGTAGGTGGCGTTGTCCTCGACGTTGTCGCTCGCCTTCGCCTCGCGCTCGGGCGTCAGCGTGGTGAAGCCGCTGTCCGCCGAGGCGACCACGCCGTTGGCGTCCGCCGCCATCGCGCTCACCTGGTAGGCGGTGCCGACCGCCAGGCCGGCCGTCGGCGTCCAGCTGCCGCCGTCGGCGGCGATCGTCCCGGCGACCTCCTTGCCGGTCCGGTCGCTCACCTTGACCGTGGTGAGCTTGCCGCCCGCCACCGCGACCTTGAGCGCGCCGCTCGGGGCCACGTCCACCGCGCCGTTCTTCGGCTGGATGTCCAGCACCGCCGCCGACACCTTCGGCGCCGCCGGGGTCGACGCGGGGGCATCGGCCGGCGCCGCCCCGGAGGCCGGTGCCGCTCCGGACGCCGGCGCGGAGGCGGTCGCCGCGACGCCCGCCGCGCCCCCCAGGTCCGCCTTGGCCGCGCTCCCGCCGGCCGCGCCGTCGCCCCCGCCGCACGCGCTGGTCAGCACCAGCGCGCCGCCCATCAGACCGGCGGCCACCACTGTCCGTATCGACCTCATGCCGACTCCTCCCGTTGATCCCGCTCGACCACGAGGGGACTCGACAGATACACGCGCCATCCACCGGAAAGGTTGCGCCATCCGGGCGACGATCACGCCACGAACGACGACCGGCCCGACCCCAACGAGTGAGGATCGGGCCGGTCGTCGTCGAACCGGGACTACCGGGGCTGCCGCCGGGGTAGAGCGTGTGTCGCCGGACCTACCAGTTGGCCCAGCCGATGTTCCAGCCGCCGAGCCCGTTGTCGGGCGCGACGGTCTTCTCCTTGGTGTTCACGATCTTCACCACGTCGCCGACCAGCGAGTCGTTGAAGAACTTGCCCGCCACCGAGGTGTCGCTGCCGCCCTTCTCGTCGGCCATCGAGACGCAGCCGTGGCTCGCGTTGGACTTGCCGAAGGGGTTGGCCCAGTAGTTGCCGTGCACGAAGGTGCCGGAGGTGGTGAGCCGCATCGCGTGCGGGACGTCCTGGATGTCGTACTCGCCGCCGAGACCGACGGTCTGCGAGTTCATCCGGGTGACCTTCTCCTTGGACATGATCACCATGGTGCCGCCCCAGGAGGGGGTCGCGTCGGCGCCGAGGGTGACCGGCACCGTGGTGCTCTTGCCGTCCCGGACGGTCGTCATCGTGTGGGCGGCCGAGTCGGCCGTCGAGACCTGGGAGCGGCCGATGGTGAACGGCTCGTCCTTGTCCACGTCGCCGTAGATGCCGGGGGCGACCTCGACGTTCTTCAGCCGGTAGTGGATGGTGACCTTCGTCCCCGGCTTCCAGTACTCGGCCGGGCGGAAGTCCAGCCGCTTGGTGCCGAACCAGTGGCCCTTCACCTCGGTGGCGGCGCCGTCGCTGGTCTCGAAGGTGATCCCCTTCGCCACGGCCTCCTTGTTCTTCACGTCCTTGTTGAAGACCACCGAGACGATCATGCCGACGCCGTAGGTGGCGTTGTCGGCGATGTTGTCGTTCGTGGAGATCGTCTTCGCCGGGGTCAGCGTGGTGAACGAGGTCGTCGACGCCGTCACCAGGCCCTCGGCGTCCTGGGCCTGCGCGCTCACCTTGTAGACCATGCCGACGGCCAGGGGCGCGCTGGGCTTCCAGCCGGAGCCGTCCGGCGTGATCGCCCCGGCGACCGGCTTGCCCTCCTTGTCGGTGACCTCGACGGTGGTGAGCTTGCCGCTCGCGACCGAGACGGCCAGCGCGTTGGTCGGCGAGACGTCCTGGGCACCGTCCTTCGGCTCGACGGTCAGCACCGCGGCCGAGGTCTTCGGCGCCGCCGAGCTCTGGCCGGGCGCCGGAGCGCCCCCACCGTTGGCACCCGCCGTGGCGGCCGCGTCACCCCCGCCGCTGCCCCCGTCACTGCCCTTGTCGTCCCCACATGCCGCGGTGAGCAGCAGCACCCCGCCCATCGCGAGCGCCACTGCGCCGCGGCGCATCCGACGGCTGGTGGTCCCTATCGCGGCGTCGTCCGCCAAAACCGGCTTCACGGTTTCTCCCCTCCCGGTGTCCATCCAGATGGACGCGTGTTCGCCCGGACGGGTTGCACCGGACCGGCGATCTTCCGCGCCGGTCTTCGGCGCGGCAAGCAGGATAGCTGGGCCGAATGAGTGAACCCCGGGGGGAGTGCGGTGAATCACAGGTGGAACAGCGGTGAAGACCGGCGGGAGGGTCACCGCCCCGCAGCCGGGGCCAGGGGCCGGTGGCTCAGCGCTCGATCGCGCTGCCCGCGACCCACTGGGCCCAGGGCAGGTTCCAGCCGTTGAACCCGTTGCTCGGCGGGACGGCGTCCCCGGTGGCCGCCTTCACCTCGATCACGTCCCCGGGGATGGTGTGCTCGAACAGCCAGCCCGCCGGGGTGTCCTTGCTCGTCCCGCCCTTGGCGTCGGCCAGGCCGATGCAGCCGTGGCTGGTGTTGGCCGTGCCGAACACCGCCGGGTCGGCCCAGTAGTTGCCGTGGATGAAGGTGCCGGAGGTGGTCAGCCGCATCGCGTGCGGGACGTCCTTGATGTCGTACTCGTCGCCCATCCCGACGGTCTGCGAGTTCATCCTGGTCGTGCGGTACTTCTCGGAGACCACCAGCACGCCCCGGTAGGTGGTGTGCTTCGGGTCCCCGCCGGACACCTTGAGCGTGCGCACCACCTTGCCGCCCGCCCCGGCCCGCACGGTCAGGGTGTGGGCGTCCAGGTCCACCGTGGAGACCTGGGCCCGGCCGACGGTGAACCGGACGTCCCTGGTCTGGGTGCCGAACGCGCCCGGCGCCCCCTGCACGTCCTTGAGCCGCAGCGCCACCGCGACCTTGGTGCCGGCCGCCCAGTAGGCCTTCGGCCGGACGTCCAGCCGCTGGGTGCCGAACCAGTGCGCGGCCAGC
Source organism: Kitasatospora sp. NBC_01246 (assembly GCF_036226505.1). Classification (NCBI taxonomy): domain Bacteria; kingdom Bacillati; phylum Actinomycetota; class Actinomycetes; order Kitasatosporales; family Streptomycetaceae; genus Kitasatospora; species Kitasatospora sp. NBC_01246. The sequence continues at coordinate 5,590,731 of NZ_CP108484.1, read as the reverse complement.
TCCACCGGCGGGTCGGCCGTCACCGTCACCGCCCGCTCGACGGCCGCCCGGTCGGTGATCGGGCGGCTGAAGCGCAGCGAGACGGGCATGCCGACGCCGACCGTGGAGCCGTCCTCCGGGGTGAAGAAGGCGACGAAGGTGTGCGCCCGGGCCACCGTCGAGAAGTCCGTGTGCTGGTTCGCCTTCTGGCCCTGGTCGTCCTCGGCCACCGAGTCCAGGGTGTACGCGGTGCCGAGCGGCAGCGGGCCGTTCGGCGCCCAGCTCGCACCGTCCGGGGAGAGCGTCCCGGCCACCTCGGTGCCCTTCGCGTCGGCCAGCCGGACGGAGACCAGCCGGCCCTGGGCCACCGAGACCCGGACCGCGCCGTCCGGCGGGACGTCCTCGGCGCCGTCGGCGGGCAGCGCGGTGATCGCCGCCCGGGAGGGGGCCGGCGGGGCCGTGTGCCCCGGGGCCGCCGCGTCCTGGGCCGGGCCGGCCGCCGGACCGCCCCCGCCGGCGCACCCCGTCAGCACCGCCAGGCTCCACCCCAGCGCCGCCGCACGGCGCGCCCACACCAGTACTCGGGGCCGCATTCCGGGGCCTCCCGCCGTTTCCGTCCGATACCCCGGACAACGAGGGCAATCCCGGCAGGACACGCGGACCGCCGGGTGAACCTCACTCCGGCGGCCCACCACCGGGCGGCCGGCGGCCCGGTGGTGGCCCCGGTTCGGGCCCGGGCGGCGTGCCCGAACCGCCCCCGCGGCGCGCGGCCCCCGGCCGCCATCCGCCGGTAAGCCACCGTTCAGCGGCTTCCGATCAGCAGGATCAGGGAAAGAGAAGGTGAACGGGGTCCGGGACACCCCGCCCAGGGAGGGTAGGGCCATGGCGTCAGGGCAGGAGCTGGAAGCCGGAGTGCGGCCGCGCGGCGGTACCGGCACCGAGCCACCGTGGCCCGGCAGCTGGCAGCCGCTCGGCGCCCGCTTCCGCACCGATGCCCAGGGCCGCCAGGGCACCAACTTCGCGCTCTGGGCGGCCGGCGCCGAGGCGGTCGACCTCTGCCTCTTCGACGAGGACGGCCAGGAGAGCAGACACCGCCTCACCGAGCAGAACTTCCAGACCTGGCACGGCTTCCTGCCCGGCGTCCGCCCGGGCACCCGGTACGGCTTCCGGGTCCACGGCCGCTGGGACCCGTGGACCGGCGCCCGGTGGAACCCGGCCAAGCTGCTGCTCGACCCCTACGCCCGGGCCGTCGACGGCTGTTACACCTCCCACGACGCGGTCTGCTCCGCCGTCCGCAACTGGCCCGAGGCCGACGTCGCCGACACCGTCCGGGACAACCGCGACTCGGCCCGCTACGTGCCCAGGTCCGTCGTGGTCCACGACGACGACGACTGGTACGACGACCACCGCCCGAAGACCCCCTGGGCGGAGACCGTGCTGTACGAGCTGCACGTGCGCGGCTTCACCATGCGCCACCCCGAGGTGCCGCCGGAGCTGCGCGGCACCTACGCGGGCCTCGCCCACCCCGCCGCCATCGCCCACCTCACCGGGCTCGGCGTCACCGCCGTCGAGCTGCTGCCGGTGCACCAGTACGCCAGCGAGGACCACCTCCAGGCCCGCGGCCTGGGCAACTACTGGGGGTACAACACCGTCGGCTTCTTCGCCCCGCACGCCGGCTACTCCTCCTCCGGCAGCCGCGGCGGCCAGGTGGGCGAGTTCAAGCGGATGGTGCGCGCGCTGCACGCCGCCGGCATCGAGGTCGTCCTCGACGTGGTCTACAACCACACCGCCGAGGGCGCCGAGCTGGGCCCCGCCCTCTCGCTGCGGGGCATCGACAACGCCGGGTACTACCGGCTGCCGCTGAACCGCCCGCGCGGCTACGCCGACTACACCGGCTGCGGCAACACCCTGGACACCCGGCGGCCGCAGGTGATCCGGCTGATCACCGACTCGCTGCGGTACTGGGTGACCGAGATGGGCGTGGACGGCTTCCGCTTCGACCTCGCCGCCGCGCTCGCCCGCGGCAGCGACGGCGTCGAGATGGACCACCCCTTCCTCGCCGCCGTCTCCCAGGACCCGGTGCTGAGCCGGGTCAAGCTGATCGCCGAGCCCTGGGACGTCGGCGCGGGCGGCTACCAGGTCGGCGGCTTCCCCCCGCTGTGGGCCGAATGGAACGACAAGTACCGGGACACCGTGCGGGACTTCTGGCGCGGCGCCCGCCCGGACGTCCGCGAGCTCGGCTACCGGCTCTCCGGCTCCTCCGACCTCTACCAGCGCGGCGGCCGGCGCCCCTACGCCTCGGTCAACTTCGTCACCGCGCACGACGGCTTCACCCTGCGCGACCTGGTCTCCTACGACCGCAAGCACAACGAGGCCAACGGCGAGGCCAACCGGGACGGCACCGACGACAACCGGTCCTGGAACCACGGCGCCGAGGGGGAGACCGCCGATCCGGCCGTCCAGGCCCTGCGCCTGCGCCAGTTGCGCAACCTGATGGCCACCCTGCTGCTCTCCACCGGCGTCCCGATGATCACCGCCGGGGACGAGTTCGGCCGCACCCAGCGCGGCAACAACAACGCCTACTGCCAGGACAACGAGATCAGCTGGCTGGACTGGTCCCTGCTGGCGGACCGCGACTGGGCCGGGCTGCGCGACCTCACCGCCCGCCTCGTCCGGCTGCGCCGCGCCCACCCGGTGCTGCGGCAGCGGGCGTTCTTCTCCGGCCGGGCCGCCACCCCCGGCGGCCAGCCGGACCTGGCCTGGTTCACCCCGCGCGGCAAGGAGATGACCGAGGCCGACTGGTTCGCCCCCACGGCCTGCCTCGGGATGCTGCTCTCCGGCACCGCGATGTCCGAACGCGACCAGCACGGACGCCCGTTGCGCGACGACAGCTTCCTGCTGCTGCTCAACACCGGCCCCGACCCGGTGGCCTTCACGCTGCCAGGCGAACCCTGGGCCGCGCCGGACGCGCGGTACGAGACGGTGCTGGACACCGCGAGCGAGGAGAACGGCCCGCTCCCCTCCCCGGACACCGCCCTGCTCGGCGGGCACTCGCTGCGCCTGCTGCGCGCACCCGCCCCTCGCTGACCCCCGCACCCCACGCGTCCCGGCCACCGGTGGCCGGTTCTCGACGACAGGTGCGAAAAACCTGATGAGAAATGACGCGGGCCCGACCTACGCTCACGGCGATGGCCGAGAACCAAGCCCCCGCCCCCACGTCCGCCCACCGGTCGACGGTCCGCTCGCTGCTGCGCCTGTGGCCCTACGCCCGCGCGATCCGCTGGCGGCTGACCGCCTCGGTCGCCGCCGCGCTGTTCGCCGCGCTCAGCGTGCTGCTCGTCCCGATCGTTCTCGGCCGAATCGTCGACGGACCGATCACCGACCACGACGTCGGCGCGCTCTGGCCGCTGATCGGCCTGCTCCTGGCGCTCGGGCTCTTCGAGGCGGCCCTGTTCTACGCCCGCCGGGTCATCCTCGCCAAACCCCTGGCCGGGGTGGAGACGGCGATGCGCGGCGACCTCTTCGCCCGGCTGCAGCGGCTGCCGATCTCCTTCCACGACCGCTGGGGCTCCGGCCAGTTGCTCTCCCGGGCGACCTCCGACATGTACACCATGCGGCTGTTCCTGGCCTTCCCGCTGGTCTTCCTGATCGTCAACACCGCGACCTTCCTCGCGGGCACCGCCCTGATGTTCACCCAGGACTGGCGGCTGGCCCTGATCGTGCTGGCGCCCGCCGTCCCGCTGATGGTGCTGACCCGGAGGTTCGAGGCCGGCTACTCCGGCGCCGCCCGGGTCGCCCAGGACCAGAACGGCGACCTCGCCACCGTCATCGAGGAGTCCATCCTCGGCATCCGCATCCTCAAGGCCTTCGGCCGCCACCGGTCGATGGCCGACCGCTTCCGGGCCCGGACGCACGACCTGCGCCGGACCGAGCTGCGCAAGGCCGGCCTGCTCGCCAACCTCTGGGCGGTCATCGTCGGCCTGCCCGAGCTGGCCCTCGGCTGCGCCCTCGCGGTCGGCTGCTACCTGGTGGCGCACGACGAGCTGAGCACCGGCACCCTGGTCGCCTTCCTCTCCACCGCGCTCGCGCTGCGCTGGCCGGTCGAGTCGCTGGGCTGGCTGCTCGCCTACGCCAACGAGGCCGCCACCGCCGCCGACCGCTTCTTCGAGGTGCTGGACGAGCCGCTGCCGGACGACGACACCGAGCCGGCCCCGGCCGACGCCGCCGACACCACGGCCACGACGCCGGGCTCCGCCCCCGACGGCATCCGGCTCACCGGCGTCCGCTTCCGCTACCCCGACGCGCCGCCCGACACCCCCGACCTGCTCCGGGGCATCGACCTGCACATCCGCAGCGGCGAGACGATGGCCCTGGTCGGTGCCACCGGCAGCGGCAAGACCACGCTCACCGCGCTGCTCCCCCGGCTGTACGACGCCACCGCCGGCACCATCACGCTGGACGGCCGCCCGATCCGCGAGCTGCCCCGCGAGCGGCTGCGCGAGCTGGTCTCGGTCGCCTTCGAGGAGCCGACCCTGTTCTCCGCCACCGTCCGGGAGAACGTGCTGATGGGCGCGCCCGGCGCCGGCCCCGAGCAGCTCGCCGCCGCGCTGGCCACCGCCCAGGCCGGCTTCGTCGAGAAGCTGCCCGACGGCGCCGGGACGGAGGTCGGCGAGCAGGGCCTCAGCCTCTCCGGCGGCCAGCGCCAGCGCCTGGCGCTGGCCCGCGCCGTGGTCGGCGCCCCGGCCTTCCTCGTCCTGGACGACCCGCTCTCCGCGCTGGACGTGCACACCGAGGCGCTCGTCGAGCGGGCCCTGCGGCAGGTGCTCGGCTCCACCACCGCGCTGGTGGTGGCCCACCGGCCGAGCACCGTGCTGCTCGCCGACCGGGTCGCGGTGCTCTCGGACGGCCGGATCGAGGCCGTCGGCACCCACCAGGAGCTGCTGCGCAGCTCGGCGCGCTACCGCGAACTGATGTCGGGCGACGCCGCCCTGGTACCGGAGAGGGGCGCCGCCCGATGACCACCACGCTCGAACCCGCCGAGAAGTCGGCGAAGTCCACGGAGGCGGCGAAGGCCGCGCCGGAGGAGGAGCTGCCCGCGCCCCCGGCCGACGAGGAGGACATCCCCGTCCCGCCGGGCGCGCCCCGGGCGCTGCTGCGCGCGCTGCTCGGCCCGCACCGGGCCCGGATCACCGTCGCGATGGTGGTGATCCTGCTCCAGCAGGCGGCGCTGCAGTCCGGTCCGCTGCTGGTGGCGATCGCCATGGACCGGGGCATCCCGGCACTGCGCGACCACGACGCCGGCCCGCTGGTCGCGGTGATCACCGCCTACCTCTCCTGCGCGCTGATCAGCACCGTGCTGCAGTGGGCGTTCATCAAGATCAGCGCCCGGATCAACCAGGACATCCTGCTGGAGCTGCGCGGCCGGATCTTCCGGCACGCCCAGCGCCTCAGCCTGGACTTCCACGAGCGGTACACCTCGGGCCGGATCATCTCCCGCGCCACCTCCGACGTGGACGCGCTGCGCGAGCTGCTCTCCGAGGGCCTCCAGGAGCTGCTGACCGTCTTCCTCTCGGTCTTCTACATCTCGGTGCTGCTGCTGGTGATGGACTGGCGGCTGGGCCTGGTCTCGCTGGCCTCGTTCGTCCCGCTGTTCCTGATCGCCCGCTCGTTCCGGAGCCGCTCCCGCCGGGTCTACCGCCGCTCGCGCACCTCGGCCGCCTCGCTGATCGTGCGCTTCACCGAGACCATGAACGGCATCCGCCCCGTCCAGGCCTTCCGCCGCGAGCGGGCCAACGACGCCGCGTTCTCCGTGGTCAACCGGCAGTCGGCCGCCGCCACGGCGGACGGCCTGCTGGAGATCGCCCGCTACGTCGGCCTCTCCCGCGCCACCGCGAACGTCTGGAGCGCCGGTGTGGTGCTGCTCGGGGCCTTCCTGGTCACCGACGGCGCGGTGGAGCTCGGCGTGCTCACCGGTTTCGTGCTCTACCTGCGCCGCCTGTTCGACCCGATCGACCAGCTCGCGATGTTCCTGAACAGCTACCAGTCGGCCGCCGCCGCCCTGGAGAAGATCGCCGGCCTGCTCGCCCACGAGCCGACCGTCGCGGAGCCCGCCGAGCCGAAGGAGCTCCCGGCCCAGCGGTCCACCGCCGCGGCCAAGGGGCGCGAGGTGCACTTCGAGAAGACCGCCTTCGGCTACCGCTCCGGCAAGGAGGTGCTGCCCGCCTTCGACCTGGTGCTGCCGGCCGGCCAGACCGTGGCCGTGGTCGGGGCTACCGGCGCGGGCAAGTCGACGGTCGCCAAGCTGCTGGCCCGCTTCTACGACCCGACCGGCGGCCGGATCAGCCTCGACGGGGTGGACCTGCGCGACCTCGCCACGCCGGAACTGCGGCGCGGGGTGGTCATGGTGACGCAGGAGTCGTTCCTGTTCTCCGGCACCGTCGCCGAGAACATCGCGATCGGCCGTCCCGGTGCCTCCCGCGCGGAGGTCGAGCAGGCCGCCCGGGACATCGGCGCGTACGAGTTCGTCGCCGCGCTGCCGGAGGGCTTCGACACCGACGTGCGCAAGCGCGGCGGCCGGATCTCGGCCGGCCAGCGCCAGCTGGTCGCCTTCGCCCGGGCCCTGCTGGCCGACCCGGCGGTGCTGATCCTGGACGAGGCGACCAGCTCGCTGGACGTGCCCGGCGAGCAGGCCGTCCAGCGGGCGATGCGCACCGTGCTGGCCGGGCGGACGGCCGTGATCATCGCCCACCGGCTCTCCACCGTCGAGATCGCCGACCGCGTCCTGGTGATGGACCAGGGCCGGATCGTCGAGGACGGCACCCCGCAGGAGCTGATCGAAGGCTCCGGCCGCTTCGCCGAGCTGCATCAGGCCTGGCGGGACAGCCTGGTCTGACCGCGCCGCGCGGGTAATAGCCTCTAGGCCCTTTCATCCATTACCGAAAGGGCCTAGAGTCGTCCCCGGGACCGACCGGGCCGCACCGGCCCGCACCGGTCCGCAGGCCGACGACCTAGGGAGCGGACGTGACCGACCGGACGCACTGGCAGGACTGGCAGCGCAGCTGGGACCGCCAGCAGGAGTGGTACCTGCCCGACCGCGAGGAGCGGTTCCGCGCCATGCTGGACGTCGTCGAGGCGGTCGCCGGCCCCGAGCCGCGCGTCCTCGACCTGGCCTGCGGCACCGGCAGCATCAGCGAACGACTGCTCGCCCGGCTGCCCGGCGCGGTCAGCGTCGGCGTCGACCAGGACCCGGCGCTGATGGCCATCGCCCGCGGCATCTTCGCCGACGAGCCCCGGTTCACCCTGGTGACCGCCGACCTCAAGGACCCGGACTGGGCCACCCGGCTCCCGCCCGGCCCGTTCGACGCCGTGGTGACCGCCACCGCCCTGCACTGGCTGCCCACCGACGACCTCGTCCGGCTGTACGGGGACCTCGCCGAGCTGGTCCGCCCCGGGGGCGTCTTCCTCAACGCCGACCACACCCCCGAGTCGACGATCCCGCTGCTCACCGCGGCCGACGAGGCCTTCCAGCAGCGGCGCCAGGAACGCGAGCGGGCCGACGGCGTGCTCGACTGGGCCGGCTGGTGGGCGGCGGCCGCGGCCGACCCATTGCTCGCCGAGGAGGTCGCCGCCCGCAACGCGCTCTACGGCTCGCACGCCCAGGGCGCCGTGCACCCCGCCGACTGGCACACCGCCCGGCTCGTCGAGACCGGGTTCCGCGAGGCCGGGGTGGCCTGGCGCTCCGTCACCGACTCCCTGGTCGCCGCCGTCCGCTAGGCCCCGCCCGGCCGGGCGGGGTGGGGAGAGCCGGACCGACCGGCCCTCCCCACCCGTTCAGCGCAGCAGCCCCGCGTCCATCCCGGTGGATTCCGGCGGCAGCGCCACCAGGCCCAGCTCGGCCGGCGAGGCCAGCCGCGGATGGGCCGGCAGCACCCGGACGGTGTACCCGAACGGGCCCGTCCGGCAGAGCTCCAGCGAGCCCTCGTAGCGGGTGCGCCCGTCGAGGTCCGGCCCGCCGACCGGCTTGAGGGCGAGCAGGCAGGCATCCGAGATGCCGTCCGACTCGTCCACCCGGCCGGAGACCACCTGCACCTCCACGTCACCGGGCTCCAGCGCGCCGAGCGCGACCTGCACCCGCAGCGCCAGCGAGCTGCCCAGCTCCTGCGCCTCGTCCGGGCACTCCGCCTCGACGTGCTCGACCCGGACGGCCGGCCAGGCCTCCCGGACCTTGGCCTTCCAGCCGGCCAGCTCGCGGGCCCCCGCGTACGGGCCGGTCACCGGCCCGCCGGGCACCGCCGCCGCCAGCTCCCGCTGGGCCAGCGCCGCCGGGGTGTACAGCCGCTCGACGTACTCGCGGACCATCCGCCCCGCCAGCACCTTGGGCCCGAGGGTGACCAGGGTGTGCCGGACCATGGCGATCCAGCGGTGCGGCAGCCCGTCCGCGCCCCGGTCGTAGAACCGGGCGGCCACCTGGTGCTCGATCAGGTCGTACAGTGCGGCGGCCTCGATGTCGTCCCGCCGCTCGGCCTCGCCGCTCTCCGGGTCGAGGACGCCGGCGCTCTCGTCGGCGGTGGGGATCGCCCAGCCGTTCTGGCCGTCGTACCACTCGTCCCACCAGCCGTCCAGGACGGACAGGTTGAGGCAGCCGTTCAGCGCGGCCTTCATCCCCGAGGTGCCGCAGGCCTCCAGCGGGCGGAGCGGGTTGTTCAGCCAGACGTCGCACCCCGGGTAGAGGTGGCGGGCCATCGCCATGTCGTAGTCCGGCAGGAAGACGATCCGGTGCCGGACGGCCGGGTCGTCGGCGAAGGCGACCATCTGCTGGATCAGCCGCTTGCCGCCGTCGTCGGCCGGGTGGGCCTTGCCGGCGACCACGATCTGCACCGGCCTGGTCGGGCTCAGCAGCAGGGCGCGCAGCCGCTCCTGGTCGCGCAGCATCAGGGTGAGCCGCTTGTAGGAGGGCACCCGGCGGGCGAACCCGATGGTGAGCACGTCCGGGTCGAGCACCGAGGAGACCCAGCCGAGCTCGGCCTCGCCGGCGCCGCGCTGGCGCCAGGAGGCGCGCAGCCGGTGGCGGGCCTCCTCGACGAGCTGGGCGCGCAGGCTGCGGCGCAGCTCCCAGATCTCGCTGTTGCCGATCCGCTCCAGGCCCGTCCAGCGCTTGGCGTCCCCGGTGGTCATGGCGTCCTCGGCGCGGTCGGCGCCGATCTCGGCGGCGCCGAGCCGGACGACCGCCGGGTCGATCCAGGTCGCCGCGTGGACGCCGTTGGTGACCGAGGTGATCGGGACGTCCGCGGCGTCGAATCCCGGCCAGAGTCCGTTGAACATGGACCGGCTGACCTCGCCGTGCAGGGTCGAGACGCCGTTGGCGCGCTGGGCGAGCCGCAGGCCCATCGCCGCCATGTTGAACAGCTTCGGGTCCCCGCCGCGCCAGGTCTCGGCGCCGAGCGCGAGCACCTGGTCGGCCGGGACGCCGGGCAGTGCCGCGTCGCCGCCGAAGTGGCGGGCGACCAGGTCCCGGTCGAAGCGGTCGATGCCGGCCGGGACGGGCGTGTGGGTGGTGAACAGGGTGCCGGCCCGGACGGCCTCCAGGGCGGCGGCGAAGTCCAGACCGGGCTCGGCCGGACCGTCGGTGATCAGCTCGCGGATCCGCTCGATCCCGAGGAAGCCGGCGTGGCCCTCGTTGGTGTGGAAGACCTCGGGCGCGGGGTGGCCGGTGAGCCGGCAGTAGGCGCGCACCGCACGGACGCCGCCGATGCCGAGCAGCATCTCCTGGAGCAGCCGGTGCTCGCTGCCGCCGCCGTACAGGCGGTCGGTGACGTCGCGCTCGGCGGCCGAGTTGGCCTCGATGTCGGAGTCGAGCAGCAGCAGCGGCACCCGCCCGACCTGGGCCCGCCAGACGTGCGCGGCGAGGGTGCGGCCGCCGGGCAGCGCGAGGTCGATCCGGCAGGGGGTGCCGTCACTCTCCCGGAGCAGCGTGACGGCGAGTTCGTCCGGGTCGAGGAGCGGGTAGCGCTCCTGCTGCCAGCCGTCCCGGTTGAGGGACTGCCGGAAGTAGCCGTGGCGGTAGAACAGCCCGACGCCGATGATCGGCACGCCGAGGTCGCTGGCCGCCTTGAGGTGGTCGCCGGCCAGGATGCCGAGGCCGCCGGAGTACTGGGGCAGCGCCGCGGCGATGCCGTACTCGGGCGAGAAGTAGGCGATGGCGGTGGGCTGCGCGGCATCGGCGACCGGTTGGTCGAGGCCGTGCTGGGCGGCCTGGTACCAGCGCGGTCCGGCCAGGTACTCCCGCAGGTCGTCGGCGAGGTCGCCGAGTCTGCGCAGGAACCGGCGGTCGGTGGCCAGCGCGGCGAGCCGCGCGGCCGGGACCTCGCCCAGCAGGCGCACCGGGTCCTCCCCCGTGGCCGCCCAGACCTCCGGGTCCACGGACCGGAAGAGGTCCCTGGTCTCGGGATGCCAGGACCAGCGCAGGTTGAGGGCCAGCTCGTGCAACGGCTGGAGTTGTTCGGGCAGGACAGTGCGGACGGTGAATCTGCGGATTGCCTTCACGGCGTGAAGCGTAGCCCCGGCGGCTGTCATGAGGGCGCGTCAAGTGGACTATTGAGCCTCCGTTCGGCCTATTGATGAGATCGCATTCGGCGCATTGGGCTGCACAGGGGGCGCGCGCGGCGCACGTTCCGTCGGATCGCGCTACCAATGCGTGAACATTGCGGAACAGATCCATTTCCACCGGCGGAGCCGCCCCGGACAAAGCCCGAAACTACTGTCGTACCGCTGCAAAAGTCCGGTCGCCGGTGCGACTATGAACCAAGGTCGTGGATGCTGCGGGGAGTGCGGCGACGGGTGGCGCCCTCCTTGAAGCAGCACGTCCGAATCCTTTTCGCGTTGATCGGTTCCCAACCTCCTTAGCCCATTCGGCGCTCACCGCGCGCCGCCGCGTGTCCTGGGACTCGGCCTGCTCGTTCACGGGTGGGTTGGGTCGCCCAGGGGCGTGCCCCGAGAGGCGTGCGCCGGGACGCGCGCGGGCTCTCGGGCGCCCCGCCAGGGGCTCGGCGGGAGCGGGGCAGGTTGCCGGGGACGGCGGCGCGGGCAGGCTTCCGGTCGCACGTCCTCCCCACCCAGCAGTCCTCCCGGTACTCCCCCCGGCCGGCCCGGCCCGCGGGAGCTGCCGCCGATCTCGGGCAGGAGTTTGGCATGCACGGCGACACGCGGGACCAGTCCACACCGGTGGCCGAAAGCCACGACGCAGCGGTCGCGGAATCCGCCGGACGGATGGATTCTGACACTCGGACAGACGCGGCGATGCCGGGACCCCGGGGCGCCGCGGCCGACCGTCCGGAGCAGCCGTCCGAACCGGCCCGACAACCCGGGACCGAGGAGAGCCGGCCGGCGGCACCCCGCAGGCGCACCACCACGCGCCGCACCGCCGCCACCGGCGCCGAGGTCACCACCGCCGGCACCGGGACGATCGCCGGCTCCGGAACGGGCGCCGCCGCGAAGGCCGGCCCGGCGCCCCGGCGGGCACCCGCCCGCACCACGGCCACCGGCGGGTCCGCGACCGGACCCGCCGCCAAGCCCGCCGCCAAGCCCGCCGCCAAGACCCCAGCCCGCAAGCCAGCCGCCCGCAAGACGACAGAGAGCGACACCGTGATCGGCCGCATCCCCGTCCTGGACGTCAGCCCCCTCGTCGACGCCGGCCGTCGCCCGGCCAAGGCGGTGGTCGGCGAGACCTTCGCGGTCACCGCCACCGTGTTCCGCGAGGGCCACGACGCGGTGAACGCCAACGTCGTCCTGCGCGACCCGCGCGGCCGCAGCGGCCCGTGGACGCCGATGCGCGAACTCGCCGAGGGCACCGACCGCTGGGGCGCGCAGGTCACTCCGACCGCGCCCGGCCGCTGGTCCTACCTGGTGGAGGCGTGGAGCGACCCGCTGGCCACCTGGCGCAAGGTGGCCGCGGTGAAGCTGCCCGCCGGGATCGACACCGCGCTGGTGCTGGAGGAGGGCGCGCTGCTGCTGGAGCGGGCCGCGGGCGGCGTGCCGAAGAAGGAGGGCCGGGCGCACATCCTGGCCGCGGTGGACGCCCTGCGCGACGCCGGTCTGCCGCCGCTGTCCCGGCTGGCCGCGGCGCTCGCGCCCGAGGTGCTCGACCTGCTGGCCCGCTACCCGCTGCGCGAACTGGTGAGCGCCTCCCGCCCGCTGCCGCTCCAGGTGGACCGCGAGCGCGCGCTGTACGGCTCCTGGTACGAGTTCTTCCCCCGCTCGGAGGGCGCGGTGGTCGACCCCTCCGGCGTCGAGCCGCCGCGCTCGGGCACCCTGCGCACCGCCGCCGAGCGGCTGCCCGCCGTCGCCGCGATGGGCTTCGACGTGGTCTACCTGCCGCCGGTCCACCCGATCGGGCGAGCCTTCCGCAAGGGGCCGGACAACAGCCTGACGGCCGGTCCGCACGACGTCGGCTCACCCTGGGCGATCGGCTCGCCGGAGGGCGGCCACGACGCCGTCCACCCGGACCTCGGCACCATCGAGGACTTCGACCACTTCGTCGCCGAGGCCGCGGCGCTGCACCTGGAGGTGGCCCTGGACTTCGCGCTGCAGTGCTCGCCGGACCACCCCTGGGTCAACAAGCACCCGGAGTGGTTCAGCCACCGCGCCGACGGCACCATCGCCTATGCCGAGAACCCCCCGAAGAAGTACCAGGACATTTATCCGATCAACTTCGATCAGGACATGGACGGAATCGTCAAGGAAACCCTCCGGGTCCTGCGGTTCTGGATGAGCCACGGCGTGCGGATCTTCCGGGTCGACAACCCGCACACCAAGCCGGTGCTGTTCTGGGAGAAGGTGCTCGCCGACATCGCCCGCACCGATCCGGACGTGGTCTTCCTGGCCGAGGCCTTCACCCGGCCGGCGATGATGCACACCCTCGGGAAGATCGGCTTCCACCAGTCGTACACGTACTTCACCTGGCGCGCCACCAAACAGGAGCTCACCGAATACCTCTCCGAGCTCGCCGGCGACGCCGCCTCCTACATGCGGCCCAACTTCTTCGCCAACACCCCGGACATCCTGCACGAGTACCTGCAGACCGGCGGCCGGGCGGCGTTCGCGATCCGTGCCGTACTGGCCGCCACCCTCTCCCCCAGCTACGGCGTCTACGCCGGCTTCGAGCTGTACGAGAACGAGCCGGCCCACCCGGGCTCGGAGGAGTACCTGCACTCCGAGAAGTACGAACTGCGACCCCGCGACTGGACCCGCACCGACTCCCTGGCCCCGCTGCTCACCGTGCTGAACCGGCTGCGCCGCCGGCACCCCTCGCTCCAGCAGCTGCGCGGCCTGCGCTTCCACCCGACCGACAACGACCAGGTACTCGCCTTCTCCAAGACCGCCACCACGACCGAGGGCCTGACCGACCACGTCATCACGGTCGTCAACCTCGACCCGCACCACGCCCAGGAGGCCACCGTCACCCTCGACGGGGACGGCCCGTTCGCGGTGCACGACGAGCTCACCGGCGCCGCCTACACCTGGGGCCGGCACAACTACGTCCGGCTCGATCCCTCAGCCGAGCCGGCTCACCTCCTCACGGTTCGGAGGAACCCAGCGTGACAGTGAACGAGCCCGTCCCCGACACCTTCCCCGAGACCTCGAAGAAGAACCTGGACCCCGAGTGGTTCAAACGTGCGGTCTTCTACGAGGTGCTGGTGCGGTCCTTCCAGGACAGCAACGGCGACGGGATCGGGGACCTCAGGGGGCTCACGTCCAAGCTCGACTACCTCCAGTGGCTCGGGGTCGACTGCCTCTGGCTGCCGCCGTTCTTCGCCTCGCCGCTGCGCGACGGCGGGTACGACGTCGCGGACTACAAGTCGGTCCTGCCGGAGTTCGGCGACCTCGCCGACTTCATGGAGTTCGTCGACGCCGCGCACCTGCGCGGCATGCGCGTGGTCATCGACTTCGTGATGAACCACACCAGCGACCAGCACCCCTGGTTCCAGGCCTCCCGGGAGGACCCGGACGGCCCGTACGGCGACTTCTACATGTGGGCCGACGACGACAAGCAGTACCCGGACGCCCGGATCATCTTCGTCGACACCGAGACCTCCAACTGGACCTACGACCCGGTGCGCAAGCAGTACTTCTGGCACCGGTTCTTCTCCCACCAGCCGGACCTCAACTACGACAACCCCCGCGTCCAGGACGAGATGATCGCCGGGCTGCGGTTCTGGCTCGACCTCGGCATCGACGGCTTCCGGCTGGACGCCGTGCCGTACCTGTTCGCCCGCGAGGGCACCAACTGCGAGAACCTGCCGGAGACGCACGAGTTCCTCCAGCGGGTCCGCAAGGAGATCGACGCCGACTACCCCGACACCGTGCTGCTCGCCGAGGCCAACCAGTGGCCGGAGGACGTCGTCGACTACTTCGGCGACTTCGCCTCCGGCGGCGACGAGTGCCACATGGCGTTCCACTTCCCGGTGATGCCGCGCATCTTCATGGCGGTCCGCCGGGAGTCCCGCTACCCGGTGTCGGAGATCCTCGCCAAGACCCCGCGCATCCCGCACGGCTGCCAGTGGGGCATCTTCCTGCGCAACCACGACGAGCTGACCCTGGAGATGGTCACCGACGAGGAGCGCGACTACATGTACGCGGAGTACGCCAAGGACCCCCGGATGCGCGCCAACGTGGGCATCCGCCGCCGGCTCGCCCCGCTGCTGGAGAACGACCGCAACCAGATCGAGCTGTTCACCGCCCTGCTGCTCTCCCTGCCGGGCTCCCCGGTGCTCTACTACGGGGACGAGATCGGCATGGGCGACAACATCTGGCTGGGCGACCGGGACGGCGTGCGCACGCCGATGCAGTGGACCCCGGACCGCAACGCGGGTTTCTCGTCCGCCGACCCGGGCAGGCTCAGTCTGCCGCCCATCATGGATCCGGTGTACGGCTACCAGGTGACCAACGTCGAGGCGCAGCAGAGCAGTTCGAGTTCACTGCTGCACTGGACGCGTCGCATGATCGAGATCCGCAAGCTCAACTCGGCGTTCGGCCTCGGCACCTACACCGAGCTGCCCTCCAGCAATCCCGCGGTACTGGCCTTCGTGCGGGAGCACGAGGGCGACCTGGTCATGTGCGTGAACAACTTCTCGCGGTTCGCGCAGCCGACCGAACTCGACCTGCGGCAGTTCGGAGGGCGGTACCCGGTCGAGCTGATCGGCGGGGTGCGCTTCCCCTCGATCGGTGAGTGGCCGTACCTGCTCACCCTCGCCGGGCACGGCTTCTACTGGTTCCAGCTCCGGCAGCCCCCGCGCCTCAGCAGCGCCAGGCGATCGAAGTAACGATCCGCCAGGAGCACCCGTTCCACCAAACCCTCCGGGGGCGCGAGAGTTGAACACCCCGCGCCCCCGGAGGTCTCTGCACCACCGCGTACGGAGAACAGCCCAACGGCCACTTACACGAAGGCGTGACACCTGAGCACCGCTCGCGTGCCGTCGCCGCCGCGCCGCCGAAATCCGGAAGACTGACGGACCCGGCCAGACCCGTCGGGCAGTCCGCCCGCTTCCGGGGAAAGGGAGTCATGTCCGAAACCTCCCGTTCTCAAGCCGATCTGCACCGCGACACCCCCACCGGCCCCGCGCCGGTGGGCTCCCGCGGCGCCGCGGCCCGGAGAACCGCTCTGGGGGTCAGCGAACTCGTCCAGGCGGCCCTGCCCCTGATCGCCGAGTGGCTCCCCACCCAGCGCTGGTACGCCGGCAAGGGACGGCCCATCACCGGCCTCACCCCCGTGGTCGGCACCCCGCTCCAGGTCGGCGACCCGGCCCTGCTGCACCTGCTGCTGCGGGTCGAGCACGCCACCACCGCGGGCGCACCGCACGGGGACATCTACCAGCTGCTGCTCGGCATCCGCTCCGCGGGGACGGCCGACATCGAGCCGAGCGCCGTCCTCGGCCGGCTCAACCAGGGCCCGTACGACGGCGCGGCGCTCTACGACGCGGTGCACGATCCCGAGCTGACCGGGCGGCTGCTGGAGCACCTGGCCACCGGCGACCGGTTCGGCTCGCTGTCGTTCCGCCGCACCCCCGGCTCCGGGCTGCCCACCAACCTGCCCGGTCGCGCCTCCACCGCGGAGCAGTCCAACAGCTCGGTCATCTACGGCACCGCGTACATCCTCAAGCTCTTCCGCCGCATCCACCCCGGCACCAACCCCGACCTGGAGCTGTCGCTGGCGCTCTCGCGGGCCGGCTCCACCCGGATCCCCCGGGTCGCGGCCTGGTTCGAGAGCCGGCTGGAGCGCGCGGAACCGGCCACTCTCGGCCTGCTCCAGCGCTACCTGCCGGAGGCCGAGGACGGCTGGGAGCTGGCCCTGGACCAGGTCGGCCGGCTCAAGGGCGACCCGTCCCCCGGCAACTTCGCGATCGAGGCGCACCGGCTCGGCCGGGCCACCGCCGAGGTCCACCGGGTCCTGGCGCGCTCGATGCCGGTCGCCCGGCTGGACCGCACCCAGACCCGGCAGCTGGCGACCGCGATGGCCGACCGGCTGGACAGCGCGGTGGCCGCCGTGCCCGGGCTGCTCCGCTACCGGTCCGCCCTGCGCGCCGCCTTCCAGCAGCTCGCCGACGCCCACCCGGACGGCATGCCGGTCCAGCGGATCCACGGCGACCTCCACCTCGGACAGGCCATGCGGACCCCGCACGGCTGGGTGCTGCTGGACTTCGAGGGCGAGCCGGCCAAGTCCGTCGCCGAGCGGCGCGAACCGCAGACCGCGCTGCGCGACGTCGCCGCGATGCTCCGCTCCTTCGACTACGCGGCCGCCCACCTGCTGGCCGGCGCACCGCCCGACCCGGAGCTGGCCCACCTCGCCGCCGCCTGGGCCCAGCGCAACCGCACCGCCTTCTGCGCCGGCTACACCGCCGGCGGCGGCACCGACCCGGCCGCCTCGCCCGAGCTGATGCGCGCCCTGGAGATCGACAAGGCGGTGTACGAGGTGGTCTACGAGGCCCGCCACCGGCCCGGCTGGCTGCCGATCCCGCTGGCCGCGATCAACCGGCTGGCCCTGACCGTCTGAGGGCCCCGCCAGACCGGCTCCGCACCCGCCCCCGCCCCCGAGAACGCCCGCCCGCCACCGACGCCCCCGGCCACCCCGATTCCGCAGGAGGACCACGCCGTGACGCCGCTCGACCCGCCCGGCCGCACCCCCCGTACCGTGCCTGCCACCTTCCTGGCGGGCCCGGACTCCGCCCAGCGCGAGCCCTCGGCGGCCCGGCGGGCCGAACCGCGCCGCCCGGCGCCCGACGGCAGCCCGGACGGCGCCGCCCGGGCGGCCACGAACGCGGCTACGGACCCGGCCAGCAACACCGCCGGCGCCGCGGCCGCAGACGCCGCGGGGAGCGCCCCCGACGGAACCCCTGCCGCCGCTGCCGCCCCCGTCGCCGCCCCGGAGGGCCTCCCCGACGGACCGGCCGCCCCGCCCGGGGCGCTGCGGCTGCCCGAGGCACCGCTGCCGCCGAGCGAGGTGGACCGGCTGGTCGGCGGCATGCACCACGACCCGCACGGCCTGCTCGGCGCCCACCCGGTGCACGGCGGCACCGCGATCCGGGTGCTGCGCCCGTTCGCCGAACGGGTCGTGGTGGAGACCGCGCACGGCCCCGCCGAGCTCACCCACCAGCAGAACGGCCTCTTCACCGGCCTGCTGGCCGGCACCGAGGTGCCCGACTACCGGCTGCTGGTCAGCTACCCCGGCAGCGAGCCGCTCAGCCAGCACGACGGCTACCGCATCGCGCCCACCCTCGGCGAGCTGGACCTGCACCTGATCTCCGAGGGCCGGCACGAGCAGCTCTGGCGGGCCCTCGGCTCGCACGTGCGCACCGTCGACGGGGTGCCCGGCACCGCCTTCGCGGTCTGGGCGCCGAACGCGGCGGGCGTCCGGCTGATCGGGGACTTCAACCACTGGGACGGCACCGCGCACCCGATGCGCTCGCTCGGCTCCTCCGGCGTCTGGGAGCTGTTCGTCCCGGGCCTGGCCGAGGGCACCCAGTACAAGTACGAGATCCACACCCGGCAGGGCTGGGTGCTCGACAAGGCCGACCCGCTGGCCCGGGCCGCGCAGTGCCCGCCGGGCACCGCCTCGGTCGTCACCTCCTCCTCCTACCGCTGGCAGGACGACGAGTGGATGGAGCGCCGGGCCCGCGCCGCGCACCACCGGGCGCCGATGTCGGTCTACGAGCTGCACCTGCCGTCCTGGCGGCCCGACCTCACCAGCTACCGGGCGATCGCCGAGGAACTGCCCGGCTACCTCAAGGAGTTGAACTTCACCCACGTGGAGTTCATGCCGGTGATGGAACACCCCTTCGGCGGCTCCTGGGGCTACCAGGTCTCCGGCTACTACGCCCCCACCGCCCGGCTCGGCAGCCCCGACGACTTCCGCCACCTGGTCGACACCCTGCACCGGCACGGCATCGGCGTGATCGTCGACTGGGTGCCCGCGCACTTCCCCAAGGACGACTTCGCCCTCGCCCGCTTCGACGGCGAGCCGCTGTACGAGCCGGCCGACCCGCTGCGCGCGGAGCACCCCGACTGGGGCACCCTGGAGTTCGACTACGGCCGCACCGAGGTGCGCAACTTCCTGGTCGCCAACGCGGTGTACTGGTGCGAGGAGTTCCACATCGACGGCCTGCGGGTGGACGCCGTCGCCTCGATGCTCTACCTCGACTACTCCCGCGAGGGCGGCGCCTGGACGCCCAACCAGTACGGCGGCCGGGAGAACCTGGACGCGGCCGCCTTCCTCCAGGAGATGAACGCCACCGTCTACCGGCGCTGCCCCGGCGTGCTCACCATCGCCGAGGAGTCGACCGCCTGGGAGGGCGTCACCCGGCCCACCGACAGCGGCGGCCTGGGCTTCGGCCTGAAGTGGAACATGGGCTGGATGCACGACTCGCTGGTCTACATGTCCAAGGAGCCGGTGCACCGCAAGTACCACCACAACGAGATCACCTTCTCGATGGTGTACGCCTACTCCGAGAACTACGTGCTGCCGATCTCGCACGACGAGGTGGTGCACGGCAAGCAGGCGCTGGTCTCCAAGATGCCCGGCGACTGGTGGCAGCAGCGCGCCAACCAGCGCGCCTACCTGGGCTTCATGTGGGCCCACCCGGGCAAGCAACTCCTCTTCATGGGGCAGGAGTTCGCCCAGGGGTCGGAGTGGGACCACGAGCAGGGCCCGCAGTGGTGGGTGCTCGACGAGCAGTCCTGGCCGGCCGCCGGGGAGCACCTCGGGATGCGCCGGCTGGTCCGCGACCTCAACCGCCGCTACCTCGACGCCCCGGCGCTCTGGGAGCAGGACACCACGCCGGACGGCTTCCGCTGGCTGGACGGCGGCGCGGCCGAGGACAACCTGCTCTCCTTCGTCCGGTACGCCGCCGACGGCTCCCCGCTCGTCGCGGTCTGCAACTTCTCCCCCGTCGTGCGGCACGGCCACCGGGTCGGCCTGCCCGCCCTCGACGGCCGCGAGCAGCTCTGGGAGGAGGTGCTGAACACCGACGCCGAGACCTACGGCGGCGCCGGCGTCGGCAACTCCCACCCGGTGAAGACCGAGTCCGTCCCCTGGAACGACCAGCCCCGCAGCGCCGAACTCGTCCTGCCGCCCCTCGCCACCGTCTGGCTCCGCCCGGCCTGAGCACGCCCGGTCGGTGCCGGGCCGTCGTGCCCGGCACCGACCGGCCCCCAGGCTCCCCGCCGCAGGCCGAGGGCTACCGCGGCTCCAACCCGTGGCGGGCTGACCCCCGGCCGTCCCGACGTGACCTTCGTCCCTTGCCCCGGCCGGGGCCCTCTGCTCGCGGACGTCCGTTCCCGGTGCGAAGGTATGGTCGATATGACCATCCTCTGAGACGACGGGACGGAGAGACCCACGTGGCGCGCAGCGTGTACGTGACCGGGATCGACCGAGGGGACGGCCGGCAGGCCGTCGAACTCGGGGTCATGGAACTGCTCACCCGCCAGGTGGACCGGGTCGGGGTGTTCCGGCCGCTGGTGCACGCGCACGCGCCCGGCGAGCGGGGCTCCGACCACGTCGTCGAGCTGCTGCGCACCCGCTACCGGGTCGACCTGCCCACCGCCGAGCTGTACGGGCTCACCTACGAGGAGGCGGCCGCCCTGCAGGCCGCCCAGGGCCAGGACGAGCTGGTCTCCACCCTCGTCGACCGGTTCCGGGCGCTGGAGCGGCGCTGCCAGGCGGTGCTGGTGCTGGGCACCGACTTCGCGGACACCAACATCCCCGACGAGCTGGCCTTCAACGCCCGCCTCGCCAACGAGTTCGGCGCCGCCGTGCTGCCGGTGGTCGGCGGCCACTCCGAGGACCCGGCGGCGGTGATCGCCGAGGTCCGCAACGCCCACCGCGCCTACACCGACCTCGGCTGCGAGACCCTCGCGATGGTCGCCAACCGGGTCGCGCCCGGCGCCAAGCAGCGGATCCAGCGCACCCTCGGCGAGAAGCTGCCGATCCCCGCGTACGTCATCCCCGAGGAGCCGGCGCTGGCCGCGCCGACCGTCGCCCAGCTGGTCGAGGCCACCGGCGCCGAGGTCCTGACCGGGGACGCGGCCGGGCTGGCCCGGGACGTCCGCGGCTTCGTCTTCGGCGGCGCCATGCTGCCGACCTTCCTGGACGCGCTGACCGAGGGCGCCCTGGTGGTCACCCCCGGGGACCGCGCCGACCTGCTGATCGGCTCGCTGGCCGCGCACGCCGCCGGCGCCCCGCCGATCGCCGGCGTGCTGCTGACGCTCGGCCAGCACCCCGGCCCGAACGTGATGGCGCTGGCCGCCCGGCTGGCCCCCGGCACTCCGGTCGCCGTCGTCCCCGAGGGCAGCTGGATCACCGCCGCCGCCCTGACCCATCTGGAGGGCAAGCTCACCTCGGCCAGCCCGCGGAAGGCCGAGATCGCCCTGGGCCTCTTCGAACTCCACGTGGACACGGCCGAGTTGACCAACCGGATCGAGGTCGGCCGGTCCGAGCGGGTCACCCCGATGATGTTCGAGCACGCGCTGCTGGAGCGGGCCCGGGGCGCCCGCCGGCACGTGGTCCTCCCGGAGGGCGCCGAGGAACGGGTACTGCGCGCCGCCGAGGTGCTGCTCCGCCGCAACATCTGCGACCTCACCCTCCTCGGCGACCCCGACACCGTCCGCCGCAAGGCCGCCGCCCTCGGCATCGACCTCCCGCAGGAGGACCCGGCGGCCGACCGCGCCCAGGTCCGGATCGTCGACCCGGCGACCAGCCCGCTGCGCCGCCAGTTCGCCGAGCTGTACGCCCGGCTGCGCGCCCACAAGGGCATGACCGTGGAGCTGGCGCTGGACGTCGTCACGGACGTCAGCTACTTCGGCACCCTGATGGTCCAGGAGGGCATCGCCGACGGCATGGTCTCCGGCGCGGTGCACTCCACCGCCGCCACCATCCGGCCCGCCTTCGAGGTGATCAAGACCGCGCCGGGCGCCGCGATCGTCTCCTCGGTCTTCTTCATGTGCCTCGCCGACAAGGTGCTGGTCTACGGCGACTGCGCGGTCAATCCCGACCCGGACGCCCAGCAGCTGGCCGACATCGCCATCCAGTCCGCCTCCACCGCCGCCCAGTTCGGCGTGGAGCCCCGGGTCGCGATGCTCTCCTACTCCACCGGCACCTCCGGCTCCGGCGCCGACGTCGACAAGGTCCGCAAGGCGACCGAGCTGGTCCGCGCGCTGCGCCCGGACATCCTGGTCGAGGGCCCGATCCAGTACGACGCGGCGGTGGACGCCCATGTCGCGGCCACCAAGCTGCCCGGCTCGCCGGTGGCAGGCCGGGCCACCGTGCTGATCTTCCCGGACCTCAACACCGGCAACAACACCTACAAGGCGGTCCAGCGCTCGGCCGGCGCGGTGGCGGTCGGCCCGGTCCTCCAGGGGCTGCGCAAGCCCGTCAACGACCTCTCGCGCGGCGCGCTGGTCGAGGACATCGTCAACACCGTCGCGATCACCGCCATCCAGTCGCAGGAACACGGCGGGCCGCAGGGCCCGGCCACCCCCTCGCAGGACCGCACCGAAGGAGTCCGGGCATGAGTGAAGGCACCCGCGTCCTGGTCCTGAACGCCGGCTCCTCGTCGGTCAAGTACCAGCTGATCGACATGCTGGACGGCGCCCGGCTGGCCTCCGGCCTGGTCGAGCGGATCGGCGAGGCGAACGGCCGGCTGGTGCACGCCCCGCGCTCCGGGGAGCGGCGCGAGGCGCTCCAGGTCTTCCCCGACCACTCCGCCGCCCTGAAGGCCGTCGCCGAGGAGCTGGCCGCCGACGGCACCGGGCTGGACTCCCCCGAGCTGGCCGCGATCGGCCACCGGGTGGTCCACGGCGGGCTGCGGTTCACCGAGCCGACGGTGATCACCGAGGAGGTGCTGACCGAGATCCGCCGGCTGATCCCGGTCGCGCCGCTGCACAACCCGGCCAACATCACCGGCATCGAGGTGGCCCGGGCGCTGCGCCCGGACCTGCCGCAGGTCGCCGTCTTCGACACCGCCTTCCACGCCTCGATGCCCGAGTACGCGGCCCGGTACGCGGTGGACAAGGCCGTCGCGGACGAGCACCGGGTGCGCCGCTACGGCTTCCACGGCACCTCGCACCAGTACGTCTCGCGGGCCACCGCCCGGCTGCTCGGCAAGGACCCGGCCGAGGTGAACGTGATCGTCCTGCACCTGGGCAACGGCGCCTCCGCCTCGGCCGTCTCCGGGGGCCGCTGCGTGGACACCTCGATGGGGCTGACCCCCCTGGAGGGCCTGGTGATGGGCACTCGTTCGGGTGATATCGACGCGGGCGTGGTGTTCCACCTGCACCGGGTCGGCGGTCTCTCGATCGACGAGATCGACGACCTGCTGAACCGCCGCAGCGGCCTGCTGGGACTGTGCGGCGACAACGACATGCGCGAGATCATGCGGCGGGCCGAGGGCGGGGACGCCGACGCCGAGCTGGCGTTCCGGGCCTACGTCCACCGGCTGCGCAAGTACATCGGCGGCTACTACGCGGTGCTCGGCCGGGTGGACGCGATCGCGTTCACGGCCGGGGTCGGCGAGAATGCGGCTCCGGTGCGGGCCGCGGCCACCGCCGGCCTGGAGGAGCTGGGCATCGCGGTGGACCCCGAGCTGAACTCGGTCCGCTCCGGCGAGGCCCGGATCATCTCGCCCGCGTACGGCCGGGTCGCGGTCGCCGTGGTCCCCACCGACGAGGAACTGGAGATCGCGCGTCAGGCCTTCGCCCTGGTGCACCGGCGGTCCGGGGGCTGAGCCGTCGTCGTCTCGCCCCTCGGGATCCTTCGTCGACGATTCCTCACGTTTCGTGCCGAATGCACCTATAACACGAACGGATAGACTGATCCATATGCGCCGAGCGAAAATTGTCTGCACCCTGGGTCCGGCGACGGACTCCTACGAACAGCTGAAGGCCATCGTCGAGGCGGGCATGAACGTCGCCCGACTGAACATGAGCCACGGCACCCACGCGGACCACGAGGAGCGGTACCACAAGGTCCGCCAGGTCTCGGAGGACACCGGCAAGGCCATCGGCGTCCTTGCCGACCTCCAGGGCCCCAAGATCCGTCTGGCCACCTTCGCCAACGGTCCGGTGACCGTCGACAACGGTGACGAGTTCATCATCACCACCGAGGACGTCCCCGGTGACCAGCACATCTGCGGGACCACCTACAAGGGCCTGCCGGGCGACGTGAAGCCCGGCGACCCGATCCTGATCAACGACGGCGTCATCGCCCTGGAGGTCGTCAGCGTCGACGGCCCGCAGGTGAAGACCGTGGTCGTCGAGGGCGGTGTGCTCTCGAACAACAAGGGCATCAACCTGCCCGGCACGGCCGTGAACGTGCCCGCGCTGTCCGAGAAGGACAAGGACGACCTGCGCTTCGCCCTGGAGCTGGGCGTCGACATGGTCGCCCTCTCCTTCGTCCGCAACGCGGACGACATCAAGGACGTCCACGAGGTCATGGACGCGGTCGGCATCCGGGTGCCGGTCATCGCCAAGATCGAGAAGCCGCAGGCCGTCGAGGCCATGGAGGAGATCGTCCTCGCCTTCGACGCCATCATGGTCGCCCGTGGCGACCTGGCCGTCGAGTACCCGCTGGAGCGGGTGCCGCTGGTCCAGAAGCGGCTCATCACGCTGGCCCGCCGCAACGCCAAGCCGGTGATCGTCGCGACCCAGATGATGGAGTCGATGATCCACGCCTCGCGGCCGACCCGCGCGGAGGTCTCCGACGTCGCCAACGCGATCCTGGACGGCACCGACGCGGTCATGCTCTCCGCCGAGTCCAGCGTCGGCAAGTACCCGGTCGAGACGGTCCGCACCATGAGCCGGATCGCCGAGAAGGCCGAGGAGGAGCTGCTCTCGCAGGGTCTCCAGCCGCTGAACCCGGGCCGCAAGCCGCGCACCCAGGGCGGTTCGATCGCCCGCGCCGCGTGCGAGCTGGGCGACTTCCTCAACGGCAAGGCGCTGGTCGCGTTCACCAAGTCCGGTGACACCGCGCGCCGGCTCTCCCGCTACCGCTCGCCGATCCCGGTGATCGCGTTCACCCCGGACAACGCCACCCGCAACCAGCTCTCGCTGAGCTGGGGCGTCGAGGCGCACGTCACCGAGCAGGTCGGCTCCACCGACGAGATGGTGGCCCAGGTCGACCGCGAGATGCTCAAGATCGGCCAGCTGGACGAGGGCGACACCGTCATCGTCACCGCCGGCTCGCCCCCCGGCGTCCCCGGCAACACCAACATGGTCCAGGTGCACCACCTGGGCACCCGGAGCGCGTAGCACCCGCCCGCGAACACGCCCGTGGGGCGGCCCCTCCTCGTCGGAGGGGCCGCCCCACGGGCGTTCTCGCCGCCGCTACTGGTTGCCGACGTACGGCTTGTCGTCGTTGTAGAGCTGCATGCCGGGGATCTTCAGCGTGCCGCCGAACTGGCCGGACTGGACCGCGGTGACACCGGTCATCTCCAGCCAGAGCGGCAGTTCGAGCTTGCCGATCAGGTCGTACAGCCACTGCGGAAGCGGCCCGTCCGGGGTCAGCGTGAG
Source organism: Kitasatospora sp. NBC_01246 (assembly GCF_036226505.1). Taxonomy (NCBI): domain Bacteria; kingdom Bacillati; phylum Actinomycetota; class Actinomycetes; order Kitasatosporales; family Streptomycetaceae; genus Kitasatospora; species Kitasatospora sp. NBC_01246. The sequence goes on along the minus strand of NZ_CP108484.1, from coordinate 5,565,702 downwards.
CTCGCCCAGGTCGATCGGGATCGGCAGGCCGAGCACCTTGGACAGGTGGCCGGAGAGCTTCTCCACGTACATGGTGACCGGGCCCTTGCGCATCGTGGAGACCGAGCCGGGGGCGCCCTTGACGTGGAAGGTCTTGCCGTTGCCCTCAAGGGTCGACATGTCGAGGTTCTCGATGTCCACGCTGTCGACCACGAACTTCAGCACCCGCTTGGTGCCGGTCGGCGTCTGGACCTTGACCACGCCCATCAGGACGGCGTGGTTGAGGGTCAGCCGGCTGGTCTGCAGGGTCCAGTTCTGGTCCGGGACGAGGATCGCGTTGTCCGTCTTCTCCCCGGCGGCCAGGCCCTTCATCGGGACCAGGCAGTTCGGGTCCTTGCTCGGCGTGCCCGAGGCGGACGGCGTGCCCGAGGCGGACGGCGTGGCCGGGCCCGACGGCGTGGCCGACCCGGTGGCCTTCGCACCCGCGGACGGCTTGCCGCTCGCCTTGGCACCCGGCGTGCTCGCCTTGGCGCCCGGCGTGGTGGCCGCCGGGCTCGGCGTCCCCGACCCGGCGGCCGGGGGCGTCGTGGCGGCGGACGGCGCGGGCGCGGCGGGCGCCTGGGTGGCGGCGGCCGGGGCCACCGCGCGGTTTCCCGCGGCGGGCGCGGTCGCCGGGGCCTGGGTCGGCGCCGGAGCGGCCGTGGTGGCGGAGGCGGACGGGCTCGCCGACGCGCTCGGGTGGATCAGGTTGGTGATCCCACCGACGATGTCGTCGATCAGCCCGGCCTGGACGACGCCGCCGCCGGACCCGCCGGTGGTCGCGGACCGGACCGGGGCCGAGGCCGGCGAGGACGAGGGGGCCGGGGTGCCGGGCACCGTGGTGGGCGTGCTCGTCGGAGCACCGGTCGGCGCACCGGTCGGCACACCGGTCGGCGTGTCCGCCGGGGTGGTCGCCGGGCTCTCCGGGAGCGGCACCGACGGACCGGGCAGCGGCGGGGGCAGCTCGCTCTTGGGCACCGGGGTCTCAGCCACCACCGGCGGCGCGGTGTCCGGCGCGGTGGCGCAGGGCTTGCCCGCCGAGGTCTCGGCGATCGCGGCGTTCGGCGTGTAGGCGGCGGCCATCAGCAGCGCGGTCGGCACCGCGGCCATCGCCAGCGCACGGCCTCTGAGCCGGACCCGGACGGGCGTGCGGGGCGCCGCGTGCCGCCCGGAGCGCTGCTCCGCCCGCGGCTCCTGGGACCCGCTCACCGTGCCTCCTTCTGGTCACCGGTGTGCTGCGACGGGACGCCGGCCCCGGCGGTACCGCCGTCGGCCGGGGCGGCCTGCGCGGGGACGGCCGGCAGCGGCGCGGTGGCGGGCTCCTCGGCGGCGAACTCCGCGGTGCCGGGCTCCTCGGACGCCGTCGACGGCAGGGTCTTGGCGCCGCCGGCGCCGGCGGCGACCGCCTCGGTCGTCGGCGCGGCCGGGTTCGGCGCCCAGGAGAGCATCAGCCCGCCGCCGATCAGACCGGGCAGCAGCGCCATGCCGAAACCGGAGAGATTGGAGACCGGGATCGAGATCAGGGTCAGCAGCGTGGTGGCGATGCCGGCGAAGAATCGGACGGCCGGCTGGAACCAGGCGGTCAGGCCAAGCACGATCAGCAGGACCCCGATGATCAATGACCCGGCACCGGCCGTGGTCGCCATGGTGACGGTCATGCCGTTCAACGCCAGCTTGGCGTACGGGAAGTACATGATCGGGACGCCGGCGATCATGGCCAGCAAGCCGCCGTAGAACGGCCGGGACCGGCGGAAGTTACGGAACACCCGACGCACCCACTGGGCGGGGTTCTCGTGCTCGGCGGGCCGGAACTCGGCAAGGGCGCTGGACACGATGCAGCTCCTCGATGGTGTGAACGAGGCGAAAAACGGGAGGGGGAGGGCCCGGGACGGCGCACGCACCGCCCCCGACCCCCCGGGTACCGCGGTCGGCGGCGGGCCGGGGCCCGCCGCCGGTCAACGGCCTAGTAGCACTCGTGCCCGCCGTCGGTGTGCAGGTTGAGCTTCAGGCCCTGGAGCTTGAAGGTGCCGGCCGAGGTGGCCCAGGCGGTCTGCTGCACGTTGGACAGGTCGGCCTTGTCGGCGGCCTGGGCGAAGCCCGTGGCGCCGGAGGGCAGGCCGGTACCGAGCTTGGACTTCCAGCCCTGGGTGGCGGTGCCCTTCAGGGTGGACGCGTCCTGGCCGATGTTGATGTTGGTGAACTCGGCGTCCGCGTTCAGCTGCTCCAGGTCGATCAGCAGGTTCTTGGCAGTGACCTGCTTCGCCGGGTCGTCACTCTGGCCGGCCTCCAGGCGCAGGGTGATCTTCGGCAGCTTCCACGGCAGGCCGGGGATGACGTTGGGGTCGGTCACCACGGACTGGCAGAGGCTCTTGATGGTGGCCGAGTCGAACGCCGAGATGGCCACCGGGTGCGGCGTGCCGTTGGTCTCCGCGTCGATCGAGCCGAACTGCGCGAAGTTGGAGCCGTGCAGCTCGGCCGTGGTGACCTTGAAGCTCTGGCCGGAGACGCTGAACGAAGCCGCCAGCGCGTTGTTCGCCAGTGCGACGCCCACCGCGGCGGTGGCCGCGAGGCTGGGCACCATCACCAGGGCGAAGCGCTTCCAGCGGGTCTTGCCGTAGGTCTGGGACATGCGAGTCCTCCTTCTAGGACGTACATCTCCGGCTCCCCGGCGGTGCGTCGCGCACCGGTGGGGGCCTGGGATGGGAGAGAGCTACGTCCTCGGTAGCGGAGAGCGCCGTTGGCGTCGTCGGACGCGGGAGCGGCCGGCACACAGCGGCACTCCCGTCCCTTCACCGACCGCCCTTGCGGGGCGGCGGGCAGGACCGACGACATCGGCGATCACCCCCGAGCGACAACCAGCGACCGCGCGGGCCGCGCGGCCGGTTCGAAGGACAGGAACCGCCGTGGGACCGCGGATACCCCCCTGCCCTCCCACCGCCGGCCTCGGCCGGCGGCTCACCCGGTGGGGATCCCTGGCTCCGCCCACCGACCGGCTGTCGGGGGGCTGAACGCTGGGACCGGGCGTCGCCGATGCTGCTTGAATCCCGGGCGAAGCACAAGGGGTTCATTACTGACGGGTAATCCAACATCGGACGGCGGCGATCATGGAAATGGCCGCCCGCACACCCAGAGTGATGAATTGAAGGAACGGTGAGGACGAAATCCGCCGGAAACACCAGCGAAACACCCGTGGGCGGTCACCTGAAGTGACCACCCACGGGTGTTGTCAAGATTTGGTAAACCTCTGGACCGATGACCGGATTGTCGCCAAATCGTCAGCGACACCGCAGGTCATCCGCCGTGCCAGAACCGGCCGTTGGACGGTCCTCAGAACAGCACGCGGGCCAGCGCGCCGCGCGCCGCCGTCACTCTCGGGTCGTCGGTGCCGATCACCTCGAACAGCTCCAGCAGCCGGAGCCGGACGGTGTCCCGGTCCTCGCCGAAGGTCCGCCCGACGGTGGCCACCAGGCGCCCGAAGGCGTCCTCGACGTGACCGCCCACCAGGTCCAGGTCGGCCGCGTCCAGCTGGGCCGCGACGTCCTTCGGGTCGGCCGCGGCCGCCGCGCGGACGCCCGCCAGGTCCAGACCCTCCACCCGGCGCAGCAGCTCCGCCTGGGCCAGGCCGAGCCGGGCCTCGGTGTTGCCCGGCTCGTCGGCCAGCACGTTCCGGTACGCCTGGACGGCGCCGCCGAGGTCCCCCCGGTCCAGCGCCTCGTGCGCGGCCGCCAGGGCCGGGTCCTCCGGCAGGTACGTCTCGGCCTCGCCCGACGCCTCGGCCGGTGCCCCGGCCCCGCCGACCACGCCGAAGCGCTGCTCGGCCACCAGGATCAGCTGGTCCAGCACCTTGCGGACGTTGGCCTCGCTCTCGGCGCCCTGGAACAGCGGCACCAGCTGGCCGGCCACCACGGCCATCACGGCCGGGACGCCCTGGATGCCGAACTGCTGGGTGAGCAGCTGGTTGGCCTCGACGTCGATCTTGGCGAGCACGATCCGGCCGGCGTACTCCTCCGCCAGCCGCTCCAGCATCGGGCTGAGCTGCTTGCACGGACCGCACCACTCGGCCCAGAAGTCGATGACCACCGGCACTTCGGTGGAGCGCTGGACGACCTCGGTCTCGAAGGTGTCCTCGGTGACATCGATGACGAGCGGGTACGCGGGCTGGGCCGGGGCGACTCCGGCCGCCTCGGCGGCCGCCGCCTGGCGGGCCCGCTCGGCCCTGGCCTGCTCGGCCTTCTGGGCGGCCTCGCCGGCTGCCTTCACTGCGGCGAGGTCGACCGCACCGCGCAGGGCGGAGCTGTTGAGACGCGAATTCCGTGGCTGCATGGCACTATCCTCCCCCGTCCGCGCCGCTGACGGGCACCAACCTCCGGAAAGTCGCACCGCGCGGGCTGCGCGGCGGCGATTCCCCAGGTGGACGGCCCGTCCCCCGGTAACCTGAACCGTTCGGCGCGGATCCCCATCCGCGCCCGCGCCGTCCCCGCCCCACGGGGTCACGACGCCTGGTCGTCACTGCTTTCGCTACGAGTCGTAGCGTAACTGGACCGAGGCCCCCCGCCGCAACCCCATCCCGGCGTCCCGGGACGTGAGCTGCCCCACTTTCCCGCCCGCATCCGCTGACCCCGACGGGGAACAGTCGCTACCGTTACCTGCCCCACCCATGTTACTTACCAGTACATCGCAAGGAGGCCCGGTGCCGGCCCCCCAGCCCCCCGCGACCCCGGCGTGCCCGGCGGGCCGTGAAGACCCCCCACAGGCCCCGGACGGCGCCGAGAGCACCGCCACCCGGGCCAAGGGCCGCCCGCGCAGCGCGGCCGCCGACACCGCCATCCTCGACGCCACCCGCGAGGCACTGGCCGAACTCGGCTGGGGCGGGCTGACCATGGGCCACGTGGCCACCCGCGCCAAGGTCGCCAAGACCACCCTGTACCGCCGCTGGCCCTCCAAGAACGAGCTGGTGGTGGACGCCGTCGCGAGCCTCTTCGACGAGCTGGTGATGCACGACCTCGGCAGCCTCCGGGCCGACATCGAGGCCGTGGTGGCCCAGTTCGCCGGTCTGCTGGTCCGCCCGGAGACGCAGGCCGCGCTGCTCGCGCTGTTCGCCGAGGGCACCCGGGACCGGCAGCTGCGGCGGCGGATCCGGGAGGCGATCGTGGACCCGCAGAAGCACCTGGTCCGCCAGGGCCGGGCCGCCGCCCAGGCGCGCGGCGAACTCGCCCCGGACGGCGACCCGGCGGCGGCCGCCGAGGAGATCGACATCATCTTCGACATCATCGCCGGGACGGTCGAGCACCGGGTGCTGGTCAGCGGCGAGCCGATCACCGCCGAGTGGATCCGCCGCTTCACCGAGCTGCTGCTCGGACCGTTCCCGCGGCTCCTCGCCGGCTGAGCGGACGCCGAGAACCGCCCCGCGCGACTGCGCGGGGCGGTTCTCGGCGTCCAGGGGGCTGCCCCGTTCGTCAGAAGGAGGCGGTCTCCCGGTAGATGCCCCACTCGTCGCGCAGCGCGTTGCAGATCTCGCCCAGGGTCGCCTCGGCCCGGACGGCGTCCAGCATCGGCGGGATCATCGACGCGCCCGAGCGGGCCGCCGCCAGCATCGCGTCCAGCCCGGCCCGCACCGCCGCCTCGTCCCGGCCGGCCTTGCGCGCGGCCAGCACGCGCACCTGCTCGCGCTCGACCTCGTGGCTGACCCGGAGGATCTCCAGCTCGGGGGTGACGCTGCGCGGGTGGCAGTTGACGCCGACGACCCGCTTCTCGCCCTTCTCGACGCCCTGCTGGTACTGGAAGGCCGCCTCGGCGATCTCGCCGGTGAAGAAGCCGTCCTCGATCCCGCGCAGGATGCCGGAGGTGATCGGGCCGATCTCGTGGTCCTCGCGGCCCTTGTCCAGGATCCGCTGGAAGATCGCCTCGGCCTGCTCCTCGATCCGGTCGGTGAGCGCCTCGACGTACCAGGAACCGCCCAGCGGGTCGGCCACGTTGGTGATGCCGGTCTCCTCCATCAGCACCTGCTGGGTGCGCAGGGCGATCTCGGCGGCCTGCTCCGAGGGCAGCGCCAGGGTCTCGTCCAGCGCGTTGGTGTGCAGCGAGTTGGTGCCGCCGAGCACCGCCGAGAGGGCCTCGACCGCGGTGCGGACCACGTTGTTGTACGGCTGCTGGGCGGTCAGCGAGACCCCGGCGGTCTGGGTGTGGAAGCGCAGCCACTGCGCCTTGTCCGTCCGGGCGCCGAAGCGGTCGCGCATCCAGCGGGCCCAGATCCGGCGCGCGGCGCGGAACTTGGCGATCTCCTCGAAGAAGTCGAGGTGCGCGTCGAAGAAGAAGGAGAGGCCGGGCGCGAAGACGTCCACGTCCAGGCCGCGGGAGAGGCCGAGTTCGACGTAGGCGAAGCCGTCCGCCAGCGTGTACGCCAGCTCCTGCGCGGCCGTCGAGCCGGCCTCGCGGATGTGGTAGCCGGAGACCGAGAGCGGCTTGTACGCCGGAATGCCCTCGGCGCAGTAGGCCATCAGGTCGCCGATCAGGCGCAGGTGCGGCTCGGGCGCGAAGAGCCACTCCTTCTGCGCGATGTACTCCTTGAAGATGTCCGTCTGCAGGGTGCCGTTGAGCACCGCCGGGTCGACGCCCTGGCGCTCGGCGGCGACCAGGTACATGCAGAAGACCGGGACGGCCGGGCCGCTGATGGTCATCGAGGTGGTGACGTCGCCGAGCGGGATCCCCTTGAAGAGGACCTCCATGTCGGCGGCCGAGTCGATCGCCACGCCGCAGTGGCCGACCTCGCCGAGCGACTTGGGGTCGTCGGAGTCGTACCCCATCAGGGTGGGCATGTCGAAGGCGACCGAGAGGCCGCCGCCGCCCGAGTCCAGGATCATCCGGTAGCGCTCGTTGGTCTGCTCGGCGTTGCCGAAGCCGGCGAACTGGCGGATGGTCCACGTCCGCCCCCGGTAGCCGGTGGCGTGCAGCCCCCGGGTGTACGGGTACTCGCCGGGCCAGCCGATCCGCTCGAAGCCCTCGACCGGCTGGCCCGCGGGCGGGCCGTAGACCGGCTCGACCTCGTCACCGGAGAGGGTGGTGAAGTCCGCGTCCCGCTTGCGGGAGCTGTCGTACCGCTGCTGCCAGCGCTGCCGTCCGCGCTCGATCTCCTCGGCGTCCATGACCCCGAACTCCGCTCCGTACGGCCGCCACGGCACGTGGACGGCACAACTGTTAGGACGTCCTACCAATTTACTCGGACGTCCTAGTAATTGTCGATGGAGCCGGGGCCCGGCCGGGGGCGAACGCGCCGGAAAACGCCGAAAAGGGCCGGTTCGGGCACGAGAAGGGCCGGTTCGCGGCCCCGGAAAGCGAAGGGCGCCCCTCCCCGGTGCGGGGAGGGGCGCCCTCGAAGGCGCGGTGGACGGCGCGTGGCTCAGACGCCGGCGGCCTGCCGGGCGGCACCGGCGGCGGGGAGCCGCTCGCCGGCCTCGCGGACCACCCGGCGCTCGGCGACGAAGGAGGCGAACGGGATGCAGCCGGCGGCCAGGGTGAGGAGCATCCGGCCCAGCGGCCACTTGAGCTTCTGGCCGAGCAGGAAGGTCACCACGAAGTACCCGACGTAGAGGTAGCCGTGCAGCATCGCGACGTAGGTGGTCAGGTCCTCGGCCGTGTCGAAGCCGTACTTCGCGACCATGAAGCCGCAGAACACGAGCAGGGCCACACCGGTCGCAATGGCCAGGGCCCGGTACCAGCCCAGCAGGGGGTTCGCCTTCATACTCTTCATCGCCTCGCTCGCCGGAATGGGCCGGTACGCCCGGATCCGCGCACCGCTCCCCACGAGGGTAGCCGCCGCTTACGGGTGGGCCGTGCAGCGCCCTACTCCGCGGGCTCCGCGCCCGGCTCGGTGAAGTCCCCGGCGGCCACCCGCAGCGGCCTCAGCAGGTCGAACACCTGACGGCACTGGTCGGGGCCGTACTCCTCCAGGCCGAACTCCATCGCCATCAGCTCCCGGGTGGCCTCCTCCACGACCTCGCGGCCGCGGGCGGTGATCGCCGCGAGCACCCCGCGGCCGTCCAGCGGGTTGGGCCGGCGGCCGACCAGACCGGCCCGCTCCAGGCGGTCGACGGTGTTGGTCACGCTGGTCGGGTGGACCATCAGCCGCTCGCCGATCTTGGACAGCGAGAGCTCGCCGGTCCGGCTGAAGGTGAGCAGCACCAGCGCCTCGTACCGGGCGAACGTCAGCCCGTACGGCTTGAGCACGGCGTCCACCCGCGCGAGCAGGATCTGGTGGGCGCGCATGATCGAGGTGATCGCCGCCATCGAGGGGACTCCGCCCCAGCGGCGGGTCCAGAGCTCGTCGGCGCGGGCGATCGGGTCGAAGTCGAGTGCGAGGGGCTTGGCCACGCCCCTTACCGTACCGGCGGGCCGCCGGGGTGTTACCAGGCGTCCTGATGGTGGACAAGCGCGACACGTGGCGGGATCACGCCAGTGGGACGCACAGGTCCGTACCAGCACATTGCGGGGGTGTGAACCACCGCCAATCGCCCGCCGTCGGCCGCCCGTTGGCCGCCGATCCGGCGTTCGGCCCGTAGTCAGGCCTCGGTTCGGGCGGTAACCCGCTGCAAGGCGGGGTGGTTCGACCGGATTTGTCGCCCCGTTTACCTTCCGCCGGGCTGGCGAGACCTGGCCAATCGATGAACAAGACCTGTCATTTCACTTGTTGGATTGTCATGCTTTCGCCCAGCCCCGTTCGGCAGCCACCGCCCCACTCACCGGTGGCACCGCCGCTCGACCGCACGGAGCAGTAGCACGTCAGCGCCCGTCCCGCCCCTCAGGTGCCAACCCCGGCACCCCGGGACGCGGCGCAACCGCACACCCGCGGTTTCCCTGGAAGGACCTGTACGTGAAGCGAAAGCTCGCAGCCGGCGCCGTACTCTCCGCCACCGCCCTCCTCACCGGCGTCATCCAGGTGGGCACCACCGCCGCCCAGGCCGCCCCGACCCCCGCCGCGCAGGCGCAGGCCGCGCAGCAGCGCGAGGCGGCGATCGCCCTGGCGAGCGGTCAGGCCGGCCCGCTGGCGCAGGCCCTGGCCCTGGGCGGCCAGGAGCAACTGGTCGCCAAGGACGCCGTGGTGGACGCCGACGGCACCCGCCACCTCCGCTTCGAGCGCACCTTCGCCGGCCTGCCCGTCCTCGGCGGCGACCTGGTCGTGCACGAGGCCGCGAACGGCTCGGTCGAGGCCGTGGACAAGGCCGTCGCCGCGACCATCGAGCTGCCGAGCCTCACCCCGCAGATCCCGGCCGACAAGGCCGCCGCGCAGGCCTCCGGCGCGGTCCAGTCGACCGTCGGCATCGCCGCCGACAAGGACGAGTCGCCGCTGCGGGAGGTGCGCCAGGCCGGCGCCGCCAAGCTCGTGGTCTGGGCCGCCGACGGCAACCCGCGACTGGCGTACCAGACGGTCGTCCAGGGCCTGCGCGCCGACTCCACCCCGAGCAGCCAGCTGCTGGTCACCGACGCGGCCACCGGCGAGGTGCTCTCCACCCACGAGCAGGTGCAGACCGCGACCGGCACCGGCAAGGGCGTCTTCGTCGGCAGCGTCCCGCTGACCACCACCCAGAGCGGCTCGACCTACCAGCTCAAGGACGCCTCCCGCGGCAACCAGTCCACCAGCGACCTCAAGGGCCGCACCTCCGGCTCGGGCACGCTGTACACCGACGCGGACAACGCCTGGGGCACCGGCCTCGCCTCCAACACCCAGTCGGCGGCGGTGGACGCGCAGTTCGGCGCGGCGGCCACCTGGGACTTCTACAAGAACGCGTTCGGCCGCAACGGCATCAAGAACAACGGCGTCGGCGCCACCAGCCGGGTCCACTACGGCAAGAACTACGTCAACGCGTTCTGGGACGACTCCTGCTTCTGCATGACGTACGGCGACGGTGACGCCAACACCCACCCGCTGACCGAGATCGACGTGGCCGGCCACGAGATGACGCACGGCGTCACCTCCGCCACCGCGGGGCTCAACTACTCGGGCGAGTCCGGCGGCCTCAACGAGGCCACCTCGGACATCTTCGGCACCATGGTCGAGTTCTCCGCCAACCTCGCGACCGACAAGCCGGACTACCTGATCGGCGAGGAGATCGACATCAACGGCGACGGGACGCCGCTGCGCTACATGGACAAGCCCTCCAAGGACGGCGGCTCGGCCGACTCCTGGTCCTCCGGCGTCGGCAACCTGGACGTCCACTACTCCTCCGGCGTGGCCAACCACTTCTTCTACCTGCTGGCCGAGGGCAGCGGCGCCAAGACCATCAACGGCGTCAGCTACAACAGCCCCACCTCCAACGGCTCCACCGTCACCGGCATCGGCCGGGACAAGGCCGCCGCGATCTGGTACCGCGCGCTGACCGTCTACTTCACCTCCACCACCAACTACAAGGCCGCCCGCACGGCGACCCTGAAGGCGGCCGGTGACCTCTACGGCACCACCAGCACCCAGTACGCGGCGGTGGCCGCGGCCTGGAGCGGCGTCAACGTCAGCTGACGTCCGCTCGACAGCGCCCGGGGCCTCACTGGGAGGGGAGGCCCCGGGCGTTCGCGCGTCCGCGCCGGGCCGGGGAGGGCCGGAGCGGCGCCCGGCCCGGCGCCGTAGCAAGGGCCGCGGCGAGCGACAAGGGTGGCCGCTGGCGGGATCCCGCCAGCGGGACGAAGCACCCCGAACCGGTCACTCGGCACACCGGAACCACCCGTACCCGACGACTGGCGAGACCTGGCCAATCGCCGGCGGCGCCCTGTCCTTTCACGACCTGCGCTTGTCATGCTTCTGACCAAAGCCCCGTTCGACGGCTGTCGCCCCACCCACCGACCGGCCGTCGGAACCGCACGGGAGCAGCACGTCAGCGCCCTACCGCCCCACGGCGCCAACCCCGGCGCCCCGGTACGCGGCGTGACCGCGCACACGCGGTTTCGTGGAAGGAACCCCGTACGTGAAGCGAAAGCTGACAGCCGGAGCCGTACTCTCCGCCACCGCCCTGCTCGCCGGCGCCATCCAGGTCGCCGCCGCCCCCGCCCAGGCCGCCGCGCCCTCGGTGGTGCAGCAGCACGACGCGCTGATCTCGCTGGCCGGCAGCGAGGCCCCGCCGGTGGCGCAGGCGCTCGCCCTCGGCGGCCAGGAGCGGCTGGTCGCCAAGGACGCCGTGGTGGACGCCAACGGCACCCGTCACCTGCGCTACGAGCGGACCCTGGGCGGCCTGCCGGTCCTCGGCGGCGACCTGGTGGTGCACCAGAAGGCCGACGGCGCGATCACCTCGGTGGACCGGGCGTTCGGCGGGCAGCTCTCACTGCCGAGCCTCACCCCGGCGCTCTCCGCCGACAAGGCCGGCGCCCAGGCGCTCGGCGCCGTCCGGGCCACCGTCGGCATCGCCGCGGACAAGGACGAGTCGGCGATCAGCCGGGTCGACGGCGCGGGCACGGCCACCCTGGTGGTCTGGGCCGCCGACGGCAACCCGCGACTGGCGTACCAGACCGTCGTCAAGGGCGAGCGGGCCGACGGCACGCCGAGCAGCCAGCGGCTGGTCACCGACGCGGCCACCGGTGAGGTGCTCTCCACGCACGAGGAGTTCCAGACCGCGAACGGCAGCGGCAAGGGCGTCTTCGTCGGCAGCGTCCCGCTGACCACCACCCAGAGCGGCTCGACCTACCAGCTCAAGGACGCCTCCCGCGGCAACCAGTGGACGGGCAACGCCGCCAGCGGGAACGCGCTGTACACCGACGCGGACAACGTCTGGGGCAACGGGCTCGCCTCCAACACCCAGTCCGCCGCGGTGGACGCCCAGTACGGCGCCGGCGCGACCTGGGACTACTACAAGAACACCTTCGGCCGCAGCGGCATCAAGAACAACGGCGTCGGCGCGAGCAGCCGGGTGCACTACGGCTCCAACTACGTCAACGCGTTCTGGAACGACTCCTGCTTCTGCATGACGTACGGCGACGGCTCGGGCAACACCCACCCGCTGACCGCCATCGACGTGGCCGGCCACGAGATGACCCACGGCGTCACCTCCGCCACCGCCGGGCTGGTCTACTCCGGCGAGTCCGGCGGCCTCAACGAGGCCACCTCGGACATCTTCGGCACCATGGTCGAGTGGTACGCCAACCTGCCCTCGGACGTGCCGGACTACCTGATCGGCGAGCGGCTCAACCTGAACGGCAACGGCACCCCGCTGCGCTACATGGACAAGCCCTCGAAGGACGGCGCGTCCAAGGACTCCTGGTACTCCGGGGTCGGCAACGTGGACGTCCACTACTCCTCCGGCGTGGCCAACCACTTCTTCTACCTGCTGGCCGAGGGCAGCGGCGCCAAGACCATCAACGGCGTCAGCTACAACAGCCCCACCTCCAACGGCTCCACCGTCACCGGCATCGGCCGGGACAAGGCCGCCGCGATCTGGTACCGCGCGCTGACCGTCTACTTCACCTCCACCACCAACTACAAGGCCGCCCGCACGGCGACCCTGAAGGCGGCCGGTGACCTCTACGGCACCACCAGCACCCAGTACGCGGCGGTGGCCGCGGCCTGGAGCGCGGTGAACGTCAACTAGTCACCACCGGAACCACACCTGGAAACGGCGACAGGCTGCCGGGGCCCACTGGGAGAGGAGGCCCCGGCAGCCTGCCGGCCTGCCCGCGGTCGTTCGGGCGGCGATCAGGCGGTGGCGGGCTCGCGGGCGGGTGCGAGCTCGCCGCGCTCCTCCTTGGCGAGGGTCCGCTCGGCGAAGAAGCCGCCGGTGGGCAGCACCGAGAGGACGAACAGCAGGATGCCGCGCTTGGCGTCCCACTTCTGCGCCTGCCAGGCCATGATCCAGAACACCACGTACAGGACGAACAGGATCCCGTGGATCATGCCCATCACCGGCACCGCGTCGAAGCTGGTGGTGCGCTTGAGCACCGAGCAGACCAGCAGCAGGAGGAACGAGAGGCCCTCGGGGCCGGAGACCAGACGCAGGCGGTGGACGGCACTGCTGTTCACGATGGGCACCTCAGTCAGGAGTCGAAGATCGCTTGTGAACCGGCTCACAAGCATCCCCGCCATTATCACCGAGCACATGTCCGACCCCGCTCCCGGGGTGCGGCGCCGGCGGGCCCGGGGTCCGGCGGCGGACACGCAGGGGATACGGAGCTGGTACAGCCGGTGTCCGACGGGCCGGTTTTGTCGCAGACAGGTACCAGAACGACCCCGCCCCCTCCCCCCGAGCTGCCGGATCCCGCTACATTGCGGCGGTGGCACAGTTTCGACTCCAAGGGTCCAAGACGCTCGCCGTCGACATGACGGGCGATGGCGTGAAAGCCAGAAACGGCTCGATGGTCGCGTACACCGGCCAGATGAACTTCAAGAAGCTCAGCGGCGGCGGTGACGGGCTGCGCGGCGTCGTGACCCGACGGCTGACCGGTGAGCAGATGACGGTCATGGAGGTGAAGGGGCAGGGCACCTGCTACTTCGCCGACCGAGCCACCGAAATCAACCTGGTCCGGCTGAACGGCGAGACGCTCTACGTCGAGTCGGACAACCTCCTCTGCACCGAGGGCACGCTGAAGACCGGCACCAGCTTCACCGGGCTCAACGGCATCTCCTCCGGGAACGGCCTGTTCACCACCAAGGTGGAGGGCCACGGCTGGGCCGCGCTGACCTCCAAGGGGCCGGCGATCATCCTGCGGGTCTCCCAGGGCATGCCGCTGCGGGTGGACCCGGGGGCGTACGTCGCGCACACCGGCAACCTCAGCCGCAGCCTCAAGTCGGGCGCCGGCTGGTCGACCTTCATCGGCGAGGGCGGCGGCGAGGCGGTCCAGGTGGAGTTCTCCGGCGAGGGCCTGGTCTACGTTCAGCCGTCCGAGAAGATCACCATCGGGGGCGACGTCTGATGCCGTTCACCAGGATCAACAACAAGATGATCGAGGCCCGGGTCGTCCCCGGGCAGCGGATGTTCAGCCAGCGCGGCGCGATGCTCGCGTACACCGGCGAGGTCCGGTTCACGCCGAACCTCACCGGCGGCCAGGGCGGCGTCATGTCGATGATCGGCCGCCGGGTGGCCAACGAGGACACCCCGCTGATGACCGTCGAGGGCCAGGGCACCGTGATGTTCGGCCACGGCGGCCACCACGTGCACGTGATCGACCTGGCCGGCGACACCCTGTACGTCGAGGCGGACCGGCTGCTGGCCTTCGAGGGCTCGCTGCAGCAGTCCACGATGTTCATGGGGTCGCAGGGCGGCGTGATGGGCATGGTCCGAGGCCAGGTGACCGGGCAGGGCCTGTTCACCACCAAGCTGGACGGCCACGGCGCGGTGGCGGTGATGGCGCACGGCGGCGTCTTCGAACTGCCGATCACCCCGCACCAGCCGGTCCACGTCGACCCCCAGGCCTACGTCGCGCACCGCGGCCAGGTCCAGAACAAGCTGTCCACCGCGCTGGGGTGGCGCGACATGATCGGACGCGGCTCCGGCGAGGCCTTCCAGCTGGAGCTGTCCGGGAACGGCACGGTGTTCGTGCAGGCGAGCGAGGAGAAGCTCTGATGTCCTACCCGCCGCAGCCCCCCTACGGGCAGCCGCACGACCCGTACGGCCAGCCGCAGCCGTACGGCCAGCCGTCGCCGTACAACCAGCCCACCCAGCCCGGCTACCCGGCCGCCCCGCCGCCGCCCGGCTACGGCCCGCCGCCCGGGCAGGGCTACCCGCAGCAGGGCTACCCGCCGCCTCCGCAGCAGCAGGGTTACCCGCAGCAGTACGCCCAGGAGCAGTACGGCGGCGCCCAGGCCCCGCTGCCGAAGGCGCCGGACGGCTCCGGCCCGGTGGTGCACGACGTGCACAGCCTGCCGGCGAACGACAACGTCAACCCGTACGCCTTCTCGGTCGACCTGAACGGGTCGTACTTCCTGCAGAAGGGCAAGATGATCGCCTACTACGGCGACATCTCCTTCAAGGGCGTCGGCGCCGGGGCGATCGACCGGATGCTCGGCCAGCACTTCAACTCGCCGATGCACGCGGCGGACTGGGTGGTCGCCGAGGGCCGGGGCAAGCTGCTGCTGGCCGACCGCGCCTTCGACCTCAACTCCTACGACCTGGAGGAGGGGAACCTGACCGTCCGCTCGGGCAACCTCCTGGCGTACGAGCCCACGCTGCGGCTCAAGCAGTCGATCATCCCCGGGTTCCTCACGCTGATCGGCAGCGGCAAGTTCGTGGCCGCGTCCAACGGGCCGGTGCACTTCGTCGAGCCGCCGATCCGGGTGGACCCGCAGGCGCTGGTCGGCTGGGCGGACTGCCCGGCGCCGTGCCACCACTACGACCACGACTACATGCACGGGGTGATCGGCGGGATCCGCCGGCTGACCGGCCTGGGCGGGGCGTCCGGCGAGGAGCACCAGTTCGAGTTCATCGGCGCCGGCCAGGTGCTGCTGCAGTCGACCGAGGTGCTGATGGCCGACCGCAACGTCGGCCAGGTGCACGCCGAGGCGGGCGTGCCGATGGGCGGGGTGCCGTCGCAGCCCGCGGCCGCGGGCCACGGCGGGGGCAACCTCAACGTGCCCGGGCTCGGTAACCTGGGCGACCTCGGGCGGCGTTTCGGCCTGTAAAGTCGTACAAGATTGAACTAAATGCGGTATGCTCGCACCATGGATACGCGCACGATCGACGCCGCCGACGTCCCCCCCTCGCAGCCGGAGGAGGGGACTCCGTGGCTCAGCGCCCGGGAGCAGCGGCTGTGGCGCGCCCACCTGGAGGTCTCCAAGCTGCTGGACTACCAGCTCAGCCGCGAACTCCAGCCGCACAACCTCGCGATCAACGACTACGAGATCCTGGTCGTGCTCTCCGAGGCACCCGAGCGGCGGATGCGGATGACCGACCTGGCCACCGCGACCCTGCAGTCCAAGAGCCGGCTCTCGCACCAGATCACGCGGATGGAGACGGCCGGGCTGGTCCTGCGGCAGGAGTGTCCGGGCGACCGGCGCGGCCTCTACGCCCACCTCACCGAGCAGGGCTGGGAGACCATGCAGAAGGTCGCCCCGGACCACGTGCGCAGCGTCCGGACGCACTTCATCGACCGCTTCAGCCCCGAGCAGCTGGACGCGATGTACCAGGCCCTGGCCCCCGTCGCCGAACACCTGCGGGACCTGCGCGGCCGGGCGTAACTTCGCCCGCTCGCTGTACTTTCGCCCGCTCGCCTCCGGGGCGCTTGACCCGGCGCCGACGGTCGGCGCTCCAACACCCCTCGTTCCTCGGGGTGTCCTCGCTTCTCCCTTTCGGCACCGGCGCGCCCCTTCGGCTCGGGGCGGGTCGGGTGGGTGGCAGGGCGGGATCGGAGTGGGCCGGTTGTGCCGGGGCCCGGTCGGCCGTCGGTGCGGCGGGTGACAGGGCCCCTCGTCGTGTTCAGCCCTGGGTGAGTCCGGCGACCAGTTCGTCGGCGGCGCCGTAGGGGTCCAGCTCGCCGGCCACCACCCGCTCGGCCAGGGTGGCCAGGTGGCGGTCGCCGTGCAGGTCGCCGATCCGGGAGCGCAGCGCGGCCAGCGCGATCGCCTCGATCTCGTCGCCGGCCCGGCGGCGGCGGCGCACGGCCAGCTCGCCGTGCTCCTCCAGCCAGGCGCGGTGCTTCTCCAGCGCCTCGACCACCTCGTCGACGCCCTCGCCGCGGGCCGCCACGGTCTTCACGATCGGGGGCCGCCAGTCCCCCGCCTCGCGGGTCTCGCCGAGGCCGAGCATGTGGTTCAGCTCCCGGGCGGTCGCGTCGGCGCCGTCCCGGTCCGCCTTGTTCACCACGAAGACGTCGCCGATCTCCAGGATCCCGGCCTTGGCGGCCTGGATCCCGTCGCCCATCCCGGGGGCGAGCAGCACCACGGTGGTGTCCGCCTGGGCGGCGATCTCCACCTCGGACTGGCCGACGCCGACGGTCTCCACCAGGATCACGTCGCAGCCGGCCCCGTCCAGCACCCGCAGCGCCTGCGGGGCCGACCAGGAGAGGCCGCCGAGGTGGCCGCGGGTGGCCATCGAGCGGATGAACACCTCGGGGTCGGTGGCGTGGTCCTGCATCCGGACCCGGTCGCCGAGCAGCGCGCCGCCGGAGAACGGCGAGGACGGGTCCACCGCCAGCACCCCGACCCGCTTGCCGAGCCGCCGGTAGGCGGTGACCAGGGCGGAGGTCGAGGTGGACTTGCCCACGCCGGGCGAGCCGGTCAGCCCGACGGTGTAGGCCCGGCCGGTGTAGGGGGCCAGCGCCGCCATCGCCTCGCGCAGCTGCGGGGCGGCGTTCTCGACCAGCGAGATCAGCCGGGCCACCGCACGCGGCCGGCCCGCGCGGGCCTGCTCGACCAGGGTCGCGACATCGATCATCAGGAGCTCCTAGCGCCGAAGGGCCGCGGACCGCTGGTGGCGGTCCGCAGCCCCTGAGGTAAGTCGGATGATCAGGCCTTCGCGGCCTGCTCCTTCGGGACGCGGACGATCAGCGCGTCGCCCTGGCCGCCGCCGCCGCAGAGCGCGGCCGCGCCGATGCCGCCGCCGCGCCGCTGGAGTTCCAGCGCCAGGTGCAGCACCACGCGGGCACCGGACATGCCGATCGGGTGGCCGAGCGCGATCGCGCCGCCGTTGACGTTGACGATGTCGGAGGAGACGCCCAGGTCCTTGGTCGACTGGTGGGCGACGGCCGCGAACGCCTCGTTGATCTCGATCAGGTCGAGGTCGCCGACCTCCAGGCCCTCCTTGGCCAGCGCGTGCTTGATCGCGTTGGACGGCTGCGACTGCAGCGAGTTGTCCGGGCCCGCGACGTTGCCGTGCGCGCCGATCTCGGCGATCCAGCTCAGGCCCAGCTCCTCGGCCTTGGCCTTGCTCATCACGACCACCGCGGCGGCGCCGTCGGAGATCTGCGAGGAGGTGCCGGCGGTGATCGTGCCGTCCTTGGTGAAGGCCGGGCGCAGCTTGGCCAGGCCCTCGACGGTGGTGTCCGCCCGGATGCCCTCGTCCTGGCTGAAGACCAGCGGCTCGCCCCTGCGCTGCGGGATCTCCACCGGGGCGATCTCGGCCTCGAAGACGCCGTTCTGCTGGGCCTTGGCGGCCCGCTGGTGGGACGCGGCGGCGATCTCGTCCTGGACGTCGCGCGGGATGCCCAGGCGGGTGTTGTGCTTCTCGGTGGACTCGCCCATCGGGATGTTCTCGTAGGCGTCCGTGAGGCCGTCGTGCGCCATCGCGTCCAGCAGCTCGATCGCGCCGTACTTGTAGCCCTCGCGGGACTTCGGCAGCAGGTGCGGGGCGTTGGTCATGGACTCCTGGCCGCCGGCCACCACGATGTCGAACTCGCCGGCCCGGATCAGCTGGTCGGCCAGCGCGATGGCGTCCAGGCCGGAGAGGCAGACCTTGTTGACGGTGAGCGCCGGGACGTTCATCGGGATGCCCGCCTTGACGGCGGCCTGGCGGGCCGGGATCTGGCCGGCGCCGGCCTGCAGCACCTGGCCCATGATCACGTACTGGACCTGGTCCCCCGCGACGCCGGCCCGCTCCAGGGCGGCCTTGATCGCGACGGCCCCGAGGTCGGCGCCGGAGAAGCCCTTGAGCGAACCGAGCAGGCGACCCATCGGGGTCCGCGCACCGGCAACGATCACAGAGGTGGTGTTGGTCATGGGACGAGCCCCTTCGCACGTCGTGGCCAGGTGAGGATCCCGCTCAATGTACTGACCTGCTACCCGTCCGTCACCGGACCGACGGTGTGATCGAGCGCACTGGCACGATCCAGTCAACACCGTGTCAACCCGGTCCGGGTGAACCCCGCCCGTGTGAGCAGGCTCGCACCCGGATCGCTGGCGCACCCCGGCCGCATGCGCTGCACTGTTGCCGTCCCGTAGCCCGCCCAGACCCGGAGGCCACCGTGCTCACCCGCATCGACCATATCGGCATCGCCTGCCGAGACCTCGACAAGACGGTCGAGTTCTACCGCGCCACCTACGGCTTCGAGGTGTTCCACAGCGAGGTCAACGAGGAGCAGGGGGTGCGCGAGGCCATGCTCAAGATCAACGACACCGGTGACGGCGGCGCCTCCTACCTCCAGCTGCTGGAGCCCACCCGGCCCGACTCCGCCGTCGGCAAGTGGATGGAGAAGAACGGCGAGGGCGTCCACCACATCGCGTTCGGCACCGCCGACGTGGACGGCGACTCCGAGTCCATCCGCGCCAAGGGCATCCGGGTCCTCTACGAGCAGCCCCGGATCGGCTCGATGGGCTCCCGGATCACCTTCCTGCACCCCAAGGACTGCGGCGGTGTGCTGACCGAGCTGGTCACCGCCGCAGAGCCCGGCGAGCACGACGAGCACTGACCCGCACCCGGGTGCCGTCGGGTTCCGACGGCACCCGCCGGGGGTCCGCCCAGGGCCCGCCGAGGGGCCCGCGGCCCTCATGACCCGTCAGTAATGTCGCCCGATGCCCGGAAAACCCCTACGCGGCCATTCCCCCGTGGGACGCTCCCACTACAATGCCCAGGTGCGCGAAGACTCCGGGGGACGGAGGCGACGGGCACGGCCGATGACAGGCCTGTCCGCCCAGCGGTGGACCGGCCCGTCGCAGGGGAGTCCATTACGCGGGCACGGCTGAACAGTCGCAGTTCGGATCTGTCACCATTCTCCACAAGGCAAGAGTTCGCCCAGGAGTCCACCCGGACGGGGGAACGCGGCACGACCGCGCTCCGACGCCCAGGACTTCGACAACCGTGGCGGACGCCCCCGACCAGAACAGGGGCCGTCCACCGGCTGCGGATGCAAGGACCAGTCGGACCGGGGCCCCGGACACGGGAGCCGGGGTGCGGCCGGGTCGAGGACGCGACCAGGAGATGGATGGGACCGCGGAGTGCGGGGCTACGACCGCTACGAGGTTGACGATCACCTCTCCCAGTTCGAGGCCGAGATGGATCGGACTCGCAAGGAGCGGGACAAGACCGTCGAGCATGCCGAGGACCTCGCCTACCAGGTGGAGGTGCTCCGGGCCAAGCTGCACGAGTCCCGTCGCATGCTCGCCCAGCCGCGTGCTTTCGACGCCGTCTCCGGCCAGGCCGAGCAGCTGCTCCGCACCGCCGAGATGCAGGCCCAGCAGCTGCGTGCCGACGCCGAGCGGCAGCTGCGCGACTCCCAGCAGGCCACCCAGCGCCTGATGGCCGAGGCCGCCGAGCGCACCGCCCGGCTGGAGGCCGAGCTGGCCGCCCGCCGCCGCCAGCTGGAGGACGAGCTCACCGAGCTGCGGCGCAGCGCCGAACAGCACGTCAACGAGAACGTCAACTGGGCCGAGCAGACCCGGGCCGGCACCGAGCAGGAGGCCCAGCGCCTGCTCCAGGAGGCCCGCGCCGAGGCCGAGCGGATGATGGCCGCGGCCCGCGCCGAGGCCGCCGCGCTGTCCGACCACGCCCGCGCCCAGACCGCCGCCGACGTCGACGCCGCCCGCGGTGAGGCCCAGGCCGCCGCCGAGGCCGCCCTCCACCGCGCCCAGACCGACGCCGAGCGCCTGCTGCGCGCCGCCTCAGAGCAGGCCCAGCAGGCCGGCGCCCAGGCCGCCGCCGACGTGAACGCCGCCCGCGGCGAGGCCCAGCAGCAGCTGGCCGCCGCGCACGCCGCCGCCGAACAGCAGCTCGCCGCCGCGCAGGCCGAGATCGGCCGGCTCAAGGAGCACGCCAGCGCCGAGCAGGCCCGCGCCGAGGAGGCGCTCGCCCACGCCCAGGCCGAGATCGAGCGGCTGCGCGCCGAGGCGATCGCCGAGGCCGAGCGCACCCGTCGGGAGTCCGCCGAGCTCCGCGCCCAGGCCGAGGCCGCCGCCGAGCAGCTCCAGGCCGATGCCGAGGCCGCCGCCGTCCGCAAGGTCGCCGACGGCGAGGCCGCCAGCGAGCAGCGCTCGCAGACCGCCCGCGCCGAGGTCGCCAGGATGGTCGCCCAGGCGACCAAGCAGGCCGAGGCCATCCGGGCCGAGGCCGCCACCAAGCAGGCCGAGGCGGAGGCCGCCAAGGCGGCCGCCGCCGAGGAGAGCGAACGGCTGCGCGCCACCGCCGAGTCGGTCGCCGGCCAGCTGCGGTCCGAGGCCGAGGCCGCCATCGCGGAGCTGCGCTCGCAGGCCGAGCGCGACGTCGCCGAGCTGCGGGCCCAGGCCGAGGCCGCCGCCGAGCAGCTGCGCAGCGAGGCCGAGGAGGCCGGCCGGGCGGCCGGCGCCAAGGACGCCACCGTCCACCTCGCCAAGGCCGCCAAGACGGCCGAGGAGATGCTGGGCCGGGCCAACCAGGACGCCGAGACCGCCAGGGCCGAGGCCACCACGGAGGCCGAGCGGATCCGCGCCGAGGCCGCCGCCGAGGCGGAGCGGCTGCGCGAGCAGGCGCAGGCCGCCGTCGAGCAGGCCCAGAACGCCGCCCTGGACGACGCGGCCGGCATCCGCGAGCGGGTCCGGCAGATGCAGGACGAGGCCGCCCGGCTGCGGGCCGAGGCCGAGGAGCTGCGCGCCCAGGCCGCCGCCGAGGCCGACCGGGTCCGCGGCGAGGCCCGCCGGCAGGCCGTCGTGCAGATCGAGGAGTCGGCGAAGAACGCCGAGGAGCTGCTGACCAGGGCCAAGACGGACGCGGACGAGCTGCGCGCCGGCGCGGCCGCCGAGATCGAGCGGCTGCGCGAGCAGACCAAGCAGCAGGCCGCCGAGACCCAGGGCCGCGCCGAGCAGACCCTCGACCGGGCCCGCGCCGAGGCCGAGAAGATCGTCGCCGGTGCCGAGCAGCAGGGCCAGGACGCGCTCGCCGCGGCCAAGGCCGCGGCCGCCGAGAACCGCTCCGCCGCCGAGCGTGAGACCGCCGAACTGCGCCGCGAGGCAACCGAGTTCGATCAGCGGGTGCGGGCCGGGGCGAACGCCGACGCGCAGGCCGTCCGGGCCGACGCGCAGGCCGAGGCCACCGCCGTGCTGGACGCCGCGGTCGCCGACGCCGAGCGGCTGCGCGCCGAGGCCGACGCCGAGCTGGCCCGGACCCGGGCCGAGGCCGACGCCGCCGCCGAGGCGCTGCGCGAGGAGAGCCGGCGCGAGCGCGAGGAGGCCGCCGCCGGTCTGCTCCGCGAGCGCGAGGAGACCGCCGAGCAGCTGGCCGCCGCCCGAACCGCCCGCGAGCAGGCCGAGACGGCCGCCGCCGAACTCACCGAGCGCACCGCCGCCGAGACCACCGCGCTCCGCGAAGCCGCCGAGGCCCACGCCGACCGACTCCGCACCGAAGCCGAACAGAGCGCCGCCGAACTCACCGAGCGCACCGCCGCCGAGACCACCGCGCTCCGCGAAGCCGCCGAGGCCCACGCCGACCGACTCCGCACCGAAGCCGAACGGACCGCCGCCGAACTCACCGAGCGCACCGCCGCCGAGACCACCGCGCTCCGCGAAGCCGCCGAGGCCCACGCCGACCGACTCCGCACCGAAGCCGAACGGACCGCCGCCGAACTCACCGAGTACACCGCCGCCGAGACGGCCCGTCTGCGGGCGGAGGCCGAGGAGGCGCTGGAGGCCGCCCGGGCCGCCGCCGAGCAGCGGACGGCCGAGGCCGAGGCCGCCGCTTCGGCGCTGCGCGAGCGGGCCGAGGCCGACCTGGCCCTGGCCTCCGAGCAGGCCGAGACCGTCCGGGCCGAGGCCGGCCGGGAGCTGTCCGAGGCGCGTGCCACCGCCGAGTCGATCCGCGCCGAGGCGCGGGCGGTGCTGGAGCAGGCCGGCATCGACGGCGAGAAGCTGACGGCCGCGGCCAGGACCGAGGCCGCCGAGCTGGTCGCCAACGCCGAGGACGAGGCCGCCGAGGTCCGCCAGTCGGTGGCCGGGATGCACGAGGCCGCGTCCCTGCAGATCGCCGAGCTGCGGGCCACCGCCGAGCGCGAGGCCGCCGAGGTCCGCCGGGAGGCCGAGCAGGCCGCCGCCGAACTGCGCGACACCGCCGAGCGGGAGACCACCGAGCAGCGCGCGCTGGCCGACCGGGAGACCGCCGAGCTGCGCGAGCGCACCGCCCGCGCGATCGCCGAGCAGCACGAGACCGCCGACCGGGAGACCGCCGAACAGCGGGCCCTGGCCGACCGGGAGACCGCGGACCTGCGGGCCCGGACCGCCGCCGAGACGACCGCGCTGCGCGAGCAGACCGAGCTGGAGCTGGCCGGCGAGCGCCAGGCCGCCGAGGCCGAGCTGGCCCGCCGCCGCGCCGAGGCGCAGGCCTACGACGAGCAGCTGCGCGCCGAGGCCGAGGCCGAACTGCACGCCGCCCGGGAGAACGCCGAGCAGCAGCGCGCCGCCGCCGAGGAGCGGGCCGCCGCCACGATCGCCGAGGCCGAGGAGTTCGCCGCCGCGCTGCGGGCCGAGGCCGAGGAGTACGCGCTGGCCACCCGGTCCCTCGCGGACGACTACGACGCGGACACCCACGCCCGCGCCGACGCCTTCGACGCGGAGATCCGCGAGGCCGCCGAGCATTTCGACAAGGCCACCCGCGAGCAGGCCAAGTCCGTCCTGGAGCGGGCCTTCGCCGACGCCGAGGCGCTCGGCGAGGACGCCCAGACCACCGCGCTGGCCACCACCGCCGCCGCCGAGGAGCAGGCGGACGCGATGGTCGCGGCCGCCCGCAAGGAGGCCGACCGGCTGGTCGCGGCCGGCGAGGCGGCCGGGCAGGCCGCGGTCGAGAAGGCCCGGGCCGACGCCGACGCCCTGCTCTCCGAGGCCCGCCGGGACGCCACCGCGATCCGCGAGCGCGCCGAGGAGCTGCGCGAGCGCACCGACGCCGAGGTGGAGGCCCTGCACGAGCGCGCCCGCAAGGAGAACGCGCAGGCGATGAAGTCGGCCGGCGAGCGGGTGGACGCGCTGGTGACGGCCGCCCAGGAGCAGCTGACCGAGGCCGAGGAGCAGGCGGTGGCCGCCGTCGCCGAGGCCGAGGAGCGGGCGGCGGCGCTGATCGCGGCCGCCGAGGAGCACGCCAACGAGCTGAACTCGCAGGCGTCCGCCGAGGCCAGCAAGGTCCGGATCTCGGCCGTCCGCAAGGCCGAGGGCCTGCTGAAGGAGGCCGAGACCAAGCTGGCCGACTCGACCGACCGCGCCGAGGCCCTGATCATCAAGGCCGAGGCCAAGCTGAAGTCCGCCCAGGAGGAGTCCGAGGAGCGGATCGAGACGGCGGCGGCCGAGGCGGAGAAGCGCCTGCGGACCGCCGACGAGGCCGCCGACGAGCAGATCGAGCTGGCGAAGGCGGAGGCCGAGCGGGTGCTCGCCGAGGCACGGGCCGAGGCGAAGCGGGTCACCGACGAGGGCCGGCGCGAGCTGGACGAGCTGGTGCGCCGCCGCAAGGACATCAACACCGAGATCTCCAGGGTGCAGGACGTGCTGTCCGCGCTGGAGGCGTTCGAAGCACCGTCACCGGTCGTGCAGGCAAACGGGGGAAGTACGAGCAAGAAAGACGGGGGGGCCAAGGCGGGTGCCGGAGTCGGCTCCCCCCGGTCGGGTGGCAATCGTTCCGGCAGCGCACCACCCGATTGAGCGGACATTCTCCGCAAGACAACGGCATTTCGCCGACGACACTCCGGTACCGTGTCAGGATTCCCTCAACCACCTCAGCGGTTTGACGACAGGAAGCCCAGAACCCCATGAGCGACAGTCACTCCCCTCACGGCTTCGACCTGGTGCGCCGTGGGTACGAGCGCGCCCAGGTCGACGAGCGGATCACCAAGCTGGTGGCCGACCGTGACAGTGCCCTGACCCGGATCAGCGCGCTGGAGAAGCGCATCGAGGAGCTCCACCTGGAGACCCAGACCGCGCAGGCGGCGGTCACCGAGGCGGAGCCCTCCTACGCCGGTCTCGGCGCCCGGGTCGAGAAGATCCTGCGACTCGCCGAGGAGGAGGCCAAGGACCTGCGCGACGAGGCGCACCGCGCCGCCGAGCAGCACCGCGAGCTCGCCGAGGCCGCCGCCCAGCAGGTCCGCACCGAGGCCGAGAACTACGCCAAGGACCGCAAGGCCAAGGCCGAGGACGAGGGTCTGCGGATCGTCGACAAGGCCAAGAGCGACAGCGCCCAGCTGCGCGCCGAGGCCAACAAGGACGCCCAGAACAAGCGCGAGGAGGCGGACGCCCTCTTCGAGGAGACCCGCACCAAGGCCGCCCAGGCCGCGCTGGAGTTCGAGACCAACCTGGCCAAGCGCCGCGAGCAGTCCGAGCGCGACCTGGCCGCCCGTCAGGCCAAGGCCGAGAAGCGCCTGGCCGAGATCGAGCACCGGGCCGAGCAGCTGCGCCTGGAGGCCGAGAAGCTGCGCACCGACGCCGAGCGCCGCGCCCGCCAGACGGTGGAGACGGCCCAGCGCCAGTCCGAGGACATCGTGGCCGACGCCAACGCCAAGGCCGACCGGATCCGCAGCGAGTCCGAGCGCGAGCTGGCGGCGCTCACCAACCGCCGCGACAGCATCAACGCCCAGCTGACCAACGTCCGCGAGATGCTGGCGACGCTGACCGGCGCGGCCGTGGCCGCCGCCTCGCTGCCGAACGACGACACCATGGGCGTGCCCGCCCAGCAGTCGCGCTGACGCCGCGGCAGGACGGGCCCCCACCCTTGCGGGTGGGGGCCCGTCCTGCTGTCCCCCGGCGACGGCCCCGGGACGGCTCCCTGGCGGCCCCTGGCGGCCCGGAGCGGGAAGTCGGCCGGCCCGACTCCCCACTCCCCGGGTTCACCGCGGATAGGCCCCGTCGGGCCGCTGGTGGCCACAGCTCAGCTGGTTGCCGTCGTCGTCCGAGACGGTGCCGAACCACGAGGTGCACCAGACCGAGACCGAGTCCCGCCAGTACTGCACCTCGAAGGGGTGTCCGGAGCCGTAGTCGCCGTACGAGGTGACGATGAAGGTCTCCCCCGGACGCATCCAGTAGTCCTCGCCGAGCGGCTCCAGGGTCAGTTCGAGCAGCCCCTCCCCGCGGTTGGTGACCGGTACCCGGCCGGTCACCTCCAGCGCCGAGAAGTCCCAGCCGCCGGTCTCCGCCCGCTCCTCCTTCATCGCGTCACCCGCGCCAGCAGCCCGCGCACCGCCGCGTCGAACGCCTCCGGCGCCTCCAGCGCGCTCAGGTGCCCCACGCCGGGGATGACGGTCAACTCGGCGTCGGGCCGCGCCCGCACCATCAGCTCGGCCTCTTCGAGCGGCATCAGGCCGTCCAGCTCCCCCGCCACGACGGCGGTCGGCACCCGTACCCCGGCGAGCACGTCCAGGGTCTGCGGCCGGGCCGCCATCGCCCGCTGCGCCCAGGCCACCGCCGCCGGCGACGCGGCGGCGATCATGCCCTGGACGCGGTCGACCAGGTGCCCGGAGTCCGGCCCGAGCTGGCCCGCCGCCATCCGCTCGTCGAGCAGCAGCTGGACGCTGTCCCGGGCCAGGACGGCGGCGGCGATCCGCTCGCGGTTGGCCCGGGCGGTGTCCGTGTCGGCGGTCGCCTTGGTGTTGGCCAGCAGCAGACCGGCCATCCGCCGCGGGTGGCGGCGGGCGAAGGCGAGCGCCACGTACCCGCCCATCGAGAGACCGCCGATCACCGCCCGGTCGATCCCGGCCGCGTCCAGCAGCAGGGCGACGTCGTCGGCCACCGCGTCCAGCGAGGGCTCGTCCGTGCCCAGCTCGGTACTGCCGAAGCCGCGCTGGTCGGGCGCGAGCACCCGGGCCTCGTGGCCGGTCGTCCCGGGCAGCCCGTCCAGTTGGGCGGACCACATCGAGGCATCGAGCGGGAAGGCGTGCAGGAGCACGAGGGGCATTCCGGTACCACTCTCGCGGACCGACAATGCGGAGGGGAGCTGGGTCATGCGCCCACCGTAGTTCGGTGCGCCCGGCGGGCCCACTCAGCGGGCCACCCTGTCCGGTTTGTCATAGCCTGACGGAGAGTGAGGGAGCGCGAATGATCGAGTTGCACGAACTGACCAAGCGTTACGGCAAGACGCTCGCGGTGGACCGGCTCAGCTTCCAGGTGCCGCAGGGTGTGGTCACCGGGTTCCTCGGCCCCAACGGCGCCGGCAAGTCCACCACCATGCGGATGATCCTGGACCTCGACCGGCCCTCCGGCGGCCGCGTCACCATCGACGGCAAGAGATACGGGCAGCTCAGCGAGCCGCTGAAGTACATCGGGGCACTGCTGGAGGCCAAGGCCGTCCACCCCGGCCGGACCGCCCGCGACCACCTGCTCTGGCTCGCCCAGAGCAACCGCATCCCCACCGGGCGGGTCGACGAGGTGCTCGCCCTGGTCGGCCTCACCCCGGTCGCCCGCAAGCGCGCCCGCGGCTTCTCGCTCGGCATGGGCCAGCGGCTCGGCATCGCCTCCGCCCTGCTCGGGGACCCGGAGATCGTGATGTTCGACGAGCCGGTCAACGGGCTGGACCCGGAGGGCATCCTCTGGATCCGCAACCTGATGAAGCGCCTCGCCGCCGAGGGCCGGACCGTCTTCGTCTCCTCCCACCTGATGAGCGAGATGGCCGTCACCGCCGACCACCTGGTCGTCATCGGCCGGGGCCGGCTCCTCGCCGACCTGCCGATGGCCGAGTTCATCCGGCGCAACTCCCGCACCGCCGTCCGCCTGCGCAGCCCCCAGCCCGAGCGGCTGCTGGACGTCCTGGCCGGTGCCGGGCTGCGCGGCGAACCGGGCCCGGACGGCTCCTACGAGGTGGTCGACGGCGAGCTCGCCGCGCTCGGCGACCTGGCCGCCGCCCACGGGGTGGTGCTGCACGAGCTGAGCCCCCAGCAGGCCTCGCTGGAGGAGGCCTTCATGCAGATGACCGCCGACTCGGTGGAGTACCACGCGGGGAGCGGTGAGAGCCGCGACGCGGCCGGGGCGCCCGGCACCTGGGGCGCGAACTGGCAGGGCGCGGCGGCGCAGCAGGAGCCGGCGGCCGTACAGCAGAAGGAGAACTGAGATGGCGTCCTTCCCCGCGGTGCTGCGCTCCGAGTGGACGAAGATCCGCAGTGTCCGGTCGACGGTCTGGACGCTCGCGCTGGCCTTCGTGGTCACCCTCGGTATCGGCGCCCTGCTGTCGCTGCTCACCAACAACAACTTCGAGGAGTTCCGGGGCGACGCGGACAGCCCGTTCGACGCCACCGGGACGGCCTTCTCCGGCATCATCCTCGGCGAACTGGCCATCATCGTCTTCGGCGTGCTGGCGGTCGGCAACGAGTACAGCAGCGGGATGATCAGGGTCACCCTGGCGGCCGTCCCGCAGCGCGGGACCCTGCTCACCGGCAAGATGGTGGTGCTCGGCGCGCTGGCCTTCGCGGTCTCCCTGGTCACCGCGTTCATCACGTTCTTCGTCGGCCAGGCGCTGCTCGGCGACCACTCCACCAGCCTCGGCGAGCCGCACGTGCTGCGCGCGGTGTTCGGCGCGGCGATGTACCTGACGCTGCTCTGCCTCTTCTCGGCCGGCGTCACCGCGATGCTGCACAACCAGACGCTGGCGCTGGGCGTGCTGGTGCCGTTCTTCTTCCTGCTCTCGCCGATCCTCTCGGCGGTGCCGAAGGTCAAGACGCTGGCGCACTACTTCCCCGACTACGCGGGCTCGCGGATGATGCTCGTCTACGAGCAGCACAACCAGCCGTACGGGCCGTGGGCCGGCTTCGCGATCTGCCTGGCCTGGACGGTGGCCGCGCTGGTCGGCGGCACGCTGGTGCTGAAGAACCGCGACGCCTGACCGGCTCGCCGACGCGGCCGCGGCGCCCTCAGTACCGGGGTGCGCCGCGGCCGCGCTGGATGTTCGAGGCCCGGCGGTCGCGGGCGCCCCAGCACGCCCGGTGCCAGTGCCGGCGGTCGTCCACCCCGGCCCCGTACATCGGCCACGCCACCACGTGGCCCACGCCCGGCGGGATCTCCTGGTCGCAGCCCGGGCAGCGGTAGTGCCGGCCGGCGGTGCCGGCCACCGTCTGCACCACCCACTCGTCCCCCCGGTAGCTCTCGGTGCGGCGCAGCGCGCCGCCGAGCGGGGCGGCCGGCGCCGAGTCCTCGTGATCGGCTGCGCTCTTGATCCGGTTGCGGCGGGGCGACACGTCTGGCTACCTCTCTACGGGGGCTCGTGACCGTTCCAGGTTACGGCCGGCGCGCACCCCTAGAAGCCACTATCACGGCGCCGCCCGGTGCTTCGGTGTTTCCCGTGATATCCACCCGTTCTTCTGTGAAATTCGTGGTTCGGCGTGCCATTGGCACATGACATCGGTTACTCACAAGGGGAGAGGCGGGGCCCGCAGACCCTGCGCGCACCCGAGGAGGCCCAAGGATGACCAAGACCAGCGCCCGCGCCGAGACCCGCCGACCCGTCGGAGTCCGGCCGCCCACCGTCGGCCCGGCACCCACGACCGCCGGCCCGGCCACCGCCACCGGCGCCCCCCTGCCGGCGCCCCAGCGCTCCGCCGCACGCCCCGCGGACACCGCACCGGTCAAGGTCGGTGCCTTCCTGCTCTCGGCCCAGTTCCCCGGACAGACCCACGGCGAGGCGCTGGACCGGACGGTCCGGGCCACCGTCGAGGCCGAACGGGCCGGCCTGGACAGCGTCTGGCTCGCCGAGCACCACTTCGTCCCCTACGGCGTCTGCCCGAACGCGGCCACGCTCGCCGCGATGCTGCTCGGCCGCACCCGCCGGATCGGGATCGGCACGGCGGTCAGCGTGCTCTCCACCGCGCACCCGGTGGCCCTCGGCGAGCAGGCCGCGATGCTGCACCTGGTCTCCGGCGGGCGCTTTACGCTCGGGGTGGGGCGCGGTGGTCCGTGGATCGACCTCGATGTCTTCGGCGGCGGGGTGGAGGCCTTCGAGCAGGGCTTCCCGGAGCGGCTCGACCTGCTGCTGCGCTGGCTGCGCGGCTCCCGGGTGGGCGCGGACGGCCCGCAGTTCAGCTTCCCCGAGGTGGCCGTGGTGCCGCGTGCCACCGAACCGCCCCGCCGGCCCGACCTCGGCGCCTGGCTCGGGCTCGGCGACCAGTCCGGGCTGCTGCGCTTCCCCCGCCAGCGGGTGGAGGCGGACGCGCCCGTCGACGAACTCACCGCCTCGGGGCGCCCGGTGGCCGGCCCGCCGCTGGTGGTGGCCTGCACCTCACCCGGCGGGGTCCGGCTCGCCGCCGAACGCGGCCTGCCGATGCTGCTCGGCATGCACTCCGGGGACGACGACAAGCTGCGGATGCTGGAGCTCTACCGCACCGCCTGGCTGGCCGCCGGGCGCGGCGAGGAACAGCTGCGCCGGATCGGCCGCCAGCACGTCGCGGCCGGGGTGGCGCAGGTCGACGACCGGACCTCGACGGCCCGGGCCACGCTGCTGCGCGCGATGCCCGGCTGGTTCGAGTACGGGCTCGGCGCCCACCGCACGGTGGACGGCCGGGAGCGCAAGATGCGCGACCCGCACGCGTACACCGAACTGCTCTGCGACCTGCACGCGGTGGGAACGCCGAAGCAGTGTGCCGACCGGCTGCTGGCCACCGCCGAGCGCACCGGCATCCGGCGCTTCGCCCTCCTCGCCGAGGGCAGCGGCGACCGTGAGGCCACCCTGCGGAACATCGCCCGGCTCGGCTCCGAGGTGCTGCCGCAGCTGGGCTGACGTCGCCGGGCCGCCCCTCCCCTGAGCGGAGTGGGGCGGCCCGGTGGCGGTTCCGGTGCCGCGGCGGCGGCACCGGCGTTCCCCGCACCGTCGAACCGGCACGGTCGGCCCGCGCGATCAGCAGTCCCGGAGTTCCTCGGACTGGTTGAGCAGCTGCTCCCGGACGGACGTGAAGCGATCGAACCGCGCCTCGTTGGAGTCCGACGGCAGGAACACCGCCACCCGGTGACAGTTCTGGAAGGCCAGCCGGACGCCGAAGTGGCGCTGCAGCGCACCCCGGATGGCGTCGCTGGCGAGGGCCCGGAGGAGCTGGCCGCGGGCCTGCTCGCTGGGCGGCGGAACGTGGTTGTCGGCGAAGTCGGTGCCGTCGACCTTCGCCTGGGCGACCAGCGAACTGATCAGCTCCCAGGCGTACGGCAGGGAGACGCGGACGCAGTCGACGAATTCCCGCTCGTCGACCTCGCCCCGCTCGGCCTTTTCCAGCAGGGCCGGTGAGACGTCGAGCGACATGGATTCTCCTCTCGCGGTCCACCCGCGCGGCGCCCGGGTGGTGATGCGTAGTCCAAGCTGAGGGTGAGGGTGGGCGAAACGCGCGTGATGTCCGGAACGCCGTCGGACGGCTGTTTCCGGCACCGCGCGGAGGCGGCGGCGCCGAGGCCGCGTCGGAGGACGCGTCGGGGGCACCGGCCGCTCAGGACAGCGTGGCAGCCGATCGGGGGCGAGGCCGGGGATTCCTGTGGATTGCTCCGTAAATACGCCTTGCTGCACCAGATTGGCCGGATCCTGCTGGATCGTTCACCTGAAGTCTCCGTCCCCGTTGACAGCTCCGCTGCAAGCAAGCCGTCACACACCGTAGCTGCCCGTGGGAATGGGCGCCAGAGTGCCGACAGGCATTCGCGGGATCGCCGAACTTCCATGTTCGCGGGGTTCGCGGATTCTTCACCCGGCCGTCGCGGAATCGCATCAACTGGCCCCGGTGGGCTAGCGTGGTCGACCGTGCGTCTCGTAATTGCCCGCTGCTCAGTCGACTATGCCGGTCGGCTCTCCGCCCATCTGCCCTCCGCCACCAGGCTCATCCTGGTCAAGGCCGACGGCAGCGTCAGCATCCACGCCGACGACCGCGCCTACAAGCCGCTCAACTGGATGTCCCCGCCGTGCACCCTCAAGGTGGGCGACGGGGTCTGGACAGTGATCAACAAGGCCGGCGAGAAGCTCATCATCACGCTGGAGGAGGTGCTCCACGACTCCTCCCACGAACTCGGGGTGGACCCCGGCCTGATCAAGGACGGTGTCGAAGCACACCTCCAGGAGCTGCTGGCCGACCGGATGGAGGTGCTCGGCGCCGGCTGGTCGCTCATCCGCCGCGAGTACCCGACCGCGATCGGCCCGGTCGACATCCTCTGCCGCGACTCCGACGGCACGACCGTCGCCGTCGAGATCAAGCGCCGCGGCGAGATCGACGGCGTCGAGCAGCTCACCCGCTACCTGGAGCTGCTCAACCGCGACCCGCTGCTCGCCCCGGTGAAGGGCGTGTTCGCCGCGCAGGAGATCAAGCCGCAGGCCCGCGTCCTCGCCACCGACCGCGGCATCGGCTGCGTGGTGCTCGACTACGACGGGCTGCGCGGCATCGACGACGACAAGCTCAAGCTGTTCTGACCGATCAGCCCGGTGTGACCGTGCCGGTCGCCGTCGGCGAAGGGGTCCCGGGCGTGCTCGGCGCGGTGGTCGGGGAGCCCGGGGTCGACGGAGCGGTCGTCGGGGGCGTCGTGCCCGGACCGGAACTGGTCGGCACCGAGGGCGGGACGGTCGGCTGAACCGGCGGCGGCACGGACGGGACCACCGGCGGTTGCGACTGGCCCGGGGACGGCGACTGCGAGCCGGTCGCGGTCGGCGACTTGCTCGGCTTCTTCGACGCCGACCCGGACGCCGAGGGCGAGTGCGAAGTCCCGCCGCCCGCCGACGACTCCGGGCCCGCCGGGTCCTGCGCGGGCGGGGTCTGCGGGCCCTGCGAGCCCGACGCGTCGTCGGACAGCGTCGGTTCGGGGCTCAGGCTCGGCCGGGGCGCCGGCCGCCCCGCCGGCAGGCCGGTGCCGTCGTCCGTACTGCTGAGCGGGTCGTTGCCGCGGTGCTCGTCCGGCCCGGTGACGCTCAGCCCGACCGCCGTCCCCAGCACGCCGAGCGCGAGGACGGCCGCCGAGGCGGCGATCACCGTGCGCCGGGTGCCGCCGGCCGTGCCGGGGGTGGTCTTGAACCGCCACGGCACCTGCGCGATGGCCCGGATGACGGGACGTCGGACGGGCGCCGGGGCGGTCGTCGCCGCGGCGGGCAGCTGCCGGCCGTCGGCGCGCAGCAGATCGAGCATCCGGCGGGCGCCGGCGGCCCCGCGCGGCTCGCCGAGCGCGGCCCGCAGGGTGAGGGCGGACTCCAGTTCGGCGACGGCCCGCCCGGGCTCCCGGACGCAGATCGCGTAGACGCCCAACTCGTGGTGGAACCAGGCCTCGTCGGCCCGGGAGCCGGTGTTGCGGGCGGCCTCCAGGCCGAGCAGCAGGGCGCGCTCCCAGGCGCCCCAGCGCAGCGCCAGGGCCAGCGCGGGGCCGGCCGCCCGGGCCAGCCGCAGGACGGCCGCGTGCCGGCCGGCGGCCCGGTCGGCCAGCAGCACCCCGATCACCACCTCCGCCTCGGCGGCGATCTGCTCCGTGGAGACCGAGCTGTGCCCGAGCCACCAGGCGAAGTGCTGGGCGGCGCCGTCGACGCTGCGGCGGGCCGGCCAGTGCGGGGCGAGCAGGTCCAGCGCGCCCGCGGTGAGCCGGTGGTGGCCGCCGATGGACACCGCCAGCCCGGCGTCGGCGAGTTCGTGCAGCGCGCTCTCGCCCTGGCCGACGTCGATCAGCGCGGGCAGGTGCGGCGCGGTCGGGCACTCACCGCCGAGCGCCACCGCGAGCCTCAGCACGGCCTGGGCCGGCTCGCTGAGGCCCTCGGCGAGCCGGACTGCGGGCGAGGCGCTCTCGGCCACCGACGGCAGCGGGACGGCCCCGCGCAGCTCGCTCTCACGGACCGCCGGGTCGGGGTGCCGGTCGGGCTCCTCGACCGCGCCGAAGACGTCCAGCCGGTCCTCCTCCGCGGCGACCAGCGCGTCCACGGCGACGTCCCGCTGACGCAGCAGCGCGGCGGCCTGGACGAAGCGCAGCGGCAGCCCCTCGGACTCGAACCAGAGGTCGACCGCCCAGGCCTTCTCGGCCGCGTCCAGGGGCCGGCCGGCCAGCCGGGCGGCGAGCGCGAGACAGGCGGACCGGGAGAGCCCGGCCACCAGGTGGTCCCGCAGCCGGGAGTCGGCGGACAGCGGCGGGCTGTCGGGCGCGACGGATATCAGGAAGGCGCAGTCGGGGGCGGCGGCGAGCACCCGCTCCAGCTCCGCGCCGGCCGGTTCGACCTCGTCGACGACCACGACCGCGCCGACCTGCGCGAGGTGCTCGGCGAGCTGCCCCGGGTCGGGCCGGAAGCCGGGGGCCTGGTGGGTGGCGGCGAAGAGGTCCTGGAGCAGGTCGTCGCCGGTGCGGCGATGACCGCAGAGCTGGACGACGCCGCCGGGCGCGAGGTCGCCCGCCGCCTCGGCGACCGCCGAGAGCAGGGCGCTGCGACCCGAGCCGGCCTGGCCGACCAGGCGTATCGAACGCCCTTCGGCGAGCAGGCCGAGCAGGTGGGCGATGTCGGCCTCGCGGTCGAGCAGCGGCAGGTCGGCCGGGCCGGCACCGAGGGCGAGCGGTCCGACCGCGCGGCCGGGGCCGCCGACCGGTCCGCGGGCGGGTTCGGTGCGCCCGATCCGGCGCGGGCGGGGCCGCCACTCCTCGGGGCAGGGCCGGACCTCGGACCCCTCCGGGGTGCCGACGGTCACCAGCAGGGCCCCGGAGACCAGCTCACCGCCCCGGGTGCGGACGGCTTCCTGCCGGAACTCACCGGATGGCTGTCCCACGATCTGCTCCGCCCCTGGTCGGCCGACGACTCGGTACGGCCGTTCCGGACCGGGGGCGCGCCCCTGCCTCCGGCCGGGGGGACCCCCACCCCGCCGGGGCGGGAAGGAGCCGGTCCTGTCCCCGGCGGCCGTCTTCTGACGGCAGACTCTTGCACATCCGGTCCGGACCGCGCAGGGCGGTCCCTCCCCGGAGGGCGCGCGGGAGCCCTAGAGCACCGGGCCGAGGGCGGGCAGCGTGGCACCGTAGGGCTCGGGGACGACACCCTCGACGGCGAGGATGCGGTGCAGCCGGGTGGCCACCAGCAGGCGCTGGAGCTGCGCCGGGACGGAGCGCAGCACCAGCCGGCGGCCGATCCGGCCGGCCCGGCGGTGGGTCCCCATGATCACACCGAGGCCGGTGGCGTCCCAGAACTCCAGCCGGGTGAGGTCCAGTACGAGGTCGCCCCGACCGCCGTCGACGGCCTGGTGCAGCCGGACCCGCGCGTCGGCGGCGGTGCGCACGTCGAGGCGGCCCTCGATGGCCAGCGCCGTCTGGTCGCCCGTGATGCGCATGGTCTCCTCCTCCGCCTGGCGGTCACTGGTACGGGTCGTTCCGCCCCGGCCGCGCGGGCCCGGATCGGGTGTCCACCGGGCGGGCGTGGAGCCCCGCGCCCGGGCCGGCCGCAGCATCGTCGGCGTGGGCCGGGTCCCCCTCATCTGACGGTGAACCAGGTCCGCAGGTTGCTGGTTCCGGCCAGATCTGAAGCAACTTCACTCGTCCGAGGGAATATACGCAGGAAGTCTCCACACCTACGCTCGATTACCGCCCAAATCACCCGTCTGCGGCACCCGGCGTGAGGAAACTCACCCGCCCCCGGCGAGGTGGGCCGTACGGTGCTGCGACCGCACGGCCCGGTCGGTCAGCGGCCCCGGCGGGTCACTTGGCCGGGTACGGGTAGAAGCCCTGCCCGCTCTTGCGGCCCAGGTCACCGGCGGTGACCATGCGGGCCATGATCTCCGGCGCGGCGAACTTCTCGTCCTTGGTCTCGGCGTAGATGTTCCGGGCGGCGTGCAGCAGGATGTCGACGCCGGTCAGGTCGGCGGTCTCCAGCGGGCCCATGGCGTGTCCGAAACCGAGCCGGCAGGCGGTGTCGATGTCCTCGGCGCTGGCGACGCCCGACTCGTACAGCTTGGCGGCCTCGACCACCAGCGCCATGATCAGGCGGGTGGTGACGAAGCCGGCCACGTCGCGGTTGACCACCACGACCTCCTTGCCGACCCCCTCGGCGAAGGCGCGCGCGGTGGCGAGCGTCCCGTCGCTGGTCTTGTAGCCGCGCACCAGCTCCACCAGGCGCATCAGCGGCACCGGCGAGAAGAAGTGCACGCCGACGACCGACTCGGGGCGCCCGGTGGCGGCGGCGATCCGGGTGATCGGGATGGCCGAGGTGTTGGAGGCCAGGACCGCGCCGTCCTTGGCGAGCTTGTCGAGCTCCTTGAAGACGGCTTCCTTGACGTCCAACTGCTCGAAGACCGCCTCGACCACGATGTCGGCCTCGGCCACCGCGCCCAGGTCCGTCGTGGTGGTGATCCGGCCGAGCGCCGCCTCGGCGTCCTCGGCGGTCAGCCGGCCCTTGGCGACGAACTTCTCGTACGAGGCCCGGATACCGGCCACACCGCGCTGCAGCGCGGCCTCGGTGACGTCCCGCAGCACCACCGGGTGTCCGGCCTGGGCGGAGACCTGGGCGATACCGGCACCCATCAGGCCGGCACCGATCACGGCGATCTGCTTGCTGGACGCGTTGCTCATGGCTGGGTCTCCCGGATGCCGTCGCCGCCCTGCGGGCGGGCCCTGAAGGCGGCTCAGCGCAGGGGTCACCCGCTCATGAGCCGCGCCGCTCATGCGCCGGACTCTAATGCCCTTCCGCCCGCCGTGGTGTCATCCGGGAGTGTGATCTGCGACTGACCTGGCCCGATACCGGAA
Source organism: Kitasatospora sp. NBC_01246 (assembly GCF_036226505.1). Taxonomy (NCBI): domain Bacteria; kingdom Bacillati; phylum Actinomycetota; class Actinomycetes; order Kitasatosporales; family Streptomycetaceae; genus Kitasatospora; species Kitasatospora sp. NBC_01246. The sequence continues at coordinate 5,529,227 of NZ_CP108484.1, read as the reverse complement.
GGCCGTCGTTCAGATCGTCAGACCGAGGTCCTGCGCGAGGATCGCCGCCTGCACCCGGCTGCGCATCCGCAGCTTGGCGAGGATCCGGCTGACGTGCGTCTTGGTGGTCGCCTCGGCCATCTCCAGCCGCTCGGCGATCTCGCCGTTCGACATCCCCGCGCCGATGCAGGCCAGCACCTCCCGCTCGCGCGGGGTGAGCCCCGACACCGACTCCCGCGTCTCGGGTCCGACCGCGCGGCCGGGGCGGGCGAAGGTGCCGATCAGCCGCCTGGTCACCGAGGGCGCCAACATGCCGTCCCCGCGCGCCACCGTGCGGATGCCCTCGACCAGGGTGTCCGCCTCCAGGTCCTTCAGCAGGAAGCCGGCCGCGCCGGCCCGCAGCGCGCCGTAGACGTACTCGTCCAGGTCGAAGGTGGTCAGCACCAGCACCTGGGCGGCCCCCGCGGCCACCACCCGGCCGGTCGCCGAGACGCCGTCCAGCCGGGGCATCTGCACGTCCATCAGGACGACGTCGGGCCGCAGTTCCAGGGCCAGCCGCACCGCCTCCTCGCCGTCCGCGGCCTCCCCGACCACCTCCAGGTCCGGCTCCGCCCGCAGGATCATCACCAGCGCCGCCCGGACGGCCGCCTGGTCCTCGGCCACCAGCACCCGAATCGTCATGCCCGCCGCTCCCCTTCCACCGCCACCGGCTCCCGCGGCAGCACCGCCCGTACTGTCCAGCGGTCCCCGACCGGACCGGCCTCGAAGCTGCCACCGAGCAGCCCGGCCCGTTCCCGCATGCCCACCATCCCCGCCCGGGCGCCGGGCAGCTCCCGGCCCACGTCGGTGCGGTACGGGCTGTCCACGGTGATCCGCAGCTCCTGCGAAAGGTACTCCAGCAGGACGTGCACCCGGCCCGGGCCGGCGTGCTTGAGCGCGTTGGTGAGCGACTCCTGCACGATCCGGTACGCCGCCAGCCCGACCGGCACCGCCGGCTCCCCGCGCTCGCCGTGCTCCGCGAGCTCGAACTCCAGCCCCACGGCCCGCCCGGCGTCCCCGGCCTTGGCCAGCAGCGCGTCCACCGCACCCAGGTCGGGCGCGGCGTACGACGCGTCGGCCTCGCCGCCGCCGTTGTCGCGCAGCAGCCCGATCATGCGGCGCATTTCGGCCAATCCCTGCACGCTGTTCTCCCGGATCACCCCCAGCGCCGCCACCAGCGGATCCTCCGCCGTCCGGTGCTGGCGCCGGGCCACCGACTGGGCGCCGGTGGCGTGGATCGCGATGGCCGACAGGTGGTTGGCCACCACGTCGTGCAACTCCCTCGCCATCCGCGCCCGTTCGGCGACCACCGCCTCGCGCCGGTCCATCTCGGAGAGCAGCGCGGTCTGCTCGGCGCGCAGCCGCTGGCTCTCCGCCTCCTCGCGGTGCCTGCGCACCAGGTCCCCGGTCCACACCGGTCCGAGGAAGATCAGCGAGGTGAGCACCACGACGGCCAGCGCCGTCGGGGCGTCGCTGTACAGGAAGGACAGGCTGCTCAGGACGAGCACCGAGGCGGCGCCGGACAGGTGCAGGACGCGGGACATCCGCGGGCGCCCGTAGACCACCGCCGCGTAGAGCAGGTCGGTGTACATGATGGTGGTCGCGATCAGCGCACCGCTGAAGATGCTCGCCGCGAAGACCGCCCCGCCGAGCGTCACCGTCAGGATCGGGCGGGTGCGCCGGAACAGCTCCAGCGCGGCCGTGACCAGCAGCGGCGGCAGCACCAGCCAGCGCGGCACGGCCGAGGAGTGGTCGTAGACCTTGGACGCGATCAGCACCAGCCCGCCGACCAGCCCGAAGAGGGCGATCGCCCGGTCCTCCTGCCACGGGGTGAGTGTCGGTCTGCGCACTCCCCCATCAGATCATCCCCGGCCGGCCCCCGGCTCCGGTCCAGGGAGGAGCCGCCGTACATCGAAAGGTGCAGGCCCGGTTCGGCATCGGCGACGACGACGGGGGCGCCCCGGGCGGCAAGGCTGGGGGGGTACCGCCGAGAAGTCCGGGAGTCACCATGATCGTCACCCTCGTCATCGGGGCCGAGGTCGCCTTCTGGGTGCTCCTCGCCCTCGGGCTCGCCACCCGCTACCTGCTGCGGCTGCGCGGGGTGAGCACCGCGCTGCTGGTCGGCCTGCCGGTGGTGGACCTCACGCTCTTCGTGCTCACCGTGCTCGACCTGCGCGGCGGCGCCACCGCGAGCTGGACGCACGCGCTGGCCGCGAGCTACGCGGGCTTCTCGATCGGCTTCGGGCCGTCCCTGGTCCGCTGGGCCGACCGGCACTTCCAGTACCGCTTCGCCGGCGGCCCCAAGCCCAAGGGCGCCCCCAAGTACGGGCCCGCGCGGACCCGCCACGAGTGGGAGTTCTGCCGCCGCACCGTGGTCTCGGCCGCCATCACCCTGGCGCTGATCACCGCGCTCGTCCCGCTCTCCGACGGCGCCGCCGACTTCGGCACCTTCACCGGCTGGTACCTGCGGCTGGGCATGGCGGCCGGGATCAACGTGATCGTGGCCGGCTGCTACTCGCTCTGGCCCAAGGAGGCGCCGGCCGGCGCGATCGTCGAGGACGGGCACGTGGTCGGCTGGAAGATCCCCCAGCAGCAGTAGCGGCCCGCCGCCGGACGCCCCACCGCCCCGCCGACCGGCGGGGCGGTCGGCGGGGCGGTCGGCTCAGCGGTTCTCGCCCGGCACCCAGAGCACGTCGCCACGCTCCTTGTTGGCCGCCCGGGCCAGGATGAACAGCAGGTCGGACAGCCGGTTGAGGTACTTGGCGGTCAGCGGGTTCACGGTGTCCCCGTGCTCCTCGATCGCCGCCCAGGTGGCCCGCTCGGCCCGCCGCACCACCGTGCAGGCCAGGTGCAGGTGGGCCGCGCCGACGGTGCCGCCGGGGAGGATGAAGCTGCGCAGCTTCTCCAGCGACTCCAGGTAGTGGTCGCAGTCCGACTCCAGCTTGTCGATGTAGGACTGCAGCACCCGCAGCGGCGGGTACTTCGGGTCCTCCACCACCGGGGTGGCCAGGTCCGCGCCGACGTCGAAGAGGTCGTTCTGCACCCGGACGAGCACCGCGGTGACGTCCTCGGCGAGGCCTCCGGCGGCGATCGCCACGCCGATCGCGGCGTTGGCCTCGTTGGTGTCGGCGTACGCGATCAGGCGCGGGTCGGTCTTGGTCGTGCGGCTCATGTCACCGAGCGCGGTGGTGCCGTCGTCGCCGGTACGGGTGTAGATGCGCGTCAGATTGACCATGCCGCCCAGCCTAGCGAGCCGGGTTAGGCCGCGTTAACCCCCGGCCCGAGGGTCTCGTCGCTACGCGACATTCACCCTCCCCCAGCCTCCGGCCGGGAGGTGCCCCCAACCCGAGGGTCTCGTCGCTACGCGACATTCACCCTCCCCCAGCCTCCGGCCGGGAGGTGCCCCCAACCCGAGCGTGTCGTCGCTACGCGACATTCACCCTCCCCCAGCCTCCGGCCGGGAGGTGCCCCCAACCCGAGGGTCTCGTCGCTACGCGACATTCACCCTCTGCCCGGGCGGGGCGGCTTCGAGCCAGGCGAGGAAGCCGGTCAGGGCGTCGTCGCTCATCGCCAGCTCCAGCGGGGCGCCGTTGTGCAGGCAGCGGAGCACGACCGAGCCGGAGAGCAGCGCCAGCTCCTCCTGGCCCTCGGGGTAGCGCCGGCCGAGCACCTCGATCTCCCGGCGGGGGAGCACCCGGCGCGGGCGCGGGGCGTACGAGAAGACCCGGAACCACTCGATCGAGTCACCGCTGTAGCGCCCGATACCAAAAACCCACCCCTTGCCATCGGTCTGGGGGACCGGGGCCGAGGTGGGTTTGCCGTTCTCGTCGAGGTCGGGCTGCGTCGAGGCGTCGGCGGGCATTTTGAGCCGGTAACTGCAATCGAACGTTCCGCCGACCCGCTGGATCACACGGCGCCGTACCGCGAATGCCACCAGGCCGATCACGCCCAGCGCAACGACCGCCGCGCACACCACAAGGGCGAGGACCATGCTCACCTACCTCCTCGCTACCCGCGTTCCCCGTATCGGTCGTATCAGGCGACCGCGTTGACCTACCAACTGAGACGACAGTCCCGGGGTCACGCTCACGCGTCCCCGGGACCGTCGGTCGACCCCGCTAAGCGAGGGTCCGGCGCACTCAGGCGTGGGCCTTGAGACCGCGCGCCGCGAACAGACGCACCTCGGCGCGTCGCTCGGCGTGCTCGTCCAGGTCCGACTGTGCCTTCTCCAGTGCACGCTCGGCGCGCGCGACGTCGATCTCGTCCGCCAGCTCGGCGATCTCCGCGAGCAGAGACAGCTTGTTGTCGGCGAAGGAGATGAAGCCGCCGTGCACAGCGGCGATCACGGTGCCGCCGTCCACGGTGCGGATGGTGACCGGACCGGTCTCCAGCACGCTCAGCACCGGGGTGTGCCCCGGCATGATGCCGGTGTCACCGGAGGCCGTACGGGCGACGACGATGGTGGCCGCACCGGACCACACCTTGCGGTCGGCTGCGACCAGCTCGACGTGCAGCTCAGCCAACGTGGGCTCCTAGGCTCATGCAACCCCCGATTACTCGGGAGTTTCGGTAAGAATAACGGGCCCGCGCCCCCGGCATGAAACCGGCGGCACGGATTTGACCGGAATCACAGCCGGTGCGACGTGAGGGGTGGGTCCCAGGGCTGGGGCCCACCCCTCACGATCACACTCGGCTGCTACCGGACGCGACTACTTCTTCGCGAGCTCGGCGGCGTTCTTCTCGAGGTCCTCGATGCCACCGCACATGAAGAAGGCCTGCTCGGGGACGGAGTCGTACTTGCCGTCCGCGATCGCGTTGAAGGCCTCGATGGTCTCCGACAGCGGCACGGTCGAACCGTCGACGCCGGTGAACTGCTTCGCCACGTAGGTGTTCTGCGAGAGGAAGCGCTCGATGCGACGGGCACGGTGGACCGTGATCTTGTCCTCCTCCGACAGCTCGTCCATACCGAGGATGGCGATGATGTCCTGGAGGTCCTTGTACTTCTGCAGGATCCCCTTGATACGGATGGCCGTCTCGTAGTGGGTCTGCGCGATGTACCGCGGGTCGAGGATGCGGGACGTGGAGTCCAGCGGGTCGACGGCCGGGTAGATGCCCTTCTCCGAGATCGGGCGCGACAGAACGGTCGTCGCGTCCAGGTGGGCGAAGGTGGTGGCCGGGGCCGGGTCGGTCAGGTCGTCCGCGGGGACGTAGATCGCCTGCATCGAGGTGATCGAGTGACCGCGGGTCGAGGTGATGCGCTCCTGGAGGAGGCCCATCTCGTCGGCCAGGTTCGGCTGGTAACCCACCGCGGAGGGCATCCGGCCGAGCAGGGTCGACACCTCGGAACCGGCCTGGGTGAACCGGAAGATGTTGTCGATGAAGAGGAGCACGTCCTGCTTCTCGACGTCACGGAAGTACTCCGCCATGGTCAGCGCGGAGAGCGCGACGCGAAGACGGGTGCCCGGCGGCTCGTCCATCTGGCCGAAGACCAGCGCGGTCTTGTCCAGAACGCCCGAGTCCACCATCTCGTGGATGAGGTCGTTGCCCTCACGAGTGCGCTCGCCGACGCCGGCGAAGACCGACACACCACCGAAGTTCTCGGCGACGCGGTAGATCATCTCCTGGATCAGAACGGTCTTGCCGACACCGGCACCACCGAACAGACCGATCTTGCCACCGGTGACGTACGGGGTGAGCAGGTCGATGACCTTGATGCCGGTCTCGAACATCTCGGTCTTGGACTCGAGGTCCTTGAAGGCCGGCGCCTTGCGGTGGATCGGCCAGCGGACCTTGACCTCGGCCTCGAACTCGGCCTTGTCGACGTTCAGCACCTCACCGAGGGCGTTGAAGACCTTGCCCTTGGTGATCTGGCCGACCGGCACCGAGATGGCGGAGCCGGTGTCGGAGACCTGCGCGCCACGGACCAGGCCGTCGGTCGGCTGCATCGAGATGCCGCGGACCATGCCGTCGCCGAGGTGCTGCGCGACCTCAAGGGTCAGGACCTTCTTGCCCGAGCCGTCGGGGTTGTCCACCTCGACGTGCAGGGCGTTGAACATCTCCGGAATCGCGTCGACGGGGAACTCCACGTCGACGACCGGGCCGATGACCCGCGCGACGCGGCCCGTCGCCGTGGTCGGCTCAACAGTGGTGGTCATTCTCATTCGCTCCCGCGGCTAGCGTCGGCGAGGGCGTTGGCACCGCCGACGATCTCGCTGATTTCCTGGGTGATCTCGGCCTGACGGGCCGAGTTGGCAAGCCGCGTAAGCGACTTGATGAGCTCTCCGGCGTTGTCCGTCGCGCTCTTCATCGCGCGCCGGCGAGCGGCGTGCTCCGATGCGGCGGACTGCAGCAGCGCGTTGTAGATCCGGCTCTCGACGTACCGCGGCAGCAGTGCGTCGAGGACGCCCTCCGCCGACGGCTCGAAGTCGTACAGCGGGAAGATCTCGTGCGTGGCCTTCGACTCGTCGCTGAGCTCGACCTCGTCGAGCTTCAGCGGCAGCAGCCGGGCGTCCACCGCGGTCTGGGTCAGCATGGACTCGAACCGCGTCGAGATCACGTGGACCTCGTCGACACCGTCCGTCTCGGCCGTGAAGGCCGAGATCAGAGCGGCCGAGACCGCCTTGGCGTCGCCGTACGTCGGCTTGTCCGAGAAGCCCGTCCACGACTCCGCGACCGCGAGGTCACGGAAGCTGTAGTACGAGACGCCCTTGCGGCCGACGACGTACGTCACCACGTCCTTGCCCTCGCCGCGCAGGCGCTCGGCGAGCACCAGCGAGGCCTTGATGGCGTTGGACGAGTAGCCGCCCGCCAGACCGCGGTCCGCCGTGATCAGCAGTACCGCGGCGCGCGTGGCGGCCGGGTTCTCGCTGGTGAGCGGGTGCTTGGCGTTGGACCGGGTGGCCACCGCCGTCACCGCCCGGGTGAGTTCATCGGCGTACGGAGTGGAGGCGGCCACCGCGCGCTGCGCCTTACCGATGCGCGCCGCGGAGATCATCTCCATCGCCTTGGTGATCTTCTTCGTCGCGGTGACAGAGCGGATCCGGCGCTTGTAGACCCGAAGCTGTGCTCCCATGGGTCGTTACGTCCTTTCCCTCGCTACCGGACTCAGGCCTGCTCGGAGAGCAGCTTGCCGTCAGCCGTGGTGTAGCCCTGCTTGAAGGCCTCGATCGCGGAGGTCAGCGCGTCGATGGTGCCGTCCTCCAGCTTGGAGGTCTCGACGATGCCGGCCAGCAGGTTCTTGTGCTGAAGGCGCAGGTGGTCCAGGAACTCGCGCTCGAAGCGGCGGATCTCCGCGACCGGGACGTCGTCCAGCTTGCCGGTGGTGCCGGCCCAGATGGAGACGACCTGCTCCTCGACCGGGAACGGCTGGTACTGGCCCTGCTTGAGCAGCTCGACCATGCGCGCACCGCGCTCCAGCTGGGCCTTGGAGGCCGCGTCCAGGTCGGAACCGAAGCCGGCGAAGGCCTCCAGCTCACGGTACTGGGCGAGGTCCAGACGCAGACGGCCGGCGACCGACTTCATGGCCTTGATCTGGGCCGAACCACCGACGCGGGAGACCGAGATACCGACGTTCACGGCCGGGCGGATGCCGGCGTTGAACAGGTCGGACTCCAGGAAGCACTGGCCGTCGGTGATCGAGATGACGTTGGTCGGGATGTACGCCGAGACGTCGTTGGCCTTGGTCTCGATGATCGGCAGACCGGTCATCGAGCCGGCGCCCAGCTCGTCGGAGAGCTTCGCGCAGCGCTCCAGCAGGCGGGAGTGCAGGTAGAAGACGTCACCCGGGTAGGCCTCGCGGCCCGGCGGACGACGGAGCAGCAGCGACACGGAGCGGTACGCCTCGGCCTGCTTCGACAGGTCGTCGAAGATGATGAGGACGTGCTTGCCGTCGTACATCCACTCCTGGCCGATGGCCGAACCGGTGTACGGGGCGAGGTACTTGAAGCCGGCCGGGTCGGAGGCGGGAGCAGCCACGATCGTGGTGTACTCCAGCGCGCCGGCCTCCTCCAGGGCGCCACGCACGGACGCGATGGTGGAGCCCTTCTGGCCCACGGCGACGTAGATGCAGCGGACCTGCTTCTTCGGGTCGCCCGAGCGCCAGTTGTCGCGCTGGTTGATGATCGTGTCGATCGCCACCGCGGTCTTGCCGGTCTGGCGGTCGCCGATGATCAGCTGACGCTGGCCGCGGCCGATCGGGGTCATCGCGTCGATGGCCTTGATACCGGTCTGCATCGGCTCGTGGACCGACTTGCGGACCATGACGCCGGGGGCCTGCAGCTCCAGGGCGCGACGGCCGGTGGAGGCGATGTCGCCCAGACCGTCGATCGCGTTGCCCAGCGGGTCCACGACGCGGCCGAGGTAGCCGTCGCCGACCGGCACGGAGAGGACCTCGCCGGTGCGGCGCACCGTCTGGCCCTCCTCGATGCCGCCGAACTCACCGAGGATGACGACACCGATCTCACGGGTGTCGAGGTTCAGCGCGAGGCCGAGCGTGCCGTCCTCGAACTTCAGCAGCTCGTTCGCCATGACCGAGGGCAGACCCTCGACATGGGCGATGCCGTCCGCCGCGTCAGTGACCGTGCCGACCTCTTCACGCGAGGCGGCGTCCGGCTGGTACGACTGGACAAAGTCGGCCAGCGCGTCCCGGATTTCCTCCGGACGGATCGTAAGCTCCGCCATCAGGCTTCCCTGCTCTCCTAGTTTGCGATCCTCGGCCCGCCATTGAGGGCCGCAAGTATTCGACTCTCGGCCGGGTCTCTCGAACCGGCCGTACGATTTGCCGGCTCCGGTGGAGCCGGTTCCCGACCGAGGGTCGGATGTTCTTCGGTGCTCAGCCTTCGAGCGACTGGCGAGCGCCTTCGAGGCGGCTCGACACGGTGCCGTCGATGATCTCGTCGCCGATCTGGACCCGGACACCGCCGACGACCTCGGGGTCGACGTCGATGTTCAGGTGGACCCGGCGGCTGTACAGCCGGCCGAGAGCGCCTTCCAGGCGATCCTTCTGGCTGTCGGACAGCGGCACCGCGGTGGTGACCAGGGCCACCACGCGCCCGCGCCGTGCGGCGGCGAGCCTCGAGTAGGACTCGAGGCCCTGCTCCAGGCTACGGCCACGCGGGTTGTTCACCAGGGCGGTGACCAGCCGGACGGTGCCCGCGTTGGCGCGGCCACCGAGCAGCTTCTTGATCAGCTCGGCCTTGGCGACGGCGCCGGCCTTGGGCTCGGTCAGCGCGGAGCGCAGCTCGGTGGAGCCGTTCACCACCCGGCCGAACCGGAACAGCTCGTCCTCGACGTCGTCCAGGACACCGGCCTTGTCGGCGGCGATGACCTCGGCGTACGCGGCCAGCTCCTCGACCGAGTCGACCAGGTCGCGCGACCCCGACCAGCGGGAGCGGACCAGGCCGGAGACCAGGTCGATGGTCTCGCCGGAGACCTGCCCGGTCAGCAGCGAGGAGACCAGCTGGGCCTTGTCCTGGCCGGACCGGGACGGGTCGGTCAGGACGCGGCGCAGCGACACCTCACGGTCCAGGAGGACCGTGACGGCGGTGAGCTCCTCGGCGACCTTGACCGCGTCCACCGAGGTGGAGTCGGTCAGGGCTTCGAGGTTCTGCCGCCCGGCGGCGAGGGCCTCGCGGCTAGCGCCGATCACTTGGCCGCACCCGGAGCAACGGTGGCCTTGGCCTCCAGCTCGTCCAGGAACCGGTCGATCACGCCGCTCTGCCGCGTGTGGTCCTCAAGGGACTCGCCCACGATGCGGGAGGCCAGCTGCGAAGCGAGCGAACCCACGTCCTGGCGCAGGGCGGTGGTCGCCTGCTTCTTGTCGGCCTCGATCTGCGCGTGGCCGGCGGCGACGATGGCCTCGCGCTGGCGCTGGCCCTCCTCGCGCATCTCGGTGAGCTGGGCAGCGCCCTGCTCGCGAGCCTGCTCGACGATGCGGGCAGCCTCGTGACGCGCCTCGGCGAGCTCGGCGCGGTACTGCTCAAGCAGGGCCTGGGCCTCGGCCTGAGCGGCCTCGGCGCGCTCCATGCCGCCCTCGATGGCGTCCCGACGCTCCGACAGCACCTTCTCGATGCTGGGGAGGAGCTTCTTGCCGAGCAGCCCGAAGACGATGAAGAAGCAGAGCAGGCCGATGATGATCTCGGGCCACGCGGGGAGGAGCGGATTCATCTGCTCCTCGGCCGCGAGCGAAGCCGCGATGCTCATATCTGGACCTTCCTCAGAAAGGGCTACGCCGGAATTACTTGCCGGTGCCGAAGACGAACGGCATGACGATGCCGATCAGGGCGAGCGCCTCGGTCAGCGCGAAGCCGATGAACATGTTGGAACGGATCAGGCCGGCAGCCTCGGGCTGACGGGCCATGGCCTGGACACCGTTACCGAAGATGAGACCAACGCCGATGCCGGGGCCGATGGCCGCGAGACCGTAGCCGACGGAGGCGATGGAACCGACGACGCCCTCAGCGAGCATGCTCATTGCAATTGTCCTTTGCAGGGGTGGTGAACCGGTGGTGATTGGCCACCGGGCGATCCGGGAGGTTGGTTCGTGAGGGGCCGGGGCCCCAGGCTCAGTGCGCCTCTTCGAGGGCACCGGCGATGTAGCTGCTGGCCAGCATCACGAAGATGTAGGCCTGCAGGAACTGGACCAGCAGCTCGAAGGCGGTCAGGCCGATGGCGACGATGAACGACGCCGAGCCGTAGAGCGCGCCCAGGGTCGGGCTGAGCAGGTACCAGGAGGCGATGGAGAACATCACGATCAGCAGGTGGCCGGCGAACATGTTCGCGAAGGCTCGGACCGCGAGCGTGAACGGGCGCACGAAGATGTTCGAGAAGAACTCGATCGGCACCAGGATGAACATGACCCAGCCGGGGATGCCCGAGGGCCAGCAGAGGTTCTTCAGACCGCCGACGAAGCCGTGCTTCTTGAAGGTCAGGGTCATGTAGGTGATCCACACGACCCCCGCCAGACCCGCCGGGAAGGCGATGGCCGCCGTCACCGGGAACTGGGCGAACGGGATGACCGACATGATGTTCATCAGCCAGACGAAGAAGAACATCGAGACGAGCATCGGGACGAACTTCTCGCCCTTCTTGCCGATCGTCTCCAGCACGATGGACCGCTTGACGAAGTCGTAGCCGATCTCACCGACCAGCTGCAGCTTGCCGGGCACCAGGCGCGGCTTGGCGAACGCGGCCCAGAAGAAGACGACCACCAGCACTGCGACGATCATCGACAGCAGCATCGGCTTGTTGAATTCGAAGCTGCCGATCGAGAAGATCGGCTTGAAGTCGAACTCGTTCAGGCCGGGGGCCGGGAAGCCGCAGCCAGCGTCCCCGAAGTGGCAACTGCCTGAGGCGAGCGAAGACGTGAGTTCAGCACTCACCACGGACTCCTTCGTCGTGACGCATGGTTACGGCAACCTCGGTGTGTCGGCGTGGCCCGAGGCCACGGTGCGGCACTGGAACTTGATGGGTTTCTCGCCGATCCCGCACGGCGGTGCGCTGCACCACAGCGGGATCATCGAAGACTGCAAGGATCCGGGGGGCGATCCGTCCATCGTGCGGACAGACCTGGCCTCTTCCCGTACTCCGTTGTTGCGACGGACGATAGCAGTCCGTCAGTGCGGCATAAACACTGCCCCCCTCGTTGGGGGGACAGCCGGGCCTCGTCACTGTTGACGCCCCGAGTCCGAGGGCTTGTCGCCCTTGTTTTCGGAGGCGTCGGCCTCGACGTAGAAGGTCTTGGCCTTGAGCGCACCGCGCACCTGGAAGCCCGTCCAGATCAGGGCGCAGCCCAGCAGGGTGAAGGCGAACGCCTGCCGGTTGAAGAGTTCGGTGTTCTTGAAGACCGCGAGGACGATGCCGACCAGCAGGATCTGCGTGGTGTAAACGAGCAACCCCGCAGCCATCATCATCTGCGGGTTCGACCTGGTCAGCCGGTCGAGGGCGACCTGGCCGAAGCTGAAGAACGCCACCACCAGCAGCGCGCCGAAGAAGGCGCCGAGCAGTCCCTTGCCACCTGCGACGGCGAATGAGATCGCCATGGCGATGACTCCGGCGACCGCAGTGGGGATCGCGGCGCCTCGGAGGATCCGGGCGTCGTTGGACGGCATGTCGGCAGCTCCGGCGGCATGTCGATGTGGCAGGGGGACGGGCACAGAACGTGGTGGTGGTACCGACCAAGGGACCGCCGTGGACCGGCCGCTCTGCGGCGAGTCCGTCGAGGGAGACCGACCGGGGACGGAAGTCCTCCACCTGTCAGGTCTTTCGGCGTGTTCTCGGTACTCGTGAACGGTATCACAAACTATTTGATGAGAGCTTTACCATGTTTGTGTGGCACCTGTCACACTGACGGCCCAAGGGTGCCTCCGTACGGGTGAACCACCTTGACGACGTGTCAGGTGTCGGACCCGCCGTTCGGACTAGTGGCCGCGACCGCTGCCGTGACCCCGGCCGCCGACCGCCGACGAGCCCCCCTTGCCCAGGCCGCCGAGCAGCTCCTTGTCCTTCGCGGAGAGCTCGGCCATCGGCTCCGAGGCGGCCGCGGCGGCGGCCGGGGCCTCGCCCTCGGCGACCGGTGCGGCGGCGCGGGCCGGCTTGCGGCGCCGGTAGCGCGGCGGCACGAAGGCCTGCACGGCCCGCGGCGCGCGCGGGCGGAAGCGCGGGGTGAGCAGCACCACCAGGCCGACCAGGCAGAGCCCGGCCAGCGTGAGGGCCACGGTGCGGCCGGTGTTGGTGACCGAGAAGGCCACGGTGCCGAAGGCGATCAGCGCGGCCCAGAAGTACATGATCAGGACCGCCCGGCTGTGCGAGTGGCCGACCTGGAGGAGCCGGTGGTGCAGGTGCCGCTTGTCCGCGGCGAACGGCGACTGGCCGGCCCAGGTGCGGCGCACCACGGCGAGCAGCAGGTCGGCCAGCGGCAGCGCGATGACGGTCAGCGGCAGCAGCAGCGGGATGTAGATCGGGACCAGGGCGTGCACGGTGGCGGTCTGCGAACCGGTCTCGCTGGTGATGAGGTCCGGGTCGACCCGGCCGGTGATGGAGATCGCGGCGACGGCCAGCATCAGGCCGAGCATCATCGAGCCGGAGTCGCCCATGAAGATCCGCGCCGGGTGCAGGTTGTGCGCCAGGAAGCCCAGGCACATCCCGATCAGCAGCACGCTGAACAGCACGGCGGGCGCCGCGTCGGTGATCGTGTAGCCGTACCAGAGCCGGTACGAGTAGAGGAAGAACGCCATCGCGGCGATGCAGACCATGCCGCCGGCCAGACCGTCCAGGCCGTCGATGAAGTTCACCGCGTTGACCATGACGACGACCATGGTGACCGAGATGACCATGCCCTGGGTGGGGCTGACCGCGACCGCACCGACGCCGGGCACCGGCAGGGTGATCACGGTGACGCCCTGCCAGACCATCACACCGGCGGCGATCATCTGACCGCCCAGCTTGACCAGGGCGTCCACGCCCCACTTGTCGTCGAGCACGCCGAGCAGCCACATGATCCCGGCGCCAGAGAGCAGCGCGCGGATGTCGGTGCCCTGCGAGAACACCTTGCTGAGGTTGTCCAGTTGGGAGGCGACCAGGATGCCCGCGCAGAGCCCGCCGAACATGGCGATGCCGCCCAGCCGGGGCGTGGGCTCGCGGTGCACGTCACGGGCGCGGACCGGCGGCATCGCGCCGGCCGCGATCGCGAACTTCCGGACCGGGCCGGTCAGCAGATAGGTGACGGCCGCAGTGCAGAACAGCACCAGCAGATACTCACGCACCACTGGCCTCCTGCGTCACTGTCCGACGGGTCGGTACCGAAGGTACTCCCGTGCCTGTCCGGGGTTCGAGGTGCGTCGCCACGGCACACACCTTATTGAGTCGGACGCCCGGCGCGTGCATCGCGGTTCGCCCTACCGGGTAGGAGAGTGCGACGCCCCCCGGCCCGGGGCGGCGAAGGCGCCCGCCAGCTCACGGACCCGGGCCCCGATCCGGACGTCCGTGCCCTCGACGAGCAGGCGACCGACCAGTGCGGCGATCTCGGCCAGCTCGGCCTCCCCCATGCCCTGGGTGGTGACGGTCCCGCTGCCGAGCCGGATCCCGGAGGCCTCGGACGGCGGCGCGGAGTCGTACGGCAGCGCGCACTTGCCGAGCAGCAGACCGGCGGCGGCGCAGCGGCGCTCGGCCTCGGCCCCGCTGACCCCGAGCGGTCGGACGTCGGCCGTCACCAGGTGGGTGTCGGTACCGCCGGTCAACGGGCGCATCCCGGCCTCCGCGAGCCCCGTCGCCAGCACCCGCGCCCCCGCGACCGTGCGGTGGGCGTAGGCGCGGTACTCGGGGGTGCCCGCCCGGGCGAACGCGACGGCCTTGCCGGCCACCTCGTTCATCGCGGCGCCGCCCTGGCTGAACGGGAAGACCGCCCGGTCGATCCGCTCGGCCAGCTCGGCGGTGGAGAGCAGCAGGCCGCCGCGCGGGCCGCGGAGCAGCTTGTGGGTGGCGGCCACGGTGACGTCCGCGTACGGCAGCGGGGACGGCGCCACACCGGCCGCGACCAGGCCGGTGGTCTGGGCGACCGAGGCGATCAGATAGGCGTCCACCTCTTCGGCGATCGCCCGGAAGGCCGCCCAGTCCGGGTGCCGGGGGTGGGAGATCGAGCCGGCCACGATGGCCTTCGGCCGGTGCCGGCGGGCGAGCTCGCGGACCTGGTCGAGGTCGATCAGACCGTCGTCCTCGCGCACCCCGTAGCCGATGAACTCGAACCAGCGGCCCGAGAAGTTGGCGCGCGAGCCGCAACTCAGGTGGCCGCCGTGCTCCAGCGACATCGCCAGCACCACGTCACCGGGGCGCAGCAGCGCGGCGTACGCCGCCAGCATCGCCGAAGTGGCCGAGCGGGGCTGGACGTTGGCGTGCGGGGCGGCGAACAGCTGACGGGCCCGGTCGATCGCCAGCAGCTCGGCGGCGTCCGCCAGGGCGCAGCCGGTGTGGTGGCGCCGTCCGGGGTAGCCCTCGGCGTACTTGTCGATCAGCGGGCCGCCCAGGGCGGCCAGGACGGCCGGATCGGTGAGGTTCTCCCCCGCCAGCAGCTGGATCGTCTCGGCGCGGCGCTCGGCCTCGGCGGCCAGCAGATCGGCCAGCTGCGGGTCGGCCCGGCGCAGCGCTTCGGACGCCCACCGCCCCGTCGTCTCGGAGGAACCGGTCGCGGCATCGGTGACGGTCATGGCGGAGCTCCCGGGCAGCGTCGGGCAGGTGCCTCCAGCGTAGGACCGGGCCCCGCCCGCGGCCTGCCGACGCGGACCCGATGCACCCGCCCGGGCGGCGCCGGCCCGGGGGCTGGCGGCGGCTCACCGCACGGAGCGCGGGGAGGGCATGCCGGTGAGGGCGGTGACCACCGGGTCCACCGCGTCGAATATCTCCTCGCCGCAGTTGCGGAACATGCCGATCGGCGCGCCGTACGGGTCGTGGACCTCGTCGGACTCCGGGCTGGCGGCGAGCAGCCAGCCGCGCAGCGCGGCCGCGGCCCGGACCAGGGCGCGGGCCCGCTCGGTGACGTCGGCGCCGCGGCGCGGATCGGGCAGGGTGCCCGGGTCTATCGTCCGGACCAGGCGGGTGAACTCCTTCAGGGTGAAGGTGCGAAGCCCCGCCTCGTGACCCATCGAGATCACCTGGGCGCGGTGGTCCAGGGTCGCGGTGAGCACCAGGTCGGCCTCGACCACGTGCTCGTCGAGCAGCTCGCGGCCGGCGAAGCCGCCGCTGTCGGCGCCGTACTCGTCCAGCACCGTGGCGGCGTGGTCCTCCATCGGCGCGCCCACGTGGCCCCAGGTGCCGGCGCTCTCCACCAGGATCCGGCCGGCCACCCGGGGGCTGAGCCGGGTGTCCAGTTCACGCCGGGTGAGCCGCTCGGCGATCGGCGAGCGGCAGATGTTCCCGGTGCAGACGAACAGGATGCGGAAGTGGTCCAGCGGCCTGGGGCCCACGCTCAGGTACGGCGATATGCCGGGCCCGGAGTGGAGGGAGGCGGTCGTCAACTGCCGGCCTCCAGGTCGGGGACGACCTCCCTCAGCTGCTCGGCGCTGATCGCGCCGGCCCGCAGCAGGACCGGGACCTTGCCCGTGACGTCGACGATGGAGGAGGCGACGGCGTGGTCGGCCCGGCCGCCGTCCAGGTAGACGGAGATCGCGTCGCCGAGCTGCTGCTGGGCCTCGTCGCAGGTGGCGGGGGACGGGCCGCCGGTCAGGTTGGCGCTGGAGACGGCGAGCGGGCCGGTGGCGTTCAGCAGCTCGATCGCGACCGGGTGCAGCGGCATCCGGACGGCGACCGTGCCGCGGGTCTCGCCGAGGTCCCAGCGCAGCGAGGGCTGGTGCTTGGCGACCAGGGTCAGCCCGCCCGGCCAGAAGGCGTCGACGAGCTCCCAGGCCTGCTCGGAGAAGTCCGTGACGAGTCCGTGCAGGGTGGTCGGCGAGCCCACCAGGACGGGCGAGGGCATGTTGCGGCCCCGGCCCTTGGCGGCCAGCAGTGCGGCGACGGCCTCCGGCGAGAAGGCGTCGGCGCCGACCCCGTACAGGGTGTCGGTGGGCAGCACGACGATTTCGCCGCGGCGGATGGCCGAGGCGGCCTCGCGCAGACCGGTGGCGCGGTCTCCGGCATCGGCACAGTCGTAGCGGCGGCTCATCGGTGCGGTCCCCTTCCGAGATGACTCATGACGGCGTTCACAGCGCGGCTCCGCGCCCGGTGGTGGTGCACCGGGTGTTCACAGCGAGACCCTTCGGGCCGTCGTGAAGCGGGGCCGGTTGTTGAGGTCGCGGTGGTCGGCGGTGTCCGTCCACCCGCCTTCCTCGTTGAAGATCCACGGCACCTGGCCGCCCTGGGTGTCGGCGTGCTCGATGACCACGGCGCCGCCCGGGCGCAGCAGGCGGGCGGCGACCCGCTCGATGCCGCGGATGGTGTCCAGCCCGTCCTCGCCGGAGAACAGCGACATCTGCGGATCGTGGTCGCGGGCCTCGGGGGCGACGTACTCCCACTCGGTGAGCGGGATGTACGGCGGGTTGGAGATCACCAGGTCGAAGCGGCCGTCCCAGGAACGGTCGTCCTCGAAGGCCTTGGTGGCGTCGCCGGCGTGCAGGGTGACCCGGGCCCGGTCGGAGCTGGCCTCGATGTTGCGCCGGGTGTACCGCAGCGCACCCTCGTCCAGCTCGAAGGCGTGCACCGTGGAGCGCGGCAGCTCCTGGGCGAGGGCGAGCGCGATGGCCCCCGAGCCGGAGCAGAGGTCGACCACCAGCGGCTCGGCGACGTCCATGTCGCGGACGGCGTCTATGGCCCACTCCACGACCGACTCGGTCTCCGGGCGGGGCACGAAGACGCCCGGGCCGACCGCCAGCTCCAGGTAGCGGAAGAACGCGCGGCCGGTGATGTGCTGCAGCGGTTCACGCGCCTCGCGGCGGGAGACGGCCTCCCAGTACCGGGCGTCGAAGTCCGCGTCCTTCACCGTGTGCAGCTGGCTGCGCTTCACGCTGTGGACGTGCGCGGCCAGCTCCTCCGCGTCGAAGCGCGGCGACGGCACGCCGGCCGCGGCCAACCGCTGGGTGGCCTGGGCCACCTCGGCAAGCAGCAGGTTCACGAACGACCTCTTGTTTCTGCGCTGCGGCTTCTCTGGTGCATTCGGGCCCGGAGGCCGGTCTCAGTTCTGCTGGGCCGCGGCGAGCTTGGCCTCGGCGTCCGTGTCCACGCAGGACTGGATCACCGCGTTCAGCTCGCCGTCCAGGACCTGGTCCAGGTTGTAGGACTTGAAGCCCGTGCGGTGGTCCGAGATGCGGTTCTCGGGGTAGTTGTAGGTGCGGATGCGCTCGGAGCGGTCCACCGTGCGGACCTGGCTGCGACGCGCGTCCGAGGCCTCCCGCTCGGCCTCCTCCTGCGCGGCGGCCAGCAGCCGCGAACGCAGGATGCGCATCGCCTGCTCCTTGTTCTGCAGCTGGCTCTTCTCGTTCTGGCAGGACGCCACGATACCGGTCGGGAGGTGGGTGATCCGGACCGCCGAGTCGGTGGTGTTGACGGACTGCCCGCCGGGACCGGACGAACGGTAGACGTCGATCCGCAGGTCGTTGGCCACGATCTCGACCTCGACCTCCTCGGCCTCGGGGGTGACCAGCACGCCGGCCGCGGAGGTGTGGATGCGGCCCTGCGACTCGGTGGCGGGGACGCGCTGCACGCGGTGGACGCCGCCCTCGTACTTCAGCTTGGCCCAGACGCCCTGGCCGGGCTCGGTGCTGCCCCTGGTCTTCACGGCCACCGAGACGTCCTTGTAGCCGCCGAGGTCGGACTCGTTGGCGTCGATGATCTCGGTCTTCCAGCCGATCCGCTCGGCGAAGCGCAGGTACATCCGGAGCAGGTCGCCGGCGAAGAGCGCCGACTCCTCGCCGCCCTCACCCGCCTTGATCTCCAGGATGACGTCCTTGTCGTCGTTCGGGTCACGCGGGACGAGCAGCAGGCGCAGCTCCTCGGTCAGCTCCTCGCGCCGGGCCTCGGAGTCCTTCACCTCGGCGAGGAACTCCGGCTCTTCGGCGGCGAGTTCGCGCGCTGCCTCGATGTCCTCGCCGGCCTGGCGCCAGGCCCGGTAGACCCGGGTGATCGGCGTCAGCTCGGCGTACCGCTTGGCGAGCTTGCGCGCGTTGGCCTGGTCGGCGTGGACGGAGGGGTCGGCCAGCCTCGTTTCGAGGTCGGCGTGCTCGACGAGGAGCTCTTCGACTGCCTCGAACATGAAGGGGCCTTCTTCCCTGGGAACCGGTGGAGGGATGACACGGACGAGTCGTGGGACGCGAACGGCGCCGGTCTCCAGCGCCCCCGGAACGAGTACGGGGGCACCGGAAACCGGCGCCGAGGGAGCGCTAGGCCTTCGCGCTGTGCTGCTTGCCGAAGCGGGCCTCGAAGCGGGCCACGCGGCCACCGGTGTCGAGGATCTTCTGCTTGCCGGTGTAGAACGGGTGGCACTGCGAGCAGACCTCGGCGCGGATCTCGCCACTGGTCTCGGTCGAGCGGGTGGTGAACTCGGCGCCGCAGGTGCAGGTCACATGGGTGACCACGTACTCGGGGTGAACGTTGGGCTTCAAGGGGATCTCCTAGGTTCGGGAGGG
Organism: Kitasatospora sp. NBC_01246; assembly: GCF_036226505.1. Taxonomy (NCBI): domain Bacteria; kingdom Bacillati; phylum Actinomycetota; class Actinomycetes; order Kitasatosporales; family Streptomycetaceae; genus Kitasatospora; species Kitasatospora sp. NBC_01246. The sequence continues at coordinate 5,510,106 of NZ_CP108484.1, read as the reverse complement.
CACCGGGTCGGCGGCTTGAATGCCGCACGTGAACCGGGACCGACGTACCAGTCTGCCAGGACCGGTCGCTTCTTCCCAAACCGGGTCGCGTTCCGGGATATTCCGGGCCCGGCCGACGGGACCGAAGGGGGCGGCCACGGGGGCAGCCACCGGCCGGTCGGCGGGCGGGTCAGCGCCGCGGCGAGGGGCTCGCCGCGGTACCCGCGGCGGGCTGCGCGGAGGCCCTGCCGGAGGCCTTGGGGGCCGCCGTGGGGGCCGCCGGGGTGGTCTGGGCGGGGTTCTGCGGCTGCTCGGCCAGGACGGCCTGCGGGAGCGGCTGGTCGGCCTTCAGAGCCGCCCAGAGCTGGTCGGCCCGGGGCTGCTGGGCGACCACCCGGTTGGCGTCGCCGGGCGCCGTCACCACCGGCAGGGTGACCATCGAGAGCTGGTCGGGGCCGATCCCCTTGAGTTCCTCGGCCAGCCCCACCAGCGAGTTCACCGAGGCCAGCGCCGAGTCGGTGGTGATGCTGCGGGTCAGGGTGTCGCCGACCGACCAGAGCTTGACCGGGTTGCCGAACAGCCCGATCCCGCCGGCCTGGCCCAGCAGCGACTTCACCATCTGCTTCTGCAGCTCGATCCGGCCGAGGTCGCTGCCGTCGCCGACGCCGTGCCTGGTCCGGACGAAGGCCAGCGCCTGCTGCCCGTCGAGGTGGTGCTCGCCGGCTGCGAGGTTCAGCCCGCTGTCCTTGTCGTCGATCGGGACGGTGGTGGTCACGGTGGCTCCGCCGAGCGCGTCGACGACCCGGGCGAAGCCGGCGAAGTCGATCTCGATGTAGTGGTCCATCCGCAGGCCGGTCAGCAGTTCGGTGGTCTTGACCGCGCACGCGGCGCCACCGGTCTCGTACGCGCTGTTGTACATCGCCCGCTTGGCACCGGCGGCGGTCTTGCCCTTGCCGTCCGTGCAGTCGGGGCGGGTGACCAGGGTGTCCCTGGGTATGGAGACCACGTCGGCCCGGGTGTGGCCCTGGTCGACGTGCACCACCATCGCGGTGTCCGAACGGGCGGTATCGCCGGTGTCCCCGCCGGCCAGCGCGCCGTTCCCGCCGGCCCGCGAATCCGAGCCCAGGACGAGGACGTTGAACGAGCCGTCGGTGGCGGACGGCGGCCGGGCCGTGCCCAGCCGGGCGTCGATGTCGACGCTCTTGATGTTGCCGTTCAGCTTGAAGTACGCGTACCCGGCCGCACCGGCGCCGAGGACGACGAGCGCGGCGAACGCGCACGCGGCCGCCCGCAGGACCATGCGGCGGCGGCTCGGGATCCTCTTGTGGTCGGCCATACGGTCCAGAGTAAATCGGACAACATGATCCATAGGGTTCCAAATGTCCCAACTCTGGAACAAGCAGAGAACCCTGGCCCGCTCGCGCGGACCAGGGTTCTGTGCTCACGAGCCGCTCGGCAGCGGTCAGTCGCCGGACCCGGGGGTCGTCTTGGCGATCTGCATGAGGAACTCGGCGTTGCTCTTGGTCTGCTTCATCTTGTCCAGCAGCAGCTCGATCGCCTGCTGCGAGTCGAGCGCGTGCAGCACCCGGCGGAGCTTCCAGACGATGGCCAACTCCTCGCTGCCCAGCAGGATCTCCTCCTTGCGGGTGCTGGAGGCGTCGACGTCGACGGCCGGGAAGATGCGCTTGTCCGAGAGCTTCCGGTCGAGCTTGAGCTCCATGTTGCCGGTGCCCTTGAACTCCTCGAAGATGACCTCGTCCATCCGCGAGCCGGTCTCGACCAGCGCGGTGGCCAGGATCGTCAGCGAGCCGCCGTTCTCGATGTTGCGCGCGGCACCGAAGAACTTCTTCGGCGGGTACAGCGCGGTCGAGTCGACACCACCGGACAGGATGCGGCCGGAGGCCGGCGCCGCCAGGTTGTAGGCGCGGCCCAGGCGGGTGATCGAGTCCAGCAGGATCACCACGTCGTGGCCCAGCTCCACCAGGCGCTTGGCGCGCTCGATGGCCAGCTCCGCGACGGTGGTGTGGTCCTCCGCCGGGCGGTCGAAGGTCGAGGAGATGACCTCGCCCTTCACCGACCGCTGCATGTCGGTGACCTCTTCCGGACGCTCGTCCACCAGGACGACCATCAGGTGGCACTCGGGGTTGTTGTGGGTGATCGCGTTGGCGACCGCCTGCAGCACCATCGTCTTACCGGTCTTCGGCGGCGCGACGATCAGACCGCGCTGGCCCTTGCCGATCGGCGACACCAGGTCGATGATCCGGGTGGTCAGGATGCCCGGGTCGGTCTCCAGGCGCAGTCGGTCCTGCGGGTAGAGCGGGGTCAGCTTGTTGAACTCGGGACGGCCGCGGCCGCTCTCCGGGTCCATGCCGTTGACGGAGTCCAGCCGCACCATGGCGTTGAACTTCTCGCGGCGCTCGCCGTCGCGCGGCTGGCGCACCGCGCCGGTGATGGCGTCACCCTTGCGCAGGCCGTTCTTGCGGACCTGGGCGAGCGACACGTAGACGTCGTTCTGGCCCGGCAGGTAGCCGGAGGTCCGGACGAACGCGTAGTTGTCGAGGATGTCGAGGATGCCCGCGACCGGGATCAGCACGTCGTCGTCGCCGACCTGCGGCTCGGCGGGGCCGACCTCGAAGCCCTCGCGGCGGGTGCCGCGGCCCCGGCGGTCACGGTAGCGGCCGCGGCGGCCGCGACGGCCGTCGCCGAACTCGTCGTCGTCGTAGCCGCCCTGCTGCGCCTGCGGCTGGGCCTGCTGGCCACCGCTCTGGCGGCTCGGCTGGCTCTCGCCCTGACCGCCCTGCTGCTGGCCCTGGCCACCCTGGCCCTGACCCTGGCCGCCCTGGCGGTCGGCACGGTCCCGGCGGTTGCGGCGGTCACGGCGCGACTCGCGGGAGTCGGCGTCCTGGCCGGCCTGGGCGTCGCCGCCCTCCTGGCGGCCCTCGCGCTCGCCGCCCTCGCGGCGGTCGCGGCGGTCCCGGCGGTCCCGGCGGGTCTCGGCACGACCCTCCTCGCGGCCCTCGAAGCCGCGGGCCTCGGCCGGGCGGGCCTCGGCCTGCTTGGCCTCGGTGGCGACGGCGGCGGGCGCCTCGGCGACCGCGTCGGCGGTCGGCGCGCCGGCGGCCGAGGTGGCCCGGCGGCGGGTGCGCTCGGCACGGGCCGGCGCGGCGGTCTCGGCGGCGGCCTGGACCGGGATGTCGATCTGGGCCTGCTCGTCGGCGGCCGGGGCCTCGGCCTGGGCGGCCTTGGTCCGGCGGGCGGGCTTCTCCGCCTGCTCGGCGGAGCCGGCCTTGGCGGCGGTGCGCTTGGCGGCCGGAGCGGCGGCGGGAGCGGCACCGGCGGCGAGCAGCGGGTCCCCGCCGCTCTTCTCCTTGATGGCCTCGATCAGCTGGCTCTTGCGCAGGCGTCCCGTGCCGCTGATACCGAGCGTCGAGGCGAGCTTCTGCAGCTCGGCCAGGACGAGGCCGTCCAGGCCCGCGGCAGCGGTGCGACGGCGCCGGGCCGGGGCCGCGGGGGCGGCGGCTGCGTCCGACGCCTCGGCGTCCGGGCGCGCGCCCATCAGATCGGTGGTGTCGCTCACTAAGGGTCCTTCCCTGGAGCGGACGTCGGCCTGTCTGGCTCGGCGACCGGTTGTGCTGTCCTGACCAACGCTCGACTGCGTCGGTCCGAGGCGGTGATCCCCCGGATGGCGGGTAGCCAGTCGGAGGAGAGCTGCGAGGTGCGGTGCGTGATGCACGGTGGTGCTGATTGGCGCGGTGGGACGGTCGCATGCCGACCCTCCCCCAGCCGGCCATGGCCGGGTGGTACCCCCACGCTGCCTGCGAATCCCGGGCCCCCGTCGCGTGACGGTGGCCCGCGCTCCGCCCGTCCTTGCCTCAAGGTGGGAGGCCGCGGGTGGGAGTCAGGTGCCGTCACGGCTTCGGGATGCGGCCGCAAGTCGCGCAGGCAGGCTGCGTACGCGCTGCGGTGGGCTCCCGGAGAATCGTCGCCCCGTACATCGCCGGGACTCCGCCTGGGCGGAGTGCTGGGATCGGGACGCGGCGCACCGAGCCCCGGAGGGCACCTGGTGCAGCAATGAGGTTAACACTACCGACCCCCTCAGACATTCCCCAGCCTTGCGCTTGCCAATCGTGTCCGGACGGTCCGGCCCGGACACGGCCGGATCCGGGCCGCCGGACCGGTGCTCAGCCGTCGAGCGGGAGCACCGAGGCTCCGGCCCGGTCGAGCTCCAGACGGTGTGCGGCGAACACCGCACCGCCCTGACCTGCGTCCTCGGCGAAGGCCAGCACCTTGTCGGCGCCCGCCTCGTCGGTGAGCGCGAGTACGGTCGGGCCGGCGCCGGAGATCACCGCGGGGATGCCCTCCGCGCGCAGCGCGCCCACCAGGGCGGCGCTGTCCAGCATCGCGGAGGCCCGGTAGTCCTGGTGCAGCCGGTCCTCGGTCGCGGCGAGCAGCAGCTCGGGCCGACGGGTCAGCGCTTCGACCAGCAGCGCGGCACGGCCGGCGTTGACGGCGGCGTCGGCCAGCGGGACGGTCCGGGGCAGCAGACCGCGGGCGGTCTCGGTGAGCACCTCGGTCGCCGGGACGAAGACCACCGGGACGACCCGGTCGGACGGCTCCAGCGTGACGGCCTTGGCCGACTCCTCGTCCGTCCAGGCCACCGTGAAGTTGCCGCGCAGGCAGGCCGCGACGTTGTCGGGGTGACCCTCCAGCTCGGAGGCGAGGGCCAGCAGCGCGTCGTCGTCCAGCGCGGACGGGCCGCCGATGGTGACGGCACGGGCGGCCACGATGCCGGCGCAGATCGCGGCGGAGGAGGAGCCCAGGCCACGGCCGTGCGGTATCCGGTTGGCGCAGACCACTTCGAGGCCGCGCGGCTGGCCGCCGAGCCGGTCGAAGGCGGCGCGCATCGCGCGCACCACCAGGTGGCGCTCGTCCCGGGCGAGCGTCTCGGCGCCCTCACCGGCGATGTCGACGGTGAGCCCGGAGTCGGCGACCCGGACGACCACGTCGTCGTACAGACCCAGCGCGAGTCCGAAGGCGTCGAAGCCCGGGCCGAGATTGGCGCTGGTCGCGGGAACCCGGACCCGGACGGCGGCGGCACGGAACGCAGGACCGGCCATGCGGTGGACTCTCCTGGGGAAATCGGGCGGCGCGAAGCGCGTCGGTGCGAGGGTGGGAGGGGGCCGCGGGCCCCGATCGGGGTGGGCGGTCACAGCCGTCGTCGCGACCCCTGGAGGGGTCGGACCCGGGGCATGTGCCACACGGCCGGACCCAGAGTATCGAAGAGAGGTTCCACAGTGGTACACCCCGTGGGCCTTCGATCTGGTGTGTTGCCGTTTCTGGCCGGAATACGTGCCGGAATGGCACCGGAATACGTGGCTGAATTGACACAAAAGTGTCAGCCGAGAACGGCTGTGGGCCGCCCCCCGAAAGGGGGGGTCGGCCCACTGCGTGTTCGCCCGCTCGCCTCCGGGGCGCTTGACCCGGTGCCGACGGTCGGCGCCCAGTATCCTCGCCCGCTCGCCTCCGGGGCGCTTGACCCGGCGCCGACGGTCGGCGCTCCAACACCCCTCGTTCCTCGGGGCGTCCTCGCTTCTCCCTTTCGGCACCGGCGCGCCCCTTCGGCTCGGGGCGGGGTCGGCTCGGAGTGTCCTCGCTTCTCCCGCCCCTACGGCGTCGCCGTGCCCCCTCGGCTCAAGGCGGGGTCGGCTGGGCGGATCCTGGTCCGGGGGCGGTGATTCGGCCAGGTCAGGCGGGTTCCGGTCAGACGGCTTCCGGTCAGTCGAGCAGGCCGAGGCGCTGGGCGGCGGCCTCGGGGTCGATCGGGACGATCTGCGGCTGCGGCGCGCCGGCCACCGCCCAGTCCGGGTCCTTGAGGCCGTTGCCGGTCACCGTGCAGACGATCCGCTGGCCCGGGTCGACCAGGCCGGCCTCCGCCTTGGCCAGCAGGCCGGCCACCGAGGCGGCCGAGGCGGGCTCCACGAAGACACCCTCCTGCGCGGCCAACAGCCGGTAGGCGGAGAGGATCTGACGGTCCGTCACCTTGTCGATGAGGCCGCCGGACTCGTCCCGCGCGGCGAGCGCGTAGTCCCAGGAGGCGGGGTTGCCGATCCGGATCGCGGTGGCGATGGTCTGCGGCTTGAGCACCGGGGCGCCATCCACGATCGGGGCCGAACCGGAGGCCTGGAAGCCCCACATGCGCGGCGTCCGGGTGGACAGTCCGTCGGCGGCGTACTCGCGGTAGCCCTTCCAGTACGCGGTGATGTTGCCCGCGTTGCCGACCGGGAGCACGTGGATGTCCGGCGCGTCGCCGAGCATGTCCACGATCTCGAAGGCGGCGGTCTTCTGGCCCTCGATCCGCACCGGGTTCACCGAGTTGACCAGCGCCACCGGGTACTTCTCGGACAGTTCACGCGCAAGGGTGAGGCAGTCGTCGAAGTTCCCGTCCACCTGAAGGATCTTGGCGCCGTGGACCAGCGCCTGGCCCATCTTGCCGAGCGCGATCTTGCCCTGCGGCACCAGTACCGCCGACACCATCCCGGCACGCACCGCGTAGGCGGCGGCGGAGGCCGAGGTGTTGCCGGTGGAGGCGCAGATGACGGCCTGGGCGCCGTCCTCCTTGGCCTTGGAGATGGCCATCGTCATACCGCGGTCCTTGAAGGACCCGGTGGGGTTGGCACCCTCGACCTTGAGGTAGACCTCGCAGCCGGTGCGCTCGGAGAGCACCTGGGCGGGCACCAGCGGCGTGCCGCCCTCCAGCAGGGTGACCACGGGCGTGGTGTCGCTGACCGGCAGGCGGTCACGGTACTCCTCGATCAGCCCGCGCCACTGGTGGGTGTGCGCGCCTCTGGCGATCACGGCGTTCATGGCTCTTCCTACTCCCCTTCGACCCGCATGATGCTGGCCACGTCCCGCACGCTGTCCAGCGCGCGGAGCTTGTCGACCGTCGCCGACAGGGCGGCGTCGGTGGCACGGTGGGTGACCACGACGAGCGAGGCGTCGCCGTCGCGGCCCTGCTGGCGCACGGTGTCGATGGAGACCCCGTGCTCGGCGAAGACGGACGCCACCTGGGCGAGCACGCCCGCGCGGTCGTCCACATCGAGGCTGACGTGGTACCGGGTGACGACCTCGTCCATCGGCTTGGCCGGCAGCCGGGTGTACACCGAGTCGCCGGGGCCGGTGGCGCCGGCGAGCTTGTTGCGGCAGACCGCGACGAGGTCGCCGAGGACCGCCGAGGCGGTCGGCGCGCCGCCCGCGCCCGGGCCGTAGAACATCAGCCGGCCGGCCGCCTCGGCCTCCACGAACACCGCGTTGTACGCCTCGCGGACCGAGGCCAGCGGGTGCGTGAGCGGGATCATCGCGGGGTGGACCCGCGCGGTGACGGACGCGCCGTCGGCCGCCCGCTCGCAGATCGCCAGCAGCTTGACGACACAGCCCATCTGCTTGGCGGAGGCGATGTCGGCGGCGGTCACCTCGGTCAGTCCCTCGCGGTAGACGTCCGCCGCGGTGACCTTGGTGTGGAACGCGATGCCGGCCAGGATCGCGGCCTTGGCGGCCGCGTCGAAGCCCTCCACGTCGGCCGTCGGGTCCGCCTCCGCGTAACCGAGCGCGGTGGCCTCCTCCAGCGCCTCCGAGTAGCCGGCGCCGGTGCTGTCCATCTTGTCGAGGATGAAGTTGGTGGTGCCGTTGACGATCCCGAGCACCCGGTTGACCTTGTCCCCGGCCAGGGACTCGCGCAGCGGGCGGATCAGCGGGATCGCGCCGGCCACCGCGGCCTCGTAGTACAGGTCCACCCCGGCCTCGGCGGCCGCGGCGTGCAACTCGGTGCCGTCCTTGGCGAGCAGCGCCTTGTTGGCGCTGACCACCGAGGCGCCGTTGCGGAACGCCGACAGGAGGAGGTGTTTGGAGGGCTCGATGCCACCCACCACCTCGATCACCACATCGATGTCGCCCCGGTTGACCAGGGCCTCGGCATCCGTCGTGATCAGGTGCTCCGGCACGCCCGGGCGCACCCGCCCGGCCCGGCGGACCGCGATGCCGGCGAGCTCGACCGGCGCGCCGATGCGCGCGGCGAGGTCGGCGGCGTCCGTCGTCATGATGCGCGCCACCTCGGAGCCCACCACACCACAGCCCAGCAACGCCACCTTCAGCGGCCGCGTACGCATCATCCGACTCCGCTCTGCATTCTTCGTGCTTCGGTTTCCGGCGGTATTTCGGGGATCCGCCGGATCTTCGGTCTGTACCAGTCTCCGGGACTTTCCGTACGGATCTACGGTCGTTCCATGATCTGAGACAAGAATTTCGTCATCCGATATCGAGACGCAGGAGATCCTCCTCCGTCTCGCGCCGGACGATCACCCGGGCCGCACCGTCCTTGACGGCCAGCACGGGAGGCTTCAGGGCGTGGTTGTAGTTGCTCGCCATCGAGCGGCAGTAGGCACCGGTGGCGGGCACCGCGATCAGGTCGCCCGGGGCCAGGTCGGCCGGCAGGAAGGCGTCCCGGACGACGATGTCGCCGGACTCGCAGTGCTTGCCGACCACCCGGACCAGCATCGGCTCGGCGGCGCTGGCGCGCGACACCAGGGCCACCGAGTACTCGGCGTCGTAGAGCGCGGTGCGGATGTTGTCCGACATGCCGCCGTCCACGCTGACGTAGGTGCGCAGACCCTCCAGCGGCTTGATCGTGCCGACCTCGTACAGCGTGAAGGCGGTCGGGCCGACGATCGCGCGGCCGGGCTCGACGGAGAGCCGGGGGGCGCTCAGGTTCGCGGCGGCGCACTCGCGGCGGACGATGTCGGCCAGCGCGGCGGCGATCTCGGCCGGCTCGCGCGGGTCGTCCTCGCTGGTGTACGCGATGCCGAGGCCGCCGCCGAGGTCGATCTCGGGCAGCTCGACGCCGTGTTCGTCGCGGATCTCGGCGAGCAGGCCGACCACCCGGCGGGCGGCGACCTCGAAGCCGGCCGTGTCGAAGATCTGCGAGCCGATGTGCGAGTGGATGCCGCGCAGCTCCAGGCCGGGGTGGCCGAGCACCCGGCGGACCGCCTCGGCCGCCGCGCCCCCGTTCAGCGAGAGCCCGAACTTCTGGTCCTCGTGAGCGGTGGCGATGAACTCGTGGGTGTGCGCCTCGACGCCGACCGTGACCCGGATCAGCACCGGCTGGCGCACGCCCTGCCGGCCGGCGATCGCGGCCAGCCGCTCGATCTCCTCGTAGGAGTCGAGCACGATGTGGCCGACGCCGGTCTTCACCGCGTGTTCGAGCTCGTCCACCGACTTGTTGTTGCCGTGCAGCGCGATCCGCTCCGGCGGCATCCCGGCGGCCAGCGCCACGGCCAGTTCGCCGACGCTGCACACGTCGAGGTTGAGGCCCTCCTCGTGGAGCCAGCGCACGACCGCCTTGGAGAGGAAGGCCTTGCCCGCGTAGTAGACGTCCGCGCCGGTACCGAAGGCCTCGCGCCAGGCGCGGGCCCGGGTCCGGAAGTCGTCCTCGTCCATGACGTAGGCCGGGGTGCCGAACTCGGCGGCGAGCCGCTTGACGTCGAGGCCGCCGACGGTGACCACGCCGTCCGCACCGCGGGCGACGGTCTTCGACCAGACCTTGGGGTCGAGCGCGTTCAGGTCGCTCGGCGGCGCCTGGTAGTGGCCCTCGGTCAGCACGTCGCCGTGCCGGGGGCCTGCGGGGTGTGCGGAGCGGCTCATCTCTGCTTACTTCCTTGGCTTATGGCGAGGGGCGGCGACGGTCCTCGTTGACCGTCCGCCGCCCCCGCTGTGCGCTTGGGGGTGGTCCTACATCCGCTCGGGCGCCGTCACGCCCAGGAGCGTGAGGCCGTTGGCCATGACCGTGCGGGTGGCCTCGACCAGCCACAGCCGGGCCCGGTGCGTGTCGTTGAGCTCTTCGTCGCCCTTGGGCAGGAACATGCAGTTCTCGTACAGGCGGTGGTACTTGCCCGCGAGGTCCTCCAGGTAGCGCGCGACCCGGTGCGGCTCGCGCAGCTCGCCGGCCGTGGCCAGGATCCGCGGGAACTCACCGAGGGCGCCGAGGACGTCGTTCTCCCACTGGGTGGCGAGCAGCTCGGGTTTGAAGTCCCCGGCCGGGCCCTTGTCGACGCCGAGCTCCGCGGCCTTGCGGGCGACGCCGCACATCCGGGTGTGCGCGTACTGGACGTAGTAGACCGGGTTCTCGTTGGTCTGGCTGGTCAGCACGTTGATGTCGAGCGTGATCGTGGAGTCGGTGGAGGAGCGCGCCAGGGTGTACCGGGCGGCGTCCACGCCGATCCAGTCGACCACGTCGTCGATGGTGATGATGTTGCCGGCCCGCTTGGACATGCGGACCTCTTCGCCGTCGCGAAGCATCTTCACGAACTGGCCGATCTTGACCTCGATGTTGCGGTCCATGTCGTCGCCCGCGCAGGCCGAGATGGCCTTGAGGCGGTTGACGTAGCCGTGGTGGTCCGCGCCCAGCATGTAGACGGAGACCTCGGAGCCGCGGTCGCGCTTGGAGAGGTAGTAGGCGGCGTCGGCGGCGAAGTAGGTGGTCTCGCCGTCGGCCTTGACCAGGACGCGGTCCTTGTCGTCGCCGAAGTCGGTGGTGCGCAGCCAGATCGCGCCGTCCCGGTCGAAGACGTGGCCCTGCTCGCGCAGCCGCTCGATGGCCTTCTCGACGGCGCCGGAGTCGTGCAGCGACTTCTCCGAGAACCAGACGTCGAAGTGGGTGCCGAACTCCTCCATCGAGCGCTGGATCTCGGCGACCATGAGCTTGAGGCCCTCGGTGCGGAACACCTCCGACTGCTCGCCCTCGGGCAGGTCGAGCACGCCGGGGACGCCGTCCACGATCGCCTTGGCGATGTCGACGATGTACTCGCCGACGTAGCCGTCGGCCGGCACGGCCTGCCCGTTGGCGGCGGCCTTCAGCGAGCCGGCGAACTTGGAGATCTGCACGCCGGCGTCGTTCAGGTAGTACTCGGTGGTGACGTCGGCGCCGGTGGCCCGCAGCACCCGGGCGAGCGAGTCGCCGACGGCGGCCCAGCGGACGCCGCCGATGTGGATCGGGCCGGTCGGGTTGGCGGAGACGAACTCCAGGTTGATCTTCAGGCCCTTGAGCGCCTCGTTGCGGCCGTAGGACTCGCCCGCCTCGACGATGCTCCGCGCCAGCGCGCCCTGGGTGGCGGCGTCGAGCGTGATGTTCAGGAAGCCCGGCCCGGCGATGTCGACCTTGGCGACCCCGGGCAGTGCACGCAGGCGGGCGGCCACCAGGTCGGCCACGGCTCGCGGCGGCCGACCGGCCGACTTCGCGAGCTGGAGGGCCACGTTCGTCGCGTAGTCGCCGTGGTCCCTGTTCTTGGGTCGCTCGACCGTCACGTGCTCGGGCACGGCGACGGCCAGCTCGCCCGCCTCGACGGCGGCGCTCACTGCGGCCTGGACTGCCTGGGAAAGCTCTGCGGGGGTCACGACGCCAAGCGTAGGCGAGACGGGGTACCCGCTCGCCACCCGGTTTGCCGGTTGAGACGCCCGCGCGCCGTGCTCAGCCGCGATCCGTGCGCTCTGTTCGCTCAGGGCGAAACCCGTCCGGCCTCGCCGTCCGCGCCATCAGCCGCCACACCAGCGCCACCAGATCGGCGGGGTCGAAGGGCTTGCCCAGGTAGCCGTCCACCCCGACCGCCTCCCCGAGGTCGAGGTCGGCCGGCGTGCAGGCGCTGACGATCGCGATCGGCAGCCCACTGGTCACCGGCGCCGCCCGCAGCCGGGCCGCCGTCCGCAGGCCGTCCAGCCGCGGCATCACGACGTCCAGCGTCACCACGTCCGGCCGGACCCGGCGGACCACCTCCAGGCACTCGGCGCCGTCGGCGGCGGTCACCACCTCGAAGCCTTCCAGCTCCAGGTTGACCCTGATCAGCTGACGGATCACCTCGCTGTCGTCCACCACGAGGACCCGCCCGGACACTCCCGACACCTCACCGAGGGTATCGGCGCGCCCGCCGCCCCGTCCGGCCTTTCCGGACTTCCGCTCCCCCTCCGGCCCCCCTCCGGCCCCGCTCCGCTCCCCGCCGCCGGGCCGGTGGTGGAAACCCGTGCACGGACCACGCCCCGGGCCTGGTAATGTTCTCCACGTCGAAGCGAACGCGACGACAACACCAAGCAGGCCCCCGTAGCTCAGGGGATAGAGCACCGCCCTCCGGAGGCGGGTGCGCAGGTTCGAATCCTGCCGGGGGCACTTCGCGAGAAGTGCAACAGAGGCCCAGATCAGTGGAGTTCATCCACGGATCTGGGCCTTCGTCATGTCGGCGGCGGGGCGGGCGGCATGACCGGGGCCGCCGCCCGGGAAGGACGGCGGCCCCGGCGCTCCGGGCGGCTCGCCGTCAGCCGGCCACCGGGGCGGCGAAGGTCTCGGCCGGGCCGAAGTCGGAGAAGGTGACCTTGTTGACCGCCTTCACGCCCTTCATCTCGACCTGCTGCTCGGCGTAGCGGGTGCGGCCCGCGCGGTCGATCCACTGGTCGAAGTCGAAGCCGGTGGTGCCCTTCGCCTTCAGCGACTTGTACGTCCGCGGGTCGACGGTGCTCAGCTGTTCGGTGCTGATGTGGCCGGTGAGGTGGTAGACGGCGACGCCGTCACGCGTCTCCATGCCCTTGCGCGCACCGGGGCCGGCGGCCAGCAGCAGCTTGGCGTAGTCGGTGTAGTCGACGACCGCGTTGTCGGTGGAGCGCGGCATCTTGGCCCACTCGTCACCCGGCGTGGACAGGTCGCGCAGGTAGCTGGCGTCGGCCGTCGTCAGGCTCTCGATCCAGAGGATCGGCTCGGCGACACCGGGCGCGGTGGTGCGCATCTCCATCCGGCCGGTCCAGACGCCGTTGAGGTTGCTGCGGCCCTTCATGGTCGACAGCGCCACCCCGCCACTCTCGGTGATCATGACCACCGAGACCGCGTAGGGCGACTTGTCGGCCGCGGCCAGGGCCTGCTCGGGGTCGAAGGCACCCTCGGCGGCCGGGCTCGCGGACCCGGTGGCGGCCGAATTCGCGGGCGCCGGGGCGGTGGTGGCCGGCGAGGAGGCGGTGGCCGTCGGGGAGGCCGTCGGGGAAGCGGAGGCCGCGGCGGAGGTCGGGGCCGGCTGGGCGGCCGACCCGGTGTCGTCGTTGCACCCCGCCACGGTGGCGAGGGCCAGGGCCGTCGCCGCGATCGTCAGGGCGGTGGTGCGGGAGGTGGTCACGGTTGGGGCTCTCCGGGTGTGTCGGTTTCGTCGACGGAGAGTGTTTCATGTGAAGAACGCCGTTCGAACCGCTGTCCGGGCCGGGCTCAGGATGCCGCGTCCACCGCCTCCTCGTAGAGGGCCGCCACGGTGTGGTCGAAGGCGGCGCTGTAGGAGGTGTCGGGGCTGTCGCCGCCCTCCTGGTAGCCGCCGATGACGCCGACCACATGGCCGGTGGTGGTGCTGATCCACGGGCCGCCGCTGGTGCCGCCGGAGTAGCCGGGGCAGTCGACGACGCGCTGGTAGGTGCTCTGGCGGCCGGTGGTGTTGCCGCACAGGAGCGGCGCCTCGGTGCCGCTCGGGTACCCGTAGAGACGGACGGTGACGCCGAAGGGCTCGTCGGTGCCGAGCTGGTTGGCGCCGACCACGTCCTCGATCCGGCGGCCGCCGTCGGACGCGGTCTCCAGGACGGCGAAGTCCTCGTCCTGGTCGCCGTCCCGCGACCAGCCGGTGGTGGTGTGGATCGCGGTGACCCGCCAGGTGCCGTAGGGGGCGGCGCCGTCGCGGTAGCCGGGGACGAAGGTGACGCCGGCGGCGCTGTCGAGGCAGTGGGCGGCGGTGATCAGCAGGTTCTTCGTGGTGCTGTGCAGCACGCTGGCGGTGCAGAAGTGGTCGCCCGCCGTGACCTTGCCGCTGAACAGGGCTCCCACGGTGGCGGATTCGGGCGTGGCCGGGGCCACCGCGGTGGTGCCGAGCGGGCCCGGGACGGTGACGGCGGCGGTGGCCGGGTCGGTGGGCGCCTCGGCGGCGGCCTGGTCGGTGGTGGCCTCGCCGGCGGCCCCGTCCGTGGGCGCCCCGGTGGCGGCCGGGGCCGCCGCGTGCGCCGCCGCGTCCGGCGCCGGGGCAGAGGACGAGGGCGCGGGCGCGGGCGCGGGGGACGACGTGGCGGCCGCCGGGGCGGTCACCGTCGGGCTGCCCGCCGCCGTCACCTCCGAGGTCACGCTGTGCGCGCCCGTGACGACGGCCGCCACGGTGAGCACCGAGAGCAGGGTGAGGAGGGTGGGGGCCAGAAGTCGGCGTCGGGGCTGAAGGCGACGGTGCTGGCCCATGCCTGGTCCTCCTGACCTGGATGTCGGTGCGAGTACCGTCCGACTATGGCCCAGGGAGCTGGGAGGGCTGTGATGTCCGGCTGGGAGCCGGATGAGAAATCCTCCGCCCGGCGGCCCGGGGGCGGTCGGTCCCGAGGCGTCACCCCGGGGTCCGGCGCCCCCCGGCACGGCGACGCCTCCCCGCTCCCGGGGTGGCCGGGAGCGGGGAGGCGCCGGAGGTCGACTGCGGGACCTCGGGGCATGTTTCAGTCGGCGCGGGTACCGGGGCCGCGGCTCATCGGGCGCGCTGCCGGTGGCTCGGCGCCGCCGCCCCCGCGGTGGCCGCCGCGCCGGCCTGCGCGCCCGCCCCGGACACGGTCTCCCCGGTGGCCTCGCCGGGTGCCGGGCGGTGGTTGATCATCAGGAAGGCGATCAGCGCCGCCGCCAGCAGGATGCCCATCGCCACCCAGGTCGCGATCACGTACCCGTGCACCGCGCCCTGGGCCTGGACCTGGGGATTGCCGGCGATCCGGGTGGCCAGGTACGTCGCGGTGGCACTGGCCGCGATCGTGTTCAGCAGCGCCGTACCGACGGAACCGCCCACCTGCTGGGCCGAGTTGATGGTGGCCGACGCGGCGCCGGCCTCGTTCGGGGCGACGCCCAGGGTGGCCAGGCTCATCGCCGGCATGAACACCAGGCCCATCCCGAAGCCGAGCAGCAGCTCGGCGGGGAGCACCATGCCGGCCCATGGACTGTCCACCTTCATCTGGGTCAGCCAGGCCATCGCGGCCGCGGCCAGCAGCAGCCCGGGCCCGATCAGGTTGCGCGAGGGCACCCTGGTCATCAGCCGGGCCGCGAACCCGGTCGAACTGATCACGATGGCGGCCGTCATCGGCAGGAAGGAGACGCCGGACATCACCGGCGAGAAGTGCTTGATCACCTGGAGGTAGTAGGTGAGGAACAGGAACAGGCCGAACATGCCGACCATCGCCAGGCCGATCGAGAGCGCGGCGCCGCCGCGGTTGCGCTCGCCCACGATGTGCAGCGGCAGCAGCGCGTGCTCGGTGCGCCGCTCCACCAGCACGAAGACCACCAGCAGGAGCGCGCCGAGCGCCAGCGAGCCCAGCACCAGCCAGTCCACCCAGCCCCGGCTGACCGCCTCCGACGTGCCGAAGACGATGGCGAGCAGGCCGCCGCAGCCCAGGAACGCGCCGGGCAGGTCGAGTTTGACCCGGCGGCCCTTGGCGACGTGGTCCGAGGTGAGGATCGAGAAGGCGGCGAAGGCCGTCGCGATGGCGATCGGGGTGTTCACGAACAGGCACCAGCGCCAGTTCAGGTACTCGGTCAGCAGGCCGCCCAGGAGCAGGCCGATCGCGGCGCCGCCGCCGGCGATGGCACCGAAGATGCCGAACGCCGTACTGCGTTCCCGTGGATCGCTGAAGGTGGTGGAGAGCAGGCCCAGGGCGGACGGGGCGAGGAGTGCGCCGAAGGCGCCCTGGAGGGCGCGGGCCGCGAACAGCATCGCCGACCCGGACGCGGCGCCGCCGATCGCGGAGGCGAGGGCGAAGCCGAGCAGGCCGATGATGAAGACGCGTTTGCGGCCGAAGAGGTCGCCGAGCCGGCCGCCGAGGAGCAGCAGGCCACCGAAGGCCAGCGTGTAGGCGGTGATCACCCACTGCCGGTTGGCGTCGGATATCCCGAGGTCCTTCTGGGCCGAGGGCAGGGCGATGTTCACGATGGTGATGTCGAGGACGATCATCAGCTGGGCGATGGCGATGACCGCCAATGCCCACCAGCGACGACTGTCCGCCGCCTTATGACCGGTGGCAGGTTGAGCAGACACTGGGGGAGCCTTCCGCAGGGGTTCGGAGAGGTCACGCAGTCGCCTTCCAGCCAAACGCTCCGCGCGGCGAATGGCAAGGAAAAAGCTCACCAAATCGGACGAATGGGACTAATTGACCACTGGCCCGGGACCACGGGACCAGGCCCGCCCCGGCCGGAGGCGGCGAAGAGCCCCCGGGTGCCCCTGCACCCGGGGGCCGTGCCGTCGGCCGCCCGGGCCGGGGCACCCGCCGTCGCCGGCACCGCACTACAGCGCGGCCAGCTCCGCCACCAGGTCGTCCAGCCCCAGCGAGCCCTGCGAGAGCGCCGCCATGTGCCAGGCCTTGAGGTCGAACTCCTCGCCGCGCGCCTCGTGCGCCGCCCGGGCCGCCGCCCGGCCGCGCTGCCAGGCCCGCTCGCCGAGCTTGTAGCCGATCGCCTGGCCGGGCATGCCGAGGTAGCGGACCAGCTCGCTGTCCAGGACCTCCGGCGCCAGCCCGCAGTACCGGCCGAAGAACTCCCGGGCGGCGTCCGGCAGGACGGCCTCGCCCGGGCGGAACGGGGAGTCCGCGGGGAAGTCCAGCCCGACGTGCATGCCGATGTCGACGATCACCCGCAGCGCGCGCATCATCTGGGCGTTGAGGTAGCCGAGCCGGTGGCCAGGGTCGGTGAGGTAGCCCAGCTCGTCCATCAGGCGCTCGGCGTACAGCGCCCAGCCCTCCATGTTGGCGCTCACCCCGCCGATGCTGACCTGGTAGGTGGAGAGCCGGTCGGCGACGTAGTTCCACTGCGCGAGCTGGAGGTGGTGGCCGGGAACGCCCTCGTGGTACCAGGTGGAGACGAGGTCCCAGACCGGGAAGCGCTCCCGGCCGATGGTCGGCAGCCAGGTCCGCCCCGGGCGGGTGAAGTCCAGCGACGGCGAGGTGTAGTACGGCGCGGCCGCGCTGCCCGCCGGGGCGATCATCGACTCGACCCGGGTGACCGGCTCGGCCAGGTCGAAGTGGGTGCCCTGGAGGTCGCGGATCGCCCCGTCCATCAGCCCCTGGAGGTACTCACGCGTCGCTTCGGCGCCCTGGACGGCGGGGCCGTCGCTCTCCAGCCACCGCATCGCCTCCATCGGGGTGGAGCCGGGGAGCACCTTCTCGGCCTCCGCCTCCATCTGGGCGAGCAGGCCGTGGAACTCCTGCCAGGCCCAGCCGTACGCCTCGTCCAGGTCGAGGTCGGCGCCGGTCCAGTAGCGCACCCACCGGCCGTAGCGCTCGCGCCCGATGGTGTCGGAGGTGCCGGCGGCGGCCGGGCCGTAGACGTCGCGCAGCCAGTCGCGCAGCGCGGCCACCGCGGCGGCAGCGGCGGCGGCGGGCCCGGCCAGCTCGGCGCGCAGCCCCTCTGGCGCCTGCCGGACGAAGACGCCGAACCAGCCGGCCTCGTCCCCCTCCAGCCAGTCGCCGAGCTGCTCGACCACGGTGCTCACCTGACGGGGGCCGGAGAGCAGACCGCGCTCGATGCCCGCGGCGAGGGTGGCCCGGTACTGCTCCAGCGTGAGGGGCACCCGGGCCAGCCGGCGCCCGATCACCGCCCACTGCTGCTCGGTGTCGGCGGGCATCAGGGTGAAGACGTCCCGCACGTTGTGGACCGGTGAGGCCAGGTTGCGAACCGCGCGGAAGCCCTCCCCCGCGTCGTGGACGGCGAGCGAGGCGGTGAGCCGCTCGCGCAGCAGCCGGGCGCAGCGGCGCTCGGCCTCGTCCTCGGCAGCTCCGGCCCGCTCCGCGTCCGCGAGCCGGGCGAGCGTGCGGCGGCCGAGTTCGGCGAGCGCCTCGTCACCGGCCGGGGAGAGGTCGGGGAGCCGGTCGTCGTCGAGGTTGAGCCCGAGGTACACCGCGGTCAGCGGGTCGAGCTCGGCCAGGGCCTGCACGTAGTCGTCGGCAATACGGCGCGGGGTGGTGCCGTCGGAGCTGATCAGTTCTTCAACCATCCGGACATCATTTCGCGGCCCGGGCCGATTGCAAGCCCCTACCCTGTGGCATGGACCGGCCATTTCAGACCTCCGCCCGGCGCTCCCGCCTGCGCCGGAGCAGCAGTCCCGGGTCCCACCTGGACCGGCCGCGGGCGAACCGGAAGAAGCAGAGGCCGATCAGCACCGCGCAGAAGTGTCCGAGGTCCGTGAAGGTGTGCGAACCGACCAGCGGCACCAGGTAGAAGGCCAGCACGCCGCCCCCGTACAGCAGTCGCCAGCGGCCGGCGAAGCGGTACGTCAGCACGGCGACCACACCGGCCAGCGCGTACGAGACCCCGACGTCCACCGTGCCGGCCAGGCTCTCCCCCAGCCGGCCGCGCATGATGCCCCGGGCGACCACCCCCTCGCTGACGAGGGTGGCCAGCACGTGGGCGGTGGCGGCCACCGTGAACCAGCGCGGCGTGCCCAGCCAGCGCTCCGCGTTGGCGTGGAAGAGGGTGAACAGCACGAAGTAGAGGAGGAAGCTCGACTGCTCGGTCCAGAGCGCGCTGGCCACCAGGACGTGCACCGGGTCCGAGCGGAGGTTCTCCAGGTTGGTCGAGCGGGCGGCCAGGAACCAGTCCAGCCGCGCCGGGTCCATCCGCGCCACCACGAAGCTCGTGGCCGCCAGGAGCAGCAGCCACAGGTACGTCCCGGGCGCCGACCGGACCCACCCGAGGACCGCGCCCGGCACCCGGCGCACGGCCGCCGTCCACTGCACTGCCCGCGCCATCCGGCGGCCCTCCTCGAAGCGACGGCGACGATCCGTCCCCATGGTCGGCGCCCGGCCCGCCCTGCGGCGGGCCGACCCGCCGGGGCGGGCGGTCGCGGAGCGGCGGCGGGTCACGAACGGGCCGGGGCAGGTCGGGGCGGCGGGGCCGGGGCGGCGGGGTGGCTGGGGCGGCCGGGGCGCCCGCGCGGCAAACATCCGTTCGGAATGATCGGTGCAGGCAAGGATCCGATCGGACCGGCGACCATTACGCTGACCGCCATGGAAGCCAGCTCAGCGCCCGTCCCACCGTCCTCCGAGGCCCGGCCGCGGCGCAGCGGGTACCGGCGGCTGACGGTGCAGCAGCGACGGGACCAGCTGATCGCGGTCGCCCTGGAGCTCTTCGCCTCGCGGCCGCCGGACGAGGTGAGCCTGGACGACGTGGCGGAGGCCGCCGGGGCCTCCCGGCCGCTGGTGTACCGCTACTTCGCGGGCGGCAAGCAGCAGTTGTACGAGGCCGCGCTGCGCACCGCCGCGGAGGAGCTGACCAGCCGGTTCACGGTGCCGCTGACCGGCAGCCCGACCGAGCAGCTGGCCGCCGTGCTGGAGAGCTACTTCGCCTTCGTGGCCGAGCACGACGCCGGGTACTCGGCCCTGCTGCGCGGCGGCTCGGTGGTGGAGACGCAGCGCACCTCCGCGATGGTGGACGACGTCCGGCGGGCGGCGCTCAAGCGGACCCTGCGCCACCTCGGGGTCCGGGAGGCCGGGCCGCGGCTGACCCTGCTGGTGCGCTCGTGGATCGCGGTGGTCGAGGGCACCTCGCTGACCTGGCTGGACGAGGGCCGCGCGCTGCCGGTGGACGAGTTGCGGGAGTGGCTGGTGGACCAGTTCGTGGCGATGGCCGCGGCGACGGCGCTGCACGATCCGCAGACGGCGCAGGTGCTGACCGCGCTGCTGGCGCTGGAGGGCCCGGACGCACCACGGACCGCCCGGCTGCGGGCCGCGCTCGGCGGCTGAGGCGCGGGGCGCGGCGGTTCTTCGCGGGCGGGTCCGGCTCGCTCTCGCGGCCCGACCCGCGACCCCCGTGCCCGGGGTCGGGGTCGGGCCGCCCGGACGTCAGGCCTTGCCGAGCACCTGACGCTGGCGGCCCAGCCCGTCGATCTCGATCTCCACGACGTCCCCGGCGGTCAGGAACGGCGTGCCCGGGTGGCCCAGGGTGACGCCGGCCGGAGTGCCGGTGACGATCACGTCCCCCGGCTCCAGCACCATGAACTGGCTGACGTACCGGACGATCTCCAGCACCGGGAAGATCATCTCGGCGGTGGAGCCGTCCTGCCGCAGCCCGCCGTTGACCCAGAGGCGCAGCCGCAGCCGCTGCGGGTCGGCGACCTCGTCCGCGGTGACCAGCCAGGGGCCGAGCGGCGTGAAGGTCTCCGCCGACTTGCCCTTGTCCCACTGGCCGCCGCGCTCCAGCTGGAAGGCCCGCTCGGTGACGTCGTTGGCGATCGTGTAGCCCGCGATCGCCTCCGCCGCCTCCCGGTGGCCGGCCAGGTACCGGGCGGTGCGGCCGATCACGATCGCCAGTTCGGCCTCGTAGTCGGTCTTCTCGCCGCCCCGGGGCACCAGCACCTCGTCGTACGGGCCGACCACGGTGTTGCTCGGCTTGAGGAAGATCACCGGCTCGTCCGGGATCGCCGCGCCGGCCTCGGCGGCGTGGTCCCGGTAGTTGAGCCCGATCCCGACCACCTTGCCCGGCCGGGTGACCGGAGCGCCGACCCGCTGCCCGGCGATGTCGGCCACCGGCAGCAGGCCGGCGGCCGCGTCGCGGGCCAGCGCGGCCGGGTCGAGCCCGGCCAGGAAGGCGCCGTCGATGTCCCGGGCGCGCCCGGAGAGGTCGTACGCGGTGCCGTCGTGGCCCAGCGCGATCGGACGCTCGGCGCCCGGTGGTCCGACACGGAGGAGCTTCATCTGAGCGTCACCACCACTTTCGTCTCAGCTCGCCGGTACGGCCGCACACACCGCACCGAACTCTTGTTGCGAGGTATATCAACGGCTGCCGCCTGCGAACCAGACAGTCCAGCTCGGCGAATTCCTATCAATTCCCACAACCCGGAGCAGCACCGAATCAGGTGCCCGTACGGTTGACAGCCCCCGGCCCGGGCGACGGCCACCGGGCGGACCGGGCGGCGCGGGGCTCCACCACGGGGCTCCACCACGGGGCTCCGGCACAGGGCTCCACCGTGGGCGGACGGGCCTCCGCCCGGGGTGAACGCGCGGGTGGGCGGCCCGGCGCCGGTCGGTCGTCGGCCGCCGCCCGGGGCGTCAGCCGCTCTGCGCGGGGCCGCCGAGGAGCTGGTCCAGGGGTTGTGCCCGGGCCGGGCCGGGGCCGGCCTCGTCGCGCTCCCGCTCCCAGCGGTCGAGGTCGCGCAGGACGTCGGCGTGCGCCCTCGGCTCGCCGGACAGGGCCGGGGCCAGCTCGCGCAGCAGCGCGGCGGCGGCGCCCGGGCTGCCGGCGCGGGCCAGCCATAGGGCGAGGTCGTGACAGGTGCGCAGGGTGCGGAGGTCGGCCGGGCCGAAGCTGCGGGCGAACCGCGGGATCAGCTCGGTCAGCATCCGGACGGCCTCCTCGGGCCGGCCCTCCACGCCGTACTCCCAGGCCCGGTCGGCCCGCTGCCGCAGCGCCTCGGGCGGCTCGGGCGGCGGGGCCGGGGTGCTCCGGCCGACCGGGGTGCTCTGCCCGACCGGGATCTCGCGCAGCAGGCGGCGCACCTCGGCGGCGTCGGCGGGCCGGTCGGCCGGGTCCTTGGCGAGCAGCCGGCGGATCAGGGCGGCGAGCGCCGGGTAGGGGGTGCGCACCGGCGGCGGCGGGTCGTTGAGGTGCTGGTACATCATGGTGACCGGCGATCCGGCGTTGAACGGGCGCTGTCCGGTGCAGAGTTGGAAGAGCACCACGCCGAGCGCGTAGAGGTCGGCCCGGCCGTCGATGGCGCCGCCGGCCCAGCACTCGGGAGCCAGGTATGGCGGGGTGCCGATGACCACACCGGTCGACGTGAGCCCGGTGCCCGACTGGGTGAGCAGCCGGGCGATGCCGAAGTCCAGCACCTTGGCCTCGCCGCTCTCGGCGATCATGATGTTCTCCGGCTTGATGTCCCGGTGCACCACGCCCGAACGGTGGGCGGCGTCCAGTGCCTTGCAGACCTGCCGGGCCCACTTCAGCGCGAGCGCCGGGTCGGGCGTGCCCTCCTTGAGCACCGCGGACAGCGGGCGGCCGCGGACCAGCTCCATCACCAGGTAGTGGGTGGACCAGGCGCCCTGCTGGACCCGGCCGTAGTCGTGCAACGTGACGATGTGCGGATTGGACAGGCTGCCGGCGGTCTTGGCCTCGCGGACGAACCGCGCGACCGCCTCCTCGTCGCTCGCCTTCTCCTCGGAGAGGACCTTGACCGCGACCGACCGCCCGATGTTGTTGTCGTGGGCCGCCCAGACCACCCCGAAGCCGCCCCGGCCGAGCGTCCGGTCCAGCCGGTAGCGGCCGTCCAGAACCTCCCCAGCCCTCATGTCTCCCCCAACCCCCGGGTGCACCGGATACGAACAGCGTCCACCGTGACCGGGGCCACCATAGCGTCGGGGGAGGACATGGGGGTGAACGGGCTACGGCTTGGGCTTGGGCAGGCCGGGCGGGTTGATCTCGGAGGTCTGGACGGCCTCGCCGTCGAGCCCCCAGCGCTTCAGCGCCTGGCCGTAGGTGCCGTTCTTGATGATCTCGTTGATCGCCCCGTTCAGTGCCTGGACCAGCCCGTTGTCCTTCTTGGTGGTCGCCGCGATCTTCCCCAGGACGTCCGCGCCGCCGCCGGAGTAGGTGCCGACCACCTCGGTCTCACCGGTCTGCACGGCGTGGAAGGCCGAGCTCGGGTTGGGGCCGACGTAGGCGTCGATCCGGCCGGAGGAGAGCGCCAGGTAGTAGTCGGAGGAGCTCTGGAAGTACTTGATGTCGGCCGGCTTGAGGCCGTTCTTCACGTTCTCCTCGTTCCAGGAGATCAGCAGCTTCTCCTGGTTGGTGCCGGAGGAGACGGCGATCGTCTTGCCGGCCACGTCCTTGGGGCCGGCGACCTTCCAGCCGGTGCCCTTCTTGGCCTCGAAGCCGAGGATGTCCAGCCGGTAGGTGGCGAAGTCGTACTTCTCCTTGCGGGCCTCGGTGACGGTGATGTTGGTCATGCCGACGTCGAACTTGCCGCTGTCCAGGCCCACGAAGACGTTCTCCCAGGAGACCGGGTTGAACTCGACCTTCAGGCCGAGGACGTCACCGACCAGCGAGGCGAGGTCGGGCTCGACCCCGATGATGGTCTTGTCGTCGTTCGCGTAGAAGTCCAGCGGCGGCGTGGTACCAAGCGAGTTGGCGACCGTCAGCGTCCCTCTCTTTCTGACCTCCTCCGGAACCAGCGCCGCGATGGCGTCCACCTTCGCCGTCGTGATGCGGTTCTGATTTGGGGTCAGGTTCACCGTGGTGCCGTTGGGCGCGGTACTGCCCTTCGCGGGGGCGAGCTCCGCGGCGGCGTCCGTGGAGCTGCCGCAGGCGGCGAGGGTGAGGGTGGCGGCGAGCGCGGCGGCGGCGGTCACGAGGGCGCGACGGGGTAGGGACATGGCGGAACTCCTGATGGCTGGAAGAGGGTCGGGGAGCGGGAGGGGGTCGGCGAAGGGGATCGGCGAGGGGGGTCAGAGGACCTTGGCGAGGAAGGCGCGGGTGCGCTCGTGCTGCGGATCGTCCAGGACGGCCTTCGGCGGGCCCTGCTCGACCACCACCCCGCCGTCCATGAAGACCACGGTGTCGGCGACCTCGCGGGCGAAGCCGATCTCGTGGGTCACCACGATCATGGTGGTGCCGGACCGGGCGAGGTCCTTGATGACGTCCAGCACCTCGCCCACCAGCTCCGGGTCGAGCGCCGAGGTCGGCTCGTCGAAGAGCAGCACCTTCGGCTCCAGCGCCAGCGCCCGGGCGATCGCCACCCGTTGCTGCTGGCCGCCGGAGAGCTGGCGCGGATAGGCGTCCGCCTTGTCGGCGAGGCCGACCCGTTCCAGCAGCGCCAGCGCGGCCGCCCGGGCCTCGGCCTTGGGCCGGCGCAGCGCGCTGACCGGGGCCTCGATGATGTTCTCCACCACCGTGAGGTGCGGGAACAGGTTGAAGTTCTGGAACACGAAGCCGATGTTGGTGCGCTGGCGCAGGACGTCGCGCTCCCTGAGCTCGTGCAGCCGGTCGCCGGAGCGGCGGTAGCCGATCAGCTCGCCGTCGATCGCGACGAAGCCGCGGTCCAGCTTCTCCAGGTGGTTGATCGAGCGCAGCAGCGTCGACTTGCCGGAGCCGGAGGGGCCGAGCACCACCGTCACCGATCCGGCCGGCACGTCGAGGTCGACGCCGCGCAGCACGGCGAGCGGGCCGAAGCTCTTGTGCAGGCCCCTGACCTGCACCATGGGTTCCACGACGGGGGTGGTCACGAGCGTCCTCCGGTAGCGGTCTCGACGGGGGTGCGGTCGGCCCGCAGGCCCTGGACGAAGGCCCGGGCCCGCTGCAGCGGGGTGGGCGGCGGGGTGCGTTCGGCGCCCCGGGCGAAGTAGCGCTCGACGTAGTACTGGCCGAGCGACAGCACCGTGGTCAGCAGCACGTACCAGACGGTGGCCACCATCAGCAGCGGCACCACCCGGCCGGTGCGGCCGTAGACGACCTGCACCTGGTAGAAGAGCTCTCCGATGGCCATCACGTAGACCACCGAGGTGCCCTTGAACAGCGAGATCACCTCGTTGGCGGCGGCCGGCAGGATGCCGCGCATGGCCTGCGGCAGCACGATCCGCCAGGCCTGGCGCCAGCGCGGCACGCCCAGCGCGGCGGCGGCCTCGCGCTGCCCGCCGTCGACCGCGATGATGCCGCCGCGGATGATCTCCGCGGCGAACGCCGCCTGGTGCAGGCCCAGCCCCAGCACGGCGGCGCCGAGCGCGCCCAGCACCCCCATCGTCTCGAACTCGGCGAAGGTCGGGCCGAACGGGATCCCGATGCCGAACCGCTTGTAGAGGTAGGAGAGGTTGAACCAGAAGACCAGTTGCACGATCAGCGGGATGGAGCGGAACGCCCAGACGTAGGCCCAGGCGATGGACTGCAGGATCGCGCTGCGCGACAGCCGCATCGCCGCCACCACCGCACCCAGCAGGAAGCCCAGCAGCGTTCCGTAGAAGGTGAGTTCGATGGTGCGGCCGACGGCGCGCAGGATGGTGTCGGCGGAGAAGTAGACCCGGAAGGTCGCCCAGTCCCAGCCGGGGTTGGTGGCCAGCCCGTGGGCGAACTGGAGCAGGACGACGACGGCGGCGAGGCCGGCCGCCCAGCGCCACGGGTGGCGGGCCCGGACGGTCCGCAGACCGGCCAGCTCGCCGAGGTCGACGCGCCCGGCCGGGGCGGCCGACACCTTGGCGGCGGTTCTTCCGGCCGGCGGACCGGCCTCGGTGGTGGTGATGCTCATGGGGGGATTCCTCCAACAGGCCCGGGGCCCGGACAGGGGGTCACACGTGCTCGGGCGGGCTGATCTGGGATTCCTTGATCGCCGAATCGACGACTCCCCACTTCTTGACGATCTTGTCGTACGTCCCGTCCTTGATCAGCTGGTTGACCGCCGCCTGGAAGGCCGGGGCGAGCGGGGAGCCCTTCTTGAACGCGAAGCCGACGTCCAGCCGGTGGAACTCGCCGAGGAACTTCGTCCCCGACGCCTCCTGGGACGCCTGGTAGCGCAGGCCGTTGATGGTCGACATCACGACGTCGATCCGCCCCTGCTGGAGGCCGGTCAGCGTGGCGCCGTTGTCGCTGAACGCCTTCACCTCGAAGGGCTTCTTGCCCGCGTCGGTGCAGACGTTCTTCTTGGCGTTCAGCGTGGTCTCGAAGGTGGTGCCGGCCCCGGTGCCGATGACCAGCCCGCAGAGCTGCGCGAGGTCGGTGACCGGCTGGACGCTGGTGTTGTCCTTCTTGACCGCGAAGCCCTGGCCGTCGTCGATGTAGGTGACGAAGTCGATGGTCTTCAACCGGACGGCGGTGACCCCGAAGTTGCCGGTGCCGACGTCGTACTTGCCGCTGCCCAGCGCGGGCAGGATGGTCTCGAAGGCGGCCTCCTCGCGCTCCACGGTCAGGCCGAGCACCTTGGCCACCGCGTCGGTGAAGTCGATGTCCACCCCGGCCGCCTTCTTGGTGGCCTGGTCGGCGTAGAAGGCGGCGGGCGGCGAGGCGATCGCCGAGCCGAACTTCACCGTCCCCGCCTTGCGGACGTCCTCGGGCAGCAGGGCGGCCGCCGCGTCCGACTTCGCGACGCCGGAGACGAGGTCCTGCGCGGCGGCGTCGACCGCCGCCTGGCCGGCGCCCGGCTGGGCGGCGGTCTTCGGGTCCGAACCGCACGCGGCCAGGGCCAGGACCGGCAGCAGGGCGGTGGCCGCGAGCAGGCGGCGGCGGACGGTGGTGGTTCTCACGGGAGTTGGGCGCCTTTCGGGGTCGGTGCGTGATGGGGTCGCGCGGGGGCCTCGGCCCGCTCGCTGTCGGTGCGGGCCGGCAGGGACTTCTCGAACGCCAGCGGGCCGATCTCCAGCGGATCGGCGTCGACGTCGAACAGCGGGGTGTAGCCGGTCGCCAGGTAGAGCCCCCTGGCCTCGGGCTGGCGCGGGCCGGTGGTGAGGAAGATCCGGGTGTAGCCGACCGCCCGCGCGGCCCGCTCCAGCTCGGCCAGCACCCGGCTGGCCAGCCCCCGGCGGCGGTGCGCGGAATGCGTCCACATCCGCTTCACCTCGGCGGTCCGTTCGTCGTACCGCTTGTACGCACCGCCGGCCACCGGCTCGCCGTCCTCCAGCAGGAGCAGCAGTACGCCGGCCGGCTCCGCGAAGGCGTCCTTCGGGTACCGGCTCATCTCCTCCCGGGCATCCGGCCCGTAGCGGGTGACGTACTCGTGGGTGAGCTCCCGCAGCAGCGGCTCGACCAGGGGATCGTCGATCGTCACCCGGCGGACCTCGGTCGCCAGGCTGGTGCCGCTCACGCCTGGACCGCGATCAGCTGGTGGCGGTCGCGCTCGGCCCGGGCCTCCCGCTCGGCCGCCTCGGCCGCCTTCGCGGCGTCCCGCCGGGCGACCTCCTCGCGCACCAGCGGGATGACGTACCGGCCGAAGTCGATCGCGTCGTCGAGCAGCGCGTAGCCGCGCGCGGAGAGGATGTCCACGCCGAGGTCGTAGTAGTCGAGCAGCGCCTGCGCGACCGTCTCCGGCGTGCCGACCAGGGCGTTGGAGTTGCCGGCCCCGCCGGTGGCGGCCGCGGTCGGGGTCCAGAGCGCGCGGTCGTAGCGCTCGCCGGCCGCGGCGATCTCCAGCAGCCGCTGCGACCCGGTGTTCTCCGGGGTCCGGGCCGCGGCCGCACCGCGCCGGACCAGCTCGCCGGACTCCTTGCGGGCCCGGATCGCGTCCACCGTCCGGTACGCCTTCTCCCAGGCCAGTTCCTCGGTCGGCGCGATGATCGGCCGGAAGGCGACCTGGATGCGCGGCACGTCCGTCCGGCCGGCGGCCCGCGCGGCCTCCTTGACCCGCTCGATCTGCTCGGCGGTCCGGGCCAGCGGTTCGCCCCAGAGGCAGTAGATGTCCGCCTCCGCCCCGCCGGCCGCGTAGGCGGCCTCCGAGGAGCCGCCGAAGGAGACGCCCGGGCGCGGGGCCTGGACGGGGAAGACGTCCGAGACGAAGTCGTTGAAGCGGTAGTACTCGCCCTCGTGGTCGAAGGCCTCCGTGCTGGTCCACGCCTTCTTGACGATTCCGATGTACTCACGGGTGCGGGCGTAGCGCTGGTCCTTGGTCAGGAAGTCGCCCTCGCGCTGCTGCTCGTGGTCGTTGCCGCCGGTGATGAAGTGGACGGTGAGCCGCCCGTCGCTGATCCGGTCCAGGGTGGCGAAGGTCTTCGCCGCGTAGGTCGGGTAGGAGACGTTCGGCCGGTGGGCCAGCAGGATCTGGAGCCGGTCGAGCCGGGCCGCGAGGAACGCCGCGGCCGCCGCCGGGTCGGGGGCGCCGGCGCCGTAGGCGAACAGCACGCGGTCCCAGCCGTTGTCCTCGTGGGCCCGGGCCAGCCGCAGGGTGTAGTCGCGGTCGAAGGCCGCCGTGGAGCGGGGGGTGGTCTCCGAACCATCACCGGTGGCGGCGATGCCGAGGAATTCGACGGGCATGGTGACTGACCTTTCGGGTCGTACGGAATCCGGCGGCTGCGGGTGGGCAGACCGGAACAGGCCGTGGCAGAGCCAGGCTTGGAGCACGGAGCGGGGAGCGAGAAGGCCGAGCGGGGAGCGCGGAGCGAAGAGGGCCGAGCGGGGAGGGCGGAGCGGAGCACGCGGATCGACGGGCACGGGCACGTGACGGTGACGACGTCGGCGAAGACGTCGACGTCGGCGGAAGGGCGACGGAGAACTGCCGGAGTGCAGTGGGGTACGGAAGGCTGAAGGCGGCAGCGTGCGCCTGAAACGGCCGTCCGTACGGGACTGGACGGCCTACCCGGCCCGCGACGGGGCACCGAGGGAGAGGTCTCCGCGAGGAGGGCCTCCGAGGGAGGAGGCTCCTAGGAGGACAGGGCCGGCTGGACGGCCCGCTGCCGGGTCAGCCGCGACACGCCGCGGACCACACCCGACCGAAGTCGATGTGGTCGCGGGTGACCAGGAGCTGCTCGGCGTACATGAGCACAAGTTGAGCAGTGAAGGATGCACGGCGTCAACCACCGTCCATTACCGCTCTGTTGCGATCACTTGTCGCCGTGTGCCCCGGCGGCACCACCCTTGACAGCCCTCGTTCGCGCATGCGTACGATCAATGCGGAGAGCAGTGCGGAGCCGGTCGCGTTGAGGGACGCGAGCCGGCCCGACGGCCGTACGTGACCACCCCCGTACCTCCCGCCTGCCCGCAGCTTCCGCCTGGAGCCTCCTCATGGCCACCCCGCAGGACGTCCTTCCCGCGCCCTCCCTCACCGAGAACCCCGTGCCGGACCCGGGGCCGCCCGCCGGCGCCGTCGTCGACCCCTCGGCCCGGCTCGTCGCCCGCCGCCGGCCCGGCCAGTGGGTCTCCGCCGCCGTCGCGCTGCTGCTGTTCGCGATGGCCCTCAGTTCGGTGATCCGCAACAAGGCCTTCCAATGGGACGTCGTCGCCGACTGGTTCACCGCCACCTCGGTCCTGAACGGCCTCACCCTGACCCTGTGGCTGACCGCCGTCACGCTCGGCCTCGGCTTCGTCCTCGGCACGGTGCTCGCCACCATGCGGCTCTCCGGCAACCCGGTGCTGCGCACGCTGAGCTGGACGTACATCTGGATCTTCCGCTCCACCCCGGCGCTGGTGCAGCTGCTGCTCTTCTTCAACATCGGCGCGCTCTACCCGACGCTCGGCCTGGGCATCCCGTTCGGCCCGGAGTTCGTCACCGTCCGGACCGTCAACCTGTTCGGCCCCACCCTCACCGCCGTGGTCGGCCTGACCCTGCTGGAGGCCGCCTACGCCGCCGAGGTGGTGCGCGGCGGGATCCTCTCGGTCGACCGCGGCCAGCTGGAGGCCGCCTCGGCGCTCGGGCTGGGCCGGTGGCGGGTGCTGCGCCGGATCATCGTCCCGCAGGCGATGCGCTCGATCGTCCCCACCGCCGGGAACATGCTGATCAGCGCGCTCAAGGGCACCAGCATCATCAGCGTGCTGGCCGTCTCCGACCTGCTCTACTCGGTGCAGCTGGTCTACCTGCAGTCCTACCAGGTCATCCCGATGCTGATGGTCGCCACCATCTGGTACATCGTGATCACCACCGTGCTGTCCGTCGGCCAGTACTACGTCGAGCGGCACTACGCCAAGGGCGCCACCCGCGACGGCCTGCCGCCCACCCCGCTGCAGAAGGCCCGCGCGGCCTGGCGCCGGCTGCGCGCTGCCGCCGACGCCCCGGCCGGGGCCGACGCCGCGACCGGCGCCAAGACCGCAGCCGGGGGGACGCGTTGACCACCCTGGTGATCGTCGGCGCCGGCCCGCGCGGTACCGGGCTGCTGGAGCGGATCGCCGCCAACGCGGCCGAACTCCTGCCCTCCGAGCGCCCGCTGGAGATCCACCTGGTCGACCCGCACCCGCCCGGCGCGGGCCGGATCTGGCGCTACGACCAGTCCCCGCTGCTCCGGATGAACTCGATGGCCGAGGACGTCACGATGTTCACCGACGAGCGGTCCACCATCGACGGACCGGTCCGCCCCGGGCCCTCGCTGGCCGAATGGGCCGCCCGGCAGACGGAGTTCGCGCCCTACCGGGAGGTCGAGGACCCGGCGGTCCGGGCCGAGCTGGGCACCCTGGCGCCCACCGACTTCCCCACCCGCCGGGCCCAGAGCGCCTACCTGGACTGGGTGTTCCGCCGCGCCGTCGCCGACCTCCCGCCGCACATCACCGTCACCGTGCACCGGGACACCGTCCGCCGGGTCGAGGGCCCGGTGGACGGCCCGCAGCTGGTCCACCTCGGGGACCGGGTGCTCACCGCCGACCACGTCACCCTGACCCTCGGCCACCTCGACTCCGCGCCGCACCCCCGGTACGCCGCGGACGCCGGGTTCGCCGCCCGGCACGGCCGCTTCCACCTGCCGCCCGCCTTCTCCGCCGACGCCGACCTGAGCGGCATCGGCGCCGGCGAGCACGTCGTCCTGCGCGGCTTCGGGCTCGCCTTCGTCGACCTGGTCGCCCTGCTCACCGAAGGCCGGGGCGGCCGCTTCGAGGAGACGCCGGACGGCCCGGTCTACCGGCCCTCCGGCCGCGAGCCGGTGATCCACGTCGGCTCCCGGCGCGGTGTTCCCTACCACTCCAAGACCGGCTACCGGCTCCAGGGGCCGCCCGCCCCGCTCCCCCGCTACTTCGACGCGGCCGCCGTGGACGCCGTTCTCGCGCGCCCCGGGCCGCTCGAACTGCGCCGCGACTTCTGGCCGTTGATGGCGAAGGACATCGGCTTCGGGCACTACCACGAACTGTTCCACGCCCACCCCGAACGCACCGCGCTCCCCTGGGCCGAGTTCCTCGCCGGCTACGACGCCCACGACTGGTACGCGCCCGAGCTCGCCCGGCTGATCGCCCGGGCCGTCCCCGACGAGGCCGACCGGCTGGACTTCGAACGGCTCGACTTCCCGCTGGCCGGTCTCGAACTCGGCTCCGCCGAGGAGCTCCAGCGCCATCTGCGCGGCTACATCGCCGAGGACGCCGACCGCCGCGCCGACCCGGCCCACAGCGCCGACCTCGGCGCCTTCCTCGCCCTGCTCTCGCTCTTCGGCCAACTGCCCCGCGTGCTGGCCTCCGGCCGGCTCACCGCCCGCTCGGTCGGCGAGGAGGTCGACGAGTGGTTCTTCGGCTACTTCAGCTACCTCGCCTCCGGCCCGCCCGGCTTCCGGCTGCGCCAGCTGCTCGCGCTCTCCGAGGCGGGCGTGGTCCGCTTCCTGGGCGCGGGCGTCCGGGTCGACCGGGACGAGGCGACCGGCACCTGGCGGGCGTCCGGTAGCACCGTGCCCGGGCACCGCGTCGAGGCCACCGCGCTGATCGAGGCGTACCTGCCCAAGCACGCGCTGGCCCGCACCCGGGACCCGGTCCTGCGGGACCTGCACCGCGCCGGGCGGATCGTGGAGGAGGTGGTCAGCGACGAGGAGCACACCCACCGCTCCGGGCTGCTCACCATCCGGCCCGGGGACAGCCGGGTCCTGGACCCGGCCCTGGACGGCGGGCCGCACCCGCGGCGCACCGCCCTCGGCCCGCACACCAGTCTGCGCGCGGCGGCCGCCTTCGCCCGGCCGCGCACCGACTCCCCGGGCTTTCGCCAGAACGACGCCGCCGCCCGGGCCATCCTGCGGGCCCTGGCGGCCCTCCCGGCGGCGGGTGGGCGGCCCACCGGGCGGCCCACCGCGCCGCTCGCGGCCCGCGTGGTCGGCCCGGGGCCCCGCCCGGCCGGCTCGGGGCCCGAACAGCTCCTCGACCAGGTCCTCGGCGGTGACGTGGTCCGGAGCTGACACGACGGTCCAGCTCCCGCTCGGCGTGATGCCGGTCCCGCGCTCCAGCGCGGTCAGGCAGGCACCGGCCTCCTGGCCCGAGGCGACGTCCCGGGGCCGGGAGGGCGCCGGATCGGCACCACGGCCCCGGCCGGGGCGCTCCTGGCCCGGAGGGCCTCCCGGGGCCGCGGCGCGCGGGCGGGCCCCGGCGCGCGGACAGCGCCGGCCGCTGCTGGTCGGGACAGGTCGTGCCGGGCCCGCGCGGTGGCCGGTCACCCGCGCCCCCGCCTCTCGAAGCGGCCGCACCCCATCCACGCACCGTGCGGGGTCGGCCGGGACCGTTACCGGGATGGCCCGGACGACTCGAACGGGTGGAAGGATGGACGGCGGGCCACGCGACGGAGCGGCGGCCGGACGAGCACAGCCGAGGAGCGCAGTCATGGCCAAACCGGCCCCGCAGAGCGATCCCGCGCAGGACGCCCCCGTGGTGTCCGCGCCCCAGCACGCCGCGGCCGGACTGCCGGCGGTCGGCCACAGCCTCCGGATGGCCACCGAGCAGATGGGCGCCCGGCGCACCCTCGCCACCCTGCGCAAGGTCAACCAGCCGGACGGCTTCGACTGCCCCGGCTGCGCCTGGCCCGAGCCCGGGAAGACGCACACCGCCGAGTTCTGCGAGAACGGCGCGAAGGCCGTCGCCGAGGAGGCCACCGAGCGCCGGATCCGCGCCGAGTTCTTCGCCGCCCACCCGGTGGCCGAGCTGGCCGAACGCTCCGGCTACTGGCTCGGCCAGCAGGGCCGCCTCACCCAGCCGATGCTGCTGGACGAGGGCGCCACCCACTACACGCCGATCGCCTGGGACGACGCCTTCGCGCTGATCGCCGAGGAGCTGCGCGCCCTGGACACCCCGGACGGCGCGGCCTTCTACACCTCCGGCCGGACCAGCAACGAGGCCGCCTTCGCCTACCAGCTGTTCGCCCGCCGGCTGGGCACCAACAACCTGCCGGACTGCTCCAACATGTGCCACGAGTCCTCCGGCTCGGCGCTCACCGAGACGCTCGGCGTCGGCAAGGGCAGCGTCAGCCTCAAGGACCTCTACCAGGCCGACCTGATCATCGTGGCGGGCCAGAACCCGGGTACCAACCACCCGCGGATGCTCTCCGCCCTGGAGCGGGCCAAGCGCGCGGGTGCCACCGTCGTCAGCGTCAACCCGCTGCCCGAGGCCGGCCTCGAACGGTTCAAGAACCCGCAGAACGCCCGCGGCCTGGCCGGCCACGGCACCAAGCTGACCGACCTCTTCCTGCAGATCCGGCTCGGCGGCGACCTCGCCCTGTTCCGCGCGCTCAACCGGCTCGTCCTCGACGCGGACGGCGGCGTCGACGAGGAGTTCGTCGCGCGGCACTGCCACGGCTTCGAGGAGTTCGCCGCCGAGGCCCGGCAGACCCGGCGCGAGGAGGTGCTCGCCGCCACCGGCCTGCCGTGGGAGCAGATCGAGGAGCTGGGCCGCCTGGTGCTCTCCTCCCGGAAGATCATCGTCTGCTGGGCGATGGGCCTCACCCAGCACAAGCACGCCGTGCCGACCATCCGCGAGGTGGTCAACTTCCTGCTGCTGCGCGGCAACGTCGGCCGCCCGGGCGCCGGGGTCTGCCCGGTGCGCGGACACAGCAACGTCCAGGGCGACCGGACGATGGGCATCTTCGAGCGGCCCTCGGCGGCCTTCCTGGACGCGCTGGGCGGCGAGTTCGGCTTCGAGCCGCCGCGGGCGCACGGCTACGACTCGGTGGACACCATCCGCGCGATGCGCGACGGCCGGGTGAAGGTGTTCTTCGCGATGGGCGGCAACTTCGTCGCCGCCACCCCGGACACCGAGGTCACCGAGGCGGCGATGCGCCGCTGCCGGCTCACCGTGCACGTCTCCACCAAGCTCAACCGCTCGCACGTGGTGACCGGGGCCCGGGCGCTGATCCTGCCCACCCTCGGCCGCACCGACCGGGACGTCACCGCCAGTGGCGCGCAGTTCGTCAGCGTCGAGGACTCGATGGGCCAGGTGCACTCCTCGCGCGGCGGCCTGCGCCCGCCGGCGCCGGGGCTGCTCTCCGAGGTGGCGATCGTCTGCCGGCTGGCCCGCGCGGCGCTCGGCCCCGGGGACGACGTCCCGTGGGAGGACTTCGCCGACGACTACGACACCCTGCGGGACCGGATCGCCCGGGTGGTGCCGGGCTTCGACGGCTTCAACGACAAGGTCCGCCGGCCCGGCGGGTTCACCCTGCCGCACGGGCCGCGCGACTCCCGGACCTTCCCGACCGCGACCGGGCTGGCCAACTTCACGGTCAACCCGCTCACCGCGCCCGAGGTCCCGCCGGGCCGGCTGCTGCTGCAGACGCTCCGTTCGCACGACCAGTACAACACCACGATCTACGGCCTGGACGACCGCTACCGCGGCATCACCGGCGGCCGCCGGGTCGTGCTGGTCAACCCCGTCGACGCCGCCGAGCTGGGCCTGACCGAGGGCGGGTACGTCGATCTGGTCGGCGAGTGGAAGGACGGCGTGGAGCGGCGCGCCCCGCACTTCAAGGTGGTGCACTACCCGGTGGCCCGCGGCGGCGCGGCGGCGTACTACCCGGAGACCAACGTGCTGGTGCCGCTGGACTCCACCGCGGACATCAGCAACACCCCGACCTCCAAGGCCGTGCTGATCCGCTTCGAGCCGGACAGCGGCGCGAGCTGAACCGGCCGACGGCCCGGGGCTCCCCGGGCCGTCGGGCCGACGGGCCGAGCTAGTGCTGGCCCGCCGGCAGCGGGGTGGCCGAGGTGGAGCCCGGGGCCGAGGCGGTGGACGAACCGGTACGGGTGCCGCTGGGCGAGCCCGCGGGAGTCCCGGCCGGCGTCCCGGCCGGCGTCCCGGCCGGCGTCCCGGTGGGGGTGCCCGTCGGGGTACCGGTCGGCGTTCCCGTGGGCGTCCCGGTCGGCGTGCCCGTCGGGGTACCGGTCGGCGTCCCCGTCGGGGTCCCGGTGGGCGTGCCCGTCGGCGTTCCCGTGGGCGTCCCGGTCGGCGTACCCGTCGGGGTGCCGGTCGGCGTCCCCGGGTCGGTCGGCGTCCCCGGGTCGGTCGGCGTGCCGGTGCCGGGCTGCGGGGTGCCGGGCGTCGGCGTCCCCGGGGTGGGCGTGCCGGGCGCGGTCGGCGTGCCGGGCGCGGGGTTCGCCGCGTTCGGGTCGACCGGCACCTGGTTGGCCGGGCTCGGGGCGATCGGGGTGACGCTGTCCCAGCCCGCCGGGAGGTCCGGCACCTTCCAGGCACCGCCCGCCTCGTCCGAGGCGGTCTCCGGGTCGGGGCGGACGGCACCGAGGATCGGCATCGAGCCGATCGGCGACACCTTGATCACGGCGCCCGGGCGGGGCGCCTGGACGACCAGCCCGCCGCCGATGTAGAGCGCGACATGGGTGGCGCCCTCGAAGTAGATGACCAGGTCACCGGGGCGCAGCTGGTTCAGCGCGACGTGCTGGAGCTGGGCCCACTGCTCCTGGCTGGTGCGCGGGATCGGCTTGCCGGCGTGCAGCCAGGCCTGCGAGGTGAGGCCGGAGCAGTCGAAGACGTCCGGGCCGGCGCCGCCCCACACGTACGGCTTGTTGAGCTGCGCCAGCGCGTACGCGACGGCGGCGCGGCCGGCCAGCGACGGGGTGCGCTCGCCCTTGCCGAGGGCGCCGGAGGCGAGGAAGGCCAGCTGGGCCTCGTCGGCCTTGGCCTTCTCCAGCTGCTCCAGCTCGGTGCGCTGGGCACCGGTGAGCGAGGAGACCAGCTGCTCGACGGCTGCCAGGTCGGTGGCGAGCTTGGCCTTGGCCGCGTCCTGCTGGGCGACCAGTGCCTGGGAGTTCTTCAGCGCCTCCTCGCTCTGCTTCTGCAGGCCGGTGAGCGCTTCGCGGTCGAGCTTGAGCCGGTCCAGGAACTCGGACTGCGAACGGCTCGCGGCGGAGAGCAGTTCGGCGATGGTGACGGCCTCGTACGGGTCCTGGGAGAGCAGCAGTTCGGCGTAGGCCGAGGTGGCGCCGTTGCGGTACTGGGCGGCGGCGAGCTGGGCGGCCACGTCGGTACCGGCGTCCACGAGCTTCTGCTGACGGTCCAGCCGGTCGCCCAGGTCGGTGACGGTGGCCTGCTGCTCGGCGACCTTGGTGACGGCGGCGTTGAACTGCTCGGTGGCGGCCTCCGCCCCCGTGTACAGCTCGTGCAGCCGGTCGAGCAGCGGCCCGAGGGTGGCCTTGGCCTCCGCGAGCGGGTCCGCGCCGGGCGCGGCGGCCGGGGCGGTGATGCCCGGGTTGCCCGGGTCCGGCGCCGCGTAGGCGGCCTGGGCGGCCAGCGGCAGCGCCAGCGCGGCGGCCGCCAGGACGGCTCCGCAGCGCAGGGCGGCCCGCACCCACGGTCGTGTTCCCGCTGTCTCCGTGCGCTGTGCGGCCCCGCCCATGGATTCGTTCCTCCCCGCCCCTGCCGATCCCCGGGATGCCCGGATCCTCGCCGATCCTGTCATGGGTCACCCGGCAGAAACAGACCGCACCCGTACGGCCCGATGAATTCTTCGGTCGGTTGTGAGACAGGTCTCAGCAAACCGGAGCGAACCAGGACGTTCTGCGCCAATGCCCAGTTCAGCGGGCCCGGGGACACCTCCTGGCAAGGTCATGGCAACCCCTGGGACACGTCCGGAACCACGCGGCCCGTCTCAGTTCACCTTCCGTTCACCGAGGCTCCCTACCGTCGCGATCGACACCAACGTCAGTGCGACAACTACGACGATTGTTTGGGTATGGAACACATCTCGTTCCTGGTGGCCGTTGTGATCATCACGGCGCTCGCCTTCGACTTCACCAACGGGTTCCACGACACCGCCAACGCGATGGCCACCTCCATCGCCACCGGAGCCCTTCGACCCAAGGTCGCGGTCACCATCGCGGCCGTCCTCAACTTCGCCGGGGCGTTCCTCTCGGTGAAGGTCGCCACCACCATCTCCGGCGGCATCGTCAACGAGAAGGCCGGGATCCATCCGGAGATCATCTTCGCCGCACTGGTCGGCGCGATCCTCTGGAACCTGATCACCTGGCTGAGAGGCCTTCCGTCCAGTTCGTCGCACGCGCTCTACGGCGGCCTGATCGGCGCCACCGTGGTCGGCGTCGGTCTCAACGGCGTCAACTTCGACACCGTGGTCACCAAGATCCTCATCCCGGCGATCGCCTCCCCGCTGGTCGCGGGCCTGGCCTCGTGGGGCGCCACGAAGCTGGCGTACGCGATCACCCGCAAGAGCGACGGCGCCACCGTCACCAAGGGCTTCAAGACCGGCCAGGTGTTCTCCTCCTCGCTGATCTCGCTGGCCCACGGCACCAATGACGCCCAGAAGACGATGGGCATCATCACCCTGACCCTGGTCTCGGTCGGCGCCCTGCCGACCGGCGCGCTGCCCCCCACCTGGGTGATCGTCTCGGCCGGTGCGGCGATCGCGCTCGGCACCTACATGGGCGGCTGGCGGATCATCCGCTCGATGGGCAAGGGCCTGGCGGACATCCAGGCCCCGCAGGGCTTCGCCTCCGAGTCCGCCGCCGCGACCGTCATCCTGACCTCCTCGCACATGGGCTTCGGCCTCTCCACCACCCAGGTCTGCTCCGGCGGCATCATGGGCGCCGGCCTCGGCGGCCCGAAGGGCGAGCTGCGCTGGAGCCTGGTGCGCCGCATGGTCTACACCTGGGGCCTGACCCTGCCCGCCGCCGCCACGGTGGCCGGCCTCGCGGCCCTCGTGGTCGAGCAGGGCACCTGGGGCGTGGTCCTGGTGGGCGCCGTCCTGGTCGCCGGCTCGGGCGCGATGTGGCTGATCTCCCGCCGCCAGCCGGTCCACGCGGACAACGTCAACGAGGCCGGCGAGATCACCCCGGTCGAGATCACCCCGACCGCCGCGGCCGGCACCCCCACCACTCCCGCCTCGACCACGGTCGCGGCCTGAGCGCCGACGGCTGAGGAGCACACAGCATGCACATCAAGTGGAACGCCCTGGCCCAGACCGCCGGCTTCAGCTTCGGCATCACCGTCGCGGTGGTCACCGTCTTCGCGCTGGGCATCCTGGCCCTCTCCCGCCGTGAGGCCGCGCTGACCGCGCAGCGCTCGGCGGCCGGCTCCGACGCCCCGGCCGGCGGCGGCCGACTGGCCCTGGCCGGTGCCTACACCTGCTTCGCGGTCTGCGGCGCCGCCGTCCTCTACGGCCTGTCCCTGATCGCCGGCCACTGACGCACGGAGTACGGCGAAGGCCGGGGAGCGGTGGTCCGCTCCCCGGCCTTCGCCGTGTCCTGCCCCGTGCCCCCGCCGGCGGCGGTCAGCCCTGGTGGCCGGTGCGCAGCACGGTCTCGCGGATGAACAGCACCGTCACGAAGGCCAGCAGCGCGAACGGCGCCGCGACCAGGAAGACCACGCCGACCCCGTGCCCGAAGGCGTCCGTCACCAGCGGGACGAGCGGGGCGGGCAGCTTGTGCAGGTCCGGGATGCCGCCGCCGGCCGCGGCGCCGGTGGCCGGGACGTGCGCGGCCGCCAGGTTCTCCGTCAGGTAGTGGCCGACCCGGTTGTTCATCAGGGCCCCGAGGGCGGAGACGCCCATCGCGCCGCCCATGGTGCGGAAGAAGGTGACCACCGAGCTGGCCGCGCCGAGCTCGTGCCGGGGCACCGTGTTCTGCACCGCGAGCACGAGGTTCTGCATGGTCAGGCCGAGGCCGATGCCGGTGATCGCCATGTAGACGGCGAGCAGCACGTAGTCGGTGTCGGCCCGGGCGGTGCCGAGCAGGGCGAAGCCGACGGCCAGCATCAGGGTGCCGGCGACCAGGTAGGCCTTCCAGCGGCCGTACTTGGTGATCAGCTTGCCCGCCACGGTGGAGGCGACGGCCAGGCCGAGGATCATCGGCAGCGTCATCAGGCCGGCGATGGTCGGGGACTTCTCCCTGGCCAGCTGGAAGTACTGGCTGAGGAAGGTGGTCGCGCCGTACATCCCGATGCCGACCAGCACGCTGGCGACCGCCGCCAGGGTGACGGTGCGGTGGCGGAAGAGGCTCGGCGGGATGATCGGCTCGGCCGCGCGCTTCTCGATCGCCACGGCGAGCCCGCCCAGCACCAGGCCGCCGCCGACCATGGCCGCGGTCTGCCAGGAGAGCCAGGCGTAGTTCTTGCCGGCCAGCGTGATCCAGATCATCAGCAGGCTGACGGCACCGGTGATGACCAGGGCGCCCAGGTAGTCGATCTTCACCTTGCGCTTGACCACCGGCAGCTTCAGGGTGCGCTGCAGCACCGCGATCGCGGCCAGCGCGAAGGGGATCCCGACGTAGAAGCACCAGCGCCAGCCGAGCCAGGAGGTGTCCACGATGACGCCGCCGATCAGCGGGCCGCCGATGGTGGCGAGGGCGAAGACCGCGCCGAAGTAGCCGCTGTACCGGCCGCGCTCGCGCGGCGGGACCATCGCCGCCAGGCAGATCTGGGCGAGCGCGGTGACACCGCCGGCGCCGATGCCCTGCAGCGCGCGGCAGGCGATCAGCTCGCCGGTGTTCTGGGCGAGGCCGGCCAGCGCGGACGAGGCGATGTAGATCACCAGGGCGATCTGCAGGAGCAGCTTCTTGCTGGCCAGGTCGGACAGCTTGCCCCAGATCGGAGTGGAGGCGGTGAGGGTGAGCAGGGTGGCGGTGATCACCCAGGTGTAGGCGGACTGGCCGCCGTGCAGGTCGGTGAGGATGCGCGGCAGGGCGTTGGAGACGACGGTCGACGACAGCACGGCCACGAAGAGGCCGAGCAGCAGGCCGGACAGGGCCTCCAGCACCTGCCGGTGGGTCATGGGTGTGTCGTCGTCGGCGGTGGCGGCTCCGGTCGCGGCTCGGGTGGTGACGGTCATCTGGGTCCTTCGGCGGGTGCGGGGCGGAAGCGGGAGGCGGCGACGAGGGACGGAAAAGTCGTTGCCTTAAGCAACCATAGGATCAATGGTTGCTTAAGGCAACTTTCTTCAAGCCCAAGTAAAGTCCCGCCCCGCGACCCGCGCCGGACCGCCGGACCTCAGGTCCCGACGGCCTCCCCGACCACGTCGTTGAAGCGGTGCAGCAGCCCGGCGAAGCGGATCACGTCCTCCTCGGACCAGTTGGCCATCAGCTCGCGCACCCGCTCGATCCGGGCGTCCCGCGCGCCCAGGTAGCGCCGCCGGCCGTCGTCGGTGAGCGAGACCAGCGCGGACCGGCGGTCCAGCGGATCCGCCTCCCGGGTCACCAGGCCCAGCTCCTCCAGCGCCCGGATCTGCCGGCTCACCGTGGCCTTGCCCACCGCGAAGTGCACGCCGACGTCGGTCACCCGCACCCGCCCGGCCTGCTCGATGTAGCCGAGCATGCTGTACGCCGCCCCCTCCAGGCTGGGGTGCACCCGGCGGGAGAGTTCCGCCACCCGGGCCCGGCCCCGGCGGAACATCAGCGCGACCTCGCGCTCCACCGCCAGCAGGGGTTCCTCGTCATTCGCCGCACTCACCGCGCAAGTATCCCGCAGCACAGTGCCCCCACATACGGCGCGGGAAATCGGGAAAGCCAACTACTTGATGGTATGAAGTATCCGTTTTTCCCGATACGCAAGGAGATGTGGATGACCACCCCAGGGCAGGGACCGAGGCCAGGACTCGTCGCCGAACTGAAGGGGGCGGTCACCCCGCGCGCGGCGCTGCTGGTGATCGCCGTCCTCCTCCTCCAGCTCGGCTTCATCACCTCGTACGTCGGGGCGCTGCACAGCCCCACCCCGCACGAGCTCTCGATCGCGGTGGTCGCGCCGCCGCAGGTCTCCCCCAAGCTGGTCGAGGCGCTGGAGGGGGTGCCCGACAACGCGGTACGGGCCTCCACCGCGCCCGACGCGGAGACCGCCACCGCCCGGATCAAGGACCAGAAGCTCTACGCCGCGCTGGTGGTGGACCCGGCCGGCACCGAGGACACCCTGCTGGTCGCCAACGCCCGCGGCCCGGCCGCCGCCCGGGCCGCCCAGACCATCGTCACCGCGGTGGACCAGACCCAGGGCCGGACGGTGCGCACCGTCGACACCATCCCGCTGGCCAAGGGCGACACCAACGGCCTGTCCTCCTTCTACCTGGTGATCGGCTGGTGCGTCGGCGGCTACCTGGTCGCCTCGATCCTCGGCGTCAGCGCCGGGGCGAAACCCGCCAACGCCTACCGGGCGGCCATCCGGCTCGCCGCCCTCGCGCTGTACTCGATCGCGGCCGGCATCGGCGGGGCGGTGATCGTCGGACCTGCGCTGAACGCCCTGCCCGGCTCGTCCTGGGGGCTCGCCGCGCTGGGCGCCCTGGTGGTGTTCACGGTCGGCGCGTTCACCATGGCGCTGCAGTGCCTCTTCGACATCATCGGGATCGGCGTCGCGGTACTGATCTTCGTGGTGCTCGGCAACCCCAGCGCGGGAGGGGTCTTCCCGCCACCGATGGTGCCCCCGTTCTGGCGGGCCATCGGCGCCTGGATCCCGAACGGCGCCGGCACCGACGCGGCCCGCTCGATCGCCTACTTCGGCGCGACCAACCTCACCATGCCGCTGCTCGTGCTGCTGGTCTGGGCACTGGTCGGCGTCGCCGTCACCTTCGCCGCCGTGCTGCGCCGGCCGCGCGGGGGCCGCGAGCTGCCCGCCGGGTAGCCCCACCGCACCGCCCGGGCCGGCCCGACACCGCCCCTACCCGTCGAGCCGGCCCGGGTCCGCGACGATCGCCCGGACCACGCCGACCGCCGCCCCCAGCAGCGGCCCGCGCCGGCCCAGCCGGGAAACCGCCAGCCGCTCCTCCGTCCAGGGGCGGACGGTCACCCGGGCCGCCAGCTCGGCCCGCATCCCCGGCAGCAGCCAGGGCGCCAGCCGGGCGTAGCCGCCGCCCAGCACCACCTCGGCCGGGTCGAGCAGGTTGACCGCCCCGGCCGAGGCGATCCCCAGGGCCGACCCGGCCCCGTCCAGCGCCCCGCGGACCTCCTCGTCCCCGGCCCCGGCCCGCTCGGCGAGCAGGGCGACCCAGTCGCCCCGGATCCCCTCCAGCCCCGCCGCCCGCAGCACCGCCGCCTC
The DNA here is from genome assembly GCF_036226505.1 of Kitasatospora sp. NBC_01246. NCBI lineage: Bacteria > Bacillati > Actinomycetota > Actinomycetes > Kitasatosporales > Streptomycetaceae > Kitasatospora > Kitasatospora sp. NBC_01246. Next base: position 5,468,252 of record NZ_CP108484.1, on the reverse strand, counting down.
CCCCGCGTACTGCTCCAGGCAGCCGTGCGCCCCGCAGGCGCAGCGCGGTCCGTCCGGGTGGACCGGCACGTGCCCCAGCTCTCCGGCGTAGCCGTGCGCCCCACGCATCAGCCGGCCGCCGACCACGATCGCCGAGCCGACCCCGGCCTCGGCCGAGACGTGCAGGAAGTGATCCGGGGCGCCGCCCAGCCAGAGCTCGGCGAGCCCGCCCAGGTTGGCCTCGTTCTCGGCCTCGACCGGCAGCTCGGCCAGGCCCTGCGCGCCGGCCGCGCGCAGCGCCGGCCGCAGCTCGGCGGCCAGCGGCACGTCCTGCCAGCCCAGGTTGGCGGCGCGCTGGAGCACCCCGTCGCCGTCGCCGACCAGGCCGGGCACCGCGAGCATCAGCCCGGCCGGGCGCAGCCCCGCGTCGACGACCGCCCGGCGCAGCAGTTCGGCCAGGTCGGCCATCACGGCGGCGGGCCGCCGGTCCCGGTTGCGGATCTCCTGACGGTGCCAGGCGCGGACCTCGCCGCGCAGGTCGACCACGCAGGCGCCGAGGTGCTCGACCCCGATCTCGGCGCCCAGACCCGCCGGTCCCTCGGGGTTGAGCCCCAGGGCCGTCCCGGGCCGGCCGACCTTGCCGCTGGGCGCCGCCGGACCCTCCTCGACCACCAGCCGGGCCGCGATCAGCTCCTCGGCGAGCGAGGACACCGCCGCCCTCGTCAGCCCGCTCTCCGCGGCGACCTCCGCGCGCGAGCGCGGGGCCCGCGCGATCACGCCGAGCACCAGCGCCAGATTGGCCCGCCGCATGCCCTGCTGGCTGGCCGGCCCGGCCCGGCGGCCGTCCGTCTCGCGCATCGCGCTCACCCCGCTCAGCTTCCGCCCGCCCCGCCGGTGGGCGGGTCCCGCAGTTCGGACCGGTGTCTGCAGCGTAACCGCGTTCGGCCGGGCGCTCCCGCCGGGCCCTGGGGCGCCGGATCGGCCGCTCCGGCGCCCCGCCGCGCCGGGCCGCTACGGGATCCGCTGCGGCTGCTCCACGCGGGGGGCGACGGGCTCGGGGAAGCGCGTGAAGACCCAGCGCTGCATCGCCCAGAAGCGGAAGAGCATCGCGACGAAGGTGCCGAGGACCATGCCGCTCAGGAAGTCGGCCACCTCCTGGGTGAAGGGCGTCACCTGCGGCTCGCGCAGGTCCAGGACGTAGCGCGAGACGATCAGCGGGAGGTCGTTGACGCCGATCGCCACCACGCTGACGAGCAGGAACAGCAGCACCTCACGCCGGTGGCCGCGGGCCCGGAAGGACCACCGGCGGTTGAGCACGTAGGAGACGGTGGTGGCCACCACGGTCGCGATGGTGAGCGCCACCACCGGTTTGTGCTCCAAAAGGGTGAATTTCAGTGAGAAGTTGATCACTGTTGTCAGAACGAAGCACGTCCCCCCGACCAGCAGGACCTTCACCAGCCTGCGGTGCCTGACCAGGAACGGGCGCAGCCCCGCCGGCACCTTGGCCAGGGCGCGCTGAGTGGGGGACGGCATCTTCGCAGTTTCGCACGGGGCCCGCCGACGCTCCCTCCGACGGAATCGGCGGGAAGGCGGCCCGGCGGGAGCAGCGCGCTCCGCCGGGCCGCCGCCCGTTCCCGTCCCGCCGTCAGGCGGCGACCAGCACCTCGGCCGGCTCCAGGGCCAGCTCCAGCACCTCCCGCACGTCCGCCACCGGGTGGACGGTGAGCCGCTCCAGCACCTCGGCCGGGACGTCGTCCAGGTCGGCCTCGTTGCGCTTGGGGATGATCACCGTGCTGACCCCGGCCCGGTCGGCGGCGAGCAGCTTCTGCTTCACCCCGCCGATCGGCAGCACCCGCCCGGTCAGCGACACCTCACCCGTCATCGCCACGTCCGTGCGCACCCGGCGGCCGGAGAGGAGTGACGCCAGGGCGGTGGTCATGGTGATGCCGGCGCTCGGCCCGTCCTTGGGGACGGCCCCGGCGGGGACGTGCAGGTGCACGCCGCGGTCGCGCAGCGAGGTGACCGGCAGCTCCAGCTCGGCGCCGCGCGAGCGCAGGTAGGAGAGCGCGATGTGCGCGGACTCCTTCATCACGTCGCCCAGCTGCCCGGTGAGGGTGAGCCCGGTGCCGCCCGTCTCGGCGTCCGCCAGCGAGGCCTCGATGTACAGGACGTCACCGCCGGCGCCCGTCACCGCCAGGCCGGTCGCCACACCCGGTACGGCGGTCCGCCGCTCGGCGGGCTCCTGGGCCGCCTCCGGGACGTGGTGCGGCCGGCCGATCAGCGCGCGCAGCTCGCCCGCGCCGATCGCGGCGGGCAGCTCGCGCTCGCCCAGCTCGGCCTGCGCGGCGATCTTGCGCAGTACCCGGGCGATCGAGCGTTCGAGGGTGCGGACGCCGGCCTCGCGGGTGTACTCCCCGGCGAGCTTGCGCAGCGCCTCCTCCTCGACGGAGACCTCCTCGCTCGTCAGCCCGGCCTTCTCCAGCTGGCGCGGGAGCAGGTGGTCCCGGGCGATGACGACCTTCTCGTCCTCGGTGTAGCCGTCCAGCCGGACCAGCTCCATCCGGTCGAGCAGCGCCTCCGGGATGGCCTCCAGCACGTTGGCGGTGGCGAGGAAGACCACGTCCGAGAGGTCCAGCTCGACCTCCAGGTAGTGGTCCCGGAAGGTGTGGTTCTGCGCCGGGTCCAGCACCTCCAGCAGGGCGGCCGCCGGGTCCCCCCGGTAGTCGGAGCCGACCTTGTCGATCTCGTCGAGCAGGACGACCGGGTTCATCGAACCGGCCTCCTTGATGGCGCGCACCAGGCGGCCGGGCAGCGCGCCGACGTAGGTGCGCCGGTGGCCGCGGATCTCCGCCTCGTCCCGGACGCCGCCGAGCGCCACCCGGACGAAGGTGCGGCCCATCGCCCTGGCCACCGACTCGCCCAGCGAGGTCTTGCCGACGCCGGGCGGGCCGACCAGGGCCAGCACCGCACCGCCGCGGCGGCCGCCGACCAGGCCGAGCCCCTGGTCGGCCCGGCGCTTGCGGACGGCCAGGTACTCGACGATCCGGTCCTTGACGTCCCCGAGGCCGGAGTGGTCCGCGTCCAGCACGGCGCGGGCGCCGGCGATGTCGTAGGCGTCCTCGGTGCGCTCGTTCCAGGGCAGCTCCAGGACGGTGTCCAGCCAGGTGCGGATCCAGGAGCCTTCGGGCGACTGGTCGGACGCCCGCTCCAGCTTGTCGACCTCCTTCAGCGCGGCCTCGCGGACCTTCCCGGGCAGGTCGGCGGCCTCGACCCGGGCGCGGTAGTCGCCCTCCTCGTCGGCCGGGTCGCCGTTCAGCTCGGCCAGCTCCTTGCGGACGGCCTCCAGCTGGCGGCGGAGCAGGAACTCCTTCTGCTGCTTGGCCACGCCCTCCTCGACGTCCTTGCGGATGGTGTCGTTGACCTCCTCCTCGGCGAGGTGGTCGCGCAGCAGGGTGAGGGCGTACTCCAGGCGGGCCACCTGGTCGGCCTCCAGCAGCACCTTGAGCTTCTGCTCCGCGGTGACGAAGGACGCGTAGCCGATGTTGTCGGCCAGCTCGCCGACGCCCTCGATCTGGGCCACCCGGTCGACGATCTGCCAGGCGCCGCGCTTGCGCAGCCACTGGGTGGAGAGCACCTTGTACTCCCTGACCAGCTCGGCGGCGCGGCCGGCCACCGGCGTGCCCTCCGAGGACTCCCGGAACGGTGTGGTCTCCACCCAGAGCGCGGCGCCGGGCCCGGTGGTGCCGACGCCGATCCGGACCCGGCGCACGGCGCGGACCAGCGCGGCCGGCTCCCCGTCGGCCAGCCGCCCGACCTGCTCGACGGTGGCGAGGGTGCCGACCGCCGCGTACGAGCCGTCCACCCGCGGCACCAGCAGCACCTGGGGCTTGCCGGCGCCGGCGGCCGCGGCCCGCGCGGCCTCGACCGCGGCACGCACCTCGGTGTCCTTGAGGTCCAGCGGGACGACCATGCCCGGGAGCACGACCTCGTCGTCGAGCGGCAGTACGGGCAGGGTGAGCGGAGTGGACGTCGATGCCATGATCTCTCCCCAGTCAGCGAAGTTGAGTTGACCTGACTAAGGTTTCGCGGCCATGGAATGTTCCCCCCGTCCTGTTCGCCGGGAGCGAACAAGAAGGGGTCCGGGAAGGGGTGTCAAAAACGCCTCATGGGGGCGCACACCGCCCCCCGGGAGCACCCGGGAGTCACGCGCGGTCCAGCAGGGCGGTCGCCCCCTGGGCCTGCGCCGGGCCCGTGGCGCCGACGGCCGCCGCCTCCGGGCGCCGCCACCGGGGGCCGGGCCCGTTCCGCAGCCAGCGCCAGAGCGCGACCCCGGTCAGCAGCGCCACCGGGTGGCCGACCCCGGTCACCAGGTCCCGGTCGCCGGCGATCTGCTCGGCGACCAGGACGGCGGCGCCGCCGAGCGCGAGCAGCCGCCCGCGCGGCGGCAGCAGCCCGGCCAGCGCACCGAGACTGACCAGCACGCCGTAGCTGACCCCGATGTCCAGGCAGTCCAGCGCGCGGGGCTCCATCCGGCCGGTCGCCACGGCGGTGATCACCACCGACTGGGAGAGCACCGTCGCCGTGACGTGCCCGATCCCGAAGACCGCCGCGGCCCGGACGGCGCCCACCCGGCGCTCCAGCGGCGCGACGGTGAAGGCGAAGGCCCAGAGGTAGGGCATCCAGATCGTCCCGGCCACCCAGAAGCCGCTGAACAGCAGGGCGCGCAGCGGGTGGTGGACCAGGTTGTGCCCGTCCGAGCTGGAGGCCTCCTGCAGCCGGAGCACGAGGCCCGGGTCGGCCAGCCCGGCGAAGGTGGTGGTGGCCACGACCACGGCGAGGTAGCCGAGCGCGAAGGGGTTGCGCCGGGGCGTCGGCACCCGGGCGAGCACCCAGGCGGCCAGGCCGGTCCGCAGGCCGAACCGGAGCATCCCGTACGGCGGCCCCGGACGCGGCCCGCTCACCACAGCGTTCCTCCGCAGCTCCGCCATGCCGCCTCCGCTCCAGACCCGCAGCCTCCGGCCCCCGTCCGGTGCTCAACGTACCGGCGCGCGCCGGAAATCCCGCCTGTGCGACTTGTCGTGACCACGGTACTTCGGGGTCCTGGGAGCCAGCTGGGAATACCCCGTGAACATCATGTGGCGCGCGACTCCACGATTGGTACAGACCTGCACTCCGTCTACGCACGAGTAGCGGCTCTGACCGGCGGCTTGTCGTCAACTGGAGTGCATACGTACCGTTACGCAGTGAAAAATCGGCGGGTAAGGTACTGGCCCGTGCCCACTTCCGAGTGGGTCCGACGGGCGGCCGGACGGCCGGCCCACGGGCCGGAAACATCCGGTCCACCTGCCGGGAAGCACCGGGTGTCCGTACGCTGCGAAGTGTGCGGGAGCGGTGGGCAGTCCACACCTGTCCTCCGACTCCGCACGCGCTACGGGACGGCGGACCCGGCACAGTCCACGACGGAACAAGACTACGAGCGGAGCCTCGCCATCCCCACAGGTGGCCGGCCCGCAGCCCTGGGGGCGGTGGCGTGACCGTGACAGAAATTCAGCAGGACAACCAGAACAGCGGCGGCACGGTGAGCAGCCAGCGCAGAGTGCTGGTGGTGGAGGACGAGCCCACGATCGCCGAGTCGATCGCGGCCCGGCTGGGCGCGGAGGGCTTCAAGGTCGCCGTGGCCCACGACGGCCCGGGCGCGGTCGACGGGTTCCACACCTGGCAGCCCGACCTGGTCGTGCTCGACATCATGCTGCCCGGCTTCGACGGCCTTGAGGTGTGCCGCCGGATCCAGGCCCAACGCCCGGTACCGGTCCTGATGCTGACCGCGCGTGACGACGAGACGGACCTCCTGGTCGGCCTCGGCGTGGGCGCCGACGACTACATGACCAAGCCGTTCTCGATGCGGGAGCTGGCGGCCCGGGTCAACGTCCTGCTGCGCCGCGTCGAGCGTGCCCAGCAGGCGGCCCGTACACCGGCGCTCGGCTCGCTGCGCTTCGGCGAGTTGGAGATCGACCACGTGCAGCGCCGGGTCCGGCTGGCCTCGGGCGACGTCCACCTGACGCCGACCGAGTTCGACCTGCTCGCCTGCCTGGCCGCACAGCCGCGGGCGGTACTCACCCGCGAGCAACTGCTGGCCGAGGTCTGGGACTGGACGGACGCGTCCGGCACCCGCACCGTGGACAGCCACGTCAAGGCGCTGCGCCGGAAGATCGGCGCCAGCTGGATCCGCACCGTCCACGGGGTCGGCTACGCGCTGGAGGCCCCGCTCTCCTAGCGGCGCCTCGGGCACCGGGCCTCCGGGGGGCCCGTGTCCCGAACCGCCGCGCGGACCCGCGGGGATCACAGGGGACCAATGACCTTTCCACAGCAACGCAACGGCGACGCCGACGGCGCCCGGCCCACGCTGGCCGCCCGCGCCGCCCACCGGGTGTGGGCCGACATCCGGCCGCTCGACCCGGTCCGCTCGATCAAGGGCAAGCTCGCCCTCCTGGTGATCGTCTCGGTCTTCCTCGCCACCGGCATGGTCGTGGTGGCGATCCGCTCCGAGACGCAGATCCGGATCATCATGGTCTTCTCCATGATCGCTTCACTGCTCTTCATGCAGTTCCTCGCGCACGGGCTGACCGCCCCGCTGCGCGACATGACCGCCGCCGCCCGCGCGATGGCCTCCGGCGACTACAGCCGCCGGGTCGAGGTGAGCTCCCGGGACGAGATCGGCGAGCTGGCGGCCACCTTCAACCACATGGCGGCCGACCTGGAGGCCGCCGACCGGCACCGCCGGGAGCTGGTCGCCAACGTCTCCCACGAGCTGCGCACGCCCATCGCCGCGCTGCGCGCCGTGCTGGAGAACGTGGTGGACGGCGTGGTCCAGCCCAATCCCGCGACCCTGGGCGCCGCCCTGGAGCAGACCGAACGGCTCGGCCGGCTGGTCACCCACCTGCTCGACCTGTCCAAGATCGACGACGGCGTGGTGGACCTGGACGCGCGCCCCTTCGAGGTGCGCGAGTTCCTGGACGGCGTGCTGCGCGGGGTCACCGTGGACGGCGCGACGGCCGGCGGGGCCTTCTCCCGGCGCGGGGACGTCCGGCTGGCCCTGGAGGTCAGCCCGGCCGGCCTGACCGGCGTGGCGGACACCGAGCGGCTCCACCAGGTGGTCGCCAACCTGGTCGACAACGCCTGCAAGCACTCGCCGCCCGGCGGCACCGTGACGGTCCGGGCCCGGCCCGGCGGCGAGCCCGGCGCGCTGCTGCTGGAGGTCGAGGACGAGGGGCCGGGCATCCCGGCGGCCGACCGCACCCGGGTCTTCGAGCGGTTCAGCCGCAGCGGCACCGCCACCGCCCAGGGTCCCGGCTCCGACGGCGGCACCGGTCTGGGGCTGGCCATCGCCCGCTGGGCGGTGGACCTGCACGGCGGGCGGATCGAGGTGGCGGAGGCCTCCCCCGGCTGCCGGATCGAGGTCCGGCTGCCCGGCCCGCGGTAGCGCCCGCCCGGGGTCCGCTCGGCGGCCCCGGGCACCCGCCCGCGTCGATCGGACGTCGCCCGCATGTCACAGAAGCGACACAGACGTGGACGGACGATCCAGGTGGCTCCGGGCTATGATTTGTCCGGTTTCATCCATATATAGCGGCTGATCGGAAGCGATCGCTTCCCATCCGAGGCGGCTTTCTAACGCACATTTTCAGCCAACCTGCAGGTCAGGACTGTGATCTGGGCGACGCCTGAGCCCTGGGGACTGCGCGATCACTGGTCAGGGGCGTAGCCTTAATCCCCGCTGTCCAAACATCCCAAAAGGAAGCGGAAGAGGGCGGTTGCCGCCGTGTCGCCACAGTCCCAAGAAACCCCCAACAGCTCGGCAAGCTCCACTGGCTTCGGCCCCAATGAGTGGCTCGTCGACGAGATCTACCAGCAGTACCTCCAGGACCCGAACTCGGTCGACCGAGCCTGGTGGGACTTTTTCGCCGACTACAAGCCCGGTACCGAGGTGACCCCAGTGACCCAGGCCGCGACCCAGGTCGGCCCCACGCCGACCCCCGTTGCCGCCCCCGCGCCCGCCGCTGCTGCTCCGGCCGCGCCCGCCCCCGCCGCACCGGCCGCGCCAGCGCCCGCCGCCGCGGCCCCGGCGCCCGCGCCCCTCGCCGCAGCTCCTGCCGCGCCCCCGGCCCCGAAGGCCGCCGCTCCGGCGCCGGCCGCGCCCGCCGAGACCGGCCCCGAGCTGGTCCAGCTCCGCGGCCCCTCCAAGGCGGTGGCGACCAACATGGACGCCTCGCTGGAGGTGCCGACGGCGACCTCCGTGCGCGCCGTGCCGGCCAAGCTGTTGATCGACAACCGCATCGTCATCAACAACCACCTGCAGCGCGCCCGCGGTGGCAAGGTCTCCTTCACGCACCTGATCGGTTACGCCCTGGTCCAGGCCATCAAGGCCTCGCCGGGCATGAACCACAGCTACCAGGTGAAGGACGGCAAGTCGTACCTGGTCAAGCCCGAGCACGTGAACCTGGGCCTGGCCATCGACCTGGTGAAGCCGAACGGCGACCGCCAGCTCGTGGTCGCGGCGATCAAGAAGGCCGAGACCCTCGACTTCTTCGGCTTCTGGCAGGCCTACGAGGACATCGTCCGCCGGGCCCGCGCCAACAAGCTGACCATGGACGACTTCACCGGCGTCACGGTCTCGCTGACCAACCCCGGCGGCATCGGCACCGTGCACTCCGTGCCGCGCCTGATGCAGAACCAGGGCACCATCGTCGGCGTCGGCGCCATGGAGTACCCGGCCGAGTTCCAGGGCTCCGCCCCGGAGACGCTGTCCCGGCTGGGCGTCTCCAAGATCATGACGCTGACCTCGACCTACGACCACCGCGTCATCCAGGGCGCGGCGTCCGGCGAGTTCCTGCGTGAGATCCACCGGCTGCTGCTGGGCGAGAACGGCTTCTACGACGAGATCTTCGAGTCGCTGCGGATCCCGTACGAGCCGGTCCGCTGGGCCACCGACGTGGCCACCACGCACGACGACGAGGTCAACAAGACCGCCCGCGTCATCGAGCTGATCCACTCCTACCGGGTCCGCGGCCACCTCATGGCCGACACCGACCCGCTGGAGTACAAGCAGCGCAAGCACCCCGACCTGGACGTCACCACGCACGGCCTCACCCTGTGGGACCTGGAGCGCGAGTTCGCGGTCGGCGGCTTCGGCGGCCAGCGGATGATGAAGCTGCGCGACATCCTCGGCCTGCTGCGCAACACGTACTGCCGCACGGTCGGCATCGAGTACATGCACATCCAGGACCCGACGCAGCGCAAGTGGCTGCAGGAGCGCCTGGAGAAGCCGTACACCAAGCCGGAGCGCGAGGAGCAGCTGCGCATCCTGCGCCGGCTGAACTCGGCCGAGGCCTTCGAGACCTTCCTGCAGACCAAGTACGTCGGGCAGAAGCGCTTCTCGCTGGAGGGCGGCGAGTCGCTCATCCCGCTGCTGGACGCGACCATCGACTCGGCGGCCGAGCACCGCCTGGACGAGGCCGTCATCGGCATGGCCCACCGCGGCCGCCTCAACGTGCTGGCCAACATCGTCGGCAAGCCGTACGGCAAGATCTTCGGCGAGTTCGAGGGCAACCTCGACCCGAAGTCGATGCACGGCTCCGGCGACGTGAAGTACCACCTCGGCTCCGAGGGCACCTTCACCGGCCTGGACGGCGAGACCATCAAGGTCTCGCTCGCCGCGAACCCCTCCCACCTGGAGGCCGTGGACCCGGTCGTCGAGGGCATCGCCCGCGCCAAGCAGGACATCCTGGACCAGGGCGGCACCACCTTCCCGGTGCTGCCGATCCAGATCCACGGCGACGCGGCCTTCGCCGGCCAGGGCGTCGTCGCGGAGACCCTGAACATGTCGCAGCTGCGCGGCTACCGCACCGGCGGCACCGTGCACGTCGTGGTCAACAACCAGGTCGGCTTCACCGCCGCGCCCGCGAGCAGCCGCTCGTCGATGTACTGCACCGACGTGGCCCGCATGATCGAGGCGCCGATCTTCCACGTGAACGGCGACGACCCGGAGGCCGTGGTCCGCGTCGCGCGGCTCGCCTTCGAGTTCCGTCAGGCGTTCCACAAGGACGTCGTGATCGACCTCATCTGCTACCGCCGCCGCGGTCACAACGAGGCCGACAACCCGTCGTTCACCCAGCCGCTGATGTACGACCTGATCGACAAGAAGCGCTCGGTGCGCAAGCTGTACACCGAGGGCCTGATCGGTCGCGGCGACATCACCATGGAAGAGGCGGAGCAGGCGCTCCAGGACTTCCAGGGCCAGCTGGAGAAGGTCTTCGCCGAGGTCCGCGACGCCGCCCAGACGCCGGCCCCGGCCTCCAACGGCAAGCCGCAGGCGGACTTCCCGGTCAACATCCAGACCGGCATCTCCCAGGAGATGGTCAAGCGGATCGCCGCCTCGCAGGTCAACCTGCCGGACTGGCTGACCGTCCACCCGCGCCTGCTGCCGCAGCTGCAGCGCCGGGCCGCCTCGGTCGAGGACAACACCATCGACTGGGCGATGGGCGAGACCCTCGCCATCGGCTCGCTGCTGATGGAGGGCCACCCCGTCCGCCTCGCCGGCCAGGACAGCCGCCGCGGCACCTTCGGCCAGCGCCACGCGGTGCTCATCGACCGGGTCTCCGGCGAGGACTACACCCCGCTGCTGTACCTGACCGAGGACCAGGCCCGCTACACCGTGTACGACAGCCTGCTGTCCGAGTACGCGGCGATGGGCTTCGAGTACGGCTACTCGCTGACGCGGCCGAACTCGCTGGTCATGTGGGAGGCGCAGTTCGGCGACTTCGTCAACGGCGCGCAGACCGTGGTGGACGAGTACATCGCCTCCGCCGAGCAGAAGTGGGGCCAGCACTCCGGCGTCACCCTGCTGCTGCCGCACGGCTACGAGGGCCAGGGCCCGGACCACTCGTCCGCCCGCCCGGAGCGCTTCCTGCAGCTGTGCGCGCAGAACAACATGACGGTCGCCATGCCGACCCTGCCGTCGAACTACTTCCACCTGCTGCGCTGGCAGGCGCACAACCCGCACCACAAGCCGCTGGTCGTCTTCACCCCGAAGTCGATGCTGCGTCTGAAGGCCGCGGCGAGTGCCACCGAGGAGTTCCTGTCCGGCTCGTTCCGCCCGGTCATCGGTGACACCACCGTCGACCCGGCGAACGTCCGCAAGGTCGTCATCACGGCGGGCAAGTTCTACTACGACGTCGAGGCGGCCCGTACCGAGCGCGGGGTCACCGACACCGCGATCGTCCGGGTCGAGCGGCTCTACCCGCTGCCGGTGGCCGAGCTCCAGGAGGAGCTGGCCCGCTACGGCGACGACGTCCAGTTCGTCTGGGCGCAGGAGGAGCCGGCCAACCAGGGTGCCTGGCCGTTCATCGCGATGAACCTGGTCGACCACCTGCAGGTCGTCATCGGCCGCAGTGCCAACGGTTCGCCGCGGCTGCGCCGCGTCGCCCGCACGGCCTCCTCGGCCCCCGCGGTCGGCTCGGCCAAGCGTCACGCCGCCGAGCAGCAGGCGCTGCTGGAGGAGATCTTCACCATCTGAGCCCGCCCCGGCCCCGGCCGGGCTCGAACGGCCCCGGCCCCCGCGCACACCGCACGGGGGCCGGGGCCGTTCCGGTGTCCCGCGGCCCGTGTGACGGCGCCGTGCCAAGGTTCCAGCTCTGCAACCAAACGGCCACCGACCTGCGAGCACAGCTGACGGGTCGGTAGGTTATGCCTCGCCGGACCGATGCCCGGGCGCCCTCACCGCGCCCGTGACCGACCGGATGACCTCACCGCTCTCCCAGGGGGATCACCACATGACCGCCGACACACCACGGGACGCCACGGCCTCGCCGCTCCCGCCGGTCTTCCAGCCGCTGCACCCGGACGACCCGCGCGAGGTCGGCGGCTACCGGCTCTTCGCCCGCCTCGGCGCCGGCGGCATGGGCCGGGTCTACCTGTCGTACACCCCGGGCGGCCGTCCGGTGGCGCTCAAGGTGGTCCGCCCGGAATTCGCCGAGGACGGCGAGTTCCGCCGCCGCTTCGCGCAGGAGGTCAGCAACGCCCAGCGGATCCACGGCCTCTACACGGCCCAGGTGATCGACTCCGGCGGCCTGGACTCGGACGCCCCCTGGCTGGTCACCGCGTACGTGCCGGGCCCGTCGCTGCAGCAGGTGGTCCGCGAGAACGGGGCCCTGCCGGTGCGCACCGTGCTGCTGCTGATGGGCGGCATCGCCGAGGCGCTGCAGGCCATCCACAGCGTCGAGGTGGTGCACCGCGACCTCAAGCCGGCCAACGTGCTGGTGGCCGGCGACGGCCCGCGCGTGATCGACTTCGGTATCGCCCGGGCCGCCGACGCCACCGCGCTGACCGGCACCGGCTACCGGATCGGTTCGCCCGCCTTCATGTCGCCGGAGCAGGCCCAGGGCCGCCCGGTCACCCCCGCCACCGACGTCTTCGCGCTCGGCGCGCTGGCCGCGTACGTGGCCGGCGGCACCGCGCCGTTCGGCGACGGCCCGGACACCGCCGTGCTCTACCGGGTGGTGCACGAGCAGGCCGACCTGGACGCCGTGCCGGCCGACCTGCGCGAGCTGATCATGCGCTGCCTGGCGAAGTCCCCCGAGGACCGCCCGAAGCCCGCCGAGATCATCGAGATCGCCCGCAACCACCCGTCGGTCGGCGGGCAGCTGCGGTTCGCCGACGACTGGCTGCCCCGGCAGGTCAACACCGAGATCACCCGCCGCTCGGACCTGCCGAAGACCCCGCCGACCCCGCTGCCGGCCGCGCCCACCGCGCCGCCGAGCGGCCCGCCGACCACCCCGCCGCAGCCCTTCGCGCCGCCGACCCACCCGGCCACCGCGGCCTCCTTCGGCGTGCCGGACTTCGGCACCCCCCGGCCGCAGCCGGTCACCCCGCCGCCGGGCTTCACCCCGCCGCCGCTCGGCGCGTACGGCCCTCCGCAGCCCGGCTACGAGGCCCCCACCGCGCCGGTGCTGCCCTCGCCGCCGACCGTTCAGCTGCGCCAGGAGCCGCCGTCCTACGACACCCCGCCGCCCGGCCCGGTGGTGACGGACACCCCGGCGCCCGAGCCGCGGCGCAAGGGCGTCTCCTGGAAGGTCCTGCTGGTGGTCGCCCTGGTGACGGCCCTCGGCGGCACCGCGGGCGGCGTGGTGCTGGTGAAGAAGCTCGGCGACGACAACAAGAAGAACGACAGCGCGAGCACCGCCCAGCAGAGCCCCGGCAACCAGCCCCAGCCGCTGCCGTCGCAGACCGCGGACGCCGGGGCGGCCGGCTCGCACAGCCCCTCGCCGACCCCGTCGTCCGCCGGGAAGGTGACGGCCGCGCCGTCGGCCACGACCAGCAACGGCGTGACCGCGCCCGCCCGGCCGGTCGGCTACACGCCGCTGCTCGACAAGAAGCCGCTGGCCATCCCCGGCACCGAGGCGTACTACGACTCCTACCGGATCGACCTGGACGGCGGGACGGTCGTGCCGCGCGGCAACGACCTCAAGTGGGGCCTGGGGCTGAACGCCACCGGCAGCAGCAGCAAGGCCAACTCCTTCACCACGGCGGGGGACGACAAGTCCGACTTCGCGGTGATCACCGAGGCCAGCGTGACCCCGGAGCAGTGCGCGATCGCGATCGACTCGCGGCCCGACACCGACCTGTCCTTCAACCGGGTCTCGCCCGGACGCCTGCTCTGCGTCCGCGACCGGCTCACCCGCAACATCGCCATCGCGGTGGTCGAGATCGCCGACGGCACCACCGGCGCCGTCAAGCTCACCGTGAGCACCTGGCGGGCCAGCTGACCGGGCGCCCGCCCGGACTATCCTGACCAGGTCGAATCCCCACCGGACCGGAGCGAACCCGTGTACTTCACCGACCGCGGCATCGAGGAGCTGCAGAACCGGCGCGGCGACGAGGAGGTCACCTTCGAGTGGCTGGCCGAGCGCCTGCGCGAGTTCGTCGACCTCAACCCGGACTTCGAGATCCCGGTCGAGCGGCTGGCCACGTGGCTGGCCCGGCTCGACGACGAGGACGACGAGTGACGCGGTAGACCGTGACCGAAGGGCCCGGGAGGCACCCGCCTCCCGGGCCCTTCGCGTGCCGCGCCCCGTAGGGGGCGTCTCGGGGTTCGTTCCGGGTCGCTCTCCGGGGCGCCCTCGGGGCCGGATCCCTTGACTTCGCCGTCACGCGATATATCGTCTTTGGAAGAGGACGCGATACATCGCGAGTCGTAACGGGAGGCGGCAGACATGAGCCAGTGGACGGTCGAGGGCCCCGACAGGATCACCATCGACGGGGAGGTCGACGCCCTCCACGTACGGATCGTCGGAGGCGCCGTGAACGTGGTGGCCACCGAGGGCCCGGCCCGGCTGGAGGTCACCGAGCTGGAGGGCGAGCCCCTTCAGGTCACCCTCGCCGAGGGGGTGCTGACGGTCACCTACAAGGACCTCAGCTGGAGCGAGTTCGGCGAGTCGGTCAAGTCGGTGCAGTCCATCAAGTCGTTCTTCGGCGGGCTGCGGCGCACCCGCCGGGCCGTGGTCTCGCTGGCCGTACCGGCCGGCGCCAAGGTCAAGGCCGGCACCGTCTCGGCCGGCGCCACCGTCTCCGGCATCACCGCGCCGGTCTCGGTGCACAGCGCCAGCGGCGACGCCACCCTGGTCGGCCTGACCGGCCGGACGGAGGCCCACACCGTCTCCGGGGACGTCGACGCCCAGTCGCTCTCCGGCGACCTCAAGGTCAACACCGCCTCCGGGCAGGTCACCCTGGTCGCCGGCACCTCGGACAACGTGCAGGTCCACTCGGTCAACGGGGACGTCACCCTCGACCTCGACGTGGCCACCCCGTCGGAGATCCGGGTCACCACGGTGAGCGGCTCGGTCGGCGTCCGGCTGCCCTCGCTGGTCGACACCAAGGTCGAGGCGGGTACCAACAGCGGGGACGTCACCAGCACCTTCGAGCAGCTCAAGGTCGGCGGCTCCTGGGGCGCCAAGCGGCTCTCCGGCAAGCTCGGCGACGGCCGGGGCAACCTGGTGGTGACCACCGTCTCCGGCGCCGTCACCGTGCTCCGCCGGCCGGAGGCCGAGGACGACGGCCCCGTGATCGTCAAGGAACTCCCGGCCGGCCCCGACCTCGGCACCGGCCCCGACCTCACCAAGGAGGTCTGAGATGACCCCCGTCTTCGGCCACGGCCGCCTTCGCCTCTACCTGCTGAAGCTGCTCGACGAGGCACCGCGGCACGGCTACGAGGTCATCCGCCTCCTGGAGGAGCGCTTCCAGGGCCTGTACGCGCCCTCGGCCGGCACCGTCTACCCCCGGCTCGCCAAGCTGGAGCAGGAGGGCCTCGTGACGCAGAGCACCGAGGGCGGCCGCAAGGTCTACCGGCTCACCGAGGCCGGCCGGAGCGAGCTGGCGGCCCGCCAGGGCGAGCTGGACGAGCTGGAGCTGGAGATCCGCGACTCGGTGGCCCAGCTCGCCGGGGCGATCCGCGAGGACGTCCGGGACGGCGCCCGGAGCCTGCGCGAGGAGCTGTGGGGGGCGGCGAAGCAGGCACCCCGCCCGGAGGGCGCCGAGAGCGGGGACCCGTGGGCCGGCCCCTGGGGGGACAAGGACGCCTGGCAGCGCGCCAAGGACGAGTTCGCCCAGTTCAAGAAGCAGGCCAAGGAGCAGGCCAAGCGCGCCAAGGAGCAGGAGAAGGCGGCCAAGGCCAAGGCGAAGGCCGCCGAGGAGGAGGCCCGCAGGCTCCGCGAGCAGTCCCGGGCGGCGCGGACGGCCGCCCAGCAGGAGGCGCTGCGGATCAAGCGCCGGGTCGAGCAGCAGGTCCGCGACCACGCGGCCCGCGGCGACTGGCCGACCGGACTGGCCGAGGGGCTCTCCGAACTCACCAAGGGTCTGGCCGGGCTGGCCGACGCCGCCCGCTGGGGCCACCCGGCGCAGGACGCCGAGGCACCCGCCGAGAAGGTCAGGGTCACCCGGATCGACCTCGACAAGGACGAGCCGGCCGGCACCGCCCCGGCCGACCTTCCGGCCTGGACCGCGACCGACCCGGCCGGTGATCCGGCCCGCGAGCTGGAACGGCTGCTCGACCGCTTCCGGGACCAGGTCCGCGACGCGGCCCGGGACGGCGGGGTGACGCCCGAGCGGCTGGCCGAGGCCCGCTCGGTGCTGGGCACGGCCGGCGAGCGGCTGCGCCGCCTCCTGGGCTGACCGGGCCGACGGGTCCGTGCGGGCCGGCGCTCCCCCGGGAGCGCCGGCCCGCCGGCGTTCAGGGGGTGAGCACGATCTTCCCGAAGACGTCGCCCCCGGCGAGCCGGGCGAAGCCCTCCCGGGCCTCGGCGAGCGGCAGCACCGAGTCGATCTGCGGCCGGATGCCGGTGGTGGCGCAGAGCGAGAGCAGCCCGGCCAGCTCCTCCTTGGTGCCCATGGTCGAGCCGACCACCCTGAGCTCCAGGAAGAAGATCCGGTTCAGCTCGGCGGTCTTCGGATTGGGGCCGGAGGTGGCCCCGGAGATGACCACGGTGCCGCCCGGGCGCAGCGACTTCACCGAGTGCGCCCAGGTCGCGGCGCCGACCGTCTCCATCACCGCGTCCACCCGCTCGGGCAGCCGGGCGCCGCTCTCGAAGGCGGCGTCGGCGCCGAGCTCCACGGCCCGGGCCCGCTTGGCCTCGTCCCGGCCGGTGACCCAGACCCGCAGTCCGGCGGCCTTGCCGAGGACGATCAGGGCGGTCGCCACACCGCCGCCGGCGCCCTGCACCAGCACGGTGTCGCCGGGCTTCACCCCGGCGTTGGTGAACAGCATCCGGTAGGCCGTCAGCCAGGCGGTGGGCAGGCAGGCGGCCTGCTCGAAGCTGAGCCCGGCCGGCTTGGGCAGCAGGTTCCAGGTCGGCACCGCCACCCGCTGGGCGAAGGTGCCCTGGTAGTGCTCGGTGAGGATGGAGCGCCGCTCGTCCGGGCCCACGCCGTGGCCGCTCTGGCCGATCACCGAGTGGACGACCACTTCGTTGCCGTTCTCGTCGACACCGGCGGCGTCGCAGCCGAGGATCATCGGCAGCTTCCCGGCGGGCAGGCCGACCCCGCGCAGCGACCAGAGGTCGTGGTGGTTGAGGCTGGCGGCCCTGACCGTGACCACGCTCCACCCGGGACGCGCCTGCGGTTCGGGGAGTTCGCCCAGCTCCAGCCCGCTCAGCGGGTCGTCGGCGTCGATTCGTGCGGCGTAGGCAGCAAACATGGTCCGGACGATAGCGGCGACGGCCCGGGCCCGGAACAGGGTGTGACTGTGACGCGCGTCCCGGGTTCGGCCGGGAGCGCGGAGCCGGCCGGGAGCGCCCCCCGCCGCGGGGGGCGCTCCCGGCCCGGGCGTCAGCGCCGGGCGACGCCCTCGGCCCGGGCGGCCTCGGCGACGGCCTTGGTGACGGCCGGGGCGACCCGCTCGTCGAACGGCGAGGGGATCACCTTCTGCGGCGTCAGCTCGTCGGCGACCACACCGGCCAGCGCCTTGGCGGCGGCCAGCTTCATGCCCTCGGTGATCCGGGTCGCCCGGACCTGGAGGGCGCCGGCGAAGATGCCGGGGAAGGCCAGCACGTTGTTGATCTGGTTCGGGAAGTCGCTGCGACCGGTGGCGACGACCGCCGCGTACTTGTGCGCGACCTCCGGGTGGATCTCCGGGTTGGGGTTGGCCATCGCGAAGATGAAGGCGCCCTCGGCCATGGTGGCCACGACCTCCTCCGGCACGGTCCCGCCGGAGACGCCGATGAAGACGTCGGCACCGGCCAGCGCGTCGGCCAGCGAGCCCTTGACGCCGGTCCGGTTGGTCTGCGCGGCGATCTCGGCCTTGACGTCGGTCAGGTCGCCGCGGCCCTCGTACACGACGCCCCGGCGGTCGCAGACCGCCACGTCGCCGATGCCGGCGGCGACCAGCATCTTGGCGATCGCGATCCCGGCCGCGCCGGCGCCGGAGATGACGGCCCGCAGGGTGCCGATCTCCCGGCCGGTCACCCGGGCCGCGTTCCAGAGCGCCGCGGTGGTGACGATCGCGGTGCCGTGCTGGTCGTCGTGGAAGATCGGGATGTCCAGCGCCTCCTGGAGGCGGCGCTCGATCTCGAAGCAACGGGGCGCGGAGATGTCCTCCAGGTTGACGCCGCCGAAGGAGGGCGCCAGCCGGACGACGGTCTCGACGATCTCGTCCACCCCGGTGCAGGCGAGCGCGATCGGCACCGCGTCCACGCCGCCGAACTGCTTGAACAGGATGGCCTTGCCCTCCATGACGGGCAGCGAGGCCTCCGGGCCGATGTCGCCGAGGCCCAGCACCGCGGTGCCGTCGGTGACGACGGCGACCGTGTTGGCCTTCCAGGTGTAGTCGTTCACCAGCTCCGGCTGCTCGGCGATGGCCGTGCAGACCCGTGCGACACCGGGGGTGTAGGCGAGGGACAGGTCGTCCGCGTCGCGCACCGGAACGGTCGCCCGGACCTCCATCTTGCCGCCGCGGTGGAGCGCGAAAACGGCATCGACCGGATCGACGGTGTCCTGGGTGCTGCTGTGGATGATCTCCGCTGCCACGATGACCTCTTCGTCATTGATCAGCGAGGACGCGTGGCCGACGGGCGGACGACCCGGCCGGAAACTTGAAACCGGGTACGCCGAGGCGGACCCGGGGAGGGCTGGATCGGGGCGCCGCCGTCGGGGCCGCGCCCTCGGAATGAGGGTTGTGTAACTGTTGAGCCTGCGCTGTGCTGCTGCTTCTTCCCGGGCCGAGCGTAGGTCGGACGACGGCATCGCACCTATGCCTTTTCGTCCTCGTCGCGCGTGCTTCCTCCGCATCGCGGCCAAAAGACGGGGTGCCTGGTGTCTGGAACACCGGGCACCGGTGGCGGCAACAGCGGACGAGCACGCGCACTCGCAGGAGTGAACCAGGACACGACGGGGAGGCGGTGCCTCGGATACGGAGTCGGCGTCGTCGTGGACTTCCGTTCCTGCGCACCCCGAGCCTGTCGCGACTCGGTGGTCCGGTTCGAGCATCGGGGGTCACCCGGTACTGGATTCTGACACACCCGCCGCCGGGACCGGCAGGTCGGGATGGGAGGATCCCTTCTTCCGCCGTCTCGCGTACATCTCCGCGACGGCGTGGCGACACCACCTCCCTCCCACAGGAGCACCCTCATGCACCACCGCGCCCACCCCCGCCGACCGGCCGCCGCGGCCCTCTGCCTGGCCACCGCCGGCGCCCTGCTGCTGACCGGTTGCGGCGGCGACGAGCAGGCCGCCGCGAAGGACCCGGTCCAGGAGCTCCGGGGCCGCATCCCCCAGGCCCAGCGCACCGCGGGCGTGCTCCGGATCGCCTCGGACCTCAACTACGCGCCGGTGGACTTCCGGGGTGCGGACGGCAAGCCGGACGGCATCGACCCCGACATCGCCAACGCCGTCGGCAAGATCCTCGGCCTGCGGATCGAGGTCGTCGACACCCCGTTCGAGAAGCTGATACCGAACCTGCACGCCAAGCAGGTCGACGTGGCGATGTCCGGTCTGAGCGACATCCGCCAGCGCCGTGACGGCGTCGACGACGCGGGCAAGCAGGTCGACCCGGGCGTGGACTTCGTGGACTACTTCATCGCCGGTACCTCGATCATCGTCCAGAAGGGCAACCCCAAGGGCGTCCGCACCCTGGACGACCTGTGCGGCCGGGTCGTCGCGGTGCAGCAGAACACCACCCAGGACGAGATCGTCGCCCGCCAGGTGCTGGCCTGCGGCCGGAGCGGCAAGCCGCTGACCGTCCACAAGTTCGACAGCGACGCCAAGGCACTGGCCGAGGTCGCCGCGGGCACGGCGGCCGCCGGCCTGGACGACTTCCCGGTGGCCGCCTACGCGGCGAAGACCACCGACGGCGGCAACCGCTTCGAGGTGACCGGCGCGCAGTCCCGGTCGAACCCGTACGGGATCGCGGTGCGCAAGGGGGACACCGACCTGCGCGACGTGCTGACCAAGGCGGTGGACCAGCTGATCCGCAGCGGCGAGTACGACAAGATCCTCGCCAAGTGGAACGTCGCCGCGGGGGCGGCCCAGAACGCGGTGGTCAACGGCGGCATCTGAGCGGCCGCGCGGGGGCAGGCACCGGGCGCCGTCACCGGCCACCGTCTCGGGCGCCGTCACCGGGCGTCATCACCGGGCGTGGCGGCCGGGGGACCCGTCCGGCGGGCACACGGGCGGGCCTCCGGGCAGAGCGCGGGGAGATCTGCATACTTATACGCAGGGTGACAGGGACACGGTATTGGTCCGAATAGCGGACAGTGTGACCCCCCGTTATCCGATTTTGATCTGAATGAGGGCCATCCGACCGTCATCAGATGGCAGGATTCCCCCCATCTCCGATCGAGCCGGCCACTGGTCGAGGCGGTTCGATCAACGTCCACCTCGGCGGAGGGTGGCGGAAGCAGTACCACGCACCACCCTGCGCGAAGCCTGCTCAGGCCCAGCACGACCGGCTCTGCCCGTTCGACGACGTACAGCGACATACACCCCGTACAGCGCCGTACGGCCTGCTGCCCCGGTGTGCCGCTCCCCGCGGCGCGCTCCGCCCGACCTCTCCCTCAGGAGGAGATCCCCCATGACCGCCCGTACCCCGCGCACCCGCCTCCTCGCCGCCGGCGCGGTACTCGCGTCCGTCTCCCTGGCCCTCACCGCCTGTAGCAGCAGCAAGGACGAGAGCACCGGCGCCCCCAACGCCGGCGCGACCGTCAACGAGGTGAAGGCCGACGACAAGCTGGTCGCCCTCGTCCCCGCCGACATCAAGTCCGCCGGGAAGCTCACGGTCGGCTCGGACGCCTCGTACGCGCCCAACGAGTTCAAGGCCGACAACGGCAAGATCGAGGGCATGGACGTCGACCTGATCACCGCGGTCGCCGCCAGGCTCGGTCTCAAGGTCGACGTCCAGGACTCCGGTTTCACCGCGATCATCCCCGGTATCCAGTCGAACAAGTTCCAGATCGGCATGTCGTCCCTGACGGACAACAAGGAGCGCGAGCAGACCGTCGACATGGTCACCTACTTCAACGCGGGCAGCGCCATCGCGGTGAAGAAGGGCAACCCGGACAAGATCGACCCCGCCGACCTGTGCGGCAAGAAGGTCGCCGTCCAGACCGGCACCACGCAGGCGCAGGAGATCACCGACACCCGCAACCCCGCCTGCGCCCAGGCCGGCAAGCCGGGCATCGTCAACGACGGTGACAAGTTCGACCTCCAGACCGACGTCACCAACGCCGTGGTCTCCGGCCGCGACCAGCTCATGATGGCCGACTCCCCGGTCGTCGACTACGCGGTCAAGCAGTCCGGCGGGCAGCTGGAGAAGGTCGGCGCCACCTACGACGCCGCCCCCTACGGCATCGCGCTGGCCAAGGGCTCGGCCCTCACCCCCGCCGTCCAGAGCGCCCTGCAGTCGCTGATCGACGACGGCACCTACAAGCAGATCCTCTCCAAGTGGGGCGTCGAGGCCGGTGCGATCGACAAGTCGACCGTCAACGGCGCCGTCAGCTGACCCTCCGCCTGACTCTCTCTCCCCCGAGGCCACACCGTGAACTCTCTGGACAAGGGGAAGGCGACGAAGGGACGGCCTGAGACCATCAAGGCCGTCCCCGTGCGCCACCCCGGACGCTGGGCGGGCGCCGTCGTCATCGCCCTGCTCGCGGCGATGCTGCTGAGCGCCCTCTTCACCAATCCCGCCTTCAAGTGGGACATCGTCGGGAAGTACCTCTTCCACGACAGCATCGTGCACGGCATGCTCGTCACGCTGGAGCTGACCGCGCTCGCCATGATCATGGGTGTGGTCGGCGGCATCATCCTCGCGGTGATGCGGCTCTCCCCCAACCCGCTGCTCTCCGGCACCGCGTGGATGTACATCTGGATCTTCCGCGGCACGCCCGTCCTGGTGCAGCTGGTCTTCTGGAACTTCCTCGGCCTGATCTGGGCCAAGCTCTCGATCGGCGTACCGTGGGGACCGGAGTTCTGGTCCGAGTCCACCAACGTGCTGATCCCGACCTTCGTCGCCGCCCTGCTGGGCCTGGGCCTCAACGAGGCCGCCTACATGGCGGAGATCGTCCGCGGCGGCATCCAGTCGGTCGACGAGGGCCAGAGCGAGGCCTCGCACGCGCTCGGCATGAGCCGCTTCCAGACCATGCGGCGGATCGTGCTCCCGCAGGCCATGCGGGTGATCATCCCGCCCACCGGCAACGAGACCATCTCGATGCTGAAGACCACCTCGCTGGTCAGCGTGATCTCCCTGGAGGAGATCTTCCGGGCCGGCCAGGTGATCTACTCGCGCAACTACCAGAACATCCCGCTGCTGATCGTGGTCAGCCTCTGGTACCTGTTCTTCACGTCGCTGCTGACCATCGGCCAGTACTACATCGAGCGGCACTACGCCCGCGGCTCCAACCGGACGCTCCCGCCCACGCCGATCCAGCGGCTGCGGAGGCTGTTCGCCGGGAAGCCCACCCCGAAGACCACCGCCGACGTGGTCCCGGGGCTTGAGGGAGGTGGTCACGTATGACCGATCTGACCAAGACCCCCGCCGACGCCGGCAACGGCGGCCCGATGGTCCGGGCCGAGGACGTCCACAAGTCCTACGGCACGGTCCAGGTGCTCAAGGGCATCGACCTGGAGGTCAAGCAGGGCGAGGTGTTCTGCCTGATCGGCCCCTCCGGCTCCGGCAAGTCCACCTTCCTGCGGTGCATCAACCACCTGGAGAAGATCAACGCCGGCCGGCTCTGGGTCGACGGCGAGCTGGTCGGCTACCGGCAGAAGGGCGACCGGCTCTACGAACTCCGGGAGAACGAGGTCGCGCTCAAGCGGCGCGACATCGGCATGGTGTTCCAGCGCTTCAACCTGTTCCCGCACATGACCGCCCTGGAGAACGTCATCGAGGCGCCGGTGCAGGTCAAGGGCGAGTCCAAGGCGGACGCCCGGACCCGCGGGATGGCCCTGCTGGAGCGGGTCGGCCTGGCCGACAAGGCGAAGAACTACCCCTCGCAGCTCTCCGGCGGCCAGCAGCAGCGGGTCGCGATCGCCCGGGCCCTGGCCATGAAGCCCAAGCTGATGCTCTTCGACGAGCCCACGTCGGCGCTCGACCCGGAGCTGGTCGGCGACGTCCTGGACGTCATGCGCGGCCTCGCCGAGGAGGGCATGACCATGGTCGTGGTGACCCACGAGATGGGCTTCGCCCGCGAGGTCGGCGACGCCCTGGTCTTCATGGACGGCGGGGTGGTGGTCGAGTCCGGCAACCCCCGCGACGTCCTCACCGACCCCCAGCACGAGCGCACCCGCGCGTTCCTCTCCAAGGTGCTCTGAGCACACCGGCACGGCGCCCGGCAGGCCGGTCCTGCCGGGCGCCGACGTTTTCCCCGCCCGGGTAATAGGCTGGAGCTAGTCAGCCCGTTACCGACTCTGGAAGGACCACCGTGGAGCTCGCCTCGTACGCCGAACGGGCCGTTCGGCTGGTGAACACCGAGGAGCCCGAGCGCGGCACCGACACCCTGACCTCCGTGGACGCCGTGCGGTCGCTGTTCTCCGAATCCTCCCGGGCCGCCGCGCTCGCCGACGAGTCGGACCTGCCGCGGCTGCGCGCCGTCCGGACCAGGCTGCGCGGAGTGTTCGAGGCCGCCGCCGAGGGGGACGAGATCCGCGGCGTCGACCTGCTGAACAGCCTGCTGATGGAGTACCCCGTCAGCCCGCTGGTCTCCGGGCACGACTACCTGGACGACGCCGGGCGGCCGCGCTGGCACCTGCACCTCGCCGACAACTCGCCCACCGCCACCGCGCACTTCAGCGCCGTCGCCTGCATGGGACTGGCCGTCCACCTGACCGAGCTGGGCGCCGACCGGCTCGGCATCTGCCAGGCCTCGCCCTGCCGCAACGCCTACCTGGACACCTCCACCAACCGCTCCCGGCGGTACTGCTCCGACCGGTGCGCCACCCGCGCCAACGTCGCCGCGTACCGGGCCCGCAAGCGGCAGGAGGCCCAGGACGCCTCGGCCCTGGCCGGGGGCTGACCGGTACCCCGGCTACCAGGCGCCGGGGTCGACCCAGACGCCCAGCCGGCGGGCGAGGCCCGGGATCCGGGCCGGCCGGCCGGCCAGCAGCAGCCGCTCCAGCCTGTGCCCCGGGGCCAGCCAGGCCGGGCGCGGGCGCAGCCGCAGCAGCACCCGGCCGAGCACCAGCTCGTCCGGGACGGCGCCGTAACTGCGACTGTCACTGTCGACCGGCCGGTTGTCGGAGAGCAGCCACCAGCCCTTGGCCCGCCGCTCGACGGCCCGCTTCACCACCAGCAGGTCCTGCTGGAAGGGGTGACGGAACACCACCACCGCCCCCGGTCTGATCCGCGCGCCGTACCTGACCAGGAGCCGGTCGCCCTCGCGCAGGGTCGGCACCATCGAGGGCCCCGCCACGTCGATCAGCCCGAACGGCGCGCCACCCCCCGGGGTGCCGCCCTCCGGTTCCGTCATCCGCGCCACGCCTGCTCCTCCCGGCTCGCCGCGTCCAGTCTGCCGTACGGGCCGTCCGCGGCCGATGCCCGAATTGGCCCGGTTCCGGCTCCGCCTTTTGCCCTAGGCCCGCCGCCCGGCCGCGAAACCCGGTGCCCGGAAGGGTAATCTCGCTCGCGGGAAGACGATCTAAGGAAGGACTCCCATGTTCTCTCGTCTGTTTGCACCGCGCGCCACCGCCCACGCCCACTGCGACCTCCCCTGCGGCGTGTACGACCCCGCGCAGGCCCGGATCGAGGCCGAGTCGGTCAAGGGCACCCAGGAGAAGTACCAGGCCAACGAGGACCCGGCGTTCCGCACCCGCGCCCTGATCATCAAGGAGCAGCGCGCCGAGGCCGTCAAGCACCACATCTCGGTGCTGTGGAGCGACTACTTCAAGGCCCCGCACTTCGAGAAGTACCCGCAGCTGCACCAGCTGATCAACGACACCCTGAAGGCCGCCTCGGCCGCCAAGGCGTCGACGGACCCGGCCACCGGCCAGGCCCTGCTCGACCTGATCGCCGAGGTCGACAAGATCTTCTGGGAGACCAAGCAGGCCTGATCAGCGATCAGGCACCGCCGACCGCCCCCGTCCGCAGCGCGGACGGGGGCGGTCGCGCGTTTTCGCGCGCGAACCCGGTAAGGGTCGCTCTGGCCCGGCGCTTGTTATGCTGCCAGGGCGTCCGAGGGAGAAGTCCGGTGTGAATCCGGCGCTGACCCGCAACGGTGGGCGGAGCCCTGTGCCCGCGAGCCCGATCGCCCTGGGACGCCGATCTCCCGACAACTCGCCGTGGACTGCGAGGGGATGGCGCCCCGGCAGCTCCGTGCCCGGGCGCGCCGCCTCGCTGCCGTCCGCGGCCCGAGGCGAAGGCGCGCCGCCCGTGAGCACCGCAGTGACCGCACCGGCCCCCGTACCGGCGGCCCGTCGAATACCCGTCGCGGCGCTGGCCGCCGCCCTGCTCGCGGCGCTGCTGCTCTCGCTGGTCTGCGGGGTGGCCCTCGGCGCCTCCGGACTCGGCTGGGCCCGCGTCCTGCGGCTGCTGGGCGCCGGACTGACGGGCGGTCGGCTCGACGCCGGGGAGGCCGCCGGGTACGCGATCGTCTGGGAGATCCGGCTGCCGCGCACGGTGCTGGCCGCCGTGGTCGGCGCCGGGCTCGCGGCCACCGGGGTCGCGGTGCAGGCGATGGTCCGCAACGCGCTGGCCGACCCGTTCGTGCTGGGCATCTCCTCCGGCGCCTCGGTCGGCGCCAACGCCGTGCTGCTGCTGGGCGCGTTCGCCTCGCTCGGGGTCTGGGCGATCTCGGTCTCCGCGTTCGCCGCCGCCCTGCTGGCGATGGTCCTGGTGTACGCCGCCGCCCGGACGGCGTACGGGCTCACCCCGCTGCGGCTGGTGCTGACCGGTACCGCGATGTCCTACGGGTTCTCGGCGGTGACGGCGCTGATGGTGTTCGGCGCCGCGCGCGGTGAGGCCGCCCGCAGCGCCATGATGTGGCTGCTCGGCAGCCTCGGCGGCGCGACCTGGGGGTCCGTCCCGATCGCCGCCGCCACCGTGCTGGCAGGTCTCGCCTACCTGGCCGGCGCGGCCGGGCGGCTGGACGCCCTCGCCATGGGCGACGAGACGGCGGCCTCGCTCGGGGTGGACGGCGACCGGCTGCGCCGCGAGCTGTTCGTGGTGACGGCCGCCGTCACCGGCACCGTGGTCGCGGTCAGCGGCGCGATCGGCTTCGTCGGCCTGATGGTGCCGCACCTGACCCGGATGCTGGTCGGCGCCGGGCACCGCCGGGTGCTGCTTGTCGCGCCGCTCGCCGGGGCGCTGCTGCTGGTCTGGGTGGACATCGTCTCGCGCACCCTGCTGGCGCCGGCCGAACTGCCGGTCGGGGTGGTCACCGCCGTCCTCGGGGTGCCCTGCTTCCTGCTGCTGATGCGCCGTCGCGGCTACACCTTCGGAGGCCGCTGATGGATCTCGCCCTCGACGGCGTCTCGGTGGACCTGGCCGGCACCCGGCTGGTCCACGACGTCACCCTCGGCGCCGCCGCCGGGCAGGTGGTCGGCCTGGTCGGGCCCAACGGCAGCGGCAAGTCGACCCTGCTGCGCTGCGTCTACCGGGCGCTGCGCCCGGCCGCCGGCGCCGTCCGGCTGGACGGCGAGGACCTGCACGCGCTCGCCGCCCGCGAGGCCGCCCGGCGGGTGGCCGCGCTGCCGCAGGAGCACTCCGCCGAGTTCGACTTCACGGTGGCCGAGGTGGTCGGCATGGGCCGGCTGCCGCACCGCGGCGGCTTCGCCCGGCCGACCGCCGAGGACACCGGGCGGTGCGCCCGCGCCCTGCGGCGGGTGGGCGCGGACCATCTGGCCGGGCGCGGCTTCCTGAGCCTGTCCGGGGGCGAGAAGCAGCGGGTGCTGATCGCCCGCGCGCTGGTCCAGGAGCCCCGGGTGCTGGTGCTCGACGAGCCCACCAACCACCTGGACATCGCCCACCAGTTGGAGGTGCTGGCGCTGGTCCGGGAGGCCGGTACGACCGTGCTCACGGCCCTGCACGACCTCAATCTGGCGGCCGGCCACTGCGACCTGCTGTACGTCATCGCGGCCGGCCGGATCGTCGCCTCCGGACCGCCGGCCGAGGTCCTGGAGCCGGCGCTGCTGGCCGAGGTGTTCGGCGTCCGCGCGACGCCCGTGAAGCACCCGGGGACCGGCGCCGTCCAGTTGCTCTTCGACCGGCTCGGCCGGACCTCCCCCGGCCCCGCCGACTCCGCTGACTCCGCTGACTCCCCCTGCTGAGGAAACCCCATGCGTACCAAGGCCGTTGCCACCGCCGCCCTGCTCACCCTCGCGCTGACCGCCTGCGGCGCCGAGATCGCCCCCGCCGGGGACGCCGCCGCCGGCTCC
Organism: Kitasatospora sp. NBC_01246; assembly: GCF_036226505.1. NCBI lineage: Bacteria > Bacillati > Actinomycetota > Actinomycetes > Kitasatosporales > Streptomycetaceae > Kitasatospora > Kitasatospora sp. NBC_01246. Next base: position 5,440,874 of record NZ_CP108484.1, on the reverse strand, counting down.
GCCCACTACCCGGTGACCGTCGACAACTGCGGTACGAAGGTCACCTTCGAGCGGAAGCCGGCCCGGACGGTGACCAACGACGTGGGCATCACCGAGCTGATGTTCGCGCTCGGCCTGGCCGACCGGATGGCCGGCTACGTGATGCCCGACGACAAGGGCCAGGTCGACAAGGTGGCCTGGAAGGACGGCTACCAGCAGGCCAGGTGGCTCTCCAGGCAGCAGATCACCAAGGAGATCGCGCTGGAGGCGAGGGCCGACCTGGTCTTCGCCGGGTGGCACTACGGCTTCGACGAGGCCGGCGGCTTCACCCCGCAGGCGCTGGCCGGTCTCGGCATCGGCTCGTACGTGCTCAGCGAGTCCTGCCGCAGCGGCAAGGGCCCCGAGCGCGGGGTGATGTCCCCGCTGGACGCGCTCTACACCGACCTGGCCAACCTGGGCGAGATCTTCGACGTCCGGGACCGGGCCGACGCGCTGATCGCCGATTTCCGGGCGCAGGTCGCCGCCGTCCCGCAGCCCGAGCGCCGGCCGCGCGTCTTCCTGTACGACAGCGGCGAGGACAAGCCGTACACCTCGGGGAAGTTCGCCGCGCCCCAGGAGATCATCGCCAGGGCCGGCGGGGAGAACGTGATGGGCGACCTCGCCGACTCCTGGACCACCGTGGGCTGGGAGAGCGTGGTCCAGCGCGACCCCGAGGTGATCGTGATCAACAACTACGGCTCCCCGGACGCCGAGGCCAAGCGGAAGTTCCTCACGTCCTTCCCGCCGCTGGCCGGCGTCTCCGCCGTCCGCAACGGGCGGATCTTCGTCCTGGACTACGTCGACCTGGTGGAGAGCCCGCGCAACCCGGCCGCGATCACCGCGCTCGCGGCCCACCTGCGCGGTGTGACGGCCGGCTGAGCCGCGGCGGGGCGGGCGTACGCTCGGAGGTACGAGCCGACGGAACCGACCGGAGGAGCGAGAACATGAGCACCATGGCCGCGCCGTCCGCCTTCGACACCGGCGTGCTGCGCGAGGGCATCGAGCGCGGCGACGCCGACGCGCTGCTGGCGCTGTACGCGGACGACGCCGAACTGCGCGTGGTCGACCGCGAGACCCAGCCCAGCCACCCGCTGGTGGTGCACGGCCGGGACGAGATCGGCGCCCTGCTGAACGACGTCTACGGCCGGGAGACGCGCCACACGCTGGAGCGGGTGGTCCTGGACGGCGACCGCCTCGCCTTCATGGAGTCCTGCCGCTATCCCGACGGGGTCCGGGTGCTGGTCACCTCGGTCGCCGACCTGCGGGAGGGCCGGATCGTCGACCAGACCTCGATCCAGGCCTGGGACGAGGACGGGCGGGCCAAGTAGGCTCGTGGCATGATCCGCACCGCCGTAGTCACCGATGTCCCGGTCATTCACGCCATGATCCGCGAACTCGCGGAGTACGAGAAGGCACCGCACGAGGCGGTCGCCACCGAGGAACAGCTGCGCGAGTCGCTGTTCGGCGCCGCCCCGGCGGTGTTCGGGCTGGTCGCCGAGGACGACGCCACCGGCGAGCCGGTCGGGTTCGCGGTCTGGTTCCTCAACTTCTCGACCTGGCGCGGGACGCACGGGATCTACCTGGAGGACCTCTACGTCCGCCCGCAGGCCCGCGGCGGCGGCCACGGCAAGGCGCTGCTGCTGGAGCTGGCCCGGATCGCCGTCGAGCGCGGCTACTCGCGGGTGGAGTGGTCGGTGCTGGACTGGAACGAGCCCTCGATCAACTTCTACAAGTCGCTGGGCGCGGTGCAGATGGACGAGTGGACCGTGCACCGGCTCACCGGCCCGGCGCTCACCGCGGCCGGCACCCGCTGACCGACCGGGTGCCACGAGTCCCTCCCGGGGGCTGCCACCCTGCGTCGCGAGGGCCTACCATGAGTGACCCTCGCACCCGGTGTCGCTCGTTCCCGTGAAGGCGGGACCGGATCGCGACATCCGCCCACCGATAGCGGTAACGTCTCGGGCGGATGCGCGGCGTCCGACCACCCCTCCCGGGGTATGACCGGTACGTACCGCACCACCCCTCTGGACAGTTGGGGCGAAGCAGTTGAGCCAAGCAACAGACAGTGCCGCGGCCACCGGCCCGGAAGCACAGCGCGTCACCCAGGAGGTGAGGGTGTCCCAGATCGACGGCGAGCCCGGAGTACAGGACTTCGTGGAGGTCCGGCTGCCCGCGGCGGGGGCCTACCTCTCGGTGCTGCGAACAGCGACGGCGGGGCTGGCGGCCCGGCTGGACTTCACGCTGGACGAGATCGAGGACCTCCGGATCGCGGTGGACGAGGCCTGCGCCATCCTGCTCCAGCAGGCGGTGCCCGGCTCCGTCCTCTCCTGCGAGTTCCGGCTGGTGGGCGACTCGCTGAAGGTCATCGTCTCCGCCCCGACCACGGACGGCCGTGCCCCGGAACGGGACACCTTCGCCTGGACGGTGCTCTCCGCGCTGGCCGGCGAGGTGGAGTCCTCGGTCGCCGAGGACAACACCGTCTCGATCAGCCTGCACAAGAAGCGCGGCGGGTCCGCCGCCCATTAGGGCCGCCACAGCAGCACCGAACAAGAGCCGTCCGTCCGGCGCCACCCGGGCCGGCGGACGGCTCCCGGTACCGCCCACCACGCGGTACGACCAACGAGACGAATCCGGGACCGCCCCAGGTCCCGGTGCTCCCGGAACGGAACGGGGGAATGGCCGTGAGTGATCTGGACCGTACCGGCCTCGCGACGGCGGGCCCTGCCGTACCGACCCAGGCGAGCGTTCCCGGCCTCGCCGCCAACGACGAAGCGCACCCGAAGGACGCCCACCGGATGAGCCAGCCGACCGAGCCGACGTCTGATCCGTCGCCCACGCCCTCGCCGCCGTCCGCGGCCCCGGAGTCCCCGGTGCCCGACGCGGCCGAGGCGCTGCGCGGTGCGGTGCCCTCGCAGGCGCCGCACCGTTCGGGGGCGCCGGACCGGGAGGCGGCCCGGGCCCTGTTCGTCCGGCTGTCCGCGCTGCCCGAGGGCTCCGCGGAGCGCGTCGAGCTGCGCAACCAGCTGGTGCGGATGCACATCCCCCTGGTGGAGCACCTGGCCCGGCGGTTCCGCAACCGGGGCGAGCCGCTGGACGACCTCACCCAGGTCGCCACCATCGGACTGATCAAGTCGGTGGACCGCTTCGACCACGAACGCGGGGTCGAGTTCTCCACCTACGCGACGCCGACCATCGTCGGCGAGATCAAGCGCCACTTCCGGGACAAGGGCTGGGCGGTCCGGGTACCGCGCCGGCTCCAGGAGCTGCGGCTGTCGCTGACCACGGCGACCAGTGAGCTCTCCCAGCGGCACGGCCGCTCCCCCACCGTGCACGAGCTGGCCGAGCACCTGGGGATCTCCGAGGAGGACGTGCTGGAGGGCCTGGAGTCCGCCAACGCGTACTCCACGCTGTCGCTGGACGTCCCCGACAGCGACGACGAGTCGCCGGCCGTGGCGGACACCCTGGGCGCCACCGACGAGGCACTGGAGGGCGTCGAGTACCGCGAGTCCCTCAAGCCGCTGCTGGCCCAACTGCCGCCCCGGGAGCAGAAGATCCTGGTGCTGCGGTTCTTCCGCAACATGACCCAGTCGCAGATCGCCGCCGAGGTGGGCATCTCGCAGATGCACGTCTCCCGGCTGCTGGCCCGTACCCTGGCCCAGCTCCGGGAGAAGCTCCTGGTGGAGGAGTAGGACTGACGGCCGCTCAGCGGCCGCCGTCGCCGGCCCTCCGCGCTCAGCCCTCGTGCGGAGCGTAGAGGGCCGTCGTCGCCTTCGGGCTGAGCAGGGCGCCGATGCCGGCCAGCCCGAGCAGGCCGATCGCCGCCCCGACGGCCACCATGGCGCCGCCGGTCTGCCACATGTAGTAGGCCACCGGCAGGCAGATCGAGTTGGTCAGCACCGCCGGGCTGCGGCCCCAGCGGCGGCCCTTGAGCAGCGCCCGGGCGGCCAGCAGCGGCAGCACGCCGAGCAGGACGATCACGAGGCCGCCGAACTCGTTCAGCGCGAGCTGCCTGGAGTCGCCGGACACGGCGGACACCATGTCCCAGACGCCGACGACGGCGAGTGCGGCGCCCTCCAGGGCGGTGATGGCGGCGCCCGCGGTCAGGGCCGCCGGCCGGTCGGCGCCGGGCGCGGGTACGGGTGCGGAGGATTCTGCGGTCACTCCAGCAGGGTAGCCGCCGGTTGGTCCGTACCGCCCCGTAGGCTGAGCACATGCGCGCTCTCCTGGTCGTCAACCCGAAAGCGACCACCACCAGTGGCCGCACCAGGGATGTCCTGATCCATGCCCTGCGCAGCGACCTCAAGCTGGAAGTAGCCCAGACGGAGTACCGCGGCCACGCGCGCGACCTGGCCCGCGAGGCGGTCGAGGACGGCGCCGTCGACCTGGTGGTGGCCCTGGGCGGCGACGGCACGGTCAACGAGGTGGTCAACGGACTGCTGACGCACGGCCCGGGCGAGAAGGTCCCCCGGCTGGCCGTGGTGCCCGGCGGGTCGACCAATGTGTTCGCCCGCGCGCTGGGTCTGCCCAACGACCCCGTGGAGGCCACCGGGGCCCTGCTGAACGCCCTGGACCAGCGCCGGGAGCGGCCGATCGGCCTGGGCAAGGCGATGACGGAGGGGCTGCCGGACCGCTGGTTCACCTTCACCGCCGGCCTCGGCTTCGACGCGGGCGTGGTGGGCCGGGTCGAGGAGCAGCGCAGAGCGGGGCGCAGGTCGACCCACGCGCTCTACGTCGGGCAGGCGCTCCGGCACTACGTCACCCAGCGTGAGCAGCGCCGATCGGGCCCCGTCACCCTGCAACTGCCGGGCCGGGCGCCGGTGCCGGGCCTGGTGCTGGCCATAGTCAGCAACACCTCGCCGTGGACGTTCCTGGGCAACCGCCCGGTCTATCCCTCCCCGCTCGCCTCCTTCGACACGGACCTCGATGTCTTCGGCATCACCCGGATGACCGCGTTCGGCACCGCTCGAACGGTCCGTCAGATCCTGCGGTCGCACACGCCTTCGGCCGATGGCGCCGCCCCTGCCGGCCCGTCCGGAAAGCACGTCGTCTCCTACCACGACGCTCGGCACTTCACCTTGGTTTCGCAGGAACCGGCCCCATTCCAGGTGGACGGGGACCACCTTGGAGACAGGAGTCGCGTCAGTTTCACAGGCGTACGGCGGGCACTGCGTGTGATTGTGTGACTGGAAGGAGGGTTCTCCCTTCTTCTCGAACGCACAAGCCCCCTTCACTCCATAGAAGTACTGGCTGTGAGCTAGGCGACACCGAAGAATCAAAAATTCCTCCCTGAAGGGGGTTGTATCCGGGCCCGAGGTTTGCGAACCTCTACATGGCGATCGGGACACATCGCAGCGACGGCAACCACAGACCCTGGCGGGTGCCGACCGCGGAGTGTCCCTCGAATCGCCGAATCCCTCCCCAGCACAGACCACCCGGGCCCGATGGGCCTTTGGTCTCTTTTGCTGTTGCGGGATTCGTGAAAGCGTTCACATTCACAAGCCATCGATTATGCCGATCGGGTCACCCCCGCCGGCAGGAGGAGTTGGACGACCATGGACTGGCGCCACCGCGCTGTCTGCCGCGAAGAGGACCCGGAGCTTTTCTTCCCGATCGGGAACACCGGTCCTGCTCTGCTGCAGATCGAGGAAGCCAAGGCCGTGTGCCGCCGCTGTCCGGTCATGGAGCAGTGCCTGCAGTGGGCGCTCGAGACCGGCCAGGATGCCGGCGTCTGGGGCGGTATGAGCGAGGACGAGCGTCGCGCGATGAAGCGCCGCGCTGCCCGCAACCGCGCCCGCACCGCCTGATCACACGCCGTAACACCAGTAGTGACCGCAGTGCCGATCAACACATGATCAAGGGCTTCCCTGCACTTCCTGGCGAAGCCTTCCGTACAAAGGACCTTGCTCGACACGGTCCGACGACACCGGGCCGCCCAGGCACTTGATACTGTTCACTTAGAGCAATATTGTGGAGCTGAGGCGCTCACCGTGTGCAACGCACCGGTGAGGTGTCGTATCACCCAGAGCCCCCGTTCCGGCCGACTCCCCCCGACGGCCGGAACGGGTTGAGAGGCCCTGTCGACCCACCCCCCCCCGGTCGACAGGGCCTCGTTTCTGTTTCCGCGTCCGGTCACGCGCGGCGGCCACCCGCCGTTCGGGGCGCCTCCCGATGGCCACCTGCGGTGGTGCGGAGGTGCGCACCCGGCGCCCGTTCCGGGTACACGCCCCCGACACACTCCACTGCGCCTCGGGTGCCGCGCCGTGTCCGTCGAGCCGGGACGGCTCAGGGCACCGGGATCTCCAGGATCACCTTGGTGCCGCCGTTCGGTCCCGCCACCATGTCGAAGGTGCCGCCCAGCTCCCCGGTGGCCAGGGTCCGGACGATCTGCAGCCCGAGGTTGCCCGCCTGCTGCGGGTCGAAGCCCTCCGGCATGCCCCGGCCGTCGTCCTGCACGGTGATCAGCAGGTACTCCTCCGGCCGGGCGCCGCCGTTCCAGCTGTCCGACCAGCCCATGCCGGTGGCCGGGGCCCGCCCGCGCAACGCGCTGACCTCCAGGTTCCCGGAGGCGGACGGCCCGAAGGCGTGCTCCAGCGCGTTCTGCAGCAGCTCGGTGAGCACCATCGCCAGCGGGGTGGCCACCTCGGCGGAGAGGATGCCGAAGCTCCCGCTGCGCCGAGTCGCCACCCGGCCGTCCTGGGACAGCTCCATCACCATGGCCAGCACCCGGTCGGCGATCTCGTCGAAGGCGACCTGCTCGTCCAGCGCCTGGGAGAGCGTCTCGTGCACGATCGCGATCGACCCGACCCGGCGGACCGCCTCGTCCAGCGCGGCCCGGCCGGCGTCCGAGTCCATCCGGCGGGACTGCAGCCGCAGCAGGGCCGCCACCGTCTGGAGGTTGTTCTTCACCCGGTGGTGGATCTCCCGGATGGTGGCGTCCTTGGTCATCAGCTCGCGGTCGCGCCGCCGCAGCTCGGTGACGTCGCGGCAGAGCACCAGGGAGCCGGTCAGGGTGCCCTTGGGCTTCAGCGGGATCGCCCGCAGGGTCACCACCCCGCCCTGCACCTCGACCTCGGTCTGGCGCGGCGCCCAGCCGCTCGCCAGCTTCACCAGTGCCTCGTGCACCGCCGACCGCGAGGGCGGGACCAGCTCGGCGGTGGCCCGGCCGAGGTGGCTGCCGACCAGGTCGGTGGTGAGCCCGAGGCGGTGGTAGGCGGAGAGCGCGTTGGGGCTGGCGTAGGTGACGATGCCGTCGGCGTCGAGCCGGATCAGGCCGTCGCCGACCCGGGGGGCGGCGTCCATGTCGGTCTGCTCGACACCGTGGTACGGGAACGTCCCGGCGGCGATCATCTGGGCCAGGTCGGAGGCGCTCTGCAGGTACGTGAGTTCGAGCCGGCTGGGGGTGCGGACGGTCAGCAGGTTGGTGTTGCGGGCGATCACGCCGAGCACCTTGCCCTCGCGCCGCACCGGGATCGACTCGACCCGGACGGGCACCTCCTCGCGCCACTCCGGATCGCCCTCGCGCACGATCCGCCCCTCGTCGAAGGCGGCGTCCAGCAAGGGCCGGCGGCCGCGCGGGACGAGGTGGCCGACCATGTCGTCCTGGTAGGAGGTGGGCCCGGTGTTGGGCCGCATCTGGGCCACCGAGACGTACCGGATGCCGTCCCAGGTGGGGATCCACAGGACCAGGTCGGCGAAGGAGAGGTCGGAGAGCAGCTGCCACTCCGAGACCAGCATGTGGAGCCAGTCCACGTCGGCACCGGTCAGGGTGGTGTGGCGGCGGACGAGTTCGTTCAGCGAGGGCACATGGCGAGCGTAGCTCCAGGTCCCGGGCACGGACGTGGCGCACCCGTCCGCGCGCGGGTGACCGTAGGTTGTCCAGACCAATTTTCGGGGTCCCCTGGACAACCCAGATTGGTCTAGTCCACAATGAAAGAGCACCAAGGAGAGGCCGCCGCGCAACTGCCCTGACCGCGCGACGCCGCTCCTCGGTCGGATACCGCCGAGCGAGGACCCCGCACAGTTCTCGGTCGTCCCGGTGCCCGACGACAGCTCCGGGCTGCGGTGCCGCATGGGTTGAGGGTCCCGTGTCGGCGCCGTGGCCCGTAGTGCTTCCCGCCCCCGGCCGGGGGCGCTCCCCGCCCCGGCGGGACACCCGCGGACCGCTCCGGCCGCTCAAACGCCGCACCCCCGTCCACGGCCCGTGGACGGGGGTGCGGCGTCGTGGCGCCCGCGCTCAGTGCGTCTCGGTGACCTTGGCCAGGGCGCGCGGGGCGTCCGGGTCCTGGCCGCGGGCGATGGTGACCTCGTAGGCCAGCAGCTGCAGCGGCAGGATCTCCAGGATCGTCTGGACCTCCTCGGGTACGCCGGCCGGCAGCACGAAGCCCGCCGAGGCGGCGTCCACCTGCTGCCGCTGGCCGATGACCACCAGGTCCGCGCCGCGGCCGCGCAGGCGGTCCAGGACCGGCTGCAGGGCCTCCCCGCCCTTGCCCTCCGGGACGATCGCGATGACCGGGGAGACGTTGTCGACCATGGCCAGCGGGCCGTGCAGCAGATCGGCGCCGGAGAACGGGGAGGCCGGGATGTAGGTGGTCTCCATGAGCTTCAGCGCCGCCTCGCGGGCGGTCGGGTAGCCGTAGCCGCGCGAGGTGATGACCAGGCGCTGGGCGAAGCGGTAGCGCTCGGCCAGGGCCTTCACCTCGGGCTGCCGGGCCAGGATGCCGGCGGCCAGCTCCGGCAGCTCGCGGGCGGCCGTGCCGTCGCCGCCGCGCAGGCCCTCGACCAGCAGGTAGAGCGAGAGCAGCTCGGCGGTGTAGGTCTTGGTGGCGGGCAGCGCCTTCTCCGGGCCGGCCAGCACGTCGATGTGGAACTCGGAGACCTCGGCGAGCGGCGAGGAGGCGTTGTTGGTGACCGCCAGCGTGATCGCACCGGCCTCGCGGGCCGCCTTGGTGGAGGCGACGAGGTCCGGCGAGCCGCCGGACTGGCTGACGGTGACGACCAGCACGTCCGTGAGGTCCGGCTTGGCGCCGTACGCGGTGGTGGTGGACATCGAGGTCAGACCGGCCGGCTTGCCGAGCAGGATCTCGACCAGGTACTTGGCGTAGAGCGCCGCGTTGTCGGACGTGCCGCGCGCGGTGAGCAGGACGAAGCGAGGGTTGCGGGCGGCGATCCGGGTCGCGATGTCGAAGATCTTCGGGGCGCCCTCGTCGAGGATGCGCCGCAGGACGGCCGGCTGCTCGGCCATCTCCGCCGCCATGATCCGGCCGGGGACGGGAGCAGTCTGCGGGTCGGACATCAGGATGTGCCTCCGATGAGATGGTTCGACCCCGCCCGGACGGGGATGCCCGGCGAGGACCTCTACGGCGGCGAGTCCGCACACTCGCTGCGGTGGTTCCGTGATTCCTGCGGCAATCGTACGGGGACTCCCCCGCGCGGCACATCCGAGAGCCCCTCCCGGTGGTCCGGAAGGGGCTCTCCCCGGGGCGCCGGCCCCGCCGGCGCGGCTCAGCCCTGCTTGTTGATCAGCTGGTCGATCGCGGCGTCCGCCTCCTTGGCGGCCTGGTCCACCGGCTTGTTGCCCTTGAGGATCGCGGTGAGCATGTCGGGCAGGATCTTCTGCTTCTCGATCGCGCCCCAGCCCGGCGCCAGCGGGGTGAACCAGGCGTCCGGCACCGCGTTGGCCGCGGCGGCGGTCGCCGGCTTGCTCTTCAGCGGGTTCAGCTGGGTGAGGTTGTTCGGCAGGATGTCCTTGTCCGCCAGCGCCTGCTGGGACTTGGTGCTGGTGAACATCCGGACCCAGTCGGTGGCCAGCGCGGCCGACGGCGACTTGGCGGTGACGGCGAGGTCCGAGCCGCCGATGAAGGTCGGCAGCGGCTTGCCGCCCGGGCCGGGCATGGTGGCCAGCTTGACGGCGTCCTTGAGGGTCGGGTCGCCGGTGACCGGCGCGGTCACGCTGGAGGCCTCGTAGCCGTTGCCGTAGAAGGCCCCGGCGTGGCCGCGGGCCATCGCCTCGAACTGGTTCTGCTCGTTGACCGCCAGGTCGCCCTTGTTGTACTTGCGCACCAGGTCGACGAAGTGGTTCAGCCCCTGCTGGGACTTCGGGTCGCTGAGCGTGCCGTGCCAGTTCCCGGCGCTGTCGAAGCGGGCGATGGCGCCGCCGTACGCGGAGACGTAGCTCATCGCGGCGTACCAGTACGGGCCGGGCAGGTAGAGCGCGGAGTAGCCCTTGTCGGCCTTGTTCTTGTCCGCGACCTTGTCCAGGGCCGCCTTGAGGTCGTCCTCGGTCTTGGGGAACTCCGCGCTGCCGGTGGCCGCCTGGAAGGCCGTCGCGTTGTAGATGGCGACCCGGGCGCCCGCGTAGTACGGCACGCACCAGAGCTTGTCCTGGTAGGTGCAGGTGTTGGCGAGCGCCTTGATCCAGGCGTCCGAGTTGTCGAAGCTGGAACGCTCCACCGGGGCCAGCGCGCCGGCGAGCACGTACTTCATGGTCTCGGTGTTGCCGAGCTCCACCACGTCGGGGGCGTTGCCCTCGGCGAGCGCCTTGTCCAGCTTGCCGACCTTGTCGGCCCACCCCTGGTAGGCGAGCCGCAGGGTGACGTTGGGGTACTTCGCCGCGAACTCGTCGTTCACCCGCTGCACGAGGTCCGGCCAGTTCTTCTGGGCGTCGTCCATCAGCCAGACGGTGACCGTGCCGGTGGCGGACTTCGGGTCCGCCGTGGCGGCCTTGCCGTCCCCCGAGGGCGAGCCGCCCGAGGAACAGGCCGTCAATCCGGCGGCGAGCGCCAGGATCCCGAACGTCGCCATGAGCTGACGCTTCTTCACGCCATCCTCCGAGGGTGCTAGAGCCTGTGCCCGCCGGCAGCGTGATGGCGCGTCCGCCGGGAGGGATCCGGGCGGGGACGGCGAAGTGCTTCAGGAAGGGCCTATACCACATCCGGTGAGGTTGAAGTTCGAACCGGATGGACTGGAGCCTGGCCTAGACCACTGGCGGTGTCAACGCCAAATGGCCTGGCCGACAAGGACGTTGCAGACCTGTTGTAGCCCGTGGCGATCAGTTGCGACGTCATCACCCTAAGTAGAACTTAAGGCTGTCTTAAGGCTGATTTGAGGGAACACCGTCATCCGGGAACGCCGCGGGGCCAACGGCGGGAAAACGGAACGGGCCCGTCATGCGCCATGCGCATGACGGGCCCGCTCGCGGAGGCCTTCCCGGCCCCCGGGGTCACGGTCCGACGGGACCTCAGCCGATCGCTCCCGACTGGCCGGTGAGCACCTCGACGGCCGCCAGTCCGCAGACCCGGGCGGCGCCGTGGGTGGCGATGTGGAGCGCGCCGACCGGCTCGGACTGCGGCAGGCCCATCTCGACCACCGCGGCGTCCGGGCGGGCCGCCACCAGCCGGGACAGCGCGGCGGACATCCAGGCGTAGCGGTGCGCGTCGCGGACCACCAGCACCAGGCGGCGGCCCTCGGCGCCGGCCACCACCTCGGCGACCAGCGCGTCCAGCTGCTCCGGGGCGGCGTCCTTCGGACCGACCTCCCGGGTGCGGGTGCCGGGGAAGCGGTCGGCCAGCATGTCGGCCACGCCCCACGGGGTCACCGCGCCGACTGCGATGTTGGGCTCGTCGGAGAACGAGGCCACGTACGGGCGCTCGGTCACCGGCAGGGCCTCCCGGCCCGGTGCCCGGACCACCCGCAGCGCGCGGCGGGCGGCCCGCAGGCCGACCGCCAGATCGGGCTCCAGTCGCTCGCCCTGGGCCGCGATCCGGCCCCAGCTGCCGAGCGCGCGCACCCGGTCGGCGGCTTCGGCCAGCCGCTCCTCCGGGAGCTTGCCGGCCCGCACGCCCGCCACGATGGCGTCGCGCAGCAGCAGCACGGTGTCCTCGTCGGCCAGCCCGCCGCCGACGCAGATCGCGTCCGCACCGGCCGCCAGGGCCAGGACGGTGCCCTCGCCCATGCCGAAGGTGTCGGCGATGGCGCCCATCTCGATCGCGTCGCTGACGATCAGGCCCTGGTAGCCGAGGCCGCCGTCGGCCGGGGCCGCGCGCAGCAGGTCGCGCAGCACGCGGGGGCTGAGCGTGGCCGGCAGCTTCGGGTCGAGCGCCGGGATCATGATGTGGGCCGTCATCACGGCCTTGGTCCCGGCCGCGATGGCGGCCTGGAACGGGATCAGGTCGCGGGCGCGCAGGGTCGCCAGGTCGACGTCGATCACCGGCAGGCCGTGGTGCGAGTCGACCGCGGTGTCGCCGTGCCCGGGGAAGTGCTTCGAGCAGGCGGCCACGCCGGCCGACTGCAGGCCCTCGACCCAGGCCGCGGTGTGCCGGGCGCACAGCTCCGGGTCGGCGCCGAAGGAGCGGACGCCGATCACCGGGTTGCGCGGGTTGGAGTTGACGTCCGCGGTGGGCGCCCAGTTGTAGTTGACGCCGGCGGCCGCCAGCGCGCGGCCCAGCTCGCGGGCGACGTCGCGGGTCAGCGCCGGGTCGTCGATCGCGCCGAGGGCGAAGTTGCCCGGCCAGGAGGAGCCGGAGCCGGCCTCCAGGCGGGTGACGTCGCCGCTCTCCTCGTCGATCGCGATCAGGAGGTCGGGGTTCTCCTCGCGCAGCGCCCTGGTGAGCGCCGACAGCTGGTCGAGACCGGTGACGTTGCGGTCGAAGAGCGCGACCGAACCGAGGCCGGCCGCGAGGTGGCGGCGGACCCACTCCGGGGGCTCGGTGCCGACGAAGCCGGGCTGCAGGACGGTCAGCGCGTCACGGTGCAGCTGGTCGCTGGCCGGGAGGGTGGGGACAAGGATGCTCACGTCGCGTCAGCCCTTCACTGCACCGTCGGTCAAGCCGCCGACGGCCTTGCGCTGGAGGAATACGAAGAGGATCAGCACCGGGAGGGCGAACAGCGTCGAGGCGGCCATGGTGGCACCCCAGTCGGTGCCGAAGTTGGTCTGGAACGAGGACAGCCAGAGCGGCAGGGTCTGCCCCTCGGTCTTGTTCAGGATCAGGACCAGGGGGAACTCGTTCCACGCGGTGATGAAGCCGAACAGCGAGGTCGACATCAGGCCCGGGGCGAGCAGCGGGAAGATCACCTTCACGAAGGCCTGGGTGCGGGTGCAGCCGTCCACCATCGCCGACTCCTCCAGCTCCTTCGGGACGGCGGCGATGAAGCTGCGCAGCGTCCAGATGGTGAAGGGCAGGACCATCATCATGTAGAAGGCGGTCAGCGGGACCAGGCTGTTCAGCATCTCGCTGTCGCGGGCGATCAGGTAGACCGCGATGGTCATGACCTCCCAGGGCGCCATCTGCGCAGCCATCACGACCAGGACGAAGGCCTTGCGGCCGCGGAACCGCATCCGGGCGATGGCGAAGGATGCCAGGGTCGCGATCACCAGCGAGATCAGCACCGCGACGACCGTCACCGTGAAGCTGTTGGTGACGTACGTCCAGAACTTGGGCGCGTTGACCGCCGTGGTGAAGTGGTCGAACGTCGCGTGGATCGGCAGGAAGACCGGCGTCCGGCTGACGATGTCCTTGTCGTCCTTGAAGGCCGTGATGACCATCCAGTAGACCGGGAAGATGAAGAAGACGAAGAGGACGAGCGCGATCACGTTCGGCCAGGTACGTCCGATGAGCGAGCGCCTCACAGCTCGTCCTCCTGCTTCAGAATGATCCGGAAGTAGTACGCCATCAGCACGCCGAGCATCAGGATGGTGAGCACCGCGATCGCGGCGCCGGTCCCGTAGTGCTGGGCGCCGGAACCCTCCAGGAAGGCGTGGACGGGCAGCGTCCGGGTGAGCGAGTCGGGGCCGCCCGCCTTGATCGCGTAGACCTGGGTGAAGGCCTTGAAGACCCAGATGACCTCAAGGAAGGTCGTGGCCAGGAAGAACGGCCGCAGGCTGGGGAAGATCACCGAGGTGAAGATCTTGGCGGGGCCGGCGCCGTCCATCCGGGCCGCCTCGTAGAGCTCCTTCGGGATGGTCGTCAGACCGGCGTACATGTTGAACGCCACGAAGGGGATCGAGCCCCAGACGATCAGCAGGATGATCACGAAGAAGGTGGAGTACTGGCTGCCGGTCCAGTTGTAGGCGGCCATCGAGTGCCAGCCCAGCTGGTCCAGGAACCAGTTCACGACACCGAAGCGGGTGTCGAACAGCCAGGTGTAGACGGTGGTCGCGGCGACCACCGGCATGGCCCAGGCGAGGAGCAGGCCGACCGAGAGCACCAGCCGCATCTTCTTGCCGAGCCGGTTGAGCAGCAGGCCGACCAGCGAACCGCCGACCATGATCAGGACCACGTTGACCAGGGTGAACGCCACCGTCCGGCCGGTGACCGCCCAGAAGTCGGCGTTGGTCAGCTGCTCGGTGTAGTTCTCGAAGCCGTTCCACTCGGTCAGGTGCTGGACGAGCTGGCGCGCGTTCAGGTTCTGGAACGAGACCAGCACGGTCTTCAGCAGGGGCCAGCCCAGCAGGCCCAGGGTCACCACGGTGGCCGGCAGCAGCAGCAGGTACGGGGCGAACCGCGTGCCGAAGCCCGGTCCGCCCGCTGTTCTGGTGCTCTTCTTCGGAGTGCCCTCGGCGCCGCCGGCGACGCTCGTCTCAATAGTGGCCACAGCAGCCTTCCCTGTGTCCGGGGACTGTGTCTGCACCCGCTCCGAATGCACAGCCATCGTTCTCTCTTCCTGGAACCTGACCACGACGGACAGGCGCCGCCCACCGGCCCCCCGCCGGGGGCCGGTGAGCGACGCCGCTCGACTACTACTGCTTGGCGTTCAGACGCTTGGCGATCTCGTCGTCGGCCTTCTTGGCGGCGGCGGCGTAGTCACCGGTCAGGGCGCCGGTCAGGAACTCCTTGATGGGGTTCGGGTTGTTCTCGACGCTCGCCCAGTTCGGCGTGGTCGGGGTGATCCCGCCGGAGGAGGCGGCGACCTTGGCGGCGGCGGCGAAGTCGCCGACCACCTTGTCGTCCAGCGACTTCTTGTTCGGGATGCTGCCGGCACCCGCGACGAGACCCTCGTTCTTGTCGTTGAGGGCGATCTTCAGGAAGTCCTTGGCCATGTCGGTGTTCTTGCTCGCCTGGGCGATGGCCAGGTTCGAGCCGCCGAGGAACACGCCGGAGGCCTTGTCGGCGGTCTTGCCCGGGAGCGGGAAGTAGCCGATCTTCTCCTTCGGCATCTCCTTCTCGGTCGGGATCTCCCAGCCGAGGCCGATGATCGAGCCGATGTCGCCCTTGGCGAAGACGTCCTTCTGCTGCGGCTTGGCCTCGTCACCGTCCTTGGCGGCGGTGGCCGAGTAGCTCTGCAGCTTCTTGTAGGTGTCGAAGGCCTTCTGCGCCTCGGGGGTCGACAGACCGCCGGCCCACTTGTCGCCGTCCTTCTTCGCCAGCTTGCCGCCCTCGCTGGTGAGCAGACCGAAGTAGGTGTACCACTCCTGGCCCGGCATGTAGATCGGGTCGGTGACGCCGGGGACGGCCTTGACCTTCTCCAGGTCGGCGTAGAACTCGTCCAGGGTCTTCGGCGGCGTGGTGATGTTCGCCTTGCCCCAGATCTCCTTGTTGTAGGCGACCACGCGGTTGGTCACGAACCACGGGGCGGCGTACTGCTTGCCGTCCAGGATCGCGGACTCGCTCTGGTTGTCGTTCCAGTCGGCACCGCCCAGGGCGGCCTTGTCCTTGGTGATGTCGAGGAGACCACCGGTGGCCGCGTAGCCCGCGGTCTGGGTGTTGCCGACCTCGAGGACGTCGACCGAGCCCTCGGACAGCGCGGCGGTGACCTTGGGGCCGATGCCGGTCCACTCCTGGATCTGGTACTCGACCTTGGAGCCCGGGTAGGTGGACTCGAACTCGGTCTTGACCGCGTCGTCCCAGCCCTTGGGGGCCGAGCCGGACATCAGCCACACCTTGAGCGTCTTGCCGCTGTAGTTCTTGGCGGCGGACGAGGACGAGCCGGCCTTGTCGCCGTCGCTCTTGGCGTCCGAACCACAAGCCGCCAGGCCGACGACCATTGCTGCGACGCCGACCGCCGCGATGAGCTGACGCTTCACGCCATCCTCCTGAGGGATGCCTGAGTGACCCCCGTCGGGTGGCAGCGGCAGACCCACATAAAGCGGGAGGAAAGGTGCCGCGGACCCCATCGAACGGGTGGGGGGATTCATAGTTACCGATCTAGTGGTGTAGACCAGATGCCTGGAGCTTGGCCTAGACCAATGGGCCTGTCAACGGCTCTTAGACCGATCCGGACCACCCGTTATCAAGCCGACACCGCACATCGTTCATCGCGTGATGAGGTATTCGTTCCGTAGCCATACATGCAACGATGTGAGTTGTTAACGATGCGGCGGGGCGCCCAAAGACCCCGCGAGAAGCGGGAGACAGGTCCGATGAGCAGCGACGGGGGCAGCACGGCCCAGGTCAACGACCCCCAGGTGAAGAACCTCCCCGCGCAGACCGGCGCGGACGCCACCGCGCGGGTGCCCAAGTACTACGGCCTCAAGCGGCATCTGCTGCAGCTCACCGAGACCCAGCCGGCCGGTACCCCGGTACCGCCCGAACGGGCACTCGCCGCCCAGTTCGACACCTCGCGCACCACCGTCCGCCAGGCCCTCCAGGAGCTGGTGGTCGAGGGGCGGCTGGAGCGCATCCAGGGCAAGGGCACCTTCGTCGCCAAGCCCAAGGTCGCCCAGGCGCTCCAGCTCACCTCCTACACCGAGGACATGCGCGCCCAGGGCCTGGAGCCCACCTCCCGGCTGATCGAGATCGGCTACATCACCGCCGACGACCGGCTGGCCCCGCTGCTGGACATCAAGCCCGGCGGGCGGGTGCTGCGGATCGAGCGCCTGCGGCTGGCCAACGGCGACCCGATGGCCATCGAGGTCGCCCACCTCTCCGCGAAGCGCTTCCCGGCCCTGCGCCGCAACCTGGCCAAGCACAACTCGCTGTACACCGCCCTGCGCGAGGTGTACGGCGTCACGGTGGCCGAGGCCGAGGAGACCATCGAGACCACCCTGGCCACCCCGCGCGAGGCCGGGTTGCTCGGCTCCGACCTCGGACTGCCGATGCTCCAGCTCGCCCGGCACTCCTTCGACGCGGACGGCGACCCGGTCGAGTGGGTGCGGTCCATCTACCGCGGCGACCGGTACAAGTTCATCACCCGGCTCAAGCGCCCCGAGTAGGCTTCCGGCCGCTCCCCCACCGCTCTCCCGGCACCGGCGTACGCACGGCGTACGCCGGTGCCTTCGTACACGGGCCCGGCGCGCGGCGGCCCGCCCCGGCGCGCGGAGCGTCCGGAATGCGGGAAGTTCTGTCGTTCCCGGTGACACAGATCACGCCATGCTCTAGATTTCGCAGCCGTATTGACTGTCGATCACCAGTGGTGCTGCTCGGCGGGTTCCGGGGGGCTGTGCGGTGCTCCGGGGCTGCGGCGCCGTCGGGGTGAGCCCTCTGGAGCGGAGCCGAACCATGTCGTCAGATCCTGCTGCCACCGAACCTGTCATGCCCGAGCCACCGGGCCCGGCGGCCGTGCCGGCGGTGACCCCGGAACGGGTCCTGGCCGGGCTCGCCCTGCTCGTGCCGATCGTCGCGATGCTCTGGGTCTCCTCGTACGACAAGACCGACCCCGAGGCGGGCGGGGTGCCCTTCTTCTACTGGTACCAGCTGCTCTGGGTGCCGGTCTCGGCCGTCTTCACGGTGGCCGCGTACCTGCTGATCAACCGGGACGAGAAGGCCCGCAAGGCGGGTGGCGCACGATGAGCGGCGTCAACGTACCGGCCCTGACCGTCTTCGTCCTCTTCTTCGTGCTGGTCACCGTGATGGGCTTCATGGCCTCGCGCTGGCGCCGGGCCGACGACGCCCTGCACCTGGACGAGTGGGGCCTGGGCGGCCGCAGCTTCGGGACCTGGGTGACGTGGTTCCTGCTCGGCGGCGACCTCTACACCGCCTACACCTTCGTCGCCGTCCCGGCGGCGGTCTACGCGACCGGCGCGGCCGGCTTCTTCGCGGTGCCGTACACGATCATCGCGTACCCGCTGGTCTTCCTCTTCCTGCCCCGGCTCTGGTCGGTCTCCCGGGTGCACGGCTACGTCACCCCGGCCGACTTCGTGCGCGGGCGGTACGGGTCCAAGCCGCTCGCTCTGGTCGTGGCGCTGACCGGCATCCTGGCCACGATGCCCTACATCGCGCTCCAGCTGGTCGGCATCCAGGCGGTGCTGGACGTGCTGGGCGTCGGCGGCGGGGAGAACGCCAACTGGTTCGTCAAGGACCTGCCGCTCTTCATCGCCTTCGGCGTGCTGGCCGCCTACACCTACTCCTCCGGGCTGCGGGCGCCGGCGCTGATCGCCTTCGTCAAGGACGCCCTGATCTACATCGTGATCATCGTCGCGGTGATCTACATCCCGCTGCGGCTCGGCGGCTACGGGCACATCTTCGACGCCGTCGGCGAGAAGTTCAGCGCTCCCAAGTCGGCCGGCTCGCTCACCGTGCCCGAGAACAAGCAGTGGACGTACGCCACGCTGGCGATCGGCTCGGCGATGGCGCTCTTCATGTACCCGCACTCGGTGACCGGCGTGCTGGCCTCGAAGTCCCGCAACACCGTCCGCCGCAACATGGCGATCATGCCCGCCTACTCGCTGATGCTGGGCCTGCTGGCGCTGCTCGGCTTCATGGCGATCGCGGCCGGCATCGGCAAGGGCGACAAGAAGTTCAACGCCCAGCTCTCGGTGCCGCAGCTGTTCGAGAACATGTTCCCGGACTGGTTCACCGGCGTGGCCTTCGCGGCGATCGGGATCGGCGCGCTGGTGCCGGCCGCCATCATGTCGATCGCGGCGGCCAACCTCTTCACCCGCAACGTCTACAAGGAGTTCCTGAAGCCGGCCGCCACCCCCGCCGACGAGACCAGGGTCGCCAAGCTGGCCTCGCTGCTGGTCAAGGTCGGCGCGCTGGTCTTCGTGCTCAGCATGGACAAGCAGGCGGCCATCAACCTGCAGCTGCTCGGCGGGCTGTGGATCCTGCAGACCTTCGTCTCGATCGTCGGCGGCCTGTTCACCCGGTGGTTCCACCACTGGGCGCTGTTCGCCGGCTGGGCGGTCGGCATGATCTACGGCACCTGGGAGGCGTACGACATCGCCAGCCCCGCCACCAAGCACTTCGGCGGGAACGCCGCCGAGATCCCCGGCATCGGCGAGCTCGGCTACATCGGCCTCACCGCCTTCGTGCTCAACCTGGCCGTCTCGGTGGTGCTCACCCTGGTGCTCCGGGCGGTCAAGGCGCCGGACGGGCCGGACGAGACCCGGCCGGGCGACTACAGCGCCGAATCCGGCGACGAAGAGCTGAAGAACGCGCCGGAGCCCGTGGCGGCGCACTGATTCGCTCCGCGCGCGCCCTGTGACCGCGCCGCCTCCTCCGTGAACACTGGAGGAGGCGGCGCGATCATATGTATGAACGGCCGCACATGCAGGGCACCACCAGACCGGACCGGCATCCGGCCGGCACCCGATCGACCCACGGGGAGCAGCGGCGATGGCAGAGCTCGGCACCACACTCAACGGTCAGCACCAGTCCACCCACCGGCCCGGCCCGCAGGTCACCGCGGCGCCCTACCCGGCGGCGCCCGCCCCGCACACCGCGCCGGTGACGGCCCCCGGCCCGCTGCCGTCCGTGCTGATCGCCACCCGGCACGGCGAGTCCACCGCCAACGTCGAGTTCCAGCTCGCCGAGGCGGCCGGCGCGCTGAGCGTGCCGATCAGCTGCCGCGACGCGGACATCCCGCTCTCGCTCCAGGGCCGGCAGCAGGCCCAGGCGCTCGGCCGCTGGTGGGCCGGCCTGCCCAGCGCCGACCGCCCGCGCAGCGTCTGGTGCTCCCCCTACGAGCGCACCACCGAGACCGCCCGGATCGCGCTGGCCCAGGCCGCCGGGCTGGGCGCGGTACCGGTCTCGCTCGCCGTCCGCTACGACGAGCGGCTGCGCGACCGGGAGCTGGGCATCCTGGAGATGCTGCCCAAGGCCGCGATCGAGGCCAGGCACCCGGACGAGGCCGCGAGACGCCGCAAGATGGGCGAGCTCTACTACCGCCCGCCCGGCGGGGAGTCCTGGGCGGACGTGGCCCTGCGGGTGCGCAGCGTGCTGCGCGACATCTGCGCGGAGGAGGCCGGGCGACCGGTCCTGCTGGTCGCGCACGACTGTACGGTGCTGATGCTCCGCTACGCGCTGGACCGGCTCACCGAGGCGCAGTTGACGGCCCTGGACACGGTCCGCAACTGCTCCACCAGCCTGTGGCGGGCCGAGGCCGGGCGGCTGCGCCCGGCGCACTGGAACGACACCGGGCACCTGACGCTCGGCTGAGGCCGCGGGCCGTCGGCCGACGGCGGCAGGCCCGGGCGGGCCGCCGTCAGCCGGCCGCCGGTTCGGCGAAGCAGCGGCGGTACGCCAGCGGGGTCGTGCCGAGCCGGCGGCCGAAGTGGTGCCGCAGGGTGGCGGCGTTGCCGAAGCCGCAGCGCGCGGCGATCGCGTCGACCGGCTCGGCGGTACTCTCCAGCAGCCGCTGGGCGAGCAGCAGCCGCTGCCCGGTGAGCCAGCGGTGCGGGGTGGTGCCGGTCTCCTGCTGGAAGCGGCGGGCGAAGGTGCGCGGCGACAGGTGCACCCGGGCCGCCAACTGCTCGACGGTGGACTCCTCGTCCAGGTGGTGGCGCATCCAGTCGAGCAGCGGCGCGAGGGACTCGCCGTCCCCCTCGGGCAGCGGCCGGGCGACGAACTGGGCCTGGCCGCCCTCCCGGTGCGGGGCCACCACCATCCGGCGGGCGATCCCCCGGGCCACCTCGGCGCCCTGGAACCGGCGGACCAGGTGCAGGCAGGCGTCGATGCCCGCCGCCGTGCCGGCCGACGTGATCACCGGGTCGTCGTCCACGTAGAGCACGTCCGGCTCGACGGTGGTCCGCGGGAACCGGGCGGCCAGCTCCGCGGTGTGCCGCCAGTGCGTGGTCGAGCGGCGGCCGTCCAGCAGCCCCGCGGCGCCGAGCACGAAGGCGCCGCTGCAGATCGAGAGCACCCTGGCACCGCCCTCCACCGCCGCGCGCACGGCGTCCACCAGCGGCTCCGGGTAGTGCGGGCGCACCCCGGTGGCGGTCACCACGACGAGGTCGGCCCCGGCGAGCCGCTCCGGGCCGTACGGCACGTCCACCGAGAAACCGGCGTGGGTGCGGTGCGGCCCGGGGCGGGCACCGGCGACGGCGAAGTCGTACCGGGGCAGGCCGTCCGCGCTGCGGTCCAGGCCGAAGACCTCGCAGGCCACCCCGAGTTCGAAGGGGTGGAGCTCCTCCAGCACCACCGCGACCACGTTCTTCAGCATGCCGCCCAGGATGCCTCCCCGGGGAGCCCGCGGGGAAGGGCCCGGTGGCAGGATTTCGATGGGATCGGGCATTCCTGCCACTCGTGGCCGGCCTGCCGCGCCGCGAGAGTGGAGCCATGGACTCCGACACGCTCGCAAGTGCACTCGCCCTGGTCGGGACCGTCGGCGGTTTCGGACTGCTCGGCACCCTGATCGGGCGCGACGTGGCCCGCGGCGCCGCCACCGGCCGCGACAACTGGCACCGGCCCGGCGGGTACCCCGTCGACCCGGCGCTGCCCGACCGGCTCTACGGCACCATGCCGGCCGCCTCGCTGCGCCCCGACGCCGACCCGGCCGCCACCACCACCCCCGCCGTCGCCGGCCCCGCGGCGGCCGCTGCCACCGGTCGGCGGGCGGCCGCCCCGGCGCCCGCCGCCGGACGCGGCTCCGGCACACTGACCGGATGGACATCGTCATCCGCCCGGCCCGCGAAGCGGACCTCGAAGCAGCCGGCCACGTCACCGTCGAGGCCTTCGTCGGCGACGGTTACACCTCGCCCGAGAGCCAGTACGTCGACCTCCTGCGCGACACCGCCCGCCGGGCCCGGGAGGCCGAGCTCCTCGTCGCGGTCGACGCGGCCGAAGGACGGGTGCTCGGCTGCGTGACCTTCGCCGTGGGCGGCACCGAGTGGGCCGACATCGCCACCCCGGACGAGGGCGAGATCCGGATGCTCGCCACCGCGTCGGCCGCCCGCGGCCGGGGCGTCGGCGAGAGCCTGGTGCGGGCCGCCCTGACCCGCAGCCGCGAACTCGGCCTGGCCGGGATGGCCTTCTCCACCCGCCCCGACATGACGGCCGCCCACCGCATCTACGAGCGGATCGGCTTCCGCCGGACCCCGGAACGCGACTGGGCGCCGTACCCGGGGATGGACCTGATGGTCTACAGCATGGCCTTCTGACGGCCCACCGGGGGCGGTCCGGCCGCGGGCCGGCCCGCCGGTCAGGGGGCGGCGGAGCGGCGGGCCGGGGACCGGATCGGCCGGCTGCCCCGGCGGCCGACGAACGATCAGGCCGCTCTTTTGATATAAACCTCTGATCGAGACACGTCGTGGTAGCCCATCGATCAGAGGAGCAGCACCTCATGTACGACGGGCCCGGCATCGGCGCGCCCTCCGCGGCGAGCGGACCCACCCTGCAGGACATGCGCGAGGCGCGCGGGATCCCCGCGCCGCGCGGCAGCCGGTACGCGATCCCCGCGGAGCCGCCCGCCCACCGGCGGCCGGTGCCGCCGTCGGTGCGCTTCAAGGCGGTGGACGGCCTGCGCGGCCTCGCCATCGCCTCCGTGCTGCTCTACCACACCAACTGGTTCCAGAACGGCCTGTTCGGTGTGGACGCCTTCTTCGTCCTCTCCGGCTTCCTGGTCACCCTGGTCCTGATCCGGGAGCTGGACCGCACCGACGGCATCGCCCTCGGCGTCTTCTACCGCCGTCGGGCCAAGCGGCTGCTGCCCGGCCTGCTGGTCACCGTGCTCCTGGTGGTCCTCGTCTCGGCCCTGCTCAGCCCGCTCAAGGACGTGAAGGAGCTGCGCCCGCAGGCGCTGGCCGCGCTGGCCCAGGTCGCCAACTGGGCGCAGTTGGAGCGCGGTGACGCCTACTGGCAGCACTTCGCCGGCATCGACCCGCTGGCCGCGATGTGGTCGCTCAGCATCACCGAGCAGTTCTACGTGGTCTGGCCGCTGCTGCTGCTGCTGATCTACGCCGTCTGCCGCCGCTCGCTCAAGGCCGCGGGCATCGTGACCGGTGTGCTGTTCGCCGGCGCCGCCGCCGTCGCCCCGCTGATGTGGAACGGCTCCAACAGCGACCGGCTCTACCTGGGCACCGAGTCCCGCGCGGTCGGTTTCGCGGCCGGCGCCGCCGCCGCCTTCGTGGTCTACCTGCGGCTGCGCCGCACGGTCCAGGAGGGTCCGGAGTCGGGCTCGCGGGCCCAGCGGCGTTCGCCCGGCCGTCCGGGGGCCGGGAGCACGGTGCTGCCCACCGTGGTCGGCACCCTCGCGCTGGGCGGCCTGGTCTGGGCCAGCCTCAGCGTGGACAACTACCACGAGCCCTGGCTCTACCGGGGCGGGCTGGCCGGCGTCGCGGTGCTCTCGGCCGTCCTCGCCGCCTCGCTCTGCCACGACCGCGGTCCGCTGGTCCGGCTCCTCGCACTGCCGCCGCTGCGGCTCACCGGCACCATCTCCTACAGCCTCTACCTGCTGCACCTGCCGGTCTACTGGCTGCTCCAGCGGTTCGTCGACGACATCTCGCCGGCGCTGCTGCTGGCCATCGGCGCGCCCGTCTCGTGGGTGCTGGCCTGGCTGCTGCACACCGGCACCGAGCGGCTGCGGGTGCTGCGCTGGCGGCCGCTGCCGACCATCCCGCTGCTGGCCGCCGCCGCGCTGACGGCCACCGCCGGCGCCTGGTACCTGCCCGCCTGGGTCGAGCACGACATGCGCGGCGGCCCCGCCGACAAGCCGCTGGTACTCGCCCTCGGCGACTCCTTCTCCGAGGACCTGGCCACCGGCCTGTACCGGCACGGCGACCGCTTCCGGGTGGTCGACGGCGGCATCAGCGGCTGCGGCGTGTTCGGCTCCGAGAAGGTCCGCGGCACCTCCCGGGTGGAGTTCGACACCACGGACGACTGCCGCGACCGCACCGCGCTCTGGGCGAAGAGCCTGGACGGCGTCCAGGCGCAGGCGGTCGTCCTGCACCTCGGCTGGGACGCCGCCGAGCAGTACCTGGACGGCAGCTGGCTCAACCCCTGCGACGAGGACTACCGCACCCGGTACACCGCCCAGCTCACCCAGGCGACGGACCTGGTCCGCGAGCGCGCGCACGGCGCCCGGGTGCTGCTGATGAACGAGCGGGTGCAGAACGGCGCGATCAGCAAGGCCTGGGGCACCTGCTACAACCAGCAGGTCGGCGACTTCGTGAAGGCCTCCGGCGGCGCCGTCCAGCTGCTCGACCTGAACGCCTTCTACTGCCCCGGCGGCAACTGCCTCTGGAAGGACCGGGACGGCCACCTGGTCTCCCCCGCCACCGACGGCGTGCACCTCACGCCGGCCGGCATGCGGCTGGTGACGCCGTGGCTGGAGCAGCAGATCGCGGACGCGCTGGCCGGGGTCCGGCCGCCGGACGCGCCGGCTCCCCAGCCGACGCCGACCGCCCCGGCGACGCCGACCGCCCCGCCGGCCACCGAACAGGCCACCCCGACCGAGCAGCCGTCCCCGAGCCACTCGACGACCCCGTCCCGCAAGCCCACCACCACGCCGTCCCGCAAGCCCACCACCGGCCCGAGCCGGGCGGCGACCCCGCCGGCCGGTCAGCCGGCCGCGGCCTCCGGGACGGCGTAGGTCTGCGCGAAGCAGTCGCGGATCGCCTGCTCGGAGGCGGGGCGCCCGGCGAAGTCCATCCGCGGGGTGTCCTGGTTGGTGGGCAGGGTCGGGTCGATGCCGAAGTAGAGCGACCAGAAGTACAGTCCGGCCAGCTTCCGCTCCTGCGCCACCTGGCAGACCGCGGTGAACCAGGTGGCCTGCACGGGCTCGTTGAGCTCGCGCTTGGTGTAGAAGTCACCGGGCGTCTTGTAGGCGCCCTTCTGGGCCGGGATACCCACCTCGGTCAGCTTGGTGGTCGGCTGCGGGCCCTTGCCTCGCTTGTCCAGCCAGCCGTTCCAGCTGGCCGCCAGGTCGGCCGGGGTGGCGTCGTCCCCGGCCGACTTGGCCGGGAAGTAGGCGTCGACGCCGGTGCGCCCGGTCGGCACCGCGACGGCGCCCTTGGACCAGTTGTCCCAGTTGGCGTCGTAGGCCACCTCGCCGTGGAAGGTCTTCCCGGCCTGCTCGACCAGCGGGGCCCAGTGCGGGTCGGCCTCCAGCGAGTTGAACTCGGTACCGATGGTGAACTCGGTCGCGTCGTGCTCCTCGGCCGCCTTCAGGTAGGGCGCCAGGAAGGCCGCGTAGCTGGCGAACCAGGCGTCCCGGTCGGTGGGGGCGATGTTGCCGCGCCAGCCGTTGTTGGCCGGCTTCAGCGACTCCTCGTCCAGGATCGGCCGGACGGTGGTGCGCAGGCCCGCCCGGTGCGCGGTGTCCAGCAGGATCGCCAGCCGGTCCGGGCTCGGGGTGGTCGGCCGGGCGGCGACCGCGTTGGACTTGCTGCCCACCGTGTAGAACGGGAAGGACACCGAGAGCGCGTTGGCGTTCAGGCCGACCACGTACTTGACGATGCGGTCCGCCTTGCCCTGGACGAAGCTTTCCGGGTCGGCCGGGTCGTCCAGCCAGTACACCTGGACGCCCCACTCCGGGCTGCCCTTCGCCCACGGCCGGGCCACCTTGGGCCCGGTGTGCTCCGGCGGCGCGTCCTTGCCGAAGCCCCAGACCCGGCCCTGCTCGGCCGGGGCACCGGCCCAGTGCACCTCGGTCGGGCGCTTGTGGTCGAACTTGATCGGGTGGTCGCCCCAGACGATCGGCACGCCCACGGTGAGGCCGAGCACGACGGTCGGCAGGATGAAGATGACGAAGCGTTTCATATCTGGCAGCAGTCCCTGGTCGCCGGTCATGCCGGCTTGGCGATGACGACGAACTTGTTCTCCTCGCGGCGCAGGAACTTGATCAGTCCCCGCATCCCGCCCCAGCCCTCCAGCAGGGAGAACAGCGGGATGGCCGCCACCACCGCCATCGGCTCCCACCACTTGCGCCGGTGGTCGGCCGAGCCCACCACGTTCAGGCGCAGGCCCTCCCAGTACGTCCAGATCACGTAGGCGAAGTTGATCGACCAGATCAGCACCACCGACTGGGTCACCGGCGAGGTGTTCATCGTCCCGGTGAACCAGGCGATCAGCAGCACCAGGCCGACGTGCTGGAGAGGTCCGAGCACCCAGCTGACCATGCCCATCCCGATGAACAGCCGGAACCGCAGCGGGATGCTCTTGTTGAAGCAGAGCGCCACCAGGCCCCAGGCCCAGCGCTCGCGCTGCTTGAGGAAGTCCTTGAGGCCGGCCGGCGAGGCGCCGTAGCAGCGGCCGTTGAACCAGTCGCTGCGGCCGGGGTAGCGCACGCAGAAGTTGAGCGCCATCTGGGCGTCCTCGACGATGGTGTCGGGGCCGAAGTCCCAGCCGATGGTGGCCTCCACCGAGGAGCGCACCAGCAGCAGTTCGCCGTGCACGCCGGCGATCGGCGTCCCGGTCCCGGTCATCGCGCGGAAGCGGGCGATGTCGTCGGCCGGGCGGATCGCGTCGGCGAGCCAGGTGAAGGTGGAGACGGCGTTCTCCCGGGGGTACGTCAGGATCCCCTGGGCCATGTGCTTGGCGTCGTCCCCGGCCCGGCGCTGCCGGTTGATGAACTGGGCCACCGCGGCGGCGGTGTCCGGCCCGACCCCGGTGTCGTCGTCCATGTGCAGCACCCAGACGTCGTCCTCGGCCTCGCCCTCCTCGATCCGCAGCTCGTGCGAGTAGTGGTTGGCGCGGGCCTTGAACTTGGTTCCGTTGGGCGTCTGGTAGGCCTTCGGGACGGTCACCACCCGGATCAGCGGGTTGCGGGCGGCGAGCTCGTCGATCTTCTCGCCGGCCGCGCAGCCCTCCTCGGTGAGGATGTCCACCCGCATCCACGGGAAGTAGGCCGGCAGGTGGTCGACGTACGACAGCACCGAGCGCTCCAGCGCCGGGTAGGTGTCGTGCCGGCCGATGGTCGGCACCAGGACGATCAGGTAGTCGTCGTCGACCGGCACCGCCGGGGTCATCCGGTTCGCCTTGCGCAGTCGGCGGCGGACCATCAGCACACCCTGGAAGCCGATCAGCACGCCGAAGACCGGCATGCCCCAGAGGATCGTGATCGCCCAGCCGAGCGGGGTCGGGTTGGGCACGTACGCCCAGAGCGAGAAGCCGAAGATGATCACGAACGAGAGGTAGAACGGGACGATGCGCGGCTTCCACGACATCTGCCGGTCGGCGAGCCGAGCGGCCTCGCGGGACGTGGTGAGTACCGTCCGCGCGGGTGCTGGTGCTGTCATGGCGAAAGTCGTTCCTCGTCTGTTGCGTCTGTCCGTTCACCCCGCCGGTCCGGGCCGGCGGGTCCTGCTCGCTACCCCGGGTAGGGCGGCGTCCCCGGGGCCGGCGGAACCGGCCCGGGCGTCACCGGCGGGGCCGGCCACGAGTGCTGGGGCTGCGGGGGCTGCGGCGGGACGGCGGCCGGCGGCGGGGTCCAGCCGGGCTGCGTCCGGTCGTGCGGGGGGTGCGGAGGCTGCTGGGGCTGGGGAGCCTGCTGGGGCTGCGGGGGCTGCGGAACCTGCTGGGGCTGCGGAGCCTGCTGGGGCTGCGGCCAGGCCTGGGCGGGCTGCTGGGGCTGGGTCGGCGGGTGGCCGGGAGCCTGGTCCTGCGGCAGCGTCTGCAGCAGCGACCAGTGCAGTTGGCCGGGCTGCTGCCCCTGCTGCTGGGCGGGCAGCGGCTGGAACGGCGACGGCTGCCCGGCGGCCGCCCACGGGCCCGGCGCCGGTGCCCAGCGGGATCCGGTCCGGCGCAGCGAGACGACCAGCAGCACCGCCAGCGTCGCGGTGACGGCCACCCCGAGCCCGAAGGTCGCCAGCTTCAGCCAGCCCTCGGTGGTGCCGGTGAACCACCGGCGCTGCGGGGCGTCCAGCAGCGCGCCGGTCAGGCTGCGCACCCGGTTGTAGCCCTCGACCAGCGCCACGCCGACCACCACGCCGCGCGCCCAGTCCCGCCCGCGCAGCAGCAGGATGCCGGAGGTCAGGTACAGCACCGCGAAGTTGAGGCTGCCGGTCTCGGCGCCCACCGAGGAGCCGCCGTAGTAGAAGACGCCCTTGGCGAAGGTGGCGAAGCCGACCTGCCAGAAGCAGTTGTAGACCGCCCAGCCGAGCATCACCGCCCCCCAGGCCACCGCGAGGCCACCGGCCGGACGGTCAGGACGCGCCTGTGTCATCTCCCGTACCCCCGCCCCTGCCGGGCGCACCCGGCTTCAACCCGTTCGATTCCGGGCCACAGGATGCCACACGCGCGAACGGACCAGGAATTCCCCCGGTTCAGGAGGGTGCGGACGTGTTGTCGATCTCACGGACGAGGCCGGCCGGTTCACCGGACGTGCAGACCGCTCCAGTCGACGTCCGCACCGAACGGGCCGGAGCCGCCGGTGAGCGCCAGGCCGTTGCCGTAGGTGGCCTTGACGTCGGCGTTGGAGTTGCGGGGCTGGTCCGGGGTCAGGTTGTCCGCCGTCAGCGACTGCCCCCAGACCGTCCAGATCGTCCACGGGGTCCGCCGCAGGGTGTCCGGCTGGCGGGAGTTGACCGGCACGGCGAAGGACTCGGCCAGGATCCGCGGCTTGCCGTAGCCGGCCAGGCCGTCGTAGTAGCGCTTGGTCCACACCTCGCCGGTGCCGATCGGGTGCGCCGGGCTGCCGCTGTAGTCGTCCACCCCGACCACGTCGACGTACCGCGCGCCCGGGTAGTAGTCCCACGGATCGACGCCCGGGGCGCCGTCCCAGGAGACCGGCGTCCAGGCGAACAGCAGGTTGTGCAGGCCCCTGGTCTCCACCAGGTAGTGGTAGGTGATCCGCCAGAGCGCCTGGTAGTCGGCGGGTTTGCGGCCCGACCACCAGAAGCCGCGGGCGCAGTCGGCCGCGTTCATCTCGTGGTACGGCCGCAGCAGCACCGGCACGTCGTGGGCCGCCAGGTACTCCAGGTGGTCCGCCAGGAAGGAGAGGTCCGTCAGCAGCGCGCGGTACTCGGGGGTGTCGCCGGCGCTGTCGACGACCCGGCCGAACCAGCCCGGGTCCTTCGCGCCGGGCGAGGCCGAGCAGAGCACCCGGTCGAAGGACTTCACGTCCGAGCCCGGGTACGGCTCGTGGAAGGACATCCCGACCAGTCCGGCCGGGCCGCCGCCGTTGTCGGGCAGCTCGGTGCTGGTGCCGTCGCAGTTCTTCCGGGTGCCCGACGCCCCGTAGCTGCCGTCGTCCGGGCGCGGGTGGCCGGACCAGACGGCGGTCATCAGGTCGACGGCGTCGTCGGTGTACTGCCAGCCGACCGCGCAGGCCGGCCAGCGGCCCGCCGAGTAGGAGCGCGGGTTGCCGACGCCCCAGCCGTTCTGGCCGTAGCCGGGGCCGAGGTCGGTCTCGACGAAGCCGGGCAGCCGGCCGGTGATGTCGGCGGCCTTCTTGTAGTAGTAGCCGACCGGCTTGGTCCCCCGGTAGTCGCCGTACTCGGGGTTGTAGAGCTCGTTGTGCGCCTCGACGTGCTGGCCGATCACCGTCCCGCCGGAGCGGCCGGCGCGGGCCGCGCTCTCCAGGTCGGCGAGGAGCTGCTGGACGGCCCGCGCGTTGGGCGAGGCCTGCGGGTCGCGGGCCAGCAGCTCGCGGCCGACCTCCGGCGCCAGGGTGCGCCCGGCGCCGCCCAGGGTGAGCGTGCTGCGGGCGGGCGCGTCCCGGCGGTCGCCGTCGGCCCGGCCGTCCTGGCCGGCCAGCACCACCGCGCCGGCGGCGAGCAGCGCGCCGGCCGCGGCCAGCACGGCCGGTTTGGCACGCAGCACGCGGGGCAGGGCCACGGACACTCCTCCGGATGCTCACCGGCACCGGCCTGCACCGTCACAACCGGAACACGTGTACGACTGACAGGCGGTGAGCCTGCCACATCCCCCGGGGCCGGGGCGAGCGGACCCGCCGGGCGCGAACCGGGGCGGGCCCGGCCGGAACCGGGCCGAACCGGGCGGACCGTCAGCCCGCCGGGGTGGCGGCCGGTGCGCCGCCCGCCGCCTTGGTGCGCTGGAGGAGCTGGTTCTTCACGTGCTCGTCGAAGCCCGCGGCGGCCGCGGTCGCGGCGGCGTCCGCGGTGTTGCCGCCCTTGGCGGAGCCCTCGACGGTGAAGAAGCCGTACCGGCCCAGGGTGCCCTTGGTGTTGGTGCAGCCGGGGGTGGTGCAGAACGCCGGCGAGCCGGGGGCCGCGGCGCCCTTGAGGTGGCCGACGTAGTTCTTCACCGCGGTCTCGGCCTGCTGCTTGTGGTCGAAGACCGCGACGCCGACCGTCACCGCGCTGTCGCCGGAGACGTAGGTGGCCCGGAGCACCTGGCGGCAGCCCTGGTCACCGAGGACCTTGCCGAGGCCGCCGACCGTGGAGTTGCCGTCCCAGCAGGGCGAGTCGAGCGAGACCACGGTGCGGTTCCAGGTGGCGCCGTTGACCGTCACGGTGAGCGCCGAGAAGAGCGCCGCCGCGTCCTGCGGAGCCGGGTCGGTGGTCGCCTCCCAGAGCGGCTTCGACGGGTCCTCGGGCGTGGCGCTCGGGGTGGCCGTCGGGGACGCCTTGCCGGACGCCGTGGGCACCGGCGGCTGGGTGGCCGCCGTGGCGGCGCCGGTGGGATCCGCGACCGGCTTCTTGTCGTCGCCCTTGTTCAGGAACAGCAGGCCGCCGGCGACCAGGCCGCCGACCACCAGGAGGGCGACCACACCGCCGATGATCCGCGTCCGGCCCTTGCGCTTGGCCTCCGCCTCGTTCCGGTCCGCGAGGGCGGCCCAGTCCGGCTCGGCGTGCTGCGGCACGGGCTGGGGGTGCGGCTGCGGCTGCCACTGGTGCTGCGGCGGCTGCGGCTGCGGCTGCGGCTGCGGCTGCGGCTGGACATGCTGCTGGTGCACCGGGGGCTGGGGCTGCGGCTGCACCGGCGCCGGCTGCTGCGGGACCGGCTGCGGCTGCTGGACCTGCTGCGGCACGGGCGGCTGGACCTGCTGCGGCGGCTGCGGCACGGACGGCACCGGCGGCTGGACCGGCTGCGGCGCGGGCACCGGCGGCCCGTACGAGGCGGGCGGCGGACCGAACCCGCCCGGGGCCGGCGGCACCGGCTGCGGCGCGCCGGGGTACGGCGCGGGCGGCGGGCCCTGCGGCGGCTGTCCGGGCGTGCCCGGCTGCTGGTTCTGCGCGCCACCCGGCCCGGCGGGAGGGGGCGGCTGCTGCCCCGGCGAGCCGGGTCGGCCGCTCCACTCCCCGGGCGTGCCCGTTCCGTCGCTCATGCGCCCCCCTCACTGCCTTCGGCGGCCGCTCCGCGAATCACGTCGGTGTCGACGACCCGCTGGCTCCGCTCCCTCATGAGCCGAGATCGTAGGGCATGCCCCTGACGGCGGGCCTGCCCGGTGGCCGATCCGTTTCCGAATCCGAACACCGGCCGGGCCCCGGGCAGTCCCGGCGACGCCCTGCGCCGCGGTCCGCGAAGGCCCTGGAGCGACCCTGCGGCGGCCCCCGGCGCAGGCCCCCGCAGCGGGCGGCCGGGGGCCGGCCGCAGCCCCGGAACGGCCCCGGAACAGCCCGGGAAAGGCCTCTCACCGGTACCACCTGCGATCACGTCGACACGCGACGCCGCACAACATGTGGGGTCGCATCGAGCGGACACCACTAGATGTATGCTCATCCCTGCTGTCGACGCAGGGGAACCCGGTGCGAGTCCGGGACTGCCCCGCAGCGGTGTGCGGGCGGCTCCGACAGAGCCCGCGAGTCCGAATACCTGCCGACGGCGTGCCGCCTGGCCTCCCCGCAGAGGCCTTTCGCACCAGCACCACTTCCGGGCCTCGCGGGCGGGCCGGGGATGCCACCGTCGCGCGCCGCCTCCGGGCCGGCGCGCCGTGCTCCCCTGCCCCGAACGGTCCGGCCCGAGCCACCGCCGACGCCGATCGCCGCCAGGAGAGAGCGCCTTGACCACCGCTGCCTCAGTCACCCTGCCCGCCCAGGGTTCCAGCTCCGCCCCCGTCGACCCGACGGTGTCCGACCCCGGTGGCGCACTGCTTCGGCTGCTGACCGACCGCAGCGCCGACCTCCCCCAGGTGGACCCCGGCCATGTCGCCGCCGCCGCGCTGCGCGGCCGCCACGCCGGCTCGGACTTCGCCGAGCTGCGCGGGCTGGCCGTGGACGCCGCAGCGTCGATGATCGCCGAGGACCCGCAGTACTCGAAGCTCGCCGCGCGACTGCTCGCGCTGGAGATCGTCGACGAGGCGGTGAGCCAGGGTTCGGTCACCTTCTCGGACTCGATCGCGGTCGGCCACGCCGAGGGCCTGATCGGCGACTCCACCGCCGACTTCGTCGCCAAGCACGCCACCGCCCTGAACGCGCTGATCGACCCCGAGGGCGACGGCCGCTTCGAGTACTTCGGCCTGCGCACCGTGCAGTCCCGGTACCTGCTGCGCCACCCGATCACCCGCAAGGTCGTCGAGACCCCGCAGCAGTTCCTGCTCCGCGTCGCCTGTGGTCTGGCGGTCGGCGACAACGAGCAGTCGGTGCGCGAGGTCTCCGAGCTGTACGGCCTGATGAGCCGGCTGGAGTACCTGACCTCCTCGCCGACGCTCTTCAACTCCGGCACCAAGCACCCGCAGATGTCGAGCTGCTACCTGCTGGACTCGCCGCTGGACAACCTGGACTCGATCTACTCCCGGTACGCCCAGATCGCCCGCCTCTCCAAGCACGCCGGCGGCATCGGCCTGTCCTACTCGCGGATCCGCTCGCGCGGCAGCCTGATCCGGGGCACCAACGGCAAGTCCAACGGCATCGTCCCGTTCCTGCGCACCCTCGACTCCTCGGTCGCCGCGGTCAACCAGGGCGGCCGCCGCAAGGGCGCGGCCTGCGTCTACCTGGAGACCTGGCACGCGGACATCGAGGAGTTCCTGGAGCTGCGCGACAACACCGGTGAGGAGGCGCGCCGCACCCACAACCTCAACCTGGCGCACTGGATCCCGGACGAGTTCATGCGCCGCGTCAACGCGAACGCCGACTGGTCGCTGTTCTCCCCCGCCGACGTGCCCGAGCTGGTCGACCTCTGGGGCGCCGAGTTCGACGAGGCGTACCTGAAGGCCGAGCAGGCCGGCAAGGCCGTCCGCACCATCCCGGCGCAGACCCTCTACTCCCGGATGATGCGCACCCTGGCGCAGACCGGCAACGGCTGGATGACCTTCAAGGACGCCTCCAACCGCGCCGCGAACCAGACCGCGCTGCCCGGCCGCACGGTGCACAGCTCCAACCTCTGCACCGAGATCCTGGAGGTCACGGACGACTCCGAGACCGCCGTCTGCAACCTCGGCTCGGTCAACCTCGGCGCCCACGTCGCCCCCGGTGCCACCGCCGCCGACCTGCTGAACGCGATGGACTGGGACCGCCTGGACGCCACCGTCCGCACCGCCGTCACCTTCCTCGACCGCGTGGTGGACATCAACTTCTACCCGACCCCCGAGGCCGGCGCGTCCAACTCGCGCTGGCGCCCGGTCGGCCTCGGCGTGATGGGCCTCCAGGACGTCTTCTTCCAGCTCCGCCTGGACTTCGACTCCGCCGAGGCGAAGGCCCTCTCCACCCTCATCGCCGAGCGCATCATGCTCACCGCGTACGAGCGTTCCGCCGACCTGGCCGAGCAGCTGGGCCGCCACGAGGCCTACGGCGAGACCCGCGCCGCCCGCGGCGAGCTGCACATCGACCACTTCGGTTCGGCCGCGCCGCAGTGGGCCGGCCGCTGGGAGGCGCTGCGCGCCCGGATCGCCGAGACCGGTCTGCGCAACTCGCTGCTGCTCGCCATCGCCCCCACCGCCACGATCGCCTCGATCGCCGGTGTGTACGAGTGCATCGAGCCGCAGGTCTCCAACCTGTTCAAGCGCGAGACCCTCTCCGGCGAGTTCCTCCAGGTCAACCCGTACCTGGTGCGCGAGCTGAAGGAGCTCGGCGTCTGGGACCAGCAGACCCGGGACGCGCTGCGCGACGCCAACGGCTCCGTCCAGGACCTCAACTGGCTGCCCGCCGAGGTCCGTTCGCTGTACCGCACGGCCTGGGAGCTGCCCCAGCGCGCGCTGATCGACCTGGCCGCCGCCCGGATGCCGTACATCGACCAGAGCCAGTCGCTGAACCTCTTCATGGCGGCGCCCACCATCGGCAAGCTGAGCTCGATGTACGCGTACGCGTGGAAGGTCGGTCTGAAGACCACCTACTACCTGCGGTCGCGGCCCGCCACCCGGATCGCCCAGGCCGCCTCGGGCACCGCCCGCGCCGCCGCGCCGGTGCCGGTGGCGTCCCCGACCCTCAGCCCGGAGGAGGAGGCCGCGCTGGCCTGCTCCCTGGAGAACCCCGAGTCCTGCGAGGCCTGCCAGTGAGCACCACCCCCGAAGCCCGTCCCGACCGCGAGAAGATGCTGCTCGACCCCGGCTTCGAGCTGACCCTGCGGCCGATGCGGTACCCGTCGTTCTACGACCGCTACCGGGACGCGATCAAGAACACCTGGACCGTCGAGGAGGTGGACCTGCACTCCGACGTCGCCGACCTCGCCAAGCTGAGCGACGGCGAGCGGCACATGATCGGCCGGCTGGTCGCCTTCTTCGCCACCGGTGACTCGATCGTCTCCAACAACGTGGTGCTGAGCCTCTACAAGCACATCAACTCCCCCGAGGCCCGGCTCTACCTGTCCCGGCAGCTGTTCGAGGAGGCCGTGCACGTCCAGTTCTACCTGACGCTGCTCGACACCTACCTGCCCGATCCCGAGGACCGCAACGCGGCCTTCGCCGCGGTGGAGAACATCCCCTCCATCCACCAGAAGGCCCAGTTCTGCTTCAAGTACATGAACGCGGTCGACCACATCGACTCGCTGCGGAGCAAGGACGACCGCCGCGCGTTCCTCCTCAACCTGATCTGCTTCGCGGCCTGCGTCGAGGGCCTGTTCTTCTACGGCGCCTTCGCGTACGTGTACTGGTTCCGCAGCCGCGGCCTGCTGCACGGCCTCGCCACCGGCACCAACTGGGTGTTCCGGGACGAGTCCATGCACATGGACTTCGCGATGTCGGTGGTGGACACCGTCCGCGAGGAGGAGCCCGACCTCTTCGACGAGAAGATGGCCCAGCAGGTCACCGAGATGCTGGAGGAGGCCGTCGAGGCCGAGCTCCAGTTCGCCCGTGACCTCTGCGGCGAGGGCCTGCCGGGCATGAACACCGAGTCCATGCGCGAGTACCTGCAGGCGGTGGCCGACCAGCGGCTCGCCCGCCTCGGCCTGCCGATCCGCTACGGCTCCACCAACCCCTTCGGGTTCATGGAGCTGCAGAACGTCCAGGAGCTGACCAACTTCTTCGAGCGCCGGGTCTCCGCGTACCAGGTCGCCGTCGAGGGCTCGGTCTCCTTCGACGACGACTTCTAGGCCCGCCCGGCCCGCCCGGTCCCGCTCCTCCGGGGGCCCGACCAACAGCCGCCGCCCCGCCCGGTGTTCGCACCGGGCGGGGCGGCGTCGTTCGCTCGTCCGAATGAAACCGCCGGGCCCCACCGGAACGGCACGCATACGGACGGTGCCGTCCCCCGCTACGGTCCGGCCACAGCCGAACGAAAGGGGCCCACCGTGCCGACCGGAATCCTCGACTACCGGAGCGACGCCATCGTCCAGCTCATGAGCATGGCGGAGGAGGACTGGACGGAGCAGGAACTCAAGGACGCGCTCCAGCGGGCGATCATGCTGGAGCTGTCCACCATCCCGCCCTACGCCACCGCGCTCTGGTCGATCACCGACCCCGACAACTCCAAGCCGGTGCGCCACACCATCCGCGAGATCGTCTTCGACGAGATGTCGCACTTCGGCCTGGTCTGCAACATGCTCACCAGCATCGGCGGCACGGTCGTCCTCACCGACCCGCTCACCGTCCCCAAGTACCCCGGTGAGCTCCCCGGCGGCGTCAACCCCGGCCTGGAGGTCTACCTGAGCGGGCTGACCCGCGATTCGGCGGGCCTGTTCGCCGACATCGAGAAGCCCGAGCACCCGCTCGCCTTCGCCGCCGACGGCAACACCATCGGCGCCTTCTACCAGCGGATCGCGAACGTCTTCCCCACCTTCGCCCACCTGCTCACCGGGCAGCGGCAGGTGAGCTTCCCGCTCGGGTCGAGCCACGGCGCCGGCAACGACATCGTCCCGATGAACACCATCGACGACGTGCTGGCCGCCATCCACGTCATCCAGTCGCAGGGCGAGGGCACGGACGCCTCGCCGGAGAACCCCTTCCCCGGTGCCCCGGGCGAACTCGCCCACTACTACGCCTTCAAGGAGATCGCCGAGGGCCGCAAGCTCGTCCTCGACGAGGGGACGAAGAAGTACGGGTTCACCGGCCCGGAGGTCCCGCTGCCGGACACCTCCCCGGTCGCCCGGGTCCCCCTGGGCGGCTGGGCCAACAGCCCCGGCAACGAGCCCGACCAGCCCACCGCCACCCTCCTGGCGACCTTCAACCAGCACTACAGCGACATGCTGTACGCCCTCGAAGGCGCCTGGGGCGACGCCGGCCCCGACTCGATCGGCCCGGCGATCGGGCAGATGGGCCAGATGCGCCGGACCGCCCAGCAGATCAACGGCGTCAAGCTGCCCGCCGCCCCCCGCTTCACCTACGGCCCGGAGTGGCTGTTCGTGCCGCGGTAGGCACCCGTGCGGAAGGGCCGGTGCGCGCGCACCGGCCCTTCCGTGACACGTCAGCCGTTCGACACCGTCGCGTACCGCGGCGTGCCCTCGGCCATCTGCCGCAGCGCGTCCTTGCGGTCCCGCTTCGACAGCTTGTCGATGTAGAGGAACCCGTACAGGTGGTCGGTCTCGTGCTGCAGGCAGCGGGCGAAGAAGCCGGTGCCCTCGACCCGGATCGGGTTGCCGTCCTTGTCCTGGCCGGTCACCGCGGCGTAGTCCGGCCGGGGCAGCTCGGCGTACGCGGTCGGCACCGACAGGCAGCCCTCGTTGCCGTCGTCCAGCACCCGCTTGCTGCCGGCCGGCAGCTCCTCCAGGACGGGGTTGATGACGTGGCCGATGTGGCGCACGCCCTCGTCGTCCGGGCAGTCGTAGACGAACACCTTGAGGTCCACGCCGATCTGGTTGGCCGCCAGGCCCACGCCCTCGGCCGCGTACATCGACTGGAACATGTCGTCGATCAGCGCCGACAGCTCGCCGTCGAAGGCCGTCACGGTCTTGACCTCCCGGTGCAGCACCGGGTTGCCGTAGACGGTGATCGGACGCGCGGTGCCCTTCGAGAGGTCCGGCTCCTCGCCGACCACCTTCACCGGCTGGGCCTCACCCTGCGCGGGCTCGTGGTCGTGGTCGTGCTGGTGGTCGTGCTGCTCCGCCATCGCTGTGTGTCTTCCGCTTCCCTGGATCGTCTGGCCGTACCGACCAAGGGTAAGCGGACCGCTCAGCAGACCTCTTCGAGATCCCGGTACGCGCGGGTGCCGGGGGCCGCTGCCACCCAGCGGTCCAGCAGCGTACGCACCAGGAGCGCCGGAGCCGCGATCCCGCACTCCCGCTCCACCAGCCAGGACATACCGCCGGCGCCCTGGCTCAGATGGCTCAGGTGCCCCGGGTGGGCCGCGTCCCCGTCGTCGTGCGGGTCGTGGTGCGCGGTGTGCCCGTCGTCGGAGGCCATCCGGCTCTCCGAACACGCCCGGCAGAGCAGCCGCACCGACGACGTCCAGTCCTCCGCCGCGTACCCCGCGTCCGCGACCAGCCGCTCCAGGGCGTCCCGGTCCGCCGCGGTGGCGGCCTGCAGCAGCACCACGTAGGTCGGCACCGGGGAGGGCGCCCACAGCTCGATCTCGTCGAACACCGGGTACGCCACCCCGTCGGTCACCCGCTCGCCGTGCGGGGCGCCGTCGTGCAGCACCACCTCGCCCCAGCGGCGGCCCGACGAGGGCAGCGGGATGGACAGCACCTCGATGCGCGCCGGATCCAGCCGGCGCCCCCAGACCACCTCGGACTCGCCGTCCGGCGACAGCCGCACCGGCGTCGTCCCCAGGTCCAGGCTGACCGGGCCGTCCGGGTGGGCCCCGGCCCCGCCCGGCAGCCGCAGCCCGTACGCCTGCCAGGCCCGCCGCGCCAGCGGCCAGTCCTGCAGCGCCGTCGCCGTGATCCCCAGGTTCCACCAGTCGGGGGCGCCCTGCTCGCGGTCCAACAGCGCCACCGCCCGCAGCCCGGCCGCCCGCGCCTGCTCCCAGTCCCGCCGGAACTTGTGCAGCAGCGCGAGGTTGAACCAGGAGTCCGACAGCCACGGCTCCAGATCGGCCGCCATCACCAGCAGGGCGCCCGCGTCCTCGTAGCGGCCGTCGCCGATCAGCGTGAAAGCCCGATCGGTCGTCTGCCGCCAGGTGGCGGACGGCCGGTGCCGTGCCCGGTGGAAGATCCTCACGTTCGTCCCTGCCGTCGTCGTCCGCTCAAGTCCCGTGTCCGCTCCCGCTGCCACGGGCCCGGTGCCCCGGGTCGGTGTTCCACGCTACGACCGCATCCAACCACGCCCGCCGTCGCCCGCGCTCCCCGCAGCCGGGGTTCCGGCCGCTCCCGGCCCCACCCCTACCCAGCCTGCCCGCCCCGACGCCCCGCCTCAACCCCAACCCCTGAACAGCGCCCGCCGCCCCCACCAGCCGCGCGCCCCTCCCCTACCCCCGCACCCTCACCAGCGCGTCCACGACCCGTCCGTCGTAGATCCGGCCCCGCCCCAGCCGCAGCACCTCCAGCACCTCCAGCCGCCCCACCACCTCCTCCACCCCGCGCCCGCGCGCCGCCGTCAGCAGGTCGTCGTGCGCGTTCGCCACCCGGATGATCCGGGCCGCCAGCGGCACTGCCCGCTCGTCCGGGTCGGGCCGCCCGGGCCAGGGATCGGCCAGCCGGGCGACCTGCTCGGCGACCTGCCGCGGCACCCCCGTCCGCCGGATCACCTCGCTGCCCAGCCGGGCGATCCGCTGCTGCTCCTCCTCCGGGAGCAGCGCCGTCGCCCCGTCCGGCACCGGCTCGACCAGCGACAGCTGCCCGATGTCGTGCATCAGCGCCGCGTACTCCAGCAGGGCGAGCTCGCGGGTGCTCAGCCCCAGCTCGCGGCCGACCGCGCACGCCGTGTCGGCGACCCGGCGGGCGTGGCCGTACGGGGTGTAGCCGGCCACCTCGGTGGCCTTGGCCAGGCTGGCGATGGTCTGCCCGGTGGTGGCCCGGACGGCGGCGGCCCGCCGGAACGACACCTGCGCCAGCAGCAGGGGCGCGCAGAACAGCGGAAGCGCCCAGAGCCCGACCTCGCCCGCCGCCAGGCTGACCAGCATTCCGGTGGCGGCGATCGCCGAGCCGATCCCGAACAGCGACCGCAGCTCGTCCTCCAGCGCCGCCGGGAACCGCAGCCCGCTCCGGGCCCGCCGCAGCACCGCCGCCAGGGTGGCGTCGCAGAGCGCGGCCAGCGCCGCCACCACCGTGAGGAACACCCCGTAGGCGGGGCCGTCCGCCGAGAACCGGTCGACCACTCCGCTGTTGTAGAGGGGCTGGAAGATCGCGGCCGCGAACCCGGCCCCGAGCAGCCGCAGGGCGGCGCCGTCGAGCCGGGCCCGGTCCCGCCACGGCGCCCGCCGCGGCCGCCGGGCCCCGCGGGGCAGCGCCACCGCCGGGAGCAGCGCCAGCAGCAGCCCCGCGCCGGTCACCGCGACCGCCTGGAGCACGCCGTGCGCGGTGGGCAGCCCGCGCAGCGGCCCCAGCAGGGCGTACGCCAGCGCACCGGCGGCGCCGATCGGTGCCTGCTCGCGATCGCCCGGAAGAGTGATCCGGACGCACTCGCCGAGCGCGATCAGCACGGTGAACGCCAGCGCCACCCCGGGCTCGGCCATCCCGCGCACCGCCACCGCGCCGAACGAGAACGCCAGCAGCACGACGGCCGCGGCGTGCACCGCGGCCACCCCGCCGGCCGGCGGGCGGGCGCTCACGACGGTCCGGCCGTCGGCACGGTGCCGCCCTGGGCGGGCACCCGGCCCGGGCCCGGCCGCACCGGTTCGGGCACGCCCAGCGGAATGTCGGGCACCGCCCGGATGCAGTCGTCGTCGGGGGGCAGCACCGGCTGCCAGTCGTGCACGGCGAGCGCGTCGACCAGCGCCCGCACCATCACCGGGTCGAACTGGCTGCCCGAGCAGCGCTCCAGCTCGGCCACCGCCTCGGTGACCGGCCGGCCGCGCCGGTAGGACCGGGTGGAGGTCATCGAGTCGAAGGCGTCGGCGACCGAGATGATCCGGGCGAACTCGGGGATCTGCTCGCCCGCCAGCCCGCTCGGGTAGCCCCGGCCGTCCATCCGCTCGTGGTGGTGCAGGATCCCGGCGTGCGCCTCGCCGAGGAAGACGATGCCGCGCACCAGCTCGTAGCCGTGCACCGGGTGCACCTCGACGGCCCGCCGCTCGGCCTCGTCGAGGGGACCGTTCCTGCGCAGCAGCTCGGTGGCCACGCCGAGCTTG
The DNA here is from genome assembly GCF_036226505.1 of Kitasatospora sp. NBC_01246. Lineage (NCBI taxonomy): Bacteria > Bacillati > Actinomycetota > Actinomycetes > Kitasatosporales > Streptomycetaceae > Kitasatospora > Kitasatospora sp. NBC_01246. Next base: position 5,400,334 of record NZ_CP108484.1, on the reverse strand, counting down.
CCGACGTCGTGCAGGATGCCCGCGAACCGCAGGGTACGCAGCCGCTCGGCCTCCATGCCCAGCTGACCGGCGATCAGCACCGCGGCCTTGCCGACGCGTTCGCTGTGCCCCCGGGTGTAGGAGTCCTTGATCTCCACGGCCTGCACCAGCGCCTGGACGGTGGCCTGGTGGGCGTCCCGCTCGCGGTGGCCCTGGGCGAACACCCAGGCCGAGATGGAGAGCGGCAGCAGGGCCAGCAGCGCCGCGAAGGCCCCGTACGGGCCCTGCCAGAGCACCGCGACCATCAGCCCGCCGGCCGCGTGCACCAGCACCGGCAGCCCGAACGCGGCGACCGGACCGAGCAGCAGGACACTCGCCCGCCGGCCCTCGGCCAGCACCAGCATGCCGCCCACCAGCACCCCGTTGGCCAGGCAGAACGCGGCCAGCGCGGCGGCCCCGGGGAGCAGCGCGGCCGGGAAGCGGGAGCCGAGCAGCAGCTGCGGTCCGGCGAGCAGGTGGAAGACCGCCGAGGCGGCGAAGGCGGAGAGGGCGAGCTGGGCGCCGTTCCACACCTGGCGCCGGCGGCAGTCCGGCTCGGTGTCGCCGAACAGCGCGATCGGCACCGCGACCAGGGCGGCGGCGGCCGGGGCGAGCATCAGCACCCCGGCGAACAGCACCGGGAAGAAGGCGTTGGCCAGGGGCCGGGCCGGTGGCCGGGAGGGCAGCGGCGGCCGGCCCAGCAGGGCCCGGAGCAGCCGTCGGCAGGGGGTGGGCTGGCCCTGCGCCAGCGATTCCCAGCAGCCGTGCAGAAAGGCCAGCAGGCCGACCTTGGGCCAGTCCACCGGAGCGCCGAGCCAGCGTGGCACGGCGGCCGGGACGGGCCCCGGCAGCAGGGGCAGCAGGCAGCAGAGCGCCGCCACCGGGACGGCCACGAGGTAGCACACCGCGCCCGTCGGCAGGTCCGTTCCTCCACTGTCGGTAGCGATCTCGACCTCCCCGCCGTCCTGGCCCGCTCCGCGCTCAGCGCACCGGGCTAACGGCGGTGAGCGTCCGTCAGGAGGATAGGCCGCCGTTCCGGCGTCGGGGCGCATGATCGCGGAATGCCGCAGTTGGCGCACCACCAACTCACTCGAACGAGTGAGGGCGCCCGCAAGCAGAGACGGAGCGACCCCCGGAGCGCACGCTCCGGGGGTCGCCTGGTCCTCGGGTGGACGGCCCGCCGTGGGACGGCGGCGCGCTCACTCCGCCGGAGCGCCCGCCTCGACCGGCGTACCGGGCCTGGCCGCCGCCTCGGCGGAGGCCTTCGCGGGCGGCCGGCCCTGCTCGCTGTCGCCGTGCGCCTCGGCCGCGGCGTCCACGGCGACCACCACCGCCTCGCCGGAGCGCTGCCCGGCCCGGATCGAGTCGATCCTGGCCAGCACCTTGCCCCGCAGATCGGCCGGGGTGTCGTCGCAGCCGCAGCACCGCTTGATCAGCGCCTTGATGGCCTGCTCCAGGCCGTACTTCTCCAGGCAGGGCGAGCACTCCTCGAAGTGCACCCGCAACTTGTCGTAGTCGCCCTCGGCCATCTCGTTGTCGAGGAATTCGTAGAGGTGGTCGAGGACCTCGCCACACTCGGTGTCGTGCGGATCGCCGCAGCTCATGAGCCCGAGCCCTTCGCTTCCTGCCCTGCCCCGCTGCCGGCCGGGACCAGCCCGCGCTCACGGGCGTAGTCCTCCAGCATGCCGCGCAGTTGACGGCGGCCGCGGTGCAGCCGGGACATCACCGTACCGATGGGAGTACCCATGATGTCCGCGATCTCCTTGTACGCAAAGCCCTCGACGTCCGCGAGATAGACGGCGATGCGGAACTCCTCCGGGATGGCCTGGAGGGCGTCCTTCACATCGCTGTCCGGGAGGTGGTCGAGCGCCTGGGTCTCGGCCGAGCGCAGACCCGTCGACATGTGCGACTCGGCCCGGGCCAGCTGCCAGTCCTCGATCTCCTCGGCGGCGGTCCGCTGGGGCTCCCGCTGCTTCTTGCGGTACGAGTTGATGAACGTGTTGGTGAGGATGCGGTACAGCCAGGCCTTGAGGTTGGTGCCCTCGCGGAACTGGTGGAATGACGCGTACGCCTTCGCGAACGCCTCCTGGAGGAGGTCCTCCGCATCGGCCGGATTGCGGGTCATCCGCAGCGCGGCGGAGTACATCGGATCCAGGTAGCCCAGGGCGTCGCGCTCGAAGCGCTCCCGCCGGGCCGCCTCGCTCTCCGCCGCGGACACCCGGAAGGTGTCCTCACCGATCGCCTCGGCCAGCTCCTCACCGGTGAGCGCCTCGCCCGCGGGCAGGCTCTCCTCCGGGCCCCGGCCCGGCTCGGCCTCGTGCTCGGTCCCGACGACCGGACCCACCTCCTCGGCATGGCCGCCCACAGCGGGCCGCCCCGAAATGGAGGATATCGGGCTGACGGGCTTCTCGCCCGCGGCAATCCACTCCGACCAGGAGGGGGTGAAGGCCGCGGAGGCCTCGCGCTCCTCCGGCCGCTCGGGGCACGCGATCGAACCCATCTGTGCTGCCTTCCGTCCGGGACTCAAGCTGACGAGGGTGTCAACCATGCCGAGGGCGCCCGCATTCCCGGCCCCCGGCAGGTTTTCACCCGCACGGGTGAGCGGTTCGCGACCGTGCGTTCCCGGGCGGCTCAGAGCAGCCCGAGCACCCAGTCGCCGACCGCCCCGGTGATCAGCTCCAGCACCTCGTCCTGCCCGGTAGGCGCCCGCTTCGGCACCTCGAAGCCGTGGCTGCCGTAGGGCACCGGCACCATCCGGTGCCCGGCCGGCAGCGCCGGGAACTCGGCCGGCCCGCCGAACGGATCCGCCACGCTCTGCACCACCAGCGTCGGCAGCCCCGACTCCAGCAGTTCCCCGGCCCGGCTCTTCTCCGGCTTGCCCGGCGGGTGCAGCGGGAACGCCAGCGCCACCACCCCGGCCGCGCCGGTGGCGGCGCCCGTCCGGCAGGCCACCCGGGCCCCGGCGCTGCGCCCGCCGACGACCAGCGGCACCCCCTGCCCGGCGAGGCGCTCGGCGACCGGCGTCCACCCGGTGTCGAGCGTCCTGGGCGCCGGCCCCAGCCGCTTCCCGGCCACCCGCCAGGGCTGCTCGACCAGTGCCACCGTGATCCCGCGCGGCGGCAGCGCCGCGGCCAGCGCCACCAGGTCGCGCGCGCCGATCCCGCCGCCGGCGCCGTGGCCGAGCGCGAGCAGCGCCTTCGGCGCGGCCGCCGGGTGGTAACTGATCCGGGCGTCCCCGGCGGGGGTGGGGACGAGTTCCTGCGTCACGGCGTGGACTCCAGTGCTCGGAGAGCGGTGCCGACGAGGCGCGCCGGCGGGAAGCGGTGCTCAGAAGAAGTCAGAAGAGGGTGGTCTCGTGCTCGGCCTCGACCCACGGCCGGGTCAGCTCGGGACCGTTGTTGCGGATGCTGCCGACCGCCGGCGAGACCGGCGTGGCCAGCAGCGCGCCGGGCGGCGGCGGGACCAGCAGCGGGCGTATCGCGTCCGGGTCCACCAGGCCCGGGTCCAGCCAGTCGTCGTAGGACTCGCGGTCCAGGAAGAGCGGCATCCGCTCGTGGATCGGGGCCAGCAGCTCCTCCGCCTCGGTGGTGACGACGGTGAAGGTCACCAGCCAGGCCTCCGGGTGGTCCGCGGGCACCGCCCGGTTGCGCCAGAACTCGTACAGCCCGGCCAGCGCCAGCGGGCCGCCGTCGGCCCGGGAGACGAAGAACGGCTTCTTCCGGGGCTTGCCGCGCTCGCCCGGCAGGGTCTGCCACTCGTAGTAGCCGTCGACCGGCAGGATGCACCGCCGGGAGGCGAGGGCCTGCCGGTACGAGGGCTTCTCGTGCACCGTGTCCGAGCGGGCGTTGATCATCTTCACCGCGGTCTCGGGCGACTTCGCCCACTGCGGCACCAGGCCCCAGCGCAGCACCCGCAACTGCCGGACCGGGGCCGGCTCACCCCTGCGCTGCCGTTCCAGCACCACGAAGGCGCGCTCGGTCGGCGCGACGTTCCAACTGGGTGCCAGCGTCTCGACCGGGTCCCACTGCTGGACGCCGAAGAGCTCGACGAGGTCCTCGGGCCGGAGGCTGGAGGCGAAGCGACCGCACATGCCGTCAGCTTGCCACGACCGCCGCTCTCAGCACTTCCTCATCCCGAAGTGCGAACCGCGGCCTCCCGCCCGGCCGTCCCCGCATGGGAGGCTGCCACCCGGGCCGGCCGACCGCGGCCGCCCCGGACCGGGCCGGACGAGAACGGGAGCGGGCATGGACGCACAGAGCATCGGCGAGGTGTGGGACCGCGTCACCGGCACCCAGCCCGCCCCGCCGGGCTGGCTCACCCTGGCCACCGGCGCCGCCGCCCTGCTCCTGGTGGCGGCCCGCCCGCTCTGGCGGTTCGCCCGCAACGCGATCACCATCGCCCACGAGGGCGGACACGGCCTGGCCGCCCTGGCCACCCGCCGCAAGCTCGCGGGCATCCGGCTGCACTCGGACACCTCCGGCCTCACCCTCTCCTACGGCCGCCCCACCGGGCCGGGCATGGTGCTCACCGCCGCCGCCGGCTACTGCACCCCCGCCCTGCTCGGCCTCGGCTGCGCCGCACTGCTCGCGGCCGACCGGATCACCCTGCTGCTCTGGCTCGCGATAGCCCTGCTGCTGGCCCTGCTGGTCCGGATCCGCAACGCCTTCGGCTTCCTCACCGTGCTGCTCGCCGGTGCGGCCTTCTTCCTGGTCTCCTGGTTCGGCAGTACCGACGTCCAGGCCGGCTTCGCCTGCCTCGGCAGCTGGTTCCTGCTGCTCGGCGCCGTCCGCCCGGTCCTGGAGCTGCAGCACCAGCGCCGGCGCGGCCAGGGCGGGGACTCCGACGCGGACCAGCTCGCCCGGCTCACCGGCGTTCCCGGGCTCGCCTGGGTGTTCCTCTTCCTGGTCACCGCGCTGGCCTGCCTGGGTCTCGGCGCGAGCTGGCTGCTGTCCCCGCTGTGAGCCGCGGGGCCGACGGTGCCCCGCCGACCGGCCCGTCCCGCCATCCGGCCGCGGAGCGGACAGTTCCCGTACGGCCCCTAAACTTGCCCCATGACCGAGACCCTGTGGCCCGCCCCCGTCGCGACCACCCCCGTTGACGCCACCGTCACCATCCCCGGCTCCAAGTCGGTCACCAACCGGGCTCTGGTGCTGGCCGCCCTCTCCACCGAACCCGGCTGGGTGCGGCGCCCGCTGCGCAGCCGCGACTCCCAGCTGATGGCCGACGGCCTGCGGGCGCTCGGGGTCGGCATCGAGGAGCAGGTCAACAACGACTCCGGCGGCCTCGGCGGCGGGGAGGCCTGGCGGGTCATCCCGGCCCCCGCACTGCGCGGCCCGGCCTCCGTGGACGTCGGCAACGCCGGCACGGTCATGCGCTTCCTCCCCCCGCTCGCCGTCCTCGCCGACGGCCCGGTGCACTTCGACGGCGACCCGCGCAGCTACGAGCGCCCCCAGCACGGCGTGATCAACGCCCTGCGCGCGCTCGGCGCCCGGATCGACGACGGCGGCCGCGGCGCCTTCCCGCTCACCGTGCACGGCACCGGCGCGCTGGACGGCGGTGTGGTGGAGCTGGACGCCTCCTCCTCCTCGCAGTTCGTCTCCGCCCTGCTGCTCTCCGGCGCCCGGTACAACCAGGGCGTCGAGGTCCGCCACGTCGGCGGGCCGGTCCCCTCGCTGCCGCACATCCGGATGACGGTCGAGATGCTGCGGCTGGCCGGCGCCCAGGTGGACGCCCCGGAGGACGGCGGCGAGAAGGACGTCTGGCGGGTCACCCCCGGCGCCCTGCTCGGCCGCGACATGGTGGTCGAGCCGGACCTCTCCAACGCGGCGCCGTTCTTCGCCGCCGCCCTGGTCACCGGCGGTCGGGTGACCGTCCGCGACTGGCCGAGGCACACCACCCAGCCCGGCGACCAGCTGCGCGACATCTACACCCGGATGGGCGGCGTCTGCGAGTTCATCGACGAGGGCCTGCAGTTCACCGGCACCGGCCGGATCCACGGCATCGAGGCGGACCTGCACGACGTCGGCGAGCTCACCCCGGTGATCGCCGCCGTCGCCGCGCTCGCCGACTCCGAGTCCCACCTGTACGGCATCGCGCACCTGCGGATGCACGAGACGGACCGGCTGGCCGCGCTGGCCAAGGAGATCAACGACCTCGGCGGCGACGTCACCGAGACCGAGGACGGCCTGCGGATCCGCCCGCGCGCGCTGCGCGGCGGCGTGTTCCACACCTACGAGGACCACCGCCTGGCCACCGCGGCCGCGGTGATCGGGCTGGCCGTCGAGGGGGTCCAGGTGGAGAACGTGGCCACCACCGCCAAGACCTTGCCGGACTTCCCGAAGATGTGGGACGAGTTGCTCGGCGGAGCAGTGGTGGGCGGCTGAGCGGGAGACTGGGCACATGCGCCGCTACGGCAAGGACGCCGACGAGGACGACATCCGCAACCGCCCCGCCCGCCGGGGCTCCCGGCCGCGGACCCGGATCCGGCCCAAGCACGACGACGCGGCCGAGGCGATGGTGCTCACCGTCGACCGCGGCCGGCTGACCTGCCTGCTGGACGTCGGAACGAAGCAGGAGCGCGAGATCGTCGCCATGAAGGCCCGTGAGCTGGGCCGCAAGGGCGTCGTCGTCGGCGACATCGTCAACATCGTCGGCGACCTCTCGGGGGACGCCGACACCCTGGCCCGGATCGTCCGGGTCGAGGAGCGCACCTCGGTGCTGCGCCGGACCGCGGACGACGACGACCCGTTCGAGCGGATCGTCGTCGCCAACGCCCAGCAGTTGGCCATCGTCACCGCGCTGGCCGACCCGGAGCCCCGGCCCCGGCTGATCGACCGCTGCCTGGTGGCCGCGTACGACGCCGGCATGGAGCCGCTGCTGGTGCTCACCAAGTCCGACCTGGCCCCGGCCGAGCCGCTGCTGGAGTCCTACGCCCCGCTCGGCATCAACTACGTGGTGACCCGGCGGGACGAGCTGGCCACCGAGGGCGCCGAGGCCGTCCGGGCGCACCTGCGCGGCCGCTCGACGGTGTTCATCGGCCACTCCGGCGTCGGCAAGACCACCCTGGTCAACGCCCTGGTACCGCTCCACCAGCGGACCACCGGGGTGGTCAACGCGGTGACCGGTCGCGGCCGGCACACCACCGTGTCGGCGCTGGCGCTGCGGCTGCCGCCGCCCCCGGGCGCCAAGCCGGGCTCGAAGAAGGCGCTCGACCCGGGCTGGGTGATCGACACCCCGGGGTTCCGCTCCTTCGGCCTCTCGCACATCGACCCGTCCCGGGTCATCCACGCCTTCCCCGACCTGGAGCCCGGCACCGTCGACTGCCCGCGCGCGTGCAGCCACGACGAACCGGACTGCGCGCTGGACGCCTGGGTCGCGGACGGCCACGCGGAGCAGGCCCGGCTGTACTCGTTGCGCCGTCTGCTGGCGAGCAAGGAGACCCGCGAGGGCGACTGACGGCGCGGCCCCGGCCGTTTTCGCCGCGTTCGAGGTGTCGGAGCGGGCCAGCCTGGTGATCATAGGAAAGTCGGGCCGGATCACGGCCCGGCCCGCCGATCGACAGGGAGAGCACGCGATGGCATGGGCCCTGGTGATCCTGGCCGGCCTCCTGGAGACCGGCTTCGCGATCAACCTCAAGCTCAGCGAAGGCTTCACCAAGCTCTGGCCCACCATCAGCTTCTGCGTCTTCGCCCTCAGCAGCTTCGGCCTGCTCACCCTCTCCCTGAAGAGCCTGCCGGTCGGTCCGGCGTACGCGGTCTGGACCGGCATCGGCGCGGCCGGCACCGCGATCTACGGCATGCTCTTCCTGGACGAGACCACCTCGGTGCTCAAGCTGGTCTCGATCTCCCTGGTCATCGCCGGGGTGATCGGCCTCCAACTCAGCGGCACGGCGCACTGAGCTGTCGCCCGCTCGCCTCCGGGGCAGTATCTTCGCCCGCTCGCCTCCGGGGCAGTATCTTCGCCCGCTCGCCTCCGGGGCAGTATCTTCGCCCGCTCGCCTCCGGGGCAGTATCTTCGCCCGCTCGCCTCCGGGGCAGTATCTTCGCCCGCTCGCCTCCGGGGCGCTCGATCCGGTGCCGACGGTCGGCGCTCCAACGCCCTCGTACCTCGGTCGTCCTCGCTTCTCCCTTTCGGCACCGGCGCGCCCCTTCGGCTCGGGGCGGGTCGGGTGGGGGCGGGGGCTACCGAAGGCCGGCGCCGGCGGGCCACCCGGCTCGGGCGGCGGGGCGGCTCGGGCGGCGGGGCGGGTCGGGCGGCGGGGCCGCCCTGCCGGCGGGGCGGGGCGGGTCGGGTGGGTGGCCGGGGGCTACGGGAGGGCGGCACCGGTGGGCCACCCGGCTCGGGGCGGGACCGGTGGCTGCTGCCGTCCGCTCCGCGAGCCCGACTGGGCCGATCCGGGTGGGCTCGCTAGGGTTTCGACCATGGCCGATTACCACGACGATCTCCGACTCGCCCACGTCCTCGCCGACTCGGCCGACTCGGTCACCCTGGAGCGCTTCCGCGCCCTCGACCTGAAGGTCGAGACCAAGCCCGACCTCACCCCGGTCAGCGACGCCGACAAGGCCGCCGAGGAGCTGGTGCGCAGCGTGCTCCAGCGCGCCCGCCCGCGCGACGCGGTGCTCGGCGAGGAGTTCGGCCTGCAGGGCACCGGGCCCCGCCGCTGGGTGATCGACCCGATCGACGGCACCAAGAACTACATCCGCGGCGTGCCGGTCTGGGCCACCCTGATCGCGCTGCTGGAGGACGGCCCGGACGGCGTGGAGCGCCCGGTGGTCGGCATCGTCTCCGCCCCCGCGCTGAACCGCCGCTGGTGGGCGGCCAAGGACCTCGGCGCCTTCGCCGGCCGTAGCCTGACCAAGGCCGCCCGGATCCACGTCTCCGGCGTCTCCCGTCTGGAGGACGCCTCGTTCTCCTACTCCTCGCTCTCCGGCTGGGAGGAGCGCGGCCGGCTCGACCCCTTCCTGGACCTCACCCGGGCCTGCTGGCGCACCCGCGCCTACGGGGACTTCTGGTCCTACATGATGGTCGCCGAGGGCGCGGTCGACATCGCCGCCGAACCCGAGCTGTCGCTGTGGGACATGGCCGCGAACGCCGTCATCGTCGAGGAGGCCGGCGGCCGGTTCACCGGTCTGGACGGCGTGCCCGGCCCGGGCGGTGCCGACGCCGTGGCCAGCAACGGCCTGCTGCACGCGGAGGCCCTGCGCCGCCTGAGCGTCTGACCCGGAACGCGCATGGGTGCGGGCCCGGCGACCGGTCATCCGGTCGCCGGGCCCGCGGCTCATCGGGGTACCGCTACCGCTGCTTGCGCAGCTCCCGGACCGCCGTCTCCAGCCGGCGGCCGTAGTCGGCGTCGGCCTGGCGGAAGTTCTCGACCGCCCGCTCGACGATGTCCTCGCGGTCGGCCGAGACCTTGGCGATGAAGCCGGCCAGGTTGGCGATCAGCCGCTGCTTCTCCTCCTCGCCCATCAGCCGGTACAGGTTCCCCGCCTGCACGAAGTCGTCGTCCTCGGCGTGCGAGGGCGCCTCGTGGGTGCCGGTCGCGCCGGTGACCGCCGTCGCGGCCCAGAGCGGGCGGCCGGTCTGCACGGGGCCTCCGAAGCTGTTGGGCTCGTAGTTCTTGCGGCGGCCGTGGCGGCCGTCGTAGAGGTAGCCGTCCCGGCTGTTGGTACGCGCCTCGGTGGCGTGCGGGCGGTTCACCGGCAGGTGGTCGGCGTTGACGCCGACGCGGTAGCGGTGGGCGTCCGCGTAGGCGAAGAGCCGGCCCTGGAGCATCTTGTCCGGGGACGGGCCGATGCCGGGTACGAAGTGCGACGGCGAGAAGATCGACTGCTCGACCTCGGCGAAGACGTTGTCGGGGTTGCGGTTGAGCTCCAGCTTGCCGAACTCGACCAGCGGGTAGTCGGCGTGCGGCCACACCTTGGTCAGGTCGAAGGGGTTGAAGCGGTAGTGGGCCGCGTCCGCCGCCGGCATGATCTGGACGCTGACCGTCCAGCTCGGGTACTCGCCGCGCTCGATGGACTCGCGCAGGTCGCGCTGGTGGCTGTCCGGGTCCTCGCCCGCGAGCCTGGCCGCCTCCTGCGCCGTCAGGTTCTTGATGCCCTGGTCGGTCTTGAAGTGGTACTTGACCCAGAAGTACTCGCCGGCCTCGTTCTGCCACTGGTAGGTGTGCGAGCCGAAGCCGTCGAGGTGGCGGTAGCTGGCCGGGATGCCGCGGTCGCCGAAGAGCCAGGTCACCTGGTGGGTCGCCTCGGGCGACAGCCCCCAGAAGTCCCAGACGTTGTCCGCCTCCTGCGAGCCGGTGTACGGGTCCCGCTTCTGGGTGTGGATGAAGTCCGGGAACTTGGTGGCGTCCTTGATGAAGAACACCGGGGTGTTGTTGCCGACGAGGTCGTAGTTGCCGTCCTCGGTGTAGAACTTCAGCGCGAAGCCGCGCGGGTCGCGGACGGCGTCGGCGGAGCCGAGGTTGCCCGCCACGGTGGAGAACCGGAGGAAGGTCTCGGTCTCCTTGCCCACCTCGGAGAGGAAGCGGGCCCGGGTGTACGCGGTGACGTCGGCGGTCACCGTGAAGGTGCCGTAGGCCGCCGCGCCGCGGGCGTGCACCACCCGCTCCGGGATCCGCTCCCGGTTGAAGTGCGCCAGCTTCTCGAAGAGTTGCTGGTCCTGGATGAGCGCCGGGCCGCCGACGCCGGCGGTCTCGGTGTTCTGGTTGTCGGCGACGGGGGCACCCGCCTCCGTGGTGAGGGTGGGGCGCAGCTCGTCCTGGGTGCTCATAAGGGGGTGCCTCCGCGTGGTCCGGTCGTGACAACAACTCGATCCTAACTTGGACTTTGTCCAAGTCAATACTGGAACCAAAGTGAGAGCTCACCTATCCTGTACGCATGAGCGACCTGCTGGAACGACTTCGCGGACGTGGGTGGCGGCTGACCTCGCAGCGCCGGGTCGTGGCCGAGGTCCTCGACGGGGACCACGTCCACCTCACGGCCGACGAGGTGCACTCGCGCGCCGTGGAGCGCCTGCCCGAGATCAGCCGCGCGACGGTCTACAACACGCTCGGCGAGCTGGTCTGCCTCGGCGAGGTGCTGGAGGTCGCCACCGACGGGCGGGCCAAGCGGTACGACCCCAACGCGCACCGGCCGCACCAGCACCTGGTCTGCTCGGGCTGCGGCGCCATCCGCGACGTCCACCCGCAGGGCGACCCGCTGGCCGGCCTCCCGCAGGGCGAGCGGTTCGGCTTCGTCCTCTCGGGGGCCGAGATCACCTACCGGGGCCTCTGTCCGGAATGCGCGGACCGCGGCTGAGCGAGCGCTACGCGCTCAACTCCGCGTGCAACGCGCCGAGCAGCCGGCCGGCCCGCTCGGCGACCTCGGCGGGGCCGTAGTCGGCCGCCCGCCGGCACCAGTTCTCCGCCTGCACCGGCTCGCCGCGGCGCAGCGCCAGCAGGGCCAGCCGCAGCGCCGCCCGGCCGTGCCCGGCGTCGGCGGCCCGGGTGTACCAGAGCATCGCCTCGGCCTCGCAGTCCTGCCGGGCCAGCAGCAGTCCCAGGTTGAAGGCCGCGCTGCGGCTGCCCGCCCCGGCCGCTCGCCGGTACCAGCTCTCGGCGATCTCCAGCGCCCCGCGCTCGGCGGCCCGCACGCCCATCCGGACCTGCGCCCGGCGGTGGCCGGCGTCGGCCGCGACCGCGTACCAGTGCTCGGCCTCGTCGTCCGCGTCGCCGCGCCGGTCCAGCACCGAGGCCAGCCGGAACGCGCCCTCGGCCGACCCGCCGGCCGCCGCCTGCCGGTAGCGCTCCAGCGCCCCCGCCAGGTTGCCGCGCTGCTCCTGGGCCACCGCCAGTTGGAGGGCCGCCTCGCCGTGGCCCTCGGCGGCGGCGCGCGCGTACCACTCCTGCGCCTGCCGGTGGTCCCCGCGCCCGGCGTGCAGCACGCCCAGGTTGAAGGCGCCGTCCACGCTGCCGGCCTCGGCGGCCTTGGAGAACCAGGGCTCGGCGCCCGACTCGTCGCCGCGCTGGAGCAGCACCACGGCCAGCGCGTTGCACGCCTCGCGGTGCCCGGCGTACGCGGCGCGGCGGTACCACTGCTCGGCCTGCTGGTCGCGCCCGGCCCCGGCGCAGAGCAGTCCGAGGTTGAAGGCGCCGTTCTGGTCGCCGGCGTCCAGTGCGCTGCGGTACCAGCGTTCGGCCTCGGCCGCCTCGCCGCGCGAGGCGTGCAGCGCGCCCAGGGCGTTGGCGGCGTTGCCGTCGCCCGCCTCGGCCGCCTCCTGCCACCACTCGGCGGCGGCGGTGAGGTCCCCGGAGTCGCGCAGCAGGAAGCCCAGCGCGCAGGCCGCCCGCGGCTCGCCGTTCTGCGCCGACTGCCGGTACCAGCGGGCCGCCTCGTCCAGCAGGCCGTGGTCGACCCGGGAGCGCTCCTCCAGCAGCACCCCGAGCCGCAGCGCGGCGCGGGCGTGACTGCGGGCGGCGGCGGTGCGGTACCAGGTCTCGGCGGTCTCCTTGTCCCCCGCGGCCTCGCGCATCCGGGCCAGCCGGTAGGCGGCCTCGCGGTGCCCGGCGTCGGCGGAGACCTTGAACCAGCGCTCGGCACGCACGTCGCGCCGGTGCTCCATCAGGTCGCCCAACGCGTAGGCGCCGAGCGGGTGCCCGTGGTCGGCGGCGAAGTGCAGCCAGTACTCGGCGGCCTCCTCCTCGCCCTGGTCCCGCAGTTGGAGCCCGAGCGCGTGCGCGGCGGGCGCGCTGCCGGCCACCGCGGCCTGACGCCACCACTGGGCCGCCTCCGAGCGGTGCCCCTGCTGGTGCAGCAGCACGCCGAGGTTGTTGGCGGCCGAGCGCAGCCCGGCCGCGGCGGCGCCGCGCAGGTACGGCTCGGCGTCCTCCAGGTCCCCGCGGCGCAGCAGCAGGGTGCCGAGCCGGCCGGCGGCGTCCGCGTCCCCGTCGTCGGCGGCCTGGCGGTGCCGGGCCTCCAGGGCGGCCTGCTCCCGGGCGGCCAGTGCGGTCTCGAAGCTGGCGGAGTCGAATCCGGCCCGCTCGCGCCCCTCCTCGCCGACCTCCTCGTCCTCGGTGGCGGCGCCGTAGGGGCCGATGGCGGCGGTGAACTGGCTGGCGGAGACGTGCACCAGGCTGTCGGGGCCGTAGCCGTCGACCGGCCGGCGGTCCGTCAGTCCGCCGGTGCGCTGGGCGGGCAGGGCGCCGGGCCGGTCCTCGGAGGTCTCGGCGCTATCGGCCCAGCCCTCGGTGTCCGCCTCGGTGGTCGCCGCGGACTTGGCTCCTGGCCCGTTCTTGCCGATCAGCCTCATGCCGACTCCCGCTCCCCCAGAGTGTCGCGGCATCCTCCCCCGGCCCGCGGCCGGACGGACCCGCTGCCGGCCTCCGACCGAAGGGGTCCCCACGGGGCGCGCTGGAGCCGACGGCCGGTCAACAGCCGCGCAACGTCCCCCATGTGTCCCATCGTCGCATCACCCGCAACCCGCGTACACCTGCCCCGGCCGAATTCGGCGGCGCGGAACCGAAGCCGACGAAATTGCTTCGGCGCTTTGTCGATTTCCCGACACTCGGGTCCCACAAACCCCGATGCCGGCGTCGTTGGCGACGATCGATCCTACCGGAGGGGCCCACACCACCCTCGGCGGGAAACGCGAGAGGCCCGGAGGATGATCCTCCGGGCCTCTCGGCTACTGAGTAGCGGGGACAGGATTTGAACCTGCGACCTCTGGGTTATGAGCCCAGCGAGCTACCGAGCTGCTCCACCCCGCGTCGGTAGTGAAACCATAGCACGGTCGCGGGGTGGAACAGGAATCGGTTCTCCCAGCTCAGGGGCTCGCGCCCGCCGAGGGGCTCGGCGAGGCCCCGGCCGGCGCGGTGGCCGAAGGCGTGGCGGCGGGGGTGCCGCCGGCCTTCTGCTGCGCCGCCTGGGCCGCCTTGATCGCGTCGCCGAGCGCCTTCTGGGCCTGGCCGTAGGCCGCCCAGTCACCGCTCTTGAACGCGTTCTGGCTGTCGTTGTACGCCTTCTCGACGTCCGCCCAGGCCTTCTGCAGCTCCGGGGTGGTGGCCCCGCCGGTGCCCGGGGTCGCCGGCGCCGTCGGGGTGGGCGTCGGGGTGCTCGGGGTCCCCGGGGTGGTCGGCGCGGTCGGCGTGGTCGCCGGGGCGGCACCGGCGAAGACCTTCTTCAGCGCCTCCTCCAGGGTGTTCTCGAACGCCACGTTGTCGTTGCCGTACACCGCGAGCACCTTCTGCAGCGTCGGGTACTTGGCACCGCGCCCGCGCACGTACACCGGCTCGACGTTGAGCAGGCCGCCGCCGACCGGCAGGGTCAGCAGGTTGCCGTACTCCAGCTCGGAGTCACCGCCGCTCTTCAGCAGGGTGATCTGCTGGGCCACCTCCTGGCGGGAGTTGAACTGCGACTGCACCAGGTTGGGCCCGAGGGTCTTGCTGTCCCCCGGCACCTTGAGCAGCCTGATCTTCCCGTAGTCCGGCCCCGGGTCGGCACTGACCGCCATGAAGGCCGCCAGGTTCTCCCGGCCGCTCGGGACGAAGGTGCTGGTCAGCGAGAAGCCGGCGGAGGTGACCGCCGGGTCCGGCATCCGCACCGTCAGGTAGTACGGCGGCTGCGGCTGCTTGGTGTCGCTGGTCGGGTCGACCGGGATCTGCCAGATGTCGCTGCCGTTGAAGAACGAGTTGGCGTCCGTCACGTGGTACTGGCCGAGCAGGTCGCGCTGCACCTTGAACATGTCCTGCGGGTAGCGCAGGTGCGGCATCAGCGTGCCCGGGATGTCGGCCTTGGCCTTGACGGTGTCCGGGAACGCCTTCATCCAGGTCTTGAGCACCGGGTCGTTCTCGTCCCACTGGTAGAGCGTCACCTCACCGGTGTACGCGTCCACGGTGGCCTTGACCGAGTTGCGGATGTAGTTGACCTGGTTGGCGGCGGTCAGCAGCTCGCCGCGCTGGTTGGTCAGCGAGTCCTTGGTGGCCGTGCCCAGCGTCGTCTTGGAGGAGAACGGGTAGCCGTCGGAGGTGGTGTAGCCGTCCAGCACCCAGACCACCCGCCCGGGCTGGCCGTCCGGGCCGGGCTGCACGACCGGGTACGGGTCGGCGTCGATCGACAGCCACGGCGCGACCTTCTCCACCCGCTCCTTGGGCGTCCGGTCGTAGATGACCTTCGCGCCGTCGGTGATCGCCCCCGCATAGAGGATCTGCGGCTCGGCGAACTTCACCGCGTACGCGGCCCGGGTGATCGGGTTGTCCAGCGAGACACCGCTGCCGCCGGTGTACTGGTACTGCTTGTTCTCACCGGAGT
Organism: Kitasatospora sp. NBC_01246; assembly: GCF_036226505.1. NCBI lineage: Bacteria > Bacillati > Actinomycetota > Actinomycetes > Kitasatosporales > Streptomycetaceae > Kitasatospora > Kitasatospora sp. NBC_01246. The sequence continues at coordinate 5,385,032 of NZ_CP108484.1, read as the reverse complement.
CGGTGGTGTAGTCGATCTCCTGGTTGGCACCGCCGACGATCGAGTACGTGCCGGTCTTCTCGCCGTAGTAGACCCGCTGCTGGTAGTCGCCCAGCGAACCGGTGGCCGGCAGGCCCGACTCGGTGAAGACGGGCTGGCCCTTGTCGTTGACCTGGTTGCCCTTGGCCACCACCGCGCCGTAGCCGTGGGTGTACTTGAAGTGGTCGTTGATCCAGTTGCGCTGCACGCCGTTGAGGTCCAGCTCACGCAGGCCGATCACGGTGTCCTGGGCGGTCTCGCCCTTGCCGTAGCGGTCCACGTCCAGCGTGGACGGGAAGGCGTAGTAAGAGCGCTGCTGCTCGATCGACTGGAAGGTCGGCGAGACCACGTTCGGGTCCAGCAGCCGGATGTCCGCGATGGTCTGCGCGTCGGGCTTGAGCGCCTCGGCCGTGGTCGAACCCTGCGGGGTGTACTGGGTGGTCTGGCTGTCCGCGATCCCGTACGCCTGCCGCGTCGCGTCGATGTTCTTCTGGATGTACGGCGTCTCCTTGGCCTGCTCGTTCGGCTTGACCTGGAACTGCTGCACGATCGCCGGGTACACCCCGCCGATCAGCACCGCCGAGAGCACCATCAGCCCGAGGCCGATCAGGGCCGGTGCCCAGGTGCGGCGGATCGGGGTCAGGAAGAACAGCACCGCGCAGATGATCGCGACGAAGAACAGGATGGTCTTGGCCGGCAGGAACGCGTTGGCGTCCACGTAGCGCAGGCCGGTCCAACCGGTGACGCTCTTGTACGAGCCGGTCTTCACCGCCAGCGCGTACCGGTCCAGCCAGTACGCCACCGCCTTCAGCAGCACGAACACGCCGAGCAGCACCGCGAGGTGGCCCTGCGCGCCGGCACTGGCCCGGCGGCCCGGGCCCTGCAGCCGCAGGCCCCCGTACAGGTAGTGCACCAGCGCCGAGGTCAGCAGCGAGACGATCACCGCGCTGAACGCGAAGCCGAGCAGGAACTCGTAGAACGGCAGCTCGAAGGCGTAGAACGAGACGTCCATGCCGAACTGCTGGTCCTTGACGCCGAAGGACGTCCCGTTGGTCCACAGCAGCCAGGTCCGCCACTGGCCCGAGGCGGCGGCGCCGGCCACCAGGCCGATCACCAGCGAGATCCCGATCAGCGCCCAGCGCTTGAACGGCGCCAGGCCGGCCCGGTAGCGGTCCAGGCTCTGCTGCTCCACCGACATCGCCGACAGCGGCGGCCGGAGCCGGTGCGCCAGCCAGATGTTGGCGCCCACGACCAGCGCCATCAACAGGCCGAAGACGGCGAACAGGCCGACCTTCGTCCAGAGCTGGGTGGTGAACACCGAGGAGTAGTGGACCGACTTGAACCAGAGCCAGTCCGTCCAGAACCCGGCGAACATGACGAACAACAGGAAGAGCACCGCGAGTACGCCCAGGGTCAGCAGGAGTACCCGCGCCCGCCGGGAGGGCGGGCCTACCCTGCGCCGGAATCCCGGCCCTGAGCGTTCCGGCATCTGGAATACCACGGGGCACCTCAGCTGTGTCGTCTGGAATCGAGCGGTCGTCAGTGCAACTTAACCAGGCTTTAGCCGAGTTCCCACCGTTAGCAGACGGTTACTCCGGCGTTCCCCGGCCGCAGCCGTCCGGCCGTCCGGCCACCGGACGCGCCACCGGGCGCCGCCGCGGTCCGGGCACCCCCGGGCGGCCCCGCGGCTCCGCCCCGTAGGCGCCGCGCCCGCCCCCGCCGGACCTGTGGCACCGCCCGGACCGCCCGGCGTGTGAGGATTGAGGCATGTCCGATGTCTCCAATTCCCCCGACGACGTCTCCAAGCTCCCGGCCGCGACCCCGCTGACCCGGGCCGCGCTGGAGATCGACGAGTACGCCGCCACCCTCGGCTGGGACCTCCCGGCCCGGCTGTTCGCCCTGGTGGACAGCGCGGCCCTGCTCAAGGCCGATCCCGGGATCGCCAAGAAGCTCGGCCTCTCCGACAGCCCGGAGGCCGGCCTCACCCCGATCGAGCAGGACGAACTGCCCGAAGGCATGGAGCTGGACAAGTTCCTGGGCACCATCGCCTGGCCCGACGCGGTGGTCGGCTGCGCCCTGGTGGTCGAGCGGCTGATGCTGCCGCCGGGCGCCGAGCAGTCCCGCCCGCGCAACGCCAGCGACGCCCAGCTCGCCGACTGGGTGGCCAACCACCCCAACCGCGAGGAAGTGCGGATCACCGCCGCCGTGCTGCGCGACGGCAAGCGGGAGATCGCCCTGCGGCTGCGCTCCAAGGACGTCGCCCGCGAGGTGCTGACCGGCCCCGACCTCGTCCCCGGCCTGACCGCGGCGCTGCTCGCCACCTTCTCCTAGGCCACGACCGGTACGCCGCGGGCCCCGGACGGGACCGTCCGGGGCCCGCGGTGTCCGGCCGGTCAGCCGGTGGCGCAGGAGGGCAGCGCGGCGGTCTGGCCGCTGCGCACCTGCTCCAGCGACTTCAGCGCGCCGTCCAGCGTCTCGGTCCTGATCAGGGTCAGTCCGGACGGGGTGTTCTTGCCGGCCTCGGCGCAGTTGGCGGCCGGGGTGAAGAAGTACTGGGCGCCGGCGTCCCGGGCCGCGATCAGCTTCATCGATATCCCGCCGATCGGCCCGACGCCGCCGGCGTCGTCGATGGTGCCCGTCCCCGCGACGAACTTGCCGCCGGTGAGGTCCTCCGGCGTCAGCTTGTCGATGATGCCCAGCGAGAACATCAGGCCCGCGCTCGGCCCGCCGACGTCCTGGAGGCCGATGTCGATCTGGAACGGGTAGGTGTGCCGCACGCCGGGCCGGATGCCGACCATGGCGGCGCCGGTGTCGGGGGACTTCACGGTCGGGACGGCGATGTCGGTCCGGGCCGCCGCCGGGTCCGCCTTGCTCGCGTCCTTGACCATCGGCACCACGGTGAAGACGGCCGTCTCGCCGGGCTGGTGCTTGGTGACGGCCTTCGCCACGCTGTCCGCGTCGGTGACCGGGGCGCCGTCGACCGCGATGATCCGGTCCCCGGCGTGCAGCTTGCCCTCGGCCGGGGCCCCGGCCGTGACCGACTGGACGATCAGCTCGTTACCGACCGGGATGCCGAGCTGGGTCAGCGCCGCCGTCCGCGCGTGGTCCTCGGAGAGCGCGAACTCCTCGGCGTTCTGCCGCTTGGCGTCGGCGTCCGTCTGGCCCTTCGGGTAGACGTTGTCGTGCGGTACCACCAGCACGTCGTCCCGGAGCCACCCGACCACCGCGTTGACCAGGCTGGGCTCGTACTTGGCACCGGTGACCTGGACGGTGGTCATGTTGAGGTGGCCGCTCACCGGGTAGGACTCGTGGCCGGTGACGGTGATCACCGGCGTGCCCGTCTTCTCCTGCACCCCGAGCGTGTTGTACGTCGGCCCCGGGCTCATCTCCGTGTACGGCACCTTCATCATCACCGACGCGCAGAGCAGCGCTATGAGCAGCAGGGTGGCGGCGAGCATCGTCGCAGAGCGGCGTGGCATGCCTCGACAGTACGGGACGCGCCCGACGCCACGCCCGCCGGGCTACCGGCCGGGGTCCTCGCCCGGGCCGGGGGCGGCGGTGGTGCGTTCCATGGCGGCCATGAAGCGCCGGTGCTCGGCGAGGGAGGCGGGGTCACCGGTGGCTCTGGGGGACCGCTGGGCCCAGCCCGCCCACACGGCGGCGAACAGTGCGGCGATGACAGGAATGATCAACCAGGCGAGCGCAGCCATATCAGTACTCCCAGCTCGTCGTGTCTATGAGCAGACTAACCACCCCGCCGGAGAACGCGGGTGGCGCCGTCCGGGTTACGGCACGGCCGATCGGCTCACTGCCAGGGAGTATCCGGGGCGCCGGCCCGGACCCGTTCGGGTGAAGGCCCGGCGCGCCTGCGCGTCGGCGGTCTCCGGGTGGGTCAGCAGCCGCCGGCGCCGACCCACTCCTCCTCGCCGTCGGAGAACACCTGGTGCTTCCAGATCGGCACCTCGTGCTTGAGGTCGTCGATCAGCCGGCGGGCGGCGGCGAACGCCTCGCCCCGGTGGGCGCAGGAGACGGCGACGATCACGGCCTTGTCGGTGATCTCCAGCCGGCCGATCCGGTGCACCGCGGCGAGCGCCCGGACCGGGAACTCCGCGACGACCTTCTCGGCGATCCGGCGCATCTCCTGCTCGGCCGAGGGGTGGCAGCTGTACTCCAGCGCGGCGACCGACTTCCCGCCGTCGTGGTCCCGGACCGTCCCGACGAAGACGGTCGTACCGCCGGCGGCGTCGTCGCCGACCGCCTCGTAGACCTCGTCGAGCGAGAGGGGGGTGTCGCGGACGGCGAGCAGGCGGATGGGGTCGTGGTTGTCGGCCATACCCCCATGATTCCCCATCGCGGGCGACTTCGGGCAAGGGGGTTCCGTATCACGATTGGGAAATTTCGCATCGTGAGAACTGAGGCACCCCGACCGCGGCGGGCACCGGTGCGGCGGGCCCCGCCCGCCGCGGCCGTCGAAGGGTCAGAAGCGGCGCCGCTTGCGCGCCCGCCGGACCAGCGCGGCCGTACCGACCAGCGCCACCGTCGCCCCGGCCGCGCCCAGGCTGGTGGCGGCCTCCTTGCCGCCGAGCCGCCGCCCGGCCACCGCGTGCTTCCCGGAGACCTGCGCCAGCAGCTCCGCCAGCACCTGCTCGTTGGTGTAGGTCGGACGCCAGCCCGCCTCGTGCAGCCGGCTGCCGGACACCACCCAGGGGTACATCGTGTACGCGAGGTCCCCGGCCGGGGCCGGGGTCAGCCCGAGCCGGTGCAACCGGGCCGCGGTGCCCAGCGCGAGCGAGGCCGGCAGCTCCATCCGCCGGATGCCTGACAGCCGCTCCACGTCCTCCTGCTCCAGCCAGCCGTCGCAGCCGACCGTGACCTCGCCCTCGACCAGCCCGAGCGCCGCGTACTCCAGCGCCGCCGCCAGGTCGTCCACGTGGCAGAACTGCCAGCACGGCCGGGAGCCCGCCACCACCAGCAGCCGGGGCGCCTCGAAGTGCCGGGTCAGCACGGTGTCGACGCCGGGCCCGACCACCACGGCCGGACGCAGCACGGTCACCTGCAGCCCCGGGTGGGCCCGCGGGGCCCGCCGGGCCAGCCGCTCGATCTCCAGCAGGTCGCCGACCAGCGAGGCCTCCTCGGTGGCCCGCAGCTCGGAGTCCTCGGCCAGCGGCACCTCGTTGTCGGCGAGCGCGCCGTAGACCATCGCGGAGGTGCACAGCACCACCCGGTGCACCCCGGCCGCCGCGGCGGCGGTCAGCACGGTCTGCGCGCCGCGCACGTTGTAGGCGCTGCGGGCGCGCGGATCGGACTCCATCCCGAGGTCCATCGCCAGGTGGACGACCACGTCCACACCGGCCAGCCGCTCGGCCACCGCCGGGTCGCGGACGTCCAGGACGCGCCACTGCACGCCCGGCACCTCGCCCCGCCGGTCGTCGACGGCGAGCACCTTCCTCACCCCCGGCGAGGCGACCAGGCGGGCGGCGACGCGCTCGCCGAGCACACCGGCGGCGCCGGTGACGGCCACGGTCAGTGGCCTTCCGCCGTAGGCTGGAGGCGGCGACGCCGTGATGTCCGGGGCGTCCTCTCCTCCGGTCAGCCCAGAGCGAACGTCCGAAGGCGGGGAACTCACCGGCCATCCTCCACGGTTAGCTTATGTGCGTACGTGCGTGTGTCACGTACGTCCATCCTGCCCGAGGCGAAGGCCCGGCGGTGCACCCGGCGCGGACCAGCCGTGCGGGAGCCGCCCACCGAACGCGAGTCCCCCACTCCGCGGACCGTCCCGGGCGGGCCGAAATTCCGCCACCACCCCGCATGACGGCCGACCGGATCGAGGACCCCGTGAGCGACCTTCCCTTCGGATTCGGCGTTCCGCCAGAGGAGCCCGAGGACGGCAAGCCCGAGGACGGCAAGGGCAAGCCCGGCGACGAGCAGAAGAAGAAGGACCAGGGCGGCGAGCAGGGCGGCCCCCAGCCGTTCGGCTTCGGCGGGAACCCCTTCGGCGCGCTCTTCGGCATGGGGATGCCCGGCGCTCCCGGCGCTCCCGGCACCCCGAGCGGGCCCGGCGGGGGCGACAACCCCTTCGCCGCGATGTTCGGCGGCCTCAACCCCAACGACCTCGGCGCCGCCTTCCAGCAGCTCGGCCAGATGCTCTCGTTCGAGGGCGGCCCGGTGAACTGGGACCTCGCCAAGGACATCGCCCGCCAGACCGTCGTCGCCGAGCCCGTCGAGGGCAAGTCCAAGGACCGGTCGGTCGGCGCCTCCGAGCGCTCCGCCGTCGCCGAGGCCGTCCGGCTCGCCGACCTCTGGCTGGACGGCGCCACCGAGTTCCCCTCCGGGGCCGGCACCGCCGTCGCCTGGAGCCGGGCCGAGTGGATCGAAGCCACCCTGCCGGTCTGGAAGGACCTCGTGGACCCGGTCGCCGAGCGGGTGGGCACGGCCATGGGCGGCGTCCTGCCCGAGGAGATGCAGGCCATGGCGGGCCCGCTGATGGGCATGATGCGCTCGATGGGCGGCGCCATGTTCGGCAGCCAGATCGGCCAGGCGCTCGGCGCGCTCGCCGCCGAGGTGGTCGGCTCGACCGACGTCGGCCTGCCGCTGGCCCCCGCCGGGAAGGCCGCGCTGCTGCCGCAGAACATCGCCGAGTTCGGCGAGGGCCTGAACGTGCCCGCCGACGAGGTCCGGCTCTACCTCGCCCTGCGCGAGGCCGCCCACCAGCGCCTCTTCGCCCACGTGCCGTGGCTGCGCGCCCACCTGTTCGGCGCCGTCGAGGCCTATGCGCGCGGCATCAAGGTCGACACCTCCCGGATGGAGGAGCTCGCCGGCCAGCTCGACCCGAGCAACCCCGAGGCGCTCCAGGAGGCCCTGGCCGGCGGACTGCTCCAGCCCGAGGACACCCCCGAGCAGAAGGCCGCGCTCGCCCGTCTGGAGACGGCGCTCGCGCTGGTCGAGGGCTGGGTCGACGCCGTGGTGCACACCGCCGCCGAACCGCACCTGCCGCAGGCCGGCGCGCTGCGCGAGACCGTCCGCCGCCGCCGTGCGGCCGGCGGACCCGCCGAGCAGACCTTCGCCACCCTGGTCGGCCTGGAGCTGCGCCCGCGCCGGCTGCGCGACGCCGCCCGGCTCTGGGCGCTGCTCGCCGACGCCCGGGGCATCGAGGGCCGCGACGACCTCTGGCAGCACCCCGACATGCTCCCCACCGCCGCCGACCTGGACGACCCGGACGCCTTCGTGCACCGGGACACCGCCGGCGACACCGAGGGCGGCCTGGACTTCGACGCGATCGACAAGCTGCTCGGCGAGGCCGCCGCGGGCGGGTCGTCGAAGTCCTCGGAGCCCTCGAAGCCTTCGGAGTCCGCCAAGCCCGACCTGGAGAAGAAGGACGACGGCGAGGACGGGAAGGGCGAGCCGACCGCATGACGCTCACCGAGACGGGCGCGTCCGCCCTGCACGCGGACGCGGTCCGCACCCTGAGCGGCTGGCGTCCGGCCGGCCCGGACCAGGAGCGGCTGCGCCTCGACTACCTGGACCACCTGGCCGAGCAGCCCGAGGGTCTGTTCCGCTCCTGCCTGCCCGCTCACATCACCGCCAGCGCGGCCGTGGTGGACCCGGCCGCCGGGCGGGTGCTGCTGACCCTGCACCCCAAGGTCGGCCTCTGGCTGCAGATGGGCGGCCACTGCGAGCCGGGCGACCGCGACCTGGCCTCCGCCGCGCTGCGCGAGGCCACCGAGGAGTCGGGCATCCCGGACCTCGTGCTGCTGGCCGCCGACGGCGTACCGGTACCGGCCAAGCTCGACCGGCACCAGGTCCGCTGCACCGGCAAGGACCAGCCGGAGAACACCCACCTGGACGTCCAGTACATCGCGGTGGCCCCGCCCGGCGCCGAGGCGCTGATCAGCGAGGAGTCGCTGGACCTGCGCTGGTTCGGCTTCGACGAGCTGCCCGAGCTGACCGACCACTCGGTGCGCGACCTGGTGGCGCGCGCCCGGCAGCTCACCGGCTGAGGCGCGACAGACCTGAGGGGGCGCGGGCCACAGGGGCCCGCGCCCCCTCTGTCGTGCGTCCGTCCGCCGCTGACCCGCGCCCGTCCGCCCCGCGTCGCCCGCCGCCCGCGCCCGCCACGGGGGTGCGGCGCTCCGGTCAGCCGCAGGATCCGGCCGGCTCGGCCTCCGGCGGACCCGCGTGCCGGGCGCCCGGGATGTGCGGCAGCCGGGCCGCCGAGGCGACGCCCTCCAGATAGCCGCGCGCCCGCTCCGTCCGCGGGTACGCCTCCAGCAGGGCCCAGAACGAGGCGCCGTGGTCCGGCACCAGCAGGTGGGCGAGCTCGTGCAGCAGCACGTAGTCGACGACGTACTCCGGCATGCCCTGCAGCCGGTGCGAGAGCCGGATGGTCCGCTCGCTGGGGGTGCAGGAACCCCAGCGCGAGTTCTGGTTGGTGACCCAGCGGACCTGGACCGGCTGGGCGCGGTTGCCCAGGTAGGCGGCGGACAGCTCGCGCGCCCGGACGGCCAGCGCGTCGTCGCCGAGCACCCGGCGGCTCTCCTGGGCGGCCAGCTTCTCCAGCATCTGCGCGACCCAGCGCTGTTCCTCGGCGTGCGACATCCGGGCCGGGATCAGCACGACCGTGCGGTCGCCCTCACGGTAGGCCGAGACGGTGCGGCTGCGCCGGGCACTGCGGCGGACCTCCACCCGGGAGCGGTCGAAGGGCAGCTCGACGTGTTTCTCCGACGGCGCGGGGGGCTGCGCGGGCGCCGATCCGGGCTGTTGGTCCGGGCGCCCGCGCGTGCTCGGCGTCGCGACCTGGGACCCGGAGGCTGCACGGGCACGCCGACGCGACGCCGGGGGATGGGAGTCCCGTTCGGCTGCCATGGCACACGACGTTACCCGGTACCACTGACAGAAGTCCGCTGCCATGGCCGAAATCTTTCGTGGAGTGATCGGGAACGAAAGGCCGACGGCGGGTGTCCGGAATGCGACCCCGTACCGGCCGGCAGGTTATCCACAGGGCATGCGAACGGATCATTCGATCATGTGCTCGTGCCTGTGGACAACGCCGGGCACGGATCCGCGCCGATCGGGCAGGCTGGCCCCGGCCGTCCGGAAACGATCGGAAGGAAATCCACCGTGCGCCTCCTGCTGAAGCCCGCCCTCTCCCGCAGCTGGCGGGACTCCGAGACCCTGCAGTTCGGCACCGTCCGCCAGTACGCCGGGGTGGTCGAACGCGCGGACCGGGCCCGCTGCGACTTCCTCGGCCTGCTCGACGGGACGCGGGACCGGCCCGCGCTGCTGGCCGCCGGCGAGCGGGCCGGCCTCGGGCGCGAGCCGACCGGCGCACTGCTGGACGAGCTGGAGCGGACCGGGCTGCTCGACGACGCCGAGGCGGCGGGCCGTGCGCTGGCCCGCTTCCCGCAGCCGCACCGGGAGCTGCTCGGCCCGGACCTCGCTTCGCTCTCCCTGGTGCACTCCGCCCCCGGCGCCGCCCCCGCCGTCCTCGGCCGCCGGACCGACCACCGGGTGGAGGTGCGCGGGGCCGGCCGGGTCGGCGCCGCGATCGCCGCCGTCCTGGCGGCCGCCGGTACGGGGGCGGTCACCGTCACCGACACCGGCCGGGTGCGGCCCGCGGACTGCTCCCCCGCCGGCCTGCCGCCCGGCGAGGTCGGGCGGCTGCGGTCCACCGCGGCCCGCGACGCCGTCCGGCGGGCCTCGGCCCGCCGCACGGCTCCGAGCACCCGCCGCCCGTCGGCGCGGGACCTCGACCTGGTGGTGCTGGCGCCGAGGGACGGCAGCGGTGCCTTCGCCGGCGGCGCGGCCGAGGCCAGGGAGCTGCTGCGGGCCGGGGTGCCGCACCTGTACGTCGGGGTGGTGGAGGAGTTCGGCGTGGTCGGCCCGCTCGTCGTGCCCGGTGTCTCGGCCTGCGGCCACTGCCTGGTACTGGCCCGCGAGGACGAGGATCCGGCCTGGCCCCGGATCCTGGCCCAGCTCGCCGACGAGGGCCCCGGCCGGGCCCGCACCCCCGCCTGCGACACCGGCCTGGCGACGGCCGTGGCGGGCCTCGCCGCCCTCCACGCCCAGGTCTACCTGGACGGCGGCCGGCCGCCGAGCCTCGACGGCTGGTGCGAACTCTCGGCCGTCGACGGCATGCCCCGGCGGCTGCGGCTGAAGGGCCACCCCGACTGCGGCTGCCTCTGGCAACCGCAGCCGCCGGGATGACCGCGGCGGGGCGCCGCGGCGACCGCCGCACGACAGGTCGGAAAAGGGGGCCGGGACCGGGGCGGCGAGCGGGCACAATGGCGTAGTGATGGTCGGCCCCCGGTCGTGGGGTGCCGGGGGCGTGTGGATTGGAGGCCCGGGTGAGCGATCTTCCGCGCAAGGCAATGACCCGCACGGCACGGCTCGCAGCCCTGCCGCTGGGAATCGCCGGGCGGGCCACCCTCGGGCTGGGGAAGCGGATCGGCGGGCGCTCCGCCGAGGTGGTGACGGCCGAGCTCCAGCAGGCCACCGCCGACCAGCTCTTCAAGGTCCTGGGCGAGCTCAAGGGCGGGGCGATGAAGTTCGGGCAGGTGCTGTCCGTCTTCGAGGCCGCGCTGCCCGAGGAGGTCGCCGGGCCCTACCGGGCGGCCCTGACCAAACTGCAGGACGCCGCCCCGCCGATGCCCGCCGCCAAGGTCCACACCGCCCTCGCGGAGCGCCTGGGCGAAGGCTGGCGGGAGCTGTTCCGGGAGTTCGACGACCGGCCGGCGGCCGCCGCCTCGATCGGGCAGGTGCACCGGGCCGTCTGGCACGACGGCCGCGAGGTGGCCGTCAAGGTCCAGTACCCGGGCGCGGGCGACGCCCTGCTGGCGGACCTCACGCAGCTGAGCCGGGTGGCCTGGCTGCTCGGCCCGCTCATCCCCGGCCTCGACATCAAGCCGCTGATCACCGAGTTGCGCGAGCGGGTCGCCGAGGAGCTGGACTACGAGCTGGAGGCGCAGGCCCAGCGCCGGCACGCCGAGGAGTTCGCTGGCGACCCGGACATCCAGGTGCCCGGTGTGGTCGCGCAGGCCGACCAGGTGCTGGTCACCGAGTGGATGGACGGCACCCCGCTGGCCGAGGTGATCACCGGCGGCACCCAGGAGGAGCGCGACCGGGCCGGGCACCTGCTGGCCCGGTTCCTGTTCGCCGGCCCGTCCCGGACCGGCCTGCTGCACGCCGACCCGCATCCGGGCAACTTCCGGCTGCTCAAGGACGACGGCCCGGTCGCCGGCTGGCGGCTCGGGGTGCTGGACTTCGGCACCGTCGACCGGCTGCCGGGCGGGCTGCCCGCCCCGATCGGCGCCTCCCTGCGGATGGCCCTGGCGGGCGACGCCGCGGGCGTGCTGGAGATGCTGCGCGAGGAGGGCTTCGTCAAGCCCTCGATCGAGCTGGACCCGGACGCGGTGCTGGACTACCTCGTCCCGATCATCGAGCCGGCGGCGGTGGACACCTTCCACTTCACCCGGGCCTGGATGCGGGCCCAGGCCGCGCGGATCGCCGATCCGCGGTCGCCCGCCTACAACCTGGGCAAGCAGCTCAACCTGCCCCCGGCGTACCTGCTGATCCACCGGGTCACGCTGAGCACCATCGGGGTGCTCTGCCAGCTGGGCGCCAACGCGCCGTTCCGGGCGGAGATGCGGCGGTGGCTCCCGGAGTTCGAGGAGCGCCCCGCCACCCCGCCGAAGGCGCGCACCGCCACCAAGGCCACCAAGGCTGTCAAGAAGCCCTGACCGGTCCGGGCAGCAACGGCCGCAGGCCGCCCCCCCGGTTCGGGGGGCGGCCTGCGGCACGACGGGGGTGGAACTCTTACGGCCCGGCGCGCTACATCAGCGCGACGGCGAGGGCCTTGCGGGCCCGCAGCGAGGCCCGTTCGGCCCTCAGCTTGAGCCGGCGGGCCCGGGCGACCCGGGAGACGAGCCGTTCGTGCTCGGCCTCTTGCAAGCGCTCTTGCATATGGGCACGGGCCAGGGATTCGTGGAGGAGTTGCATCTCAAGGGTCCTGTTCTGGATCTGAAGTTCGGTGGTCTGCTCAGCGCGGACGGTCGGGTCAATGGCGGCGGGGGTCATGTCGTGGTCCTGCTCGTGGTGCGACGTAGGGAAGTGGACGGTGCGGGCCGCGTCGGCCTTGGCGGCGGCGATTCGCACGGAGCGGCGAAGGGTGCTGTCCAGCGGGGGCTGCTCTCCCCGGCGGACGGCCTTGGCTCCGAGCGCGGGGTTCACGCTGCGACCTCGGTCTTGCGCGGGCGGCCACGCGGCCGCTTGCGGGCCACGACGACACCCTGGACGAAGAGCTCGCCACCCCAGACGCCCCACGGCTCGCGCCGCTCCAGCGCACCGGTCAGACACGCGTCCTTGACCGGGCAGGTGCCACAGAGGGACTTCGCGTACTCGACGTCGGCGGGCGTCTCGGCGAAGAAGACCTCCGGGTCGAAGGCGCGGCACGGGATGGGGAGACCGAGCGCCTCGGCCTGCTCGATGGTGGTGATCTGCATCAGGGAAACCTCCGGAGGGTCGGCCTGGTCGGCCGGGGTGATCTGGCTTGTCTGCGGTACGGACGGGATGGGCGGCGTGATGACCGTGGACACTGTGGGCGTCTTCCTCGTCTTTTCAGTGGGTCCGGCTCAGCTGACTGGTGGGGCTGGGCCGGAGGCCCCGGAGGGCCTGGGTGGTCTTGCGTACCGGACAAAACAGAAGGGCCGCGGATCCCGGTGTGACGGGTTCCGCGGCCCTGGAGGTGCCGACCTGAGGCTTCCTCAGGTTCGTTCTCTCCAGGGTTCAGGCCCGCGGAAGGCCCGCATCCGGACGGCCGTGGCTCCCGTAAAGGCGGCCATGGCCTGCTCGTTGATCTGCTGCTCGTTCTGCTTCTGGGCGTTTCCGGCACCGATGACCCGCGCATAGCCGCCATGCATGGCGACGGCTACGGCTGCCTTCGGTGCCTGGGTCGGTCGCTCGTCACGCAGGGAGCGCGACGTGCTCACGGCCGCCCAGCCACGGGACAGACCGGTCTCGACAGAGGTGCCGTCAATACCGCCCGTGATATCCGCGCCGCAGGGGCCAGTGTGTCCAAGACCACTGACAACGGAGGCGACGGAAGCGGGAATGACGGAGGCACCCACGGCTTCGAGACCCAGACCGGTTCCACCCAGCTCGGCGAGAGCCCGCAGGCGGGCGGCACGCAGAGAGGCAGCGGCGACGACGGTCTGGCCAGTCAGTTTGGTGATCATGATGGTTTCCACTGTCTTCGCCTCCTCTCGGCGTCTCGCGGGGCCTGGTTTCCCGGGCTCCGAACTGTTCGGATGTCTGTCTCGGTGGTGCAGGTGATGCAGGTGGTGCGTGGTGCGGAGAAGCTGTCGGGCCCAGGAGGACATGGCACAGGCGTCACCCCGTGCGTTCGCGTCCCCTTGACCGCTCCGGCAGGCTATTGCGCTCCCGGTACGGCGCGCAAACTATTTTTCCGGCGAGTTTCTCGACGGCTTCCGAAGGAGCCCGGGGCATCGGCTCCGCCCGCCCCGGGGACCTCCCCGGGACGGGCTCAGGCCGGTTCGTCCGGATCGCCGTCCTCGACGTCGACCGGATCCTCCGTGAGCTCTTCCCCCGCACACAACGAGAGCACGGCGGCCCCGTACTTGTCCAGCTTCATCGCACCGACCCCCGAGATCACCGCCAGTTCCTGGGTGGTCGCCGGGACGTCCTCGGCGATCGCCATCAGCGTCGCGTCGGTGAACACCACGTAGGCCGGGGCGCCCTGCTTCTTCGCCTGCCCGGCCCGCCACTCGCGCAGCCGCTCGTACAGCGCCTCGTCCATCGTGGAGGGGCAGCTCTCGCAGCGGCGCAGCTTGCGCTCGACCGCCTCGGTGAGCACCCGCTCGCAGACCCGGCAGCGGACCGGGCCGCGCACCCGGCGCCCGGCGGAGCGCTCGCCGGCCTCGACGCCACCGCGCCCGCCCCGGCCCCCGGCGCGCGCGCCCGGTGCGCCGGAGTTCGGCCGCAGCCCGTCCAGGAAGCGGGTCGGCTTGCGGTTGCCCCGGCCGCCCGGCGAGCGGGAGAGCGACCAGGAGAGCGAGAGGTGCTTGCGGGCCCGGGTGACGCCGACGTAGAGCAGCCGGCGCTCCTCCTCGACCTGCTCGTCCGTCTTGGCGTAGATGATCGGCATGGTGCCCTCGGTGAGGCCGACCAGGAAGACGGCGTCCCACTCCAGGCCCTTGGCGGCGTGCAGCGAGGCCAGCGTGACGCCCTCGACGGCGGGCGCGTGCTGGGCCGCGGCCCGGCCGTCCAGCTCGGCGACGTACGCGGCCAGGTCGGCCGGCTCCCCGGCCGCCGTGCGGGTGCGCTCGAAGTCCTCGGCGAGCCGGACCAGCGCGGCCAGCGACTCCCAGCGCTCGCGCACCGCGCCGGAGCCGGCCGGCGGCTCCGCGGTGAAGCCCCGGGTCGCGAGCACCGCCCGGACCTGCGCGGCGAGGCCGGGGGTGCCGTCGGTGAGCGGGTCGGAGGCGGCCCGGGCGGCGCCGCGCAGCAGCACGCCGGCGTCCCGCACCTCGGGGCGCTCGAAGAACCGCTCGGCGCCCTTGAGCTGGTAGGAGACGCCGAGGTCGGCGAGTGCCTGCTCGTAGACCTCGGACTGGCCGTTGGTGCGGAACAGCACGGCGACCTCGCTGGCCCGCACCCCGGACGCCAGCAGCTCCTTGATCCGGCGGGCGGTGGTCTCGGCCTCGGTCGGCTCGTCCTCGTACTCGGTGTAGACGGGCTCGGGACCGGCCTCGCGCTGCGAGACCAGCTCCAGCCGGTGCCGGGCCGCCTGGCCGCGGGCCTGCGCGAGCAGTCCGTTGGCCAGGTGGACGACCTGCGGGGTGGAGCGGTAGTCCCGGACCAGCTTGACCACCGTCGCCTCGGGGTGGCGGGTGCGGAAGTTCAGCAGGTAGTCGGGGGTGGCGCCGGTGAACGAGTAGATGGTCTGGCTGGCGTCGCCGACCACGCAGAGGCTGCCCGCGGCGGGGCCGGTCCACTGGTCGAGCAGCCGCTGCTGGAGCGGCGAGACGTCCTGGTACTCGTCGACGGTGAAGTGCCGGTACTGGGCGCGGACCTGGTCGGCGATGTCCGGGCGGTCCTCCAGGATCGCGGCGGTCAGCAGCAGGACGTCCTCGAAGTCGATGACGCCGCGGCGGCTCTTGGTCTCCTCGTACACCCGGTACACCTGGGCGATCTCGGCCGGGTCGCGCGGGGCCTCGCGGGCCGACTTCTGCACCGCGGCCGGGTAGTCGTCCGGGCCGATCTGGGAGACCTTGGCCCACTCGATCTCGGCGGTGAGGTCGCGCAGTTCGGTGCGCTGGACGCGCAGCCCGCAGCGCGCGGCGGACTCCGCGACCAGCTGGACCTTGCGCTCCACCAGCTGCGGCACCGGGCCGCCCACGGCGCGCGGCCAGAAGTACTGGAGCTGGCGCAGCGCGGCGGCGTGGAAGGTGCGGGCCTGGACGCCCTCGGCGCCGAGCTGGCGCAGCCGCCCGCGCATCTCCCCCGCCGCGCGGGCGGTGAAGGTGACGGCGAGCACCTGGGCGGGCTGGTAGACCCCGCTGCGGACCCCGTAGGCGATCCGGTGGGTGATGGCGCGCGTCTTGCCGGTGCCGGCGCCGGCGAGCACGCAGACGGGCCCCTGCAGGGCGGTGGCGACGGCCCGCTGCTCGGGGTCGAGCCCGGCGAGCACCGCGTCGGGGCCGGACGCGGCGCGGTAGTCGTCGAACGGGCTGCCGCTCAAGAGGTCTTCCTGCATGCGTTCCATCCTCTCAGCCCGGTGCGACAACCGGGGCGGGCTTGTCCACAGGCCCGGTGCGATCGCAGGATGAACGGTGCGCGCTCGGGCGTGCGAGGTCGATCTCACGCCGGGCGCACGCGGAATGACCGTTGCGTGACGGACGTTCCTCCCAGAGACCGCACGCCCTCTTTCCCGAAGGAGCCCCTCGATGTCCGGCAGCGTGACGATGTACAGCACGACCTGGTGTGGGTACTGCAACCGACTCAAGAGCCAGCTGACCCGTGAAGGCATCGGCTACACCGAGATCAACATCGAGGAGGACCCGAACTCGGCGTCCTTCGTCGAGTCCGTGAACGGCGGCAACCAGATCGTGCCGACGGTGCTGGTGACGCCGGCGGGCGGCGGCGAGCAGGTCGTGATGACCAACCCGAGCCTGATGCAGGTCAAGAAGGCCCTGGCGGCCTGACCCGCGACGGCCCGCGGGGCCCGGGCCGGCGCACCTCAGGGGGCGTCGGCCCGGGCCGGGTCCACCGGCGCCGCGGGTGCGGGCAGCTGGGTCCGGGCGGCGAGGTCGCCGACGCCGTAGACCAGCCGGCTGCGGTCGGCGGAGTAGCGGGTCTCGATGACCCGGACGGGGCCGCGCCGGTCGTAGGTCACCCGGGTCTGGACCATCAGCGGCACTCCGGGGCCGCCCTGGAACCACTGCGCCTCCTCGGGGCCGGGCATCCGGGCCACCAGGTGGTCCACCGCCCCGATCTCGGTCCGGCCGAGCAGGGCGAGCACCGCCTCGTCCCCGCCGTCGATCTGGTCGGGCTCCATCAGCGGGGTGCCCGCGGCGAGGCCGGCCCGGTAGTGGCTCTCCTCGATCGAGTACGGCTCACGGTCCAGCAGCCGGAGCTGGCGGCGGACCACGATCGCCTCGCCGGGCCGGAGCCCGAGCCGCTCGGCGATGTCGACCCGGGCCCGGACGATCATCATCTCGAAGTCGACGGTGAGCTCCCGGCCGGCGTCGGCGGCCTCGCCGAGGTAGACGGCGGTGGGCACGGCCAGGCAGTCCCGCGGCCCGGCGAGCGGGTCGCGCGGCCCCGGCGGCGCCGGGGCCGGTCCGTAGGCGCGGTGGTCCAGGACGGGGTGCTCCCGGAGGTAGGTGCCCTTGCCCTGGAGCCGGACCAGCCGGCCCTCGTTGACCAGGACGTCGACGGCCAGCCGGACGGTGTTGCGGGCGACCCCGTACTGGCGCTCCAGTTCGCTCTCGACCGGGAGGGCGGCCCGGGCGGTGAATTCGCCCTCGGCGATCCGGCGGCGCAGATCGGCGGCGAGGCGCTGGTATTTGGGGGATTGGGTGGTGCCCCGGGGGATTGTCACCCGAGTGAATGTAGCGAGGGCGGTGACCCGGTTTCAGCCGATTCCGACAATGTCGACCCGGATCGGCGACGGCGGGCCCGCGGCGGGCGCCCTGGCCCGCCGGTACACGGCAGGAGGCGGCCCCTCCGGATACGAACGTCAGCGCGCCCGACCGGCGCGAAATCCGTCCGGACCACCCGTTCGGCCGCGCCGGGCCCCTGGATGACCGGCGCGACGGAGGGCACGAAACGAAATCAGGGGCGCGCGGCAATAAGCCGCACGCCCCTGATTGTCGGAATTACCAGCGCGCCGCCGAAGGCAGCCGCTCCCCGTACCAGAGTTCGACCAGGTGACGGGCGATCGAAATCCCGGACGGCGGCAGGATCTCGCCCGCCGCCATGCCGGCCCGCAGCTCCTCCCGGGAGAACCAGCGCGCCTCGGCCAGCTCCTCGCCGTCCACGGTGATGGCCGTCCCGTCCGGATCTGCCTTGCCCATGAAGCCCAGCATCAGACTGGACGGGAACGGCCACGGCTGGCTGGCCACGTAGGCGACCTCGGCCACCCGCACCCCGGCCTCCTCGAAGACCTCGCGGACCACGGCCTGCTCGATCGACTCGCCCGGCTCGACGAACCCGGCCAGGGTCGACCAGCGGCCCTCCGGCCAGAGCGCCTGCCGGCCCAGCAGGCAGCGGTCCTGCTCGTCGGTGATCATCATGATCACCGCCGCGTCGGTGCGCGGGTAGTGCTCGGCCGCGCAGGAGGTGCAGCGCCGGACGTGGCCGGCGCCGGCCTTCTCGGTCGGGTGCCCGCAGCGCGAGCAGAAGCTGTGCAGCCGGTGCCAGTGCTCCAGCGCGACGGCGTGCACCAGCAGCCCGGCGTCCCGGTCGGAGAGCATCCCCCCGACCTCGCGCAGCCCGGCCGGGCGGGCGTCGCCGTCGAGGCGCCCCGGCAGGCTCTCGCCGGCCAGCGCGAAGTACGACACCCCGTCCTCGTCGGTGCCGAGGAAGTAGCGGTCCCCGGTCTGCGGCGCCTCGAACGAGGGCATCAGCACCAGTTCGGTGCCCTGCCCGGTGTCCACCACGAACGCCTCGCCGCCGGCGATCGGCAGCACCTTGGTGGTCGGGTGGCTCCAGGCGGCCGCCAGCCAGGGCTCGTCGAACCGGTGCTGGGCCGCCCGGTCGACCCCGGCCCGGGCCAGTGCCGGGGGCAGCGGGCGTTCGGTCTCAGGCACGGTGCTCACTTCGTTCCATCCCCACGTGATGAATCATCCGGATGAGTGGTCTGTTCGCCAGGACGGGCCGCGGAGGGCGCCCCGCGGCCTTCACGCCGCCTCGCCGCCCGGCCGCCAGTTCTCGGCCAGGTCGGCCCAGAGGTAGGCGGTCGTCTCCACGCCCTTGGCCAGCAGGTCGAGCTCGACCTTCTCGTCGACCGAGTGCCAGCCGTCCGAGGGCACCGAGATGCCGAGGAAGAGCACCGGCGCGCCGAGCACGTCCTGGAGTTCGGCGGCCGGGCCGGAACCACCCTCCCGGGTGAACAGGATCCGCTGCCCGAAGGCCCGCTCCATCGCCCGGACGGTGGACCGCAGGGCCGGGTGGTCCAGCGGGGTCAGGCAGGGCCGGGTGGCGCCCGGGAACTCCAGCGCGTACCGGATGCCCTCGGGCACCCGCTGCGCCACCCAGGACCGGACGGCCTCCTGGACCCGCTCCACCTCCTGGCCGGCCACCAGCCGGAAGGAGAGCTTGAGGTGCGCCGAGGACGGCACGATGGTCTTGCCGCCGGGGCCGGTGTAGCCGCCCCAGATGCCGTTCACCTCGGCGGTCGGCCGGGCCCAGACGCGCTCCAGGGTGGAGTAGCCGGCCTCGCCGAGGGTGCCGTGCGACTTGGCGACCTTCAGCCACTGCCCCTCGTCGAAGGGCAGCTCGGCGAAGAGCTCGCGCTCGCGCGCGGTCAGCTCGACCACGCCGTCGTAGAAGCCCGGGACGGCCACCCGGCGGTCCTCGTCGTGCAGCGCGGCGGCCAGTTCGGCCGCGACCGCCGCCGGGTTGGGGACTGCGCCACCGAAGGAACCGGAGTGGATGTCGCTGTCCGGGCCGTAGAGGTCGATCTGGGCGTCGGCCAGGCCCCGCATGCCGGTGCAGACCGTCGGCGTGGTCTCGGACCACATCCCGGTGTCCGAGATGATCACCACATCGGCGGCCAGCCGCCCGGCCTCCCGGCGGACCAGCGCGGGGAAGTGCGGCGAGCCGGACTCCTCCTCGCCCTCGATCAGCAGCTTGAGGTTGACGGCCGGCGCGGTGCGCCCGGTGGCGGCCAGGTGGGCGCGGACCCCGAGCGTGTGGAAGAACACCTGCCCCTTGTCGTCGGCGGCCCCGCGCGCGAACAGCTGCCGGCCGACCACGGTCGGCTCGAAGGGCTCCGTCGCCCAGCCGTCCTCCTTGGCGGCGGGCTGCACGTCGTGGTGCCCGTAGACCAGGACGGTCGGCGCGGACGCGTCCCCCGACGGCCACTCGGCGAACACCGCCGGCAGGCCGTCCGTCTCCCAGACCTCGACCACCGGGAACCCGGTCCCGCCCAGCTTCGCGGCCAGCCACTCGGCGGAGCGGCGGACCTCCCCGGCCCGCTCGGGCTCGGCCGAGACGGAGGGGATGCCCAGCCAGTCGGAGAGGTCGGCCAGGAACTCGGCCTGGTGCCGGTCGATGAAGGAGCGGACGACGCTGTCCGGGGTTCTCGTCATACGGACGACTTTAGTTCGCCCGTGCGGGTGCCCGCCCCGGCCGTCCGGCCACCGGGCGCCGGACGGCCTGTAACGTCCGTCACCCCCGGCCGCACGGGGGCGGCGGCCGGGGGTGACGGGGGACACGGGGAACGCGCGGTCAGCCGGAGCGGCGCAGCAGCGAGATCCGCGAGCGGGTGAGCAGCGTGGCCAGCCCCACCGCGAGCAGCGGCAGGACGATCACGGTGGCGCCGATGTCGAGCCACGGGAAGACGATCACGCTGTGGTCGGCCGTCTCCTCGGGGGACATCCCCGGGTAGGAGACGGACACGCCCTCCACCTTGCGCAGGGCCACCGCCGGCACCACTCCGGCGACCACGCCGAGCAGGGTGCCCATCGCGGCGATCACCCCGCACTGGAAGCCGGAGAGGCTGCGGCGGATCCGCGGCGCGGCGCCGACCGCCGCGAGGGTGGTCAGGTCGCGCTGCGAGTCGGCGGCGGCGAGCCCGGTGGCGATGCCGGCGGCGCCGAGCGCGACCAGGGCGGCGAAGCCCGTCAGACCGAGGCTGACCAGGTCGTCGTTGGACCGGAAGCCGCGCTCGACCCCGAACTGGGTGCCGTCGGCGAGCTTGTCGATCGCCGCCGTCGCCTTCTGTTCGGCGCTGTCGGACGGCGCCTTGGCGGGCAGCCAGACCGAACCGGCGTCATGGGTGCCCAGCCCGAGCCGGCCGGCGGTCTCCGGGCTCACCAGCGCCTGGCCACCGGTCGGGACGACGGCGTGGAACAGCACCGCGTCGACGGCGATCTCGTGGCTGGGCGTGTCGTGCACGGGCGAGGCGTTCAGCTTGTTCGACTGCTCCTCGGCCGGCTCCGTCACGCTCACGACGAGCTTGCCGTCCTTGACGTAGTCGGCGTCGAACACGACGGCCTTGCCGGCGGCCAGCGCCTGGCCGGCGGCCGGGTCGTCCACACCGAACAGGTTGCGCAGCAGGGTGGAGTCCCCGGCGGCCACCGTGCTGAACGGGTTGACCCGGTAGGAGTGGTTCGCCCTGCAGCGCGCGTCCTCCTTGCGGAGCCGCTCGGCCTCGGCCGGAGCGATGGCCTCGCTGCCCTTGTCGAACAGCGGGCAGCGCAGCTCCTTCGGCAGCTCGGTGGTGACGTAGCCGCAGTTGCCGTGCGTCCGGTCGCAGTCGCCCTTGAGGCCGACCTCCTGCACGTCGGCGCGCCGGCCGAGGTCGGGGATGTTGCTCTCGACGGCGCCGCGCAGCTGGGGCAGCAGCTTCCCGTCGGCGGCCGAGCCCCAGCCGCTGCTCACCGTGACCGCGCCGGCCGGCGCTGCGGCGACGTACTCCCGGCGGTGCTCCTCATGGCTGCTGGCGGTGTAGATGCCGACGGCGACCGAGCCGGCGACGGCGGCCATCACCGCCGCGACGGCGGGGGCGGTGCGTCCGCGGTGGCGGACCGAGTCGCGCAGCGCGAGCCGGGGGCCGAGCGGCAGCCAGCGGCCGATCCGCCCGAACAGGCCGACCAGGTAGGGCGTCAGGGCGACCATGCCGAGTTCGGCGATCATCGAGCCGCCGAGCACGGCCGTACTGCGGTTGCCGAAGCCGCTGGTCGCGCCGAGCAGGGCGAGCGCGGCGCCGCCGGCCACCATCAGCAGGCCGAGCAGCGCGAGCTTGCGGCTCGGCGGCTTGAGCGAGTCGCGGCCGGTCAGCGCGGCGACGACGTCCTGCCGGGAGGCCTGGACGGCCGGGACGACGGCCGCGAGCAGACCGGTGACCAGGCCGATGCCCAGGACGCCGAGCAGGTCGAGCGGCTGGAGGTCGAAGTGGCCGAACCGCTCGCCGGCGTAGTTCTCGGCCTGGGTGCGCAGCACCGCGACCAGGCCGACGCCGACGGCCAGACCGAGGGCGGCGCCGGTGACTCCGAGCACGACCCCGCCGCCGAGGACGACCGCGCGGACGTCGGCCCGGTTACCGCCGCCGGCGGCGAGCAGACCGAGCTGGCGGCGGGAGCGCCTGGCCCCGACGGCGAAGGCGGGGCCCGCGAGGAGCACGATCTCCAGCAGCGCCATGCCGACCACGGTGGCGAGGATGACGACGGAGGTCCGGTCGAGGTAGGGGGTACCGCCGCTGCTCTGGCCCTTCTGGGCGTAGAGCGGCACCTCGGAACGGGCCGGCGGGTCGAGCAGCACGCTGCGGGAGGCGACGGTGAAGCCGTACTTGTTGAACTCGGTCACCTTGGGCCAGTCGATCGCGGCCCCGGCCGGGAGCTTGACCAGCCAGCGGGCGCTCTCCCCCAGCGCGGAGCGGCCGAGGCCCTTGTCGGCGCCGGGCAGCTTCATCAGCGGGTCGACCAGCGCGCCGGGGCGGGCGATCAGCCCGGTGGCCCGCAGGTCGCCGGGGTACTCGGCGACGGCCGTGATGGTGAAGGGGGTGGCCTCCAGACCGCGCGGGGAGGTGCGGTCGCCGATCCTGAGGCCGGAGCGGTCGAGGAAGTCCCGGGTGACGGCGACCTCGTGGCCGGCGCTCGGGGCGCGGCCCTCGACCACGTCGATCCGGCCCTTCCAGACCGGGTCGTTCAGGTCGGCCTCGGCGGTCCGCACGCTGAGCAGGCCCTGCACGGTGCTGGTGGGGACGTACGGGCCCTCGCGCAGCGGGACGAGCGTGGTGCCGGCCGGGACCAGCTGCTTGACCAGTTCGGCCGGCTCGGTGTCGAGGCTGCGGCGCTGCTCGGGCGTGTACTGGGGCCGGCCGTTCTCCACCTTGGCCTCGTCGGCGCCGGTGAGGTCGAAGGGCTGGTCCGGGTCCGGTGCCTGCAGGATGATCGAGCCGCGGTCGACCATGTGGATCTCGGCGTCGGACTGGCCCATGGTGCGGACGATCCGCTCGACGGGGTCGAGTTCGGCGCTGCGGAAGAACACGTCGGCGCCGGTGACGCCGAGCACGGGCAGCGCGACCATGGCGACCACGAGCGCGCTGCGGCCCTTGGCGCGCAGGGCGTCCCGTCGGGCGATCCGCAGGGCGACCCGCCAGGCGCTGAACCTCACTGCGCCACCGGGCCCTTCGCGTTGGTGGCTGCGGAGACCAGCAGGGTGCCGGCGTCCTGGCTGATGCTCTCGTCGACCATGCGGCCGTCGCGGAGGAAGACCACGCGGTCGGCCCAGGCGGCGTGCCGGGCCTCGTGGGTGACCATCATCGCGGCGGCGCCGGCGTCGCAGCGGGCGCGCAGCACGGCGAGGACGGACTCACCGGTGGTGGAGTCGAGGGCGCCGGTGGGCTCGTCGGCGAGGACGAGCCGGCGGTCGCCGATCAGCGCGCGGGCGATCGCGACGCGCTGCTGCTGCCCGCCGGACATGTCGTCGGGGAAGCGGTCGGCGAGCTCGGGGATGCCGAGCTCCTCCAGCGCGGTCATCGCCTCGCGGCGGGCGGCGCGGCCGGAGAGACCGTCGAGCTCGCGCGGCAGCGAGACGTTCTCGGCCGCGGTGAGGGCCGGGATCAGGTTGTAGTCCTGGAACACGTAGCCGACCGAACGGCGACGGACCTCGGCCAGCTTCTTGCGGTTGAGGCCGCCCAGGGCGGTGCCCTCGACCAGGACCCGACCGCTGCTCGGGGTGTCCAGCCCCCCGGCGAGCGTCAGCAGGGTCGACTTGCCGGAGCCGGAGGGCCCCATCACGGCGACGAACTCGCCGGGGTGCACCCGGAGGTCCACCCCGCGCAGCGCGTGCACCTCGGCCGCGCCCTGGCCGTGCACCCGGGTGACGTTGTCCAGGTGCAGCACCGGTTCGGTGCCGAGCCTGCTCGGATCGGTGTGGATCACACTTCCCCCTGCTGTTCTGGGCCCGGGATCGCGGATGGCGGCCGGGCCGTGGTTCGTGAAGTCCGTACGGGGTTCAGGCCCGGGTGCGGCGCCGCCCGCGCCGGACGACCTCGGGCTCGGCGGCGCGGGCCTCGGCGGCCCGGGCCTGTTCGATCTCGGCGTGCTGGGCGAGGCGGGTCTCGCAGTGGTCGAGCCAGCGGATCTCGGCCTCGGTCTGGAAGATCAGCTGTTCGAGGACGAGCAGCCAGGCGAGGTCGGCGCCGGGGGCGGCCGACGGGCCGGCGCCGCCGGGGCGGGCCTCGCCGGTCAGCGCGCGGGCCTTGAGCCGGGTGTAGTCCTGGAGCGCCTTGATGCTGTGCCGGCGCTGGCCCTGGACGACGGCGGGCACGTCCACCCCGGGGACGGTGACCGCCATGGCCAGCTTGATCGCCAGCTCGTCGCGCGGCGGGCTGGTCCGCGGCACCGGGGTGTCGAACCAGGTGCGCAGCTCCGCGCGTCCTGCTTCGGTGACCGCGTAGAACTGGTGCCCCTCCTCGTCCTCCCCCGCGGGCTCGACCAGGCCGTCGCGCTCCAGGCGGGACAAGGTGGTGTAGACCTGGCCGACGTTGAGCGGCCAGGTGGCACCGGTGCGCGCCTCGAACTCGGTACGCAGCTGGTAGCCGTAGCGCGGGCCCTGGTCGAGCAGGGCGAGCAGACCGTGACGGATGGACATACCGAGTATGTATACCCGGTATGCCCGGCGGGCTCAAGCGGCGCCCCCTCCCGGCGAGCGGGTACCGTCGTGCGGTGTGAGCCAGTTGCGCATCGCCACCTTCAATCTGTTGCACGGTCAGCCGCTCGCCCCGGACGGTGCTCCGCGGCCCTACCCCGCCGACGCCGGTGGACCGTTGGCGGAGGCGGTGGCCGCGCTGGACGCCGACGTGCTCGCCCTCCAGGAGGTGGACCGCTACCAGGCCCGCTCCGGCGGCACCGACCAGGCCGCCGTCGCCGCCAAGGCGATGGGCGCCGCGGACTGGCGGTTCGCCGCCGCGCTGCACGGGCGCCCGGCGCCGGTCGCGGGCTGGGTGCCGGAGCCCGCCGTCCCCGCCGGACTCCAGGTGTACGGGCCGAACGAGGTCGGCGACGACGCGCCGCCGTCGTACGGCACCGCACTGCTGACCCGGCTGCCGGTGCGGCACTGGCGGGCCCGGCGGTTCGCCCCGGCCCCGTTCGGGCTGCCGCTGCGGGTGGCCGGCCGGCGCGGGCTCACGCCCGTCCCGGACGAGCCGCGGGCCGCGCTGGCGGCCGTATTGGAGGGCGAGCACGGGCCGTTCACCGTGGTGGCGGCGCACCTGTCGTTCGTGCCGGGCTGGAACATGGCGCAGCTGGCGGGGATCCGGCGCTGGATCGCCGACCTGCCGCAGCCCTACCTGGTCCTGGGGGACTTCAACCTGATCGGCGCGGTGCCCCGGACGGTGCTGGGCGGGGCCACCGCGCTGGACCGGACGGCGCCCCGGGCGCGGGTGCGCGAACTGCGGGCGGCCCGGCGGGCCCGGCCGGCCCTGGTCGAGCCGCGCCGGCGGCGGGTGCGCGAGCCCCGGGCGCGGCTCCAGGGCTGGTACGACCTGGCCCGCACGCCCACCTACCCCTCGCACCGACCGGCCGTGCAGTTCGACCACGTGCTCGCGGTGGGCGTGCCGCGCACCGCGGTCGGCCCGGCGGCCGCCCCGCGGGCGGTGGTCTCGGACCACCGCCCGCTGGTGGTGGAGGTCGGCCTCTAGGCGGTCCGGCCGTGCCGGGCGGTCAGCTCCGGGGGTGCGTCAGCTGCCCGTTCTGGTGCGGCAGGTGCGGCTCCGGCCCGAGCGGGTCGTACTGGAGCAGCAGCATCGCCGCGTCGTCGCCGAGCTGGCGGCCGACGTGGCGGACCACGTCCTGGTGCAGGCGCCGCAGGACGTCCACCGGGTGGCCGTCCGCGCAGTGCGGCAGCCGCTCGGCGAGCGGGTAGAAGACGCCGGCCCGGTCCCGGGCCTCGATGACTCCGTCGGTGAACAGCAGGACGCGGTCCCCCTGCCGCAGCGGGACCTCGTGCACCGGCGGCCGGACGTCGACCGGGTCGAGGACGCCGAGCGGGGGCACCGTCTCGGCGAGCTCCAGCGGCCGGACCGGCTCGGTACCCCGCAGCAGCAGCGGCGACGGGTGGCCGCAGTTGACGATCTCGGCGGTGCCGTCGGGCCGGACCCCGATCAGCACCAGGGTGACGAACTCCTCCTCCACGCCGGGGTGCTCGTTCTCGTGCAGGGCCCGGTCGAGGCTCACCGCGAGCCAGCCCGCCACCCGGTCCAGCGCGGGCTCCTGGTGGGCGGCCTCCCGGAAGGCGCCGAGCACGGCGGCGGCGGTCTCCACCGCGCCGAGCCCCTTGCCCCGGACGTCGCCGACCACGGCCCGGACCCCGTGCCGGGTGTTGACCACCTCGTAGAGGTCGCCGCCGATCCTGGCGTGCGCGGCGGCGGCCTCGTAGTGGACGGCGGCCCGGACGGTGCCGACCCGCTCGGGGACCGGCCGCAGCAGCACCCGGCGGGCGATCGAGGCGACCAGCTGGGCGTCGGCCAGCGCCTTCTCCTGGCGCAGCCGCAGGGTGGCGCTGACCCAGCCGATCGCGGCGACCAGCACGACGGCGAAGACGGTGGCGCTGTGCACGGACTCGCCGAGCGAGTCGCTGCTGGCGGCCATCAGGAAGGCCACGGCCTCGGTGCAGAGGCCGATGGCGAGCGGGTACCAGGTACGCCGGCTGACCACGGCGGCCAGCGCGGGAACGGCGGTGAGGGCCGGCTCGACCGTCACCTCGGTGTTGCTGACGTAGTCGAGGGCCACGACCAGCGCCATGCCGATGAACGGCAGCGCGAGCGCCGTCCTCGGCCAGGTGCCGGTCGAGCCCGGAGCGGTCCCCGGGGCCGGCCCGGCGAACCGCTCTCTCATCCATCCGGTCGCGCTCAACTTCGGTCTCTCCAGCAGAAGACGCCGGTGCCCCGTGGGCACCCGCGGTGATGACTGAGGGTTGGGGAATGCGGGCCTCGCTGGCGGCCGGAGCACAGGGGTTGACCGGTTACCGACCCCACAATAGGCACGAAACGTGCACTACGCACAGGTTTCGCCCGCTGCCGTGATGACTTGAATGCTCTGCGTGACTCATTCTTCACTGTTCCCGATCAGGAGCCGTTCCAACTCTTTTCGGTCGGGAAGTCCTGCTGGTTGTTCGACCCGACCGCTGCGGACGTACAGGAAGGACGCCGTGACCTGCTCCGGCGGAACTCCCAACTGTTCGGCCCAGGCGACCCGGTAGACCGCGAGCTGGAGCGGATCGGCGGTCTCCTCGCGGTGCGTCTTCCAGTCCACCACTTCGTAGCGTGACGCGCCGCCGAATTCCGACCGGCCGTCATCTTCCCGGTAGACCGCATCGATCCGGCCGCGCACCACCCGGCCCGCCAGCACCAACTGGAACGGCGCCTCGACCCGGTAGGGCGTCCGGTTCGCGTAGGGCGTGCGCAGGAACGCCTCCTTGAGCCGCTCCAGGTCCTGCTCGTCCTCGATGCCGTCGTCGTCCGCGCCCGGCAGCGCGCCCGGCTCGATCAGCAGCAGCGGCTCGATCCGGGACTGCACCCAGGCGTGGAACCGGGTGCCCCGGCGGGCGGCCGGCTGCGGCGGCCGGGGCATCGGGCGGGCCAGGTCGTGCGCGAAGCCGTCCGGATCGGCGGCCAGCCGCTGGAGCTGGGTGGCGGACAGCGCGGCGGGCAGCGGCACCTCCCGGACGCTGCGCCGGGACCGCTCCAACTCGCCGACCAGCGCGGTGAGGTCGCGGTCCCAGGACTCGACCTGGCGGCGGTCCTCGGCGGCCATCGGCTCCGGTTCGGGGGCGGGCAGGCCGGCGAGGCGGCGGTGCACCACCTCGGCGACCCGGCGGCGGGCGTGCTGGGCCGCCGGATCCAGCGGCAGCGGCCAGGGCCGCTCGACGGGCGCGGCCAGCGCCGGGTTCTCGGCGCCCTTGGGCGGCTGCTCGGCCCAGTGTTCGAGCTCGCCGGCGCCGGGCCGCTCGCAGTGCGTCCGCAGCCGCTCCAGGAAGGCGGACGGGCCGCGCACGGTCTTCTGGCTGGGGCCCCACCAGTGCCCGGAGGCCAGCAGCAGCGACCGCGGCCGGGTGAAGGCGACGTAGCCGAGGCGCAGTTCCTCGGTGCCCGAGTGCTCGGCGAGCGCCGCCTTGAAGGCGGCCATGGACTTGCTGTTCCACCCGCCGCGCACATCGGGCAGGGTGGCCGCGTCGCCGCGCAGGGCGTGCGGCAGCACCCGCTTGACGCTGGTCCAGCGCTCGCGCGTGGTCGAGGACGGGAAGGCGCCCCTGACCAGCCCGGGAACGGCCACGACGTCCCACTCCAGGCCCTTGGACTTGTGCGCGGTGAGGACCTTCACGGTGTCCTCCCCGCCGGGCAGGCTGCTGTCCAGCCCGCGCTCGTACTCCTGGGCGGCGCGCAGGAAGCCGAGGAAGGCCGACAGGCCCGGGTCGCCGTCCAGGTCCGCGAAGCCGGCCGCGACGTCCAGGAAGGCGTGCAGGGTCTCCCGGCGGCGGGCGGCCAGTGCCTGGGGGGAGGCGGCGAGTTCGACCTCCAGGCCGGTGACCGCGAGCACCCGGTGCAGCACGTCCATCAGCGGCTCGGCGAGCGAGCGGCGCAGCTCGCGCAGCTCCCGGGCGAGCCGGGCGAAGCGCGGCCTGGCCTCTGCGGAGAACGGCAGCTCGTCGGACCGGTCGCCGTCCCCGCCGGACGCCGGGTCCAGGAAGGTCTCCAGCGCGTCGGCCAGCGAGACCACCTCGGTCGGATCGGCCTCGGCGACGGCCGCGGCCAGCGCCTCGACGCCCTCCGGCCGGGCGGTGCGCACCAGTTCGGCGGCGCGCCGGCCGAGCAGGGCGAGGTCGCGCGGGCCGATCCGCCAGCGCGGGCCGATCAGCAGCCGGACCAGCGCCGCGTTGGCGGTCGGGTCCTGCAGCACCTCGCAGGTCGCCACCAGGTCGGCCACCTCGGGCAGTTGCAGCAGGCCGCCGAGTCCGACCACCTCGACCGGCACGTCCCGGGCGACCAGCGCCGCGTGGATGTCGGGGAAGGCCGCGCCGCCCCGGCAGAGCACGGCGATCCGGCCCGGGGCGGTACCGGTGCGGACCAGGTGGGCGATCGAGTCGGCCAGCCAGTCGATCTCCTGCGCGTGGGTGGGCAGCAGCGCGGCCCGGACGTAGCCCTCCTGCTCGGCGCCGGGAGCCGGGCGCAGCGCCTCGACGCCCTCGTGCATCGCGCGCAGCGGTTCGGCCAGCTCGTTGGCGAAGGCGAGCAGCCGCCCGCCGCTGCGGCGGTTCTCGCTGAGCGAGTACCGGGCCGCCCCGGAGCCGTCGGCCTTCGGGAAGTGCCGGGGGAAGTCGTCCAGGTTGGCGACCGAGGCGCCGCGCCAGCCGTAGATCGCCTGGCAGGGGTCGCCGACGGCGGTGACGGGGTGGCCGGTGCCCCGCCCCTCGGGGCCGGCGCCGTACAGGCCGGCCAGCATCAGCCGCTGCGCGACCGAGGTGTCCTGGTACTCGTCGAGCAGCACCACCCGGTACTGGGCCCGGAGCAGCTCGCCGACCTCGGGGCGCTGCTGCGCGAGCCGGGCGGCGGCGGCTATCTGGTCGCCGAAGTCCATCAGCCCGGCCGCGGCCTTGCGCCGCCGGTACTCCTCGACCAGGCGCAGCAGCTCCAGCCGGGCCCGGGCGGTGACCGGCACGGCCCGCAGGTCGTCGTTGCCGAGCCGGACGGTGGCGAGGGTGTCGAGCAGCTCCTCGTCGAAGGCGCGCAGCGCGTCCGGCTCGACCAGGTGCTCGGCGAGCTCGCCGTCCAGCGCGGTCAGGTCGGCGACCAGGTTGCTGAAGGTCCCGGTGAGCGCCGGGAAGGGACCGCGCGCGGTGCGCAGCACCTTGGCGGCGAGCTGGAAGCGGGTGGCGTCGGCGAGCAGCCGGACGTCCGGCTCGATGCCGATCCGCAGGCCGTGCTCCTTGAGCAGGCGGCCGGCGAAGGCGTGGTAGGTGGAGATCTCCGGCTCGCCGAGCGCCTCCTCGTCCGGTTCGGCCACGCCGCCGAGCCGCAGGGCCGCGCGGACGCGTTCGGCGAGCTCCCCGGCGGCCTTGTTGGTGAAGGTGAGGCCGAGCACCTCCTCCGGGCGGACGGCCCCGGACCCGACCAGCCAGACCACCCGGGCGGCCATCACCGTGGTCTTCCCGGAGCCCGCCCCGGCGACGATCACGGCCGGCTCCAGCGGAGCCCCGATGGCCGCCATCTGCTCCCGGTTGAACGGGATGCCCAGCAGCTCCTTGAGCTGGTCGGGGTGGCTGAGCGCGGCGGTCACCCCGCAACGTTAACGGGCACCGCCGACAGTCCGGGCCCCTCGCCCGGCCCGCTGTGGCCACCCCCACACCGCGGCGCTCACTCCACCACCTGGGCGCCGTCACGCTGGGCCGAGCAACTGCGACGGAAGGTGCAGCGGTCGCAGCCGCCGCCGGTCCGCGGCACGAAGCGCTCGGCGAGGACCCGCCCGGCGGCGTCGGCCAGCAGGTTCTCGATCCACGGCTCGCCGTCCGGCGGGTCCTGGCGCTGCACCTTGGGCGCCTCCGGGGCGCCCTTGTCGGGCTTGCGCAGCTGCACCAGCTCGGCCCCGCCGGAGTCGGGGACCCGGCCCTCGAACCCGGGCAGCTCG
The DNA here is from genome assembly GCF_036226505.1 of Kitasatospora sp. NBC_01246. Lineage (NCBI taxonomy): Bacteria > Bacillati > Actinomycetota > Actinomycetes > Kitasatosporales > Streptomycetaceae > Kitasatospora > Kitasatospora sp. NBC_01246. The sequence continues at coordinate 5,354,646 of NZ_CP108484.1, read as the reverse complement.
TTGAGCGCCCCGGCCCGGACGGCGAGCTGGTAGACCGCGAGCTGCTTGTGCTCGGGCAGCGACTTGTCGGTCGGCGCCTCCTTGCCGGTCTTGAAGTCCACCACGTAGGCCCGCCCGGCGTCGTCCTTCTCCACCCGGTCCATCGAGCCGCGGATCCGCACCGAGACGCCGCCGACGTCCAACGTGACGTCGAAGCCGTGCTCGGTGGCGACCACGTCGCGGCCGCGCTGCAGGACGTGCCAGTTCAGGAACCGCTCCAGGGCGGCCCGGGCCTCGGTCTTCTCCTGCTGGGACTTCCAGGGCGCGTCGAAGGCCAGCGCGTCCCAGACCGTGTCCAGCCGCTCCATCAGCACGGCGAGGTCGGCGGGGGTGCGGCCGGAGCCGACCTCGTCGGCGAGGGCGTGCACCACGTTGCCGAAGCCCTGGGCGGCCGAACCGGCGCCGCGCGCCTTGACCTCCTTGTCCAGGAACCACTGCAGCGAGCAGTTCTCCAGCTGCTCCAGGCCGCTGCCGGAGAGCCGGACCGGCAGCTCGGCGCTGCGCAGCGGCTCGGGGGCGGCGGTGGCGTCGTCCAGGCCCCACCAGCGGTCCGGGTGGGCGGCCGGCACCAGCGGCAGGCCGTCCTCGTCGGCGGCCAGCGCCAGGGTGGCGAGCCGCTCGGCGGCGGCGCGGCGCAGCTCGGGCGACCGGGCCGGGTCGACGGTGACCGCGCGCAGCTCGGCGACCAGCGCGGGGACGGACAGCGGGCGGCGCGGGCGGTGGGTGACGTCCTCGACGGTGACCGGCGGGGTCCGGCGCAGCACCTTGCCGGTCCGCGGGTCGACGTCCTCGCGGTAGAGCTCGCGCAGGAACCGGGACGGCTCGTCGCCGTCGTCGGCGGGGGCCTTGACGGCGGTGACGATCAGCCGCTCCTTGGCGCGGGTGGCGGCGACGTAGAAGAGCCGGCGCTCCTCGCCGAGCAGGGCGGCCGGGGAGAGCGGCTCGGCCAGGCCGTCGCGGCCGATCCGGTCGGCCTCCAGCAGCGAGCCGCGGCGGCGCAGGTCGGGCCAGAGGCCGTCCTGGACGCCGGCCACCACGACCACCCGCCACTCCAGGCCCTTGGAGCGGTGCGCGGTCATCAGCCGGACGGCGTCCGGGCGGACGGCCCGCACGGTGAGGGTGTCGGCCGCGATGTCCTGGGCCTCCAGCTCGGCGAGCAGGTCGAGGGCGCTGCGGTGGCCGGTGACCTGCTCCTCGGCGCGGGCGGCGGTCTCGAACAGGGCGCAGAGCGCGTCGAGGTCCCGGTCGGCGTTGCGGCCGGCCGCGCCGCCGCGCAGCGCCGCCCGCTCCAGGCGCTCGCGCCAGCGCCGGCTGCCGTCCCAGAGCTCCCAGAGCGCGTCCTCCGCGGTGCAGCCGCCGGCCAGCCGCTCGCGGACCTTGCGCAGCAGGGTGCCGAGGTCGCGGGCGCGCCGGGCGTGCGAGGGGTCGAGGGCGATCAGCCGCTCGGGCTCGGCGAGGGCCTCGCGGATCAGCTCCTCGGCCGCGCGGGGCACCGCCGCCGCCCGTCCGTCGGCGCGCAGCGCGGCGCGCTCCTCCTCGCGCAGGGCGCGGCCGAGGCGGCGCAGGTCGGAGCCGTCCAGGCCGCCGAGCGGGCCGGTGAGCAGGGTGTGCGCGAGCTCGGTGGTGAGCGGGTCGGGGCCGGCGGCGCGGTCGTGCTTGTCCCGGGCGGCCTGCTCGGCGCAGACCCGCAGGGCGAGCAGCAGCTGGGCGACGGCGGGCTCCTCGCGCAGCGGCAGGTCGTCACCGTCGATCTCCAGCGGGACGCCGGCCGCGCCGAGCGCCCGCCGCACCCCGGGGATGGACCGGCCGCCGGCCCGGACCAGGACGGCCATCTCGCCCCACGGCACGCCGTCCTCCAGGTGGGCGCGGCGCAGCAGGTCGGCGATCGAGTCCAGTTCGGTGCCCGGGGTCGGGTAGGTGTACACCTCGACCCGGCCGCCCTCGCGGGACGGCAGCAGGGCCCGGTGCTGGGCGAGCTTGTCGGCCGGCAGCCGGCCCATCGGCATCCGCCGGGCCAGCTCGCGGGAGGCGGCGAGCAGTACGGCGCCGGAGCGGCGGGAGACCCGCAGCACCTTGACCTCGGCCGGGCCGCCGCCGGCTTGCCGGAAGGTCTGCGGGAACTCCAGGATGCCGTTGATGTCGGCGCCGCGGAACGCGTAGATCGACTGGTCCGGATCCCCGACGGCGACCAGCTCCCGCCCGCCGCCGGCGAGCTGGCGCAGCAGCCGGACCTGCGAGGGGTCGGTGTCCTGGTACTCGTCGACGAAGACCACCTCGTAGCGCTGCCGCAGCCGTTCGCCCACCTCGGGGCGCTCGGCCAGCAGCACCGCGCGGTGGACCAGCTCGGCGTAGTCGAGCACCCCGCGCAGGTCCAGGACGTCCAGGTAGTCGGCCAGGAAGTGGGCGGCGGCCGCCCAGTCGGGGCGCTGCACGCCCTCGGCGAACCGCCGCAGCTCGGCCTCGCCGAGGCCGAGCTCCCGGCTGCGGGCGAGCACGGCGCGGACCTCGTCGGCGAAGCCGCGGGTGGTCAGGCAGGCCCGGAGGTCGAGCGGCCAGTCGATCCGGCCCCGGCCCCCGCGGGCGTCCTCGGCGCCGCCGGCCAGCAGCTCGCGGACCATGACGTCCTGCTCGGGGCCGGAGAGCAGCCGCAGCGGCTCGGCGTAGTCCTGAGGGTCCTGGTGGGCCCGGAGCAGCGCGTAGCAGAAGGAGTGGAAGGTGGTGGCCTGCGGGGCGGGGGCGGAGGCGCCGAGCCGGCCGGACATCCGGTCGCGCAGTTCCATCGCGGCCTTGCGGCTGAAGGTCAGCACCAGGATCCGCTCGGGGTCGGTGCCGCGCTCGATCCGCCGGGCGACGGCCTCTACCAGCGTGGTGGTCTTGCCGGTCCCGGGCCCGGCGAGCACCAGCAGCGGGCCGCCCGCGTGCTCCACCACGGCGCGCTGGTAGTCGTCCAGCACGGGCGGGGCGGGGAGCGCGAGGGGGCTTCGCACCAGACGGTAGGGGGAGCTCACGGACGTCCTGGGGGTCGTGCTTCGGGCAACGGCGGACGGGCCCGCGGCGGGGCCCGTCCGTATCGAGCCTACGATCCTGCCCCGTCATTCCCGTCCTCGCACCCGGTTCGGCGCTACCGGCCGTCCCAGCGGGCCCGCTTCAGGTCGACCCGGGGCGGGTCGGCGAGTTCGCGCAGCGGGGTGCCCTCCTCGCCGTACCGGGCGAGGGCGCGGTGCTCGTGTCTGGGCAGGAACCGGCCGTCCGCGCGGACCACCCGCCACCAGGGCACCGAGCCGCCGTACAGGGCCATCACCCGGCCGACCTGGCGGGGGCCGCCCTGGCCGAGGTACTCGGCGACGTCCCCGTAGGTCATCACCCGGCCGGGTGGAATCCGCTCGGTCAGGTCGAGAACCAGTTCGGCGAAGGGCGGCAGGCCGCCCGGTCCGGCGTCGTCGGTAGCGTCCGTCACCTGCGGCATTCTTCCTCACCGGCCCGGGCGCGCGGCCCGGTGGGCATGATCCGCCGCGCCCGATCCGGCCCCTGTCCAGCACGGGGCGCCGCGGCATGCCACCATCTTCGGGGCGGTGAGTGGTGATACGAGGACAAGACCAGATGACCGGGACGGCTGACGTGGGCGAGGGCGAGGACTCCGACGAGTCTTCCGACACCATGCCCGCAGGCCCCGGTGGAGAGCCCGCCGCCACGCCGACACCCGAAGTCTCCCTGATCAAGGACCGGACGATCAAGACCCCGCAGCCGACCGAACCCGGAGCCGTCCCCGGAGCCGGGGCGCCCGGACCGGCCCCGGCCGGCGTCCCGGCCCAGCAGCCCGAGCCGCCCGCCGTCCCCGAGCCGTCCCCGGTACCCCAAGAGCCGCCCGCGGCACCCGAGGAGCCCTTCCTGGTACCCGAGGGGCAGGAGCGGCCGCAGGAGCAGGCGGGGTACGAGGGGTACGACCCGCTGGACGACACCCCCTACCTGGACGTCGACGAACCGCTGCTCGCCGCCCGCGCGCACCGCCCGTCGGACCTGATCCGCTTCCTGGCCGGCGTCCTCGGCATAGTCGCCGTGTTCGTCCTGGCCGGGGTGGCGACCTCGACCACCACCGGCATCGAGCTGGACATCGCCTCCAACGCGCCGCGCTTCTCCCCGGTGCTCGCCACCATCACCGGCCTGGTCTCCAGCGTCGCGGTGCTCGCCGTCCCGCTCGCCTTCGCGGTCGAGCGCCTGATCAAACGCGACGGTCTGCGGGTCGCCGACGGCGTCCTCGCCTCGGTGCTCTCCTACGGCGTCTCGCTGGGCATCGACTGGTGGGTGGCCGAAGGCGCCTCCGAGCACATCCGGGACGCCCTCACCCGGCTGCCGATGGACAGCAACGGCACCCTCACCGACCCGGTGCACGGCTATCTGGCGCCGGTGATCGCCTACATGACCGCGGTCGGCATGTCGAGCCGGCCGCGCTGGCGGGTCGCCCTCTGGGTGGTGGTGGTCTTCAGCGGGCTCACCGAGCTGCTCGGCGGCTACACCACCCCGCTGTCCCTGCTGCTCACCGTGCTGATCGGCTGGTCCGTCGCGTACGGCACGCTGTACGCGATCGGCTCGCCCAACATCCGGCCCACCGGCCAGCACCTGATGATCGGCCTGCGCAAGGTCGGCTTCACCCCGGCCAGCGCCCACCGCGCCCCCGACGCCCCCGGCGGCACCCGCCGCTACTACGTCGGCCAGCAGAGCGGCCCGCCGCTGGACGTCCACATCATCGACCGCGAGCAGCAGGCCTCCGGCTTCTTCTACCGCGCCTGGCGGCGGCTGCGGCTGCGCTCGGTGGCCGTCCGCCGCAGCCCGCAGTCGCTGCGCCAGGCGCTGGAGCAGGAGGCGCTGATCGCCTACGCGGCCGCCGCCTCGGGCGCCCACTCGCCGCAGCTGGTGGCCACCTCCGAGCTGGGCCCGGACGCCGCGATCCTGGTCTACGAGAACGTCGAGGGCCGCATCCTGGACGACCTCTCGGACGAGGAGGTCACCGACCGGGTGATGGCCTCGCTCTGGGAGTCCGTCGCCGCCCTGCACGAGCGCCGGATCGCGCACCGCCGGCTGACCGGCGAGTCGCTGCTGGTGGTCGACGAGAAGGCGGCCTGCCTGGTCAACCTCTCCGGCGGCGACATCGCCGCCACCGATCTGACGCTGCGCATCGACGTCGCCCAGTTGCTCACCACCTTCGCCCTGCGGATCGGCCCGGAGCGGGCGGTCGCGACCGCGAACGCCGTCCTCGGCGCCGAGCGGGTCGCGCAGGCGCTGCCGCTGCTGCAGCCGGTCGGGTTGAGCCGCTCCACCAGGGTCGACCTGAAGAAGCTCACCAAGGAGCGCAAGACCGCCGCCCGGGCCCAGGCGCTGGAGCAGGTCGCCGCCGGCGAGCGCACCCAGCAGCAGGCCGAGGAGGACATCGCGGTCGCCGGGGAGGACCTGCTCAGCCGGATCCGCGGCCAGATCCTCCAGATCGCCCCCGAGGCGCCGACCGAGACGGCCAAGCTGGAGCGGCTGAAGCCGAAGAGCCTGATCATGGTGATCGCGCTCACCTTCGCCGCCTACCTCGCGCTGACCACCATCAAGCCGGCCCAGCTCAAGCTCTCCCAGATGGACTGGGCCTGGGCGGCCGTGGCGCTCGCCGCCGCCGCGTTCAGCTACGTCGCCGCCTCGATGAGCCTGACCGGCTTCGTCCCGGAGAAGCTGCCGTTCCGCCGCACCGTGGCGGCCCAGCTGGCCGGCTCCTTCGTCAAGCTGGTCGCGCCGGCCGCGATCGGCGGCATCGCGCTGAACACCCGCTACCTGCAGAAGGCCGGGATCCGCTCCGGGCAGGCGGTCGCCTCGGTCGGCGCCTCCCAGCTGGCCGGCCTGGCCGGGCACCTGCTGCTGCTGTTCAGCTTCGGCCTGATCACCGGCAGCCAGACCAACGGGGACCTCTCGGCCTCCCGCGCGGTGATCATCGGCGTGCTGACCGCCGCCGTGCTCGCCCTGGTGGTCGCGGCCGTCTCGCCGCTGCGGCGGTTCGTGCTGAACCGGCTGCGCTCGCTGTTCTTCGGCGTGGTGCCGCGGATGCTCGACCTGATGCAGACGCCCAGCAAGCTGGTCACCGGCTTCGGCGGGATCCTGCTGCTGACGCTCTCCTTCACCGCCTGCCTGGACGCCTCGGTGCAGGCCTTCGGCGGCAGCATCAGCTTCTCGGCGGTCGCGGTGGTCTTCCTGACCGCCAACGCGGCCGGCTCGGCCATCCCCACCCCCGGCGGCATCGGCCCGGTCGAGGTCGCCCTGATCGGTGCGCTCACCGTCGCCGACGTGCCCCCGACGATCGCCACCCCGGCGGTCTTCCTCTACCGGGCGCTCACTTTCTGGCTGCCCGTGCTACCCGGCTGGATCTCCTACAACATGCTCCAGCGCAAGGGCGCCCTGTAGGGCTCCCGGTACGCGCAAAGGGCCCGCCGGATCGCTCCGGCGGGCCCTTCCCGCGTCTGCTAGTAGACCGGCTTGTGCGGCTCGACCTGGTTCACCCAGCCGAGCACGCCGCCGCCGAGGTGGACGGCGTTGGAGAACCCGGCCGCCTTCACCACGGCCAGCACCTCGGCCGAGCGGACGCCCGACTTGCAGTGCAGGACGATCTTCCGGTCCTGCGGCAGCGACTCCAGCGCATTGCCCATCAGGAACTCGTTCTTCGGGATCAGCACCGCGCCGGGGATGTTGACGATCTCGTACTCGCCGGGCTCGCGGACGTCGATCAGGAAGATGTCCTCCTTGTCGTCCTGCCACTGCTTGAGCTGCTTCGAGGTGATCGTCGAACCGGCGGCGGCGGCCTGGGCCTCCTCCGACACGACGCCGCAGAAGGCCTCGTAGTCGATCAGCTCGGTGACCGTCGGGTTCTCGCCGCAGAGCGCGCAGTTCGGGTCCTTGCGGACCTTCACCTGGCGGTAGTTCATCTCCAGGGCGTCGTAGATCATCAGCCGGCCGACCAGCGGCTCGCCGACACCGGCCAGCAGCTTGATCGCCTCGGTGACCTGGATCGAGCCGATGGACGCGCAGAGCACGCCCAGCACGCCGCCCTCGGCGCAGGACGGGACCATGCCCGCCGGCGGGGCCTCGGGGTAGAGGCAGCGGTAGCACGGGCCGTGCTCGGCCCAGAACACGCTGGCCTGGCCGTCGAAGCGGTAGATCGAGCCCCACACGTAGGGCTTGCCGAGCAGCACCGCGGCGTCGTTCACCAGGTACCGGGTGGCGAAGTTGTCGGTCCCGTCGACGATCAGGTCGTAGCCGGAGAAGATCTCCATCACGTTGTCGTTGTCGAGGCGCTCCTCGTGGAGGATCACGTCCACGTAGGGGTTGATCTCCTTGACCGAGTCCCGCGCCGACTCGCCCTTGGAGCGGCCGATGTCCGACTGGCCGTGGATGATCTGCCGCTGCAGGTTGGACTCGTCCACCACGTCGAACTCGACGATGCCGAGCGTGCCCACGCCGGCGGCGGCGAGGTACATCAGCGCGGGCGAGCCCAGGCCGCCGGCGCCGACGCACAGCACCTTGGCGTTCTTCAGCCGCTTCTGCCCGGCCATGCCCACGTCGGGGATGATCAGGTGGCGGGAGTACCTGCGGACCTCGTCGACGGTGAGCTCGGCGGCCGGCTCGACCAGGGGTGGCAGCGACACGGGGACTCCGATGGTCGTCGGTTCAGGTGGCCAGGGGCCGACCTCTAGTGGCTTCACGCTCCGCCACCGCGGTGGCTCAGCTAGGCCAACAGTGTCATGCCGCCCCGGTATTCCGAGACAGCCCGTCCGACTGGCGAGACAGCCGGCCTCGGATGCTGGGACCGCCCACCGGAGCCCCCCGGGGCGGCGGACGACGGGCGCCCGGGAGCGCCGCGGCCCGCCTCAGCGGGGCCGTCGCGCACCCGGGCACCACGGGCCGGCGGGTCAGACCCGGCAGGCGGTCTCCAGCCAGACGTCACCCAGCGACTCCTCCAGCGGCACCTGTGTCCGCCAGCCGAGACGGTCCCGGGCGGTCCGCACGTCCGCCTGGCGCCACGGCACCGGCTCGCCCGCCGGGCCCCGCCCCTCGGCCGGCCGTGCCTCCGCGGGCCGGTGGTACGGGCCGCCGTGCTGGCCCGCGTGCCGGTCGACGTGCCGGTCCGCGTGCCGGTCGACGTGCTCGACCGGCCCGCCGGCCTGCGCGGGGAGCAGCACCGGCCGGTTCTCCTCCACGATCGCCCCCTCGAAGCCCGAGGCCCGGACCAGCAGCTGGGCCGCCTCGCGGGCCCGGACGGCGTGCCCGCTGCCGATGTTGATCACCCCGGTGGCCGCCGACACCGCCGCCGCCTGGATCGCCCGGGCGACGTCCCGGACGTCGACGAAATCCCGGTATCCGGACAGGTCCGGCATCCGCACCTGCGACTCCTCGCGCTCCAGCGCCCGGCGCAGCCCCTCGGCGAGCCGCCCGAACAGCGAGGCCGTCGGCGCCCCCGGCCCCACCACGTCGAACACCCGGAGCACCGCCGCGTCCAGCCCGGAGGCCAGCACCAGCTCCGTCCCGGCGAGCTTGGAGACCCCGTACGGACCGACCGGACGCGGCTCGGCGCCCTCCGAGACCGGGACCCCGCCCGGCACCGGCCCGTACTCGGCCGCCGAGCCGACGTGCACCAGCCGGGCCGGCTCCCGACTGCGCCGGATCGCCTCGCAGACCGTGGCGACGGCCAGCGTGTTCGCCCGGATCAGCGTCCGCGAGCTGCCGTAGGTGGCGCCCGCGCAGTTGATCACCACCTGGGGCGCGACCGCGTCCAGGAACCGGGCGAGCGCGCCCGGACTCCCGGTGGTCAGGTCGAAGCGGATGTCGGCCGAGTCGCGCCGGCCGAGCACCGTCACCTGCAACTCCTGGTCCACGAGCAGACGATCGGTGACCCGGCGGCCGATAAAGCCGTCGGCGCCCAGCAGCAGCACCCTCATCGGGGGTGTCCTTCCACGAAGCGAGGTCGGGTACGACCTGGCGGACAGAGTGAACAACGGGGAGGTCGAACGGTTCGGTGGGGCCGGGCTCAGCGGTGCGTGTCGGCCCGGTCGAGCACCGGCCAGGCGTACGCCAGCAGGGCGAGCGCGACCGCGCCTCCGCCGAGCAGCCAGGCCGTCGGCGCGGAGCGGCCCAGGAGGAGCGGCGCCGCGACGGCGGTCGGCCCGGCGAGCGCGCCCAGCGCGGCGGCGGCGGTCCGGCCGGACCGGGCCAGCAGCGCGGGCAGCACCAGCAGCAGCCCGAGCACACCCTGCGCCGCCCACTGGGCGGGGTCGGCCCGCTCGGCCACCAGGTGGGGCAGTCCGCCGCCGTGGCCCGGCCCGGGCCGGGGCGCCACGGCCGTCAGCACCGCGAGGGCGGCGAAGGTCAGGACCGCGAGGACGGCCAGGTGCAGGGCGACGGCCACCGGCAGCACCGGCCGCATCCGGGCCCGGAACTCGGCGAGGGTGCCCGCCACGCACAGGTGGCCGCGGGCGATGTGCCGGAACCACCGCGCCGCCCACTCGGCCGACCCGGCCGACAGCGCCGCGGCCAGCACCAGCGCGGCCGTCACCCGGGTGTCCCCGGTGCCGGACGCCCCGAACCCGGCGCCGACCCCGGCCAGCGGGAGCAGCAGCAGGGCGGCCACCCCGCACCCGTGGCCCAGCCCGGCCGGCCGCAACCGCCGGGCCCGCGGGCCGGGGCCCCCGGCGGACGGTCCGAGCCCGGCGTCCGGCAGGTCGACGGCCGGGGCGCCGGCCGCGGCCCGGTCGGCCCGCCCGGAGGCGGACACCGCCGACCCCAGCGCGAGCACGGCGGCGGCCGAGCAGCAGCACCGGCCACCGACCGGCCGCCCCGACGGCGGCCCCGACCGGTGGCACGGCCAGCGCCGCCGCCCGGAGCGCCGCACCCCACCGGCGCGGCCGGTGGCCGTCCGGCACCGCCGCCGGGTCCGGCGGCGGACGGCGCGGCACCCGGGCGTACAGCTCGTCGGCGAGCGAGAACAGATCGGCGTGCCGGCAGCGCGCGGCCGTCTCCGGCCCGCAGCCCGCCTCCTCCAGCCCGGCGGCGATCTCCAGCGGATCGACGGCCCGCTCGCAGAGCTCCCGGTGCTCCGCCATCACCTCCCGGACCGGATCGCCGAAGACTCCGGGCCCCGTGGCCGGGCCGCTGCCGGCGACCGGCGCGCCGCCGGCCATCAGAGGGCCTCCGCGAGTGCGCCGGGCCGCTCGGACGCCTCGCCCGCGCCCTCGTCCACGCCCTCGCCCTGCCCCTCGCCGACCGGCTGCCCGGTGCCGGCGCCGTCCCGGCGGTCGGCCAGCCAGTACTCGGCGGGCCGGGCGAACGGACGGGGCCGCTCGGCGGCCGCACCACCGGACCGGGCCGCCGGGAAGGCCGGCCACTGCGAGACCAGCTCCAGGTAGATCTCCCGGAACGCGCCGATCACCGGTTCCACGGCGAAGCGTTCCTGCGCCCGCAACCGGCCCGCCAGCCCCAGCCGGGCCCGCCGCTCCGGGTCGCGCAGCAGGGCCAGACAGGCGCCCGCCAGTGCCCGCGGGTCGCGCGGCGGGACGAGCAGTCCGGTCGGGCCCACCACCTCCCGGGCCACCCCGACGTCCGTCGAGACCACCGCCCGGCCGCTCAGCATCGCGTCGGCCAGCAGCCGGGGGCCGCGCTGCGAGAGCGCCGAGAAGACCACCACCGTGCCGCTCTCCCAGGCCGCCGCCACCGAGTCGGGCCGCCCGACGAACTCCACCGCCCCGGCCACCCCCAGCCGGTCGGCCACCGCCTCGCAGTGCGCCCGGTAGCCCGGGACGGCCTCCTCGCCGTGGACCACCAGCCGGGCCGCGGGCAGCTCGGCGCGGACCCGCGCGAAGGCGTGCAGCATCAGCTCGGTGTCCCGGCCCGGCTCCAGCGCGCCCGCCCAGGCCAGCGTCGGCGCGGCCGGCTCCGGGCCGGCCGCGGCCCGGGCCACCGCCGGAGTGCCCTCGTGGACCACCCTGGTCCGCGCCGGGTCGGCGCCGCAGCGGCGCTGCCACCGCTGGTCGTGGGCGCTGCCGGGGGTCAGTATCGCGGCCTGCCGGTACGTCTCCTCGGTGAGCGAGCGGAAGAAGGAGAGCAGCAGGGCCCGGACCGGCCAGCGGTAGGGCGCCTCGCGGTAGCCGAGGTACTGCTCGCGCAGGTGCAGCCCGTGCTCGGTGACCACGAACGGCACCCCGTGGAGCCGCTTGGCCACCAGCGCCGGCAGCGCCGCCGGACCGCCGCCGACCACGTGGCAGAGGTCGGCCGAGCCGAGGCCGCCCGGCCCGGCGCCGTACCAGGGGGCCGAGAGCGGGCGCAGGCACTGCTCCAGCAGGTCCGCCGCGACCAGCACGTCACGGACCAGCGGCTGCCCGGCCGTGGTGTCGGCGCCGGGCGAGCGCCAGACCCGCTCCAGGGTGCGCCGGGCGGCGGCGGAGGCCAGGAACGCGGACAGGCCGCCGTCCTCCCGGGCGAGCGCCGCCAGCCGGTACAGCCCCGTCCCGAACGAGGCCCGCTCGCCCGGCATCACCAGGGCCCGGACCAGTTCCTCGTACGCCCGGGCGTACTGGCGTCCGCGCAGCGCGCCGGGCAGCCGGCCAGCCGGGCGGCGCCCCCACAGTGCCAGCTCGTGCACCCCTAGCCAGCGCCCCCGCGGGCTCTCGGCGATGCCCGAACCGGCCGCGCCGGCCAGGACGAACAGCTCGAAGTCGTGCTCGGCGAGACCCTCCACCAGCCGGGCGCACCAGCCGCCGACGCCGTGTCCGGGGTGCGGACGGGCACCCTCGGTGAGCAGTGCAACGCGCACGGGAGACCTCCAGAACAGAACGGGACGACGGATGGCTGGAGCGGCTCGATCGGCACCCGGGCGCCCCGTGCGGGCACGGGTGCGGCCCGGGCGGAGGAGTCCGGTCGGCCGGAAGCACCGCGGCCCGGGCCGGCGGTCGCACCACCGGCTCCCTGCGTGCGGCCGCCCTCCGGCTCCTCCGGCGGCCGCCACTCCCCCACACCTGTTCGGTCCGACAGCAGAAAGGTAGGACCGGGCCCCGGCCCTCCATCGGTCACATGCCTGGTTGCCACCTGAACGAGTGAACCGGCGTGACCTCGCCCCGGAGCGGGGCGTTACCGCCCGTCCGTCCCCACGCCCCCCGCCGGGGCCGCTCCGCACCGCCGCTCAGCCCCGCGTCAACAGTTCCCGCACCGCCCGGGCCACCCGCTCCGGGTGCTCCATCATCGCCACGTGGCCGGAGTCCGGCAGCACCAGCAGCCGGGCGTCCCCGAACGCCGCGCAGGCCCGCCGCGCCGAGCGGTACGAGACCAGCTTGTCGCGCAGCCCGTACACCAGCAGCGTGGGCGCCGTGACCCGCTCCGCCTGCCGCCAGAGCGCCTGCTCGCCCCGCTCGGTGTACGCCGAGACGATCCCGCGGGCCGAGCCGGTCAGCGCCCGCATCGCGTGCGGCACCGCGGTCCGCCGCCGGTACTCGGCCACCGCCTCGGCCCGGGCCGCCGGCGAGAGGCTCCGCGGATCCCCGTAGACCAGCCGCAGCAGGCCCTCGGTGGCGTCCTCCGGGCTGCGGCCGTTCGACGGCAGCCGGCCCAGCAGGGCGGGCAGGCCGGGCACCGCGAGCAGCCCGGTCGGCCAGGCGGTGCGCTGCGGCGGCAGCTCGGGCAGCGCGGGCGAGATCAGCGTCAGGCTGCGCACCAGATCGGGCCGGAGCGCGGCGAGCCGGACGGCGACGGCGCCGCCGAGCGAGTTCCCGAAGAGGTGCACCGGGCCGCGGCCGGTCGTCTCCAGGTAGCCGGTCACCGCGCGCACGTGCCCGGACACGGAGAGGTCGCCGTCGGCGGGCGGCGCCGAGTGCCCGAAGCCGGGCAGGTCCACCGCCTCCCCGTCGACGAGGCCGGCCAGCCGGTCCATCAGCGCCGTCCAGTTGGCCGCCGAGCCGCCGAGTCCGTGCACGAAGAGTGCCTGCTCCCGGCCGTCGGCGGCCCCGCCGCCGGGCCGGTGCACCGCCAGTTCCGCACCGGCGGCGCCGACCGTCCGGACCCCCGCGGGATCCCCCGCCTCCGTACGTACCCGCTGCTCGGCGCCGCTCATGGTGGACGATGGTAGTGAGCCGCGGGTGCACCGGGGCCGTCCCAGCTCTTGTCGCACCACTGCCGTCGCCGGTGGTCAGCGCCGTATTGTGGGCTCCTGACAAGGGGGCTCGGTGCTTTTCTCACGCTCGCCAAGCGCGAACGCGGTTACCGAAAAGTAGAATCGGTCATCTTGCCAGCCCCGAAACCCGTGAAGTGAGGAGCGCCGTGACGGCCATCCAGGAGGCGCAGGAGCGCCCGCGCGGTGCCCGCCTGCCGCGAAGCGCCCGCCGTGAACAACTGCTCGGTGCCGCCCAGGAGGTGTTTGTCGCGCAGGGCTACCACGCGGCCGCCATGGACGACATCGCCGACCGCGCCGGGGTCAGCAAGCCGGTGCTGTACCAGCACTTCCCCGGGAAGCTGGAGCTCTACCTGGCGCTGCTGGACAAGCACTGCGACGCCCTGGTCGACTCGACCCGCGAGGCGCTCGCGGCGACCACCGACAACAAGCACCGGGTGGCCGCGACGATGGAGGCGTACTTCAACTACGTCTCCAGCGAGTCCGGTGCCTTCCGGCTGGTCTTCGAGTCGGACCTGACCAACGAGCCGGCCGTCCGCGAGCGGGTGGAGCGGGCCTCGGACGCCAGCGCGACCCTGGTCAGCAAGGTCATCCAGGAGGACACCGACCTCCCCGAGGCCGAGTCCAAGCTGCTCGCCGCCGGCGTCTGCGGCCTGGCCCAGATCACCGCCCGCTACTGGCTCTCCCAGGGCCTGGAGATCCCCCGCGACGAAGCCGTCCGGCTGGTCGCCAGCCTGGCCTGGCGCGGTCTGAAGGGCTTCCCGATGCACCCCGCCGCCGAGGCCGCCGAGGCGCAGGCCGCCGACCAGTGATCCGCCGACCTTCGCCAGGGCACTGATCCGGTGCTCTATGGTGAAGCCGTACGGCGCGATCACCACGAACGCTTGTCCCAGGCGGTCCGGTGACCGCGCGTGGCTGGCTGCAACCCGGAGGGACGGAAGTCGTGGAGGTCAAGATCGGCGTGCAGAACGCGCCGCGCGAGATCGTGATCGAGAGCTCGCAGACCGCCGATGAGGTCGAGAGCGCGATCGCCAAGGCGCTGGAGGGCCCCTCGAAGCTCTTCGCGCTGACCGACGAGCACGGCCGCCGCGTCATCGTCCCGGCCGAGCGCCTGGCGTACGTGGAGATCGGCGAGCAGGCCGCCCGCAAGGTCGGGTTCGGCACGCTCTGAGCTGCTTCGTGGTGCCCCGTTCCCCGCCCGGGGAACGGGGCACCACTGCGTGTACGGCCGGGTGGACCGGGGTACGGCGACAAGTGCGGCCGTCCGGAGCCGCCCACCGCACCGGGGAGGCACCCTTGCTGGTCGAGTCGATCGCCTTCGCCCTCGTCGGCCTGATCGTCGGGGCCACCGCGCTGCTGGCCCTGCCGGCGTACTTCCCGGCCGGCCGGGGGCTGACGCTCGGGACGGCGCTGGTGTCGGCCCTGCTCAGCGGGGTGATCACGCACTTCACGCTGGACGGCCGGGTCCCGGCGGCCAGCATCGGCATCGCGGCGGTCGCCTCGGCACTGCTCACCTCGGTGCTGGCCCGGCCCGACCTCGCGGCCGGGCGCCAGCCCGCCCACCGGCACCGCCCGCACCGGGCGGGCGCGCACCGCCGGCAGCGGCACGCCTGAGCCCCGCCGGCCCGGCCGGGCAGCTCAGGAGGCGAGCCCCAGCGCGGCCATCCGCTTGGTGTGCGCTTCGGTGATCCGGTTGAACATCTTGCCGACCTCGACCAGGTCGAAGCCCTGCACCTGGACGCCGCCGACCAGTAGGTTGGAGAGCGCGTCGCGCTCGGCGACCACCCGCTGGGCCTGGCTCAGCGCCTCGCCCATCAGCCGCCGGCCCCAGAGCGCCAGCCGGCCGCCCGAGCGCGGGTCGGCCTCGATGGCCTGCCGCACCTTGTCGACCGCGAACTGGGCGTGCCCGGTGTCCGACATCACGCCGAGGACCAGGTCCCGGGTGTCGTCGTCGAGCCGCACGGCCACCTCGCGGTAGAAGTCCGTCGCGATCGCGTCGCCGACGTAGGCCTTGACCAGGCCCTCCAGCCAGTCCGAGGGCGCCGTCATCCGGTGGAACAGCTCCAGCGGCTCGACGAACGGCCGCATCGCCTCCTGCGGGTCCGCGCCGACCTCCGCGAGCCGGTCGTGCAGCCGCTGGTAGTGCTGGAACTCGGCGGAGGCCATCCGGGCCAGCTCGGCCTTGTCGGCGAGGCCCGGCGCGAGCTTGGCGTCCTCGGCGAGCCGCTCGAAGGCGCTCAGCTCGCCGTACGCGAGGGCGCCGAGCAGGTCCAGCACGGCCGCCCGGTAGCCCGGATCGGCCGAGCAGCTCGCCCAGTCCCCGATCGAGCCGGCCGTGTCGTCCTGCGTCTCACCATGGGTCTCCATGACCTGCCACCTTAGTCCGGCGCGGCCCCCCGCACACGCGCGGTGGCCCCCGGCACCCGCTCCGCGACCGGTGCGCGGGGAGCCCGGCGCGGAGCCGGCGCGACGGTCCGGTGCGGGCGATGTCAGACGCGTCACGTGTTCGAGTCGTCGCGTGACTGTATGGTGGTAGTGAGGTCCGTAGTGCTCGCACGGTGTCACCGCCGTCTCGGTGCGCCGGGCAAGCCCGCTTCGTAGCGGCACCGTCCGGCAGGACGTGCCCGCACCGGAAGCCGGGCACTCACGTACGCGGATGCCCGGTCGGAGAGCCGATCGGCTCCGACCATGGCTTGGACTTCAAGCCTTGGCACCGCATCAGTGGCCGAGCGAGGGCCGCCGAGACCGCGCCGCACGGCGCAAGGTCCCGCGCAGGTCCCTCAAGGGAATCCTCCCCGACGCCGCCGTGACCGCGCCCCTCACCGGGCCCCGCGGACCGGCCGGCCGCAGGGACCGGCGCGGTTGTGCGTCCACGCAGCTGTACCAGGGCCGTCCAGGCCCGTACGCAGCAGCGCGGCTGCCCGCCCGCCGCTCGTTCTCGGCCCCTCCACACGGAAGAGGCAGCACCCTGTCCACCAACGCTGAACCCGTCAAGACCACCTTCCGGGACCTGGGGATCCTCCCGGAGACCGCCGAGGCCCTGGAGGCCGTCGGCATCATCCACCCCTTCCCCATCCAGGAGATGACCCTCCCGGTCGCGCTGACCGGCCACGACGTCATCGGCCAGGCCAAGACCGGCACCGGCAAGACCCTCGGTTTCGGCCTCCCGCTGATCGAGCGGGTCGTCGTCCGGGCCGACGTCGACGCCGGCCGGGGCACCGAGGAGCAGCTCCACGAGGCCCCGCAGGCGCTGATCGTCGTCCCGACCCGCGAGCTCTGCACCCAGGTCACCAACGACCTGCAGACCGCCGGCAAGGTCCGCAACGTGCGCGTGCTCGCCGTCTACGGCGGCCGGGCCTACGAGCCGCAGGTCGAGGCGCTCAAGAAGGGCGTCGACATCGTGGTCGGCACCCCGGGCCGCCTGCTGGACCTGGCCGGGCAGAAGAAGCTGGACCTCTCGCGGGTCCGCTCGCTCGTCCTGGACGAGGCCGACGAGATGCTCGACCTGGGCTTCCTGCCCGACGTCGAGAAGATCCTGACCATGCTGCCGGCCAAGCGGCAGACGCTGCTGTTCTCGGCCACCATGCCGGGCCAGGTCATCAGCCTCGCCCGCCGGTACATGAACCAGCCGACCCACATCCGCGCCGCCGCGCCGGACGACACGGGCACCACCGTGGCCAACACCGAGCAGCACATCTTCCGTGCGCACTCGCTGGACAAGGTCGAGCTCGTCTCGCGCATCCTGCAGGCCGACGGCCGCGGGCTGGCGATGATCTTCTGCCGCACCAAGCGCACCGCGGCCGACGTCGCGGACCAGCTGACCCAGCGCGGCTTCGCGGCCGGCGCCGTCCACGGCGACCTCGGCCAGGGCGCCCGCGAGCAGGCCCTGCGGGCCTTCCGCAACGGCAAGGTCGACGTCCTGGTCTGCACCGACGTCGCGGCCCGCGGCATCGACGTCGAGGGCGTGACGCACGTCGTCAACTACCAGTGCCCCGAGGACGAGAAGACCTACCTGCACCGGATCGGCCGGACCGGCCGCGCCGGCGCCTCCGGCACCGCCGTCACCCTGGTCGACTGGGACGACATCCCGCGCTGGCAGCTGATCAACAAGGCGCTGGACCTGTCGTTCAACGCGCCGGAGGAGACCTACTCCACCTCGCCGCACCTGTTCGAGCTGCTGAAGATCGCCAAGGGCACCACCGGTGTGCTGCCGCGTTCGGAGCGGACCCGGGCCGGGCTGGGCGCCGAGGAGGTCGAGGACCTCGGCGAGACCGGCGGTCGCGGGGCCCGCTCGGCGCCCGGTCGCGCCCCCAAGGGCGGCCGGACCGGTGGCGGCCGGGGCGCCGCCCCCGCCGCCGAGGCGGCCGAGGAGAAGCCCGCCCGCCGGGCCCGCGAGCGCCGTCGCACCCGCGGCGGTTCCACGGTCGAGGGTGACGCCGTGCTCGACGCGACCACCGAGGCCGTCGCCGCGGTCGACGCCCCGGCGGCTCCGGCCGTCGAGGGCGCCGAGGGCGAGGGCGCGGCCCCGCGCCGCCGCCGTCGCCGTCCCCGCGCCGCCGCCGGCGAGACCGCCGTCGACGCGGTGACCGAGGCGCCCGCCGCGGTCGCCGAGGCCGCCGCTCCGGCCGCCGCCGTGCAGACCGCGGAGAAGTCCGAGGGGAAGCCGGCCGTGAAGCGGACCCGTTCGCGGGCCAAGGCGACGACGGCCGAGCCGGTCGCCGAGGCCGCCGCGGCCCCCGAGGCCGGCGCGGACGCCCCGGCCGAGGCCGCGGCCCCGCGTCGTCGGGCCCGTACCCGCCGCCCGGCGGCTGCCGCTCCCGAGGCGGCCCCGGAGAGCTGATCCGGTCACGCACCAAGCGCAGGGGGCGACCCCGTCCGGCCACCGGGCGGCGTCGCCCCCTGCGGCGTTTCCACCCGGCTACGCTCGGCGTCACCGGCGCCAGTCGCCCCGCCGCACCGCACCCGCGCACGCAGGAGATCGCCCATGAGCACGCCGCCGTTCCTCACCCTCCCCCGCTGCGCGCGCGCCCTGCGGGTGCCGACGGCGCGCGGGGAGTTCGCCGCGCTGCGGGCGGAGCCGGCCGGTGCGGTCCGCGGGACGGCCCTGCTCGTGCCCGGGTTCACCGGCAGCAAGGAGGACTTCATCGCGCTCCTGGAGCCGCTCGCCGCGGCCGGCTACCGGGTGACCGCGGTCGACCAGCGCGGCCAGTACGAGAGCGGCGGCCCCGACGATCCGGCCGCCTACGCGGTCGACGCCCTGGGGGCGGACGTCCGGGCGCTCTCCGAGGTGCTCGCCGAGGGCGACGCGCCGCTCCACCTGCTCGGCCACTCCTTCGGCGGCCAGGTGGCCCGGGAGGCCGTCCTGGCGGCGGCCGCCGACGGTCCGCTGCCGTGGAGTTCACTGACTTTGATGTCCACCGGGCCCGCCTCGATCGAGCCCGCCGAGGCGGAGCGGACCAAGCTGCTGATCGGCGTGCTGCCGTCGATGAGCCTGGAGGAGATCTGGCAGGTGCTCCAGCAGATGGAGCGGCAGGCGGAGCAGACCGGCGGCGACCGGGCCCGCCGCCCCGCCCCCGAGGTCGCGGAGTTCCTGCACCGCCGCTGGGTGGCCAACGTGCCGCAGGCGCTCGCCACCACCGGCGCCCATCTGATCGCCGCGCCCGACCGGGTGGACGAGCTGGCCGCGACCGCGGCCGCGCTGCCCGCCCTGGTGCTCTCCGGGGTCCGGGACTACGCCTGGCCGGTGCCGGAGCAGACCCGGATGGCCGAGCGGCTGGGCGCCCGCCGCGTGGTGATCGAGGACGCCGGCCACTCCCCCAACGCCGAACGGCCGGAGGCCACGGCCGAGGCCCTGCTGGCCTTCTGGGGCTGAGCCCGGACCACCCCGGGGCGGGGCGCCGGCGCCCCGCCCCGGGAAGTCCCACGACAAAAGTCGTTAGTTGCGGTAATATTTGATTCTGTCCGGGAATCATCGTCGGGGTCGACGCTGGCGACAATCCGCCGAAACCTGGGCTTTACGGACGGGCAACGGCCCGGTAGCAGCACCACGAGACAGTGGTTCACGAGGTACCAGACGCACTTGGCAAGCAGGGGGAGCCCCTTTGCCTCAGCAGACCGTCGACCGTTCGATCCGACAGACCGCGAAAGGGCTGATACCCACTCAGCCACGACCGCCCCGCCCGACGGGGCAAGAGAAGGAGAGGCCCATGCGCTTCGAGATCGTCCGGCTGGACGACGCCCACGGCACCGCCACCGACCGCGTGATCGCCGACGCCGAGACCGTCCGCGAACTCGTCCAGGCCGCCGCCCGCACCGGCGAGCGCCTGCTCATCCGTCCGTGCCCGACCGTCTGACCCAGCGCGGCGCCTCCGACCGGGAGCCCTCACCCGCCGCCGAAGAGCCGGGAGCGTCCGATCCCGACGTTCCGATACCCGACTGACGCCCCGTCACCGCGATCGCCGTTGACGGGGCGTCAGTGCGTCCGGCCCGGCCCACCCGGAGCGGCACCGACGTTTGCCACCGGCCGCCGCTGGACATTCCCTAGCGGGAACCGCCCGCAGCGCGCCCGCCCGGCGCCGAACGGGTGTCCGCACCGACAGGTACCGCCGCGCCCTCCGTACGGGTGATCGTCCTTGACGCGGCGGTCCGGAGGGAGGAGCGTTGTCGGCTATGAGGGGCGAGCCTAGCTGCCCGAGGTGCGCCGGTCGGGTCCGCGCCCCCGGTCTGTTCTCAGACACCTGGCAGTGCGACCGGCACGGAGCGGTGCACCCGATGCAGCCCGTGCTGCCCCCGAGCGTGGAGGCGCTCGGCGTGGCCGTCGCCCGTTCCCAGGTCCCCGTCTGGCTGCCCTGGCCGCTCCCGGTCGGCTGGCTCTACACCGGCATCGCGCACGTCGGCGACGATGTCTCGGGAGCCCGCGCCACCGCGGTCGCCTGCTCCGGACCGGCGCCGCTGGGCGGCTTCGGAGAGCTGGTGCTGGTCGCCGAGGAGCTGGGCGTGGGGCTCGGCGCCCGGTACGCGGGCCTGTCCGGGCCGGACCCGGGCGAGTCCGTCTCGCTCTACAAGCCCGCCGACGCCAAGCTGATGGCGGCCGGGCGGCCCACCCCGATGTTCCACGTCCCGGACGCGCCCGCCGATCGCGCGGTGTTCGTCGGCGAGGCCCGCGGCCTCTGGCTCTGGGCGGTCGCCTGGCCCGAGCAGTCCGCCCTGGTGATGTACGACGAGCTCGTCCTCACGGATCTGCGCGAGGCCGGCGCCGAGCTGGGCCTGCTGCCCTGCGGCGCGCTCTCCCCCCAGCTGCTGGGCTGACGGCCCGCCGGGCGCCCGCACTATCCTGGGCGGCACCCGCCGCCCACCCCAGGAGCCGACCCCGTGCGCATCGACCTGCACGCCCACAGCAACGCGTCCGACGGCACCGACAGCCCGGCCGAGCTGGTCGCGGCGGCCGCCGCCGCGGGCCTGGACGTGGTGGCGCTCACCGACCACGACACGGTGGCCGGCCACGCCGAGGCCGCCGAGGCGGTCCGCGCGCTGCCCTCCGGCACCCGGCTGAGCCTCGTCCCGGGCGCCGAGCTGTCCTGCGCGGTGGACGGCATCAGCCTGCACCTGCTGGCCTACCTCTTCGACCCGGCCGAGCCGGCCTTCGCCGGCGAGCGCGAGCTGGTGCGCACCGACCGGTTCCGCCGCGGGCGGGCCGTCGTCGAGCGCTGCCGCGCGCTGGGCGCCGACATCAGCTGGGAGCAGGTCCAGCGGATCGCCGGGACCGGCTCGGTCGGCCGGCCGCACATCGCCAGCGCGCTGGTCGAGGCGGGGGTGGTGGCCACCGTCTCCGACGCCTTCACCCCGCAATGGCTGGCCAACGGCGGCCGGGCGGACGTCCGCAAGCACGAGACCGACCCGGCCGAGGCCGTCCGGCTGGTCCGCGCGGCGGGCGGGGTGCCGGTCTTCGCCCACCCGGGCGCGGTCAAGCGCGGGCGGACCGTCTCCGACCAGGTGATCGCGGACCTCGCGGCGGCCGGGCTCGCCGCGCTGGAGGTCGACCACATCGACCACGACGAGCCCACCAGGGCCCGGCTGCGCGGACTGGCCGCCGACCTCGGCCTGCTGACCACCGGTTCCAGCGACTACCACGGCAGCCGCAAGAGCGTCCGGCTCGGCGAGCACACCACCGACCCCGGCGTCTACGAGGCGCTGCTGGCCCAGGCCACCGGCGCGAAGCCGATCGAGGGCTGAGCCCACCCGGGCCGGACGCGCGGGCGCGCGGGAGCACACCGCCGGGCCCGGCGGGGGCGCGCGCCCCCGCTGCGGCGGGCGCCGGGCCCTGCGGACCCCGGTGACCGGGCGTCAGTCCAGCGGCACCCCGCGGCGGTCGGCGTCGCGCAGATCGGTGCCGTGCTTCAGCCAGCGCTCCTCCAGCGCGGCCGCGCCGTGCACCCGCTTCCAGCCGGCCTCGTTGGGCGTCATCGGCAGCAGCGGGAGGAAGCGCACCGGGTCGGCCGGCTCGTCGAGCTCCAGGTCGGGCACCAGACCGCCCGGTTCGGCTGCCAGCACCGAAGTGAACGGCGCGCCGTCCCAGAGCGGAGAGCCGAGGTCCAGCGAGCCGCCGGGGGCCAGCACCAGGCCCTCCACCTGCGGCGTCGCGGCGAAGGTGGCCAGGGTGCGGAGCACGGTGTCGCGGGCCCCACGGATCGTCAGCAGCAGTTCGGCGCGGGGGCCGCGGACCTGGTCGGCGACCGGCGCGGTCGGGTCCGCCATCGGCGCGGCGGCCATCCCGAGCGTGGCGTAGCGGACCAGCCCCTCGGCGTCCGGACCGAAGCGCAGCACCTCGATCCGGTCCGCGCCGAGGAAGGTGACCGCGGCGCGGCCGCTCGGCTCGCCGAAGGTGGTCAGCAGCCGGGCCTCGACGGCGGCCAGCACGGCCTCCCGGGAGAGGCCGGCCGGGTCGTGGGAGCCGCCGGAGGGGTCACCGAAGAGCGGGAAGTCGTGCGCCATGCCGGTGAGCGTAACCGGTGCGGCCGCGGAGCCGGCAGGACCACCGGGAGAACGTCGCAGCGACGATGCCCGGTCAGATGTTAGTGTGAGCGACTGGCCACCGGGGATCCTCTCTCCGGGGCAGCGGCGTGAAGGAGGTGGTTGCGGTGGATACCAGCCGACCATGCAGTACCGGCAGCTCTACCCGGCCCGGACGCCTTCCCCGTACCCCTCGCCTCGCAGGCTGAAACAGCGGCACCAGTAGCCGATCGGCAGCCGCGTTCCTCGAGACGGACCCAGGCGAAGTCGGCCCCGGCCGGGAGAGCACCCTCACCGGCGTCCGGTCGTTCCAGCGCGAGCCCCAGCAAGGCCGAGGACCGACCGCAGGCGTCATTCCACCGGTGTTCCATGCCGTCGCACCACGGCCATCCGCCACCGTGCCGCCGTGCGGCGGCTCCTGCCCAGGGAGCCTGCCATGTCGATGATCAACAGCCTGCGCGCAGCCGTCCGCACCAACCGCCGCCGGTCCGCGAGCGGCCTGTTCGACTCGATCCACCCGGGCCAGTCCGCCTCCGCGGTGGTGGACTGCGCGGTGTACCAGTCCGGCAAGCGGCACGGCGAGAGCTGCAGCCCGCGCGAGGCGGCCCGCCGGGTGAAGGCCTCGCAGCAACTGCCGGACGGCGCGGCATCGTTCAGCTGGATCGGACTGCACGAGCCGACCGAGGCCGAGTTCGAGGGCATCGCGCAGCGCTTCGGCCTGCACCCGCTGGCGGTCGAGGACGCCGTCCACGCGCACCAGCGGCCCAAGGTCGAGCGGTACGACGACGTGCTGTTCGCCGTCTTCAAGACGATCCGCTACGTCGAGCACGACCAGCTCACCCCGACCAGCGAGGTGGTCGAGACCGGCGAGCTGATGGTCTTCGCCGGGCGGGACTTCGTCATCACCGTCCGGCACGGCGGGCACAGTTCGCTGCAGGAGCTGCGGCACCGGCTGGAGGCCGACGCGGACGGTTCCGGGCTGCTGGCCAAGGGCCCCTCCGCAGTGCTGCACGCCATCGCCGACCACGTGGTGGACAACTACCTGCTGGTCGCCGACCGGCTCCAGACGGACGTCGACGAGATCGAGTTCGACGTCTTCTCCAACAAGGGCGGCCGGGGCACCGACGTCGGCCGGGTCTACCAGCTCAAGCGCGAGGTCCTCGAGTTCAAGCGCGCGGTGACACCGCTGCTGCGGCCCATGCAGCAGCTCTCCGAGCCGCTCCAGCGGCTGGTCGACCCGGACATCCAGAAGTACTTCCGGGATGTCGCCGACCACCTCGCCCGGGTCACCGAGCAGGTGCACGGCTTCGACGAACTGCTGAACTCGCTGCTCCAGGCCAACCTGGCCCAGGTGTCGGTCGCGCAGAACGAGGACATGCGCAAGATCACCGCCTGGGCGGCGATCTTCGCCGTGCCCACCATGATCACCGGCGTCTACGGCATGAACTTCGACTACATGCCGGAGCTGCACCACGAGTACGGCTACCCGATGGTGCTCGGCAGCGTCGTCCTGATCTGCATCGGGATGTACCGCGGCTTCCGCCGCAACGGCTGGCTGTAGCCGGCCGTCACCGCCGGCCGCCCCGGGCGACCAGGACCAGGCCCAGCAGGATCAGCACCACCGCCGGGTAGGCGGCCACCGGGGGCCACTGGCCGAGCCAGAGCGCCGCGATCAGCGCGGCGCCCGGGGTCTCCAGCAGGATGGCGGTGGAGGTGACGGACGGGCCGAGGGTGCGCACCACCCGGTTGCTGAGCGAGTGGCCGAGCAGCTGGGCGGTGACCATCAGCAGCACGATCTGCCACCAGACGCCGGCCGGCCAGCCGGCCATCGGCGTCCCGGCCACCAGGCAGACCACCAGCAGGACGGCCGCCGTGGTGGCGTAGCAGACCAGGGTGTACGCGGTGGTGCTGACGGTCCGGCGGACCTCGGCCCCCAGCAGCATGTAGCCGGCCGCGGCGAGGCCCGCGCCCAGCGCCAGCGCGTCGCCCAGCAGGGCCCGCGGCGAGAGCGTGAGGTCGACCCCGGTGAGCACCAGCACACCGGCGAACGCCACCGTCATGCCGATCCACACGGCGCGGGGCGCCCGCACCCCGCCGAGGCGCATCAGCAGGATGGTCCAGAGCGGCGTGGTGGTCACCAGCGCGGTCGCCGAGGCCACCGAGGTCATCCGCAGGCTCGGCATCCAGAGCGCGAAGTGCACGGCGAGCAGCGCGCCGGCCGCCGCCGCCAGCAGCAGTGCCCGGCGGCCGATCCCGCGCAGCTCGGCCCGGTGCCGCAGCAGCGCGTACGGACCCAGCACGCCGACCGACATGACGTTGCGCCAGAACGCGATCGCCAGGGCGGGCGCGGCAGTGGCGCTGATCAGCGGCGCGGAGAGCGAGATGCCGGAGACCGAGACGGCGAGCAGCAGCAGGTCCAGCCTGGGGAGCGGGTGCGGCGGCGGCGCGGCGGGGCCGGACACGGTGGCGGGGGCTGCGGTCTCGGGCCGGGTCGGCACGGTGCTCCTCGGGCTCGGGGTGGGAGTCGGGCGGCTCCTAAGGTAAGGCCCGTGTGGCCGTCTTGGAACTGTCGCCCGACCGGTGAGACACCCCGTGGACAGCCCAGGCCGTACGCTGTCCGCCATGGACCGTACGCCCGCCGCAGCCGCCACCGCCGACGACTTCCTCGACCAGGCCCTCCTGGAGGAGGCCGCGAAGAAGTCCGGCCTGCTCTGGGTGCGCGCGGACGGCCAGGAGCACAGCCGCCCGCTCTGGCACGCCTGGCACGACGGCGCGGTGGTCGTGGTCGGTGACGGCGCCGAGCAGCCGCTGCACGGCCTGACCGCCGGGGCCGGCGCGGTGGTGACCGTCCGCAGCAAGGACAAGGGCGGCCGGCTCACCGGCTGGACGGCCCGCGTGGTCGAGCCGGAGCCGCACGGCGAGGCCTGGCTGGGCGCCGTCGAGGAGCTCAAGGGCAAGCGGCTGAACGCGCCCGACACCGACACCATCGCCGACCGCTGGGCCCGCGAGTGCCGGGTGCTCCGGCTGGAGCCGGCCGGCACCGGGCGGGACCTGCTCGCCGAACACCCGGGCGCCATGCCCGACGAGTCCCACGCCACCGCGCCGCTGCCCACCTCGGCCACCACCCGCGAGCCCGTACCGGCCGGCCTCCCGAAGCTGCTGTTCAAGCGCCGCAAGCGCTGAGCCCGCGCCGCGCCGCCGCTCAGCCCTCCCCGGACGGCCGGATCGGCGCCGTGGCTCGTCGGGCCGGGTGCGGGACGCGCGGGTAGCCTGGGGCTGGTCCGACAAGCCGCGGGCCGCGCCCGCGCGCTCCTGGGGCGCCGAGCGAGCGAGGGAGTCCATGGCAGGGGCAGGCAGCCGGGTCTTCATCTCGCACCTCTCCGGCGTCGCCGTCTTCGACCCGAACGGCGACCAGGTCGGCCGGGTGCGCGACGTGGTGGTCACGCTCCGCCTCGGCGGCCGGCCGCCCCGGGTGCTCGGTCTGGTGGTCGAGGTGATCGGCCGGCGCCGGATCTTCCTGCCGATGACCAGGGTGACCAGCCTGGAGTCCGGCCAGGTGCTCACCACCGGCGTGATCAACATGCGCCGTTTCGAACAGCGCCCGTCCGAGACCCTCGTGCTCGGCGAGCTGCTGGACCGCACCGTCAGCTGGACCAAGACCGGTCAGGACGTCACCGTCCTGGACGTCGCGATGGTGCAGACCCGGCTGCGCGAGTGGGAGATCAGCAAGGTCTTCGTCCAGGTCGGCCGGGTCGGCCGGCTGCGCAAGGCCAAGGGCGAGTCGCTCACCCTGGACTGGCAGGACGTCACCGGCTTCAGCCTCACCGAGGAGGGCCAGGGCGCCGCCAACCTGCTCGCCACCTTCGACCAGCTGCGCCCCGCCGACCTCGCCAACGTCATGCACCACCTCTCCGCCAAGCGCCGCGCCGAGGTGGCCGCCGCGCTCGACGACGAGCGGCTCGCGGACGTCCTGGAGGAGCTGCCCGAGGACGACCAGGTCGAGATCATCGGCAAGCTGAAGGACGAGCGCGCCGCCGACGTGCTGGAGGCGATGGACCCGGACGACGCCGCCGACCTGCTCTCCGAGCTGCCCGGCGACGAGGCCGAGCGCCTGCTCCAGCTGATGGAACCGGACGAGGCCGATCCGGTCCGCCGGCTGCTGCGGTACGAGGAGAACACCGCCGGCGGTCTGATGACCACCGAGCCCATCGTGCTGGAGCCGGACGCCACGGTGGCCGAGGCGCTGGCCCGCGTCCGGGTCGCGGACAACAAGCCGGCGCTGGCCGCGCAGATCTTCGTCTGCCGCCCGCCGAACGAGACGCCGACCGGTAAGTACCTGGGCACCGTGCACTTCCAGCGGCTGCTGCGCGAGCCCCCGTACACCCTGGTCGGCTCGCTGGTGGACGACGACCTCGACCCGCTGCCGCCGGACACCCCGCTGTCCCTGATCACCAGCTACCTGGCGACGTACAACATGGTCGCCGCGCCGGTGGTCGACGAGGCGGACCACCTGGTCGGCGCGGTGACCGTCGACGACGTGCTCGACCACCTGCTGCCGGAGGACTGGCGCGAGGCCGCCCTGCACGGACCGGACGACGAGCGAGAGGTGCTGACCGGTGGACGCTGACCGCAAGGGCCGACGGGAGGACACCCCCCGCCAGCGCCTCCAGGGCGAGCTGCGCCAACTGCGCCAGCTGCGCGAACTGCGCGCCCGGGAGGGCGCCCGCGAGCGCCGCGCCGAGCCCTCCACCGGCGTCGCCTCCCGCTCCCGGCTGGACCAGCCGCGGACCACCCGGCCCGGCCTGATCAACCTGCCGACGTACGACCCGGAGGCCTTCGGCAAGCTCTCCGAGCGGATCGCGCGCTTCCTGGGCACCGGGCGGTTCATCGTCTGGATGACCGTCGTCGTGGTCGTCTGGGTGGGCTGGAACACCGTGCTGCCGGACGCCGTCCACTTCGACGACTACCCGTTCATCTTCCTCACCCTGATGCTCTCGCTGCAGGCCTCGTACGCGGCGCCGCTGATCCTGCTGGCGCAGAACCGCCAGGACGACCGGGACCGCGTCAACATGGAGCAGGACCGCGCCCGCAGCGATCGGAACATCGCCGACACCGAGTACCTGACCCGGGAGGTGGCGGCCCTGCGCCAGGGCCTCGGCGAGGTCGCCACCCGGGCTTTCATCGCCTCGGAGCTGGGCGCGGTCCGCTCCGAACTGCAGTCCCTGCTCAAGGAGATCGACGAACGCCGGGAGAGTTCCGGGATGCTGTGACCGGCAGCACGCTACCGACCGGTTAAGCGGTACGCCCGGCGCCGTACCATCAAGGCATGGCCAACGAGACAGAGGTCGCGGCCGGCGTCACGGAGGAGTCCGTACGCCAGGCGCTGGCGACCGTGAACGACCCGGAGATCAACCGTCCGATCACCGAGATCGGCATGGTGAAATCGGTCGAGATCGCCGAGAGCGGCGAGGTCCGCGTCGCGGTCTACCTCACCGTCTCCGGCTGTCCGATGCGTGACACCATCGTCACCCGGGTGCGTGACGCGGTCGGCGCGGTCCCCGGCGTCACCGGCGTCGAGGTCGAGCTCGACGTGATGAGCGACGAGCAGCGCAAGGAGCTCTCCCAGCTGCTGCGCGGCGGCGCCCCGGAGCGCGAGATCCCGTTCGCCAAGCCGGGCACGCTGACCCGGGTCTACGCGGTCGCCTCCGGCAAGGGCGGCGTCGGCAAGTCCTCCGTGACGGTGAACCTCGCGGCCGCGATGGCCGCGGACGGCCTGAAGGTCGCCGTGGTGGACGCCGACATCTACGGCCACAGCGTGCCGCGCATGCTGGGCGTCGAGGGCCGGCCCACCCAGGTCCAGGACATGATCATGCCGCCGCAGGCGAACGGCGTGAAGGTCATCTCGATCGGCATGTTCACCCCCGGCAACGCCCCGGTGGTCTGGCGCGGCCCGATGCTGCACCGCGCGCTCCAGCAGTTCCTGGCCGACGTCTACTGGGGCGACCTCGACGTCCTGCTGCTGGACCTGCCGCCCGGCACCGGCGACATCGCGATCTCGGTCGCGCAGCTGGTCCCGAACGCGGAGATCCTGATCGTCACCACCCCGCAGATGGCCGCCGCCGAGGTGGCCGAGCGGGCCGGCACCATCGCGGTGCAGACGCACCAGAAGATCGTCGGCGTGATCGAGAACATGTCCGGCATGCCCTGCCCGCACTGCGACGAGATGATCGACGTGTTCGGCACCGGCGGCGGCCAGATCGTCGCGGACGCGCTCACCCGGACCGTCGGCGCCAACGTGCCGGTGCTCGGCTCGATCCCGATCGACGTCCGGCTGCGCGAGGGCGGCGACGACGGCCGCCCGGTCGTGCTCGCCGCGCCCGACTCCCCCGCCGGCGCCGCCCTGCGCGCCGTCGCGGGCAAGCTCGGCGGCCGCCAGCGCGGCCTCTCCGGCCTCTCCCTCGGCCTCACCCCGAAGAACAAGTTCTGATCCTCGCGAAGGGCCGGGCGGTTCGCCCGGCCCTTCGCGCTGTCCCGGGGCGGGGCGGGCTACGGGCGGGTGTAGGCGGTCAGGTCGGGGACGGTGGAGAAGCCGGTGCCGTAGGCGCTGACGCCGCGGCCGTAGGCGCCGAGGAGGACGCCGGGGGCCTCGCCCGCGAGGACCCAGCCGTACTCGGACTCGCGGTAGCGGAAGGGCTGCGGCAGACCGTTCACCGGGAGGCTGAGGGTGGACCACCCGGGGCCGGCCAGGTCGTCGGCGAGGTCCCAGGCGAGGGTGCTCTGCTGGTCCAGCCAGTCCTGGCGCAGCGTGCGGTCCAGCTGGCCCGGCCAGGTGGAGGCGAGCAGGCCGGAGCCGGCCAGCCAGGCGGCGGAGGAGGCCGAGGTCGCCTCCAGCGTGCCGGTGTTGTCGGCGCTGCGGCGGCTGCCCCGGCGGGCCACGGTGACGACCACGGCGAACTTGCGCATGTCCCGCGGCTCGTACTGCCGGGCCGGCTCCTCACCGTGGCCGAGGGTGCCGTAGTCGACGCTGCCGGGCGCGCCACCGCGCGGGCCGCCGGCGCCGGCCTGGATCAGGTAGCGGCGGCCGGTCCAGCCGTCGTCCAGGCCGTACCAGGGGAAGTCCGCCGACAGGTAGGGGACCAGTGGGTCGGCCGGGCCGGCCTGTCCGCCGACCGTCGGGCCGTCGGCCGTCGCCGTCCCCACCGCATGACTCGTCGCGTCCATCCCGGGCCTCCTCAACGCAGATCTCCTGCCGTGGTGCGCTCCCATGGTGGCGTACCGCGGCGTTCCCGCCGGGTGCCTTCGGGCCGGAACCGACCGGAAGTGACCGACGGCACAGCGGGAACATTCAGCACAATAGCGGCGCACACGCCGCCGCCCCGCTCAGCCGTGCGGCCGGGCGGGGCGGTGGCGTCGTCGGAGCGACGCGGGATCAGGTGGCGTCGGGGTCGAACGGAGGGCGCTCGCCGGGCTGGAGCGCGGCGCCGGCGGAGGCCGGGGCCACCGCGGCGGACTTGTCCATGCTGACCGTGCCGGCGCGCCCGTAGCCGTTCACGGCGGCGGCGGGCTTGTCGTCCAGCACCGAGCGGATGTCCAGGCTGTTCCGCATCTCCTTGAGGCCCAGCGGGTCGTCCTGGCCGCCCATGAGCTGCTTGCGGACGAAGGTCTTGGGGTGGAGGTCCTCGAACTCGAAGTCCTTGAACTCCGGGCCCAGCTCGCTGCGGATGTCCTCCTTGGCCGAGTCGGCGAAGGAGCGGACCTTCTTGATGAAGCCCATGGTGTCCTGGATCAGCTTCGGCAGCTTGTCCGGACCGAAAATCACGATGGCCATGATGACCAGAGTCAGGATCTCCAGTCCGCCTACGTCGCTGAACACCTAAGCTCCCTCAGCTCGTCGGACAACGGGTTCCTACAGCGTAATGGCCACCGTCGGATCCGGACCCCACAGTGTGATGAAGCCGTGGTGAAGAGCCGTCGATGGCCATGGCCGCGGTGGCCGGTCCGCGCTACCGGTTCTCCTGGTGCAGCCCGGCGAGGCCCGAGCTCGGGGTCCGGTCCGGCACGATCTGCTGCGGGGTCGCGCTGCGGGTGGCCGCCACCGGGCGGACCGGGAAGTCCACCGGGACCTGGGCCTTCATCGGGGCGTACCCGCCGCCGCGGCCGGGGTTGCCGGCCGGGCTCACCGAGGTGCCGTGCTGATCGTCGCTCTGCGCGGCGAAGCCACCGACCCCGCCCAGCGTCACCGCGGCGACCGAGAAGGCCCCGGCGGCGGCGAAGACGAAGCGGCGTCCGCGCGGCGGAGCCTGCCGGGTCACCACCGGGCCGGTGGCGGCCGCGGCCGGGCGCGGCACCGCGGAGGCCTCGGGACGGCCGGAGCGCCGGCCCATCAGCGGGCGCAGCACCGAGCTCCCGCGCCCGAACGCGCGGGGGTCGACACCGGGCACCGGTGCGTCGGCGCCGAGCGCGCCCGCACCGAAGGCGCCCGCGCCACGGCCGAAGGAGCCGCCGTTCAGCCGGCTGCCGCCGAGCGTGCCGCCGGTCTCCGGCCGGGGGGACCCCCAGGCCGCGGGCAGTCCGCCGCCGGGCAGGTCGTCGTCGTCCCGGCGCGGCCGCTCGGCGGGAGCGTCCTCGTCCTGGAGCGTGCCGACGGCCATCAGCCGGGACATCAGCGCCGAGGACGGGCCGGGGGTGCCGGTCCGGGTCAGCAGGTGCTTCACGGCGCGGCCCTCGTCGGCCTCGGCGAGGCACTGCGGGCAGGTCGCCAGATGGGCCTGGACGCGGTCGCGGGAGTCGTGGCCGAGTTCGCCGTCGACGAAGGCGGAGAGCCGCTCCCCGAGGTGGTGCTCCTCGGCGGCGGGTTCGGCGGGCCGGAGGGCGACCGCGCGCAGCGATGCCTCACCCGGCAGGGCCGGAACGGGCGGCAGCGGGTCCTCGGCGCCGTCCTCGTGGCCGCGCCGGCCCAGCTGGGGCCAGCCGCCGCGCCAGGCGGCGGCCTTGCCGGGAGCGTCCGGCCGACCCGGTCCCGACCGGCCGGTTCCGCTCACGATCGCCTCCGTCCGCGCCCGCCCGGCGCGACCGTGGCCTCACCCGCGGCGGCGCCGACCGGCACCGGTACCGGCTCCTCGGAGCCGCCCCGGCGCTCGCGGCCCGGGGCCGCGCCGGGGGCGCGGTGCTTCAGCGCGGCGCGCAGGTGCGAGCGGCCGCGGTGGATCCGGCTGCGGACGGTGCCGAGCTTGACGCCCAGCGTCGCCGCGATCTCCTCGTAGGAGAGGCCCTCGATGTCGCAGAGCACCACGGCGGCGCGGAACTCCGGGGCGAGGGTGTCCAGCGCCTGCTGGACGTCGGCGTCGAAGTGGGTGTCGCTGAAGTGCTGGGCCGGGCTGGGCTCGCGGCTGGCCAGGCGCTCGGCCGCGTCGTCGCCGAGCGCGTCGAAGCGGATCCGCTGGCGTCGGCGGACCATGTCCAGGAACAGGTTGGTGGTGATCCGGTGCAACCAGCCCTCGAACGTGCCGGGGGTGTAGGTCGACAACGAACGGAACACCCGGACGAAGACCTCCTGGGTGAGGTCCTCGGCGTCGTGCTGATTCCCCGTCAGGCGGTAGGCGAGTCGGTAGACGCGGGCGCTGTGCGCCTCGACGATCTCCTCCCAGGAGGGCGGAGTCCAGGTCTGCGCGTCGGGACCCTCGGCGAAGCTCGCGAGGGCGGCGGGTGCCTCGGTGGTACCGGCGGCCGGCGTCGCGGCGACCGGCTGGTCCAGGGTGGAGTGCGCAGACTGGTTCATCACGGGCTTCGGCGTACGGGCTGACGCGGTGCCGCGGGAGTGCCGCCGCACAGGGACGTCGCCCTCGGCCACACCTCCTCGGTTGGCTCTTCTGCCCAGCAGGGCCACCACCATATCCACCTCGCCCGTCAAGCCCGGATAAAAGTGCCCGGGGGGTATCGCGGGGGTATCCGTCGACCGGTCCCTTCCTCAGCAACGGCCCGCCGCCGTACGCGGTTCCCGGTCGGCCAGTAATCTGTGCCAGGAAATATCGACTTCCGCTCGGCACCGGGCCATCGCCCGGGGCTCCGAAAGAGGCAGCCATCAGCGAGTTCGGGCCCGCGCGCGTGGCCCTCTCCGACACCTTCGTCGGCGAGGACGCGGTGCTCACCTACGCCCGGGCACAGTCCGCGCGCACCGGTATCAGGGCGATCGGACCGGGCGGCGGGGCCTGTCTGCGGCTGCTGGCGGCCGCCCTGGACGCCAAGGCGGTGGCCGAGATCGGCACCGGGACGGGCGTCTCCGGCGTCTACCTGCTGCGCGGGATGCGCCCGGACGGGGTGCTCACCACCGTCGACACCGAACCGGTGCGCCAGCAGCTGGCCCGGGAGGCGTACCACGCGGCCGGGTTCGCGGCGAACCGGTCCCGCTTCATACCGGGCCGGGCCCTGGACGTGCTGCCGCGGCTCGCGGACGGCCAGTACGACCTGGTCTTCTGCGACGGGGACCCGGCGGAGTCCCGGGAGTACCTGGCGGAGTCGCTGCGGCTGCTGCGGCCGGGCGGGATGGTCTGCTTCGAGGGCGTCTTCCAGGAGGGCCGGCTGGCCGAGCCGGACCAGCAGGACCCGCAGACGCACGCGGTGCGCGACCTGGTCCGGGACGTCCGGGAGAGCGAGGCCCTGCTGCCGGCGCTGCTGCCGGTGTCGGACGGGCTGCTCTGCGCCGTGAAGCGCTGACCGGGTCGGGGCCCCGACGGCGCCCCGACGGCGGCCGCCCGGAAACCACCCCGCCCGGAAACCACGCCGCCCGGAAACCAGGCCGCCCGGGAACCACAGAGCCCGGGCCGACGTAGTGTCGTACCCGGGCCCGGCGGCACATCTCCAGGAGATGGGGAGCACCCGCTGCGGTCAGCCGCAGGCCTTCTTCAGAGCCTCGCCCAGGGCGTCGGCCTCGTCAGGCGTGAGCTCCACCACAAGGCGTCCGCCGCCTTCGAGCGGAACGCGCATGATGATGCCCCGCCCCTCTTTGGTGACTTCGAGCGGGCCGTCACCCGTCCGCGGCTTCATGGCCGCCATGCTCGTTCCCCTTCCTGCAACCGCTCAGCTACGCACCGGCAGTCCGTCCACCGCCGGTATCGAACGCATTGATCGGAAGCCATTATCCCGCATGCCACGGCCTGATGACCAACATCACTCTCGGCGCAACCACGGCCGGACCGGCTCCAAGCGCCACATTTCCTGCCATAAGCCCCGGCGCGGCGGCGGTCGGCGCGCCGCCGAAAGGTGCGATACCTCACACTCCCCACCCGGCCGCACGCTCCGGCATCCTGACACACGACCGAGCTGTGCCGATCGCAAGGGAGCCCCTCGCCCATGTCCGATTCCGTGCTGTACGAGCTGGACGGCGGCCTCGCCGTCATCACCATCAACCGCCCCGGGGCGATGAACGCGCTGGACACCGCCACCAAGGTGGCCCTGCGCGACACCATGACCGCCGCCGCCGAGGACCGGGCGGTGCGGGCGGTGCTGCTCACCGGCGCCGGTGAGCGGGCGTTCTGCGTCGGGCAGGACCTCAAGGAGCACCTGGGCCTGCTCAAGCGGGCCGAGGAGACCGGTGAGGGCGCGCTGAAGACCGTCTCCGAGCACTACAACCCGCTGGTGCGGGCGCTGGCGGGGATGCGCAAGCCGACGGTGGCGGCGGTCGGCGGCGTCGCGGCGGGCGCGGGCGCCTCGCTGGCCTTCGCCTGCGACTTCCGGATCGTCGCGGACACGGCCGGCTTCAACACGGCGTTCGCCGGGATCGCCCTGACCGCCGACTCGGGTGCCTCCTGGACGCTGCCCCGGCTGGTCGGGCACGCCAAGGCCACCGAGCTGCTGATGCTGCCGCGCACGGTGAAGGCCACCGAGGCGATGGAGCTGGGCCTGGCCACCAAGGTCGTCCCGGCCGCCGAGCTGGCCGCCACCGCCCGGGTCTTCGCCAAGGAGCTGGCCGAGGGCCCGACGGTCGCGTACGGCGCCATCAAGGAGTCGCTCGCGTACGGCGCCTCGCACTCCCTGGACGAGCTGCTCGACAAGGAGGACGAGCTGCAGACCCTGGCCGGCGACAGCGAGGACCACCGGATCGCGGTCCGCGCGTTCATCGCCAAGGAGAAGCCGACGTACCTGGGCCGCTGAGGCCCGGCGGGCACCGCCCGGGCCGTGCGGGCCCGGGCGGGGCCCGGCGGGGTCCTCCCGGGGCCCGGGAGGGCCTAGACGGCCCGCAGGGCGCTCCGGACGTGGCAGTCCGCCAGGTGGTCGTCGACCAGGCCGCAGGCCTGCATCAGCGCGTACGCGGTGGTCGGGCCGACGAAGCGGAAGCCCGCCTTCTTGAGCGCCTTCGCCAGCGCCGTCGACTCGGGCGTGACGGCCGGGACCTCCGCCAGGGTGCGGGGGGCCGGCCGGTCCGGCGCACCGGCGTACTGCCAGATCAGCGCGTCCAGGCCGCCGTCGAGGTCGCGGGCGACCTTCGCGTTGGCGATCGACGCCTCGATCTTGGCCCGGTTGCGGATGATGCCCGCGTCGCCGAGCAGCCGCTCGACGTCCGCGGGGCCGAACTCGGCGACCTTGTCGATCGCGAAGCCCTCGAACGCGGCCCGGAAGCCCTCGCGGCGGCGCAGGATGGTGATCCAGGAGAGGCCGGACTGGAAGGCCTCCAGGCAGACCCGCTCGAACAGCGCGTCGTCGCCGTGGACCGGGCGGCCCCACTCGGTGTCGTGGTAGAGCCGGTAGTCGTCCGCCGAGTCGCCCCAGCCGCAGCGGCGCAGGCCGTCCGCACCGAGCGCCGCACCGGCCTCGGTCACTGGTCCGCCGCCGGCTTCGCACCCTCCGGGCCCTTGGTCAGCGTGCTGACGGGCTCCACCACCTGCGCGAACTCCTCCAGCCCGGGCAGCGGTTCGGCCCCGGCGTCCGGGCCGGTGGCCTCGACGGCGCCGCGGACCGCGCCGGCGGCCTCCAGCTCGGCGATCCGCGAGTCCCGGTAGGCGAGTTCGGCACCGAGACGGTCCAGGACGTCGTCCACCTCGTCCATCCGGTAGCCGCGCACGGCCATCGGCAGCCGGATGCCGTCCACGTCGTCCCGGCTCAGCGGACGGTCCTGCGGCAGCCGGGCGGCGATCCGGTCCTGCACCGCCTCCGGCAGTGAGCCGCCCCCGCCGAGCGCCACCAACGCGGCGCCTACGACCACGACGGCCATCGCCACCACGATCACCCAGAACACGAGCGGTCCTCCCGACTTCCCTGCCGGCGCTGACAACAGTGCCCGGCTCACGATCATGACAGCATGGTTCCCGATAGGCCGGGGGCCATCATCGCACCCGGAGCAGCTGTGGAGGAGACATCGGTGGCACTGCGCCTGGGACCACGGGACTTCGGTGACGACGAGCTGGTGATCATGGCCATCGTCAACCGCACTCCGGACTCGTTCTTCGACAAGGGCGCCACCTTCGCGGACGAGGCCGCGTTCGCCGCCGCCGACCGCGCGATGGCCGAGGGCGCCGCGATCCTGGACATCGGCGGGGTGAAGGCCGGACCGGGCGACGAGGTGACCGTCGAGGAGGAACTGCGGCGCACCGTGCCGTTCGTGGCGGAGCTGCGCAAGCGCCACCCGGAGGCCGTGATCAGCGTGGACACCTGGCGCCACGAGGTCGGCGAGGCGGTCTGCGAGGTGGGCGCGGACCTGCTCAACGACGCCTGGGGCGGGGTCGATCCGAAGCTGGCCGAGGTGGCCGCCCGGTACGACGCCGGCCTGGTCTGCACCCACGCGGGCGGCGCCGAACCGCGGACCCGGCCGCACCGCACCGGCTACCCGGACGTGATGGCGGACATCCTGCGGGTGACGGTCGGCCTGGCCGAGCGGGCGGTGGAGCTGGGCGTGCGGCGGGACGCGGTGGTCATCGACCCGGGGCACGACTTCGGGAAGAACACCCGGCACTCGCTGGAGGCGACCCGCCGGCTGCCGGAGATGACCGCGACCGGCTTCCCGGTGCTGGTCTCGCTCTCCAACAAGGACTTCGTCGGCGAGACCCTGGACCGGCCGGTGAACGAGCGGCTGCTCGGCACGCTGGCGACCACGGCGGTCTCGGCCTGGCTGGGCGCCCGGATCTACCGGGCGCACCAGGTGGCCGAGACCCGGCAGGTGCTGGACATGGTCGCCTCGATCCGGGGCACCCGCCCCCCGGCGGTCGCCCGCCGGGGGCTGGCGTAGGGCGCCCCCTCCTTCGGCTCCCGCGGCCCTCAGATCTCGTTCGCCGGGCGGCGGGCGTCGGCGAGGATCTTCATGACCTCGTCGATGTCGTCGGTGATGTGGAACAGCTCCAGGTCGTGCGGGGCCGCCTTGCCCTGCGCGACCAGGGTGTTCTTCAGCCACTCGTAGAGGCCGCCCCAGTACTCGCTGCCGAAGAGGATCACCGGGAACCGGGTGACCTTCTTCGTCTGCACCAGGGTCAGCGCCTCGAACATCTCGTCCAGCGTGCCGAGGCCGCCGGGCAGCACCACGAAGCCCTGCGCGTACTTCACGAACATCGTCTTGCGGACGAAGAAGTAGCGGAAGTTCAGCCCGAGGTCGACGAACTCGTTGAGCCCCTGCTCGAAGGGCAGCTCGATGCCGAGGCCCACGCTCAGGCCGCCGGCGTCCGAGGCACCGCGGTTGGCCGCCTCCATCGCGCCCGGGCCGCCGCCGGTGATCACCGCGTAGCCGGCCTCCGCCAGCGCCCGGCCGATCGCCACGCCCGCCGCGTACTCGGGGGAGTCGACCGGCGTCCGGGCGGAGCCGAAGACGCTGATCGCGGCCGGGAGTTCGGCCAGCGCGCCGAAGCCCTCGACGAACTCCGAGGTGATCCGCAGCACCCGCCAGGGGTCGGTGTGCAGCCAGTCCGTCGGGCCGGTGGTGTCCAGCAGGCGCTGGTCCGTCGTGCTGGTGCCGACCTGGTCCCGGCGCACCAGCACCGGGCCCTTCTGCTTCTCGGGCCACGCCTTCTTCGGGCGCGGCTCGCCCACCTGCTCGGGCCCGTGTCCGTAGTGCTTCTCGTCTCCAGTGCCTGTCATGACGAAACCCTACGCCCGACGATCCCGGTTTTCAGGCAACGGTGAGAGGTCGGTTGGGCAACCGGAAGATGGCGTTCGACGACGGACCTGCTGGTCCGGACGGTCCGCCGCCGGCCGGCGGCGGACCGTCCGGCCGGCCGCGGCGGCTCAGTCGGTCAGCCAGGCGCGCAGTCGCTCCTCGGTCTCGGCGATCGCGGCGAGCGAGCAGTACTCGTCCCGCTTGTGCGCCATGTTCGGGTCGCCCGGGCCGTAGTTGACCGCCGGGATGCCGAAGGCGCTGAACCGGGCGACGTCGGTCCAGCCGAACTTGGCCCGGGCGACGCCGCCGGTGGCGGCCAGGAAGGCCCGGGCGGCCGGCTGGTCGAGCCCTGGGAGGGCGCCGGGGGCGGAGTCGGTGACGGTCACCTCGAAGCCGTCGAAGACCTCGCGCAGGTGCTTCTCGGCCTCCGCCTCGCTACGGTCCGGCGCGAAGCGGAAGTTGACCGTCACCACGCACTCGTCGGGGATGACGTTGCCGGCCACGCCGCCGTCGATCCGGACGGCGTTCAGGCCCTCGCGGTACTCCAGGCCGTCGATCTCCACCCGGCGCGGCTCGTACCCGGCGAGCCGGCCGAGCACCTCGGCGGCGTGGTGGATGGCGTTGTCGCCGAGCCAGCCGCGGGCCGCGTGGGCGCGCACCCCGGTCAGCCGGACCTGGATCCGCATGGTGCCCTGGCAACCGCCCTCGACGGCGGCCCCGCTGGGCTCCATCAGCACGGCGAAGTCGGCGGCCAGCCAGTCCGGGTGCCGGGCGGCGAGGTGGCCGAGGCCGTTGCGGTGGGCCTCCACCTCCTCGCAGTCGTAGAAGACGAAGGTGAGGTCCCGGTTGGGCTCGGCCAGGGTGGCGGCCAGCCGGAGCTGGACGGCCACCCCGGACTTCATGTCGGAGGTGCCGCACCCGTAGAGCAGGTCGCCCTCGACGTAGGAGGGCACGTTGTCGGCGATCGGCACGGTGTCCAGGTGGCCGGCGAGCAGCACGCGCTCGGCGCGGCCCAGGCCGGTACGGGCCACCACGTTGTTGCCGTACCGGTCCACGGCCAGGTGCGGGTAGGCCCGCAGCGCCGCCTCGACGGCGTCGGCGAGCGCCTGCTCGTCGCCGCTGACCGAGGGGAAGTCGACGAGCCGGGCGGTCAGCGCACCGCCGTCGAGGGTGAGGTCCAGGGGCGTTTCAGAGCTGCTCATGGTCCTTCAGCCTAGTCGTGGGCGACCGGCCGCCCCGTGCGGCGGATCGCAACCGGTGGCGCCGCACATCCGTCCGAGTGGGTACGGTGTGCGATCAGGAACAGCGTGGAGAGGGGCGGCGGTGGCCAGGAAGAGGCGCGGCGAGCAGGGCGGCGACACGGCGCCCCGACGGCGGCGCAGGCCGTTGCGCGCGGTGCTGGTCGTCCTGCTGGCGCTCGTGGTGGTCGCGGTCGGCCTGTACTGGCTGCGCGACACCAAGCTGACGCCCGAGGGCTGCACGGTCAAGACGGCCTCGGGCGAGGGCACCCTGGAGATCCCGCAGGCGGCCAACGCCGCGACGATCGCCGCCGTGGCGCACTCGCGCGGACTGCCGGACCGCGCGGTGACCATCTCGCTGGCCACCGCGATGCAGGAGTCCAAGATCCGCAACCTGGCGGGCGGCGACCGGGACTCGGTCGGCCTCTTCCAGCAGCGTCCCTCGCAGGGCTGGGGCACCGTGGAGCAGATCATGGACCCGGTCTACGCGACCAACAAGTTCCTGGACGGCCTGGTCAAGGTCCCCGGCTACACCCGGCTGCCGCTGACCGACGCGGCCCAACAGGTGCAGAAGAGCGGCTACCCGCAGGCCTACGCCAAGCACGAGACCAAGGCGACGCTGCTCGCCTCGGCGCTGACCGGCCGCGAGGCGGGCGCGCTGAACTGCGTGGTGCACGACTTCGCCGCGCCCGAGCCGGAGCCGGACGACACCGCGCCGACCGCTATCGGCTCCCCCGCGGCCCCGGCCGCCGCGGCCCCGCTGCCCGACCGGGTGCAGGTGCTGAGCGACCGGGTGCGCCGCGAGTTCGGCCGGACGGTGACGCCGGCGGCCGGCTACACCTCGACCGTCAAGGGCGCCGAGCAGGCCGTCTCGCTGACCCCGGACCCGGCGGCGAGCACCGACGCCGGCCCGGACGCCGAGCGGCAGAACGGCTGGGAGGTGGCGCACTGGGCGGTGACGCAGGCCCAGCAGCTGGGCATCGAGACGATCGCCTACGACGGGAAGGTCTGGCGCAAGTCCAAGTCCGAGGGCGGCTGGAAGCCCCAGCCGACGGGCACCTCGACCAAGCTGGTGCTGGTCTCGCTCGCCCCGGTCGGGAAGTCCTGAGCGGAAGGCCGCCGGAGCGGCTCCGAACGGCCGCTCCGGCGGGCTGACGCACTGGTGTCCGGGTTGCCGCCGAAGGAGTGATTCCGGTCAACCCAGGTGGACGGGCGGCCGGCGCCGGAGCCCGACCCGAAGAACCGTCACTCCCCTTGGCCCGCCCCGCCCGCACGCCCGCGGCCGGGCCGTTCGCCACCCCCCGGCACCGGTCCTACGATCCGATCGTCGGTAAGGCCGTTTCCTTGCACCGGCCGAAA
The DNA here is from genome assembly GCF_036226505.1 of Kitasatospora sp. NBC_01246. NCBI lineage: Bacteria > Bacillati > Actinomycetota > Actinomycetes > Kitasatosporales > Streptomycetaceae > Kitasatospora > Kitasatospora sp. NBC_01246. The sequence goes on along the minus strand of NZ_CP108484.1, from coordinate 5,314,751 downwards.
CCTTCTGGCTTCTGAAGCGGTAAGAACGTCGTCCGCCCGGCGGACAGGACGGACCCAAGACCCTTTCGAGGAGCCCCATGTCTCACTCCCTCACGCGCCGGATCGCCCAGGCCGCACTGCTCGTGGCGGCCGGCGCGACCCCGCTCGTCGCGGCCGGCACCGCGTCCGCCGCCGACGCGCTGCTGCCCAAGTCCGACCTGGCGGCGCCGCTCGGCCAGCTGACCAACACCGATGCGGGATCCACCCTGCAGCACACCACCCACGAGCTCGGCCAGGCCGCCGGGGACACCGGCGCCGCCACCGTCGCCGCGGGCGTCCCGGCGACCGCCGACGCCACCGGCAACATCGTCGCCCACCAGCTGCCCGAGGCGAACGAGAAGGCCAGCTCGCTGACCGCCCCGGTGGACAAGACCGCCGCCACCACCGGCCAGCTCTCCGGCATCACCCCGAAGGTCGCCGCCGCACTGGCCGGCAAGCTCGGCGAGGCCGTCAACGGCGGCCCGGGCGCGACCGGCCGCAGCGCGGCCGCCGGCGCCAACCCGGTCGGCGGGCTCTCGCAGACCGCCGGCCTGACCCAGGGGCTGCCGGGCGCCGGTGCGCTCGCCGGCGCCGTCCCCGGGACCAACGCCGTGACCGACGCGCTCCCGCTCGGCGCCCTGGGCCGCGCGCTGCCGGCCGACGTCCCCGGCACGGACCTGCTCGGCCTGGCCGAGCACGGCTCGGCCAACCGCCTCGGCGGCGCCGACCTCGGCCCGAACTCCCCGCTGGCCGGTCTCAGCCCGATCACCGGCCTGCTCGGCGGGATCGGCGGCGGTGGCCTCGGCGGCCTGCCGATCGGCTGATCCGGCGCCGCCCGGCGCGCCCCGCACAGCACCGAAGGGGGCCGGTGTCCCGTCCTGGACACCGGCCCCCTTCGCCGCGCTCGGGCTCCGCGGGTCAGCCGCGCAGCCGCTCCACGGCCGCCGCGACCCGCTCGTCGGTCGCGGTGAACGCGACCCGGACGAACCGCTCGCCGGCCGGCCCGTAGAAGTCGCCGGGCGCCACCAGGATGCCCAGCCCGGCCAGTTCGGCCACCGTCTCCCAGCACGGCCGGTCCTGGGTCGCCCACAGGTACAGGCTCGCCTCCGAGTGCTCCACCCGGAAGCCGTACGCCTCCAGCGCCGCGCGCAGGGCCGCCCGGCGGGCGGCGTAGCGCCCGCGCTGCTCGGCCACGTGCGCGTCGTCGGCGAGCGCCGCGACGACCGCCGCCTGGACCGGGGCCGGGACGATCATCCCGCCGTGCTTGCGCACCCCCAGCAGCTCCTTGACCACCACCGGGTCGCCCGCCACGAAGGAGGCGCGGTACCCGGCCAGGTTGGAGCGCTTGGACAGCGAGTGGACGGCCAGCAGGCCCTCGTGCTGCGTCCCGTCGTCGGCGGCGCCGCAGACGTCCGGGTGCAGCACGGAGGCCGGGTCGGCCTCCCAGCCCAGCTCCAGGTAGCACTCGTCGCTGACCAGCAGCGCCCGGTGCTCCCGGGCCCACTCGACCGCGCGGCGCAGCTCGTCCGCGCCGAGCACCCGGCCGGTCGGGTTGGAGGGCGAGTTGACCCAGAGCAGGCGGACCCGCGAGCCGTCCAGCTCGTCCACCGAGTCGTACTCGACCGGCTCCGCGCCGCAGAGCCGCGCGCCGACCTCGTAGGTCGGGTAGGCCAGCCGCGGGTAGGCCACCTGGTCACCGGGGCCGAGGCCGAGCTGGGTCGGCAGCCAGGCCACCAGCTCCTTGGAGCCGACCGTGGGCAGGACGGCCTGCGGGCCGATCTCGGCGCCGACCCGGCGGCGCAGCCACCCGGCGATCGCCTCGCGCAGCTCCAGCGGGCCCCAGACGGTCGGGTAGCCGGGCGTGTCGGTGGCCGCGGCCAGCGCCTTCTGAATCACCTCGGGAACCGGGTCGACCGGGGTGCCCACCGAGAAGTCGCAGAGCCCGCCGGGGTGGGCCAGCGCCGTCTTCTTGTACGGCTCCAGCTTGTCCCAGGGGAAGACCGGCAGGAGATCGGAAACGCGGCGCGCCGCCCCCGGGTGGCCCGGGAACGGCGCGTGCGTGCTGTTCTTGGTACTCACAGCTCAGTTGCCACCGATCGTTCAGTGCTCGTCGGTGTTCTGCGGCGGCAGAGCGGCGATGAAGGGGTGGTCGCGCTCGATCAGGCCGAGCTTCGAGGCGCCACCGGGCGAACCGAGGTCGTCGAAGAACTCGACGTTCGCCTTGTAGTAGTCCTTCCACTCCTCCGGAGTGTCGTCCTCGTAGAAGATCGCCTCGACCGGGCAGACCGGCTCGCAAGCGCCGCAGTCGACACACTCATCCGGGTGGATGTAGAGCGATCGCTCGCCCTCGTAGATGCAGTCAACCGGGCACTCTTCGATGCAGGCCTTGTCCTTGACGTCGACACAAGGCTGCGCGATGACGTAGGTCACGCTGTCGTTCCTCCTCGGAAGGGCTCGGCGGCCCATTCTGTTTGCTCGCGTGCGCGGGTGAGCGCGGCGTCGTCGATGCCCGCCCCTAGTATCGCGGGTCGGAGACCGCAAATGCACAGGAGGTGCCCAGATGGCGGCTGGCGGGCCGGTCCAGGACCGTCCGGAGGTCCGGATAGATCGCTCTGACGTGGGACTACGGGTGTCAGTTCGGCGTGTCGCGGAGTTCGTGGACGACAGGCCGGTATTCCGCGATGTGATCGGTGTGCTCACATCCTGGGACGATCATGAGCTTACCGTCGTCCCGCGGCGCGGCGCTCCGGTCACCTTCGCGGAGAAGCTGCTGGTCGCGGGCAAGGTGGTGCCGCTCTTCCCGGCCCGGCGGGCCGCGCTGCCCGTCGCCCCGCCGGAGGAGCTCCAGCGGATCGCCGCGCGCGGCTGGCCTGCCGTCGAGCAGGAGCCGCTCGGCGGGTGGACGCTGCGGGCGTCCGCCGGCTTCACCCGGCGGGCCAACTCGGTCCAGACCCTCGGCGACCCCGGCCTGCCCCTGGACGAGGCGCTCGCGACCGTCCGGCGGTGGTACGCGGCGCGCGGCCTGCCGGCCTGGGTGGAGGTCAGCACGCCCGGCTCGCCCGAGGACCTGCGCGGCGAGCTGGACCGGCTGGGCGCGGCGTACTCGCCGACGCTGGTACGGATCGCCCCGCTGGCCCCGCTGGCCCGGCTCGGATCCGGCCACCGGCGCGTGCGGCTCGCCCGGACGGCCGGCGCCGAGTGGATGTCGCTGTACCGGCGGGTCACCGGCGACCCGGCGGTGGAGGAGGCGGCGCGGCAGGTGATCCACGGCGGCCCGTCGGTCTGGTTCGCCACCGCGCCGGGCGCGCCCGGGCAGCCGCCGCTGGCCATCGGACGCTGCGTCATCGACGGCCCGTGGGCCTGCTTCGGCGCGATCGAGGTCGCCCCGTACGCCCGCCGTGCGGGCCTGGCGACCACGCTGATGGCGGTGCTCGCCGCCCGGGCCGCCGAGGAGGGCGCGACCGGTGCCCACCTCCAGGTCGAGGCGGAGAACGATGGTGCGATCGCGCTCTATGACGGACTTGGCTTCACGACCAGTCACACTTACCACTACGCCCGCCTGCCCCAGGGGTAGCGCGGTCGTGGCGCCACGTCCGTCCGCCCCGCCCGCCCGTCGGCCCGGCCGCCGGTGCCACCCGTCAGTTCCGTTCCGCCTGTCCGTCCGCCCGCATGAAAGCCGTCGCAGCCACCGTGACCGAGCAGAGCCGAGCACGCTTCCGGACCGAGGCCCGGGCCGAGCACCCCGATCCGGTGCTGCTCTGCCTGCTCGCGGCCGCCGAACACAGCCCCGTCCCGGACCCGGACGACCCCCGGGACCCGCCCACCCTGGAGGCCCTGCTGGCCGCCTGCGAGGCGGCCCTGGAGCGGCACGCCGCCGCCGTCCGGCTCGCCGTCGCCGAGCGGGTCCCGGCCGGGCCGGAGGAGACGGCCGCGCTGCTGGCCGCCGTGCTCGGCGGGCGGGAGCGGTTCCACGGGCGGCAGTCCGACTACCGGCGGCTGGAGTCCTCGCTGCTGCCCGACGTGCTGCGGCGCCGGCGTGGCCTGCCGATCATGCTCGCGCTGGTCTGGACGGCGGTCGGCCGGCGGGCCGGCGTGCCGGTGCACGGGATCGCGCTGCCGGGCCACTTCATCGTCGCGGTCGGCGGCCCGGACGGCGGGGACGACTACGTCCTGGCCGACCCGTTCCACGGCGGGCGGCTGCTCGACCTGGAGGACGCGGCCGGCCTGGTCCGGGCCGCCGGCCACCCGTTCTCGCCCGAACTGCTCACCCCGGCCCAGCCGCTGGACACCGTGCTGCGGGTGCTCGGCAACATCCGCGCCTGGGCCGCCGAGCGCCCCGAGCACGCCCGCACCCAGCTCTGGGCCACCGAACTCTCCCTGCTGCTGCCCCGGCACCCGGCCCAGCTCCGGCTGGAGCGGGCGGAACTGCTGGTGCGGACCGGCGACTTCCTCGGCGGCTCGGCCGAGATGGACGCCTACGCCGAGATCCTGGACGCCTTCGACCCGGACACCGCGGCGAAGGTCCGCCTGGAGGCCCGGGCGGCCCGGCACCGGCTCAACTGACCGCCGCCGGGCCGCGCCCCGTCCGTCCGGCCCGCGCCGGGCCTACAGCCAGCCCTTCTCGCGGGCGATCCGGACCGCCTCGGTGCGGTTGCGGGCCTCGGTCTTCTGGATCGCCATCGAGAGGTAGTTGCGCACCGTCCCCTCGGAGAGGTGCAGCCGGCGGGCGATCTCGGCGTTCACGGCGCCGTCCGCGGCGGCCGCGAGCACGTCCCGCTCGCGCGCCGTCAGCGGGTTCGCCCCCTCGGCGAGCGCGGCGGCGGCCAGCACCGGGTCGATCACCCGCTCGCCGCGCAGCACCCGGCGGATCGCCTCCGCCAGCTCGGCCGCCGGGGCGTCCTTGACCAGGAAGGCGTCCGCCCCCGACTCCATCGCCCGCCGCAGGTAACCGGGGCGGCCGAAGGTGGTCGCGATCACGACCCTGGTCTGCGGCCGCAGCCGGCGCAGCTCCGCCGCGGCCTCGATCCCGGTCATGCCGGGCATCTCGATGTCCAGCACCGCGACCTGCACGTCGTGGGCGACCGCCGCGTCCACCACCTCGTCGCCGCGCCCCACCTGGGCCACCACGTCGATGTCCCCCTCCAGCCCGAGCAGCGCGGCCAGCGCCTCCCGGACCATCCCCTGATCCTCCGCCAGCAGCACGCGGACGGACGGGGCACCGTCGTTTCGCATCTCACTCATGCCGACGACCTTAGGCCCGCGCCCCTACACGACGGAGACCGAGCGCAGCGGGACCAGCGCGCGCAGCCGGAACCCCCGGCCGCGGTCGCCCGGGCCGGTCTCCAGCCGGCCGCCGACCAGCGCCAGCCGCTCCTCCAGCCCGGAGAGCCCGTTGCCCGGCCCGGACTTGCCCGGCCCGGCCCCGTTGTCGCAGACCTCCAGGACGGCGTACCGCTCGCCGCCGCCCTCCCACGTCTCGTCCGCCCGCACCGTGCAGACCGTGGCCCCCTCGCCGTGCCGGACGATGTTGGTGACCGCCTCGCGCAGCGCCCAGGCCAGCGCGCCGGCCTCCTCGTTGGCCAGCCCGGGCCAGGCGTCCACCAGCTCCGGCGCCACCTCCAGGCTGACCTGCGCGGCCGCCAGCGCCGTCCGGGCGGCGGCGAGTTCGACCGGCAGGGTGGGCCGGCGGAAGCCGGTCACCGCCTCCCGGACGTCGATCAGCGACTGCCGGGCCACCTTCTCGATGTCGGCGACCTGCGCCCGCGCGGCCTCCTCCTTGCCGCCGTCCATGAAGCGCCCGGCCAGCTCGCTCTTCAGCGTGATCAGCGACAGCGAGTGCCCGAGCAGGTCGTGCAGGTCCCGGGCCATCCGCAGCCGCTCCTCCGAGGCGGCGAGGTGGGCGACGGCGGCCCGTGCCTCGCGCAGCTCCCGCATGGTCGCGACCAGGCGCTGCAGCCCGGTCATGGCGGCCCCGGAGAGGAAGGCGGTGAGCGCGATGGTGGGGATGTCCCCGTGGTCGGCACGGCTGAGCAGCCCGACCACGACGGTCAGCCCGGCCATCGCGGCGACCCCGGCGAGCGCGAAGCGCACCGGCGCGATGATCGCCACGGCGACCGAGGCGTAGGTGAAGAGCGTGAGCCACGCGGTGCCGAGGCCGAAGGAGGTGACGACCGCCGTCACGATCATCGCCGCGACCACCACCCGGCAGGCCAGCGGCCGCATGCCGGCCATCGAACGGAACACCACCAGGCTGATGTAGCAGCCGACGAACGCCACCAGGGCGATCCAGCCGGCCACCGTCGCCGCGGGCGAGTGCCCGTCCTTGAGCAGGTCGCCCACCGGGTAGAGCAGGTAGACCATCCAGAGCAGCATCCAGCTGACCTTGACCAGCAGCTGCCGCCGGTTCTCCACGGTGGCGCCGGGGACGTTCATGAAGGACACCGGCCCCGCCTCCGGCTCGTCGGTGCGGTGGGTGCGGGGCGTGTCGGACATGGTGGCCATCATGCCCGCCGGGTGTCCCGGCGGTACAGCACGGCCGCGGCCGCGGTGAAGACCACCAGGAAGCCGGCCAGACCGCCGGCCGCGACCAGGTCCAGCGACTGTCCGGGCCGGGTGAAGCCGGCCAGCCGGTTGTACAGGTAGACCGGGTCGACCTGGGCGATCGTCCGCAGCGTGCCGGTCACCGGGAACCACGTCCCGCCGAACAGCGCCATCACCATGTAGGTGATCATCACGACGGTCTGCACCGAGTCAGCCCCCGCCGCGTAGCCGAGCGCCACCCCGAGCGCCGCGAAGACGAAGCTGCCCAGCCAGAGCGCCACGGCCAGGCCGGCCCACTCGGCGGCCCCCATCCGCACGCCCTGGGCGGCCCCGACCCCGAAGACCACCAGGATCGCGGGCAGCGTCGTGACCGCGCCGGCGGCGATCTTGGCGACGGTGTACGCCCGGCCGGGCAGCGCCGTCAGCCGCAGCTGGCGCACCCAGCCGCTCCTGCGCTCCAGCGAGATCCGCTGCGCGCTGCCGGTGAGCACCGCGCCGACCGCGCCGAAGGTGGCCATCGAGACCATGAAGTAGGTCTTCACCGGCAGGCCGCCGGCCACCTGGTCGGTGCCGTAGGCGTGGATGAAGAAGAAGTACATCAGCGCCGGGTAGAGCACCGTGAAGAGCACGTACCGCTTGTTGCGCAGGGTGCGCGTGATCTCCAGCCGGATCAGCGTGGTCATCGGGCGGCCTCCGTCGCGAACTCGGTGGTGTCGGCGGTGTCCTGCTCGCCGGTGATGGTCAGGAAGGCCTGCTCCAGGCCCAGGCCGGTCACCTCCAGCCCGCGCGGGTACAGACCCGCCCGGTAGAGCCCGGCGACGCCAGCGTCGGCGTCCGCCGTCCGGATCCGGACGGTCCGCACCCCCGGGACCCGGCCGCTGACGTCCAGGGCCAGCACCCCCGGCAGGCGACGCAGCGCCGCCTCCTCGAACGGGCCGTCCACGTCGTGCAGCTCGAAGGTGATCCGGCGGGCCCCGGCCTTCGCCTTGATCTCGGCGGACGTGCCGTCCGCGATCAGCCGGCCCCGGTGCAGCACGAGGACGCGGTCGGCGACCGAGTCCGCCTCCTCCAGGTAGTGGGTGGCGAACAGCACCGTGCGCCCGGCGTCGGCCTGCGCCCGCATGCTCGCCCAGAACGACCGGCGGACCGAGACGTCCATGCCGGTGGTGGGCTCGTCCAGCACGATCAGGTCGTTGGCCCCGGCGATCGCCAGCGCGAAGCGCACCCGCTGCTCCTGGCCGCCGGAGAGCCTGTCGACCCGCCGCTCGGCCAGCTCGGTGATCCCGGCGTCGACGAGCACCTCCCGGACGGCCCGGCCGCGCGGGTGGACGTCGCAGGCCAGCCCGACCAGCTCGCGGACCTTGACGTCCGCCATCAGCCCGCCGCTCTGCAGCATCGCGCCGACCCGGCCGGCCGCGATCGCGGCGCGCGGGGCGCCGCCGAACAGCGTGACGCTGCCGCGGTCCGGCTCGCGCAGGCCGAGCAGCAGGTCGAGGCTGCTGGACTTGCCGGCGCCGTTCGGGCCGAGCAGCGCGACGGTCTCGCCCGGCCACAGCACGAGGTCGAGCCCGTCCACCGCCCGCACCCGTCCGTAGCTCTTGCCCACGCCCCGGAAGGCGGCCACCTCGGTACCCATCGACCCGGTCCTCTCCCCTGCTGGTGTCGTTCGCACCAGCTCAGAGTCCCGCGCGGCCCCGGCCCGGCGGCAGTGGCCGCCGTCGTGCCTTCGGCATGACGGATGTCATGCCGGTGGCCGGTACCCGTGTCACGGGTACCGGCCACCGAAGCCGCAGGTCGCGCGCCGTCTGTCAGTGCCGGGGGCCGGCGTCCCCACCGGGGCCGGGCCCGTCGACCCCGTGCGGGCACCCGCGGCCGGGGGAGCGGAGGGCGCCTCGGCACCGCTCGTCCGCGGGGCCCCGGCGCCCTGACGGCCCCCCTCCGCTGAACCTCGCAGCCGCCCGCCTCAGAGGCCGAGCGACTTCTTCATGAAGTCGACCTGGAGCAGCAGCAGGTTCTCCGCGACCTCCTCCTGCGGGGTCATGTGCGTCACGCCCGAGAGCGGCAGCACGGTGTGCGGCCGGCCGGCCGCGAGCAGGGCCGAGGAGAGCCGCAGGGTGTGCGCGGCCACCACGTTGTCGTCCGCCAGACCGTGGATGATCATCAGCGGGCGCTCCAGCCCGGCCGCGTGGCCGGTCAGCGAGTTGGCCGCGTAGACCTCGGGCCGCTCGGCGGGGTGGCCCAGGTAGCGCTCGGTGTAGTGGGTGTCGTACAGCTCCCACTCGGTCACCGGGGCGCCGGCCACGGCCGCGTGGAAGACGTCCGGGCGGCGCAGCACGGCGAGCGCCGCGAGGTAGCCGCCGTACGACCAGCCGCGGATGGCGACCCGGCCGAGGTCCAGCGGGAACTCCTCGGCGAGCGCCCGCACCGCGTCCACCTGGTCGTCCAGGGTCGCGCCGGCGAAGTCGAAGGCGATCGACTTCTCCCAGGCCGGCCCGCGCCCGGGGGTGCCGCGCCCGTCGGCGACGACCACCGCGAAGCCCTGGTCGGCGAACCACTGCGAGTTGAGGTGCGGGTTGTGCGCCTGGACGACGCGCTGCCCGTGCGGGCCGCCGTACGGGTCCATCAGGACGGGCAGCAGGCCGTCCCGCTCGCGGTCGTAGCCGGTGGGCAGGAAGACCGCGGCGGGGATGCGGCGCTCGCCCGCGAAGCGGAACACCGGGCGCGCGGTGAGCACCGGCGTCTCGGCGTAGGACGCGACGGTGGCGACGACGTCGACCACCACGCCCTCCGGGAGGTCCCGGGCGACCTGCACCAGCGTGCCCGGCAGGTCGGGCTCGGCGGTGGCCCGCACGGTGATGCCGGCCGCGTGCACCGCCGACGTGACCGAGGTGAACGGCCGGTCGTTGGCGGCCTCCCAGGAGAGCCGCTTGCCGTCGTGGCTGATCCGGCCGACCGCGATCCAGCCCGGCTCGGGGTCGGTCTCGCCGGCGCCGCCGGAGGCGGTGAAGAAGACCTCCTCGGCCGTCACCGCCACCACCGAGCGCACCAGCAGGTCGGCGCCGGTGACGGTCTGGTCGCCGATCACCAGCGCCCGCACGCCGTCCTCGCCCGCGCCGTCGGAGATCCGGACCAGCTTGCCGTCCGGCGTCCAGGCGGGCACGCCCTGGAAGAGCTCCAGCCAGGCGTCGTCGTGCTCCTCGAACAGCACCTCGGTGGCGCCGGTCTCGACGTCCACCCCGAGGATGCGCTGGCTGCGCTGGTCGCGGGCCTGGACGAGCAGCAGTGGCACGCCGCCCGCCGACCAGTGCACCCGGGCCAGGTACGGGAAGGCCGCGTCGTCCCAGCGGACCTCCGTCCGGCCGCCGTCCAGGCCGATCAGCCAGAGCCCGACGCCGGCGTTGGCGGTGCCGGCCGCGGGGTAGGCGATCTCGGCGGGCTCGGTGCCCGGGTTGGCCGGGTCGGCGATCCACCAGCGGCGCACCGGGGTGTCGTCGGCCCGCTCGACCAGCAGCCGGTCGCTCTGCGGCGACCACCAGAAGCCGCGGTCGCGGCTCATCTCCTCCTGGGCGATGAACTCGGCCTGGCCCCACGTCACGCCCGGGCCGTCGGGCTGTGCGAGGGCCCGGTCGGCCGTCCCGTCGGCGCGGGTGAGCCGCAGCTCGCCGGCGGTGTTGGCGTAGGCGACGTGGACGCCGTCCGGGGCGAGGCGGGGGTCGACCACCGGGCCCTCGGCGGGCAGTTCGACGGTGCCGCCGGCGACCAGGTCGGCCGTGAAGAGGCGGCCGGAGAGGGCGAAGGCGGCCAGCGCGCCGGCGCCGTCGAGGGAGTAGCCGACGATGCCGGCCGAGCCCTCGCGGCTGCGCTCGCGGCGGGCCTTCTCGGCCGGGGAGAGGTCCTCCTCGCCGCCGCCGAGCAGGGCGACCGGATCGGCCGCGATCCGCTCCTCGCCGGTGGCGGTGTCGAGGGTCCAGAGGCGGTTGGCCCGGTCGCCGGCGCGGGGGGTCTCCCCGGCCGAGGGGCGGGGCAGGGAGCGCAGGAAGACGACCCGGGAGCCGTCGGATGCGACGGAGAAGGACCGGGGGGCGCCGACGGTGTAGCGCAGGGTGCGCGCGTACTGCCGCGGGAAGGTGTCCGCAGGGGTGTGGGAGGTCATGGCACCAGACCCTATGACGTTCCCCCGCCCCCACCCGGAGGATTTTGATCACTCGTTCGGAGCATCGTCGACCGGGACCCCCGAACGGGGTCCACACCCCTTCCGACCGGCCCATGCGCCCCATTTGTGCCACCATGCCCCGGCGCGTGCAGCCTCACTGAACGTAATGCGCCCCTCACACATCGGGTATGACTGGTTCAACGAGTGATCGTCAGGCCCCGTCCCGGGCCCCGGTCGCCCGACCGCAAGTCCCGCACGGTCCCGACCGCCGCCCTCCCCGAGGGGGTGGCGCACCCGAGAAGGGGTGTGAGCCGACATGGCTTTGTCCATCTCCGCAGCCATGCTGATGCTGGTCATCGTGGTGGTGCTGATCCGCCGCTCCGGCCTGAAGCTCGGGCACGCGATCGTCTGCGCGCTGCTCGGCTTCTACCTGGCGTCCAGCTCCATCGCGCCGTCGATCAGCCAGGTCACCAGCAACCTCGCCGGAATGATCAACGGCCTGAAGCTCTGACCCCCCGCACGCGGTCGTTAGGCTTCCTCCCATGACCGCGACTACCGGCCGCCGCCTGCTCCTGGTGCACGCCCACCCCGACGACGAGTCGATCGGCAACGGCGCCACGATGGCCAGGTACGCCGCCGAGGGCGCCCTGGTCACCCTGGTGACCTGCACCCTCGGCGAGGGCGGCGAGGTGATCCCGCCGGAGCTGGCCCACCTGACGGCGGATCGGGACGACACCCTCGGCCCCCACCGGATCGGCGAGCTGACCGACGCCATGCGCGCCGTCGGCGTCGCCGATTTCCGCTTCCTCGGCGGCCCCGGCCGCTACCGCGACTCGGGGATGATGGGCGTCCCCGACAACGACGCGCCCGGCTGCTTCTGGCGGGCGGACGTGGACGAGGCGGCCGGCCACCTGGTCGCGGTGGTCCGCGAGGTGCGGCCCCAGGTCCTGGTCACCTACGACGAGGACGGCGGCTACGGGCACCCGGACCACATCCAGGCGCACCGGGTGGCGATGCGCGCGTACGAACTGGCCGCCGACCCGGCGTACCGGCCCGACCTGGGTCCGGCCTGGCGGATCGCCAAGGTGTACTGGAACCGGATGCCCCGGTCGGTGATCGAGCGGGGGCTGGCCGAGACGGCCGCCAAGGCGCCGTCGCCCGGCGTCGCGAGCCCCTCCGACGTACCCGGCGTGGTGGACGACGCCGTGGTCACCACCGTGCTGGACGGCGCCGCGTACGCCGACCGCAAGGCGGCCGCGATGGCCGCCCACGCCACCCAGATCACCGTGCACGGCGACTGGTTCACGCTCTCCAACGACCTCGGCCAGCCGCTGGTCGCCACCGAGTACTACCAGCTGGTCCGCGGCCGGGCCGGACGGCCGCTGCCGGAGGACGACCTCTTCGCCGGCCTGGACAGCACCTTCGAGGAGAGTGCCCGATGACCGAGCCCGCCACCCCGCAGGCCCGTCGCCGCTCGATCCCGGCGGCCGTCCTCGGCACCCGCGCCGAGCGGCTGGCCGAGCCGCAGCCCCCGCGGATCGGGCGGATCGCGGCCTATGTCCTGTTCTTCCTGCTGGGCGTCGCGGTCTCGGTCTGCGGAGCATTTGTGCAGGCCTTGTGGCCGCCCGTGGGAGTCCTGCTGGCGCTCGCCGCCACCGGCGCCACGTTCTACGCGGGCCTGCGGGTGACCGGCACCCGGCTCGGCGCCGCACTGCCGGCGGCCGGCTGGTTCCTGGCACTGCTGCTGGTGATGGTCCCCCGGCCCGAGGGCGACAACGTGCTCTGGACCAACGCCACGTCGCTCGCCTGGCTGTTCGCGGGCTCGATCCTGGGCGTGATCTGCGCCACCCTGCCGACCCGGACGAGCTGGTTCCCCGGAGTGCCCGGCCCGCCGCGCTGACCGCCCCGGCGGCCCGCGTACGGTACCGCGTACGACGCGCAGTCAGGACCACACAGCCGTACTCTCATACCGGAGGAACCGGACGTATCAGGTTCTATCCGAACCGGTTCACCGGTCAGTTCTTCCCAGTATGGTGGTGCCGCAGAACGCCCGTACCCCACCGCCGCCCGCCAGGCCCGGCGACCACGAACCGCGGTCGCGCCGCACGGCCCGCCCGCGAACCCGGAGCAGAGCAGCATTGAGCAGCCGCGAATCTGACAACGCCCACCCGACGCCTCGGCGGACGGGCCCGGACGCCTACCCGTCGGGCACCCCGCCCTACGGCACACCGGGTTTCCCCGGCGGCGACCGCGCGGGTGCCGGTGCCGCCCCGGGCTCCGCGTCGGCCGGGGAGGACGAAGCCCCGAAGACGGAGACCACGCTGACCACGCGGGTCCGGATCAACATCCCGGGCTCGCGCCCGATCCCGCCCGTGGTGGTCCGCAGCACCGTCAAGAACGAGGACGGCCAGGGCGAGGAGGCCCCGCCGGCCGCCGCCGAGCCGGCCGGACCCCGGCACCGCTCCGCCGCGTCCGCCTCCCCCGTCCTCGGGGTGATGGACGGCGGCGCGCGGACGGCCACCCCGCCGAACCTGCCGCCGGAGTGGGAGATCCCGCCCGCGACCTCCGAGTCGGAGTCCACCGGCGCGTGGTTCCGGCCGCGCCAGAAGAAGGGCCCGGCGGAGCCCGCCGCCGTCCCGGCCGGCGCCGCGGACGCCCCGGCCGACCCCTTCGCGCCGGGCCCCGCGCCCGCCCCCGGCACCGAGGCCCGCCCGAACGGCGCCCGGCCCAAGGCCGCCCGCCCCGCCCGGACCGCTGGCCCGGACACGGCCCGCCCGAACGGCCGGGCGGTACCGGCGCAGGCCGCCGCCCCGCGCCCGACCGGCGCGCCCGCCTCGCCGTTCGGCACCGGCGCCGGCCCGGACGCCCCGGCGGACGAGGCCGGCGTCTACGAGGACGCCCCGGCGGACCCGTTCGCCACCGGCCCCGGCGCCGACCCCTTCGGCCCGGGCCCCGGCGCGGACCCGTTCGCGGCCCGCCGCGCTCCGCAGGGCCAGGGCCAGGGCCAGGGCCACCCGATGGCCGGACCGGCCGACGCGGCGAACCCGGAGGACACCTCGGTGGACGGCTTCGCGCCGATCCGCGAAGAGGCCCTCCCGCCCGCCGCCATATCCGGCCTGCCCGGCGGCACGGCCCAGCACGGCCTCCCGCCGAACGGCTCCCCGCAGAACGGCCTGTTCGCCTCGGCCCCGGCCGGCGCCGATCCGTTCGCCGCCCAGCGCCCCCAGGCCGGCGCGGAGCCGTACGGCTCCGCCGCCCCCGGCGGCCTCTTCCCCGGCGTTCCCGGCGTCTCCGGCGCCCAGCCGACGGCCCCGCCCGACCCGCAGGCCGGTCGGCCGGGCGGCCCCGGCAGCGCCGCCCCCGGCCGGCCGTACCCCGGCGGCCCGGAGGCCGAGGCCGGTACCGCTCCCGCCCCGAAGCAGCCGGCGCCCGCCGCGCCGCAGGCCGCCAAGGCGGCCACCGGCAAGGCCCGGCCGAGCCGCGGCAAGAAGCTCGTCAAGCTCGGCGTCTACGGCGTCGCGGGCGTGCTCTTCCTCGGCGCCGCCGCGTACGGCACCGGCCTGATGCTGAACCAGTCCGACATCCCCAAGGGCACCGTGGTGCTCGGCACGGACATCGGCGGCAGCAACCGCGACCAGGCGATCCACCAGCTCGACGAGACGGTCGGCAAGGCCGGCCAGCAGCCGGTCAAGCTGAAGATCGGCGACCAGGCGATGGACCTCGACCCGACCGTCGCCGGGTTGAGCTTCGACACCACGGCCACCGTGGACCGGCTCACCCAGCACTCCTACAGCCCGGTCGACGTGATCACCTCGCTGAAGGGCGACGAGAAGGCCGTGCCGCCGGAGGTCAAGGTGGACCGGGCCAAGCTCAAGGCCGCCCTGGAGGGGCTGGCCGCCGGGTCCGGGCAGGGCCTCCAGGAGGGCTACGTCAGGTTCGGCGACGCCGGCGAGCCGGTCGTGGTGCCCGGCAGGGCCGGCCAGGCGGTCGACGCCGCGTCCGCCGTGGACCAGGTCGAGCAGGCCTACCGCGACCGCGCCACCGGCAAGGCCGAGCAGCCGGTCGCCCTCACCGTGACGGCCGCCCAGCCCAAGGTCTCCCCGCAGGCCCTGCAGGCCGCCGCGGACAGCCTCGGCAAGTCCGCGGTCAACGGGAAGATCCACATCACGGCCGGCACCAAGACCTGGGACTTCGGCCCGAAGACCGCCCCCAAGACGCTCACCCTGGTGCCCGACGCCGCCGGCAAGATCGTGCCCAAGTGGGACCTGGACGCGCTCGCCGGCCAGTTGGGCACGGTGTTCGACAAGCTGAAGATCAAGAAGAACGGCCAGACCGCCGCGATCACTCCGCAGGACGTCGCCGACGCCATCACCTCGGTGCTGGACAAGACCGGCGACAAGGAGCGCACGGTCAAGTTCACCGTCGCCTGAGCGGAGCCTCCCACCGCCCGGGGCCGGCCCACCGGTCCCGGGCGCACGGCGAGTGGACGAACGACCGAGGGGCGGGCCCGGATCCGGGCCCGCCCCTCGACAACTCACCACCCCGGTCATCAAGATGTGACGCCGTACCCTCCGTCACGTCCTTCACATCCGCACCGGGAGCAGCATCATGGGCCGCCTCACCTCGCACCGCACGGCCCTGCTCGCCGGCCTCACCGCCGTCTCGCTCTCGCTGACCCTCTGCGCCTGCGGCTCCGGCACCGGCGGCGCCCAGGCCGCCCCGACCCCGCTCGAATCGCCCAAGCTCACCGCGGTCGACATCAATCCGCACGACCGTGCCGAGCTCCGCCCGGGCGGCACCCTGCGGGTCGCGGTCGCGCAGTACTCCACCCAGTGGTCGCCGATCCACACCGACGGCAGCGAGTCCTCCACGGTCACCGTCACCAAGCCGCTGCTGCCGACCTTCTTCCGCTCCGACGCGGCCGGCACCCAGAGCATCAACCCGGCCTACCTCCAGGACGCCCGGTCCGAGTTCCGGGACGGCCACCAGGTCGTCACCTGGACGCTCAACCCGAAGGCGAGGTGGTCCGACGGCACCCCGCTCACCTGGCGCGACATCGCGGCCAACTGGCACGCCCTGAACGGGAAGGACCCCGCCTTCAAGGCCTCCAGCAGCACCGGTTTCGAGCTGGTCTCGTCGGTCGAGCGGGGCCGGGACGACTTCCAGGCCGTGATGACCTTCGACAAGCCGTTCTCCGAGTGGCAGTCGATGTTCAACGGCGCCGCCAACGCCCCGCTGCTGCCCGCGAGCCGGATCGCCACCGCGGACCTGTTCAACTCCGCCTACCTGGACGCGATACCGGTCACCGCGGGCCCGTTCAAGGTGGAGAAGCTGGACCGGGCCGCGCAGACGGTCACCCTGGTCGCCGACCCCGGGTGGTGGGGCGAGAAGCCGCTGCTGGACCGGATCGTCTTCCGTGCCATGGTGCCCAACACGATGGCCGCCGCCTTCGCCAAGGGTGAGATCGACTTCTTCAACAACGGCCCCGACGTGGCCGGCTACCAGCTCATCAGGAGCACCAAGGGCGCCGCCGTGCGCCGCGCCGGCGGGCCCGACTTCCGCCAGTTCACGCTGAACAGCCACAGCCCCCTGCTGACCGACCCGGCCGTCCGGCAGGCCCTGTTCCAGGCGATCAACCGGGACGCCATCACCCGCTCCGACCTCAGCGGCCTTGACTGGCCCACCGTCACCCTCAACAACCACCTGCTGGTGGCCAACCAGAACGCCTACCGGGACAACTCGCTCGGCCTGAGCCGGTTCGACCCGGCCGACGCCGTCCGCAAGCTGGACGCGGCGGGCTGGAAGCTCGACGGCGACGTCCGCAAGAAGGACGGCCGGGAGCTGAACCTGCGGATGGTGATCCCGGCCGGGGTCACCCAGGCCCAGAACGAGGCCGCCGTGACCACCCGGATGCTCAAGAACGTCGGCGTCAAGGTCACCACGGTGACCGCCGCCGCCAACGAGTACTTCGACAAGTACGTCAACCGCCACGACTTCGACATCGCCGCCTACTCGCTGCTCGGCACGCCCTTCCCCGCCAGCGGCAACCGGGCCAACTTCGTCCAGAACGGCGGCACGAACCACTCCCTGGCCGGTAGCGCCACCGCCGACGCCGCCCTCGACCGGGCCGCCGCCGCGACCGACGCGGCCACCGCCTTCGAGGCCATCAACCAGGCCGACGGCGAGCTGTGGAAGGTGGCCGGGGTGCTGCCGCTCTACCAGCGCCCGCAGCTGTACGGCGCCCGCGCCGACCTGGCCAACATCGGCGCGCAGGGCCTGTCCGACATCGTCTGGGAGAACGTCGCCTTCCAGCGGTGAACGGCCGGGCGGGCCGGGCCCCGGGGAGCACGCCCCGGGGCCCGGCCCGCCGACCGGTTCAGCCCGCGCCGATCACGTCCCGGACCTCGGCGAAGTGGCACGCCGAGTCGTGCGCCGCCGCGCCGCTGAGCGTGCCGGGCACCGCCAGCAGCGGGACCTCGGTGGCGCAGCGCTCCTCCGCCTTCCAGCAGCGGGTGCGGAACCGGCAGCCGGACGGCGGGTTGGCCGGCGACGGCAGGTCGCCGGTGAGCAGGATGCGCTCGCGCTGCTCCCGCCCGGTCGGGTCCGGCACCGGCACCGCGGAGAGCAGCGCCTGGGTGTACGGGTGGGTCGGGTGCGAGTAGATCTCGTCCTCCGTGCCGATCTCGACCATCTTGCCGAGGTACATCACGCCGACGCGGTCGGAGATGTGCCGGACGATCGAGAGGTCGTGCGCGATGAACATGTACGAGAGCTCGAACTCGCTCTGCAGCTGCTCCAGCAGGTTGATCACCTGCGCCTGGACGGAGACGTCCAGGGCGGAGACCGGCTCGTCGCAGATGATCAGCTCCGGCTTGAGCGCCAGCCCCCGGGCGATGCCGATGCGCTGGCGCTGGCCGCCGGAGAACTGGTGCGGGTACCGGTTGATGTACTCCGGGTTCAGGCCGACGACGTCCAGGAGGTCCTGGACGGCCTTGCGGCGGTCGCCCTTCGGCGCCACCTCCGGGTGGATCTCGAAGGGCTCGCCGATGATGTCGCCGACCGTCATCCGCGGGTTGAGCGAGGTGTACGGGTCTTGGAACACCATCTGGATGTTGCGGCGCACCGCCTTCAGCCCGGCGCCGGAGAGCCGGGTGATGTCCTGGCCCTTGAACAGCACCTGGCCGGAGGTGGCACGCTCCAGGTTCATCAGCACCTTGGCCAGCGTGGACTTGCCGCAGCCGGACTCGCCGACGATGCCGAGCGTCTCGCCCTTCATCAGCTCGAAGGAGATGCCGTCGACCGCCTTCACCGCGCCGACCTGCTTCTTGAAGACGATGCCCTGGGTCAGCGGGTAGTACTTGACCAGGTCCCTGACCTCCAGGATGGGCTCAGCCATGGAGGGTCTCCTTCCAGAAGTGGCAGGCGCTGCGGCGGCCCGGCAGATCGGCCCCGTCGGAGTCCAGCACCGGCACCAGCCGCGGGAGTTCGCCGCGGCAGCGGTCCGCCGCCCGGTCGCAGCGCGGGTTGAACGCGCAGCCCTCGGGGATCCGCAGCAGGCTCGGCGGCAGGCCCTGGATGGCGTAGAGGTTCTGGCCCTTCTGGTCCAGCCGGGGAATCGACCGGAGCAGGCCCTTGGTGTAGGGGTGGGCCGGCCGCGCGTACAGCTCGTGCACGGGGGCGGTCTCGACGATCCGGCCCGCGTACATCACGGCGATCTTGTCCGCGACGTCGGCGACCACGCCGAGGTCGTGGGTGATCAGGATCAGGCCCATGTTGAACTCGGCCTGCAGCTCGGCCAGCAGGTCCATCACCTGGGCCTGGACCGTGACGTCCAGGGCGGTGGTCGGCTCGTCCGCGATGATCAGGTCCGGTTCCAGGGCCAGCGCCATCGCGATCATGATGCGCTGGCGCATGCCGCCGGAGAACTGGTGCGGGTAGTCGCCGACGCGCTGCCTGGCGGCGGGGATGCGCACCCGCTCCATCAGCTCGACGGCCCGCTCCTTGGCCTCCTTGCGGGAGGCCCCCTGGTGCACCCGGAACATCTCGCCCAGCTGGTAGCCCACGCTCAGCACCGGGTTCAGCGAGGAGAGCGCGTCCTGGAAGATCATCGCGATCTTCCGGCCGCGGACCGCCCGCCGGGCCTTGGGGCTCATGGTGAGCAGGTCCTCGCCCCGGAACCGGATCGAGCCGGCGGTGATCTTCCCCGGGGGCATGTCCAGGATGCCCATGATCGCCTGCGCGGTCACCGACTTGCCCGAGCCGGACTCCCCCAGCACCGCCAGGGTCTCCCCGGCCGACACCGAGTAGCTCACGCCGTTGACGGCCTTGGCCACGCCGTCCCGGGTGTGGAACTCGATGTGCAGGTCGTCGACCTCCAGGAGCGGCGTTCCGGGCACCAGGTTCTCCCGGCCGCCGCCGATCACCTCCACGGCGTCCCGGCGCGGGGTGCCGTCCTTCGACTGCTTCGACAGCTTCGTCGTGTCACTCATCGTCCGCGGCCCTCCTCAGCGCAGCTTCGGGTCGAGGGCGTCGCGTACCGCGTCGCCGAGCATGATGAACGCCAGCACGGTGATGCTCAGCACCGCGGCCGGGAAGAGCAGCACGTGCGGCGCGGTCAGGAAGCGGGACTGCGCGTCGCTGATCATCAGGCCCCAGGAGATCGCCGGGGACTGGATGCCGATGCCGAGGTACGAGAGCGCGGCCTCGGCACCGATGTAGACGCCCAGGTTGATGGTCGAGACCACGATCACCGGGGCGACCGCGTTCGGCAGGATGTGCCGGGAGACGATCCGCCCGGTGCCGGCGCCGAGCGCCTTGGCCGCGACCACGTAGTCGTTGTGCTTGTTGGAGAGCACCGCCGAGCGCATCAGCCGGTAGATCTGCGGCCAGCCGAGGACGGCCATCACGGCGGAGACGGTCCAGGCGTTGCCCTTGCCCCAGGTGGACATGATCAGCATGCCGCCGAGCAGCAGCGGGATGGCGAAGAAGATCTCGGTGACCCGGGAGAGCAGGCTGTCCCAGATCCCGCCGATCCAGCCGGCCCAGAGGCCCAGCGTGCCGCCGACGGCGACCACCAGCGAGGTGGTCAGGATGCCGACGATGATCGAGTTGCGGGCGCCCCAGACGGTGCGGGTGTAGATGTCGCAGCCCTGGACGTCGAAGCCGAACCAGTGGTCGGCGCTGGGCCGCTTCAGCGAGTCGGACAGGTTGCAGAAGCCCGCCGAGGTCGGGTCCCCGTCGGTGAACAGGCTCGGGGCGACGGCGAGCGCCACCATGAACAGCGCCAGGAACCCGCCGATCAGGAACAGCGGATTGCGCCGCAGGTCGTACCAGGCGTCGGTCCAGAGACTGGCCACCCGCTCGTTGCCGGTCCGGCCGGCCTCGGCGTCCTTGGTGAGCACCGCGGTCCCGGGCGCCGCGGAGCCGGGCTGCTCGGGGATCGCCACCTTGGTGTCCTCGCTCTTCGTCGGCTCACTCATAGCGGATCCTCGGGTCCAGAACGGCGTACAGCAGGTCGACCACCAGGTTGGCGAACAGGTAGACGAGCACCAGGGCGCTCACGATGCCCACCACGATGGTGCGTTCGCGCAGGTAGACGGACTGGAAGAGCTGGTGTCCGACCCCGGGGATGTTGAAGATGCCCTCGGTGATGACCGCGCCGCCCATCAGCCCGCCGAGGTCCATGCCCAAGAAGGTGACGATCGGGATCAGCGCGTTGCGCAGGCCGTGCCGGACGACCACCCGCAGCGGGCTGAGGCCCTTGGCGACCGCCGTGCGGACGTAGTCCGCCCGCATCACCTCGATCAGGCTGGTCCGGGTGAGCCGCGCGATGTACGCCAGCGAGGTGGAGGCGAGGACGTAGGCCGGTAGCAGATAGGACCGGAAGCCGGCGTCCTCGTTGAACGAGACCGGGAAGAAGTCGATGCCGTAATCGGTGTTGAGCTTCACCCCGAGCACCAGTTGCAGCACGAAGCCGATCACGAAGACCGGGATCGAGATGACCATCAGGGTCGAGATCAGCACCACGTTGTCGATGAACTTGCCGCGGCGCAGGGCGGCGATCACACCCGCGGTGACACCCACCACCATCTCGATGACCAGCGCGGTCACCGCCAGGTTGATGGTGTACGGGAACGCCGTCTTCATGACGTCCACGACCTCGTTGCCGCGGTAGTCCTCCCCGAAGTCGCCCTTGAACAGGCCGACCAGGTAGTCCCAGTACTGGATGAAGAACGGGTCGTCCAGGTGGTAGCGGTCCCGCAGGACCGCGACGACGGCAGGGTCCTGCCGTTTCTCACCGGCCAGTGCCGTGATGGGGTCGCCAGGCAGCAGGAAGACCAGTGCGTAGATCAGGAACGTCGCGCCGAGGATCACAGGTATGGCCTGGATGATCCGGCGGACCACATAGCGGCCCATGCGGCCTCCTCGTGGTTCGGGGCACGCCCGTGACGGGCGGCACGGGGGTTGCCCGCGCCACCCGTCCCGGCGTGCCGGTCAGCTGGATGTCGGTCAGGCCAGTTCGACGTTGGCCAGGTCCATCTGTCCCTGGGCGTTGACGTTCACGTTCTTGACGGTCTTGGTGTACGCCGCGGAGGACATGTAGGTGTAGACCGGGATGTACGGCAGGTCCTTGACCAGGATGTCGTCGGCCTGCTGGTAGAGCTTGATGCCCTCGGCGTCGGTCTTGGCCGCGTCCGCCTTGGACAGCAGGGCCTCGAACTCCTCGTTGACGTAGCCGCCGTAGTTGGACCCGTTGTCGATGGCGACCTTGGAGAAGATCGGCCGCAGGTAGTTCTCGATCGACGGGTAGTCCATCGACCAGGCCATCCGGAAGGCGCCGGAGTACTTGTGCTCGCCCAGCGCGGTGAGGATCGCGCCGAACTTCTCGAACGGCTTGAAGGTGACCTCGATCCCGAGGTTCGCCTTGAGCTGGTTGCCGACGGCCTCGATCCACTCCTTGTGGCCGCCGTCGGCGTTGTAGCCGATCTCCAGCGTGTTGCCGGGCAGGCCGCCGGCCTGGGCGAAGAGCGCCTTGGCCTTCGCGGGGTCGTACTTCGCGGCGTCGCCGAGCGCGCCCTGGCGGTACCCGGGAATGATCGGGTTGATGAAGTCGTCGGCGGGCTTGCGGGTGCCCGAGAAGATGGTCTTGGTGATCGATTCCCGGTCTATCGCCATCGAGATCGCCTTGCGGAGGTCCGGACTGGCGAATGCCGGATTCGTCGAGATCGGGAATCCGAGGTAACCGACGCCGGAATCCGGCTTGTAGATGTAGCGGTCGCCGAACTCCTGGGCGACGGTCGCCATCGCCGAGATCGGCAGCTTGTCGGTGATCTGGATGTTGTCCGCTCGCAGATCGTTGTACGCGGTGTCCAGCTTGTCGTAAATCTTGAACGTGACGGAATCCAGCTTGGCCTTTCCGTCGGACGCCGGGAAGTTCTCGAAGCGCTTCACCTTGATCTGCTTGTTGTGCTCCCACTTCCCGTCGATCTGGAACGCGCCGTTGCCGATCGGCGCGTCCTCGAAGGCCTTCGGGTCGGTGAAGAACGCCTTCGGGAGCGGGAAGAACGCGTTGTAGCCGAGCATCGTCTTGAACTGCGAGAACGGCGCCTTGAGGGTGACGGTGAAGGTCTTGTCGTCGACGACCGCGAGGCCCTTGAGCTTGTCGGCGGTGGGCTTCTTGTCCTTGCCGGGGGCCAGCTCGTCGGAGCCGAGGATCTTGTCGAAGAAC
Source organism: Kitasatospora sp. NBC_01246 (assembly GCF_036226505.1). Lineage (NCBI taxonomy): Bacteria > Bacillati > Actinomycetota > Actinomycetes > Kitasatosporales > Streptomycetaceae > Kitasatospora > Kitasatospora sp. NBC_01246. The sequence goes on along the minus strand of NZ_CP108484.1, from coordinate 5,292,312 downwards.
GGCAGGGCCTCCTGCGCGTTGTCCTGGTTGGCACCGTAGTTCCAGGCATCGACGAAGGACTGGGCGGTCACCTTCTCGCCGTTGTGGAAGGTGTAGCCGTCCTTCAGCTTGATCGTCCAGGTGGTGGCGTCCTGGCTCTCGATCGACTCGGCGACCCGGAGCTTGGGCGAGTTGTCCTTGATGTCGTAGTCGACCAGGCCCGCGAAGATCGCGTTGAGCACCTCGGCACCCTCGGACTCGGAGGTGTTCTGGGGCACCAGCCCGTGCTGCGGCTCACCCAGCTCGACGCTGATCGAGCCACCCTTCTTGTCCGACCCGGCGCCGCTCGCCTCGCTGGAGGACTTCTTGTCGCCGCCGGTGCTGCAGGCGGAGATCGCGAGTGCGGTGCACGCCGCGAGCGCGGTCCAACGCATGGTCTTGGTGAGCCTCATTCAAGTGCCTCTCGATTTAGGGGCTTACGAACGAACGGCGCCTCGCCAGTCGGTGTGCCGGGCATGGCAAGGGTCGACATCTCAGGGCCGATCCGCACAGTTGGCGAGGTGACCACTGATACGCGCAGAGCAACTATCGATCACCCGACCCCTCCGGCGGAATCCGCCTCACATCTCTTTTCAATTACATGCTCAGACCAAGTCATGACAATGCTCGCCAAATTCCGGCATATCGAACCTGGAATGCCGCGTTCCGGTTTCCGGATAACGAACAATAAGCTCCGGTATTCGATGCTTTACGGAGCGTAATGATCATTTTCGGGCCGGGAATTCCGGCGTTTCCGCAGGACAACGCAAGGGCGCGCCCTCCGGAGGGAGGACGCGCCCTTGGTGCGTGGTCAGGACAACTGTGTCAACTGGATTCGGGTGGGGGTTCCGGCGTGCCCGCCGCGCCCTCCCCGCCGTCCGGGCCCCCGCGCTCCGCCGCGAAGTGGCAGGCCGAGTCGTGCCGGGCGTGCCCGTCCAGCCAGGCCGGGGCGGCCAGCAGCGGCACCTCCACGGCGCACCTGTCCCGCGCCTTCCAGCAGCGGGTGCGGAACCGGCAGCCGGACGGCGGGTTGGCCGGCGACGGCACGTCCCCGACGAGCACGATCCGGTCCCGGGACTCGCGCGCCGTCGGGTCCGGCACCGGCACCGCGGAGAGCAGTGCCTGGGTGTACGGATGCGTCGCGTGGTCGTAGATCTCCCGGTCGGAGCCGATCTCCACCATCTTGCCCAGGTACATCACGCCGACCCGGTCGGAGATGTGCCGGACGATCGAGAGGTCGTGCGCGATGAACATGTACGAGAGGTTGAACTCGCCCTGCAGCTGCTCCAGCAGGTTGATCACCTGCGCCTGGACGGAGACGTCCAGCGCCGAGACCGGCTCGTCACAGATGATCACCTCCGGCTTGAGCGCCAGCCCCCGGGCGATGCCGATGCGCTGGCGCTGACCGCCGGAGAACTGGTGCGGGTACCGGTTGATGTACTCCGGGTTCAGACCCACCACGTCCAGCAGGTCCTGGACGGCCCGGCGCCGGTCGCCCTTCGGCGCCACCTCGGAGTGGATCTCGTACGGCTCGCCGATGATGTCACCGACCGTCATCCGCGGGTTGAGCGAGGTGTACGGGTCCTGGAACACCATCTGGATGTTGCGCCGCACCGCCTTCAGGGCGGAGCCGGAGAGCCGGGAGATCTCCTCCCCCTTGTAGCGCACCGATCCGCCGGTGGCCGGCTCCAGGTTCATCAGCACCTTGGCCAGCGTGGACTTGCCGCAGCCGGACTCCCCCACGATGCCGAGCGTCTCCCCCTGCATCAGGTCGAAGCTGACCCCGTCGACCGCTTTCACGGCGCCGACCTGCTTCTTGAAGACGACGCCCCTCGTCAGCGGGAAGTGCTTGACCAGGTCCCGGACTTCGAGGATCGGTTCGCCGGGCCGCACGGCCTGCGCGAACGCCTCCTCCTTGGGCACCGCGGGCCCGAGCGGGCTAGCCATGGAGGGTCTCCTTCCAGAAGAAGCAGGCACTGCCCCGCCCGGCCAGCTCGCTGCCGTCGTCCGCGGTGACCTGGAAGAGCTCGGGCACCTCGGCCCGGCAGATGTCCTGGGCGCGCGGGCAGCGCGGGTTGAACGCGCAACCCGGCGGGATCCGCAGCAGGTTGGGCGGCAGCCCCTTGATCGCGTAGAGCTCCTGGCCCTTCTGGTCCAGCCGCGGGATCGAGTCCAGTAGGCCCCGGGTGTACGGGTGGGCCGGCCGCGCGTACAGCTCGTGCACGGGGGCGGTCTCGACGATCCGGCCCGCGTACATCACGGCGATCTTGTCCGCGACGTCGGCGACCACGCCGAGGTCGTGGGTGATCAGGATCAGCCCCATGTGGAACTCGGCCTGCAGCTCGGCCAGCAGGTCCATCACCTGCGCCTGCACGGTCACGTCCAGCGCGGTGGTCGGCTCGTCCGCGATGATCAGGTCCGGCTCCAGGGCCAGCGCCATCGCGATCATGATGCGCTGGCGCATGCCGCCGGAGAACTGGTGCGGATAGTCGTTGACCCGTTCCTTCGCCGCCGGGATGCGCACCCGGTCCATCAGCTCGACGGCCTTGGCCTTGGCCTCCTTGCGCGACGCCCCGTGGTGGGCCCGGAACATCTCGCCGAGCTGGAAGCCCACGCTCAGCACCGGGTTCAGCGAGGAGAGCGCGTCCTGGAAGATCATCGCGATCTTCTGGCCGCGGATCTTCCGGCGCTCCTCCTTGCCCATCGTCAACATGTCCCGGCCCCGGAAGCGGATCTCGCCCTGCGGGATGCGGGCCGGGGGCATGTCTAGGATGCCCATGATCGCCTGCGCGGTCACCGACTTGCCCGAACCGGACTCCCCCAGCACCGCCAGGGTCTCCCCCGCCCGGACGCTGTAGTTGACCCCGTTGACCGCCTTCGCCACGCCGTCCCGGGTGACGAACTCCACGTGCAGGTCCCGGACGTCCAGCAGCGGCCCCTCGTAGGGCGTCTCCCGCTGGGGCTTGCCGGTGTCGACAGCTGTGGTCACGATGAGTCCCCTCGCTCAGCGAAGCTTCGGGTCGAGGGCGTCGCGCACCGCGTCACCCAGCATGATGAAGGCCAGCACGGTGATCGAGAGCGCCACGGCCGGGAAGAACAGCACGTACGGGGCCGTCCGGATGACCTTCTGGGCGGAGGCGATGTCGATGCCCCAGGAGATGGTCGGATCCTGCAGGCCGATGCCGAGGAAGCTCAGCGTGGCCTCGGTCGCGATGTAGCCGCCCAGCGCGATCGTGGCGACGACGATCACCGGCGCGATCGCGTTCGGCAGGATGTGCCGGAACATCAACCGCCCGGTGCTCGCGCCGAGCGCCCGGCCGGCCACCACGTAGTCGGACTGTTTGACGGTCAGGACGGCCCCGCGCATGACGCGCGCGATCTGCGTCCAGCCGAGCACCGCGAGGGCGATGACCACGCTCCACACCGTGCGGGCGGAGAACGCGCCCAGCAGGACCAGCGCGCCGAGCAGCAGCGGGATACCGAAGAAGATGTCGACGACGCGGGAGATCACGGCGTCCACCGCGCCGCCGAAGTACCCGGCGACCATCCCGGTCAGCCCGCCGAGCAGGGTGACCCCCAGGGTCACGAAGATGCCGACGGTGATCGAGGCGCGGGCCCCGTAGACCACCCGGGCGTAGATGGACCGGCCCTGGCCGTCGTAGCCGAACCAGCCGGCGCCGAAGAAGTCCGACCAGTCCGGGCGCTTGAGGTAGTCGTTGACCAGGTCGGCCTTGCGCGGATCGGCGTCGGTGAAGGCCCAGGGGAAGATCGCCATCACGACCAGCAGGAGGATCAGGACCGCCGAGATCAGGAAGATCGGCCGGCGCCGCAGGTCCCGCCAGGCGTCGCCCCACAGGCTGCGGGCCTCCTCCCGCTTGGCCGGATCGCCCTCGACCAGGGTCTCCTGCTCGACCGCCATGCCCTGCTCGCCGGCGTAGTCCAGGTGGTCGAGACCCGGGGCCGCGTGCGGCTTGAACTCGCCCTCGTCATGCAGGTCAGGCATAACGGATCCTCGGGTCCAGGACCGCGTAGAGCAGGTCGACGATCAGGGAGGCGACCAGGTAGACGATCACCAGGACGGTCACGATGCCGACCACGGTGGGGCCCTCCTTCTGGTTGATCGCCCGGTACAGCACGTTGCCGATGCCCTGGACGTTGAAGATGCCCTCCGTGACGATCGCACCGCCCATCAGCGCGCCCAGGTCGGTCCCGAGGAAGGTGACCACCGGGATCAGCGAGTTGCGGAGCAGGTGGCGGGTGATGACGGTGCGCCGGGGCAGGCCCTTGGCGACCGCCGTGCGCATGTAGTCCGCCCGCAGGTTCTCCCCGATCGAGGTCCGGGTGAGCCGGGCGACGTAGGCGAGGGAGAGCGATCCCAGCACGATCGCGGGCAGGATCAGCTGGGAGAGGTCCTTGGAGTCCTGCACGGTCGGGGTGACCCAGCCCAGGTTGGTCGCGAAGATCGTCTGGGCGATGTAGGCCAGCACGAACACCGGGATCGAGATCACCACCAGGGTCAGGACCAGCACCAGGGTGTCCTGGACGCTGCCGCGCCTGAGGCCGGAGACCAGGCCGAGCGCCAGCCCGACGATCAGCTCGAAGGCGAAGGCCATCAGCGCCAGCCTGATGGTGACCGGGAAGGCGTCCGCCATGATGTCGGTGACCGAGCGGCCGGTGAAGCTCGTCCCGAAGTCGCCCTGGAAGAGGTTCCCCATGTAGTGCAGGTACTGCTTCCATAGCGGCTGGTCGAGGTAGTACTTGTGCTTCAGATTGGCCACCACCGCCGGGTCCGCGGCCTTGTCCCCGAAGAGCGCCGCGACGGGGTCCCCGGGCAGCGTGTAGACCATCAGGAAGATCAGGAATGTGGAGCCGAAGAACACCGGGATCATCTGCAGCACCCGCCGCAGCACATAACTTCCCATCCGAGCCTCCTTCCTAGGTGACTGGTCGGCCCGTGACCGGGTGCGCAGGGCCGCGTGGGGGTCGAGTGCCCGGGCCCCGCCCTCCGTGCGGGGAGGGCGGGGCCGGCGCGAGGGGCTGGATCAGCCCTTGACCTCGACCTGGGTCCAGGCCGGGTTGCCGAAGGAGTCGAACTTCACGTTCTGGACGTTCGCCGAGTAGCCCGAGTTGGTGCGGTAGTACCAGAGCGGGATGGCCGGCATGTCGTTCGCCAGCACCGTCTCCGCCTTCTGGTAGCCCGTCACGGTGTCCGCCACGCTGGCCGCCTGGTCCGCCTCGGTGGCCAGCTGGTCGAACTGCGGGCTGCTGTAGCCGAAGTCGTTGGACGCGGCGCCGGTGCGGTAGACGTCGGCCATGAAGTTGGCGTTCAGCGGGTAGTCCTGAACCCAGCCGGTGCGGAAGGCGCCGTTGATCTGGTGCCCGGTGATCGCCGCGCGGGCGGTCTTGAAGTCGGGCTTCGGGTCACCCACGCAGTCCACGCCGGTGCTCTGCCGGATCGAGTTGCAGACCGCGTCCACCCACTCCTTGTGGCCGCCGTCGGCGTTGTAGGTGATCGTCAGCTTGTTGCCGGGGACGCCGCCGCCCTCGGCGATCAGCTGCTTGGCCTTGGTGGCGTCGAAGGTGCAGTTGTCGCCGCACTGGCCGGCCTTGTAGCCCTCGACGCCCTCGGCGACCCACGCGGAGGCCGGCTTGCGCGAGCCCTGCAGCACGGTCTTCGTGATGGTGTCGCGGTCGATCGCCATCGACAGCCCCTGACGGACCTTCGCCTTGTCCGGGCCGGCCCAGTCCGGCTGGTAGAGCGTGAAGCCGATGTTCTGGATCGCACCCTGCGGCGAGTCGATCGCCCGGTCGCCCAGGTCGCTCTTGTACGTCGCCAGCGCGGACGGCGGCACCTGGTCCATCACGTCGAGGTTGTTGGACTGCAGGTCCGCGTAGGCGGCCTCGGACGTGTTGTACATCTTGAAGACGATGCCGCCGTTCTTCGGCTTGTCCACGCCCTGGTAGTTCGGGTACGCCTTGGTCACCACCTGCTGGTTGTGGCTCCAGCTGACGAACTGGTAGGCGCCGTTGCCCACCGGCTTCTGTCCGAACCCGGTCGGGTCGCTGAAGAAGGCGGTCGGCAGCGGGGAGAAGGCGATGTAGCCCAGCTTGTACTCGAAGTACGAGACCTTGGTGTGCAGCTTGATGGTGAAGTGCGTGTCGTCCACGACGGTCAGGCCGGACATCGCGGTGGCGGTCGGCTGGCCGCTGGCCGGGTGGACGTCCTGGTAGCCCTCGATGTCCGAGAACCAGGAGCTGTTGATCTGGTTGTTGCTGGTGGTCGCGCCCCAGTTCCAGGCGTCGACGAAGTTCTTCGAGGTGACCGGGGTGCCGTCGTGGAACGTCCAGCCGGTCTTCAGGGTGACGTTGAAGGTCTGCGAGTCGCTGGTCTCGATCGAGTCCGCGACCTGCATCCGGATCTTCGCGTTGCTGGGGTCGTAGTCCACCAGCCCCTTGAACAGGTTCTGCAGGATGCGGCCGCCGCCGGTCTCGTTCGCGTTCGCGGGCTGCAAGGGGTTCTGCGGCTCACTGCTCTGGTAGCTGAAGGTCTTGCCGCTGTCCGACGAACTACTGCCTCCGCCGCTACTGCTGCACCCACTGGCCACCAGGGCCACAGATGTCGCAGCGGCGAGGACCCATCGAGCGCGAGTGGCTGCGGGCATGGAGGTCCCTCCTCAAGGTGTGTGTCGCATCACACCCCATGAGAAGCGCGGTGGCCCGGCGGCGCGAGCCAGGTACCCCCGGACGGGTGCAGCGGACCCCGCCCGGGGTTGACGCCGCCACAGGAGCGCGAAACGCCGGAAGGGCCCGCGGCTTCGACAGCCGCGGGCCCTTCCGGGGAACGCCTCGGGGATCAGACGGCGGCGGCCGTCTCCCGGACCTCGGCGAAGTGGCAGGCCGACTCGTGGGCCGCCGCACCGCTGAGCGTGCTGGGCACCGCCAGCAGCGGGACCTCGGTGGCGCAGCGCTCCTCCGCCTTCCAGCAGCGGGTGCGGAACCGGCAGCCGGACGGCGGGTTGGCCGGCGAGGGGATGTCGCCGGTCAGGATGATCCGGTCCCGGGACTCGCGCGCCGTCGGGTCCGGCACCGGCACCGCGGAGAGCAGCGCCTGGGTGTACGGGTGCGTGGCGTTCTCGTAGATCGCCTCGTCCGTGCCGATCTCGACCATCTTGCCGAGGTACATCACGCCGACGCGGTCGGAGATGTGCCGGACGATCGAGAGGTCGTGCGCGATGAACATGTACGAGAGCTCGAACTCGCTCTGCAGCTGGTCCAGCAGGTTGATCACCTGCGCCTGGACGGAGACGTCCAGGGCGGAGACCGGCTCGTCGCAGATGATGATCTCGGGCTTGAGCGCGAGGCCGCGGGCGATGCCGATGCGCTGGCGCTGGCCGCCGGAGAACTGGTGCGGGTACCGGTTGATGTACTCCGGGTTCAGGCCGACGACGTCCAGGAGGTCCTGGACGGCCTTGCGGCGGTCGCCCTTGGGAGCCACCTCGGGGTGGATCTCGAAGGGCTCGCCGATGATGTCGCCGACCGTCATGCGCGGGTTGAGCGAGGTGTACGGGTCCTGGAACACCATCTGGATGTTCCGGCGGACCGCCTTCAGGGCGGAGCCGGACAGCTTGGAGATGTCCTCGCCCTTGAACAGCACCTGGCCGGAGGTGGCCCGCTCCAGGTTCATCAGCACCTTGGCCAGCGTGGACTTGCCACAGCCGGACTCGCCGACGATGCCGAGCGTCTCGCCCTTCATCAGGTCGAAGGAGATGCCGTCGACCGCCTTGACCGCGCCGACCTGCTTCTTGAAGAGGATGCCCTGGGTCAGCGGGTAGTGCTTGACCAGGTCCTTGACCTCCAGGATGGGCTCAGCCATGGAGGGTCTCCTTCCAGAGGTGGCACGCGCTGCGGCGGCCGGTGAGCTCCGTGCCGTCCTTGTCGGTCACCTGGTGCAGCTTCGGGATCTCCGTGCGGCACTGGTCGGTGGCGACGTCACAGCGGGGGTTGAACGCGCAGCCGGCCGGGACCTTCAGCAGGTTCGGAGGCAGGCCCTTGATCGCGTACAGCTCCTGGCCCTTCTGGTCCAGGCGCGGGATGGAGCGGAGCAGGCCCTTGGTGTACGGGTGCGCGGGGTTGGCGTACAGGTCGTGGACCGGGGCGGTCTCGACGATCCGGCCGGCGTACATCACGGCGATCTTGTCCGCGACGTCGGCGACCACGCCGAGGTCGTGGGTGATCAGGATCAGGCCCATGTTGTACTCGGCCTGCAGCTCCGCGAGGAGGTCCATCACCTGGGCCTGGACGGTGACGTCCAGGGCGGTGGTGGGCTCGTCGGCGATGATCAGGTCGGGCTCCATGGAGAGCGCCATCGCGATCATGATGCGCTGGCGCATGCCGCCGGAGAACTGGTGCGGGTAGTCGCCGACGCGCTGCTTGGCGGCGGGGATGCGCACCCGCTCCATCAGCTCGACGGCCTTGGCCCGGGCGTCCTTCTTGGACATGCCCTTGTGCACCCGGAACATCTCGCCGAGCTGGTCGCCCACGGTCATCACGGGGTTCAGCGAGGAGAGCGCGTCCTGGAAGATCATCGCGATCTTCTGGCCGCGGATCAGCCGGCGCTGCTCCTCCTTCATGGCGAGCATGTCCTCGCCGCGGAAGAGGATCTGGCCCTGGCTGATCTTGCCGGGCGGCATGTCCAGGATGCCCATGATGGTCTGGGCGGTCACCGACTTGCCGGAGCCGGACTCACCCAGCACCGCCAGGGTCTCACCGGCGGAAACGGAGTAGTTGACGCCGTTCACGGCCTTGGCGACGCCGTCCCGGGTGTGGAACTCCACGTGGAGGTCACGGACCTCCAGCAGCGGGGTGCCGATTTCGAGGCGGCCGCTCTTCTGGTTCTTCTCGATCACGGTGGTCATCGGGTCGTCACCTCTTCTCTCAGCGGAGCTTCGGGTCGAGGGCGTCGCGCACCGCGTCGCCGAGCATGATGAACGCCAGCACCGTGACGCTCAGCACCGCGGACGGGAAGAGCAGCACGTGCGGGGCGGTCAGGAAGCGGGGCTGGGCGTCGCTGATCATCAGGCCCCAGGAGATCTCCGGGGACTGGACACCGATGCCCAGGTAGGACAGCGCGGCCTCGGCACCGATGTACACACCCAGGCTGATCGCGGAGACCACGATCACCGGCGCGATGGCGTTCGGCAGGATGTGCCGGAAGGTGATCCGGAAGCTGCCGGCGCCGAGCGCCTTGGCCGCCATCACGTAGTCGTTGTGCTTGTTGGCCAGCACGGAGGCGCGCATGATGCGGAAGATCTGCGGCCAGCCGAGCACGGCCATCACGACGGAGACGGTGTAGGCGTTGCCCTTGCCGAGCATCGACATGATCAGCATGCCGCCGAGCAGCAGCGGGATGGAGAAGAAGATCTCGGTGAAGCGCGACAGGATGCTGTCGACCATGCCGCCGACCCAGCCGGCCAGCAGGCCGAGCAGGGCGCCGATCACGGTCACCGTGGTGGTGGTGAGCACACCGACGATGATCGAGTTGCGGGCACCCCAGATGGTGCGGGTGTAGACGTCACAGCCCTGCACGTCGAAGCCGAACCAGTGCTCGGCGCTCGGGCGCTTCAGGGAGTTGGCCAGGTCGCACGCGTCGCCCGAGAGCGGGCTGCCGTCGGTGAACAGCTGCGGCACGGCGGCGATCACCAGCAGGGCGGAGACGAGCACCGCGCCGATGATGAAGACCGGGTTGCGGCGCAGGTCGCGCAGTGCGTCGGACCAGAGGCTGGCGACGCGCTCGGGCTTCTGCTTCTTCTCCGGCGCGGCCTTCGGGGTCTTGTCCTCGGGCGCCTCGCTGCCCACGGTGATGGTGTCACTCATAGCGGATCCTCGGGTCGAGCACGGCGTACAGCAGGTCCACGAGCAGGGTGGTGATCAGGTAGATCATCACCAGCAGGGTGACCATGCCGACGATCACCGTGCCCTGCTTCTGGTACACGGACTGGGCCAGCAGGCCGCCGATGCCGTGCATGTTGAAGATCTTCTCGGTGATGACCGCGCCACCCATCAGACCGCCGAGGTCGGCACCGAGGAAGGTGACGATCGGGATCAGCGCGTTGCGCAGGGCGTGGCGGCCGATCACCCGACGGCGCTTCAGACCCTTGGCGACCGCGGTGCGGACGTAGTCCGCGCGCATGGTCTCCATCAGGCTGGTGCGGGTCAGTCGGGCGACGTACGCGAGCGAGGTCGACGCCAGCACGAAGGCCGGCAGCAGGTAGGCCCGCAGTCCGTCCTCCTCGTTGAAGGAGACCGGGAAGAAGTCGACGCCGTAGTCGGTCTTGAGCTTCACGCCCAGCACCAGCTGGAGCACGAAGCCGGTGACGAAGACCGGGATGGAAATCACGAACAGGGTGCTGATGAGCACCAGCTGGTCGATGAACTTGCCCTTGCGCAGGGCCGCCATGACACCCGCCAGCACGCCGATGACTGCCTCCATGATGAAGGCGACCAGGGCGAGGTTGACGGTGTACGGGAACGCCTCGCTGATCATGTCGGTCACGGAGCGACCGGTCAGGCTCTCGCCGAGGTCCCCCTTGAAGACCCCTGAGATGTAGTTCCAGTACTGCAGCAGGAAGGGGTCGTTCAGGTGGTACTTCTGGCGGATCATTTCCGCCACGAGCGGGTCGGCCCGCTTCTCACCGGCCAGCGCCTGCACCGGGTCACCGGGCAGGTAGTGAACCAGGGCATAGATCAGCAGAGTCGCACCGAGCAGGACAGGGATCGCCTGTATCAGTCGGCGGATGACATAGCGGCCCATCAGACCTCCACACTTTCAAGCAAGGAAGGGAGGCGGGAGGACCGGGACTGTAGTCCGGTCCGCCCGCCCCCGTTCGTCTGACTACCGGATCAGCCGGCGAGCTCGACCTCGTCCAGGTTCATACGGCCCTGGGCGTCGGTGTCGAAGTTCTTGATCTTCTTGCTGTACGCGGCGGAGGACATGTAGGTGTACACCGGGATGTACGGCAGGTCCTGCACCAGGATGTCGTCGGCCTGCTGGTACAGCTTCTGGCCCTCGTCCTGGGTCTTCGCCTGGTCGGCCTGGTTCAGCAGGTCCTCGAACTTGTCGTTGACGTAGCCGCCGTAGTTCGAGCCGTTCTCGATCGCGACCTTGGAGAAGATCGGACGGAGGTAGTTCTCGATCGACGGGTAGTCCATCGACCACGCCATGCGGAAGGCGCCCGAGTACTGCTTCTCGCCCAGCGCGTCGAGGATCTTGCCGAACTTCTCGAACGGCTTGGTGGTGACCTCGATGCCCAGGTTCTTCTTCAGCTGGTTCGCGACGGCCTCGATCCACTCCTTGTGGCCACCGTCGGCGTTGTAGCCCAGCTCGATGGTGTTGCCGGGAACACCGCCGGCCTGGTCGAAGAGCGCCTTGGCCTTGGCCGGGTCGTACTTCGCCGCGTCGCCCATGGCGCCCTTGCGGTAACCCGGGATCAGCGGGTTGATGAAGTCGTCGGCCGGGACGCGGGTGCCCGAGAAGATCGTCTTGGTGATCGCCTCGCGGTCGATCGCCATCGAGATCGCCTTGCGGATCTCCGGCTTGCCGTAGGTGGCCGGGTTGGTGGCGATCGGGAAGCCGATGTAGCCGACGCCGGACTCCGGCTTGTAGATGTAGCGGTCGCCGAACTCGCCCTTGACGCTCGACAGGGCCGAGATCGGCAGCTTGTCGGTGGCCTGGATGTTGTCGGCGCGCAGGTCGTTGTACGCGGTGTCCAGGTTGTCGTAGATCTTGAAGGTGACGCCCTGGAGCTTCGCCTTGCCGTCCGAGGCAGGGAAGTTCTCGTAGCGCTTGACCTTGATCTGCTTGTTGTGCTCCCAGGCGCCGTCCATCTCGAACGGGCCGTTGCCGATCGGCTTGTCGGCGAACGTCTTCGGGTCGGTGAAGAACGCCTTGGGCAGCGGGTAGAACGCGTTGTAGCCCAGCATGGTCTTGAACTGGGAGAACGGCTGCGTCAGGGAGACCGTGAAGGTCTTGTCGTCGACGACCGTCAGGCCCTTGAGCTTGTCGGTGGTCGGCTTCTTGTCCTTGCCCGGGGCCAGGTCCTCGGAGCCCTCGATCTTGGCGAAGAACGGCAGGCCCTCGGCCGCGTTGTCCTGGTTGGCGCCCCAGTTCCAGGCGTCGACGAACGACTGGGCGGTCACCTTCTCACCGTTGTGGAAGGTGTAGCCGTCCTTCAGCTTGATCGTCCAGAGCTTGCTGTCGGCGCTCTCGATCGACTCGGCGACGCGCAGCTTCGGCTCGTTGGTCTTGTTGTCGTACTCGACCAGGCCGGCGAAGACGGCACCGAGAACCTCGGCACCCTCGGACTCCGCGGTGTTCTGGGGAACCAGACCGTGCTGCGGCTCGCCGAGCTGGACGGCGATGGTGCCGCCGCCGGAAGAGGCCTTGTCACTGCTCTTCGAGCTGGTGCTGCAAGCGGTCGCCGCGAGGGCGATAGCGGTCGCCGCGACGATCCACTTGGTCTGGGTTGCACCGCGCATGGGGGATGCCTCCTGAAATCGACTTTCCAACGAGGAGAGCACCACGGTCGGCTGACGCCGCTTCCGTTGTGCTGTCCGCGCTCGTGGTTTCGGCGCGCACCCCTGCGCGTTAACCCTTGACCCGAGCCTGACTGCACCCACTATCCGTCACGCACGGACACGAAAGTGACCACTAGCGATCTCAATTAGGTCACATGAACGGTCGGTAAGTTTCGAAAATCGGACATAAGAGACATACTCAGACAGGCATCAAACGGACAGTCGTCATGAATGACGGACTGTCACGTTCGCTCAGCGGACACCTTGCTGTGTTAAGCGATATTCCGTTTATACGCGCGTCGACAGCGTGGAGTAGTGAAAACGATCGCCCCCCTCTCCGTTGGAAAGGGGGGCGATCGATTCAGGCCAAAGGGCGCTCAGAAGGAAGTGGTCACGCCTTCTTGGCGCGCGAAGCCGTGCGGCCGCGCTCCTTCTGGTCCAGGACGACCTTACGGATGCGAACCGTCTCCGGAGTCACCTCGATGCACTCGTCCTCGCGGCAGAACTCCAGCGACTGCTCCAGCGAGAGCTTGCGCGGCGGCACCAGGTTCTCGGTGGTGTCGGAGGAGGCCGCACGCATGTTGGTGAGCTTCTTCTCCTTGGTGATGTTGATGTCCATGTCGTCCTGGCGCGAGTTCTCGCCGACGATCATGCCCTCGTACACCTCGGTGGTGGGCTCGACGAAGAGCGTGCCGCGCTCCTGGATGCCCATCATCGCGAACGGCGTCACGACGCCCGCGCGGTCCGCCACCAGCGAGCCGTTGTTGCGCATCCGGAGCTCGCCGAACCACGGCTCGTGGCCCTCGAAGATGGAGTGCGCGATGCCGGTGCCGCGGGTGTCGGTCAGGAACTGGGTCCGGAAGCCGATCAGGCCGCGCGACGGGACGATGAACTCCATGCGGACCCAGCCGGAGCCGTGGTTCGTCATGGTCTCCATGCGGCCCTTGCGGGTCGCCATCAGCTGGGTGATCGCGCCGAGGTACTCCTCGGGGCTGTCGATGGTCATCCGCTCGACCGGCTCGTGGGTCTTGCCGTTGATGACCTTGGTGACGACCTGCGGCTTGCCGACGGTCAGCTCGAAGAGCTCCCGGCGCATGGTCTCGACCAGGATGGCCAGCGCCAGCTCGCCACGGCCCTGGACCTCCCAGGCGTCCGGACGCTCGGTCGGCAGCACGCGGAGCGAGACGTTACCGATCAGCTCGCGGTCCAGGCGGTCCTTCACCATGCGGGCGGTGACCTTGTGGCCCTTGCCGCCCTTGCCGACCAGCGGCGAGGTGTTGGTGCCGATGACCATCGAGATGGCCGGCTCGTCCACCGTGATCAGCGGCAGCGCGATCGGGTTCTCCAGGTCGGCCAGGGTCTCGCCGATCATGATGTCCGGGATGCCCGCGACGGCGCAGATGTCGCCGGGGCCGGCCACCTCGGCCGGCTTGCGGGTGAGCGCCTCGGTCATCAGCAGCTCGGTGATCTTGACCTGCTGGATCGAACCGTCACGCTTCATCCACGCGACCTGCTGGCCCTTGCGCAGCTCGCCCTGCTCGACGCGGCAGAGCGCGATGCGGCCGAGGAAGTTGTCCGCGTCCAGGTTGGTGACGTGGGCCTGGAGCGGGGCGTCCTCGTCGTAGGTCGGGGCCGGGACGGCCGACAGGATGGTCGAGAAGAACGGCTCCAGCGAGTCGCTGTCGGCCGGGACGCTGCCGTCCTCCGGCTTGGTCATCGAGGCGACGCCGTCACGCGCACAGGCGTAGACGATCGGGAACTCGATCTGCTCCTCGGTCGCGTCGAGGTCCAGGAAGAGGTCGTAGGTCTCGTTGATGACCTCGTCGATCCGGGAGTCCGGACGGTCGGTCTTGTTGATGCAGAGGATCACCGGGAGCTTGGCGGTGAGCGCCTTGCGGAGCACGAAGCGGGTCTGCGGCAGCGGACCCTCGGAGGCGTCGACCAGGAGAACGACCGCGTCCACCATGGACAGACCGCGCTCGACCTCACCACCGAAGTCGGCGTGGCCGGGGGTGTCGATGATGTTGATCGTGATCGGGGCGCCACCCTCCTTGGGGTGGTACTTCACGGCGGTGTTCTTCGCGAGAATGGTGATGCCCTTCTCGCGCTCCAGGTCGTTGGAGTCCATCATGCGGTCATCGAGGTGCTGGTGGGCGGCGAAGGCACCGGCCTGCTTCAGCATGGCGTCGACCAGAGTGGTCTTGCCGTGGTCGACGTGGGCGACGATGGCAACGTTGCGGATGTCATTGCGCGTGGGCATGCTGAGCGGATTCTCCCGGAATCGTGGGTTTCGGCGCCCGGCTGCGTGACGCCGACCGGCGATCCGTTGTGATCACCGCCGCCCGTTCCGCCTGCTACTACCGGTCCACCCGCCGGGCAGGACATGCCACGGCTTCCTCCTATCGTACGGGGAACCCTCCAGGTCGGCAGAAACGGGCAGGTCGGGCGGGATCAAGATCACAGGTGGATCACCGGCACGGCACCCGGCCGACGCCGTGCCGGGGCCTCCCGGTCACGCACCGCCGGGCCCGGCCGGGCCGGGCGTCGTCCGCGTGGTCCGCCCCGCCCCGCGCACGGTCAGGGGCCGCGGAACCCCACGTCCTGGAAGCGCGGCCGGCCGAAGCCCCAGGCGCCCGCGCCCGCCACGTCCGACCGGACCGCGACCAGGTCCGGCCGCTGGTAGAGCGGTACCGAGTGGCCCAGCTGCCAGATCCGGGTGTCGGCCTCCTGGAGCAGGGCCAGGTGGGCGGCGGGGTCGAGTTCGGCGGCCGCGCGGTCGAAGAGGCGGTCGATCTCCTCCGTCCCCGAGCGGCCGTAGTTGCTGCCGGCCTCCAGGGCGCCGTCCGCGCCGGGGCGCGGCTTGGCGTAGACGGCACGCTGTTCGACCGCCGGGTGGGGTCCGGCCGGCCAGGAGAACAGGGCGAGGTCGTAGTCGCCGGTCGCCAGGTGGTCCCGGACGAAGGCCTCGGCGGGCGCCGCCACCGTCCGGAGCGCGATGCCCGCGCCGGCGAGGTCGGCGGTCAGCGCGTCGGCGGTGCGCCGGGCAGTGGCCGAGCCGGCCGGGACCAGCAGGGCGAGGGCCAGCTCCCGGCCGTCCCGGAGCCGGGTGGCGCCGGCCGCGGGCCGCTTCCAGCCGGCCGCGTCCAGCAGCCGGCCCGCGTCCGCCGGGCCGAGCGCGGCGCTGTTGTCCCGGTAGCCGTCCTGGTCACCGGCGAACAGGTGGCTGCCGAGCGGGGCGGCGGCGAGGCCGAGCGGGGTGAGCGCGGCACCGGCGACCCGGCGCCGGTCGACCGCGCGGGCCAGGGCGAGCCGGACGGCCGGGTCGGTGAGCGGGCCGCGGGCGGCGTTCAGGGTGAGCTCGGTGAGCGCGGCCGCGGCGGCCCGGTGCACGGTGATGCCGGGCAGGGCCTCCGCCCGCCGCAGCGCCCGGTCGGCGGCCTCCGGCGCCGCAGCGGGCGGGGCGGCGGGCGGGGCGGCGGGGGTCGCGGACGCGGTCGCGGCCGGGGACCCGGAGCCGGAGGCGGACCCGGCCCCGGAGGCGGCCCCGGAGGCGGAGGCGGACGCGGCCGGGGTGGGTGGAGCGGCCGGGGTGGAGCCGGCCCGGTCGACCGCTGCGGTGAGCGAGGCGATGTCCAGCCGGTCCTGGTCGAGCGCGTCCAGCCGGCCCTCGGCCGGGACCACCAGGAAGTCGATCCCGTCCGCCTTCGGCCGGTCGCCCCACCAGTTAGGGCTGCGCACCAGGCTCACCCGCCCGCCCGCCGGGTCGTACCGGGAGAGCTGGAACGGACCCGCGCTCGGCTCCGGCCCGTCGGTCAGCGGCCGGTTGAACGCCGCCGGGGAGCCGGTCACCGCGGCCGGGTAGAGCGGACCGAACAGGGCGCGCCACTCCGCGTACGGCCGCCGGAAGGTCACCTTCACCTCGTGCGGGCCGGCCCCCTCGGTGATCGAGTCGATCGCGTCGTACCCGGCCGGACGGTTCCCGGCGTAGGCCGGGTCGAGGCCGGAGAGGGCGGCCCGCTGCGCGCCGAAGTCGGCGGCCGAGAGCGGGGTGCCGTCGCTCCAGACGGCCTGCGGGCTGAGCCGGTAGGTGACCACCTGCGGCTGCTGTCCGGGCGGGGTGCACTCGGCGGACTCCAGGTAGTCCGGGTCGGCGACCGGCCGGCCGTGCTCGTCCGGCCGGAACAGCGAGGGGTAGAGGGCGTGGGCGAGCAGCGCGCTGTCGGCGGTCGCGGCCGGCTGGTAGACGTTGAGCGTGGCCGGCGCGGCGTCCAGCGCCCAGCGTGGCGTGCCGCCCTCCCGGACGGCGGCACGGTCGGGCGGGCCGACGTCCCCGGTGACGGCGGTGGGCGGGGCCGGTACGGGAGCCGGTACCGGCGGGCGGGCCGGGGCCGGGCCGCCGGAGCAGCCGGCCAGGGCGCCGGTGGCGAGCAGCAGCGCGGCGGCTGCGGCGGTGAGCTGGCGGACGCGCATGGCGGCCATCGAACGCCGACCCGGTCGGGGCGGCCGTCCCGACACGGCGGCCGCCGGGGGACTGCACCCGGACAGCCGATCCGCGCGGCGGCCCCGAGCGTGCCCGGCCGGGAGCGACCGGTCCGGGGGCGACCGGCCCTACAGCGACAGCTCGAACCAGACGATCTTGCCCTTGGGCGTCCGCCGGCTCCCCCAGCGCTCGGCCAGCAGGCTGACCAGCTGGAGCCCGCGCCCGCCCTCGTCGGTCTCCTGCGCGCGCCGCTGGCGCGGCTGGGCGTAGCCGTCGTCCCAGACCTCGCAGACCATGCTGCGGTCGCGCAGCAGTCGCAGCCGGATCTCGCCCCGGCCGTGCCGCAGCGCGTTGGTGACCAGCTCGCTGACCAGCAGCTCGGTGGTGTCGACCAGCTCGTCCAGACCGCGCGCCAGCAGCCAGCTGCAGGCCAGCTCGCGGGCCTTGGCGACGGAGGTCGGCTCGGGCGGCAGGAACCAGTTGCCGACGGCGTCGTCGGGGAAGGCGTGCACCTTGGCCATCAGCAGGGCGATGTCGTCCTCGCCGTGGTGCGGGTTGAGCTCGCCGAGGACGTGGTCGCAGAGGTTCTCCAGGCTCTTGCCCTCCGCCGACAGTGCGATGCGGAAGGCGCGCAGGCCCTCGTCCAGCTGGTGCTTGCGGCTCTCCACCAGGCCGTCGGTGTACAGGCCGAGGACGGCGCCGTCCGGCAGGGTCAGCTCGACCTCCTCGAAGGGCTCGCCGCCGACGCCGAGCGGCAGGCCGGGCGGGACGTCGAGCATCCGGGCGGGCTCGTCGGGGCTGAGCAGGACGGGCGGCAGGTGGCCGGCGTTGGCGAAGACGCAGCGCCGGGTGACGGCGTCGTAGACCGCGTAGACGCAGGTGGCCAGGTAGACCTCGCGGGCCTCCTCGTCGGCGGTCGAGGTGAGCCGCCCGTACGGGGTGGGCGAGCCGGCGGGCGCGGAGTCGTCGCCCAGCCCGCGGGCGATCTCGTCGAGGGCGGTGAGCACCTCGGCGGGGTCGAGGTCGAGCATGGCCAGGGTGCGGACGGCGGTGCGCAGCTGGCCCATCGCGACGGCGGCGCGCAGGCCGCGGCCCATCACGTCGCCGATGACCAGCGCGGTGCGGTTGCCCGGCAGCGGGATGACGTCGAACCAGTCGCCGCCGACCTCGGTGTTGTTGTTGCTGGGCAGGTAGCGGCAGGCGATCTCCAGGCCGCTGGCGGCCGGGTTGCCCGGGGGCAGCAGGCTGCGCTGCAGGATCAGGGCGCGCTCGTGCTCGCGGCGGTAGAGCCGCGCGTTGTCGATGCAGACGGCGGCGCGGGCCACCAGTTCCTCGGCGATGGCGACGTCACGGGCGTCGAACGGCTCGCTGCCGATCGCGCGGGAGAGCTGGACCAGGCCGAGCACCTGGTCGCGGGCGACCAGCGGCACGATCAGCGTGGAGCGCAGCAGCGGGTCCGGCCCGGGCTCGGGGACGACGCTGCGGCCGGTGCGCAGCGCGCGGGCGTGCGGTGAGCGGCGCGGGTAGCAGAGCGTGCCGCCGGCCTCGGCGATCGGCAGGCCGGTGACCGAGCCGAGTACGGAGGAGGCGCCGCCGACCACGCTGGAGACGGCGACCCGGCGCAGCTCGCCGCTGCCGTCGGTGAGCACGCCGTCGCCGTAGCGGCCGGCGCTGGGGACGGTCTCGCCGGAGAGCAGCGCGGTGTAGAGGTCGACGGTGGCGAGGTCGCAGAACGGCGGGACGACGACGTCCAGCAGCTCCTTGGCGGTGGTCTCCAGGTCGAGGGTGGAGCCGATGTGCGCGCTGGCCTCGTTGAGCAGGGCGAGGTTGCGGCGCACCCCGTCGGCCTCGCGCTCGGCGACGTGCCGGGAGGTGACGTCGGAGACCTGGCCGGCCACGCCCATCGGCTGCCCGGCCGAGCCGTTGAGGCGGTAGAGCGAGACGGCCCAGAGCCGGTTGCCCTCGCGGGTCGGCACGGCGGAGTGGAAGCGGAGGTCGAAGACGGGCTCGCCGGTGGCGAGGACCTTGCGCAGGGCGGCGGTCAGCCGGTCGGCCTCGGGGGCCGGGAAGAGGTCGTGCGCGGTCAGGCCTTCGAGGTCGGTGGGGGCGAGGCCGACCCCCGAGGCGAAGGCGTCGTTGACCCGCTGGAGCCGGAGCCGGTCGTCGAACAGGACGAAGCCGGTCGGGGTCTGGCCGAAGACGGCCTCGGAGGCGGCGAGGTCGGTCTCGATCCGGCGCAGCCGGCCGAGGTCGACCGCGAGACAGGTGGCACCGGCGGTGGGCAGTGCGCTGTCGGGCATCAGGTAGAGCTCGGCGAGGCCCTCGCCGCCGGTGGCGTCGCGGTAGGGCGTGGTGCCCACCCACTCCTCGCCGGCCAGCGTGCGCTCCAGCCGGGTGCGGCCGCGCTGCCAGAGCTCGCGCGGGACGAAGGTGCTGATCGGATCGGCGCCGACCGCCTCGACGGCGGGCACACCGAAGAATTCGGCGGCGCGCTCGCTCCACTGGCTGATCCGGCCGTCCGGGCCGATCGCGAAGGTGGCGACCCGGATGTAGTCGTAGATCGAGCCCGGGTCCCCCGCGCCCCACTGGTGGGCGCCGACCACCGGGCGGGCCGCCCGGCCCTGCCCCGCGGCCGGGGCGGGCAGGTGTGGCGAACCGGCCTGCCCGGGCACAGCGGCATGACCGCTGCTGCTCGGCGCGTTACGCGCCGGGGTGCTGTTCAACGGACCGACCCCTCCAAACCCGCGACCGTCCGGATGCCGAGAAGACCGAGTATTCATCATCGAGGGGTACGTTCACACGCCCTCAACATCACAACATCAGATCGGGCGAAGGTTTTTGTCCTACCGCCCGCGCAACCACAATGCCACGCTCGCGCCCCCTGCCGGAGTGCGCGCTCCCCCCGGCCCCCTGCTGGCATATGCGGTCCCGTTCTACTCGCGTCCTACTCGTCACCCGGCTCCTCGGGCTCATTACCCGGCAGCGCCTGCTCGAACCAGACGACCTTGCCCATGCCCTCGGCCCGCGCGCCCCAGCGCAGTGCCAGCCGGCGGACGAGTTCCAGGCCCCGGCCGCCCTCGTCGGCCTCCGCCGCGTGACGCTCGCGAGGCGGGTCGGGCAGCGGGTCGGAGATCTCGACCAGCAGCGTCTCGCCCAGCGTCAACCGTACTCCGATGGGGGCGCTCGCATAGCGGACCGAGTTGGTCACCAGCTCGCTGACCAGCAGCTCAGCGGTGTCGGTGAGCGCTTCGACGCCCCACTCGACCAGCGCGGCGCGGACCAGCCGACGGGCCCGGCTGACGGCGGTCGGCTCGGCGGGCAGCGTCCAGCCGGCCGTCGGGGTGCCGGCCTGGCCGTGGCCGAGCCGGGCCAGCAGCAGCGCCACGTCGTCGGGCTCGCGGCCCTGCTCCATGGTGGCCAGCACCGCCTCGCAGGCCGCCTGGATGGAGGCGTGCGGCTCCTGGAGCACGGTGACCAGCCGGCCGAGGCCGACGTCGAGGTCCTTGTCCCGGGACTCCACCAGCCCGTCGGTGCACAGGGCGAGCAGGCTGCCTTCGGGGATCTTGAGCTCGACCGACTCGAAGGGGACGCCGCCGACGCCGAGCGGAGCGCCGGACGGCAGGTCGAGGATCCGGCCGGTCCCGCCGAGCAGCGGGCCGCCGGTGCGGGTCGGTTCCTCGGCGCCCTCGCGGGGCACCACCAGCACCGGCGGGATGTGGCCGGCCTTGGACACCGTCAGCCGGGCCGTGGCCGGGTCGAACACCGCGTAGACGCAGGTGGCCAGCAGCGCCTCGTCCGGCCCCTGGGCGAGGTCGTCGGCCAGCTCGTGGACGTGCCGCAGCAGCACGTCCGGGGGCAGGTCGAGGGCGGCCAGGACGCGGACGGCGGTGCGCAGCCGGCCCATCGTGGCGGCGGCCCGCAGGCCGTGGCCCATCACGTCGCCGACCACCAGCGCGGTGCGGTCGCCGGGCAGCGGGATGACGTCGAACCAGTCCCCGCCGACCTCGGTGCCGATGCTGCCCGGCACGTAGCGGTAGGCGACCTCGACGCCGGTGGGCTGCGGGACCTGCTGCGGGAGGAGGGTGCGCTGAAGGGTGAGCGCGGCGGTGCGCTCCCGGGCGTAGAGCCGGGCGTTGTCGAGGGAGCTGCCGGCCCGGTCGGCCAGCTCGACGGTGAAGGCGAGGTCGTCCCGGTCGAAGCCCTCGCGGTAGCCGGCCCGGCTGACCAGCAGCAGGCCGATCACGATGCCCCGGGCCCGCAGCGGCACCACCAGCATCGAGTGCACGCCCAGGTCGTGGGCGGCCTGCATCTTCGGGTCGCCCGGGTAGGTGACGTCGCTCAGCTGGTCGGCGCCGGAGAGCAGCTCGGGGACGCCGGTGCGCAGCACCCGCCCGCAGGCGGAGTCCTCGGAGAAGGTGATCCGGGCGCCGCGCCGGAGCATCACCTCGACCTCGGGACCGTCCTGGACGGAGGCGGTGCCCAGCTGGAGCAGCGAGGTGCGGCGGTCGTGGCCGTGCCGGGGCAGGTCGTCGCCGTGCGCGACGGCTTGGAGCAGGATCACCGCGGAGTGGTCGGTGAGCCGGGGCACCACGGCGCCGGCCAGCTCCTGGGCGATCCGCGAGGCGTCCAGGAGGTCGCCGACCCGGGAGCCGAACTCGTTGAGCAGCGAGAGCCGGCGCCGGGCGTGCTCGACCTTGGCGACCGCCCGGTAGCGCTCGGTCACGTCCATCACGGTGCCGGAGATGCCGAGCACCCGGCCGGCCCGGTCGGTCATCCGGCTGTAGGAGATCGAGCGGTACCCGGAGCGGGCGGTGACCGGCGAGGCCAGGGTGACGTCGATGACCGGCTCGCCGGTGGCCAGCACCTGGCGCTGGATGGCGGTGATCTCGTCGGCGGCCCGCTCGGGCAGGGTCTCGCCGGTGGTCCGCCCGACGTGGTCCTCGGTGACCATGCCGTTCATCTCGGCCAGGGTCTGGTTGACGGCGGTGTAGCGCAGGTCGGTGTCGAGGACGGCGATGCCCAGCGGGGACTGCTCGAACAGCGCGTCCCGGACGGCGAGGTCCCGCTCGACCGCCCGGACGGCGGCCGCCTCGGCCAGGTTGACCTGGAGGAACGGCGTGCCGTCGCCGTCCACCAGCAGGGAGATCCGGGCGTCGACGGTGACCGCCTCGCCGTCCCGGTCGCGCAGCTCGGTGAGGCCGGCCCAGCGGCCGTGGCGCAGGGTGTCCTGGATCGCCGTGCGGATCCGGGTGACCTGGTCCTCGTCCGGGATCAGCTCGTCGATCCGGCGGCCGACCAGCAGCTCGTTCGGCCAGCCGAGCAGTTCCTCGGCGGCCGGGCTCCAGAGCACCACCCGGCCGGCGGTGTCCAGGATGGCGATGGCCACCTTCACCACGTCGAGCAGATTGCCCTCGCGGTGGCCGCCCGTGCCGCCCGGCTCGGCTCCGGGGGCGCCCGGGAAGGGGCGGCCGGGGCGGCTGCGGGGGCCCGCCGACGGGGACGCGTCGGGCGCCACCATGGACGTCGCGGGACGGTCCGCGGGATCGGCCTCGGGGGCGCCGCCGTCCCCCCGGCGGCGGCCGGCCGGCGGTTGCGGCGGCTGCTGCTGCGGGCGCGCGCCACGGCGCAGGCGGGCGCGCGCGGCGGCACTCCCCCCGGTGCCCGTGCCTCGTGCTCCCCCGCCACCGTGACCGGTACTCGACACCGACGGGGCCTCCGGCTCTGGTCGGGATCGGCGTCGCCGGCTGGGGACGGCTCACCGATGGTGACGAATGGTGCCGAAAAGCGACATACCCAGCAGAACCCAGGCTATCCCGGCTTATGGGTCCTCTTTTCCGATTGACCTACCTGGCGTATCGCGCGTGGCGCGGGCGGCCCGCCCGCCCCTCCCGTGGTGCGGGCGGGCACGCCGGGCGCGCGGCGGTCAGCGCGCGCTGTCGGCCCCGGCCAGCAGGCGGGTCAGGTGCGGGAGGACTTCGCGGTCGTGGTCGAGCCAGTCGAGCCCGTCGAGCTCGGCGGGGCCGAGCCAGCGGAGCTCGTCGTGGTCCTGCAGCGGCCGCGGGTCGCCGGAGAGCAGTTCGGCCACCCAGAGCCGCAGCTCCAGCCCCGGGCGGACCAGCCACGCCCCGGGCAACGGCTCCAGCGCCCTCGCCCGGACACCGAGTTCCTCCAGCAGCTCGCGCTCCAGCGCCTGCGGCTGCGTCTCACCGGGCTCGACCTTGCCGCCCGGGAACTCCCAGCGCCCGGCCACCTCGGCCGGGGCACTGCGGCGGGCGGCCAGCACCCGGCCCCGGTGGACGAGCGCGCCCCCGACGACGATCCGGTTCTCCATGGCCCCGACCCTATGCGGCCTCGGCCTCCACCCAGTACAGCTGCTTGTGCCCGCGGGCCTCGAACTCCGCGGCCAGCCGTTCGGCCTCGGCCCGGTCCAGCCCCTTGGCGACCACGTAGCGGTTGCCGTTGTCGTCCTGTCGCATCACCCGGCAGGTGTCCATACCGGTGAGCCTAGGCGCCCCGCCCCGGGACCGGAACGGCCGGTGGCCGCACGGGAATCCGACCGCCCGGGGCGCGCGGTCCCGGCCCGCGTGGGGGTCGGGCCGGGACCACGCGCACGGGACGCTACGCCCCGCGCGCTTCCGGTGTGTACGGGCCCGGTTAACGCCCGGTAAGACACCGGCCCGGCCCGCAGCCGCCGTCAGACCCGGATCTCGCCGACCTGCTCGCCGGTCGAGAGGCCGAGCTCCCGGCGGATCTCCACGGTCGAGTTCGCCTCCTTGGCCACCAGCGACTTCGCCCGCCGGATCTCGCGTTCGAGCGCGGTCGCGTCCACGGCCTTGGCCGCGGCGTCCCAGGCCGTCGCGGCGGCGCGCTGGGCGGCCACCAGCTCGGCCACCTTCGGCTTGGCGCCCTCCGGCCAGGCCGCCGTGCTCCCGGACAGCTGCTCGGCCTCCTTGCGGGAGGCGTCGGCCATCCTGCCCGCCCAGGTGGTGAACTCGGGCCGGGCGTCGGCGACCTCGGCGTCCGGCTCGCTCCAGGAGACCTTGTTGTAGACCAGGGCCGCCTCCAGGTAGGCCAGCTGGGCCTGGGACAGCTTGCCCCGGTCGGTGCGGACGCTGCCCAGGTGCTCGGCGTCGCGGTCCTCGAAGGCGCAGGTGGCGTAGCGCTCGCCGGACTTCCAGTTGGCGCGGCCCGGGAACAGGTAGACCTCGTCCACGCCGTCCGGCACGGCCCAGTAGTCGAGGGCGTAGTCGGCGAGCACCGGGCCGCAGAGCGCCGCGGCGCTCTCGCGGACGCGGCTCTCGCCCGGGTAGGCGAGCCCGCCGCTCTCCGGGATCCGGGCGGTGCCGGCCACCTCGCCGTGGTGCGGCAGCGCACAGGGGGCCTTGAACACCCAGAGGACCGTCTGGTCGCCGTCCTCGCGTCCGTCGGCGCCACCGGCGGGGTTGTAGCAGTCGCCGGACTTGAGCGAGGACCAGAGCACCGAGCCCGCCGGCGCCTTCGGGGACCGGGCGGGACGGTCGGCGCGGGTGCTCTCGTCGACCCCGGCGGCGAGCAGGCCGATGAAGGCGATCAGCGAGACCAGCGCCCCGAGGACACCGAACACCACACCGGTCACCGCCATGCCCCGGCCGCGCTCGTTGCGCTTGGGTATCTGGACCAGCGCGACGATGCCGAAGGCGAGCGAGAGCGGCCACATGCAGAGCAGGCCGGTGACCAGCGCGGCGACGGAGAAGCCGTTGGTGACCTCGGGGGTCGCCAGGTAGGCGTAGCCGGGCTGGAAGCCGGAGATCGCGCCGGGCGTGACGGCGGCCCAGCCGGAGGCCGGCGGCGCCCCGGGCGGGACCGGCCCCCCGGCGGCGGCCCACGGGTCGGCGCCGGGCGCGGCCCACGGGTCGGCGGCGGGAGCGGGGGTGGTCCCGCCCGGCGCGGCCCACGGGTCGGCGGCGGGAGCGGTGGCCGGTGCCGGGGGTTCGGCGGGGGCCGCGGGCTTGGTCAGCTCCACCCGGTCCGCCGGTGCCGCGTCCACCGGCGGGGTGTCGGCCGGTGCGGCGTGGGGTGCGGCGGCGTCCGGCACGGTGGCCTCCGGTGCGGTGGCCTCCGGTGCGACGGCCTCCGGCCCGGGAACGGGCGCGTCGGACTCGGGCTTGGACACGTGGACTCCCCCGGCCCGGTCACGGGCATCAGCTCGGCAGTTTCGACTCGAACGTTCCGCGGACGGACCACCGGGCGGACCAGCGGAGGACCGGCTAGGGCGATGGGAACGGACGCGCGACTTTACCCGATCTTGGAGCACACCCTCCCGCCCTTTCCGGCCGCCCGCCGCTCACCCGCGGCGCGCCAGCACCTCGCCGTGCAGCATCGCGAACCACCCGTCCTCGGCGGCCACCCAGGCCCGCCACCCGGCCGAGATCCGCTCCAGCTCCGCCCGGTCCGCGTACCCCTCGGCCACCGCCGCGTCGGCGATGTCGGACGCCACGATCCGGTCCGCCCACAGCCCGCCCCACCAGGCACGCTGCTCGGGCGACGCATAGCTCCAGCTGCTGGACGTCGCCGTGACGTCGGTGAAGCCGGCCTCCCGGGCCCAGGACAGCAGCCGTCGGCCGGCGTCCGGCTCGCCGCCGTTGGCCCGGGCGATCCGCCCGTACAGCGCCAGCCAGCGGTCCAGCTCCGGTACCTGCGGGTACCAGGTCATGGTCGCGTAGTCGACGTCCCGGGCCGCGACCACGCCGCCCACCGCCGTGACCCGGCGCATCTCCCGCAGCGCCCCCACCGGGTCGGCCACGTGCTGCAGCACCTGGTGGGCGTGCACCACGTCGAACTCCCCGTCCGCGTACGGCAGTCCGTGCACATCGGCGATCTCGAAGACCACGTTGGCCAGGCCCCGGTCCGCCGCGTACCGGGCGGCCGACTCCAGCACCTCGGCCGAGGTGTCCACGGCCACCACCCGCCCGGTGGGGCCGACCAGTTCGGCCAGCTCGGCGGTGATCGTGCCGGGGCCGCAGCCGACATCCAGCACGGCCTGCCCCGGCCGCAGTTCGGGCCGCAGATAGGCGGCCGAGTTGGCCACCGTGCGGGAGCGGTGCGAGCGCAGCACGGGCTCCTGGTGCCCGTGCGTGTAGACGGTGGGCTGCGGTCCGGTCATGGCGGTCCCCCTGGGGTTCGGTCGCGTTCCCTGCGGTCGGTTCCTCCGACGCCTCCGACGCTACCCCTTGTCCCGTATGGCGAGAAGATTCGTCTCACATGGCGAACGACCGATTCACCCGAAAGCCCCCGCCCAGGGCCCGGGCGGGGGCTTCGCCTTGCGGGGAGCACGAGTTGAGGGGCGGTGCGAGGTCCGGACCGCGGTGGGCCCCCTCGGCGAACGCCGCCCCTCCGCCGGCGGGCCACCGGGCGAACTCCTGCCCCCGCGCGGCGCGGGGGCAGGACCGGGGCCCGTACCGTGGACGGGCTCCCGACAGAACGGTTCACCATGCCCGGCCGCCGCCCCTTCGTCCTGCTGAGCGCCGCGATGTCCCTCGACGGACACCTCGACGACGCCTCCCCCGACCGCCTGCTGCTCTCCGGTCCCGCCGACTTCGACCGGGTGGACGCGGAGCGCGCCGCCAGCGACGCGATCCTGGTGGGCGGCAACACCCTGCGCGCGGACAACCCCCGGCTGCTGGTCAACGACCCCGGCCGACGGGCGGCCCGGCTCGCGGCCGGCCGACCGGAGTACCCGCTGAAGGTCACCCTCACCGCGAGCGGGGCCCTCGACCGTTCGCTCAGGTTCTGGCACACCGGCGGCGACAAGGTCGCCTACACCTCGGACGCCGGCGCCGCCGTGCTCCGCCCGGCGCTTGACGGGCTGGCCGAGGTGGTGGCCCTCGGCGGCACGGTGGAGCTGGGCGCGGTCCTGGACGACCTCGGGGCCCGGGGGGTGCGGCGGCTGATGGTCGAGGGCGGGAGCGGCGTGCACACCCAGTTCCTGGCCCGGGGCCTGGCGGACGAGCTCCAGCTGGCGGTCGCCCCGCTGCTGGTCGGACAGGCGGACGCGCCGCGCTTCGTCCGGCCGGCGGCCTTCCCCGGCGGACCGGCCCGCCGGATGCGCCTGCTGGAGGCACGTACCGTGGACGACGTCGTCCTGCTCAGGTACGCCCCGAAGGAGTCCACCCCGTGACCAGCGCACCGTCCGACCTCGCACACCTGCGGCGGGCCGTCGAGCTCTCGCGTCGCTGCCCGCCCTCCAGTACCGCCTTCTCGGTCGGCGCGGTGATCGTCGGCGCGGACGGCAAGGTGCTCGCCGAGGGCTGGAGCCGGGAGGCGGACGCGCTGGACCACGCCGAGGAGGCCGCCCTCGCCAAGCTCCCGGCGGGCGATCCCCGACTGCGCGGCGCGACCGTCTACAGCTCGCTGGAGCCCTGCGGACGGCGGGCCTCCCGGCCGCTGCCGTGCGCCCGGCTGCTGATCGCGGCCGGCGTGCCCCGGGTGGTCGTCGCCTGGCGCGAGCCGGACCTGTTCGTCACCGACTGCCAGGGGACGGCACTCCTGGAGGCGGCCGGCGTCGAGGTGGTGGAGCTGCCGGAGCTGGCCGAGGAGGCCCGCGCGGTCAACGCGCACCTGGTGGGTTGATCTTTTGTATCCTTGCTGAACAATAGACTCGGAAGCCCGCCCGCCGCCCGCGAGGAGCCCCCGCATGCCCACCCCCCTCACCCTGACCACCCGCGCCCTCCTGCTGGACATGGACGGCACCCTGGTCAACTCCGACGCCGTGGTCGAGCGCTGCTGGCGCCGCTGGGCCGCGACGAACGGCCTCGACCCCGCCGAGGTGCTCCGGCTCGCGCACGGCCGCCAGGCCCACGCCACCATGGCCGCCCTGCTGCCCGACCGCCCGGTCGCGCTCAACCGCGCCGACAACGACCGGATGCTCGCCGAGGAGAAGGCCGACGTCAAGGGCGTCGTCCCGATCCCCGGCGCGGCCCCCTTCCTCGCCTCACTGGCCGACCTGCCGCACGCCCTGGTCACCTCCGCCGACGAACCGCTCGCCCGCGTCCGGATGGCCGCCGCCGGCCTCCCGCTGCCGCCGGTCCTCGTCACCGCCGAGTCGGTGGGCGCCAGCAAGCCGGACCCCGAGGGCTTCCTCAAGGGCGCCGCCGCCCTCGGCTTCGCCCCCGCCGACTGCCTCGCCCTGGAGGACTCCTCGGCCGGAATCGCCGCCGCCGTGGCCGCCGGCATCCCGGTCCTCGGCATCGGCCCCCGCGCCACGGCCCACCGCACCACCGCCCACGCCCCCACCCTGGAGCAGGTCACCGTCACCCCCGGCCCCGACGGCACCCTCACTGTGCACATCGCCTGACGGCGCCACCGGGGACCAATCGTGAGAGCGGGCCGCCAGGATGACGACTTCCCGGTCGGTGACCGGATGGACCAGGCGGTGCTCGTATCGATCCGCCGCGACCACCCCTCCGGCCCGGTACCGACGAAGGGGTCGGACTCGACAGAGTCCGACCCCTTCCTAGCTACGCGCTTGACCGGTCAACTGGCGCACAGCGAGCGAACGGCTACACGTTGAAGCGGAACGTCCACCGCAACGCTGTGACCTGCGAAAACGTCGATTCCGAGGGCCCAAGTCAGCACGGAATCAGCACCGTGACAGCACGCCAGGGCCGGGTCAGTAGTGGTAGCGGGCCGCCAGGATGATGATTTCCCGGTCAGTGACCAGATAGACGAGGCGATGCTCGTCATCGATCCGCCGCGACCAGGCCCCTGGCAGGTGGTACTTCAGCGGCTCGGGCTTGCCGATCCCTGTGAACGGATCGCGCAGGACGTCCTCGATGAGCTTGTTGGTCCTCGCGAGCATCTTGCGATCGTTCTTGAGCCAGGACGTGCAGTCCTCCCAGCCCTGTTCTTCGAAGACGAGCCTCACTCGACACCCCGCCCGGCATCAGCCGAGTCGGGGTCGATGAGCGTGCGCTCGGAGAGCCCTATGCCGTTCAACGCATTGTCGTACGCCTTCAGCAGGCGACGCGCGTTCGCCGGCGAACGCAAGAGGTAGGAGCCCTCCCGCAAGGAGGCGTAATCCTCGGCGGAGATGAGCACGGCATTTCCGTGCTTGGACACGATTTCGATGGCGTCATGATCCTCGTTGACCTTCTTGATCAACGGGAAGAGATCCCTGCGGGCCTCGCTCGCGGTGATGGACATGGGCGTACCCCTTCGGCGAGTAGTACCGGATAACGTACCACTCAAGCGAGAGCTTCCGGGCGGATCGATGGCCGGTACGGACTCCCGCAAGTCAGCACCAAGTCAGCACGGAAACGAGGAGAGGGGCGGACTCCGGGGAGTCCGCCCCTCTCTGACCTGCACACTTGTCAAAATCAGTTGACATGCAGTAATGGTTTGATCACACGTTGAAGCGGAACTCCACGACGTCGCCGTCCTGCATGAGGTATTCCTTGCCCTCGATGCGGGCCTTGCCCTTGCTGCGGGCCTCGGCGATGGAGCCGCAGGCGACCAGGTCGTCGAAGGAGATGATCTCCGCCTTGATGAAGCCCTTCTGGAAGTCGGTGTGGATCACACCGGCGGCCTCGGGGGCGGTGGCGCCCTTCTTGATGGTCCAGGCCCTGGTCTCCTTGGGGCCCGCGGTGAGGTAGCTCTGCAGGCCGAGGGTCTCGTAGCCGACCCGGCCGAGGGTGGCCATACCGGTCTCCTCCTGGCCCATGGACTGGAGGAGCTCCAGCGCCTCGTCCTCGTCCATGCCGATCAGCTCGGACTCGATCTTGGCGTTCAGGAAGATGGCCTCGGCGGGGGCGACCAGGGCGCGCTGGGCCTCCTTGAACTCCTCGTCGACCAGCTCGTCCTCGTCGACGTTGAAGACGTAGAGGAAGGGCTTGGTGGTGAGCAGGTGCAGCTCGCGCACCGAGGAGGCGTCGAAGCCCACCTCGAAGAGGGTCTTGCCGGTCTCCAGGATCTTCTGGGCGGCCTCGGCGGCGGCCAGCGTGGCGGCCGACTCCTTCTTGAGCCGGGCCTCCTTCTGGAGCCGCGGCAGCACCTTCTCGATCGACTGGAGGTCGGCGAGGATCAGCTCGGTGTTGATGGTCTCGATGTCGTCCTTCGGCGAGACCTTGCCGTCGACGTGCACCACGTCCGGGTCGACGAAGGCCCGGATGACCTGGCAGATCGCGTCGGACTCACGGATGTTCGCCAGGAACTTGTTGCCCAGGCCCTCGCCGACCGAGGCGCCGCGCACGATGCCCGCGATGTCCACGAAGTCCACGGTCGCCGGGAGGATCCGCTGCGAGCCGAAGATCTCGGCGAGCTTCTTCAGCCGGGCGTCCGGGACACCGACGACGCCGACGTTCGGCTCGATGGTGGCGAACGGGTAGTTGGCCGCCAGCACGTCGTTCTTGGTCAGGGCGTTGAACAGGGTCGACTTGCCGACGTTCGGCAGGCCGACGATTCCGATCGTGAGCGACATGAAGCGCAGTCCCGTGGGCTTGGAGGAGTTGGGTCGGCACCGTGCGGGCCGATCGCCCAGTCTACGGGCAGCGGGTCAGGCGCCCGCGTCCACCGGCAGCGGCTCCAGGAACTCCAGGCGGTTGCCCACAACCGGTCGCTGGAGTGGAACCGGCGGTGACCCGGCAGGGCGTCGTCCCAGACGACCTCGTGGCCGTGCGCGGCCAGCCGCTCGGCGAGCGCGTCCAGGGCGCGCACCTGGATCCCCGGGTGGCCCTTGCGGGCCGGACGGAACTCCGGAACGACGCCCAGGTGCACCTCCACCCCGCCGCCCCGGAACCAGCAGCCGCCGCGGGCGGCCAGGACCGGGGGCTTGGTCAGCTCGGCCATGCCCAGGACGCCGTGCCAGAAGGCGCGGCACTCGTCCTCGGCGCCGGCCGGGATGTCGAGCTGCACGTGGTGCAGGCGTTCGAAGGCGAATCCGCCGGTCATGAGCCCCCCATGGTCGAGTTGAGCGACGATCACACCAGTACTCCGTCCGGAGACACGGAGCAAGGTCCTGTGGCCCATTACACAGTGTGGCGATGATCGGACCGTACGTTGGGTGGGTGGAGCAGCGCATCCGAACTCAGCCGCCAGGGCCCAGACGCCGACCGCCTAACGGCGCGGCCGGGGCCGCCGTCCCCGGGCCCGGGCGGGCCCCCGAGACCGACGAGGGCTCCGCCGCACCCGCCTCCCGGCTACGCGCCGTGGCCGGCGGAGCCGAGCGCGGCCGCCCGGGCGCGGGCCGGACCGGGCTGCGCCTGCCGTTCGGACCGCGCACCGGCGAGCGCGAGGACGCCCGGGACGACGCCCGCGGCGGCGAACGGGGCGGCGCCCGCCGCGGCGGCCACCCGGACAGCCGGCTCTACGGGCGCCGGCGCACCGGGCGGCCGACCCGGCTGACCGCGATCGGCACCGGCGTGGCCGCGACGGTCGCGACCGTCGCCCTGGCGGGCGTGGACCGGATGCTCTTCGGCGGTCTCGGGGTGCTGTTCGGCATCGGCTACCTGGTCATCTGCTTCCAGCTGGCCGTCCGGGTGCGCTTCGCCGACCTGCTGGCCGCCCCGATCAGCGGCCCGATCGCCTTCGCCGTCGCCCTGCTGCTGCTCGGCCCGGTCACCTCCTCGGGCCTGACGGCCCAGGTGGTGGCGCTGGCGACCGGTCTCGCGACGCGGGCCGGCTGGCTCTTCACCGGCACCGGCCTGGCCGCGGCCATCGTGCTCGCCCGCTTCGTGGCCCAGCGGCGGATCCACCGCGACCGCTGAGGAGTGGGACGTCGGACCGGCCGACTTCCCGCCCCCGACCCGGCCCGACCCGCCCCCGGCCCACTCCCCGACCCGGCACCGTACGCGGCCGCGAAGGCCGGACCGGTCAGCCGGTGGAGGCCCGGGCCGCCGCCATGGCCGCGCCGACGATCCCCGCGTCGTTGCGCAGCTCGGCCGGGACCACCCGCGCCTCGCGCTCGCGCAGCACCGGCAGGAACTTCTCGTGCTTGCGGCTCACCCCGCCGCCGATCACGATCAGCTGCGGCGAGAAGAGCATCTCCACCAGGTCGAGGTACTCGTCGACCCGCCCGGCCCACTGCTCCCAGCTCAGGTCGTGCCGCTCCTTGGCGGCCGAGGAGGCCCGCCGCTCGGCGTCCTTGCCGCGCAGCTCCAGGTGGCCCAGCTCGGTGTTGGGCACCAGTGCGCCGTCCACGAAGAGCGCGCTGCCGATGCCGGTGCCGAAGGTCAGCACGAGGACGACGCCCTGCTGGTCGCGGCCGGCCCCGTGGACGGTCTCGGCGAGACCCGCCGCGTCGGCGTCGTTGAGCACCACGGCCGGCAGGTCGAGCGCCTCGCGGAACAGGCCCGCCGCGTCCAGGCCGATCCAGCCCTTGTCGACGTTGGCCGCCGTTCTGGTCTGGCCGTTCACCACCACCCCGGGGAAGGTCAGCCCGACCGGTCCCTGGTGGTCGAAGTGCCGGACCACCTCGCGGACGGCGGCGACCACGGCCTCCGGGGCCGAGGGCTGCGGGGTGAGGACCTTGTGCCGCTCCTGGGCGAGCACGCCCCGGGCGAGGTCGACGGGAGCACCCTTGATGCCCGAACCGCCGATGTCCACACCGAATACCGCCGTCATGACGACCGCCCTCCGCGTAACCGTTGTCCACAGGCCTGTGCACAGCTGTGTACAAAACTACGAGAGCGCGGCCGGGCGCGCACGGCCGCGCGCAGCGGAGAACCCGGCGCCCGCGCGGGGCACCGGGTTCCCGGGAGGTCCGTTACAGCTTGCCGGCGGCCTCGGCGCGCAGGTCGCGGCGGAGTTCCTTGGGCAGCGAGAAGGTCAGGTGCTCCTCGGCGGTCTTGACGGTCGACACGTCGCCGTAGCCGCGCGCGGCCAGCCACTCCAGGACGCCGTCGACCAGGATCTCCGGCACCGAGGCGCCGCTGGTCAGGCCGACCGTGGTGACGCCGTCCAGCCAGGACTCCTGGATCTCGTCGGCGAAGTCCACCAGGTGGGCGGCCTTGGCGCCGTACTCCAGGCCGACCTCGACCAGGCGGACCGAGTTGGAGGAGTTCCTGGAGCCGACCACGATCAGCAGGTCCGTCTCGGACGCCATCTGCTTGACGGCGACCTGGCGGTTCTGGGTGGCGTAGCAGATGTCGTCGCTGGGCGGGCTGACCAGCAGCGGGAAGCGCTTCTTCAGCTCGCCGACGGTCGCCATGGTCTCGTCCACCGAGAGCGTGGTCTGGGAGAGCCAGACGACCTTGGACTCGTCGCGGACCTCGACGTTGGCGACGTCCTCGGCACCGTCCACCAGGTGGATCCGGTCCGGGGCCTCGCCCATGGTGCCGACGACCTCCTCGTGGCCCTCGTGGCCCACCAGCAGGATGTCGAAGCCCTCGTCGGCGAAGCGGACGGCCTCCTTGTGCACCTTGGTGACCAGGGGGCAGGTGGCGTCGATGGTGGCGAGCCGGCCCTCCTTGGCCTCGTCGTGGACGGACGGCGCGACGCCGTGCGCGGAGAACACCACGATCGAACCCTCGGGCACCTCCTCCGTCTCGTCGACGAAGATCGCGCCCCGCTTCTCCAGGGTCTGCACCACGTACTTGTTGTGGACGATCTGCTTGCGGACGTAGATCGGCGCCCCGTACTGCTCCAGGGCCTTCTCCACGGCGATCACGGCGCGGTCGACGCCCGCGCAGTAGCCCCGGGGGGCGGCGAGCAGGACACGGCGCTGCGCGGTGTTGGACATGGCTCCATCGTACGGGCGGCGGCGAGCCGCGCCGACGGAAGGCGCCTTCGAGCCGGATCCGGTCACCGGTGCTCAAATGTGGACGTGATGAGCGATCGAGTCGACGACGGCGGCCTGCGGCGCAGCCTGGGCGTGCGCGATCTGATGGTCTACGGGCTCCTGTTCATCGCCCCGATGGCCCCGGTCGGCGTGTTCGGTGTGCTGGACGCCAAGAGCCACGGCGCGGTGGCGGCCGTCTATCTGGCCGCCACGGTCGCGATGGGATTCACCGCGCTCTCGTACGCCCAGATGGTGCGGGCGGTGCCGCGGACCGGCTCGGTGTTCGCCTACGCGCGGGCCGGGCTGGGCGAGGGTCCGGGGTTCATCGCCGGCTGGATGGCGATGCTGGACTACCTGCTGATCCCGGCGGTGGCGTACCTCTTCTCCGGCATCGCCCTGAACTCGCTGGTCCCGGACGTCTCGCGCTGGGTGTGGACGGCGCTGGCGGTGGTGGTCACCACCGCGCTCAACCTGGCCGGGGTGCGGACGGCGGCGGTGGTCGGCCTGGCGGTGCTGGCGCTGGAGATCGCGGTGCTGGCGGTCTTCGTGGTGGCGGCCGTGGTGGTGCTGGCCCGGGACGGGGCGCAGCGCGGCTGGGACACGCCGTTCACGGCCGTCGGCGGCTTCTCTCCGACGGCCGTGATCTCGGCCGTCTCGGTGGCCGTCCTGTCGTACCTGGGCTTCGACGCGATCGCCACCTTCGTGGAGGAGGCGGTCGGCGCCTCCGCCGCGGTGGCGCGGGCGGTGCTCTGGTGCCTGGCCCTGGCCGGGGTGCTGTTCGTGCTGCAGACGTACCTGGCGGCGCTGCTGGAGCCGCTGACCCCGCAGCAGCTGGCGGCGGATCCGGCCGCCCAGGGCTCGGCCTTCTACGACACCGTGGAGCGCGGGGTCGGGCACTGGCTGCACGTGCTGGTGGCGGCGAGCAAGGCGATCGGCGCGGCCTTCGCGGCGCTGGCCGGGCAGGCGGCCGCCGGGCGGCTGGTCTTCGCGATGGGACGGGAGGGGCGGCTGCCGCGCTTCCTGGCCGCGGTGGACCCCGACTCGGCGGTGCCGCGCCGGGCGCTGCTGGTGGCCGCGGTGATCACGATGGGTGCGGCCGTCTGGGCGGCGAACCGGGACGACGGGCTGGACCAGCTGACCTCGGTGGTCAACGTCGGCGCGCTGACGGCCTTCGCACTGCTGCACGCCTCGGTGATCGGCTGGTACGTGGTGAAGCACGGCTCGCGGGACTGGGCGCGGCACCTGGTGGCGCCGCTGCTGGGCATCGCGGTGATCGGCGCGGTGGTCTACGAGGCCTCGTCCACCGCGCAGCTCACCGGGGCCGTCTGGCTGGCGGTCGGGCTCGTCGTGCTGCTGGTCCAGGGGGCCGCGGCCGCTGGGGTCCGCCGCTGACCTCCCTGTCGGCATCCGCCGCTAGCCTCATACGCATGGCCAACACCAGCTCCCCCGAAGCCCCGCTCCCGGTCGGCAAGGTCTCCGCGCTGATCGGCGGCTGGATCGACCGGCTCGGCGCGGTCTGGGTGGAGGGCCAGATCACCCAGCTCAGCCGGCGGCCGGGCGCGGGGGTGGTGTTCCTGACCCTGCGCGACCCGCAGGCGGACGTCTCCCTGACGGTGACCTGCTTCCGCTCCGTCTTCGACGAGGTCGCCGACGCGGTGCAGGAGGGCTCGCGGGTCATCGTGCACGCCAAGCCGGAGTGGTACGGGGCGCGCGGCCAGCTGTCGCTGCGGGCCGCCGAGATCCGGCTGGTGGGGCTCGGCGAGCTGCTGGCCCGGCTGGAGCAGCTGAAGCGGCGCCTCGCCGGGGAGGGCCTGTTCGCGGCCGAGCGCAAGCGGCCCCTGCCGTTCCTGCCGCAGTGCGTCGGCCTGGTCACCGGGCGCGGCTCGGCCGCCGAGCGGGACGTCCTGGAGGTCGCCCGGCGGCGCTGGCCGGCCGTCCGCTTCGAGGTGCGCAACGTGCCGGTGCAGGGCGTCAGCGCGGTGGAGCGGGTCGGCGCGGCGGTGCGCGAGCTGGACGACCACCCCGAGGTGGACGTGATCATCGTGGCCCGGGGCGGCGGCAGCGTGGAGGACCTGCTGCCGTTCTCGGACGAGGCCCTGGTGCGGCTGGTCGCGGCCGCCCGGACGCCGGTGGTCAGCGCGATCGGGCACGAGCCGGACCAGCCGCTGCTGGACTTCGTCGCCGACCTGCGCGCCTCCACCCCGACCGATGCGGCCAAACGGGTGGTGCCGGACGTCGGCGAGGAGCTGACGAAGGTCCTGACCCTGCGCGACCGGGCCCGGCGGCAGGTGCTCGGCCGGGTCGAACGGGAGCAGCACGGGCTGGACGGCGTCCGAAGCCGCCCGGCGCTGGCCGCGCCGCGCCGGATGCTGGACGGCCGCGGCCAGGAGGTGGAGGCCTTGCTGGAGCGGGCCAGGCGCACCCTCGGGCACCGGCTGGACCACGCGCAGAGCGACCTCGGGCACACCCTGGCCCGGGTGGTCGCCCTCTCCCCCGCGGCCACCCTGGAGCGCGGCTACGCGGTGCTGCAGCGCGCGGACGGCACGGTGGTGACCGATCCGGCCCAGGTCGAGGCGGGCGACGCGCTGCACGCCCGGGTGGCGGGCGGCGGCTTCGACGTGACGGCCGGCCCCACGGCCAAGCCCTAGCCGCCGGCCGCGCGGGCGGTGGTGGGACGGCGCTGTCGGCGTCACGCCCTACGCTGGCTCCATGGCTGAGCAGGAGCAGGTGGAGGCGGCGCCGCGGACCCCCGACGACGCGCTGGGGTACGAGCACGCCCGGGACGCGCTGCTGGAGGTCGTCCGGCAGCTGGAGAACGGCGGCACGTCGCTGGAGGAGTCGCTGGCCCTCTGGGAACGCGGCGAGCAGCTGGCGAAGGTCTGCCAGCGCTGGCTGGACGGCGCCCGGGCCCGGCTGGACGCCGCGCTGGCCGCCGAGGAGGGCGGGGCCGCCCCGGAGTGACACGTGTCACACGCCCCCGGGGAACAGTTGAATCTTCACTCATGTTGGGATCCAGTGATCGGCGCCGCCGGTCGACCGACGAACCCCGTCCCGCATGAGGTGCAGACAAGCATGACCACCGACGCCCTGGTACTCGACGCCGCCGCTCAGGACCTGCTGTTCCGTGACGCCCGCACGGCGAACACCTTCACCGACGAGCCGGTCTCCGAGGAGCAGATCCAGGCCATCTACGAGCTGGTGAAGTTCGGCCCGACCGCGTTCAACCAGCAGCCGCTGCGCGTCGTCCTGGTCCGCTCGGCGGAGGGCCGCGAGCGCCTCGTCCAGCACCTGGCGGACGGCAACAAGGCGAAGACCGCCGCCGCGCCGCTGGTCGCCATCCTGGCCGTGGACAACGAGTTCCACGAGGAGCTGCCGACCCAGCTGCCGCACTTCCCGCAGGCCAAGGACCTCTTCTTCACCGAGCGTCCGGTGCGCGAGTCCTCCGCGGTGCTGAACGGCGCCCTGCAGGCCGGCTACTTCATCATCGGCGTGCGCGCCGCGGGCCTGGCCGCCGGCCCGATGACCGGCTTCAACGCCGAGGGCATCAACAAGGAGTTCTTCGCCGACGGCGAGCACTCGGTGCTGGCCGTGGTGAACATCGGCAAGCCGGGCGAGGACGCCTGGTTCCCGCGTTCGCCGCGCCTGGCCTACGACGAGGTCGTCACCACCGTCTGACCGGTGGCACGCAGGAAGGGCCCGCACCGTTCGACCGGTGCGGGCCCTTCCGCGCGTTCCACCGCCGGGCAGCCGGCTCCGCCCGCCGCTTGGCTACTTGAGCGCCTGCGCCAGCTCGGCCAGCTCCTCGTACGAGGCGGTGCCGGTGAGCACGGTGGTGCCGCCGCCGCTCTGGAAGGTGAGCGCGCGGGACTTGCCGCCCTGGATCCGCTCCCAGACCCGCCCGGCCACCTCGGAGCTGCCGTCCGGCTTGCCGTCGGCCACCAGCGAGCCGACCAGCGAGCCCGGGGCGATGTCGCTCTGCTCGACCGCCGCGTACTGACCGGCGGGGGTGACGAAGCCCAGGTGCCAGGCGTTGCCCCGGCCGCCGCCCAGCGACGCCGGGTCGTACTTGACCGAGGTGGCCCGCCACTTGTCGGAGAGGCCCTCCGGGGCGAGCAGCGGGTACGGTGCGGCGCGCTTCGCCGAGGCCGCGGCCACCTTGTACTCGACCGTGCGCACCCCGTCGCCGCCGGCGTCGTGCGGCAGGAACAGGTACCCGACCCAGACCACCAAACCGACGGCCAGCATCGACAGGACCATGTCCCGTACCGACTGCCGGCTCCTCATGCCCTTGCTCTCTCCAGCCACCCCCACATGGTGACTCATCCCTTACGGGACACCGGCACCCGGGGGTGCCCACGTATGGGTGATCCGGGACGAACGGGCCGATTCCGACCGGGGGTGGCGACCCGCGCCACAGACAGTCATCTCTTGGGCAGATACGATCGCAGGACCCTCACCACGGCGTTCGACCTGGCAGTAGTCGGGCGCTTACTGGCCGTCGCGTACAGAGAGGTAACGACGATGACCACGCAGTACCCGCACAATCTCCCCAGCGCCCTTGAGGTCGCTCCCGCGGCTCCGGACCGGAACCTCGCGCTCGAGCTCGTCCGGGTCACCGAGGCGGCCGCGATGGCCGCCGGCCGCTGGGTCGGCCGTGGCGACAAGAACGGCGCCGACGGCGCCGCCGTCAAGGCCATGCGCACCCTCGTCTCCACCGTCTCCATGAACGGTGTCGTCGTCATCGGCGAGGGCGAGAAGGACGAAGCACCGATGCTCTACAACGGCGAGCGGGTCGGCGACGGCACCGGCGCCGAGTGCGACGTCGCGGTGGACCCGGTCGACGGGACCACCCTGACCGCCAAGGGCATGAACAACGCCGTGGCCGTGCTGGCCGTGGCCGACCGCGGCACCATGTTCGACCCGAGCGCCGTGTTCTACATGGACAAGCTCGTGGCCGGCCCGGAGGCCGCCGAGTTCGTCGACATCACCGCGCCGGCGGCCGTCAACATCCGCCGGGTCGCCAAGGCCAAGGGCAGCGCCGTCGAGGACGTCACCGTGGTCATCCTCGACCGGCCGCGCCACGAGGGCCTGGTCCAGGAGATCCGCGAGGCGGGTGCCCGGATCAAGTTCATCTCCGACGGCGACGTGGCCGGCGCCATCATGGCGGCCCGCGAGGGCACCGGCGTCGACCTCCTGATGGGCATCGGCGGCACCCCCGAGGGCATCATCGCGGCGTGCGCGATGAAGTGCATGGGCGGCGTCATCCAGGGCCGGCTCTGGCCCAAGGACGAGGCCGAGCGCCAGAAGGCCCTCGACGCGGGCCACGACCTGGACCGGGTGCTCACCACCGACGACCTGGTCAGCGGCGAGAACGTGTTCTTCGTCGCCACCGGCATCACCGACGGCGAGCTGCTGCGCGGCGTGCACTACCGCCAGGAGACCGCCACCACCAGCTCGCTGGTGATGCGCTCCAAGAGCGGCACGATCCGGGAGATCCACTCGACCCACAAGCTGTCCAAGCTGCGGGCGTACAGCGCGATCGACTTCGACCGCGCCAACTGAACCGGCTCCCGGCCGCGTTCCAATGCCCCGCGGCTTCGGCGAAATCCCCCTTCGCCGAAGCCGCGGGGCGTTCGCGTACCGCGCCGGGCGCCTCGCGTACCGCCCGTCGCCCGGTCAGCCCGGTCAGCCCGCGATGCGGCTGCGGGCGGCCGGGATCCGGGCGGCCTCGTGCAGGTCGGTCTCCCGGCGCCGCCGGCGGGCCAGCACCACCCGGCGCTCGGCGGCCGTCAGCCCGCCCCACACCCCGTACGGCTCCGGCTGCGCCAGCGCGTGCTCGCGGCACTCCAGCAGCACCGGGCAGCGCGCGCAGACCTGCTTCGCCCGCTCCTCGCGCGAGAGCCGGGCCGCCGTCGGCTCCTTGGAAGGAGCGAAGAACAGGCCCACCTCGTCCCGCCGGCAGGCCGCGCCGGTGTGCCAGGGATTGTCGTCGCCCTGCGACTGGGCAACCGGCGGGCGCTCCAGCACCCGGGCGGCGGCGACGGGCGAAGTGGTGCGGGACTCGATCGGATGCAGCACGGCCGTACTCCTGACGAGGCTCTCGGACACGGGGAAGCTCGCTCCCCTGTCCGGCTGCGAGCCCCCGCTCTTCACCCCCCGAGCCGGCCTCAGGCCGCCTCCGGTGCGCAGCCGTACAAGAAGCGATGTGCGAGAGGAACTACCCTGCCGCACCGCGATTCATGCACACTGCACGCAATCGACTACAGCCTGCACTCGCCGCAACACCGAGTGCCCGGGCGGGAGTTGTTCCCGCCCGGGCACTCGGTCCGGCCCTGCGCAGGTCAGCGGCCCGCAGCGGGCCCCTAGTCGGTGCCGAGCTGCTTGCGCACCCACTCCTTGAGCTTCTTGCCCTTGCGCGGCTTCGCCTCGCAACCCCCGAACACCGCGGCGCCCTTGACCCGGACGACCGGCGCGTACGGGTCGGCCGCGGTCTGCTCCTTGACGTCGAAGCCACCGAAGATGCCGACCCCGCTGCCGTGCAGGCTGACGTTCTCCGGCACCTTGATCTCGACGCCGCCGAAGATGGCGATCACCTCGATCTCCACCTCGGGCGACTCGAAGACGGCATCCGTCAGGTCGATCTCGACCCCGCCGAACGCCGCGACCGCCCGCAGGTGCGAGCCGACCCGCCAGCGGCCCCGGCGGGAGGCCCCGCCGAAGATCGCCACCATGGTCGGCGCCTCGTGCCGCGCCGGCAGCCGCACCGGGCCGGACGGCCGGGCCTCCGGCGCGCCCAGCGGGGCCTTCTCGAAGGAGATCGACCGGTGCGCGGGGAGGTCCCGGGTGAGCGGCACGAGGTCGCCCAGCGTCTTGGCCCCGTAGGCGGCCTCGATCCGCTCGGCGTGCTCGTCCACGTTCAGGCGGCCCTCGGCATAGGCGTCGCGCAACAGCTCCGCGACCCGCTCGCGGTCGGCGTCCGAGGCCCGCATCTCGGCCTCGGCGACCGGGGTCCGGTCGACCCGGGCGGGCGGCTCGCCCCCCGGCTTGGTGATGGCTACGGGCGACTGCCCCTGGTCGTCCTGCGACGGCGAGTTGTCCACGGCCCAAGCCTAGTCAACCGGGCAAGTCCCGTACGCGTGTACGAGTGACCCCGGTCACGCAGGCCGACCTGTCCGCGTGCGACGTTCCGGCGGGTCCTACCCTTGAGGGTGCTTCGCCGACGCAGCCGCATCACTGGAACACTAAGGACCGCCCCCATGGCTCCCACGCCGGATTTCGAGTACAGCGACCTGCTCCCCCTGGGCGCTGACCCGACCCCGTACCGCAAGCTGACCTCCGAGGG
Organism: Kitasatospora sp. NBC_01246; assembly: GCF_036226505.1. Lineage (NCBI taxonomy): Bacteria > Bacillati > Actinomycetota > Actinomycetes > Kitasatosporales > Streptomycetaceae > Kitasatospora > Kitasatospora sp. NBC_01246. Next base: position 5,251,149 of record NZ_CP108484.1, on the reverse strand, counting down.
TGTCTCCACCTTCGAGGCCGGCGGTCGCACCTTCCTCCAGGTCGAGCCCGAGGCCCTGCGGCTGCTCACCGCCGAGGCGATGCACGACATCTCGCACTACCTGCGCCCCGCCCACCTCGCCCAGCTGCGGCGCATCCTGGACGACCCGGAGGCCAGCCCGAACGACCGCTTCGTCGCGCTGGACCTGCTGAAGAACGTCAACATCTCGGCCGGCGGCATCCTGCCGATGTGCCAGGACACCGGTACCGCGATCGTCATGGGCAAGCGCGGCCAGTCCGTGCTGACCCGGGGCGGCGACGAGAGCGCGATCGCGCACGGCGTCTACGACGCGTACACCAAGCTCAACCTGCGGTACTCGCAGATGGCCCCCGTGACCATGTGGGACGAGAAGAACACCGGCAACAACCTGCCGGCCCAGATCGAGCTGTACGCGACCGACGGCGACGCCTACAAGTTCCTGTTCATGGCCAAGGGCGGCGGCTCGGCCAACAAGTCGTACCTGTACCAGGAGACCAAGGCGATCCTGAACGAGGCCAGCATGCTCTCGTTCCTGGAGCAGAAGATCCGCTCGCTCGGCACCGCCGCCTGCCCGCCGTACCACCTGGCCATCGTGATCGGCGGCACCAGCGCGGAGTTCGCGCTGAAGACCGCCAAGTACGCCTCCGCGCACTACCTGGACAACCTGCCGACCGAGGGCAACGCCCGTACCGGGCACGGGTTCCGGGACCTGGACCTGGAGGCCAAGGTCACCGAGCTCACCCAGCGGATCGGTATCGGCGCGCAGTTCGGCGGCAAGTACTTCTGCCACGACGTGCGCGTCGTCCGGCTGCCGCGGCACGGGGCCTCGCTGCCGGTCGCGATGGCCGTCTCCTGCTCGGCCGACCGCCAGGCGCTGGGCAAGATCACCGCCGAGGGCGTCTTCCTGGAGCAGCTGGAGACCGACCCGGCGAAGTACCTGCCGGACACCACCGACGAGCACCTCGACGACGACGTGGTGCGCATCGACCTCGACCAGCCGATGGCCGCGATCCGGAGCGAGCTGTCCAAGTACCCGGTCAAGACCCGGCTCTCGCTCACCGGCACGCTCGTGGTCGCGCGCGACATCGCGCACGCCAAGATCAAGGAGCGGCTGGACGCCGGCGAGGGCATGCCCAAGTACCTCCAGGACCACCCGGTCTACTACGCCGGCCCGGCTAAGACCCCCGAGGGCTTCGCCTCCGGCTCCTTCGGCCCCACCACGGCCGGCCGGATGGACTCCTACGTCGACCAGTTCCAGGCGGCCGGCGGCTCGATGGTGATGCTCGCCAAGGGCAACCGCAGCAAGCAGGTCACCGACGCCTGCGCCGCGCACGGCGGCTTCTACCTCGGCTCCATCGGCGGCCCGGCGGCCCGGCTGGCCCAGGACTGCATCAAGAAGGTCGAGGTGCTGGAGTACGCGGAGCTGGGCATGGAGGCCGTCTGGCGCATCGAGGTCGTGGACTTCCCGGCCTTCATCGTGGTGGACGACAAGGGCAACGACTTCTTCCGCGAGACCACCGAGGGCCCGCTGATCACCAGCCTGCGGGTGCGCTCCAAGGAGTAGCGGCCGGGCGCTCCGCCGTCCGCCCCGACCGCCCCGGCCGCGAACTCCGCGACCGGGGCGGGCGCGCGCGGGGGGCTCACGCGGTCAGGCACGCGGGCGCTCAGGCGTCGAAGTCGTACTCCAGCACGTAGGACGCCGCGTCGAGCGTCATCTCGTTGAGTTCGACGACCTGGCCCTCGTCGGCGAAGGCGGTGCGGCATATCAGGATGACCGGCGTGCCCGCCGACAGCTCCAGCCGGACGCCCTCCTCCGCGCTGGGCATCCGCGACCGGACCTCCTCGCGGAAGTGCACCGGCTTGGCGCCGATCTCGGCCAGCCGCGCATAGGTACCGCCCGGCCCGGTGTCCTCCCGGGTGATCGCCGTCCCGGCGACCAGCTCCGCCGGCAGGTAGGACGTGGAGAGCAGCACCGGCTTGCCGTCCAGCACGAACCGTCTGTGCCGCACGCACATCGGCGCCCCCGGATCGACCCCGAGCACCCGCGCCACGTGCTCCGGCGCGCCCTGCTCGGTGACCGACACCTGGTCCACCACCAGCGTCCGGTTGTCGATGTCCGCCGACCATATGGACCGTCCCGATCCCCACTGCCCCTGCGCGAGCCGCTGGATGCCGCGCCGCCGCAGCGGCCGGAAGTCCCGGACGAAGACCCCGGCGCCCTTGCGCGCCTCGGCGATGCCCTCGCTCTGCAGGACGCCGAGCGCCTGGCGGGCCGTCATCCGGGCCACGCCGTAGGTCTCCATGAGGTCGTTCTCGCCGGGCAGCCGGTCGCCGGCGCGGTACTCCCCGGTGTCGATGGCCGCCTTGAGCGCGTCGGCGATCCGCTGGTACTTGGGCCGTTTCCCGCCGCTGCTGCCGACCATCGCCTGCTCCCTCGTCCTCGCGGAAATCGTAGGCCCACCGCCGGCCGCCGGTACGTCGGTATGACCGGTCGGGCCCGTTGACATCTCTAGAGATATTAGCTTCTCTAGAGATGCTGGGTAGTCGCCGAGCAGAACACAGGCACCGACAGCGACCAGGACCGGCGCATCCACCGCCGCGTCCGCAGCAGAGCAAGGAGCACTGCGGTGAGCACCCGTAAGCGCAACGCCGCGGCCTACCGACCGCGTGTGGGTGAACTCGTCCTCGACACCAGGACCGGACGCACTGGCATCTACATGGACACCCTCGGCGGAGAGCACTACCTGCGGCCCCCGGGCGGCGGCCGCGAGTGGACCGCCCCACCCGACCGCGTCGGCCCGGCACCCGACCCGTCCCCCGACGACCCCGGCCCGGCCCCCGGGCCGCCCCGCCCCCGGACCGCGCCGGAGAGCCGGGCCCGGCTGAGCGCCCGGCTCGCCGCCCGCAACCAGGACTCGCGCCTCAACGAGAGCCGGGTCGCCTGAGGGGCCCGGCCGCCGGAGCCGGCGGTGGCCCCGGTGGGAGGGGACGCGGCGCCGGGCAGAACGACGAGCGCCCCGCGCCCCACCGAGCGCGGGGTACGGGGCACCGGCTTCCGAACGACTACGGACGGCTGGCGATGACGCCCTGGGGCTCGTACGGCCCGTCCTTCTCGGTCTTCGGCGCGACCGGCTCGACGATCCGGTCGGCCTCGCCCCCGAAGAGGTCGTCCTCCAGGTCCGCCTTCCGGTCGGCGGTCGGCTCGGTGTACTCGGCCTGGTCCGGGGACGCGGCCACCGCGCCCTCGACGGCCGCGCCCGCCTCCGCAGCGGCCTCCGTGGTCGACGCGGGGGTGTCGCGCTGGTCGTTGGCCATGGGCGGCCGCCTTTCGGTCATCAAATGTCTTCCGCCCCACCGGTTTGGTGCGGGCACGCCGTCAGTATCGTAGGGCTGATTAAATGTCCGATAAACATCGTGCGGCTTGCCGGTTCGTCCGGCAGAGTCGGCCCTCCGCCTAAGCTGAAGCCATCACACGGCGGACCGCCGAGCGCCCTTCACGGAATCGACAGCACAGGCCATCGGGGGATTTCATGGAGTTTCGGGAGACGCCGCCCGCGTCGGCGCTGCGCTTCCAGGTACTCGGTCCCGTACAGGCCTGGCTCGACGGCGCCCCGGTGCCCCTCGGCTCACCGCAGCAACAGGCCGTCCTCACCGCACTGCTTCTGCACGGCGGCCGTCCAGTCACCACCCAGGATCTCGTCGACGGGCTGTGGGGAGATCGGCCCCCGACACAGGCCATTGCCGCATTGCGGACATATATCTCGCGCCTTCGCGCCGTCATCGAGCCGAAGCGCGAAATTCGCCGCCCCGCCGAACTGCTCGTATCGGTCAGTGACGGGTACGCACTGCGTATTCCGCCCGATGCCCTGGACGTCACGGTCTTCGAGAGCCGGGCGTCCGAGGCCACCGCGGCCCGGGTGGCCGGGGACCTGCACGAGGCGCACCGCCTCCTGGTGGGCGCGCTCGGCCTCTGGACCGGCCGGGCGCTGACCGGCGTTCCCGGCCCGTACGCGGAGTCCCAGCGGCTGCGTCTGGCCGAGCGGCACGTCACCGTCTCCGAGGAACGGTGTGCGGTGGCCCTCGACATCGGCCTGCACGCCGACATGGTCGGCGAGTTGAGCTCCCTGACCGCCGAACACCCGCTCCGGGAGCGGCTGCGCGAGCTGCTGATGCTCGCGCTCTACCGGTGCGGCCGCCAGGCGGAGGCGCTCGGGGTCTACACGGACACCCGGAAGCTGCTGATCGACGAGCTCGGCGTCGAACCCGGCGCCGGGCTCTCCACCATGCACTCCCGCATCCTGGCCGCCGACCCCGCCCTGACCCTCCCCGCCGTCGCCCCGATCGGCGCCGCCGCCCGGGAGGACGCGCCGCTCCCGGTGACCCCGCCGGCCCAGCTGCCCGCCGACGTCTCGGACTTCAGCGGACGCACCGAGCTGGTCGCCGACCTCTCCGCCGTCCTGATGAACGCCACCGGCCAGGCCGTGGTCGTCACCTCGCTGGCCGGCATCGGCGGCGTCGGGAAGACCACTCTCGCCGTCCACGTGGCGCACCGGGTGCGCGCCGAGTTCCCGGACGGACAGCTGTACGTCGACCTCCGGGGCGCGGGCGCCTCGCCCGCCGACCCGGCCGTGGTGCTCGGTGACTTCCTGCACGCGCTCGGCGTCACCGAGACCCCCGACTCGCTCGACCAGCGCGCGGCGCTCTACCGCTCGCTGCTCGCCAGCCGGCGGATGCTGATCCTGCTGGACAACGCGCAGGACGCCCAGCAGATCCAGCCGCTCATCCCCGGGGTGTCCGGCTGCTCGGTGCTGGCCACCAGCAGGTCCCGGCTCGCCGGAATCCCCGGCGCCCACCTGGTCGACGTCGAGGAGCTGACGCCCGAGGAGGCGCTCACGCTCTTCTCGGCCATCGTCGGCGAGCAGCGCGTGACGGCCGAGCCCGAGGCCTCCATGGCCGTGGTCACCGCCTGCGGCTTCCTGCCCCTCGCCGTCCGGATCGCCGCCGCCCGGCTGGCCAGCCGGCCGCGCTGGAGCGTCTCCGACCTCGCCCGGCGGTTAGCCGATCAACGGCGCAGGCTGGACGAGCTCCAGCTCGGCAACCTGGCGGTGGAGACCACCATCGGACTGGGTTACGCGCAGCTCTCCGCCCCCGAGGCGCGGGCCTTTCGACTGCTCTCCCTGATCGACTCTCCGGACCTCCCGCTGTCGTCCGTGACCGCCCTGCTGGGCGTCGACGAGCACACCGCCGAGGACCTCGCCGAGGCGCTCGTCGAGGCGAACATGCTGGAGTGCTTCGCTCCGGGCCGCTACCGGTACCACGACCTCCTGCGGCTCTACGCGCAGCGCAAGAACGAGCGGATCGGCGACGTCGAGGAGCAGCACGCCGCGGTGCGGCGGCTGCTCGACCTGATGCTGCCGACCGTCCGCAACGCCGCCCAGGCGATCGAGCCGGACGACCAGCTGCCGGAGCCGCTCAACGGTCTGAACTCCCCCGGTCTCAGCCTGTCGGACGGCGAATCGGCCCAGGCGTGGCTGCGCAGCGAGATCGCGGTGCTGCTCAGCCTGGTCGAGGCCGCCGTGAGCGGGCCCGGCGAATTGCTGCGACCCGCCGTCGACCTGCTGATCGTCCTGGACAGCCTGGTGGAGGACCCGACCCACGGTCCACGGGTCCGGCGGATGCTGGAGGTCGCCGACCACAACGCCGAGTCGTACCAGGACTCCGCCGTGCTGGCCCGGGTGCACTTCGCCCGCGGCACCCTGCAGTCGGTCACCAACGACTTCCAGAGCGCCGAGCGTTCGCTGCTGAAGAGCCTGAGCCTCCAGGACAGCGACGACCTGACCATCCTGCGGTCGATGGCCACCAACACCCTGGGCATCATCCTCAGCGTCGCCGACCGCTCCGCCGAGGCGCTGCCCTTCTTCGAGCAGTCCCTCGCCATCAGCCGGGTGGTGGGCGCCCCCATCGGCGAGGCCCGGCTGCTGGGCAACATCGCCCGGGCGCAGCTCGACGTCGGGGACGCGCGGTCCGCCGTCCGCTCCGCCACCGACGCGGTGGCCAGCGCCCGGGCCTCGAAGAACGGCCCCTGCCTGGCCGACACGCTGTACCAGCTGGGCGTCGTGCTCTCCTCCGGCGGCGCGCCCGGCACCGCCGTCGCCCACCTCCATGAGGCGCACCGACTCTACCGCTCCCAGCAGAACCGCCTCCGCGAGGGCTACACGCTGGCCCGCCTCGGGGTGAGCCTGCTCGCCGCCGGGCAGCACGCGGACGCGGCCGAGGCGGCCGAGGAGTCGCTGGCGATCGGGCAGGAGATGGACTCCGCCTACTGCCAGGGCCTCGCCAACGCCGCGCTCGGCGAGGCGCTGCTCGGCCTGGCCCAGCCGGCCCGCGGGCTGGCCTGTCTGCGCGAGGCGCACGCGATCTTCACGCGGCTCGGTGTGCCCGAGGCCTCCCCCGTGGCGGACCTCATCTCCCAGCAGCACACCGAGCCCCTCTCTCCCCCCGCGCCGTAGGCCCCGCACACCCCCGTGCTTCCCCCGTGGGGGCCGACCCCCGTGCGTTCGGTGCTCCCGCAGCCCCCCGGCTGCGGGAGCACCCTCAACGCTTCCCCGGCGCTGGACTCCACTGTGCACCGGGCCGATTGACGTTCGATAAACGTCGCCTTGCCGGCCCCGGACGCGGACGGATCCGCAGGTCGGGAGCGTGCTCCGACGGGCCCCGCGGCGTGCGGCGGCCGACCGCACCACCCTGGCCCGCACCCCCCGTGCTTCCGCAAGCCGGGCCACAGCACCCCAACCGTCACGAGTTGGCCGGAAAGGGACCCCACGGCGCAGTGATCACGCATATTCTCAGATGCCAGTACAGACATGACGGCACCCGTCCGGCGGATCGTCCGGAAACGGCAGCGCGACGGCGCTCCCGCGGTGCAGAGTGTCCCTGTGCAAAGTGTCAGCGTGCAGTCAGTGTGACGCGGGGAGCGTGACGTACCGCCACCGGCAGCGGGCCGGCGGGGCAACGCGGGCGCCGGCAGGACGGCGGGCCGGCCTCGTCCGGCCGACCGGAGGCCCGGGTGGAAAGGTGCCTCTCAATCGTGACGACCGGACAGATATCCGACCCGTCCCCCCTCGACGAGGACGCGGACGGCGACGACGGCCCCGACGTCCTGCGCCGCCGTGCCGAGCGGGCCCTGCAGGCCGTCGCCTTCGACACCATCGGCGCCGGCTACGGAGAGGCCTTCCCCGCCAAGCGCGGCCAGCTCGCCTGCGGCCGCCGGCTGCTGGCCCGGCTCGAACCGGGCGCCACCGTGCTGGACATCGGCTGCGGCACTGGCGACCCGACCGTCCGACAGCTGACCGCCGCCGGGATGCGCGTCACCGGTATAGACCTTTCGGACGTCATGCTCACCCTGGCCCGCGCGGCGGCGCCGAACGGGCCGTTCGCCCCCGCCTTCCACCGCATCGACATGTACGACCTGGCCACCCGGCGCGCCGACCGGGCCTGGAACCTCCCGGCCCTGGGCCCGCGGGGCCGCGGCACCTTCGACGCCGTCACCGCCTTCTTCTCCCTCATCCTCCTCCCCCAGGAGGAGATCCCCACCGTGCTGACCCGGCTGCGCGCGCTCCTGCGGCCCGGCGGTCTGCTGGCGCTCGGTATGGTCGAGGCGGACCTGGATCACGTTCCACTGCCGTTCCTCGGACGGGAGCTGCGGATCAGCGGGTATCTGCGGGAGGATCTGGAACGGGTCCTGGTGGAGTCCGGGTTCGCGGTCGAGGAGCAGTCGGGGCATCCGTACGCGCCGGCCAGCACCTCGCTGCCGCCGGAGGAGCAGCTGTTCCTCTGCTGCCGACGCGTCGGCTGACCGTTCGCCACACCGCCCCACCGACCGACCGCCGGACCAGCAGAGCCACCACTCCCCATCAATCCCAGGACAGGCAGCCGTGCGCGACCAGCTCAAACCCGAGGCCGGACAGCCGCCTGCCCTCCCGGGCCCGCGCCGCACGCCACCGGCCCCGGAGGGGAGCGGGCCGAGCGCCACCGGACAGGTCGCCGAGCGGCTCGCCTACCTGGACTCCGCGACCCGGCGGATCAACAGCGCCCTGGACCTGGCCGCGACGCTGCGCAACATCTGCCGCGTCCTCGTACCGACCCTCGCCGACGCCGCCGTCGTGCACCTGCGCGACCCGCTGCCCAACGTCGAGCGCGAACCCGGCTTCCCCGACGACCTGCGGATCCACCACAGCCGCGGCACCCGGCTCGGCCGCCGCGGCCGGCCGACCACCGGCTCCGACCACCGCGGCTCCCGCTACGGCACCCGGTACGGCTCGCGCTCGACCGCCGACACCGGGCCCGCCACCCCGGTCACCCGGGGCGGTGCGCTCGCGCACACCCTGCTGAGCCGCCGCCCCGCCGAGGCCGCCGTCCTCGGGGCGGCCGGCTCCCCGGCCGCCGGCCCCGACCGGACCACCGAGCTGCTGCGCGAGCTGTACGGCCCGCGCGGGCTGGCCCGGCTCGGCCCGGGCTCCTCGGTGCTCGCCCTGCCGCTGCGCGGGCGCAAGGCCGTCCTCGGCCTGCTGGTGCTGATCCGCCGGCCGCCCGAGAAGACCGGCCGCCCCAGTTTCGACGCCACCGACACCGCCACCGCCGCCCACCTCGCCACCCAGGCCGGGCTCGCCGTGGACACCGCCCTGCGGTACGCCCGCGAGTGGGAGATAGCCAACGAGCTCCAGCGCAGCATGCTGCCGCTGCGCCTGCCCCAGCCGCACGGCGTCCGGCTCGCCCAGCGCTACCTGCCCGGCGAGCGCGGCGCGCAGGTCGGCGGGGACTGGTACGACGCCGTCCCGCTGCCCGGGAACCGGGTGGCGCTGATCGTCGGCGACGTGATGGGCCACTCGCTGACCTCGGCCGCCATCATGGGCCAGCTCCGCACCAGCGCCCAGACCCTGGCCGCGCTCGACCTGCCCCCGCACGAGGTGCTCTACCACCTGGACGAACAGGCCCAGCGGCTCGGCCGCGAACAGCACCTGGCCACCTGCGTGTACGCGGTCTACGACCCGATCGCCAACCGCGTGGTGCTCGCCAACGCGGGGCACGTCCCGCCGGTGCTCGTCGGGCCGGACGGCACGGCCGAGCTGCTGGAGCTGGACTCGGGCGCGCCGATCGGCGTCGGCGGGGTCGACTTCAACTCCGTCGAGCTGCCCGCCCCGCCCGGCTCCTCCCTGCTGCTCTTCACCGACGGCCTGGTGGAGACCCGCACCCGCCCGCTCAGCGACGGACTGGAGCTGCTCCGGGCCCGGCTGGCCGCCACCCAGCGGCACACCCCCGAGCAGCTCTGCCAGGAGGCGCTGCGGATCCTGCCGCCGGGCGACCGCGGTGACGACATCGCGCTGCTGGCCGCCTGCTTCGACGGCATCCCGGCCGGGGACGTCGCGCACTGGTACCTCCAGCCGCGCAACGAGACGCCCGGCCGGGCCCGCCGGCTGGCCGCCCACACGCTGCGCCGCTGGGGGCTCGAAGAGCTCAGTGAGGCAACCGAGTTGATGGTCAGCGAGCTGGTCACCAACGCCGTCCAGCACGCCACCCGCCCGGTCACCCTGAGCCTGGTCCGCACCTCCCGGCTGCGCTGCGAGGTCGGCGACGACAGCCCGCTGCTGCCCCGACCGCGGCGCACCGGACCGGAGGACGAACGCGGGCGCGGGCTGCAGATAGTGGCCAGGTGCGCCGAGCGCTGGGGCGCCACCCGCCTGGGCACCGGCAAGGTCGTCTGGTTCGAACAGCGGCTGCCGTAGGCCCGCCGGGTACGCCGGAGGGCGCCCGGCCGTCGTGGCCGGACGCCCTCCGGGACGGGCCCGTCAGACCCGCTGCGGCTCCTTCGCCGCGCCGCTCTCCTCGGCGCCCCCGGCCCCGGTCGTGCCCTCGGGCGCGGCCCGCTCCGACTCCAGCCGGGCCATCAGCTGCTCGCCCTCCATGTCCACCCGCGGCACCACCCTCTCCAGGCTCTTCGGGAACCACCAGGCCGCCCTGCCGAACAGCGTCATCGCGGCCGGCACCAGGGCCATCCGCACCACGAAGGCGTCCACCAGCACGCCCACCGCCAGCGCGAAGCCGATCGGCTGGACGATCGGGTCGTGGCCGAAGACGAAGCTGCCGAAGACCGCGACCATGATCAGGGCGGCCGCCGTGACCACCCGCGCGCCGTTCTTCACCCCGGCGACCACGGCCTCCCGGGGCGCCATGCCGTGCACGTGGTGCTCCTTCATCCCGGAGACCAGGAACAGCTCGTAGTCCATCGCCAGCCCGAACAGCACCGCGATCAGCAGAATCGGCACGAAGCTCACCACCGGGCCCACCTTCGGCACGTCGATCAGCCCGTCCAGCCAGCCCCACTGGTAGACGGCGACCACCGCGCCGAGCGAGGCCGAGATGCTGAGCAGGAAGCCGGCCACCGCCTTCAGCGGCACCAGGACCGAACGGAAGGCCAGCGCCAGCAGCACCAGCGCGATGCCGCCGATCACCGCCACGAAGGGCGGCAGGGCGTCGCCGAGCTTGGCGGAGACGTCGATGTTGGCGGCCGTGGTGCCGGTGACGTCGATCCGCGCGCCGGTCGAGGCCCGCAGGTCGTCGCGCTGGTCGCGGATCTCCCCGACCAGCTTCCTGGTGTCGGCGTGGTCCGGGCCGGTGGTCGGGATAACGGTGAGCAGGGCCGTGCCGCTCGGCCCGTCGACGGTCGGGGGCAGCAGCGTCCGCACCCCCTCCAGGGTGCCCAGCTTCGCGGCCACGCCCTGGACGGCCTGCTCCGGCCGCGCCGCGCTCCCTGCGTCGACGACGACCACCAGCGGTGCGTTGAACCCGGGGCCGAAGCTCTCGCCGATCCGGTCGTACGCGGTACGGGCGTCGGTGCCGGCGGCCTGTGAGCCGCCGCCGGGCAGGCCGAGGCTGAGGCTCGCGGCCGGCACCGCGAGGACGCCCAGCGCGGCCAGCCCGGTGAACAGCACGACCAGCGGGCGGCGCACCACGAAGGTCGCCCAGCGCTCGCCCAGGGTCGTCCGGCCGGGGGCCTTCAGCGCCCGCCGCCAGACCGGCAGCCGGTCGATGGCCCGGCCGGCGAAACCGAGCAGCGCGGGCAGCAGGGTGATCGCGACGAGCACCGCCACCACCACGGCGCCGGAGGCGGACAGACCCATCACGGTCAGGAACGGCACCCCGGCGACGGCGAGCCCGGCGAGCGCGACCACCACGGTCAGACCCGCGAAGACCACCGCGCTGCCGGCCGTGGCGTTGGCGCGGGCCGCCGCCTCCTCCGGCTCCAGGCCCTCGGCGAGGTGCCGGCGGTGCCGGGAGAGGATGAACAGGGCGTAGTCGATGCCGACCGCGAGGCCGACCATCAGGGCCAGCACCGGCGCGGTGGTGATGATCTCGAACGAGCCGGAGAGGGCCAGCAGCGCGGCCATCGCCACCCCGACCCCGAGCAGGGCGGTCAGCAGCGGCAGCCCGGCGGCGACCAGCGAGCCCAGGGTGATCACCAGGACCACGCCGGCCACCATCAGGCCGACGGCCTCGCCGCCGTCGACCTGCGCCATCCGGTTGTAGGCGTCGCCGCCGAAGGCAACGGTCAGCCCGGCGTCGCCGGCCGGGCCGGCGGCCGCCCGGACAGCGTCGCGCTGCTGGTCGGTGACGTCCGCGAGCGGGCGGTCGAAGGAGACCAGGGCCAGCGCGACCCTGCCGTCCGGGGAGAGCGCGCCGGTGGCGTAGGGGTCGGGCACCGCCGCGACCCCGGGGACGGCGGCGATCCGGCCGACCGCCGCGCTGACGGCCCCGGCCGCCTCGGCGGTGGTGATGCCGCCGGACGCCGGGGCGCCGAAGACCACCTGGGCCGCGCCGTGGCCCTGCTCCGGGAAGGTGCCCTTGATGCGGTCCAGGGTGCTCTGCGCCTCGGTGCCGGGCACCTTGAACTCGTCGCTGGTCTTGCCGGCGAAGGCCCCGGCGGCCCCGCCGACCGCGATCAGCACGGCGAGCCAGACGGCGAGCACGGCGCGCCTGCGACGGAAGCAGTAGCGGCCCAGGCGGTACAGGTACGTGGCCATGAGTGAACCCTCGATCACGTCGGTCGGCGAGCGGGTGCCCGAACAGGTCGGACTCCACCGTACGACCAACTTTGTCACCTGACAAAGTTGGTCGACATAATCGACCGACAGGTTCACTCGACCGAGTTATTTGACCGTGGCGCTACCCTGGCCCAATGGCACATGTCCCCGCCTCCGAAAGGCGCCCGCAACTGGTCCGGGCCGCCATCGACCTGATGACCCGCGAGGGCGTCGCCGCCGGCAGTACCCGGGCGATCGCGGCCGAGCTGGGGGTGGCACAGGCGACGGTGCACTACACCTTCGGCACCAAGAAGGACCTCTACCGCGCCGTGGTCGAACAGCTGACGGCCGAGTTCGTGGGCCAGGTGCGCGACGCCGCCCCGGGCGACGGCCCCTTCGGCGAGCAGATCCGGGCCATGGTGCACGCGCTCTGGGCGGGTGCCACCGGCGAGGAGGGGCGCTGCGTCCTGCTGGACGAGTTCGCGGCGCTGGCGCTGCGCGACCCCGACCTCCAGGAGATCATGCGCGGGCTGCAGCACGAGATCGAGGACACCGCCTCGCAGATGCTCGACGCCCTCGCGGCCGCCCACGGCCTGGAGCTGCCCCTGCCCGCGCGCGACATCGCCACGCACTTCCTGACCGGCTTCGACGGGCTGACCGACCGCTACCTGGTGCTGCGCAGCACCGGCGAGCAGCCGGACGCCGAGGCGCTGCGGGCGCTGGACCTACTGGTCGCCACCACGGTCGGACTCTGCCTGGGCTCGGCGGCCCGGACCGGCTGACGCGGGGCGGGTGCGGGGCGGGCGCCGCCCGGGGCCGGACCGGCAGCCCGGCCCGGCGCCCCGGCCCGACTACTCGACGATCCGGACCGGCAGCTCCGCCAGCACCTCGCGCAGCGAGGCCGCGAACCGGTCGTACTCCGCGCTGCGGGCCGAGCCCGGCCGGGTGGCGAGCCCGATCCGGCGCCCGGGCGCCGGGGCGGCGAAGCGGACGGCGGCCAGCCGGTCGGTCCGGCCCGCCTCGACGTCCAGCGCCGTGGTGGGCAGCAGGGTGACACCGAGGCCGCCGGCCACCAGCTGGACCAGGGTGGAGAGCCCGGCCGCCCGGGTGGTGGAGCCGCCGGGGTCGGCGCCGACCTCGCGGCAGATGTCGAGGGCCTGGTCACGCAGGCAGTGGCCCTCCTCCAGCAGCAGCACCTCGAGGTCGAGCAGCACGTCGCGCGGGACGTCGATCCGCCCGGCGAGCGGATGCCCGGGCGGGGTGACCAGCACGAAGTCCTCGTCGAACAGCGGGATGTCCCGGGTGGGCGAGGCCCCGCCGGCCGGGAGCGCGAGCAGCAGCACGTCCAGCCGGCCGGCGGCCAGCCCCTCCAGCAGCGAGGGCGTGCGCTCCTCGTGGACGTGCAGCTCCAGCTCCGGATAGCGGTCGCGGACCAGCCGCAGCACGGTGGGCAGCAGGTACGGGGCGACGGTCGGGATGACGCCGAGGTGCAGCGGACCCGTGAACGGCCGGCGGGCGGCCTCCACCTCCTCGGTCAGGGCCTGCAAGGAGGCGAGCACCCGGCGCGAGTGTTCGAGCACGCGCTCCCCCAGGGGAGTGACGATCACTTTGCGTGTCGTACGCTCGACCAGCTGCGCGCCCAGCGACTCCTCCAGCGCCGCGACCGCTCCCGACAGGGCGGGCTGACTGGTCCCGGTGGCGGCCGCCGCGTCGCGGAAGTGCCGGTGCTCGGCCACCGCCACGAAGGCCTTGAGCTGGGCGACGGTGGGCGCGCGGGGGCCGCGGGGTGTGGCGCTCCCCACAGCGGCCTCGGGTTTGCGCGTGGTGCCCCTGCGGGGCCTGGGGCGGGAGGGGGGCGTGGGGGTATTGATAACTCTCTCCGATCAGACACATCGAGTGTAGCTATTTCCCTGATCAGTCCACGATGTGGAATCGTGGAAGCCGTTCCGCAATCCGGACAAACTCCCCTCATCACTTCAGGAGAAGCGAACGTGCTCACGATCGGTGACAAGTTCCCCGAGTTCGAACTCAACGCCTGCGTCGACCTGGACGCCGCGAACGCCTTCGCCGAGATCAACCACAAGTCCTACGAGGGCAAGTGGAAGATCGTTTTCTTCTGGCCGATGGACTTCACGTTCGTCTGCCCGACCGAGATCGCCGCGTTCGGCAAGCTGAACGAGGAGTTCGCGGACCGCGACGCCCAGATCCTCGGCGTCTCCGGCGACTCCGAGTTCGTGCACCACGCCTGGCGCAAGGACCACAAGGACCTGCGCGACCTGCCCTTCCCGATGCTGGCCGACGTCAAGCACGAGCTGATGCGTGCCTGTGGCGTCGAGGGCGCTGACGGCACCGCCCAGCGCGCGGTCTTCATCGTCGACCCGAACAACGAGATCCAGTTCGTCATGGTGACCGCCGGCTCCGTCGGCCGTAACCCCAAGGAGGTCCTGCGGGTGCTGGACGCCCTGCAGACCGACGAGCTGTGCCCGTGCAACTGGACCAAGGGCGAGGACACCCTCGACGCCCAGGCCCTGCTGGCGGGCTGACCGACATGGCTCTCGACGACCTGAAGTCCGCCCTCCCGGACTACGCCAAGGACCTCAAGCTCAACCTGAGCGCGGTCATCGGCAACTCCGACCTCCCCGCCCAGCAGCTCTGGGGCACCGTGCTCTCCTGCGCGATGGCCACCCGCAGCCCCGCCGTGCTGCGTGCGCTGGAGCCCGAGGCCAAGGCCAACCTCTCCCCGGAGGCGTACAACGCCGCCAAGGGCGCGGCCGCGATCATGGGGATGAACAACGTCTACTACCGGACCACGCACCTGCTCTCCGACAAGGAGTACAGCGGCATGCGGGCCGGCCTGCGGATGAACATCATCGGCACTCCGGGCGTCGAGAAGATCGACTTCGAGCTCTGGTGCTTCGCGGTCTCGGCCATCAACGGCTGCGGCCAGTGCCTCGACTCCCACGAGGGCGTGCTGAGCAAGGCCGGTGTCGCGCGCGAGGTCATCCAGGCCTCCGTGAAGATCGCCGCCGTGCTGCAGGCCGTGGCCGGCGTCCTCGACTCCGAGGCCGCCCTGGCCGGCGTCGACGCCTGATCCCACGCCACACCACGAGGGCCCGCCGGACTTCCGTCCGGCGGGCCCTCGCGCGTCCGGGTGGGCCGGGGCCCGGCCGGACCTACTCGGCGCTCACCGGCGCACCCGTCCCACCGGGCGCCGCGGCGCCCGCGGCACCCGCGGACGTGGCCGCCGCCGTCCGGGCGACGGCCGCCTCACGGGCGGCCTCCATCGCGGTGAAGACGGCCTGCCCGGCCTCGTTGCGGCGGCGCAGGTGGGCGACCACCGTGTTGGTGACCGCGATCAGCGGCACCGCGACGATGGCGCCGCCGATGCCGCCGATGATCGAGCCGGCGGCCACCCCGAGCACCACGCCCAGCGGATGCACCCGGACGGCCCGGCCGAGGATCAGCGGCTGCAGCACGTGCCCCTCGATCTGCTGGACGGCGATCAGCACCACCAGCACCATCAGCGCGGTGAACGGACCCTCGGTGACCAGCGCGATCAGCACCGCGACGGTGCCGGTGACGAGCGCCCCGACCAGCGGGACGAAGGCCCCCAGGAAGATGATCACCGCCAGCGGCAGCGCCATCGGCACCCCGAGCATCTGGATGCCGACGCCGATGCAGACCGCGTCGATGAAGGCCACGCAGACCGTCCCGCGCACGTACGCGGTGAGCGTGGCCCAGGCCTTCGGACCGGCCCCGGCCATCGCGTAGCGGGAGTGCCGGGGCAGGCCGCGCAGCACCCAGTTCCAGATCCGCTCGCCGTCGTAGAGGAAGAAGAAGGTGGTGAAGAAGGCGAGCAGGACGGCGGTCAGCACCTCGACGGCGATCTGCGCACCGGTGAGGCCGACCGAGGTGAGCTGCTCGGTGTTGGTGCTGATCGCCTTGGTGATCTGGTTCGCGAAGTCGGTGATCTGCTGCTGGGTCAGGTGCAGCGGCCCGGTGATCAGCCAGTCCCGGAGGGTGGCCACACCGTCCTGGACCTTGGTGGTCACGGTCGACAGGTTGGTGGTCACCTGCCAGACCACGAACCAGCCGACCAGGCCGATCCCGGCCAGACCGCTCATGAACACCCCGCCGGCCGCCAGCGACCGCGGTACGCCGTGCCGGCGCAGCCAGGAGACGGTGGGCTCCAGCAGCGCGGAGATCAGCAGCGAGGCCAGCACCGCGAAGGCCACCAGCCGCAGCATGTCGACGACCATGAAGACGACGTAGAGCGCGGCGCCGAGCAGCAGCAGCCGCCAGGTCGACTCGGCCGCCACCCGCAGGCCCCAGGGCACCGCCTCGGCCGGGGTGGCGGGCCGGCCGGGGTGGAGTTCGCGCCCGAAGGCGCCGTGGGTGGGGGCCGGCGCGACCGGGGCCTGGCCCCGGCCCGCCTCGGCGTGCTCCCCGCGCGGCGCCGGCAGCGGGGCCGGTGCCGCGGCCACGGCGGCGGGCGCCGGGGCCGGCACCTGCTCCGGTACCGGCAGCGGGTCCGGGGGTTCGTGGTACTCGGCCGCGATCGCGGCCCGCCGGCGCCGCTCGATCACGGCGGCCGCGCTCGCCACCACGGCCATGCCCTTGGCCACGGCCTTGAAGGCCTTCCCGCCCCGCGCCATCCTCGCTACCACCGCTCCCCCGTTGGGCCGCCGTGCCGGCGGTACGCCGTGGGTCGTGCCACGGCCGTCAGGGATGAAACTACCCGCCCGGCCCGGCACGAGTCCGCCGGGCGGGGCGGTTGACCGGTCGGCCGGCGGAGACCGACGGGCGCCGGGCGGCCGGTCTCGGCCGCCCGCGGGCCGGTCGGGCGGCCGGTCCGTATCCGGACAAACCGGTGGTGACCGGGTGGTTTCAGGCATCGGGCAACGGGGAGGACTCCGAACGAGTACAGGAGCCATCTGTCGGCGGACCGGCCGGTGCGGGGAGCAACCAGGACCCCTCCCCGCGCCCCGCGTCCGCACCCGGGCCCGCACCGCCCGCGAGCGCACTGGTCAGCGCGGCCCGGGCGGCGCGGCCCGTCCAGCGCGGCAGCCCCGCCCGGCGCACGGCCATGGCGGCGGGGCGGCCCACCACACACCTCGGCCCCCGACCGCAGGAGAGCGGTCGGGGGCCGAGGTGGTACGGCGTGCTGCGGGTACCGGTGGTTCCTAGTACCAGTGGTGCGACTGCCAGAAGGACCAGGCGCCACAGGGGCTGCCGTAGCGGCTGTTCATGTAGCTGAGGCCCCACTTGATCTGGGTGGCCGGGTTGGTGCGCCAGTCGGCACCGGCCGAGGCCATCTTGGTGCCGGGCAGCGCCTGGACCAGGCCGTACGCACCGGAGCTCTTGTTGGTCGCGGTGTAGTCCCAGCCGCTCTCGCGCTTCACGATCTGGCTGAAGCACTGGAACTGAGCGTCGCTGCCGACGATCTGCTGGGCGATCTCCTGGACCGAACCGGGGCTGACCGAAACCGGGGGGGCCGACGTGTCGGTGGCTGCCATCGCCGAGCGCGCCTTGGAGCGGTTGGCGGCGGCCTCGTCGGCCTTCCGCTTCTCCTCGGCCGCCTTGGCGGCCTTCTCCGCGTCGGCCTTGGCCTGCGCGTCGGCCTTGGCCTGCGCGTCGGCTGCGGCCTGCTGGCGCGCTGCCTCCTCGGCGGCCTTCTGCTCCGCGGCGGCCTTCGCGGCCGCATCGGCGGCGGCCTGCTGGGCGGAGGCCTGCGTGCCGATGTTGTCACTGATGGTCTGCGCCTGGGCGCCAGAGGGGACTTCGGCAAGCAGGGTCGCGCCGGCGACATCGACCGTCTGCGTCGTCTTGCCCTCGCTGCCCGAGGCCATACCCACGACGGCACCGACTGCGGTGACGGCGGTGGCGGAGGCCACAGCGACTCCCCGGACCGAGATCCGAGTCACATGGTTTCCTTCCAGCATCGCCCACGCGTGACCGTACGGGCGCAAGATGCCCCTTTGCGCTGCCCTCCGTACGGTGCTGGTCACGGGAGGTACTGACCCGGCGTCCGGAAGCGGTGGGCGACCGGGCGTTGCGATCGGGCGGCGTACGGCTCATCGGTGTTCAATTGTGCGTCCACCTACCGGAGTTGGCGGACCGTCCGGACCGGGCCCACGGTCTCCCGGGGGCCCTGTCATGCCGTACGCGGGGCCTGACAGAACCCTCACCATGCCGCACCGGGCACTGTCGACGCAATTCCCTGTTGCGTGGCGCATCTCACATTCACCGCACTGGAGTTCTCCGGACAGAAAGCACTCGATGTGATGAAAGGGACGGGGCCCGCTCCTGTCAGGAGCGGGCCCCACGCCCAGAGTTGACCGTATTGTCCGACTATGCCCTAGTGCGGGCGAATCACGGGTTGATGTCCTCCAGCATCTCCGTGACCAGCGCCGCGATCGGGGAGCGCTCGGAGCGGGTAAGGGTGATGTGGGCGAACAGCGGATGGCCCTTCAGCTTCTCGACCACCGCGACGACGCCGTCGTAGCGGCCGACCCGCAGGTTGTCGCGCTGGGCCACGTCGTGGGTCAGCACCACCCGGGAGCCCTGGCCGATCCGGGAGAGCACCGTCAGCAGGACGTTGCGCTCCAGCGACTGCGCCTCGTCCACGATCACGAAGGCGTCGTGGAGCGAACGCCCCCGGATGTGGGTCAGCGGCAGGACCTCCAGCATGCCCCGGGAGATCACCTCCTCGATGACGTCCGGGGTGGTCACGGCCGAGAGGGTGTCGAAGACCGCCTGCGCCCAGGGGCTCATCTTCTCCGTCTCGGACCCGGGCAGGTAGCCGAGCTCCTGGCCGCCGACCGCGTACAGCGGCCGGAACACCATCACCTTGCGGTGCTGCCCCCGCTCCAGCACCGCCTCCAGCCCCGCGCACAGCGCCAGCGCCGACTTGCCGGTACCGGCCCGCCCGCCCATCGAGACGATGCCCACCTCCGGATCGAGCAGCAGGTCCAACGCCACCCGCTGCTCGGCACTGCGCCCGCGCAGCCCGAAGGCCTCGCGCTCGCCGCGCACCAGCCGCACCCGGCCGTCGCCGGTGACCCGGCCCAGCGCCCGGCCGCGCTCGGAGCCGAGCACCAGTCCGGTGTGGACGGGCAGCTCGGCCGCGCCCTCGACGTCCACCGCGGCGTCGTGGCCGGCCGCGAACAGCGCGTCCACCTGGTCGGCGGGGACGTGCAGCTCGGCCATGCCGGTCCACCCGGAGGTGATCGCCAGCTCGGCCCGGTACTCCTCGGCGAGCAGGCCGACCGAACTGGCCTTGATCCGCAGCGGCAGGTCCTTGGAGACGACGGTGACGTCGTACCCCTCGGCCTGCAGGTTGCGGGCCACCGCAAGGATCCGGCTGTCCGCCTCGCCGCCCGCGGACCGGTAGCCGACCGGCAGTATCGACAGGTCGGAGTGGTTCAGCTCGACCCGGATGGTGCCGCCGAGCTCCCCGACCGGGATCGGCTCGTCGAGCCGGCCGAAACGGATGCGGTAGTCGTCGAGCAGCCGCAGCGCCTGGCGGGCGAAGTAGCCCAGCTCCGGGTGGTGCCGCTTGGCTTCCAGCTCGGTGACCACGACCACCGGCAGGACGACCTCGTGCTCCTCGAAGCGGGTCATGGCGAGCGGGTCCGCCAGAAGCACGCTGGTGTCGAGAACGTAGGTCCGCCGGTCTGGTGTCCGGCGGCTCTTGGAACTGACCACTAGGCCTCCAGAGCGGATGACCCTGCGTCATCCGCGGCAAGCCGGCCCCCGCTGCCCCGGTGGCCTCGGGGCCGGTCTGCTCGGAGTATTCCCAGGCGAGGGGCGGTGCATTCACGCACTCGGCGAACTGACGGATCATTGCCGGTGAACGTTTGGCCTCGCGCCGCCGCCGGGTACTCCAGCCCTACTGGGGGGTCGGCGGGGGCGGGTGGGGGCCGGTGGGCGTCAGAGCCCCATCCGCCGGTGGCGCTCCTCGTACGCGCGCAGTGCCCGGAGGAAGTCGACCTTCCGGAAGGCGGGCCAGTAGGCCTCGCAGAAGTAGAACTCGCTGTGCGCGCTCTGCCAGAGCAGGAAGCCGGACAGCCGCTGCTCGCCCGAGGTGCGGATGACCAGGTCCGGGTCGGGCTGGCCCTTGGTGTAGAGGTGCTCGGCGATGTGCTCGACGTCGAGGATTTCGGCCAGTTCCTCGATCGAGGTGCCGCGCCCGGCGTGCTCCTGGAGCAGCGAGCGGACGGCGTCGGCGATCTCGTGCCGGCCGCCGTACCCGACGGCGACGTTCACGGTGATCCCGTCGATCCCGGCGGTCTCGTCGGCGGCCCGCTTGAGCACGTCCGCGGTGTGCTGCGGGAGCAGGTCCAGCGCGCCGACCGGGTTGACCCGCCAGCGGCGGGCGGCGGCCAGGCCGGTGACGGCGTCCTCGATGATCCCGAGCAGCGGGACGAGCTCGTCGGCCGGCCGGGAGAGGTTGTCGGTGGAGAGCATCCAGAGCGTGACGACCTTGACGTGGGTCTCGTCGCACCAGCCGAGGAACTCGCTGATCTTGTCGGCGCCGCGCTGGTGGCCGTAGGCGGTGGAGCCACCGGTCGCCTTGGCCCAGCGGCGGTTGCCGTCGAGGATCACGCCGATGTGATGGGGGGTCCGGGCGAGGTGCACCTCGACCCGGCGACCGTAGAGGCCGTACATACCGTCCAGCAGGGTGCGCAGACCCGGCGTGCGTTCGACGACATCGCGCAGACCCATGGTTTTCGGCCCCTCCGTACTCATTCACCGGGGGACGTCACAACCCCCGGCGCAGCCTACTCCGGCCCGGAGGCAGTGGGTAAAGCCGCAGGTAGCAGTCCGGTCACAGTCCTGTGCGGAGCAGGTCGAGGGCCGCGTGGCGGAAGTGGCCGGAACACACCCGCACGAACGCCCGGTGGCTCCCGGGGCTCCGGATACGGAACGGTATCCGGTTCCTTAAAGAATCCGTAAGCCGACGGTTCAATGCTTGACGACCACCAATGGTCTAGTCCAGCTTGTGACCCAGGGCGGAACACGCACCACCGCCGCCCCATCCGAGGCAGTACTGCGGACGCAATTCCCTCCTCGCCCCCGGGCGTTCCCGAACCGAACACGACGCTCCTCGCTCCGGTGCTCCCACACCGCCGACCGTCCGTCGTCCTCGGCCCGGGCACGCTCGTCGGCCCGGCGGGAGCCCTCCCCCACACGCGGCCGCCGCGCCCCCCACCGCGGCGGCCGCTCCTCCCCCAGGAGCGCACCTCCATGGCCCGTACGCTGAACCAGCCCGCGCACAAGCGCCGGCGCAGCACCCTTCCGGCCCTCGCCGCCGGTGCCACCGCCCTCGCCCTCGCCGGCAGCGGCCTCGCCCTCTTCGCCGGCGGCGCCAGCGCGGCCGCCGGCAACCTGGTCTCCAACGGCGGCTTCGACTCCGGTTCGACCGCCGGCTGGGTCTGTACCGGCGCCGCGGGCACCGTCTCCACTCCGGTCCACTCCGGCACCGGCGCGCTGCAGGCCACGCCGGGCGCCGCGGACACCGCCGAGTGCACCCAGACCATCAGCGTGCTGCCCAACACCAGCTACACCCTGAGCGCCTGGGTCCAGGGTCCGTACGTCTACCTCGGCGCGCGCGGCACCGGCGGCACCGACCCGAGCAGCTGGTCCAACCAGAACAGCTGGAACCAGCTCTCCTCCACCTTCACCACCGGCGCGAACGTCAAGAACGTCACGCTGTTCGTGCACGGCTGGTACGGCCAGAGCGCCTACCTCGCGGACGACATCACGCTGAGCGGCCCCGGCGGCACCTCCACGCCGAGCCCGACCGCGACGCCCACCGCCACGCCGACCGCCACCGCGTCGCCCACGGCCACCGCGACGCCGACCGCGACCGCCACCCCCACGGCGACCGCCACCCCGACCCAGACCGCCACGCCGACGCCCACGGCGACCGCGACCACCACCGCCCCGCCGGTCACCGGCCTGCCGAAGCACGTGGTCACCGGCTACTGGCACAACTTCGACAACGGCGCGACCGTCCAGAAGCTGAGCGACGTCCAGAGCGCCTACGACATCATCGCGGTCTCCTTCGCCGACGCCGTGCCGACCAGGGGCGGGGCGATCAGCTTCACCCTCGACCTGGGGCTCGCCAAGGCCCTCGGCGGCTACACCGACGCGCAGTTCCGCGCCGACCTGAAGGCCAAGCAGGCGGCCGGCAAGAAGGTCGTCCTCTCGATCGGCGGCCAGAACGGCGCGATCAGCGTGGGTGACGCCGCCGCGGCGGCCGCGTTCACCGACAGCGCCTACGCGATCATCAAGGACTACGGCTTCGACGGCATCGACGTCGACCTGGAGAACGGCGTCAACCCGACCTACCTCGGGAACGCGCTGCACGGCCTGCAGGCCAAGGTCGGCTCGAACTTCATCCTGACGATGGCCCCGGAGACCATCGGGATGTACAGCACCGCCGGCGCCTACTTCCAACTGGCGCTGAACACCAAGGACATCCTGACCGTCGTCAACACCCAGTTCTACAACTCGGGCGGCATGAACGGCTGCGACGGCAAGGTCTACAACCAGGGCACCATCGACTTCATCACCGCGCAGGTCTGCACCCAGATCCAGGGCGGCCTGCGGCCCGACCAGGTCGGCATCGGCGTCCCGGCCTCCAGCAAGGCGGCCGGCGGTGGCTACGTCTCGCCGACCGTGGTGAACAACGCGCTGGACTGCCTGGCCACCGGCAAGAACTGCGGCAGCTTCGTCCCGCCGGCCAAGTGGCCCACCATCCGCGGCGCGATGACCTGGTCCACCAACTGGGACGCCAACAACGGGAACGCCTTCTCCAACGCGGTCGGCCCGTTCGTCCACCAGATGCCGTAACTCCCCCCGGCGCGCCGCTCCTTGAGGGTGGGGCTCGCGCGCCGACGGCGGGGCCCGTCGTACCGGACCGGTACGGCGGGCCCCGCTCGTCCCCCCTCCTCCTACTGCAGCAGGACCGCGGCCAGGGTGCCGAGCAGCAGGAACGGGCCCATCGGCAGCTCCAGCCCGCGCACCGGCCGCCGCCGCGCCAGGGCCGCCACCGCCCGGACCACCGCCCAGAGCCCGGCCAGCACCGACGCCGCGAAGAGCCCGGTGAACGCGGCCGACCAGCCGTACCGGCCGAGCAGCGCGCCCAGGCCGAGCGCCAGCACGGTGTCCCCCGGGCCCATCAGACCGATCCAGCCGGGCAGTTCGAACAGCGCGGCGGCGACGAGCGCCACCAGCAGACAGCGCAGCAGCACACCCGGACTGCCGGCCGCCAGCTCCACCACCACCAGCAGCGCGGCCAGGCCGGCCGCCAGCGCCCAGCTCAGCGGGTACGGCAGCCGCCGCACCCGGGCGTCGGTGAAGCCGAGCACCACGCCCGGGCCGGCCGCCCAGAGCAGCAGCACCGCGTCGGCCGGGTGCGCCGCCGACAGCGCGGCCGCCGCCACCGCGACCGTCACCGCCTCCACCTGCCAGGCCCCCGGCCCCAGCCGCTCCCGGCAGCCCGGGCAGCGCCCGCCGGGCGGCAGACCGCGCAACCGCCGCTCGCACGCCGGGCACCGGGTGCACCACGGCCCGCCCTCCGGCACGGCGTAACGCACCACCAGACCCCGCAGCGCGGGCGCCACCAGCAGGCCGCCCAGCACCGCCCCGAGCACGGCCGCGATCACGGCGCCCCCTCTCGTCCACCGTCGGTCACTGTCCCCGGGCACCGGTACGGTTCCCCGGGAACCGCCCGGCACTCGCCGGCGTCCGACCTCGCGGCGCCACATCCGCATTCCGGCGCCGCACCGACCACATCATCCACGGGGAACCACTGTGACCAACACTCAGAACGCGCTGCGCGCCGCCGTCCCGCTCGCCGCGCTGGCGCTGCTGCTGACCGCCTGCGGGCCGGAGAACGAGGACCCGGCCGCGGGCGCGGCGGGCGCCGCGGGCGCGAGCGCCGCCGCCACCACCGCGCCGGGCGCCACCGGGGCCCCGTCGGCCACCGGCGGCTCCGCCGGCACCGCGGGCACCGGCGGTACGGCCGGCTCGGCCGGCACGGCGGGCGCCGGCGGCAACACGCCGAACGCCGTCCCGTCCGCCGCCACCAGCGGGAACCCGATCGGCGGCGCCGGCGGCGGCGCCGGCAGCGGGAAGATCGGCTACGACAACCCGCTGGCGACCACCGCCACCGGCAGCTACCTGGGCAAGACCAAGGCCGACGTCACCCCGGTCTCGGTGGTCAAGGGCACCGCGGCCGAGGTCGCGCCGTACAACTTCAAGCCGGCCGAGCTCGACGGCAAGACGCCGTACTACGTGACCGTCTCGTTCACCAACCGCACCGGTGGCCCGCTCACCGACGAGTACTTCATGATGCGGTTCAAGGTGAAGTCGGACACCGCCGCCACCGGCGGGGTGCTGCCCGCGCCGACCGTCCTGAAGTCGATCCCGCAGTGCGACTCCGGCAAGAAGCCCGGCACCCTGGCGGACGGCCAGACCCAGCAGCAGTGTGCGGTCTATCTCGTTCCGACCAACACCCCGCCGAAGTTCCTCGTCTTCGGCAGCGTTCTGGACACCGAGCCCCTGATCTGGAAGGCCGGCTGACAGCTCCGCCTGCCGTTCGAAGGGGGCCCTTGAGGGCGGTCCGGCGCGTGTCCCCGCACCCGCGCCGGACCGGCCCGGGATACCCCTAAAGTAGGCAGGCATGCAGGTCATCCAGTCCAGCAAGCTCGCCAACGTCTGCTACGACATCCGCGGCCCGGTGCTCGACGAGGCGATGCGGCTGGAGGAGCAGGGCCACCGCATCCTGAAGCTCAACACCGGCAACCCCGCCGTGTTCGGCTTCGACGCGCCCCCGGAGATCCTCCAGGACATCCTGCGCAACCTCTCCTCCGCGCATGGGTACGGCGACTCCAAGGGCCTGCTCGCCGCCCGCCGGGCCGTGGTCATGCACTACGAGGAGCGCGGGCTGCACGGCCTCACCGTCGAGGACGTCTTCCTCGGCAACGGCGTCTCCGAGCTGATCCAGCTGGCGATGACCGCCCTGCTCGACGACGGCGACGAGGTGCTCGTCCCGGCGCCGGACTACCCGCTCTGGACGGCCTCCGTCTCGCTCGCCGGCGGCACCGCCGTGCACTACCGCTGCGACGAGCAGTCCGAGTGGTACCCGGACCTCGCCGACATCGAGGCCAAGGTCACCGACCGGACCAGGGCGATCGTGGTGATCAACCCGAATAACCCGACCGGCGCGGTCTACCCCCGCGAGGTCCTGGAGGGCCTGGTCGAGATCGCCCGCCGGCACAAGCTGGTGGTCTACGCGGACGAGATCTACGACAAGATCCTCTACGACGACGCCGAGCACGTCCCGCTGGCCACGCTGGCCCCCGACCTGTTCTGCGTCACCTTCAACGGGCTCTCCAAGGCGTACCGGGTGGCGGGCTTCCGCTCCGGCTGGATGGTGCTCTCCGGCGACCGGCAACGCGCCCGCAGCTACATCGAGGGCCTGACCGTGCTCGCCTCGATGCGCCTGTGCGCCAACATGCCGGCCCAGCACGCGGTGGCCGCGGCGCTCGGCGGCCGACAGTCGATCAAGGACCTGGTGCTGCCCGGCGGCCGGCTGCTGGAGTCCCGGGACGCCGCGTACCGGCTGCTCAACGAGATCCCGGGGGTCAGCTGCGTCAAGCCGAAGGGCGCGCTGTACGCGTTCCCCCGGCTGGACCCGAAGGTCTACAAGATCAAGGACGACGCCCAGATGGTGCTGGACCTGCTGCGCGCCGAACGCATCCTGCTGGTCCAGGGCACCGGCTTCAACTGGCCCGAGCCGGACCACTTCCGCCTGGTCACGCTGCCCCGGGCCGAGGAGATCACCGACGCCGTCACCCGGATCGGCGACTTCCTCGGCGGCTACACCCAGCCGTAGCGGGCCCGGACGGTCAGGCCGTCGCGGTCAGTCCGGTCCGGCTGGCCGTCGCGGTCCGCTCCGGTCCGGTCCGGTCCGGTCCGGTCCGGTCCGGTCCGGGAAAAGCTACGGCCGGAGTCCCGGTCCGGACGATCTCCTTGGTCGGGGAAAGATCGTCCGCGGAACTCCGGCCGTCCTGTCGCTCGGTGGGTGCGCGATTCGTGCCACGCACCCACCACTACTCGCCGGGCTGAGGCTCAGGCTCAGCCGAGGCGGGCGACCAGGTCTCGGTACTCGTCCCACAGCTCGGTGGGCGTGTGGGAGCCGAAGAGCTCCAGGTGGGCCGGGACGAGCGCGGCCTCCTGACGCCAGATGTCGGCGTCCACGGTGAACAGCAGCTCCCGGTCGGCCTCGGAGAGGTCCAGGCCGTCCAGGTCGAAGCCCTCGACGGTCGGCAGCACGCCGATCGGGGTCTCGACGCCCTCGCCGGTGCCCTGCAGGCGCTCGACGATCCACTTCAGCACGCGGCTGTTCTCGCCGTAGCCGGGCCAGACGAACGAGCCCTCGCTGTTCTTGCGGAACCAGTTCACGTAGTAGATCTTCGGCAGCTTGGCGGCGTCCGCCTGGGCGCCGACCTTCAGCCAGTGGGCGAAGTAGTCGCCCATGTTGTAGCCGCAGAACGGCAGCATCGCGAACGGGTCGCGGCGCAGCTCGCCGACGGTGCCCTCGGCGGCGGCGGTCTTCTCGGAGGCGATGTTCGCGCCCAGGAAGACGCCGTGCTGCCAGTCGAAGGACTCCGTCACCAGCGGGACGGCGGTGGCGCGGCGGCCGCCGAACAGGATCGCCGAGATCGGCACGCCCGCCGGGTCCTCCCACTCGGGGGCGATGGTCGGGCACTGCGCGGCCGGGACGGCGAACCGGGCGTTGGGGTGGGCGGCCGGGGTGCCGGACTCCGGCGTCCAGTCGTTGCCGCGCCAGTCGGTGAGGTGCGCCGGGGGCTCCTCGGTCAGGCCCTCCCACCAGACGTCACCGTCGTCGGTCAGCGCGACGTTGGTGTAGACGGTGTTGCCCCAGAGGGTCTCGATGGCGTTGGCGTTGGTGTCGACGCCGGTGCCGGGCGCGACGCCGAAGAAGCCGGCCTCGGGGTTGATGGCGTAGAGCCGGCCGTCGGCGCCGAAGCGCATCCAGGCGATGTCGTCGCCGATCGTCTCGACCTTCCAGCCCGGGATGGTGGGCTGGAGCATGGCGAGGTTGGTCTTTCCGCAGGCGGAGGGGAAGGCCGCCGCGACGTACGTGGCCTCGCCGGTCGGCGGGGTGAGCTTGAGGACGAGCATGTGCTCGGCCAGCCAGCCCTCGTCACGCGCCATCGTGGAGGCGATCCGCAGCGCGTAGCACTTCTTGCCGAGCAGGGCGTTGCCGCCGTAGCCGGAGCCGAAGGACCAGATCTCGCGGGTCTCCGGGAAGTGCGAGATGTACTTGGTGCTGTTGCACGGCCAGGCGACGTCCGCCTCGCCCTCGGCGAGCGGCGCGCCGACGGTGTGCACGGCCTTGACGAACTCGCCGTCCTCGCCCAGCTGGTCGATCACGGCCTGGCCCATGCGGGTCATCACGCGCATCGACACGGCGACGTAGGCGGAGTCGGTGATCTCGACGCCGTACGCGGCCAGCGGGGAGCCGACCGGGCCCATCGAGAAGGGCACGACGTACATCGTGCGCCCCTTCATCGAGCCGCGGAAGAGACCGTTCTCGCCCTGGAAGACCTCCCGCATCTCGGCGGGAGCCTTCCAGTTGTTGGTCGGACCGGCGTCCTTCTCCTGCTCGGAGCAGATGTAGGTGCGGTCCTCGACGCGCGCCACGTCCGTGGGGTCCGAGGCGGCGTAGTAGGAGTTGGGGCGCTTCTTCTCGTCGAGCTTCCTGAAGGTGCCCTGAGCGACCAGCAGGTCCGCGAGGCGCTGGTACTCCTCCTCGGACCCGTCACACCACTCGATGCGGGCCGGCTGGGTGAGCTCGGCGATCTCGCTCACCCAGGCCAGCAGGCGCTTGTGACGGGTGGGCGCGGATGCGCTGAGAGCGAGGTTCTCGTACGACACGATCGCTCCGTTTCACGCCATCTCGGCACGGAGACGGCGTAGCGGGGGTTTGAGGGTGCTTGCAGCGTAGCTCCGGCCTCAAGCCCAGAACACGGCGCAACGGTGAAATTGACTCATCTTTTACTACATTCAGTCTGGTTACTTGCTGGTAATCCGGCTCCTTCGGCCGACCCGAGCTCGACCCGACCGACCCCCGAACACTCCAAAACGTCCAAGTAGTGATGAGGACCACTTCCTACGCGTCAGTAACCTACGGAGCCGTAGGTAGCAGGTAGCATGCTGCCCATGACTGCTGAGCTCCTGAAGAGCACGGAGCGCGTGGAGATCAAGCCGAGTTGGCGCGGCTGGCTGCACGCCGGGATGTTCCCCGCCACGGTGGCCGCCGGGATCGTGCTGATCTGCCTGGCCGACTCCACGCCCGCCAAGATCGCCTGCACGATCTACTCGGTCAGCGCCTGGCTGCTGTTCGGGGTCAGCGCGGTCTACCACCGCTTCACCTGGGGGCCGCGCGGCGACGCCGTGCTGCGCCGCCTCGACCACGCGAACATCTTCTTGATCATCGCGGGCACCTACACCCCGTTCACCATCCTGCTGCTGGACGGCGCCGCGCAGCAGGTGCTGCTCTGGGCGGTCTGGGGCGGTGCGCTGGCGGGGATAGCGTTCCGGGTGTTCTGGGTGGGCGCGCCGCGCTGGCTGTACACGCCGGTGTACATCGCGCTGGGCTGGGCCGCCGCCTTCTTCCTGCCGGACTTCCTGCGCACCGGCGGGGTCGCGGTGCTGGTGCTGATGATCGTCGGCGGGGTGCTCTACAGCGTCGGCGGCGTGGTGTACGGGCTCAAGCGGCCCAACCCCTCACCGCGCTGGTTCGGCTTCCACGAGGTGTTCCACGCCTTCACCCTCGGGGCCTTCATCGTGCAGTACATCGGGGTCTCACTGGTGGCGTACAGCGCGACCCGCTGAACCCGGCGCCCCACGACGGGCGGTCGGCCGGTCCAGTGACCGGGCGGCCGCCCGTTCCGCTGTCCACTCCGGACCCGGCCGGCCCGGCCGGCGGTCCCCGCGCTCGTGCGCCGCGCCGTCGTGCCCCGGGCGCTCGCCCCCCGGACGCTCCCGTGCGGCGCGCTCGCGGGCCGCGCGGTCGTGACCCGGAAGCTCGGCGGCCGAGTGGTCGTGGCCCGCGAGCCCAGGGGCGGAGTGGCCGTGACCCGTGAGCCCGGCAGCCGAGTGGGCGTGGCCCGGAAGCTCCGAGGTCCGACGTTCCGGCGCCGGGAACCCGCGCACCGGGTACTCGCGGATCAGCTGCTCACGCACCCCGTACGGACGGGAGCCGGCCTGCCGCGCGTCCAGCGCCTCGCGCGCCCGGCGGCAGCGCTCGCAGTGCGCCGGGTCCGGCCGGCCGCGCCCCGGGCGGTGCCGGCGCGCCGGACGGCGCTCGCGCGGCCCGGCCTGCTGGTGCAGCTGCTGCCAGCGCCGGCCGACGTACACCATGAGCAGCAGCACCTCGACCCCGGCGACCCCCAGCACCAGGACGGCACCGTTGATCAGGTAGGCCGCGACCACGGCCAGCGCGGACACCACCACCACCGCCGCACCCCAGATCTGGGCGCTCGACTCCCTGCCGGCCATTCGACTCCCCTTCCTGCGCCGGGCACGTGGTCGGCTCCTGCCGCCCCACCCCTTCTCGCTCTCGGCACGCTTCGGCCAGCACTGACCGATTGCCACATCCTATCTACCGTCAGTCACCCGAAGCCGCCCCGGGGCGGCGAACGCCAGATCAACGTTGCGTCAATTCCTTGTGCGGGAAGCACACTTCCAGGACACGTCACGGTGGGTCACGACTACTCGCGGTGGCGCGCGACATTGACGGCCGCCCTCTTTTGGAAGTTACTGTCATTTGACAGTCACTCCCCCGAAGGCTCCGGAGGCCGCCGTGACCCCTCCCGCCGTACCCGCCCCGCCCGCTCCGCCCGGCCCCGATCCGCGGCGCTGGCTGGCGCTGGTCGCCGTCGCGCTGAGCGTCCTGGTCATCAGCTTCGACATGACGATCCTCAACGTGGCCCTGCCGACCCTGGCCTCCCAGCTGCGGGCCACCACCGGCCAGCAGCAGTGGATCGTCGACTCCTACACGGTGGTCTTCGCCGCCGCGATGCTCCCGGCCGGCCTGCTCGGGGACCGCTTCGGCCGCCGCCGCACCCTCACCACCGGCCTCGCCCTGTTCGGCCTCGCCTCCGCGGTCGGCATGCTCGCCGACAGCCCCGGCACCCTGGTCGCCGCCCGTGCGGCGATGGGCCTGGCCGGCGCCCTGGTGATGCCGATGTCCCTGGCGGTGATCCCCGGTCTGTTCCCGGCCGGCGAGCAGCGCCGCGCCACCGCGATCCTCTCCGCCGCACTCGCCGCCGGGACCCCGCTCGGCCCGCTGATCGGCGGCTTCCTGCTGCAGCACTTCTGGTGGGGTGCGATCTTCGTGATCAACGTCCCGCTGACGGTGATCGGCATCGTCGCCTGCGTCCTGCTGCTGCCGGAGACCCGCAACCCCGCCGCACCCCGGATCGACGTGCTCGCCACCGTCCTCGGCGCGGGCGGTCTGGCCGCACTGACCTACGGCATCATCGAGGGCCCCGAACGCGGCTGGGCCGACCCGCTGGTGATCGGCATGATCGGCGGCTCGCTGGTCGCCCTCACCGTCCTGGTGCTGCGCAGCCGCCACCAGCACGCCCCGATGCTCGACCTCACCCTGCTCGCGGACCCGACCTTCCTCTGGGCCGCGGGGGCCGCGACGCTGGTCTCCCTGGTGCTCTTCGGCGCCTTCTTCGTCCTGCCGCTGTACTTCCAGAGCGTGCTGGGCGCGGACGCCTTCGGCACCGGTCTGCGGCTGATGCCGATGATGGTCGGGCTGATGGTGGCCGCCAAGCTCAGCGAGGGGCTGGTCGCCCGGATCGGCCCCCGGTCGGTGATCGCCCTCGGGCTCACCTCGCTGGCCGCCGCCCTGCTGCTCGGCAGCCGCACCTCCGTCGTGGACGGCTACGGCCTGGCGGCCGTCTGGCTCACCCTGCTCGGCCTGGGCATGGGCCTCTCGCTGATCACCGCCCAGGCCTCCGCCCTGCTCACCCTGCCGCCGACCCGGGCCGGGGTCGGCTCCGGCCTGATGCAGACGCTGCGCCAGGTCGGCGGCGCGATCGGGGTCGCCGTCTTCGGCAGCATGCTGGCCGACTCCTACCGCAGTGCGCTGGACACCGCCGCGCTCCCGGCCGAGGCCGCGCACCGGGCCGGGCAGTCGGTGGTCGCCGCCGACGCGGTGGCCGCCGCCTCCGGGGACGGCGCCCTGACCGTCTCCGCCCACGCCGCCTACGTGCACGGGATGACGCTCGTCCTGCTCGTCTCCGGGGTGATCGCCCTGCTCTCGGCGGTGCTGGTCGCCCTGCGGATGCCGACCGCCGAACCGCGCCCGGGCACCGGCGCCGGTCCCGCCCCGGAGACCACCGCCGTCCCCGCCGCCGATCACGGATAATCGAAGGTATGAGCGCAACGCGGCCGACCACGGCGCCCCCGGCAGACCCGGCCCACTCGGTCCGGGCGATGCTGGAGGCGCCGCTGTCGCTGCGCGAACGGAAGAAGCTGAGGACCCGCCGGACGATCCGCCGCGAGGCGTACCGGCTGATGGCCGCGCAGGGCTACGAGAACACCACCGTGGAGCAGATCGCGGCCGCGGCCGAGGTCTCGCAGTCCACCTTCTTCCGGTACTTCGCCACCAAGGAGGACCTCGTCCTCACCGACGAGTACGACCCGGCGATCGTCAGCGCGCTGCTCGCCCGCCCCGCTGACGAACCGTTTCTCCGCTCCTGCCGCGAAGCCATCGTCGGCCTGATCCGCGAACTGATCCAGGACGAACGCGACGAGCTGCTCACCCGCCTGCGGCTGATCCACGACGTCCCCGCGCTGCGCGCCAGGATGCGCGAGAACGCCAACGACCCGCAGCGCCTCTACCTCGCCGTCCTGACCCGGCGCCGGGGCGTCGAGGAGCCGACCTTCGAGATGCGGGTCACCGCGGCCGCCCTGGGGGCGGCGACCGGCGAGACCGTCCTGCGGTGGGCCGAGAGCAACGGCGAGCTGGACATCGCCGACCTGGTCGACCACACCTTCGCCGTGCTGGAGCGCGGCTTCACCGACCTCTAGGGCCGCACCGGCGAAGCCGCGGCGGGGCCCGGCCGCAGAGCCGGACCCCGCCGCTCACCCGGTGGACGCGCTGCCCGGCGGACTCGTCGTCCGACGGACCCGCTATCCGACGGACGCGCTAGCCGATGGACCCGCCATCCGACGGACGCGCCATCCGATGGACCCGCTAGCCGCGCCGGGCGCCCGCCCGTCGCCGCAGGGCGAGGCCCGCGCCCACCAGCGCCGTGGCCCCCAGGGCCGCCGCCGCCGTGACGGCCGGCAGCGTGCCGCCGTCCGCCGCGGCCGCCCCCTGCCCGGTGGCGTCCGGCTGGTAGCCGCCGCCCTTGCCGGCCCGGTCGTACGCCGAGCCGGGCAGCTTGTCCCCGTACCGCTGGTGTACCAGCCGCTGGTAGGCCGCCAGGCTCACCCCGGACCCGCCCACCGAACGCCGCGCCTCGTCGTCCAGCGGCAGCACCCGGCCGTCCCGCAGCACGTACCAGGCGTTGAGCTGCGGTTCGCGGAACGCCGTCCCGCCACCGCCGGGCGCCGCCCGCGCCGCGTAGTCGGTCTCGTCGCCGCCCGAGGCGATGTTGACCACCCGCCAGCCGTCGCCCTGTTTGACCGTCCAGACCGAGGCCACCTGGCCGTCCGCCGAGACGGCCTTGCTGGCGGTGTACTCGGCCGTCGCGACCGGTGCGCCCGCGGCGCCGGCCACGAAGCCGGCGTCCAGGGTGTAGACCGGCACGGTGTCGCCCGAGAGGCTCGGCGCGGCCGCGCTCGCCGCCCGCGCCTCCTCGGCCGCGCCGATGGTGAGCTGCTGGGTCGGCGGGACGCCCTTGCGGGCGAAGAAGTGGCCCAACCGGTCCAGGACGGCCGGGTCCTGGACCGCGCCCCGGGCCTGCGCGAGGTCGGCGGCGGTGACCGGGGCGGGGGTGCCCGCGGAGCTGTCCGCGGCGGTGTCCGCCTGGGCGGCCGGGGTGACGGCCAGACCGAGGCCGGCGGCGAGCAGGACGGCGACGGCCGCGTTACGGATGCTGGTCATGGCCGCCCTCACGCGCCGATCCGGTACAGGGAATGGGTCCAGGAGAACGTGCCGTTGGACACGTAGTAGGTGAAGTCCGCCCAGTTGTAGCGGGTGTTGGAGGGCCACGGGTCGCCCCAGTACACCCAGTTGCTGCCGGTGTCGTAGCCGTAGACGACGTGCATGTGGCCACCGCCGGAGCTCCACTGGATCCGGGTCTCGATCGGCCGGTTGGCGTTCACCTCGGTCTGCACCGTGCTGTAGCGCAGGTACCCGGTGACGTACGAGCCGGGGTTGATGCCGATTCGGCTGAGACCGTTCTGCACGTCGCCCAGCGTGGCCTGGCTGTTGGGGCAGCTGGAGTTGGACGAGCGGCCGAACGCGGCGTTGCAGAACTGGTTCTGGCTGTAGTCGTACCCGAACCAGGTGGCGATGGTGTTGCCGCTCGCCGCCCAGCACCAGTTGGTCTGCTGTTGCTGCTGCATGGTGATGTTGAGCTTCTTGAACGTGCCGGCCAGATCGGCCGTACTGCCCGGCGCCGCGGCCGGACGAACCTGGGCGGACGCACCGGTGGGGGCCGGCGCGGCCGAGGCGGGGCTGGTCGCCGCGACGCTGAGCGCCGGGCCGAGCACGCCCAGCGCGAGCGCCGCGACGGCGCGGCGCGGACGTATCCGTGGAACTGGCATGGGGGAGTTTCTCCTTGCACGACAGAGGAGTGGGGGTTCCGTCTGGGTGCGGTCCGGATCGCGCCACCGAGCATCGCCCCGTTGACAGAAGCAGGTCAACGGCCTTCACAGCACGCGGAACGCGGTGTGAACGGCCCGGCCCAGGTGTGAACGCCGCCCCGGAAACGCCCGCGCGGCAGGCCCGGACCGGTGACAAACGGCCTTCCACATGTGAATATTCACGACCAGCCGGTGTCCGCCCTGCCCGCCCACCGAGGAGGCCGCCATGCAGCGGAGCGACCAGGCCGACCTCGCCACCGCGCTGCGCACCGGCCCGTTCCACGTGGCCCTGCGCACCGCCATCGCCGCCCGGGGCCTCGCCCTGCACCGGATCCGCCGGCACCTCGCCCTGCGCGGCATCGACATCGGGGTCACCAGCCTCAGCTACTGGCAGCAGGGCCGCCGCCGGCCCGACCGGCCCGAATCGCTGCGCGCGGTCCGGGCCCTGGAGGAGGTGCTGGAACTCCCCGAGCACTCCCTCACCCGGCTGCTCGGCCCCCGCCGGGCCACCCCCGCCGAGCAGGCCGGCCCGCCCGTGCGCCCCTACCGGGACCTCATCTCCCCGGCCGCCGCCGTCGACGACCTGCTCGCCGAGCTCTCCGGCCCGCGCGACACCGGCCTGCACACCATCACCCACATCGAGCGGATCCGGATCGGCGCCGACCGCCAACTGCTGCGCCGGGACTCCCAGCACGCGCTGCGCGCCCACCGCGAAGGCATCGACCGCTACCTGGCCATCTACCAGGGGGACCCGGGTTGCGACATCGCCCGGGTCGGCGTGCGCGCCGAGGAGAACTGCCGCCCCGGCCGGATCCGCCGCGACCAGACCCATCACCTGCTGGTCGCCGAGCTCCTCCTCGACCGCCGCCTCCGGGCCGGCGACACCCACCTGCTGGGCTACGGCTTCGACGCCAGCCCGTCACCCACGCCCGGCTGCGAGTACGTCCGAGGCTTCAACTCCGGCGCCGGCCAGTACGTCCTTCAGGTCACCTTCCACCCCGCCGCCCTGCCCGTCCGCTGCCACCGCTTCGCCCTCCGCTCCCCCGGCGAGAAGCCCTACGAGACGGAGGAGTTGACCCTCGACGGCCACCACTGCGTGCACCTGGTGGCGACGGCTCTCCAGCCCTGCCTGCTCGGCGTCCGGTGGGACTGGGAGTAGCCCGCCCCCCGCGCCGTGGACGGGCCGCCCGCCGGTCACGCCCGGACGCCGAACCGTCGGACGGGGACGCCCGCCGCTCAACCCCGGAAGCCGACCGTCAGGCAGTCCTCCACCGGGCGGTAGCCGAGCTGCCGGTAGATCGAGTTGCTGGTCGGGTCGGCCAGATCGGTGAACAGCAGCACCTCGGCCGCCCCCTGCGCGAGCGCGTGCGCCGAGGCCGCCGCGGTGACGCCGCTCGCGTAGCCGCGGCCGCGCCGCTCGGGCGGGGTGTAGACCGGGCCGATCCGCGACATGCCGGCGATCACCGGGCTGTTCCCGGCCATCGCGACCGGGGCGCCGCCGTCCTCCCAGACGTGGAGCAGCCCGGCGGCGATCCGGTCGTCCACCGTGTCCCGGGCGTTCGGGAGTTCGATGGCGACCTCGGCCCCGAAGGCCCCGTACCAGTCCACCAGCAGCTCGCGGTCGGCCGGAGCGCAGACCCGGGGGCGGCCGGCCGGCGGGCGCGGCGGGCCGGTCAGCCCGTCGAGCCGGTAGAGCCGCTGACGGGAGCGCGCGCACGCGGTGGCGCCGGTCGCGGCCTGCCAGGCGGCGGCGAACGCGTGGACCGCCGACTCGCCACCGGAGACTGCCGTGACCTCGGTGAAGTCCGGCCCCGCCGCAGCCAGTTCTACGGCGAGTTCGGCCGCCGCCCGGTCCGGCATCACGCCGAGGCGCGGCTCGAACGGCGGGGTCCGCAGGAACGCGCCCTCGACCGGGCCGCGCGGCTCACGGCTCCACCACCCGAAGACCGGCGGCTGCGGGCCGAAGGCGTGCGGCCCGCGCCCGACCAGCCGGTCGCTCACGGTGAGCAGGACGGTGTTCTCGGCCGGGCGGGCGCGGAGGAAGCCGCCCGCCCGCGCGAGGAAGTCGTCCAGGGACGTGGCCAGGGTCCAGGTCATGGGCGATTCTCGCCCGGCCGGGCACAACTCGATTCAGCTCGCCGGGTCGTCCAACTCCACCAGGACGCCCAGTCGTTCGGCCAGCACCGCCGGGTCGGTGGTCGGTGCGTCGCAGGCGAAGTGCCGGCAGATGTAGGCGGCGGGTGCGCCGCCCACCAGCGGCCGGTCCGCCAGCAGCGGCACCTCGTCGGCGTCCGGCGCGCCGACCGCGACCACCGCGCCGGGCGCGGTGCCCAGCAGCGCCGCCCGGTGCAGCGCGGCCGTCGCCGGATCCCCGGCCGATCCGACCACGGCCACCTCGCGCGGGCCGTCCACCAGCGCCTCGGCCACCGCCAGGCCCCAGCCGATGAACCGGGGCGCCCGGCCGGCCAGTGCCCCGACGATGCCGAGCGCCCGCTCGGCGGCCGTGCGGTGGCGCGCCGACCCGGTGTAGGCGGCGTAGGTCAGCAGCGCGCCGGCCGCGGCCGTCCAGCCGGACGGGGTGGCGTTGTCCGTCGGGTCCTGGGGCCGCCGGATCAGCTCCTCGGCGTCGTCGGCGGTGTCGTACAGCGCGCCGGACGCCTCGTCGGCGAAGTGCTTGAGCACGGTGTCCAGCAGCCCGCCGGCCAGCTCCAGCCACTCGGCCTCGCCGGTGACGGCGTACAGCGCGAGGAAGCCCTCGGCGGTGTCCGCGTAGTCCTCCAGGACGCCCGCGTGGGCACCGGCCCGGCCGTCCCGGGAGGTGCGCAGCAGCCGGCCGTCCGGCGTGAGGTGGACCGCCAGCAGCAGGTCGGCGGCGCGTTCGGCGGCCTCGACCAGGTCGGGCCGCTCCAGCAGCGCGCCGGTCTCGGCGAGCGCGGCGACGGCCAGCCCGTTCCAGGCGGCGACCACCTTGTCGTCCCGGGCGGGCGCCGGCCGCTCGGCCCGCGCCGCGAAGAGCCTCGCCCGGATCCGCTCGGCCGCCTCGGCGTCCGGCGGGTCGGCCGGCAGCTGCAGCACCGAGGAGCCGTGCTCGAACGTCCCCGTCGCGGTCACCTCGTAGAGCTCCGCCGCGAGGGCCGCGTCCGCCTCCCCCAGCACCTCGGCGAGCTGCCCCGGCGTCCAGGCGTAGTACGCCCCCTCGACCGAGGCGCCGCTCCCGTCCAGGCTGTCGGCGTCCAGCGCCGAGGCGAACGCCCCTTCGGGGGTGCGCAGTTCACGCAGCAGGAAGTCGGCCGTGGAGAGCGCCACCCGGCGGGCGAGCGGGGAGCCGGTGGCCCGCCACAGGTGCAGGTACGCGCGGAGCAGCAGCGCGTTGTCGTAGAGCATCTTCTCGAAGTGCGGGACGACCCAGCCGGCGTCCACCGCGTACCGGGCGAAGCCGCCACCGAGCTGGTCGTGGATGCCGCCGCGGGCCATCGCCGCGGCGGTCCGGACGGCCATCTCCAGCGCGGCCGCCGAGCCGGTCCGGGCGTGGTGGCGCAGCAGGAACTCGATCACCATGGCCGGCGGGAACTTGGGCGCCCCGCCGAAGCCGCCGCGCCGGGCGTCGAACTCCCGGCCGAGCGCGACCAGCGCCTCGTGCAGCTCGGCCTCCCCCGGCGGCCGG
This sequence comes from Kitasatospora sp. NBC_01246, assembly GCF_036226505.1. Lineage (NCBI taxonomy): Bacteria > Bacillati > Actinomycetota > Actinomycetes > Kitasatosporales > Streptomycetaceae > Kitasatospora > Kitasatospora sp. NBC_01246. The sequence continues at coordinate 5,213,514 of NZ_CP108484.1, read as the reverse complement.
TGGACCCCGCTGCCGACCCCGTACACCGAGGCCCGCTCGGCCAGGTCGGCCCGGATCCGGGCGGCGACCTCGCCGACCTCCTCGCGCCGGTCCCGCCAGGCCGCGTCGACGCCCTCCAGGACCTGCCGGAAGGACGGCATCCCGTGCCGGGGCTCCGGCGGGAAGTACGTCCCGAAGTAGAACGGGTCCTTGTCGGGCGTGAGGAAGACCGTCATCGGCCAGCCGCCCTGCCCGGTGGCCGCCTGCACCGCCTCCATGTAGACCGCGTCGACGTCCGGCCGCTCCTCGCGGTCGACCTTCACCGCGACGAACCGCTCGTTGGCGTACGCGGCCAGCGCCTCGTCCTCGAAGGATTCGTGGGCCATCACGTGGCACCAGTGGCAGGCCGCGTACCCGACCGACAGCAGCACCGGCACGCCGCGCCGCTCCGCCTCCGCGAACGCCTCGGGGCCCCAGGGCCACCAGTCGACCGGGTTGTCGGCGTGCTGCAGCAGATAGGGCGAGGTCGCACCGGCGAGACGATTCACGCCGCCACCCTACTCATGGCAGGCGACGGGACAGCTGTCGAAACGGCGGCCCGGTGCGCCCGAGTGCCGGCGGTGCGGTCCGGCGGTGGTCGAGCGTCCTGGTCGCGAAGCCCGGGACGCGGGGGCTGCCCGGGGACGGCTGCTCGGCGTCCGGCCGCTGCCGCAGCTGATCCGACGCGCACCCGTCGGGTGTTCGCCCCGTCGATCCGGGGCGGGATGCGGCGTTGAACCGGCTCGCCGCCCCGGGCCGTTGAGTCGAGGCGGGCGGCGGGGCGATGCGGTGACAGGAGGCAATGGCGTGACGGGCGACCACACGGTCATCGAACGGGTGCGGCGGCTGGAACGGGAGGCGGACTGGGACCTCGCCCCGGTGTACGGGCCCGTCTCGCCGCCACAGGAGCCCGAGCGGCACCGGCCGTTGGACGCCACGGGCACGGTGCCCGTGCTCCCGGAGGCCGCTCCCCTCGCCGCCCCGCCCCAGCCGGCGGCACAGCCGGCCCAAGCCGTGCCGGGGGTCGGCGCGCCCGTCGCCCGGCGGGGCCTGCGCGGGATCGGCCTCGGCGCCGGGCTCGGCCTGGGCCGGGTCGATCGGGAACGGCTGGAGGCCGTCGTCCGCACCCCGCTGCACCGCTCCTACCGGATCGCGGTCGTCGGCCTCAAGGGCGGTGTGGGCAAGACCTCCGTGACGCTGGCGCTCGGCTCCGTGCTCGCCGAGACGCGGTCCGACAAGGTGATCGCCGTCGACGCCAATCCGGATACCGGCACCCTGAGCGCGCGGGTTCACCGGGAGACCACGGCCACCGTCCAGGACCTGCTGGTAGCCGCTCCCTCGATCACCGGCTACATGGACATCCGCCGCTTCACCTCGCTGACCCCCAGCGGTCTGGAGGTGCTGGGCAACGACCCGGACCCGGCGGTCGCCACCGCCTTCGGCGGCGAGGACTACCAGCGGCTGGTCGACCTGCTCGCCCGCCAGTACCCGATCGTCCTCAGTGACTGCGGCACCGGCCTGCTGCACGGCGCCACACGCGCCGTGCTCGACCTCGCCGACCAGTTGGTCGTCGCCGCCACCGCCAGCCTCGACGGCGCGAGCGGCGCCGACGCCACCCTGGAGTGGCTGCACGCGAACGGTTACGGGCCGCTGGCACGGCGCAGCGTGACCGTGGTCTCCGGCGTCCGCGGCACGGGCCGGGTGGTGAAGGCGGAGAACCTGGTGGCGCATTTCGAGAGCCTCTGCCGAGCCGCCGTCGTCCTGCCCTTCGACGAGCACCTGGCCCTCGGCGGGACGTTCGAGCCCGCGAAGCTCCGCCACCGGACCCGCCGCGCCCACCTCGAACTCGCCGCCGCGGTCGCCGAGGGGATGAGCCACCCAGGCGCCGCCGTTCCCGCCGGCTAGGGCCTGGGAGGGCCCGTCAGGCCTGCCAGCGCCCGGGGCGCCAGGCGCGGCGGCGGCCGGCCGCGCAGACCAGTGCGGTGCCGGTGACCAGGGCGACGCCGGCGAGGACGGCGCCCGCCGTCACCACCGCCTGGTGCCCGGCGGTGTCCGGCGACGGCGGCCGGAGTGCGGCGACGGTCGGGGCCGGGCGGGGCGACGGCGGGACGGCGGCCGGCGCCGGGGCGCCGACGGCGGCCGCCGGGTCGACCGTGCCGTAGCCCACGCGGGGGTCCGGCAGGGCGGTGCCCGGGTGGTAGGCGGTGGACGTCAGACGGTCCTTCAGCCCGGCCGGCCCGAGGTCGGGCCGGTAGCCGAGGACCAGGGCCGCGGTGCCGGCCACCACGGCGGCGGCGAAGCTGGGCCCCGAGCCGGTGAAGTAGCCCTTGCCGCCGGGCCCGACGCTCATCATGGCGCCCCCCGGGGCCACCAGGTCGATCCGCCCGGCCCCGCCGCCCGGGGCACCGGAGCCGCCGGAAGTGCCGGAGGTGCCCGAGCCGACCCCGCCCGACCCGCCGGAGTCCGTACCGCCGCCGTTCGGGGCACCGTTCGGGGCCAGGTCGGACACCGTCAGGACCTCCGCGGGGGCCGGGGCGGACCCGGACCCGGACCCGCTCCCCTGGTCGGGCCCGGCCGGGGCGACCACCAGAGCCCCCTTGCCGCCTGCGTAGCGGACCGCGCCGGCGAGGTCCTCGTCACCCGCCGCGACGGGCAGGGCCAGCGCGATCACCCGGGCGCCGCCGTCGGCCGCGTCGCGGATGCCCTTGGCCAGCAGGGCGGCGGTGGTGTTCCCGGCGTCATCGGTCACGGCCACGGCCAGGACGCGCGCCTCGGGGGCGATGCCCGCGAAGCCGACGCCGTCGCGCCGGCCGGCCGCGATCAGTCCGGCGAGGAACGTGCCGTGGCCGACGCAGTCGCGGGTGGAGGCGCCCTCGCCGTACTCGCGCGGCCCCGGCACCAGGCGCCCGCCCAGGACGCCGGAGGCCGGGTCCACTCCGGAGCCGACGACGGCGACGGTCACCCCGGCGCCGCGGCCGAGCTGCCAGGCGGTCTCGGGACGCAGGAAGGCCTGCGCCCACGGCATCCGGTCGGTGTCCTTGTCGGAGGGCTTCACGCAGCCGTCCGCGCGGCCCGCGCTCCGGCTCTGCCCGATCACGGGCAGCGACCCCGGCTCGGCGCCGCCGGAGGAAGGCTGTCCCGGACGGGCCGTACCCGCCGCGGCGGGAGTGCCGGGGACCGGGGCACCGGAGACCGGGGCACCGGGTGCGGCGCCGGCCGGGCCGGCCTGCGCCAGCAGGATGCCGAGGCACAGCACGGCGCACACCGCCGGACCGGCCCCCGTCCGCCGCACCCCCGCAGCCGGTCGGATCCGCGCGGCGCGGCGCGCACGGGAGCGAGCGCCGGTCATCCAGCCCTCCCCCGCGCCGGCACGGGGATGTCCTGCGGCAGCAGCAGGCTCAGCTCCGAGACGTCGCCGATGTCGAGCCGGGCCAGGCGCCCGGCCTGCCGGGTCACCATCGCCTCCAGCGTCTGCCGGGCGAAGCGGCCGTTGCCGAAGTTGCGGTCGCGCGGGACGGTTTCGCACAGCTGCGCCAGGGCGGCGAGGGTCTCGGGCGCGCAGACGTAGCCGGCCTGCTCGGCCTGCAGCCGGACGATGGTGACGAGTTCGTCCGCGCTGTAGTGGTCGAAGGCGATCTGCTGGGAGAAGCGGGAGGCCAGGCCGGGGTTGGAGGCGAGGAAGCCCTCCATCTCCTCCTGGTAGCCGGCCACGATCACCACGACCTCGTCGCGGTGGTCCTCCATCAGCTTCATCAGGGTGTCCACCGCCTCCTGGCCGAAGTCCCCGCCGGCCCCGTTGCGGGGCGTCAGGGTATAGGCCTCGTCGATGAACAGCACGCCGCCGCGCGCGCGTTCGAAGGCGTCGCGGGTGAGCTGGGCGGTGTGGCCGATGTAGCGGCCGACGAGGTCGGCGCGGGCGGTCTCGATCAGCTGACCGCCGGGCAGCACGCCGAGTTCGGCGAGGAGCTCGCCGTACAGGCGGGCGACGGTGGTCTTGCCGGTACCGGGCGGCCCGGCGAAGACCAGGTGGTGGCTGATCTTCGCGGTGGGCAGGCCGGCCTCCTCCCGGCGGCGCACCTGGGTGATGAGGTTGACCAGGTTCTCGACCTGCTCCTTGGCGGCGGCCAGGCCGACCATCGAGCGCAGCTGTTCCAGCAGTTCGGTGCCCTTGCCGCCATCGGCGCCCGCCGCGCCGGCCTCCGCCCGGGCCGCGGCGGCGGCCTCCGCGCCGAGGTCCTCGGGCAGCAGCAGCGGCAGGTCCGCGTCGGTGACTTCGGCGAGCTCGGCCAGCCGGGACGCCTGGCGGTCCACCATCTCCTCGAACACCTTGCGGGCGGCGCGGCCGTTGCCGAAGTCGGCGCCCTTGGGCATCCGCGTGAAGTGCGTCCCGAGCGCGTCCACGGTGACGGCGTCGAGTTCGTAGCCGTGCGCGGTGGCGGACCGCTCGACGATGGTGACCAGTTCCTCGGGCGAGTAGTTGCGGAAGTCCACGGTGCGGCTGAAACGGGAAGCCAGGCCCGGGTTCGAGGCGAGGAAGTCGCGCATCTCGTCCGAGTACCCGGCGACGATCACCACCACGTCGTCGCGGTGGTCCTCCATCAGCTTGACCAGCGTGTCGATCGCCTCCCGGCCGAAGTCCGGTCCGGTGCCGCCGGAGCCGGCGGACAGCGTGTACGCCTCGTCGACGAACAGCACGCCGCCGAGCGCGGACTGGAACACCTCGGTGGTCTTGATCGCCGTACCGCCGATGATCGAGGCGACCAGGTCGGCGCGGGCCACCTCCACCAGGTGGCCGCTCGGCAGCACGCCGAGCTCGGCGAGGATGGCGCCGTAGAGACGGGCGACGGTGGTCTTGCCGGTACCGGGCGGCCCGGCGAAGACCAGGTGGCGGCCCATCGGCAGAGCCGGCATGCCGGCCTGTTCCCGGCGCCGGGCCAGCTTGTTGAGGTTGACCAGGGTGGCCACCTGGTCCTTGACGCCCTCCAGACCGACCAGCGCCTGCAGCGCGGCCTGCGGTCCCTCCGGCTCGGGCGGCGGCGGGGCGGCGGCCGAGTGCCGCGCCGGGTCGGTGGCGTCGTCGCGGTCCCCGGCGCCGACGCCGGTGCCGTCCTGCGCGCCGGCCGGTCGGACCGCCGCGGGGCCGTCCTCGGCGCCGGCGCTCGCGCTGCCGTGGCTGTCGGCGCGGCCGTTGTCCCGGCTGGTGAGGTCCTGTACCGCCAGCCGGCTGCCGGCCCTGGTCTGGCGCAGCCCCGAGCCGCGGTTGCCGGCGACGGTGCACCCGGTGACCCGGACCGGTTCCTCGGAGTCCACCCGCAGGCCGTCGCCGGCGTTGTCGGTCAGTTCGCAGCCGTTCAGCGCGGCCCGGCTGCCCGCCGCCATCAGCACGCCGTGGCCGCGGTTGCCGTGCACCCGGGCGCGGACCATGGTGAGTTCGCCGCCGTCCTCGACCAGCACGCCGTCGCCGGTCCATTCGGCGATGTCGCAGTCGCGCAGGGAGGCGACGCCGCCGGGGCCGACCTCGACCCCGGCCACCGCGGCGGCCCGGCCGGGGCCGGCGGCCGGGGCGCCGCCGCGCACCGTGGAGCCGCCGACCTGGGTGTTGCCGCCGTCGGCGACCCGCAGTGCGGCCCGCCCGGTGGCGGACAGCACGCACGACTCCAGGCGTCCGCGTCCTTCCCGGAACACCTCGACGCCGTGGCCGCGCACCTCCGCGATGTCCAGGCGGCGCAGCAGCGGGTTGGCGCCGTCGCGCACGCTCACCCCGGCCCCGGCCGCGCCGCGCACCTCCAGCCGGTCGAACTCGGCGGCGCTCTCGCCGGTCAGCTCCACTCCCGCCCCGGCGCTGTCGGCGACCGCGGTGCGGGTCAGGGCGGGGCTGGAGGACTCGTCCACCAGGATCCCGGCCAGCTCCGAGGCGGCCACCTCGCACTCCTCGAAGCGGCCGCGGGAGCGGCCGGTGACGTGGATGCCGTGGCCCTTGGTGCGCACCGTGCGGCAGCGCCGCAGCAGCGGGTCGGTGCCGCCGGCCAGCACCACGCCGTGGCCGCGGGTTGAGCTGACGGTGCAGTCCTCCAGCACCACCTGGGCGGCGGAGCTGACGTAGACGCCGATCGAGGTGTCCAGGACGGTGGTGCGCAGCACCCGGGTGGAGCTGTTCTCCTCCAGGGCTATGCCGGGCTTGTCGGTGGCGGAGATCTCGCAGTCCTCGATCGAGCCGCGGCCCTCGCCGTTGACGCACACGCCGTTGCCGCGGGCGTCGCGCATGACGCAGCCGCGGACGACGGGGTTGGCGCGTTCGCCGATCACCACGGCGGAGCTGCCGAGGTGTTCGATCACGCAGTCCTCGATGACGCTGGTGCCGGTCGAGGTCTCGACGATGCCGGCCCCGGCGGGGTTGACGACGCGGCAGCCGCGCATCGCCAGCGAGCCCTGCTGGCGGGCCAGCACGGCCGTCCAGGAGTTGCCCGCCACCTCGCAGTCCTGGAGGGCGGCCTGGCCGCGCGGGACGTCGACGGTGGGCAGTTCCTCGTCCTGGCCCTGGAGGACCAGGCCGGTGAGCTGGACGGCCTCGGCGACCACCTGCACCACCGCGCCGCGCCGGGGTGAGATGCGCACGCTGCCGCGGGCCTCCTCGGCGGTGATGGTCACCATCTTGGTGATCACCAGGTTCTCCTCGTAACGGCCCGGGCGGACGCTGATGACCGCTCCGCTGCGGGCCGCCTCCAGGGCGGCGCCGATCGTGCGGTAACCGCCGCCGCTCGGCTCCGCGCAGACCGTCAGCACATGGCGGCTCATCGGGCGTTCTCCTCCGTCGTTCGTGGGGCGGTGACGCTGGTCGGGCGGTGGTGCGGGCGGTGGTACGGGCGGCGGTCGATGGGCCGCCGGTGGTGCGGGCCGCGGGTCAGCCGGTGCAGTTGGCCCTGACAGCGGAGGCGGCGTGGTGGGCGTAGGTCTGGGTGCCGCCCTTCCAGTCGTTGCCGCGGCTGTGCAGCACCACGGCGATCCTTCCGCCGCTGAGCGGGAAGGTGCCCGCGGAGACCCACTGGCCCCGGTGGGCGACCTGGTTCACCTCGAAGGACCTGTCCTGCACGGTGTAGTAGGTCGGGGCGCCGCCGACCGCCTTGATGTCCCCGTCGGGCACGAAGACCGACAGGTTGCAGGTGCCGGTGGTGACCGGGCCGGTGGTGAAGGTCCACACCACCGAGTTGCTCTTGTCGTCGTTCGCGTCGCCGGACATCGGCACCGAGCTGAAGCCACCGCCGCAGCCGTCGCCGGTGTAGCCGCCGGAGTTGCGACGCCAGCCTTCCTGGCCCTTGTCGTACCAGCCGTTCAGCTGCATGGAGGTGGACCCGCCGCAGCCGGGGCCCGCGACGGCGTAGTAGGTCGGCGGTGGGGGCGGGGGCGGCGGGGCCGCCTGCTGGGTGGGCTTGGCCGGGGGCACGGCGGGCTGCTCGGCGGCGGGCGGCTGGGGTTGCGGCGTGCCGGCGGCCTGTCCGTTGGTCTGGGCGGTGCTCTGTCCGGCGCCCTGGGCGGGTGCGGGGGCGCTCGCCGCGGTGCCGGTGGCGGGACGACCGGTGGGCCGCGCGCTCGGGCCCGGGTCGGGGGCCTGGACGGCGTCGGGCAGGGCGGCGGCCCCGGCGGCGGCGGGGACCACGCCCTCCCCGGGTGCCGGGCCGTCGGCCGGCGGGCCGGGCTGCGGGGGCTGGTCGCCGGGCGGGTTACCGGGCGGGTTTCCGGGCGCGTCGGGGCCCGGCACGTAGCCGTCGCCGCCGCCGTCCGGCTGGGAGTACCCGGCGGGCGGCGGGCCGTCGGCGCCGGGGGGGTGGGGGCCGTCCCCGCCGAACCCGGAGAGGGCCAGCGGCACCCCGACCAGCACGAGGCCGGCGATCACCGCGGCGGCCACCATCGACTTGGGGAGGCGGCGTTGGCCGCCCTCCTCCTCGGCCGCTCCCGCCGGTGCGGGCACGGCGCTCACCCCGGCGCGGGACTGCCCGGGCGCCGCGGCGCCGCTCTCCCCGACCGGGGGCATCGCCCCGGCGGCGCCCACAGCGGCGGGCGCCCGCCGCGCGGGCCCGGCCGCGGCCTCCGCCGGCTGCCCGGCCTCCTCGGCCGGCTCGGGCACCGCCCATGCCACGGCGGGCAGTTGGACGCCCCCGCCCGACGGCTGACTCTCACGTCCGTTGCGCACCTTGCCCACCCGGGCCTCCTGGCTCTCGACAACGACACCCGACCGGGACGGCCCGTCCCGGCCGCAGCGGCCGCCCGACACAGCCGTCCCTTAGGAACTCACGGACGGCGGGGCACGCGGGGTTCAGTCGGTGTCCGGGCGCCAGGCCGGCTCGGCCGGCTGCGGCGGGTGGAGGACGAAGTCGGCCGCCCGCTCCAGGGTCGCCGCGTCCGGCTGGGGCCGTGCGTCGCCCCGCTCGCGCAGGTGCGCCAGCAGCCCGGGTTCGGGAGCGATGTCGTACTCCTCCAGGTAGTAGGTGACGGTGTCGGTCCAGATCCACTCGCCGTCGGTGCGGTAGTTCAGCGGGACGGCGCCCTGCCGGGAGGTGTCGAAGATGTCGTCCATGAGCATCGGCGTCATCAGCACCTCCGCGCCGGCCCGCAGGTACCCGGCCAGCGCGGCCCGCTCCGTCGCGTCCTCGACCACCGCGCGGTCCGAGAACCCCGGCCCGGTCACCGGGTCGACCATGTCGAACACCGCCGCCAGCCGGAACTCCCCGACGTCCTCGTGCTCCTGCTGCTGATCCAATGTCCTGCTCCCTCGCTTGTCGGCCCCGCCCCCCGGGTGCCCCCACCCGGGGCAACGGCGCCCGGAGCGGGCGGTGTTCACCGGGTGGGGCGCGGAGCCGGTCAGCTGCTGCCCTTGATGGCCGGCCGCGGGTTGCGCTTGAACCAGAGCGGGAGGGCGGCTCGCAGTTCGGGAGTGAGCTTCCACGCCAGAAAGCCGCTCTTCATGTGCTTGTCGAGTTGCGTGACGAAGTCGTCCTCCGTACCGGTGTAGTCCTCGACGAACTTCATCACCCTCTCCGCCGATTTCGGCCTGACCGCTCCGTCGATCACGTTCAGGGCCTCGGCCTCCGCCGCCCGCCGTGCCGCGGCCGCCTCCTCGGCCGCCCTGTCCGCGAGCCTCTCGTTCCAGGCGGCCTCGCCGTCCTTCGCGGGGAAGTACTTGAAGGCGATGTCCTTCCCCTTGGGCAGGTACGCGCTGGTGGAGTTGAGCCTGGACGTCTGCTTCCAGCCGTACTCGATGGTGCCCGGTACCTCCTTACCATCCCTCGTGTACATGCGCTCCTGGTCCGAGGACGTCGACTTCTGCTTGGCGGCGATCGTGTACCCCACGTAGGTGCTGACCTTCGGGAACGCCTCCCGGAAGTCCTTGACGACCTCCTTGCAGCTCGCGCACGTGCCTCGGGAGGAGAGCACGGTGAGCACACCCTCGGGCTGGGGCGGCAGTTGGGCACCGGGCCGCAGGGCGGCCTTCTCCGGCGGCTTGCCGGAAGACGGCACCGGCGCGAAGCCCCAGTCCTTCATCTGCTGGTAGGCCTTCGCCAGCCCCTTCACCTCGGCGTCGTAGCGCTGCGTCCTCAGGCCGTTCTCCTGCGCCCAGCGGTCGGCGGCCTGGAGCGACCGGCTGCCGTTGATGGACTCGTCCCTGCCGTTGGTGACGGCCTCCGTGGTCTGCCAGCTCTTGTCGCCCTTCAACTCCAGGCCGATGACGGCGTAGGTCTTGGTCACGTCGGTGCCGGCGAAGAGCGGAGCGAGGAGGGAGTCGTCCAGTACCGCCCTCGCCACCTCCACGGTGTCGGGGTCCGGCTTCACGACGGTGTCCTCGGCGGTGTCCTCGGCCCTGTCCTTGCCCTTGCCCTCCGTCGCCTCCTCCGGCTTCCCCTCCCCGTCCGCGTCGGCCGCCGTCCGCTTGCCCGACAGCGCCATTTCGACCAGGTCGGACGTGAGGGCGTCGGTGCTCCTGGATTCGGTGCTCTTGGACTCGGTGCTCTTGGCGTCGGTGCTCTTGGCGTCGGCGTCCCCGAAGACGTGCGCGCCGTCCACCGAGGTCGGGCCCTGGCGCTTCCAGCCGTCGATCTGCTGCCTGGTCGCCCCGTCGATCAGGGCAGCGGACTCGGTGTCCAGCCGGCCTTCGCGGTCCGGGGCGCCGAAGAACTCCCACGGCGCCCGGTGCGTCAGCGGTGCGCCCTGCCCGGGCATGGCGAGCACCGCCTGCCAGTCCGCCAACCGGACCGCACGGTCGGGGAAGAGCAGCGGATCGATCACCCGGCTCTCTCCCGCTGTCTCGACCAGCACCGCGACGTGGTGGTTCCACTCGTGGTCCGGGTGGAGCCGCCCGTGCTCAGTAGCGGGATAGGCCCAGACCTTGGCGAGGTGTTGGCGGCCGATCCCCGGGTCTGCGGCGGCGATGAGCTCGGACAGGGCGTGGGCCCGGAACTCGCAGTTCTGGGCGAGGTTGCCGCCCTCGGGGTTGTAGCGGCCCATCACCTCGGTGTGGAGCGCCTGGAACCGGTCGGCGGAGGGCAGTGGGACGGCGTGCTCGGCCAGGGCGTCGCGGCGGTCGGTCAGGTCTTGGCGCCGGTTCTCCGTTTCGTGGTTCAGCAGCCCCAGCAGCGCGTCGGCCGCCCGCACCGAGTGCACCAGGCCGACGTTCTGGACGGCCGTCAGCACATCGCGTTCGGCCCTGATCCGGGTGAAGACCGCATCGGGGGCGTTGCCGACCTCGGCCCTCCCCCACAAGGCCGCGAGCTGGTCGGAACGCCTGCCTACCACCCGCAGGAGGTCGCGATAGTCCTCCGCCGAATCGGCGAGCTCACTGCCGGTGTCGTCGTCCGACACCATCTCCTCGTCCGAATCGGAGGGATCGTTCGGCCGGACGCGCTTGCCCGAGCTCGGGCCCTCGCCCGGGTCCGAGCCCGAGTCCGAACTCGAGTCCGAGTCCGCGATCCCGCCCTTGCGCCGGCGTCCGGAGAACGCCACCGCGTCGCTGTGCGACGCCAACTGGCTTCCGTTCGGCGCGGACCGGTCCGGAATCACGGTGTAGCCCTCGGGCGCCGGCTCCGAACGCGGCGGGAGGGTTCCGTTCACCGGCAGGTGGGCGCCGACGGTGCGCACCACGGGCGGGGCGTCGGGGGACGCGTCCCGCGGGCTCGTCAGGCTCACCCAGCCGCCGCCCTCCACCAGGACGGGACGGCCGGCACTGTCGAAGGCGACCTGCCGGGCGACCACCAGCGCCCCGGGACCGTGCGGGTCGCTGCGGAACGGCCCCGAGACCGGGGGCGCGAACCAGGCCAGGCCGCTGGGGGCGTAGACCTCCAGGTCCAGGCCGGGCAGGCGCAGGCGCAGCTCCCGCAGCACGCCGGCGGCGAACGACGTCTCGCCCTCACGGGCCGACGAGCAGGCCACCAGCTGCACCGGCTTGTTCCCGTCCCAGGCCCGCTGTTCGTACAACGAGGCGAGCAGGTCGGCGACTTCGCCCTCGGTGACCCGGGTGTTCTGCCAGCGCGGCACGCCGTCGGGGCCGGTGTGCATCGCCACGGTGAGGAAGCGATCGTCGGCGGGGAAGCGGTCCAGCGTCCCGGCCATCCGTCGGCGGGCCTGCTCGCCGACCGCCGGGTCGTCCAGCCGGTAGGCGCCCGAGGCCTCGTGGTGGACCAGCGCCTCGCGCAGCTCGCCGCGGCGGCCGGTGACCGGCGGGTCCGCGGCCGGCGTGTGCTCGGGGCCCGGACCGAAGTGCCCGGCGTCGGGCACCGTCGTCAGCGCGGCCTCCGGGTGCGCGGACTCCGCGGACTCCTGCGACGCCACCTGGTCGGGTGCCGGGTGCTCGCTCCAGGGGCCGGGTCCGAACTCGGCGGGGCCCACGTAGAGGTCCGGCGCGCTGAGCTCGATCACCCGGTTGACCTCGGCCGGGTCGTCCTTGGGGCTGACGCCGAAGCTCAGCAGGCGCGGCGCGCCGTGCTCGTCCGTGCGGCCGGTGGCGACGGCGACGTGGTCGCCCCGACCGAAGACGACGATGTCGCCCGCACGCGGGAGCGGCGTGTGCGGATCGTTCGCGTCGTAGGTGGTCCTGGTGTGCGGCAGCAGGCCGGCGATCAGGTTGGCCGTCCACTGGGGGCCCGTCAGGTCGGCCGCGTAGAGGTCGTGGATCCGGTCCCAGTTGATCAGCCCGGCCGTGTGGGCGGTGAGCAGGACGGACTCCCAGCAGTTGAGCGTGGTGTCCTGCGCGAACGGCGGCGGCTGGTCCGCCGGGCCTTCCAGCGCCCAGTCCGCGAAGGCGGTGCGCTCCAGGTCCAGGGCGCCCGAGGCACGCCAGTCCAGGACGACCCCGCGCTCGGACAGGCCGTGCATGGCCTGCGCCAGCTGCCGGCCGCCCTCCGCGGCGGGCAGGTCGAAGCAGCCGGCCAGGTGGTCGGCGCGCAGCGTCAGGAGGGCGTCCAGGACGGGCGGTGGCAGTGCGCCGCCGTCGGCCGGGTGGTCGAGGGCGCCGCGGTCGCTGTCGGCGAGCAGGTCCAGGTCGTGCAGCCTGCGGCCCACCGCGGTCACGTCCGCGCGGTGGTTGGCACCACCGGGGCCGACACTGGCGGAGAGCGTCAGGCCGAGCGCGCCGGCGTGCTCGGGTACCAGCGGCGAGGCGAGGTGTTCGGCCGTGGCCCGGACGAGCGGCTCGACGGTCGCCGGGGGCACCGGCAGCCTGAGCGGTGGGGCGTTGCGGTTCCTGGCCCGGGCCTCGATACGGCGCTGCAACGGCTCCGTGTCCTGCCGGACCTGTTCGGCCCGGTCCGGTGCCACGGCGCCGAGGTCCTCCAGTCGGCGGTTCAGTGCCAGGACGTCGGCCGGGCGGTTGTTGTTCCGTCCTTCGTCCCCGACGAACGCGCCGGAGGCCATCCGCAGGCCCGTCCGGGTGGCGGGGACGTCCCGGTTCGCGGCGGGGGGCAGGACGGCGGGCGGCAGGACGGCAGGGGGCTGGACGGCGGGGGGCTGGACGGCGGGGGGCAGCGGGGCGCTCTGCGGCGGAGCCTGGGCGGGAACCGGCGGAGCCTGGGCGGGAACCGGCGGAGCCTGGGCGGGCCGGCGCACCGCCGTCGTCGCGCCGGTGTTCCCACCGGCCGGGGGTTCGGGCTGGCCGACGAGCTGCTCGGCCGTGCTGTGGACCTGGTCGTTGCCGCTGGTGGTCAGGCCGGCGCCGGCACCCGGGTGCGGCTGCGGGGCCGGGGCGGGCGCGGCGGTGGGGACCAGGACGTCCTGCGGGCGGTTGCGCTCCGGCATGGTGCCGGCCGGGCGCAGTTCCACCGTGAAGGTGTGGCCCTTCTTGGCCGCGAACGCGCGGAGCTTGTCGGCGATCTCCTCGGCCCGCTCCCGGGTGGGCAGTTGCTGGTCGCGCCGGGGGACGGGGGTGTCGCTCGGCCGCTGGTGGCTGATGACGACGTGGCGCAGGTCGCGCCAGGACAGCGGGCCGTGGATCTGCGTCTCGAAGTAGCTGTTGGTGTCCATGCCTTCGGTGAGCATCCGCGCGCCGAAGTCCGGGTCGTGCCGGAAACCGGTCGCCTCGCCGAATACCCGTTCGACCATCGCCGGTTCGCCCCACAGCAGCAGCGGCAGCAGGTGGGAGTCGGAGGTCACCGACAGGGCGCCCTTCTCGCGCGCCGTCCAGGAGTCGTTGGGGGTGTGGGTGACGCGGCCCCGGATGTCGTCGGACCAGTGCAGCGCGAACGCACCGTAGCGGCGTGCCACGCCGAACGGCTGCAGGTCGGAGACCAGCGCCCCGTACTTGGGCAGCAGGCCGCGGTCGTCCTTCGCGGGCTTGAACCGGCTGTCGTCGCTGCCGGTGTCCTGGTAGAGGTGGCGGGTGTCGTGGCTGCGGCGCAGAGCGGGCGCGTAGCCGAAGTGCTCCTCGACGCCGCCGCGGCGCGAGGGGACGACCGCGGCCTGCGAGGCGCCGGTCTCCCAGGCGTTGCGGAACAGCCCCTGCTTGTCGGCCATCAGCTTGTCCAGCAGGGTCTTCGACTTCGATCCCCACCCGCCCAAGCCGCGGCCGGACGTGCCGAAGGTGGTCTGGCGGTTGGCGTTGAGCGGTTGGTCGAAGTGGAAGTTGGTGGCGATGTACATGGTGTCGCGCATGTGGTTCTCGACGTCGGTGATCAGCCGGTCGACCGCCTCGGGTGTGTCCCGGGGGTACTTCGCCGCCCACCGCCACTCGCCGGTGGGCGCGGTCAGCCGCTCGGTGAGCAGGGCGCGGTCGCGCTGCTCGAAGGCCATCGCCTTGCGTTCGACCATGACCAGGGCGGCCGCCTGGACCGGGTGCAGGGCGGTCCAGTCGACTCGGGCGCCGGTGAGGCGGTCCAGGAGCGCCGACTCGTGTGCCCCATCCTCCAGTGGGTGCTTCTGCGGCTCCCGCAGGTGCGCCACCAGTGCCAGGTCCCGCGCGCTGGGGACCATCCGCTGCTTGGACTCGGTGTCCAGGGCGTGGCGGTCGAGTTCGGCCTGGAGCGCGCGGACCTCCAGCTCCAGCGTGTCCAGCTGCCGGCGCCGGTGGTCCTCCTGCCAGGTCCCCGGGGTCGGCGTCTGCGTCCGCAGCTGTTCGATCTCCTGCTCACGTACCCGCGCGGCGGCGGCGAGGTCGCTCCCGTCGTGGTCGAGGAAGGTCGTGAAGGCGGACCGGAGCCTCTCCTGCGTCCGGTCGATCTCTCGTTGCAGCTGCCGGCGTTCGGGGCTGCCCTCGGGCAGGTCGGCGAGCCGCCGGCGCAGGTCGCCGAGCTGGTCCCCCGCGCGCTCGGCCCGGAACGGGTCGAGGGCGTCCGGGCCGGGCATGCGCATCGGGACGTCGGACGGGTGGTCCGTCAGGCGCATCGGCCCGCCGTCGAGCGGCGGCCGGGCGTTCCCGTCCTGGGCGGGCGACGCGGTGCTCTCGCCGTGTTCCGCCAGGACGGTGATCTCGTCGTGGGCGTCGATGACGGTGGGGACGGTGGGGGTGTTCTCGTCGGTCCCGTGCGCGGCGGTGGTCTCGGTGACGGTGCGGTGAGCGGCCGTGCCCGGGTCGCCGCCGGTGTCCTTGCCGGTGGGGTGGACGGTGACGAACTCGGGGCGGTCCTGGCCGGGCCGGCGCAGCTGGACCAGCCTGGTGCTGCCGTCGGCCTCCTTGGCGACGTAGGTCTTGCCGGTCGTCGCGTGCACGGTACGTCCGGTGGCGTCGGCGATCAGCCCCAGGTTCACGCTGGACAGGCCCGCCTTGCACGCCAGCAGCACGACCGGCGACTCCTCCGCCCGCGCGGACAGGCTCGCCCGGCGGTTCAGCATGCCGCCGAAGTCCCTGTACGAGACGGACTTGTAGCCCTCCGTGCCGGCCGGCGTGCGCACGGCGACCTTCAACCAGTTCCCGGCGCCGTGCAGGTTGGCGAAGTACGGCTTGCTCTTCGGATCCCACGGCACCTGGACGTCCGCGTCGTCGCCGTCGCGCTCGCCGGGCTTGTTCTCGCCCCGATGGACGGCCGCCCAGTCGAAGCCGCCGTCGGGGCGGACGGCCCGCTGCGGTGCGAAGTCCGGGTTGGCGACCTGGTTCTCGGCGGCCGTCCGCTCCGAGGGGAAGTTCAGGTGCGTCTCCCGGCGCAGGCCGAAGTCCTCCCCGGTGTGGAAGGAACGCCCCACGGTGACGCCGTCCTCGCCGACGATCGCGTGGGTCACCAGCTCGCCCTCGGTGAAGGGCTCAAGCCGGTCGGAGCCGTGGTCGAGGACGCTCGGCACGTCCTGCGTCTCGAACTCCCCGTCGAAATCGAACCAGTCGTAGGGGAGGTCGAGCGACTCGAAGCTGGGGTTCGTGGCCAGATTCTGCCCGCGAAGGCTCCCGCTCACCTCGCCGATGGTCGCGGCGCGGTAGACCAGCGGGTCCCGCCTGTAGGGTTCGCCTCCATCGGGCGGGGTGTCTTCGCTGGAACGCCAGAGGACCGAGACGGATTCGCCCTGGTGGCTGATCGTCACCTCCAGGAACTGTCCGCTCAACTGCTCGTGCGGGTGCTCGATCCTGACGGTCTTCTGGAGGCCGTCCGCCGACCACGACTCCGTGACGCGGTGGTGGGGCTTGAGGTCGTGGGGGTAGGCGGTCCGCAGCGAGCCCTCGCTGAAGAACCGGCTGAAGGCCTGAAAAGCGTCCGGCATCGACATGCTGCTGGACGAGTTCGCGACCTCGGCCCGGATGTCGTCGACCGACATGGGGTCGGTGTCCACCCGGATGACGTGGAAGCGGCCGTCCTCCTCCCGCGCGATCACTCTCAGGTGGCTGGGGCCGAGCGTCACCTCGGACTGGTTCTCGTTCACCGGCGCCGGGTCGTTCTCCGCCCTGGCGTGGCCCGGCGGGAACGACAGCGCCAGCATGGGATGGGACAGCGGCACATGGATCTCGAACAGCGCGTAGTTGTCGGCTCCGCCCCCGTTCGCCATCCAGTCCTGGACGAACTGCCGGTCGAAGGAGGTGGACGACGGCAGCAGTTCGGTGAAGACGTCCCGTTCGCGGCCCTGGGGGTCCATCCGTACCGCCCGGTACAGGTTCAGCGATCCCTCCGTCGCCTGCGCCCCGGCCGGTTGGATCGCCTGCGCGTGGTCGAGGAACGCCTGCACGTCTCCGAGCAGGGACTCGTACCGCTCTCCTTCACGGACCCTGAGCATGCCCTCGTCGTCGCGCTTGCTCGTGAACGCGCCGTTCCTGATCCGCCCCATGAACTCGCGGAGTGCCGGGTTCTCGGCCGCGGCGGTGAGGTGACGCCGGGCCAGGTCCACCGCGACCGGATCGACAGGGACCGGCGGCGCGCCGGCCGGCCGGTGGAGGTCGCCGCCCGGGTCGGGGACGCGGTCCGGGTCGGGGTCCGGGTCGGGATGGGGGTCGGCCAGGTCGTCGAGTGACCAGTCCCCAACCAGGTGCTCGTCCGGGAAGCGCCCTTCCGGCGCCACGTCCGTCCGCAGCTCGTGCTCGGTCAGCGGCGCGAGGAACCGGTAGCGGTGGTAGGTGTCGTTGTAGGCGAGGTCCGTCCTGGCGAGGTTCGGGTCCGCGCGCTCCTCCGGGGTGAGGCTCTCCGAGAACAACCGGGAACCGGTCATGATCTCGTGGAAGGTGTGGTCGTCCGACTCCACCATCCAGCCGAGCAGCCCCAGCCTCAACAGCTCGAAGTCGACGGGCTCGGCCTTCATGTCGGCGAGGGCCGCTCTGCCCTCCTTCGTCCTGGCGAGCTCCTTGACGGCCTGGAGCATCCCGAAGGCCGTGCCGGAGGTGCCGCTGACGACCAGTCCCCCGCTCTCGTGGGCGTCCTGCTGGAACTTGGAACCGAGCTTGTAGTGGAAGCTCTTGGCACCCGGTTGCCAACCGAGCCGGCCGTCCTTGTCCACGGCGCTGTACCACTCGCCCCGGCCCAGCGGCGGGTTGACGTCGAGCGGGTTGCGGTCGGTTTCGAGAATGCTCCTGGCCCGGCGCTCCGCCGCCTTCTGCGCGCCCTCGACGATCTGCTTGCGGTTCCAGTCCCCGATCTGCTCGCTCCGGCGCTGGGTGTAGTCGTCCCGGATGCGGTCGATGACGGGCCCGTACGGCTCGTCGGTGCGGAACGATCCGAATGGCGCCTCCTGCTGGGACTCGCCGACGGGCCCCTTCAGCAGTTCCCCGTAGACCTTCTTGATCTCCGCGGTCAACGGGTTGACGACCTCGGCACCGATGTCGTGGCGGTCCGCCCGTTCCCGCGTCAGCTGCTCCGGTCGCGGCAGCTGACGCTGTCGGACGAGCTTGGCGAAGTGGTTGGAGGTGTAGCCGTTGTAGAGCAGGGCCATGCGCTCCCGGAGGTTGCCGCGGTCGACGACCTCCTGCAGCAGGTGCCGGTCGGTACCGACCATGCCGGTCGTGCCCGTGCTCCTGGAGCCGAACTTGACCTTGTCCTTGTCGCCGGTGGTCATGGCCCAGGCCAGGTCCACGACCTTCTTGACCTCGCGCTGGACGTCCTCGCGCTGGAGCAGGTGAGTGGCGAGCCGCCGCTCGAAGGCCTCGGCGTGCTCGCGGTAGGCGATCCGCCTGAGGTCCCCGGGCGAGGCGGGCGGGGCGGCGTCCAGGACGGCGTTCATCGGGACCGGATCCGGCCCGCGGAGGGGGCCGGGCGCGTCCTGGCTCCGCGGGTGCTGGGCCGCCTTGTCCTGGTGCGCCTTGATCAGGTAGCCGTCGAACTCCGGGACGAAGTCCTCGGTCCGGTAGTGGTTCCAGAGCGCTTCGCCCTCCTTCACCTTCAGACCGGCGATCCGCAGGCCGCTCTGCTTGTCCGCGGGCTGCGTCCCTTCCCGGAGGAGGCCGTCGTAGAAGCGGGGGTGGAACTTGAACTGCGTCCCGTCGGTGAGGAAGTCGTACTTCGCGAGCGTCTGCGGGACTTCCTTGTCCGTCCAGTTCTGGGTGATGTTCTCCACCTTCAGGCCCGTGGCCCCGCGGGAGAGGGCGAACTCCATGACCACCGGCAGGTTGGAGAGGGTGTCGCTGTAGGCGGCGGCGTGACCGAAGTCGTGGCCGGTGTAGAGCCCGGGCCCCAGCTGGGACCACCCCTCCTTGTTCTTGACCGCGCCGATCTTGCCCTGGATGAGGTACCCCCGCAGCGTCACGGCATCGGTCACCCGGAAGACCGGCTGCCCGGGCTCCATGGTGACGACGACCATGTCCGGCTTGACGCGGCCGGCCAGCTCGTTCGCCACCTGCGGGTCGACCGGGCGGGTGGTCTCCACCGCCACCGGCGCCCGGGTGTCGGGCCGCAGCGCCGAGTAGTGCGCGGCGAGGCCCTCGCCGGGATCGCGGTAGACGTGCACCTCGCGGCCCTGCACGTCGGAGTTGTACGCGGCGCGGGTGTTCCCCTGGTGGACCACGAGGTGGATGCCGAGGGCGTGGGCGATGATGACCGGCGCCTGGTCGTAGAAGGAGGTGTTCCACAGGGACCGGTTGCGCAGCCCCATGTCGTACAGGTCGCTCATGCGCAGGTTCCCGAGCTGGTCGGCGGAGAGCGTCGACGGCTGCTCGTCCCCGGGGCTGCGGTACACCTGCCAGGTCCGGGTCCGCTCGTCGGGTTCCAGACGGTCCTGGGGCCGCTGGCCGGTGTTGTCGGCGTTGTGGCGCAGCACGGCGCCGGCGTCACTGCGGAACCACTGCGACGCCAGCTCGCGCAGCCCGTTGACGGTGAGGTCGCCGTGTTGCCAGCCGGCCAGCTCACGGGCGCCGGCGAGGACGGCGTGGAGCAGGCAGTCGCCGTCGCCCGGCACATCGACGACGTGGTACAGCCGGCCCCCGTCCAGCACGTTCACGCGTGATTCGTGCACCGGGGCCGGAGCGTTCGGCGCCCTGCTGGTGGCGACGTCGCCGGCGCGGGTGGCGCTGCCGGTCGGGGTCAGCGCGCCGGAGCCCTCGGTCTCCGGGTGCCGCTGCGTCAGCGGCGCTTCGACCGTCTCCGGGTGCCGCTGTGTCGGTGGCGCGTCCACCGTCTCCGGGCGGGGGCGCTCCTGCCCGAGTGGCAGGTCACGCAGGACCGGGCCCGAGCGCAGGACGTCCTCGATCCGCTCCAGGTGCCGGGGCAGCACCGTGAAGTCGTCCCGGTGGGCCGAGGTGCCCATCACACCGTTCTCGCCGGCCCATCGGTCGCGGCGGCGCAGCGCGAACGCGTCGCCCGGCTTCGCCGCCGGTTCGACGTACTCGTCCGGCAGGCCGAGGTAGTGCAGCGCCTCGTGCAGCAGCACGCCGGGCGGGCTCTCGTCGGACCAGGTGAACTGGTCGCTGCGTTCGCGACCGGGAACCACGGTGACCGTCTGGTGCGCGCCGGCCGCGTCCGGCGTGCCGTCCACCCGCAGGTGCACCTGGTCCCCGCCGGGCAGGCGGAATCGCTCGTTGAAGCGTTCGTCGACCACCGACCGGACCCGGTCGAGCATCCGGGTGGCCTCGTGCGCGGGCAGCGGGCGGCCGTCCGGCCCCTGCAGGTGCAGGTTCAGCGTGAACTCGGTGACCCAGTGCCCGGGACGGACCTCGAAGCGCCGCGCGTCGTAGCTGATCGTGGTGTCGGCGCCGTGCAGCCCGCCCAGGCTCAACTGCCGGGCCTCGTACTGCTCGCGCACCCCGGGCCCGGCGATGGCGCCCGGCCCCCCCTGACCGCGCACCAGGGGGTCGAAACGCACCGTCTCCATCCGCGCGGGCGGCGCCGACGTGCGGATGTCGGCCCAGGACGAGGCGGGCAGCACCGTGCCCGCGCCCTCCGGCGGCGCGACCGGGCCCGGCTCCCGCACCGGCGGGGGTACGGCGGCGGGCCCGGCCGGCGCCTGGGCGGGCTGGTGCACCGCCGTCGCCGCCGCGGTGTTCCCGCCGGCCGGGGGTTCCGGCTGGCCGAGGAGCTGTTCGACCGCGCTGCGGAACTGGTCGTTGGCGTCGGCGCTCAGGGAGTCGCGCCACGCGTCCAGGTACTCGCGCACCTCGCCGGTCGGGTTGTCCAGGTCGTGCAGGAACGTGGCCAGCTCCGCGGTGTTCCCGGTGGCGAGCGCCGCGGAGGCCTCACCGATCCGGTGGCCGCCCTGTGACGGGGTGCCGTTCGGTGCCAGCGTCCAGGGGCGGGTCTCGCCGCCCGGGCGGGCCGAGATGCCGGGGGTGGCGAGGGTGAGGATCTCCTGCCACGTGTTGGCGCCCTCGGTGACGACCAGGGTCGAGTACCGCTCGAACAGTTCCATCACCGCCGGTTCCACGCGTCCCAGCCGCAGCTGGTGGGCGCCGCGGTCGTCGGACGGCGCGTCGGAGAGGCCCCGGAGGCCGGCCAGCAGCTCCGCGGGGTTCTGTCGCTCGTTCGGCCCGGCTCCCAGCAGGACCACGACCGACGGACGGGGCGGGCCCGGGACCTCCCGCAGCGCGGCTTCCATCCGGGTGGCCATGTCCCGGTGGCGGACCGTGCCGTCGATGGAATCTCCGTAGTAGGCGGTGGCCAGCCGGATCTCGCTGTTCTGGGCGCGCCGCAGGAGGTCGGCGACCAGGTCCGGAACCGGGTCGTCGGCGCCGGTGGCCGTCGGCCAGTGGTCGCGGACGTGGCCCGGGAGGTCCTCCGGGACGGGCTGCGGGCGGAAGGGGTAGGTGACGGTGGCGCCCTGGTCGTGCCAGAGCTCCGCCAGGACGTCGTCCCCGCGGCGGATCTGCCGGGGGTGGCTGTCCCACAGGAAGGGCTGCAGGACCAGGACGTCCGGATCCTGCTCCCCGGTCATCTCCCGCAGGGACGAGGTCAGGTTCTGCTCGAAGTAGCCGGCCGTGTCCCCGCCGTGCGGAGCGTCCAGGGCGGCGAAGACGGTCAGCGTCCGGCCCTGCCCGGAGGACTGGGCGCCGGCCGTCAGGACGTCTGAGGTCAGGTGCTGGTCGGGACTGATCGGCCGGTCGCGGTTGTCCTCCCTCATGACGGAGTCCCGGAAGTCCTGCTGGATCTGCGGATTGTCGCCCAGGTACCGGCTGCGCACGGGTGCGCTCGGCCTGCTGGAGTCCAGCCAGGCCCCCTCGGGCCTCGCCCCGCTCCAGGCGAAGTACTTCCAGTACGTCTCCACGTCGGCGGCGATCCGCCGCGCGACCGGGTTGTACGCGACGTCCAGCGGCGCTCCCGCCGGGTGTGCGGTCACCCGCATCCCCTGGTGGATGCCCGTCCACGGACTGTGGAACAGCTCGTAGGAGCGCCGCGGGTGCGCCACGTCGGCCGAACGGCCGAGCCGTTCGGCGTAGAACGGCGCCTTGCCGCGCGCGAAGGTCAGATGGACCTCGCCGGAATAGCCCATCCTGGCCAGGCCTTCCAGCACTCGCAGGAAGGCGACCTGGTGGCCGCTGCCGGGCGAGCCCGGGTCGACCAGGCTGATCCGCGGGTAGCGCTCGCTCAGCTGGTGCCCGAGTGCGGCGTCGGCCGAGGACACGGTCGGCGTCCCACCGGTGTGCGGCGGCAGTGCGGCGAGGTGCTGTTCGTCCTCGGCGCGGTGCTGCTCCCGGATCTCCTGGACCGGCCCGTGCGAGGGCACCGGCACGAACGGCGCGGCGACGGGCTGTCCCGCACCACCACCCGGTACGGGCGGCGCCAACGGGCCACCCGGCGGCGGCGGGGGCGGCGGACCGCCCGGCGGCGGGGGTGCCAACGGACCGCCCGGCGGCGGGGGCGGCGGAGGCGGCGGGGCCTGCGCGGGCGTGCGCTGCGCCACCGGGTAGACGGCGTCCTCGGTGGCCTGACGCTCCTTCCCGGCCGGCACCTGGTGTACCGGCTCCTGCACCTCACGGCGGGACCCGGTGCCCTCGTGGTCCTGCCCGGTCGTCAGGAGCGTCGGGCGTGCCCGCTCCTGCGACGGCCCGGCGGTCGCGGGCCCCCCGTCCTCGGGTGCGGGGGTGTGAGGGCGGCGGTCGCCCTGCTCGGCGAGCTCGTGACCCTCGGGCCGGACCCCGTCCCGCTTCGTGCCCGAGGACGGCTCCCGGACGCTGTCCCGGGGACGGACGAGGGGGCCGGACGGGGTGAGCGGCCCGGGTACGGGGGTCGGCTCGGGCTTGGTCTCGGGCTTCGTCTCCGCTTCGGGCTTCGTCTCCGCTTCGGGCCTGGTCTCGGCTTCGGGCTTGACCTCGGGCTTCGTCTCGGCCTCGGGCTTGACCTCGGGCTTCGTCTCGGCCTCGGGCCTGGGCTCGGGCCGTTCCTCGGACGGGCGGCGGCCGAAGACGTTCTCGTTGGCCGCTTCGTGGCCGCGCCAGTGCTCGCCGTTCAGGTCCTCCGGACCCCAGTGGTCCTTGTAGGCGTCGAAGAACTCGCCGCCGTAACGGGTCTTCAGCTCCTGGACGGTCTCGTCCGACACCTTGCGGCTCTCGGCGAGGCGGTCGTAGCCGGCGGCGGCGTGCTCGCGGGCGGGGAGTACGGCGCGTTCGAAGGCGACGTGCCGGTCCAGGCCCTCCGTCAGCAGCTCCCGTTCGAGGCGCCACTGCTCCAGCCGCTCGGGCAGGCCGGCCTTGTGGTCGGCGTCCGCGTCGCGCAGCAGCGAGCGGAAGTTCTCCTCGAACGCCGCGCGGATCCGCTCGGTGTAGCCCTCGCGCACGCGCCGGGCCGCGGCGGAGGCCGGCGGTTCGGAGCGGTCGGTGCGGCTGCCGCGCGCCGGCCGTCCCAGGGCCGTCTCGACGGAGGCGGCCGTCGCCGTCCCGCGGCCGCTGCCGTCGGCGGTGTCGGGGCCGCCCAGGTCGTGCGGGACCTTGGTGCGGGCGGTGTCCTCGGCGACGCGCAGCGCCTCCTCACGAGCGCCGTGCAGGGCCAGCAGGCGGTTGATCTCGGCCGGGTCGGTCAGCCGGTCGAGTTCCTCCTTGAGCCGGGCCGGATCGCGGTCGGCGGCGGTGTGCTCGGTGACCGCGCGGTCGGTGAGGCGGGCGAGCTGGGCGCGGGCGGCGGCAACCGCGCCTTCGGACGGGCCGGCGGCCAGGCCCAGTGCGCTCAGCGCCTCGGCGCCGAACTGCTCGGGGGCACTGGTCTTCCACGCCCCGACCGCGTCCTTCACCGCGTCGATGGAGCGGTTCAACACGGTCTCGCGGACCGCCTGGACGGTGAAGTCGTGGGACAGGCCGCCGCGGTGGCTCTCGAAGACGTCCCGGAAGTCGGCTTCGAGCCGGTCCCTTCCCCTGCGGGTGGGGTCGGAGGGGGCGAGGCCGTCGCCGTTCTCGTCCTCGATCGTCAGGAACGTGTCCTCGTCCCGGCGGCCGGTGCCCGGCTCGTTCTCGTCGGCGTCCAGGGCCGTCCGCTCCTGGTGGCGGCCGTGGACCTCGGCGAGCCGCTCGCGCATGGCCTCGGCGACCTGGTCGCGGGCCTCCTCCGACACCCGGGCGTCCTTCGGCACGCCGACCGCGTCCAGCAGCGCGCGGTCCGACTCGGAGAGGTTCTCCCGCTTCCAGTCGGCGTGGGCGTCCTCCACCGCCCGCTCGATCCGCGCGGTCTGCGTGGCGCGGGCCTGCCGGACGTCCAGGTCCCCGGCGGCCCGGCGCAGCCGGTGTTCCAGCGCCCGGGTGGCCAGGGCGTTGCGTTCGGGGGTGAGATCGGCGCGGGTGGCGTACAGCTGGGAGATGTCGCGTTCGGCGTCGGAGCGGAAGCGCTCGGAGACCTCCCGGCGGATCTCCGCACCCGGGTGGTCGCCACCGGTGGCCGCCGGGTCGAGGCCGCGCTCGGTCAGCAGGTGGTCGAAGCGGGTGACGGCGATCCGCAGGGCGAGTTCGCGGGCGCCGGCCAGCTCCAGGCGGTCGGCGGCGCCGGCGAGGATCTCCTCCCGCTCGTGCGGGCGGGCCTCGATGTCGCTCTGCACGTCGGCGGCGGTGCGTCGCCACGCGTCGGTGCCCGGGCCGGTCAGGGCGCGCAGTTCCCGGGGCAGCTCGGCGTGGCCCTCGATGAGGTGTTCCTCGACCTCGCTGTGCAGGGCTTCCTTCGCCTCGGCCTCGGCGAGCACGGTGTCGTGCCGCTCGGCGAGCTCCTGCTGCTTGTCCTGCCAGGCCGTGCGCCGCTCGTCGCCGGCGGGCACCTTGGCGTGCTCGGGTGCGTCGACCCGGTGGTAGGCGTGACCGGAGGGCGTGTGGGTGGTGAGGGGGACGGGCGGGCCGTCGGGGTCGTGCGGGTCGGTGGGACCGTCGGGCCTGGGACCGCGGGGCGGGGCGGCGGGCGGAACCGGCCCGTTCGGGGCGGGGCGGTTCGGGTCCGCGACCGGCACGTCCGGGGTCCTGGGCTCCGGGCCCTTGGAGTCCGGGGTCTTCGAGCCCTCGGCCGGTACGTCCGGGCGGTTCGGGTCGAGGCGGCCGGGCGGGGTCGGCGCGGTGGCGTCGCCGGGGCCGTCGGTGCTGGTGCGCAGGGGCGGCGGCACCGGGGCCGTGCTCCGGTCACCGTTCGCGGGCGACTGCGGTTGCGGCTGCGGGCCGTTGTCCGTCCCCGCTCGTCCGCCCGCTCCCCCGGGCCCGCCCGTCGCGTTCCTGGGCTCGCTCAGGGGCGGTTCGGCGTGCTCGTCGACGACCGTGGTGCGGCGCGCCGGGTCGGGCGCGGGCGCCTGCGGCTGGGGCTTCGTGCTGCCCTGGTTGCTGGCGTCCGCGGACGCCGTCGCGGTCCTGCCGCGCTCCCCGGCGCCGGCGTTCTCGGGCCTGGGGTTCTCGGACCTCGGGGTCTCGGGGCTCTCGGGCCCGCCACCCGTTCGGGTCCTGGGCGCGGGTGAGGGAGCGGCGCCGTCCCGGTGGCCGGGGGCTGCCGGGGACGCGGAGGACGAACCGGGCACGCCCGTCCGGCCGTCGCCCCGGGACTGCGTCTCGACCGGTCGCGCGGGGGCCTTCGGGTCCCACCCGCCGTCGACCGAGGAGGTGTGGCTGGTCTTGCCCCTGGGGTCGGCGAGGACGCCCTCGCCGTTCTCCGCGGGGTGGTGGCTCCCGGACCCGAGGACGGACGGCAGCGAGCCGGCGCCCGACTTGAGCGAGGCACCGTCGCCGCCCGACAGCCGCGTCCCGGCGATCTGGTCGATGTGCCCGGGCCGGGGCACCGGGAGCGGCGCCGAGTACCCGCCCATGTTGCTGATCACCGAGAGAAAGGTCAGCGGGTGGAG
Source organism: Kitasatospora sp. NBC_01246 (assembly GCF_036226505.1). Lineage (NCBI taxonomy): Bacteria > Bacillati > Actinomycetota > Actinomycetes > Kitasatosporales > Streptomycetaceae > Kitasatospora > Kitasatospora sp. NBC_01246. Next base: position 5,187,900 of record NZ_CP108484.1, on the reverse strand, counting down.
GTATCCGTAGTTGTTACCGCTCTCCGGGGTGACGCGCGAGCTCTCCAGGCCGCGGACGAAGTCCGCGTACCGCAGGGTCAGCGGCGAGGCCAGGCCCATGATCATGTGCCGCATGCCGCCCATCATGAAGCCGCCGACGAAGCTCATCCCGCTGGCTTGCCACTCGCCGTTGTAGATCGTGTTGTAGATGCCCTCGGTGAGGTACTGGTTGATGCCCGACTCGATCTGGCTGCCCAGCACATGCCCGAGGTAGAACATCTTGTTCATCTTGTTGACGCCGCCCGCGAGTTCGGGAATCTTCTCGACCAGCAGCTTGAGTTCGGGCGTGAGCGCGACCTTGCCGGCGTCCTTGGCGAGGTTCTCCAGGGCCTCCTTCAGCGCTTCCTGACTGCTCTCCTTCGCCACCGTCTTGAGCGAGTGCTGGACGAACTGCTTCCCGACCTGCTCGCCCATCTCCCGGGCGAGCTTGCTGCCCAGTTCCTGCTTGAGTTCCTTCTCGAAGAGCTCCCCGAGCTGGCGCACGAACTTCTCGCCGGTCGCGGCGCCCACCTTGCGCCCGGCCTTGAAGCCCTTGGACAGGTACTGGGCGTTCTCCTTCAGCAGCGTGCTGATGCCCCTGGCGAACCGCTCGGCCGCCTCGTTCCCGAGCAGGTGGCCCAGGCCCTGACCGGCCTCCTTGCCCGCGCCCTTGAGGGCACCGGCCGCCGCGCCCTCACCGAGCTCCTTGCCGACCCCCTTGAGAGCTCCGGCCGCCGCGCCCTCACCGAGTCCCTTGCCGATCCCCTTGAGGGCACCGGCCGCCGCTCCCTCGCCGAGTTCCTTGCCCGCCCCCTTGAGGGCACCCCCGGCCAGCCCCTTGATCACGTCGTTGAGGGCGCTCTGCACGAACAGCTTGGCCAGGCGGGGGCCGAGCAGCTTGCCCAGGCCCAGGCCCAGCAGGTTCAGCGGCCCGCCGATCGCACCGCTGAGAGCGCCGAAGATCGCCGCCTGCTTGGTGAGCTCCGTGTCCCACTCGTGCCGGTCACCGCGCTTGAACTGGATGCCCTGGATGATCGAGTCCAGGATCAGGCCGCCGACGATGCCGCCGAAGGCGTGCAGGGCGATCAGCTGCGCGAGCTTCTTCAGCAGCTGGATCAGGAACTGCCTCGTCAGGATCTTCTTCCACTCCAGCGCCACGAGGGAGGCACCGCCGGTGAAGATGGACCAGGCGATGGCGAAGGCGATCTCGATGATCAGCTGGACGAGCTGGCCGATCGCCATCCACTTGGTGTACTCGACGGTGTTGGCGACCTTGCCGGCCAGTTCGGCCAGCTGGGTGCAGAGACCGGCGGCGTTGCGCAGGGGGTCGGCGGCCGGGTCCGAGCTGGTGAACCGTCCCCACTCCTTCTTGAAGGCCTCGGCGGCCTCGCCCTCGATCCTCGTGTTGCAGGTCTGGACCGCCGCGAGGATGTACTCGCTCAGCTTCGGCAGGTCCTGGGCCAGCGCGAGGTAGTCGTCCCGGACGTCCCGCAGCAGCCCCTCGTCGCTCTCCGGCCAGGGCATGCCGGTGATGATGTGGAAGAACTTCGCCACACCCGGGGAGACGTGGATGGACGAGTGGGACATGGCGCAGGGCCTCCGGGGGCGGGACTGGCGGTACGAGGGTGCGGGGCGGGCGGATTGACTCAGGCCCTAACGAAGGCCGTTCACACCATGCCGGCGCCGTGTTCGTCGGTGGCGTCGAAGAGGTCGGCGGTGCCCTGGCCGTGCGCGGACATCGCCTTCAGCTTGTTGCGGATCTGCGACGTCAGGCTGTACAGGTCGGCCGTGGGCTTGTCGATCTTCTCGTGGTACTGCTTGCCGATCTCGTCGCCGCCGCCGGCCTTGACGTTCTTCTGGTTGATGTCCTCCATCTCCGTGTTGATCTTCTCGACCAGTGCCGCCACGACGTCGAAGTTGGCGAACGCCGCTTTGAGGCCCTCCTCCTTGCGCAGCGTCTTAGCCATTGAACTCCTCCTGGTTGCGGGAAGGCTTGACCGTCCGGTCGGCGCCGGGGCGCATCGCGGTGAGCGGGGCCAGCAGCGCGTCCAGGTCCAGTCCGCCGCCGATCCCGAACAGGCCCTCCTCGTCGCCGCGCTCACCGGTGAAGTCCATCCGCAGCGTCTCGCCGACACCCTCGAAGCTGCGCATCTCGGCGGTGATCTGGTCGCCCATCCGGGCCTTGGCCTCGTTGAGCACGTCCTTCAGCACAGTGCTCAGCTGGGCCGGGGCCATGGACTGGTAGGCGGTGGTGTGGAAGCTCAACGCGAGCAGCTCGCCCTGGGGGCCGACCTTCGCGGTGACCATCCGGTCCTTGCTGGTCGCCGAGGCGGTCATCGCCTGCATCTTGCGCGTCGACTCGGCCAGCCTCTCCTTCTGCTCCTCCAACGAGGCCATGGCCTGGTTCAGTTGGTCCTCGAACGAGTGCGACATACCTTCTCCGTTTCCTTGTCCAGGGGCGGTGTCCCTCCCGGGACGCCGCCCCTTCCTGCCGGTGCGCCGTGCGCTCAGCGGCCGATCACACCGTCGACCGCGCCGGTCTCGGTGCCCCAGACCTCTTCGTCCTCGGCCAGCCAGGTGGTGCGCTGACGGTCCTTCTCGCCTTGGCCCGCTCCCATACCACCGCCCATGCCGCCCATCGGCGGCATCATCGGCATTCCGCCGCCGCTGGTGGACACCGACCGGCCGCGCATCGCGGCCTGCTCCTCGGCAGCCATCGCGGCGGCCTTCTGTGTGGCGGCCTTCTCCGCGGCCGCGGCCTCGGCGGCCGCCACGGCTGCCGTCTTGCCGCCCGGAGCCAGCCCGCCGCTGTTCTCGATGGCCTGCGGACTCAGCCCGCCGCCGGAGCTGACCAGCCGGGGCAACGAGCCGCCGCCGGACGAGAGGCCGCCCGACGAGAGGCCGGTTCCCCCGGCGCCGCCGAAGAGGCCGGCGTAGGATCCGAGGCCGCCGGAGGCGGAGGCCGAGCTCCCGCCGGAGCCGTAGTCGCCGAAGGAGGAGCCGAGGTCCAGATTCCAGTCGGACCCGGTGGACGGCGGACGGATGCCACCACCACCGGTCCCACCCCCGCTGCTGCCACTGCCGCTGCCGCTGCCGACCATCGCGTCGATGGCGTGCTGCCGGTCGGTATAGCGCTGGGAGATGTCGGAGATCGGACGACCGGTCGAGTCGAGCAGCGTGCCGTCTCCGGCGATGGATCCGCCCTTGGGCAGCACCACCGGGTTGCCGTCGCGGTCCAGCACCTCCTTGTCGTCGGGCCCGATGACCGTCCCGTCGTCGCGGACCTTCGAGCCCTTGGGCACCTTGGCGTTCTGCCCGTAGATGCCACCGCCGGTGCCCGGCGGAACGTCCGAACCCGGGGGGACGACGACGGGCTTGCCGTCCTTGCCGGTCACCTTCTGACCGTTGGCGTCGTACACCTGGCCGTCCTTGCCGATGTAGCCGCCCGGGGGCAGCATCACCGGCTTCTTGTCGGCGCCCAGGACGGGCTTGTGGTCCTTGTCGAGGATCGGCGTGCCGGCACCGTCGCCCCCGAGGCCGGCGCCACCGCCGCCACCGCCACCGCCGGGGCTGATGACCGGGGGCGGCGGCGGAAGGTGGGTGTTGTTGCCGCCGCCCTTGCCGTCGCCGCCGCCACCTCCGCCGGCACCACCGCCCAGGTCGGACTCGTCACCGGCACCGCCGCCCGCGCCTCCGCCCGCACCTCCGCCCGCACCTCCGCCCGCTCCACCGCCGCCGTCACCCGTCCCCGGGCCGGGCGGCGCCGCGGTGGGCAGGTCCAGGTGCACGTTGCTGTAGGCGAAGGGGAAGTTGGCGTCCAGCTTGGAGTAGGCCGTCTCCAGCGCTCGCATCGGATCGGCCTCCATGACCTGCCGTTCGTCGACGACGTGGATGACGCGCCTCTTGTCGAGCTGCCTCTCGACGTTGGCCAGCCAGATGTTCTTCGCGCTGATCTCCAGCTGGTCGTAGAAGCCCTGCTCCCGGGGGTCGCCGAGGGGGGTGCTGATCGACTTTATGGAGTGCATGTCAGGGTTGAGTTCCGGCACGACGCCCGTCAGGGCCTGCGACAGGGCCTGGTAGATGGCGTGGGAGGGCCACACGTTCCCGCCGGCGTACCACTGGTAGTGGGCGTCCCGGAGCCCGCCGATGGTGCGCCCGATCTGGTCGGCCGCCGCGTAGAGGTCGGCCTCGTACGGGGTCTTGTCCAGTTGGAGGCGAATGGTCTCCATCTCCAGCGCGTACCGCTTGAGCAGGAGCTTGAACTCACCGGCCGCGTCGCCCTGCCAGTCGCTGTCCGACCCGTTGATCTTCTCCGCCCAGCCCTGCACCCGCGGGTACCAGGTGCTCAGCCACGTGCGCACATTCGCGATGCCCTGCGCGGCGTACCGCAGGCTGGCGGGGTTGACCGTGTCGTTGCCGGCGCCACCGGGGCCCAGCGGGGCGAAGATGTCCTCGTGCTGGTGGATGAACTGGGACAGCGGCTTGTCCCGGTCGTTGCCCCAGTCCTTGTAGTTGACGCTCAGCGTGATCCGGAAGTGGTGGTTGATGTTGCTGTGCGTGAAGTTCCACGCCCACCAGACGTCGGGGGAGCCCATCCCCGAGACCCCGCCCTGAGTCGTCGAGCCGTTGTAGAACTTGCTGTTGTCAAAGGCCATCTTGTCGATCGGGCTGAGCCAGGGCTTGTCCTTCGAGGGGCCGGCGACCTGCTCCCTGGTGACGATCTTGGCGGAGCGCTGGGCCTCTGACGCGAAGAAGCCCAGCACGTCCTCCCACTTCGGATCCGGCATGGGGTGTCCATCTCTCCGTAGGTGTGCGGGGCGCTCAGCCCGGGTTCGGCCCGCCGGCCTTGGGAGCGGTGGCGGTCGACACCTTGGTGAGGACCTCCATCATCTCGGCGGCCGTCATGGCCTCCTCGTGGGCGGCGTCCATGAGCGTCAGCGCCAGCCGGATCCTCAGCTGGGCTTCGGTCATCTGGACGCCGAGGGTCTTGAGGTCAGTGGCCACGCCCGTCGCCAGGTTCTTGAAGTCGGTCTTGATCTTGCCTGCGACGGGCATCACCTGGTCCGAGCCGTGGCCCACCAGCAGGGAGGTGAAGTCCCCGCCGCCGTCACCGCCGAAGGACAGCATCGTCTTGAAGCCGGGGTCGTCCTTGAGGACCTTCAGGTAGTTGCCGAGCTGAGTGTCGGCGAAGTACTTGAGGTCGTCGCTCTGGACGCTGAGCGTGTGCCCGTAGTCGGGCTCCGGCGGCGTCGCCATCAGCCGACGCCCCCCGCGGCACGCTTGTCGGCGTCGCGCAGCAGGCCGTGCATGACGCGCAGGACGTCGGCGCCCTGGATGATGTCGTTGTTCATGGCGCTGTTCTGGTTGGCGAGCGCCTGGTAGAAGGCATTGGCGGCGGTGGCGAGGTCACCGCTGAGCTGGGCCTCGGCGGCCTTGATGGCGGCCATGCAGTCGTCCATCGCGGCGTGCATGCCCTGGCCGGCCTGGGTCAGGGCGTCGGCGGCCTCGTCGATGTTGGCGTGGTTGAGCAGGATGCTGGCCATGGGGGTCCTCTCGGTCGGGTCGTCGGGTGGCCTGAAGGGGGCCGGGGTCAGCGGGGGTTGAGGCCGTTCAGGACTTCGTCGGAGGCGCCGCCCCAGCCTCCGCCGGCCGCCAGGGCCTCGTCGTGGGCGGTGTTGACCTGCGTGTGGCCGGCGGCGAAGCTGCCGTGGAAGGACTGGTACGCGTTCTTGAGCTGCTGGTAGCGGTTCTGCCAGTCCGCGATCTTCTCCTGGTACTTGGCGCTGCACGCGGCCTGGAAGTGCTGCTGGATCTCGCCGTTGACGTCCTGGACCTGCGTCGCGGCGCGCATCATCGTGTCGATGTGGCCCTCCAGGGTCGCCAGGACGCTCCGGACGACCGCGTCGTCCGTCTTCAGGTTGAGTGCCGCCACGGGGGTTCCTTCCTCCGGGCCCGGCTTCGGCTGCCGGGCTCACTCGACTCAACGGAACTGCGGGGGGCGGCGGTTCACCGCAGGCAGGTGGGGCCGGCCGGGCTCGGTGCGGCGGCGGCGCCGGTGAGCGCGGCCGGGTCGAGGCTGGGGCCGGTGGGCAGCAGGGTCAGCAGCGCCTCGGGCAGGCCCGGGGGGGCGACCTCGCCGTAGCCGAGCTGTTTGGCGACCTCGGGCGAGGGCAGCGGGTACTTCACCCCGGTGTCGGTGACCAGGTAGAGGGTGGTGCCGGTGCCGGCGGTGGACAGCGCGCGCACCAGGGCGCCGCCGCCGGGGCGCACCGCGACGGTGTCGGCGGTGGCGCAGGCCGCCTCGACGCCGGGCTGGGCGGCGGGGGCGGGGCCCTGGAGGGCGGTGTCGTCGAGGAGGGTGACGGCGGTGGTGGGCGCGGGGTCGCCCGGGCGCAGCTCGGCGCAGACGTCGCGGCCCTGGGGGGCGGTCAGGAGCTCGGGCGGGGTGGTGGGCAGGGCGGTGGTGGGGGTGGCGGCCGTCGCGGGGGGCGCGCTGTGGGAGGCGAGGTCGGCGGGGCGCAGGGCGGCGGGGGTGACGGCGGCGCCCTGGTAGGCGATCTGCTGGGTGCGGGAGTCGTTGCGCAGCAGTTCGAAGGCCATCTTGGTGAGCGGGGTGAGTCCGGCGGAGGTGAGCAGGTAGGGGTCGCCACCGGGGCCGGTGAAGAGTTGTCCGATGCGGGTGGGGCGGGTGGCGAGGTCGGGGCCGGGGGTGCCGCGCTGGTCGATGTCGGGGGCCGCGAGGTCGGGGCCGGCGGGCAGGGCGTTGAGGAAGGCCTGGGGGACGGGCTGGGCGGTGGCGGTGCTCTGGCCGAGGGCCAGGCGGGCGCCGTTGTGGGTGTCCAGGCGCAGGCGGCGGCCGTGCCACAGCAGGTGGGTGGTGCCGTCGGGGGCGGTGACCAGGAGGGCCTGGTTGTCGGTGAGGGCGGTGCCGCGGGTGGTGGGGTCGATGGCGACGGCCAGTTGGGGCCGGCGGGCGCCGGAGGGGCCGGGGCGCAGGGCGGCGCAGGCGAGCCAGGGGGCGGTGGCGAGGCGGTCGGGTGCGGGCAGGCCGTCGGGGGCGCCGAGGATGCCGAGCGGGGTGCCGCGGGGGGTGCCGGCCAGGGAACGGACGCTGACCTGGTCGACGGTGAGCTGCTCGCCGGCGATCAGGCGGGCGGTCGTCTCGTTGAGCAGGGGGTGGAGGGTGCCGTCGAGGTAGAGGTAGCGGGCGCCGCTCTCCTTGACCAGGACGAGGGTGCCCGGTTTCTTCCAGCCGGTGGCGCCACCGGGGACGAGGACGCCGTAGACGGCGGCGATCAGGCAGGCGAGGACGGCGATGACGATGCCGGTGACGATGCCGCGGGAGGTGCGCCCGGTGGGGGCGTCGGGGGCGTCGGGTTCGCCGCGGAGCATGCCGGTGGCGAGGCGGCCCATCACGAACAGGTGGGCCTGCACCTGGTCGCGCTTCGACTGCATGGCGTGGTTCTCCTCGGTGGCGGGGCGTGGGGTTGCTCGCGTGGGCGGGGGCCGGGCGTGGGGGGTGCCGCCGGTGCGGGTTCAGCCGGCGATGGCGCGTAGTGCCTGGTAGGCGCCGGCGGCGGAGAGGGCGAGCGGGAGCACGGTGATGGCGGCGAGGGTGTGCAGCAGGTCGGCGGCGCGGCCCCAGTAGGGCAGCAGGCGCCGGCCCGGGACGGTCCACGAGACGGCGGCCAGGACGGCGCCGGTGGCGAGCAGGGCGGCGAGCAGGACCAGACGGGCGGACGGGGACTGGCCGACGGCGAGGTGGGCGGTGAGCACGGCGGGGCCCAGGGCGCCGGGGACGAGGACGGCCAGGCGCTGGGGGATGGCGCCGATGCCGCGGGCGTGCAGCAGGAGCAGCAGGGACAGCGCGCAGGTCAGGGCGGTGGGGGCCCAGCCGTCCTGACCGGCGAGGGCGATCAGGCACCCGGCGAGGACGGGGGCGAGGGCGAGGTGGAAGGCCGTCAGGAAGCCGTCGGCGACGACGCTGCGGGAGCGGACGGAGGCGGCGGGGACGGCCTCGATGCCTTCCTGGAGTTCCTCGGCGTTGCGGGGCAGGGCGGGCAGGCGCAGCCCGGACAGGCGGAAGCAGAGGCCGGGCAGGAAGCCGGCGGTGGCGACCGGGAGGACGGCGAGGACGGCGGCGGTGGCGGGTGCGGTCAGTCCGGTGAGCAGCAGGGCGCCGGTGGCGGTGACGTGCAGGGCGAACAGGACCAGGCCGAGGAAGAGCGGGGCGGAGCAGCCGACGGCGGCCATGGCGAGGACGGCTGCTCCGGCGCCGGCGCAGCCGCCGGCGAGGAGTCGGGCTCCGGTGGCGGAGGGTCCGGTGTCGGTGGTGAGGAGGGCGCCGGCCAGGGCGAGGTAGGGCACGGCGGTGGCGCCGAGGGCGGTGCCGGCGGCGGCGTCGCCGACGGCCCGGGAGGCGCTGAGGGCGCCCAGGAGCAGGAACAGGCCGGTGATGGCGGCCGCGCCGGCGCGCAGCTGCGGCGGGCCGGGCAGGAGGAGGAGTGCGATGCCGCCGGCCAGGGCGGTGACGGCCAGGACGAGGGCGGTGTGGTGGGTGAGCGCCGGGCGCCAGGTGTCGGGGCGTTCGCGCATGCCGGTGGCGACGCCGTCGGCGAGGTCGTCGTAGTGGACCTCGGGCAGGGCGTCGCGGCGTGGGCGCAGGTAGAGGTCCTCGCCGTCGCGCAGGTCGAGCGCGTCGGCGCCGAGTTCCTCGTCCAGGGGCGGGTGGCCGAGGCGTTGGAGGACCCAGCCGTCGTGTTCGAGGCCTTGTTCGTCGAGACCCGGTTCGGCGGGGTCGAGGTCGGCGTGGGCGAGGACGGCGGGCAGCAGGTCGGCCAGGGGGATGTCGGCGGGGACGGCGAGTTCGAACACCGCCCGGGGGGCGTGGAACCTCAGTCGGCACAGTGCGGCGACGGCGGCCCCGTTGGCACTCCCGTTCACGGTTCTCCCTCGTGGTCCGCGGCCCCGGCCGGGCCGGGGGGCCTGGGAGCGGGGCCGGCTCGGCGGTGGCTGGTCCTCGGAAGAGGGCGCGGCCGCCTGGGGCTGTCCGGGGGTGGCGGGTCGGGCGGCCACTCCCCGCCCGGTGGCACGGATGGCGGGGGGTGGTTGGTTCACCGCGGGCGGGAGCGGGCCGGGCGGGGTGAACCGGGGGCGGGGTGGTGGCCGTGGTCCGGGTGGACGGTGTGCGTCCCGGGCGACGGCGCACGGTGCGGGCCGTCCCCTGGTGCGAGGAGCGCTTTCGTTGAGTGTGGTGCTGGTCGACCGTCCGCCGCGGCGTCCCGGTCCGGCGATGCCCGACGGCGAGATCCAGTTGCAGGAGCCGCCGGTCCTGCCGGAGTCGCAGAGCGGCATGTCGAGCGTGATCTCGATGGCGCCGATGGCGCTGAGTTCGCTGTCGATGGTGTTCGTGTTCCTGCGCCCGGGTGAGGGCGGCGGGGTGCTCGGCTACATGGCGATGGGCATGATGGGCCTGTCGGCGGTGGGCATGCTGGTGACGCAGCTGATCCGCGGTTCCAGCGACCGCAAGCGGGAGCTGCGGGCCGAGCGGCGGGACTACCTGCGGTACCTGTCACAGATGCGCAGGCAGGTGCGCGGGCACACCGTGCGTCAGCAGGAGGCGGCGGCCTGGCGGCACCCGGCGCCGGGGGCGGTGGCGTCGCTGATCCGCACCTCGCGGCTGTGGGAGCGGCGCGGCACGCACCCGGACTTCGGTGACGTGCGGGTCGGGGTGGGGCACCAGCGGCTGGCGGTGCGGCTGGCGCCGCTGTCGACCAAGCCGGTGGAGGACCTGGAGCCGTTGTGCGCGCACGCGCTGCGGCGGTTCATCCACGCCTACGGCACGGTCGCGGACCAGCCGATCGCGGTGTACGTGCGCGGGTACGCCCAGGTGCTGCTGCGCGGTGACGACCGGGCGGCGGCGCAGGCACTGGCGCGGGCGATGCTGGCGCAGCTGGCACTGTTCCACGCGCCGGACGAGCTGCGGATCGCGGTGGTGGCGGACGCGGAGCACCGGGAGCAGTGGGAGTGGGCGAAGTGGCTGCCGCACGCGCTGCACCCGGTGGACACCGACGCGCTGGGGCCGGTGCGGCTGGTGGCGGGGTCGGTCGCGGAGCTGGAGCAGGTAATGGGCGAGGAGTTCGCGGCGCGCGGGCCGTGGGAGCCGGAGGCGCAGCCGGGCCGGGACGAGCCGTTCACGGTGATCGTGCTGGACGGTGCACCGGCCGGTCCCGGCAGCCGGGCGGCGCTGGCGGGGTGGCGCAACGCGGTGCTGCTGGACCTGGGTGAGGCGCTGGAGTGGAAGCCACTGCGGCACCGGCTGCGGCTGCGGATCGAGGAGGGCCGGCTGGCGATGGTCGGCGCGGACCGCAACCACCGTGACGAGGTGACCGAGCTGGGGCGGCCCGACGCGTTGTCGTTGCCGGCGGCGCGGCGGCTGGCCGCGCTGATGGCGCCCTACCGGCTCGGGGACCAGTTGGAGGCCGGGGAGCCGTTGGCGGGTGATTTCGACCTGGCGTCGCTGCTGGGCATCCGGAACCTGCACCGGCACGACGTGGCGCAGAACTGGACCCGGCGCGGGATCGCCGACCGGTTGCGGGTGCCGCTGGGCATCGCCGCGGACGGCACGCCGGTGGAGCTGGACATCAAGGAGTCGGCGCAGGGCGGCATGGGCCCGCACGGGATGCTGATCGGGGCCACCGGGTCGGGCAAGTCGGAGCTGCTGCGCACGCTGGTGCTGGCGTTGGCCCTGACGCACTCCTCGGAGGTGCTGAACTTCGTGCTGGTCGACTTCAAGGGCGGCGCGACGTTCCTGGGTCTGGACCGGCTGCCGCACACCTCGGCGGTGATCACCAACCTGGCCGACGAGGCGGCGCTGGTGGACCGGATGCGCGACGCGCTGCACGGCGAGCTGGTGCGCCGCCAGGAGCTGCTGCGGGCGGCGGGCAACTACAGTTCGCTGCTGGACTACGAGACCGCGCGGGCGGGCGGGGCCGATCTGGAGCCGCTGCCGACGCTGTTCGTCGTGGTCGACGAGTTCAGTGAACTGCTGGCCGCGCACCGCGACTTCATGGATCTGTTCGTCATGATCGGCCGCCTGGGCCGCTCGCTGGGCGTGCACCTGCTGCTGGCCTCGCAGCGTCTGGACGAGGGCCGGATGCACGCGCTGGAGTCGCACCTGTCGTACCGGGTCGGACTGCGGACGTTCTCGGCGATGGAGAGCCGGGGCGTGCTGGGGGTACCGGACGCCTACCACCTGCCCTCCCAGCCCGGCAACGGTTTCCTGCGCAGCGACATCGCCACCCTGACCCGGTTCAAGGCCGCGTACGTCTCCGGCCCCTACCGGGCGCCGCGCCCCGCGGCCGCGCGCCAGCAGGCCGCGGCCGGGCAGGTCGCCGTCTACGGCACCGGGTACGTGGCGCCGCGTCAGCCCGTCGCGGTGCCGGAGGAGCCGCAGGTGGAGGAGGCGCAGGACGGTGGTACCTTGCTCGCCATCGCGGCCGACAAGCTGCTGGACGCGGGACCGCCGGCGCACCAGGTGTGGCTGCCGCCGCTGGGGGTGCCGCCCACCCTGGACGAGCTGCTGCCGCCGCTGGCGCCGCACCCGGAGTACGGGCTGACCACCGAGGGCGGTACGGGCCGCGGCACCCTGAGCGTTCCGGTCGGCGTCGTCGACCGGCCCTTCCACCAGGTGCGCGACCTGCTCACCGCCGACCTCTCGGGGGCCGACGGCCACGTGGGGATCGCGGGTGGTCCGCAGAGCGGCAAGTCCACCCTGCTGCGGGCCCTGATGACGGCGCTCGCCCTCACCCACACTCCGCGCGAAGTGCAGTTCTACTGCCTGGACTTCGGCGGCGGCACGCTCTCCGCGCTGCGCGGTCTGCCGCACGTGGGTGGGGTCACCGGTCGGCACGACCCCGAGCGGGTGGTGCGCACGGTCGCGGAGGTCAACGCGATCCTCGCGCGGCGCGAGCTGCGCTTCGCCGAGCTCGGCATCGACTCGGTGGCGGCCTTCCGCCGGATGCTGGCGGCAGGCCAGCTGCCGCAAGAGGCGCACGGCGACGTCTTCCTGGTGATCGACGGCTGGAACACCGTGCGCCAGGAGTTCCCCGACCTCGCGCCGGCGCTGACCCTGATCGCCCAGCGCGGCCTGAACTACGGCATTCACCTGATCGTGGGCACCACCCGCTGGGGCGAGGTCACCGGCGCGCTGCGCGACCTGCTGGGCACCCGGTTCGAGCTGCGGCTCGGTGATCCCGTCGACTCCGCGATCGGCATGCGGGTCGCCGCGACGGTCCCCAAGCTCCCCGGCCGGGGTCTGACCGCCGAGGAACTGCACTTCCTCACCGCGCTGCCCCGGATGGACGGCACCGGCAGCACCGACGACCTCGGCGACGGGGTGGCGGACCTGGTCGACGCCGTGGCGGAGCACTGGACGGGGGCGCGCGCGCCCGAGGTCCGGATGCTGCCGCTGCAGCTGCCCGCCGCCGCGCTGCCCGCCCCCGAGGGCCGACTGCGCGTCCCGCTGGGGCTCCAGGACGTCTCGATGGACACGCTGTGGCACGACTTCGAGGAGACGCCGCACCTGGTGGTGGTCGGTGACAGCGAGTCGGGCAAGACGAACCTCCTGAAACTGGTGGCGGCCGGCATCACCGGCGCCTACCGCCCCGACCAGGCGCGGATCATGCTGGTCGACTACCGCCGGGTGCTGCAGGGCGCGGTACCGCAGGAGTACCGGCTCGGGCACGCGGTCGCCGTGGACGCGCTGCGTCAGATCGTCGACGGCGCGGCGCGGGCGATGGCCAACCGGCTGCCCGGCGTGGACATCCCGCCGGAACGGCTGCGGCTGCGGGACTGGTGGGAGGGCCCGGAGCTGTTCATCCTGGTCGACGACTACGAGCTGGTCGCCGGCTCCCCCGGCGGGATGTCCGCCCACCCGTTCGCACCGCTGCTGGACTACCTGGCGCAGGGTGTCGAGCTGGGCCTGCACCTGATCGTGGCGCGCAGCGCCAACGGCATCGGACGGGCCTCCTCGGACCAGCTCCTGCGCAAGCTGGAGGAGGTCAACACCCCGGTGGTGCTGCTGTCCTGCCCGCCGAGCGAGGGCTTCCTGTTCGGCAACACCAAGCCCCGCGCCCTCCCGCCCGGGCGGGCCCTGCACATCACCCGGCGCCGCACGGTGCAGGTGCAGACCGCCGCCGTCGACGAGGACGCAGGGGCGCAGCAGTGAGCGCCGCGCCGGTGCGGCGCTGGCTGACCCGTCACCGCGACGCCCCGGCCCCCGCGGTGCTGCACGAGGCGGGTCCGCACTTCGTCATCGCACCCGGCGCGGCGCACGGGGCCGCGCACGGGGCCGCGGCGGCGCCAGCGCTGCCCGCCGAACTCGCCGCCGCGCTCGCCGCACTGCCGTCCGTGGTCGGGACCGTGACGGTGCTGGCGGCGGCCGCCGACGCGCAGCCCGTCCTGCTCGCGAGCCTGGCGGAGCTGGCGCGCACCGCGGCCGTCCGGCGGGCCGGGATCCTGGTCCTGGCGGCCTCCGGCCTGGCCACCGCCCAGCCGGACGGCAGACGGCCCGCCCAGCGGATCGCCGAACTGGCCGCCACCGGCATCGTCGCCCCGGACGGCGTCGTCACCCTGCGGCCCGACGGGACCCTGCTGGCCGACGGGACCGGGCCGGGATCGCCGGCTTCCTGGTGGCTGTTCACTCCGGCCGGGCCGGCCCGCCGGCTCGGGCCGGTGTGGCCGCTGCCGGAGACGGCGGACGTGACGGCCGCCCGGGCGTGGGCGGCGGACCCGGCGGAGCCTCGGACACCGCGGCCCGGGAGCGCCGGGCCGGCCCCTCGGGCGGCGTCCGCCCCCGCCGTACCGGCAGCCGGCACACCCGTACCGGCCGCGACGGCCCCTCAGGCACCTCCGCCTGCCCCGGCGCCGATGGCGGGCGACGAGCGCGACCCGCTCGGCGGGGGCCCGCTGGTGACCGAGCTGCCGGGCGGCTACTGGCTCCACGGCGAGTCCGCCCCCGATGTCCGTTCCGGCCCGTTGGACCTCGCCACGGCGGCGCCGGGCACCCTGGTCCTGGTCGTCGGCGACCCCGGCGCGCCCCTGCCCGCGGCCGCCGGGGTCGCCGAACGACTGGCCCGGGTCCGGCCCGCTCCGGCCGAGCTGCTGGTGAGCGCGCCCTGGGCGGCCACCGCGGCGCTGGTCGCGCTGACCGCCGCCCTCGCGGCCGAGCTGGGCCGCGACGTCCGGGCCGCCGTCGGCCTGCCGATGCGCACCGCGGACGGCTGCTCCGCCCGCGTCCTGGCCGCCGACGGCACGCCCGGCTGGGAGCCGTGGCTGACCGAGCTGACCGCCTCACCCGGGCGGGGCCGCGTGGTCGCCTCGGCCTGGCGCCCCCTGCCCGACGGCACCCCGCCCGACGGCCCCGCGCTCTACCGCGCGCCGGTGGCGGGCTGGCGCCTGGAGGCGGTGCCGGCCGGCCTGTGGCTGCGCCCCGACGAGCCGCCGCGGGACCACGGCCCGCGGCTGCTCGACCCCGGGCCGGACCGCCCCCTGCTCATCGTCGGCTCGGCCGACCGGACGGTGCCGGCGGAGGTGCTCGCTGTCGTGGACGGCCTGCTGACGGCCCTCACCGTCCCGGGCGCGGCGGTACCGGGACTGCTCCTGAACGGCCCCACCCGCGCGCCCGCCCCCTTGACCGCACCCGCGACCGAAGCCGCCACCGATGCCGGCCTCCCGGCCCCGCCGAGGCCGACCGCCACGTCCACCGGCCCCTCCCCCGCACCCGGCCCCGCCGGGCAGGACCCGGACGGCACGGACGCCCCCGGCCCGGAGGCCGGACCGGCGCTCGTGCCCGCGGAGACGGGCCCGGAGTCCACCGGCTCCCCCGGGCCGGACACCGAACCCACCGTCATCCTGCCCACCACCAGCGACTACGCCGCCGAGCCCACGACCGCACCGGGCGGCGCGGGCGACGGCGACAGCGACAGCGATGACACGGCCGAGGTCCCCGCCGTGCCCCGGCTCATCGCGCCGGACGGCGCCTTCAGCTCGGGGCGGCCGTCCACCGCCGCCGAACGGGCCGCCTTCCGGGCCCTGCTCGGCCCGCACTTCCACCGCTACGCCAGCCAGGCCGAGCAGGTCGCCCTGCGGCTGCCGGCGCTGCGTTCACAGCCCCGCGACGACCTGAAGGACGACCTCGCGGCCGTGTACCTGCACCACGCCGACACCGGGATCCCCGCGTCCCGCGCCGAGTTGGTGGCCGCGGCGCGCCGGCCCGGCGGACCGGGATCGCTGGAGCTGTACCTGGCGTGCCTGGGTTCCGGGCTGCGCCGGCTGCCCAACCACCGGGGCGCCGTGCTGCTGGGCTCGGACGCGGGCGAGGAGGTGCTGCGCCACTACGTGCGGGGGGCGCTGCTGACGGAGCCCGCTCCGGTCGTCGGGACTCCGGAGGCCGACCTCGCCCCGGGGACGTCGACGGAGTTCCTCGTCTGGTCGGCCACCGGCCGCCGGACGTCCGTGATCGCCGACGACGGCGACCCGGAGGTGGTCTTCCCGCCCGGCTCGCGCTTCCGTGTCCTGGACGTCCTGCCCGGCGGCGAGGACCGCCCGGTCCGGGTGCTGCTGCGCGAGGCGGCCCCCGGCCCTGCCGCGACCGGCCCCGCCGCGGACGCGGCGGCCGAGGAGCACGACGCGCAGGCCCGGACCCGGCTGCTGGCGTGGCAGGACCGCCGCGATCTGCTGCCGCCCGCGCGGCTGCGCCCGCCGGCCCGCCCGGAGCGGCTCCGCCTGACGCCGGGAGTCGCCGCCGGGTGAGCCGCGCGGGGCGGCAGTCGCGTCCGCGAGACGGTTCGGCATGCCCCCGTCCTCGCGCATCGCGCGCGTGGAGGGGGCGGCCCTCACTCCTTCGGAGCCTCCGGCTCCTCGACGAAGTCGACGCGCTTGAACTGCTTGTTCATCGACTTGACCAGGAACCAGGTGGCCACGCCGAGGGCGGCGAAGACGACGAAGCCCAGCAGTCCGGGGGTCACCTTGGTCTCGTCGAGGGCGAGCTCGGCGGCGAGGTGGGTGAGGTTCACGGGGGCACTCATATCTCTATGGTGGCCCGGCTCACGGGGAGCCGGGCCATCGGGGGGTGGTTCAGTCGCGCGTGTCGGTGGCCTCGGCGGCCAGGGTGGGGGTGCGCAGGCCGGCGAACAGGTCGTCCTCCGGCAGGTCGACGTCGATCAGGGTCCGGGCCAGCTCGTAGTCCTCGGTCGGCCAGACCTCGCGCTGGACCTCCAGCGGGACGCGGAACCACGGCCCGTCCGGGTCGATCTGGGTGGCGTGCGCGATCAGCGCGCGGTCCCTGGTCTCGAACCAGTCGTCGCAGCGGACCCGGGTGGTGATCTCGCGCTCCTTGCGGCCGCTCTTCTCCCAGCCCTCGATCCACTCGCCGTACGGCGACTCGTGGCCGTGCTCGGTGAGGTACGCGTGCAGCTCGCGGATCCGGCCCATCGGGAAGCCGTGGTTGTAGTAGACCTTCAGCGGCTGCCAGGGCTCACCGGACTCCGGGTAGGCGTCCGGGTCACCGGCGGCGTCGAAGGCCAGCATGGTGATCTTGTGGGTCATGATGTGGTCCGGGTGCGGGTAGCCGCCGTTCTCGTCGTAGGTCGTGATGACCTGCGGCTTGAACTCGCGGATCAGCCGGACCAGCGGCTCGGCCGCCTCCGCGACGTCCTTCAGGGCGAAGCACCCCTCGGGCAGCGGGGGCAGCGGGTCGCCCTCGGGCAGGCCCGAGTCGACGAAGCCCAGCCAGGCCTGCCGGACCCCGAGGATCCGGCGCGCCTCGTCCATCTCCTTGCGCCGGACCTCGTGGATGTTCTCCTCGATCTCCGGCTTGCCCTGCAGCTTCGGATTGAGGACCGACCCGCGTTCCCCCCCGGTGCAGGTGGCCACCAGCACATCCACCCCCTGGTCGACGTACATGGCCATGGTGGCAGCGCCCTTGCTGGACTCGTCGTCCGGGTGGGCGTGCACCGCCATCAGTCGCAACTGCTCAGTCAACGCGTGCGTTCCTTCCACAATGTCTGGGCCTTCCGCGAAGTCCGGTCTGCCCACCGTCCGAGCCGCTCGGTTCGGGCCGCGTCACCGCGGGCCCGCCGCCGGGAGCGCCGCGGCAGGACCTCACCACGCCGCCGGCACGACGCCGACACGGCCGAGCAGCGCCCCCGCCGGACCGGCCGCGGGCGTGCCCCTCCTATAGTGACGGACTGGAGGAGCGTCGCATTCCCCCGGCACCACCGCGGGGGGTACCTCCCGGAGAGGACTGAGCCCGATGAGCGCAGGCACCACCACCCCGCAGCTGCCCGAGGGGCGCTACGGCCGGCGCGGCGACCGCGAGTCCGACCGTCGCCTCAAGGTGGCGGGTGCGGTCTGCGGCGTGCTGGGGCTGGGCCTGGTGGCCTGGCTGGGCGGCTCGTACCTGATCCGCGAGACCACCATCAACGGCAGCGTCCCCTCCTTCCAGGCCGTCTCGGACACCGAGGTGCAGCTGCACCTGGCGGTGCGCAAGAGCGACGGCACGGCGGGCAGCTGCACCGTCCGCTCGCAGGGCGAGAACGGCGCGGTGGTCGGGGTGGCCGACTTCCCCGTGCCGGCCGGCGGCGGCGACTACGACGCCGTGGTCAGCCTGCGGACCACCGCCCGCGGCACCACCGCCGAGCTGCTGGGATGCACGCCGGCGAAGTAGCGGCCGTCGATCGCGACCCGCCCGGGCGCATATTCGATCGGAAGAGCGGGAATCCGTCAGGATGTCCCGCACACCGGTCCTGTACATCTCGGCGCAATGCTGTCGTCAATGACGCGCCGACGACTCTCCCGCTTGTCGGCCGGAGTTGTTAGGCTCGTGGTTTCGCCCCTTCCGCACCGAGAGGTACGGGAGCGGGCGTTGCTTTGTAGTTACGACCGATATCTCCACCGCCACCCTGCTGACGACTCACACCCTCAGCACAGCCCCAGCACCTACGAGGAGCACCCGTGACCCAGACCAGCGAGAACGTGACCTGGCTCACTCAGTCCGGCTACGACCAGCTCAAGGCCGAGCTGGAGCATCTGAGCGGCCCCTGGCGCATCGAGATCGCCCAGAAGATCGAGGCGGCGCGCGAGGAGGGTGACCTCAAGGAGAACGCCGGTTACCACGCGGCCAAGGAGGAGCAGGGCAAGTACGAGCTGCGGATCCGCCAGCTCACCCAGCTCCTGGAGCGCGCCAAGGTCGGCGAGGCCCCCGCGGACTCCGGCGTGGTGGCCCCCGGCATGGTCGTCACGGTCGCCTTCGACGGCGACGAGGACGACACCATGACCTTCCTGCTCGGCTCGCGCGAGATGGCCGGCAGCGACGACCTCGACGTGTACTCCCCGCAGTCGCCGCTGGGCCGCGCCATCGACGGCAAGAAGGTCGGCGACGAGGCGACGTACGAGCTGCCGAACGGCAAGGCCGCCTCGGTCACCGTCACCGACGCCAAGCCGCACAACGGCTGATCCCCCGCACCTGACGCCGAGGGCGGCCGTGGACGAGGTCCACGGCCGCCCTCGCGGCGTCCCGGCGGCCGGGCTCAGCCCGAGGCCGAGCGGTACTTGCGCACCGACAGCCAGGAGAAGACGGCGGTGATCAGCACCGACCAGAGCACCGACATCAGCTCCGCGTGCTGCATCGGCCAGGCGCTGTCCACCGGCCCGACCTGGTTGCCGAACAGGTTGCGGCAGGCCTGCACGGTGGCGCTGAACGGGTTCCAGTAGGCGATCCCCTGCAACCAGCCCGGCATCGAGCTGATCGGCACGAAGGCGTTGGAGATGAAGGTCAGCGGGAAGAGCCAGATCAGCCCGGCCGAGGTGGCCGCCTCGGGACTGCGGACCGAGAGGCCGATCAGCGCGCCGATCCAGGAGAACGCGTAGCCGAGCAGGAGCAGCAGCCCGAACGCGGCGAGCGCCTTCGGCACCCCCTCGTGGATCCGCCAGCCGACCAGCAGCGCCACCACCGCCAGCACCACCAGGGTGAAGGCGGTCTGGCAGAGGTCGGCCAGGGTCCGGCCGACCAGCACCGCCGAGCGGGCCATCGGCAGCGAGCGGAAGCGGTCGACCAGCCCCTTGGTCATGTCCTCCGCGATGCCGGCGGAGGCACCGGCCGTCGCGAAGGTGACCGTCTGGGCGAAGATGCCGGCCATCAGGAACTGGATGTACGAGTCGGAGCTGGCCTGCGTCCCGGGGATCTGGATCGCCCCGCCCATGACGTAGGAGAACAGCAGCACGAACATCACGGGCTGCATCAGTCCGAAGACCACGATCTCGGGGATCCGGGTCATCCGGCGCAGGTTGCGCCGGGCGACCACCCAGGAGTCGTGCAGGGTGGCCGCCGCGCCCCGGCGCTGCTTGGGTACCGCCCCGCCGATGGCGTGCTCGGTGGCAGTGGTCATCTCACCGTTCCTTTCCGGCGGGGACGGCCTGCTGGTCCGGGTCCTGGCCGTCCCCGCCGGCCCGGCCCCCGCCGTGCCCGCCGTGCCCCTTGCCCCGGCCCTTGCCGGCGGCGCCGCCCTCCTCGTCCTCGGCCGCCGTGACGTGGCCGGTGAGCGAGAGGAAGACGTCGTCCAGGGTCGGGCGGCGCAGGCCGATGTCGTCGATCTCGATGGAGCGGGCGTCCAGCTCGCGGATGGCGTCGGCGAGCACTCGCGCGCCACCGCTGACCGGCACGGTGATCCGGCGGGTGTTCTTCTCCACCGCCGGATCGCCCTTGGCGTACTCGGACAGCGCCTCGACGGCCTCGGCGACGAGGTCGGCGCGGTGCACCACGACCTCGATCCGCTCGCCGCCGATCTGCGCCTTGAGCTGGTCGGCGGTGCCGCGGGCGATCACCCGGCCGTGGTCGACCACGGCGATGTCGTGGGCGAGGCGGTCCGCCTCCTCCAGGTACTGGGTGGTGAGCAGCAGGGTGGTGCCCTGCTCGACCAGGGTCTCGATGACCTCCCAGAGGGCCAGCCGGTTGCGCGGGTCGAGTCCGGTGGTCGGCTCGTCCAGGAACATCACCGGCGGCCGGACGACCAGCGCGGCGGCCAGGTCGAGCCGGCGCCGCATGCCGCCGGAGTAGGTCTTGGCGGTGCGGTCCCTGGCCTCGGAGAGGTTGAACCACTCCAGCAGCTCCAGCGCCCGGGCCTTCGCCGCCCGGCCGGTCATCTGGTACAGCTCGCCGACCATCTGCAGGTTCTCGAACCCGGTGAGGTACTCGTCGACGGCGGCGTACTGGCCGGAGAGGCCGATCAGGCTGCGCACCTGGTTGGGGTGTTTCAGGACGTCGACCCCGGCGACCACCGCACGGCCGGAATCGGGCCGGAGCAGGGTGGTGAGGACGCGCACGGTGGTGGTCTTGCCGGCTCCGTTCGGGCCGAGCAGCCCCAGCACCGTGCCCTCGGGAACGTCGAGACTGACGCCGTCCAGGGCTCGTACGTCACCGAAGGTCTTCACCAGGTTCTCGGCTTGGATGGCTGGCGCCATGGCCTGCCTCATCTCCTCGGACGATAGGGGCGCTGTCGCTTGGGCGAATTCCAGTGGTCTGTCCCACTCTGCCCCGAATGCGGGCGGGCGGGCGACTCGGTCCTCGCCGGGCGGGCGACTCGGCCGTCGCTCCGAGGGGCCCCGGAAGCGCCCGGCGCCGGGCGCGCTCGCTCAGTGCGAGACGACGTACCCGGCTTCGCGCAGCTCCCCGAGCACCGCCGCGCAGTGCTCGGGCCCCTTGGTCTCCAGATGGAGGTCCACCTCGACCTCGGTCAGCCCGAGCTGCGGGTCGATCCGCACGTGCGCCACGTCCAGCACGTTCGCGTCCACCCGGGTGAGCACCCCGAGCAGGTCCGCCAGCGCGCCCGGCCGGTCCGCCAGCCGCACCCGCAGCGACAGGTAGCGCCCGGCCGCCGCCAGGCCGTGCCGCAGCACCCGCTGCATCAGCTGCGGGTCGATGTTGCCGCCCGAGAGCACCGCCACCACCGGGCCCTCGAAGGACTCCGGCTGCTCCAGCAGGGCCGCCACCGGGCTCGCCCCGGCCGGCTCCACCACCAGCTTCAGCCGCTCCAGGCCGAGCAGCAGGGCCCGCGAGAGGGAGTCCTCGGAGACCGTCCGCACACCGTCCGCCAGGGCGTTGATCACCTCGAACGGGATGTCCCCGGGCCGGCCGACCATGATCCCGTCCGCCATGGTGGCGTAGCGCTCCAGCGTCACCGGCCTACCCGCCGCCAGCGAGGGTGGGTACGCGGCCGCGGCGGCCGCCTGCACCCCGATCACCCGCACGTCCGGGCGGATCGGCTTCACCGCCGCCGCGATCCCGGCCAGCAGCCCGCCGCCGCCCACCCCGACCAGGATGGTGCGCACCTCCGGGCACTGCTCCAGGATCTCCAGGCCGACGGTGGCCTGGCCGGTGACCACGTCCCAGTGGTCGAAGGGGTGGATGAAGACCGCGCCGGTCGCCTCCGAGTAGCGCTGCGCGGCCCGCAGCGCCTCGTCCACCGTGGCACCGGACAGCCGGACCTCGGCGCCGTACTCGCGGGTCGCCGCGACCTTGGGCAGCGGCGCGGCCACCGGCATGAAGACCGTCGAGCGGACCCCGAGCAGCGCGGCCGCCAGCGCCACGCCCTGGGCGTGGTTCCCGGCGCTCGCCGCGACCACCCCGCCGGCCCGCTGCACCGGCGAGAGCCCCGCGATCCGCACGTACGCCCCGCGCAGCTTGAACGAACCGGTGCGCTGGAGGTTCTCGCACTTCAGGTGGACCGGCGCGCCGATCAGCGCGGACAGGTGCCGGCTGCCCTCCATCGGTGTCACCCGGGCGACCCCGGCGAGCATCTTCTGGGCGCCGCGGACATCGTCGATGGTGATCGGCCAGCTGTGCATGGCGCCAGCCTACGGCGGGCGGGAGTGCCAACCCGGGATGTCGGCACTGTTCCCGGGCCCGCCCGGCCCGCGTACGCTGCTGGTCCTGAGCCTCCCTCACCGCACGACGATCGTGAGCCGCGATGACGACGACCTCGCCCCAGGCCACCGACCGCACCGACCCCCTGCACGCCCAACTCCAGTACCAGCTGGCGGTGTTCGCCCGGCGCATGGAACAGGTCCGCAGCTCCGACGGGGTGGGCGTACTGGACCGGGCCGCCTATCTGCTGCTCGACCGGCTGGAGCGGCACGGACCCGCCAACGTCAAGGCCCTGGCCGACGCCCTGGGCGTCGACTCCTCCACCGTCACCCGGCAGGTCGCCCCGCTGGTCGCGGCCGGGCTGGTCGGCCGGGTCCAGGACCCGGCCGACCGCCGTGCCGTACGGCTCGCACTCTCCCCGATCGGTGCCCGTCGGCTGGCCGAAGTCCGTGCCGGGCGGGCCGAGTTGGCCCGCCGACTGGTGGCCGACTGGCCGCCCGAGGAACAGCGCGCGTTCTGCGCCCTGCTGGCCCGCTTCAACCACTCCATGGAGTCGTACACGGCGGGCCGGCAGGGCGGCTAGGCACCGTCAGCCGAGGGCCTGCTGGAGGTCGGCCAGCAGGTCGTCGATCGACTCGATGCCGACCGAGACGCGCACCAGGTCGGCGGGCACCTCCAGGGCCGAACCGGCCACCGAGGCGTGGGTCATCCGGCCCGGGTGCTCGATCAGCGACTCGACGCCGCCCAGCGACTCGCCGAGGGTGAAGAGCTGCGTGCGGTTGCAGACCTCGACCGCCGCCTCCTCGCCGCCGTTGACGCGGAACGAGACCATGCCGCCGAACGCCTTCATCTGCTTGGCGGCGATGTCGTGGCCGGGGTGCTCGGGCAGGCCCGGGTAGAGCACCTGGCTCACCTTGGGGTGGCCCGCCAGCAGCTCGGCGACCTTCTCCGCGTTCGAGCTGTGCCGGTCCATCCGGACGCCGAGCGTCTTGATGCCGCGCAGCACCAGCCAGGCGTCGAACGGGCCGGAGACGGCGCCCATCGCGTTCTGGTGGTAGGCGACCTCCTCGCCGAGGCCCGCCTCGGCCAGCACCAGCGCACCGCCCACGACGTCCGAGTGGCCGCCCATGTACTTGGTGGTGGAGTGCACGACGGCGTCCGCGCCGAGCGCGATCGGCTGCTGCAGGTACGGGCTGGCGAAGGTGTTGTCGACCACCAGCAGCGCGCCGGCGCCGTGCGCGACCTCGGCGAGCGCGGTCAGGTCGGTGATGCCCAGCAGCGGGTTGGACGGGGTCTCCACCCAGACCGCGCGGGTGTTGGGGCGCAGCGCCTCGCGGACGGTCGCCAGGTCCTGGAAGTTCGCGACGGAGAACTCGACGCCCCAGCGGGTCAGGACCTTGGCGAAGAGCCGGAAGGTGCCGCCGTAGGCGTCGTTGGGGATCACGATGTGGTCGCCCGGCTTGAGGATGGTGCGCAGCAGGGTGTCCTCGGCGGCCAGGCCGGAGGCGAAGGCCAGGCCGCGGGAGCCGCCCTCCAGTGCCGCGAGGCACTCCTCCAGCGCGGTCCGGGTCGGGTTGGCGCTACGGCTGTACTCGTAGCCGCCCCGGAGGCCGCCCACCCCGTCCTGCTTGTAGGTGGACACCTGGTAGATCGGCGTGACGACGGCCCCGGTCTGGGGGTCTGCTTCCTGACCCGCGTGGATGGCGAGGGTCTCGAAGCCCTGGGGAAGCTGGTGCTCGGTCATGACAACGAGCGTAGTGGGCGAATGCCGGGCCGCCTCCCGGAAGGGGTGCCGCCGTCCGGAAAGCGCCGGGGCTGCCCGGAATCCGGCGGCGGCCGTGAGCGTTGAAAGCTGCACAACGGTTCCCGACCCAGCTGGAGCAGGCCGTGCTGTTCAACCGCGACAAGACCTCGCTCGTCCCCGCCGACCAGGCGCTGCCCGGCCGGGACACGCCGGGCTTCACCCTGCGCGAGCCGCACACCGTGCTCGGCAACCCGCTCACCGGCCCGTACCCGGCCGGGCTGGAGGTGGCCGACTTCGGGCTGGGCTGCTTCTGGGGCGCCGAGCGCACGTTCTGGCGGCTGCCCGGCGTCTGGACGACCCTGGTCGGCTACCAGGGCGGGCACACCCCCAACCCCACGTACGAGGAGGTGTGCAGCGGCCGGACGGGGCACACCGAGGCGGTCCGGGTGGTCTTCGACCCGGCGGTCGTCTCGTACGAGCGGCTGCTGAAGACCTTCTGGGAGGCGCACGACCCGACCCAGGGCAACCGGCAGGGCAATGACGTCGGCACCCAGTACCGGTCCGCCGTCTACACCCACTCCCCGGCCCAGGCCGCGACGGTGGCCGCCAGCCGCGAGGCGTTCCAGCCGGCGCTGACGGCGATCGGCCTGGGGCCGATCACCACCGAGATCGCCCCGGCGGGCCCGTTCTACCCGGCCGAGCCGTACCACCAGCAGTACCTGTCCGACGCCAAGAACCCGAACGGCTACTGCGGCCTCGGCGGCACCGGCGCCAGCTGCCCGATCGGCGTGGCCCGCACCGGCGACTGACCCGCCCGGCGCCGGGCCTCAGGCCCGGCGGACTTCGTGCTGGAAGCAGCCGAACTCCACGGCGCGGACGTGCACCACGGCCACCTCGGGGTCGGCGAGCAGCTCCGCGGCGGCCGCCTCGGCGGTGTCGGGGGTGACGGGCACCCCGCCCAGGATGTGGCCGTGCCGGTCGTAGGCCCGCAGCACCCGCGCGCCCAGGTGGTACCCGGCCGGCCAGGCCGGGCCCGCTCCGGCGCAGGCGTGGTCGTGCAGGAAGACCGGGCCGACCTCGTCGTACGGGCCCGGGTCGGCGCCGGTCTCGGCGGCCCAGCGGCGCAGCGGCGCGTAGCCGACCAGCGCGATCCGGTCGCCGGGCAGCGCCCGGGTGAGGCAGCAGCGCAGCGGGGCACCGCCGGTCCGGTCCACCGACCGGACCGGCGGGCGCCCCGCGTCGTCGCGTTCCAGCAGGGCGAGGTGGACGGCCGGCTCGATCGGGCGGACGGCCGGGGCGGGTGCGGTGGGATCGCTCATGCCGCCCAGCCTGCCGCCCGGACCGCCCGGTGTCCGGCGGGTTTCGGCCGTCGCGTTCGACGGCCCCGGACCGCCCCGCGGCGCCCGCGGCGGCCCGCCCGGGGCCTCAGACCGCGCTGCCGGCCTTCCAGGCGGCCCAGCCCAGGTTCCAGCCGTTCAGGCCGTTGGAGGGCTCGACGGTCTTGTCGCCGGAGTTCACGACCTCGACGACGTCGCCGATCATCGAGCTCTTGTAGAACTTGTAGCCGTCCAGGCCCTGGTCCTGGCCGCCCTTGGCGTCCTTCAGGCCGACGCAGCCGTGGCTGGTGTTCTGGCTGCCGAAGATCGACGCCGGGGACCAGTAGTTGCCGTGGATGAAGGTGCCGGAGGTGGTCAGGCGCTGGGCGTGCGGCACGTCGGCGATGTCGTACTCGCTGCCGAGGCCGACGGTCTGCGAGTTCATCCGGGTCTGCTGGTACTGCTCCGAGATGACCATCTTGCCGCCCCAGGTGCGGTACTCCGGCGAGCCGCCGGAGATCGGGTAGACGGCGCTGACCTGGCCGTCGGTGGTGACGGTGAGCTTCTTGGCGGCGAGGTCGGCGACGCTGGTCTGCGCGCGGCCGATGGTGAAGCGGACGTCCTTGGACTGGGTGCCGTAGACGCCCTTGGCGGCCTGGACGTCCTTGAGCCGGAGCTGCACGGTGACCTTGGTGCCCTTGGCCCAGTACTCCTGCGGCCGGAAGTCCAGGCGGGTGCTGGAGAACCAGTGCCCGACGATCTCGACGCCGGGCTCGGCTGTCACGGTGATCGCCTGCTGGACGGCCTTGCGGTCGGTCACCGGCTTGCTGAAGTTGATCGAGACCGGCATGCCGACGCCGACGACCGAGCCGTCCTCGGGGGTGAAGTAGCCGACGAAGGTGTTGGCCGGGGTCGCCGTGGTGAAGACGGCGTTGGCGTCCGCCTCCAGCTTGTCCTTGTCGGTGGCCGAGGCTGTGACGGTGTACTTGGTCCCGCTGGCGGGCGCGGCGGCGGACGTCCAGCCGGTGCCGTCCGAGGAGAGCTCCCCGGCCAGCGCCTTGCCGGTCGAGTCGGTGACCTTGACCGAGCCGAGGGTGCCGCCCGTGACGGTGACCCGGACCGGCTCGCTGAAGCTGGCGGCGGTGGAGCCGTCGGCGGGGGTGACGGTGATGACGGCCACGGAGGTCTTCGGCGCGCTGCTCGCGCTCGCGGGGCCGCTGCCCGTGGCGCCGCCGCCCGAGGATCCGCTGCCCGGGCCGGCGGCGCTCCCGCCGTCGCCCTTGCTGTCGTTGCACGCCGCCAGCAGCAGGACCGGCGCGCCGATCAGACCCGCCAGCACACCGCGCCGGCTCCAGTTCCCGCCGGCCGCCCGACCCTGCCCGTCCCGTGCCGTCACGTCGCCTTCTCCCTGCTGATCATCCCGGGCATTACGGATAGAGAAACGCAATCCGCCCTTTCACGGTTCCATCACCGACGAGTGGCGATCGTATGAGACTACTCAACTTCCTGCCAAATATGGACAAAATGCCCGGTCTGCGAAAGCAGACCGGGCACTCGCGGGCCGTGACGAAAGTCGGTGAGGACTACTCGGCGGGCTCGTCCACCGTGTACTCGTCCCAGCCCTCCCCCTCGGCGTCGAACTCGGTCTGCGCGGACTCCCAGGTCGCCGAGGCGAGCTCGACGCCCGGGACGTCGCCGAGCAGGGCGACCGGGTCGATGAAGTGCGCGAGCGAACCCGACGGGTCCACCTCGATGGCCTCGACGGACTGGGCGCGCTCCTCGTCGTCGAGGTACTCGTCGTCCGCCACCTGCTGCAGGGCCGCCGCCTTGAGCGCCCCCTCGTCGGTGATCTCGGCGATGAGCTCGATGCTGAGCCGGACGTAGCGCGGTTCGTCCTGGCCGGTCGTGTCAGTGCTGGTCATGCGTGCGAGCGTACGGGAAACCGCTCCGGCCCGAAGGCACGCCGGGTCCGAGGGGCCGGGGGGCGGCGATTCCCGGCCGGGGCGCCCGCGGGCACGGCGGCGAGCGGCCCACGGGACGGGCGGACGCACGGGAAGGGCCGGCCCCTCCGAGGAGGGACCGGCCCTGCCGTCTCCGCCGGGGCTCCCCCACCCGGGAGCCGCGGAGACGCGCCGAAACGGCGCGGTGACGACCGCGGGAGCCGCCGCACCCTGATGACCGGCCGGAGCCGGACAGGGGCGGGACGACGACGCCCCCCGCGGTGGGCCCCTCCACGCCCGCAACCGGGCACGAAGGGCAGGACACGGCCGGCCGGGTCAGGGCCGTCCGACGTGTCCGGAGACGACCACGACCACCGGGGAGCCGCTCCCGGACGGTTGTCGTCGCCTCGTTCGGCGTCTTGCCGTTGACCTCAACGATGCCCGACGCGTGTTAAGCGCGTGCTGCGCGCAGGTGACGCCGGTGTACCACTTCGCCCCCGGACGAGCCCTCAGCCGCTTGGGCGGGCGGCCTCGATGAGCCGCCGTCAGTGCGAGCTGCGGGCGGCCAGGAAGCCCAGCAGGTCCTGGCGGGTGACGATGCCCTGCGGCTTGCCCTCCACCAGCACCACGGCCGCGTCGGCCTTCTCCAGCACCGTCATCAGGTTGGTGACGGTCTCGCCCGAACCGACCACGGGCAGCGGCTTGGACATCACCTTGTCCAGTGTGTCGTCCAGCTGGATCTCGTTCGCGAAGACGCCCTCCAGGAGCAGCTTCTCGGCGACCGAGCCGATCACCTCACCGGCCATGATGTCGGGGTGGCCGGCCCCCGGGGAGACCACCGGCATCTGCGAGACGCCGTACTCGCGCAGCACCCGGACCGCCTCGGCGACGGTCTCGTTGGGGTGCATGTGGACGAACTGCGGGATGCCCTCGTGCTCGATGGCGTCCTTGCGGGCCAGCACCTCGGCGATGTGCGCCTCGTCGGTGGCCGAGGGCAGGAAGCCGTAGTCGGCCATCCAGTCGTCGTTGAAGATCTTCGACAGGTAGCCGCGGCCGCCGTCCGGCAGCAGCACCACCACGACGTCGTCCGGGCCCAGCCGCTCGGCCACCTCCAGCGCGGCCACCACGGCCATCCCGCAGGAGCCGCCGACCAGCAGGCCCTCCTCCTTGGCCAGCCGGCGGGTCATCTGGAACGAGTCCTTGTCGGACACGGCGACGATCTCGTCCGCGACGCCACGGTCGTAGGCGGTCGGCCAGAAGTCCTCACCGACCCCCTCGACCAGGTACGGCCGGCCGGTGCCGCCCGAGTAGACCGAACCCTCCGGGTCGGCGCCGACGACCTTGACCTTGCCGCCGGAGACCTCCTTCAGGTAGTTGCCGGTGCCGGAGATGGTGCCGCCGGTGCCGACGCCGGCCACGAAGTGGGTGATCCGCCCCTCGGTCTGCTCCCACAGCTCCGGACCGGTGGAGTGGTAGTGCGAGGCCGGGTTGTCCGGGTTGGAGTACTGGTCCGGCTTCCAGGCGTTCGGCGTCTCACGGACCAGCCGGTCCGAGACGTTGTAGTAGGAGTCCGGGTGCTCCGGGGCGACGGCGGTCGGACAGACGACCACCTCGGCGCCGTACGCGCGCAGCGTGTTGATCTTGTCGGTGGACACCTTGTCCGGACAGACGAAGATGCACTTGTAGCCCTTCTGCTGGGCCACGATCGCCAGGCCGACACCGGTGTTGCCGGAGGTCGGCTCCACGATCGTGCCGCCGGGCTTCAGCGCGCCCGAGGCCTCGGCGGCCTCGATCATGCGCATCGCGATCCGGTCCTTCACGGAACCGCCGGGGTTGAAGTACTCGACCTTCGCCAGCACTGTCGCGCTGATGCCGTCGGTGACCTTGTTGAGCTTGACCAAGGGCGTATTGCCGACCAGGTCGATGATCGAGTTGTGGTACCGCACGGGGGTCCTCCCGGTCTGTGGGCATGCGAGTGCTTTCGGTACTGCAAAGCCTAGGCCGTGCCACCGGCCCCGGCCCTCCCCTGCGTCGCACCTGCGCCCCGCCCCCACGCGGCCCCCTTCCGGACCGCCGCCCGACCGCCGCCCGCGCGGTGCGCCCACGGATGGCCCAGTCCCGTCGATAGCGCACGGCCGAGGACGGGTAGGAGGTGTACAGGCAACGCGAGTGGCGGCTCCGACTGGGGGCGGCACGAGGACGCGAAGGGGGCACCGGATGCCAGGGGCACAGGAGTCGCGGGCCCGGGTGGCCCGCCGCATCGCCACCGCGGCGGCTTACGGCGGCGGCGGGCTCGGCCTGCTGGGCGTCGGCCTGGTCGGCGTGCTGTTGACCGAGAGCAAGCTGGCCGTGCAGGCCATCGGCATCCTGGAGGGCGACCCGCCCCGGGCCGACGGCGTCTACGGCGAGGCCTTCGCCGACGCCGGCAGCACCGGCCAGCCGCCCCTGGTGCTCGCCTTCCTCGGCGACTCCACCGCCGCCGGCCTCGGGGTGCTGCGCGCCCGCGACACCCCGGGCGCGCTGCTGGCCGCCGGCCTGGCGTCGGTGGCCGAGCGGCCGGTCCGGCTGGTCAACGTGGCCCGCTCCGGCGGACGCTCCGCCGACCTCTCCGGCCAGTTGGAGCTCGCCCTGCCGCACCGCCCCGACATCGCCGTGATCATGGTGGGCGCCAACGACGTGACCCGGCACAGCCCGGCACAGCTCGCGGTGCGCCACCTCGGCGAGGCGGTCGCCGCGCTGCGCGCCAACGGCTGCGAGGTGGTGGTCGGCACCTGCCCGGACCTCGGCACCATCAAGCCGGTCCGGCCGCCGCTGCGCTGGGTGGCCCGGCGGGTCAGCCGGCAGCTGGCGGCGGCGCAGACCATCGCCGTGGTGGAGGCCGGCGGCCGGACGGTCTCGCTGGGCTCACTGCTCGGGCCGGAGTTCGCGGCCCGGCCGGAGATGTTCGCCGCCGACCGCTACCACCCGTCGGCCCAGGGGTACGCGACGGCCGCGATGGCCGTGCTGCCCTCGCTCTGCGCGGTGCTGGGCCTCTGGCCCGAGGACGAGCGGCCGGCCGGAGCCGTGCCGGGCGAGACGGTGCTGCCGGTGGCGGTGGCCGCGGCCGCCGCGGCGGGCCGCTCCGGCACCGAGGTGGCCGCCGTCGGCGCGGAGGGCGCGGGCCGGCGCTGGGCCCTGCTGCGCCACCGGCTGCGAGTCGGCCTGCCGGGCACCTGGGCCGCCGAGGGGCCCGCCGGGCGGTCGGCCCCGGCCGCCGGGCCCGACCGCGGGAACACGTCGGCCAGCTCACACGCCGGGGCGGGTGACGCCTGATCTACCAGACGGTAACTTTCCTCCCGGGCGTCCCCCGCGCACCCGGTCGTTCCCGTCGGACCGCCACCCGGACACCCCACCGCCCGAAGGTCACTCAGCGAGGAGCCCGTCATGCCCGAAGCCGTCATCGTCAGCGCCACCCGTTCGCCGATCGGCCGGGCTTTCAAGGGCTCCCTCAAGGACGTCCGCCCCGACGACCTGACCGCCCACATCATCGCCACCGCCCTCGCCAAGGTCCCCCAGCTCGACCCCCGCGACATCGACGACCTGATGCTCGGCTGCGGCCTCCCCGGCGGCGAGCAGGGCCACAACCTCGCCCGGATCGTCGCCGTCCAGATGGGCATGGACTACCTCCCCGGCACCACCGTCACCCGGTACTGCTCCTCCTCGCTGCAGACCACCCGGATGGCACTGCACGCCATCAAGGCCGGCGAGGGCGACGTCTTCATCTCCGCCGGCGTCGAGACCGTCTCCCGCAGCGTCAACGGCACCTCCGACGGCATGCCCGGCACCATGAACCCGCTCTTCGACGACGCCCAGGCCCGTACCGCCCAGCGCGCCGAGCAGGGCGGTGGGGAGTGGCACGACCCCCGTGAGGACGGCCTCGTCCCCGACGCCTACATCGCGATGGGCCAGACCGCCGAGAACCTCGCCGCCCTCAAGGGCATCACCCGCGCCGACCAGGACGCCTTCGGCGTCCGCTCCCAGAACCTCGCCGAGGCCGCCATCAAGTCCGGCTTCTGGGAGCGCGAGATCACCCCCGTCACCCTCCCCGACGGCACCGTCGTCTCCACCGACGACGGCCCCCGCGCCGGCGTCACCCTCGAAGCCGTCGCCGGCCTCAAGCCCGTCTTCCGCCCCGACGGCACCGTGACCGCCGGTAACTGCTGCCCCCTCAACGACGGCGCCGCCGCCCTCGTCATCATGTCCGACACCAAGGCCCGCGAACTCGGCATCACCCCCCTCGCCCGCGTCGTCTCCACCGGCGTCAGCGCCCTCTCCCCCGAGATCATGGGCTACGGCCCCGTCGAGGCCTCCAAGCAGGCACTGCGCCGGGCCGGCCTCACCATCGGCGACATCGACCTCGTCGAGATCAACGAGGCCTTCGCCGCCCAGGTCATCCCCTCCTACCGGGACCTGGGCGTCGACCTCGACCGCCTGAACGTCAACGGCGGCGCCATCGCCGTCGGCCACCCCTTCGGCATGACCGGCGCCCGCATCACCACCACCCTGATCAACTCCCTCCAGTGGCACGACAAGCAGTTCGGCCTGGAGACCATGTGCGTCGGTGGCGGCCAGGGCATGGCGATGGTCGTCGAGCGGCTCAGCTGAACCTCCCGGCGTCAACCCCGAAGGGTCCAGACCACCCATTTGGAGTGACGCACAGTAATTGAGGGCCGGATCACACCGCGAGGTCGATCCGGCCCTCTTTTCTTTCGAATCGGGCCCGGAAATCGACAGTGCGGAGCGGATCAACTCCGCTGCGTAGAACGGTGTTACCTAACAATTTGGGGACAAGAGCGAAAGTCCCGGGCAAATTAGACATTCGCCACTGCGGTAACAGCCCCGTATGGGGCAATGTGGAGAGGTAACCCCGTTCCACTCCTCCCTAGGAGTACGTTCCGTGAGCGCCGTCTACACCCTCCTCCTGCTGATACTGATCGCCGTGACGACCGCCGTGCTGGTCCACCTCCGCGGGCTCTCCCGCCGGCTGGACGCCCGGGCCGCGGCCACCGCCACGCCCGCACCGGTCGACGAGGCCGCGATCCGCCGCGCCGTCGCCGAGGCACTCGCCGCCGACCGCGAGCGGGAGATCACCGAGGCCCGCGCCTTCTGGGCCGAGCAGGAGGCCCGCGCGGCCGAGGACGCGCCACTGTTCGACTCCCCCTTCGCCGGTGTGCTCGGCTCCACCGACGAGTGGCCGCTCTTCTTCCCCCGGCCGACCGGTCCGCAGGAGGCCGCCGACAACGCGGGCACCATGGACCCGGAGTTCGGTGAGGCGCTGCGGTCGGCGCTGGAGGACCTGATCAACGAGGGCGGCGCCGAGCCCGACGCGCCCGGGACCGACGGCGGCGCCCCGCTGCGCCCGGGGCACCCCGCGGGGGTCCCGGTCGCCGAGGGCGGCGGCGACGCCCGGGCCCGCCGCGAGGCCGACCTGCTGGCCACCGGCCTGGAGGCCGGACTGCTGGACGCCGAGCCGATGGTCGAGGACGCGCCCGCGCCCGCCCCCGACCCGCGCCGCCACCCCTCGCACCCGGACTTCGTGCCCAGCCAGGCGCCGTCCCGCGAGTGGACCGACACCCGGCTGGCCACCCTCGCCGAGGAGGGCGTGGCGCTGACGGACGTCCGCCCGGGCCCGCTCGGCACGCTGGACGTGTACGCCTTCGCCGACGGCACCACGCTCTGCGTCGCCCCCGGCGACCGGGAGGCCGCGTACCGGCTGATCGACGCCGTCCGGGCCGGCGAGGACGTCCGGCTGCTCGGCGGCTCGCGGTTCTCCGGCTCGTACTCGCTGACCTTCTCCACCGACGACGACGCCGTCTACGTGCTCGCCGACCGGGTGGTCGCCAGCATCTGACACCACGCGCGCGGACGCGGCCGCGACAGCCGCGGCCGACGTTCACCCGAGGGCCGACCGGATCAAGGGGTTACCGATCCGGTCGGCCCTCGGCGTTCCCGTCCGCCGTTTCCCGCCGGGGCCCGCACCGGCCGCCCCCCAGGCCCTCGTACCAGGCCCTCGTACCAGGCCCTCGTACCAGGCCCACGTACCAGGCCCTCGTACCGGGCCGTTCCACTCCGGCCGTCCGCCGGGCCGCTGCCGCCGGGCCCGGGCTCAGCCGCAGAGCGCGGCTGTGGCGGCCACCTCGGCCAGGGCCCGGGCGAGCACCGCCGGGGCCGCCGCGGGGCCGCCCAGCGGCTCCGGGAGCGGCACCAGCGCCTGGGCCGGCAGGGCCGTCAGGGCGGCCGCCAGATCGTGCCCGGCGACGGCCAGCTGGTCGCCTGCCGCGAAGGCACCGGCGTCCGGGAACTCGCGCGGCGGCACGGCCGGCCCGCCGGCGCCGTCCGCCGCCCCCTCGGCGGCCTGCGCCGCCGTCGCCAGCCGGCCGGCCAGCGCCAGCGCGGCGGCGGCCCGGGAGGGGTGGCCGGGGACGGCTCCCAGCAGCCGGCTCTGCGGCATCGAGCGGAAACGGTCCGCCAGGGCGTCGACGGCTTCGGCGAGGGAGGCTGCTTCAGGCATGGCGCGAGCCTAGACGAAAGCCGCCGGGCCCCGGAGCGGAAGGCTCCGGGGCCCGGCGGCAGTGCGCGGGGGGCGCGGTGATCAGTCGTCGCCGCGCAGGATCGCGATCAGCCGCAGCATCTCGATGTAGATCCAGACCAGCGACAGGGTGAGCCCGAAGGCGGCCCGCCAGGACTCCTTCTGCGGGGCGCCCTGGGCGATGGCCTGCTCGATGGCCGCGAAGTCCAGCGAGAGGAAGAACGCGCCGAGGCCGATGCCGACCAGGCCCACCACGATGCCCAGCGGGCCGGAGCGCAGCCCCATCTCCGCACCGAACATCGACGCGACCGCGTTGACCAGCAGCAGGAGCACGAAGCCCATGGCGATGGCGATGCCGATCCGCGTGTACCGCGGGGTGACCCGGATCCGGCCGGTCTTGTAGGCGATCAGCATCGCCGCGAAGACCGCCGCCGTGCCCAGTACCGCCTGGATCGCGATGCCCGGCCAGATGGTGTTGAACACCTTGGTGACGGCACCGAGCGCGAAGCCCTCCAGGCCCGCGTAGAGCAGGATCAGCGGCGGGCTGACACTCCGCTTGAACGAGATCACCAGGCCGACCACGAAGGCGATCAGCGAGGCGCCGATGGCCAGGCCGAAGTTCCGGTCCGGCAGCGCGAACCAGGCCAGCCCGCCGAAGGCGACCAGGGTGAGCAACGTCATGGCGGTGCGTGCGACGACGTCGTCGAGCGTCATCCGCCCGGTGTCCAGCGGGCCGGCGGACGGCGCGCCGTACATCTCGACCAGCTGCTCGTCGGTCAGCGGACCCTGGCCCTGCGGCTGCTGGGCGTAGGGGTTGTTGCCGTACGGGTTGTCGCCGTACGGGCTGCTCTGGCCGGGGGGGCCTGCGGCGTACGGGCTCCCGGCCGGCGGGGCCTGCGTGGTACCGAAACCCGCGTAGCCGGGCTCGCGGGTGAAGGACCCCTCCCGCGAGAAGACCGGGTTGCTGCTTCTCATTGCTCATTCCCTCCGTGGCGGCACTGCACCGCCCGCACCACAAGGGTAATGGGTTGGCAAAAGAATAGGGATACGCCGCAAGGAGGATCCGGGGAGCGGCGCCCGGCGGGGACGCCCGGTGGCGTCCCCGCGGGTCGAGCGGTGCCCGGAGCCGGACTCGAACCGGCACGGCCTCACGGCCAAGCAGTTTTAAGCTGCCCGTGTCTGCGTTCCACCATCCGGGCCTTCAAGGACCTGCCCTGCCGACAGTCGGAGGTGGTGCTCCGTCCCCGTGCGGGCCATCCCCGAGCCTAGTCGCCCGCCTCCCCCTTTCGCATGTTCCCAGCCAGGGAAGTTGTCATGTTTCCTTGCCATCTGACGAACAGTTCGTGATTTGGCCAATCCGAGCGTGCTATCCGGCCAGCGGGATCCGGTCAGGGTTGACGTCATACCCGAGGATGAGGGCTTTCTCCGGACGTACGCCCAGCGGTGGTCAGGCCAACCGTCCGGCGGAGCGACGAGAAGCCGTGACCACGTGGCCGAGCATGGAGATACCGCCGAACCCCTGCGCAGACCGGCCCTCCGGAGCCGTCCCGCACCCCGGCGCCGTCCGCAGCCCGACCACAAGGAGCACCCCGTGACCACGTCGACCGCAACCGCCGTCCGTACCGGCCGGGCGGCCGCCCGCGCCACCGGCCTCAACAAGGTCTACGGGGACGGGGAGACCCGCGTCGTCGCGCTCGACAACGTCAGCGTGACGTTCCCGCAGGGCGAGTTCACCGCCATCATGGGCCCCTCCGGCTCCGGCAAGTCCACCCTCATGCACTGCATGGCCGGCCTGGACACCGTCTCCTCCGGCTCCTCCACCATCGGCGACACCGAACTCGTCGGGCTCAAGGACAAGCAGCTCACCCAGCTGCGCCGCGACCACATCGGCTTCATCTTCCAGGCCTTCAACCTGCTCCCCACCCTGACCGCCCTGGAGAACATCACCCTCCCCATGGACATCGCCGGCCGCAAGGCCGACAAGGCCTGGCTCGACCGCGTCGTCGACACCGTCGGCCTCTCCGGCCGCCTCGGCCACCGCCCCAGCCAGCTCTCCGGCGGCCAGCAGCAGCGCGTCGCCTGCGCCCGCGCCCTCGCCGGAAAGCCCGACATCATCTTCGCCGACGAACCGACCGGCAACCTCGACTCCCGCTCCGGCGCCGAAATCCTCTCCTTCCTCCGCAACTCCGTGCGCGAACTCGGCCAGACCGTCGTCATGGTCACCCACGACCCCGTCGCCGCCGCCTACGCCGACCGCGTCGTCTTCCTCGCCGACGGCCGCATCGTCGACGAACTCGCCGGCCCCACCGCCGACACCGTCCTGGACCGCATGCGCCGCTTCGACGCCAAGGGCCGCACCAGCTGACCCCCCGCCGACAGCAGCCCGCCCCTCCGCAGAGTTCAGGACACCCCATGTACCGCACCGCACTGCGCAACGTGCTGGCCCACAAGGGCCGACTCCTGATGACGGCCCTCGCCGTCATGCTCGGCACCGCCTTCGTCGCCGGCACCATGGTCTTCTCCGACACCTTCGGCAAGGCCATGCAGGACAGCAACTCCAAGAGCTACTCCGACGTGTCGGTCCAGATCGTCGACCGGTCGGCCGGCTCCTCCGCCTCCGCCCGGGAGAAGAGCGAGACGAGCGCGGCCACCCTGACCGACGCCACCGTCCAGCAACTCGGCGCGCTCCCCGGGGCCGCCTCGGCCCGCGGCGTGGTCAGCGGCTTCACCGGCGTCGCCGACCGGAGCGGCAACCTGATCGGCCAGGCCTGGACCGCCAAGGGCGCCAACTTCGCGCCCGGCGCGGACGGCAAGGACGTCCGCTACCCGATGGCGGAGGGTCAGGGCCCGAAGAAGGCCCAGGAGATCGCCCTCGACCGCAGGACGGCCGAGAAGGGCGGCTACAAGGTCGGCGACACCGTCCGGATCGCCTCCAACGGCCCGGTGGCCGAGGCGAAGCTCACCGGCGTCTTCACCACCGACGACCCGGTGGTGAACACCGGCGGCACGCTCACCCTGTTCGACCGCGCCACCGCCCAGCAGTTGCTGCTGGAGCCGGGCCGCTACAGCAGCGTCGTGCTCGCCGCCAAGCCCGGCACCACGGAGGCCGCGCTGCTCGCCGAGGCCCAGCAGAAGCTCCCGGCCGGCCGGCAGTTCGACGCCGAGACCGGTCAGCAGCTCAAGGACGACGAGCAGAAGATGATCACGAGCAGCACCGACGGCATGCGGACCATGCTGCTCGCCTTCGCCGGGATCTCACTCTTCGTCGGCATCTTCATCATCGCCAACACCTTCACCATGCTGGTCGCCCAGCGCACCAAGGAGCTCGCCCTGCTGCGGGCGATCGGCGCCAGCCGCAAGCAGGTCACCCTGTCCGTGCTGATCGAGGCCCTGGTGATCGGCGCCCTCTCGGCCGCGGCCGGCCTGGCGGTCGGCATCGCGATCGGCGCCGGGCTGCAGTCCGCCGTCCACTCGCTGAACGACGGCCTGCCCACCGGCGCGCTGGTGGTCAAGCCGCTGACCGTGGTGGTCACCCTGGTGGTCGGAGTCCTGGTCACCGTCCTCTCCGCGCTGCTGCCCGGGCTCCGCGCCTCGCGGATCGCCCCGGTGGCCGCGATGAGCAGCGGGGACCAGCCGACCAGCCAGAAGAGCCTGCTGGTCCGCAACATCATCGGATCGATCCTCACCGCGGGCGGCGGCGCGCTGGTCGCCTACGGCGCCTCCACCGGCAACGGCGACGGCCGCGCACCGGTCGCCCTCGGCGCCGGGGTCGCCCTGATCGGCGTCTTCATCCTGCTGCCGCTGCTCTCCCGCCCGGTGATCGCCCTGGTCGGCCCGGTGCTCGGCAAGCTGGCCGGTACGCCAGGCAAGCTCGCCCGGCAGAACGCGGTGCGCAACCCGCGCCGCACCGCCGCCACCGCCGCCGCCCTCACCATCGGTCTGACCCTGGTCACCGGCCTGACGGTGATCGGCGCCTCGGTCGGCGGAGCCCTCGACAAGGCCGTCACCAGCTCGATGAAGGCCGACTACCTGATCTCGACCGCGAACGACATGAGCCTGTCGCCGAAGGTCCCCGCCGAGGTCGCCAAAACCGCCGGAGTGACGGCCTCCTCGCCGCTCACCACCGTCTACTGGGACCTGAACGGCACCACCAAGTCGATCAGCGGCCTGGACGCGGACACCTTCGACCAGCTCGTCTCCGTCAAGCTGACCAGCGGATCCACCGCGGGCTTCGCCCAGGGCCAGGCCCTGATCGACACGGACGTCGCCAAGAAGAACAACGTCACCACCGGCTCGACCCTGACCGTCACCTACCCGGACCAGTCCACGGGCCGGCTGACCGTCGGCGGTGTCTACGAGTCGGGCGGCATGCTCGGCCCGGTGGTGCTGGCCAACAGCGAGATCGTCAAGCACGAGCCCACGCCGTACATCAGCGACGTCCTGGTCAAGGGCGCCGACGGTGCCACCGACTCGCTCAAGAAGGCGCTCAAGGACGCCACCGGCGCCAACCCGGTGATCGAGGTCAAGTCCAAGCAGGACGTCCGCGACGACTTCAGCCAGATCATCACCATCGCGCTGAACATGATGTACGGCCTGCTGGCGATGTCCGTGCTGGTCGCGGTCCTCGGTGTGGTCAACACGCTGGCCATGTCGGTCTTCGAGCGCAAGCGCGAGATCGGGATGCTGCGGGCGATCGGCCTGGACCGCAGCGGCATCAAGCGGATGGTCCGCCTGGAGTCGGTGGTGATCTCGGTCTTCGGTGCCGGCATCGGCGTGCTGCTCGGCTGCTACACGGCCTGGGGGATCCTCGGCACCCTGAAGTCCAGCATGGCGGGCCTGACCACGACGCTCCCCTACGGCCAGCTGCTGCTCTTCCTCCTGCTCGCCGGCCTGGTCGGCCTGGTGGCCGCGATCTGGCCGGCCCGCCGGGCGTCCAAGCTGGACATCCTGGAGAGCATCAAGACCGACTGACCCACCGGCGCCGGGCACCGCACCGGCGCCGCACACGGAAAGACCCCCACCGGAGGGTTCGGTGGGGGTCTTTCGCTACTTCTGTACTCCGCCCGGTCGCACGGCCGGCTGAGCACCACGGAGGTCGTGGTCCGGCGACGCTGCCGGGCGGAGGGCCTCCGACTCATTTCCCGGTGCTCCCACACCGGGATCTCAGTCGCTTACTTGCTGCTGGCGAGTTCCTTGTCGGCGGCCGGCTTGGCGGCCTCGACCGGCTTCGGCGCGGGCGCCGCGGCCTCCTGGAACGCCTCGAACGGCTTCTCCATCTGGGCCAGGCCGACGGCCTCGCGCTTCAGGAAGACCGCCAGCGTCCAGTCGGTGAAGACGCGCACCTTGCGGTTCATGGTCGGGACCATGGCGCCGTGGTACAGGCGGTGGAACCACCAGGCCGGACGGCCCTTCAGCTTGTACTTGCCGAAGAGGATCGCCACACCCTTGTGCAGGCCGAGACCGGCCACCGCACCGAGGTTCTTGTGCTTGTACTCGGCCTGCGGGAAGCCGCGCATGCCCGAGATCACGTTGTCGCCGAGGACGGCGGCCTGCCGGACGGCGTGCTGCGCGTTCGGCGGGCACCAGGCGCCCTCGCCCGCGGCGAGGTCCGGCACCTGGGCGTTGTCGCCGGCGGACCAGACGTAGTCGAAGCCCTTGACCTGCAGGGTCGGGGCGGTGTCCACGTGGCCGCGCGGGCCCAGCGGGAGGCCGAAGTTGGCCAGCACCGGGTTGGGCTTGACGCCCGCCGTCCACACGATGGTGGAGGCGTCCGCCTCGACGCCGTTCTTCAGCACGACGTGCTGGTCGACGCAGGAGTCCATCGAGGTCTCGATGTAGATCTCGATGTTGCGCTCTTCGAGCTTCTCCTTGGTCCACAGACCGAGGTCCGGGCCCATCTCCGGGAGGATGCGGTTGGCCGCCTCCACCAGGATGAAGCGCATGTCGTCACGGCTGACGGTCTTGTAGATCTTGGCGGCGTCGCGCGCCATGTCCTCGATCTCGGCGATCGTCTCGACACCGGCGAAGCCACCGCCGACGACGACGAAGGTCAGCGCCTTGCGGCGGATCGCCTCGTCCGTGGTGGACTCGGCCTTGTCCAGCTGCGCCATGACGTGGTTCCGGAGGCTGATGGCCTCCTCGACCGTCTTCATGCCGATGCCGTGCTCCGCCAGACCCGGGATCGGGAAGGTCCGGGAGACCGAGCCGGTCGCGACGACCAGGTACTCGAAGGGCAGCTCGTACGAGTCGCCGGCCGCCGGCTGGATGGTGGCGACCTTGCGGGCGTGGTCCACACCGGTGACAGCACCGGTGAGCACCTCCGCCTTCTTGAGGGCGCTGCGCAGCGGCGCGACGAGGTTGCGGGGCGCGACGTTGCCGCCGGCCGCCTCGGGGAGGAAGGGCAGGTACGTCATGTACGACCGCGGGTCGACGACCGTGACGGTCGCTTCGCCATAGCGCATCTTCTTGAGGATGCGCATCGCGGCATACAGGCCGACGTAACCACCGCCGACAATGAGGATGCGAGGACGCTCCGTGGTGCTCATATCCGAAAGTATCCAGCACCGTCCGGAGCAGCCTTCGTGAGGCCCGTCACAAGCTCCTGGACACCCTGTGCTACACTTCGCGGCCACTTTCTCGGCCCCGGGGAGCCGTCTCACAGCCCTCCCCGCCTCCCCGTGAGGCTACGGACCCGAACGGCCCTGCTGAGCAGCAACGATCCATGGCACGCCTGGGTTCCCGCGCGTGATTTCGATTTTCAAACCCGCACGGGGGCGTCACCTGCGATCCAGCGGGCGACACGACGGACAGGCCTTCGGTCCCACATTTCGGACGTAGCGGACCGGTCAGCGCGACGAATGGCTGGATCGCCATGTGAAGAAATTCACGAACTTTCTCGCAGGGCCCCGGGCGCGCCCCGGCCCCGGACCCCCCGAAGGGGTTCCGGGGCCGGGGCGGTAAGCCTCGCACCGGGCTAGGAGGCGATACTCCAGGCGATGCCGTCCAGGATGTCGTGCTCGCTCACGACCAGCTCGGCGGCGCCGGTCCGCTCCATGATCTCCAGCAGCTCCAGCGCGCCGGCCGCGATGACATCCACCCGGCCCGGGTGCATCGACGGGATGGCCGCACGCTCGGCGTGGGTGGCGGCGAGCAGCTCGGAAGCGATCCGGGCCACGTCCTCGCGGGTGATCCGCGAGTGGTGGATCCGCTCGGAGTCGTACCCGGGCAGGTCCTGGACGATCGCCGACACCGTGGTGACCGTCCCGGCCAGACCGACCAGCGTCGCCGCACCGGTCAGCGGGACGACCTCCTCCGCCTTGTCCAGCTCGGCCCGGACGTGCGCCCGCGCCTCGGCGACCTGCTCCGCCGAGGGCAGCTCGGCGCCGCCGAAGTGCCGCTCGGTCAGCCGGACACAGCCGATGTCGACCGAGCGGGCGGCCCGGACGTCCTCGGCGCCGAGCACGAACTCGGTGGAGCCGCCGCCGAGGTCGAAGACCAGGTACGGCGCCGGGAACTGGCCGCCGGTGAGCTCCTTGGTGGCGCCGACGAAGGAGAGGTGCGCCTCCTCCTCGCCGCTCACCACCTCGGGCCCGACGCCCAGGATGTCGCGCACGCCCTTGGCGTACTCGTCACTGTTCTCGGCGTCCCGCGAGGCGCTGGTGGCCACGAAGCGGATCCGCTCCGGGGCCACCCCGAAGCCGGCGATCACCTCGGCGTACTCGCGGCAGGCCGCGAAGGTGCGGGCCAGCGCGTCCGGGTGCAGCCGGCCGGTCCGGTCCACGCCCTGGCCCAGCCGGTTGATCACCATCCGGCGGTCGAGGTCGGTGATCGCCCCGGTCTCCGGATCGAGGTCGGCGACCAGCAGGCGGATCGAGTTGGTACCGCAGTCGATCGCGGCGACCCGGGTGACACTCATGCGTCGGGCTCCTCGGCATTCTCCTGCGCGGCCCGCTTGGCGGCGCGTTCGGCGGCCTTCTGCTGCTTGGCGGCGATCACGGCCTCGTGGTCCTGCTGCTTGGCACGGTTCCTCGCGACCCGCTCGCCGG
Organism: Kitasatospora sp. NBC_01246; assembly: GCF_036226505.1. Classification (NCBI taxonomy): domain Bacteria; kingdom Bacillati; phylum Actinomycetota; class Actinomycetes; order Kitasatosporales; family Streptomycetaceae; genus Kitasatospora; species Kitasatospora sp. NBC_01246. Next base: position 5,146,347 of record NZ_CP108484.1, on the reverse strand, counting down.
CGGCCTCGACCTCGTCGGGGGAGACGCAGGGGCCCTTGGCCCACCAGTCCTCCAGCATGCCGATCGCCTCGTCGCCGAGCGGGTTGACGCCCTCGCCGGCCGCCAGCGAGTGGCCGACCAGCACGTGCAGGCACTTCACCCGGTCCGGCATGCCGCCGGCGCTGGGGAAGCCCTCCAGCACCTCGATGGCGTCGCGGCGCGCGATGTAGTCCTCGTGCGCCTTCTGGTAGGCGGCGGCCAGCTCCGGGTCCTCGGCGAGCCGGGCGGTCTGCTCCTTCATCACGCCGTCCGCCTCCAGCGTGCCGATCAGCGAGGCGGCCTTGGGGCAGGTCAGGTAGTAGAGCGTCGGGAACGGCGTGCCGTCCGCGAGCCGGGGGGCCGTCTCCACGACGTCCGGGTTGCCGCAGGGGCAGCGGTGCGCCACCGAGCGCAGGCCGCGCGGGACCCGGCCGAGCTGTGCGGCGATGGCCGCGACGTCGGTGTCGGAGACGGAGGGGTGGTTCTCAGTGGTCATGGGGGGAGCTGGCTCCAGCAGGGGCAGGGGCGGGTGAAGAGGGCGGGGCGAGAGCGGCGGTGTCGGCGGCGTCCACCGAGTCCCAGACGCTCGAGTACCAGGGCTTGGCGGCCTTGGCCGCGCCGTCGGAGGGGGCGGGCGGGACGGCGGAGGACTGGGTGGCGCCCCGGCCCGCCGGATCCACCGCGATGTACGGGGTCTCCCCCGGCATCGCGTAGTGCAGCCGGCTGCGGGCCTGCGCCTTGACGTACTCCGGGTCCTGCCAGCGGGTCTTCTCCCGGCGCAGCTGCTCGACCTGTTGCCGGGCGTGCTCGGCCTTCGCCCGCTGGGCGGAGATCTCGGAACGCTGGGAGATGAACTGCCTGGTCGGGTAGGCCAGGATCGCGACCAGGGAGCAGAGCACCAGGACGAGGACGGTCGCCCGGCTCGTGAAGCGAGGCCGGGCGGCAAAGCCCGGGATCCTCCAGCCTGCCATCTCCCGTGTCCCCTCCTGATCGCGACGGTGCCCCGCCGTCCACCCTACGGGGTGAACGGCGGGGCACCGGTCAGGCTTGCGCTACTGGGCGCGATCGGCCCTCGTGACGGGCCCGGGCCGACGACTGCTCGGCCGCGCGGTCACTACTCGGCGGAGCGGAAGCGCGGGAACGCGCCGCGGCCGGCGTACTCGGCCGCGTCGTCGAGGATCTCCTCGATGCGCAGCAGCTGGTTGTACTTGGCGACGCGCTCGGAGCGGGCCGGGGCGCCGGTCTTGATCTGGCCGCAGTTGGTGGCGACGGCGAGGTCGGCGATGGTGACGTCCTCGGTCTCACCGGAGCGGTGCGACATCATGCAGCGGTAGCCGTTGCGCTGGGCCAGCTCGACGGCGTCCAGGGTCTCGGTCAGCGAGCCGATCTGGTTCACCTTGACCAGCAGCGCGTTGGCGGTGCCGGTCTCGATGCCCTTGGCCAGGCGGGCCGGGTTGGTGACGAACAGGTCGTCGCCGACCAGCTGGACCTTGTCGCCCAGCTTGACGGTCATGGCCTTCCAGCCGTCCCAGTCCGACTCGTCCAGCGGGTCCTCGATGGAGACCAGCGGGTACGCGGCGACGAGCTCGGCGTAGTACTCGATGAGCTCGGCGGCGGAGAGCGCCTTGCCCTCGAACTGGTAGGCACCGTCCTGGTAGAACTCGGAGGCGGCGACGTCCAGGGCGAGCGCGATGTCCCGGCCGGGCACGTAACCGGCCTTCTGGATGGCCTCGGTGATGAGGTCCAGGGCCTCGCGGTTGCTGTCCAGGTTCGGCGCGAAGCCGCCCTCGTCGCCGAGGCCGGTGGACAGGCCGCGCTCCTTCAGCACGCCCTTGAGGGTGTGGTAGACCTCGACGCCCCAGCGGACGGCCTCGGAGAAGGACTCCGCGCCGATCGGAGCGATCATGAACTCCTGGATGTCGACGTTGGAGTCCGCGTGCGAGCCACCGTTGAGGATGTTCATCATCGGGACGGGCAGGACGTGGGCGTTCGGGCCGCCCAGGTAGCGGAACAGCGGCAGGTCGCTGGCCTCGGAGGCGGCGTGCGCCACGGCGAGGGAGACGCCCAGGATCGCGTTGGCGCCGAGCGAGGACTTGTCCGGCGTGGCGTCCAGGTCGAGCATGGCCTGGTCGATCAGGCGCTGCTCGGTGGCGTCGTAGCCGACCAGCTCGGGGCCGATCTGCTCGATGACGGCCAGGACGGCCTTCTCCACGCCCTTGCCGAAGTAGCGGTTCTTGTCACCGTCGCGAAGCTCCAGCGCCTCGAAGGCACCGGTGGAGGCACCCGACGGGACAGCGGCACGGCCGGTGCTGCCGTCGTCGAGGCCGACCTCGACCTCGACCGTGGGGTTGCCACGCGAGTCGAGAATCTCACGGGCTACGACGACATCGATGGACGGCACGAGGCATCTCCTAGCGGAAGCAGGTTCGGCTGACGATGGGTGCTGTCGGCCGGATGGTTGCGGAGTCGTTACGACCAGAGCCTAACCGCACGGGCTCCCGGGACCACGTCGACCTCGGTCCCGTCTCAGCGTGTGGCCGGGCTACCCACCGGTAGTTCACCTGGTTGTCCCACGAAATGCGGCCGGATGCGGACGAAGGGGGCCGAACCGGCCCCCTTCGTGGCGTCACCGCACGGGGAGTCACCACACGGGCGGTCAGCCGAGGTCGAGCTGCTGGCCCGGGAGGATCATGTTGGGGTCGGTGCCGACGGTGCCGCGGTTGCCGTCGTACAGCGTCTGCCAGCCGCCCTCGACGCCCTGGGCGGCGGCGATCGTCGACAGGGTGTCACCGGACTGGACGGTGTAGCCGTGCCCGGTGCGCTGCTGGGCCGCGGGAGCGGCCGCGGCCGGGGCGCCGTGGGCGGCGGCGGGGCGGCTGTCCTGGCCCGCGTACCCGCTCGTCTGCTGGGCGGCCTGCTGACCGGCGTACTGCTGGTAGACGCTCTGGTGGCTGGTCCAGTACCAGGCGCCGTCGCTCTGGTACCAGAAGACCTTCGCGTCGGCGTCCCAGCCCGGCTGGCCGGCGAAGCCCGGAGCCCGGTCGTCCTGCTGGGCGGCGGGCTTGGGGGCCTGCTGCTGGGCCGGCTTCTGGGCGGGCTTCTGCGCCGGCTTCTGCGCGGGCTTCGACTGGGCCGGCTTGGCGGCGGCCGTCGGCTCGGCGTCCGAGGAGGTGTCGACCGAGGCCGCGGCCCCGCCCTTGGCCAGGCCCGCCTTCTGGGAGCAGACCGGCCAGGCGCCCGGCCCCTGCGAGGCGAGGACCTTCTCGGCGACCGAGATCTGCTGCGCCCGGCTGGCCTGGTGGGCCTGCGGCGCGTACGAGGTGCCGCCGAACGCCTTCCAGGTGCTGGAGGTGAACTGGAGGCCGCCGTAGAAGCCGTTGCCGGTGTTGATGCCCCAGTTGCCGCCGCTCTCGCACTGGGCGACCGCGTCCCAGGTCGAGGCCGGGGCGGCCGAGGCGCCGGTGGCGGTGAGGAGCGGCAGGGCGAGTCCGACGCCGGCCACGCCGGCAACGGCGATGGCCTTCTCGGTCTGGGTGCGACGACGGTGACGGCCGGTTCCGACGAAGAGCATGGGGAAGTCCCTCTCCGCACGCCTGCGAGGTGAGCTGTCGGGTTCGGACCGGGAGGTGGCCCGGCCGCACGACGCGGACGCCTTCTGCCCGCGCGGGCGGCTTCACCCCAAGCCGTGGGGGACGGCAACAAACCTGGTTCCCCCGCCCCTGCCCAAGGGTTCTGGTCGGTTTCCCGTAACGCGGCGGGCAGGATTCGGCGTTCCGCGCACGAGGTCCGCAGCTGCGAACTCCAGGGAGGGTAGACAGATCCTCACATCAATAACAAGCTCATATCGCAGGTATCACACATAAATTACGGCGCGTGGCCGATCGCCTACCAACGACAGGGCTATGTCCGGTTTGATGCTGATTCATACCCGCTGATAGGGCGTGTCGGCGACACCCCGTCAGCGTGTCGGGGTCTCGGCGCGACGAGATCGAGACACCGCCGGGGGTCGCCGGACGGATTTGCTCAGAGCCCGTCCACCGGTGCCGCGGAGGGCTTCTCGGGGGTGAATTCCACCGGGAGATCGCGCAGTCCACGCATGATCAGGCCACCGCGCCAGCGGAGCTCCTCCGGGCTAGCGGCGAGTCGCAGATCGGGCAACCGGGTGAGCAGGGTGGTGAGCGCCGCGCGCCCCTCCAACCGGGCCAGCGGCGCACCGATGCAGTAGTGGATGCCGTGCCCGAAGCCGAGGTGCGGGTTGTCCGTCCGGGCCAGGTCGAGGGTGTTCTCGTCGGCGAACCGCGCCGGGTCCCGGTCCGCCGCCGCGAGCACCACCAGCACCGGATCGCCGACCGGGATGTCCACGCCGCCGATGGTCAGCGGGCTGGTCGCGAACCGCCAGGTGGCGAGCTCCACCGGACCGTCGTAGCGCAGGAGTTCCTCGATACCGGTCTCCAGCAGCGCGGTCTCGCCGCGGGCGATAGAGTCCTGGAGCAGCGCCCGCTGCCCGGGGTTGCGCAGCAGGGCGTAGGTGCCGTTGCCGATCAGGTTCACGGTCGTCTCGAACCCGGCGAAGAGGAGGATGAAGGCCATCGCCGCGGCCTCGTTCTCGGTCAGGTGCTCACCGTGGTCGCTGGCCCGGATCAGCCCCGAGATGAGGTCGTCGCCGGGATCGGCCCGCTTGCGGTGGATCAGCTCCGCCAGGTAGGCGCGCATCCGCTTGACGGCGCGTCCCACCCCGCCGCGCTGCCCGCTGCCATGGCGGATCATCATGCCCGCCCAGTCCCGGAAGTCGTCCTGGTCCTCGGCCGGCACGCCGAGCAGGTCGCAGATCGCGTAGATCGGCAGCGGGAAGGCGAACTCGTGGATCAGGTCCGCCGAGCCGCGCTCCGCGAAGCCGTCGATCAGCCGGTCGGTGAGCTGCTGCACCCGGGGCTCGAACTCCGCCACCCGGCGCGGCGTGAACGCCTTCGAGACCAGCCGGCGCAGCCGGGTGTGGTCCGGCGGGTCGATGTTCAGCAGGTGGGTCATCAGATTGGCCTGGCGCTCGCCGGGGATGCCGACCCGGCCGCTGCGGTGGGCGTGCCCGCTGTGGTGGGCCGGGTCCTTCGAGAGCCGGCTGTCGGCGAGCGCCTGCCGGGCGTCGGCGTACCTGGTCACCAGCCAGGCCTCCACCCCGCTCGGCAGGGTGGTGCGGTGCACCGGTTCGTGCTCCCGCAGCCACGCGTACGCCGGGTACGGGTCGGCGGCGAACTCCCAGGTGAAGAGCGGCGGGCGGGCTGAATCGGGCTGAACTGGCATGTGTCGACCGTATCCGGTGGGGAACCCCGGCGCGGCAGGCGTGAGCCTGGTCACCTGAGGGGTAATCCCTGTTGCGGAGGGTCAGGACCTGCCTACGATCCTCCGCAAGCAAAATGCGTGGGCGCCGGTGCGGAGCCGCCCACAGGGAGGAGCGCACCATGCGGGTCACCGGGGCAGTCGTGGTCATCGCCGTACTCGCCGGCGGGTCGGGAGCCGGCCTCGCCCGCCGGTTCACCGCCGCGGGCGCCTCCGGCGTCCTCATCGCCGACCAGCAGGTCGGCATCGCCGAGGACCTCGCCACCGAACTCGACCGGCCGGGCTGCCCGGTCGTCGGCGTCTGCGGCGACATCCGCCGCCCGAGCGACATCGCCGCCCTGGTCGACACCACCGAGAAGCACCTCGGCCCGATCGACCTGTTCTGCGTCGCCGGGCCGGGCGGCGAGCGCGTCGTCTCCCTCGCCGAGCTGCCGGACCACCTCGACCTGGAGCGGCTGGCCGAACTGCTCGCCCTGGTCGGCGAGGCGATCGCCGAGGTCGTCGACGAGGTGGTCCCGGTGCAGCGCCGGGCGGTGGAGGACGTCGCGGCGGTCTGACGGGGGGCGGCGGGTCGCGGTGCGGGCGGCGTGCCCGGGCGGCGGTCGCGGTGCGGGCGTGCCCGGGCGCGGGTCTCGGCCCGGGCGTGCTCCGGGGGGCCGCTCGGGGCTACTCGGGCTTGAGCCCCTCGGCGGCGCGCACGGCGTCCCGGTAGCCGCGCGCGGCCGCCCGGAGCGCGGCGTCCACGTCCACCCCCGCGTCGAACGCCCGCTGCGCCACCGCGAGCAGCAGCCGGCCCGCCGACTCCGCCGTGAGCTCCGCGGGCAGCTCGTAGGCCGCGTCCGGCACACCGGTGAAGCCCGCCCGGCGCACCCGGGACACCAGCTTCGCCGCGTACGCCAGCGCGGGAAGACCGGCCGGCACGCCGTCCAGCACCGACTCGCGCTCCGACTTCTCGGCGGCCTTCAGCGCCTCCCAGTTCGCCTCCACCTCGGCGGCGCCCTCGGCCTCGACATCCCCGAACACGTGCGGGTGGCGGTACATCAGCTTCTCGACGATGTCACCCGCCACGTCGTCGATGGAGAACGCGTCGGTGGGGTGCTCCTCGGCGATCCGGGAGTGGAAGAAGACCTGGAGCAGGACGTCGCCCAGCTCCTCGCGGAGCGTGTCGCGGTCCCCCTCCTCGATCGCCTCGACCAGCTCGAAGGACTCCTCCACCAGGTACTTCACCAGGCTGGCGTGGGTCTGCTCGGCGTCCCAGGGGCAGCCGCCGGGCGAGCGAAGGCGGTCCATCACCGAGACCAGGTCCAGCAGCCGCGCGCCCGGCAGGTCGTACGAACCGGGCAGCACCTCGATCTCGGGCACCTCGCCCGCGTGCTCGACCGCGAGGCGCGCCAGCGCGTCGGTGAGCCCGGGGTCGCCGTCCGGGCTGCCCAGCCAGACCGTCGGCCCCGAGGCGGCCGGCTGTCCGGTCAGCAGCCGGGCGAGCGCGGGCGCCGAACCGGGCGCCACCACCTCCACCTCGACCCCCGCCTGCCGCACCGCCGGCAGCTGCGGGTGCGCGGCGTCCCCGGCGAGCACCCGCCCGGCCGACCTCAGCGCCTCCCAGGCGGGCCAGGCCAGCAGGCCGGGAGCCACCCGGTGGGTGGTGGTGAGCAGGATCAGCTTCGCGCCCGGAAGATTCGTCACACCCCGAACCTACCCGGCCCCGGTGAGCCCCCGCCTCCACGTTTCACCCGGCCAGGGGGACGGCGGGGCAGGTGCCGGTCAGGCCGCGTACCGGGTATCGCCCGGGGGCGGGTACCGGTCAGGGTCCGGCACCGCCCTCCGCCCGGCCCGACGGGCGACAGGCATCAGCCCCCGAGGCGGCGAGACCACGGCACCGGACTGGCCCCACCGCCGTACTCCGCCCGCCCCCGAGGGCGACGGCTGGCCCGGGTGTCGGCCGCGCCCCACCGCCCTCCGCCCGACCCGGAAGACGACGTCGGGGTACGTGCCGGCCCGCCGCCCCGCACCGCCTGGCGCACCCGACACAGAGGGGCAGCGGCAGGCCCCGGTGCCGGTCCGGCTCCGCCCCCTCGGTCGAAGGACGGCGGCAGGCCCATGGGTCCTCGCCCCTCCCGTTCGGCCGCAGCGGCGCGGGCCGGTCGCGCGGCACGGAGTGAGAAGTCGACCGGTCCGACTTCCTGTGCCCGTCGAACCTGAGGGCCAGCCGGCATGGGCCCCCGCCCGCCCCGTTCCGCCGCAGGGGCGCGTACCGGTCGCGGCGCGCGGAGTGGGAAGTCGGCCGGTCCGACTTCCTGTGCTCGTCGGGCCTGAGGGTCAGCCGGCCAGCCAGGGCGGGGTGTCGGGGAGGAGGGCGACCCGGTCGGCGTTCCAGGTGCCGTAGCGGGGGTTGACGCGCAGGTGGAGGGCGGCTTCGGCCAGGGCGAGGCGGACGGTGTGGTCGCCCGCCGGGGTGGCGGCGTCCTGGCCCGTGGCGGCGGCGAGGCGGCGGATGCTCAGCTCGCGACGGAAGTAGTCGTCGACCCCGGGACCGGGGACACCCCGGGCGGCCAGGACGCGGGCGAGCGGGCCGGCACCGCCGTACCGGTCCTGCGCCGCCGTCCGGGCCGCCGCCACCTCCGCGCCGCCCACCGCGAGCCCGCGGTCGGCCAGTGCGCGGGCGACGACCGCGTCGAGCACCAGGTCCGTGACGGCCCGTCGTACCAGTCCGTCCGGCGGCCGGCGGGCGTCCGCGGAGGCGCCGCCGGCCGCCTCGCGCAGCTCCGCGACCCGGGCCTCGACGGCCGCCACCGGGATCCGCCGGCCGTCCAGCACGGCCGCCGTGCCCGGCGTCAGCCCGTCGGCCCCGCAGGCGGCCAGCGTCGGGACGGCGAGCAGGGCGCCGACGACGACGGCGGTCCGACGGTGCATGGCTGGTCTCCGGGGTGGGGGCGGCAGGCGTTCGGAGGCGCCTTCCCGCGAGCGGCCGGACGGTGTCCCGAGGGTAGGGCGGCCCGGCCCCCTCGGCGCGGACCGTGCCCCGAACGGCTCACCCGGCGTGCGGCGTCAACCCCGACGATCGTCCAGGTCTCCCCCTGCCTTTCGACCCGGGCGTCGGTCCCCCGGCCACCCCTACCGTCCTGACCATGACGAACAGGGCCAGGAAGAGAGCGGTCAGGACGAGGACGGTCGAGGCGGAAGGGGTCGGGGCCGGAAGGGTCGGGGCGAGCAGGGCGACCGGCACCCGGGTGGCGGTAGCGGTGGCGGTGCTGGGTGCGGGCACCGCCGTGGTCGGGTGGCTGGCACCGACAGGCGGTGGGCGGGCCGCCGGGCACGGCGGGCCGGTACGGGTGACCGGCGGCGCGTCCGCCGGCGGCTACCGGCGGGTGGCCGATGTCGTCGTCGACGCGCCGCACCGGCTCGCCTCGCTGCTGGAGCCCGCCAGCGAGGCGGGGTTGCTGGTGCTCGGGCTGCTGCTGGTGCTCTGCTGGTGGACGGCCCGCGGCCGACGCGCCGCCGACGCGGTCGCGGGGGTCGCGCTCACCGGGCTCGGCACCGTCCTCGCCTACGGGGCGAGCGAGGTGCTGAAGGTCGTGGTCGACGAGGAGCGGCCCTGTCGCGCCCTGCCCGACGCCCTGTCGGCACACCCCGTCGTCGCGCACTGCCCGCCGCCGGGCGACTGGTCCTTCCCCAGCAACCACGCGACCCTGGCCGCCGCCCTGGCGACCGGTCTGGTCCTGCTGCGGCCGCGCTGGGCCCTGCTGGTCGTCCCGGTCGGGATCGCGACGGCCGCGCTGCGGGTGGCCGCCGGGGTGCACTATCCGCACGACGTGGTCGCCGGGGCCGTTCTCGGCGGGGCGATCACCGCGGCGGTGGTCGTCGCGCTCCTGCCGGTCGCCACGGCGGCGGTGGCATCGCCGGTCGGGATACGGGTGCTGGGCCCGCTGGCGGCGGCGCGGCCGTCAGGCGCGCGGACCGCCCGCGCACGTTCCGCCGGTGGTCAGGCCGGCCTCGTGGGCGAGGACGGCGGCGGCCGCCCGGTTGGCCACTCCGAGCCGCGCCAGGACGGAGCTCACATGGGCTTTCACGGTCCCCTCCACGACCCCGATCCGGCGGGCGATCTGCCCGTTGGACAGTCCGGCGGCGATCAGCGTCAGCACCTCCCGCTCCCGGGTGGTCAGCGCGGCCACCTGTTCAAGCGCGGCGGAACGTCGGTCGGCCGGCCCGCCGGCTCCGCTGGCGGCGAGGTGGGCGACCACGCGCGCGGCCACCTTGGGTGAGAGGTAGGCGGCGCCGTCCGCCACCGCCCGCACCCCGGCGATCAGTTCCTCCGGCTCACCCGACTTGATCAGGAACCCGTTGGCGCCACCGCCTAGGGCCCGCAGGATGAAGTCGTCCTCGCCGAAGGTCGTCAGCATGACGATCCCGGTGGCCGCGCCGGAGCGGCGGATCTCGGCGGCGGCGGTGATGCCGTCCGTGCCGGGCATCCGGATGTCCAGCACCACGACATCGGGGCGGTGGCGGCGGACCAGCTCGACGGCCTCCCGGCCGTCCCCGGTCTCGGCGACGATCTCGATCCCCGGATCGGTGGTGAGCACGGCGCGGACGCCGGCCCGGACCATCGGCTCGTCGTCGGCGATCACCACCCGGATCGGTGTACCGGCGGCGGCCCGCTCGCCGCCGCTCATCCGGCGCTCACGCGATCAGCGCTTCCAAGGAGATCAGTACGTCCCGTTGGAAGCAGAGCCGGTACGCATCGCCGGAACGGTCGTCGTCGAACGGCTCGGCGGTGATCGCGTAGTACTCGCACGTCACTCCTTCTCCCCGGGGTGGCGGGTTCCCCACGGACGGATGGTACGGAAACTGATGGGCAGGCAGAAACCGCTGGACCGTCGCCCGGTCCTGACCGATCCGCAGCGACGCGTAGTCCGCCGGTTCCAGCACGGCACGGCCGGCCGTGTAGATCGTCCACCCCCGCAGGACGGCGGTCAGCGCCAGCACGGTGACCAGTGGCACCAGTACGGTCGCCGCCATCATCCGGCCCACCCGGCGGCGGGCGCGGCTGAGTTCACGGATGGGGGAGACCGGGGCGGGCCCGGGCGGCGGAGTGACGGCGGCGCCGGCGCGCGGCAGGTGGGCGAGCACCTCGAACCCGCCGCCCTCGGCGCGCGGCCCGTACCGGAAGGTGCCGCCGGCCAGTCTGACCCGCTCGGCCAGGCCGATCAGCCCACGGCCGCCCGCGTTCGGTGCTGCCGGTGCTGCCGGTGCTGCCGCTGGACCCACCGGTGGCGGCCCGTTCACCACCTGGACGCGGACGCCCTCCGGCGTGTGGGCGACCCGCACGCCGACCCTCGCCTGTGGGGCGTGCTTGGCCGCGTTGGTCAGCGCCTCCTGGGTCACCCGGTACACGGCGTGCTCCACCGCGCGCGGCAGAGCGTCCGCCGGGCCCGTCATCGCCAGGCGGACCTGCAGACCGGCGGCGGCCGCCTCCTCCACCAGGTGGGCGACCCCCGCGTCGGCGGGGCCCCGGGCGGCCTCGCCCGCCGCGTCCGTCTCCCGGAGGATGCCGATCACCTCGGCAAGGCGTTCCACGGCCGCTCCGGCACCCTTGCGGATCTCCTGGGCCGCCTCCCGGTGCGCCGGGGCGAGGTCGGGTGCCAGCTTCAGGGCACCGGCCCGCAGGGCGATCAGGCTCAGGTCATGGCCGAGGGCGTCGTGCATGTCCTGGGCGATCCGGGCCCGCTCCCGCAGCCGGGCCTGCTCCGCCACCAGTTGCTGCTCGCGCTCCAGCCGCTCCGCCCGCTCCCAGCCGGCCCGGACCAGTTCCTGGGACTGCCGCCAGAACCGGCCCGCCATCCAGGGCGCCATGCCCGCGCAGACCACCAGCGAGAGGAAGGACGTCCCCGGGACCATCCAGGCCGGTACCGCCAATGCCACCGTCACCCCGCCCGCCACGACCGCGGCCAGCACGGTCACGGCCCAGCGCACGCGATCCGTCCGCCACCCGGCCAGGAACGCCGTGGCGATCGCGGGCAGCGCCCACCAGATGCTCACCGCGCACGCCCCCGTGGCCACCGCCGTACCCACCAGCAGCGCCCCGTCGAGCCACCTGCTCCACCTGCTCCACCACTCACCGTTCACCCTCACGGCTACGACAGTAGGAGGCGAGCAGCAGCACCGAATCTGCCGAAAGTCATACCCGGCCCAGGCGAGCCGCCCCAACGGGCCACGCTGCTCGCCCGACTCACGCTGCACGCGCGCAGGAAGTCGGACCCGCCGACTTCCCACTCCAGCTCAACGGGCCGGCGGCCAGGGAGCGGCACTCGTGCCGGGGGCGTGGGGCGTTGGCGGTGCGGTGCGGTGCGGTGCGGTTGGAGGGTGTCCAGGGTCTGCCGCAGTCGGCGGACGGCCGGGTGGTGCGGGCCGTCACGGCATTCGCGGTAGAACAGGAGCTGGAGCAGCCACTGCCAGGCATCCGCGGCGTCACCGCCCGCCGCGAGCAGCGGGCCGATCCACTCCCTCACGTCGAACGCCCGCTCCGGGTCGGGGCCCGGGGCAGCGCCGAGCAGGGCCCGGTACGCGGCGTGCGCCTCGGGGCCAACAGGATCGTGCGGCCGTCGTCACGGAACGTTACATTGCTGGGGCTGCAGGTCGCGGTTGGCCACGGGTACCGCGTGGCCGGCGCCGCGCAGCGCCGGGCCGCCACGGCGGCCGCGCGCTCCGGCGGGCACCGCGCGTCCTCGGCGATCAGGTCGGCCAGGCTGACACCCGGTAGGCGCTGCATCACCAGGTACGGCTCGCCGTCGTCCTCCCCGGCGTCGAAGACGGTGACCAGCCGGACCGGGGTCGACTACGGGGCCGGGTACCCGTAGCCGGGCGCGGGCGGCGGGGTCGGGGTCCCGAAGGGCGGGCCGTACCCGGAGACCGGTGCCTGCGGGTAGGCCGGCTCGGACACGGGCGGTCCGTACGGTGCGGCGGGCGGCGGGTAGTACGCCGCCGCGGCGGGCGCCTTCGGCCGGCCCGCCTCCCAGACCGCGCGCAGGTCCATCGCCAGGAAGTGCAGCGGTGCGCCGAGCCACATCAGCACCATGGCCACCATGCCGACGGTGTCCGCGGTGGGCGCGTCGCCGGTGCCGCCGGCCACACCCGCGCAGACCAGGTAGGTGAGGAAGAGGGCGGCGAACACCGCCGCACCGAGGATGTCGTACGCCCGGCGGCGGCGGACCGCCAGCAGCAGCGAGGGGATCATGCCGAGCAGGCCGACCGTCACCAGCGGCGTGAGGACGCACAGCACCCGGCCGAGCACCCCGTAGGGCCCGGCCGCCTCCCCGGGCCGCCGGGCCGGACCGGGCGGCGGCGGAGCGGGGTACGGCACCGTGCCCGGCGCCCCGCCGTGGGGCAGGCCACCGGGGAACGCGCCGCCGGGCGGTGGTCCGAACTGCCCGGGGTACTGCCCTGACATGTGCGCTCCTGAGCGGGTGAGGACGGCGGTCGGCCCGGCACGGACGAACCCCGCACACCGTACCGTCCAGCACCGACCCGCCGGCGGGCTTCGCGGGCCCCGGTCCCAGGGCGAGGAGTCAGGAACGAGGACGGGGCACAGCAGGGAGCGGCGGCCCCCGGCGCATCGCCGGGACCGCCGCCGCACACCCGCCGGAGCAAGCCGCTACTTCTTCGACCCCGCCAGGTCGTCGAACATCGCGGACAGGAACTCACGGCACCAGCCGAGCAGTTCCCGCCCGACCAGCGGCTTGCCGCCGATCCGCCCGGTGGACGGCCGGGGCACCAGCAACTGCTGGGCGGCCGCCTTCACCTGGCTGCGCGGGTAGAGCCGGTTCAGCCGCAGCTGCTGCGACTCGCGCAGTTCCACCGGCCCGAACCGGACGTTGGCGCCGGCCAGCGTGATGTCCGCGATGCCGCACCGGCGGGCGTACAGCCGCAGCGCGGCCACCAGCAGCAGGTTCTCCACCGGCTCGGGCAACTTGCCGTACCGGTCGACCAGTTCGTCCCGGACCTGCTGGATGTCCTGCTCCGAGTTGACCGCCGCGATCGAGCGGTACGCCTGCAGCCGCAGCCGCTCGCCCGGCGCGTAGTCGTGCGGCACGTGGGCGTCCACCGGCAGCTCGATCTTGACCTCCAGCGGCTCCTCCTCCGGCTCGCCGCCGCCGGACAGCGACTCCCGGAACTCGGCCACCGCCTCGCCGACCATCCGCATGTAGAGGTCGAAGCCGACGCCCGCGATGTGCCCGGACTGCTCGCCGCCGAGCAGGTTGCCGGCGCCGCGGATCTCCAGGTCCTTCATCGCCACGTACATACCCGCGCCCATCTCGGTGTGCTGGGCGATGGTGGCCAGCCGCTCGTGCGCCGTCTCGGTCAGCGGCTTCTCCGGCGGGTACAGCATGTACGCGTAGCCGCGCTCGCGCCCACGGCCGACCCGGCCGCGCAGCTGGTGCAGCTGGGAGAGCCCGAAGGTGTCACCGCGCTCGACGATCAGGGTGTTGGCGTTGGAGATGTCGATGCCCGACTCGACGATCGTGGTCGACACCAGGACGTCGAACTCCTTCTCCCAGAAGTCGACGACCACCTTCTCCAGCGCGGTCTCCCCCATCTGCCCGTGCGCGGTGGCGATCCGCGCCTCGGGGACGAGGTCCCTCAGCCGGGCCGCCGCCTTGTCGATCGACTCGACCCGGTTGTGGATGTAGAAGACCTGGCCCTCGCGCAGGAGTTCACGCCGGATGGCGGCCGAGATCTGCTTCTCGTCGTAGGGGCCGACGAAGGTCAGCACCGGGTGCCGCTCCTCCGGCGGGGTGGTGATGGTGGACATCTCCCGGATGCCGGTGACCGCCATCTCCAGGGTGCGCGGGATCGGCGTGGCGGACATCGTCAGCACGTCCACGTTGGCCCGCAGCTTCTTCAGCTGCTCCTTGTGCTCGACGCCGAAGCGCTGCTCCTCGTCGACGATGACCAGGCCGAGGTCCTTGAAGCGGGTCTCCGAGGAGAACAGCCGGTGGGTGCCGATGACGACGTCCACCGAGCCCTCGAACAGGCCCTCCAGCACGGCCTTCGCCTCGCTGTCGGTCTGGAAGCGGGAGAGCGCCTTCACCGTCACGGGGAAGTTGGCGTACCGCTCGGCGAAGGTGGAGAAGTGCTGCTGCACCAGCAGCGTGGTCGGCACCAGCACCGCCACCTGCTTGCCGTCCTGGACGGCCTTGAAAGCCGCCCGCACCGCGATCTCGGTCTTGCCGTAGCCGACGTCGCCGCAGATCAGCCGGTCCATCGGGACGGACTTCTCCATGTCCGACTTGACCTCGGCGATGGTGGTCAGCTGGTCGGGCGTCTCCGCGTAGGGGAAGGCGTCCTCCAGCTCGCGCTGCCACGGGGTGTCCGGGCCGAAGGTGTGGCCGGGCGCGGCCATCCGGGCGGAGTACAGCTTGATCAGGTCGGCGGCGATCTCCTTGACCGCCTTCTTGGCCCGCTGCTTGGTCTTCGCCCAGTCCGCGCCGCCGAGGCGGTGCAGCGTGGGGGCCTCGCCGCCGACGTACTTGGTGACCTGGTCCAGCTGGTCGGTCGGCACGAACAGCCGGTCGCCGGGGTGGCCGCGCTTGGCCGGCGCGTACTCCAGCACCAGGTACTCGCGGGTGGCCCCCTGCACCGTGCGCTGCACCATCTCGACGTAGCGGCCGACGCCGTGCGCCTCGTGGACGACGTAGTCGCCGGCCGCCAGTGCCAGCGGGTCGATCGCGTTGCGGCGCCGGGAGGGCATCCGGCGCATGTCCTTGGTGGAGGACTTCTGCCCGGAGAGGTCCGTCTCGGTGATGACGGTGAGCTTGAGCGCCTCGTCGACGAAGCCGTGCTCGATCGAGCCGCAGGAGACGTAGACGACGTCCCTGGTCGGCGCCTCGCCGAGGTCGGCGACCAGCCGGGCCGGGATGCCCTCGTTGCCCAGCACCTCCGCGAGCCGGGAGGCCGGGCCGTGGCCCTCCGTCACCATGACCACCCGCCAGTCGGCGGCCAGCCGCTCCTTGGCGTCGGCGATGGCCCGGGCGGTGTCGCCCCGGTACGCCTCCACCGCGTGCATGCCCAGGGTCAGGGTGTTGACGTCGAACTCCAGCACCTCGCTGATGCTGGACTCGCTGGTCGCGAAGGGGCTGACCGACCACCAGGGGAGCCCGATCTCGGCGGCGTGCTCGCGCACCTCCGCGAGCGAGCGCAGCGAGGCGGCCGAGACGTCGATCGTCTCCAGGTCGATCGGCCGGTCCCCGCCGGCGGCGGCCGCCACCCAGGAGGCGTGCAGGAACTCCTGGCTGGTCGCCACCAGGTCGGCCGCCCGGGTGCGGACCCGCTCCGGGTCGCAGACCACGGCCACCGATCCGAGCGGGAGCACGTCCATCAGCAGTTCCATGTCGTCCACCAGGACGGGCGCCAGCGACTCCATGCCCTCGACCGCGATGCCCTCGGCGATCTTGTCCAGGATCTCGGCCAGCCCGGGCTGCTGGGCGGACAGCTCGGCGGCCCGCGCCCGCACCTCGTCGGTCAGCAGCAGCTCACGGCAGGGCGGCGCCCAGAGGCCGTGCTCGGCGATCTCCAGCGAGCGCTGGTCGGCGACCTTGAAGTACCGGATCTCCTCGACGTCGTCGCCCCAGAACTCCACCCGCAGCGGGTGCTCCTCGGTCGGCGGGAAGACGTCCAGGATGCCGCCGCGGACGGCGAACTCGCCGCGCTTCTCGACCAGTTCGACCCGGGCGTAGGCGGCTGCCGACAACCGCCGGGCCACCGCCTCCAGATCGTGCGACTCACCGCGCAGGACGGCCACCGGCTCCAGCTCGGCCAGCCCCTTGACCTGCGGCTGGAGCACCGAGCGGACGGGGGCCACGATCACCTGCACCGGTCCGGCGGCCGGGTCGTCCGCCCGCGGGTGCACGATCCGGCGCAGCACCGCCAGCCGGCGGCCGACCGTGTCCGAGCGCGGCGAGAGCCGCTCGTGCGGGAGCGTCTCCCAGGCCGGGTACTCGGCGACCGTGTCGGGCGGCAGCAGCGAGCGGAGCGAGGCGGCGAGGTCCTCGGCCTCCCGGCCGGTCGCCGTGACGGCCAGCACCGGGCGGCCGCGCTCCCCGGCCGACTGCGCGGCCATCGCGCGGGCCAGCGCGGCGATGGCGAACGGCCTGGCGGCGGGCGGGCCGACCAGGTCCAGGTGGTGGCGAGCGCCGGCCGCGGTACCGGTCGCGGTCGCGGCCTCGATCGCCTCGGCGAGCGCCGCGTCCCGCGCGACGACATCGAGCAGTCCGGTCAGGCTCATCAGGAGTCTCTTCTTCGTGCCGTGGCTGGTGCCGCCCGGGCGGCACCAGCCTGCCGGGGCAACGCGAACGGCCCGGCGCGCCGAGCGGCCGGGGGTCTCCAGCCTACGCCGCAGGGCCGACACGCACGCGGCGCACGGGCCCGGCGGGGCCGCGGGACGGGTGCGGCGGGCACGGGGCCGGACCGGGCCGGCGCCCGGACGGGGACGAAGCACCGGCCGCACGCTGCGGCTCCGCCTCCGCGATCCGCCACGAACTGGACATACTCCTGTCACTGGCCGTCCATGGAGATCGCGCACCATGGTGACTGTGCCCGCCGCACCCAACCGTGGGGGATGGCTGCGGAGGGCACAGTCGCACACCCGATGGGGGTCGGGGGTGCGAGGCCGGGCGACCCTGGGTGGGGGCGCCCGCCCAAGCGCCGGGAACCGTGGCGCCCTTTCCTGGAGGGCGCCACGGGTCTCGGCCTCTTTCGTGGTGCGCGGGCACCCGCTCCGCGCGCCCGTTCCCCGCCGCGCACCCCCCTTCCGCGCCCTCGCCGCACCGCGCACCCCGGCCACGCCGCCGCCGCACCGCGCCCCCGGCCACCACCCACCGGACCTCCGCGCCCGCGCGACCACCACCCCGGCCACCACCACCTGAACGGCCGCCGCCCGCCCGCGCGGCACGGCTCCGCCCACTTCGCCGAAAGGCCACGCGGCCCGGCGCCGCTCCCTACCCTGTGGTGAAGGCCGTGTGGGGATGCCCCGGCGGGGACCAGGGGGCGTCGCGATGGAGGGGGTTCTTCGTCATGCGCGTTGTCATCGCAGGTCAGGGGTATGTGGGGCTGCCGCTGGCGGTCCGGGCGGCCGAAGTCGGCTATCAGGTGGTCGGCTACGACGTGGACGAGCGCCGGATCAAACGGCTGGCCGTCGGCGAGTCCTACGTCGAGGACATCCCGGCCCCCCGGCTGCGGCCGCTGCTGGAGAACGGCAGCTACCTGCCGTCCGCCGAGCCGGCCGACGTGGCCGGCTTCGACATCGCGGTGATCACGGTCCCGACGCCGCTGCGCGACGGGGTGCCGGACCTCTCCTACATCGAGGCCTCGGCCCGGCTGCTCGCCCAGCACCTGCGCCCGGGCGCCACCGTCGTGCTGGAGTCCACCACCTACCCGGGCACCACCGAGGAGCTGCTCGCGCCCCTGTTGGAAGAGGGGTCCGGACTGACCGCCGGCCGGGACTTCCACCTCGGCTACAGCCCCGAGCGGATCGACCCGGGCAACCCGACCTGGCGACTGGAGAACACCCCGAAAGTGGTCTCCGGCATCGACCCGGCGGCGCTGGCGGCGGTCGACGGCTTCTACGGACGGCTGGTCGAGCGAACCGTCCCGGTCTCCTCCTGCAAGGAGGCCGAGCTGACCAAGCTGCTGGAGAACACCTTCCGCCATGTGAACATCGCGCTGGTCAACGAGCTGGCGATGTTCGCCCACGACCTCGGCATCGACGTCTGGGAGGCGATCGACGCCGCCTCCACCAAGCCGTTCGGCTATCTGCGCTTCACCCCCGGGCCGGGGGTCGGCGGGCACTGCCTGCCGATCGACCCCTCCTACCTGTCCTGGCGGGTGGAGCGGGCGCTCGGCCAGTCGTTCCGCTTCGTCGAGCTGGCCAACGACGTGAACAGCCACATGCCCGACTACGTGGTGCGCCGGCTCGCCGAGGCGCTGAACGAGCGGCAGCGCTCGGTCAAGGGCTCCCGGGTGCTGCTGCTCGGGCTCGCCTACAAGAAGAACACCGGCGACGCCCGGGAGACCCCGGCCGCCCGGGTCGCCGAGCTGCTGACCCGGATGGGCGCCGAGGTCCGGGCCGCCGACCCGCACGTGGTCGTCGGGGTGCACGTCCCCGAGCCGGTGATCCCCGGGCAGCGGGCGGCCGAGCTGGACCCGCACGGCGACCCGTTCGCCGCCGTCCGCCGGGTCGAGGCGACTCCGGAGGAGCTGGCCGGGGCCGACGCGGTGGTGCTGCTCGCCGACCACGACGAGTTCGACTACGAGGCCGTCACCGCGCACGCCCGGTACGTGCTGGACTGCCGCCGCCGGCTCTCGGGCGCGACGGTCGAGGTGCTGTAGGACCGGTCGGCCCGCGCGAACGCGGTGCCGGGCGTCCGCACCCGCCCGGCACCGCGCACAAGGGATCCGGCCCGCCCCGGCCCCGGTGACTACCAGCGGGACAGGTTGATGTCGTACATCGTCACCTGGTGGCCCTGGTTGCCGTTGAAGTCGTACTGCTCCCAGTTGAAGACGGTCCAGGAGCCGAGGCCACCCCCCAGATAGGTGATGACCCGGTTGTTGCCCGCGTCGATCCGGTCCACGTTGTAGACCCGGACGGACATCCAGCCGTCATTCGCGAAGCAGAGCCGGCCGCTGTAGCCGTAGTTGTACACCTTCGCGAAATCGGTGCGGTTTCCGCATTCGACCTGGCTCACCGCGTTCGCGCCGGTCGTCGGCAGCAGTGCGGCGGCAGCGGCGGTGAGAACGGCGAGGGCACCGATCCGGCGGGCCAGGACATTTCCGGTGCGGCGATCCCTGCGGGGATTTGCGGGATTTGTGCGGCGAATCATGAAACCCCTCCATCGACAGCGGTTGCGACTCCAGAGATTTACATGGGGGCCTGTCGCCGAACAGCTGATTTCCGGCCAAGCCGAAACCCCCGGGACGGGCCGCCGGGCCGGGGTCGAGCGGAATGCGCTAGGGTCCGAACAAGCTTGCCGTGCCCGAGGATCGGAGCAGACGATTGGCACGTCCACCACATTTCGGACGATTCGCCGCCATCACCCTGGCGGCCGTGCTGTCGGCCATTTCCGCAGGCTGCGCCGAGGATACCGGGGGGAACTCGGTGAAATCCGCGCCGACGCCCCCCGCGATCGGCGCCCCTGAACCCCCGGAATCCGGCCGCGCCGGAATGACCGGACTGCCGCTTTCCGCTTATCAGGCCAATGACCAGGTGGCCGTGAAAGAGATTCAGGCCAGGAATATGCTGGTCGTCTCCTGCATGCAGCGGGCCGGATTCACCGGTTTCGGCGGCGACGGCCTCCAGGCGGCGCAGGCCCCGGACAACGCGACGGCCCTGCCGGCCGGCGCCTGGGGGTACCTCGGGGCCGAGGCCGCCGCCGTCCAGGGGTTCCACCCCCCGAAGCGGGCGCTGCCCCGGCCCGTCGCGCCGGCGGCCGGCCCGGCCGAGGCCTACGACGCGGCCCGGGTCGACTGCGATCGGCAGGCGGCGGAACGGATCGGCTCGCCGCCGGGGCCCGGGGCCGAGCTGGTCGGCCGGCTCTTCGACGAATCGATCGGGGCGACCGGCCGCGACGCCCGGGTGGCCGCGGCGACCGGCGAGTGGTCCACCTGCATGGCCGCCGCCGGCTTCCGCGTCGACGACCCGGCGGCCCTGCCGGAGCGGTACCGGGCGGTCGCGGAGATCACCCCGGGCGAGCTGGCGACGGCCCGCGCCGACGCCGACTGCACGGCCCGGAGCAATCTGGCGGGGATCTGGTTCGCCGTGCTGGCCGGCTACCAGCGGCAGCAGATCGACCGGAACGCGCAGGCCCTGACCGCCCAGCAGGAGGCGGTCAGGGCCCAGGACGCGAAACTCACCCGGCTGGTGACCGGCGGCTCGTGAGGCCCTCACGGGGTCACGAGCCGCCGGGCCACCCGGTGCCGGGACCGGCGCTCGCGGTGCCTCAGCGCCGCCGGTTGAGGCCCACCGTGTTCGGGGTGGCGTAGTCGCTGCCGTCGTCGACGATCACGATCTTCGGAATGATCCGGGTCTCGTCCTCGGCGGGCCGGCCCGGCGCGTCGGCCGCCTCGTCGTCGGCCACCTCGTCGGCGGCGGTCGCGGCCGACCCGCTCGGCGGCGTGCTCGGCGGCGTGCTCGGCCGGGGCGGCACCCCCGCCGGGGCGGCGGGCGCCACCGGACCGGGCGCGACCGGTCCGGGGCTGACCGGCCCGGTGGCGACCGCGCCGGCGACGGCCGGAGCGGAGTCGGCCGGAGCGGAGTCCGCGGCCGGGGCAGCATCGTCGGGAGCGGCGTCGAAGGGACCCACCGGGCCGGGAGTGACCGGCAGCACCGCGGTGGCCGCCTCGGTGACGGCCCGCTGCCCGCCGCCCACCGCGACGGTCTTGCGCAGGTTCGCCACCGCGATCTCGCCGGTGTCCGCCTCGGAGTCGACCGCCGGCGCGGGCCCGGCGGGGGTCTCGGCCGCCAGGTCGGGCTCGATCGCGCCCACCGCCGCGCCGGTGAGCGAGGCGAGGGTGCCCTTGATGTGGTCCAGGTGCTGCTGCACCGTCTCCTGCCGGGCCGCGAACTCGCGCTGCTCGCGCTCGCTCTCCGCGTTGATCCGCTCGGCCTCGCGCCGGGCCTGCTCGATCAGCTGGTCCGCCCGGGCCTGCGCCTCGGCGTCGGACTGCTTGATCTGCCCGAGCACGGTCTCCCGGTACTGCTCGGCCTCCTTGACCCGGCGCTCCGCGGTCGCCGAGATCCGGGCGTCCTCGGCGTCGGCCCGGGCCTCGGTCGCCGCGAAGGTCTCGTCGGCCTCCCGGCGCAGCTCGGCGAGCTTGGCCTCGGCCAGCTCGGAGGCCTCGGCCGCGGCGACCCGCACCTTGGCGGCGTGGCCGGTGGCGGCGTCCCGCACGGCCCGGCTCTCGCGGTCGGCATCGGCCCGGATCGCCTCGGCCTCGGCGCGGGTCCGCTCCTCGGTGCGCCGGGCGGCCTGGTCGGCCTCGGCGCGGGTGGTGGCGGCGTACTCCTTGGCGGCCTGGCCGAGCGCCTGACCGGCCTCGTAGACCTCGTCGCGGAGGTCCTCGGCGAACCGCTCGGCGGCCTCCCGGACCGCCCGGGCCTCGTTCGCGGCCATCGTGGCCAGTCCGGCGGCCTGCTCGCTGAGCACCTGGTAGTCCGGGTCCGGAGCGTCGGCGGCGGCCTGCCGGATCTCGGCCAGCCGCCGCTCCATCTCCCGGATTCCGGCGCCCAGCACGCTCAGCCGTTCCCACGCCTCGTCCCGTTGGGCGGTGAAAACGGTCAGGGCTCGGTCGACCTGCTCGGGCGCGTAACCGCGCCGGGCAGCGGTGAAGCCGTGCTGGGGGACGGCATCGCTCATGGGCTCTTCCCCTCGTGTCGCGGGCTGCGGAGCCCATGATCGGACGGAACGGACGGATCCGGAACCGGATCCGGCAGGCGGTCCGGAATCGGACGCCGTACGGATCGGAACGCGGCGAGGAATGGACGAATAGACCCATCCTCTTGACCTATTTTGCGCAGATCAGGGCGAAACCCCAACGAGGCAGAGCCGCGACGGCACGCCGAAGGGGTCGTTCCGGACACCGGAACGACCCCTTCCACCTGCACGGATCCGCGTCGGCCCGCTACAGCAGGCCGTCCCAGAACTGCTCCAGGAGGACGGCCCACCAGGTGTCCGCCGACTGCAGGGCCGCGGGGTCGATCGCGGCGAGCTGAGCCTGGAAGTCGGTCGTCCAGCGACCGGCCTGGTCCGGGGTCAGCCCGTACCGCAGCCGCCACATCCGGCCCAGCAGGGCCAGGGCGCGAACGAACTCCGGTACACCACTGTTGACGAACCGGGGCGGCTCGCCGGTTCCGTCGATGTCCACCGCGACCACGTGCGCCGTGCCGTACTGCACGCAGAGCTGGCGGCCGTAGTCGTTGCCGAGCACCAGGTAGCCGCCGAAGTCCGGGCCGCCGGTCAGTCCGCGCTCGGCGGCCAGCTCGGCGAGCGTCGGGATCGGGCGGCCCTCCTGGGCCTGCGCCCAGAAGAAGGGTCCGAACTCGCGCGGCAGGCCCCCCCACATCAGGGTCTGCGCCACCGGCTCGGGCACGCCCTGGCGGGAGACGGCGCGCTGCTCGAAGTGGAACACGTTCGGGCCGAAGGCCTGGCTCACCTCCTGGCCGAGCTGCTGCGGTGCGATCGGCGGCAGCACCGGAACGCTGCCCGGGGCGGGCGGCGGCACCCGGAACGGGCGGACCCGCTGGGCGCCGGAGGCCAGCTGGTGCAGCTCGTCCAGGTGGTCCAGCAGCTGGGCCATGCCGGCCTGCCGGGAGTGGTGGTCCCGGCCGTAGTCGGCGGTGTGGGTGAGCCGGACGTTCGGCCAGGAGGCGGCGATCATCCGGTTGCAGTAGCCGCCCGGCAGGTCGCAGGACTCCAGCTCGGTGTAGAGCTCCAGGACCTGCTCCGGCGGGACGTTCAGCCGGCGCAGGTCCTGGAGGATCTTCCACTCCGGGTGCGGGGTGCCGGGCTCGCTGCGGTGCAGCAGCTTCTGCTCCGAGCCGTCCGGGCCGCGGTAGCTGAGCGCGGCGAAGTAGCCGGGGCCGACGGCCGGCACACCGGGCGGCACCGGGGCGCCCTGCGGCGGACCGGGGACCGGCGCCGGGGCGGCGGCCGGGGCGGGAGCCGGGGCGGGAGCCGGGGCGGCCGGCGAGGCCGCGCCGGGGTAGCCGTAGCCGGCCGCGCCGGGGCCGGGCGGGGGCGGCACGGCCGGGCCGCCGGACGGCGGGGTACCGGGATCGGCCGGGGCACCGCCCAGCAGCGCCGGGTCGATCGCTCCCGCCAGCTGGGTGCGCTCGTACGCGACCCCGCGCGGCGGGCGGGCCGGCGGCGGGTGGCGCGGGCGGGGCCGCGGGGCCGCGCAGGCCGGCCGGCGGCGGGGGCGGCGGGGCACCGGCCGCGCCGCGACCTCCCGCGGCCGCGGCGGGGGCACCCGTGCCCGAGGACTGCCGCAGGCCGCCCGGCGGGGGCGGCGGCGGGGCGGCGGCCGCGCTCCGGCCGAGCGAGACCGGTGCTCCGCCCGGAGCGGCCGTGCCGCCGCGCAGGGCGGCCGCGCGGGGGCGGCGGCGGGGCGGCCGCCGCGCTCCGACCGCGCGCCCCGTGCGACGCGTCGGGCGCCGGAGCGGGCGCGCCGGGGGTACCGGGGGCGCCGGGCAGGCCCATCAGGCCGGGCAGCGCGTCCGGCGAGGCCAGCATGGTCGCGGCGTGTTCGACACCGGGGCCGCCCGGCGGGATCGCCGGGCCACCGGGAGCCGGCGCGCCCGGACCGGGGGCACCGGGCAGGCCCATCAGGCCGGGCAGCGCGTCCGGCGAGGCCAGCACGGTCGGGGCCTGCTCGGCCGACGGCGGCACCGGCGCGGCCGGCGCACCGGGGCCCGGGGCGCCCGGGCCCGGGGCGCCGGGCAGCCCCATCAGGCCGGGCATCGCGTCCGGCCGCGCCAGCACCGTCGGGGCGGGCTCGACCGCCGGAGCGGCAGCGGGGGGCACCGGGGCCATCCCGTAGCCGCCCTCGGGCAGCAGCACGGTGGCCGCCTCGGCGCCGGGCCGCGGCTCGCCGGCCAGACCGGCGCCGTTGGTCCGCAGACCGTCGGGCAGCAGCACGGTCGCCGCCTCGGCACCGGCGGCCGGCGGGGACGGGACGGGCGGGGCGGGCGGAGCGAGCGGCGTGGCGGGCACCGGCGGGGCGACCGCCGGCGCGGCCGGGGGCGGGCCGCCCTGGCCGGGCGGCGGGGCGAGCATGGTCGGCGCGTCCCCGGCCGGCCGCTCGGAGACCGGCGGCGTGGTCAGCACGGCGGGTCGCCGGCGGCACCGGCGGCGCCTCGGAGCCGCCCGGACCGACCGGAGCGGCCGGAGCGGCCGGAGCGGCGGCGGGTGCCGGAGCCGGCGGGGCCGGATGCGCGGGCGCCGGGGCGCCGAGCCGTTCGGCCTCGGCGGCGATCGCCGCGGCCCCCGCCTCCTGGAGCCACTGCGGCGGGCTGAGCAGGAAGGACGTCGCCTCCACCGGCCCGGGCGCGGGCCTGGCCGCCCCGGCCGGATTGGCCGCGACCGGCCGTCCGTAGACCTCCTCGTACTGCCGGACCACCTCGTTGACCGGCAGCGCCGGCCAGAGCGTGCTGGCGCCGGAGTCCCGGGCGATCACCAGCCGCGCCTCACCCGCCGAGCCGCCCGGGGCCGCCGAGCCCTCGGAGCCGTCCGCCGGGCCGCCGGAGCCACCGGCCGCGCCCTCCGCGGGCTGCACCGCCCAGCAGACGAAGCCCAGGTCGAACTCCCGGACCCGTACCTCGCGCTGCTGCGGACGCGGCACCCCGCCGTTGATCCACTCGTCGGCGAGCTCCTGCGCCTGCGTGTACGTCACCACGCCCGGTTCACCCCTGTCCCCTTCGTCCCCGCTTGTTCCGCTACCACCGTCGCCGCAGCCGTACGGGCCACGTCAGCCCACCGGCACGGCGCGGGCGAACCCGCCGTCCACCATCAGCTCCGCGACCGTCTCCAGTTCCGGCGGACTGCCGGCCAGCCGGAGCAGGAAGTCGTCGAAGTCCTCGCCGCAGGGCAGCAGCAGCCGGGCGACCCGCTCCTCGGGCGCCTCGGGGGCGCCGCCGTCACGGGCGTCGTCGTAGAGGCAGAACCAGACCGAGCCGGCCCGGTCGCCGCGCACCTTGAGCGCCACGATGCCGCCCTGGGCGTAGGCGATGCCCAGGTAGTCCTTGGTGAGGTGGTCGCGCAGGCACTTGTTGGCGTAGACGACGTCCTCCGTCCCGTACTCCTCGCTGAGGGTCAGGAACGGCTGGTCGAGCAGCAGCCCCAGCTCGGGGTCGAGCGCCACGCCGACCGGGGCCCGGCCGCCGGCCAGCTTGAGGAAGGTCCGGTACGCGCCGGGCAGCCGGTAGCCGAGGCGCTCCTCGGCCCGCTGCACCAGGTCCTCGGGGACGCCGATCGGGTCGCCGCCGTCCCGGGCGAGCGAGAAGTGCACCGGCCGGCGCTCCTGCAAGGGGCGGGTGCCGCGGCGGGTGTGGTCCGCGGTGGAGGTGGCCAGGCCGCCGTGGTGCCGCAGCAGCGCCTTCACCTCGACCGGGACGAGCTCCATCCGCCGCCAGCCGGGCGCGGCCCGGCCGACCGCGTGGTGCCAGGTCCAGCCGGGCGGGGTGGCCACGGCGGTCTCCAGGTCGGCCCAGAGCGGATGGCCCTGGGTGAACTGCGCGGCATTGGCCGAGACGTAGTCCGTCAGCCGCAGTTCGTCGACGCCGAAGCCCTCCGGCGGATCGGCCACCTCGGCCGCGGCCGCCGCGTACGGACCGAAGTCCGGGTGACCGTGCTCGTCCACCCTGACCCCGGCGGGGTGCCGCTCCGCGCGGACCGGGTCCGGGAACTGCACCACCTGACCTGCGTACGCCGCGTTGGGCGCGGCGGCGACGCCGGGCCGACCTGTCGTCATCTGGGAGCCCCCACTGGCTGCTGCAAATTCGGTGCGCTTGCTGGACACCAGCGTAGGGGGTCCCCCCGGGCCACGACCCCCCGCCCGGGCACACCGGACAGCCCGCGGGCCACGGGCGGGGAGCGCGGCCGCGGGCCCGGACCGCGCCGGCCCGCCGGGGCTCAGGCGGCGAGCGCCTCGGCCAGCGTCTCCACGACGCGTTCCTGCTGGGCCGCGGTGATGTGCGGGTGGAGCGGCAGGGTGAGAAGCTCCCGGGCGGCCCGCTCAGCGACCGGGAACGCGCCCGCGCCGTGGCCGAGTTGCCGGAACGCCGGCTGGAGGTGGACGGGTACCGGGTAGTGGACGCCGGCGCCGATGCCCGCGGCCTGCAGCGCGGCGAGCACGGCGTCCCGGTCCCGGCCGGGCCCGATCCGCACCGCGTACAGGTGCCAGACGTGCTCGTTGCCGGGCGCGGTCCGCGGCGGGGTGAGGCCGTCGATCCCGGCCAGCAGCCGGTGGTAGCGCTCGGCGGCGGCCCGGCGGGCCTCGTTCCATGCGGGCAGCCGGCGCAGCTTGGCCCGCAGCACGACGGCCTGCAGCGCGTCCATCCGGGAGTTGAAGCCGAACCGCTCGTGCTCGTACTTGCGGCCCGAGCCGTGGTCGCCGATCAGCCGGACGGCGGCCGCCAGGGCGTCGTCGTCGGTGACGACGGCGCCCGCGTCCCCGTACGCGCCGAGGTTCTTGCCGGGGTAGAAGCTGGTGGCGGAGACCAGCCCGTGGAGGGCGCGGCCGTGCTGCCGGGCGCCCTGGGACTGCGCGGCGTCCTCCACCACCGGCCGGCCGGCGGCCAGCTCCAGCAGCGGGCCCATCGGGGCGAGCTGCCCGTTGAGGTGGACGGGCAGCAGCGCGACGGCGCCGGGCAGCGCGTCCGCCACGCGCTCGGGGTCGATCAGCAGGTGGTCCGGGTCGGCGTCGACCAGCACCGGGCGCAGCCCGGCCCGGACCACGGCCTCCGCGGTGGCGACGAAGGTGTTGGCGGGGAGCACCACGCCGCCGCCGGGCGGCAGGTCGAGGGCGCGCAGCGCCAGTTCGAGCGCGTCGGTGCCGTTGGCGGCGCCGACGCAGTGCCGGGCGCCGGAGAAGGCCGCGTACTCCGCCTCGAAGCCGGCCGTCTCGGGGCCCTTGACGTAGCCGCCGGTGGCGAGCACCCGGTCGAAGCCGGCCCGGACCTCGGCCTCCACCTCGGCGTGCGCGGCCTTCAGGTCCACCAGCGGAACCGGCTCGTCGACGGGCTGATCGGTGCTCATCCTGGTCTCCCCCTGGGTGTCTCGGCGGATCGGAGCGGGCGGACGGCGGCGACGGCCCGGCCCCGGGCCGTGAACGTGGCCGTGAACGTGGCCGTGGCCGTGGACGGGCGGGGCCGGCCGGGCCGGTTCAGCCGAGCGCCGCGCGCACGGCCCCGACCACCCGGTCCTGCTGCCGCTCGGTGAGCGCGTGGTAGAGCGGCAGGATCAGCGAGCGGCCGGTGAGCAGCTCGGTGGCGGGCAGCGGCACCCGGGCGGTGCCCTGGTACGGGGCCTCCAGGTGGGCCGCCATGATGCCGCGCCGGGCGGAGACGCCGGCGTCGGCGAGGTCGGCGAGCACCGCCCCGCGGTCGGGGGCGGTGTCCGGGAGCAGCAGCCAGCAGGACTGGTAGTTGGTGCTGCCGTGCGCCGGGTCGGCCACCAGCCGGCCGCCGGTGCCGGCCAGCAGCTCCCGGTACCGCTCGGCGAGTTCGCGCCGCCGGGCGACCATGGCCGGCAGCTTGCGCAGCTGCACCAGGCCGATCGCCGCCTGGATGTCGGTCATCCGGTAGTTGAAGCCGATCTCGTCGTACGTCTCCAGCCGGCCGGCGCCGTCCTTCGCGGCGTGCCGGTCGGCGGCCGAGACGCTCATCCCGTGCTCGCGCAGCCGGCGCAGCCGGGCGGCGAGCGCGCCGTCCTGGCAGGTGACCATGCCGCCCTCGCCGGTGGTGAGCAGCTTGCGCGGGTGGAAGGAGTAGGCGGCCAGCGCCGCCGTGCCGCCCACCGGCCGGCCCCGGTGGACGGAGCCGGCCGCGCAGGCGGCGTCCTCGACCACGGTGGCCCCGCGCGGTTCGACCAGCGCGCGGAGCCCGTCCAGGTCGACCGGGACGCCGCCCTGGTCGACCGCGATCACGGCCCTGGTCCGCTCGGTGAGCAGGGGTTCGACGGTGGCGGCGGTGAGGTTGCCGGTGGTGACGTCCACGTCGGCGAAGACCGGGACGGCGCCGACGTAGGTGACGGCGTTGGCGGTGGCGACGAAGGAGAACGAGGGGACGACGACCTCGTCCCCCGGCCCGACCCCGGCGCCGATCAGCGCCAGGTGCAGGGCGGTGGTGCAGGAGGAGACCGCGACGGCGTGCGGTACCCCGAGGTGCTCGGCGAAGGCCCGCTCGAACTCGGCGACCCGGGGGCCCTGGGCCACCCAGCCGGAGCGGACGGCCTCGGCGGCGGCGAGGGCCTCCTCCTCGCCGAGCCAGGGGATCATGACGGGGATGGTGGACACAGGTGTACTCCGAACTGCCGTGCAGACGAGGGGACTACTGCTCGCGCCACCAGGCGACCAGCCTGCGCAGGCCGTCGTCGAGGCCCAGTTCGGGCTTCCAGGCGAGGTCGCGTTCGGCGGCGGTGATGTCCGCCAGGCGCCGGACCACGCCGCCGGCGGTGCCCCGGGCGGGGCCGTGCTCGACGTCGAGGTCGGTGCGGTCCATCGCGGTGAGCAGGGCGTCGGCCAGCCCTCGCAGCGAGACCTCGGTGCTGCTGGCGATGTTGTAGACCCGGTCGCTGACGGGCGCCGCGGCGGCCAGCAGGTTGGCCCGGGCGATGTCCTCGGTGTAGACGAAGTCCATGGTCTGCGCGCCGTCGCCGAAGATCAGCGGCGGCTGCCCGGCGGCGATCCGCTCCATCCAGCGGATGAACACCTCGGTGTACTTGCCGTGGACGTCCATCCGGGGCCCGTACACGTTGAAGTACCGGAGCGCGACGTAGTCCAGGCCGGCCATCGCGTGGAAGCTGCGCAGCAGCCCCTCGTTGAAGACCTTGGCCGCCCCGTACAGGGTGTCGTTGTGGTACGGGTGCTGGGTCTCCGGCGTCGGGAAGACGTCGGCGAGGCCGTAGACGGAGGCGGTGGAGGAGGCGATCACCTTGCCGACGCCGACCTCCGCGGCGGCCTCGACCACGTCGAAGGTGCCGTCCACCATGATCTCCAGGGCCAGCCTGGGCTCGGTGGCGCACTGGGTGATCCGGATCGCGGCCAGGTGGAACAGCAGGTCGGTGCCGGGGCCCAGCAGCTCGCGCAGCAGGCCGCGGTCGCGGATGTCGCCGTCCACCACCCGCAGCTGCCCGGGTGCGGCGATCTCGCGGGCGTACGCCAGGTTGGCCGCCCGGCCGCGGACGAAGTTGTCGAGCACGACCACCTCGCGGGCGCCCGCCGCGATCAGCTGGTCGACCACGGTGGAGCCGATGGTGCCGGCCCCGCCCGTGACCAGGCAGCGGGAGCCCTCGATCTGTACAGCGTTCACCGCGCGGCGGCCCTCTCGTTCGCGTCGGACAGTTCGTCGGGACCGGCGCCGACCGGGACGGTGGCGCCACCGAGCTCCAGGCTGAGCGAGGCGGCCTCCAGCAGCTGCAGCACGCGCAGTCCGGCCCGGCCGTCGGTGAGCGGGGCCCGGCCCTCGGTGATGGCGGCGGCGAACTCGGCCATCACGTTGCGCAGCGCCTCCTGCTCGACCAGCGCGGGCGCGACCATCTCGCCCACCCGGTAGGAGATCAGCGTCTGGTGGCGGATCGCGTCGGTCAGCTCGTCGGGCGGGGTGAGGTCCACGCCGCGGTCGTGCACCGCGAGCCGGGCCTGCGGGTTGAGGTCGTCCCAGACCAGGGTGCGCCGCGAGCCGCCGATGAGCGTCGTGCGGACCTTCGTCGGGGAGAGCCAGTTGACGTGGCAGTGCGCCAGCGCGCCGTTGCTCAGCCGGACCGTCAGATAGGCCACGCAGGCCCGGCCGGCCCCGATCGGGTCGGCGCCCTGGGCGGAGACCCCGATCGGTTCGACGCCCGGTGGCAGGACGAAGTCCAGGATGGACAGGTCGTGCGGGGCGAGGTCCCAGAGCACGTCCACGTCCGGCTGGACCAGCCCGAGGTTGATCCGCACCGAGTCGAAGAACTGGACGTCGCCGATCTCCCCGCCGTGCACCAGCTCGCGGATCCGGCGCACCACGGGCGTGTAGCAGAAGGTGTGGTCGCACATCAGCACCAGGCCGCGCTCCTCGGCGAGCGCCACCAGCTCGGCGGCCTCCGCGGCGGAGGTGGTGATCGGCTTCTCCACCAGGACGTGCTTGCCCGCCTCCAGCGCGGCCCGGGCCAGCCGGTAGTGCGCGGCGGCCGGGGTGGCGACCGCGACCGCGCCGACCCGCTCGTCCGCGAGCACCTGGGCGAACGAGGTGGTGGACCGGACGGTGCTGTACTCGCCCAGCACCCGGCGGGACCTGGCCTCGTCCAGGTCGCAGAGCCAGTGCAGGCGCAGCGCCGGCGTCTGCTGCGCGTTGCGGACCAGGTTCGGGCCCCAGTAGCCGGCGCCGACCACCGCGATCCCGACCGGGTGCGCGGGCGCGGGCTGCGGCGGCGCGCCCGGGGTGGGCACGTGCTCGCCGGGCGCCTCGTTCGCGGTTTCCGTCTCCGTCATCGCAAGACCCCCCTTGCTCGACGCCGGGGCGCCCTTGCCCCGACGGCCTCAACGGCCAGACCGAGCAGAGGAGTTGCCGCACCGGCCGATCAACCCCCCAGGGACCGGCCGCCCCCTTGGCTCGCTGCTGGAACGCTACCGGCCGCCGCCCCCGGCCGGAGGCGGATTCGGGAAACCCGGGGACGAGTCGTGACGACGGCGTGCGGATCCGGCCGACACGGCGTACCCACCGGCCCGCCGGTGGCCGGCCGTCGCCCCCCGGTTGTACGGATGTCGGTGCCATTTGACAGGCTTGCCCCGGACTGACCCCACACGGTCCCGTCACCGGCGGACGAACAGGAGGAGGACGACGTATGACCACCGGCGAACCGGCCGGCCCGCCCGTGCTGCGCCACTTCCGCGACAGCCTGCTGCCCGCCGTCGCCGCCGCCCTGTCGCTGAAGGGCGGCGAGGTGCACACCCTGGCGGGCGACAAGCCCGCCCGGCGCCCGGCCCTGCATCCCCTGGTGGCCGACTTCCTGGACGCGCTGCCGCTGGAGCACCGCGAGCGCTTCACCGGCCGCTGCCCGGAGGCCGTCCTGCTCTCCCAGTACCTGGCCGTCGTGGACGCCAAGCGCTCCAAGCGCGCCGCCCGCAAGCCGCTGGGCCTGCCCGAGGCCCGCAAGGCGCTCAAGGGCTCGCGGCTGACCACCGTACGGATCCGCGAGGAGCACGACCCGGCGCACGGCACCCACGCCCCGCCCTGCCGCTCCTGCGTACCGCTGCTGGAGCACTTCGCCGTGCGGAGCGTCGCGGTCGGGCCGCCCGCCCGCTGACCGCGCACCCGCGTACGCCCCCCGTCCCCGAGCCGCCGGAGCCCGCCCTGAACCCGCCCAGTCCGCCGCTGCCCCCGCCGAGCACGTCCGGCGGGTCCGCCCTGCGCAGCCGCCCGCGCTTTCCGGCCGATGTCGCCGCCGAACTCAAGGCGGCCGGCTGGCACCCCGGCCGCTGGCAGATCCGCCAGGCCGAGGAGTGGGCCGACGCCCTGGCGGCGTACGGCGGCCCGGCCGGCGTCGGTCACGCGGTGTTCCCGGCCGCGGTGGAGGCCTGGGCCGAGTTCGGCGGCCTCGCCTTCGACCTCGACGGCCCGGGGCGCCAGCTGGCCCGGACGCCCTTCCTGGTGGACCCGCTCTGCGGGCTCCACCAGCCGCGCACCCTGGCCGACCTCGGCCGCGCCCTGGACACCCGGCTCGCCCCGCTCGGCGAGGAGGCGTACGGCCAGGCCCTGCTGGCGGTGGACGAGGAGGGCCGGGTCTACAGCCTGGACCACACCGGGGAGTGGTTCCTCGGCCACGGCGTCGACCAGGCGATCAGCACCCTCGTCCTCGGTACCGCGCCCGAGCGGCTGCGCACCGCCGACGAGGGCTGAGCGCTCCGGCCCGCGCCGCGCCGGGCGGACGCCGCCCGGCCGGCGGCCTCACCCCAGCCGGTCGGCCCGGACGGCCAGCCTGGACGGCAGCACCGCCTCGACCCGGAAGCCCCCGTCCGCCTCCGGCCCCGCCGAGAAGGTGCCGCCCAGCGCGACCACCCGCTCCCGCATCCCGATCAGCCCGTTGCCCCCGCTGGGCAGCGCCGCCGCCGTCCGCTCGCCGCCCGGACAGGCGTTCACCACGCTGACCCGCACGCCATTGGGCGCGTAGGCGAGCAGCACGGCGACCTGCGCGCCACCGGCGTGCTTGTGCGCGTTGGTCAGGCCTTCCTGGACCACCCGGTACGCGGTCTGCTCGGCCTCGGTGGTGAACTCCTGGCGGCTGCCGCTGACGGTCAGGGTGACGGCCATCCCGGCCGCCCTCGACTGGTCGACCAGCCGGGGCAGCGCGACCAGCGAGTCCGGCTCCGGCGCGCTGTCGTCCGACATCCGCAGCACCCCGAGGATCTCGCGCAGTTCGTTCAGCGCCTGCCGACCGACCTCCCCCATCAGCTTGGCGCTCTGGGCCGCCCTCTCCGGGTCCTTCGCCACGATCCGCTCCAGCGCCCCGGCGTGCACCACCATCAGCGACACCCGGTGGGCCACCACGTCGTGCATCTCCCGGGCGATCCTGGTCCGCTCCTCCAGCCGGGCCCGGCGGGCACGCTCGCGGGCCTGCTCGGCCAGCAGGTCCAGCTCGGTCTCCAGGCCGTGCGCGCGGTCCTTGAGCGACTCGATCAGCCGCCGCCGCGCGCCCACGTACAGGCCGGTGACCACCGGCGGCACGGTCAGGCCGACGGCCACCAGCACCGACAGCAGCACCTGCCCCCAGAGCGGCGGCTGCTCCACCGTCAGGTCGGAGGGGGTGAGCATGGACACCAGCATCACGCCGACCGCCTCGGCGAAGGCCAGGGCGGACAGCGCCACCACCCGCCGGCGCCGGCTCGGCCACTCCCAGGTCTCCGCGAGCGTGTAGAGCGATACCGTCAGCAGCACCACGCCCAGCATCCCGGGCATCGCCACCAGGGCCACCAGCACCGGCACCGCCGGCCAGCGCCGCCGCAGCACCAGCGTGGCGCCGGCCGCCGCGCCGAACAGCGCGACCCCGACGATGGCCACCACGCCCAGGTGGACCCGGGGCGCCAGGAAGGCGACCGCGCTGGCCGCGCACTCCAGCGCCGCCAGCGCCGCCAGCCCGATGTCCAGGAGAGCGCTGCGCCGGCGCTCCCACCACCAGAACGACCGGTCCCGCTCGCGCTCCCCAGGCGACTTGCTCATAGCCCCACAGCCTAAGCGTGAACCCCGACCCGTCCCCACCCGGTTCCGCCCCGACACCCGGGCGGGCCTTCAAGTGGTCCAGACCACCTGAACCGGCTGTGATCTTGTCCGCCATCCGGCCACCTCGCGGACAGCAACCGCCCCGACACCTATGCTGGGTCGCGTCGGACAGCGCGGTCCGCACGCGTCACACCCGCCACACGTGTGCGGAGCTGTGACGATGAGCCGTTGCCGAACCCCACCACCACAGGGAGCCAGCCGTGACCGCTCCGGTCCCCACCCCGGCGGACAGCCCCAGCCGTGTCGGCCCCGCCGGCGCCGACGCCGACAACACAGCCCTGCGCGCGGACATCCGCCGCCTCGGCGACCTCCTCGGCGAGACGCTGGTCCGCCAGGAGGGCCCCCAGCTGCTGGGCCTGGTCGAACAGGTCCGCCTGCTGAGCCGCACCGACGGCGAGGCCACCGCCGAACTGCTCTCCGACATCGACCTGGACACCGCCGCCAAGCTGGTCCGCGCGTTCTCCACCTACTTCCACCTCGCCAACGTCACCGAGCAGGTGCACCGCGGCCGGGAGCTGGCCACCCGCCGCGCCCGCGAGGGCTCGCTGCTCGCCCAGACCGCGGACCAGCTCGGCGAGGCGGACCCGAAGCACCTCGCGAACACCCTGGCCCACCTGGCCGTCCGCCCGGTCTTCACCGCCCACCCCACCGAGGCCGCCCGCCGCAGCGTCCTCAACAAGCTCCGCCGGATCGGCGAGCTGCTCGACCGGATCCACCGCGAGCAGATCGCCGCCGGCCTCTCGCACGCCGACCAGGCCCGCACCACCTCCGCCAAGCGGCAGGCCGACCGCCGCCTCGCCGAGGTCATCGACCTGCTCTGGCAGACCGACGAGCTGCGGATCGCCCGCCCGGAGCCGACCGACGAGGCCCGCAACGCCGTCTACTACCTGGACGAGCTCTACCGCGAGGCCGTACCCGAGGTCCTGGAGGAGCTGCACGAGGAGCTCGCCCGGGTCGGCCTCACCCTGCCCGACGGCGTCCGCCCGCTCACCTTCGGCACCTGGATCGGCGGCGACCGCGACGGCAACCCGAACGTCACCCCGCAGGTCACCTGGGACGTCCTGAACCTCCAGCACGAGTACGGCATCAAGGACGCCCTGGCGGCCGTCGACGACCTGCGCAACTCGCTCTCCACCTCCGAGCGCCTGGCCGGCGCCTCGGCCGAGCTGGTCGCCTCGCTCCACGCCGACCTGGACGTGCTCCCCGAGCTGAGCCCGCGCTACAAGCGGATGAACGCCGAGGAGCCCTACCGCCTCAAGGCCACCTGCGTCCGGCTCAAGCTGGAGAACACCCGCGAGCGGCTCGCCCAGGGCACCCCGCACATCGCGGGCCGCGACTACCTCGGCACCCGCGAGCTCGTCGCCGACCTCCGGCTGATCCAGGAGTCGCTCCGCTCCCACCGCGGCGGCCTGATCGCCGACGGGCGGCTCGCCCGCGCCATCCGCACCATCGAGGCCTTCGGCCTCCAGCTCGCCACCATGGACGTCCGCGAGCACGCCGAGGCCCACCACCACGCGCTCGGCCAGCTCTTCGACCGGCTCGGCGAGGAGGCCTGGCGCTACGCGGACATGCCCCGCGAGTACCGGCAGAAGCTGCTCGCCAAGGAGCTCCGCTCGCGCCGCCCGCTCGCGCCCACCCCGGCCCCGCTGGACGCCGCGGGCACCAAGACCCTCGGCGTCTTCAACACCATCCGCGAGGGCTTCGAGCGGTTCGGCGACGAGATCGTCGAGAGCTACATCATCTCGATGTGCCAGGGCGCCGACGACGTGTTCGCCGCCACCGTGCTGGCCCGCGAGGCCGGTCTGATCGACCTGCACGCCGGTATCGCCAAGATCGGCATCGTGCCGCTGCTGGAGACCACCGACGAACTCCAGGAGGCCGACCGGATCCTGGACGAGATGCTCTCCGACCCCTCCTACCGGCTGCTCGTCTCGCTGCGCGGCGACGTCCAGGAGGTCATGCTCGGCTACTCCGACTCCTCCAAGTTCGGCGGCATCACCACCTCCCAGTGGGAGATCCACCGCGCCCA
Organism: Kitasatospora sp. NBC_01246; assembly: GCF_036226505.1. Lineage (NCBI taxonomy): Bacteria > Bacillati > Actinomycetota > Actinomycetes > Kitasatosporales > Streptomycetaceae > Kitasatospora > Kitasatospora sp. NBC_01246. The sequence continues at coordinate 5,110,951 of NZ_CP108484.1, read as the reverse complement.
GCGCCGGCTGCGCGACGTCGCCCACCGCTACGGGATCCGGCTGCGGCTCTTCCACGGCCGCGGCGGCACCGTCGGCCGCGGCGGCGGCCCCTCGCACGAGGCCATCCTGGCCCAGCCCTGGGGCACCCTGGAGGGCGAGATCAAGGTCACCGAGCAGGGTGAGGTGATCTCCGACAAGTACCTGCTGCCCTCGCTGGCCCGGGAGAACCTGGAACTGACCATCTCGGCCACCCTGTCCGCCTCGGCGCTGCACACCGCCCCGCGCCAGGCCCCCGAGGAGCTGGCCCGCTGGGACGCCGCGATGGACCAGGTCTCGGCGGCCGCGCACACCGCGTACCGCGCCCTGGTCGAGCAGGAGGACCTGCCGAAGTACTTCTTCGCGGCCACCCCGGTCGACCAGCTCGCCTCGCTGCACCTGGGCTCCCGGCCGTCCCGCCGCCCCGACTCGGGCGCGGGCCTGGACGGCCTGCGCGCCATCCCGTGGGTGTTCGGCTGGACCCAGTCCCGCCAGATCGTGCCCGGCTGGTTCGGCGTCGGCGCCGGCCTCGCCGCCGCCCGCGAGGCGGGTCTCGGGGACGTCCTGGACGAGATGTACGGCCAGTGGCACTTCTTCCGCAACTTCCTGTCCAACGTCGCCATGACGCTGGCCAAGACCGACCTGCGGATCGCCCGCCACTACGTCGAGCAGCTGGTGCCCGCCGAGCTGCACCACATCTTCGACCAGATCACCGCCGAGCACGAGCTGACCCTGCGCGAGGTGCTCCGCCTCACCGGGGAGAGCGAACTGCTGGAGCACAACCCGGTGCTGAAGCAGACCTTCACCGTCCGCGACGCCTACCTCGACCCGATCTCCTACCTCCAGGTCGCGTTGCTGCGCCGCCAGCGCGAGGAGGCCTCCACCGGCCGCCCGGAGGACCCGCTGCGGGCCCGCGCCCTGCTGCTGACCGTGAACGGCATCGCCGCCGGCCTGCGCAACACCGGCTGACCGGCACCCGGCACCGCGAGGGCCCGGTGCCGCCCCCTCGACCGAGGGGGCGGCACCGGGCCCTTCGCGTCACACCAGTCGTACCGTCGTCACTCCACCGGATCGCCCGCGCGCCGGCGCTTCAGCCAGAGGGCCGCGCCGCCCGCCGCCACGACCAGGCCGCCGCCGACGGCCAGCAGGCCCGCGTCACCGCCGACCGAGCCGCCCAGTACCGGGCCGAACTGGGCCGCCGCGGGATCCTGGGACACCACACCGGGATCGGGGTCCGCCACCGTCTCCGCGTGGGCCACGCCACCGCCCGAGAGCAGCACCCCGGCCGCCCCCAGCGCACCGGCCGTGCCGACCTTGCGGCCGAGCTTCCTCAGCCGTACCACCCGAATCCGCCGCAGGCGCCGGACCGGCCGCAAACTCCGCATCGAGAACTCCCCAGGACCCGTTCGCGTACGGGCCCGACGCTATCCGATCCGGCACGGGTTTCTCACACCCATTCAGGTTTGGGCGGCCAAGCGTTGTACGACTGTTGCCCAGCCGCCCCGCCCACCGCGGCGGGCGGGCGGGGATCCGCTCCCTTGCCGAACAACCGTCCTGACGCCGGATCAGGAGTGGTAGACGCCCTGGGCCCGCTCCAGGCCGTCGGTGAGCAGTGCCTCCACGGCGTCCGCCGAGCGGTCCACGAACCACTCCAGCTCCTTGCGCTCGGTGGCGGAGAAGTCCTTCAGGACGAAGTCCGCGACCTCCATCCGGCCCGGCGGGCGGCCGATCCCGCAGCGCACCCGGTAGTACTCCGGGCCCAGCGACTTGGTGATCGACTTCAGCCCGTTGTGGCCGTTGTCGCCGCCGCCGAGCTTCAGCCGCAGCGTCGCGTAGTCGATGTCCAGCTCGTCGTGGACGGCCACCAGGGCCGAGGCCGGCGTCTTGTAGAAGTCCCGCAGGGCGGTCACCGGGCCGCCCGAGAGGTTCATGAAGGTCATCGGCTTGGCCAGCACCACCCGCCGGCCCGCCAGCCGCCCCTCGGCCACCTGCGCGCGGCTCTTGTGCGCCTTGAACCTGGCACCCATCCGCTGCGCCAGCAGGTCCACCACCATGAAGCCGATGTTGTGCCGGTTCCGGGCGTACTGCTCCCCCGGATTGCCCAGCCCGGCCACCAGCCAGGGGCCCTCGTACGCGTCCTCGCTCATCGCATCGCTCCTCGTGCTCTCGCTCGTCGACATCATCCCGGACACACCGCTGCCCCGGCCGCTCCAGTACGGAGCGGCCGGGGCAGCGGTCAGACGGTGCGGGAGGCTCAGGCCTCGGCGCCGGCCTCGGCGGCCTCGGCGTCGGCGTCGGCCTGCGAGGCCTGGGCGCCGATGACCTGCAGCACGACGGTGTCGGCCTCGACGGCCAGCGTGGTGCCCTTCGGCAGCGAGATGTCACCGGCGGTGATCGAGGCACCGGCCTCCAGGCCCTCGACCGAGACGGTCACGGACTCGGGCAGGTGGGTGGCCTCGGCCTCGATCGGCAGCGCGTTGAGGACGTGCTCCAGCAGGTTGCCGCCGGGGGCCAGCTCGCCCTCGGTGAGGACGGGGATCTCGACGGTGACCTTCTCGCCGCGCTTCACGAGGAGCAGGTCGACGTGCTCGATGGTGCGCTTGATGGCCTGGCGCTGGATGGCCTTCGGCAGGACGTACTCGTCCTTGCCCTCGATCGGAACGACCAGCAGGGCGTTCGGGGTCTTGAGGGCCATCATCAGGTCGTGGCCGGGCAGGTTCAGGTGAACCGGGGCGTGGCCGTGGCCGTAGACGACACCGGGGACCAGGCCGGCACGGCGGGCCCGGCGGGCAGCGCCCTTACCGAACTCGGAACGGGTCTCAGCGGCGATGCGGATCTCGGACACGACTGCACTCCTCGTGAAAACTGGCGCGGGGGTGCAGGCAACGCGAAAAACCGCCGGGACCACACCCACAGTACGTTCGGGGGTCACTCGGCGGCGTACGACCTCTGCCAACGGCCGGAAGAACCGGCCCCAGCAGCGCGTCGATCACGGAGCACGGGCACCCGACGAGCAGGCACACGGCATCCCTCGCCGAGCATTTTCACGAGTCTAACCGCACCGGTGCCCTCCGACGAAATCGACGGCGGCCCCGGCCCTTTGAGGACCGGGGCCGCCTGCGCGGGCTTCGTCAGTGCACGCCCTCGAACAGGCTGGTGACCGAGCCGTCCTCGAACACCTCGCGGATCGCGGCGGCGATCGACGGGGCGATCGACAGCGTGGTGATCTTGTCCAGCTGGAGCTCGGCCGGGGTCGGCAGGGTGTTCGTGAACACGAACTCGCTGACCCGGGAGTTCTTCAGACGGTCCGCGGCCGGACCGGAGAGCACGCCGTGCGTGGCGGCCACGATCACGTCCGCGGCGCCGTTCTCGAACAGCGCGTCGGCCGCGGCGCAGATGGTGCCGGCGGTGTCGATCATGTCGTCGACCAGGACGCAGACCCGGCCCTTGACGTCACCGACCACCTCGGCGGACAGGATGGTGTTGGCCTGGGTCATGTCGCGGCGCTTGTGGATGATCGCCAGCGGCGCGCCCAGACGGTCCGACCACTGGTCGGCGACCTTCACCCGGCCGGCGTCCGGGGACACCACGGTGAGGCGGTCGCGGTCGACCTTGTCGCCCACGTAGTCCGCCAGCAGCGGCAGCGCGAACAGGTGGTCCACCGGACCGGAGAAGAAGCCCTGGATCTGCGCGGTGTGCAGGTCCACCGCCATGATCCGGTCCGCACCGGCGCTGGCCAGCAGGTCCGCGATCAGGCGGGCCGAGATGGGCTCGCGGCCCAGGTGCTTCTTGTCCTGGCGGGCGTACCCGTAGAACGGCAGGATCGCGGTGATGCTCCGGGCCGAGGCCCGCTTCAGAGCATCGATCATGATCAGCTGTTCCATGATCCACTGGTTGATGGGAGCCGTGTGGCTCTGCATCACGAAGCAGTCCGCACCGCGCGCGGAGTCCAGGAAGCGGACGTAGATCTCACCGTTGGCGAAGTCCAGGGCCTTGGTCGGGACCAGCTCGGTCCCGAGCGCCTCGGCCACCTCCCTCGCCAGCTCAGGGTGGGCACGGCCGGAGAAGAGCTTGAGTTTCTTCTCACCCGACGTCGTGATCCCGCTCACTGCACCGTCTCCTCGCGTTGCTGACGCTGAACCCGTCCGCACCGCAGGCAGGCACGAGCCCGCTGGCGATAGGGGTCGGGGAAATGTCGGTACGCCTGGACACGGGCGGTAAGCCCAGTGGCGCACGTATGTCCCCAAGGTTACGCGCCCGTGCGGAAACCGTCCGCCCCGGGACCGCCCCTCGGACTCCCACCCGGCCCGTCAGACCTCCGCGGCCCCGTCCGTCGCGGCAGCCGCGGCCTGCGCCGATGCGGTCCCGGGGCGCTTGCGCTCCACCCAGCCCGCGATGTTGCGCTGCTGCGCCCGGCTCACGCCCAGCGCGCCGGGCGGAACGTCGCCGGTGATCACCGAGCCGGCCCCGGTGTAGGCGCCGTCACCGACCGTCACCGGGGCGATGAACATGTTGTCCGAGCCGGTCCGGCAGTGCGCCCCGATCACCGTGCGGTGCTTGTTCACCCCGTCGTAGTTCACCGTGACGGAGGCCGCGCCGATGTTGCTGCCCTCGCCGATGGTGGCGTCCCCGATGTAGGACAGGTGCGGCACCTTGGCGCCCTCGCCCAGCTCCGAGTTCTTCACCTCGACGTAGGTGCCGACCTTCGCCTTGCGCCCGAGCCTCGCCCCCGGCCGCAGGTAGGCGTACGGGCCGGCGGTGGCGAAGTCGCCCACCTCGGCGCCGTCCGCCGTGGTGTTGCTCACACGCGCGCCGGCGCCGATCCGGGTGTCCTTGAGCGTCGAGTTCGGGCCCACCTCGCAGCCCTCGCCCAGATGGGTGAGGCCCTGCAGCTGGGTGCCCGGCAGGACGACCGCGTCCGGCTCGTAGGACACCTGGACGTCGAACCAGGTGGTCGCCGGGTCCACCACCGTGACGCCGGCGCGCATCGCCCGCTCCAGCAGGCGGTCGTTCAGCAGGCGCCGGGCCTGGGCCAGCTGCACCCGGTCGTTGATGCCGAGGATGTCGCGGTAGTCCGCGGCCACCACGGCGCCGACCCGGTGGCCGGCCGTCCGCAGGATCTCCAGGGTGTCGGTGAGGTACTCCTCGCCCTGGACGTTGTCGGTGGTGACCCGGGACAGCGCCTCGGCCAGCAGCTTGGCGTCGAAGGCGAAGACCCCGGAGTTGATCTCGTCGACCGCCCGCTGGGCGTCCGAGGCGTCCTTCTCCTCGACGATCGAGGCGACGGCGCCGTCCGCCTCGTCCCGCAGGATCCGCCCGTAGCCGAACGGGTCCGGGACGACGGCCGTCAGGACGGTGACGCCGTTGCCCTGTTCGGCGTGCGCACCGGCGAGGGCCGCCAGCGTCGCGCCGGTCAGCAGCGGCGCGTCCCCGGTGGTGACGATCACCGTGCCGTCCAGCTCCACGCCGTCGGCCGCCAGGGCCTCCAACGCGGTGCGGACGGCGTGCCCGGTGCCCTTCTGCTCCTCCTGCACCACGGCGCGCGCCGCCGGGTAGTGCGCCCCCAGGTGCTCCTGCACCATCTCCCGCATGTGCCCGACCACGACGACCAGCTGCTGCGGGGTCAACTCCTGTGCTGCCGCGACCGCATGGCCCACCAGCGACCGCCCGCAGACCTCGTGCAGCACCTTGGGCAGGCTGTTCGACTTCATCCTGGTCCCGCCACCGGCGGCAAGCACGACAACGGCGGCAGGCGAATTGGCACTCACGGGGGGAGGCTCCTCAGTCGGTTCACAGAGAGGGCAGTGCAGCCCGGCCGGGACCCAGGCCGGTCGCCTTCGCACAGTCCGCCGAGCAGCCCCGACAATACCGGGGGGCGGGGGATGCGCCCGAAACAGAGCGCCCGCTGGCTCCGCCGCTAGGATTCGAACCCAGACAAAGGCCTCCAAAGGGCCCTGTGCTGCCATTACACCACGGCGGATCGATCATCAACTCGCAGCGCCCGAGGCGCTCCGACACAGCCTAAGGGTTGCGGCCGCATAGCTCCACCACCCCGGCGCGGCCGGCCCGGCCCGCGCGGATCCCGGGCGTTGTCCATCCAGTCGGGTGAAATACGCCGAGCCGCCCGCGGCCACGTATTCCCCTGACGGCCGAACGCAACCTACGATGCCGTAGGTTACGCAGACGTAACCTCCACCCCGCCCTCAAGGGACACCCATGACCATCCAGGCCGGCGAGGCGCGCGCCGATACCGCGCACTCCATCGATCCCGCCCCGACCCTGCTCTCCGCCACCCGCGGCGGGGAGAACCAGGGCCTCGCCGAGCGGGTCGCGCTCGGGCTGTTCATCGCCGTGCCGTTCGCCGCCCTGCTGGCGGCCGTGCCGGTGGCCTGGGGCTGGGGCCTGGGGTGGACCGATCTCGCGATCGCCACCGTCATGTACTTCCTCACCTGCCACGGCATCACGATCGGCTACCACCGCTACTTCACCCACGGCTCCTTCAAGGCCAACCGGGCCCTGCGGATCGCCCTCGCGGTGGCCGGGTCGCTGGCCATCGAGGGCCCGCTGGTCCGCTGGGTGGCCGACCACCGCAAGCACCACCGGTACAGCGACAAGGACGGCGACCCGCACTCGCCGTGGCGCTACGGCGAGACCGTCCCGGCCCTGCTCAAGGGCCTCTGGTGGGCGCACATGGGCTGGCTCTTCGACGAGGAGCAGACCCCGCAGCTCAAGTACGCGCCGGACCTCGTGGACGATCCGGCCATAAGGCGGATCTCCCGGCTGTTCTGGCTCTGGACCTCGCTCTCGATGCTGATCCCGCCGCTGGTCGGCGGGCTGGTCACGCTCTCCTGGCAGGGTGCGCTCTCCGCCTTCTTCTGGGGTTCACTGGTCCGGGTCGCCCTGCTGCACCACGTCACCTGGTCGATCAACTCGATCTGCCACGCGCTCGGCAACCGCCCGTTCCGCTCCCGCGACCGCTCCGGGAACGTCTGGTGGCTGGCGGTGCTCTCCTGCGGCGAGTCCTGGCACAACCTGCACCACGCGGACCCGACCTCGGCCCGGCACGGCGTGCTGCGCGGGCAGGTCGACTCCTCGGCCCGGCTGATCCGCTGGTTCGAGCTGGCCGGCTGGGCCCGGGACGTCCGCTGGCCGGACGCGCAGCGGATCGCCGCCCGCCGCGCCGCATGAGGGCTCGCCTGCAGCATGATGTAGGGGTGAACGGGAGCAGCGCAGACAGCACAGGCGGCCACGAGAGCCCGCGGACGGACGCCGCACCCGATCCGGTGCAGGCCCGTCCGCGTGCCGCTGCCCCGGCGGGCGCCGCCGCGCCCGCGGGCCGCCGCCGCAGCGGCCGGGTGCGGATGACCGGGAAGCAGCGGCGGGAGCAGCTGCTGGAGATCGGCCGGTCGGTGTTCGCGGAGCGCGGCTACGACGGCACCTCGGTCGAGGAGATCGCCGAGCGGGCCGGGGTCTCCAAGCCGGTGGTGTACGAGCACTTCGGCGGCAAGGAGGGGCTCTACGCGGTGGTCGTGGACCGCGAGATGCAGCTGCTGCTGGACATGGTGACGGGGGCGCTGACCGGCGGGCACTCGCGGGAGCTGCTGGAGCAGGCGGCGTTCGCGCTGATGGACTACATCGACACGTCCACGGACGGCTTCAAGATCCTGGTCCGGGACTCCCCGGTGGCCCAGTCGACCGGCACCTTCGCCTCGCTGATCAGCGACATCGCGACGCAGGTCGAGGACATCCTGGGCCTGGAGTTCAAGGCGCGGGGCTTCGACGCGCGCCTCGCCCCGATGTACTCGCAGATGCTGGTGGGCATGGTCGCGCTGACCGGCCAGTGGTGGCTGGAGGTGCGCAAGCCGCAGAAGGCCGAGGTCGCCGCCCATCTGGTGAACCTCGCCTGGCACGGCCTGGAGGGGATGGAGCGGCACCCCAAGCTGGTCGGCGACCGCAAGGCCTAGGCCCGGGCCGCCGCCGTCCGGCCGCTACCGCTTCACCCCGACGGCGAAGATCCGCCGGAACGGGAAGACCGTGCCGTACGGGCCGGCGGGGTAGGCCTCGCGGAGCAGGGCACCGTACTCGGCGAGGAAGGCCGCCCGCTCGGCCGGGTCGGTGAGCCGGGTCAGCACCGGCCGCAGGGCGGTGCCCTTGACCCACTCCAGGACCGGGTCCGCGCCGGGGAGCAGGGTGCTGTAGGTGGTCTCCCAGACGTCGGCGGCGCAGCCGGCCCCGGCCAGGGCCGCCAGGTAGGCGCCGGGTTCGTGGACGCCGGCCCGGGTGGCGCCCTCGCCCAGGGCGTCCCGCCAGCGGGGGCTGCGGCGGAGCCCGGCGAGCAGGGTGTGGCTGGGCGAGTCGAAGTTGCCGGGCACCTGGAAGGCGATCACGCCGCCCGGCTCCAGCGCCGCCGCCCAGCGGGGCAGCAGGTCGAGGTGTCCGGCGGGGCCGGCGGCCCCGTGCTCCGGGGTGAAGCCGATCCACTGCAGCGCCGCGTTGGAGACGATCAGGTCCGGTGCGGCCGGGGCCGGGTCGTAGCCGCGGGCGTCGGCGAGCAGGTAGTCCGCGGTGGGCTCGCCCTCGGCGCGGGCGGTGGCGAGCATCTCGGCGGAGTTGTCGAGGCCGGTGATCCGGGCTCCGGGCCAGCGTTCGCGCAGGACGGCGGTGGAGTTGCCGGGGCCGCAGCCGATGTCCAGGATCCTGGCGGCCGGTTCGTGCGGGAGGACGGGGACGCGGGCGAGCAGGTCGCGCAGCGGGCGGGTCCGTTCGTCGGCGAAGCGCAGGTACTGCTCCGGGTCCCAGACGGGGGTGCTCATGGTCGACCTCGCAAGTATCTCGACATCAAGATATCCAGTCGCAGGTTCCACGTTACATTTCTCGATGTCAAGAGACTTCACATCGACACATCCCCCGATACACTGATCGTCATGGAGGACGAGGTCGACCGCCTGGTCGCAGCATGGCGCCGAGAGCGCCCCGACCTCGACGTGGAACCACTTGAGGTGCTCAGCCGGGTCAGCCGACTCGCCCGGCACCTCGACCGCGCCCGCCGGACGGCCTTCGCCGAGCACGGCCTGGAGCCCTGGGAGTTCGACGTCCTGACCGCGCTGCGGCGCGCCGGCTCCCCCTACCAGCTCTCCCCCGGCCAGCTGCTCACCCAGACCCTGGTCACCTCCGGCACCATGACCAACCGGATCGACCGGCTCACCGGCAAGGGCCTGGTCAAGCGCCTGCCCGACCCGGACGACCGGCGCGGCGTGCTGGTCCGGCTCACCGAGGACGGCCGCGACCGGGCCGACCAGGCGCTCGCCGGGCTGCTGGCCCACGAACGCGAGCTGCTGGCCCAGCTCACCGGCACCCAGCAGGGCGAACTCGCCGGACTGCTGCGGCAGCTGGTCGCCCCCTTCGACAACATCCCGAGCTGACCGCCGCCCGGTCCGCCGTCAGAAGCCGTCCGGGTACGGGGAACTGAGCGCGGGCACCGGGACCGGCTCGGCCTCCGCGGTGCGGTAGCCGGGCAGCAGCTCGGCCAGCCGCCGGCGCACCTCCCCGTCGCTGTTGCCGACCGCCGCCGCGTACAGGCCCGTGAGACCGCCCGCGAGGTCCTCGGGGCCGCCGCCGCACCCGGCCACGGTCGCGTAGATCCGGGCGTGCGCGGTGGGCAGCCGCTCCTCGCCCTCCGAGAACAGCGCCTCGTTCAGCTTCTCGCCCGCCCGCAGCCCGGTGAAGCGGATCTCCACCTCGTCCCGGCCCAGTTGCACCTGCTCGGCGAAGTTGTGGACCAGGTCGACGATCCGCACCGGATCGCCCATGTCGAGCACGAACACCTCACCGCCGCGGGCCATCCGGCCGGACTCCAGCACCAGACCGACGGCCTCCTCGATGGTCATGAAGAACCGCGTCACATCGGGGTGGGTGATGGTCACCGGGACGCCGCTGCGCAGCTGCTCGGCCAGCACCGACAGCAGCGAACCACGCGAGCCCAGCACGTTGCCGAACCGGACCGCCGAGAACACCCCGGTGCCCAGGTTGCGCGCGTCCCGGGCGTTCGCCTGCACGATCAGCTCGGCCAGCCGCTTGCTGGCGCCGAGCACCGAGGTCGGATCGGCCGCCTTGTCGGTGGAGATCAGCACGAACCGCTCGACACCGGTGGCCAGCGCCGCCTCCACCAGGTGGTCGGTGCCCAGCACGTTGGACTTGACCGCCTCGCTGGGGTGACGCTCCAGCAGCGGAAGGTGCTTGTGCGCGGCCGCGTGGAAGACCACCTCGGGCTTCAGATCGCGGAAGATCTGCTGGATCCGCGGCCGGTCCCGGATGTCCGCGATCACCAGGGACTCGTCGGTCAGCAGCGCCTCACCCCAGATCTCCAGCTGGAGCCGGTGCAGGTTGGACTCGTCGTGGTCCAGCATGTAGAGCGCGCTCGGATTGAACGCGTGGACCTGGCGGCAGAGTTCGCTGCCGATCGAGCCGCCGGCCCCGGTCACCAGCACCCGGCGGCCCTCGATCACGTCCCGCACGTCGGCGGAGACCACGTGCACCTCGCGCCGCCCGATCAGCCGGTTGACGTCCAGGCTGCGCATGTCCGAGCCGACCACCTCGCGGCGCAGCGCGGCCAGGAAGGACGGCAGGTAGCGGACGGCGGCGCCGGCCGCGGCGGCGGCGGCCGCCAGCGCCCGGACCCGCTGCGGGGCCAGGCCGGGGATGGCGAGCGCGACCACCTGGACGCGGTGGCGGACGGCGAGCTCGGTGAGCTCGGCGAGGGTCCCGAGGACGGGGACGCCGCCCACGACCCGGCCCGCCTTGGCCGGGTCGTCGTCGAGCAGGCCGATCGGGTCGAGGCCGAACTCCGGTGTCCGGCCGAGGTCGCGGACCAGCGCCGTCCCGGCCGCACCGGCTCCGACGATCAGCGTGCGCAGGCCCGTCGGCGGTGTCGCGGCCGCGGTGGCCGCGGCCGGCGAAGGGGCCTCCCCGCCCCCGCTCGGGCCGGACCGGGCTGCGTGCGGGCGTGCGGAAGTGCTGTGCGGCGACATCTGTCCTCCGGATTTCCCTGACCTGACGGACCTGAGCCGGTACCTGGGTGTGACGGGCGGATCAGCCGGCGCCGGGAGCTGTGGTCGAGGCGACGGACGGCGGGGCAGTGGGCGCGGCCGGCTCGGAGGGGCTGACGCCCGCCCGCCGGGCGACCGCGACGGCGGCCAGGGTGGAGTGCACCCCGAGCTTGCCGAGGACGTTCTGCATGTGGGTGCGCACGGTGTGCGGGGAGAGGTAGAGCCGTTCGGCGACGGCCTGCCGGCCCAGGCCGGCCACCATGCAGCGCAGGATCTGCTTCTCCCGGGGGGTGAGCGTGTCGACCAGGCGCTCGCTCTCGGTGCGGTCCCGCCGGGCGGTGGTGAGCTCCCGGATGACACCGGTCAGCAGGGCGGGCGGCAGGTGCGTCTCGTCGCGCAGCACGCCCCGGACCACGGCCAGCAGGCGGGCCAGCGAACTCTCCTTGGCCACCCACCCGGTGGCGCCGGCGTGCAGGGCGCGGGCGGCGCGCAGCGGGTCGTCGGCGGCGGCCAGGACGATCGCCCGCAGCGCGGGATGGTGGCGGCGGACCCGGGCGAGCAGGGTGATCCCGTCGGGCGCCGGGGCGGCGTGGTACCGGTCGGGCGGGTACGGCCCGGGCGGGTACGGGGCGGTCGAGCAGGCCGCGGCAGGGGCGCCGCGGGCCGGGACACCGGGGCCGGCGGGCGGCCCGGGTGCGGCGGCCGGGCGGCGGGGCGCGGGCAGCGTCACCGGCGGGCGCCGTCGCAGGGCCTCGGGCGGGTCGGCACCGGGCTGGCGCGGTGCGCGCGCTCCGTCGGCGTCGGCACCGAGGTCGGCATCGATCAGGACGACGTCGAAGGCCCGGCCCTCGGTGGCGGCACGCTCCAGGGCACGCTCGGCGGCGGCCGCGCTGCCGGCCGCGCCGACCTCCACGTCGGGCTCGGCGGCGAGCGCCGCAGCCAGCGCCTCGGCGAAGATCCGGTGGTCGTCGACCACCAGGACGCGGATCCGCCCCATCGTCACTCCCCCCTGTTCGGCCGAGCTGCGCCCGGGGCGCCGGCGCGGACCACCGCCGTGGCCCGGGTCCTGCTCCGCCGCCCACCCCCCGGCTCCCGGGAGGACCAAAGCACCGACCCCCACCGGTACCGGAATCAGCGTACGGGGTGGGGGGCGGCCCGGTGGGGGTTTGGTGAAGTTTCGCCAGGAGGTGCGGACTTGGCGTGATTCGGCGACGGCGGTGCCTCCCGGCGGGCGGCGGTGACCGAAGTGGTGGCGGCCCGGGCGACGCCGCGGAGGGGGCGGCCCGGGTGTCCCAGCGACCGGCGGCCGGTCAGGCGCCGTAGGGGCGGACGGCGCGGGCGTCCCGCAGCGCGTGGGCCCACCAGGTGAGCTGGTCGAGCATGCCCTTGGCGGCGCCGGTCGGGACGGTCGGGTCGACGGGCTCGCCGTCCTCCCCGAAGGCGCCCCAGACGCTGTGGAAGCTGACGGAGTCCCGGACGGTGACGGTGTGCAGCTCGGCGAAGATCAGCCGGAGCTGCTCGACCGCGCGCAGCCCGCCGCCGAGGCCGCCGTACGAGACGAAGCCGACCGGCTTGGCCTGCCACTCGGCGCGGTGCCAGTCGATGGCGTTCTTCAGCACGGCGGGGAAGCTGTGGTTGTACTCGGGCGTGACCACCACGAACGCGTCGGCGGCGGCCAGCCGGGGCGAGAGCGCGGCGAGGCACTCGGCCTGCTCGGCCGTGGGCTCCTCGCCCAGGTGCGGCAGCGGATGGTCGGCCAGGTCGATGACATCGAGATCGAGATCGGCCCGCTGCCCGGCGGTGCGCACGAACCACTCGGCGACGGTGGGCGCGACGCGGCCCGGGCGGTTGCTGCCGACGATGACGGCGACGCGGTACGGGGTCTCGGACATGACGGTCTCCGGGAGTTGGTCTCCATGGTCACCGCCCGATCGGACGGCCCGTCAGGTAAAGTACAACGTTCGTGGCACTAGGTACAACGCTTATGGCAAACCTCTCGGGAGCCCCTCGATGACCGGTGAGAACGACACCCCGACCGCGCCCCGCCGAGGACTGTCCGAGAAGCGACAGGCCATCACCCGGGCCGCCCGGACGGTCTTCGGCCGGGACGGCTACTCCCGCGCCGGCATCGACGCCATCGCGGCCGAGGCGGGGGTGTCCACCCGCACCATCTACAACCACTTCGCCGGCAAGGAGCTGCTCTTCCGGACCGTCGTCCAGGAGAGCACCGGACAGGTCGGGAACGCCCAGCTGGAGGTCATCGACCGCCACCTGGCCAAGGTCACCGACCTGGAGTCGGACCTCGTCGCGCTGGGCCTGGCCTGGGTGGGATCGCTGACGGCCTTCTCCGACCACTTCGCGCTGGTCCGGCAGATCAACGCCGAGGCGGCACACCTCCCGAAGGACCTGCTGGAGGCCTGGCAGGCCGCCGGGCCGCGTCGAGCCGTGGTCGAACTCGGCTGCCGGTTCGGTGGGTTGGCCGACCGCGGACTGCTGGACGCCCCCGATCCGGAGCGCGCCGCGCAGCACTTCGTCCTGCTCGTCGGCAGCGAGATCACCCAGCGTTCCTACTGGGGGGCGTTCCCGCTCGCCCCGGCGGAGACCGAGGAGCTCGTCACCACCGGCGTGCGGGCCTTCCTGCGCGCCTATGCCGCGCGCCCGGCGCACTGACCACCGACAGACCGGCACACTGCTCGCGACGGGCGCACCGGCGAGCGGCGGGAACGGCGAAGCGCCGCCCCCGGGGCGGGGAGCGGCGCTTCGTTCACGGCACGGGCCGACGACCGCGGGCCGACGACCGCGGGCCGAGGCCTAGAGGCCGTTCTTCTCCAGGGTGAACTTCCAGGCGTCGGCGACGATGTCGTCGAGGTTGGGGCGCTTGGGGGTCCAGCCGAGCCTCTGGTGGGCGCGCTCGGCGGAGGCCACCAGGACGGCGGGGTCGCCGGCCCGGCGCTCGGCGGTGACCACCGGGATCTCGCGGCCGGTGACGCGCTTGACCGACTCGATGACCTCGCGGACCGAGAAGCCGCTGCCGTTGCCGAGGTTGCAGATCAGGTGCTCGCCCGCTTCGGCGGCGTCCAGCGCCAGCAGGTGGGCGTCGGCGAGGTCCGCGACGTGGATGTAGTCCCGGACGCAGGTGCCGTCCTCGGTCGGGTAGTCGTCGCCGTAGACCGCGATGTGCGGGCGCTGCCCGAGCGCGGCCTGGAAGACCAGCGGGATCAGGTGCGACTCGGGGTCGTGCCGCTCGCCGTAGGCGCCGTACGCGCCGGCCACGTTGAAGTAGCGCAGCGAGACGGCGGCCAGGCCGTGCGCGACGGCCTCGCTGGTGATCAGGTGGTCGACGGCCAGCTTGGTGGCGCCGTAGGTGTTGGTGGGCGCGGTGCGGGCGGTCTCGGCGATCGGCACCGACTCCGGCTCGCCGTAGGTGGCGGCGGTGGAGGAGAACACCAGCTTGCGCACGCCCGCCGCGCGCATCGCGCTGATCAGCTCCAGCGAGCCGGCCACGTTGTTGCGCCAGTACTTCTCCGGGTCCGCGACCGACTCGCCGACCTGCGAGGAGGCCGCGAAGTGCAGCACCCCGTCGAAGGAGGCGTCGAGGACCTCGCCCGCCTCCTGGATGCGCCCCCGCACGAACTCGGCGCCGGCCGGCACACCCTCGCGGAAGCCGGTGGAGAGGTCGTCCAGGACGGTCACCTGGTGTCCCGCCTCCAGCAGGTGGGCGGCGACCACGCTGCCGACATAGCCGGCGCCACCCGTGACCAGGTACTTACTCATGATGAGACCTCCAGCGGGCGATGGTCCGCCGGTGGGCGGCCATCGGTGACGTACGTACGACTGGGGCCTATTGTCCCTGGCCGCGGGAGTGCTCCGGACCGCCGGCCGGACCGCCCGATCAGTCCCGCGCCATCCGCTCCAGCAGTCCCGTCCGGGCGGCCACCGCCGCCGCCTCCAGCCGGGTCCGCGCGCCGAGCTTCATCAGCACCCGCTGGACGTGCGTCCGGGCGGTGCTCGCCGCGATCCGCATCCCGGCGGCGATCGCCGCGGTGTCCTCGCCGTCCGCGATCCGGGCCAGCACCTGCACCTCACGGCGGGTCAGCAGCCGCAGCAGGCGGAGCGCTTCGTCGTCCGGCTCCGCGGCCGGGCGCAGCAACTGGTCGAAGGCGCCCCGGAGCACGTCCACCGCGACCGCCGCCTCCCCGGCCCGGGCCCGCCCGATGGCCCGCTCGACCACCTCGATCCGCTCGTCGCTGGGCACGTAGCCCGCCGCGCCCGCCGCGAACGCACCGGCCACGCCCCGCAGTTCACCGACCGGACCGAGCACGATGACGGCCACCTCGGGCCGCTCCCGGCGGATCCGGCGCAGCCCGTCGAAGGCCCCGGGATCGGCCGGACCGGCCACCCCGAGCAGGCACACCTCGGGCCGGCGCCCGGCCACCAGGTCGGCGGCGGACCCGGCCGGCGAGCCGACCGCGAGCACCCGGTGACCGCGCAGCTGGAGCGCGGTGGCCAGCGCCTCGGCCAGCAGCCGGTGGTCGTCGACCACCACGAGTCGAACGCCCATGACACCCTCCCCGTCGGGGTCCGGCCCGCGCCCGCACCCGGTGGGGCGGGCGGCCGATGACGCACCATCACAGCGCATTCGGCGCCCGGCCCGCTAGCCCGCCTCCGGCCCCGCGACGGCGGGCGGACACGAAAAAGACCCTCGCCGTTGGGCGAGGGTCTTTCACTTTGAGCCCCCATGCGGAATCGAACCGCAGACCTTCTCCTTACCATGGAGACGCTCTACCGACTGAGCTATAGGGGCGAACCGGTCGAACAAGGAAGACATTACACGGCCGACGGCCCGGAAGGGAAATCGGCTCCGACCACCCGATCGAGGACATCCGACCCCCTCGCCGACCCCCGCCCGAGGGTGCCGCACCGGCGTCGTACAGCCGGTCAGGCGTCGGGGTGAGCCCCGTCGAACACCTCGCGCGCGGCGAGCATCTCCGCGGTCCGCTCCTCCGTCCAGCGACCGACCGGCGCCAGCAGCGCGGACAGCTCCCGGCCGAGCGGCAGCAGGTCGTAGACCACCCGCGGCGGCGTCTCGGGGTACACCGTGCGCCGCACCAGGCCGTTGCGCTCCAGGGTGCGCAACGACTGGGTGAGCATCTTGCGGCTGACCCCGTCCACCGCGCGCTGCAGCTCGGAGAACCGCTGCGGACCGAACTCGCCGAGGCTCATCAGGATCAGCATCGTCCACTTGTCCGCCAGGTCCGCGAGCATGGCGCGGCTCGGACAGAGCTGGGCGAAGACATCGAGGTCCTGGGCCTGCTCCGGCCCGGCCGGGGACCGCTCCTGCGTCGTCATGCCCTCCAGGGTAGCCCTTTGGTCTCCAATCCATTCTTGGTAACTCATGGAGACCTGGTCTACATTAGAGACCATTGGACGGGGCGGCGCCCAGCCGCCGTCCCCGGCCTCCCCTGCCGTTCCCTTTTCGCGCGTCCCACCGAGGAGCACCCAGCCATGACCGCCATCCGCCCCACCGTCGCCATCGCCTACCACTCCGGCTACGGCCACACTGCCGTCATCGCCGAGGCCGTGGCCCGCGGCGCCGCCGCGAGCGGTGCCGAGGTCGTCACCGTCGCCGTCGACACCATCACCGAGGAGCAGTGGGCCCGGCTGGACGCCGCGGACGCGATCGTCTTCGGCTCGCCCACCTACATGGGCACCGCCTCCGGCGCCTTCCACGTCTTCGCCGAGGCCAGCAGCAAGCGCTGGTTCGGCGACGCCTGGCTGGACAAGGTCGCCGCCGGCTTCACCAACTCCGCCTCCAAGAGCGGCGACAAGTCCGGCACCCTCGGCTTCTTCCAGACCCTCGCCGCCCAGCACGGCATGAACTGGGTCAACCTGGGCCTCAAGCCGGGCTGGAACTCCTCGACCGGCACCGAGCACGACCTCAACCGCCTCGGCTTCTTCGCCGGCGCCGCCGCCTCCACCCCGTCCGACGGCGGCACCGACGCCGTCCACCTGGCCGACATCGCCACCGCCGAGCACCTCGGTGACCGCGTCGCCAAGCACACCGCGATCCTGCTGGCCGGCCGCGCCGCCCTGACCCCCGTCGCCGCCTGACAGTGAGCCGAGTCACCGGGGGTGCCGAGCCGCCCACCGGGGCCGGCAGCACCACCGCGCGCTACGCCGCCGGGTCCGCCCCCAGGACGGGCGCCCGGCGGCGTCCGCCGTCGGCCCCGGCCAGCGCGAGGTCCGCACCGCTGGTCTCCGGCAGCAGCCGCAGGCAGCAGAGCGACACCAGCCCCAGCGCCGCCAGGTACCAGCCGACCGGCTCCGCCGTCCCGTAGACGTCGGTCAGCCTGGTCGCGATCAGCGGCGTCGTCGCACCGCCCACCACCCCGCCCAGGTTGTACGTCAGCGCGGCGCCGGTGTACCGCACCCGGGTCGGGAACAGCTCCGGCAGGTACGCCGCCAGCGGCCCGAGCAGGCACCCCAGCACCACCATCGACCCGGCCAGGGCCAGGAACATCAGCGGCCGGCTCACCGTCTCCAGCAGCGGGAACAGCAGCAGCGACCAGAACACCGCGAGCCCCGTCGCCCCCTGCAGCATCCGCCGGCGCCCCCACCGGTCACTGCGCCGGGCACTCACCCAGACCGTCACGGCCTGACCCGCGACGCCCGTCAACAGCATCGACAGCACCACCGTGCCGGGCACCCCGAGCCCGGTCGTCGCGTACGCCAGGGCGTACGTGGTGGTCAGGTAGAACAGCGCGTACCCGACGGTGATCGCCCCGCAGCCGATCAGCACCGTCCGCCAGTGCCCGCGCAGGACCTCCAGCACCGGCGGCCGCGTCCGCGCCTCACCGGCCCGGAACAGCGGCGTCTCCTCGATCCGCAGCCGCACGAACAGCCCCATCGCCACCAGCGCCAGCGACGCCAGGAACGGCACCCGCCAGCCCCAGCCGTGGAACGACCGCTCGCTCAGCGCCAGTTGGAGCACCAGGAAGATGCCGTTGGCCAGCGCGAAGCCGACGGTCGGCCCCAGTTGCAGGAACGCCCCGTACCGCCCGCGCCGCCCGGCCGGCGCGTTCTCCGCGATCAGCAACGCGGCCCCGCCCCACTCCCCGCCGAGCCCGACGCCCTGGCAGACCCGCAGCAGCACCAGCGCGGCCGGCGCCCACCACCCCCACGCCCCGTACCCCGGCAGCACACCGACCAGCGCCGTCGACAGGCCCATCAGCAGCAGCGACACCACCAGCGTGGCCCGCCGCCCCAGCCGGTCCCCGAAGTGCCCGAACACCACCGCCCCCAGCGGCCGGGCCAGGAACGCCACCGCGTACACCGAGAACGCCGCCAGCAGCGCTCCCACCGTGCCCAGGCCCGGGAAGAACACCCCGCCGAAGACCAGCGCGGCCGCCGTCCCGTAGATGAAGAAGTCGTAGAACTCGATCGCCGTACCGATCAGCGCCGCCGCCGCGGCCCTGCGCAACTGCGCCGACCGGCGGGCTTCCTGCGTATCCATACCGCCACCCTGGCGACCCCCGCACCCCCGCGACAGCGCCCACCCGGGTGACGACGGCGCACAACCGGCACCTCACGCCCGCCCCGCACCACGGCCACCACCGACGACGACTGCCCGGCCACCGGGGCTCACCCCAGCGGCCGGGCAGTCGGACCGTCTCCCCTAGCGGGCGTACGGATTGTCGCTCGGCGGAGCCGGCGGCCCGTACGACGGCGGCCCCGGCGGCACCCCGGGCCCGGCCTGCGGCGGAGCCTGCGGGTACCCCACCGGAGCGGGCGGCGCCTCGACGGCCGGCGCGGCGGTGGCCGCCCCGCGCCGGCGCAGCACCAGGAACACCACGCCCGCCACGAGCACCAGCCCGACCACCACGGCGACGACGATCGGCAGCGCGCTGCCGGAGTCGGACGCCTCGGCGGCGGGCGGCTGCGCGGCCGGCGGGGCCGCCACGGGGGCACTGTTCGCGGTCTGCGGCGCGCTCGCCGCCGCCGAAGCACCGGTGGACGCGCTCGCCGAGGGCGACGGGGCGGCCGACGGCGAAGCCGAGGGGGCCTCGACGGCCTTCTCGGGGATCGGGGACACGTCCGCCGGCCCCGGGTCCCCCGGCGTGGTCAGCGCGATCCGGGGCCGGACCGCGCCGTAGCCGACGTTGTCGGCCCGGGCGGCCCCGTCACTCGGCTTCCCCGCGGTGTTGATGAGCACCCGCAGCACCTGGTTGGCGGTCCAGTCGGGGTGCACCGCCCAGACCAGCGCCGCCGACGCGGAGACCAGCGCGGTCGCGTCGGAGGTGCCGTGCCCCTTGCAGTAGCCCGAATTGGCGGTACAGGCGTTGTAGATGTCGATCCCCGGTGCGACGAGGTCCACCTGGGGGCCCTGCTCGGACTCCGCCGTGACGTTCCCCTCGCGGTCCACGGCACCGACTCCGAGCACTCCTGGAAGCGCTGCGGGGTACTGCAGCGGATTGCCCGACTGCGCCGAGTTCCCGACGCCCGCCACCACCAGGGAGCCCTTGGCCCGCGCGTGCTCCACAGCTGTCTTGAGTCCGGCGATGTCGTCGGACGACAGCCGGCCGGCCGATGTCGCCTGCGAGATGCTGATCACCTTCGCGCCCTGGTCGGCCGCGAAGACGATGCCTTGGTCGATCTGGTTGAGGAACTCCGACGAGCTGACGCCGGCCGCGTTGTCATTGTTCTTGATCTTGATCGGCAGCACCTTGGCGCCGGGAGCCAGACCGTAGGCTCCGTTGCCGTTCATCCCCTTGCCGGAGCCCACGACCAGCGCGGCCATCTCGGTGCCGTGGCTCTCGGTGTAGCTTCCGACCCCACCGGAAAGGCCGCTGAAGTCCTTTCCGGGCAGCAACTGCCCGGCCAGATCGGGGTGGTCCAGCTTGAAGCCGCTGTCGATCACGGCAACGGTGACACCCTGGCCGTTGCTGACCTTCCACATCTCCGATGCCTTCATGGCATCGAGATGCCACTGCTGTTCCCGGATTGAGTCGGCCACAGCGACCGGAGCCGCCACAACTCCCGTGATCACACCTGCTGCCAAGAACGCGGAGGCGAAGCACCACCTACGCGTCCCGTTGCCCGTCCGCCGCATTCCCGCTCCTCGTTGTCGCCCCGTCACCGAGGACCATGCCCCGGACAGGTCTGCCCGGCCACCGGGGGAGCCCAGTGGCCGGGCAGTCGTCACAGTCCTACTCAATCACGCCCGGATTGCTCTGCGGCGTACCGCTCGTCCAGGTCTCCTCGTCCTCGTGCAGGTAGTCCGCACGCTTGCGGCGGTCGCGCTCGCTCTTGCCCGCGTGACCCGACATGCCGGGACCGCCCGCCATGCCGTTCTGGCCCGAGCGCGGCCCGTTCTCCCCGCCCGCACCGCCCGTGGCACCCGCCCGGCTCCGCAGGCCCGTGCCTCCGGGGGTGAACGCACCCCCCGCGGCCGGACCCTTGGTCCCGCCGACCGTGCCACCAGTGGTCGAGGTCAGGCCTCGACCGCGCGAGCTGCCACCGGAGGCTCCGCCACCGTGACCGCCGCCCATGCCCGGGTGCATGCCGCCGCCCGAACCGCCCATGCCGTTGCCGGCCGCGGACCGGCCGCTGCCGCCCTGGGCCTCGCGGGATCCGAAGGGCTGTCCGCCGCCGGGCAGCCCGGACGGGGTTCCCTTGGGGGGGACCGAACCGCCACCGCCACCGAACGGGTTCGTCCGGCCCGAGGTCGGAATGGTCTGACTGTTCCCCTTCGGGGGGAGCGAACCGCCACCGGGACCGAAGGGGTTGAACGGCAGGGACCCGCCGGGCTGACCGCCGGGGCCGACCGGAAGCCCGTGCGTACCTCCCGGGCCGTTCGGCGGGAAACCGCCGGGCCCGGTCGGCGCCACCGGACCGGTGGGAGAGGTCGGCAGGGTGGGCACGCTGTCGATGCCGGTCCCCGGTCGGTGGATCACCGGAGACGACGGGTCGGGCGTCGGCCCCGGGATGCCCGGGTCACCCGGCAGCGGCACCGGCGTCGGGCTGGGGCGCGGCGGGACCGGGTCGATGTGCCCGGGCCCGGTCGGGACCGGCGTGGGCAGACGGGGGGTCACCGAGCCGCCGCCTCCGCCCCCGGGCGGCGGGCTGTAGCTCCCGCCACCGCCGCCGCCCCCGTTGGGGTTGGGGGCGTAGTGGCTGGAGCCCGTTCCGCCGCCGCCTCCGGTTCCGACCTCCTCGCTGCTGCCGACGCCGCCTCCCTCACCCGGAGTCCCCGGCAGGGGTGGCAGCTCCAGCGAGTTCAGCTTCGTGGTCGCCGCCTCGTAGGCCTGCCCCAGCTTCACCATCTGGTTGATGGCTTCCTGGTGCTCCTGGTCGACCTTCTTCTTCGCCGCCGCGGCCTCGGTCGCGGTGACCCAGTTGGAGTCGACCTTCTTCATGATCTGGTCGGCGGAACTGCCCACACCGCCGTACTTGATCTCCAGCAGCGGGGTGATGGTGGGGCACGGCTGGCTGTTGTGCTTGTTGACCGTCTCGACCTCGGCCTTGGGGACGTCGGGCACCGCGGTCTTGGCCGTGCTGAGCGCCTCGCCCGCCTGGTGCATGGCATCGCCCGCGCCGGTGGAGTAGTCCCCGATCAGCGCCGCCGACTTGTGGAAGTTCCCGGCCCAGGTCTTGAAGCTCTCGGCGGCCGGCCCCTCCCAGGAGATCTGGTCGACATGCGCCTTGAGTGCCTGGCTGAGCTCCTTCAGGACCTTGCCGGCCGCCTGCAGCTGGGTACCCCGGCTGAGGACCTTGCCGGGGTCGGTGCCGGCGACCATGGCCTTGAGCTCTTCGTGCTTCTTGCCTTCGAAGTCTGTTCCGCCTGCCATTACTTACTCCCCGTCCTACCGAAACTCCTGCCCCTGACCGGCATCAGAAGGCCACCTTCGGGCCCGGCCCGTTCGGCCCCGCCGCCGGGTTGACCACACCGGCGTTCTTCGCGACCGCCTGCTGGGCGGCGGTGGTGTTCTCCTCGTTGCCGGCGTAGTTGCCCGCCGTCTGCGCGACCGCCGTCTTCATCGCCTCGATCTGGGAGACGAAGTCCTTGTGCAGCTTGACCAGGGCGTCGTGGGTCTTCCCGTACGCGGCCGTCAGGTCGGTGGACTGCGTGAAGCCCTTGCCGAAGTTGTCCGCGTGCAGCCGCTGTTCCTGGAGCTTGTAGGGCGCGGCCTCCGAGCCCTCCATCGCCTGGAGCAGCGCCTCGATCTTCTTCGCGAAGGCGGTCAGCGTGTCCAGCTCGATCTTGACGTTCTTGCTTCCGAAGGCGGACACCAGCGCCGAGGCGCTGACGTTCGTCTCCACGGCCCGGACGACGTTGTCGACCACGCCGAACATGCCGCCGAACCAGCCGCCGCCATGGGTCCCGAGCGTGAACGGCTTGTCGTCCGGAGGCGCCGTCACGCCGTTCGTCCCGGCTTCTCCGCCTACAGGTGCGTCAGCCACCGCAAATCCACCTCTCCCCCGCGTGCGGGGCGGCCCGTGGGCCGCCGCACCGCAACACACCGTCAACTTCTCGGTCTTACAGTCGTACTCGGCGTACCGCCCGCCGTCCGGACAGCAGTCGCCTGAGCCATCGTAGCCACCCGCTCCGTCAGGTCGGCAGGGCCGGTGCCCCAGGGGCGTGCGATCGGTACGAACTTGACACGTACAGGTCCCGGCGGCCCCCACCCGGCCGACCGCTAGACTGGCCGGGTCCGGTTCGGCCGGGTACGACCTCATCTGCCGCGCAATGTCGCACAGCAGCGACCCTCCGCCCCGCCCACCCGCGTGCGAGGCGGCTCGCAGCGGAATGGATGTGATCACGTGCCGTCCCGGTCGTCCGGTCCCGTACGGCGGAGCACCTCCTGGTGGGCGCGGGCCGCCCGCCCGGCCCGGCCCCCGCTGCCGCTCGCGCCGACGGTGCGCGCGGCGGTCGGCATGGCGGTGCCGCTCGCGCTCGGGCTGCTCACCCACCACCTGGACCTCGGCGTCTTCGCGGGTCTCGGCGCGATGCACGCCACCATGAACGACCGCGTCGAGCCCACCCGGCTGCGCGCCCCGCGGATCGCCTCGGCGGTGTCCGCCTCCGCGCTCGGCATGCTGATCGGCACCGCCCTGCAGGAGTTCCACCCCCGGGGGCTCCTGTCGACCGCCCTGGCCATCGGTGCGGCGCTCACCGCCACGGCGTTCGTGTCCGGGGCGCTGAGCGCCACCGGGCCGCGCGGGTCCGCGGCGGGGATGCTGCTGCTGGTCTCCGCCGCGCTGGGGAGCGGAATGCCGCTCGCCCGGCCGTGGTGGGCGGCCGCGCCGATGATGCTGGCCGGGGCCGCCTTCGTGGTCCTGCTCGGCCTGCCGGGCCGCAGCCACCGCCGCCCGCGCGCCGACCCGCGGACCCGGGCGCTCGCCGCCGCGTACGACGCGCTCGGCGCCACCCTGGCCGACCTGGGCACCCCGAGGGGCGCCGCGTCGCGCCAGGTCCTGACGGCCCGTCTGAACCAGCTCCAGGACCTCCTCCCGCCGCCTCGCCCCGGGGTGCCCGAGGCCCCCCGCGCCGTCCGGCTCCGCCGGATGTACGAGGCGGCGCTGGCGGCCACCGAGGCGGCGAGCGGACTGCTCTGGGCCTGGCGGCCCGTCCCGCCGGAGGCCGCCGCCGTCCCCGGGCTCCTCGCCCGGGCCGTGGAGCGCGGCGGCGGCGAGGTGGCGGTGCCCGACTGGCAGCCCGACACGCCGTCCCGGCAGGCGCTGGACGCGGCCCTGCGGGCGGCCGCCGAGACCGTCGCCGGGCGCGAGGCCGCCCTGGGGACGGCGCCACCGCCGCCCCCGGACCCGTGGCGGCTGCGCGTGCGGCTGCTCTCCCGGGAGTCGGTCCGGTACGGCCTGCGGGTGGCGCTCTGCATCGCGGTCGGCTCGGCCGCCACCGCCTCGTTGCCGCTCAGCAAGAGCTACTGGGTGCCGATGACGATCGCGTTCGTGCTCAAGCCGGACCTCGGCTCGGTGTTCCTGCGCGCGGTCAGCCGCTCGGTCGGCACCGTACTGGGGGTGGCGGTGACGGCAGGGGTGCTCCTGCTCACCACCGACGCGTGGGCGCTGACCGTGATCGCCGCGCTCTGCGTGGCCCTGCTGCCGTACGCGACGGCGGCGCACTACGGCCTGAACACCGTCGCCATCACCCCCATGGCGCTGATCCTGCTCCAGCTCGGCGGGCAGAGCGGCGCGGCCGAGTTCTGGCCCCGGGTCCTGGACACCGCGCTCGCGAGTGCGATCGTGCTGCTGTTCGGCTACCTGCTCTGGCCGGAACGCCCGCGCCACCGGATCGAGCCCCGTCTGGTCGACGCGACGGCCGCGCTCCACGCCTACCTCGCCTCGGTCACCGGAGAGACCCGGCCGGCCCCGGCCGCCGCCACCCAAACCCCCGCCACCGCGCACGCCCCCGCCACCGCACAAGCCCCCGCCACGCCGGTCGCCGAGGTCTGGCTCCGCCGCACCGCCTACCGCGCCCTCGCCGACGCCCGCCGGGAGGTGCAGCAGGGTCTCACCGAGCCGCCGCCCACCGGCCGGCTCGCCGAACGGTGGCTGCCCGCGACCGCCGCGCTGGAGCGCCTCAGCGGCGCCGTGGCGGCGTACGCGGCACAGATCCGGTACGGCGGCCGGGTCCCCGACCCGGGCGAGGTGGAGCGGGTCCGGCGGGCCCTGGACGACCTCACCGCGGCCGCCCGCGCGCACCGGCCGCCGACCCGGCCGGCGGCCCGTCCGACCCGGCCGCACGACCCGGCGCGCAGCGCGCTGGGCCGTGCGGCGGACGAACTCGAAACGCTCCTCGGCGACCGAGGCCGACCAAGCTGACCGGGCCGACCAGGCCGACCAGGCCGACCAGGCCGACCAGGCCGACCAGGCCGACCGGCCACCCGTCCCCGACCGGCTGGGCCAGCCCGGCCCGCCAGGTTGGCCCGACCGGCCCTCAGACCTGCTCGGCCAGCTCCATCCAGTTCATCTCCAGCTCCTCCTTCTCCTCCCGAACACCGCGCAGCTCGGTGTCCAGCTCCGCGACCTTGGAGAAGTCGGCGGCGTGCTCGGCCAGTTGGGCGTGCAGCTTGGCCTCCTTCTGGTCCAGCTTGGCGATCTGCCGCTCCAGCTTCTGCATCTCCTTCTTCGCCGCCCGCACGTCCCCGGCGGACGGGCCGGCCGACGCCGCCGCCACGACGCCGGCCGCGGCCGCCGGCACAGCGGCGGCCGCCATCCGGGCCCGCCGCTCCAGGTACTCGTCGACGCCGTTGGGCAGCATCCGCAGCTTCTTGTCACCGAGCAGCGCGTGCACCACGTCCGTGGTGCGCTCGATGAAGAACCGGTCGTGGCTGATCACGACCATCGAGCCGGGCCAGCCGTCGAGCAGGTCCTCCAGCTGGTTCAGCGTCTCGATGTCGAGGTCGTTGGTGGGCTCGTCGAGGAACAGCACGTTGGGCTCGTCCATCAGCAGCCGGAGCAGCTGCAGCCGCCGCCGCTCGCCGCCGGAGAGGTCGCCGACCGGCGTCCACTGCTTGTCCTTGCCGAAGCCGAACTGCTCGCAGAGCTGACCGGCGCTCATCTCCCGGCCCTTGCCGAGGTCCACCCGGGAGCGCACCTGCTCGACCGCCTGCAGCACCCGGGTCTCCGGCTCCAGCTCGGCGACCTCCTGCGAGAGGTAGGCCAGCCGGACCGTCTTGCCGACCTTGATCACACCGGAGGCGGGCTGCACGTCGCCCTCCGAGGCGTACGCGTCGCGCATCGCCCGCAGCAGGGAGGTCTTGCCGGCGCCGTTGACGCCGAGCAGGCCGATCCGGTCGCCGGGGCCGAGCTGCCAGGTCAGGTTCTCCAGGAGCAGCTTCGGGCCGGCCGTGACGGTCACGCCCTCCAGCTCGAACACGGTGCGGCCGAGCCGCGCGTTGGCGAACTTCATCAGCTCGCTCTTGTCCCGCGGGTCCGGCACGTCGGCGATCAGGGCGTTGGCGGCCTCGATCCGGTAGCGCGGCTTGGAGGTCCGGGCGGGGGCGCCGCGGCGCAGCCAGGCCAGCTCCTTGCGGGCGAGGTTCTGGCGCTTCTGCTCCTCGGTGGCCTCGATCCGGGTGCGCTCGGCGCGGGCGAAGACGTAGTCGGAGTAGCCGCCCTCGTACTCGTGCACCGCGCCGTGCTGGACGTCCCACATCCGGGTGCAGACCTGGTCCAGGAACCAGCGGTCGTGGGTGACGCAGACGAGCGCGGAACGGCGGTTCTGGAGGTGCTTGGCGAGCCAGGCGATGCCCTCGACGTCGAGGTGGTTGGTGGGCTCGTCCAGGACGATCAGGTCCGGCGAGCCGAGCAGCAGCCTGGCGAGGGCGATCCGGCGACGCTCGCCACCGGAGAGCGGGCCGATCACGGTGTCCAGGCCCTCGGCGAAGCCGGGCAGGTCGAGGCCGCCGAAGAGGCCCTCGATGATGTCGCGGATCCGCGCGTCGCCGAGCCACTCGTGGTCGGCCCGGCCGGCGATCACCTCGTGCCGGATGGTGGCCTTCGGGTCGAGCGAGTCGTGCTGGGTGAGGACGGCCATCTCCACCCCGCCGGCGTGGGTGATCCGCCCGCCGTCCGGCTCCTCCAGCTTGGCGAGCATCCGGATCAGGGTGGTCTTGCCGTCCCCGTTGCGGCCGACGACGCCGATCCGGTCCCCTTCACTGACGCCGAGGCTGACCCCGTCCAGAAGGGCCCGGGTGCCGTAGACCTTCGTGACGGACTCGATGGTGGCGAGGTTGACGGCCACGTGTGCTGCGCTCCTGGATTCGGCGGTCGGGGCCGCGCCGATCTCCCGGTACGCACCCCATTCGGGGTCGCCCCGATCTCCCCAGCCTAACGGGGAAGCCGGCGGGGCCCGCTACGGCAGTGCGCCAGCCCCCGGGACCGGGCCGTACGTCGCGTGCGCGGTGCGGCAGGTGCCGGACGCGCGCAGGGCCTCGGCGACGGCGGCCGCCGCCTCGGCGTCCTTGGCCAGGAAGGCGCAGGTGGGGCCGGAGCCGGAGACCAGGGCGCCGAGGGCGCCGGCCTCGGTGCCGGCCCGCAGGGTCGCGGCGAGCGACGGGCGCAGCGAGAGGGCGGCCGACTGGAGGTCGTTGGCGAGCGCACCGGCCAGCGCGACGGGGTCACCGTCGGCGAGGGCGGCGAGCAGGGCGGGGTCGGCGTCGGGGGTGGGCACCTCGGTGTCGCCGGAGCCGGTGCCGGCCTCCTCCCGGAGGCGGTCGCACTCGCGGAAGACGGCGGGGGTGGAGAGTCCGCCGTCGGCGACGGCGAAGACCCAGTGGAAGGTCCCGGTGACGGGCAGCGGGTCCAGGATCTCGCCGCGTCCCCGGCCCAGGGCGACGCCGCCGAGGAGGGCGAAGGGCACGTCGGAGCCGAGTTCGGCGGCCAGTTCCAGCAGCGTCCCGGCGGGGGTGCCGAGCTCCCACAGCGCGTCGCAGGCCACCAGGGCGGCGGCGCCGTCGGCGCTGCCGCCGGCCATCCCGCCGGCCACCGGGATGGCCTTGGCGATGTGCAGCCGCACGTCCGGGTCGCCGAGGCCGTGCCGGGCGGCGAGCAGCCGGGCCGCGCGGGCGGCGAGGTTGCTGTCGTCGAGCGGGACGGCGGCCGCGTCGGGGCCGGAGCAGGTGAGGGTGACGCCCTCGCCCGGCCCGGCGGCGCTCGCCGTCACCTCGTCGCCGAGGGCGACCGCGAAGAAGACGTTGGCCAGGTCGTGGAAGCCGTCGGCGCGCAGCCCGCCGACTCCCAGCTGGACGTTGACCTTGGCGGGGACGCGTACCGTGATCACTCGGACTCCGGCTTCACGGGCTTGTGCTCGGCGATGGCGGCGAACTGCTCCACCGTCAGCATCTCGCCGCGCAGCTTGTGGTCGATGCCGGCGCCGGCGAGCGCCTGCTCGGCCGCGGCCGGGGAGCCGGCCCAGCCGGCGAGGGCGGCGCGCAGGGTCTTGCGGCGCTGGGCGAACGCGGCGTCGACGACGGCGAACACCTCGGTGCGGCTCGCGGTGGTCCGCGGCGGATCGCGGCGGATCAGCGAGACGAGCCCGGAGTCGACGTTCGGCGCGGGCCAGAACACGTTGCGCCCGATGGCGCCGGCCCGCTTCACCTCGGCGTACCAGTTGGCCTTGACCGAGGGGACGCCGTACACCTTGTTGCCGGGCTTGGCGGCGAGCCGGTCGGCGACCTCGCTCTGCACCATCACCAGGGTGCGCTCGATGCTGGGGAAGGTCGCCAGCATGTGCAGCAGCACGGGGACAGCCACGTTGTAGGGCAGGTTGGCGACCAGCGCGGTGGGCGGCGGGCCGGGCAGCTCGGTGACCTCCATGGCGTCGCTGAGTACCAGGTCGAAGGCGTCCGCCTTGCCGGGCAGCCGGGCGGCGACGGTGTCCGGCAGGTGCCGCGCCAACACCGGGTCGATCTCGACCGCGGTGACGTGCCGCGCGACCTCCAGCAGGGCCAGCGTCAGCGACCCGAGCCCGGGCCCGACCTCCACCACGGAGTCCTCGGCCGTCACCCCGCCCGCCCGGACGATCCGCCGGACGGTGTTGCCGTCGATGACGAAGTTCTGGCCGCGCTGCTTGGTCGGCTTCACACCGAACGCGGCGGCCAGCTCCCGCACGTCGGCGGCGCCCAGCAGGTGGATGTCAGAGGTGGGATCGGTGGTGCTCACGCGCCAAGGATACGGGCGCGGGGAGCCCCCGGGGTTCGGCCACCGCGGCGGGGGCGCTCACCACCGGGTGCGGCGGCGCGCATGTCCCGGCGGAGCGCCCGGTCCGGTCGGGTCAGTACCCGAAGGCCCTGGCCGTGTTCGCCGCGATGGCGGTGGCCAGCTCGTCCTCGTGCAGCCCCAGCGTCGCGGCCATCGAGCGGACGGTGACCGGGATCAGGTACGGCGCGTTGGGGCGGCCGCGGTACGGGTGCGGGGTGAGGAAGGGCGCGTCGGTCTCGACCAGCACGCGGTCCGGCGGGGTGGCGGCGAGGGCGTCCCGCAGCGGCTGGTTGGCCTTGAAGGTGACCGGTCCGGCGAAGGACAGGTACCAGCCGTGCTCGGCGCAGGTCCTGGCCATCGCGGCGTCGCCGGAGTAGCAGTGGAAGACGGTCCGCTCGGGGGCGCCCTCCGCCAGCAGCACCGCGATGACGTCCTCGTGGGCGTCGCGGTCGTGGATCACCAGGGCCTTGTCGTGCCGCTTGGCCATCTCGATGTGCCGGCGGAACGACTCCTTCTGGATCTCCACGCCCTCGGGACCGGTCCGGAAGTAGTCCAGGCCGGTCTCGCCCACGGCGCGGACCTGCGGCAGCGCGGCGAGCGCGTCGATCTCGGCGAGGGCGGCGTCGAGCGCGGCGGCGCCGCCGGCCGGGCGCTGCTGCCCGGACCAGCCGTCCGGGTCGCCGAGGAAGATCCGCGGCGCCTCGTTGGGGTGCAGGGCGACGGCCGCGTGCACCTGCTCGAACTCGGCCGCCAGATCGGCGGCCCAGCGCGAGCCGGGCACGTCGCAGCCCACCTGGACGACGGTGGTGACGCCGACGGAGGCGGCGCGCGCCAGGCCCTCGGCGGGGGTGCCGGACTGCATGTCCAGGTGGGTGTGCGAGTCGGCGACCGCCACCGCCAGCGGGGCGGGCAGCGGCGGTGGCGTCGACCGGTCGTCGTCCTTCTTCGCCATCAGGCGGCGGGCTTCTCTTCGAGGCGCGGGAACAGGATCTCGCCCTTGGTGACGGTGGCGCCGGCGGGCAGCCGGCCCCAGTCCGCCGCGGTGGCGACGGTCTGCGCGGACAGCGCGCCGAGACCGGCGGCCTCGGCCCCGAGCGAGACCCAGAGCTTCTCGGCGGTGGCCGGCATCACCGGGTTGAGCAGCACGGCGGTGGCCCGCAGCGCCTCGGCGGCGGTGTAGAGGATGGTCGCGAGGCGCGCCCGGCCCTCCTCGGACTCGTCCTTGGCGACCTTCCAGGGCGCCTGCTCGGTGAGGTAGCCGTTGACCTGCTTGACGAACTCGAAGACCGCCGCGAGGCCGCCGGCGAAGTCCAGCTCCTCGCCGATCTTCCGGTCGGCGGTCGCGACCGCCGCCGTCAGGCCGTCCGCGACGGCCTGCTCGGCCGGGCCGTGGGCCGGCGAGGCCGGCAGCGCCCCGTCGAAGTACTTGCCGACCATGGCCGCCACCCGGGAGGCCAGGTTGCCGAAGTCGTTGGCCAGCTCGGAGGTGTACCGGGCGGTGAAATCCTCCCAGGAGAACGAGCCGTCGGTGCCGAACGGGATGGCCCGCAGGAAGTAGTAGCGGTAGGCGTCCACGCCGAAGTGCGAGGTGAGGTCCTGCGGGGCGATGCCGGTCAGGTTGGACTTGGACATCTTCTCGCCGCCGACCATCAGCCAGCCGTTGGCGACGACCCGCTTGGGCAGCGGCAGTCCGGCGGCCATCAGCATGGCCGGCCAGATCACCGCGTGGAACCGCAGGATGTCCTTGCCGACCAGGTGCACGGAGACCGGCCAGAGCTCGGCGAAGCGCTCCGGGTCGGTGCCGTAGCCGGCCGCGGTGATGTAGTTCTGCAGCGCGTCGACCCAGACGTAGAGGACGTGCTTCTCGTCCCAGGGCAGTGGCACGCCCCAGTTGAAGGTCGAGCGGGAGATCGAGAGGTCCTTGAGGTCCTGCTCGACGAAGCGCAGCACCTCGTTGCGGGCCGTGGCGGGCTGGATGAAGTCCGGGTTCGCGGCGTAGAACTCCAGCAGCTTCGGGCCGTACGCGGAGAGCCGGAAGAAGTAGTTCTCCTCCTCCAGCCACTCGACCGGCCGCTTGTGCACGGCGCAGAGCTTCTCGCCCTCGGTGGCGCCGTCCAGCAGCTCGGCGGGGAGCTTGTACTCCTCGCAGCCGACGCAGTACGGGCCGGAGTAGCCGCCCTTGTAGATCTCGCCCTTGTCGTAGAGGTCCTGGACGAACTCCTGCACCCGGTCGGTGTGCCGCTCCTGGGTGGTGCGGATGAAGTCGTCGTTGGCGATCTCCAGGTGCTGCCAGAGCGGCTTCCACGCCTCCTCGACCAGCTTGTCGCACCACTCCTGCGGGGTGACGCCGTTGGCCTCGGCGGTGCGCAGGATCTTCTGACCGTGCTCGTCGGTGCCGGTCAGGTACCAGACCTTCTCGCCGCGCTGGCGGTGCCAGCGGGTCAGCACGTCGCCCGCCACGGTGGTGTAGGCGTGGCCCAGGTGCGGGCGATCGTTGACGTAGTAGATCGGGGTGGTGACGTAGTACGCCGGGGTCGCGTCCCCGGTGGTGCTGTGTTCTGCAGTGGCCGCCATGGTCGGCAAGCTTAATCGGGTACGGGGGCGGCCCTCGACCCGTGCCCACCGGGGGCCGGCGCCGCCCGCCCGCCGGCGCCTCGCGCCGGTCCCCGGTCGGCTCCCGCTCCACCGGGTCGTCCGGCCGTCGGTCCGCCGACCGGCCGCCGAACCGTCCTCCCGGGCTCAGCCCGTCACGCGCGCCCAGAGCCGGGCCAGGCGTCCGCGCGGCGCGGCGGGCGCGGCCACCGGCTGGGAACCGGCCGGCTCGGCGTGCGCCGAGTAGCCCGGGGCGTGCTGCCAGGACTTGTCCGCGCTGGCCACCCGGCCCTCGCGCATGATCCGGACGGTGTGGCCGCCGCAGCCCGGGCAGGTCGGCTTGAGCAGCGGCGACGGCACCCGGACACCGTTGGCGTGGTACTCGAACACGACGTGCCCGTCCCGGGCCATGTGGTGCTCGATGTCATACGCCTGCTCCCAGCCGTATCCGCAGCTCAGGCAGGCGAAGGAGTAGGCCTCCCGGACGGTCTCGACAGGGGTCTGCGGCCGGCCGGTCAGGCCGGGGTCGCTCAGCGCATTGCCACCGCGGGGGCTACCGATCGTCTCGCTCATAGCAGTCTCCCAGCGCCCGCCGGACGCTCGCCCGGCTGGGTCTTTCCATCCCAGGAAATGCCCGGATCGCCCCGGCCGATGCCCCTCTTGTGAAGACTTGGACGCGGATTGGGAATCCCTATACGAAAGGGTGGATCCTGACCGAAAACCACGGCCAAAGCTTCAGCTCGGCGGGCGTTTACCGGGGCCTTCACTCCAAGGTACGCGCCCCCGTCACGCCCGGCACCTGCGGCTTTCAGGCCGGGCCGGCCGGCGTGTTCTTGGCCGCCACCACCGCGTCGAACACCTCCCGCTTGGGCAGCGCCAGCTCCGCCGCGACCGCCGCGATGGCCTCCTTGCGGCGCTCCCCGGCCTCCTCCCGGACAGCCACCCGGCGGGCCAGCTCGGCCGGGGTCAGCTCGGCCGGGGCGGCCGGCGGGGCGCCCGCGACCACCACGGTGATCTCGCCCCGGACCCCGTCGGCGGCCCACTGCGCCAGCTCGCCGAGCGGGCCCCGCTTGATCTCCTCGTAGGTCTTCGTCAGCTCGCGGCAGACCGCGGCGGGGCGGTCGGCGCCGAACGCGAGGGCCATCGCGGCCAGCGTCTCGGCGATCCGGTGCGGGGCCTCGAAGAAGACCATGGTGCGCGGCTCGGCGGCGACCGTGGCCAGCTGGCGCGCCCGGTCCCCGGTCTTGCGCGGCAGGAAGCCCTCGAAGGTGAAGCGGTCCACCGGCAGGCCGGACAGCGCCAGCGCGGTGAGCACCGCGGACGGGCCGGGCACCGCGGTGACCTTGACGTCGGCGGCCACCGCGGCGGCCACCAGCCGGTAGCCGGGGTCGGAGACGGACGGCATCCCGGCGTCGGTCACCAGCAGCACCCGGGCGCCGCCCAGCAGCGCCTCGACCAGCTCGGGGGTGCGGCCGACCTCGTTGCCCTCGAAGTAGGAGAGCACCCGCCCGGCCGGGGTCACCCCGAGCGCCTGGGTGAGCCGGCGCAGCCGCCGGGTGTCCTCGGCCGCGATCACGTCCGCGGTGGCCAGCTCGGTGAGCAGCCGGGGCGGGGCGTCCGAGACGTCGCCGATGGGGGTGCCTGCGAGAACGAGTACTCCTGTCACGGGCCCCATCCTTGCAGTAACCGGGCCCCGGGTGTTTTTGGTGACGATTCGGGCAGCTTCGGAGGGAGCCGTCCTCCCCGAGGGAAGCGCCCCTACGATGTGGCGGATGAACGGCGACACGGCGGCGCAGACGCCCACTGGTACAGACCACACCGCGCAGGGTGGCGTCGGCGTGCCGGTCCTGACGGACCAGGCGTCCCCCGCCGTCCCCGCCCCGCGCGCGTCCGGGGAGGAGGAGCGCCCGGATCCGTCCTGGCTGCGGCGCCTGGCCCGGCACGGCTACACCCCGCCGCCGAAGGCCACGCTCGCCGAGCGGCTGGTGCCGCCGATGCCGGACGGCCCGGGCGTGACGCCGGCCCGGGTCGCCCCCTCGCCGGTCCTGCTGCGGCTCGGCGTAGCCGTGCCGGCGCCGCTCTGGTCCTGGCTCTGCCGCTGGGCCGGCTGGCTCGGCCCGCTCCTGGTGGCCCTGTTCGGCGGACTGCTCCGGTTCAGCGGCCTCGGCGAGCCGAACGCGATCATCTTCGACGAGACGTACTACGCCAAGGACGCGTACGCGCTCTGGCACGGCGGCTACGAGATCAGCTGGCCGGACGGCGCCAACGAGCAGATCATGGCGGGGTCGGCCGTGCCGTACCGGCCGGACCCGAGCTACGTGGTCCATCCGCCGGTCGGCAAGTGGATCATCGGCGCGGGCGAGCAGCTGTTCGGGATGAACCCCTTCGGCTGGCGGTTCGCGGTGGCGCTGCTCGGCACGCTGTCGATCCTGATGGTGGCCCGGATCGCCCGCCGGCTGTTCCGCTCGACCCTGCTGGGCTGCGTCGCCGGTCTGCTGCTCGCCGTGGACGGCCTGCACTTCGTGCTCAGCCGGGCGGCGCTGCTGGACCTGGTGGTGATGTTCTGGATCCTCGCCGCGTTCGGCTTCCTGCTGCTGGACCGCGACCGCACCCGGGCGAGGATCGTCGCGCGCCTGGGCGGTGCGGCGGACTCCGCCCTGGCCCAGCGGCTGAACCTCGGCTGGCGCCCGTACCGGATCGCGGCCGGCGTCTGCG
Source organism: Kitasatospora sp. NBC_01246 (assembly GCF_036226505.1). Taxonomy (NCBI): domain Bacteria; kingdom Bacillati; phylum Actinomycetota; class Actinomycetes; order Kitasatosporales; family Streptomycetaceae; genus Kitasatospora; species Kitasatospora sp. NBC_01246. Next base: position 5,076,862 of record NZ_CP108484.1, on the reverse strand, counting down.
TCGGTCTGACGTGCGCGACCAAGTGGAGCGGCCTGTACGTGGCCGCCGCCTTCGGTGTGCTGACCGTGCTCTGGGACGCCGGTTCGCGCCGGCTGGCGGGCGCCGGCCGCCCGTACCTGTGGACGCTGGTCCGGGACGTGGTGCCGGCCTTCGTCTCGATCGTGGTGGTCTCCGCGGTGGTCTACGTGACCTCCTGGTGGGGCTGGTTCGCCAGCAGCACCGTGCCCGGCCGGGGCGGCTACGGCCGGGACTGGGCGGTCGGCCGGGACACCGCGTTCCCGTGGATCCCGGAGGGCCTGCGGGCGCTCTGGCACTACCACTCCACGGTGTACGACTTCCACACCCACCTGAGCGATCCGCACACCTACCAGTCCAACCCGTGGAGCTGGCTGGTGCTCGGCCGACCGGTCTCCTTCTTCTACGAGTCCCCGAAGCAGGGCCAGGCCGGCTGCACCGCGAGCGACTGCGCCCGCGAGGTGCTGGGCATCGGGACCCCGCTGCTCTGGTGGGCCGGCGTGGTGGCGCTGGTGTACTGCCTGTGGCGCTGGGCCGCCCGGCGCGACTGGCGGGCCGGCGCGGTGCTCTGCGGCCTGGCCGCCGGCTACCTGCCCTGGTTCGCCTACCAGCAGCGGACCATCTTCCTGTTCTACGCGGTGGCCTTCGTGCCGTTCCTGGTGCTCGCCGTGACCATGCTGGTCGGCGCTCTGATCGGGCCGGCCGGGGCGTCCCGCGACCGGCGGATCATCGGTTCCGCGGCGGCCGGGCTGCTGGTGCTGCTGATCGTCTGGAACTTCCTCTTCTTCTACCCGCTGTACACCGGGCAGACGATCCCGATGGACGACTGGCGCAAGCGGATGTGGTTCAACACCTGGATCTGACGGTCCCGGGGTGGGAACCGTACCGACGTGGTGCGCGACACGTACCAGATCCGTCACAAGACCCGGGCGTTTCGTCGGCGCACCGAGTTCGGCTGCCTAGGCTGGTCACCGAACGCGTATCCGGCCACCTCCGGCTGCGGCCAGTCGCCAGACCCTTGGGGGAACAGCACCATGCGCAGAGGCGCCAAGATCGGCATCATCACCGGCGTTTCCGTCGCCGTGCTCGCGGGCGGCGGGTACGGGGCCTACAGCCTCGTCGGGTCGGGCGGCTCCGACACCGCCGAGGCCAAGAAGGCCCGCACGGTGGTCGCCGAGCCTCCCAGCGCCGAGCAGGCCGCGGCCGGGGCCAAGGACTTCCTGGAGGCCTGGGCCGCCGGTGACATCGCCAAGGCGGCCGGGCTGACCGACGACCCGGCGGCCGCGACCGCCGCGCTGACCGCGTTCAAGGACCAGGTCAAGCCCAGCGCGCTGACCCTCGCGCCGTCCGGCCCGGCCACCCCGGCCGCCTTCGCCTCCGCGACCGGCACGCCCTCGCCGGGCGCCAAGCCCGCGGCCGCCACCGGCTCCGCGGCGCCGACCGCGGCGGGCACCGAGTCGCCGTCGGCCTCCGCCTCCGCCGCCCCCTCCGGGGTGCTGATGGGCTTCAAGGCCCGCGCCGAGTTCGAGGGCACCAACCGGGTCTGGGACTACAACGGCTTCCTGGGCGTCGTGAAGATGAGCGACAACACCCCGGCCGTGCACTGGGCCCCGTCGGTGATCCACCCGCACCTGACCGCGGGCGAGGTGATCGCCACCCAGCCGGTCTTCGCCCCCGCGGGCAACGTGGTCGACCGCAACGGCAAGGCGCTGCAGGGCGCCTCGATCACCCCGGCGCTGATCTCGACCCTCCAGGACAACGCCCGCAAGCTCCTCCAGGCCGACCCGACCAAGGACCAGAGCGACGCCGGAAGCGGCGTGGTGATCACCGACGCGGCCGGCAAGGGCGTCACCGACAAGCTGTTCACCATCGTCGAGCCGAAGCCGGCCAAGCCGTTCAAGGTCACCATCGACAACGCCGTGCAGGCCGCCGCCGAGAAGGCGATGGCGGACCTGGGCGGCAAGCAGGGCTCGATCGTGGCCATCGAGCCGAGCACCGGCCAGGTGCTGGCCTTCGCCAACGCGCCGGCCACCGGCCAGAACCGGGCCTTCGTCGGCCTGCTGGCCCCGGGCTCGACGATGAAGATCGTCACCTCGGCGGCCCTGCTGGAGGCCGGCGTCAACCCGGACACCCCGGTCGCCTGTCCGGTGAAGAGCAGCAACCCGAAGGCGATCCCGAACTCGTTCCCGGACGCCTACCCGAACAACACGCTCCAGCAGGACTTCATGATCTCCTGCAACACCGCCTTCATCGACCAGGGCCTGGCCAGCCTCAAGCCGGCCACCCTCGGTGCCACCGCGAAGGACGTCTTCGGCATCGGCCTGGAGTGGAAGACCGGCCTGCCCAACGTCGACGGCCGGGTGCCGGACCCGGGCGCCAACAAGGACGAGCAGGCCATGCAGTCGATCGGCCAGGGCAAGGTCCAGATGAACCCGCTGGCCATCGCCTCGATCACCGCCACGGTGCAGAGCGGTGAGTTCAAGCAGCCGATCCTGGTCGCCGACCTGCCGCAGCAGAAGGCCGCCCGCAACCTCTCCGCGGACGCCGACGCCAAGCTGAAGGCGATGATGGCCGCCACCGCCAAGGACGGCACGGCCAAGGCCGCGATGGCCGGCATCTCGGACAACGCCGGTGCCAAGACCGGCTCGGCCGAGGTCGCCGGGATGGACACCACCAACAGCTGGTTCACCGCCTACCGGGGCAACATCGCCGTCGCCGCCGAGGTCCAGGCCGGTGGCCACGGCGCCGACGCGGCCGGCCCGGCCGTCGCCGCCGTCATCAAGGCGGCCGGCAACCGCTGACGCCCGGTCGGCGCCGCCCCGCGGTCAGCCCCGGGGCAGCGCCGGCTCCGGCCGGGTCAGCAGGCAGCCGGTCGGCACCGGCGGGCTCCCGCTCCACCGCCGGGCGGCCAGCCGGGGCCAGATCACCAGGACGGCCGGCAGCGCCAGGTAGCCGAAGCGCCCGGCCGGCGCCAGCATGAACGCGATCGCCAGCCCCGCCGCCAGCAGGTCGGCGGCGGCGATCGCGGAGACCGGCGGCCGGGCCAGCAGCCAGATCGCCACCCCCAGCCCGCCCACCGTCATCAGCGCCAGCGACACGGTGTGCCCGGTCGGGCCGAACCCGGCCAGCACCTTGCCGGGCAGCGGGCTGCCGGCCGGCGTCTGGATCGCGGTCAGCCCCAGGGGGAACCGCACCACCTGTTCGCGCAGCTCGTCGGCCCGGACCAGTACCGAGGGCAGGATCACCAGCAGGCCGGTGCCGAGCGCGGTCAGTCCGGCCCGGGCCGCCGGGCGCCGCCCGTAGAGCCGCCATAGCAGCAGGACGGCCACCGGCAGCGCCGGCCAGGCCGTCCACTTCAGGGTGCAGGCCAGGGCGAGGACCAGCCCGGCGCCGATGGTGCGGTCCCGTTCGGCGAGGGCCATGGCCAGGCAGCAGACCCCGATCAGCGGCAGGTCCACCCCGCCGACCGCCAGGGCCAGCGCGATCAGCGGCGAGGCGGTGAGCACCGCGAGCGGCAGCAGCGGGGCCCGGTCCCGGGACGGCCGCAGCAGCCGCCAGCTGGCCAGCAGGCAGGCCAGGAAGGTCAGCGCGAACCAGATCCGGGCGTCCCCCACCACCTGCGCCACCGGATTGCCGCTGCCCACCAGGGCACGCGGCATCCCGAACAGCGTCATCGCCGGCAGGTAGGGGTTGTAGTCGGTGACCACCACCGGGTGCGGCAGGTACGGGCTGCCGGTGGTGAGCAGCAGGTGCGCCGAGCGCTCGACCACCATCACCTCGGACTGGTGGCGCCCCTGCAGCGCCAGCAGCGCCAGCGGCACCAGGACGGCGCCCAGGAGGGCGACCCCGGCGGCCGCACGGGCCGCCCACCGGCGCGGCAGGACCAGGCAGAACAGCCCGGCGAGGGCGTACGCGGGGGCCGCGACGGTCCCCCAGAGCCGCTGGTTGGGCAGGTCCGACACGAGCGGGAAGGCCGCCGCCCAGCCGGCCGCCACCAGGCAGCCGAACAGCTGGACGCGCCGCAGCGCGGCGAGCCGGGTCGGGTTCAGCCGATCGGGCGGGGTGCCGGTGGACCGGTCACCACGCTGACGGGGGAACGGCCGGGGCGCCGCCGTACCGCGCGGACGGTCTCGTCGGGTCGGCGGCCCGGCCTCTGCGGGCGGGGCCGGCGCGGCCCCACGGCCGGTGAAGCGGCCGCGCGGGCGGGAGTAGCCGGGCGTGCGGGTGCTCACCATGGTGGAAGGTTATGGGCGGGGGCCACGCCGTGTCGCCATCTCCGGGCCGGGAGTCTGCGGTGGCACGGACGGGGCCGTCGAGTGGCATTCGCCCTTCGACGGCCCCGTCCGCGGGTGCTCGGTACGCGAATCTCAGCCGGCCGGGTTGTCGGCCGTGGCGTCGGTCGGCCGCGCCGCCTTCTCCAGCTTGGAGTGCTTCATGCTGTAGCCGAAGTAGACGACCACGGCGAGCGTCAGGGCGATCGCTCCGGCCCGGAACGTGTCGGCGTGCAGGCCGGTGATCAGGTAGATGCAGAAGCCGACGCTGACCAGCGGGACGACCGGGTAGCCGGGCACCTTGAAGCCGCGCGGCAGGTCGGGCTGGGTGCGGCGCAGGATGATCACGCCGACCGAGACCACCGAGAAGGCGATCAGGGTGCCCAGGCTGGTGATGTCGGCCAGGACGTTCAGCGGGATGAAGGCGGCCAGCGCGCCGACGCCGAGGCCCACCACGATGGTGTTCCAGACCGGGGTGCCGGTGCGCGGCGAGAGCTCGGCGAAGCGCTTGGGCAGCATGCCGTCGCGGCCCATCGAGTACAGGATGCGGGTCTGGCCGTAGATCACCACGAGGGTGATGCTGAAGATCGAGATGATCGCGCCGATCGCGAAGACGATGGCAGGCCAGCTCTGGCCGGTGATGTCCTGGAGGATCTGGGCGAGGCCCGCCTCCTGGCCGTCGAACTTCTCCCAGGGCTGCGCGCCGATGCCGGCCAGCGCCACCAGGATGTACAGCAGGGTGACCACGACCAGCGAGATGATGATCGCCATCGGCAGGGTGCGGCGCGGGTTCTTGACCTCCTCACCGGCGGTGGACACGGCGTCCAGGCCGATGAACGAGAAGAAGATGCTGGAGGCCGCCACCTGGACGCCGCCGATGCCCAGCGGCATGAACGGGGTCAGGTTGCCGGAGTGGAAGCCGGTCAGACCGACCCCGATGAAGAGCAGCAGGATGAGGATCTTGATGCCCACCATGGCCGCGTTGACCTTCACCGACTCGCTGACGCCTCGGATCAGCAGGATGCAGACCATCGCGACCAGCAGCAGGGCCGGCAGGTTGAACCAGTGGGTGCTGTCGGGCGCCCCGGAGATCGCCTCGGGGATCTTGAACCCGAAGGCCAGGTCGAAGAACTTGTTGAGGTACTCGGCCCAGCTCACCGCGATCGCGGAGGCCGAGACGCCGTACTCCATCAGCAGGCAGATGCCGACAGCGAACGCGACGCCCTCGCCGAGGGTGGCGTAGGCGTACGAGTACGAGGAGCCCGAGACCGGGATCGCGGAGGCCATCTCGGCGTAGCAGAGCGCGGTGAGGCCGGCGGTGACCGCGGCGATCACGAAGGAGAGGATCACGGCCGGACCGGCCGACGGCACGGCGGTGCTGAGCACGAAGAAGATGCCGGTGCCGATGGTGGCGCCGATGCCGATCGAGGACAGCTGCCAGAGGCCGATCGTGCGGCGCAGGTGGATACCGGAGCGTCCGCCCTCCTCGGGCGCACCGGCGGGAAGGCCGTCGCGGCCCTCGCTCTCGGCGATCAGGGTCGAGACGGGCTTGCGCCGCAACAGGCGCGCGCCGAGGGCGTTGCTGGCCAAAACGAGGATCCTTGCTGGGCGAGGGAGGGTGTCCTAGCGGCCGGTCACTCGACGCGCCGTGGGGTGCCATCGGGGACCAACCGAACAAAGATGGGACAGTACCCCGCGAATGCACCAGTGTCGCAAACGAACAGTCGCGCGGTGCGCATTGTACGAATCGTCGCACTGGCATGCACAAACCGGACACTTCGCAAACGGCGGATCTTGGACCGAGCCGCTAAGCCGCAGGTCAGCGACGTGCTCCCGGCGCACGGGCCGTTCCGCCCCTCACCGCCCGAGGACGGCCTGCATCACCGACCGGGCGATCGGTGCCGCCAGCGCGCCGCCGGTGACATCGGTCGCGTCGCTGTCCGCGATCACGACCGCGACCGCCACCGGCGCCACCGCGCCGGAGCCGGCCGGCTTGGCCCAGGCGATGAACCAGGCGTAGGGCGTCCCGGAGTTGTCCACCCCGTGCTGGGCGGTGCCGGTCTTCCCCCCGACCACCGCCCCGCCGATCCGCGCGTTGCGCCCGGTGCCGTTCTCCACCACGTCGGTCATCAGTCGCTGCACCTGCCCGGCCACCGCCGGGCTCATCGCCTGCCGGTACGCGGCCGGGCGCATCAGCTGCACGGTGGTGCCGTCCTGCTTGGTCAGCTTGTCCACAAGCTGTGGACGCATCACGGCGCCGTTGTTGGCGACCCCGGCCGCGACCATCGCCATCACCAGCGGGGTGGCCGCGGTGTCGAACTGGCCGATCGAGGAGAGCGCCAGCTGGGACTCGTTCATCCGGGTGTCGAAGTTGGAGCGGGCCGGCCGGACCGGGACGTCCAGCCTCGGGTCGTTGAAGCCGAAGTCCGCGGCCGTCTCCACCATCCGCTCCAGCCCGACCTGCACCCCGAGGTAGCCCAGCACGCTGTTGCAGCTGTGGACCATCGCGGTGTCCAGCGACTGCCCCGGCTCGTCGCACACCGGGGTGTCGTTGACCAGCGGCGTCGTGGTCCCCGGCAGGACGTACGGGTAGGGCGCGCCGGTCGGCGCGTCCGGGTCCGTGACGACGCCGTGCTGCAGCGCGGCCGCGGCGGTGACCACCTTGAAGGTCGAGCCGGGCGGGTAGGTCTGGCGCAGCGCCCGGTTGAGCATCGGCTGGTCGGCGTCGGCCTGCAGCCGGTTCCAGGCCTCCTGGTCGACCGCGGAGGAGCCCGCGAAGCTGCCCGGGTCGTACGAGGGGGTGCTGGCCAGCGCCAGGATCCGGCCGGTGGCGGGCTCGATCGCGGCGACCGCGCCCTGCTGCCCGCCGAGTCCGCGCATCGCGGCCTGCTGGGCGGCCCGGTCGATGGTCGTGTAGACGTCCCCGCCGGGGTTCTGCTTGCGGGCGACGGCGTCCCAGACCGCCCAGCTCGCCAGCCGGCTGTCCGTCCCGGAGAGCAGGTCGTCCTCCGTCCCCTCCAGCTGGGTGTTCCCGTAGGCCTGCGAGGAGTACCCGGTGACGGCGGCGTACAGCGGGCCGTCGGTGTAGGTGCGCTTGTAGTCGTACCGGCCGCCGGTGGGTTCGGAGCCGGTGACGCTGTCGGCGCCGACCAGCAGGTTGCCGCGCGGCTGGGAGTACCGCTCGATGGTGAGCCGCTGGTTGGCCGGGTTGTGGTCCAGCTCGTCGGCCCGGAACACCTGGACCCGGGTGGCCTGGACGCACAGCGCCACGGTCAGCAGCAGGCAGAAGGTGCCCGCGCGGCGGCCGGTGACGGAGATCCCCGGCCGGCCCTGCGGCCCGCCGCCCCGGGAGCGGCCGAGCGCCATCAGACCTCCCCGGCGGACGGGCGGCGGGCGATGTCGCTCATCCGCACCAGCAGCGCGACGATGATCCAGTTGGTGACCACCGAGGAGCCTCCCTGGGCGACGAACGGGAGCGTCATCCCGGTCAGCGGGATGAGGTCGAGCACCCCGCCGGCCACCACGAACACCTGGAGGCCGACGATCGACGCCAGCCCGATCGCGAGCAGCCGGCCGAACGGGTCCCGCAGCGCGATGCCGGTGCGAAAGCCCCGGGCGACCAGCAGCGCGTACAGCAGGAACAGTGCGATCAGCCCGGTCAGCCCCAGCTCCTCGCCGATGGTCGCGAGGATGAAGTCGGACTTGGCCGCGAACCCGATCAGCACGGAGTGCCCGTTGCCGAGGCCGCTGCCCAGCTCCCCGCCCCAGGCGAAGGCGAACAGCGACTGGGCGATCTGGTTGGCGCCCCGCCCCTCGGCGATCGAGCCGAGCGGGTCCAGCCAGTCGTTGACCCGGCTGTGCACGTGCGGCGAGAGCCAGCCGACCCCGACCGCGGCCACCGCGGCCAGGAACAGCCCGATGGCGATCCACCCGCTGCGCGCGGTCGCCACGTAGAGCATGACCACGAAGAGGCCGAAGAAGAGCAGCGAGGTGCCGAGGTCGGTCTCCAGGACGAGGACGCCCACGAAGGCCGCCCAGATCAGCAGGACCGGCCCGAGCACCCGCCCGCGCGGCAGCTGGAACCCGAGCACCCGGCGGCCGGTCAGCGCCAGCGCGTCCCGGTGGACCGCCAGGTAGGCGGCGAAGAAGACCGCCAGCAGGATCTTGGCGAACTCGCCCGGCTGGAACGAGAGCGGTCCGACGGTGATCCAGATCCGCGAGCCGTACACCGGCGGGAAGAAGATCGGCAGCACCAGCAGCACCAGCGCCACCAGGGCGCCGATGTACGCGTAGCGCCGCAGCCGCTTGTGGTCGCGCAGCAGCACCACCACCGCGATGAACAGCGCCACCCCGAGCGTGGACCAGAGCAGCTGGGTGGGGGCCGCGCCGCCGCCGGGAGTGGCCCGGTCCAGCCGGTAGATGACGACCAGTCCGATCCCGTTGAGCAGCACGCCGATCGGCAGCGGCAGCGGATCGGCGTACCGCGCCCGCCAGCGCACCACGGCGTGCGCCAGCAGCGCGAGCACGCCGAGCGCGGCGCCGTACTCGGCCGCGTCGGCGGGGACCGTGCCGTCGATGTTGACCCCGACCTCGGCGTAGCCGAGGACGGCGATCAGCACGGCGGCCAGGACCAGCGCGAGCTCGGTGTTGCGCCGGGTCCGCACCGTCCGGCGGGGCCGGCCGGCGGTTCTCGTCACGGCGGAGGGTGTCGCCACGGACCGTCCTGGGTGTCCTGCTGCGCGGGTGTGCTGCTGACGGAACGACGGCCGGGGCGGCCGGCCCGGCGGGTGCGGCTCAGGCGGAGGCCGGGGCGGAGGCCGGGGCGGGCTGCACCCGGGACGCCTCGACGGTGGCCCTGAGTTCGGCCTCGGCCCCGGCGGAGAGCGAGGTCTGGATGATCCGGCCGCCGTAGCGGGCCAGCGCCGGCACGACCTTGTCGGCCGTGGCCCGGCGGACCAGCAGGAACACCGCGGCGGTGCCCGGCTGGAGGTGCTCGGCGACCTCGCGCATGAAGTCGTCGTCCACCCCGATGTCGGTGGAGGCGCCGACCGCCGCGCCGGCGGCGCCGCCCACCGCCGCGCCGAGCAGCGGCATGAAGAACAGCAGACCGATGACGCCGCCCCAGAGCGCTCCCGAGGCGGCGCCCGCACCCGTGGTGCTGACCTGCTGGTGCAGCTTGATCCTGCCGTCCTCGCGGCGTTCCACGACGACCGCGTCCTCCAGGTCGATCAGCTTCTGGGTCTGCAGTCCGACCGCCTCGTTGCGCACCGCCTGGGCGGTGGCCAGATCCGGGTAGGCGATCGCGAAGAGATTGCTCATGCGCTGGTCCTTCCAATCCGTCGGACGTACCGGCCGGGCGCGGGCGCCGGTGCCCCGGTTCGTCACCCTAACGAGCGCTATCCGCAGATATGGGCTCTTGCGGCCGGTGTGTCCCGCCCCGTCGAACCGGCCCGCCGTCACCCGCACCGCCGCCCGGCCCCGCCACCGCTCCCGCCGCCGGCCGTCCGACCGGCGCCCGCCCCGACCCGGGCGGCGCACGCCTCGGCAACCGGCGGCCGATGTCCCACCGGCGCCCGGGAGTTCGCGCCGGAGTCCGGCGGCCCGTGCACCGGACCGCGTTGGCCATGGCGAACTGATGATCCCTAGGATCGGGCGGGTGACTACCGGACGACGCCCGAAGGCCAGGCTCGGCAGCCTGCTGGCCGCCCTGGCGATAACAGGCGGCGCGCTGCTCAGCGGCCTGCCCGCCCATGCCGACGAACCATCAGCCGGCAACGCCGGCAAGGAAGCCCCCCGGGTCGACCTCGTCCTGGACGTCAGCGGCTCGATGCGAGCCACCGACATCCAGGGCAAGAGCCGCATCGCGGTGGCCCAGCAATCCCTGAACGAGGTGATCGACGCCCTGCCCCCGGAGACCGACTTCGGCATCCGCACGCTGGGCGCCAACGTCCCCGGCGAGGCCGACAAGGCCCAGGGCTGCCTGGACACCAAGCAGCTCTTCCCGGTCGGCAAGACCAACAAGGTCGAGGCCAAGACCGCGGTCGCCACCCTGCGCCCGACCGGCTGGACCCCGATCGGCCTGGCCCTGCGCGGTGCCGCGCAGGACCTCGGCAAGGGCGAGACCACCCGCCGGGTGGTGCTGATCACCGACGGCGAGGACTCCTGCGCCCCGCCGGACCCGTGCGACGTGGCCCGTGAACTCGCCGCCCAGGGCATCCACCTGGTGATCGACACCCTCGGCCTGGCGCACGACGACAAGACCCGCCAGCAGTTGCTCTGCATCGCCAACGCGACCGGCGGCACCTACACCGACGTCCGCACCCAGGAGCAGCTCACCGACAAGGTGAAGCAGCTGGTGGACCGCTCCAACGACACCTACACGGTGGCGCCGGTCAAGACGGCGGGCACCGACAAGTGCGAGAGCGCGCCCGTCCTCACCCCCGGTGTCTACAGCGACCGGGAGAAGTTCTCCGAGCACCGGGTCTACCGCGTCCCGGTCAAGGCCGGGCAGGAGCTGCGCGCCTCGGTCAGCGTCGCCCTGGACCGCGGTGTCGCCCGTGACTACGGCGTCCTGCTCCAGGCCACCAGCGCCACCGGCCAGGAACTGGTCCGCGGCACCGACGCCGGCAGCGGCCGGACCGACGTGATCTCCACCGGTCTGCGCTGGTCCACCGACGACTCCAAGGGCTACGCCTCCGCGACGCCGTCCGCCTCGCCGAGCGGCAAGCCGGAGACCACCGTCTGCCTGGTCGTCAGCAACTCGCTGGCCGCCCTGCCCGGCGTCCAGGCCGACCCCGGCCTGCCGCTGGAGCTGACGGTCGACCTGTCCGCCGCCTCGCCCGCCCCGGACGGCCCGGCGATGGGTCTCGGCCGCGGCTGGATCCTGCTGCTGGTGCTCACCCTGGCCGGCCTGCTGACCGGCCTGCTGTTCGGCTGGATCGCACGCTGGCGGATCGCTGTCTGGCGGGAGAACTGACCATGCGTACCTCGACGACCCGCGCCGCGCTCGCCGCGCTCGCCCTGCTCCCCGCCCTGGTGCTGGCGGCCCCCGCGGCCTCCGCCGCCTCACCGTCCCCCTCCGCCAGCGCGAGCGGGACGCCCGCCCCGGCCACCAAGGCCGGAACGTCCTTCCTGACCGCCATCAACCTGGCCCCCGGCCAGGACGCCAACGTCGCCGCCTCCACCGGCGACTACCTGTACTGGGCGTTCGGCGCCTCCGAGGGCCAGACCGCGACGGTCGGCCTGACCGTCGGCCTGGCCCCCTCCGCCGACCGGCACGGCCCGCAGACCTGGAGCGTCGAGGTGTTCGACGGGCTGCGCCGCCGCCAGTCCTGCACCGCCGGCACCCAGAACGCCACCGCCGACCCGGCCGCCGCCTCGCTCGCGCTCAGCTGCACGCTGCGCGAGGTCCGCTCCTGGGCCGAGCCATGGTCCGGGGACCCGCTGCCCGGCACCTACTACGTACGGCTCTCGCTCGCCGACGCCCCGCAGCCGGACCTCGGCCTCGCCGCCTCCGTCCAGCTGCACGTCAGCGCCAAGGGCGACGCCGACAACGCCCAGCCGGAGGGCGGGGAGCTGAAGGCCCCGCTGGTCCCGCCGGTCGGCGGCGGCGCCGCGACCGCCAAGGCGGCCGCCCCCGAGGAGGCCGAGGAGCACTGGTACACCGGCTGGTTCTCCGGCTGGAACAGCCGGTGGTTCTGGACCCTGGCCGGCGGCGTGCTGGCGGCCCTCGCCGGGGTCGCCGGCTACACCCTCACCCGCCACCCGCACGGCCGCCGGCCGGCCCGCTACGGCTCCGTGCCGCCGCAGGCCGGTGCCCCGCAGCCGGGCCCGTACGCGGGCTCGGGCCAGCCCTGACGGCACCCGACACCTCCCGAGGGCCGGCCGGAGTCTCTCCGGTCGGCCCTCGGCCGTCTCGCCGGTCCGGCGGCACCGCTCTACGCTCGAAAGATGACCCGGCAGCCGGACGGCAGGATCGTGGTCGGTGTGGACGGCTCCCCGCTCTCCCTCGCCGCCGTCCGCTGGGCCGCCCGGCTCGCCGCCGTCACCGGCGGCCCGCTGGAGGCGGTGACCGTCTGGGAGTTCCCCTGCCTGCTGGGCGAGCACGGCCTCGTCCCGCCCGCCCTGGACGGCTTCGGCCCCGAGCGGCACGCCGCGCGGATCCTCGACGAGACCCTGGCCGCCGCGCTGTCCTCCGCCGGACCCGCGGCCGGGCCCTCCGCCGTCCGGCGCCACCTCAAGGCCGGCGCGCCCGGTCCGGCACTGACCGGCGCCGCCGAGGGCGCCGCCGTGCTCGTCCTCGGCAGCCGTGGCCGCGCCGCGCCGCCCGGCGCCGCCCTCGGCACCGTCACCCAGTACTGCGTGCACCACGCCCCGTGCACCGTCGTGGTGGTCAGGTGATCATCGTCACAGGCCCAACTCCCGGCCCGTGACGACCCGCTGACCGCCCGTCCGCCGCGCCTTCCGGCACAACGCAGAAGTCCCGCCCGATCTCTCGATCGGGCGGGACTTCCTGTTGGGTGGAGCTGAGGGGATTCGAACCCCTGACCCCCTCGATGCGAACGAGGTGCGCTACCGGACTGCGCCACAGCCCCAACGAGAAGAAACTTTAGCACCTTTCGGAGGGGGCTCGTGACCACCCCCGGAGGACCGGACGGCCGGGGGTGCCGGAGCACCCCCGGGCGGTCACTCGTTGGCGGCGCGCCGGCGGGGTTCGGTGGCGGCGGGCTCGGCGTACTGGTCGAAGAGCGGGGTGTTGCGTGCCTCGGTCGCCCGGACCTCCCCGGTACGGACCTCTCCGGTCCGGGCCTCGGCCGGCCGGCCGGCCGTCCAGGTGCCGGGGGCCGACAGGTCGAGGCCCCGGCTGACCCGGGGCGCCACCGGAGCCGTGACGTAGGTCGGCAGCGGGACGGGCACGGGCTCCCAGGAGTCCGGACCGGCCGCGCCGCGCTCGCGCATGCCGTCGACCCACTCCTCGTGCTCGGTCGCCTCCGCCAGTGCCGAGGCGGACGCCGGACCCGCCGGCTCCGGGGCCCGGTCGCGGTCGGTGGCGAGCCGCAGGTGCGAGCGGCCGCGCCCGGCCGGCTCCGCGGCCTCGGGGGCCCGCTCCGGCGCCTCCTCGGCCGGACCGGCCTCGGCACGCTGCTGTTCGCGCTTGCGCAGCCGCTCGGCGGCCTGGGCGGCCCGGACCCGGTCGATCTTCACCTCGTACCGCAGCCGCTCCAGCTTGCGCAGGTGGCCGATGTAGAGGGTCAGCAGGGTCGCCGGCACGGCCGGGACCCAGAGGAAGGCGAGGCCGGACACCGCCGCGACGACCGCGCCGAGGGCGAAGGCCAGGAAGAGGACGGTGACCATCCGGCGGCGCCGGGCCAGCAGCCGAGCCCGGGGCTCGATCCCGCCGCGCGCACCGGTTGGGCGCTCGGGGGCGCGGAGCACGGGCCGCTCCGGCTCCGCCTCCGGCAGCCGCTCCGGCTCCGGCGCGGTCCCGCCGTCGCGGTCGGCACCCGGACCGCCCGCGCGGTCGGCACCGGGATCGCCGTCGGGACCGGCGCCGGGGTCGCCCGGGGCGGCCTCGTCCCGTACGGGAGGGCCGTCGTCGCTCTGCTCGTCGTCACGCGGTTCGTCGCCCAGGGCCCGGGCCGCCCGCCGCTCCAGCGCCGAACGCCCGGCCAGCAGGCGGATGGCGGTGCTGAAGCGTTCCGTCGGGCGCGCCTCGTTGAGCTCGTCCTGCCTGCGGAGCCACATCGGCACCAGATAGGCGGCCCAGGCCCCTACGATGACGGCGTAGATAAGGCCGCTACTGCTCACGTTTCACACCGTACGGGCGCCGGGGAAGGCACGGCAGCAATTTGGCACGGCGTGTCGTGTGATCAAGCTGATTCTCCGACTATTTTGCCGGTATTTGTGCCCGTCCGTCGCCACGCCGATGCCATATCGATATTTGGTTCGAACATATATTCAATTACGCGGGCGCCGCGCCGAACTGAGCGTCCGCCAGCGTTCCAGCATCCCCTCGGGAACCTCCTCGGCGGTCAGCGCGTACACCAGGTGGTCGCGCCAGTCGCCGTCGATGTGCAGATAGCGCGGCCGCATTCCCTCCGAGCGGAACCCGAGCTTTTCCACCACCCGGCGGCTCGGTCCGTTCTCCGGCCGGATGCAGACCTCGATCCGGTGCAGGCCCAGGGTGGTGAAACAGTGGTCCACCGAAAGCGCCACGGCCGCCGGCATGATGCCCCGGCCGGCCACCGCCTCGTCGATCCAGTAGCCGACGTTGGCCGAGCACATCGAACCCCAGGTGATCCCGCCGACGGTCAGCTGGCCGACCAGCCGGCCCTGGTGGAGCACCACGAAGGGCAGCATCCGCCCGGCCGAGGCCTCACCGCGCAGGAACCGGACCATCTGCCGGTAGGTCGGGCGCGGGCCGGTGCCCCGGCCGGCCGGGCCGGGCGGCACGGTGGCCTCCCAGCGCCGCAGCCAGTCCCGGTTGCGGCGGCTGACCTCCTGCCACTCCCGCTGGTCCCGGCCCCGGATCGGGCGCAGCGCGACGTCCCCCTCGTGGAGTTCTACCGGCCAGCCGGCGTTCAGTGCGCTCTCCCGGAAGCAGGTGCGTCGGGCCGGGGGTGGTCCCCGCCGCCGAGCTGGTCGACGGCGTGCGCGAGCAGCGGCTCCAGGACGGCCAGGCCGTCCCTGACGCCACCGGTCGAGCCCGGCAGGTTGACGATCAGGGTACGGCCGGCGAGGCCCGCGAGCCCGCGGGAGAGCGCGGAGGTCGGGACCTTCTCGCGGCCGTACGCCCTGATGGCCTCGGGGATGCCGGGGATCTGCCGGTCGATCACCCGCGCGGTCATCTCGGGGGTGAGGTCCATCGGGGAGATGCCGGTGCCGCCGGTGGTGAGCACCACGTCGTACCCGGCCGCGACGGCCTCCCGCAGGGCCGCCTCGACCGGCTCGCCGTCCGGCACCACCCGGGGGCCGTCGGCGGTGAAGCCCATCGCGGCCAGGCCGGCCACCAGCAGCGGGCCGCCGCGGTCCGCGTAGACGCCGGCCGAGGCGCGGTTGGAGACGGTGACGGCCAGCGCCCTCATCGCCGGCGCCCCCGTGACCGGCGCCCCCGCGTCCGGCGCGGTCATTCCGGGCTCCCCGCGGCGAACCAGTCGCCGCTCTTGCCGCCGGTCTTGCTGAGCACCCGGACGGACTCGATGGCGGCGCCCTTGTCGACGGCCTTGACCATGTCGATCACGGTGAGCCCGGCCACCGCGACGGCGGTGAGCGCCTCCATCTCGACGCCGGTCCGGTCGGCGGTCTTCACGGTGGCCGTGATCTCGACCGCGTCGTCGGTGACGGAGAGCTCGACCTTCACCCCGGAGACCGCGATCGGGTGGCAGAGCGGGATCAGCTCCGGTGTCTTCTTGGCGCCCATGATCCCGGCGATCCGGGCGACCGCGAGGGCGTCGCCCTTGGGCACGCCCTCGCCGCGCAGCAGCTCGACCACGCGGGGGGCGACCCTGACCCGGCCGGCCGCGACCGCGGTGCGCGCGGTGGTGGCCTTCTCGGAGACGTCGACCATCCGGGCCGCGCCCTGGTCGTCGACATGGGTGAGGCGGTCGCCGGGGGGTGAGGCGGTCACGGGTGGCTCCAGGGGGCGCGCAGATCGAATACCGCGCTACCGTACTCCTCGCTCCGGCCGGGGCGTGGGACGGGCCGTGTCGGCGGACGGGACGGCCCGGTCGCCGGGACCGCTCAGCCGCCGAGCAGGACGACGTCCACCTCGCTGCCGGCGGCGAGCTCGGTGACCTCCTCGGGCACCGTGATCAGGCAGTCCGCCCTGGCCAGCGCGCCGACCAGGTGCGAGCCCGCGCCGCCGACCGGCTCCACCACGCCGTCGGCCGCCGCGTACCGGCCGCGGAGGAACTGCCGCCGCCCGGCGGGCGAGCGCAGCGCGACCGGGCAGACCGCCCGGACCACCGGGCGGTGGACGTCGGCGGCGCCGAGCATGGTGCGGATCACCGGGCGGACGAAGAGCTCGAAGGAGATGTAGGCGCTGACCGGGTTGCCGGGCAGGGCCAGCAGCGGGACGCCGGCACCGTCGCCGATCCGGCCGAAGCCCTGCGGCTTGCCGGGCTGCATCCGCAGCCGGCGGAAGTCGACCCCGCCGTAGGACTCGAAGACCTCCTTGACCACGTCGTACGCGCCGACGCTGACGCCGCCGCTGGTGACGATCAGGTCGGCCCGGCCGAGCTGGTCCTCCAGGACGGCGCGCAGCCGGTCCGCGTCGTCCGGCACCCCGCCGACGCGGTAGGCGATGGCGCCGGCGTCCAGGGCGGCGGCGGTGAGGGTGAAGCTGTTGGAGTCGGCGATCTGCCCGGGGCCGACGGGCTCGCCGGGCTGGACCAGCTCGCTGCCGGTGGAGAGCACCACCACGCGCGGGCGGGGGCGGACCCGGACGGTGCCCCGGCCGATCGCGGCGAGCAGGCCGATCTGGGTGGGGCCGAGCCGGGTACCGGCTTCCAGGACCCGGTCGCCGGCGGTGACGTCGCTGCCGCGGCGGCGGATGTGGGCGCCCTCGGAGACCGGGCGCAGCACCCGGACCTCCTCGTCCTCGACCGGGGCGCCCATCGCGTCGGCGGCCCGGCCGGTGCCGCTGCCGCCGTCGGTCCACTCGACCGGGGCGACCGCCTGGGCACCGGGCGGGACGGGGGCGCCGGTCATGATCCGGGCGGCCTGGCCGGGGCCGACCCTGGGCAGTTCGGCGGCGCCGGCGGCGATGTCGCCGACCACCGAGAGCACCGAGGGGTACTCGGCGGTGGCTCCGGCAGTGTCGGCGGTGCGCAGGGCGTAGCCGTCCATCGAGCTGTTGTCGAAGGGCGGCAGGTCACCGCCGGCGAGCACGTCCTCGTCGAGCCGGCAGCCCTGGGCGTCGAGCAGCTGGAGCTCGATCGCGGGCAGCGGGCCGACCGCGGCCAGCACGTCGGCGAGGTGCTCGTCGACGGTCCAGAGACGGGCCGGCCGGGCGGCCGGTGCCGGGTCCGCGGATCCGTCGCAGCAGGCTGCGGCGGGGGTGGGACGGTTCTCCGTGGACCCGGTCATCGGCGCTCTCGCTCTCTGTCGGCGTGTCAGTCCTGCAGCTCGGAGGCGACGAACTCACGGAGCCAGGAGCGGAACTCCGGGCCCAGGTCCTCGCGCTCGGAGGCCAGACGGACGATAGCGCGCAGGTAGTCCGCGCGGTCACCGGTGTCGTAGCGGCGGCCCTTGAAGAGGACGCCGTGCACCTGGCCGCCGCTCTCGGCGTCGCGGGTGGTCAGCTCGCGCAGGGCGTCGGTGAGCTGGATCTCGCCGCCGCGGCCGGGCGGGGTCTCGCGCAGCACGTCGAAGACCGAGGGGTCGAGCACGTAGCGGCCGATGACGGCGTAGTTCGACGGCGCGTCGGCGGTCTCGGGCTTCTCGACCAGGTCGGTCACCTGGAAGACGTCCTCGCCGAAGCCGTTGGCCTTGACGGCCGCGCAGCCGTACAGGTGGATCTGCGAGGGGTCGACCTCCATGAGGGCGACGACCGAGCCGCCGAGCTCCTGCTGGACCTCGATCATGCGGGCGAGCAGCGGGTCGCGCGGGTCGATCAGGTCGTCGCCGAGCAGAACGGCGAAGGGCTGGCCGGCGACGTGCTGCTCGGCGACCGAGACGGCGTGGCCGAGACCCTTCGGGTCGCCCTGGCGGACGTAGTGCATGTTGGCCAGGTCGACGGACTCGCGCACCCGGCGCAGCCGGTCCTGGTCGCCCTTGCGGGCGAGCAGCTCCTCCAGCTCGTAGGCGCGGTCGAAGTGGTCCTCCAGCGCCCGCTTGTTACGGCCGGTGACCATCAGTATGTCGGACAGCCCGGCGGAGGCCGCCTCCTCGACGACGTACTGGATCGCCGGCTTGTCGACGACAGGCAGCATCTCCTTCGGAGTGGCCTTGGTGGCCGGGAGGAAGCGCGTACCCAGTCCGGCCGCGGGGACCACGGCCTTGGTTACCGGAATTCGGGAGCTGATCGTCGTCATGCGTTTACCTTACTAAGGCATGTTTACGCCCGGCCGAGCGCGGTTGACCGGCTATGACAGCACGTCGCTGGGCCCGGCCAAGGTGGCAGGCAAAGGGGAAGCGCCGGGTGAGGTGAGGGGATCCTCTCCGGCACAGGGCGACAGACTACCCGGGTTTTCCGAACGGTCACGCTCGGCAGCGGAGCCGCTGAGTGGCCGGGAGGAGGCGGCTTCGCGCCAGCAGTCCCCGCCGGCGTCGCGGGCCTCGGCCAGGGCCCGGTCGGCGGCCCGGAGCAGGACGGCGGCATGCGTACCGTCCTCGGGCAGCACGGCCACGCCGACCGCGGCGGTGAGCCCGTTGCCCTGTTGGCGGCGGCCCTCGCGCGGGCCGGAGGACCAGTCCAGCAGCAGGTGGCGGCGGACCGACCAGACCAGCCGTTCGGCGACGTGTGCCGCGCCCGCGGCGCCGGTGTCCGGCAGCACGATCAGGAAGACCTCGCCGCTGTACCGGCCGAGGGTGTCGGAGCGGCGGATCTCCATGCCGAGCCGCTGGGCGAGGTCGCGCAGTATCGCGTCGGCCCGGGCCCGGCCGTGTTCGGCGATCACCCGGTCGAAGCCCGCGATGTCCAGCAGCAGGACGGCCAGCGGGTGCGGGCCGTCCTGCTGGTCGGCCTGCTCGGCCCGGCGGGCGCGCTCGATCTCCCGGTCCAGGGTGAGCTGCAGGTGGCGGTAGTTCCAGACCCCGGTGAGCGGGTCGCAGGAGGCGGTGCGCTCCAGCTCGGCGCAGCGGGCCTCCAGCTCGGCGACCCGCTCGCGCAGCCGGGCCTCGCGGTCGGCGGCGGCGCCCTCGGCCCGGCGCAGCCGCAGGCCGAACACGGCGGCGCCGGCCAGCGCCGGGGCGCTCAGCGCGGCCAGGGCCTGGAGCAGCAGCGGGGTCGACATCGGGGCGCCTTCCGCGTGTCAGGCTCTGGACGTCACGGGCACAGAGCTGTGGAGGATCCCATGCACAACGAGAAGAGCGCGCTGAGGACACGGCTGCTGGCCGAACGGCGGGCGCTGGTGGCGGTGGAGCGGGAGCGGGCGGCGCTCGCCCTGGCCGGGCACGCCGGCGCGCTGGCCGAGCCGGGCGCCACGGTGGCCGCGTACGTGTCGGTCGGCAGCGAGCCGGGCACCCGGCCGCTGCTGGACGCGCTGCTGGCGCGCGGGGTCCGGGTGCTGCTGCCGGTGCTGCTGGCCGACAACGACCTGGACTGGGCCGAGTACGAGGGGCCGCAGGCGCTGGCGCCGGCCGGGCGCGGGCTGCTGGAGCCGGTCGGCGGCCGGCTCGGGCCGGAGGCCGTGACCACGGCGTCGCTGGTGCTGCTGCCCGGCCTGGCGGTGGACCGGCGGGGGCTGCGGCTGGGCCGCGGCGGCGGCTCGTACGACCGGGTGCTGGCCCGGCTCGGGCGGGCCGGGGCGCGACCGCTGCTGGCGGTGCTGCTCTACGAGCACGAGCTGCTGGCGAGCGTGCCGGCCGAGCCGCACGACCTGCCGGTGGACCTCGCCCTCACCCCGTCCGGGCCGCACCGGCTGGGGTGACGCCCTCGGTGACGACGGCGGTGACGACGGCGGCCCCGCGCCTCGGGGTCCGAGGGGCGGGGCCGCCGTGCCGTGCGGGCCGGCTCAGCCGGTGGTCAGCACCAGCTTGTGCTTGGCCGACTTCTCGACCGCGTCGGGTGAATAGGCCCAGGTCAGCAGCTTGCCCTTGAGCCAGAGGTCGGTCTGGTCGTTGTAGTTGTCGTGGAAGGCGTGCCCGGAGGCGCCGCCCACGTTCACCCAGCGCGAGGCGTCGAAGTCGCTCAGGTCGACGACCATCCGCATCGACGGGATCCAGTCCACCTGGTAGCCCGCCGCCGCGTTCCAGCCCGCCGCGTCGACCGCGCCGGAGCCGCCGGAGAGGCGGTACGGGCCGCGGTTGAGCAGTCGCCGGACGAAGCCGGAGGCGATCGAGGAGTCGTCGCTGCCCAGGGTCTGTTCGCGCAGCGTCAGGGTGTGCAGACGGCCCCAGCTCCAGGTGGAGACGTCCTTGCTGAGCAGCGCCGTGAGGTCCTGACGGGCATTCTTCATCGCCTCGGCGAGCAGGTTGTCGAGGCCCTTCTGCTCGTGGTGGTCCGAGTCGATGTACGTCCACCAGCTGCTGTCGGGCTTCGCCAGCTGCTGGCGCACCACCTCGGTCCAGCGGTCGCCGCCGTCCGGCTGGGCCTTGCCCGGGTCACGGGTGCCGCACTCGGTGACGATCTGGGTGCGGCTGTCGGGCTTGGTCGGGTCGGTCTGCCGGCGGACCAGCAGGCAGTTGTCCTCGGCGCGCAGGTCGGCCGGGAACTTCTGGCCGAAGGAGAGGCTGAGCAGCTGGCGCCAGACGCCGTTGTAGTAGGCGGCGGCGGCCGAGTCGGCGTCCTGGTGGAAGTTCCAGTCCTTCAGCAGGTCCTGCGCCTCGCGCACGTACGGGTCGTCGATCTGCACCTTCAGCAGCATCGGGACCAGCGTCTTGGCCAGGATGCTGGTGTTGTCGAGCTGCATCTCCTGCATGTCGTCCGGCGAGATCTTGCCGTTGTTCCTGAGCTTGGCCTCGATCTGGTCGGTGATCTCCTTGGCCCGGGTGCCGTACTCCCAGTCCTTGGTCAGCAGGTACTTGTACGAGGGGTCGACCACGGCCTGGTTGGCGGTGACGATGTAGCCGGCGGCCGGGTTGCGGCTGTAGGGCAGGGCGGTGAAGGGGACGGCGCCCTTCCACTGGTACGAGGAGTCCCAGCCCGGCGCCGGGTAGCCGCCGTCGCCCTTGCCGCGGACCGGGATGTTGCCCGGGGCCTGGTAGCCGATGTTCTCGGCGTCGGCGTAGATCAGGTTCTGCGCGGGGACGGCGAAGTCCTTCGCGGCGGCCCGGAAGTCGTCCCAGCCCTTGGCGCGGTCCAGCGCGAAGACGGCGTCCATGGTCTTGCCCGGCTCCAGCGCCGTCCACTGCAGGGCCACGCCGTAGCCGCTGGTCGAGCGGTCCGGGGCGGAGGCGCCGTTCGGCGCGTACTTGCCGACGTTCTGCTGCTCGGTGCTCTGGTCGGAGATCAGCGGGGCGCCGGTCTGGGTGGTGCGGACGGTGATGGTGCGGTCCTCGCCGCCGGCCACCTTGATGGTCTCCTTGCGCAGCGTGAACTTCACCTCCTTGCCGTCCACCAGGTAGGTCTCCGGGCCGGTGACCTTCTCCAGGAAGAGGTCGGTGACGTCCGCGCCGAGGTTGGTGAAGCCCCAGGCGATGTCCTTGTTGTGGCCGATCACCACGCCCGGCATACCGGCGAAGGTGAAGCCGGAGACGTCGTACTGGCAGGCGGGCGAGGCGGTGCGGCAGTGCAGGCCCATCTGGTACCAGACCGACGGCAGGCCGGGGCCGAGGTGCGGGTCGTTGGCCAGCAGCGGCTTGCCGGTGGTGGTGTGCGAGCCGGCGACCACCCAGGAGTTGGACCCGATGCCCTGGCCCTGCCGGCCGAGCAGCTGCGGCATCGCGTCGATCCGGTCGGTGACGTCCTTGAACATCGCCTTGGTCGCGGCCGCGCCCTGCGCGGTGCCCGTGGTGGGGCCGGACTGGGCGGCCCCGTCCGCCGGGCGGTACGCGTCGCCCGAGACGGTGCCGGTCTTCACGATGGTGCCGTTGCGCGCGTACGGGTACTCCGGATACAGCTCGGCGATCTTCTCCGGGCTGAAGTCCTGGGCGAGCAGCGAGCGGTCGATCTCCTCCTGGAGGTTCCCCGAGAGGTTCCAGGCCATCGCCTTCAGCCAGGAGACCGAGTCGACCGGGGCCCACTGCTCCGGCTTGTAGTCGCCGTTCACCACGCCGAGCAGGCTGTACTCCAGCGAGGCGCTCGCGCCGCCGGGGTGCTCGCCGAGCCAGGCGTTGACGCCGTCCGCGTACGCCTGGAGGTTCTTCCTGGTCTCGGGCGACAGCTGGGAGTCGATCTCCTTCTGCGCCACGTCGCGCCAGCCCATGGTGCGGATGAAGGAGTCGGTCTCGACCTGGCTGTCGCCGAACATCTCGGAGAGCCGGCCCGCGGTGATGTGCCGTCGGACGTCCATCTCCCAGAACCGGTCCTGCGCCTGCACGTAGCCCTGGGCGCGGAAGAGGTCCTCCGGGGTGTCGGCGTAGAGCTGGGGGATGCCGTTGGCATCCCGCTTCACGTCGACCGGCGCGCTCAGGCCCGCCACCTTGACGCTGCCGTCGACCTCCGGGAAGGACGCGCGTACCGCGGCCACCCCCCGGTAGCCGCCGTAGCCGGCGCCGGCCACCAGCAGCACGACCAGCACGATCACGATCAGACGGGCGCGCCGGAACTTCTTCGAGCGGGGCATCTGGGTCCTTGCGGTCCTCGACTGGGGGACGGGCGGGCATGTCCAGGGCACACGGCCATGACAGGGGACCACATTAGGCCGAGTCCACTGGCGGGCGTGCACGGGGGACGTTCACGGTGGGATCGGACGAGGTCAGCGGAGGGTGGGAAGGGACCCGTGTGAACGGTGAAGCTAAAGATATGGCAAAATGTTAGACTGAGTAACGATCCGCTAGCGGAGCAATCGCCCCCGGCCGGTCGGCTCCCCCCGGCCTCACCGCCACCAGACACCCCGCCCGCCCCCAGCCTGCCCGAGGTGCCCCTGCGTGAATGTCGACCACCTGAACCGGCTGCTCCTCGAATTCTCCGTGATCCTGCTGGTCGCGGTGGTCGCCGTGCGCATCTCGACCCGGTCGGGGCTGCCCAGCCTGCTGATCTACCTCGGCATCGGCGTCGCCCTCGGCCAGAACGGCCTGGGCTTCGCCTTCAACAACGCCGCGCTGACCCAGGTGATCGGCTACGCCGCACTGGTCGTCATCCTGGCCGAGGGCGGTCTCAAGACGAGCTGGCGCGAGGTCAGACCCGTGATGCCGGCCGCCACCGTGCTCGCCACGGTCGGCGTCGGGATCAGCGTCTTCGTGACCGCGGCCGGCGCGCACTGGCTGGTCGGCCTGGACTGGCGGACGTCCATGCTGCTCGGCGCGATCGTCTCCTCGACCGACGCGGCCGCCGTCTTCTCCGTGCTGCGGATGGTCCCGCTGCCGCACCGGCTGACCGGGCTCCTGGAGGCCGAGTCGGGCTTCAACGACGCCCCCGTGGTGATCCTCGTCGTCGCCTTCGCCACCACCGGTGAACTCGACTCCTGGTACGTCCTGATCGGCACGATCGTCGCCGAGCTGGCCATCGGGGCCGCGGTCGGCCTCACGGTCGGCAAGCTGGGCGCGTTCGGGATCAAGCACGTCGCCCTGCCGTCCTCCGGCCTCTACCCGATCGCCGTCCTGGCGCTCACCGTGCTCGCCTACGCCGGCGGCGCGCTGCTGCACGGCTCCGGCTTCCTCGCCGTCTACATCAGCGCGGTCATCCTGGGGAACGCCAAACTGCCGCACGGGCCCGCCGTCCGCGGCTTCGCCGACGGACTGGCCTGGATCGGGCAGATCGGCATGTTCGTGCTGCTCGGCCTGCTCTGCACCCCCGAGACCATGGGCTCGGCCGTGGTGCCCGCGCTGGTGATCGGCACCGTGCTGGTCTTCCTGGCCAGGCCGCTGTCCGTGGTGATCACGCTGACGCCCTTCAAGCTGCCCGGCCGCGAGCAGGCGCTGCTCAGCTGGGCCGGGCTGCGCGGGGCGGTGCCCATCGTGCTGGCGACCATCCCGATGGTGGCCGGCACGCCGATGGCCCACGACGTCTTCAACATCGTCTTCATCCTGGTCGTGGTCTTCACCCTGCTCCAGGGCCCGACCCTGCCCTGGGTCGCCAAGTGGCTGAAGATCTCCGAGGGCTCGATGGGCCAGGACCTCGGCATCGAGTCCGCGCCCCTGGAGAAGCTGCACGGACACCTGCTGTCGGTGGCGCTGTCGCCGAGTTCCAGGATGTCCGGCGTGGAGATCGGCGAGCTGCGGCTGCCGGCCGGCGCGGCGGTGACCCTGGTCGTCCGGGAGGGCAGCAGCTTCGTCCCGGACAAGGCCACCGTGCTGCGCGGCGGCGACGAACTGCTGGTCGTGACCACCGACGAGGTCAGCGAGGCCGCCGAGCGGCGGCTGCGGGCCGTGGACAAGGGCGGCAAGCTCGCGGGGTGGCTGTACGGGCGGCGGTGACCGCGATGACCACGGGGGGTTCGTCCAGCGTTCACCTCCGATGGACGGGACAGATCTGGATGTCCTCTGTATGGTGGGGGTAGCGCGTCATCTACGCGCGTATATGCAGAACGATCGAAACACCCCAGCATCTGCCTGAAGCAGAGTTGGCGCGACCGCTCGGCGGCCGCGGCCCGGATCCCGGCAACCACGCCGGGCGGGCCCGGTAACTACCCCGGTCGACGCGCGAGAGGACGACTCTCGGCGCCGTCGGGGCCACCCCATGCCCCTTCCGCGCTACCAGGCAGCAGGAAGGACGACCGTGACGGCCCGCCGAACGGTCGAGAACACCGCGGACACCCGCGCCGCCCTGGCCACCGACACGCTCCCGGACACCCGGCCGGGCACCGGGGCCACCGCCGACCAGGGCGCACCCGCCCGCGTCGGGTACGGCGCACTGCTGCGCACCCCCGGGGCCTGGACGTTCCTGGCCCCCGCCTTCGCCGCGCGGCTCCCGTACGCGATGCTCAGCCTGGGCATCGTCCTGCTGGTGCTGGACACCCACGGCTCCTACGGCACGGCCGGCAGCGTCGCGGCGGTCTCCGCCGTCGCCCAGGCCTTCATCGGCCCGCAGACCGGCCGGCTGGCCGACCGCTACGGCCAAGCCGCCGTGCTCGTCCCGACCGTGATCGTGCACGCGGTCTCGGTCGGCGCGCTGATCGCGCTGGCCCTGGGCCACGCCCCGGTCTGGACCCTCTTCCTCGCCGCCGCCCCGGCCGGCGCCAGCGTGCCGCAGGTCGGCGCGATGGTCCGGTCCCGCTGGGTCGCCAAGCTCTCCGCCGAGGGTGCGGCCGGCGGACGCTCGGCGTCCGCGCTGTCGGCCGCCAAGCTCAACACCGCCTTCGCCTTCGAGTCCGTGACGGACGAGTTCACCTTCGTGATCGGCCCGGTGCTCGCCGGCGCCATCGCCACCTCGGTCACGCCCGCCGCCGGGCTGATCGCCGAGGCCGCGCTGACCGTGGTCGGCGGACTGGCCTTCGCCGCCCAGCGGCGCACCGCGCCGGCCCGGCACCCGCACCAGCCCGGCGTCCGCCGGGTCTCCGCGCTCTCCTCCCCCGGCGTCCGGCTGCTGGCCGGCGCGTTCCTGGGCGTCGGCACCGTCTTCGGCGCCATGCAGGTGTCGGTCACCGCGTTCACCGAGTCGGTCGGCCAGCCCGGCGCCAACGGCACCGTGTACGGGATCTTCGCCGGCGGCTCGATGCTGGCCGGCGTGCTGTACGGCATGGTCGCCTGGCGCCGGGCCGCCCGGCACCGGATGCTGGCCAGCTACGCGCTGCTGGTCGTGGGCTGCTCGACGCTCTGGGCGATGCCCAACCTGGTCGCGCTGTCCGTTGCCGGGCTGGTCTGCGGCCTGGCCATCGCACCGACGCTGATCACCGGGTACACCCTGGTCGAGACGCTGGTCGCGGACGGCGCCAAGACCGAGGCCTTCACCTGGCTGACCGGTGCCATCGGGCTGGGCCTGGCGGCCGGGTCCACGGTCGCCGGACGGCTGATCGACGGACACGGGCCGTCGGCCGGGTTCCTGGTGCCGATGGCCGGTGCCGGGCTCGGCCTGGTCGCGCTGGTCGCGCTGCGGCACCTGCTGATCGCGCCGGGCGCGGCGAGCACGGTGGTCGCGGGCGCGAACGAGCGGGGCTCGGCTCCGCAGCTGGTCGGGGCGGCGAAGGGCTGAGCGGCGGGGCTCGGGGCGCCGGGTCGGGCGCCGGGTCGGGTCGGACGCGTCCGGCCGGTCGGGCGGCGGGTCCGGGCCGGGGCGGCGGCCCTCGGCGGCCGGCTTCCGGCGGGCGGGGGAACGGGTGCTTCGGCGCGCCCCCGGCTCATCTCACATTCGAGTCGCTGGACTGATCCAGCGGAATGCCGCATCATTGACCATCGTTAGCACTCATCAGGCGAGAGTGCCAGGAGGAAGACAAGTGCCCACGTACCAGTACCAGTGCACCGAGTGCGGCAACGGCCTGGAGGCGGTGCAGAAGTTCACCGACGAGGCGCTGACCACGTGCCCCGACTGCCAGGGACGGCTCCGCAAGGTCTTCTCGGCCGTGGGTGTGGTCTTCAAGGGCTCCGGCTTCTACCGGACCGACAGCCGATCCTCGTCCAGCAGCTCGGTGGGCACCGGCTCGTCGTCGAACTCGACCTCGTCGGATTCGTCCTCGTCCGGCTCGTCGTCGGCTGCTTCGACCTCGTCCTCGTCGTCCTCGGGCGGCTCGACCGCTGCCGCGAGCTCGGCTCCGGCGGCGAAGCCGGCCGGCTGAGACCAGAACTTCGCAAGGCCCGGGGGCCCGCGCCATCGCGCGGCCCGCGGGCCTTTCGCGTGCCCGGGCGGAGGCAGGCCGCTCGCGGTCAACCGCCGATGGGCCCACTACCCCGTTCGGGCGTACGGAGTTGTCCACAGGGCCGAGTTGTCCACAGACCTGGGGACAGGACTTCCACCCGCCCCGTGGGCCGCCCAGAGTGTGCGTCGGAAGAGCCGGCCCGCACCCCGGACCGGCGCCCCGCGACCACCGGTGGTGCCCATGTCGACCACGAGCCTCCCCCCGCGATTCCCGCCGCTCCCCGCCCCGGCCGTTCCGCCCCGGCGGGAGGTGCCGCCCTTCGCGCCGATCCGGCGTGGCGGTGGCCGCCTCCACCGGCTCCGCCGGGCCGCCCGGCACCGGCTCGGGGTGCCCGCCCTGCTGCTGATCGCCCTGTCGGCCGCGCTGGCCGTCGGGCCCGCGCGGGCGGGTCTCTCCCCTCCGGGCGCCGCGTCGGTCGGCCGATCGGGTTGTCAATCGGAACACCTCGAAGCTCACCCGTGACCGGAACACGACTTCGTCGTTCACGCGGCATGAAAGGCTTCAAGGAATTCCTGCTGCGCGGAAATGTCGTCGAACTCGCCGTCGCCGTCGTCATCGGCGCGGCGTTCACCAACATCATCAACGCCTTCGTCAAGGGCGTGATCAACCCGATCGTCGGCGCCTTCGGGGCCAAGGACCTGGGTGCCTACAGTTCCTGCCTCAAGGGCCCCTGCGAGCTGAGCGCGACCGGCGAGGTCACGTCCGGGGTCCTCATCCTGTGGGGCTCGGTGCTGAGCGCCCTCCTGCAGTTCGTCATTACCGCGGCCGTCGTCTACTTCTGCCTGATCCTGCCGATGACCAGGCTCGCCGCCCGGCGCAGAGGCATCACCGAGGTCCAGGCGGAGGCCGAGCAGGTCCTGCTGCTGACCGAGATCCGCGACGCGCTGGTCACGCGGCAGCGCTGAGCACTCCCCGTCAGTCGCCGTGGTGCGGCGGGCGCTGGCTCAGGTACCAGTCCAGCCCCCGTCCACCACTGTCCGCCGTTCCCGGGCGCCCGCCCCAGCCGGCGTCGGTGTCGTCACTGGACTGCTGGTCCAGCGGGTCCCGGAAGACCAGCCGGCCCTTCCTCGCGGCCTTGGGGTCGTCGGACGCCTTCACGGCCTCCGCGGCGTCCGTCCTGCCCCCGCCGTCCTGCCTGGGCTCCCGCTCGGTCACCGGCCCGCCTCCGTCTCGCACATCGTCCACTCCTCCAGCCTAGAAGCTCCCCGCGCCCGTGCCGACCGCCGCCGGGGACGCGTAAGGGCCCCGGTGCGGAGCGAGTCCGCACCCGGGGCCCCGGTACGCCGGCGAGGTGGCGGCGGCGAGGCCGTCAGGCGGCTTCGAAGCCCGCGTGGTCGGCGATCCGCTTCAGCTCGGCCAGCGCGTGCTTCTCGATCTGGCGGATCCGCTCCCGCGTCAGCCCGTGCTGCTTGCCCACCTCGGTGAGCGTCCGCTCACGGCCGTCCTCCATCCCGTAGCGCGACCGGATGATCGAGGCCGTCCGGTCGTCCAGACGCCCGATCAGACCGTCCAGCTCCTCGCGGCGGAGCATGACCATCACGGCGTCCTCCGGGGACGTCGCCCCGGTGTCCTCGACCAGGTCGCCGAACTGGGTCTCGCCCTCGTCGTCGACGGACATGTTGAGGCTCACCGGGTCACGCGCCCAGTCCAGGACATCCTTGATCCGCGCCTCGGTGGTGTCCAGCTCGGCCGCGATCTCGGCCGGCTCCGGCTCGCGGCCCAGCTCCTTGGACTTCTCCCGCTGGACACGCCGGATCCGGCCCAGCTCCTCGACCAGGTGGACGGGCAGCCGGATGGTGCGCGACTGGTCGGCGATGGACCGGGTGATGGCCTGCCGGATCCACCAGGTGGCGTAGGTGGAGAACTTGAAACCCTTGGCGTAGTCGAACTTCTCCACCGCCCGCACCAGGCCGGCGTTGCCCTCCTGGATGAGGTCGAGCAAGGGAAGGCCGCTGCGCGGGTAACGCCGCGCGACGGCGACGACCAGCCGGAGGTTGGAGCGGATGAAGACGTCCTTGGCGCGCTCGGCGTCCTCGGCTATCGCCTCCAGCTCCTCACGCTTCACACCCTTGGGGAGCTCCGCCTCCTCCAGCAGGTGCTGGGCGTACACACCGGCCTCGATCCGCAGCGAGAGCTCGACCTCCTCGGCGGCATCGAGCAGGGGCGTCCTGGCGATCTCGTCGAGATACATACCGACCAGGTCACGGTCGGCCTCAAGGTTGGTCGGGCGGGCCGCGCGAGTCCGGTCGGCCCTGTCGCGAACGACGGCACGGGTGGCCATGCTTGCTCCCTTTGCTGGAATTGCCGAGGTCTGCCTGCCTGCCCCCAAGAGGGCAAGAATGCGGGCCCCGCGGGGCTCACACGTAACGATCCAACGAACAGATTCCGGACAACATTCCCAAGTCGCTCAGATTCTTCCGCCGATGCAGTATGCTGCCGGTTTTCACCGCGCCCCTGGACGGAGCGTGACCGGACCGGCACCACAGGTGCCGGGCAGGCGGTCCACACGGCGCGGTTCACCGAAAGCGGTCGGCGGGACCGCGGGTGCGGCCCCCCGGCGCCTTGCCGCTGCGCGGCCGCCCATGCCGGGGCCGTCGGCGCGCTCCTTTGCGGACCCTTCACTCCGGAGAACCCGCGGGCAGCCGCGCGCGTTCCCGCCCGGCCCCGCCGGCGCCGCCGGCGCCGCCGGTTCCGCACCCCGGAGCCGCCCCGCGCCCGCACCCCGGCGCACGCAGATCCTCCGCACAAAAGATGCCAAATCGCTATCGCGCAGGCGTCCGATCAGCACAACGCACTGGGAAGGTGTCAGCCATGCACCTGACCAACAGCTCGCCTCTCCTCACCCCGCGTAATCGCCACCTGCTCCGGCACGTGGCGCTCGCGGCGGGCTGTACCGCGCTGTTCGCGGTCCTGGCCACCCTGGTGCAGACCGGCTGGTCCCCCCTCGCCCGCCTGGACCAGGGCTGGGTGGACGACATGCACCGCTACGCCCAGGGCCGAAGAGTGTGGGTCGCCTCGGTGCAGATGCTCACCGACATCGGCGGCACGATCACCATGCGTACGCTGCTCGGCGCCGCCACGCTCTGGCTCTGGCTGATCGGGGCCCGGGTGCTGGCCTGCTGGGCGGCGGCCCAGGCGCTGGTCGGCTGGGGCTTCCTGTGGATCCTGAAGCTCTGCCTCGACCGCCTGCGGCCGCACTTCCCCGACCCGGTCGCCCACGCCGGCGGCCCGGCCCTCCCGTCCGGGCATGCGATGGCCTCCGTGATCACCTGCGCCGTCCTGGTCGGGCTGGTCTGGCACCGGTCCTCACGCGGCGGGCGGATCACCGCCTGTTCGATCGCCGCGCTGACCGTGCTGACGATCGGCTGGACGAGGGTCGCCCTCGCCGTCCACTGGCCGAGCGACGTGCTGGGCGGCTGGCTGGCCGCCGGGATCGTCCTGGGCGCGGTCACCGTGGCCGTCGAGCTCTGCCGGCCCGGCGCGCTGGCCCGGGACGTCCGGCGGGTCAACTGGCGGACCAGGCCGAGGGTCCAGCGCGTCCTCGTTTCCCAGACCGCCCCCGCGCCCTACGACCCGGCCTTCGACCCGGCTTTTGATCCGGCCTTCGAGGAGGCCGGCGAGCGGGCCGGCGACCGACCGGACGGCGCGGTCAAGCCCTAGCGCGGGTCCCCCGGCCTCGGGCCGGTCCGCCGGGCCCGCCTAGCCTGGCCTTCATGCCGCTTCCCTCGACGCCCGACCGACCCGCTCCCGCCCCCGACTTCCCCGACCGGCCGCTGCGGATCGCCGCCGCGCAGGCCCAGGCGGTGGCGGGCGACCTCCCCGCCAACGTCGCGACCGTCGCCGACCTGATCCGCGAGGCCGCCTCGGACGGCGTCCGCCTGGTGCTCTTCGCCGAGAAGTTCCTGTCCGGCTACGAGCCCGAGCTGATCCGGACCGACCCCCTCAAGTACAGCGTCCAGCCCGGCGATCCCCGGCTCGCGCCGATCGTCGACGCCTGCCGGGAGACCGGCACGGCCGCCGTGGTCGGCGCGGCCGTCCGGGACGCCGACGGCGAACTGCGCATCTCCGCCCTGGTCTTCGGCCCCGACGGTGCGCTCACCACCCGGTACGACAAGCAGTACCTCTTCAAGGCCGAACGGGACACCTACCGCCCCGGGACGACGGGCTGCACCCTCCAACTCGACGGCTGGCGGCTCGGCTTGGGCATCTGCTACGACTCCGGCTTCCCTGAGCACGCCCGCGCGGCCGCCCTCGACGGCTGCCACGCCTACCTGGTCGGCGCGCTGTTCAGCGTGGGCCACGGCCACCACGAGTCCCGGACCTGGTTCCCGGCCCGCGCGCTCGACAACACCCTCTACATGGTGCTGGCCAACCACATCGGCACCACCGGCGGCTGGAACACCTGCGGCGCCAGCGCCGTCTGGTCCCCCG
Source organism: Kitasatospora sp. NBC_01246 (assembly GCF_036226505.1). Taxonomy (NCBI): domain Bacteria; kingdom Bacillati; phylum Actinomycetota; class Actinomycetes; order Kitasatosporales; family Streptomycetaceae; genus Kitasatospora; species Kitasatospora sp. NBC_01246. The sequence goes on along the minus strand of NZ_CP108484.1, from coordinate 5,045,592 downwards.
ACGGCCGCCTCCTCGCCGAGGCCGGCCCGGACCGCCGCGAGCTGGTCGTCGCCGACCTCGACCCGGAGGTCCTGCGCACCACCCGGGAGGCCGAGAGCCTCCTCGCCGACCTCGCCTCCCAGCCCCGCACCACCCCGCGCGACCGGCACACCCTCGGCCTCGGCTGAGCCCGCCGCCGACGGCCCGTCACACGCCGGCGGCCCCGAACGCGCCCGGCCGACTCCGCCACCCCGGGACGCCGGTCCTCGTGCCCACCCTGGGCCCGCCGGGCACGCGGCCCCCCCGCCTTGAAAGAGGCACGGATGCGGCGCAAGCGGGACACGGGCGGGACGGCGGTCGGGAACGACGAAGGCCCAGGCCCGGGGGAATCCCCGGACCTGGGCCTTCACTGCGTAGCGCGCTGTGCCCCAGGCAGGATTCGAACCTGCGACACCGGCTTTAGGAGAGCCGTGCTCTATCCCCTGAGCTACTGAGGCGGGGTCGTTCGCGATCGGGCGCGCGTGTGGCGCGACGACCGCTGACAGCCTAGCGGATCGGGGGGCGGCCACGCCGGGTCGGGCCGTCGGCCGGGCGGAGGTGGCGGGGTGTGCGGTGAGGGGAGTCCGCGTGCGAATCGTGTGCGGGAAGATGGAATCATGGGGAGGGTGCCGATGGTGCCCGGCGACGGGGCGTCACATCCTGCTCCAGTAGCCTGGAGCGAACCGGTGTTCCGGTGCGGGGCGTCGGTGCCCCCGCCGGCCCTGGCACGCCTGCAGCAACGCATCACCGCAAGGACGAGGCGCTTCACCATGACATCAGCCGGCAGACGGCACCCGGCCCTCCGCGTACTGGGCCAGGTGTGGCTCTGGCCGGCACTGGCGATGCTCTGCGTCGGCGCCTACCGGCTCGGGACGCCCGAGCTGTGGCGGGACGAGGTGGCGACCTGGACGGTGGCGACCCGCTCGCTCGGTGATCTGCTCGGACTGCTCCAGCACATCGACGCCAGCAACGGCGCGTACTACCTCCTGATGCACGGCTGGACGTCGGTGTTCGGCGACTCCGCGATCGCGCTGCGGCTGCCCTCCGTGCTGGCGATGGCCGGCGCCGCCGCGTTCGTGGCGCTGACCGCCCAGCGGTTGTTCGGCGGCCGGGTGGCGGCGATCGGCGGCGGGCTGCTGTTCTCCGTGGTGCCGCTGATCTCGCGGTACGCGCAGGAGGCCCGCTCGTACGCCCTGGTGACCTGTGCGGTCGCCGCTGCCACCTGGTTCCTGCTGCGCGCGCTGGAGCGCCCGTCGCTGCGGCGGTGGGCGCCGTACTGCGCGGCGATGGCGGCGGCCGGCGCCGGGCACCTGATCTCCTTCGCGACGCTGGCCGGCCAGCTGGCCGTGGTGGCGCTGCACCTGTGGCGGACCCGCCCGGCCACCGAGCGGCGGGTGCTCTGGCAGTACCCACTCGCCGTGCTGGTCGCGGCCCTGCCGGTGCTGCCGGTGGTGCTGCTGGGCAGCCGGCAGTCCGGGCGCCAGCTGGGCTGGATCGGCAAGCCGACCTTCTACCAGCTGCGGCACTTCGGTGAGCCGCTGTTCGGCTCGCCCGGGGTGTTCCACGTCTTCGCCCTGCTGGCCCTGCTGGCCCTGGTCCTGCCCGGGCGCCGCCTGCCCGCGCTCCAGCTGCTGCTGCTCGCGGTGCTGCCGGTGCTCGGCGTCTGGCTGGTGTCGCGCGGCAGCACCTCGTACTTCGTCGACCGCTACCTGCTCTTCACGGTGCCGGCCTGGGCGGCGCTGGCCGGCGGCGGGGTGCAGGCGGTCTACACGACGGTGGCGGCGGCCGCGCGACGCAGCCGGACGCCGGGGCAGGTCCGGGCCGCGGGCGCGCTGCTGGCCGTCGGGCTGATCGCGGTCCCCGCCCTGGTGGCGCTGCCCAAGCAGTCCTCGGTGCGCTCCGCGGGCTCGCACTCCTTCTCCCGTGAGCCGTACCGGGCGGCCGCCGAGCTGATCGGGGCCGGGTACCGGCCCGGCGACGGGCTGGCGGCTCCGCTCGGCGACCAGGGCTGGGCGATGGTCGGGCCGGGTGTCTCCTACTACCTGCCGAGCGACGTCCGGCCGTTCCCGGTCTTCGTCGAACGCAGCGCCCTCCAGGCCGAGGACCTCTTCCCGACCACCTGCCCCCAGGTGGACGCGTGCCTGGGGCAGGGGCAGCGGACCTGGCTGCTCGTCCTCGGGGACACCGCCGAGCCGCTGACCGCGATGCCCGCGGAGCAGGCGCGGGCCCTCCGGGCCAGGTACGGCCCGCCCGACCGGGTGACGCCGCTCGGCGGGGTGACGCTCGCACTGCTGGACTCCACCACCGGCTGAGCCCGGCTGCCGGGTCCGCCCGGTCCGGCGCCCGCGTGACGGCGGTCCGCCCGGATGCGGCCGTCCGGCGACCGGGTAACCATGGAGCACGGTGACCGGGGCGCCTCCGGCCTCCGGCCGCCCGCCCCTCGACGGTCGGGACTGCCCGGGAGGACACCTGTGAGCGAGCACCCGGCCGGGCGGGTGACCCGGCTGAAGAAGCGGTCGGCGAAGCTGGCCCGGCGCGCTCGCGAGCTGCCCGAGCAGGTGCCGCTGGTGGGCCGGGCGCTCGGCCACCTGCTGCGGGTGAACCTCCTCGACTGCGCGACCCGGCTGGCCGCCCAGGCCTTCCTGAGCGCCCTGCCCGCGCTCTTCGTGGTGGCCGTGTTCACCCCGGCCGCGGTCCGCGAGAACGTGATGCGCTCGCTCCGCAAGGAGCTGGGCCTGGAGGGTGCGGCGCAGCAGTCGGTGCAGCAGATGCTGCAGAGCAGCCATGACCAGGAGACCACGATCGGCGTGTTCGGCGCCCTGGTGACCCTGGCGTCGGCGACGGCGCTGAGCCGGGCGATGCAACGCGTCTGCGAGCGCTGCTGGGAGCTGCCGAGGGCGGGGTCGCGGGTGGTGGCCTGGCGCTGGCTGGTCTGGCTGCTGGTGTGGCTGGTCTGCCTGATGTTCCAGACGCCGCTGCGGGACGGCTTCGGCCTGGGTGCCTGGCTGGGGATTCCGCTGACCTTCGTCGGCGGGACGGCGATCTGGTGGTGGACCCAGCACCTGCTGCTGGTCGGCCGGGTGCGCTGGCTGCCGCTGCTGCCGGGGGCGCTGCTCTGCGGAGCGGTGGTGGTGGGCCTGGGGATCGCCTCCCGGATCTACCTGCCGCGCGCGATGGCGCACAGCGTGACGCAGTTCGGGCCGTACGGGGTGGTCTTCACCGGCCTCTCCTGGCTGATCGTGATGTTCGCCGGACTGACGCTGGCGATCGCGCTGGGCCGGGTGGTGTCGGAGGAGGAGGCGGTCGCGCACTGGTTGGGCACCCGGACCGAGCCCGGCGTCTGGGGCGGCGCCCCGCTCACCGCGGAGGAGGCGGGCGAGACGGCGGGGGACGCGGGCGGACCGGACCCCGACGGCGCGGACGGACCGCGGGGCGGCTGACGCGCCTCGGCGGGGGAACCGGTGGCCGGTTCCCCCGCCGAGGGGTGTGCGAGGCCCGCGGGCGGGCCGGACGGCCGAGGTCAGAGCAGGCGGGTCAGCCGGGACAGGATGGACGGCGGGGCCAGGTCCGTCTGGAGCACGACCGGGACCTCCACCTTGCCGTCGCCCGCCCCCACGCTCAGCACGCCGACCTGGGCACCGGCCTTGGCCGTGTGGCCGAGCTTGGCCGGGTCCAGGGTGAGGGTGCCGCTGATGCCGGGGAAGCCGGCGGCAGTGAGGTCCTTGGTGGCGACGACCGGGACCGTGCCGCCGAGCCCGTCGTCGACCCGGCCGACGACGTCGCCCTGCTTGGCGAGGGTCTGGCCGGTCAGCCCGTTCTGGGCCGCCTGGATCTGCAGGGCGCTGACGTTCTGGACGATCTTGAGGATGCTCGGCTCGGCGGTGGTCGCCGGCTGGCCCAGGGTGACCCCGAGGATGAGCCGCTGGACCCCGCCGACCTCCTTGTAGGCGGCCCACATCAGGCAGCCGCCGGCCGGGGTGCTGGAGCCGGTCTTGACGCCGATGATGCCGTTCTTCGGGGAGATCAGGGTGTTGGTGTTGGAGATCTTCTGATTGTTGAAGTTGGTCTCCGGCGTCGAGACGATCTGCCGGAAGATCGCGTCCTGCATCACCTGCTCGGCCAGCTTCAGCTGGTCCTTGGCGGTGCTCTTGGTGTCCGGGCTGAAGCCCGCCGGGTCGGTGTAGGTGGTGGCGGCCATGCCGAACCTGGCGGCGGTGTCGTTCATCTTCTTGACGAACGCCTCCTCAGAGCCGGCGTCCCAGCGGGCCAGCAGCCGGGCCACGTTGTTGGCCGACGGCAGCATCAGCAGCTCCAGCGCCTGGTACTGGGTGAGCTGCTGGCCCTCGGTGAGGGTGACCCTGGACTCGTCGACGTTGCCGGACTCCTGGGCGGCCTGCTTGTCGACGGTGATCTTCGGGCCGCTCTCCCCCTTCTTGAGCGGGTGCGACTGGAGGATCAGGTAGGCGTTCATGACCTTGGTGACACTGGCGATCGAGGCCGGCGTCTCCGGGCCGGAGCTGCCGAGACTGCCGACGCCGACGACCTGGGCGGCCGACTGGCCCTTGGCCGGCCAGGCCAGGTCGAGCGGATCGCCGCCGAAGCTGTAGCTGCCCGCGGCGGTCTGCTTCACCTTGGCGTCCGGCAGCGGGCGGAGCAGCTGCGCGACCGCCACCGCGCCGAGCACGACGGCCAGGAAGACCGTCCAGATGGTGATCCGCTTGAGTGCGCGGCGAAACGGCGAGACGGGGCGCGCGTTGAGCGTCGCCAGCACCTGCATCGCCTCGGCCGTCGTCTCCGGGGCCGGCGCGGGCGCGGGCTCGGTGGCGGGCAGCGGCGCGGGCTTCGGCAGCGGCGGCGGGGGCGGCAGCGGCCGGGGGTCGGGGGTGGGGAGCGGCTCGGGGACCGGGGTGGGCGCCGGCTTCGGGGCCGGAACGGGCTCCGGCTCGGGTGCCGGCTCCGGCTCCGGGACGGGCCTGGGGGCCGGGTGCGGCTCGGGGACCGGCTCGGGCACGGTGCCCGCACCGGGTGCCCGCGGGGCCCGGGGCTTCTCCAGCTTCTCGGCCTGCCCGGCCCGGTCGGCGGGCCGCGCGGGCCGCGCGGGGGTCTCCGGCCCGGCGGCGCCCTTCGACTCCTCGCCGGCGCCCTTCGGCTCGTCGCCGGGCTCGGCGGGTACGGCGGGCTCGGCGGGTACGGCGGGCTCGGCGGGCTCGGCCGGGGGCTTCGTGGGCTCCGCCGGAGGCTTTCCGGGGGCCGCCGAGTCCGTCCGCATGGCGAGACGCGGGTCCGGCCCGGTCGGGCGCCCCGGCTTCCCGGCGGGGGCGCCGGCCGGCGGCTCGACCGGCGGAGCGCCCCGGCCGGCACCGCCGTCGGCCGGGGAACGGAGCTCCTCGGGCAGCCGCAACGCGGTGGTCGCGTTGTCCGCGGGCAGTCGCAACGAGGTCGTCGCGCTGTCCGCGGGCAGTCGCAACGAGGTCGTCGCGCTGTCTGCGGGGAGGCGGAGCGCGGTGGTCGCGTTGTCCACGGGAAGGCGGAGCATGGTGGTCCTGGAGTCCGTATCCCGGACACGGAGCTGGACGGTCGACCCCGCCCTGGGCGTGCCCGCCCCATCGGCGGCGGGCTCCCCGGTGGCGGCGGAGGCGGCCTCCGACCCCGCGTCCGAGGCATCGTCGGCGCCGGCCTCCGAAGCCGCCGCGGGGCTCCCGGGCTCGTCCGAAGCGGCCTCGGCACCGGCCCCGGCGTCCGCCCGCGCACCCGCCCCGGCGTCCGCCCCGTCGGCGTCCTCGCGCCCGGCCGGTTCCACGGCTGCCGCCGTCGCGTCGGCACCGGCGCCGGAACCGCTCCGCGCCTCGTCCCGCTCCCGCCTCCGCTCGCCGTCCCGCAGCACCCTGTCGGGGGACTCGCCCACGTAACCCAGCCTCCTCAACGCCCGGCGGGGCACCGGCAGACCCGATTTCGGGAAGCCGACGCCCCGCCCCGTGTACCTGTACAGTCTCCGCCACCGGCGACCGTTCCGGCCGCCCACACCCCGCCCGACCGGCGCGTATTGCCGCCGCACGGCCGCACCGCGGTCTCTCCACCGGTCAGACGCCGGGCCCGCCTCCACCGGTTCCCCGCCGCGGCCGCAAGGTCACGATTCGGAGGCGTACTCGACAAGCCCGTGTGAGAGGCGTCACGCTGTCATTCATCCACGCGGGGAGGCTTGGATGGGCAAGAGCCGCAGAACTGTTCCCGAGGAACTCTTGCTGCTCGCTTTGGACCCGACCACGGGTACCACTGCGCAGCCGCAGACCCTCGACCTCGGACTCGCCGGGGCCCAGCTCGTCGAGCTGTCCCTGGCCGGACGGATCGTCCCGGAGGGCGATCGGATCGCCGTGGTACTGCCACGGCCGACAGGCGACCCGACCCTGGACCACGCACTGGAACTGCTGCGCCGACGCGGCAGCCCGGTTCGTGCGGCCCACTGGATCGGTGGGCCCAGACTGGGGCTCAGGCAGACCTATCTGGCGCACCTGGAGCGGTGCGGCATGGTCACGGCCGTGCCGGGCCAGATGTGCGGCGTGCTGCCGACGACGCGCTACCAGGCGTCCGACGACTGCACCAACGCCGCGATCAAGCAGCGGCTGGACACCGCGATCCGCACCGGCGTGCCGCCGGACCCGCGGACGGCCGCGCTGGCCGCGCTGGCCCACTCGGTGGGCCTGGGCAAGCACCTGTACCCGGGCAACGAGGGCCGGTCCTCACGGTCACGGCTGCGCGACCTGATCCGTTACGACCCACTGGGCGGGATGGTCGCGCACGCGGTGATGGACGTGCAGAACGGTCTGCCGTCGCAGCAGAACCGTTCATCCCAAGGTGGTGGCGGCGCTCCGGTCGGCGCGGACCGACCGGGACCGCGTGCGGCGGCGAGCCGCGGCGGGACCGGTGGCCGGGTCGCACCGCCCCGCGTCGGCGTCCGCTGACCCGGACCCACCACGCGCGGCGCACGCCGCACAGCTCACGCCGCCACCCGGCGGTGAACAGCCGGCAGGAAGCAGGGGCGGTCGCCCGCGACGGAAGTCGCCGGGCGGCCGCCCCTCCGCCGTACCCCGCGGGCGGGGCCGGGCACCCGTGCGGTGCCCCGCCCCGCCCGCCCGAGCACGTGCCACCGGCACGTGTACGGGCGCCTGCCGCGCCCGTACGACCCATCGCACCGCCACCGCAGCACTACCGGATCGAGCCGCACCGTCGCCTTACCACGCGGGGAGGCCCGCCGTCTCGCCAAAGCGCTTTTCCGATGATGTGTTCTACTGCGCTCCTGCGATTCCCCGGCGCCGACCTGATCCAAGGTGTCATGCTGCTCCAAGTCAGGGGGGTTGGTCCCAATTTCCACTGTGTTCCGAGGACTGCCGTTCCAACGATCACCAGAGGTCCGGCCGGAGGTCGACGTGTCCGCGAACATCAACCCCACCGTGCGCCGCAGGCGCCTGGGCTCCGAACTCCGCAAGCTGCGGGAGGGCCTGGCCATGACGGCGGAGGAGGTGGCCGGCCGGCTGATGGTCTCCCAGTCGAAGATCAGCCGACTGGAGAACGGGCGCCGCAGCATCAGCCAGCGCGACGTGCGCGACCTCTGCGACGTCTACAACGTGACCGACGAGGCCATGCGGGCCAGTCTGATGGAGATGGCGCGGGAGTCCCGCCAGCGCGGCTGGTGGCACGACTTCAACGACATGCCGACCCCGTACAGCGTGTACATCGGCCTGGAGGCCGAGGCCTCGTCGATCCGCGCCTACGAGTCCTCGTTCGTCCCGGGGCTGCTGCAGACCGAGCAGTACGCCCAGGCCGTCGTGGAGGGCACCCAGCCGGACACCGACGCGCTCTCCGTCCAGCGGCGGGTGCAGGTCCGGATGAAGCGCCAGGACCGCGTCCACGGCGAGAACCCGCTGGGCAGCCTCTGGACCGTCATAGACGAGGCGGTGCTGCGCCGCGAAGTGGGCAACCGGGCGGTGATGGCCGATCAGCTGAAGCACATGCTGGAGCTGAGCCAGCGCCCGAACATCACGATCCAGGTGATCCCGTTCTCGCACGGCGCCCACCCCGGCATGACCGGGACATTCTCCCTGCTGGAGTTCCCCGAGTCAGCCGATTCCACGGTTGTCTACTTCGAAGGGGTGACGAGCGATCTCTACCTGGAGAAGGAAGCCGACGTGCGCCGCTATACCAGTCTCTACGACCACCTGCGGGCAGCGGCGCTCGGAGTGGTCGAGAGCCGGTCACTGATAGCCACGATTGAAGAGGGATACCACGCATGAGCACCACCTTCGAGAACGGGACGACCTGGCGGAAGAGCACCCACAGCGGCGGCAACGGCGCCTGTGTGGAGATCGCCACGCCGGCTGCGGGCGCCGTCGCGGTGCGGGACTCCAAGGATCCCCAGGGTCCTCAGCTGAACTTCTCGGCCGAGGCCTGGAAGGCGTTCGCCGTCGATGCCGGAGCAGGGGTGTTCGGCGGCTTCTGAGCCACCGCGCCGTTCTCGGCGCAGTCGCCGGTAGCGGTCTCCGCCGCCCTCCCCCGGGGCCGCGGGCGCCGCTACCGGCACCTACGCGGCCGCGCGCCGGCGGACCGGGCCGATCGGGCCCGCCGGGCCCACCGGGCCCACCGGGCCGGGTGGAACGTCAGCGCAGCACCGGGTAGCGGTCCGCCCAGGCGGCGCCCTCCGGGGTGTCCAGGCCGTGCAGCTCCGGCCCGTGCATCAGCTCCAGGACGAAGTCGTCGGCCAGTTCGAGCAGGGCGCCGCGCCCCTCCAGCGCGGCCACCAGGCCGGGCGGCAGGGCGCTGTCCCCGTGCAGCACCCCGAGCAGGTTGCCGCAGATGGCGCCGGTGGAGTCGCTGTCCCCCGAGTGGTTCACCGCCAGCAGCAGGCCCGAGCGCACGTCGTGGGCGACCAGCGCGCAGTACACCCCGATCGCCAGCGCCTCCTCGGCGACCCAGCCCTCGCCCAGCGCCTCGACCCGTTCCGCCGACGGCTCGCCGGCCCGTACCGCGTCCAGCGCCGCCCGCAGCGCCGCCGTGGTCTCCTCGTGCGCCGGCCGCTCGGAGAGCAGGGCGAGCGCCAGGTGGACGCCCTCCTCCAGGGTGCCGCCGCGGGCCACCGTCTGGACGATCACCGCCAGGGCGCCGGCCGAGAGGTAGCCGGTGGGGTGGCCGTGCGTCAGCACCGAGCACTCCACGGCCAGCTGGAACACCAGGCCCGGCTCCCAGGTGGTGAGCAGCCCGAACGGCGCCGCCCGCATCACCGTGCCGCAGCCCTTGGAGTGCGGGTTCTTGGGCACCTCCACGGTGCCGAGGCGGTCCGCGTCCGGGCCGGAGAGGCCGGACAGGCAGGCCTGGCCGGGGGCGCGCTGGGCGTACAGCCACTCCTCGCGGCCGAGCCAGCCGAGGTCGGTGCGGCGCTCGTCCGGGCCCCAGTCCCGCTGGGTGGCGGCCCAGCGCAGATAGGCGAGGTGGAGGTCGGTGGGCGGGTGCCAGCTGCCGGTGTCGCGCCGGATGTGGGCGCGGATCAGCCCGTCCACGGTGAAGAGCACCATCTGGGTGTCGTCGGTGACCGCCCCGAGCCGCCCGTAGGCGGGTATGTAGCCGGTCACGCCGAGCGGGCCGTGCGCGGCTCGGATCTTCTCCAGCGACTCGAACTCGACGCCCGCGCCGAGCGCGTCACCGATCGCCCCGCCGAGCAGACAGCCCCGCACCCGGCTGCGGAAGTCCTGCTGCTGGGCTCGTGACCACAGTGGCATCACGACGGAGCGCCTTTCGTCCGGGAACCGGGGAGCGCGACGCTCGGCCGGCCGCGCGCCCTCGCACTGTATTCGAATGACCGAACAAGTCGAGCGATTCCCTCGAACACCGCACTTCGACACGATGGTGCCGATCCCGCCACGCGCAGGCCGCGGCCGGCCACCCCGGGCTCCCTGCCGTGCCGGGCCGTGCCCGTCTCCGGGCCGGCAGGCTGTGCCGCCGGCGGCCCGCCGGGCAGGGGAGCCCGGCGGGCCGTCACCGGTACCGGATGGGGAGGTCAGTCCAGGACCGGCAGCAGCTCCGGCAGGTGGCCGTCCGAGGCCAGGGCCGCGGCCAGCCGCTCGGCGGGCACCTCGCCGTAGGTGGTGGTGCGCTGCCGGTGCGGGCGCCCCGCCGCCTCGGCGATCGCCCGCAGGTCCCGGACCGACTTGTAACTGCCGTACGCCGACCCGGCCATCCGCGAGATGGTCTCCTCCATCAGGGTGCCGCCCAGGTCGTTGGCGCCCGAGCGGAGCATCTCGGCCGCGCCCTCGGCCCCCAGCTTCACCCAGCTGGTCTGGATGTTGGGGATGTGCGGGTGCAGGAGCAGCCGCGCCATCGCGACCACCGCCCGGTTGTCCCGCGCGGTCGGCCCGGGCCGGGCGATGCCGGCCAGGTAGACCGGGGCGTTGGTGTGGATGAACGGCAGCGTCACGAACTCGGTGAACCCGCCGGTGCGCTGCTGGATCTCCGCCAGCAGCCGCAGGTGGCCCAGCCAGTGGCCCGGGTTGTCCACGTGGCCGTACATCATCGTGGACGAGGAGCGGATGCCCAGCTCGTGCGCGGTGGTGACGACCTCCACCCAGGTCGCGGCGGGCAGCTTGCCCTTGGTCAGCACCCAGCGGACGTCGTCGTCCAGGATCTCGGCTGCCGTGCCCGGGATGCTGTCCAGCCCCGCCGCCTTCGCCTCCTGGAGCCAGTCGCGGATCGAGAGGCCGGTCCGGGTCGCGCCGTTGACCACCTCCATCGGCGAGAAGGCGTGCACGTGGATGCCGGGCACCCGCTCCTTCACCGCGCGCGCGATGTCGAAGTAGGCCGTCCCGGGCAGGTCGGGGTGGATGCCGCCCTGCATGCAGACCTCGGTGGCGCCGACCTCCCAGGCCTGCGCGGCCCGGTCGGCCACCTGCTCCAGGGAGAGGGTGTAGGCGTCCGCGTCGGTGCGGCGCTGGGCGAAGGCGCAGAACCGGCAGCCGGTGTAGCAGACGTTGGTGAAGTTGATGTTCCGGGTGACGCAGTAGGTGACGTCCTCGCCGACCGCGGCGCGGCGCACGTCGTCGGCGATCCGGCAGAGCGCGTCCAGGGCCGGGCCGTCCGCGTGGAACAGCGCCAGCGCCTGGTCGTCCGTCAGCCGGGCGGGGTCGTCGGCGGCCGTCGCCAGCGCCCCGCGCAGATCGCCGGCGAGGCGCTCCGGGGCGCCCTTGGCGAGCACCTGCTCGCGCAGCACCTGCCAGTCCCCGTACACGTCCTCGAAGTCGGCCCGGCGGTCGCCGGTGCGGCCCTCGGTGTCGATGGTGGCGTGCAGGTCTGTCCGCCCGTACGCGGCGGGCAGGTCCTCCGGCTCCTGCCAGGGGAGGCCCTGGACCACGGCGTCCGGGCGGGCCAGCCCGGTCTCCGGGTCGGACAGCGCCCGGACGTGCGGCAGCACCCGCGGATCCAGCCACGGCTCGCCGTGCCGGACGTACTCGGGATAGACGGCGAGCCGCTCGCGCAGCTCGAAGCCGGCCGCCGCCGAACGCTCCGCCAGCCGGTCGATCTGCGGCCAGGGGCGCTCGGGGTTCACGTGGTCGGGCGTCAGCGGCGAGACGCCGCCCCAGTCGTCGATCCCCGCGCCGATGAGCCGCTCGTACTCGCCGTCCACCAGGTTCGGCGGCGCCTGGAGGCAGGCCGCCGGGCCCATGATGTGCCGGGCCACCGCGACGGTGGCGACCAGCTCGTCCAGCTCGGCGTCGGGCATGCCGCGCATCGCCGTGTCCGGCTTGGCGCGGAAGTTCTGCAGGATCAGCTCCTGGATGCCGTGATAGGCCCGGGAAACCCGGCGCAGCGCGAAGAGCGACTCCGCGCGCTCCTCGTACGTCTCGCCGATGCCGATCAGCAGCCCGCTGGTGAACGGCACCGAGCTGCGTCCGGCGTCCTCCAGGACCCGGAGCCGGACGGCCGGCTCCTTGTCCGGCGAGCCGTAGTGCGGGCCGCCGGGCTCGCTCCAGAGCCGGGTCGCGGTGGTCTCCAGCATCATGCCCATGGAGGCCGAGACCGGCTTGAGCCGCTGGAAGTCCGTCCAGCTCAGCACTCCGGGATTGAGGTGCGGCAGCAGGCCGGTCTCCTCCAGGACGCGGATGGACATCGCCCTGACGTAGGCGATGGTGTCGTCGTAGCCGTGCGCGTCCAGCCACTCGCGGGCCTCGGGCCAGCGGTCCTCGGGCTTGTCCCCGAGGGTGATCAGCGCTTCCTTGCACCCCAGTTCGGCCCCGCGCCGGGCCACCTCCAGCACCTCGTCGGGCGACATGAACATCCCGTGGCTGCGCCCGGGGAGCTCCCGCGCCGTGCCCTGCGCGGCCCGGCGCAGCTTGCCGGGGACGGTGGCGAAGGTGCAGTAGTGGCACTTGTCGCGGCAGAGCCGGGTGAGCGGGATGAACACGCTCTTGGAGTAGGTGATGACGCCGGGCCGGCCCGCCGTCGCGAGGCCCGCGTCGCGCACCCGGGCCGCACTCGCGCAGAGGTCCGTCAGGTCCGCGCCTCTGGCCCGGAGCAGCACCGCAGCCTCTGCCGCGTCCAGCGCGACACCGTCCCGGGCACGGCGCAGGGCGCGCCGCATCGCGTTCGCAGTCGGGGTGAAGGTTGCGTCCATGGCGCGACCCTACGCCAGTTCCGGTACCTCCGGAGGAGGTGACCCTGAGGGCCTGTCAGGGTCGTCTGCGCCGGGAGACCGACCCCGATCTGGCCCTGCAGAGTGATGACTCGGGCGCCCCGGGGCCCGTGTAATGGAGCGGACAGGCAGTCGGTCACGGTTACGGAGGGGTTGGACGCTATGACGGACGACACGACGACTGAACGACACCCGGGCGGCGGCGTGCCCTACCGCTCGGGCCGGCGCACCGCGGTGCGGGTGGCGGTGCCGCTGGCGGTGGCGGGCACGATCGCCGCGGGCATCGGGCTGGTGCCCGCGCTGGCGGACGACGCCCCGCCGAACCTGCCCGCGTTGACGGCGGAGCAGGTGGTGGCGAAGGCGCTCGGCTCGCAGGCCCAGACGCTCTCGGGGACGGTCTCGGTCTCCGCGGACCTCGGGGTGCCCAGCCAGCTGTTCTCGGCCGCGGGCGGCGGACTCGGCTCCGGCGGCGCCGGCCAGGGCTCCTCGGCCGCGCCGGAGGCCAAGCTGGCCGGCCTGCTCGGCGGGGACCACACCCTGCGGGTCGCGGTGGACGGTCCGGACCGCCAGCGCGTCGGCCTGATCGAGAACCTCTCCGAGTACGAGCTGGTGCACAACGGCGACCAGGTCTGGGCCTGGGACAGCTCCACCAACGAGGCCGTGCACCTGACGGCCCCGCAGGGCGCCCGGCCCGAGGGCCACCGGGGCGGGGCGCCGCTCACCGGGGTGCCGACCACGCCGGCCGAGGCGGCCAAGGAGTTCCTCGCGGCGGGCGCGGGCACCACCGCCGTCACCGTCGACGGCACGGCGAACGTCGCCGGGCAGAAGGCGTACCAGCTCAGCGTGAAGCCCACCCAGTCCGGCTCCACCATCGGCGAGGTGCGGATCGCGGTGGCCGCCGACAACGGCGTGCCGCTCGCGGTGGTGGTCAAGGGGACGGACGGCTCCGCCGTGCTGGACGTCCACTTCAAGGACGTCTCCTTCGCCAGGCCGGCCGCCAAGTCCTTCGAGTTCTCCGCCCCCAAGGGCGCCAAGGTGACGGAGCAGCGGGCGGAGGTCGGCGGCGAGGGCCGGCAGGCCCCCGGCGGCGCGCCGGAGCAGCCGGGCGCCGACGGCCTGAACGTCGTCGGCGAGGGCTGGACGACGGTGCTGAGCACCCGGCTGCCCAGCGGCGACGCCGCCCCGGCACCGGCGGAGTCCGGCAAGCAGGGCCGGCACGGGGGCGAGGGCCGGGCGCCGGGCCAGAGCGTGCAGGGCCTGGTCAAGTCGCTCGGCAAGCCCGTCCAGGGCGGCAGCCTGATCAGCACCAAGGTGCTGAACGTGCTGGTCACGGATGACGGCCGGGTGTTCGCCGGTGCGGTGACGCTGCCGGTGCTGCAGAGTGCGGCCGGGGTGAAGTAATGACCCGGGCTCCTGTAACGGGGGACGTTACGGAGCCGGCCGGGGGCCGGGGCGCCGAGGTGCGCCCGGCCCCCGTGGCCGTACCCGCCGTCGCCCCGTCCACTGCTCCCGCCACCGGCGACGGCCGGTCCGGGTCCGCCGCTCCCTCCGGGTCCGCCGCTCCCTCCGGATCCGCCGCTCCCTCCGGATCCGCCGCTCCGTCCTGGTCCCCGTCCGACGCCGTGATCAGCACCCGGGGGCTGACCAAGCGCTTCCGGGGCGGGCAGCTCGCCGTGGACGGGCTGGACCTGACCGTCCCCCGCGGTTCGGTCTTCGGCTTCCTCGGGCCCAACGGCTCCGGCAAGACCACCACCATCCGCATGCTGATGGGCCTGATCGCGCCCACCTCGGGGGTGGCCACCGTGCTCGGCGCGTCGATGCCGCAGTCCGTCACCGCGGTGCTGCCGCGGGTCGGCGCGCTGATCGAGGGCCCGGCGCTGTACGGCTTCCTCTCCGGCCGGGACAACCTGGCCCGGTTCGACGCGGCCGATCCGACCGCCGACCCGCGCACCCGCCGGCAGCGGGTCACCGAAGCGCTGGACCGGGTGGGGCTGACCGCCGCGGCCGGGAAGAAGGCGCGGGCGTACTCGCTCGGCATGAAGCAGCGGCTCGGCCTGGCCTCGGCCCTGCTCCAGCCGCGCGAGCTGCTGGTGCTGGACGAGCCGACCAACGGCCTCGACCCGCAGGGCATGCGGGAGATCCGGGCGCTGATCCGGGAGGTGGCGGCCGAGGGAACCACGGTCTTCCTCTCCTCCCACCTGCTGGACGAGATCGAGCAGGTCTGCACGCACGCCGCGGTGATGTCGCGCGGCCGGCTGCTGGTGCAGGGCACCGTGGCCGAGCTGGCCGCCCGGGCCCAGGGGCGGCTGGTGGTCCGCACCCCCGACGTGGCGCTGGCCGCCGGGGTGCTGGCGGCGCACCGGGTCCGCGACGTGCTGCCGGGCGAGGACCGGGTCGAGGGGGCGCCGGACGCGCTCGCCGAGGACGGCCTGCCGGAGCTCTGCGCGGCGCTGGTCGCGGCCGGGGTGCGGGTGCGGGGCTTCGGAGTGGAGCGGGGCACCTTGGAGGACGCCTTCGTGGCGCTGACCGGGGAGGGCTTCGATGTCGCGGGCTGAGGCTCCGGCCGTACCGGAGACGGTGGAGGCGGTGGAGTCGGTGGAGTCGGTGGGGACAGCGGGGACAGCGGGTGCGGTGGGTGCGCCGGGCCTGCCGGGCGGACCCGGGGTGACCGGGCGCCGGGCGCAGACGACGGCCGGGTTCCTGGCGCTGTTCCGCAGCGAGTTACTGCTGACCTTCCGCCGGATGCGGACGATCGTGCTGCTGGGGATCCTCGGGGTGCTGCCGGTCCTGATCGGTGTGGTGGTCAGGATCGAGACCGACGGGTCGCAGGGCGGCGGGGGCCCGGCCTTCATCGCGCAGGTGACGCAGAACGGCCTCTTCCTGGTCTTCACCTCGCTCGCGGTGGCCCTGCCGATCTTCCTGCCGATGACGGTCGGGGTGGTCGCCGGCGACTCGGTGGCCGGCGAGGCGGCCGGCGGCACCCTGCGCTACCTGCTGGTCGCGCCGGCCGGGCGGACCAGGCTGCTGGCCGCCAAGTTCACGGCCGGTCTGGCGTTCTGCCTGGCGGCGACGGCGACGGTCGCGCTGGCGGCGCTCGCCACCGGCGCCGCGCTGTTCCCGCTCGGCGAGGTCACGCTGATCTCCGGGGAGACCATCGGGCTCGGCCCGGCGCTGCTGCGGGCGGTGCTGGTGGCGCTGGTCGTGGCCGCCTCGCTGTCCGGACTGGTCGCGATCGGGCTCTTCATCTCGACGCTCACCGGCAGCGGCATCGCGGCGATGGCCGCCACCGTCAGCCTGGTGATCACCGTCCAGATCCTCGACAGCTTCCCCCAGCTGCACGCGATCCAGCCGTTCCTCTTCACCCACCACTGGCTGAGCTTCGGGGACCTGCTGCGCGAACCGATGTACTGGGACGGCGTGCTCAAGAACCTCGGGCTGCAGGCCGCGTACGTGGCCGTCTTCGGCTCGGCCGCGTGGTCGCGCTTCACCAGCCGGGACATCACCGCGTAGCGGGCCGGCGGGGGGCGGGGCCGCCCCGCCGGCCGGCCCTGTGCGCGCCTCCGTCAGCGGGTGGGCGCCGGGGTCGCGTCGAGGGGCGGGGTGGGTGCGGTAGCCGGGCTGGACGTAGTGGCCGGGGTGGCCGGGGCGTCGGCCGGGCCCAGGGCGTCGGCCGGGACGGCGGCGGCCGACCGGGCCAGGACGGCGGCCCGCTCCGCCCGATCGCTCCGCACCCGGCGCAGCGCGTCCCAGGTCAGCAGCGCCAGCGCGGCCCAGACCAGCGAGAAGCCGGCCCAGCGGGCGGGCGGCATGGACTCGTGGAACACCGTGACACCGATCAGGAACTGGAACAACGGCGCCAGGTACTGCAGCAGCCCGAGCACGGTGAGCGGCACCCGGACCGCCGCCGCGCCGAAGCAGAGCAGCGGGATCGCGGTGATCACCCCGCTGAGCATCAGCAGCCCGGAGTGCCCCCAGCCGAACGACCCCGCCACGGTGTGCCCGAAGGTGCCGCGGCCGACGAGTGCCAGGTAGACCAGGTACCCGAGGGCGAACGGGAACATGAAGGCGCTCTCGGCGGCCAGGCTCTCCAGCCCGCTCAGCCCGACCGTCTTCTTGAGCAGCCCGTACGTCCCGAAGGAGAAGGCCAGGGTCAGCGCGATCCAGGGCAGCCGTCCGTAGCCGACGGTCAGCACCGCCACCGCGAGGGCGCCGATGCCGACGGCAGCCCACTGCGCGGGCCGCAGCCGCTCCTTGAGCACCACCACGCCGAAGGCGATGGTGACCAGCGGGTTGATGAAGTAGCCGAGGCTGGTCTCGACGACGTGACCGGCGTTGACCCCCCAGATGTAGACGCCCCAGTTGACCGAGATCACGGCGGCGGCCCCGCCCAGCATGGCGAGTCGGCGGGGCTGGCGCAGCAGCGGGCGTATCCAGCCCCAGTGCCGCTGGGCGAGCAGCAGTACGACGACGGCGACCAGTGACCAGACCATCCGGTTGGCGAGGATGTCGTCGGCGGCGGCCGGCTCCAGCAGCGGCCAGAACAACGGGAAGAGCCCCCACATCCCGTACGCCGCCAGGCCGTACCAAAGGCCCCGGCCGGCCTCCTGCTGGGTTGTCTCCGCCATCGACGGCCTGCCCTCCGCGCGCACCAATGTCGTGCCGACGGTAGCGGGCGCGGGGGCCGACTGTCATCTCCGTATTCGCATTTTGCTCATGACATGAGACGCCGCCCGACCGACCTGCGGTTTCGCGGTCGGCCCGGGCGGCGCTCCGGTGCGTCAGGCGCCCAGCGCCGTGCGCACGCTCTCCGCCAGCGGGACGGTCGGACGGCCGATCAGCCGGGCCAGGTCACCCGGGGTGCCGGCCAGTTCGCCGCGTGCGATACCGGCGTCCACGTCCACCAGGACGTCGGCGAAACCCTCCGGCAGGCCCGCGCCGACCAGGACCGCGCGGTGCTCGGCCGGGGTCACCTCGCGGTGCTCGACGGGTCGGCCCGAGACTCGCGCCAGCTCGGCGGCCAGCTCCGACAGGCTCCACGCGACGTCACCGCTGAGCTCGTACACGGTGTCCGCGTGACCACCCTCGTCCCCCTCGCCGAGCAGCACAGCGACCGCCGCGGCGGCGTAGTCCGCACGCGGGGCGGTGGCCACCCGGCCCTGCCCGGCGCTGCCGATCACCACGCCGCGCGCCACCGTGCCGGCGGCGTCGCCCAGGTAGTTCTCGGTGTACCAGCCGTTGCGGAGGAACGAGAAGGGCAGCCCGGACTCCCGGATCGCCGCCTCGGTGGCCTTGTGCTCGTCCGCCAGCCGGAAGGTGGCCACGCCGGGCGCACTGGTGTACGCGAGCAGCGCGACGCCGGCGGCGCGCGCCGCCTCGATCACGGCGGTGTGCTGCGGGATGCGGCGGCCGACCTCGCTGCCCGAGATGAGCAACACCCGGTCGCCGGCCGCGAAGGAGCCCGCCAGGCTCTCCGGACGGTCGTAGTCGGCCACCCGGACGGTCACGCCGCGGGCGGCGAGGTCGGCGGCCTTCTCGGCGGAGCGGACGACCACCGCCACCTCCCCGGCGGGGACCTCGGCCAGCAGGCCCTCGACGACCAGCCGGCCGAGCTGTCCGGTGGCACCGGTGACGACGTACATGTTGCTGCTCCCTGGGTCGGGTCAGGTCGGTTCGGTTCGGGCCGTTGCCCGTTGAACTCGCGGTCGGACGGCCGAGTCATCCCGGCCTCGACACTCACCCTAGGAGGGACACTTACTTCTCGAAAGTACGCACTTCAAAGTAGGGTACTGATATGCAGGTAATGACATGCAGATAATGGCCCAGGGCGCTGCCCCTGCTGCCCCCACCGCTTCCGACGCCGCCACCCCCTCGACGGCCCGGCCGGCCGTGCCGCTCGGCGAGCTGCCGCCGCCGGACGTGTACGACCGCATGTGCCCCTCCCGCGGCGTACTGGAGCACGTCACCAGCCGGTGGGGCGTCCTGGTGCTGGCGGCGCTGGACGAACGCGGCTACCGGTTCAGCGAGCTGCGCCGGCGGGTGTCCGGGGTGAGCGAGAAGATGCTCGCGCAGACCCTGCAGACCCTGGAGCGCGACGGCTTCGTCCTCCGCGAGGCCCATCCGGTGATCCCGCCACGGGTGGACTACAGCCTCACCCCGCTCGGCCGGGAGGCCGCCCAGTTGGTGGCGGCCCTCGCCCGCTGGTCCGAGCAGCGCGTCCCCGTCGTCCAGGAGGCCCGCGCCGGGTACGACGCCCGCCCGCGCTGAGGCGGGGCGGGCTCGGGGGGCGGGCTCGGGGGGCGGGCTCGGGGGTGGGGCCGGCGCGTTTTATGTCGGTCGGTCTACATATGTCGGTCGGTCTACAGAGATGGGCCTCAAGGGGTGTTTCTGTAGACCGGTCTAGCGATTCCGGGCCCGTACAGTGGCGAATATGCAGACCGGTCTACCTAAGGCGTCCAGAATCAACCGACCGGTCTACAGATTCGCCGCCCCGCCGGGTGGCTACCGCTCCGCGATCAGCGCCGCGAACCCGTCCAGCACTCGGGCCAGGCCGAAGGCGTACGCGTGGTCCGCGCTGTACGCGCCGCCGTGCACCTCGCCGGCGGCCGCACCGACACGGGCGGCGACCGGGTACCGCTCGGCGTCGAAGACCCGGGCCAGCAGGTCAGCGTTGGCCGCCCACCACTGCTCGTCGGTCATCGCACTGTCCTGCTGCGCGGCGCGGTCGTCGGCCCCCATCCGGGCACAGGTCTGGACGAAACCCAGCAGGTGGGTGAGCGCGGCGTCCAGCTCCACGTCCGGCAGCCCGGTGCCCTCCAGAGCGCACAACTCGTACTCGTACTTGGCCATCAGCCCCGGCCCCAGCGGCGGACGGCTGGTCGAGATGCTCGCCACCCAGGGGTGGGCGCGGTAGAGCGCGCGGTTGTCGTCCGCGACCGCGGCGACCCTGGCCCGCCAGCCCTCGTCGGAGGGGGCGCTGCGCGGCATGGTCGCGTAGACGGTGTCCAGCATCAGGTCGAGCAGCTCGGCCTTGCCGGGGACGTACGTGTAGAGCGCCATCGGGGAGACGCCCAGCTCCTGCGCCACTCGCCGCATCGTCACCGCGTCCACGCCGTCGGCGTCGGCCAGCGCGATCGCCACGGCCGCGATCTCCGCGGGCGACTTCGCCTGCCGGGGACCACGACGGCCCGGCTTCTCCTCGGTCGACACGCCCCAGAGCAGTGCCAGCGTCCGCGCCGGATCCCCCGCACTGCTGCGTTCACTCGCCATGGGGGAATCCTTTCACGCGCCCGCCCGGACAGGGCCCGCCGGGCGCACCGCCGGAGCGCACCGGGAGGAGACAGCGGCGCGTCCGGACTGCGGGGCCGGGCGGGCCCCGGCGGGCACCGTCGGGCAAGCTCTAGGGTCGACCCATGACCGACCGCGCCCCCGAGCCACTCCCCGGCACCGACTCGGCAGAGGTCGTCCGCTCCCGAGTCACCTGCCGCCGCTGCCACCGCCCGCTGCACGACCCGGAATCCCGCATCCTGCGCCTGGGCCCGGAGTGCCGGGACCCGACCGAACGAGTCGCCCGCCACGAGGTCGACCAGGACCCGTTGCCCGGGTTCGGCCCGTCCCGGTGACCGGCCGCATCGGCCGGAACCGCAACACCCGGCTCCGCCTCCTGAGGTGACGCAGGGACGCTAACGCGCGGAGCAGGACGTCGGACCGGCCGACTTCCCACTCCGACCCGAGGCCTTCCGGGCCGGCCGTCACCAGCTCGGTGCGCTCCCGTTGCACGTGGCGCCCGGGCAGCCGGCGGCGTAGAGCTGGGTCACGCCGATCGCCAGCAGGTACCGGTGGTCCGCGTAGGTCTTCGCCTGAAGTGCCTCGGCGTCCACGCGCCGCCAGTCCTGGTACACGACCCGCTCGGACTCACCGTCCGCGTAGGGCTTCGCGTCCGGCCCGCGCAGGGTTGACGAGTCGTCCCAACTGCCCCTGATCCTGGGCAGACCCTTGCCGTCCGCGACCGCGACGGTCAGGGTGACGGAATTCTGCCCGGCGCCGCGCGTGTGGTCGACGGCGACCGAGTTCGGCCGGGCCAGCGCCTCGGCCGTCTGTTCGGCCGAGGCGTCGCCGCCCGGGCTGTGCTGGTAGTGCAGCTCCCGCACCAAGTCCCTGCCGCCGCTGCGCGGCTTCCAGCCGACGCCGGCCAGCGCCCGGTCCAGCTCGGCCAGCCGGGGCTCGATCTCACCGTCGAACGCGGCGTACAGCACCGTCGTCCGCCGGCACATCACCCCCGACCACACCGGCTTGCTGCCGAAGCTGCCGGAGGCGGCCCGGGCCTCGCACAGGTCGGCGACCGAGCTGTCCAGCGCCTCCGCCCAGGGCGCGGCCGCCCGGACCAGCCCGGTCTGCTCGTCGGCGAACGCCACCGCCCGGTCGCGGGCCGCACGCGTGTCGGCGGCCCGGGCGAGCGCGCTCGCGTCCGGTGCGGGAGGCACGGTGGTGAGGTCGTGCAGTTGCCAGAGGACGACCGCGACGAGGATCACCGCCCCGGCCACGACCACGCCCGACAACGTCAGCAAGACCCGCCGTACCCCGGCCCAGGCCGATCCGCCCCCCGTACTCATGGCCACCACCGTAGCCAGGCGCGCGGGCGGGGCGTCCGGTCGAGATGCCTCCGAGACGCCTCCGCAACGGGCCCGACACCCGCCGCGTCCCTCCGTCAGGGCCGGTTCAGCGCCTTGCGGTTCGGCAGCCGGGCGGCCGGGCGCAAGGGGCGCTACTGTACCGGCTCGTCGACAACTCCGAAGCGGTCACGTCACATCCGGGCCGAACCGCGCCGAAGCCATGGCCCCCGACCCCCGGCCCCGCTATCAAGATCTCAGCAGGGCCGCCGCCTGACGGCCCGGAACACGGGGGAACCTCCTATGAACGGCATCCACACCCGCAAGCGCATGTGGACGCTCGTCGGTCTCGCAGCGGTCGGCGCCCTGACCCTCACCGCCTGCAACGACGACCCGGCGGCCGACACGGCGAGCAGCACTCCGCCCCCGGCCGCCGCGCCGACGACCCCGGCCGCCTCCGCGAGCACGCCGGCCGCGGCCAGCCCGTCGGGTGCCGCCACCAGCGCACCCGCAGCCGCTCCCGCGACCGGCGGCGGTACCGACGCCACCCCCGGGCAGACCTTCAAGATCGGCCAGCCCGCCCAGGTGCAGTTCACCTCCGGCAGCACCAAGGGCGTCATCGCCCTGTCGGTCACCGCGATCGAGGCCGGCGACCCGGCGGACCTGGCCGCGCTCAAGCTCGGCGACAAGGCCAAGGGGCTCGTCCCGTACTACGTGCGGTACTCGATCACCAACACCGGCACCACCGACCTGGCCTACACCAGCGTGGACCACGTCAAGGGCCTCCTGCCGGACGGCAGCGAGGCCCAGGAACTGATGATCATCGGCGGCTTCGCCAAGTGCGCGAACCCCTCGCTGCCGAAGGGCTTCACCAACGGCCAGACCGCCCAGGGCTGCGCCGTCGCCCTCGCCCCGGCGGCCACCAAGGTCTCGGGCGCCGAATACTGGGGCGCGCCCTACAGCCTGGGCAAGGGTGCCATCTTCTGGAAGTAGTGGTGCGAGGTGCGGGCGCCGGGCCGGTCCCACCGGCCCGGCGCCCGCACCTCGCGCTCCGACCCCACCGACTTCACCAACCCCGCCAGCCGCGGCCGCACGCCGACCCCCCAAGGTACCGTCCCCTCATGAACGAGCCCCACCGCCCGACGCCCCGCCAGGGCCCCGCGGCCCCGCGTGCCGTCCGCTCCGTTCGGGCCCGGTACGCCCGGAACTACCCGCTGCGGGTCGCCGTACTGTTCGCGGGGGTCGCCCGTGACGGGCTCCTCGCCGCCTTCAAGGCCTTCGCCAAGTCGTCCCGCCGCTCCGACCCGGGCGCCTCCGACTCCTGAAGCCCCACCGCACCCCCGCCCCCCGACCCCCGGCCCCCGGCCCCCGACCCCACTCGGGGTCAGCCCTCGGCCGGCACTGCGACGGGCAGCAGGCCGCGCTCCCCGAAGACCTTCTTGGCGACGAACGTCGCGTTGAGGGCGCGGGGCATCCCGCAGTAGACGGCCGAGTGCAGCAGCGCCTCGACGATCTCCTCCCGACCGAGCCCGACGTTGAGGGCCGCGTTGATGTGCACCTCCAGCTGGGGCTCGCAGCCGCCGAGCGCGGTGAGCATGCCGAGGGTCACCAGCTGCCGGTCGCGCGGCGCCAGGCCCGGGCGGTCGTAGATGTCGCCGAAGGCCCAGGCGACGACCTGGTGGCCGAGTTCCGGCGAGACGTCCGCCAGCGCCTCGATGACCTTCTGGCCGCTCTCGCCGTCGATCCGGGCCAGGACGCCCATGCCGTGGTCGAAGCGCTCCTGCCGGACAGCCGCGGTGGCGGCGGCAATGGTGGAGGCGGCGGCGATGGTGGAGGCGGTGGCGTTCGTCATGGGTGATCCGTTTCTGCCGTCGGGACGGCCGCAATCAGGGACGGGCGATCGGGCTTCCGGCCCCGGGAGGAGTCCTCCCCGGCCGACATGACGACGGTATGAGTTGGAGTTCACTCCAACACAAGCCCCGATCCCGCGCGCTCCCCGCCCACTCCCCCTCGCAGACCCCTGGCGCAATTCTCCGTACTATGTATAGTGTACTGCGTACGGGATAACCGCCGACGAAAGGGCACTCCTCCATGCAGATCACGGGCGCCGCCGTCTCACTCACCGTCGAGGACGTCACCGCCTCCGCCGCCTTCCTCCAGCAGCACTTCGGGTTCGCCGAGCAGATGGCGGCCGACGGGTTCGCCTCGCTCGGGCGCCCGGACTCCGGGATGAACGTCGTCTACCTGCGCCGCGGCCTCGACGTGCTGCCCGAGGGCTTCCGGGACCAGCACGCCGCCGGGCTGATCCTGGCGTTCACCGTGGCGGACGTGGCGGCCGAGGAGGCCCGCCTGCGGGCCGCCGGCGTGGAGATCACCATGCCGCTGCGCGACGAGCCGTGGGGCGAGCGGCTGTTCCAGGTCACCGACCCGAACGGGGTGGTCATCCAACTGGTCGAGTGGGTCCAGCAGTAGGAGCCCGGCGACAGGAACCGGACGTCCGCGACGACACCCCGGCCGACGGCCGGGCGACGGGCGCCGGGTCACCCTGGAGCCCGATCCAGTAGCGGCGAACGGCACCGAACTTGGTGTCCTGGACGCTTTCGAGAACACCTCCCCGGCCCTCGATCGTCCGGACCGAGGCGATGTTGTCCACCGCGCAGGCGACCAGGACGCGGTCCAGGCCGACCGTGCGGGCTTCGTCGAGCATCCGGCCCAACGCCCACGCCGCCAGTCCGCGGCGGCGGGCGGAGGGCCGGATGCCGTAGCCGATGTGGCCGAAGTACGGGACGAAGCCGTGCACTCCGTACCGCAGGACGATGCCGCCCAGGACCCGGCCGTCCTCCACGATCCAGCGGTAGCGGAAGGCCAGCGCCCCGGCCTCGGCCGGGTGCGACGGCGCCTCCTCGGCGGCCAGCCGGGAGATCCAGGCGGCGAAGCCGGCCGGGGAGTCGACCTCGTCGCCCGGCGTGAGCCCGAAGCCGTCCTCATGGCTCCCCGGGCCCCATTCCTTGTGCGCCTCAAGCCAGTTGGCGTGCAGACGGGTGGTCGGTGCGATCAGTTCGGCCATACCCGGACGATACCCAGCCGCACCGGACCACGGACCGGCCGACCTCCCCCCGACCGACCTCCCCCCGACCGACCGGACGCTCACGAACCCGGGTGCTCACGGGCGGCGGACGCTCACACCGCCGAGCAGGCCCCAGGCCCCCACGTGCACGGTCGGACCGCCGAGTTCAGTACGGCCGTCGTCGCGGACGCCGCCGAGGCGCAGACCGCTGACCACGACGCGCACGTTCGGGCGGACCCTCAGCCTCACCCCGCCGATCAGGCTCAGCTTGGTGATCCGGAGCTCGGCGCCGTCGGGGATCTCCACATCCGTCAGGTCGATGTCCGCACCGCCGATCAGCGAGGCGGTCACGGTGCGGCGGTGGACCTCCCGGCCCGCCAGCCGGGTGCCACCGATGATGCTCACGTGGACGTCGGTCCTGGTGTCAACGAGCTTCGTGTTCGTCATGGCAAGAACGGTAGGACCGGGCGGGCGTCGGCCCGCAGTGCCCAGGGGCAGCTCTTCGGGATGACACCTGTCATATCGACCCGACGGTGGCCCCCGGCGGGAGGGATCGCTCCCGCCGGGGCGCCGCCGTCCGCCCGGCGGCGGTCAGTCGACCGTCCAGGTGTCGCTGCCGGCCAGCAGACCGGCCAGGTCGCCGGTGCCGCGCTGCGCCACGGCGGTGGTCAGCTGGGCGGCCATCAGCTCGTCGTAGACCGGCCGGCGGACGCTGCGCAGGACACCGATCGGGGTGTGGTGCAGGGTGTCGGCGTCGGCGATCCGGGAGAGCGCGAACGCCGCCGCGGAGCCTGCGGCGTGGGCGTCGTGGACCACCACCGAGGCCTCGTTGTCGGCCGTGACAGTGTCGACGTACAGCTCGCCGTCGGCGTCCCGGAAGACGCCCTGCGCCCCGTCGGCGCCGAAGCGGATCGGCTGGCCGTGCTCCAGGCGGATCAGGGCCTCGTCCCGGGTGCCGGACTCCTTCAGGATCTCGAAGGCGCCGTCGTTGAAGATGTTGCAGTTCTGGTAGATCTCCACCAGCGCGGTGCCCTCGTGCTCCGCCGCCGCCCGCAGCACGGACTGGAGGTGCTGGCGGTCGGAGTCGATGGTCCGGGCGACGAAGGTGGCCTCCGCGCCGATGGCCAGCGAGAGCGGGTTGAAGGGCGCGTCCAGTGAGCCCATCGGCGTGGACTTGGTGATCTTGCCGACCTCGCTGGTCGGCGAGTACTGGCCCTTGGTGAGGCCGTAGATCCGGTTGTTGAACAACAGGATCTTCAGATTGACGTTCCGCCGTAGCGCGTGGATCAGATGGTTGCCGCCGATCGAGAGGGCGTCGCCGTCACCCGTCACCACCCAGACGCTCAGGTCCTGCCGGGAGGAGGCCAGCCCGGTGGCGATGGCCGGTGCGCGCCCGTGGATCGAGTGCACCCCATAGGTATTCATGTAGTACGGGAAACGGGAGGAGCACCCGATGCCGGAGACGAAGACGGTGTTCTCCCGCTTGATCCCCAGCTCCGGCATGAAGGCCTGCACCGCTGCCAGGATCGCGTAGTCCCCGCAGCCGGGACACCAACGGACCTCCTGGTCGGTCTTGAACTCCTTGGCGGTCTGGGGCCCTTCGGCCTTCGGCACCAGCTTCAAGGAGGGGAACTTCTCGCTCATCGGTTGTCCTCCTCGTTCGCCGAAGCAGCACCCGAAGCAGCAGCCGAAGCGGCACCCGAAGCAGCACCCGAGGCAGCACCCGCCTCGTCCAGGCTGCCGATCGCCGCCCACAGCACGTCCGCCAACTGGGCCGCCTTGAACGGCAGTCCACGCACCTGGTTGTAGGACTGCGCGTCCACCAGGTACTTGGCCCGCAGCAGCAGCGCCAGCTGCCCGAGGTTCATCTCGGGAACGATGACCTTGTCGTAACTCTTCAGCACCGCACCGAGATTGGCCGGAAACGGATTGAGGTTGCGCAGGTGCGCCTGGGCGACCTGCCCCCCGTCGGCCCGGACCCGGCGGACGGCCGCGGTGATCGGCCCGTACGTCGACCCCCAGCCGAGGACCAGGACCCGTGCCTCGCCGCCGGGGTCGTCGACCTCCAGCGCCGGCACCGCGATGCCGTCCACCTTCGCCTGGCGGGTGCGGACCATGAAGTCGTGGTTGGCGGGGTCGTAGGAGATGTTCCCCGTGCCGTCCTGCTTCTCGATCCCGCCGATCCGGTGCTCCAGGCCCGGCGTGCCGGGCACCGCCCAGGGGCGGGCCAGCGTCTGCGGGTCACGTTGGTAGGGCCAGAACGCGCCGTCCTCGCGGTTCGGGCCGGTCGCGAAGTCCGGGGTGATCTCGGGCAGTTCGCCGACCTCGGGGATCCGCCAGGGTTCGGACCCGTTGGCCAGGTAGCCGTCCGACAGCAGGAACACCGGGGTGCGGTAGGTGACGGCGATCCGGGCCGCCTCCAGGGCCGCGTCGAAGCACTCGGCCGGGGTCGCCGGGGCGACGATCGGCACCGGCGCCTCGCCGTTGCGGCCGAACATCGCCTGCAGCAGGTCCGCCTGCTCGGTCTTGGTCGGCAGGCCGGTGGACGGACCGCCGCGCTGGATGTCGACCACCAGCAGGGGCAGTTCGAGCGAGACGGCCAGGCCGATGGTCTCGCTCTTCAGGGCGACGCCCGGGCCGGAGGTGGTGGTCACGCCCAGCGCGCCGCCGAACGAGGCACCGAGCGCCGCGCCGATGCCGGCGATCTCGTCCTCCGCCTGGAAGGTCCGCACGTCGAAGTTCTTGTGTCTGCTCAGCTCGTGCAGGATGTCCGAGGCCGGGGTGATCGGGTACGAGCCGAGGTAGAGCGGCAGCCCGGAGCGCTCGGAGGCGGCGATCAGTCCGTACGACAGGGCCAGGTTGCCGGAGATGTTGCGGTAGCGGCCCGGTGGCAGCTTGGCCGGCGGCACCTCGTACGAGACGGCGAAGGACTCCGTGGTCTCCCCGAAGTTCCAGCCCGCCCGGAAGGCGCTGATGTTGGCCTCGGCGATGAGCGGCTTCTTGGCGAACTTGGTACGCAGGAAGGACTCGGTGCCGTGGGTGGGCCGGTGGTACATCCAGGAGAGCAGGCCCAGCGCGAACATGTTCTTGGCGCGCTCGGCGTCCTTGCGGGTCAGCCCGCTGTCCTTGAGCGCCTCCAGGGTCAGCGTGGTCAGCGGCACCTTGTGCAGGTGGTAGGCCTCCAGCGAGCCGTCCCCCAGCGGGTCGGCCGGGTAGCCGACCTTGGCCAGGGCGCGCTTGGTGAACTCGTCGGTGTTGACGATGATCTCCGCGCCGCGCGGCAGGTCCGGCACGTTGGCCTTCAGGGCGGCCGGGTTCATCGCCACCAGGACGTTGGGCGCGTCCCCCGGGGTCAGGATGTCGTGGTCGGCGAAGTGGAGCTGGAAGGACGAGACCCCCGGGAGCGTGCCGGCGGGGGCCCGGATCTCGGCCGGGAAGTTGGGCAGGGTGGAGAGGTCGTTGCCGAAGGACGCCGTCTCCGAGGTGAAGCGGTCACCGGTGAGCTGCATGCCGTCGCCGGAGTCCCCGGCGAAGCGGATGATCACCCGGTCCAATCTGCGGATCGGCTTGGCTCGCCTGGGCTGCGGACCGGCCGGCACGGCGGGGCCGGAGCGGCCCTCACCGGGCCCGGAACGGCCCTCGTCGCCGTCCGGACCGTCCACCGCTTCTGACTGATCGACCTGACTGGTCACTGCCGCGGACCTCCTCGTGGGCACCAGCCGCGGGCGTGAGCCGTGTGCCCCGTCCGCCTGGTGCACCTCTCGCATCCTATGCGGGTAAGGATTGCCTTGGACGGAACTACCCGATGCGGCGGGAAATCACCGCCGGATGTCACGGAAACACGGTAGGTGACCGGCCGGACACCGGCGGGAACGCCCCTGCTCGGGCGCCCGGACGGGTTCCGTGCGCCCCGCCCCCGCGTGTCGCGGACAGGGACGCGAACGCGGGCCGGAGGCCGTCCGGCGGGCCGGAGACCGCCCGCGCCCCGCCGTCACCTCCGCCGTCGGCCCACGGGCGACCCCGCTACGAGTTCAGGTAGGTGAGCACAGCGAGCACCCGCCGGTGGTCCTCGGAGCTCTGGGCCAGGCCCAGCTTGAGGAAGATGTTGCTGACGTGCTTCTCCACCGCGCCGTCCGAGACCACCAGCTGCTTGGCCACCGCCGCGTTGGTCCGGCCCTCCGCCATCAACCCGAGCACCTCGCGCTCGCGCGGGGTCAGCCCGGCCAGGACGTCGCCCTTGCGGCTGCGGCTGAGCAGCTGCTGGACGACCTCGGGGTCCAGCGCGGTGCCGCCCCCGGCCACCCGCACCACGGCGTCGACGAACTCGCGGACCTCGGCCACCCGGTCCTTCAGCAGGTACCCGACGCCCCGGGTGGAGCCGGCCAGCAGCTCGGAGGCGTAGCGCTCCTCGACGTACTGCGACAGCACCAGGACACCCACCTCGGGGTAGAGGCCGCGCAGCGTGACGCAGGCGCGCACCCCCTCGTCGGTGTGGGTCGGGGGCATCCGGACGTCGGCGACCACCACATCGGGCAGGGCGCCGGCGCCGGCCAGGTCGTGGACGGCCTTCAGCAGCGCCTCGCCGTCGCCGACCCCCGCCACGACCTCCAGACCGCGGTCGGTCAGCAGCCTGGTCAGGCCCTCCCGAAGCAGGACGGAGTCCTCGGCGATGACGACGCGAAGCATGGTGGCCTTCCGGTTGGCGGCGCTGCGGACGGTGCTGACGAGGTCAGTCTTCCCTATCCGCGGACGCCCCGGTCCGCCGGGCGGAGAATCCCGCCGGCCGCGGTCGCCGACCGCCGGGCGGGTGCGCCCGGCCGGTCGGAGCAGGGCCCGGACGGCCGGTCACCTCCGGTGCACGACCGGGCACATGCGGCGGGCCGCCGGTCACATGGTGCGGATGGCCACCGCGTCGCACAGGCCCTGGAGGGCCGCCTTGGCCGCGCTGTCGGGCAGCGGGTCGAGCAGCGCGCGGGCCTCCTCCGCGTGCCGCAGGGTCTCCCGGCGCGCGCGCTCCAGTGCCGGGTGGCGGCGCAGCAGGCGCAGCGCCTCGGCGTGCAGGTCGTCGTCGGCGAGGTCGCTCTCGACCAGCTCGCGCAGCCGCAGGTCGGCCGGGTCGGACTCGTCGACCGGCATCTGCCGGAGCAGCAGCGTGGGGAGCGTCGGCACGCCCTCGCGCAGGTCGGTGCCGGGGGTCTTGCCGGACTCGTGGCCGTCGCTGGCGATGTCGAGCACGTCGTCGGCCAGCTGGAAGGCGATGCCGATCCGCTCGCCGTACGCGCTGAGGATGTCGGTCACCCACGGCTCGGCGCCGGCCATCAGCGCGCCGATCCGGCAGGAGACGGCGATCAGCGAGCCGGTCTTGCCGGCCAGCACGGCGAGGTAGTGGTCGAGCGGGTCGTCCTCCGGGCGGGGGCCGGCGGTCTCCAGGATCTGACCGGTGACCAGCCGTTCGAACGCGTCGGCCTGCAGCCGGACGGCCTCCGGGCCGAGGTCGGCGAGCACCTGGGAGGCACGGGAGAACAGGAAGTCGCCGGTGAGGATGGCGACCGAGTTGTCCCAGCGCGAGTTGGCGCTGGGGGCGCCGCGGCGCACGGGGGCCTCGTCCATGACGTCGTCGTGGTAGAGCGTCGCGAGGTGGGTCAGCTCGACCACCACGGCGGCCGGGACCACGCCCGGGGCGTTGGCGTCGCCGAACTGCGCGGCGAGCATCACCAGCAGCGGGCGGAAGCGCTTGCCGCCGGCCTCCATCAGATGGCTGGCGGTGACAGTGATGAACGGGACGTCGCTCTTCACGGCCTCGGTGAGCGCGACCTCCACCGCGTCCATCCCGGACTGGACATCGCGGGTCAGATCGCGGTCCTGCACGTTGAGCCCAAAGGGTCCCACGACGGTCACGAAGACCACTCCTCTGTCCCTGGTCGATCTAGCGGCCTGGTCCCTGAGTGCCGCCGCTGGCCATACAGGCAGGGTATCCGGTCGCGAGTGGATCACTGCACGGGCGTGCGGATCCTGTCATGATCGGGCCGGACCCGCTGGTGGGAGCCGGTCCGGAGACGACACGTCCGGGCCGCGCGGACGAGTGCGCGGCCCGGACGGTGGGGCGCGGCCGGAGCGGTTCCGGCCGGTGGAGCGGGTCCGGGCGGCGCCCGGACGGCGGGCTCAGCGGACGAAGAGCGAGGCCTTCGACGCCAGGTCCAGGAAGTACTGCGGCAGCACCCCGAGGCCGATGGTGACCACCACGCCGATGCCGATCGCGGTCGCCGTGAAGGCGCTCGGGATGGCCACGGTGGGGCCGCCGGGCTGCGGGTCCGAGAAGAACATCAGCACGATGACCCGGATGTAGAAGAACGCGGCCACCGCCGAGCTGAGCACACCCACGATCACCAGCGGGGTCGCCCCGCCGGCCGCCGCGGCCTGGAAGACCGCGAACTTCCCGGTGAAGCCCGAGGTGAGCGGGATGCCCGCGAAGGCCAGCAGGAAGAGCGCGAAGACCGCCGCGACCAGTGGGGACCGCCGGCCGAGCCCCGCCCAGCTGGACAGGTGGGTGGCCTCGCCCTTGGAGTCGCGCACCAGGGTGACCACGGCGAAGGCGCCGAGGGTCACGAAGGAGTACGCCAGCAGGTAGAACAGCACCGAGCCGAGGCCCTGCTTGTTGGTGGCGATCACGCCGGTGAGGATGAACCCGGCGTGCGCGACGGAGGAGTAGGCGAGGAGCCGCTTCACGTCCTGCTGGGTGACGGCCAGGATCGCGCCGACCACCATGGTCAGGATGGCCACGCCCCACATCACCGGCCGCCAGTCCAGCCGCAGGCCGGGGAAGGCGACGTAGAAGAGCCGGAGCATGGCCCCGAAGGCGGCCACCTTGGTCGCCGCCGCCATGAACCCGGTGACCGGGGTCGGGGCGCCCTGGTAGACGTCCGGGGTCCAGGAGTGGAAGGGCACCGCGCCGACCTTGAAGAGCAGGCCGACCGCGAGCATCGCCAGGCCGATCAGGAGCAGGGCGTCGTTCTGCGTGGTGGAGAGCAGCGCCGGGGTGGCCAGGGCCTTGCCGGAGATGACGTCCGAGATCTCGCCGAGCCGGACGCTGCCCGCGTACCCGTACAGCAGGGCGGTGCCGAACAGGAAGAACGCCGAGGCGAAGGCGCCGAGCAGGAAGTACTTGACCGCCGCCTCCTGGGAGAGCAGCCGGCGGCGGCGGGCCAGCGCGCAGAGCAGGTAGAGCGGGAGGGAGAAGACCTCCAGCGCCACGAACATGGTCAGCAGGTCGTTGGCGGCGGGGAACAGCAGCATGCCGCCGACCGCGAACATGGTGAGCGGGAAGACCTCGCTGGTGGCGAAGCCGGCCCGGACGGCGGCGCGCTCCTGCTCGCCGCCGGGCGTGGCGGAGGCCTGCGCGGCGAACGCGTCGGCCGGCTCGCCGCCGGCCTTGGGCTCCAGCTTCCGCTCCGCGTAGGTGAGCACGGCGACCACGGAGGCCAGCAGGATCACGCCCTGCAGGAACAGCGCGGGGCCGTCCAGGGCGACCGAGCCCATGGCGAGCAGGTCGACCTTGGTGGAGCCGTAGCCCTGGGCGGCGAGCACCACCACGGCGGTGAACGCCCCGGCCAGGCCGAGCAGGGCCACCGAGACCTGGGCCCAGTGCCGGTACCGGCGGGGCAGGAAGGCCTCCAGCAGGATGCCGAGCACGGCGGCGCCGAACACCACCAGCATCGGGGAGAGCTGGCCGTACTCGACGTGCGGGGCCGGGATGCTCGACGTGTTGCCGCCCGCGGCGGCGAGCCAACCGGTGGTGCTCACTTGTGCTCACCTCCTGAGGTGGCGGCGACCGGGTGGGCCGGCGCCGGGTCGGTCTCGTGGACCTGCGAGAGCGTCGCGTCCACCGACGGGTTGACGATGTCGGTGAGCGGCTTCGGGTAGACGCCGAGCAGGATGGTCAGGGCCACCAGCGGGGCGACGACCGCGAGTTCGCGCGCCTTGAGGTCGTGCATGCCGCGCACGCCCTCCTTGACCGGTCCGGTCATGGTGCGCTGGTAGAGCAGCAGCGCGTAGAGCGCGGCGAGCACGATGCCGAAGGTGGCGACGATGCCGATCGCCGGGTACCGGGTGAACGTGCCGACCAGGACCAGGAACTCGCTGACGAAGGGTGCCAGCCCGGGCAGCGACAGCGTGGCCAGGCCACCGATCAGGAACGTCCCGGCGAGCACCGGGGCGACCTTCTGCACGCCGCCGTAGTCGGCGATCAGGCGCGAGCCGCGGCGGGAGATCAGGAAGCCGGCCACCAGCATCCACGCGGCGGTGGAGATGCCGTGGTTGACCATGTAGAGGGTGGCGCCGCTCTGGCCCTGGCTGGTCAGCGCGAAGATGCCCATGATGATGAAGCCGAAGTGCGAGATCGAGGCGTACGCGACCAGCCGCTTGATGTCCTTCTGGCCGATGGCCAGCAGCGCGCCGTAGATGATCCCGATCACCGAGAGGACCAGGATCGCCGGGGCGAAGGTCTTCGAGGCGTCCGGGAAGAGCCCGAGGCAGAAGCGGAGCATCGCGAAGGTGCCGACCTTGTCGACCACCGCGGTGATCAGCACGGCCGTGCCGGCGGTGGACTCGCCCATCGCGTTGGGCAGCCAGGTGTGCAGCGGCCAGAGCGGGGCCTTCACGGCGAAGGCGAAGAAGAAGCCGAGGAACAGCGCCTTCTCGGCGGTGCCGCTGAGGACCAGCTTGCCGTCGGCGATCGCCGAGGTCAGCGTCCGGAGGTCGAAGGTGCCGAACCCCTGGTCCTGCGCGATCACGTACAGCCCGATCACGGCGGCCAGCATGACCAGGCCGCCGAGCAGGTTGTACAGCAGGAACTTCACCGCGGCGTAGGACCGTTGGCGGGCCGACTCGGGGCCGCCCGCCTTGTCGCCGAAGCCGCCGATGAGGAAGTACATCGGGATCAGCATGGCTTCGAAGAACACGTAGAAGAGGAAGACGTCGGTGGCGTAGAAGGAGACGATCACCATCGCCTCGACGGCCAGGATCAGGGCGAAGTAGCCCTGGGTGCGGCGCCGGTTCTCGAAGCTGCCGTCCGGCGCGGGGGCCGGTTCGGCGGGCGGGTCGGCGTCGTGCCAGGAGGCGAGCATCACGATCGGCACCAGGACGGCCGTGAGCAGGGCCAGCACGGCGCCGATGCCGTCCACGCCGAGCGAGAAGGTGATGCCGAAGGAGCGGATCCAGCTGTAGGACTCGGTCAGCTGGTAGCGGGCCCCGTCGGGGTCGAACCGGGCCGCCGCGGTGGCCGCCAGGGCCAGCGTGACGGCCGAGACGCCGAGGGCGACGAGCTTGGTGATCCGCCGCCGGGGCCCGGTCGTCCCGGCGGGCAGCGCGGCGGTGAGCACCGCGCCGGCCGCCGGGACGGCGCA
The DNA here is from genome assembly GCF_036226505.1 of Kitasatospora sp. NBC_01246. Taxonomy (NCBI): domain Bacteria; kingdom Bacillati; phylum Actinomycetota; class Actinomycetes; order Kitasatosporales; family Streptomycetaceae; genus Kitasatospora; species Kitasatospora sp. NBC_01246. The sequence goes on along the minus strand of NZ_CP108484.1, from coordinate 5,011,830 downwards.
GGTGGCGGTCAGCAGGGCACTCATGCCGCGCCTCCCCGAAGGTCTGTGTAATCCCTGTCCATCAGACGGACCTCATCAGGAGAGTCGTGGCGACCAGCACCAGCGTGCCGCCGAACATGGAGAGTGCGTAGGTGCGGACGTAGCCGTTCTGGATCCGCCGCAGCCGGCCGGAGATCCCGCCGATGGTGGCGGCCAGGCCGTTGACGAAGCCGTCCAGACCGCGGCTGTCGAAGTAGACCAGCGCCGCGGCGAGCGCGGACCCGGGGCGCACCAGGACGGCGTGGTTGAAGTCGTCCTGGAGGAGGTCCCGGCGGGCCGCCCGGGTGAGCGGGGAGCCGACCGGCGGCACCACGGGGACGGTGGAGCGGCCGTACATCAGGTACGACAGCGCGACACCGGCCAGCATGCAGACCATGGTGAGCAGGGTGACCACCAGCGGGCTGAGCGGGGAGTCCCCCTCGGAGTGCCCGGTGACCGGCTCCAGCCAGGTGACGAAGGAACTGTTCAGGGCGAACAGTCCGCCGGCGAAGACCGAGCCGAACGCGAGCACGATCATCGGGATGGTCATGGTCCTGGGCGACTCGTGCGGGTGCGGGTCGTTGCCGTCCGCGTCCGGCTGCCAGCGCTTCTCGCCGAAGAAGGTCAGGATCATCACCCGGGTCATGTAGAACGCGGTGATCGCGGCGCCGACCAAGGTGCAGAGGCCGAGGATCCAGCCCTCCGTGCCGCCCTTGGCGAAGGCCGCTTCGATGATCTTGTCCTTGGAGAAGAAGCCGGACAGGCCGGGGAACCCGATGATGGCCAGGTAGCCGAGGCCGAAGGTGGCGAAGGTGATCGGCATGTACTTGCGCAGGCCGCCGTAGTGCCGCATGTTCACCTCGTCGTTCATGCCGTGCATGACCGACCCGGCGCCGAGGAAGAGCCCGGCCTTGAAGAAGCCGTGGGTCACCAGGTGCATGATCGCGAAGGCGTAGCCGATCGGGCCGAGGCCCGCCGCCAGGATCATGTAGCCGATCTGCGACATCGTCGAGCCGGCCAGCGCCTTCTTGATGTCGTCCTTGGCGCAACCGACGATCGCCCCGAACAGCAGGGTGACCGCGCCGACCACCACCACGGCGGTCTGGGCGTCCGGCGCCAGGTTGAAGATGGCACCGGAGCGGGTGATCAGGTAGACGCCGGCGGTCACCATGGTGGCCGCGTGGATCAGGGCCGAGACCGGGGTCGGGCCCTCCATGGCGTCTCCGAGCCAGGACTGCAGCGGGACCTGGGCGGACTTGCCGCAGGCCGCCAGCAGCAGCATCAGCCCGATGGCGGTCAGCTTGCCCTCACTGGCCTGGCCGGCCGCACCGGCCGCGCCCTCGGTGCCGAGGATCGGGCCGAAGGCGAAGGAGCCGAACTCCACGAACATCAGCATGATCGCGATGGAGAGGCCCATGTCGCCGACCCGGTTGACGATGAACGCCTTCTTGGCGGCCGTCGCGGCGCTCGGCTTGTGCTGCCAGAAGCCGATCAGCAGGTACGAGGCGAGCCCGACGCCCTCCCAGCCGACGTACAGCAGCAGGTAGTTGTCGGCGAGCACCAGCAGCAGCATGGCCGCCAGGAAGAGGTTCAGGTACGCGAAGAAGCGGCGCCGGCGCTCGTCGTGCGCCATGTACCCCACCGAGTAGAGGTGGATCAGCGTGCCCACACCGGTGATCAGCAGGACGAAGGTGATCGAGAGCTGGTCGAGTTGGAACGCGACGTCGGCCTGGAACCCGTTGACCGGGATCCAGCTGAACAGGTGCTCGGTGATCGAGCGGTCCTCGGCCTCGCGGCCCAGCAGCTCCGAGAACAGCGCGAGCCCGAAGCCGAACGAGAGCGCGGCCAGAGCGGTGGCCAGCCAGTGACCGAACCGGTCGAAGCGGCGGCCACCGAGGAGCAGCAGGGCGGCGCCGGCCAGCGGCGCTGCCACCAGCAGCGGAATGAGAGAGTTCACCGAAGGCCCTCCGCCTACAGCTTCATCAGGTTGCTGTCATCGACCGAAGCCGAGTGCCTGGTCCGGAAGATGGACACGATGATGGCGAGACCGACCACTACTTCGGCCGCCGCGACCACCATGGTGAAGAACGCGATGATCTGGCCGTCCAGGTTGCCGTGCAGCCGGGAGAACGTGACCAGGGCCAGGTTCGAGGCGTTGAGCATCAGCTCCACGCACATGAACAGCACGATCGCGTTCCGCCGGATGAGCACGCCGGAGGCGCCGATGGTGAACAACAGGGCGGAGAGATAGAGGTAGTTGACCGGATTCACTCCGCGCCCTCCTCGTCGTGGCCGGCCGACGCCGGCCGGTCGTGCGGGACCGGCTCCAGCTCCTTGCGCGGGCCGGCGACCGGCGGGCGCTCGGACGACGGGCGGCCCAGCCAGTCGGCGGTGGTGTTCTCCAGCTCGGCCATCCGCCGCAGCATCTCCTGGCTGACGTCGCGGATCTGGCCGCGGTCGCGCAGGGTCCCCATCACCGAGTCCTCGGCGACGGTGCCGTCCGGCAACAGGCCCGGGACGTCGACCGCGTTGTGCCGGGCGTAGACGCCCGGCGCGGGCAGCGGCGGCAGCTGGATGTTGTCCTTGACCCGCTGGGCGGCCAGCTCGCGCTGGGTCTTCGGGGCCGTCACGTGCTCGCGGTGGGTCAGCACCATGGCGCCGATCGCGGCGGTGATCAGCAGCGCGCCGGTGACCTCGAAGGCCCAGACGTACTTGGTGAAGATCAGCCGGGCCAGGCCCTGGACGTTGCCCTCGGCGTTGGCCTCGGTGAGGCCGGTGAAGGTGTCCAGCCTGGCGTTGGCGATGCCGGCCACCAGCAGCACGCCGAACCCGAGCCCGCACAGGACGGCGGCGAACCGCTGGCCCTTCAGCTGCTCCTTCAGCGAGTCCGCGCTGGTGACACCGACCAGCATCACCACGAACAGGAAGAGCATCATGATCGCGCCGGTGTAGACGACGATCTGTACCACGCCCAGGAAGACCGCGCCCTGGGCCATGTAACAGACCGCCAGGGCGAGCATGGTGGCGGCCAGGCAGAGCGCGCTGTGCACGGCCTTCTTCATCAGCAGCATGCCGAGCGCGCCGCCGACGGCGATCACCGCGAGCACCCAGAACTGGACGGCCTCACCGGTGGAGGCCGTCCCGGTGGCGGCGAGGGCCGCGCCGTGCCCGGCGAGGTTCAGGGCGGTCACTGCTGGGCCTCCTTGTCCCGGTCGGTGCTCTCCTGCTGGACCGTCCCGGGCGCCGCCGCAGTGATCTCGCCCCGGTAGTAGGCGCCTTCGTCGGCGCCCGGGAAGATCGAGTGCGGGCTGTCGACCATGCCTTCGGAGAGGCCGACCAGCAGCTGGTCCTTGGTGAAGATGAGGTCCTGGCGCGAGGAGTCCGCGAGTTCGTACTCATTGGTCATGGTGAGCGCGCGGGTCGGGCAGGCCTCGATGCAGAGGCCGCAGAGGATGCAGCGGGCGTAGTTGATCTGGTAGACCGCCCCGTACCGCTCACCCGGCGAGTAGCGCTCGTCCTCGCGGTTGTCGGCGCCCTCCACGTAGATCGCGTCGGCCGGGCAGGCCCAGGCGCAGAGCTCGCAGCCGACGCACTTCTCCAGGCCGTCCGGGTGCCGGTTCAGCTGGTGGCGGCCGTGGAAACGCGGAGCGGTGGGCTTCTTCTGCTCCGGGTACTGCTCGGTGAGCCGCTTCTTGAACATGGCCTTGAAGGTCACGCCGAAGCCGGCGGCCGGCCCGAGGACGGACGGCTTGTCGGTCCTGTCGTTCTGGTCGGACGACATCGCGGTCAGCTCCCTTCGGAATGGTCGGACCCGTTGAGGGCGTCCTGGAGTTGCTTCGGGGCGCGGCTGGGCCGGCGCGGGACCGGCGGGAGCTGCTGGCCGGGCAGCGGGGGCACCGGGTAGCCGCCGGCCATCGGGTCGAACTCGCCGCCGGGCGGCGCGCCCTCGGCCTCCGGGCCGGCCGGTTCGGGCCCCTTCTTCAGGGTGTCCCGGAGCAGGGCCAGCAGCAGGACGGCGCCGGCCGGCGCACCGACGTACAGCACCACCTCGCCGAAGTCGTAGCCCTCGTTGCGCAGCGCCCGGACGCTGGCCACCATGACCAGCCAGACCAGCGAGACCGGGATCAGGACCTTCCAGCCGAGCTTCATGAACTGGTCGTAGCGAAGCCGGGGCAGCGTGCCGCGCAGCCAGATGAAGAAGAAGAGCAGCAGCTGGATCTTCAGCGTGATCCAGAGCATCGGCCACCAGCCGTGGTTGGCCCCCTCCCAGAAGGTGGAGACCGGCCAGGGCGCCCGCCAGCCGCCCAGGAAGAGCGTGGAGGCGACGGCCGAGACGGTGACCATGTTGACGTACTCGGCCAGCATGAACATCGCGAACTTCAGCGAGGAGTACTCGGTGTTGAAGCCGCCGACCAGCTCGCCCTCGGCCTCCGGGAGGTCGAACGGCGCCCGGTTGGTCTCGCCGACCATGGCGATGATGTAGACGATGAAGGAGACAGGCAGCAGCACCGCGAACCAGGTCGGCTGCTGCGAGGAGACGATCTCCGAGGTGGACATCGACCCCGAGTAGATGAACACCGCCGCGAAGGACAGGCCCATCGCGATCTCGTAGCTGATCATCTGCGCCGAGGAGCGCAGCCCGCCGAGCAGCGGGTAGGTCGAGCCGGAGGACCAGCCGGCCAGCACGATGCCGTAGATCCCCACCGAGGCGGTGGCCAGGATGTACAGCAGCGCCACCGGGAAGTCCGTCAGCTGCAGCGGGGTGCGGGTGCCGAAGACCGACACCTCGTCGCCGGCCGGGCCGAAGGGGATCACCGCGAAGGCCATGAACGCGGGGATGGCGCAGACGATCGGGGCCAGGATGTAGACCACCTTGTCGGCGCCCTTGACCACCAGGTCTTCCTTGAGCGCCAGCTTCACGCCGTCGGCGAGCGACTGCAGCATGCCCCAGGGGCCGTGCCGGTTGGGGCCGATGCGCAGCTGCATCCAGGCCACCACCTTGCGCTCCCAGACGATCGCGATCAGCACCGTGCCGACCAGGAACGCGAAGCAGAAGACGGCCTTGAGCAGGACCAGCCACCAGGGGTCGCGGCCGAAGAAGCCCAGGGTCTCGTACGCGGCGAGGTTCATCGGTGCTCCCCCTCGGCGGTCGGGGCGGTCGGGGCGGTGGTCGGGGTGCCGGCCGTCGCCGCGCCGGTGGTCGCCGGGGGCTCCGCACCGGCGTCGGCACCGGCGTCCGGGGTGGCGTCCGCGGTGGCGACGGCGATCGTGTCGGCCGCGATCGTGACCAGGTGGCCCACGGCGGTGCCCAGGGCGCGGTGGGCGCCGCCCGGGGTGGAGTTGAGCGGGATCCAGACCGTCCGGTCCGGGATGTCCTTGGTGATCTCCAGCGGCAGGGTGAGCGACCCGGCCGGGCCGGTCAGCCGCAGGGCCGGGCGCAGCGCCGCGGCGGGCACCCCGGTGGCGCCGACCTCCTCGGCGGTGGCCGGTGAGATCCGGGCGACCGCCGGGTGCCGGGTGCCGGCCAGGTGCGGGTCGCCCTGCTGGAGCGAGCCGTTGTCCAGCAGCTGGCGCCAGCCGGCGAGCACCGCCTGGCCGGTGGCCGGCCGGGGCAGCAGTCCGGGGTGCGCGGCGGGGGCGGCCGGGTGGTCGCCGGTCCACGGCTCGAAGCGGTCCAGCTCCAGCCGGGCGGCCCGGACGTCGGGCAGGCCAAGCCGGTGGCCCAGCGCGTCCGCCAGCATGTTCAGCACCCGCAGGTCCGGGTACAGGTGCCGGCCCATCTGCTGGTCGGGCTTGAGCGCGGCCTCGAACATCCGCACCCGGCCCTCCCAGTCCAGGAAGGTCCCGGCCTTCTCGGCCACCGCGGCGACCGGCAGGACGACGTCGGCCACGGCGGTGACGGCGGACGGGCGCAGCTCCAGCGAGACCACGAACCGCGCGGTGGCCAGCGCCTCCTCGGCGAGCACCGGGTCCGGCAGGTCGTCCGGGTCGACGCCGCCGACCAGCAGCGCGTCCAGGTCGCCGTGGGCTGCGGCCGCGAGGATCTGGTCGGTGTCCCGGCCGAGCCGGGCGGGGAGTTCGGCCACGCCCCAGGCGGCGGCGGCCTCGGCCCGGGCGGCCGGGGCGGCGACCGGGCGGCCGCCGGGCAGCAGCCCGGGCAGCGCGCCGGCCTCGACGGCGCCGCGTTCGCCGGCCCGGCGCGGGATCCAGGCGAGCCGGGCGCCGGTGGCGTGCGCGAGGCGCAGCGCGGCGGTCAGCGCGCCGGGGGCGGCGGCCAGCCGCTCGCCGGCCAGGATGACGGCGCCGGGGGTGCGGAGCAGTTCGGCGGCGCGGCCCGCGTCGTCGTTCAGCGGCTCGTCGGCGGCGAGGGCGCCGAGCCACTCGGCCTCGGTGCCGGGGGCGGCCGGCAGCAGGGCGCCGCGCAGCTTGCCCAGGCCCCGGGAGCCGTAGGCGGCGATCGAGAACACCTTGAGGCCGGTGGCCCGGGTGGCCTTGCGCAGCCGCAGGAAGACGATCGGCGACTCCTCCTCGGGCTCGAAGCCCGCGAGCAGCACCGCCGGGGCGGCCTCCAGTTGCTCGTAGTCGACGCCGCCCGGGCCGAGGTCGGTGCCCCGGCCGGCGACGGCGGCGGCCAGGAAGTCCGCCTCCTCACCGCTGTGCGGGCGGGCCCGGAAGTCCACGTCGTTGGTGCCGAGCACCACCCGGGCGAACTTGGCGTAGGCGTAGGCGTCCTCGACGGTGACCCGGCCGCCGGTGAGCACTCCGGCGCGGGCGCCGCGCAGCCCCTCGGCGGCCCGGGCCAGCGCCTCCGGCCAGGAGGCGGCGACGAGTTCACCCGTCGCCGGGTCGCGGACCAGCGGGGTGGCGAGCCGGTCGCGCTGCTGCGCGTAGCGGAAGGCGAACCGGCCCTTGTCGCAGTTCCACTCCTCGTTGACCGCCGGGTCCTCGCCGGCGAGGCGCCGCAGCACCTTGCCGCGCCGGTGGTCGGTGCGCTGTGCGCAGCCGGAGGAGCAGTGCTCGCAGACGCTCGGCGAGGAGACCAGGTCGAACGGGCGCGAGCGGAAACGATAAGCCGCCGAGGTGAGCGCGCCGACCGGGCAGATCTGGATGGTGTTGCCGGAGAAGTACGACTCGAAGTCGTCCCCCGCGCCGGTGCCGACCTGCTGGAGGGCGCCGCGTTCGACCAGGTCGATGAAGGGGTCCCCGGCGATCTGCTGCGAGAAGCGGGTGCAGCGGGCGCAGAGCACGCAGCGTTCGCGGTCCAGCAGCACCTGGGTGCTGATCGGCACCGGCTTCTGGTACGTCCGCTTCATCCCCTCGAAGCGGGAGTCGGTGTCCCCGGTGGACATCGCCTGGTTCTGCAGCGGGCACTCGCCGCCCTTGTCGCAGACCGGGCAGTCCAGCGGGTGGTTGATCAGCAGCAGTTCCATCACGCCGCGCTGGGCCTTCTCGGCGACCGGCGAGCTGACCTGCGTGCGGACCACCATGCCCTCGGCGACCGGGATGGTGCAGGAGGCGACGGGCTTGCGCTGCCCCTCGATCTCGACGATGCACTGCCGGCAGGCGCCGGCCGGGTCGAGCAGCGGGTGGTCGCAGAAGCGCGGGATCTGGGTGCCGATCTGCTCGGCCGCCCGGATCACCAACGTCCCCTTGGGGACCTGCACTTCGATGCCGTCGATGGTGAGCGTGACCAGGTCGACCGCGGCCTTGGAGGTGGCTGGTTCTGTGATCGTCACGCGTGCACCTCCCTTTCGGTGGCGGACTGGTGGCCGGGGCGGGGGCCGTCGGCCCAGACGGTGGAGGCGGCCGGGTCGAACGGGCAGCGGCGCTCGGCCAGGTGCTGCTCGTACTCGGCCCGGAAGTGCTGGAGCGAGGAGACGATCGGGCTGGCCGCGCCGTCCCCCAGCGCGCAGAAGGACTTGCCGTTGATGTTGTCGGCGATGTCGAGCAGCTTCTCCAGGTCGCCGTCGACGCCCTCGCCGGCCTCGATCCGCTTGAGCAGCTGGACGAGCCAGTACGTCCCCTCGCGGCAGGGCGTGCACTTTCCGCAGGACTCGTGGGCGTAGAACTCCGTCCAGCGGGTGACGGCCCGGACCACGCAGGTGGTCTCGTCGAAGACCTGGAGGGCCTTGGTGCCGAGCATCGAGCCGGCCGCGCCGACGCCCTCGTAGTCGAGCGGGACGTCGAGGTGCTCGTCGGTGAACATCGGGGTGGAGGAGCCGCCCGGGGTCCAGAACTTCAGCCGGTGCCCGGTCCGGACGCCGCCGCTGATCTCCAGCAGCTGGCGCAGCGTGACGCCGAGCGGGGCCTCGTACTGGCCGGGGTTGGTGACGTGGCCGGAGAGCGAGTAGAGCGTGAAGCCGGGGGACTTCTCGGTGCCCAGGCTCTTGAACCACTCCTTGCCGCGGGCCAGGATCGGCGGCACCGAGGCGATCGACTCGACGTTGTTGACCACCGTCGGGCAGGCGTAGAGGCCGGCGATCGCCGGGAACGGCGGGCGCAGCCGGGGCTGGCCGCGGCGCCCCTCCAGCGAGTCCAGCAGGGCCGTCTCCTCGCCGCAGATGTAGGCGCCGGCGCCGGCGTGCACGGTGATGTCGAGGTCGGTGCCGGAGCCCAGGATGTTCTTGCCGAGCAGCCCGGCCCCGTACGCCTCGGCGACCGCGGCCTGGAGCCGGCGCAGCACCGGGACGACCTCGCCGCGCAGGTAGATGAACGCGTGGTCGCAGCGGATCGCGTAGGAGGCGATGATCATGCCCTCGATCAGCGCGTGCGGGTTGGCGAACAGCAGCGGGATGTCCTTGCAGGTGCCCGGCTCGGACTCGTCCGCGTTGACCACCAGGTAGTGCGGCTTGCCGTCGTTCTGCGGGATGAACTGCCACTTCATGCCGGTGGGGAAGCCGGCGCCGCCGCGACCGCGCAGCCCGGAGTCCTTGACCAGCGCGATCACGTCGTCCGGGGGCATCGCGAGGGCGGCCTTCAGCCCCTCGTACCCCGCGTGGCGGCGGTAGGTGGCGAGCGTCCAGGGGCGGCTGTCGTCCCAGGACGCGGAGAGCACGGGGGTGAGCAACTTCTCGGCCGGCTCGGCGGAGGTCATCACGCTTCGGTCCCTTCGTGACGGGGCGAGACGACCCGGGTGCCACCGGTCCCGGGCAGGGCCTCGCCCTTGGCGAGGCGCAGGCCGGCCAGCGAGGGCGCGCCGCCGGCACCGGACTCGTCGACGGCGCCGGGGCGCTCGTCGGGGAAGCCGGCCAGGATGCGGGCGGACTCCTTGAAGCTGCAGAGCCGGGCGCCGCGGGTGGGGTGGACCTCCCGGCCGGCCCGCAGGTCGTCGACCAGCCGCCGGGCGCTCTCCGGGGTCTGGTCGTCGAAGAACTCCCAGTTCACCATCACCACGGGGGCGTAGTCGCAGGCGGCGTTGCACTCGATGTGCTCGATCGAGATCTCGCCGTCCTCGGTGGTCTCGTTGTTGCCGACCCCGAGGTGCTGCTGGAGCTCGTCGAAGATCTGGTCGCCGCCGAGCACCGCGCACAGGGTGTTGGTGCAGACCCCGACGTGGTACTTCCCGGCCGGCCGGCGCCGGTACATGGTGTAGAAGGTCGCGACGGCGGTGACCTCGGCGGTGGTGAGGTCCAACTGCTCGGCGCAGAACCGGATGCCGGTCGTGCTGACGAAGCCCTCCTCGGCCTGCACCAGGTGCAGCAGCGGCAGCAGTGCGGACCGGGCCACCGGGTAGCGGCCGATCAGCTCCTCCGCGTCGGCGGCGAGGCGGGCACGCACCTCCTCGGGGTACGGCCTGGCCGGCAGTGCCGGCATCCCCAACTGGACGTCTGTCACCGGTCCACGCCTCCCATCACCGGGTCGATCCCGGCCACCGCGACGATCACGTCGGCGACCTGGCCGCCCTCGCACATCGCCGCCATCGACTGCAGATTGGTGAACGACGGGTCCCGGAAGTGCACCCGGTACGGGCGCGTGCCGCCGTCGCTGACCACGTGCACGCCCAGCTCGCCCTTGGGCGACTCGACCGCCGTGTACGCCTGGCCGGCCGGGACCCGGAAGCCCTCGGTGACCAGCTTGAAGTGGTGGATCAGGGCTTCCATCGAGGTGCCCATGATCTTGCGGATGTGGTCGAGCGAGTTGCCCATGCCGTCCGGGCCGACGGCCAGCTGGGCCGGCCAGGCGATCTTCTTGTCGGCCACCATGACCGGGCCGGGGCGCAGCCGCTCCAGGCACTGCTCGACGATCCGCAGCGACTGGCGCATCTCCTCCAGCCGGATCAGGAACCGGCCGTAGGAGTCGGCGCTGTCGGCGGTCGCGACCTCGAAGTCGTAGTCCTCGTAGCCGCAGTACGGGTCGCTCTTGCGCAGGTCGTTCGGCAGGCCGGTGGCGCGCAGGATCGGGCCGGTGGCGCCGAGGGCCAGGCAGCCGGCCAGGTCGAGGAAGCCGACGTCGACCAGCCGGGCCTTGAACACCGGGTTGCCGGTGGCGAGCTTGTCGTACTCGTGCATCCGCGAGCGGAGGGTCTTCACCGCCTCGTGGATCTGGTCGACGGCGCCGGGCGGGAGGTCCTGGGCGAGGCCGCCGGGACGGACGTACGCGTGGTTCATCCGCAGGCCGGTGACCAGCTCGAAGACGTCCAGGATGAGTTCGCGGTCCCGGAAGCCGTAGATCATCAGCGTGGTGGAGCCGATCTCCATGCCGCCGGTGGCCAGGCAGACCAGGTGCGAGGAGATCCGGTTGAGCTCCATCATCAGGACGCGGATGACGCTGGCCCGGTCCGGGACGTCGTCGGTGATGCCGAGCAGCTTCTCGACCGCGAGGCAGTACGCGGTCTCGTTGAACAGCGGCGTCAGGTAGTCCATCCGGGTCACGAAGGTGGTGCCCTGGACCCAGCTGCGGAACTCCATGTTCTTCTCGATGCCGGTGTGGAGGTAGCCGATGCCGCAGCGGGCCTCCTTCACTGTCTCGCCGTCGATCTCCAGGATCAGCCGCAGCACCCCGTGGGTGGAGGGGTGTTGGGGGCCCATGTTGACGATGATGCGCTCGTCGTCGGCCCGGCCGACGGCTTCGACCACCTCGCCCCAGTCGCCCCCGGTGACGGTGAAGACCCGGCCCTCGGTGGTCTCGCGGGCGCCGGCGTGGGCGGCCTCGCCGGCCGCCGCCTCTTCGTAGTGCCGAGTACTCATCAGCTGTACGACCTCCGCTGGTCGGGTGCCGGGATCTGGGCGCCCTTGTACTCGACGGGGATGCCGCCGAGCGGGTAGTCCTTGCGCTGCGGGTGGCCCAGCCAGTCGTCCGGCATCATGATCCGGGTGAGCGCGGGGTGGCCCTCGAAGACCAGGCCGAAGAAGTCGTAGGCCTCGCGCTCGTGCCAGTCGTTGGTCGGGTAGACGGTGACCACCGACGGGATCCGCGGATCGGCGTCCGGCGCGCTGACCTCCACCCTGATCAGCCGGCCGTGGGTGATCGACCGCAGGTGGTAGACCGCGTGCAGTTCCCGCCCCCGGTCGCCGGGGTGGTGCACGCCGCTCACGCCGAGGCAGAGCTCGAAGCGGAGCGCGGGGTCGTCGCGCAGGATGCGCACCGTCCGCAGCAGGTGTTCGCGGGCGATGTGGAAGGTGAGCTCGGCGCGGTCGACGACGGTCTTCTCGATCACGTCCGCCGGGTCGAGGCCCTGCTCCTCCAGCGCGCCCTCCAGCTCGTCCGCGACCTCGTCGAACCAGCCGCCGTAGGGGCGTTCGCTCGCGGACGGCAGGACGACCGTGGTGTTGAGCCCGCCGAAGCCGGAGGTGTCGCCGCTGCCCTGGGCGCCGAACATGCCCTGGCGCCGGCCGACCACCTCGACGGGGATCTCCCGGCGCGGCTGCTCCGGGTCGCTGCGGGTTCCGGGTACCTGGTCGCTCATCGCAGCTGCCCCCGCATCTCGCTCACCGGGGTGGCCGTGAGGGCCAGTGCCTCGCCCAGCTCCTCGGCCCGGCGCCGGTTCGCGCCCAGCGGCTCGTGCTGGATCTTGTCGTGGAGCTTCAGGATGGCGTCCAGCAGCATCTCCGGGCGGGGCGGACATCCGGGGAGGTAGATGTCCACCGGGACGATGTGGTCGACGCCCTGCACGATCGCGTAGTTGTTGAACATCCCGCCCGAGGAGGCGCAGACCCCCATCGAGATGACCCACTTCGGGTTGGGCATCTGGTCGTACACCTGGCGCAGCACCGGCGCCATCTTCTGGCTCACCCGGCCTGCCACGATCATCAGGTCGGCCTGCCGGGGGGAGCCCCGGAAGACCTCCATCCCGAACCGGGCCAGGTCGTAGCGGCCGGCCCCGGTGGTCATCATCTCGATCGCGCAGCAGGCGAGTCCGAAGGTGGCCGGGAAGAGCGACGCCTTGCGCACCCAGCCCGCGGCCGTCTCCACACTCGTGAGCAGAAAGCCGCTCGGCAGCTTCTCCTCGATTCCCATCAGATCCCTCTCAATGCCCTCAGTGCCCTCAAGTCCGGTGGTCCGTGCGCTGGTTCGGGCCTCTGCACGCGCCCGGGCTTGTCCGCCCGTTCACAAAGTCAGCGGCCGCCCCGCCCTCAGTCCCACTCCAGACCGCCGCGGCGCCAGACGTAGGCGTAGGCGACGAAGACGGTGGCGATGAACAGGAGCATCTCGACCAGCCCGAAGATCCCCAGGGCGTCGAAGCTCACCGCCCACGGATAAAGGAAGACGATCTCGATGTCGAAGACGATGAAGAGCATCGCCGTCAGGTAGTACTTGATCGGGAACCGACCGCCGCCCACGGGCTGCGGGGTCGGCTCGATGCCGCACTCGTACGCCTCCAACTTGGCCCGGTTGTACCGCTTGGGCCCGGTCAGTGAGGCCATCACGACGGAGCCGACCGCGAACGCCGCCGCGATGGCACCGAGTACGAGGATCGGCGCGTAGGCATTCATAGCCCCCGCTCCCTCCGTCCAGTCGTCCTTGACTGCAGATCGGAACCGCCGGGTCACGCTGTGGTGGCCCGCGTTCCAGTTCCCGAGATCCACCCCATGTGAGGCAGTTCACAAAGCCTGGAACGAGCGCATCCTATGCCCGTCGGCTTGTGATCTGCGACACGCAGTTCAGGGCGATCTTTGTGATCTACGCCACCCCTGGAATGCTGCCGAAAGTGAACATGACCAGAGTTGTCGACGCAAAGCAGTCAAATGGTCACAACACGTCGCATTCATCTGCGAACTGGCAGGTCAGAGCTTCGCTCCTATATCAACTACGCAGCGCCCAGAGCAAATTTCCGGGCGTCATGTTGACGTGTTATAGCGTCTCACCCGCAGGGGTGGCGGGGCTCCGAACGCCCGCTTGACCCTTCGTTCACAAGCGCGCGAGCGTCCGTTTCCACGACCCGGGACCAAGGCTCGACGAACTGCCGCCCAGGCTCGTCGCACAGGGCTGTGACGCCGGGCGGTCGCGAGCGGTCGGTCAGACCGACGCCGGGGCCGGCTCCACCGGCCGGGGTTCGGGCCGCGCGGCGCCGACGGCGGTGCGGCGCCCCCACTCGGTGGCGACCAGGACGAGCGCGCCGCCGGCCAGCGCCACCGGTCCCAAGTGGTTGCCGGCCAGGGCGATCCCGAAGACGGCGGCCCAGAGCGGCTCGGTGCCGAGCAGCAGGCTGACCCGGGACGGCGAGGTGGCCCGGACCGCCCACATCTGCACCAGGAAGGCGAACAGCGTGCAGAGCAGCGCCAGATGCAGCAGCCAGGCCCACTCGGTCGGCCCGTACGAGGCGGCGACGGTCCACGGCAGCGGCCCGGCGAACGGCGCGGCGAGGGCGAACACCAACGTGGCGGTGGCGAGTTGGACCCAGGTGAGACCCAGGTTGTCGGTGTTCCGGATGGCCCGGACCCGGGACATCGCCAGGACGTGCGCCGTCCGCACCACGGCGGCGCCGAGCACCAGCAGGTCACCGGAGGTGGGCGCCTTCAGCCCGCCGCCGCCGGTGAGCAGGGCGACGCCCAGCACGGCCAGCCCGGCCGCCGCGAGGAAGGCCCGCGGCAGCGGTGTCCGGGTGAGCGCGCTCTCCGCGAGCGGGGTGAACACCATCGTGAGGCTGATGATCAGCCCGGCGTTGGTCGCGGAGGTGTGCACCGCGCCGTAGGTCTCCAGCAGGAAGACCCCGCCGAGCACCAGGCCCAGCACCGCTCCGCCCAGCCACTCGGCCCGGCCCATCCCCCGCAGCGCCCGCCGGGCGAGGACCCCCAGCAGCGGCAGCACCAGCCCGAAGCGCAGCACCAGCATCGCCACCACCGTCCCCGGCCCGGCCACCTGCTGCACCGCGAGGAAGCTCGACCCCCACACCACCGCCACCAGCAGCACGGGTACATCACGGAGCAGGGCGGGTGACGGGCGCATGGGCGGGACCTCTCCGAAGGCGAACGGGGCGGACGAGGAGACTCCCGTACGACGTCGGACGGATCTCGGAGCACCGCGGGCCCGCTCGGACGGACCCGCGCCAAGGTCCGCCATCCTCGCGCACCGCCCCGCCCGCGATCAACGGCTTTCGGCGCACTCCTCCCATCCGGACGCCCAAGGCGACGGGGGCGCCACCCGCCCCTGCCACCCACCGCCCACCACCGGCCCCCGACGTCTACCGGATCCCCGCCCGACCGTGGATGATGTCGCCATGACAATCCAGCCGTCCACCACCCCCCGGAAGGCCCGTCACATGAGGCGCAAGCACTGGGCGCTGCCCGCCGCCGCCACCGTCCTCCTGCTGGCCGCGACCACCGGCACCGCCGCGGCGGACCCCGCGCCGGCCCCGCCCGCGGCCCCCGGCTGCGCGTACACCCCGGCCGTGCCCGCCGACAACTTCAAGGGCATCCCGGTCTTCGACGCCAAGAAGGCCGCCAAGCCCTACCAGGCGACCCTGAAGACCGGCCAGGGCGCGATCACCTTCCGGGCCCTGACCGCCGAGGCGCCCTGCACGACGTTCTCGTTCCGCTTCCTCGCCGAGCACGACTACTTCGACAAGAGCCACTGCCACCGGCTCACCACCCAGCGGATCTTCGTCCTGCAGTGCGGCGACCCGACCGGCACCGGCAGCGGCGGCCCGGGCTACTCGTTCCCCGACGAGAACCTCACCGGTGCCACCTACCCCGCCGGCACCGTGGCCATGGCCAACGCCGGGCCGAACACCAACGGCAGCCAGTTCTTCATCGTCTGGAAGGACACCAAGCTCTCCCCCGCCTACACCCCGTTCGGCCGGGTGACCGCCGGCCTGGACGTCCTGCAGAAGATCGCGGCGGGCGGCGAGGACGACCAGAACGGCCCCGGCGACGGCTTCCCGACCCTCCCGGTGAAGTTCCGGAACGTGCGGATCAGCGCCCGCTGAACCCCGCTCCCGTACGGCGGCCGGCGTCACCGGAACCGTACGGGAGCGCCCCCGGGGCCGCCCGGAGCTCCGGGCGGCGGCGGATCAGGCGTTCGGGGCGACCCGGGCGAGGCCGTTGATGATGCGGTCCATGGCGTCGCCGCCCTGCGGGTCGGTCAGGTTGGCCAGCATCTTGAGCACGAACTTCATCAGCATCGGGTGGGTCAGGCCGCGCTGGGTGGCGAGCTGCATCACCTTGGGGTTGCCGATGAGCTTCACGAAGGCGCGGCCGAGGGTGTAGTAGCCGCCGTAGACGTCCTTGAGGATGCGCGGGTACGCCTGGAGGGCGCGCTCGCGGCCGCCCTCCGTCACCCGGGCGTTGGCCTGGACGATGACGCCGGCCGCGATCTGGCCGGATTCCATCGCGTAGGCGATGCCCTCGCCGTTGAACGGGTTGACCATGCCGCCCGCGTCACCGACCAGCAGCAGGCCGCGGGTGTAGTGCGGCTGCCGGTTGAAGGCCATCGGCAGGGCGGCGCCGCGGATCGGGTCGGTCATGTTCTCGGGGGTGTAGCCCCACTCCGCCGGCATGCTCGCGCACCAGGCCTTGAGCACGTCGCGCCAGTCCAGCTCGCCGAAGGCGGGCGAGGAGTTGAGGATGCCGAGGCCGACGTTGGAGGTGCCGTCGCCCATGCCGAAGATCCAGCCGTAGCCGGGCAGCAGCTTGCGCTCCCCGGCGCGGGTGTCCCACAGCTCCAGCCAGGACTCCAGGTAGTCGTCGTCGTGGCGCGGGGAGTTGAAGTACGTCCGGTAGGCGACGCCCATCGGACGGTCCTCCCGGCGGTGCAGGCCCATGGCCAGCGAGAGCCGGGTGGAGTTGCCGTCGGCCGCGACGACCAGCGGGGCGCGGAAGGTCACCGCACGCTTCTCGTCGCCGAGCCGGGCGGTGACGCCGACGATCCGGCCGGTCCGGTCGTCCAGCACCGGGCCGCTGACGTTGCACCGCTCGTACAGCCGGGCGCCGGCCTTCTCCGCCTGACGGGCGAGCAGCTCGTCGAAGTCGGCGCGCTTGCGGACCAGCCCGTAGTCGGGGAACGCGGACAGCTCCGGCCAGTCCAGCTCCAGCCGGACCCCGCCGCCGATGATCCGCAGGCCCTTGTTGTGCAGCCAGCCGTTCCCGGTCGACACGTCGATCCCCATGTCGACCAGCTGCTTGGTGGCACGGGGCGTCAGACCGTCGCCGCAGACCTTCTCGCGGGGGAACGACGTCTTCTCCAGCAGCAGCACGTCCAGCCCGGCCTGGGCGAGGTAGTACGCGGTGGTGGCGCCGGCCGGGCCCGCGCCGACCACGATGACGTCCGCGGTGCTCTCCACGGGGCTGTCCGGCTTCGTCAGGTCGGCTGCGGTCTCGGACACGGTGGGCACTCTCCTGGAGCTACGGCTGGGGACGGAGGCGTTGACCCCGGCAGTCTAGTTGCCGCCCCCGGGCCGGGGTCCGAGGACGGCGTCCGCGGCGTCAGCCGCGCGCGGCTGGCGCCGGTGGTGTCCCCGGTGGTGTCCCCGCGGTCCGCGCCGGCGCCGTCCGGCACCACCGTGAGCACCACCGGCGCCGCCTCCCGCCGCCGGCGCGGGGTGAAGGCGATGACCAGCACCCCGAGCCCCGCCGCCCCGGCACCGATCGCGAACGTCACCCGGAAGCCGCCGAGCGAGGGCACCTGCGCCGGCCCGAAGGGGACCGCCGTGCGCGCGAGCACCGCACCGATGACGGCACTGGCGAAGGAGGTGCCGATCGAGCCGTGCGGAGCCCGGCCACCACCATCGAGCGGCCCAGGCCGTAGCCGGTCGACCGTTCGCGCCGCACCAGCGCGCGGACCGTCGGACCGGGCCCTAGGAGACCTTGTACGCCCGGTGCAGGGCGACGATCCCGCCGGTCAGGTTGCGCCAGGCGACCTTGGACCAGCCGGCCTCCTGGAGCTTCGCGGCCAGCTCCGGCTGGTCCGGCCACTCCCGGATGGACTCGGCGAGGTAGACGTAGGCGTCCGGGTTGCTGCTGACCGCGGTGGCCACCGGCGGCAGCGCGCGCATCAGGTACTCGGTGTAGACCGTCCGCAGCGGCGTCCAGGTCGGCGTCGAGAACTCGCAGATCACCAGCTTGCCGCCGGGCTTGGTGACCCGGAACATCTCGCTCAGCGCCGCGTCGGTGTCCTGCACGTTGCGCAGCGCGAAGGAGATCGTCACCGAGTCGAAGGTGCCGTCGGCGAACGGCAGCCTGGTCGCGTCCCCCGCGGTGAGCGGCAGTTCGGGGTGGCGGCGCTTGCCCTCCGCGAGCATGCCGACCGAGAAGTCGCACGGGACGACCGTGGCGCCCGCCTCGGCGAAGGGCAGCGAGGAGGTGCCGGTACCGGCCCCGAGGTCGAGCACGACGTCGCCCGGACCGGCGGCCACCGCCTCGGCCACCGCCCGGCGCCAGGCACGGGCCTGGCCGAGGGAAAGCACGTCGTTGGTGCGGTCGTACTTGGCCGCGACGTCGTCGAACATGGCGGCGACTTCGTGCGGCTGCTTGTCCAGAGAGGCTCGGGTCACGCCCCCATTGTTCACCCTGCCACCGGCGGGTTCGGCAAGGGGGCACGCAGCCCGCCCGTCGCGGGCGCTCCGCGCGGCCCGTCACCGCCCCGGCCCGGGGCGTGCCCCGGAGGGCGCGCGGCCTCAGTGCAGGCCGCGCCGGCCGCCCGAACGCCGCCTGCGGCGCGAGCGCTTGCCCTGCGTTATCGCGGGCATCCCCTCGGCCAGCGCGCCGGTCGCCAGCGCCACGGTGGTCGCGAACCGCCCGGTGCCGCTGCGGATGGCGACCGCCCGGCGGTGCCGGCGGATCCTCAGCACGCAGACCAGGAAGAGCACGACGGCCACCGGCACGCTGAACCGGGCCAGTCCGACGCCGACCGGCTGCGGGTAGGTGGCGCCGCAGATCCGGACCGCGCCCGGGTCGTCGGCGGCGTGCTCCAGGCAGACCGCGTCACCGACCTTGGCGCCGTCCGCCAGCGGCAGCGCGGCAGCGGTGTGCTGCTGGCCGGCGGCCCGGTAGCTGACGGTGCTGTAGGAGCCGCCGCCCGAGGGCATCTGGGTGACGACGCCGTCCACTCTCACCGGGTGCGCGCCGATCCGGTCGGCCTGCTCGGTCTGGCGCCAGCCGAGCAGGCACATGCCGACGGCCAGCACGGCACTGAGCACGGCGGTGAGGTACCAGCCACGGCCCAACCGCGGGAAGCGCGGCGGGGGGACGGTCGCGGATCGCATGGTTCCTGTCCTGGCTAGCCTTCGGGGCCTGGGACGGGGCCCCGCCACCCGCGGGGACGGGTGGTGCGTGGTGAGGGTACGGACTGAGCTGCCGGGATCGTATCCGCTGGCGGGCCCTCAGGTCACGGCGAAGGGTGAATCAGACAATATGGCCGACACCGCAGTTCGGCGGCACACGAAGGAACGACCGTACGTCGCACGGGGGTCCGGCTACCCGCGAGTAGCCGGGGCTCAGCGTCGGCGGTACACCAACCGCCCGGCCAGGACCGTCGCCAGGCAGCCGGCCGGCCGCGGGGCCGGCCCGCGAGCGCCGTCGGAGGCACCGGCACCGGACGCACCGGCACCTGCGGCGCCGGCCGGCGCGAACACCGCGAAGTCGGCCCGCCCGCCCACGGCCAGCCGCCCGTGCACCGCCACCGCGAGCGGCAGCACGGCGAGCGGGTCCAGCGGCCCCTCCGCACCGGGGGGACCGGCCGGACCGGGCAGCGCGGCCAGCCCGGACCGGGCCACCGCCGTCCGCACCGCAGCCCGCTCGAACGGGCCGGCCACCGCCGTCACCCCGGAGCCGAGCATCCGCTGCAGCCCGCGCCGGGCGCTCGCGCCGCAGCGCGCCTCGTCGGCCTCCCCCAGCAGTCCACCGGGCACCGGCGCGTCCCCGAGCTCCTCGCGCGGGTCCGGGTGGTACGCGCTCTCCAGCAGCCAGTGCCCGTACGGGTTGCGCAGCCCGGGGGTGAGCAGGGCGTCGCCCCAGTCGCGCAGCCGGGCCCGGGGGTGGGCGGCGGCCAGCTCGGCGTGGCGGCCCAGGGCGGCGATCAGTTCGCCGTGCACCAGCACCGCCCCGTCGGCGACGGACGGGGCGGTGGGGTCGGCGGGGTCGGGCAGCACGAGGGCGGCCCGGTGCAGCGTCAGCATGGCGAGGTCACCGTTGCGGGGCCGGCGGGGGCGCCCCTGCGGCGGGCGCCCCGGACGCCGGCGTCAGCCGTTGTCGAGGATCTTCAGCTCGGGGTGCGCGGTGCCGCCCGCGATCGCCGTGGAGGCGATGTGCGAGGCGACCCGCGGGTCGACCGGGTCGTTGGCCGGGTCGTCCAGCACCCGCAGGTGCTCGTAAGTGGTCGAGCGCTGGGCCGGGACGCGGTCGGCGGCCCGGATCAGGTGGATCAGCTCGGTGAGGTTGGACCGGTGCTTGGCGCCGGCCGCCGAGACCACGTTCTCCTCCAGCATGACCGAGCCGAGGTCGTCCGCGCCGTAGTGCAGGGACAGCTGGCCGGCCTCCTTGCCGGTGGTCAGCCAGGAGCCCTGGATGTGCGCGACGTTGTCGAGGAACAGCCGGGCGATCGCGATCATCCGCAGGTACTCGAAGACGGTCGCCTGGGTGGAGCCCTTGAGGTGGTTGTTCTGCGGCTGGTACGTGTACGGGATGAAGGCGCGGAACCCGCCGGTGCGGTCCTGCACGTCGCGGATCATCCGCAGGTGCTCGATCCGCTCGGCGTTGGTCTCGCCGGTGCCCATCAGCATGGTGGAGGTGGACTCCACGCCCAGGCCGTGCGCGGCCTCCATGATCTCCAGCCAGCGCTCGCCGGACTCCTTGAGCGGTGCGATCGCCTTGCGCGGCCGGGCCGGCAGCAGCTCGGCGCCGGCGCCCGCGAAGGAGTCCAGGCCCGCCTTGTGGATCCGGGTAATGGCCTCCTCGACCGACACCCCGGAGAGCCGGGCCATGTGGTCGACCTCGGACGCTCCCAGCGAGTGGATCACCAGCTGCGGGAAGTCCGCCTTGATCGCCGCGAAGGCGCGCTCGTAGTACTCCACGCCGTAGTCCGGGTGGTGGCCGCCCTGGAACATGATCTGGGTGCCGCCCAGCTCGACCGTCTCCGCGCAGCGGCGCAGGATCTCGTCGAGGTCGCGGGACCAGCCCTTGTCGCTCTTCGGCGGCACGTAGAAGGCGCAGAACTTGCACGCCGTCACGCAGACGTTGGTGTAGTTGATGTTCCGCTCGATGATGTACGTCGCGATGTGCTCGGTACCGGCGTAGCGGCGGCGGCGCACCGCGTCGGCCGCCGAGCCGAGCGCGTGCAGGGGCGCCGAGCGGTACAGCTCCAGGGCCTCCTCCGGGCTGATCCGGCCACCGCCGGCCGCCCGGTCGAGCACGGCCTGCAGGTCGGTGCTGGGCGCATCGAGGGTGGTCGCTGCGAGCTCGGACACCTGGCGGCCTTCTCTCTCTCGGTACTGCTGTGCGTTTCAGTGCTTCCGGGTACGGCCGAACCAGCCTACGCCAGCGCTTTCGCGCGTCGGCGTCAGGCCGCTTTCCGCATCGTCCCGGTCGGGTTCCCGGCCGCCGGATCGGCGGAGGAGAACCGGATCGTGCCGTCCTTCTGCAGGGTGAGCGTCTCCGCGTTGGAGCCGCCGCTGCACGCCCCCGGCAGCGAGGAGCGGACCAGCCGGGAGGTGAACACCAGCTTCCCCTCGGACGCCGAGTCCAGCGTCCAGGCGCCCTCGCAGCTGACCGAGATCAGCCCGGTGACGGCGTTGCGGCTGGTGGTGTTCTCCTGCCCGACCGCGGCCGGGCCGATCACCAGCGTGGTGGTACCGGCGGGCAGCCCCTTGTCGGTGGTCATCTCCCCGCGCCAGGTGCCGAGGAAGCCGGCCGGCACGACGCTCGGGCCGCCGGTGCCCGGCGGCACCGGGCCGGGCGGCAGCGTGGTGGAGGAGGAGGTCGTGGACGAGGAGGTGGTGGAGGTCGAACTGGCCGACCAGCTGAACGAGGACGTGACCGTCGGCCCGTCGGTGGGCGGGTGCTCCACCGCCGCCTCGCCCCGGAAGCCCCGGTAGGCGCCGTAGCCGCCGGCCGAGAGCACCAGGAGGACGGCCACCGCGACCAGCGCCGCGTTCCGCACCCGGTGCCCCGGCCGCTCCGGCCCGGTCGGCACCCGGTCCTGCGGCACGGCGTCGCGGGGCGGATCGTCGTACGACCGGTGACCGGCCTGCGGGTGACCGGCCTGCGGGTGGCCGACCGGGCCGCCGCCGAGCGGCACCCGGTCGGTCGGGGTCCGGCCGCCCGGCAGGTCCGGCGCCGCGGCCGGGCCCCGCGGGGCGGCGGCTCCCCCGGCCTCCACCTCCCCCTCCAGGTCGAGCAGTTCGACCGCGCTGCGGCCGACCCCCGCCGCCAGCGCGGGCGGCAGCCAGCCGCCCCGCCCGAGCCGTACGGTGGCCGCGCCGTCGGCGTCCAGCCGCTCCCGGAGCTGCCACGGGGCCGGGCGGGCGGCCGGGTCCTTGGCCAGGCAGTCCAGCACGATCGGGCGCAGCGGCCCGGCCAGCCCGGAGAGGTCCGGCTCCTCGTGCAGCACCCGGTAGAGCAGCACCGCCACGCTCACCCCCTCGCCGAAGGGCTGCACCCCGGTGGCCGCGAAGGCCAGCACCGCGCCCAGCGAGAAGACGTCGCTCGGCGGCCCGGCCGGCTGCCCGTTCGCCTGTTCGGGCGACATGAAGCCGGGCGAGCCGACCACGTAGCCGGACTGCGTGAAGCCGCTGGTCGCGTCCAGCGCGCGGGCGATGCCGAAGTCGATCAGACGCGGCCCGTCCAGCGTCAGCAGGACGTTGGAGGGCTTGACGTCCCGGTGCACCAGTCCGAGGCCGTGGACATGGCCCAGCGCCTCGGCGAGCCCGACTCCGAGGGTCCGTACGGCCTGTTCGGGCAGCGGGCCGAAGTCCCGGACGGCGGTGCCGAGCGCGGGACCGGCCACGTAGCCGGTGGCCACCCAGGGGTGCTCGCCCTCGGTGTCGGCGTCCAGCACGGGCGCCGTCCAGGCACCGCCGACCCGGCGGGCGGCGGCGACCTCCTGCCGGAACCGCGCCCGGAACTCGGCGTCCTCCGCGAGCTCGCCGCGGACCAGCTTGACGGCCACCGTGCGGCCGCCGGCCGTCCGGCCGAGGTAGACCCGGCCCATCCCGCCCGCGCCGAGGCGCCGCAGCAGCCGGTACCCGCCGACCTGTCGCGGGTCGTCCGCCCCCAGTGCCTGCATCCCGCACGCTCCCCTCGACCGCCCGGCGTCGCCGGCGCCCTCCAGGCACCGCCGACCGCACGGATCTCGCGTGCAGACGCTACCGGGCCGCGCGGGGCGGGAGGGGTGGCGCGGAAGGACCGGTGCACCCCTTCCCCCGCGGTCGGACCTCCCCGGCGGGGTCAGACCACCGCCGGTGCCGGCTCCAGCAGCCGGACCGTGACGTCCGGGGCGAAGCCGCTGTCCGGGGCGACCCGGCGGGCGAACTCGGCCATGCCGGCCAGCTGCCGCTCGCCGAGCGAGAAGTCCAGCGCCTCGCTGAAGTAGCGCTCCAGCACCCCGGCGTCGAACTCCTCCCAGCGGGCCGCGTGCTCGGCCACCGCGCCGGCCTCGACCAGCGAGAGGTCGCGGGACTCCAGGAAGGCCCGGTGCACGGCCGCCGTCAGCTCGGGGCTGCGGTCGGCGAAGTCGCGGCGGGCGGCCCAGACGGCGAAGACGAAGGGGAGACCGGTCCACTCCTTCCACATCGCGCCGAGGTCGTGCACGGTCAGGCCCTGGTCGGCAGCCTGTCCCAGGTAGGCCCGCAGCGCCGGGTCGCCGATCAGCACGGCGGCGTCGGCCTCGGCGAGCATCGCGTCCAGGTCGGGCGGGCAGCTGAAGTACTCCGGCCGCACCCCCTCGCGCTCCTCCAGCAGCAGCCGGGCCAGCCGCACCGACGTCCGGCTGGTGGAGCCGAGGGCGACCCGGCGGCCGTCCAGGTCGGCCAGCGGGACCTTGCTGACGATCACGCAGGACATCACCGGTCCGTCGCTGCCGACCGCGATGTCGGGCAGGACCAGCAGCTCGTCCGCGTGCCGCAGGTACTCGACGCAGGTGATCGGGCCGATGTCGAGGGAGCCGCCGACCAGCTGGTCGCTGAGCTTCTCCGGAGTGTCCTTGGTGAGGTCGAGATCGAGCAGATTGCCCGTCCTGGCCAGCCCCCAGTAGAGGGGTACGCAGTTCAGGAACTGAATGTGTCCGACCCGCGGCCTGACCGGGGGGTTCTGCCGGGGCTCGTGCGTTTCCGCATCCGGTACCGCCACTGCGCCGCTCCCTTGCTGTTCGTGGGCCTCCAGGCAGGGTATGCCCGCCCTTCCGGAAGCCCCGCACCGGCCTTGCGACACGCCCTGTCCGGCCCGTAAGTCACCCCTGGTCGTCACCGCGACCGCATGCTAGCGTTGCCCTCAGTTGCAGTTTGATTCCCCTTGCAGTACTTGAAGCCTGCGGAGCATGTAACCGCAGGCTTTTTGTAGTTTTTCAGCAATATCGAAAAACTCCGGACCCGTCCGGAGGCAGGGCGATCAGCGCAGCGGACCGGGTGCCACACGGTGTGGCCCCCAATACGTCCCTCGCAAGGAGAACGGCATGGCTCAGGGAACCGTCAAGTGGTTCAACGCTGAGAAGGGCTTCGGCTTCATCGCCCAGGAGGGCGGCGGCCCCGACGTCTTCGTCCACTACTCCGCCATCAACGCGAACGGTTTCCGCTCGCTGGAGGAGAACCAGGCGGTCAGCTTCGACGTCACCCAGGGTCCGAAGGGCCCGCAGGCGGAGAACGTTACCGCTATCTGATCATCCTCTGATGACCTGATCGCTCGGGACCCCTCGGGTCCGCAGACGGCCCCCGCGGCCGTCATCATGAGCACAAGAGCAGTACCCAAGGGGGCCCGGCCAGCTGCCGGGCCCCCTGCCTTTCCCGGCCCGGCGCCGGTCTCGCGGAACCCCGCACAGGTGCCCACTCCCGGCGGCCGCGGCCCCTCCGACCCTCTCCCGGCCCCGCCCGCCCCTGCTCCGCCGCCGGTCGACGGCGTGACCGACGGCGTGACCGACGGCCCGCCCCGGGACGGCGGGCTCCGGCGCCCGACCGGCACCGCTCGTGGCGACACCACCTGGAACGTAAAGCTGTTGTCGGACTGTCAGACGTGATCCCTATGCTGTGCTGCCGCCTCCCGGCCCGGTCACCGGTGCCCGGGCGCGCGGCACAGCCGTGAGCCCCGGCACCGCCGGGGCCGTTTCCCCAGGGAGAACGTCATCACCACCCATTCCGGCGCCCGCCGCCGAATACTCACCGCCCTCGGCGCGACGGCGGTCCTGTCCGTCGCGGCTCTGGGACCGGCGCAGGCCGCGCCCGGCACCTCGCCGGCCCCCGGCAAGAACGTCTCCTACCTCGGACACACGTTCACGGTGCCGGCCGACTGGCCCGTGATCGACCTGACGGCCGATCCGACGGCCTGCGTGCGCTTCGACCAGCACGCCGTCTACCTCGGCACGCCGGGGGCCCGGCAGGACTGCCCCGCCCACCTGGTGGGCCGGACCGAGGCGCTGCTCCTGGAGCCCGGCGCCGAGGGCGCCCCGTCCGCCACGACCGTGTCGGAGATCGACCGCGAGGTCCGCGCCACCGCCCCGGGCGTCACGGCCACCGGCGTGTACGGCGACGACCAGGCGCTGGTCCGGACGATCCTCGCCTCGGCCGGGTTCCCGGCCGGCCCGGCGCGGAAGCCGGGCCCGGCCGCGGCGGCGCCGGCCGCGGGAACGCCCGCCACCGGGTCCGCCGCCGCGACCACGGCCGCCGCGCCCGCACTGCCGGCCGACGCGACCAGGTACACCGGCAAGGGCTTCGACGCCTGCACCGCACCCGACTCCGCCGCGATGAGCGCCTGGCGCGCCGACTCGCCCTACCAGGCCGTCGGCATCTACATCGGCGGAGCGGCCCGGGCCTGCGCCCAGCCCAACCTGACGGCCGCCTGGATGCAGCAGCAGTACACCGCCGGCTGGCGCTTCCTGCCGGTGTACGTCGGTGCCCAGGCCTCGCGGATCACCTCGCCGGCCGCGCAGGGCACCGCCGCGGCCGACGACGCCGTGGCGCAGGCCGCCGCCCTCGGGCTCAGCCCCGGGAGCGTCCTGTACTACGACATGGAGTCCTACAACGTCGCAGCCTACTCCGGGGTGGTCCAGCCGTTCCTCTCCGCCTGGACGACCGAACTCCACGCGCTGGGCTACAACTCGGGCCTCTACAGCAGTGCCGCCACCGGCATGGCGGACCTGGTCGCCACGGCCGCGAGCGGCAAGGGCTACGCCATGCCCGACGCGCTGTTCACCGCGCGCTGGAACGGTGTCGCGGACACCGCCGACCCGGCGCTCCCGAGCACCGCCTGGGCCGGGCACCAGCGGGCCCACCAGTACGACGGCAACGCCACCGAGACCTGGGGCGGCGTCACGATCGGCATCGACCGGGACTACCTCGACGTCCAGGTCACCACCAGGCCGACCGGCAAGCCCACCCAGACCGGCATCTACCGCCCCGCGAGCCAGACCTTCGCGCTGGCCGACAGCGTCGGCAACCTCACCCACGCCGCGCCGTTCGGCTCGACGAACGACATCCCGCTCACCGGGCACTGGAGCGGGCCGGGCCGGGACACCATCGGCATCTACCGGCCGGGCGACCGGGCGTTCTACCTGACCAACGACAACGCCAACGTCACCCTCGCCGTCCCGTTCGGCGACACCGGCGACATCCCGATGGTGGGCGACTGGAACGGCGACGGCAAGGACACCATCGGCATCTACCGGCCGGGCGACCGGGCGTTCTACCTGACCAACGACAACGCCAACGTCACCTTCTCGGTCCCGTTCGGCGACACCGGCGACGTCCCGATGGTGGGCGACTGGAACGGCGACGGCAAGGACACCATCGGCATCTTCCGGCCGAGCACGCACGGGTTCTACCTGAGCGACTCCAACACGTCGATCGGCGTCGACCACACGGTCCTGTTCGGCGACACCGGCGACATCCCGGTCAAGGGCGACTGGAACGGCAGCGGGACCGACAAGGTCGGCATCTACCGGCCGGGCGCGGCGAGCTTCTACGGCGCGTTCCAGGACTCCGGCGCTCCGCTCTACAGCCTCCGCTTCGGCGAGGCCACCGACACTCCGCTCACCGGCCGCTGGTGAACCGGCGGCCGTCGCCCGGGCGGGCCGCCGGGCCGTCCGCCCGCTGAACCGACGGCAACGGGCCCTCTCCCCCGGCGTGGGGAGAGGGCCCGTTGTGCTGCGGGCGCGGCTGTCAGGCCGCGGCGGGGGCCTTCGCGGAGGCCTGCGCCGGGACGGCCGCCGCGGGGGCGTCGTCGTACAGGTCGCCGTGCGGGTTGTTGTAGGCGACCAGGTCCAGCGTCTTCTCCCGGGCCGCCACCAGGACCGGCACGACCGCTTGACCGGCGACGTTCGTGGCCGTGCGGACCATATCGAGGATCGGGTCGATGGCGAGGAGGAGGCCGACGCCCTCCAGGGGCAGGCCCAGGGTGGAGAGGGTCAGGGTCAGCATCACGATCGCGCCGGTGAGGCCCGCGGTGGCGGCCGAGCCGATGACCGAGACGAAGGCGATCAGCAGGTAGTCCTTGATGCCGAGGTCGATGCCGTAGACCTGGGCGACGAAGATCGCGGCCAGCGAGGGGTAGATCGCGGCGCAGCCGTCCATCTTGGTGGTCGCGCCGAACGGCACGGCGAACGAGGCGTACTCGCTTGGGACGCCGAGGCGCTCGGTGACGCGGCGGGTGACCGGCAGGGTGCCGACCGAGGAGCGGGAGACGAAGGCCAGCTGGATGGCCGGCCAGGCGCCCTTGAAGAAGTTCAGCGGGTTGAGGCCGCCGACGAACTTCAGCAGCAGGGAGTAGACCACGAACAGCACCAGGGCGCAGCCGACGTAGACGTCGATGGTCAGCGTGGCGAAGGGCTTCAGCAGGTCCCAGCCGTACTTGGCGACGGACTTGCCGATCAGGCCGAGGGTACCGAGCGGCGAGAGCCGGATGACCCACCAGAGGGCCGTCTGCACGAGCTCCAGGACGGACTCGCTGAGCTTGAGGACGGGCTCGGCCTTCTTGCCCAGCTTGATGATCGCCGCGCCGGTCACGACCGCCAGGAAGACGATCTGCAGGACCTCGACCTCGGTGAAGGCGGTGACGATGTTGGTCGGGAAGATGCCGGTCAGGAAGTCGATCCAGCTACCGGTGGACTTCGGCGCCTTCAGGCCCTCGGTCTTCAGGTCGGTGCC
The DNA here is from genome assembly GCF_036226505.1 of Kitasatospora sp. NBC_01246. Classification (NCBI taxonomy): domain Bacteria; kingdom Bacillati; phylum Actinomycetota; class Actinomycetes; order Kitasatosporales; family Streptomycetaceae; genus Kitasatospora; species Kitasatospora sp. NBC_01246. The sequence goes on along the minus strand of NZ_CP108484.1, from coordinate 4,984,097 downwards.
GTGGCCCGGGTTGGTCAGCAGGCCCAGGCCGAGGCCGATCGCGACGGCGATCAGCGAGGTGATCAGGAACCAGAGCAGCGTCCGGGCGGCCAGCCGGGCCGCGTTGGTGACGTTGCGCAGGTTGGCGACCGACACCACGATCGCGGTGAAGACCAGCGGCGGGACGGCCAGCTTCAGCAGCTGGACGAAGATCTTGCCGATCGTCTCCAGGGTGGTGGCCAGCCAGGAGATGTCGGCCGCGCGGGCCAGGTAGCCGAGGCCGACGCCGAGCACGAGGCCGGCGACGATCTGGACCCAGAACGGGGTCTTGCGGATTCTGGCGAGCACGGACGGCGACGAGGTCGCCTCGGGCGCTGTGGACATGACGGTGCGGCTCCGGGGAGGGCGTTGCTGACGGTGGGGTGAGGCGGGGAAGGCGGCACGGCGGGTGGGCCGGACGGGAGGACGCGGCCCCGTCAGGGGCGTGCCGCCTGGATACAGCTCATGGCACGACAACGGCGCGCGCTGTCCACAGCACCCGTCAGGCAGCACGCGCGGGCGGCCGTGGGCACCGGGCCCGAGCCGTACATCCGCGCTGCTCCTGAGGTGGTCATGGCCGATACGTTAGCAGTAAAGGTTTGAGATGTTCAAAGTACTTGTTTGAGATGTGACCCGCGCAAGGGTAAATCCGGACACGAACGAGGCTGACGCACCATCAGATCGCACCATGGGTCCGATTGACCACTTAGCAGTTATACGTATAACTTGGAGAGAGTCCCCGCCCTCCCCTGCCCCGACCCGGAGAACTGTCCATGGGCTATGTCGCCCTGCTCCGCGCCCCGCACGTCAGCCGTCTGCTCCTCGGCACCCTGCTCGGCCGCCTCCCCGCCGGTATGACCGCCCTGGTGATCGCGCTGGCCCTGCGCGAGGCCGGCACCCCTTACAGCCGGATCGGGCTGGCCACCGCCGCCTACGCGATCTCGGCCGCCGTGGGCGGGCCGGTCCTCGGCCGGATCGTGGACCGCACCGGCCAGCCGCGGGTGCTGCTCGCCTCCGCCGTGGTCGCGGGCGGCGGGTACGCGCTCCTGGCACTCGCGCCGGGCTCGGCACTGGCCGCACCGGTCGGCGCCGCGATCGCCGGACTGGCCATGCCACCGCTCGAACCCTGCCTGCGCTCGCTCTGGCCGGATGTCGTCGCCGAGGAGCAGCTCGACACCGTGTACGCCTTCGACTCCGCCTCGCAACAGATCCTCTACGTGGCCGGCCCGCTCGCGGTGGCCGGGATCGCCGGGGCCTTCAGCCCGGTCGCGGCGCTCTGGGTGGCGGCCGGGCTGGGGCTGGCCGGGGCCCTGGTGGTGGCCACCGCCGGACCGGCCCGGGCCTGGCAGGCACCGCCGCGCGCGCACTCGGCCGGTCTGCTCGGGCCGCTCCGCTCGCCCGGCCTGGTTCTGCTGCTGATCGGCCTGGCCGGCGCCGGCTGGGCGGTCGGTGCCCAGAACGTGCTGTTCATCGCTTACGCGGAGGCGCACGAGGGCGGCCTGCCGGGCGGCGCGGGGACGCTGCTGGCGCTGGCCGCGCTGGGCGGACTGCTCGGCGCGCTCGGGTACGGGGCGGTGCGCTGGCGCAGCGGAACGGCGACCCGCACCTGGGTGATGGCGCTCGGGATGGCCGTCTCCTACCTCCCGCTGGTGCTGCTGCCCGGGCCGTACGCGATGGCCGCGCTGGCCTTCCTGTCCGGGATCGGGCTGGCCCCGCTGCTGGCCGCCGCGTTCGTCCTGGTCGCCGAGCTGGCCCCGGTGGGCACGGTGACCGAGGCGTTCGCCTGGCTGGTGACGCTGTTCGCGACCGGCAACTCGCTCGGCTACGCCGTCTCCGGCAACCTCGCCGAGGACTCGCTGCGCCCGGTGGCGCTCTGCGCGGCCGGCGGGATCGGCCTGGGCGGGCTGCTGCTGTTCGGCGCCCGCCGCTGGTTCCAGCCGCTGCCGGCGGCCCCGGTGGCGCAGCCGGTACCGGTGGGCTGAACCCACCCCTCATACGTGACCGCGCCCGTCGGACCGGGTGGTCTGGCCGACGGGCGCGGTCACTGACCGTCGACGGGGTCCGGCCGACGAACTCCATCCCGACCGGCAGGGGTGTCGGTGATCAGACCGTTGATCGGAGCGTCCGCACGCCGGAATCTCATCGTCGGTTCATTCGCCCGCCGCTGCGGCGCGAGACGTCCTGACGGCAGTTCACCTGTCCGAACTAATCCGAACGGCCGGTCCCGGTGGGCGAGGTGCCGGTGGGCGAGGCGCCGGAGGCGGGGCTCCCGGCCGCGCGGGTACCGGTCGCGGCGGTCCCGGCCGCGGTCGAGGAGCGCAGCACCAGCGAGGTCGCCAGCGGCGGCACCGGCGCGACCGGCTCGCCGCGGAGCAGGTCCGCGAGGGCCGCGACCCCGGCCCGGCCCAGCTCCTCGCCGGGCAGGTCGACTGTGGTGAGCGGCGGGGTGAGCAGCTCGGCCACCGGGATGTTGTCGATGCCGACCACCGAGAGGTCCGCGGGCACCCGCAGACCGAGTTCGGCGGCCGCCTGGTAGACCCCGGAGGCCACCACGTCGTCGTCGCAGATCACCGCGTGCGGGCGGTCGGGGCCCGCCAGCATCCGGCGGGCGGCGCCGCGGGCGGCGGGCTGGCCCTCGTTGAGGCTGACGCCCAGCTCGACCACGTCCAGGCCGAGTTCCGCGGCGGCCTGCTCGAAGGCGGCCTGGCGGACCCGGAAGGTGTACGCGGCGTGGGTGGAGCGCAGCCGGCCGATCCGCCGGTGGCCCAGCCCGGCCAGGTGTTCGACGGCGGCGCGCATGCCGCCGGCCACGTCCAGCTCGACGGTCGGCCGGGCCCGGTCGGTGCCGGGGTCGGCGTCCAGGAAGACCGCGGGGGTGTCGGCGGGCAGCGCACCGAGCTGGCTGTCGTCCGGGGAGCAGATCAGCAGGCCGTCGAACCGGCTGGTGGTGGCCGCGTCGGCGAGGGTGGCGCTCCCCCAGCCGGAGCTGACCACGACGGCCAGGCCGTGCCGGCCGGCCTCCTCGTGGACGCCCTCCAGCACCCGGCCGAAGAACGGGCCGAGGATGTTCGGCACGGCCAGCAGGATCATGCCGCTGCGGCCGAGCCGCAGTTGCCGGCCGGCCGCCTGCGGGCGGTAGCCGAGGCTGCGGGCCGCCTCCCGGACGCGCTCCCGGGTGGCGTCGGAGACCCGGCGGCCCGCCTCGGGGCCGGAGAACACCAGCGAGACGGTGGCCTGCGAGACCCCGGCGAGCCGTGCCACGTCCCGCCCGGTGGGCTTGCGGACCGGAGCCGGCCAGGTGCCGCTGACGCTCCCGCCCTGCGGCGCGGCGGGCCCGGGCAGCGGCTCGCGCAGCGGCTCGGAGAGCGGCCCGGCCGGCGGCTCGCGGTCAGCCGGCGGCTCGGGGTCGGGGGCGGGCACGGCGGTGACGCGGATCAGCCCTGCAGGGCGGTCGCGCGCGCGGCGTCGTCGGCCGCGTCCTCCTCGGCGTTCTGGTCGGCGATCCGCGCGGCCGTCCGGCTGCGGAGGCCGTCGACCCTGCCGGAGATCTGGGCCGACATCGCGTCGCGCTGCCGGCTCAGCAGCACGTAGCTGAGCGGCGCCGAGACCACGGCGGCCACCAGGAACAGGAAGATCGCGCCGGTCTGCCCCTTGACCGGGATGACCTGGAAGTGGCCCAGCAGCAGGGCGACCAGCAGGCAGCCGAGGAAGATGCTGACCCGCATGGAGGTGTAACGGAGCGTGGCGTGGGACTTGTCGCTCACCTTGCTGCTCACGGGGGACACATCCTTCTCTGCGCGGGGACCGGACCGGTATCCCAGTGAAGCATGCCGGACGCGCCGCGCGGGGCACGGGTCACCCGGCCCCCGCGCGGCCGTCCGTCAACGCAGGTCCAACCACATCGTGACGTCGTCGCGGTCGTCCCCGGGGGCCACCCGGATCGCGGCGGGGACCCGGCCGACCTCGGTGTAGCCGCAGCGGGCGTAGAAGGCCTCCAGCCCGAGACCGCCGCGCAGGGTCAGCCGCAGTCCCTCCAGCCCCCAGGCCCGGGCCACCCGCTCGGCCTCGGCCATCAGCTCGGCGCCGTAGCCGCGGCCCTGGAAGTCGGGGTGCACCATGACGCGCTTGAGCAGCCGCCAGTGGTCCATCAGGCCGAACCGCATGGAGTCGAGGAAGAGCAGGGCGGCCAGCCGGCCGCTCTCCCGCTCGTGGGCGATCAGCAGCCGGTCCGGCCCGGCGGGCGCGAGGCCGGCGAAGTGCGGGTCGGCGGTCTTCCAGACCTCGTCCTCCGTCACCGGCGCCACGAAGCCGACCGCGCCGCCGGCGTTGGTGACGTCGGTCCAGAGCCGGACGATGTCGGCGCGCAGGTCCGGACCGGGCTCGGGGTCGAGGGTGAAGGCGAGCGTCATGACGGTGAGCCTAGTGTCCGCTCACGACAGGCTCGGCGCGGGCGCCCCCGCCCCCGGCCGGTCCGCCCGCAGGGCCAGGCAGAGCAGCACGGCGACCGCGCAGAGCCCGCCGGCCGCGTACCAGGCGAGGTCGTAGGTGCCGAGCGCGTCCCGGGCGAGGCCGGCCAGCCCGGCCACCGCGGCCGCGCCGAGCTGGTGGCAGGCCAGCACCCAGCCGAAGACGATCGGCGCGTCGTCGCCGAAGTGCCGTCGGCAGAGCGCGACGGTCGGCGGGACGGTGGCCACCCAGTCCAGGCCGTAGAAGATCACGAAGGCCAGGATCGGCGGCTCCAGCGAACCCGCGAACAGCTGCGGCAGCAGGAACAGCGAGAACCCGCGCAGCGCGTAGTAGACGACCAGCAGCAGCCGGGAGTCGAAGCGGTCGGTGAACCAGCCGCTGGCGATGGTGCCGATCACGTCGAAGATCCCGATCAGGGCCAGCAGGCTCGCCGCCGTGGTGACCGGCAGGCCGTGGTCGTGCGCGGCGGGGATGAAGTGGGTGCCGACCAGCCCCGCCGTCGTCGCGCCGCAGATCGCGAAGGAGCCGGCCAGCAGCCAGAACGCCCGGCTGCGGGAGGCGTCCCGGAGCACCCGCAGCGAGCGGGCCAGCGCCCGGTTGTCCGCCACCGGCGGGGGCGGCTCCTCGGTCGCGCCGTACGGGAGCAGGCCGAGGTCGGCGGGGCGCTCGCGCATCAGCAGCAGCACCGGGACGGCGACCGCGCTGGCCGCCAGCGAGACGACGACGACCGCCGAACGCCAGCCGTGCTCTTCCACCAGCCAGGCGCCGACCGGCAGGAAGACCAGGTTGCCGGCCGCGCCGGCGGCCGTGAGCACACCGGTGACCAGGCCCTGGCGGGCCCGGAACCAGCGGCCGGTGACGGTGGTGGCGAACGCGCCGGCCATCGAGCCGCTGCCGAGGCCCACCAGCACGCCCCAGCAGAGGACCAGTTGCCAGGGCTCGCGCATCAGCATGGTGAGCCCGGCGCCGACCGAGATGGTCAGCAGCGCGCAGACCACCACCAGCCGGACGCCGAAGCGGTCCATCAGCGCGGCGGCGAAGGGAGCGGTGAGGCCGTAGAGCGCGAGGTTGACCGAGGTGGCGCTGGATATCGTCCCCATCGACCAGCCGAACTCGTTGTGCAGCGCGTCCATCATCAGGCTGGGCGTGGAGCGGAAGCCGGCCGATCCGAGCAGCACCAGCAGCGAGACCGCGGCGACCACCCAGGCGTAGTGCGGCCGGGGGCGGCCGGTGCGGCCCGGCCGCGGGAGCCCGGAGGGGGCGAGGTCCGGTGCGGGGGCCGGTGCCTCGGGGCGGGCCGGCGCGGCGGTCGGGCCCGGGGTGGGGGTGTGGCGTTCGTTCACCCGGCCGAGTCTCCCGAACGGCCCGAACGACCACGAGTGGCCTGGCTGCCAGCTTTCGCAAAGATCGGGCCAGCGGTTCGGCGTACGCTGGTCGCCGGCCCGGGCGACGGGCGTCGGGGTGCCCGGCGGCAGGCGGCGGGCGCCGGCGGGGAACGGAAGGGCGGGCGCGATGGCGCACAGGATCGCGGTACTGGCACTCGACAGGGTGATCGCCTTCGAACTGGGCATCCCCGCAAGGATCTTCGAGTCGGCCAAGGACGCCGACGGCGTGCCGCACTACCAGGTGGCCACCTGCACCGTGGACGGCCGGCCGGTCCCCACCAGTACCGACTTCCGGATCGCCGTCGACCACGGGCCCGAACTCCTGGAGTGGGCGGACACCGTGGTGATCCCGGCCTCTGCGGACCAGGGGCCCCGGGAGGTCGACGCCCGGCTCGATCCCGCCCTGGTCGCCGCGCTGGCCAGGATCCGGCCCGGCACCCGGCTGGTGTCGATCTGCACCGGCTCCTTCGTCCTGGCGGCCGCCGGACTGCTGGACGGCCGCCCGGCCACCACCCACTGGCGCTACACCGAGCTCTTCGCCGCCCTGTACCCGAAGGTCCGGCTCGATCCGGACGTCCTGTTCACCGACGACGGGGACGTCCTCACCTCGGGCGGGGTGGCGGCCGGCATCGACCTCTGCCTGCACATCGTGCGCCGCGACCACGGCAGCGCGGTGGCCAACGCGGTGGCCCGCACCTGCCTGGTGCCGCCCTGGCGCGAGGGCGGCCAGAAGCAGTACGTCGAACTCCCGCGCCCGGCCGTCGACGCCGGCCCCGGCGCCGCGGCGGTCCGCGCCTGGGCGCTGGAGCACCTGGACCAGCCGCTCCCGCTGCGCCTGCTCGCCGACCGGGCGGGCATGAGCGTGCGGAGCTTCACGCGGCGGTTCCGCGAGGAGACGGGCAGCAGCCCGGGCCAGTGGCTGACGGTCCAGCGCGCCGAGCGCGCCCGCCAGTTGCTGGAGAGCACCGACATGACGATCGACCAGGTGGCCCGGGAGTCCGGCTTCGGGACGGCGGCCTCGCTGCGGCTGCGGCTGCGCGGGCGGCTGGACGTCGCGCCGAGCGCGTACCGGCGCACCTTCCGGTCGGTGGAGCGGTCGCACTGACGGGGCGCCACCCCCGCGGGCCGCTCAGCGGCGGACAAGTGGGCGGCGAATGACCGGAACCGGCCCTGAGGAACGCACGGATCGGACGGCGGCGGGCCGCACGCACCCCGAGCACGGCACGGCCCGCCGCCATCCGATCGTGAAGCACGGGCCCTGAACCCGCGCAAAGCCCACCGCACTCGCCAAGGAGCCACCGCGCGATCGGCGTACCACGGCCCCCCTGCTGACATGATCCCCCTGGACAGCAGCACCGCAGCGGCGTTCGGGTGTTCCCTCGGCGTCCCCTCGCAACGGAGAGCTGCTCCCAGAGTGATCAGTCGGATACGTCACGTCAATGGGTTGTCCGAAATTCGGAATGGTTGCGTCAGGTTTCGGCCCGTTGATCGTCGGGCCTCACTGGGCCAGTGCGGCCCAGTCCACGGCGGTCAGCGGGTCCACCGGCGGCGCGCCGGCGCCGATCTCGCACCAGACGCGCTTGCCCGAACCGTCCGGATACCAGCCCCAGCGGTCGCAGAGCAGTTCGACCAGCTCCAGGCCCCGCCCGTTGGTGGCGTCGGCGTCCGGCCCCGCGTGCCGGGGAGCCGGCGCGGCCTGGCTGGCGTCGGCGACCTCGACCCGGAGCGGGCCGATCGCGGCCGTCTCGCGCGGCGCGCCGCCGCAGCCCGTCCCGTCCACCGGCCCGCCGGCCGGCGGGCAGCCGCCGGCCGCCGAAGTACCGCTCCCGGCCGGGGAGTCGTCGACGGGGAAGCAGAGCCGCAGGACGGCCGGACAGCCGGTGTGCACCACGGCGTTGGTCACCAGTTCGGAGACCACCAGGACGACCGTCTCGGCGATCGGAGCGTCCGGGTCCACCCCGTGGTTGAGCAGCCGCGAGCGCACCCAGCGGCGGGCCCGGCCGACCTCCGCGGGGTCCGCCCGCACCGCAAGCTGTACCTGAAGAACCTGCACCGCTCCACCACCCGCACTCGCAGTTCGGCCATCGTCTCGATCGGGCCGGATCGTCCAGCCGGCTGGTCCCGGCTCCCGCCGGGCCGCCGCAGGCCGGGCCGCCGTACGTTCACATCCGGTACGTCGCGCCCGCGCCATCTCGTCCGTCGCGCTCCGGCTGCGACACGAATACGCCTCAGGATGGTTCGACGGGCGGACCGCAGCAAGCGCTTCGGGCATATTCCAACGATCGGGGGACAGGGCAGTGCATACTGTCCCGTTCACTCTGGCGAGCCTCGTACCGGCGATCGTCCGGCCCGGGCCGACCGGCCGGACACGCAGTGGCGAACCTACCGCCGGACACCCCGGGCGCGCCGCCCGCCACTCGCGAACCACCCGTGCGACATATGTCCAACGGCCTTCGAACAGCGGGACCCGCGGCAGATCCCACGATGTGACGATCCGAAACCGGGTGGCCCCTCCGGTACCGAATCCGCCCGCTCCCGGAAGGCCGCAGGATACCGTTGGGCACGGCAGCGAACCCCACGGTAGGAGGGTGGTTACCGATGGCCACCCCCGGCAGCGCCCCGCGCTGGGACGAACAGCTCCAACGGCGCCTCGCCCGCGGCGAGGAGACGGCGCTGGGCGAACTGTACGACCAGCTCGCGCCGATGGTGCACGGACTGGCCGGGCGGATACTGGCCGACCAGGCCGCCGCCACCCAGCTGACCCGCGAGATATTCGCCCACGTCTGGGAGCACCCCGAGGCCTTCGACCCCACCCGGGGCTCGCTCCGCTCCTGGCTCGGCGCCCTGACGCACAGCCGCGCCGTCGACCGCCTGCGGGTCCGGCGGGCCGCCGAGGCCCCGCTGGGCGTCGAGGGCGCGGACGGCACCGGCACGCCGGGCGGGCCCGTCGAGGAGGAGATCCGGGCCGTGGCCACCGCCGCCCGCGTCCAGTACGTGGTCGACTCCCTCCCGCAGAGCCTGCGTGAGACCATCGAGGTGTCGTACTACGACGGCCGCACCTACCAGGAGACGGCCCGCCGGCTCGGCATCACCGAGCAGACCGCCAAGCAGCGGATGCGGCTCGGCCTGGAGCTGCTGGCCACCGAACTCGCCGAGGAGCGCGCCCATCAGCGGCAGCCGGGCCCGCCCGACTGCCGGCGGCACGACGGGTGCGACGGCGGGCCGCGGCAGGGCACCGCGCCGCACGGGGGACCGGGTCACCCGGGGCAGCGGCACGACGATCGGCACCACGAAGGACAGCCCCACGAAGGCCGGCACGACGACGGACAGCGGCACGACGGGCGCCGGCACGACGGACCGCGCCACGGGAACGAGGGCGGGGGCACGTGACCATCACCGAGGAGCAGCACGAGGCCCTGCGCTCGCTGCTCGGCGCCTGGGCCCTGGGTGCCTGCCCGCGGCGCGAGGCCGCCGAGTTGGAGCAGCACCTGCGCGGCTGCCCGGGCTGCGCCGAGGAGGCCGCCCGGCTCCGGGACGCGGCCGGCTGGCTCTCCGCCGACGAGCCGCTCGACCAGCCCGCCTCGCTGCGCCAGCAGGTCCTCGACTGGTGCCTGACCCGGCGGCCGGCCGAACTGCCCGTCCCCGCCTGGGGCGTTCCCTACACCGCGGAGACCGCCAAGCTCGACGCACTGCTGCGCGACCTCGGCCCGGAGGAGTGGCAGGAGGTCGCCGAACTCCCCTGGCACGGCGGTACCGAGTACCTGCGCCCGGCCGAGGTGCTCTGCCATCTCGCCGCGGTGGACGGCTACGTGGCGCTCGCCCTCGGGCTGCCCGACCCCGTCCCGGGCGGCGGGGCGACGGCCGACCGCCGGGTGCCGCCGCAGGACGCGGCTCCCCCGCTCCCCCGGGTACCCCGGCAGAGCGGCCCGCCGTGGGCCGGGATCACCGAGCGCACCGCCCGGCTGACCGCCGAGCAGGCCGGGCAGCCCCCGCAGCGGGTCCGGGCCCGGTGGCGCCGGCACTGCCACGAGCTGGTCCGCACCGCGGCCCTGGCCCCGCAGGGCAACACCCCGGTGGACTTCGGCTTCGTGACCGTCCCGCTGCGCGACGCCTTCGTCGACCGGGCCTTCGAGTGCTACGTGCACGGCGAGGACGTGGCCCGCGCGGTCGCCTACCCGTACGCCCCGCCGGCGCCGCAGCACCTGCGGCAGATGGTCGACCTGGCCGTACGGATGCTCCCGGCCGCGCTGGCGGGCCTGCGGGCCTCCCGGCCCGAGCACGCCGGGACCCCCGCGGGCGGACCGCCCGACGGCACCGCCCGGACCGGCCGGCAGATCCGGCTGGTCATCGACGGACCGGCCGCCGGCGAGTGGCTGATACCGCTGGACGGCCCGGAGTGCGGACCGCCCGGCGGTGAGCCGGTGGCCGCGATGGTCCTGGACGGGCTGGAGTTCTGCCAGCTGGCCGCCGCGCACCGCGACCCGGACCGGGTGCCGGTCGGCGAGCACGGCGACCGGGCGGCGATCCGCGAGGTGCTCCGGGCGGCGCCGCTGCTGTCCCGCCCTTAGCCGGGCGGGACGCGGGCGGACGGGACGCGGACGGACGGGACGCGGACGGACGGGACGCGGGCGGGCAGCGCGGGCAGACCCCGGGCGGACTCTAGGTGAAGACCACCGTGCGGGTGCCGTTGAGCAGCACCCGGTGCTCGCTGTGCCACTTCACCGCGCGCGCCAGCGCCTGGCACTCGACGTCCCGGCCGAGCGCGACCAGCTGGTCCGGGGTGATGTCGTGGGTCACCCGGGCCACCTCCTGCTCGATGATCGGGCCCTCGTCGAGGTCGGCGGTGACGTAGTGCGCAGTGGCGCCGATCAGCTTCACACCCCGGGTGTGGGCCTGGTGGTAGGGCTTGGCGCCCTTGAAGCTCGGCAGGAAGGAGTGGTGGATGTTGATCACCTTGCCGGACAGCGCGGTGCAGAGCTCGTCCGAGAGCACCTGCATGTAGCGGGCCAGCACGACCAGCTCGACGTTCTCCTCGGCCACCAGGTCCAGCAGTTCCTGCTCGGCCGCGGCCTTGTTGTCCCGGGTGACCGGGATGTGGTGGAAGGGGATCCCGTAGCCCTCGGTGAGGTCGCGGAAGTCGGTGTGGTTGGAGACCACCGCGGCGATCTCCACCGGCAGCGCGCCGATCCGGGTGCGGAACAGCAGGTCGTTCAGGCAGTGCCCGAACTTGCTGACCATCAGGACGATCCGCATCCGCTCCTCGGTCGGGTGGATCTGCCACTCCATCCCGAACGACGCGCCGATCGCGGCGAAGCTGGCCCGCAGCTTGTCCACGCTCACCGGCTCGGCCGCGGTGAAGTGCACCCGCATGAAGAACAGTCCGCTGTCCCCGTCCCCGAACTGCTGGCTGTCGATGATGTTGCAGCCGGTCATGAAGAGGTAGCTGGAGACCGCGTGAACGATGCCCTGCTTGTCGGGGCAGGACAGCGTGAGGACGTACTGGGCGCTGGCCGTCTGCTGTTCCACGGTGGGGATATCCCGTCCTGAGGTCGTGCCGGTGGTGAATGGTCCAGCGTGTCACATCCTGGACAGCGACCGTTCCGCTGCCCGCACTGCGGGACGCTCCGGCCCACCGGCGGGCAGGCCGGGACCCGGGCCGCCGGCGCGGGTCCGCGCCGAAGCGCCCGGAACGGGCTCAGGAAGGGCTCAGGACGAGGTCAGGATGCGCAGCACGTCCAGCGAGCGCGGCGGGGCGTCCGGGTCCTCGCCGTCGTTGACCGCCAGCTTGACGTGGGCCTCCCGGGCCGCCCGGACCGCCTCCGGCCAGCCGTGGTGCCCCAGGTAGGCGGAGGCCGGGGCGTCCGCGCCGACCTGGTGCAGGATCCGGACCACCCGCAGCACCGCGACGTCCACCACCGCCGCCTCGGCCGAGTCCCGGAAGATCGTGCCGACGTACTTCTCGGCGGACCAGCGGTCCAGCCAGGTGTCCTCGACCAGCCGGTAGACGGCGTCGGTCACGTCCCCGAAGCCCTCCCGGCCGGAGAGCCAGGTCTCCTGCTGGAACCCGGGGTCGGACAGCATGTGCAGCGCCGAGCGCAGTCGGGCTCGCCAGCGCCACCAGGGCAGGTCGTTGAGCGGCATGCCGCCCATCGTGCTGGAGCGGTGGCCCGTACGAGAAGGGTTTCGGGAAGACCGATACGAAGAATCTGAGCTGGCGGACATGGACAGCGATCGTACGTTCCCCGACGGTTCGTGCTCCACTCCCCATCTACACGCGTCCCCATCCGGAGTTCCGTCGGCGTTTGCCGTTCGTTCGCTTTTCGGCCCTCTCTGCTTGCGACGCCCGGGCTTGGCTGGGCCGGTACGCAGCAGAAGCGCCCCGGGAGGGAAGACCGATGACCGGCCTCAAGGGCTCGTCCCAGGCTCAGAACCCGATCGTGGCACGGCGCAACCGCCGCCCGATCGCCGCAGCCGCCATCACCGTGGCACTGCTCCCCACCCTCTTCTCGGCCTCCGCGTGCGGCGGACCGGCCGACGCCGCCACCGGCAAGGGCGAACTGACCGTGATGACCTGGGCCCCGTCCGGCACCGGCACCGCGGACCGGCCCGGCATGACGGCCCTCGCCGAGGCCATCGGCCGCGACCTCAACGCCAAGGGCGGTCTGAACGGCCGCCCGCTGCGGGTCCTGACCTGCAACGAGCACAACACCGCCGACGGGGCCGCGGCCTGCGCGCAGCAGGCCGTGGACGCCAAGGCGGTCGCCGTACTCGGCTCCTACAGCCAGTACGGGGACAGCTTCATGCCCGTCCTGGAGCGCGCCGGCATCCCGCTGATCGGCGGATACGGGCTCTCCCAGCCCGAGTTCAGCAGCCCGCTGTCCTACCCGGTGGGCGGCGGTCTGCCGGCGCTGATCGGCGGCAGCGGCCGGCAGCTGGTGGAGGCCGGCTGCAAGGCCGTCGCGCTGGTCCGGCCGGACACCCCGGCCGGCGACAACCTGCTCGGCTACCTGGCCAACGCGCTGAAGCCGGCCGGGATCAAGCTGCTGGACGTCAAGGCGCCCGAGCAGTCCAGCGACTACGCGCCGGTCGTCCGCAAGGCGATCGGCAAGGACGAACCGGGGAACTGCATCACCTCCGCGCTGGCCGCCGAGCCGACCGGCAACCTGCTGGACTCCTACCGCCGGCTGGGCCCCAAGAACACCCGGGTCGCCTCGGTGATCGGCAGCGTCCAGCAGTCGGTGGTCGACTCCACCGGCGGCGACAGCGGCCCGCTGGCCGGCGCGTTCGTCACCAGCTGGTACCCGCCGGAGTCGGCCAAGGTCTGGGACGCGCTGCGCTCGGTGGTGTCCGGCGACTCCGCCGGCGGCCGCAGCGTGGACGTCTCCGACCCCGGGGTGCAGACCACCTGGGTCGCCTACGAGGTCTTCCGGCAGGTCGCCGACCGGCTCTCCGCCGCCGGCCGCCCGCTCACCGCCAAGACCGTGACCGCCCTGCTGGACGGCGGCGAGCAGATCGACGTCGGGCTCACCCCGCCGCTGAACTGGGGCACCACCAACATGCTGGCCAGCACCGAGTCGCCCCGGCTGGTCAACACCTGGGTGACCTACCAGGTGGTCAAGGGCGGCCGGCTGGCCCTGCAGCAGCCGGGTTTCGTGGACGTCCGCTGGGTGCTCACCGGGAGCCGGCCGCCGGCCTGACCGGCCTCGACGGGGCCCGCCGCGGGGCCGGACCGGTCACCCGGGCCGGCCCCGCCGCATGTCCGGTCCGGCCCCGCCGGGGCGGGCCCCGTCGCCGTCAGAGGTCGCCGTCGCCGCGGGTCGGCAGGCCGGTCTGGCCGGCGATGGTGTTCCACAGGCCGGAGGCCTGCTTCTTCGCGAGGGTGGCGGTCCCGCTGGCCTGGACCGCGTTCTTGTAGTGCTGGTTGTCGATCTTCTTGGGGTCGCAGGCGCTCTGCGCGTCGGCGGCCCAGGCCGCGTACTCGTCGTCCGCGGTCGCCGAGGCCTGCCAGGCCGCGTTGAGCTGCTCGACCAGCTGCGGGCCGCCGGGCAGCTTGTCCGTCTTGAGCGCGGCGAGCTTGGTCTGCAGCTCCCGGCGCTTCCCCGCGGCCTCGGTCAGGGCCTGCTGGGACTCGGGGAGCTTGTCGCACTTCTGCACCGCGGCGACCGCGCCGATCACCGCCTGGCGGCTGTCGTTGGCGGTGCCCAGCAGGTCGGAGAGGGGCTGGGCCTGGGCCTTGACCTCGGGGCTGACGGCAGCCGCCGAACCGCTCGCGGGCGGCGGGCTGCCGGCCGTGCTGCTGCCGGTGGCCGCCGGGGCGGCCTTCTTCCCCGGGTCCGCCGTGTCGTCGTCCCCGTTCATCAGCACGACGACCAGGAGGCCGGCGGCCACGCAGCCGGCCACCACCCCGCCGATGATCAGCTTGCCGGACGACCGCCCGCCACCGCGGTTGCCGGCCTGGGTCGGGAAGTCCTGCCCGGGGTACCCCTGCTGCGGGGCCGGGTACTCCGGCGGGGCCTGCTGGTAGGTCTGGTAGCCGTGGTCAGGCTGCTGCGGATAGCCCGGAGCGGGCTGCTGGTGCCCGGGCCGCGCCGGGTAGCCGGCCGCCTGCGGGTCCCCCGAGGGGTAGGGCGGCAGGTACTGCGTCTCCGGCGCCTGGGCGGCCTGCGGGGCGCCGTTCCACGGGGCGCCCTGGGCGGGCAGCGGCTGGCCGCCCCACGAGGCGCCCTGGGCCGGCAGCCCGTGCCCACCGCCGCCGAGGTACTCCGGCTGCCCGGAGGGCTGTCCGGGCGGCTGCTGCTGCCCCTGGAGCCCGGCCGGCGGCTGCTGGCCGGGCATCGGGGGCGGCAGCTGGCCCTGGGCGTCCGGCCCCGGGGGCTGACTCGGCTCGGGACGGAAGAGATCGTCCAGGTTGAAGTCACCCGAGTTGGGGTACGAGCGGCGCTGGCTCAACGCGATTCCTCACCTGTGCACGACCGCGCGCTGACGGCGGACCACATCTCGTCGGTTCTTGGGGGCATCACAGTTCCTTGGACGTCGCGCCCACGCTACCGGTTCACCGAACCGGGTGACCACGTGGGCGGTCCATCCCTCACCGGCCCCTCACGCGCCGCTCCTCGCCCCGGTCAGGCGGCCTCCGCCTCGGCCCGGGCCTGGAACTCGCGGACCACCCGCTGCTCCCGGTACGGCTCCAGCCGCCGCCGGAACTCGTCCAGGTACTCGACGCCCCGGTTGGACCGCAGCCCGCTCAGCAGCCGGACCGCCTGCGCGCCCGTCTCGCAGGCGCGCTCCAGGTCCCGCTGCTGCAACTGGGCCGTGGCCAGCAGCACCAGGTCCACCGCGCGGCGCCGCACCCTGGTCGGCGGGTGCAGGTCGAGCGCCCGGCGGGCGTAGTGCTCGGCCTGGCCGGCCTGCTCCAAGTCCCGGTGGCAGTGGGCCAGCTCGTCCGCCAGGTAGGCGTCGTCGAAGTGGACGATCCAGTCCGGGTCGTCCTCCGGACGGCGCCGCTCCATCGCCTCCAGCGCCTTGGCGGCCACCGCCTCGCAGGAGCGGGCGTCGCCGAGCAGGGCGTGGCCGCGGGCCTCGGCCGCGTAGAACATCGCCATCGCCGTCGGAGTGGCCACCGAACGGGCGCCCTCCTGCGCGGCGCGGGCGAGTTGGGCGATCTCCCGCGGGTTGCCGAGCGTCGCCGCCAGGTGGCTCATCGAGGCAGCCAGCACGTACCCGCCGTAGCCGCGGTCGTCGGCCGCCTGGGCGAGGCGCAGCGCCTGGATGTAGTAGCGCTGGGCCAGCCCCGGCTGCCCGGTGTCCACCGCCATGTAGCCGGCCAGCTCCGTCAACCGGGCGACCGCCGCGAAGAGTTGCCGCCCGGTCTCCTCCCGGTAGGCGCCGCCGAGCAGGCCGGAGACCACGCTGTTGAGGTAGTGGACGACCACCGGGCGGACGTGCCCGCTGCCGAACCGGTGGTCCAGGTCGACCAGCATCGCCGTGGTCGCCTTGATGGCGGCGACGTCTGTCGGACCGACCCGCGGGCCGCCGGTACGCGCCACCACCGGGTCGGGCGGGGTGATCAGCCAGTCCCGGCTGGGTTCGACCAGGGCGGAGGCCGCCACCGTCGCCCCGGTCAGGAAGTCCCGCCGGCCGACGTCGCTGCGCCAGAGCTCGCAGACCTGCTCCAGCGCGGCGTTGAGCGTCGGCGCGAACTGCAGCCCGATCCCGGAGCTGAGGTTCTTGCCGTCGGCCATGCCGATCTCCTCGACCGACACGCCCCGGCCGAGCTTGCGCCCGAGCGCTTCGGCGATCACCGCCGGCGCCTGCCCGCGCGGCTGCTGGCCACGGAGCCAGCGCGCGACGGAGGTCTTGTCGTACCGCAGGTCCAGGCCGTGTTCGGCCCCGCAGAGGTTGACCCTCCGCGCCAGGCCGGCGTTCGAGCAGCTGGCCTCCTGGATCAGCTGCTGCAGACGCTCGTTGGGCTGTCGTGCGACAAGTGGTCTCGCGGCCATTGGCTTCGCCTCCCCACACCCTCCGGTCCCGGCCGGCGGGCGACGATTCTGCTGATCTGTTGCCGACTGTCCGACCGTCCAAGGAATCTGACACCAGGTTAGCGATCAGCAACGCCACCGGGATACCCACGGTGACGATCCCCACCCCCCACGCGCCCTGGTAAATGCTCCCGTGCGCCCCCACTGCGCCCACCGTCGCCCGCCCCAACTCGGTTGCCTCACCGGTTCGGGTGACAATCGGTGCCGCCGGGCAGACCCGCTCGCGCCGGGCCGTAACCAGCCTCACGCACGGTAGTTGAGCAGCGCGTGGAAGACATCCCAGACTCCCCCGACCAGGGCGGCAACGCCGGCCTCCCTCCGCTGCTCATCGAAGCCGTCAGCTATGCCGAGAACCGCCACTGGGAGGTCGCCCCGGGCGCCTGGCTGATCGACGGCGACGGGCCGGCCCGCTGCTCCTGCGGCGACGACCGCTGCCCGCTGCCCGGTGCGCACCCGATCGACGCGGACTGGGCCCGCAAGGCGAGCGCCGGTCCGGGTGCGGTGCGGCGCTGGTGGACCGAGCGCCCCGACGCCTCGATCCTGCTGCCCACCGGCCGGTCCTTCGACGTCCTGGACGTGCCGGAGGTGGCCGGCTGTCTCGCGCTGGCCCGGATGGAGCGGATGGACCTCCAGCTCGGCCCGGTGGTGGCCGTCCCGGCCGCGCCCGGCCGGGACGGGCGGCGGCTGCACTTCCTGGTACTGCCCGGGGTGGCGGCCAAGCTGCCGGAGATGCTGCGCCGGCTCGGCTGGCCGCCGGGCCGGCTGGACCTGGTGGCCCGCGGCGAGGGCGACTGGACGGTGGCCCCGCCGTCCCGGGTCGGTCCGAGCGGCTTCGCGCAGTGGGCCCGCTCGCCGTCCGCGCTGAACCGCTGGCTGCCCGACGCCGCGGAGCTGATCAGCCCGCTGGCGTACGCGTGCGGCCGCGAGGCGCCCTCGGTCCGCCCCCGGCCGGCCCAGCCGGCGGCGGTGCGCTGAGGCCCGGCCGACCGTCCGGCCGCCCGGACCCGCGCCCGGGCGGGTGATCGGGCCGGTGATCGGCCGAATGATTCACCACCCCGTGGACAGCCGCCCTACGCCTATCGGGTGAGGGCGTGCGATGCGCGACACCCCGCGCGCGACTGACGGGCCTTGCCCCCCACCGGAGGCGGGGCCCGTCAGACGCATGTGCGGATAAGGCTTCGATGTACCCGCTGGTCAACGGCGAAAGCCCCTCGTACGAGTGACAACGCTCAAGGATTGCCATGATCTGCCGAGGGGAGGAATTCCACCGTGAGGGGACGCCGGAAGGGTCGCTCGGACGGGGAAGCCGGGTGAGGCGGTCGGGAGGGAGCGGAGGGGAACCGGGAGGGGAGCGGGAGGGGCCGTGGCACCGGCCGGGTTCGGGGAGGCCGGTGCCGCGGGAGCGGGAGGGACGGGGAGGGCGAGCAGGGCCCGGTGCTTCGGGAGCACCGGGCCCTGCTCATCGCTTCGCGTCGCACGGCCGGCGAGGCCGTCACGGCCGCGCACCGCGCCGTGGTCAGGGCTGCGCGACGAAGACGTGCGCCGCGATCTCCTTGCCCAGCTCGGCCGCGTTGTCGCCGGTGCCCACCAGCACCCCGCCGACCCCGGCGGAGACCCGCACCGTGGAGCCCGGCCGGATCCCGGCCCGGCGCAGCGTGCGCATCAGCTCGCCGTCGGTCTGGATCGGTTCGCCGATCCGGCGGACCACCACGTCGGCGCCGCCGTCACCCGGCCGCACCGAGTCCAGCGGCACGAGCGCGGCGTCGAAGCCCTCGCCCTCGGCCTTGGCGTCCCCCAGCTCGTCCAGCCCGGGGATCGGGTTCCCGTACGGGGACTGGGTGGGGTGGCCGAGCATGGCGAGCACCTTGCGCTCGACCGTCTCGCTCATCACGTGCTCCCAGCGACAGGCCTCCTCGTGCACCTGTTCCCACTCCAGCCCGATCACGTCGACCAGCAGGCACTCGGCGATGCGGTGCTTGCGCATCACCCGCACCGCGAGCCTGCGCCCCTCCTCGGTGAGTTCGAGGTGGCGGTCGCCCGCGACCTGCAGCAGCCCGTCCCGCTCCATTCGCCCGACCGTCTGGCTGACCGTGGGGCCGCTCTGCTCCAGGCGCTCGGCGATCCGGGCGCGCATCGGGGTGATGCCCTCCTCCTCCAGTTCCAGGATGGTGCGAAGGTACATCTCAGTGGTGTCGATCAGCCCAGACATCGCCGCTGGCTCCGTTCCTCGGTGTCCTCATCGCCAATTCTGACGTACCGGGCAGGCAACCGGGCCCGCGCAGGGGCTCCGGGGGCGGGTTTTCGTTCCTGTTGACAGCGGCACCGGTGAGGCAGCAGCGTGCTCGCCGTAGCTTTCTCCATCGGCGGCCCGGTCGGCGGGCCGTCCCACCCGGCCGGCGGCCCCCACCGGCAGAGAGCGAAGGCAACAGATGAGCGACCTGGTCGGCCGGTACTTCGACGCCGCGATCGAGCACCTGCGGCGGGTCCGCGCCGAGGAGGCCGGGACCATCGAGGCGGCCGCCGCGCTGCTCGCCGGGGCGGTCCGCGAGGGGCGCCGGATCTTCACCTTCGGCTCCGGCCACTCCTCGCTGGCCGCCCAGGACGTGGTCTACCGGGCCGGCGGACTCGTCCCGGTCAACCTGCTGGACGTCCCCGGGATGGCCGGGGTGACGGTGATGCCGGCCCCGCTGGCCAGCGCGCTGGAGCGGGTCTCCGGGCTGGCCACCACCACCCTGGACCTCACCCCCGCCACCGCCGGGGACCTGCTGTTCGTCATCTCGCTCTCCGGCCGCCAGGTGATGCCGGTCGAGCTGGCCCAGTACGCCCGGTCCCGCGGCCTGAAGGTGGTGGGGGTGACCTCGCTGGCGTACCCGGCGGAGGTCCCGTCGGCGCACCCGTCGGGCACCTATCTGAAGGACCACTGCGACGTCGTGCTGGACAACAAGATCGCGGTCGGGGACGGCGAGCTGACCCACCCGGCGGCCGAGACCACCTTCGGCCCGGTCTCCACCATCGTCACCAGCGCGCTGATGCAGGCCGTGGTCGCCTCGGCGGTCGGCCGGCTGGCCGACGCGGCGGCCGCCGGCGACGGCGCCGCCCCGCCGCTGTTCCGCTCCGGCAACGTGCCCGGCGGCACCGAGTGGAACGCCAAGCAGATGGCCGACAACGCGGAGCGGATCTTCTACACCTACTGAGCCGCCCGGCCCGGCCGCCCCGGACCCTCACGATATGGGACAACCTCCGGCGGCATCCCGGCCAATGCGGCCGGGCCCGGCCCCGGCCGGGCGTGCCGGGCGGGCGGGCTGGGCAGGAGGACGGTGCGACCGGAGCGACGGGTGGGGGCCGAGGATGGCGTCGGGTGCGGATCCGATGGGGTGGGCGCGCGAGGAGGACCTGCTGCCCGAGCTGTTCCGGGTCGCCGACACCGCCTCGCTGCGGGGCCAGCGGCGGTCGGTCCTGCTCTCCGCCTGGGAGCTGGCGCTGCTGGTGGCCGCCGCCGCGGCGGGCTCGGCCGACGGCGAGCCCTGGGCCTGGCCGGCCGCCGTCGCCTACCTCGGCGCGATCGTCCTCGCCCTGGTGATCAGCCGGCAGAACCCGCAGGGCCTCTGGTACGAGGGCCGGGCCGCCGCCGAGTCGGTGAAGACGCTCGCCTGGAAGTTCGCCGTCCGGGCCGACGCGTACCAGCCGCCGCCGCGCAGCCTGCCGGACGCCGAGGGCCTGTACCGGTTCCAGCTCGGCCGGGTGCTGAACGCCTTCCGGGGCAGCGGCGCTCTCGGCCCGGCCGCCGGGGGCGCCGGCCCGGACGGCGGCGACGGCACCGGGGTCACCGAGGCGATGCGCGGCCTGCGCGGCCAGCCGCTGGCGGTGCGCCGCGAGGTGTACCTGCGGCAGCGGATCCAGGTGCAGCACGGCTGGTACCGCGCCAAGGCCCGCTACTGCGCCCGGGCCGGCTTCTGGACCGGCGTGCTGGGCGTGGTGCTGCCGCTGCTCGGCCTGGTGCTGGCCGTCCTGCGGGCGATGGGCTGGTTCCGCTACGACGCGCTCGGCACGGTCTCCGCGGTGGCCGCCTCGGTCACCGCCTGGGCCCAGCTGCGCCAGTACCGGCCGCTGGCCGCCGCCTACCGCCTGGCCGCCGACGAACTGGAGCTGATCCGCCGCCAGCTGGCCGGGCTGGACGTCGCCTCGGCCGACGCGGAGGAGATCTGGGCCCGGCTGGCCCGCGACGCCGAGGACGCGGTGTCCCGGGAGCACACCACCTGGCAGGCCCGCCGCGAGGTGCGCGGGACGACCGACCGGGACCACTGACAGGGGCCCCGAGCGGAGCCCGGACCGGAGCCTGAGGAGGCCGCGCGTGTCATTACGGATGGTCAAGGCGGCCGACGGCCGTGCCCTCGCCGTCGAGACCGTGGGCGACCCGCGCGGCCGGCCGGTGTTCCTGATGCACGGCATGCCCGGCAGCCGGGTCGGCCCGCACCCCCGCAGCACCGTGCTCTACCGGCTGGGGGTCCGGCTGATCTCCTACGACCGGCCCGGGTACGGGGACTCCACCCGGCTGCGCGGCCGCCGGGTGAGCGCGGCCGCCGCCGACGTGCGGACCATCGCGGACTCCCTCGGGCTCAGCCGGTTCGCGGTGCTCGGCCGCTCCGGCGGCGGACCGCACGCGCTGGCCTGCGCGGCGCTGCTGGCCGAGCGGGTCAGCCGGGTGGCCGTCCTGGTCGGCCTCGCCCCCAGGAACGCGACCGGCCTGGACTGGTACGGCGGGATGACCCCCTCCAACGTGCGGGCGTACCGGGAGGCCGAGCGCGGGCACAACCGGATGGCCGACACCATGCGGTTCCGCTCCGAGCAGATCCGGGCCGACCCGGGTCGGCTGCTGCGGGGTCTGCGGCCGGAACTGCCGCCCACCGACCGCGAGGTGGTCGCCGACACCGGGCTGCGCCGGATGCTGCAGAGCAACTACCGCGAGGCCTTCCGGCACGGCGCGGACGGCTGGATCGACGACGTGCTGGCGTTCACCGCCGACTGGGGCTTCAGGGTGGAGGACATCACCGTGCCCACCTGGCTCTGGCACGGCGCCGACGACCAGTTCTCCCCGGTCGACCACTCGCGCTGGCTGGGCGACCACATCCCCGGCGCCTCGCTCTTCCTGGAGCCCGGCGCCGCGCACTTCGGCGCCTTCCGGGTGATGACCGCCGCCCTGGCCTGGGCGGCGGGCCAGACCTCCACCGGCCAGACCTCCACCGGGCTGCCCTCGGCCGGCCTGCCGCCGGGCGGCCCGCTCAGGCCCTGACGCGGCCTCCCGGCACCCCGGGAGCCTGCGGGAGACCGGAGCCGTTCAGACCCCGACCGGGGTGACCGGTTCGCCGCCCGCCAGCACCGCCAGCACGTTGTCCACCGCCAGGCCGCCCATCGCCTGCCTGGTCCGCACGGTCGCGCTGCCCAGGTGCGGGGCCAGCACCGCCCGCTCCTGGGCGAGCAGCGCGGCGGGCACCGCCGGCTCGCGCTCGAAGTTGTCCACCGCCGCGGCGAACAGCGCGCCCGACTCCAGCGCGGCGGCCAGCGCCTCCTCGTCCACCACCCCGGCGGTCATCGAGACCACCACCGCGCCGGGCGGCAGCAGCGCCAGCCGCCGGGCGTCCAGCAGGTGCCGGGTGGCGGGGCCGAGCGGGCAGGTGACCACCAGCACGGTGGACCGCGCCAGCAGCTCCTCCAGCGGCAGCCACTCGGCGCCCTCGGCCTGCTCCGGGGGCAGTTCGCGGCGGTTGTGGTAGCCGACCGGCATGTCGAACGCGCGGGCCCGGCGGGCCACCGCCTGCCCGATCCGGCCCATGCCGAGGACACCCAGCGGGGTACCGGCCAGCTCCAGGCCGAGCAGGAAGTTCGGCGCCCAGGCCCACGGCCGGCCGGACCGCAGCAGCCGCTCGCCCTCGCCGAGCCGGCGGGTGGCGGCCAGCAGCAGCGCCCAGGCCATGTCGGCGGTGGCGGCGGTGAGCACCCCGGGGGTGTTGCTGACCGCGACGCCCCGCTCGGCGCAGGCGGCGAGGTCGACGTTGTGGTGGCCGACCGCGTGGTTGGCGACGATCCGCAGGCCGGGCCCGGCCGCGTCCAGGAAGGCGCCGTCCACCACGTCGTCCAGCGTGGTGATCACCGCCGACCGGCCGCGGACGGCGGCCAGCAGCTCTTCGCGGGCCATCGGCAGGTCCGAGTCGTGCCGCGTCACGGTGTGCCGTGCGGTGAGCCGCTCGATCACCCCGGGGGCGAGGCGTCGGGTGACCAGGACCGGGGGCGGGGGCTGCTCGCTCATAGGGCCCGAAGCATACGCTCCGGGCCCTATGAGCGAGCAGCGCTCTGGTCACACCGGCTGCGGTTCCAGGTCCCGGTTGATCCGCTTCCAGCCGCGGGCCGCGACGGTGTTGGGGTGTTCCTCGCCGAACTGGCGGATCAGCTCGGCGATCGCCCGGGCGCGCAGGTCGGCGGCCTGGCCGTGCCGGCCGGCGGCCCGCAGGGTGACGGCCAGGTTGGCCTCGCAGGCCACCGCGTCCGGGTGGCGGGGCGTGTAGCGCTCGCACAGTCCGGCGTAGGCGCGGCGGCCCAGCTCCTCGGCGAGTCCGACCTGGCCGGCGTCCCCGTGGGCGTTGGCCAGGTTGATCATCGCGTTGAGGGTGTACGGGTGGTCCGGGCCGACCGAGCGG
Source organism: Kitasatospora sp. NBC_01246 (assembly GCF_036226505.1). Taxonomy (NCBI): domain Bacteria; kingdom Bacillati; phylum Actinomycetota; class Actinomycetes; order Kitasatosporales; family Streptomycetaceae; genus Kitasatospora; species Kitasatospora sp. NBC_01246. Next base: position 4,960,997 of record NZ_CP108484.1, on the reverse strand, counting down.
GTGAGCCCGTCCACGGTGTCCCGGCCGCGCTCGATGGCCCCCGGGACGTCGCCGCTGCCCCGCAGGTAGATGCCGAGGTTGTTGGCGCAGGCCAGGGTGAACGGGTGCTCCTCGCCGAACAGCCGGCGGTGGCCCTCGTACACGGTGGTGCAGAGGTCGCGGGCGGCCTCCTTGTCGCCGGAGGCGCTGTGGTCGGCGGCCAGGTTGAGCGCGCAGGCCAGCGCGTCGGGCGCGTCTGCGCCGTACCGCTCCAGGTAGCGCTCGTAGGTCTCCTTGGTGATCCGCCGGGCCTCGGCCAGCTGACCGGTCCGGCGCAGCGAGACGGCCAGCGACTTGGCGTTGCGCAGGTTCTCCGGAAGGTCCGGGTCCAGCACGTCGCCGAGGTCGTTGGTGACCTCCTGGAGCAGCTCCACCGAGCCCCGGTAGTCGCCGAGTTCGCGCAGGTCCCGGGCGAGGTTGGACTTGGTGGAGAGGGTGTAGGGGTGGCGCGGGCCGAGCACCGCGGTGCGCCGGTCCAGGGTCTCCTGGTCGAGTTCGCGGGCGGCCTCGCTGTCGCCGACCAGCCGGTAGTCGATGGCCAGGTTGTTCGCCATCGAGAGGGTGCGCGGGTTGTCGTCGCCGAACAGCTCCCGGAACTGGTCCAGGATCTCGCGGTCCAGGTCGAGCGCCTCCTGGAACCGGCCGAGGGCCCGGCGGTCGGCGCCGAGCGAGCCCGCGGTCATCAGGGTGTAGGGGTGGTGCTCGCCGAGCAGGGCCCGCTGGCGCTCCAGGGTGGACTCGTCCAGCGCCAGCGCGTCGGCGTAGTTGCCCTGCGAGCGGAGCACGTTGGCGAGCTGGAAGCGCAGCAGCAGGGTCTGCCGGTCGTCCTCGCCGAGCTTGCCGGTCCACTCCGCGTCCAGCGCGTGGCCGAGGTCCCGGGCGCGGTCCAGCTCGCCGCGCTTCCAGAGGTAGCGGACGCGGTCGATGAGCAGCTGCCGGGTGTCGGCCTCGTCGCAGTTGTGCGCCCTGGAGGGCGACAGGTGCGGCCAGATCTCGTCGAAGGCCGGCCAGTTGGCCGGGTCGTCGGTGTCCCCGAGGACGGGCCGGGCGCCGGTGAGGATGCGGTGCACCTCGTGGACGGCGACCTCCTGCTCGTCCTCGGTCATCTCGGCCCGGATCACCGCCTGGACCAGCCGGTGCACCTGGAAGCTGTTGGTGCCGGCGTCGACCTTGGCGAGCGCGTACCGGCCGATCGCCTGGATCACCTTGCCCAGCATGAACTTGTCGCTGAGGTCGGCGTCGTACTGCACCAGCGCGCGGATCATCTGGTCGCTGTAGAACAGGTTCATCGAGATCGGCTCCGGCGCGAAGAACGCGCAGAGCTGGAGCAGCCGGACCGCCGCCGGGGACTGCGTGCGCAGCCGGCCGATCGAGACGTTCCAGGTCGCGCCGACCGGCGTCGGGTAGTCGGCCGGACGGGCACCCGCCAGCGCGCGGGCCGCCTCGGCCTGCAGCTGGGTGACGTAGGTGTCCACCGGCGTGCCGGTGGTGTCCAGCCAGGCGGCGGCGACCTCGACGGCCAGCGGCAGGTCTCCGACCGCCTCGGCCACCCGGTCGGCGTCCGAGCGGGAGAGCCCGCGGGCGCGGCGGCAGAGGTGCTCGACGCTCTCGCCGCGGGTGAAGACGTCGACCTCCAGCGCCTCCGCGTGCCCGGACCAGGCCTGGTTGCGGGAGGTGACCAGGATGTGGCCGGAGCCGCCGGGGAAGAACCAGCGGATCTCGGCGGGTTCGTCGGCGTTGTCGAAGATCAGCAGCCAGCGCGAGGTGGGCACCCCGCGGCGCAGCGCCTCCCGGGCCGCCTCGGCGGCCTCGGTCACCGAGTCGCCGACCCGCAGACCCAGCCGGCGGGCCAGGTCGGCCAGCGCCGGGGCGACCAGCTCGGTCTGTTCCGCGTCGATCCACCAGACCAGGTCGTAGTCGGACATGAAGCGGTGCGCGTACTCCAGCGCCACCTGGGTCTTGCCGACGCCGCCGAGCCCGTACAGCGTCTGCGGGGTGGGCAGCACGGCGGCCATCCCGCCGCGCAGCTGGTTGCGCAGCTGCTCCAGGACGGCGGCCCTCCCGGTGAAGGAGGGGTTGCGCGGCGGCACGTCCCAGACCTGCGGCTTGCTGCCGGGGAAGCGCGGGCCCGTCCCGGTGGTCTCGGCGAGCGGCACGTCGGCCCGGCCGAGGGCGCGCAGCAGCGTCTGCACGGACTGCGTCTCGTCCCGGCCGACCAGGTCGACCGGGTTGCGGTTGCTGAACGGCGCGGTGAGCCGGACGTCGCCGACCCGGACCGGGACGAGCTGGCGCCGGGTGCCGGACGGATCGGAGCTGACCACCGACTCCCAGAGCGCGCGGGCCTGCGGCGAGCGCTGGTAGGCGGGCGAGAGCACGGCGACCGTGCGGTAGGCGGCGTCGATGCCGCGCTCGGTCTCCTGGCGCGGGTCGGAGCCGGCGCTGAGGTCCCGGGGCAGCACCCGGAAGCCGGCCCGGGTCAGCACCGACTCGATCCAGTCCGCCCACATCCGGTCCTCGGGGACGTAGGAGAGGTAGAGGTCGGCCGGGACGGACGGGCGGCGCCGGGTGAAGGCGTCGACGTAGCGCAGCCGGACCTCCTCGTCGACCGTCGGCAGCGAGGTGACCCGGCCGTTGGTGATCTCGCCGGTCAGCCGTTCGCAGGCGGCCAGCATCGAGGTCTGGGTACCGCCCTGGTCACCGAAGGTCGCCAGGATCTCCTCGTAGGCGTAGAACGGCCGGTACGGGATCTCCACCGAGCCCCAGTAGTGGGCCAGTTCCTCGCCGGACAGACCGGCCGGCAGGCCGTCGAAGCGGATCCGGGCCAGCGCCCGGCCGGCGTCCGCCTTCTCCTTCTCGCCCTCGTCGATGCGCATCGGCACCGGCAGGATCCGGATGCCGCGCTCGCGGTAGCGGTCGTGGATGTGCTGGGCGATCCGGGAGGCGCCGTCGATGGACTGGTCGCTCAGGGTGAAGCAGACCACCAGGTCGTCGGGCATCTGGACGGTGCAGATCTCGGCGATGTCGGACAGGCCGGTACGGGAGTCGATCAGTACGTAGTCGTAGCGCTTGCTCATGTCGGCCTTGAGCGCGTCGAAGAACTGCCCGCCGTCGAAGCGGTCGTAGAAGATGTCCCAGTCCAGGTGGGTGACGGCCTCGGAGTAGTCCCGGTTGAACTGGCCGGCGGAGAGGAAGTCCAGGCTCCCGCCGCCGGGGAACAGCGGCCAGGAGAGCGAGAGCGCGTGCGGGTGCACCCGGGCGAAGTCGAGGTGCCAGCCCTCCTCGTGCTCGACCGGCCGCAGCGCCTCCTCCCGGTACTCGGCGATCAGGTCCATCATTCCGGTGGTACCGGCCAGCACCGCCGGGTCGAGGAACGGGTGGAAGAACTTGGCCAGGCCCGGCGCCTCCAGGTCCCAGTCCACCGTGAGCACCCGGAAGCCGTTGGCCGCCAGGATCCAGGCGGTGTTGGCGAGCGCCATGGTGCGCCCGGTGCCGCCCTTGTAGGAGTAGAAGGTGATGACCCGGCCCTGCCGGTCCTGCTCCGCCTCGCGCTGGGCGGCGAGTTCGGCCGCGGTCAGGCCGCCGATGCGGAGGTTCCTGGTGCGGTTCTCGCTCATGCGCCCACCTCGCTGCCCTCGGCGGTCGCTTCGCGAGACGCGCCGCCCCCGATGATTCGCTCGCTGCGCTCGCTCACACGCCCACCCCGCCGCACTCGACAGCCGCCTCACGAGACGCGCCGCCCCCGATGATTCGCTCGCTGCGCTCGCTCATGTGATTCCTCCCCCGGGCGGCGTCCCGTGGTCCGGGCGGTCGCCTAAGTCGCTGGCTGAGTGGTCGTCGTCGCCGAAGGGAGCGGCGCCCGGCCCGTCCCGGCCGCGTCCCTGGCGGAAGGCGTCGCGCAGATTGGGCCGCGGTGGTGCCGGTTCGTCGGGCTCGGTCCTGGTCCGGCCCTCGAACGCGTACTTGGCCTTCATCGCGGCCCGCGGCAGCGCGTCGTCGAACTCCTCCAGACTGCCCAGCCCGGGGGTCCCGCCGACGGCGCCGAGGAAGCTCGGCCGGGCCGACCGGTGGGTGATCCGCAGTATCTGGTCGCTGAGTTCGCCCATCTCCCGGTGCCGCTCCACGCAGTCCGGGTCGTCCTGGTTCCACGGCTCCAGGACGCTCACCCAGGTGGAGTCCGAGCGGTCGAAGCGGCGGACCAGCTCGCGCCGCCGCTCGTCCTGGAGCGCCCAGCGGTCCAGCAGCAGCAGACCGGGAGCGCTGGGTTCACTGCCCGCGATGATCGCCTCGGCCTCGTCGTCGAACTCGTGCACGGTGGCCTGGAACCCCAGCTGCCGGGCGAGGCGGACGGCGTGCTCGGCGAGCGGGCGGGTGGCGGCGGGCCGGTAGGGGTGCCAGTCGGTCCGCTTGGCGCCGTAGTAGTCGGGGTTGCGGTCGCCCGGCAGCTCGCCCCGGTGGTAGGAGAGCACGGAGATCCGCAGCTGCTTGGTGGGCGCGGTGACGTCGAACGCGCTGGGCAGGGAGTTGAAGTCCAGCCGGCGCCCGACCGGGATCACCGTCTCCTCCGCCACCTCCACGATCCGCCGGGCCAGCCGGTGCACGGCGAGCTCGTAGGCGGAGCGGAAGTAGGTGAGCTTCATCAGCGCGTAGAGGCCCTCGGTGGCGTAGTCCGGCCCGAAACTGGTGTGGTTGAACTGGAGTTCGCTCGCCACCCGGGGCAGCCGGTAGCGGCTCATCGGCGCCCAGAGCACCGGGACGATCCCGCTGGTCCGCTCCGAGTCGAGGTTCGCCGGGTACACGGGGCGGCGGGTGAAGGAGTGCCACTCCTGGCCGCACGGAACGCTGTTGAAGTAGCGCGGCGAGTACAGCGGCACGAAGACCCGGCAGGTGGCCAGCTCCTCGGAGAGCCGCTCGGCCCACAACTCCCCCTGGTGCATGGACTCGTCCATGAAACCGACCGGGACTCCCGCCGGCACCGTGGTGAGCTGGAGCACCGCCTCGCAGAGGTCCCGGTACAGCTGCCGCACCCAGTGGTTGGGATCCCCCGCACCGCGTGCCCCCGATCTCGGGGTGTGGGCGTAACTGAGGAAGAAGTACGGCCGGGCGGCGTCCTCGTCCCAGCCATGGTCGTTCACACGCGCCTCCCCCTGGCCCGCCGGCAACCTCTTTACCGCGAGTCCCCGTACGCGGGGCTTCAGTGTAGGAACGACTGCGGGACTAATGGAATAGCACCTCGCCCCGCACGAATTGACATGACCGAAACGAACCGGGTGCGACGGCGGGCCGGCCCCGGGGCGGCGCCGCGGCGCGCCCGGCGGTCGGTGCCCGGCGGTCGGCGCCGCCGCTCAGGCGCGGGAGCGGCGGAGGATCCGCTCGGCGAGGTCGACGGCCTCGCGGACCGGGACGAGCCGGCACGGCGCGCCGCCGATCTCCCCCGCGGTCACGCCCTCGGCCTCGCGGAGGACCTGTGCGCCCAGCGCGCCGAAGTGGAGGTCGTCGAGCTCGGGGGCCTTGAAGGAGATCCAGCCCTCCGCACCACGGCAGCGGTACTCGCGCAGCGGGACGTCGGGCATCCGCAGGTCCGCCAGGTGGAAGGCGGTGAAGCTGGCCATCGGGACGCCCAGCATCAGCACCCGCGCGTCGAGGTCGTAGAGCCGGCCGAGGGGGGAGTCCGGGCCCAGGTGGCAGTCGTACGGGTGCCGTTCGGTGATCCGCCGGGCGTGCCGGCCGATGGCGGCCCAGGAGGTCTGGGGGTGGTGGCTGCGGTGGGCGTCCCGGTGGGTGCGGATCGCCTCCGAGAGGGCTCCCATGGTCGGGGAGCAGGGGGTGGTGGCCGGGTCGAAGGGCGGCATCAGGGCGCGGTAGGCGGCGACCTCGGCGGGCGAGAGGCCGGCGGTGGCGGTGGCGTGGATGCGGGAGGTGGCCGAGTTCTCGGGGGTGGCCGTGTACCCGACCAGGGTGCCGCGGTCGCCGACCGCCGCCAGCAGCGCCGCCACCACCGCCGCGGCCCCGCCCGCCACCGGGCCGAGCGACCGCAGCGACGCCTGGACGTGCACGACCGTGCCGGGGCGGACCCCGAGGGCCGTGACGTGCTCGGTCAGCCGGGCCTCGGTGAGGGCACGGAGTTCGGTGAGGATGACGGCTCCCCGGGGGTGAGGGCGGCGGACGGTGGACGCGGGTGGGGGAGGCTCAGCCGCCGGCCATCGCGCGCTCCTCCCGGGCCAGCCTGGCCGCCCGCTCGGCGGCGTCGGGCAGCGCCACCGCGAGCCAGGGGGCGACCGCCGCCCGCATGCCGTCCGCGAAGCGCAGGCCGAGCGCGGTCAGCGAGCCGGACCCGGCCAGCCGTTCGACCGCCTCCGCGGTGTACTGCCGCCAGAGCGCGAACTGCAGCCGCGCCCGGTCTGCGGCCTCACCCGGCAGGCCGTCGTACGCGAGCGTGCGGGTGCCCCAGTACTCGGTGACGGCCAGATGGGCGTAGGTGCCCTGGAAGAGGCCTTCGAGCGGCCTCGGGTCGGGCCGCCAGGGGGCGAGGTACAGCGTGTCGTCGTTCCGGTCATACAGGTCCAGCAGGTCCAGCACCGCGCCGAGCTTCACGTGCTGGAACTCGTGCGCGAGCAGCAGGGCGAGGGTCGGCGCGGTGGCGGGCCGGGCGATGCCGACCACCCCGAACGCCTGCCGGGCGGCCGAACTGACGTCCCGCCCGGCCGGGCCCGGGCGCAGCGGGGTGATCGCCGTCAGCCCCACCCGGATGCCGTCCGCGTACCCCGGCAGGTCGTGCCCGAGCAGCTCCCAGGCCTCGCGCAGCGCACCGGTCCAGTGGAGCAGTTCGCCGTCCGGCAGCCGCTCCGCCACGGCGTGGTCGTGGCTGTCGCGCAGCGGGTCGACGTCCTCCAGGGCGACGGTCCACCCCCCGGCCAGCCGGATCCGCCGCAGCGGCTCGTCCAGGGCCGTGCGCACCGACCCGTCGGCCGCCCGGACGGTGAACCCGTCGGCCCGGCCGGTGACGACCGCCTCCCCGTCGGGGAGGGCGATCCGCCCGAGCGTCGGCAGGTGCAGCCACCCGCCGCGCACCGGTACGGCGACGGCGTCGCCCCGCCCGGCCCGCACCGCCGCGGCGGCGGCCAGGCCCGCCAGCGGACCCAGCCCGGTCCCCAGGTCGCCGGCCAGCTGCCGGGCGGCCCAGGCGCGGGCGTACGGGTGGGCGAGCACGGTGTCGACGGCGGCCGGGGCGGCGGCGTCCAGCTCGGACAGCAGCGCCCACGCCTCCGGACGCCCCTGGCCCGAGGCGTCCCAGGCGGCGGCCAGCATCGCCCGGGTGAGGGCGAGCTGGGAGCGGCCCAGCGCGCGCACGGTGTCCGCGCCGCCGTATCCGCGGGCGAGTTCGTCGAGCTGCGCCGGGGCGAGCGCCGCCGGCACGACCGGTGCGGCGACCTGGGCCGGCAGGGGGACCGGCCCGCTCCGCGCCGTGATGCCGTTGATGAGCGTCATGAGGTCCCCGCAGTAGACGGAGGGGTTGTCGAAGCCGCCGCCACCATCGTGGCCCCGATAGCGGTGGGCGTACAGGCCGCCTCCGCAGGTGCGCACGACGGGACAGCCGCGGCAGGTGGCGGCGAGCCCGGCCAGGCCGGACTGGCGGGCGACGATGCCGGGGTGCCGGGCGACGTCGTCGAGGCTGTGCGCGAACACGTCGAAGCCGGTCGCGGGGGCGCCGTCGAACGCGGTCTTGAGGCTGTCGACCTGCTCGAAGGTGCCGTCGGTCTCCAGCACGACCAGGTCGGACGGCTCCAGGCCGAGCGACTCGGTGAGGCTGGTGAACCCGCGCAGCGTCCGGTGCACCGACTCGAAGGTGCGGACGGCGAACCGCCGCCCGTCGGCCTCCCAGTGGTCGTGCACGGCGAGCAGCCAGTCGGCGTACGGGTGCTCGCCCCGGCCGGCGGGGCGTTTCGGCGGATCGTCCCAGGTGGCGTGCGGCAGCAGGAAGTCGACCGCGGGGGGCTGGAGTTCGGCCAGCGCGCGGTAGACGGCCACCGGGTCGTTCTCGACGTCGATGGTGCAGAGCAGTCCGGCGAAGAGGTGCTGGAACTCCGGTTCGCGCAGCAGTGCCACGGCCCGCAGCACCTGGGGGTGGCTGCTGCGCCCGTCGGCGAACCGGCGGTGCCGGTCGTTGGCAGCCCGGTCGCCGTCCAGCGAGATGCCCACCCCGACGCCCAACGCGGCGAACAGGGAGCAGAATTCGCGGTTCAGCAGGACGCCGTTGGTGTGGATGCGCAGGTCGAGGGCGCACCCGGGCGGGAGCGCCGCCCGGAGCGCCTCGGCCACCCCGCGCAGCCGGTCCGGGCCGGCGAGCAGGGGTTCTCCCCCGTGCAGGACGACCCGGACGCCGGGCAGCCGGTGCGCGGCCGCGTGCGCGCCGATCCGTTCGGCGGCCTTGGCCAGGACCTCGTCGCCGATGACCTTCGGCCGGGTGCGCCAACTGGTGTCCGCGTGCTCGTAGACATAGCAGTGGTCGCAGGCGAGGTCGCAGCGGCTGTGCACCTTGACCACGAATTGCGAGAAAGGCAGCGGAATTCGCTTCATCGTAGATCTGGTGAATTCGGGCCCGGTCGGACGGAAATCCGGTCCGGCATTCCCGGACCGGTCAGATCGAGGAATTGAAGGCGGCGACCGCGACGCGACCGGCTTCCGCGCCGGGCAGGGCGCGCTGCAGTCGGGCGGCGAGCTCCTCCGCGCCGAGGGCGGCGAGTGCGGCGAGCGAGGGGCCTCGGTCCAGGTCCTGGGGGTCCGTCAGCTCGGTGCCTGGCCTGGTGCTGATTACCGGTGTCATATTCGTTCCTTAGGCGCGGTTAGGACCTGCCGGGGGTGGGTAAGCCACCCGATTGCGACCAATGTAGTGCCAGCGCGACGTCCGCGCGGCACCTTGCGGTCTCAAGTTGGTCTCCACACCCGGTCGACGCCCTGTGGCGGCGCCCGGAGCCTCAAGAATTCACCCGTCCGGCGGTCGCGCACTTCGCCGTGGCGCGCGCCGAAGCGTTCCCTCGGCCCTTGCGGCGACTCGGCGGGCCCGGTTCCTCACCGCCCCCGTCCACCGGCGCGCCCGGCGGGTCGCCCGCGGCCCGGGCCCCGGCAAGCCCCGGCGCGGCCCACGCGGGGCACGGTTCCCGGGGAGCCCCGCGACGGGCCGACCGAATGCCTGAGCCTCCGTCAATGACATTTCTCCCGTTCATTCTTACGGAAATCATCACTACCGCGCGGCAGGCCGGTGGCCGCCGTGACGCGGGGCGGCCCGCACGCTATCGAGGACCGTCCAATTCGCGTACGGTGCGCACGAGTTCCTCGGTGAACTCGCGGCCGTGCCCGGTGAGCTCCGCGCTGTCCAGCAGGGTGGCGCCCGCGGTCAGGGCGTGGCCGCGCCACCGGGTGAACTCCCCGGCGGCGCGGCGCGTGTCCCCCGCGCCGGCGGCCAGCTCGGCGCACCAGAAGTCCACCACCCCGAGGTGCGCGTAGGTGCCCTGCAGCAGGGCACCGACCGGGCGCGGGTCGGGGCGCCAGGGAGCGTGGTGGACGGCGGCGCCGTTGGGGTGGTGCAGCGGCACGAGGTCGAGCAGCGCGCCGAGTTGGAGGTGCAGGAACTCGTGCGCCAGGGCGAGCGCGAGCAGCACCGGATCCCCCGGTCGCGAGGCCGCCACCGCGCCGAACGCCCGGCGGGCGGCGGCGCTGACCGCCTCGCCGCCCGGGGCGGGGCGCAGCGGGACGATCGTGGTGACGCAGGCCGCGACGGCCTCCGCGTACGGCCGGTGGCGGTGCACCAGGACCTGCCAGGCGAGGGCAAGATCGGTGCGCCAGTGGGCGAGTTCCCGCTCGTCGAGGGGCCCGGCCGGCGGCCGGCCGTAGTCCACCCGGCGCGGCCCGGCGTGGTCGATCGCCGGTGTCCACCGCAGCCCGTCGCACTCCAGCCGGAGCGGCTCGCCCGGCGCGGCCCGGAGGAACTCCGCCAGCCCGTCCAGGCGGACGGTCTCACCCGCCGCGCGGGCGCGCAGCCGGTCGGCCGCCCAGGCGTCCAGCTCCGGTCGCAACAGCACCTCCTCCCACCGCGCCCGGTCGGCCCGTTGCGACGCCCGGAGCTCGGCGTAGGCCGCCTGGTAGGCGGTGTCCTCGGGCGCCGCCCGCCGCAGGGCCAGGAGCAGCAGCGCGCGTTTGCTCAGCTGCCCGGCGCGCAGCAGCCGGACGGCCTCCGGCCCGCCGCGCGCGGCCGCGATCGCCCGGAAGGTCGCCCGGTCCACCCCGTGCCGGGGCAGTCCGTCCGTCGTCCGCCCGCCCGTACCCGCCACCGGTCATCCTCCTCGCGTCGCAGCGGCCGTGTCCGCCCGCAGCCTCCCCGCGATGTGGCGGATCAGCCGGTCCAGGTCCGCGCAGTACACGGACGGGTGAGCGAAGCCGCCCCCGGCGTCCGGCCCGGGGTAGCGGTGCGCGTACAGGCCGCCTCCGCACACGCGAACCAGCGGGCAGGCCGCGCAGACCGGCCCGAGCCCGTCGAGGCCGCGCTGGCGGCCCCGGAACGCCGGGTGGGCGGCGGCCTCGCCGAAGCCGTGCCGGAAGACGTCCAGCCCCGTCCCGGCGGCGCCGTCGGCCACCACCTTGAGGCTGTCGGCCTGTTCGATCGTGCCGTCCGTCTCGACCACCACGAGGTCCACGGGGGCCAGCCCGACCGCCTCGCTGGCCGCGCGGCCGCCGAGCAGCAGCACCGCCAGCTCCTCGAAGAGCCGTACCCCGGTCTCCCGCCGCGGGGCGCCGTACCAGCGGTCGAAGGCGGCGATCAGCCACTCCCCGTACGGCGCCGCGTCCTCGCCCGAGGGCGGGCGGGTCGGCAGCGACCGCCGCACCCCGGCCGGCTGGGCCGCCCAGGTCCCGTGCGGCAGCAGCAGGTCGACGCGCGGCGGCGCGAACTCCAGCAGCGCCTCGTAGGTGGCGACCGGATCGGCGGCGAGGTCCACCACGCAGAGCAGCCCGGCGAACAGCTCCCGGTGCCGGTCCGAACCCAGCAGCCGCAGGGCCCCGGCCGTCCGCTCCCAGCTGCCGCCGCCGGACGGCAGCCGCCGGTGCCGGTCGTGGTCGGGGGCGGCGCCGTCCAGCGACACCCCGACGGCGACCCGGTGCCGGTGCAGCACCTCCAGCAGCGCCGGCTCGTCCAGCAGCCGCAGTCCGTTGGTCTGCAGGCTGAACCGCACCCTCGGCGCGACACCGGCCAACTCCGCCAGCAGCGCGTCCAGATGGCCGGCCCCGACGAGCAGCGGCTCACCGCCGTGCAGGATCACCCCGACCTCGTCGAGCCCGCACCCCGCCGCGTGCTCGGCGATCCGCCGGGCCACCCGGCGGACCGTCGCCAGCTCCATCCGGCGCGGCCGCCTGCGCCAACTCTGGTCCGCCGCCTCGTACATGTAGCAGTAGTCGCAGGCCAGGTTGCACCGGCTGTGGACCTTGAGCAGGAACTGGCGGAACGGCACCATGCCCGCGAGCCTAGCCCGCCGCGGACCGGCCGCCGCGGTGGAGTTCACACCGACGGCGGCTCGATGTCGGAGTCCAGCCGCAGCCCCGCCTTGACCGCCACCGTGGTCGGATGCTCCTCGCCGAGCGTCTGCCGGGCCCGGCGGATGCAGTCGCCGCGCAGCTGGGCCGCGCGCTCGCCCTCCCCCGCCGCGGCCAGCGACAGCGCCAGGTTGGAGTTGACCCCGATCGAGTCGTAGTGGTCCGGCCCGAGGGTCTCGGCCATCAGCGGCGCCGCCTGCTCCTCGAAGGCCAGCGCGGCCGCCGGCTCCCCGGACAGGACGAGGTCGTTGGCGTGGTTCATCATCGCGATCGGTATGTACAGGTGCTGGTCGCCGAGGACGGCCCGGAACTGCGCCAGGGTGCGCCCGGACAGCTCCCGCGCCTCCGCCGTCCGGCCGGCCAGCCGCAGGTAGACGGAGAGGTTGTTGGCACCGGCCAGCGTGACCGGGTGGTCCTCGCCCAGGTAGTCACGGTAGCGGGCGAGGGCGCGCTCGGCGAGCTGGATGGCCCGGTCGGTGTCGCCGAGCGCGCTGAGGTCGCTGGCCAGGTTGGTGGCGGCCGCCAGGGTGTCGGGGTGCTCGGCGCCGTTGATGTCCAGGTAGCGCTGGTAGATGTCCTCGTCGATCTCCAGCGCCTCGTTGTACCGGCCGGCCCGGCGCAGCGCCACGGCGAGGTTCTTGCGGGCGCGCAGGGTGTCGGTGTGGCCGTCGCCGATGGTCTGCTGGTAGATCCGGACGGTCTCCTCCAGCAGGTCCAGGGCCTCCCGCAGCCGCCCGGTCTCGCGCAGGTCGCGGGCGTAGTTGGAGGCGGAGGACAGCGCGTAGAGGCTGTGCGCCCCGAGCGCGTCGCGCTGCTGGAGGTAGTTGCTGCGGTGGCGCTCCAGGGCGGCCCGGCGGTCGCCGGCGAGGTAGTCGGAGACCGCCAGGTTGTTGGTGATCATGAGGGTGCGCGGGTGGTCCGGGCCGAGGGTTCGGCGGGCCGCGTCCAGGGTCCTGCGGTCGCGCGCCCTGGCCTCCTCGTACCGGCCGAGGAACCGCAGGTCGGCGCCGAGGCTGTTGGCGACGGCGAGGGTGTGCGAGTGCTCGGGGCCGAGCGTGGCGGTGAAGCGGTCCAGGATGTCCTGGTCCATCGCGTACGCCTCGTGCAGGGCGCCCTGGGAGCGGCGGATGTTGCTGAGCTGGGTGCGCAGCATCAGGGTCTGGGCGTCGTTCTCGGCGTCGAAGCCGGCGCCGCCGTAGTCCTCCTGGCGCCAGATCTCCAGGGTGCGCTCGGCGAGGTCGCGGCCGGACTCGTGCAGGCTGCGCTTCCACTGGTAGCGGACCGAGTCGATGATCCACTGCCGGACGTCCTCGTCACCGCTGCCGGCCGCGCCGGAGGGCCACAGGTGCGGCAGGAGTTCGGCGTACTGCGGCCAGTTCGCGGGGATGTCCGGGTCACCGGGGTTCGCGGTGGCGAGGGCGGCGTGCACCACCGCCCGCAGCCCGGTCCGCTGATCCTCGTCGACCTGGTCCCGCAGGACGGCCTGGACCAGCCGGTGCACGGTGATGGTCTCGCTGCCCTGGTCGGTGCGGGCCAGGCCGAACCGGTTGATGGCGCGCAGGAACTCGCCGATCGCCAGCTTGTCGCGGGGCGCGCGCGGCGGCAGCCGCAGCGCGTGGGTGACGGCCCGGCTGTAGAGCAGCCGCATCGGGATGGCGTCGGGCCCGAAGAACGCGCAGATCTCCAGGATCTGGGCGGCGGGGGCGTTCATCCGGCGCAGCTCCTCGACCGAGATCCGCCAGGTGGCGGCGGCCGAGTGCGGGTACTCGGCGGTGCGCAGCCGGGTGCGCTCCAGCATCTCGGTGAGCTCTTCGTCGAGCAGTTCCAGGTAGGTGGCGATCGGCATCGAGGTCTCCTGCAGCCAGACCGCGGCCTGGCCGACGGCGAGCGGCAGGTCGCCGAGCCGGTGCGCGACCTGGTCGGCGTCGTCCGGGGCGAGGCCGCCGTTGAAGCGGCGCAGCAGCCGGACGCTCTCCTCCCGGGTGAAGACGTCGACCTCGACCAGGCCGGCGTGCTTGGACCAGCCCTGGTTGCGCGAGGTGATCAGCACGTGCCCGCCGGAGGAGCCGGCCGGCAGCCAGGGCGCCAGCTCCTCGGGGGTGCCGGCGTTGTCGTAGACCAGCAGCCAGCGGCGGTACGGCTCGCCGCGGCGCAGCGCGTCCAGCACCGCGACGGCGGTGTGGGCGACGTCGTCGCTGCTCTGCACGCCGATCCGGGGGGCGAGTTCGGCGAGCTTCTGCGGGATGTTGGCGGGCTCCTCGGCGGGCACCCACCAGATCACGTCGTAGGCGGCCTTGAAGCGGTGCGCGTACTCGGCGGCGATCTGCGACTTGCCGGCGCCGCCGAAGCCGTAGAGCACCTGGCTGAGCACCGCGCCGGGGCCTCCGGTGAAGCGGTTGCGGAGCAGCTCCAGCAGCCGGCCGCGCCCGGTGAAGGAGGCGTTGCGCGAGGGCGCCTCCTGGATCTTGGGCGCGGTGCCGGGGAAGCGCGAGGGGGCGGCGTGCTCCCCGCTGTCCCCGTCCGGCCGGCTGCTGCTGCCCGGCGGCGGCCCGAGCTCGCTGTACAGCTGGGACTCGGCGAGCACGGCCGAGGAGCGGACCAGGTCGGGGACGGCCGGCCCGACGAACGGGCGGGGCACCGGCTCGTCCGAGTCCTGCAGCCGCAGCGCCACCAGGGCCGGCGAGCCGGAGCTCAGTTCGCGCCCGCTGAGGAGCTGCCAGGCCTCGGCCGCGCGGGGCAGCGCGGTGTACTCGGGCGAGAGCAGCGCGAGCAGCCGGCCCTGGCCGTCCAGCGGCCCGGCGGCCTCCGGCGGACGGCCGCCGGGATAGGGCTCGGCGGCGTTGTGCAGGGAGGTCTGGTAGCCGAAGCCGGTGAGGGTGGCGGCGGCCCACTCGGCCCACATCCGGTCCTCGGGGGCGTAGCTGACGAAGACCTGGCGGGGCATGGTGCGGGTGGAGCGCAGGTAGGCGCCGTACAGCCGGCGGCGGGCGTCCCCGGTGAGCGGGCGCAGCGTGCGGACCCGGCCGTCGGTGATCCACCCGGCCAGCCGTTCGAAGGCGTTGAGCAGGCTGCGCGCCTCCTGCGGCCGGTCGGCGACGGTGGCGGGCACCTCCTCGTAGGCGTAGAAGGGCTTGTACGGGACTTCGACGTCGCTCCAGTAGGCGGCCCGCCGCTCGGCCCCCAGCCAGCGGCCGAGGTAGGGCGCGAACGCCTCGCGGGCGTAGTCCCGGCCCGCTTCGAGCCGCTCCTGCTCGGCGTCCTCGACCCGCATCGGCACCGGCAGGACGCGGATGGCCCGCTCCTCGGCCTCGGCGATGGTGCGGGCCGCGTCCACGCCGCCGCGGATGTTCTGCGCGCTGAAGGTGAAGCAGTCGACGACGGAGTCGGGCATCAGGACGGTGCAGATGCCCGAGGTGTCGCTGACCCCGGTGCGGCTGTCGATCAGCACGTAGTCGTAGGCCCGGGCCCAGCGGTCGCGCAGTTCGCGCAGGAACTCGCCGCCCCGGATGTCCCGGCCGTGGTAGAAACTGCGCCAGTTGAAACTGGTGACGGCGGCGGGGTAGGCGGCGTTCTGCCGCCCGGCCGGCAGGAAGTCGAGGCGGCCGCCGGGCGGCAGGTCGAGCGCCAGGCCGCAGATGTAGCCGCCCAGCCGGCCCGGTTCGTCCAGCCAGTCGGCGGGGGCGAGCCCGCCCGGACCGGCGGCGGTGGGCAGCGCCTGCTTGACGTACGCCCGCAGCAGGTCGATCAGGCCGTCGGTGGCGTGCAGTTCGGGGTCGACCAGCAGCGGGTGGTAGTAGCGGTGCAGGCCGGGCGCCTCCAGGTCCCAGTCGACCACCAGGACGCGCAGGCCGCGGCTGGCCAGGATCCAGCCGACGTTGGCCAGGGCCATGGTCCGGCCGGTGCCGCCCTTGAACGAGTAGAAGGTGACGACCGACCCCGGTCCGGTCCGCTCCGGGTCAGTTCCGGGCTCAGTGAACATCGTCCTGCTCCCTCCTCGACGGCACCGCCGCGCCGTCCGGGCTGCGGCGCGGTCCTGGCGGCCCGGCCGGAATGGCCAGCCCGGGCATCGCCGGGGCGGCGTCCTCGCCGTCGGGGCCGAAGCCGAAGGCGGCGCCGTCGACATCGTCCCCCCAATCGAAGTTGTCGTCCATGAGCTTGTTCTGAGCGACCGTCACCATGATGGTGAGGTCCGTGTCAAAGCTCTCCCGGCCCACCGCGACGCGGAACAAGTGCTCCAGGTCGCTCCGGCGCAACCAGTTGCGCCGGAACACGCTGCGCACGCCGGTCCACAGCGCGTCGCGCTCCGGGCCGGCCGGCGGGTCGTCCGTACCGGCCGGCACCATCACGCCGGTGACCGGGTGGTTCTGGTCGTCGTACTCGCGCAGCGCCGGCCGGTAGACCTCGCCGCCGGCCATCCACGGGTCCACCAGCAGCACGCTGACCTGGTTGTCCTCCCGGGCCCGGTCGAGCTTCTCGCCGAGGCCGGGCCCGACCTCCTCCAGGGTGGTGGTGTGCCCGGCGGAGGTGATCACCTGCTGGGCGCGGACCGCCAGCGACGGCTGCGTCGGCGGGTGGTAGGGCGCCCACTGCCACGGCTTGGCCCCGTACCAGCCGCCGCGGGACGAGCCGCCCGCCTCGGCGGCGGCGGCGTCGGAGGAGCGGCCGGCGGCGATGAACAGCCGGACCATCCCGGCGGTGGGCGCGGGCCGCATCGACGGCACCACCGGGAAGTAGCCGCGGACGGCGCCGAGGTCGAACTCGGGCAGCTCGCCCAGCCGCCGGGCGGCCGCGTCCCGGGTCCGCTCGGCGACCACCCGGACCACCCGTCGGTAGTCGGGGCCGAGCGGGTCGGTGCGCAGCAGGTCGCGCAAGCCCGAACGGGCGTAGGCGTCGCCCATGCCCTGCTGGACGAACTGGATCTTCCGCACCTCGTCCGGCAGCTCCCCCGGCAGGGTCTCCCAGAGCACCGGGATCAGGGCCGGGACGACCTCGCCGGCCAGCTCCTCGTGCCGGCGGACCCGCCCGCGGAACGCCGTCCACTCCTTGCCGCAGTAGAGGCTAGCGAAGTAGGCCGGGGAGTAGAGCGCGACCATGGCCCGGCAGCGGGCCAGCATCTGGGCGAGCTGCTGCTCCCAGTTGTCGCCCAGGCGCAGCCGCTCGGTGTCGCGGTAGGCGAGCTCCTCGGCGCCGGCGGCGGGCTCGATCCGGCCGAGCTCGTCCCGCAGGTCGTTGAAGAACTGGTCGACGAAGGCGTCCCCGGCCTCGTAGTCCCGCCGGGCGTAACTGAAGAAGAAGTACGGCCGCACTGATCCCCCCGGGCCCGACGGTGCCGCGACTGCGCTGCTGTCCTCCCCAGCATGTCGCGAACTCCGCGGTCGTGCCCGGGAGTCGGCGAAGCTCGTGGCTCCGGGACTACAGGGACGACTGGAAGGCCGCGACCGGCTCCGCGCCGGGTGCCAGGACGTCCGCGACCACCCGGCGCAGCAGGTCGCCGAGGACGGTGTCGGGCAGGGCGTCGATCTCGTCCAGCGGCAGGGCGGTGACGTCGACCAGGTCAGAGCCGAGTCCAACGGCGGTTCCCGCACCGGTGACGCCCATCAGTCCCTCACTCGATCTGCTCGGCCCAGCGGGCTGGTGGCCCCGGGGAGTCGACCCGGTCCGCGACGCGCATCCTACACCCGTGCATGACGGGCCATCAGCTGTGCTGCGCCGCCGCGCCAGGCCCTTTCCCGGCCGGGGCGGGGTCGACGACACCCGGCGCGGCGGCCACGACGGCGGTGTCGGCCCGCCCCCGGCGGTCAGGGGCAGAGCCGCTCGACCCGCCAGCCGGTCGGCGCCGACGGGTCGGCGAGGAAGCGGAGCCGGTCGTGCAGCCGGTTCTCCCGGCCCTGCCAGAACTCCACGCTCTCCGGGACCACCCGGTACCCGCCCCAGAACGGCGGGACCGGCACCCCCTCGCCCTCCGGGTAGCGGCGCTCCAGCTCCGCGTACCGCTGCTCCAGCACCTCGCGGCTGCCGACCGGGCTGGACTGCTCGCTGGCCCAGGCGCCGAGCTGGGAGCCGTGCGGTCGGGTGCGGAAGTAGGCGGCGGTCTCGTCCCGGCCGACCTTCTCCACCCGGCCCTGCACGATCACCTGGCGGGCCAGCGCCACCCAGGGGAAGAGCAGGGCCGCCTGCGGGTTGACGGCCAGCTCGGTGCCCTTGCGGGAGCCGTAGTTGGTGAAGAACACGAAGCCGCGCCGGTCGAAGCCCTTCAGCAGCACCGTGCGCGAGCTCGGCCGCCCCCCGGCGTCGGCGGTGGAGAGCACCATCGCGTTGGGTTCCACCACGCCGGCGTCGTCCGCCTCGTGGAACCAGCGGGTGAACTGGGTGACCGGGTCGGCCGCGAGCTGCCCCTCGACCAGGCCCTCGTGGGTGTAGTGCTTGCGCATCACGGTGAGGTCCGGCCCGGGCCGGGCCTCCTCGGCCAGGATCCGGGAGGCGGGGCTCGGGGGCGTCGACTGGGCGCGTTCCGGGGTCTGCACGTCAACATCATCCCGTACGACAAGCAACCGGCACCGCTACCTCCGGACAAACCCCCGTGGGAGATAAGGTGTCTCGCCACCGCTCGGCCGTCCGAGCTACAGGCAATTGTCCGGAAACCGATGATTGATTCCGGAGAATCGCCGGGCGCGACCGGCCCTCAGGTGAAGGTCGAGCGGTCCTGCGGGAAACATCACCACCGTGGTGTATGGCGCAATGCACCCCGTGCCTGTCAGGCTGGCACCGAGTGCCAAACACCATTCGGTCACTGGCGTACCGCCCCACCACGGCGGCCCGCCGATCACAGAGCTGAAGGAGCCGTCGCATGTCCGACTTCGTACCCGGGCTTGAGGGAGTCGTCGCTTTCGAGAGCGAGATCGCCGAACCCGACCGTGAAGGCGGCGCCCTGCGGTACCGCGGAGTCGACATCGACGACCTGGTCGGCCACGTCTCCTTCGGCCACGTCTGGGGCCTGCTGGTGGACGGCAAGTTCAACCCCGGCCTGCCGGCCGCCGAGCCCTTCCCGATCCCGGTCCACTCCGGCGACATCCGGGTGGACGTGCAGTCCGCCCTCGCCATGCTCGCCCCGGTCTGGGGCCTCAAGCCGCTGCTCGACATCTCCGCCGAGCAGGCCCGTGACGACCTCGCCCGGGCGGCCGTGATGGCCCTCTCGTACGTGGCGCAGTCCGCCCGCGGCCAGGGCCTGCCGATGGTCCCGCAGAGCGAGATCGACAAGGCCGAGACGGTCGTCGAGCGCTTCATGATCCGCTGGCGCGGCGAGCCGGACCCGAAGCACGTCAAGGCCATCGACGCCTACTGGACGTCCGCCGCCGAGCACGGGATGAACGCCTCCACCTTCACCGCCCGCGTCATCGCCTCCACCGGTGCCGACGTCGCGGCCGCGCTCTCCGGCGCCGTCGGCGCGATGTCCGGCCCGCTGCACGGCGGCGCGCCGTCCCGGGTGCTCGGCATGATCGAGGAGATCGAGCGCACCGGCGACGCCAAGGCCTGGGTGAAGAACGCGCTGGACAAGGGCGAGCGCCTGATGGGCTTCGGCCACCGCGTCTACCGCGCCGAGGACCCGCGCGCCCGCGTGCTGCGCCGCACCGCCAAGGAGCTCGGCGCGCCGCGCTTCGAGGTCGCCGAGGCGCTGGAGAAGGCCGCGCTGGAGGAGCTGCACAACCGCCGCCCCGACCGCGTGCTGGCCACCAACGTCGAGTTCTGGGCCGCCATCATGCTGGACTTCGCCGAGGTCCCGGCGCACATGTTCACCTCGATGTTCACCTGTGCGCGCACCGCCGGCTGGTCGGCGCACATCCTGGAGCAGAAGCGCACGGGCCGGCTCGTCCGCCCCGCCGCGCGCTACATCGGCCCCGCCCCGCGCAGCCCGCGCGACATCGAGGGCTTCGAGGCCATCGCGCACTGAGAAACCGCTGGTGAGCAGCGGGTCCGACGCTCCGTCGGACCCGCTGTTTCCGCAGCTCGCAGCCGTGAAGATCGCATCTCAGCGGGCGGACTGCCGTAACACTTCCGCAATCGCGGCCGGTAGGCTGCCGCCCGTGGCTCAGATCCAGATCCCCGCTGACATCAAGCCCGCAGACGGCCGTTTCGGCTGCGGCCCGTCCAAGGTGCGCCCCGAGGCCCTGAGTGCCCTCGCCGCCACCGAGACCTCCCTGCTCGGCACCTCGCACCGCCAGGCCCCGGTGAAGAACCTGGTCAAGCGCGTGCGCGAGGGCGTGAGCAGCCTCTTCTCCCTCCCCGAGGGGTACGAGGTGGTTCTCGGCAACGGTGGCTCCACCGCCTTCTGGGACATCGCGGCCTTCGGCCTGGTGCGGGAGAAGTCCCAGCACCTCGACTTCGGCGAGTTCTCCTCCAAGTTCGCCTCCTCGGTCAAGGCGGCGCCCTGGCTGGGCGAGCCGACCGTGATCAAGACCGCCCCGGGCACCCACCCGCTGCCGGTCGCCGAGGCGGGCGTGGACGTCTACGCGCTCACCCACAACGAGACCTCCACCGGTGTCGCGATGCCGATCGGGCGCCCGGCCGGGGCGGACGAGGGCTCGCTGGTCCTGGTGGACGCCACCTCGGGCGCCGGCGGCCTGCCGGTCGACATCACCGAGACCGATGTCTACTACTTCGCGCCGCAGAAGTCCTTCGCCGCCGAGGGCGGCCTCTGGCTGGCGACGTTCTCCCCGGCCGCCCTGGAGCGCGCCGCCGAGATCGCCGGCTCCGGCCGCTACATCCCGCCGTTCTTCGACCTGCCGACGGCCATCGACAACTCGTCGAAGGACCAGACGTACAACACCCCGGCGATCTCCACCCTGTTCCTGCTGGCCGACCAGCTGGACTGGCTGAACGGCAACGGCGGCCTGGACTGGGCGGTCGCCCGGACGGCCGACTCCTCCTCCCGGCTGTACGGCTGGGCCGAGAAGTCGTCGTTCGCCACCCCGTTCGTGGCGAACCCGGCGGAGCGTTCCCAGGTGGTCGGCACGATCGACTTCGACGACGCGGTGGACGCCTCCGCCGTCGCCAAGGCACTGCGTGCCAACGGCATCGTCGACACCGAGCCGTACCGCAAGCTCGGCCGCAACCAGCTGCGCGTCGCGATGTTCCCGGCCATCGAGCCGGCGGACGTCGAGGCGCTCACCGCCTGCATCGACTACGTGGTCGAGCAGCTCTGAGCACCGGCACGGTCGCACGGCCCTGAGCGGGCCGGCACACGCGTGAGGGCCACCGCCTGCGGGCGGTGGCCCTTCCGTTTGTTCGCGCTACCTGTTGACGAGCGAGCTGATCAGGACGACCACCAGCAGCAGCACCAGGGCGCCGGTCACGATACGCATGCGAGTCTTGGGATCCACGGTCATCGAGCGTACCCGCGACCCGTCGGCGGTCAGACCCCGAGGTTGGATCCGCCGGTGGCGTCCAGATTCTGCCCGGTGATCCAGCGGGCGTCGTCGGAGGCCAGGAAGGCCACGATGTCCGCCACGTCGGCCGCCTCACCGACCCGGTCGAAGGCCGAGTGGCCGGCCGCCCCGGCCCGGGCCGCCGGGTCGGCCAGCCAGGGGTTGATGTCGGTGTCGACGATGCCCGGCAGCACCGCGTTGACGGTGATCCCGCGCGGCCCGAGCTCCTCGGCGAGCGTCAGTGTGAGGGTGTTCAGCGCCCCCTTGGTCATCGCGTAGGAGACGGCTGACGGGAACGCGACCCGGGTGACCCCGGACGAGACGTTGACGATCCGGCCGCCGTCCCGCAGCCGGCCCAGGCCATGCTGGACGATGAAGAACGGCGCCTTGGCGTTCACCGCGAACACCCGGTCGAAGTCCGCTTCGGCGACCTCGTGGATCCGCCCGTTCTGACCGATCCCGGCGTTGTTCACCAGGATGTCCAGGCCCTCGCCGCCGCCGTGCGCGGCGAGCCCCGCGTCGAAGGCCGCCCAGAGCGCCCGCGCGTCACCGGGCACCCCCAGTTCGGTGCCGATCGCGAAGGCCCGGCCGCCGGCCCGCTCGATCACCCCGACGACCCGCGCCGCCGCCTCGGCGTCACGGCCGTAGTGGACGGCGACCAGCGCCCCGTCGCGTCCCAACCGCTCGGCTATGCCTCGCCCGATCCCCCGGCTGCCGCCCGTCACCAGAGCCGTCCTGCCCGCAAGCGTGCCCATGGCCACGCCCCCTATTTCTGTAGCGGTCGCTAATGAAATGAACCGTACCAGAGCTTCTGTAGTGTTCGATATAGAATGGCAGGCATGGCCCCCGACCCAGCCACCCCAGCCGCCGCAGCCGCCGTCCCGCCCGCCGACGCGGGCAACGGCACAGCTCGGCGCGGACGCCCCCGCTCCTTCGACCGCGAGGCCGCCCTGGAGCAGGCCCTTCGGCTGTTCTGGGAGCGCGGCTGGGAGGCGACCTCGGTCGCCGACCTCACCTCCGCCATGGGCATCCGCCCGCCGAGCCTGTACGCGGCCTTCGGCGACAAGCGCGCGCTCTTCGCGGAGGTCGTCGCCCGCTACCGGGAGAGCCACGGCGCCTACTCGACCCGCGCGCTCGCCGAGGAGCCCACCGCCCGGGCCGGCATCGCCCGGATGCTCCATGAGGCCGCCGCCGAGGCCACCGACCCGGAGCACCCCTGGGGCTGCCTGCTGATCAGCTCGGCCGTGAACTGCACGTCCCCCGAGGTCGAACAGGCGCTCCGGGAGATCCGCAACGCCAACGTCCGCGCGCTGGAGTCACTGATCCGGGCGGACATCGCGGCCGGCCGCGAACCCGCCGGGGCTGACGCGGCGGCGCTGGCGCAGTTCACCGCCACCGTGCTCCAGGGGATGTCCCAGCGGGCCCGCGACGGCGCCGACCGGGCCGAGCTGGAGCGGGTCGCCGCCGACGCGATGCGGGTCTGGCCCTGAACGGGCCACCACGCACGCGCCGGCGGCCCGGCCCCCAGCGGGCCGCCACCCCCGGGCCCGCCTCAGCTCCAGCGGGCCAGCGGCCAGGAGGCGACCGTCTCGTAGTGCGCGAAGCCGCCGTCGAGCTCGCTCTTCATCAGGCGCAGCTCCGCGGCCTCCCACTCCGGCCCGCGGTACCCGCCGAGCGCCGACTCCAGCGCCTCCAGCTCGGCCACCGCCCCCCGCTGCGCCGCCCGCCGGTGCCCCCGGGAGGAGCCGGCCCGGGCGAGGGTGAGATGCGGGTGGAAGGTGAACGCGTCGACCTCACCGGCCACCTCCGCGGTGGCCTCGTGCACGGCCTCGGCGAGCCGCCGCAGCGCCCACGCCTGGCCCTCCACCCCGGCCCAGAGCACCCGGTCGCCGAACCGCCCGGCGCCCGCGAGCCGCAGCCGGTGCACCCCGTGCACCCCGGCCACCGCCGCCAGCCCGGCCTCCAGCTCCGGCAGCCGCTCCGCCGGCACCTCGCCGAGGAAGGCCAGGGTCAGGTGCCAGCCCTCGACGGCCGTCCAGCGCAGCCGGTCCGCCCCCGGCAGGGCCCGCACCGGGGCGACCGCGTCGGCGAGCCCCTGCAACGCCTCGACCGGCGGCAGCACCGCCACGAAGAGCCTCATGGACTCATCTTCCCCCCGCCGCCCGGTTTGGGTTAGAACCTTTTTCATGAAGATCCGTACCGGCGGCCGCGCCGACACCGCCGACATCCTCGCCCTGCTCGACGGCGCGGTGGCCTGGCTCGCCGAGCGGGGCCGCGCCGACCAGTGGGGCGACCGGCCCTGGAGCAGCGTCCCGGCCCTGATCGACCGCATCGACGGGTACACCGCCGAGCCGTTCCTGATCCGGCTCGCGACGGACGACGAGGGCCGCACCATCGGCTGCTGCGTGCTGTCCGAGCAGGCCAACGCCTACGCCACCCCCGTGGACGAGCGCGAGCTGTACGTCCGCAACCTGGTCACCGACCGCTCCCTGAAGGGCTCCGGCATCGGCGCCGCGCTGATCGCCGACGCCCTCGACGAGGCCCGCCGGCGCGGTATCGGCCTGCTCCGGGTGGACTGCTTCGCGAGCGAGGACCGCCGTCTGGTCGAGCAGTACCGGGCGCTCGGCTTCACCGAGACCGAGGCCTTCGAGTCCGAGTACAAGGGCAGGCCCTGGCGGGGCCAGATCCTGGAGATCCGGCTCTGACCCCGCGCCCGGGGCGCACCACGCGGTGCGCTCCGGGGAGACGAGCCGTCAGCAGGCCGGTGCCAGCTCGGACTTGGTCGGGGCGACGGTGCGCGGAACGAAGGCGACCACCCGCCCGCCGCGACCCGGATGCAGATCGACCCGGACCTTCAGGTCCGCACTGCGGGCCAGCACCAGACCGACCGTGCCGGCCGCCAGCGCCGAGACCAACCCGCAGGCCAACAGCCCGAGCCGGGGCCCGTACGAGGCCGTCACCCAGCCGACGACCGGCGCGCCGATCGGCGTGCCGCCGGTGAACACCAGGACCAGCAGGCCCATCACCCGGCCCCGCATCGCGGGGTCGGTGCCCAGCTGGAGCATCGAGTTGACCGAGGTGTTGAAGCTCAGCCCGAAGACCCCGATCAGGGTCAGCAGCAGCGCGAACGACCAGTAGTCGGGCGCGAAGGCGGCCAGCACCTCCAGCGCGCCGAAGGCCAGCGCGGCGGCGACCAGCCGGCGCAGCCGGGGCGCGCCACGCCGGGCCGCGAGCAGCGCGCCGGCCAGCGAACCGACCGCCATCGCGGTGTTCAGCAGGCCGTACTGCCCGGCGCCGACCTTGAAGGTGTCGTGGGCGAAACCGGAGAGCAGCGTCGGGAAGTTGAACCCGAAGGTGCCGATGAAGCCGGCCAGCACCATCGGCCAGAGCAGCTCGGGCCGCTCCTTGACGTACCGCAGCCCCTCCCTCAACTGCCCCTTCTCGCGGGCGATCGGCGCGGTGGGGCGCAGTTCGGACGACCGCATGGCGAGCAGCCCGCCGATCACGGCGGCGAAGGAGAGCGCGTTCACCGCGAAGGCCCAGCCACTGCCGACCGCGGCGATCAGCAGGCCCGCGACGGCGGGGCCGACCAGCCGGGCGGTCTGGAAGTTGGCGGCGTTCAGGCTGACCGCGTTGGCGAGGTCCTTGGGACCGACCATCTCGGAGACGAAGGCCTGCCGGGTCGGGTTGTCGACCACCGTGACGAGGCCGAGCAGCAGCGCGAACGCGTACACGTAGTAGGGCGTCACCACGCCGCCGACGGTCAGCACGGCCAGGCCCGCGGCGAGCAGGCCCATCGCGCCCTGGGTGTAGATCAGCAGCCGGCGCTTGGGCATCCGGTCGGCGAGCACGCCGCCGAAGAGGCCGAGCAGCAGCATCGGCAGGAACTGCATGGCGGTGGTGATGCCGACCGCGAGCGGGCTGCCGGTGAGGCTGAGGACCAGCCAGTCCTGGGCGATCCGCTGCATCCAGGTACCGGTGTTGGAGACCACCTGGCCGGCGAAGTAGTAACGGTAGTTGCGGACGCGCAGTGAGGAGAACATCCCTCCGGGCCGGGTGAAGCGGGCTCCGGTCGGGGATTCCTGAGCGGCGGGGGTGACCGCCGCGGTGCGTTCGTCGGGGTCGTCGTCGCCGTTGCCGGCCGGCCCCGTCGGGGCGGGTGCCTGGGCGTCGGCGGCCGCGGCGGTGGCCGTGGCGGGTTCGGTGGTCGGTTCGTCGGTGCGGATGGCGGCGCTGGCTGCGGCCGGCGGTGTCACGGTGCTCTCCCCTCGCGGCGCGACGACCCGGCAGGGGGTCGTCGCGCTCCTGGTTTCGGTGGTCGGTGCTGCGGTGATGCGGTTCTCCTTCGTCCTCCGGCGGCTGACCGGAACGGCTGGGCCCCGAGCGTGTCTTACAGGTGTGCGAGCTTGTAGAGCACCGGCGCGGCCGCCCGCAGGGCGGCCCACTCCTCCTCGTCGAGACCCTCGGCGAGTTCGGCGAGCCAGGCGTTGCGCCGGCGGCGGCTCTCCGCGAGGATCACCTCCGCCTGTTCGGTACTGCTGACGACCACCTGACGGCGGTCCTCCGGGTGCGGCTCCCGCCGCACCAGGCCCTTCTCTTCCAGCATCGCGACGATCCTGGTCATCGAGGGCGGCTGCACGTGCTCCTTCCGGGCGAGCTCACCCGGCGTGGCCTTCCCGCAGCGTGCGAGGGTGCCCAGCACCCCCATCTCGGTAGGGCTGAGCGACTCCTCGACCCGCTGGTGACGCAGGCGGCGGGAGAGGCGCATGGTGGACGACCGCAGCTGACTGACGGCTGCGAGGTCCTGCTCGGACATCTCGGGCATGTCCTTAGTCTATGTCATTACTCTCGCTAATGAAAATTGCTTCAGGCGCCGGCCCGCAGCCCTACGGCGGGGGCCCCGGCCCCGTGCGGCCGGGGCCGGCTGTCCACCGCGGCGAGGCCGTCCGGCATGCCCAGCACCAGCAGCGTCCCGGCCAGCGCCAGCGACCAGACCTCGGAGCCCGTCCGCAGGTCCAGCACCCCGCCGGTGCCGAGGTCGCGCACCCGGACCAGCCCGTCGGACCAGGCCGCGGCCACCACCGGGCCGGCCGCGGTCGCCCCGGCGGCCACCGCCGTCACCGGGCAGCCGCGCCGGTCGGACGGCTCGGGCATCGGCGCCGAGCGCGGGCCCCAGAGCCGCACGGCGCCGTCGAAACCGCCGCTGACCAGCAGCGGGATCTCCGGATCGGACAGCGGTCCGCCCCCGAGCGCGGCGCCGGCCAGCGCGGTGACCGGCCCCTGGTGCAGCCGCTCGCTCACCACCGCGCCGTCCTGGTACCAGTGCACGGCGCCGGCCGCGTCGCCGAAGGCGGGCGCGGAGTCGGCCAGCCCGCCGATCGCGGCCACCGCGCTCAGACCGCCGCCCGGACCGCCGGCCACCGCGCGGACCGCGTCCAGCGCCGCCATCAGCCCGTATCCGTCCAGCCCCGGCCGCGGTTCGGCCGGCACCACCAGCTCCGCCCGGCCCCAGGCGTCGAGCAGCACCACGGAACCGCCGGCCGTCACGGCCAGCCCCCGCAGCGGGCGCGGGGACGGCACCACCACGGCACCGACCCGGCGGCCGGTGGCGACGTCGAAGGTCCGCACCGCGCCGGTCGGATCGGCCACCAGCACCTGCGACAGGTACGGCCCGACCCCGGCGGTGACCGCGACGGCCGGGCCCGGCCAGTCCCGGTCGGTGCCCTCCCAGCGCGCCCAGCGCCCGGACCACGGCGCGGGCAACTGCGCGAGGACGGCCGCGGCGGCCGCGGCGGCGGTGTCCGCGCCCAGCAGCCTGGTCCGCAGCACGGCGGCCCGGACGGCCGGGTCGGGCTCCTCGATCACGGCCGGACCGGCGGCGCGCCAGGCCCGGCCGAGCGCGTCGTCCCGCCGCTCGACGGCCGCCGTCACCGGGACGGGGCGGGCCAGCGCGTAGAGCAGCGGATCGGCGGTCAGCGGGCCGGGGTCGCCACCGGCCGCGGCCGCCGTCCAGAGCGCGGACAGCGCCTCCTCGCCGGCGGACCGCAGATCGGCACCGGCCGGCACCACCGGCGGAGCGGCCGGCGTCCCGAGGACCGGGCCGGGCAGCGGGTAAGCGCCCGCGTCGCCGCCCCGGGCCGCCGCCCACTGCGCGAACCGCTCCCGGTCCGTCCAGTGCGGATCGCCGAGCTCCAGCACCGCCGGCGCGGGCACCGCGGTGAACGCCCCGGCCGCCGCGCCCCCGGTCGCCGCCTCGACCACCAGGCGCACCCCGGGCAGCCGGAGCAGCGGGTCGAGCAGCCCGGTCACCAGGCCGGCCGGGTCGTCGGCCCTGTCCAGCTCGGGGACGCAGATCAGGGTCGGGCGGTTGTCCGCCGCGATCGCCTCGATCAGCGGCCCCGGGGCGTGCGCCACCAGGTCGAGCTGGTGGCCCAGCGACCAGACGGCCGTCCGGAGGGTGGCCCCGGCGGCGGGCAGCACGGCGTGGATCCGCCGCTCGCCCGGCGCCTCGTCCGTCGTGCAGCCGCGGACCAGCCAGGCCAGCAGGTGCGACTTGCCGGCCCCGGGCGGCCCCGCCACCCGGCAGAGCCGCGGTGCCCGCATGTCGTCCAGCCAGCCGAGCAGTGCCAGTCCGGCCGCCCTGCGCCCCGCCCCCAGCGGCGGCATCCGTCGCCCGTCCCGCACCATTCCCGCTTCCCTCTCCTGGTTCCACCGCGGCCCGACCGCTCGGGCCTCCCCGCGCGGCCCGACCGCTCAGCCCTGCCGCTCGGCCAGGCTGATCATCAGTGCCTTGATCCCGCTCTCGCGCGACTCGGCCGTCTCCCCGTAGTCGAAGCCGTGGGTGAACTCCGCCTGCGGGAACTCCGCCGCCATCCAGCGCGCGCAGTAGTGCCCGGGCATCATGCACGGCTCCAGCTCGCAGTAGACCCGCACCACCTGCTCGGGCTCCACGCCCTCCGCCCGCAGGCGGTGCCAGAGCACCTCCTCGGGGTGCAGCAGGCCGGGGCCGCCGATGGCCGTCTCGATCCGCGTCCCGCCCTGCTCGTCGGCCACCTCGAAGGCCGCCGAGGAGTCGACGTTCAGCGGGCGCCGCAGGTCGTCCAGCACCCGCGGCCACCAGCCCTCGCGGTCCTCGAAGGCGGCCGGGTCGGCCGCCAGCAGCCCCTGGCGCAGCTCCCGGTAGGCGGCGAAGGCCGCCTCCGGCCGGTCGGACGCGGCGACCGCCGGCAGGTACCGGTCCAGCAGCAGCAGCCCGGCCGCGAACGCCTCCACCGTCGAGGCGACCGGCAGCTCCGCCGGCTCGGACCCCAGCAGCAGCGCGCGGACGGACCGGTCCGGGGCGAAGAACAGCTCGGCCCCGCCGTCGGTGCCGATCCGCAGTTGGGCGGCCGACGCTCCGGCCTCCAGCCCGGCCCCGGCCGCGTACTCACCCAGCGACAGCGGATCGGACTCCTCGGCGGCCCGGAAGTACGGCCCCACCTGGAGCGGCAGTCCGGGGTCGCGCAGCGGCCCGGCGGGCGCGACCGACAGGCTGCGCAGCCCCCGCGGCCCGAAGTGCGCCGTAAGCGCCGCCGTCAGCTCGTCGTCCATGTCCGCACCGGCCCTCTCACGTCGTCTGGTAGAAGTCGAGGAAGGAGTTCCAGAACTCCGCCTCGCTGCCGAACGGCAGATCGTCCCAGCGGCCCATGCCCTCCCGGATGTACTCCTCGGCATCGGCCCAGTCGTACGGCGTCGGCCGTTCCTCGGGCCGCGGCCGCTCGATGGCGATCTTGTACACCAGGTACGCCAGCGAGGAGATGTCACGGTGGATCAGCTGGTACTCCTCGTCGGCGTCCGGGTCGCAGACCCAGATCGTCCCGTCGTCGAGGTTGACGAACACGAACGCGCTGGACAACTCGCCCAACTGGCGCAGCGTGCCGTGCTCGGTCTCCACCAGCGAATCGGTCAGCGGCCGGGCGAACGCCCAGTCCGGGTTCTCGGGCCGCCGGTCCGCGAGCTCCTCCAGCAACCGGAACAGCCCGTTGGAGAACGGCACCCCGATCTCCGTCACGAAGCGGGCGCCGTCCCCGTCCGGCCAGATCCGGGCCGCCTCGTCGGGCTTGAACCTCAACAGGTCGCCGGGCGCGGCCTCGGCGACGACCCGGGGCCAGTCGATCCCTACCAGCACCGGTCATCCGTCCTCTCGGTCCGCCCGCCAACTGCCCTACTGTCCATGCTTCGCCTTCTTCGCCACGTGCTTCGTCTCGTGGGCCGCCTTGTCCTGCTGCCCCTGCGCGTCGAAGTCCTTCGTGCCCATCGTGCCACCATGCTGGCCCGCGGTGTGATCCTGGTGGAGCTGGTCCAGGTACGCCCGGTGGCCCCAGTCCCGGTTCTTCGTGGGGACCTTGCTGTCGTACTCCACGCCGTAGTTCACGTCGAGGTCGGGGTTCTTGGGCTGGAAGTGCCGGCCGAGCCAGCGCTCGCAGTTCTCGTTGGCCTGACAGGGGGCCCGCTCGGTGTACAACTCGGAGACGTGGTCCTCCCGGCCGCCGAGCAGCGGTTTGCCGATGGACCGTTCGGAGTGGCTCCGGTCACCGCTGCGGCCGACCAGGATGATCTCGTCGCCGTCCGGGTGCTTGTACCGGAGCGCCGCGTAGTTCTTGCCGCCGTAGTCGCCCTGGGCCCGGCGGGCCTCCTCGACGGCCCGGGAGAGCGGGGTCGGAGCGTCGATCCGGCTGCTCGGGACCTTCTCGTCCTTCTTGGGGTTCCCGTCCTCGTCCTTGTCGGACTTCTTGTACTTCTTCGCGTGGTACTTGTCCTTGAGGTCGTCCGGGGAGGGGTCCTTGACCTTCTCCGAAGCCCCGTCCAGCAGGGTCTTCAGGGACTTGTCGCTCCCGTCGACGTCGACGAACTTGCCGTCCTTGATCTCCTGGACCCGGCCGTCGTCGTGGACGTAGTACTTCCGGGGCGGCGTCTTCGGCCCGTCGCCGCCGCTGCTGCCCGCCTTCGGCGGCGGCGCGGCCTTGTCCTTGTTCTTCTCGTCGAAGGTGTGGGCGTTGCCGGAGTCGTTGTCCTTGTGGTGCTTGGCGGCCTTCGACAGGTTGTCGCCGGCCTGCTTGTACATCTTCTTGGCGGCCTTGCCCATGTCGTCGGCGAGCGCCTTGCCGAGCTTCTGGGCGCCCTTCTCCAGGGCCTTGACGATCGGGTCCGTCACGCGAAACTCACCCCCGCGACCCGGCTGCTGAAGACCTGCGCGTGCTGGGCCACCTTCTCGGCCTGTTCGTGCAGGGCCTTGGCGTGCGCCTCCACCGCGTCAGGGTTGATCTTGAACTGGGTTCCCCCCGACCCGCCACCGCCGCTCAGCGCGGCCTCGGCGGCCTCGAACACCAACCCGGCCACCGCCCCGGAGACGATCTCCACCAGCGGGGTGATCGCCGCCTCGATCACCTCGGAGACGATGTGGTCCTCCAACTGGTGCGCCAGGTAGGACATCAGCTTGCGCCCGGCCTGCTGGATCGCGATCACCCCGGCCTCCGCCAGGCCGAAGGTCGCCACCGCGGCGGCCTGGGCGGCGACGAAGGAGGCGGCCAGCACGATGAGCTCGCCGAGCGCCTCCAGCTTCATCGCCACGATCACGTCGGCGGCGGTGTCCAGCGCCTTCGCCACCACGTGGGCCGCCTGGACGACCTCGTTGAAGTGCTTGTCGGACATCAGCGCCCACTTGGCGATGAGCGCCTCGTAGGACGCCCCCTCGTACGCCCCGCCGAGCTGATGGACCGTCGCCGTCGAGTCCGCGTGCAGGTCTTCGAGGCCCTTCGCGAACTCCTTGACGTGCTCGCCGAATTCACGGACCTTGTCCTCGTTGACCGAGGGCCAGTGGATGCCGATGAAGTCCAGGAGCGTCGCTACCTCGCTCGGCAGCTCGATCGCCATTGGAGAACCCCCCGGTTAACAACAATCCTTCGATATCGTCGAAAGTTTATACATCCCGCATCCCACCGACAGTGGCGGAAACGTCCTGATTCTGTAGCGATCCACCCGGCTCCACGGCGCACGGCGCCGGACACGAGCCCCCCGCACCACCGGCCGCGCCCTCCGTGACTCCCGGTGCGATGCTGGTTCTGGGGCCCGATCCACGCGGGCCCCGGCACCACCCCTCAGTAGAAGGGCCGACCAGAAATGACCGACGTCGCCGCTGAGCAGGCCGAGCAGAACGACACCGGCTTCGCCCGCCTCGCCATGGTCACCATCGACTGCGCCGACCCGGTCGCGCTGGCCGCCTTCTACGGTGAGCTGCTCGGGTGGGAGACCAGGCACGTGGACGAGCGCTTCGCCATCCTGGACAACCCCGAGGGCGGCAGCCCGCTCGGGTTCGGACGGGTCGCCGGGTACCGCCAGGAGCCGTGGACCGAACCCGACGGCAGCAAGCACTTCCACCTGGACTTCTACGTCGACGACCTGGAGGAGGCCACCGCCCGGGCACTCGCGCTCGGCGCCACCGAGCCGCAGTTCCAGCACGGCCGCACGCTCAGGGTGCTGATCGACCCGGCCGGCCACCCGTTCGGCCTAGCTCCCCTGGAGTGACCGCGCCCCGGCGGCCGGACGCCGGCGCCGCGGCGGGCCCGGACGGCACATGCGCAGGGCCCGTGTGCGTGCGCAGGCGGCGTCAGGGCTTGGTGGCGAGATCTTGCCGATCGCGTGAAGGACGGCTCTGACCTGCGATTTCACCAAATGATCGAACATTGTGCGACTCACCGGTAGTGGTTACTGTCCCCCGTTGTCAGGGGCACCACACGCCAGGCTTCCCCCGGGCAGGACCACGACGCCGCACGTGCCGCGTCCCGGCACTGCCGCCATCCATGACCGGCCGTTCCCGGCCGACGAGTCCGCCCGATCCTGGCGTCCGTCCTCCCCCAATCCGTCCAGGAGTTCCTCGTGGGTGAGATCCACCATGCCGACCTCGGCTGGGTGACGCCGGCGGTTTCGTACTTCGTCGCCTGTCTGGGCGCCTTCGTCGCCCTGCGCAGCGCCCGCTGGGCCCTGGTCTCGTCGGGCCGCACCCGGACGTACTGGCTGCTGTTCGCGTCGACGTCGCTCGGCGCGGGCATCTGGTCGATGCACTTCATCGCGATGCTCGGCTTCTCCGTCACCGGGGCCGAGATCACCTACCGCCCGGGCCTGACCGTGCTCAGCCTGCTCGTCGCGATCGCGGTGGTCGGGCTCGGCATCTTCACCGTCGGCTACAGCCGCCACCCCCGCACCGCGCTGCTCGCGGGCGGTCTCACCACCGGCCTCGGGGTGGCCGCGATGCACTACCTCGGCATGGCCGCGATGGTCCTGCCCGGCCACCTCGGCTACGACCACACCACGGTGGGGCTCTCGGTCGCCATCGCGATCTTCGCGGCGACGGCAGCGCTCTGGGCCGCGCTGAACATCAAGGGCACCGTCGCCGTCCTGGCCGCCGCCCCGGTGATGGGCGTCGCGGTGTGCGCCATGCACTACACCGGGATGGCGGCGGTCTCCGTCCGGCTCGACGCCGAACAGGGCACCCAGGGCGGTGTGATGGCGCTCCAGTTCATCTTCCCGCTGGTGGTCGGGCTGGGCTGCTACATCTTCTTCGGCTCGCTGGCCTTCGCGGTCTCGCCGAGCCGGGGCACCCTCAACGCGCAGCCGGTGCTGATCGGCCGGGCCGCCCCGCTGGCCGGCCGCGGGCGCTGAGCGCCCGGTCCGGTGGGGGCGCCGGCCCCGGCGCGACGCCCCCACCGGACCGTCCTCGTTCCGGCCGGTCGCACCGCGGCCGCCCGCTACTCCGGTCGGCCGAGCAGTCCCGTCAGGTGCTCCGGCGTCGCCACCGGGCAGACCTTGTGCACGAAGTCGCGCCGCAGCCGGTGGTAGGGCTCGCCCTCCCGGTAGAAGTTGCGGTGCATCCGCCGCAGCTCCTCCGTCCGGTGGTCGGCCAGCGGCCGCGCCTCCTCGTCCTCGGCCCGGCGGCGCTTCTTCTCCACCAGCCGGCCGGTCAGCTCCGGCGAGCCGGCCAGCGCGGCCGCCTCCCGCTCGACCCAGCCCCGGAACTCGGCCGCGCCGCCGCCCGCCCTCCGGTCCACCAGGCCGAGCCGCTCGGCCCGGGCCGCGCCCACCGGCAGCGTCTGCGTGGTCAGCTGCTCCGCCTGCTCGGCGCCGACCCGCCGGGGCAGCGTGTACGTCCAGTACTCGGACCCGTAGAGGCCCATCAGCCGGTAGTGCGGGTTGAGCACGGCCGACTCGCGGCACCAGACCTCGTCGGCGGCGATCGCCAGCATCAGGCCGCCGGCGGCCGCGTTCCCGGCCAGCGCCGCGACGGTGAGCTTGTCGGTGGTGGTCAGCACGGCCTCGACCAGGTCGTCCATCGCGTTGATGTTCTCCCAGGACTCCAGCGCCGGGAACGACGCCCCCTCGATCACGTTGAGGTGGATGCCGTTGGAGAAGAAGTCCCGGGCCGCGCCGAGCACCAGCACCGAGGTCGGCCGGTCGGCCGCCTCCCGGTAGGCGGCCAGCAGCCGGCGGCACTGCTCGGTGCTCATCGCCCCGCCGGCGAAGGAGAATTCGAGGAAACCGACGTCCTCCCGCTCGTGGTAGCGGATCTCCGACCAGGTGTCCCGGCCGGCCGCCGAGGCCGGGGTGACCGGCACCTCGCGGACCCGGTGGAGGTGGTCGGCGAGCACCGTCGCGGCCGGCAGCTTGAAGGTGGCCGGCCCGCCGGGCGTCCGCCGCGGGCGCAGCTGCGGGATCCAGACCGCGCCGTCCGTGGTGGCCCGGCAGATCGCGCCGTCCCGTTGGGCGATCACCGCGCCGGGCCGGGCGCCGCGCAGCTCGTCCTCGGGGTGGCCGCCGTGCAGGAAGTACTCGCGCCCGTACAGCTCGTCGAGCACGCCCGGCTGGGAGTCGCCCGCGCGCAGCTTGCGCAGCACGGTGGCGGTGTCGTCGGCCTCCCAGTCGATCCGGCGGGCCTCCTGCTTGAGGAAGGGCCGCAGCCGGCCGCCCACGTCCGGCCGGTCGTAGTCGAGCGGTTCGGGCGTGAACAGCCCGCCCTCGAAGCGGCTCACCGCGAGCAGCACCGCCTCCACGGCGGCGTCCGCGACCTCGCCCCGGTACAGCTCGCTCTTGCCGCAGGCCCGCACCGGGAAGTCCACGGACGCCCAGATGTCCCCGGCGTCCATCTCCTCCACCGCCTGGAGGACGGTCACCCCCCAGCGTTCGGCGCCTTCGGTGATCGCCCAGTCGAGCGAGGAGGGACCCCGGTCGCCCTTCGGGCCGGGGTGCACGATCAGGACGGTCCGGGTCGACCAGACGTCCTCCGGGATCGCCTTGGTGAGCATCGGGCAGATGATCAGCTCGGGGTCGGTCCGGGCCACGGCGGCCCGGACCGGCTCGTCGCCGAGCGCGAGCTGTACGGCCACCTCGTGACCGCGCTCGCGGAGTTCGGTGTGGACGCGCTGGGTCAGGCTGTTGAACGCGGTGGCGATCAGAAGAACGCGCAAAGGGGGCCTCCGGGCAGTGACTGACGTCGTGCGCGGAGGCGATGAAACCAGGGCATGGACACGTAACGATTACGGACGGCGCTTCTCCGGCCGACCCTCACCCACCTCGCACACCTGTGCCGACAGCACCCCGTACATTTCGCCCGATCTCCTCACGACCTCCCGATTCCACACCGGGTCGGCCGCTCACCGGGGGAAGGCGCGCCGGGCCCGCCAGGTGGTGTGCTCGCGCGAGACGGCGTCCTCCGCCTCGGCGGCCAGCCGGGCCCAGCGGGCCTCGGCGTCCGGGGCCTTCAGATCGAGGTCGGAGAGCTGGTTCCCGACGTTCTCCAGCTCGCGCGCGGCCAGCTGGTAAGCGGCGGCCAGCGGGCGCAGCTGCTTCAGCTGGGTCCAGGCGATCACCGCGGCGGCCGCTGCCGAGCTGGCCCCGAAGACGTGCACCGGCAGCGCGCCGACCGCCTGCGCGATCGCCGCCGCCGCCCCGATGATGATGAGGGCGGCGATCCCCAGCCCCCAGGAGACCGCCTGCGTCTCGCACGCCTCGGCCCGCGAGCGGTACCAGGTGCGCTGCCCCTCGACCCGGGTGCGCAGGTAGAACGTCCGCCGCGCGACCAGGCTCTCGGCGCGCACCCGGCGCATCTCCGGGGTGATCTCCACGGTGGTGTCCGGCGGCACGATCTCCGGGTCCTCGAAGGCGTGCAGCACGTCCTCCATCTGGAGCAGGTAGCCGCGGTCCACCTCCGCCGACTCCGCCTCGCCGTCGAACGGCCGGGCCCGCATCGAGTACTTCCAGGCGAGCGTCTTGACCGACTCGGCCGCCGCCCGGGCCTCGTACCACCGCCCCTGCGGGTTGCTGCGGCGCAGCCGTGACCAGAAGTAGCCGGCCACCAGGAACGCCACCACCGAGAAGAGCGGCGTGATGTCGCTGTCCCCCCGGTGCTCGGGCCCCGGCAGCGAGCCGACCACCGCGGCGATCACGAGCATCCCGATCAGCCCCCGGTACCAGCGCAGTGTCTCGCGCTGACCGTCCAGCGAGGCCTGGTCCGCCGTCCGGAACAGCTCCGGCAGCAGCCTCGCCTCGTCTCCCCCGGGCGGATCCTGTTGCACCATCGGTAGAGCCCCCTCCCCGTCTCCCGTCCAGGCAGTATGCCCACCGCCAACTGCCCTACACAGTGCCATTTTTGGCAGGTCCGTCAGGTCGGTCATTGATCGCACGTCAGGTAACCGATATAACGGGTTACATGCCTCTGCACTGGAAGCTCGTCATCGACTGTGCCGACCCCCACCGCCAGGCCGCCTTCTGGGCCGCCGCCCTCGACTACACCGTCGAGGACCACAGCGCCCTGATCGCCCGCCTGCTCGCGGCCGGCGCCGTGACCCCCGACCTCGTCACGGAGACCGACGGCCGCGCCGCCTGGCGCACCCTGGCCGGCGTCCGCCACCCCGACGAGCCCTTCGACCCGGTCAGCGGCACCGGCCTCGGCCGCCGCCTGCTCTTCCAGCAGGTCCCCGAGGCGAAGACCGCCAAGAACCGCCTCCACCTCGACCTCCACCCCGGCCCCGACGCCCGCGACGCCACCGTGGAACGGCTGGAGGCCCTCGGCGCCACCGTCCTGCGCGCGGTCGACGAGCCCGGCGGCTCCTGGACGGTCATGCAGGACCCGGAGGGCAACGAGTTCTGCGTCCACTAGGGAGTGCACCGGCCCCCGCGAACGCACCGGGCCCCTCCCCGCACGAAGCGGGGAGGGGCCCGGCGGGCACCACGGCTCAGAGCAGGCCGAGGGCCGGCATCAGGTAGTAGAAGGCGAAGACGGCCGAGACCGCGTACATCGCGATCGGCACCTCGCGGCCGCGCCCGGCGGCGAGCCGCAGGACGCAGAAGGCGATGAAGCCGAAGCCGATGCCGTTGGTGATGGAGTACGTGAACGGCATCATCACGATGGTCAGGAAGGCCGGGATCGCGATCGTGTAGTCGGCCCAGTCGATCTCCTTGATCGAGTTGGCCAGGATCAGGAAGCCGACGGTGACCAGGGCCGGGGTGGCGGCCTGGGCGGGGACCATGGTGGCGAGCGGGGTGAGGAAGAGCGCGACCACGAAGAAGGCGCCGGTCACGATCGAGGCGAAGCCGGTGCGGGCGCCCTCGCCGACGCCGGCCGTGGACTCCACGAAGCAGGTGTTGGCGGAGGAGGAGGTCGCGCCGCCGGCGGCGGTGGCGATGCCGTCCACCATCAGGATCCGGTTGATGCCGGGCAGGTCGCCCTTGGCGTCCAGCAGGTGGGCCTCGTCGGCGACGCCGAGGATGGTGCCCATCGCGTCGAAGAAGCAGGACATCAGGACGGTGAAGACGAAGAGGACGCCGGTGAGGACGCCGACCTTCTCGAAGCCGCCGAACAGGCTGACCTTGCCGACCAGGCCGAAGTCGGGCGCCGCCACCGGGTTGCCGGGCCAGCTGGGGACGGTGAGGCCCCAGCTCGTGGCCGGGATGTCGGCGACCTTGTCGATCACCACGGCGAGGCCGGTCATCACGACGATGGAGACCAGGATCGCGCCGGGCACCTTGCGGACCACCAGCACCAGGGTGAGCAGCAGGCCGAGCACGAAGACCAGCACCGGCCAGCCGAGCAGGTGGCCGTTGCCGCCGAGCTGGAGCGGGACGGTGGTGTGGGCGGCGTCCGGGATGCGGCTGACGAAGCCGGAGTCGACCAGGCCGACCAGGCTGATGAAGAGGCCGATGCCGATCGCGATCGCCTTGCGCAGGCCGAGCGGGACGGCGTTCATGACGCGCTCGCGCAGACCGGTGGCGACCAGGATCATGATCGCGAAACCGGCCAGCACCACCATGCCCATGGCGTCCGGCCAGGTCATCTTGGGCGCGAGCTGCAGCGCGACGATGGTGTTGACGCCCAAGCCGGCGGCGAGGCCGATCGGGACGTTGCCGATCACGCCCATCAGCAGGGTGGTGAGACCCGCGGTGAGCGCGGTCGCGGTGACCAGCTGAGCGCTGTCCAGGTGGGCGCCGGTCATGTCCGTGGCACTGGCCAGGATGATCGGGTTGAGCACCAGGATGTACGCCATGGTGAAGAAGGTGGCGATGCCACCGCGGATCTCGCGCGGCAGGGTGGAGCCGCGCTGGGAGATCCGGAAGTAGCGGTCCAGCGCGCCGGCGGGGGGCTTCGGCGCGTTGGAGGCGGGCTCGGGCGACTCGGTGGTCGGCTGGGCCACAGGCATGCGTGCGTCCTCTGGTGGGGGCTGAGGAGGGGGACACCCGGAGCGACGGTGGTGGCCGGGCGGGCCCGGTGGGACGGGCACGAACACAGGCGTCCTGGGCATGGCGCGGCCAACCGGAATCACAAGTATGAGTTCCCAAATCGCACACGCGCTATCTTCGCGCGTAGAACGATCACACCCGAGGAACGGCGGGGTGGCCGCCGGCCCGGGCGCGCCCCGACCGCCGCGGCGATGCCGGGGCCACCCGCCGAAGGTGTCCGGGACCGGCCCGCGTGATGGCGGACAACCGCACCCCGCCCCGTACGCTAGGCCTCATGCCGAAGAGCCCGCTGCACCCCTCGCCCCCGCCCTTGGAGGCCAACGACGTCGCCATCGTCGGCGGTGGCACGGTGCTGTGGTTCGTCGCCTTCCTGGTCCTGCTCCCCTTCCAGGGCACCCTCTCCGACCACGGCCACGGCAGCTGGCCGTGGATCTGCCTGTCCGGAGCCGGCCTCGGCCTGATCGGCCTCTGGTACTGCCGCGCCCGCCGGGACGCCATCGCCCGCGACCGGGCCGCCGCGGCCGCGTCGCAGACCGCCGCCGGTGACGGCGGCGACCCGGCCACCCAGTCGGACTGAATAGTCCTTTAGTAGCACGCATCGGACATAAGGCGCCCGTAGAGTCGGTGCCATGACGCACCCTGCGCAGCCTGCCGAAGAGACGCCCGGGGACCGGCACGACGGCGCCCACCCGCTCGGCCTGCTGCCCGGCCGGCGCGGCGGACTGAGCACCGCGGAGGTCGCCGAACGGGTCGCCCGAGGCGACGTCAACGACGTGCCGGTGCGGTCCAGCCGCTCCACCCGGGAGATCGTCCGGGCCAACGTCTTCACCCGGTTCAACGCGATCATCGGCGTGATGTTCGGCATCATCCTGGTCGTCGGACCGATCCAGGACGGACTGTTCGGCCTGGTCATCGTGGCCAACACGGCGATCGGCATCATCCAGGAGATGCGCGCCAAGAAGACCCTGGACAGCCTCGCGCTGATCGGCGAGGCCAGACCGCAGGTCCGCCGGGACGGCGCCGTCCAGCAGATCGCCACCGGCGAGATCGTGCTGGACGACACCGTGCTGCTCGGCATCGGCGACAAGGTGATCGTCGACGGCGAGGTCACCGAGGCGGACGGTCTGGAGATCGACGAATCGCTGCTCACCGGCGAGCCCGACTCGGTCCTGAAGCAGCCGGGCGACCAGGTGATGTCCGGCAGCTTCGTGGTGGCCGGCGCGGGCGCGTTCACCGCCACCAAGGTCGGCCGGGAGGCCTACGCGGCGCAGCTGGCCGAGGAGGCCAGCCGGTTCTCCCTGGTCAAGTCGGAGCTGCGCAGCGGCATCGACAGCATCCTGCGGTTCATCACCTGGCTGCTGATCCCCACCGCGATCGGTCTGATCATCAGCCAGCTCGCGGTGGAGGGACGGGACTGGAGGGAGGCCGTCCGGCGGATGATCGCCGGCATCGTGCCGATGGTCCCCGAGGGCCTGGTACTGCTGACCTCGGTCGCCTTCGCGATCGGGGTGGTCCGGCTGGGCCGCAAGCAGTGCCTGGTGCAGGAGCTGCCCGCGATCGAGGGCCTGGCCCGGGTGGACACCGTCTGCCTGGACAAGACCGGCACCCTCACCGAGGGCGGCATGGACGTCGTCGAGCTGCGCACCCTGCCGCCGGGGCCGGAGGCCGACGGCCGGCCGAGGGTGGACGCGCCGCCGGGCCGGCCGGTCCTCTCCGACCCGGAGGTCGTCAAGCAGGCGCTCGGGGTGATGGCCGGCGCCGACACCCGCCCCAACCCCTCCATGCAGGCCGTCATCGACGCGTACGGCAGGGGCGACACGGAGCACGGCAACGGCGGCGGCTGGCGGGTGATCGAGGCGATGCCCTTCTCCTCCGCCCGCAAGTGGAGCGGGGTGCAGCTGCTGGAACCGCAGGGCGGCGAGGCCAGCTGGCTGCTGGGCGCCCCGGACGTGCTGCTGCCCACCGGCCACCCGGCCCTCACCGAGGTGGACGAACTGGGCACCAAGGGGCTGCGGGTGCTGCTGCTCGGCCGCACGCCCGTCCCGCTGGACTCCCCGGACCCGGCCGCCGACCTCCAGCCGCTCGCCCTGGTGGTGCTCCAGCAGCGGCTGCGCGAGGACGCCGCCGACACCCTGCGCTACTTCGAGGGGCAGCGCGTCCGGGCCAAGGTGATCTCCGGCGACGCCGCCGTCTCGGTCGGCGCGGTCGCCTCGCACCTGGGCCTGCCCGGCGCCGACCACCCGCTGGACGCCCGCACCCTGCCGACCGATCCGCAGGAGCTCGCCGACACCGCCGACCGGACCAGCGTCTTCGGCCGGGTGACCCCGCAGCAGAAGCGCGACCTGGTCGGCGCGCTGCAGTCGCGCGGGCACACCGTGGCGATGACCGGCGACGGCGTCAACGACGTGCTGGCGCTCAAGGACGCCGACATCGGCGTGGCGATGGGCACCGGCAGCGACGCCACCCGGGCGGTCGCGCAGATCGTGCTGCTGAACGACTCCTTCGCCACCCTGCCGTCGGTGGTCGCCGAGGGCCGCCGGGTGATCGGCAACATCGAGCGGGTGGCCGGGCTCTTCCTGGTGAAGACGGTCTACTCGGTCCTGCTCGCCCTCCTGGTGATCTTCACCCACTCGCCGTACCCGTTCCTGCCCCGGCACTCGACAGTGCTCTCCACCCTCACCATCGGGATCCCGGCCTTCTTCCTGGCGCTGGCGCCCAACAACGAACGGGCCAGGACCGGCTTCGTCCGCCGGGTGCTGCGGATGGCCGTGCCGGGCGGGATCATCGCCGGCACGGCCACCTTCACCGCGTACGCGCTGGCCCGGGCCGACCACGCCACGGACCTGAAGTCCGACACCAGCGTGGCGACGCTGACGCTGTTCCTGGTGGCGTTGTGGGTGCTGGCGATCGTCGCCCGGCCGTACAACTGGTGGCGGCTGCTGCTGATCGCGACGATGGGCGGGGCGTTCACGCTGGTGCTGACGGTGCCGTGGCTGTCCGACTTCTTCCAGCTCTCGCTCTCAGGCACCCGGGACCCGTGGATCGGTGTCGGCATCGCCCTGGTGGCCGGACTCCTGCTGGAGGTCTCCTGGCGGATCATGCGGCGGAAGGCGGATGATTGACCCCGAAGGGGGTCCTGAATGGCGCGCAGGGGTGGGGACTTGGAGGCGTTCACCGCCTTCCTGGGGGGAATGCTGGCGGCCGGGGCGGCCGGGCTCGCCCTGGTCGGCGCCGATGCGCTGATCGAACCGGGGCCGTGGCTGCGCAAGGCCGCGCCGGTGGTGGTCGCGGTGCTCTGGCTGACCGTCACGGTCGGCCTCTACCGGTGGCTGGGCGCGGCCGCCCGGACCGGCTGGACCGGGGCCCGGGCGCCCGGGCCCGGCTCCCGCCCCGCCGGCCGGGACGGGCACCGGGCGGGCCACCCGCGCCCGGCCGGAGCCGACCGGGCGCCGGCCCGCCGCCCCGGCCGCGGGCCCGCCAGCCCGGTCAGCCCTCGAAGTCCCGGGCGGCCGAGAGCTCGTAGGCGCGGTCCGGCTCGGTGAGCGCGGCCAGCACCTCGAACCGGCGGTGCCACTGCCCGACCGACCAGGCGAGACCGGCCGCCAGACCCTCCGGGGTCGCGGCGTGCAGCAGCCCCGGCACCGGCGGCAGCTCGAACTCGTCGTCCTCGTCCGCGGCTTCGGCGGCGTCCGGGTCGTAGGGCGCCTCCGGGGCGTCCGCCGCGGTGTCCCACCGCCAGTCCACGGCGGCCTCCTCGCCGTCCGGGCCGACCACCAGCAGCTCCTCGTGCTCCTCGTAGGCCACCGGGCAGCCGGGCAGCAGCTCGCGGACCACGGCGGGCACCCGGTGCAGCTGCCCCTCGGAGAGCACCCGGCCGCCGGCCACCTCGCTGGCCAGCGAGACGTGCAGGCGCTCGGCGAGGTCGGCGGCCAGCGCCGGGGCGACCGGCAGCAGCGGGTACGGGTGGAGCAGCTGGACGAGGTCCGGGGCGTCGGCGACGACCGCCTCGGTGGCGTCCACCAGCACCGTGTGCGCGGGCCGGCGGCCGGTCTCCCGGTCCAGCGGCGGCAGCGCCCGGACGACGTCCAGCGGCTCGATCCGGTCCGCCGCCACCCGGGCCAACGCGCTGTGGATGCCGTGCAGTTGACGGTGCCCGACGACGGAGGCCGGGTCGGTGAGCCGGTCCAGCAGCTCGTCCGGCCCGTGCGGTTCGGCCAGCAGCGCGGTCAACGTGGTGCGCACCCCGAGCGCGTGCAGGAACTGCTCGTCCAGCGTCGTCCGGGCCTCCTCGAAGAGGCCGCGCAGCAGCGGGTCGGCACCTGCCGCCCGCAGCCCGGCCGGCTCGCGGCCGTCCAGCACCGGGTGGTCGCGCAGCCACCACGCGGTGTACGGCGGCAGGTCCGCGTACGAGCCGTCGGGCAGCAGGGTGCGGACGGGGTTGACCACGGCCTCCCGGTACGGCGGGCGGGCGAGGGCGGCGAGCGCCTGCGGCCACGCGTCGTCGTCCACCAGGTCGAGGTCGCGGACGACCAGTAGTTCGGCCGCGACCGGCGGGACGCCGACCGGGTCGGCGTCGTCGGCGTGCAGTGCCTCCAGGGCGTCCTCGGCCCACTCGGCGAGGCCGTCGGGCGCCTCGTCCAGCAGCCCGGTGGGGTGGCCGCCGGCCGCGCGGTCGGCGGGGGCGGTCGGGTCGAGCCGCTCCAGGTCGTCCGGGTCGAGCACCACGTCCTCGGCGCGGACCAGCACGAAGTCGGCCAACACCCCGACGGCGGTCAGGACTTCGGGGCCCCAGCGGTCCAGCAGCTCGTCGTCGATCCAGCCGGCGTCCTCCTCCCGGGCCAGTGCGGCGAACGGGCTGTCCGGCAGGATCAGCTCACCCGCGCGGGCCGGCTCGCCCTCGTCGTCCAGCAGCGCCAGCCGGGCCAGCCACGGGTGCTCGCCGACCGCCGGAGCGGCCGCCTTGACCAGGGCGAGCACGGACTCGGCGACGTCGGTGGCGGCGTCCAGGTCGTCCTCGGCCAGCTCGTAGGAGCGGGCCACGGCGGCCCGCACCTCGGGAGTGTCCAGCACCCCGGCCGGGGTGGCGGTGCCGGCGCCGAGCTTGGCCAGCAGCGGGTGCGCCGCCTCCGGGTGGGCCAGCCGCAGGTCGAGCAGGGCCAGCGCGCCGGCCAGCGCCTCGGGGTAGCCGGGGAAGGCCGCCCAGTCGGCGTCCTCCGAGGGCAGCAGGACCCGGCGCGGACCGGTGACCGTCCGGCCGTCGGCGAGCGGCACCGGCAGCGCGCCGAGCGCCTCCGGGTCGGCCGCGCCGAGCGCCGCGTAGAGGTTGCGCCACCAGGCGGGCTCGCGGTCCAGGCCGCCGAGCTGGTCGACCACGTCGGCCAGCGGCACCCGGCGCACGTTCAGCACCCGCAGCTCGGTGCGGCGCTCCAGGCCGGCCGGCAGCAGGCCGGGGAAGATCGGGGCCAGCGCCTCGACGACCGAGTGGTCCGCGCCCTCCAGCACCGTGGCGTCCCGGGGCCGCAGCGCCGGCGTGCCCTCCTCGACCGGTGCGGTGTGCGGCAGGAACGGCGTGCCGGGCAGCCGGGCGAGGATGCCGGCGCGCAGCGCGTTGTCCAGCGCGCCCTGGCCGAGCGGGCCGGGGACGAGCCCGAGCGAGCCGAGGTCGCCGCCGCGGGCGCGCAGCAGGTCGGCGTAGCTGTCGGCGGCGCGCTCGGTGACGAAGTCGGCGAGCGGGCCGGGGGCGACGTGCCGGCGGGTGGAGTCCAGCGGGTAGGAGGCGATCAGCAGCGCGGGCAGGCCGAGCGGTTCGTCGCTGGGGGTGGGCGCGTGCAGCACGGGGGCGATCCCGGTCGGCTGCGGGCTGCCGTCGGCGGCGACCGGGACGGCCCAGGTCACCGTCCAGTACGGACGGGCGCGCTCCTCGGTGGGTCGGTCGGCGAGCAGCGCGGCGTCCAGGGTGCCGGAGGCGCCGGCGGTCTGCCAGACGGTCTGCCGCAGCCGGCCGCCGGCGTCGTCGGTGACGGTCACCTCGGCGACGCCGTCGGGGCGCGCCTCGGCGGCGCCGCGGGTGAGGGTGCGGGTGCCCTCCTCGGTCTCCACCACGATCTCGGCGAGCCCGGGCAGGGTGAGCAGCAGGGCGTCGTCGATCCCGGCCAGCAGCCGGCGGGTGAGGTCCTCGGCGGCGGCGTCGCGCAGCGGCAGCACGACCACCGTGTCGTACCCGGCCGGGGCCGGGCCCTCGGCCGAGAACGGCAGCCGCAGCAGCGGCACGTGGCCGTCGCGGCGGCGCAGCTCCTCGCCGAGCGCCGGCTGCGCCTCGGCCAGCGCGCGGGCCTCGCCGAGCGACCAGCGCACGCCGCCGGCGGCACCCAGCACGGCGGGCTCGTCGGTGACGGCGAGGACGGCGGCGAAGCCGACGCCGAACCGGCCGACGGTGGGCTGCTCGTCGGCGCGCTTGGAGGAGGCGCGCAGGGTGGACAGCGACTCGACGGCGGCCGCGTCCAGCGGCGCACCGGTGTTGGCGGCGGCCAGCACACCGTCCGCCAGGGTCAGCCGCAGCCGGCCCGGGGCACCGCCCGCGCGGGCCGCCGCGTCGGCCGCGTTCTGCGCCAACTCGACGACCAGCCGGTCACGG
Organism: Kitasatospora sp. NBC_01246; assembly: GCF_036226505.1. Taxonomy (NCBI): domain Bacteria; kingdom Bacillati; phylum Actinomycetota; class Actinomycetes; order Kitasatosporales; family Streptomycetaceae; genus Kitasatospora; species Kitasatospora sp. NBC_01246. Next base: position 4,916,558 of record NZ_CP108484.1, on the reverse strand, counting down.
TAGCCGCCGAGGGCGAGCTCCTCCTCGGCGTTGGCGTCCTCCCGGAACCGGGCCGGGGAGGCGGCCCAGGCGTCCAGCACCCGGCGGCGCAGGACGGCGCTGCCGAAGGGGTCCGCGTGGTGCTCGTCCGTGCCGCTGCCGATGATCCGAGGTTCCACTGGAACTGCCACCCTCCGCCGCCCTGTACTTCGTACGGGGGGCATTCTCCCCCGCCCGGGCACCCCCTGCGGACCGGGCCCGGGCCGCGGCGCCGTTCCGCCCGGTGGGGGCGGTTCCGGGCCGCTCCCGGGCCCGGGCCGGGAACAGGCGGACTCGGGAGCGCGACCCGGCTCAGGAGCCACCGGACTCAGGAGTGGCCGGACTCAGGAGCCACCGTGCTCAGGAGTGGCCGGACTCAGGAGCCACCGTGCTCAGGAGTGGCCGAGCTCCTCGGCCGGGGCGTCGGGCTCCACCGAACCGGAGGTGCGGTCGGGGTGCAGCTGGAGCGGCTCGACCACCAGCTCGTCCAGGATCAGCTCGGACGGCGCCGGCGGGGCCGGGATGACGGCCGCCTCGGAGTGCCCGCCGCAGCCGTACGCGAAGGAGACGATCTGACCGTCGGCCGGGCCGAACTCGTTGCCGCAGACACCGAAGGCCTGACCGAGCGAGCCGCCGATCGGGACGAGGAAGCCGCAGCTCGCGCAGGAGGCCGGCGCGGCCTGTGCCATCGGGGTCTGCGGGCCGTGCGCCTTCTCCCAGCGGTCGGCGGCCAGGTGCAGCCCGAGCCGGGAGAGCACCCGGCTGCGGCCCAGGCCGAGCTCCTCGGCGAGGGCGCCGATCTGGGCGCGGGCCGGGGCCGGCTGGACCGACGGGTCGGAGACGACCACGTCCTCCTCGGCCAGCGCCACCACGGAGTTCGGGGCCGGCTCGTCCTCGCCGGTCCAGCCCGGCTCCAGGCGCAGGTCGTCGGCGTCGGTGGGCAGCAGGTCCCCGGGGCCCATGTCGCCGGGGCGCAGCCGCTCGCTCCACGGCACCCACTGCGGGGCCAGCACGGCGTCGTCGCCCGGCAGCAGCACGACCTCGTCCAGGGTCACGTTCTTGGCGCGGGGGGCGCGGGCCACGGTGACCGCCCAGTGCCAGCCCCGGTATGCCGCGTCCAGGCACTCGAAGGTGTGGGTGACGACGCGGTCGGCATCCGCCTGGACGCCGAGGTGCGCCCCTACGGTCTCTGCTCCGACGGCCTCGTCCGCTGCCTGCCGGGCGAGTTCGACGGCCTCGGCACAGAGCCGATCGGGGGTACGGCTTCGCATCGCAGCACTCACGGCGTCGATTCTCTCCCAGTTCTTCTGTTGCCCACGGCGTGTTGCCTGTTCCGTCGCGGCTCGGTTTCCCTCGACCATTCTGCGCGACCACGGGCCGCCACGGATACCGGCCGCGCCGCCCGTCCGGTCCTCCGGAGTCCGGCGCGCGTTCGGGCGGACCCTGGGCAGGCTACCCGCCGGTCGGCCACCCGGCACAGTCCGGGGCGCCCGCCGGCTCCGGAAGGGCCGCGCCGAGCGGAGCGGAATCCCGCGTCGCAGTACCGATTCTGGGGCAGGATGGGCTTGTGGCGGACGAAAAACCGTCGCAGCACGCACTGCGCGCCTCGCAGGCCGGCAGCCCCGACGAGGCGAACGCCGTGCCGCGACAGCAGGCTCCGGCCCCCGGTGCGGGCGAACCGCACCAGGTGGGCGCCTCGACGGTGCCCGGACGGGACGGCGACGGGCCGCCGGTGGATCTCGTGAAGCGCCCGGACCGGCCGGCCGACGAAGCGTCCGACGCCGCCGGAGAACTCGACGGCGCGCCCGAGGCCCGCCGACACTTCCTGGTCCGCACCGCCTCCGCCGCCGGCGCCCGAACCGGAAAGGTCGTACACGGCACCGGCCGGCGGATCCGCCGGGCGACCTCCGCCGAGGGCGCCGGGGAGTCCGGCCTGGCCAAGCTGATCGAGCTGCACGCGCTGAACTCCTTCGGCGACATGCTGATCACCGTGGCGCTGGCCTCCACCATCTTCTTCTCCGTCCCCACCGGCGAGGCGCGCGGCCGGGTCGCCCTCTACCTGCTGATCACCATGGCGCCGTTCGCGCTGCTGGCGCCGGTGATCGGCCCGCTGCTGGACCGCCTGCCGCACGGCCGGCGGGCCGCGATGGCGATGTCGATGCTGGCCCGCGCGGTGCTGGCGTGGACGATGGCCGGCACGGTGTCCGGCGGCGGGCTGGCGCTCTACCCGGAGGCGCTGGGCGTCCTGGTGGCGTCCAAGGCGTACGGGGTGGTGCGCAGCGTGGTCGTGCCACGACTGCTGCCGAGCCGGCTGTCACTCGTGAAGGCGAACTCCCGGGTCACCCTGGCCGGGCTGCTGGCCACCATGGTGGCGGCCGGGGTCGGCGGGGTGCTGCACCTGATCGGGCCGGGCTGGCCGTTGCGCGGCGCCTTCCTGGTCTTCGTGGTCGGCACCCTGATGGCCTTCCACCTGCCGCACGAGGTGGACTCCGCCAAGGGCGAGCAGCGGGCCGTCCTGCACGCCGAGGCGCACGGCGAGCCCGCCGCCGTGCCGGGCGCCGAGGAGGCCAGGAGCGCCGGCACCCCGAAGGCGTCCCTGCGCACCGTCGGCCCGTCGGTGATCCTGGCCCTGCGGGCGATGTCGGCCCTGCGCTGGCTGGTCGGCTTCCTGGTGATGTTCCTGGCGTTCTTGCTGCGCGAGGATCCGGTCGGCGGGCTGCAGCCGACCCTGGCGCTCGGCCTGGTGGCGCTGGCCGCCGGCACCGGCAACGCGCTCGGCTCGGTGCTCGGCTCCTGGCTGCGGACCCGCGGCTCGGAGGCGACGGTCACCGCGATGCTGCTGCTGGCCACCTGCGCGACGGCCGCCGCCGCGCTCTGGTACGGCGTGGTGACGGTGGTGGTGGTCGCCGCCGCGTCCGGGGTGGCGGCCTCGCTGGGCAAGCTGGCGCTGGACGCGCTGATCCAGCGGGACGTCCCGGAGTCGGTGCGGACGTCGGCCTTCGCCCGCTCGGAGACGCTGCTGCAGCTGTCCTGGGTGGCCGGCGGCGCGGTCGGCATCCTGCTGCCGCTGGACGGCGCGCTGGGGCTCTCGGTGGCGGCCGGCGTGGTCGGCGTGGTGCTGCTCTGGACGGTTCGCGCGCTGGTCAAGGTGGGCACCCGGCGCCGCGCGACCGCCCCGCGGGTGGCTTAGCCCCGCGCCGCCCCCCGCACCGACCCCGGGCCGCAACACGCGGTTGCCGACCCCCGCGTAGCGTGATCGGCAAAGCCCGGTAGCCTCTGACGCATGAGCCTCAGCACCCGTGTCATCGCCGCCGTCGGCGCCGTCGTCGTGATCGGCGCCGGCACGGTCGGCGGGTCCATCGCCTACGCGACGGGCCAGGAAGAACCCTCCAGCCACCGTGTCACCCTCACGGTCGGCCGGTCCTCCATGGAGGTCGGGCCGTTCTGCTTCAACGACGGCAAGCCGCTGACCGACGAGCAGCAGGAGGAGTGCCAGAACCGGGCGAGCAAGGCGCTGGACGAGGGCAAGCTGCCCTCCTCCGACGTGGTCGCCAGCGACCAGCTCGGCCTCGGCGTGACCCCGGACGTGGCCGACCGCGGCTGGTGGGCCAACACCAACGGCGGCCAGCAGGCCCAGGGCGGCCGCTTCATCCTCGCCTCGGCCGCCAAGGGCTCGACCTACTCCGGCTCGGTGTCGGCCTCCAAGGCCCTCAACGCCTCCGGCAAGACCCTGGTCACCGTGGTCGAGTCGGACCCGAAGCAGCCGGACGCGATCTACGGCGTCTGGTACTTCCAGCTGAACACCCAGGACGCCTGACCGGCCGTCCGATGACCGTGCGACTCCACGACGACGAGCAGTCGGCCCCCCGGCGGGGCCGACTGCTCGTCGTCGTCGCGGTGCCGGCCGAGGCCGCCGCCGTGCTGCGGGGCCTGGGCCACCGCGAGGACGGCGCGGAGGCCGCCCCGGTGCCGGTGCCCGGCGGCGGGCTGCACCGCGCCGAGCACCCCTCGGGGGTCACGGTGGACGTGCTGGCGGGCGGGGTCGGCCCGGCCGCCGCCGCCTCGGCCGCGTCCGCCGCGCTCGCCGTCGGCCAGTACGACCTGGTGCTCTCGGCCGGCATCGGCGGCGGGTTCGCCCCGGCCGCGCCGGTCGGCGCGACCGTGCTCGCCGAGGCGATCGTCGCGGCCGACCTGGGCGCGGAGACCCCGGAGGGCTTCGCCGACGTCACCGAACTGGGCTTCGGGACGGTCCGGCACACCCCCGCCCGGGCCGCCGTGGCCCGCGCCGCCGAGGCGCTGGGCGCTGCGGCCGGCGACTCCCCGGTGGTCACCGGCACCGTGCTCACCGTCTCGACGGTGACTGGCAGCGCCGCCCGCGCCGCCGCCCTGACCGCCCGCCACCCCGACGCGGTGGCCGAGGCGATGGAGGGCTTCGGGGTGGCCGAGGCCGCCGCCCGGCACGGGGTGCCGGTCTTCGAGCTGCGCACCGTCTCCAACCCGGTGGGCCCCCGCGACCGGGCCGCCTGGCGGATCGGCGAGGCCCTCGCCGCGCTGGAGCGGGCCTTCACCGCGCTCCCCTACCCGGAGCTCCTGACCACGTCCGAGGAGGCCCGCCGTGGCTGAACGGCTGACCATCGCCCACTCGCCCTGCCCGAACGACACCTTCGTGTTCCACGCCTGGACGCACGGCCTGGTGCCCGGCGCGGACGCCCCCGAGGTCACCTTCGCGGACATCGACGTCACCAACGGCCTGGCCGAGCGCGGCGAACTGGACCTCCTGAAGGTCAGCTACGCCGCGCTGCCCTGGGTGCTGGACGAGTACGCGCTGCTGCCCTGCGGCGGCGCGCTCGGCCGCGGCTGCGGCCCGCTGGTGCTCACCCGCCCGGAGACCGGCGACGACCTGAGCGGCCGGACGGTCGCCGTCCCCTCCGAGCGGTCCACCGCCTACCTGCTGTTCCGGCTCTGGGCGGCCAAGGCGGTGCCCGGCGGCCTGGGGAAGATCGTCGTCCTGCCGTTCCACGAGATCATGCCCGCCGTCAGGGACGGCCGGGTGGACGCCGGCCTGGTGATCCACGAGGCCCGCTTCACCTACCGGCAGTACGGCCTGCGCAGCCTGGCCGACATGGGCGAGGCCTGGGAGCGCGAGACCGGCCTGCCGATCCCGCTCGGCGCGATCATCGCCAGGCGCTCGCTCGGCGCCGAACGGCTGCGCGCGGTCACCGAGGCGATCCGCGCCTCCGTCCGCCAGGCCTGGGCCGACCCGTCGGCCAGCCGGGAGTACGTGCTCGCGCACGCCCAGGAGATGGACCCGGCCGTCGCCGACCAGCACATCGGCCTGTACGTCAACGAGTTCACCGCCGACCTCGGCGAGGACGGCTACGCCGCGGTGCGGGCGCTGCTCACCCGGGCCGCCGCCGAGGGGCTGGTACCCCCGCTCGACCCGGGTGCGCTGGACGCCTGAGGACGGCCGGACCGGCCTACACGTCGAACTGGTCGGCCACCGCGCGCAGCACCCCGGCCAGCTTCTGGCCGGTCGGCTTGGCCGGGTAGCGGCCGTGCTGGAGCCCGGGCAGCACCGCGTCCATCATGGTGATCAGGTCCTGCACCAGCGCCGCCATGTCGTCCGCGCTCTTGCGCGTGGCGGCGGCGACCGACGGCAGCGCGTCCAGCAGCTGCACGGCCATCGCCTGGTCGCCGCGATGGCCCGCGACCACGCCGAACTCCACCCGCTGGCCGGGCTTCAGCACGGTGACACCGGCGGGCAGCGCCTTGGTGTGGACGAAGACGTCGCCGCCGTCGTCGCGCGAAAGGAAGCCGAAGCCCTTCGTCTCGTTGAACCACTTCACCTGGCCGGTGGGCATCTCGAACAGTCCTCGATGTGGGTGTGAGGGATCCCGGCCCTGGCCGGGGATCACTGGGTGGTGGAGGGCGGGCCGACCTCGGCTCCGCGCCCGTGGGGCGCTCATGGTCAGCACGCTGTGGAGAGCAGACTAACGGTCAGTCACTGCCTCATCCGCGATCCGCGGAGGATCCGTACCGGGCTCTGGTGGCCACCGGCGACCAGGAACTGGCACGGCCGGGACGCGGCTTCGCGCTTTCCACTGGCTCACACCCCCGGTCTGAGGAGACGGGGCGCACCTGTCGCGCCCCTCGGCACAGCGTGCATACCCCCGCCCAGCAGGGATCAAAACTCCCAGCTTCCGGGAAACTGCGCAACGTGACCGGACGGGTCGCCCCCGAAACGGTCCCCGCCGGCGCGGTCGGCGTCCTCTGCCAGACTGGGACGGCCGACCGACCGCAGAGGAGCACCCCAGTGAGCAGCCAGAGCGCCGACCGCGGCGACGCCTACGTCAAGGCCGGAGCGATCGTCTTCGGGTTCGGCGCGCTCGCCACCCTGGTCACCTTCGTCCCGCTGTTCCTGCACCTGACGCCGCTGCCGACGGCCGCGTACTGGCTGAGCATGCTGATGCCGCTGGGCTTCCTGCTCGCCCTGACCGGCCTGCTGCTCTCCGCCCGCGCCCAGCGCCGCCGGGTGCACGCCGGGGCCTGACCGGCCCGTGCCCTAGCCGACCGGCCGCGCGGCCAGGTGGCCGGCCAGCCACTCGGGGAAGCCGGTGAGGTCGGCCAGCACCACGTCCGCGCCCGCCGCCAGCAGGTCCTCGGCGCCGTACGGCCCGGTCGCCACGCCGACCGCCACGGCGTCCGCGTGCTTGGCCCCCCGGATGTCGCCGAGGTGGTCGCCGACGTACACCGAGGCGCCGTGCTCGCGCAGCGCGACGCCCTTGGTCTCCGCCCAGAGGTCCCCCACCAGCGCGTCCGCGTGCAGCCCGGCGTGCTCCAGGTGCAGCCGGGCGTTCGGCTCGTACTTGCCGGTGATCACCACGACCCGGCCGCCGTGCGCGCGCACCGCGTCGATCGCGGCGTGCGCGCCGGGCAGGGCGACGGTCGGGGCGAAGGCGAGGTCCCGGTACAGCACGCGGTAGCGGTCGGCGACCGCCTGCACCCGCTCGGCCGGGAACCAGTTGCGCAGTTCGTCCAGCAGCGGCGGGCCGAGCCGGGTGACCACGAGGTCGGCGTCGATGTGCGCGCCGGTCTCCGCCGCGAGCGCCAGATAGGTGGCCCGGATACCGGGCCGGGTGTCCAGCAGGGTCATGTCGAGGTCGAAGCCGACGGTGAGCGGGACGTCCGGGGTCGCAGGCATGCCGCCAGGCTATCCAACCCCGCCGCCGGAACGGCCGGCTCCGTCCCGGTCCGGCTCCCGGCCGGGGCCGGAGCGATTTGCCCCGGCTTCTCCGTGGAACTTAGGTTTGCCTGAGCTATCTGCGAGAGAGAGCCATGACCGACACCACCGCGCCGACGGCCGCACCCCGGTCCGCACCCGCGCCCGGCACGCGCCCGCTGCCGCGCCGCCGAGTACTGTGGCTCGCCGCCGCACTGGCCCTGCTGGCCGCCGCCGTCCTGCTCAGCCTGGCCGTCGGCAGCCGCACCATCCCGCTCGGGGAGACCCTCGACGCCCTGTGGCACGGCGGGGACACCACCAACGCCGTGGTGGTCCGCGAGCTGCGGGTGCCGCGCACGGTGGTCGGTCTCGCGGTGGGCGCGGCGCTCGGCCTCGCCGGCGCCGTCATGCAGGGCATCACCCGCAACCCGATCGCCGACCCGGGCATCCTCGGCGTCAGCCAGGGCGCGGCGGCCGGCGTGGTGCTGGCGATCTCCGCGTTCGGCGTCTCCACCCTCACCGGGTACGTCTGGTTCGGCTTCGCCGGGGCGGTGGTCGCCACCGTGCTGGTGTACGGCCTGGCCGGCCGGGGCCGGGGCGGGGCGACCCCGATCAAGCTGGCGCTGGCCGGCTCGGCGATGTCGGCGTTCATCGCCTCGCTCAACACCATGGTGCTCACCACCGACGCCGCCGCGATGGACCAGTTCCGGTTCTGGCACGTCGGGTCGCTCTCCGGACGCACCGCCGACGTGGCCTGGCAGCTGCTGCCCTTCCTGCTCGTCGGCACCGTCCTGGTGTTCGCGGTGGCGCGGGGGCTGGACGCGCTGGCGCTCGGCGACGACACCGCCAAGGGGCTCGGTGCCAGGACCGGCCTGGTGCGGGCGGTCGGCGCGCTCGGGGCCACCGTGCTGACCGGCTCGGCGGTCGCCGCCGCCGGTCCGATCGCCTTCGTCGGACTCGCCGTGCCGCACGCCGCCCGGGCGGTGGCCGGGGCGGACCACCGCTGGGTGCTCGCCTTCTCCGCCGTGCTCGGCCCGGCGCTGCTGCTGCTCGCCGACGCCTTCGGCCGGGTGCTCTTCCCGCCGTCCGAGGTGCCCGCCGGGGTGATGACCGCCCTGGTCGGGGTGCCGGTGCTGGTCGCGCTGGTCCGGCGCCGCGAGGTGGTGGCCGCGTGAGCGCCTCCGTCGTCCCGCTGCGGGGCTACACCGTGCTGCGCGCCGGGCGCGCCTCCTTCCTGCTGCACCGCCGCTCCGCCGTCGCGGTGCTCGGCCTGCTGCTGGCGCTGGCCGCCACCGTCGTCGCCTCGCTCTGCCTGGGCGAGTCCACCGTCTCCCCGGCCGAGGTGGTGAAGGTGGTGCTGGGGCGGCCCAGCCCGCACGAGCTGGTGGTCGGCGAGTTCCGGCTGCCCCGGGTGGTGGTCGGGCTACTGGTCGGCACCGCGCTCGGCCTGGCCGGCGCGCTGGTGCAGACCGTCGCCCGCAACCCGCTGGCCAGCCCCGACGTGGTCGGCGTCTCCTGGGGCGCCACCGCCACCGTGGTCGGGCTGATGGCGTACGGCGTGGTCGGCTCCGCCGGCCAGGTGCCGTGGGCGGCGGTCGCCGGCGGCCTGGTGGCCGGGGTGCTGGTGTACGCGCTGGCCTGGCGGCGCGGTCTGCACGCCCAGCGGTTCGTGCTGATCGGCATCGGCATCAGCGTCGCGCTCTCCTCGCTCACCTCGGTCTTCCTGACCAAGGGCGACGGCTTCCAGGCGCAGGCCGCGAAGGTCTGGATGACCGGCAGCCTGAACGGCTCCGGGTACGACCAGGCCGGCTGGCTCGCCTGGGTGCTGCTGGCCGCCGTACCGGTGGCGCTCTGGGCGGCGCGGGCGCAGCGTTCGATCTCCTTCGACGACGCCACCGCCGTCGGGCTCGGCCTGCGGCTGGACCGGATCCGGCTCGGCATGGGGCTGCTCGGCGTCGTGCTGGCCTCCTGTGCGGCGGGCGCGGCCGGGCCGGTGGACTTCGTCGCGCTGATGGCCCCGCAGATCGCGCTGCGGCTGGCCCGCTCGGCACAGATCCCGCTGTTCTGCTCGGCCCTGACCGGTGCGCTGGTGGTCGTCCTGGCCGACCTGCTGGCCCGGCGGCTGCTCTCGCCCACCGAGCTGCCGGTCGGCGTGGTGACCGGCCTGGTCGGCGCGCCGTACCTGATGTGGCTGCTCGTCCGATCCCGCCGTGGAGGTTCCTGATGTCCGCCCGTCCGACGCCGGCCCACCGTCTCGAAGCCCGGGGCCTGACCCTCGCCTACGAGGCGCGCACGGTCGTGGAGGGGCTGGACCTGACCGTCCCGGACGGCCGGGTGACGGTGATCGTCGGCCCGAACGCCTGCGGCAAGTCGACGCTGCTGCGCGCGCTCGGCCGGCTGCTGAAGCCGGTGCGGGGCGCGGTGCTGCTGGACGGCGCCGAGCTGGCTCGCGTCCCGACCAAGCGGATCGCCCAGCGGATCGGGCTGCTCCCGCAGTCCCCGACCGCGCCCGAGGGCATCTCGGTGGCCGACCTGGTCTCCCGCGGCCGCCAGCCGCACCAGAGCTGGTGGCAGCAGTGGTCGGCCGAGGACGAGCGGGCGGTCGCCGAGGCGCTGGAGCGCACCTCCACCGCCGAACTGGCCGAGCGCAGCGTGGACGAGCTGTCCGGCGGCCAGCGCCAGCGGGCCTGGATCGCGATGGCGCTCGCCCAGGGCACCGACATCCTGCTGCTGGACGAGCCGACGACGTTCCTGGACATCGCGCACCAGGTCGAGGTGCTGGACCTGGTCCGGCGGCTCAACGTCGAGCGCGGGCGGACGGTGGTGGCCGTGCTGCACGACCTCAACCAGGCCGCCCGCTACGCCGACCACCTGGTGGCGATGCGCGCCGGCCGGATCGTCGCACAGGGTCCGCCGGCCGAGGTGGTGACGGCGGAGCTGGTGCGCGAGGTGTTCGGCCTGGACTCGGTGGTCGTGCCGGACCCGGTGACCGGTACCCCGCTGGTGGTCCCGGGCGCGCCGTGGGCGGTGAAGGCCGACGCCTAGCGGGCAATTCGGACATAATCGACGCGCCCGCGGCCACCGCGGGCACGCCCGTTCCCCGTCCGCCCGCCCGAGGACCGCCGATGCCCCCGCTCACCCGCCGCACCCTGCTCGCGGGGCTCGGCGCCGCCGCCCTCGCCGGGTGCAGCACCCGGCACACCGCCCCGCCCGCCGACGGCGCCGCCGCCGCGAGCGTCACCCCGACCCCGACCCCGGTGCCCGACGCCACCGTCGGCGCCGCGACGGGCCCGGTCGAGGTGCCGGGCGCGCCGATGCGCGTGGTCACCCTGGACACCGCCGAACTGGACTCCGCGCTGACACTGGGCATCACCCCCGTCGGCGCGGCCCTGGCGCCGCTGGACACCGGCTTCCCCGACTACTGGCCCGCCTCGCGGGTCGCCGGGCTCACCCGGGTCGGCGACGCCGGTGCCCCGGACCTCGCCGCGATCCGCGCCCTGCGGCCCGATCTGATCCTGTCCAACCAGGCCCGTGACGGCGGCCGCTACGACCAGCTGCGCGAGATCGCCCCCACCGTGCTGACCCAGACCACCGGCTACCCGTGGAAGGCGAACGTCCAGCTGCACGCGCAGGCGCTGGGCCGCCAGGACGCCGCCGAGGCCTTCGTCGGCTCCTACCAGCGGCATGTCTCCCAGGTCGTCCAGGCGCTGTCGAACGCCAGGGCCTCCGGGCGTCGGGTCGGCCTGGTGCGGTTCGTCGAGGGCGCGGGCATCAGACTGTACGGTCGGCAGAACTTCCCCGGCACGGTGCTGGCGGACGTCCAGCTCGGCCGGCCGGACGCGCAGAACGTCGACCAGTTCGACGTCGAGATCCCGGCGGACCAGATCGCCCGGGCCGACGGCGACCTGCTGCTGTACGCCACCTACGGCGACCCGGAACGGGCCGGCACCAGGGCCGTACTGGCCTCCCCGGCCTGGCAGGGCCTCGGCGCCGTACGCGCCCACCGGGCCTTCGAGGTGGACGACCGGCTCTGGTTCCAGGGCATCGGGTACACCGGGGCGAACTACGTGCTCGCCCAGCTCCAGCGCTTCCTGGGGGCCTGAGCCGGGACCGGGCCGCGCCCGCGCCGGGGCCTGACGGTGCGTGACCGGTGCGACCGGGGCCCCGACCGGTCACCGCGCCGCACCGGAACCGGACCGCACGGCCCCGCGTCACTGTTCCCGGGCGCCCGCAGGACGCCTGCTCGGCACAGACGGGAGGGCTCATGGCAGACGGATTCAAGGTCGATCTGGGTGCCTTGGACGACGCGGCTTCGGGGATCACCAACACCCTGGCGAAGATGCAGTTCAAGAAGGTCAGCGACCTCGACCCGAAGAAGGAGGACTTCGGGCACGGCCACCTGGCCGACGTCGTCGAGAAGTTCTGCACCCGCTGGCAGCTGGGCGTGGAGAACCTGGCCAAGGACGCGCAGGCCGTCACGGCCCGGCTGAACGCGAGCGTGAAGGCCTACCGCGAGGTCGACGGACACGTCGTCGGCCATCTGAACGGCACCCTGAGCCGCGACAGCGGCGAGGACCCGGGAGCGAAGTGATGGCGAAGGAACTGGGCGGCACGTCCGACCCGAAGGAGCTCGTCCCGGGCGACCCGGAGGCGATCGCCTCCACCTGTGCCTGGCTCAAGAGCTACGGGGACACCCTGCACTCGACCGGCGAGGGCCTCAAGCGGATCGACACCGTCGAGGGGTGGTCGGGCAAGGCCGGCGACGCCTTCCGGAAGGCCTTCGAGGGCGAGCCCGGCAAGTGGCTGGAGGCCGGCGACTGCTTCCACAACGCCGCCACCGCGCTCACCGCCTACCAGTCGACCCTGACCTGGGCGCAGGGGCAGGCGGCCGAGGCGATCCGGCAGTGGGACGCGGGCCAGAGCGCCAGCAGCCGGGCGAAGGGCGACCACCAGGAGGCGGAGCGCAACGCCGGCCACGAACTGCCCTTCACCGACCCCGGCGAGAGCACCCGGGACGGCGCGCGGCAGACCCTGGCCAACGCCCGCGGCCAGCTCAAGTCGGCCGGCGACACCGCGGCGAAGACCGTCGCCACCGCCCGCGACAAGGCCCCCGAGGAGCCCGGCTTCTGGGACGACGTGGGTGACTTCTTCTCCGACGCGGGGGACTTCCTGGGGGACGTCGGCCAGGTCGTCGTGGAGGACCTCGCCTCGGTCGGCAACGCCATGCTGCAGAACCCGGGCGCCGCGCTGGAGGTCGCGGGCGGGCTCGCCCTCGCCACGGTCGGCGCGGGCGGCGAGGTCCTCGGCGTCGGCCTGGACCTCACCGGCGTCGGCGCGGTGGTGGGCGTACCGGTCAACGTGCTCTCGGCCGGCGTCATCGCCACCGGTCTCGGGATGGCCGGCATCGGCGCGGGCGAGATCGCCCAGGACGCCATGGGCTCCAGCCGGGTCCACATGGAGGGCGAGGGCGGTGGCGGCGGCGGGTCCGGCGAGCTGCACACCCAGCCGTCGAAGGGGGCCGACCCGGCCGCCACCCCGGAGGGGCACACCACCAACATCCCGAGGAACGCCGACGCGACGACCCGCCGGGCGTTCGAGCGGGAGAACGAGTCCGCCGAGATCATGGCGCGCAACGGCTACAAGGTCGAGCAGAACCCGAACGTCACAGGGACGACCAAGAACCCCGACTACCGCATCGAGGGCGAGGTGTTCGACTGCTACGCGCCGACCGCCTCGAACCCGCGCTCCATCTCCACCGGCATCCAGAAGAAGGTGGACTCGGGCCAGGCCGACCGCATCGTGCTGAACCTCTCCGACAGCGGTGTCGACGCGGCCGCCATGCGCAAGCAGCTGCAGGACTGGCCGATCGAGGGTCTCAAGGAGATCAAGGTCATCGACTCGTCCGGCAACGTGGTCCACTTCTACCCCTAGACGAACCGAGAGAGACGCCCAGCATGGCTATTGCCTACAGCCTCGACCTGGTGACCCCGCTCACCGCGGCCGAGGTCGCAGAGAAGCTCGACGAAATCGCCCGTCCGCAGGCGCTGTTCGGCGCCGGGGAGGACGCCGGCACCCTGGTCTCCGACGGCGCCGTCACCGCCCGCGGCACCTGGATCAGGGTGGTGGCGACCAAGGCGATCCCGTGGGGGGACCCGCTGATCGGCGGGCGCCCCTTCGGCGCGACCGTCTCGGTGGCCTTCCGCCTCGACAAGGCGGCCGACGTCTCCGACCAGCAGGACGACACCGTCCGGCTGACGCTCGGCCTGCTCGGCCGGGTCCCCGGCGACGCCGCGCTGCACCTCGACTACGAGGACGTCTGGCTGGTCCGCCAGGGCGGCGAACTGACCCTGAGCGAGCGCTCCGACCTCTGGCCGGCGCACCGCCTGGCCGCCGTGCCGGCGCCCTACCGGCGGCAGACCCAGGACTTCTTCTTCCCCGAGGACGACTGACCTCCGGGTCGGCGCCGGGAGCGGGACGTCGGACCCGCCGACTTCCCGCTCCCGCACCGGCGGCGAATCCGCGCTGCCGGCCGGCACCGCGGCGCCTCAGTGGTCGACGGAGACCACGATCTTGCCGAGCTGGTTGCCGGCCTCCAGGTAGCGGTGGGCCTCGGCGACCTCGTCCAGGCCGAAGACCCGGTCCACCACCGGGGCGAGGGAGCCGGTGCGCAGGCCGGAGGTGACGAAGGCCTCCGCGCGGCGCAGCCGCTCCGGGTCGCGGGTCGTCTCGTGGATCACGTAGCTGCGGATGTTCACCGCGGGCATGCCGAGGTCGAGGTTCGGGTAGGGCGTCGGCTCGCCGCTCAGCCAGCCGTAGAGCAGCACGGTGCCGCCGGCGGCGGTCGCCCGGACGAGGTCCGTCACACCGGGGCCGGCGACGGCGTCGAAGACGAGTTCGGCGCCCCGGCCCGAGGTCAGGGCCAGCACCCGCGCGCTGATCTCCTCCTCCTCGGTGACGATCACCTCGGCCGCCCCGGCCTTGAGCAGGGCCTCCCGCTTGGCCCCGGTCCGGGTGGTGGCGATCGGGACCGCCCCCGCCCGGCGGGCGATCTGGATCGCGGCCAGGCCCACACTGCTGGAGGCGGCGGTCAGCACGACCGTGTCCCCCGCCCGCAGGCCGCCGACCTCCACCAGCGCGCCGTAGGCGGTCACATAGGGCATCCAGACCGCCGCGCCCTCGACCGCGCCGAGCCCGGCGGGCCGGTGCAGCACGGCCGCCGCGGGGACGATCGCGCGCTCGGCGTAGACGGGGTAGTCGTTCATCGAGAACGCGGGCACCACGCTGACCGGCTGCCCCGGTTCGAACCCGGCCACCCCGGCCCCGACGGTCTCGACCACGCCCGCCGCCTCGGCGCCGAGCCCGGCGGGGAAGCTCCGGGGCGCCTCCAGGTAGGTACCCCGGCGGAACAGCGCCTCGGCCCGGTTGATCCCGATCGCGTCCACCCGGATCAGCAGCTCGCCGGGGCCCGGCGAGCCGACCTCGACGTCCTCCAGCCGCAGTACCTCCGGCCCGCCGTGCTCGTGGAACCGCACTGTCCTGGCCATCGCGCATCGCCCCCTTCCGGTCGGTGACGGCGGTGCGGACCACGCGCCGCCGCGTCTCACTAGATCCGAAAGGGCGTCAGCTGTCAAACTTCGACCATCGTCGTACTTTGACGTCTGCCGTACCATGGGCGCCGGAGGTGGCCGAACCATGGCAGCAGCACAGCGCGGCGGGCAGCAGCACCGCATCCCGCCGCACCCGGACGTCCGGGAGATCGGTCTTCAGCAGGTCCTGGAGGCCCTGGTCGACCCGGTCCGGCGCCGGATCGTCGCCGAGCTGGACACCGCCGTCGAGGACCTCGCCTGCGGGACGATCGACCTGCCGGTCAGCAAGTCCACCGCCACCCACCACTTCCACGTGTTGCGCGAGGCCGGGCTGATCCGCCAGTACTACGTCGGCACCTCGCGGCTGAACGCGCTGCGCCGCGAGGAGTTCGAGGAGGCCTTCCCGGGGCTGCTCGGCGCCCTGCGGGTGGAGCGCGAGCGCGGCTGAGCGCACCGGGACGGCCAGGAGCGGACCGGGCCGGGCCGGCGCGCCACCCGGCCGGGGGCGGCTCAACCCTCCGGCTGGGCCCGCTTCTTCAGCGCCATGCCGAGCAGGAACAGCGCCGACAGCACGGCCGCGAGGCGGATCACGCCCGGGGCCGCCGACCAGGCGATCTCGCCGGCCGGCTGCCCGGGCTGGAGCCCCCCGCCCCAGCGCCCCTGGGCCCGGCCCCAGTACCAGAGACTGGTCCCGCTGATCGTGGCCAGCGGGATCCCGAGAATGGCGAACTTCCTGGTGAGATCGCTCAGTTGACGGGACATGTAGCCGAGCGCCCAGCCCACCAGCATCACCACGATCTGGCCGCTGACGGCTCCGCCGACCAGCGTCACCGAGGCGAGCAGCAGGAGCGGCGACGGGCGGCGGCCGGCCATCGCCGACGGCTTCGGGGGCGCGGCGGCGGCCTCGGGCGGCGGCGTCTTCCCCCGGCCCCGCGCCCGGCCCCCGGCTCCCGGCCCGCTCGCGCCCTTGTCCTTGTTCTTGCCCTTGTCCTTGCCCTCGGCCGGGTCGGGCGCGGCGGGCGGCCCGGCCGCCCCGGCCGCCTCCCCGTCCTCCGCCCGCTGCTCCGGGATCGGCGTGATCGCCGCCCCCGGACCGTCCGAGAAGTTGAGCATCACCAGATCCCACCCCCCGGCGTCGGAGGACGCGTACAGCTGCGGGGACGGCAGGGCGTCCGGGTCGGCCGGGGCGTCCCGGAACGACTCCGCCACCCACGGCGAGCCCTGGTCCTCCGGACCGGCCGACCGCGGGGGCGCGGGCGGGGCGGAGGGGCGCGGGGGCACCACCGGCGCGCCGGTGGCGTACACGCTGTCCTCGTTCGCCGGGCCGCCGGAACCACCGGCCGCACCGGCACCGCCCGCGCCGTCACCCGTCCCACCGCCCGCGCCGTCACCGCCGCCGGACGGCTCGCTCCACGGCCCGCGCCTGCGCCACCACTCGCCGTCCGCCATCACCCAGCACCCCGCCTCGCCCGAGCCCGTCCCCGAAGACCTCGCGGGACCGCGCGGGACCGCGCCGGGCCCCGCGGATCCCCGCTGCTCGTGACGCTACCCACCCGGCCCCCGCCCACGCGAGCCCGGTCCGCCCACCGGCCGGTCCACCGCCTCGCGCTCCCGGGCGACCACGGCCGGATCACCCTCCGACGACGGATCCCCACCACCACCCGACCCGACTAACCTAGGTCGAATGACCACACAGCAGGGCCCCCAACGCACCGGCAAAGCGCCCGCCGGCCCCCGCACCCTCGCCGAGGAGCTCCGCAGCCGCGCGGACGACGACCTCGCCGCCCTGCTCCGGTCCCGCCCCGACCTGCTCAACCCCGTCCCCGGCGACCTCACCCAGCTCGCCGCCCGGCTCTCCTCCCGGGCCTCCGCACTGCGCGCCCTGGAACGGCTGGACCGCTTCACCCTCCAGGTCGCCGAGGCCCTGGCCGCCGCCCCCGACGGCGCGCCCCCGGCGACCGTCCGGACCCTGCTGACCGGCCCCGCCAAGGTCAAGCCGCACCCGGGCGCCACCCCGCTGAGCACGGCCGACCGGGCCGCCGTCACCGCCGCGCTCCCCCGCGCCCTCGCCACCCTGCGCGACCGGGCGCTGCTCTGGGGCCCCGACAACGGGCTGCGACTGGTCATCGCCGCCCGCGAGGCACTCGCGCCGACCGCCGCGAACCCCGGCCGCACCGGCCTCGGCCCGACGCTCGCCGACGCGACCGCCGGGATGTCCCCGGCCCGGATCCAGCAGTTGCTGGTCTCCGCCGGGCAGCCGCCGACGCCCGACCCGGTGACCGCCGTCGCCGCGCTCACCGCCCTGCTGACCGATCGCGCCCGGTGCGACGCGCTGCTCGCCACCGCCCCCGAGCCGGCCCTGCGCCTGCTGGACCGCCTGGTCTGGGGCCCGCCCACCGGCACCGTCCCGGACGCCACCCGCCCGGTCACCGCCGAGGACGCGCAGAGCCCGGTCGAGTGGCTGCTGGCCCGCGGCCTGCTGCTGCCGAGCAGCCCCGGCAGCGTGGTGCTGCCCCGTGAGCTCGCCCTGCACCTGCGCGGCGGCCGCACCCACCGCCTGGTCGAGCCGGTCCAGCCCGAACCGGCCCCGGCCGCCGCCGCGCGCGATCCCCAGGCTGTGGACGGCGCCGCCGCCGGGCAGGCGTACACCGCCGTCCGGACCGTCGAGGAGCTACTCGACCTCTGGGGCCTCAACCCGCCGCCGACCCTGCGCGCCGGCGGCCTCGGCGTCCGCGACCTCAAGCGCACCGCCCAGACCCTGGAGAGCACCGAGCAGCAGACCGCGTTCTGGCTCGAACTCGCCTACACGGCGGGCCTGCTGGCCCCGGACGGCGAGGCCGACGAGCGCTGGTCCCCCACCCCGGCGTACGACGGCTGGCTCCAGCAGGACACCGCCGACCGCTGGGCCGCCCTGGCCGCCGGCTGGCTCACCGCCACCCGCGTCCCGGCCCTCACCGGCACCCCGGACGGCAAGGGCAAGCCGCGCGCCGCCCTCGGCCCCGAACTCGACCGCACCCTGGCCCCGTCGGTGCGCCGGGCCGCCCTC
The DNA here is from genome assembly GCF_036226505.1 of Kitasatospora sp. NBC_01246. NCBI lineage: Bacteria > Bacillati > Actinomycetota > Actinomycetes > Kitasatosporales > Streptomycetaceae > Kitasatospora > Kitasatospora sp. NBC_01246. The sequence goes on along the minus strand of NZ_CP108484.1, from coordinate 4,898,689 downwards.
GCCCTGCTCGCCGAGCTGCCGCCCGGCACCCCCGCCACCGCCGACGAACTGCTGCCCACCCTGCGGTGGCAGCGCCCGCTGCGCGGCGGACCGGTCACCGCCCGGCCCGCCGCCGACGGGCCGCACGGCGGCGCCGGGGCGCAGCCGACCGCCGGTCCGGGGCGCGACCTCCGGGACGACCTCGTCGGCTGGACCCTCGCCGAGGCCGAACTGCTCGGCATCACCGGCCGCGGCGCACTGGCCTCCCCCGGCCGCGCGCTGCTCACCGCCGAGGCCGACCCGGCCGAGGTGCTCGCCCCGCTGCTGCCGCGCCCGCTGGACCACGTGATCCTCCAGCCGGACCTCACCGCGATCGCGCCCGGCCCGCTGCTCACCCCGCTCGCCCAGGCGCTCGCGCTCTGCGCCGACATCGAGTCCAAGGGCGGCGCGACCGTCTACCGGTTCACCCCCGAGTCGGTCCGCCGCGCCCTCGACGCCGGCCGAAGCGCCGCCGACCTCCAGGCCTTCCTGGAGCAGCACTCCCGCACGCCCGTCCCGCAGCCGCTCAGCTACCTGATCGACGACGTGGCCCGGCGGCACGGCATCCTGCGGGTCGGCGCCGCCTCCTCGTACCTGCGCTGCGACGACCCGGCGCTGCTGGGCGAGGTGCTGGCCGACCGGCGCTCCGTCGACCTGCGGCTGCGCCTGCTCGCCCCGACGGTCCTGGCCTCCCAGGCCGCGCCGGACGTCCTGCTCGCCACCCTGCGCACCATGGGCTACGCGCCCGCGGCCGAGTCCGCCGAGGGCGACGTCCTGATCACCCGCCCGGACAGCCACCGCACCCCGCCGCGCGCGGCCCCCGTACCGGTACCGGACGGTCCTCCGACGCCCGACGACGTCCTGCTCGCCGCCGCCATCAAGGCGATCCGGGCCGGCGACCGCGCCGCCACCGCCGTCCGCCGGGAGCCGGCCCCCGACCCGCGCCGGCTCCCCCGCACGGCGGCGGCCGAGACCCTCGCCTCGCTCCAGACCGCCGTCCTGCTCGGCGAGCGGATGTGGATCGGCTACCTGAACGCCGAGGGGATCGCCAGCCAGCGCATCATCGACCCGGTCAAGGTCGAAGGCGGCTTCGTCACCGCCTTCGACCACCACGCGGACGAACTCCGCACGTTCGCCCTGCACCGGATCACCGGCGTGGCCGAGCTGGAGGAGTAGCGCCCTCCCGGGGCAACCGCCCGGCGACCGGCGGTCAGTGCCCCTGCTTGGCGGCCTGCTCCTTCGCCTTCTCCTGCATCGCCTTGTCGGCCATGGCCGCGATGTCCCCCTGGCCGACCGGCAGGCTGCCGCCGCCGACGGTGTCCGCGAGCAGGAAGGCGGGGGCGGCCATCAGCCCGCCCGGGCCCTCGCCGATGCCCGCGAGGGCGTGCGCCGAGCCGGCGGAGGAGGCGGTCGCGGCGAAGGCCGAACCGAGGAGGGCGAGGGCGGTGAGGGCGCGCTTCGACTTGTTCATGCCCCGCACAACGACCGACCGGTCCACCGGTCACTGCCCGCGGTTGACGAGCCGGTCGCACCCGGCGTACTCCGGAAGGTGGGGGCTCGCGAAGGGAGTCATCGTGCTCGGCAACCGGATAGTCACGCAGACCACCAGGGACACCGGCCGGCGGGTGCTGGCCACCACGGACGGCATCCATCCCGTGGTCGAGGTCTCGTTCGAGGCGACCGGCGACGTCCTCGGCGTCGGGGTCAGGGAGTTCGCCACCTACGAGTCGCAGCTTCGCTCGGACGGCACGCTGTTCGGCGAGGGCCAGGGCGTGGGCATGAGCGAGCGCGGCGAGGGCTACAGCTGGCACGGCAGCGGCATCGGCCGCTTCACCGGCCCCGGCGGCGCCATGGCGTGGCGCGGCGCGATCTTCTTCGAGAGCCAGTCCGAGTCCTTCGCCCAGCTCAACGACACCGTCGGACTCTTCGAGTACGACACCGACGGCAGCGGCACCGGCAAGGTCACCGTGCACGAGTGGAAGTAGCCCTCCGGGTTCGCGGCGGAATGCGCGACACTGGAGGGTCTGCGTCCCTGCAGACCTGTCAGCCAGTGGAGGGCTTCCCCGCGTGAACGACGGACCGCTCATCGTCCAGAGCGACAAAACTCTTCTTCTGGAGATCGACCACCCCAGGGCCTCCGACTGCCGTCGCGCCATCGCGCCGTTCGCCGAGCTGGAGCGCGCGCCCGAGCACGTGCACACCTACCGGGTGACCCCGCTCGGGCTGTGGAACGCCCGTGCCGCCGGGCACGACGCCGAGCAGGTGGTCGACGCCCTGGTCAACTTCTCCCGCTACCCGGTGCCGCACGCGCTGCTGGTGGACGTGGCCGACACGATGGCCCGCTACGGCCGGCTCAAGCTCACCAAGCACCCCGTCCACGGGCTGGTGCTCTCCACCACCGACCGGCCGGTGCTGGAGGAGGTGCTGCGCTCCAAGAAGATCGCCCCGCTGGTCGGCGCCCGGATCGATCCGGACACCGTCGTCGTGCACCCCTCCGAGCGCGGCCAGATCAAGCAGGTCCTGCTCAAACTCGGCTGGCCCGCCGAGGACTTCGCCGGGTACGTGGACGGCGAGGCGCACCCGATCGAGCTGGACCAGAACGGCTGGCAGCTGCGCCCCTACCAGGCCCAGGCCGTCGAGGGGTTCTGGCACGGCGGCTCGGGGGTGGTCGTGCTGCCCTGCGGCGCCGGCAAGACGCTGGTCGGCGCGGCGGCGATGGCCGAGGCCAAGTCGACCACCCTGATCCTGGTCACCAACACCGTCTCGGCGCGGCAGTGGAAGCACGAGCTGGTCAAGCGCACCTCGCTCACCGAGGACGAGATCGGCGAGTACAGCGGGACGCGCAAGGAGATCCGCCCGGTCACCATCGCCACCTACCAGGTGATGACCACCAAGCGGAAGGGCGTCTACGCCCACCTCGAACTCTTCGACGCCCGCAACTGGGGCCTGGTCGTCTACGACGAGGTCCACCTGCTGCCCGCGCCGGTCTTCAAGTTCACCGCCGACCTCCAGGCCCGCCGCCGGCTCGGCCTGACCGCCACCCTGGTCCGCGAGGACGGGCGCGAGGGCGACGTCTTCTCGCTCATCGGCCCCAAGCGCTTCGACGCGCCCTGGAAGGAGATCGAGGCGCAGGGCTACATCGCGCCCGCCGACTGCTGCGAGGTCCGGGTCACCCTCACCGACTCCGAGCGGCTCTCCTACGCGACCGCCGAGCCCGAGGAGCGCTACCGGTTCTGCGCCACCACGGCGACCAAGCGCCGGGTGGTGGAGGCGCTGGTGAAGAAGCACGAGAAGGACCAGACCCTGATCATCGGCCAGTACATCGACCAGCTCGACGAGCTCGGCGAGGTGCTGGACGCCCCGGTGATCAAGGGCGAGACCAGCAACGCCCAGCGGGAGAAGCTCTTCGAGGCCTTCCGCACCAAGGAGATCAGCGTCCTGGTCGTCTCCAAGGTCGCCAACTTCTCCATCGACCTGCCCGAGGCGACCGTCGCCATCCAGGTCTCCGGGACCTTCGGCTCCCGCCAGGAGGAGGCCCAGCGGCTCGGCCGCGTCCTGCGCCCCAAGGCGGACGGGCACTCGGCGCACTTCTACTCGGTGGTGGCCCGCGACACCGTCGACCAGGACTTCGCCGCCCACCGCCAGCGCTTCCTGGCGGAGCAGGGCTACGCCTACCGCATCATCGACGCGGACGACGTGCTGTAACTCCCGGCGGCGCTCAGTACTTGACGCCGTCGCGCCCGAGGAAGACCACGCGCGCGGCGGTGTCGAGCGCGATGCCGACGTTGCGGACGGCCGTGGTCAGCGGGGAGCGGCGGTGTCCGGGGCCGACCGCGGCGGTGGCCCCGGCCGGGCGGGCGGGGGCGGACTTCTGGGACGGCACTCGCGGCGCCGTGATGTGTACGGTGCTCATGTGTTCCACGGTAGTTTCCGCCCGCCCGAAGCACATCACCCCAAAGGCCGTACCGGGCAGGACGTAGGTCGTCCTCCAGGTGTACGCAGGCCCTGAGGGCCCCGGAGGGGGAACGGGGTGGAACCCCGAGGCCGCCGGGTCTAGGATCACTCGTCTGCCCCCTCCCGAACCGTGGTACCTGCTGAGTCGCGCAGGCAGCCGGGGGAGGCGCCGACCGCACGGCAACCGGTCGGCTGTATCCACCGTGAGCTCCAACGATCCGCTGCGCCCGTCTCCGGGGCAGCCGGGAAGGTTCGCTGTGCCCGCCACCCCCACCACCGACCCCCTCCAGCGCGAACGCGACCACCTGGCCGCCTCCCGGGCCGCGCTGCGCGCGATGCGCGAGGACGTCGAGTCCCTGGACATCAGCGACGTGACCGGCACCTGGGTCACCGCCGTCGTGCTCCAGAACCAGATCGAGGCCCGGATCGCCGCCCTGGCCGACCTCTCGCACACCCCGCTGTTCTTCGGCCGCCTCGACTACCTGCACGCGATCAGCGAGGACCTCTCCGAGGGCTCCGGCGGCGAGAACTTCTACATCGGCCGCCGCCACGTCCACGACCACGACGGCGACCCGATGGTGATCGACTGGCGCGCGCCGGTCTCCCAGCCGTTCTACCGGGCCAGCCGCACCGCGCCGATGGACGTCGAGCGCCGCCGCCGCTTCGGCTACACCGGCGGCGAGCTGACCGCCTACGAGGACGAGCACCTCACCGACCCGGCCGAGACGGACACCTCCTCCGCGCTGCTCGCCGCCGAGATCGAGAAGCCCCGCGTCGGCCCGATGCGCGACATCGTCGCCACCATCCAGCCCGAGCAGGACGAGATCGTCCGCGCCGACATCACCGGCACGGTCTGCGTCCAGGGCGCCCCCGGCACCGGGAAGACCGCCGTGGGCCTGCACCGCGTGGCCTACCTGCTGTACGCGCACCGCGAGCGGCTCGCCCGCACGGGCACCCTGGTGATCGGCCCCAACAACGCCTTCCTCTCCTACATCGAGCAGGTGCTGCCCGCCCTCGGCGAGCTGGAGGTGGCCCAGGCCACCGTGCAGCAGCTGGTGGCGCACGTGGAGGTGCGCGGCGAGGACACCGCGGAGGCGGCCCGGCTGAAGGGTGACGCCCGGATGGCCGAGGTGCTGCGCCGGGCCGTGCGTTCGGGCATCACCGCGCCCACCGAGCCCTGCGTGGTGGTCCGCGGCTCCCGCCGCTGGCGCGTGCCGGTGTACGAGCTCGCCGAGATCGTCGAGGAGCTGACCGCCCGCGACATCCGCTACGGCGCGGCTCGGGAGGCCCTGCCCCAGCGGATCGCGCACGCCGTGCTGCTGAAGATGGAGCAGGGCGGCGAGGCGCCGGACGACCGGGTGCAGGACGCGGTGGCCCGCAACGCGGCGGTGAAGGCGACGGTCAAGGAGTGCTGGCCGCCGGTCGATCCGGCCAGGCTGGTGCACCGGCTGCTCTCCGACCCGGAGTTCCTGGCGCGGTGCGCGGAGGGCGTCCTCACCCCCGAGGAGCAGCGCACGGTGCTCTGGTCCAAGCCCGGCCGCTCGGTGCGGACCGCCCGCTGGACGCCGGCCGACGCCGTCCTGGTGGACGAGGCCACCGACCTGGTCCAGCGCACGCCCTCGCTCGGCCACGTGGTGCTTGACGAGGCCCAGGACCTCTCCCCGATGCAGTACCGCGCCGTCGGCCGCCGCTGCACCACGGGCTCGGCGACCGTCCTCGGCGATCTCGCCCAGGGCACCACCCCCTGGGCGACGGCGAGCTGGCCGGACGCGCTGCACCACCTGGGCAAGCCGTCCGCTCACATCGAGGAGCTGACCAAGGGCTTCCGCGTCCCCGAGGAGGTCATCGCCTACGCCTCCCGGCTGCTGCCCGCGATCGCCCCCGGTCTCGCCCCCGCGACGTCCGTGCGCGCGGCGCCCGGCTCGCTGACGATCACCCGCGTCCCGGACGACGGGCTGGAGAAGGCGGTCGTCGAGGCCTGCCACCGGGCCCTGGAGCACGAGGGCTCGACCGGTCTGATCGCCGCCGACGCGCGCGTCCCGCTGCTCGCCGCGGCACTCACAGCGGCCGGCCTGCCGTTCCTCTCCCCCGGCGCCGAGACCAGCGCCGAGGCCCGGCTGACCCTCGTCCCGGCCTCGCTGGCCAAGGGTCTGGAGTACGACTACGTGGTGCTGGACGAGCCGGCCGCGGTGGTCGCCGGCGAGCCGGACGAGCGGACCGGCCTGCGCCGCCTGTACATGGCGCTGACCCGTGCCGTCTCCGGGCTGACGGTGCTGCACGCCGAGCCGCTGCCCGACCGGCTGGGCTGACCGCGCCGGGCCCGGGACGCGCGAAAGGGGACCGGCGGTATCCGCCGGTCCCCTTCGCGCGTCGAGTCGCGGACCGCCGATCGCTCAGCTGTCGGCGCTCTCACGCTCAGCCATCGATCAGGGACCGCCACTCGGCGACCTTGGAGGCGTCCACGGGGGACTGCCACCCGGCGACCCGCACCGCTCCGCCGACGTGGAAGCCGTCGAAGCCCGCCGCCCGCAAACCGGGCAGGTGTTCGGCCCGCAGGCCGCCGCCGATCAGGATCCGCTGCCCGTACCCCGGCTCGCCGGCCCTGGCCAGCTCGGCCAGCAGCACCTCCCGGCCCGCGTCCACCCCGGCCACCGCGCCCGAGGTGAGGTAGGTGTCCAGCCCGGACAGCCCGCCGAGGGCCGCCCGGAGGGCGGTCCGGTCGGCGCTGTGGTCGATCGCCCGGTGGAACGTCCAGCGGCAGCCCGCCACCGCGTCGGCGACCGCCTCGGTGGCGGCGAGGTCGACGGCGCCGTCGGCCGTCAGGAAGCCGAAGACGAACTCGTCGGCGCCCTCGGCCCGCAGCGCGGCGGCCCGGGCCACCAGCTCGTCCAGGTCGCCCGGCGCGAAGCCGTCCCGGACGCGCAGCATGACGCGCAGCGGCAGCTCCACGGCGGCCCGGATCTTGGCGAAGTCCTCGACCGACGGAGTGAGCCCGTCGGCGGCCATGTCCGTGACCAGTTCGAGCCGGTCGGCGCCGCCCGACTCGGCGGCCTGGGCGTCCTGGGGCGTCAGCGCGATGACTTCGAAAATTGGTCTAGACATATCAGACAGCCTGCCACATCGCGAGGCGCCCGGCGAGGCCCGTACGGCCGATCGGTCACAGAGCCGAGCGGCGCAGACCCTCGATACCCCGCCAGCCGATCCCGGCCACCGCCACGAACGCCGCGCCGACCGCGCCGACCCCCAACAGGTTCCAGATCCCACCGGCCGACTCCCAGAGGCTGAACAGGCTGAACGAGAGGGTGAGCGGCAGCACCGCCAGCCCGATCGCCGCCGGCACCAGCCAACCGCGCGCCGCGGCGCACACCAGCAGCAGCGGAACCGCCAGCAGCAGGGCGGCCCACGGGTCGTTCATCAGGTACCGGGTGTCCCAGCCGCCCTGGGCGCTGACCACCAGCAGACCCCCGACCGCGCCCAGCGGCACCAGGGCCGCGGTCCGCCAGGTCGGCCGGCCCAGCAGGTCCCCCGGCGCGGCGAGCACCAGCAGACCGGACAGCACGAACGGCAGCGCGGAGGTGGAGCTGTAGGAGAACCACCACCAGTCGACGAACTCCACGCTCAGGACGGAGTCGGCCAGGTTCAGCAGACCGGCACCGATCACCGCGACCGACAGGACCCGGGCCGCCGTCCAGTGCCCCAGCACCGCGGCCACCGCCAGCAGCAGCGAGGCCACCGGCAGCGCGAACACGGTCAGCGCCAGCAGGACCGAGGAGTGCGCCCCCTGGATCCGCCAGGCGACCAGGTCGGGGTTGCTGACCCACGGGTAGAGGGCGGCCCCCGCGGCGGTGCCGGCCACCAGCGGAACCGCCAGCGCCAGCAGCCGCCCGGCCGCCGACGCCGAGGTCAGCCGGGCGCGCATCCGCAGGCCGTAGGCGGCGAGGTCCAGCGCCTCCCGCAGCAGGGTGGGCCGGTCCGCCTCCGCCGTGGTGTCAGCGAAGACCGCGGCCAGCTCCTCGCCGCGCTCGCGGCGGTAGCGGGCCGGGTAGAGCTGGAGCGCCGCCCGCAGGGCGACCGGCCGGTCGATGGTCTGCATGCTCACGCGAAGACCCCCCTGACCATCGAGAGCACGGCGGAGAGCCTGCGCTCGGCCTCGGAGGCGACGGCCCGCAGCCGCCCCGCCTCGGCCGCCAGCGCGCCGCGGCCGGCCGGCGTCAGCGCGTAGCTGCGCCGGGCCCGGCCGTCCACGACCTCCTCGGCGGCGACCTCGATCAGGCCCTGCTGGAGCAGCCGGTCGAGCGCGCCGTAGAGGGTGCCGGTGCGCATCTTCACCCGGCCGTCGGAGATCGCGGTGACCTCCTGGATGAGCGCGTAGCCGTGTCTGGGCGCGTCGGCCAGCGCGGTGAGCAGAAGCAGCGTCGGCTCCTGCATGGCTCGTTCTGTCATAGGACTACATATATCGTCAAACTACATATGCGTCCAGTGGCCCCGCCGGACTCCGCCCGTGCCGCGACCGGCACCCGCCAGAATGAGCCCATGCCGAACCAGCCCGCCGCCCCCGTCCCGGCCGACCTGCTCGCCGACTGGACCGCCCTGCTGCGCCGCTGCGGCGCCGGCGCCGACCCCGCGCCGTACGGCCGCGACCTGCTGGGCCGCTGGGCCGAACCGCAGCGCCGCTACCACACCACCGCCCACCTGCGGGCGGTGCTCGGCCACGTGGACGTGCTCGCCGCGCACGCCGAGGACCCGGACACCGTCCGGCTGGCCGCCTGGTTCCACGACGCCGTCTACCGCCCGGACCGCTCCGAGAACGAGGAGCGCAGCGCCGCCCTCGCCGTCCGGGCGCTCACCGAGGCGGGCCTGTCCGGGCCGCGGACCGCCGAGGTGGCCCGTCTGGTCCGGCTCACCGTCTCGCACCGCCCCGAACCCGGCGACCGGGACGGCGAGGTGCTCTGCGACGCGGACCTCGCCGTCCTCGGCGGCGACCCGCGGGCGTACGCCGCCTACGCGGCCGCGGTGCGCGAGGAGTACGCCTTCGTCCCGGAGCCGGACTTCCGCGCCGGGCGGGCCGACATCCTGCGCCGGCTCCTGGCCCTGCCCGCGCTCTACCGCACGCCCCTCGCCCGCGAGCGCTTCGACGCCGCCGCCCGGGCCAACCTGGCGGCCGAACTCGACCGGCTCGAAGGCTGACTCACTGACCGGCCGACCGGCTGACCAGCCGGCTCACTGACCGGCCGACCCGTTGACCGGCCGACCCGCCCAGGACGCGCGAAGGCCCGGCCCGGCGCACGGGGCGCCGGGCCGGGCCGGGGCAGGATCAGCCGTCGAGCCGGCCGACGGGCGCCACCACCGCCCCCGCCTTGCCGCAGACCCAGTGCGGCTCCGGCCCCAGCTCGGGCTCGACGCCCAGCGCGTGCGGGTCACCATCGGCCGCGCACGAGGTGCAGAGCGGCCAGCGGCCGTAGGCCTCCAGCAGCGCGTCCTGGACATCCTGGGCGACCAGCCCGAGCACGTACTCGGCGCCGTCCGGCCACTGCTCAAGCCACCACCGGCGGTGCGTCACGGCGTCCTCGACCAGCGACACCACGGCGGCGTCCGCCACGTCCCGCGCGGTCAGGTCGGCCAGGATCAGCGCCCGCGCGTTGTGCAGGGCGGTCTCGATGTCATCAGCGGTGGCAGCCATCCGTCCATTGTCCCAAAACGGCGCCGGACACAACGCCGCACGGGCGGCTCCCCGAGGGGAACCGCCCGTGCGATCGGGAAACGACCGATCCCGGAGGGGATCAGAAGTCCATGTCACCGCCCGGCATGCCGCCGCCGGCGGCCGCGGCGGCCTTCTCCGGCTTGTCGGCGATGACGGCCTCGGTGGTGAGGAAGAGCGCCGCGATGGAGGCGGCGTTCTGCAGCGCGGAACGGGTGACCTTCGCCGGGTCGATGATGCCCTCGGCGATGAGGTCGACGTAGGTGTTGGTGGCGGCGTTCAGGCCGTGACCGGCGGGGAGGTTGCGCACCTTCTCCACCACGACACCGCCCTCGAGGCCGGCGTTGGTCGCGATCTGCTTGATCGGGGCCTCCAGCGCCACGCGGACGATGTTGGCACCGGTGGCCTCGTCGCCCTCCAGCTCCAGCTTGTCGAACGCGACACCGGCCTGCAGCAGCGCGACGCCACCACCGGCGACGATGCCCTCCTCGACGGCGGCCTTCGCGTTGCGGACGGCGTCCTCGATGCGGTGCTTGCGCTCCTTGAGCTCCACCTCGGTGGCCGCGCCGGCCTTGATGACGGCCACGCCGCCGGCCAGCTTGGCGAGGCGCTCCTGGAGCTTCTCGCGGTCGTAGTCCGAGTCGCTGTTCTCGATCTCGGCACGGATCTGGTTCACGCGGCCGGCGACCTGGTCGCTGTCGCCGCCACCGTCGACGATGGTGGTCTCGTCCTTGGTGATGACCACCTTGCGGGCGGTGCCCAGCAGGTCGACGCCGGCGTTCTCCAGCTTGAGGCCGACCTCCTCGGAGATCACGGTGCCACCGGTGAGGATGGCGATGTCGCCGAGCATGGCCTTGCGGCGGTCGCCGAAGCCCGGGGCCTTGACGGCGACGGACTTGAAGGTGCCGCGGATCTTGTTCACGACCAGGGTCGACAGGGCCTCGCCCTCGACGTCCTCGGCGATGATGACGAGCGGCTTGCCGCTCTGCATGACCTTCTCCAGCAGCGGGAGCAGGTCCTTGACCGAGCCGATCTTGGAGTTGGCGATGAGGATGTACGGGTCCTCGAACGTCGCCTCCATCCGCTCCAGGTCGGTGGCGAAGTAGGCGGAGATGTAGCCCTTGTCGAAGCGCATGCCCTCGGTGAGCTCGAGCTCCAGACCGAAGGTGTTGCTCTCCTCGACGGTGATGACGCCTTCCTTGCCGACCTTGTCCATGGCCTCGGCGATGAGCTCGCCGATCTGGGTGTCGGCGGCCGAGATGGAGGCGGTGGAGGCGATCTGCTCCTTGGTCTCCACGTCCTTGGCCTGGGCCAGCAGCTGGTCCGAGACGGCCTGGACGGCCTTCTCGATACCGCGCTTCAGGGCCATCGGGTTGGCGCCGGCGGCGACGTTGCGCAGACCCTCGCGAACGAGCGCCTGGGCCAGCACGGTGGCGGTGGTGGTGCCGTCACCCGCGACGTCGTCGGTCTTCTTGGCGACCTCCTTGACGAGCTCCGCGCCGATCTTCTCGTAGGGGTCCTCGAGCTCGATCTCCTTGGCGATGGAGACACCGTCGTTGGTGATCGTGGGGGCGCCCCACTTCTTCTCCAGCACGACGTTGCGGCCCTTGGGGCCGAGCGTGACCTTCACCGCGTCGGCGAGCTGGTTCATGCCACGCTCAAGGCCGCGGCGAGCTTCCTCATCAAAGGCGATGATCTTGGCCATCAGAAGTGGTCCTCCGGGACACGGTCGACTGCTCGGACCAAGGGGTGCCCGCGACGGACGGCCCTGGTGTGCGGGGGTCCTTTCCCCTACCGCTCCCGGGGGCCTCACCGACCCAGTCCGCTGTCACTCTCACACTGTGAGTGCTAACGCCAATGATTAGCACTCCGGGTAGGCGAGTGCAAGCCCAATCGCCCAACCCGCGAGCCGCGTCCGCCCCCTGCGGCCGCCGTCGGCGAGCCCCCGACGGGCCGCCGACGGGCCGCCGCCGGGGTGTCCGGCACCCCCGCGCCGGACGCCGCGCGGGCCCCCGCCGGACATGCCGACGGGCCCGTACGACATGTGTCGTACGGGCCCGTCGTGAAGCAAGAGGTGCACCAGCCGAATGGGCCGAGCCGAACTCCTGGGGTCGGAAAGGTCAGACCGCGGCGCGGACCATGTCCGCCTGCGGGCCCTTCTGCCCCTGAGAGATCTCGAACTCGACCCGCTGGCCCTCCTCAAGGGTGCGGTAGCCGTCCATCTGGATCGCGCTGTAGTGGACGAAGACGTCCGCACCACCGTCGACCGCGATGAAGCCGTAGCCCTTCTCCGCGTTGAACCACTTGACGGTGCCCTGAGCCATTCCGAACTCCCCTAGTGCTGTGCTGGCCCTTCACGCGCCCGCAGGTCGCGGGCCCGGGTCTGGTTTGAGGCCGGCCCGGGGAACCCCCCCTGGGCGCAGCCGTGCACGCCACAATCGTCCGCGGAGACCACCGGAAGACCTCCGGTGAGCGGGTGATTGCGTCGACCGCGGCTGAATGTATCCGGATCGACGCCCTCTGCAACAGGGTCAACCGCTGGGAATTCCCGAGGTCCGCCAGGGGACAGGCCAGACCAAAGCGGGAGGAAATCGGCATTTCACGCCGGACATAGCGGACGAATTACTCAAATGCCTTCGAGAATTCTGACATCGGCCTGACATGTTTCACGGTCACGGCCCCGGCGCCGGTCTCAGCGGCCGGACAGACACCGGCGGTACGGGCGCGGACGGAGTTCGAGTACCGGCGCGAGGGGGGTGGCGCGGCCCTCTTCCCGGACGAGCCACACTCTACTCCCCCGGACCGCGAAATATTCCCGCCGGAATGCGGCGGGCCGCCCGCGCGTACGGAGATCGGAATTCCGTACGGGCGGACGGCCCGGTCGAAAACGGGTCGGCCGATGAAAGGCCTGGTCGGAAAGGGGCGGATCAGCAGCCGCCGGCCACCGCCGGAATGATCGAAACGCTCGCGCCGTCCTTGATCTCGGTGGCCAGGCCCTCGGCGAACCGGACGTCGTCGTCGTTCACGTAGACGTTGACGAACCGGCGCAGCTTGCCGGCGTCGTCCAGGATCCGGGCGGCGATCCCGGCGTGGTTCCGCTCCAGGTCGGCGATGACGTCGCCCAGGGTGGCGCCCTCGGCGGCCACCTCGGCGGCGCCGCCGGTGTAGGTGCGCAGGATGGTCGGGATGCGGACGGTGGCGCTCATGGGGGATCTCCTCGGGCGGTGCGGCCGGGCGGCCGGTACGGGCTGCGGGGGCGGCGGGGGGTCAGGCGGACGCGAGGCCGGCGTCGCGGAACGAGGCCAGCGTCGGGCGGATGACGGTGGTCATCCCGGAGTCGGAGACGGCGTCCAGCGTCTTCAGGCCGTCACCGGTGTTGATCGCGACGGTCTCCTTGGCCGGATCCAGCTGTCCGGTCTCGACCAGCTTCTTCAGCACGCCGACGGTCACCCCGCCCGCGGTCTCGGCGAAGATGCCCTCGGTCCGGGCCAGCAGCTTGATCGCGGCGACCACCTCGGCGTCGGTGACGTCCTCGACCGCCCCGCCGGTGCGCCGGGCGATGTCCAGCACGTAGGGGCCGTCGGCCGGGTTGCCGATCGCCAGCGACTTGGCGATGGTGTCCGGCTTGACCGGCCGGATCACGTCCTGGCCGGCCTTGAAGGCCGCCGACACCGGCGAGCAGCCCGCCGCCTGGGCGCCGAAGATCCGGTACGGCCGGTCCTCGACCAGGCCCAGCTTGATCAGCTCCTGCAGGCCCTTGTCGATCTTCGTCAGCTGCGAGCCCGAGGCGATCGGGATGACGATCTGCTCCGGCAGCCGCCAGCCGAGCTGCTCGCAGATCTCGTACGCCAGCGTCTTGGAACCCTCGCCGTAGTACGGGCGCAGGTTGACGTTGACGAAGCCCCACCCCTCACCGGCCGGGTCGCCGATCAGCTCCGAGCAGAAGCGGTTCACGTCGTCGTAGTTGCCCTCGATGCCGACCAGCTCGCCACCGTAGACACCGGCCATGACGACCTTGCCCTGCTCCAGGTCGTGCGGGATGAACACGCAGGACTTGAACCCGGCCCGGGCCGCCGCCGCGCCCACCGCGCCGGCCAGGTTGCCGGTCGAGGAGCAGGAGAGGGTCGTGAAGTGGAACGCGCGGGCCGCCTCGATCGCGCAGGCGACCACCCGGTCCTTGAAGGAGTGCGTCGGGTTGCCGGAGTCGTCCTTGACGTGCAGCTGGGCGGTGAACCCGAGCTCGCGGCCCAGGTTGTCCGCCTTCACCAGCGGGGTCCACCCCGGGTTGAGGTTCGGCTTGTCGGCCACGTCGGCCGGGACGGGCAGCAGCGGGGCGTAGCGCCAGATCGACGCCGGACCGGCCTCGATCCGCTTGCGGAGCTCCTCCGCGCCCTCGCTCCCGAAGTCGTAGGCGATCTCCAGCGGCCCGAAGCACTCCAGGCAGGCGAAGCTGGGACCGAGCGGGAACCGGGTACCGCACTCCCGACAGGACAGTGCGACGGCGGGACCGAGATCAACGGTCGCGGGGGCGGCTGCGGCGGTGTCGATAGCCATGATGGCGGAGGCCTCTCTCCTCATCTTCCCCGTGACGCGGGCGCGCCACAGGCCGGAATTGGCACCTGTCCCGCCGGGGCCGGAGGCCTGCCGTGCGAGAAGGTTGCCGGGACGTCAACGGGCCGTTCCCTCAGTCCCTCTGGATGAGCTCTGTGAAGTTGTGGTCCTGCTCAGCGGCGACCCCGGCGTGCGAAGGTCCGATCGCTGTACGAAGACTGTATCCGAAGGCGTCAACCCTGAACGGGACCGTCCGCCACGCGAGATGCCCCGTCCCACCCCGATCCGTCGAGGAGAGTTCCGTGCCCGCCGAACCGACACCCGCGCTCCTCCCGAAGGCGGCGTCCTGGCTGCGCCGCCGCTCCTGGAGCGCGGCCGACCGCCCGGTGGGCGCCCTGCTGGCGGCCAAGCAGGCGGCGGGTCGGGCCGGCACCGTCAGCGTGGTGCTGCCCGCCCTGGACGAGGAGGCCACCGTCGGCGACATCGTCCGCACCGTGCGCCGCGAGCTGATGGAACGCCTGCCCCTCGTCGACGAACTCGTCGTCGTCGACTCCGGCTCCGTCGACGGCACCGCCGCCGCGGCCGCCGAGGCCGGCGCCCGGGTCGTCCACCGCGACGACATCCTGCCCCGGCTGCCCGCCTCCCCCGGCAAGGGCGAGGTGCTCTGGCGCTCGCTGCTGGTCACCAGCGGCGAGATCGTCTGCTTCGTCGACGCCGACCTGCGCTCCTTCGACCCCGCCTTCGTCTCCGGCATCATCGGCCCGCTGCTCACCGAGCCGGACATCCAGCTGGTCAAGGCCATGTACGACCGGCCGCTCGAAGTGACGAACGGCTCCGGTTCCGGCGACGCCGCCGTGGTCCCCTCCGGCGGCGGACGGGTCACCGAGCTGGTCGCCCGCCCCCTGCTCAACCTGCACTGGCCGGAACTCGCCGGTTTCGTCCAGCCGCTCGGCGGCGAGTACGCGGCCCGCCGCTCGCTGCTCGAACGGCTGCCGTTCCCCACCGGCTACGGCGTCGAGCTCGGCCTCCTGGTGGACGCCCTGGAGCTCGCCGGCCTGGACGCCCTCGCCCAGGTGGACGTCGGCGTACGCCACCACCGCCACCAGGACAGCCAGGCGCTCGGCCGGATGGCCGCCACCATCTACCGCACCGCCCTGGAACGCCTGGACCGGACCCACCGGCTGAAGGCCTCCGCCGACCTGGTCCACCCGCTGCTCACCCAGTTCACCCGGGACCCGCGCACCGCGGCCGGGCCCCCGGCCGGCGGCGCCGCCATCTTCACCCCGCACACCCATGCGATCACGGCGGAGGAACGGCCCCCGATGCACACCGTCCCGGAGTACGCCGCCCACCACGGCCACCAGGCCTGACGCCGGACGGGGGTTTGCCGACCCGGGCCCACGGCAACGTACCAACCATGGGCGATCTCACGACCGAACGTTCGAGTGCGACCGGTTCCGCCACCGTACTGGTGGCCTCCAACCGGGGACCGGTGTCATTCAGTACCGCGGCCGACGGCACCCTGACCCTGCGCCGGGGCGGCGGCGGGCTGGTGTCCGGACTCTCCGCGATCGACGACCCGCATGCCGTCTGGGTCTGCGCGGCGCTCGGCGACGCCGACCGCCGGGCCGCCCGGGAGGCCCCCGACGGCCGCCTCGACCGGGCCGGCCACGACGTCGGCGGACAGGCCGTCCGGATGCTGGACATAGACCCGGAGACGTTCGCGGCCGCCTACAACGGCGTCGCCAACTCCACCCTCTGGTTCGTCCACCACCTGCTCTACGCCACCCCGACGGCCCCCTCCTTCGGCGCGGAGTTCCGCTCCGAATGGCAGTCCTACCGCGCCTACAACGCCGCCTTCGCCGAGGCCCTCGCCGCCGAGGCGGCGCCCGGGGCCGCGGTACTGATCCAGGACTACCACCTCTCGCTGGCCCCGGCCCTGCTCCGGACCGCCCGCCCCGACCTGCGCATCGGCCACTTCTCGCACACCCCGTGGGCCCCGCCCGAGTACTTCCGGCTGCTGCCGGACGACGTCGCCGAGAGCGTCCTGACCGGCATCCTCGGCGCCGACCGGGCCGCCTTCCTGACCCGCCGCTGGGCCCTCGCCTTCGCCGACTGCTGCGCGGACGTCCTCGGCGCGGACGTCGACCGCGAGGCCCTCACCGTGACGCACGCGGGCCGCACCACCCGGCTCGGCGTGCACGCCCTCGGGGCCGACGCCGACTTCCTGCGCGAGCGGTCCCACCGCCCGGACGTCGACGAGCGGCTCGCCACCCTGCGCGAGGCGGTCGGCGGGCGGCGCACCGTCGTCCGGGTCGACCGCACCGAGCTGAGCAAGAACATCGTCCGCGGCTTCCAGGCCTACCGGCACCTGCTCCGCACCCGCCCCGAGTGGCTGGACAGCGTGGTGCACATCGCCTTCGCCTACCCCTCGCGCACCGACCTCGCCGAGTACCGCGCCTACACCGCCGAGGTGGAGCGGCTCGCCGCCGAGATCAACGCGGAGTTCGGCACCGCCGACTGGCAGCCGCTGATCCTGCACGTCAACGACGACTTCCCGCGCTCCCTCGCGGCCTACCGGCTGGCCGACGTCGCCCTGGTGAACCCGATCCGCGACGGCATGAACCTGGTCGCCAAGGAGGTACCGGTGGTCTCCGACCGCGGCTGCGCCCTGGTGCTCTCCCGCGAGGCCGGCGCCCACGCGGAGCTGGCCGACGACGCCCTGTGCGTCAACCCGTACGACGTCATCGCCACCGCGGAGGCCCTGCACACGGCGCTCACCATGCCCGAGGACGAGCGGGCCGACCGCACCAAGCGCCTCGCCGCCGCCTCGACGGCGCTGCCGCCGCAGCAGTGGTTCCTCGACCAGCTGACGGCGCTGGACTGACCGCCGCCGTACCGGCCGGCGGCCCGACCGCCGGCCGGCACGGCCGACTCTAGGAGCCCTGGGCCCCGTCCCCGAGCGCCGCTCCCAGCGCCGTCAGCAGCCCCACCACGCCGGCCGGGCCGGCGACCACCAGGTCCGCCCGGTCGGCGAGCTCCCGCACCGGCGCGTCGCCGTCGACCGTGCCGCTGCACACCAGCAGGCCGGCCAGCCCCTCGCCGCGCAGCTTCTCCACGGCCGCGAAGGCCGCCACGTCCCCCAGGTCGTCCCCCGCGTAGAGCACCGCCCGGGCGCCCCGCTCGCGCAGGAACCCGGTCAGCGCGGCGCCCTTGTCCACCCCCGGCGGCCGCAGCTCCAGCACCAGCCGGCCCGGCTCCACCACCAGCCCGTGCTCGGCGGCCAGCGCCTCCACCGGGGCGCGCAGCAGCTCGAACGCCTCCTCCGGCGCCTCCGTCCGCCGGGTGTGGACGGCCAGCGAGCGCCCCTTGTCCTCCACCCACGTCCCGGCCGGCGCTCCGACCCGCGCCAGTACGCCGTCCAGCGCGGCCCGCGCCCGTGCCACTCCCGGATGCGCCGGCGGCGCCGTCAGCTCGCCGCCCTCCCAGCGCTCGGCCCCGTAGTGCCCGAGCACCACCACGCCGTCGACGCCGCCGAACCCGCCGTACTCCACCGCCAGGGCGGCCGGCCGGCCGGTCACCACCACGATCGCGCCGACCCGGGGCGCCAGCTCCGCCAGCGCGCCCGCCGCCCCCGGATGCGCCCGCGCCCGGCTCGGATCCGCCACGATCGGCGCCAGCGTCCCGTCGAAGTCGAGCGCCACCACCGCCTCCCGGGGCGCCCGGAGGATCGCCTCCAGCCCCGCCCGTCCGGCCTCGTTCCCCGGCTCCGCCATCTCCTCAAGACCCATGTCCTCAAGACCCATGTCCGGAACCTACCCAGCCTTCCGGGCCCGACCCGCCCCCGGACCCGGGAACGCCCCGGTAGCCCGAGCGGCCCGGGACCACCCGGGCTACCGGGCCGCGCGCCGCGCCTCCCGCACCCGCCGCAGCCGGTTCACCAGCACCGGCGCGTGCGCCAGCGCCGCCGGCCGGTCCAGCAGGGCGTTCAGCAGCTGGTAGTAGCGCGTGCTGGAGAGCCCCAGCTCCTCGCGGATCGCCCGCTCCTTGGCCCCGGCCGTCCGCCACTGCCGCCCTTCGAGCTCCAGCACCGCCGTGTCCCGCTCGTCGAGCCCGTCCGTCCCCGCACCCATCCGCGACCCACCTCCGTCCAGCACTACGGAGTGTCATTCTCCCCCGGCGAGGCGACACACCTTGCGCCCCCGCCGGCGTCCCCGCCCGGGCTAGCGTCACCCCCATGACGCCCAGCTTCGCCGTGCACATCCCGACCGCCGAGCTCGAACCCGACCCGCTCGACCCGGCCCAGATCGTCTCCGGCACCCCCGAGGTCTCCGGCCGCGTGCTCTCCGAGTCCCCCGACGGCCGCCAGCTGCGCGGCATCTGGCAGATCACCCCCGGCGTGGTCACCGACGTCGAGGCCGACGAGATGTTCGTGGTGCTCAGCGGCCGGGCCACCGTCGAGATCGACGGCGGCCCGACCCTGGAGGTCGGTCCGGGCGACTGCGCCGTCCTGCGGGCCGGCGACCGCACCACGTGGACGGTCCACGAGACCCTCCGCAAGGCCTACGCCATCACCCTCTGACGTCCGCACCCGCCGCCCGGCCCGGGATCCGTCACTTGCGGACCCGGGCCGCCTCCTTCACCGCGGACTCCTGGAGCCCCTCCAGCACCTGCTTGGCGTCGCCCGTCACGGCGCCGCCGATCCCCGCCTTGATCCGGTTGCTGACGTCCGCCCAGGCCGGGTCCCCGAAGGGGTAGAAGCTCGCGTTGGTCAGCCCGGCCGCGAACTGCTTGAGGTCCTCGTGCCTCCCGTCCTTGGTCACCGCGGTGAAGGCGTCTTGGGTGACCGGCAGCAGGTTGTACGTCTCGTCGAACTTGAGCTGGTTGTCCTTGGCGTACACGAAGCTGAGGAACTTGCGGATCTCGTTGCGGTGCCCGTTCGCCTTGAACGCCATCATCCAGTCGGCCACCCCGAGGCTGCCGGTCTTCGCCAGCCCGTCCTTCTTCGGGATCGGCGCCGTGCCGAAGTCGATCTTGCCCTTGGCCGCCATCCGCAGCAGCGTCGGGTGCCCGTTGAGCATCGCGACCTTCCCGGCCGCGAAGTCGGTGAACATCGGCGTGCGGTTGGTCTTCCCGGGATCGGGGTTGGTCAGCTTGGTGTCGACCAGGTTGGTGCGCAGCCAGGTGAAGGTGGCCTGGTTCTCCGTGCTGTCGATGGTGTAGTTGCCGACGTCGTCGGAGAGGCTGCCGCCACCGCTCAGCGTCCACAGCATCGACTCGGCCGGGGCCTCCTCGGGACCGAGCGGCAGCCCGTACGGCGTGACCCCCGGCACCTTGGCCTTGATCTTCTCGGCGGCCTGCCGGAGCTCGTTCCAGGTGGCCGGCGGCTGGGTGATCCCGGCCTTCTGGAAGACCGCCTTGTTGTAGAACAGCACCCGGGAGGAGGAGACGAACGGGATGCCGTACTGCGTCCCGAGCACCTGGCCGGCGTGCGCGAACGACTCCATGATGTTGGCCTGGGTCTCCAGCGAGAGGACGTCACCCGCCGGGTACAGCCGGTTCGCCACCGCCTGGTCGGCGAAGCCGCCGGTCTGCAGCAGGTCGGGCGACTTGCCGGCGGCCACCAGGTCGTCGACCCGCTTGCCGATGTCGGTCCAGCTCGTCACCTCGACGTCGATCCGGATGTCCGGGTTGGCGGCCTCGAAGCGGCGGGCGACGTCGTCCCAGTACAGCTTGGAGCTGGTGGCCGCGTCCTCGCCGTAGTCGGCCGCCACGAGCTTGAGGGTGACGGTCTTGTCGTCCTGGCCGCCGCAGCCGGTGAGCAGCAGCGCTCCGGCCAGCGCGGTGCCGAGCAGCCGGGTGGGGGCCTGGGCGCGCCTGATCAACGCGGGTACCGCCTTCGGGGGGTGAAAGGAAGCGGGGGGCCGGAGGGGGGAATCCGGCGGAGGGGAGGCGGCAACCCTGCCAAATGCGGTGCACAGTGGTCCACACCTGTGGGCCGTCCCCGCCGGGTAGTTATCGAAGTGCGGAGGTCATTGCACGATGCGCAATGAATCGGCGTGAAAACCGCCCTCTCGGGGCGGGCGCAAAGTGCCGCACACCCCATGGTTCTGCGACAAAGCTCACCTACTTTGGACCAGACCAATCCGACAACTGGACTAGACCTCTCCGACCCAGCCAAGGGAAACTGTCCTCCGTGAAGCACGTCATCGCACTCGATGTAGGCGGCACCGGCATGAAGGCCGCGCTGCTCGCCCAGGACGGCTCCGTGCTGTTCGAGGCACGCCGACCGACCGGGCGGGAGCACGGCACTGATGCCGTCGTCGCCGCCATCCTCGACTTCGCCGCCGACCTGGCGGACGAAGGTCGCAGCCGCTTCGGCGTCGCCCCGCTGGCGGCGGGCGTCGCCGTCCCGGGGACGATCGACGAGAAGAACGGCATCGCGGTCTTCTCCGCCAACCTCGGCTGGCGGGACCTCCCGATGCGCGAACTGCTGGGCGCGCGCCTGGCCGGGGCGGGCGGCACCGCGATGCCGGTCGCGCTCGGCCACGACGTGCGCTCCGGCGGGCTCGCCGAGGGCCGCCTCGGCGCCGGGCGGGGTGTGGAGCGCTTCCTGTTCGTCGCGCTGGGCACCGGGATCGCCGGCGCCATCGGCATCGGCGGCCGGATCGAGGCCGGCGCCCACGGCTACGGCGGCGAGATCGGCCACGTCGTGGTCCGCCCGGGCGGGCCGCAGTGCGGCTGCGGCGCCCGGGGCTGCCTGGAAACCCTCGCCTCCGCCTCCGCCGTCTCCCGGGCCTGGGCCGCGGCCAGCGGGGACCCCGACGCCGACGCGGCATCCTGCGCCGTCGCGGTGGACGCCGGGGACCCCCGCGCGGTCGCGGTCTGGCAGCACGCGGTGGACGCCCTCGCCGACGGCATCGTGCTCGCCCAGAGCCTGCTCGACCCGTCCACGGTGATCGTCGGCGGCGGCCTCGCCGAGGCCGGCGACACCCTCTTCACGCCCCTGCGCGCGGCGGTTTCCGAGCGGCTGACCTTCCAGATGCCCCCCGAGGTCGTACCCGCCATGCTCAAAGACACCGCCGCGTCCCTGGGCGCCGGCCTGCTCGCCTGGGATCTGCTCTCCATGGAGGTGACCGCGTGACCACCGCGCGAATCGAATCGGCGGCCCGGCCCGCGGGCATCGCCCTGGCCGGCGCCCGGCTGGTCCTGCCGGGCGGTGTCGTCGAGGGCGACCGGCTCACGGTCGAGGGCGACCGGATCGCCGGCATCACGGGCGGCGCGGCGCGGCCGGGCGATCTCGACCTGACCGGGTACACCGTCGTCCCCGGCTTCGTGGACCTGCACGTCCACGGCGGCGGCGGCGCCTCCTACGCCTCCGGGATCGCCGAGGAGGCCCTGCGGGCCGCCCGCGTCCACCTCGAACACGGCACCACCACCACGGTCGCCTCCACCGTCACCGGCGAGATCGACGAGGTCGCCCGCCAGGCCGGCGTGCTGTCCGAACTCGTCGAGGACGGCGTCCTGGCCGGCATCCACTTCGAGGGCCCGTTCATCTCCCACAACCGCTGCGGCGCGCACCGCCCCGACCTGCTGCGCGACCCGGACCCGGCGCTGGTCCGCAAGCTCGTCGACGCGGCCCGCGGCCACGCCAAGATGGTCACCCTCGCCCCCGAGCTGCCCGGCGGCCTGGAGTCGGTGCGGATGCTCGCCGACCTCGGCGTGATCGCCGCCGTCGGCCACACCGACTCGGACTACGCCAAGACCCTCGAAGCCGTCGACGCCGGCGCCACCGTCGCGACCCACCTGTTCAACGCCATGCCCGGCATCGCCCACCGCGCCCCGGGCCCGATCGTGGCGCTGCTGGAGGACGAGCGGGTCACCGTCGAGCTGATCAACGACGGCGTGCACCTGCACCCGTCCGTCCTCGACCTCGCCTACCGCACGGCCGGCGCCTCCCGGGTCGCGCTGATCACCGACGCCATGGGCGCCGCCGGGATGGGCGACGGCCTCTACCCCCTCGGCCCGCTCCAGGTCGAGGTCAAGGACGGCGTCGCGCGGCTGGTCGAGGGCGGCGCGATCGCCGGCTCGACGCTCACCCTGGACGTCGCGTTCAAGCGCTCCGTCACCGTCAACGGCCTCTCCCTGGCCGAGACCGTCGAATCGCTCAGCACCGTCCCGGCCCGCCTGCTCGGTCTCGCCGACTCGACCGGCTCGCTGGAGGCCGGCAAGAACGCCGACCTCGTCGTCCTCGACTCCGACGGCTACGACCTCGTCGCCGTCATGCGCCGGGGCGAGTGGATCACCGGCGGCGACACCTTCGCCGCCGTGCGGCCCGCCTGACACCGGACGCGCGACGGCCGCCCGCTCCCCCTCGGGAACGGGCGGCCGTTTCGCGTCCGCGCGCCGGTCAGCCGCCGTACGGCTCGACGGTCAGCTGGTCGATCAGCACCGGGCCGCCGCTCGGGTTCATGATGGCGACGGTGTTCGAGCCCGCCTGGAACTGCGGGAGTATGAACGTGGTGTACCAGGAGGACGCCGGGTCCTTGCCGGGCGAGTAGTTCTTGAGCGACAGCCCGCTCGGCCAGTCCTTGCCGTTGACCGCGGCCGAGGCCTTCACGTCGCTGCCCGCGTTGTTGAAGTGCACGGTCAGCTTGTACGTGCCGGCCGTGGCGATGTCGCCGGTCCAGCTCACGGTCGCACCCGGCTGGAGGGTCAGGTAGCTGCCGTCCGCCGACTTGGCGCCCTTGACGGTGTTGCCGGACGGGGCGTTCTGGCCCTGCAGCTGGCCCGCGTCGACGGTGGCCGGACCCGAGGTGGCGGTGGCGCCGGGCGAGGCCGTGCCGGAGGCGGACGGGCCGGCGGTGGTGGCGCTCGGGGCCGGCGGGGCCGTGGTCTGGGTGCCGCTCTTTCCGCTCTTGCCGCCGTCCGGGTCGCCGGTGGAGAGCGCTATGCCCGCGCCGATCGCGATGGCCGCGACCACCGCCACCGCGCCGATCACCGCGCCCTTGCTCCTCCCGCTGCTCGCCCGCTCCTCGCCCGGCTGCGGCCGGGAGCGCTCGGCGTACCGGGTCTGCTGGGTGGGCGCGTCGCCGCCGTACTCCAGGTGCTGCGCGGGCTGGTGCGGCACGGGCGGCTGGTGCTGCGTGGGCGCACCGCCGTACTCGGCCTGCTGCGGCGGGTACGGCTGCCCCTGCGGGTAGCCCTGCTGCGGCGGGTACGGCTGCTGGCGCTGCTGCCCGTACTGCGCACGGCCGACCTCCATCGGCCGGTTGTACGACGTACGGGGTACGCCCTGCTGCGGCTCGGCCGGCTGCGCGGCGCCGCCGCCGGCCGGACGGTAGAGGTAGCCGAAGGGATCGTCGTCCTGGGGGGCACCGCCCTCCGGGCCCTCGGGCACTCCGTTGCTGCCGGCGGTCGTCACGGTGGTCAACTCCCCATCGCGGTGGCGCCGCCGGACTTCCCTGCCCTCGGCGCACGTGGTGGTCGCTCGTACCCGGGAACCCTACCTGCCGCAGCCGATCCGCCGAAAAGACCCCTTGACAACCTGCGAGTAGCTTTCACCTCACCGCCACGGGACACCGGGCGCCCGGGCCGCCGTCCGGGTCTAACCCGCCCGGCGGTGGGAGCGTTCGCCCCGGGCCCCGCGCACCGCGCCGCCCCGGGCCCGCTTCTCGTCGTACATCCGCTCGTCGGCGGTGTGCAGCACCTCCTCGATGCTCATCCCGCAGCCGGCCCAGCCGACGCCGAGGCTGACCCCGACCCGCATCCCGCGGCCGTCGATCCGCATCGGCGGGATGATCGCGTTGCGCAGCCGGTGGGCGAGGTCCTTGGCCTCCTCGCGGCCGATGCCGTCGGCCAGCACCACGAACTCGTCGCCGCCGAGGCGCGCCACCGTGTCGCCCTCCCGGACGGCCTGGCTCAGCCGGCGGGCGACCTCGACCAGCACCGCGTCGCCCGCGTTGTGGCCGAACCGGTCGTTGATCGACTTGAAGCCGTCGAGGTCGCAGAAGAGCACCGCGAGCCCCTTGTCCGCCGCGGCCGCGCCGCCCGACCGGAACGGGCCCGACCAGACGTCCCCGCCCGGGCCGTGGTCGGCGGGGACCACCGCGTGCTCGTGCTCGCCGTAGCCGGCGGCCGCCACCGGGTAGCCGTCGGGCAGCCCGTAGCCGTGCGTCCCGCCGGTCCGCGGGTCGGCCCCGTCCAGCCCCTCGTAGGCGGCGTGCGCGCTGTAGGAGTCGACGGCGTAACCGCCGTACGCCGGCGAGTACGCCCCCTCGCCCTGTCCGGCCGGGTGTCCGGCGACGGCGCCGACCGTCTGCGGTTCGTTGCAGAGCCGCCGACCCAGCCGGGCCTTCAGCTCGGCACCGTTCGGCAGCCCGGTGAGCGCGTCGTGGCTGGCCCGGTGGGCGAGCTGGAGCTCGTGGCGCTTGCGGTCCTCGATGTCCTCGACGTGGGTGAGCAGGAAGCTCGGGCCCTCGGCCGCGTCCGCGACGATCGAGTTGCGCAGGCACACCCACTGGTATCCGCCGTCCCGGCGGGACAGCCGCAGCTCGGCCCGGCCGCTCTCGGCACTGGTGCGCTCCAGCAGGGCCCGGTCGTCGGGGTGGACGAGGTCGGCGAAGCTCTGCTGGCGCAGCACCGCGCGGGGGCGGCCGAGCAGTCGACAGAGCGCGTCGTTGACCCTGGTCAGCTGGCCGCGCCCGGCGCCGTGCAGCTCGGTGATGGCCATCCCGCTGGGCGCGTACTCGAAGGCCTGGCGGAAGCTCTCCTCGCTGGCCCGCAGGGCCTGCTGCTCCTTCTCCAGGCGGGCCAGCGCGCGCTGCATCTCGGCCCGCAGCCGGGCGTTGCCGATCGCGATGGAGGCCTGCAGCGAGAACATCTCCAGCGCCTCGCGGGTCCAGGCCCCGGGTCGCTTGCCGCTGCGCGGGCGGTCCACCGAGAGCACGCCGAGCAGGTCGCCGCCGGCGCTGTACATCGGGGCGAGCAGCCCGTCCGCGGGGTGCCAGTCGTTGGCGTAGACGGGCATCGGGCCGTCACCGATCCAGCGCGGGATGTCGCTGGCCACGGCCCAGCCGCGGTCGTAGGGCAGGAAGCGCAGGGTGCCCCAGTGGTCGCTGACGCCGAGCAGCCGGTCCCAGGACTCGCGCGAGCCGACCTGGCCCAGCAGGACGGAGGGGCCGCCCATGGCGCTCTCCTCCAGCTCCCAGACGGCCGCCACCACGAGGTCGCCGTCCGGACGGACCAGGCTGACCGCCGCGGCGTCGAATCCGAGCCCGTGGACCGCACCCTCGACCACAGCCTGCAGCGTGCCCGCCAGGCTGCGGGCAGCGTTGAGGTCCGCCACGACCCGGTGCAAGGTGCGGAGGGTCGCGAGGCGGACGTACGGCTCCGACTCGGCTTCCATGCGGGGGCTCCCCGGCTGCTTCGGATAGTTCTTGAATGGTTATCGTCCGATTGCCAGAAGAACTGAATCACAGGGAGCACAGCGTTCGGCACGCTCGGTCAGCAATAGGCCACCACTTGTGACTTAAATCACACGACACTTATGCGCCCTTAATCAGCTCATCCGCCCCATAACGGGACATAAGGCTTTATAGGAACATTTCTGGTGGTCGGCCGCATTGCCCGTGCACTGAAGCCGCCTGCCGCCCGGCAGTCCCTCCACTTCACCCCTGAGGGTGAGCCTCGGCGCGGAACGTAACCTCTGCGCCGATGGTCCTACGACCACGGCCCGATGCCGTTTCGCGCGGCCGCCGACTACCGTGCGGTACGTGTACTCGGCTCCGCAGCCCGAAGCTGCCTCCCAAGCGACGCCCGACGAGTTCCGGGCGGCCCTCTCCCAGCTCGCCTCCGGCGTGAGCCTGGTGACCGTCCACGACCCGGAGGACGGCGAGGACGTCGGCATGACCGCCACGTCCTTCCTCTCCGTCTCGCTGGAACCGCCGCTGGTGCTGATCTCCGTACGCGAGGACTCCCGGATGGACGAGGTGCTCTCCCGCGCCGACACCTGGGCGGTCTCCCTGCTCGCCGAGGAGCAGAAGGCGCTCGGCTCGCGGTTCGCCATGAAGGGCCGGCTCAGCGACCGGCTGCTGTTCGCCGACGCCCCGCACCACCGGGGCCGGCGCAGCGGAGCGCCGCTGATCGACGGCGCGCTCGCCACCGTGGAGTGCCGCACCGAGCAGCGGATAGCCGCCGGCGACCACACCCTGCTGCTCGGCCGCGTCCTGGAGGCCGCGGTACCGAACGCCGGCGGCCGCCCGCTGCTCTACTTCCACGGCGGCTACCGGCAGCTCGGCTGACCGCGGCCGACGCGCTACTCGCCCTTCGGCGAGCGCCGGCCCTGCTTCAGCTCGGCGCGGTGCCGCTTGTTGGTCAGCCGCCGCTCCACCATGCCCCGGCTGGGCTTCGTCGCCCGGCGGGCCTTCGGCGGCGGTGCGGTGGCCTCCCCCAGCAGGGACGCCAGCCGGGCCGCGGCGACCTCGCGGTTGCGCCACTGCGAGCGGTGCTCCGACGCGCGCACCACGAGCACCCGCCCGTCCACCAGCCGCCCGGCCAGCCGCTCCAGGGCGCGCTGCTTCCACACCTCGGGCAGCGCCGCGGAGGCGGCCAGGTCGTAGCGCAGCTCGACCTGGGTGTCGGAGGTGTTGACGTGCTGGCCACCGGGGCCGGAGGAACGGGAGAAGCGCCAGACGAGCTCGGCGTCGGGGACGACCACCGATCCCCGGACGCGAATGGGCTCGGGCATGCGCCCATCATCCCGTGCCCCGCGCCCCCGGTCACGCGGTTATCCGGTCACCCGGTTATCCGGGACCGCCCGCAGCCCCGACAATGGCGTACGTGATCGAGCTCGGCTACTCCCTCTCCAACCGCTTCCCCGACCCCCCGCAGACCGACTACCGCAGCGCCTCGGTGCACGCCCTGCGGTACGACCTCTTCTGCGGCGACGTCTACCTGGACGCCGACGGCGCGGAACTCTCCACCGCCTGGGGCTGGGTGCCGGTGCTGGACTTCGCCTGGGCGCTCTGCGACATCGTCGAGGAGCTGGACCGGGACCCGGACGGCGGCCGCGCCGCCCGGGTGCAGGCCTGCGACCTCGACTTCACCCAGAACACCGAGCTGCTGCGGTTCGCCCGCCGGTTCAACTGGGTCGAGGTGAGCGCCACCTGGCTGCCGGACGAGGCGCCCGCGGTGGTCCGCCACGGCGACCTGCGCCGCGAGGCCCGGGATTTCCTCCAGGACACGCTGGCCGATCTCTTCGACATGCACCCCGAGCTGGCCGACAATCCGAACATCTGGTCACTTCAGGGCCGCTTCCGCCGAATCTGAGCGAGCTCGGCCCCGGCCATTGCCCACCGGTCATCCGCTCCGAAGAATGTGTGCCGCGCGGCGTGGAACCAAGTCCACGGTCTCCCGCGTTATCCCGGCAAAGCAACGAAGGGACAGCAAACACCATGCCAGTGAGCCTCTCCAAGGGTGGCAACGTCTCGCTGACCAAGGAGGCCCCCGGCCTGTCCGCGGTCACCGTCGGTCTCGGCTGGGACGTCCGGACCACGACGGGCGCCGAGTTCGACCTCGACGCCAGCGCGATCGTGCTGAACGCCGACGGCAAGGTGCTGTCCAACAGCCACTTCGTCTTCTTCAACAACACCAGCACCCCGGACAGCACCGTCGTCCACACCGGTGACAACCGCACCGGCGAGGGCGCCGGCGACGACGAGGCGATCAACGTCAACCTCGCCGGCCTGCCGGCCGAGGCCGTCAAGATCACCTTCCCGGTCTCGATCTACGACGCGGTCGCCCGCTCGCAGAACTTCGGCCAGGTCCGCAACGCCTACATCCGCGTGATCAACGCGGCCGGCGGTGCCGAGATCGCCCGCTACGACCTCTCCGAGGACGCCGCCACCGAGACCGCCATGATCTTCGGCGAGCTCTACCGCAACGGTGCCGAGTGGAAGTTCCGCGCCGTCGGCCAGGGCTACGCCTCCGGCCTCGCGGGCATCGCCCAGGACTTCGGCGTCCAGCTCTGACGCCACGCTGAAGCGCCCGGCCCCCACCTCGGAGGCCGGGCGCTTCGCCGTTCCCGCACCGCGCGCCACCCAGGCGGTGCGGCCACGAACGCCCCGGCGCGCGTCCCCCCGGCCGGACCGGGGGGACGCGCGCCGGGGCGGCGGCGGAGGCGGCGCGGGGCGCCGCCCGGGCTGGGTCAGCGGGAGGCGCGCAGCTCCGGGAGCTGGAGCAGCTCGGTCTCCTCGTCCGGGGTCAGGTCCACCACGGTCGGCTCGACGCCCTCCGGCTCGGCGTCCTGGTCCGCGTCGGCCGGTACGGCGTCGGCCTGCCCGGCCTCGGGGTCGAGGCCGGCCGGCTCGACCGAGGGCCGCACCCGGTCCGGGAGGGCGGCCGGCGGCACGGCCCTGACCGCGGCCACCGCCTCGTCGCCCACCACGTCCGCCAGGTCGGCGCGCTCGCCCAGCTCGGCGACGCTGCCCAGGGCCGGCGCCGGGGCCGCCGGACGGCCGGCCGCTCCCGAGCGGCCGAAGAAGCTGAAGCCCTGCCCACGGGCCTGCTGCGGGCGCGGGCGCTGCCGCTCGGCCGCCACCACGGGAGCGCTGGGCGTCCCACCCAGCTGGCCCACCGTCGCCGTCAGTGCGGGCCGCGGCGCGGGCGCCGGAGCGACGGCTGCCGGGGCGGCCGCCGCGGGCACCGACGCGGCCGGCGTGGGAACGGCCGGAGCCACCGGAGCTCGAGCACCGGACGGGCGGGCGCCACCGGCGCGGACGCCGGGACGGTCGCCGGCGCGGTGCGGGCCCGCAGCGCGACCTCCGCGCCGGCCGCGCGCTCACGCTGGGCGTCCCGGGCCGCCGCCTGCCGCTGCAGCTGCCGCAGCACGGCCGCGGCGCGGACGAACGCGGCCGGGCTGGCGGGGTACTTGGGGCGGGCGGCCGCGAGGGCCCGCTGGGCCGCCTCGGCCTCCTTGAGCGCCTGCTCGGCGACCGCCACGGCGCGCTCGCGCAGCAGCCTGGCGATCTCCGTCTCGGCCTTGGCCAGCCGCGACTTCTCGGCCGTCAGCCGCCGCCCGAAGCGGGTGGCCCGCTCCTCGGCGACCTCCGCCGCGTACTCGGCCTCGGCGAGCTGCTCCTCGAAGCGCTCCTCGGCCCGGAGCCGCTGCGCGACCGACACCTCGGCGGCCGCCCGGGCGGCCCGGTCGCGCTGGCGCAGCAGCACGGCGATCCCGAGCGAGGCCAGCACGGCGGCGACGCCCACCGAGCGGACCAGGACGGTGTCCTGACTGAAGAGCAGCGCGGCCACCGCGGCGACGATGAGCACGCCGGCGGCGGTGGGAGGAAGGATCCGGCCGAGGACGGAGGAATGACGGTGGCGTCCGCGAGACATGCCAAGAAACTAGCGTGCGAATTGGGGCCGTGTCAGCCCAGGGTCCGCTTTGGCCCTTGACACTGCGCAAGCTTTACCGCTTGTACCCGGGCCCTCACCCATGATCACCGAAGCGGGTCCGCTCAGCGGTGCGAGGTCGCCGCCGGGCCGCTCGGGTCGTCGTGGTCCTCCGGCAGCTTGCACACGTGCTGCAGCCAGAGCGCCGCCGCGATCACCGCCACCCCGGCCAGCACCGCGAAGCCGGCGGTGACGGCCTGGTCCTGGCGGGCCTGCACGTCCAGTTCGCCGAGCAGGTAGATGCCCGCGCCCGCGTAGATGCCGGTGACCACCGACGAGACCAGCGCGCTCGCCTGCGCCAGCACCACCGCCCGGGCGGCGCCCAGCGGGTCGACGCCCTTCGCCCCGGGCTGGCGCTCGCGCGCCGCCTTCAGCCGGGAGCGCAGCGAGATCGCCGTGGCGAGCAGGATCACCGCCACCGCGGCCAGTACCACCGGAGCCGCACCCGGCACCGCGGGCAGGGTGTCCAGGGAGGCCCACAGCTTGGCACCGGCCCACGACAGCGCCGTGGTCGCGGCGGTGATGCCGACCAGCAGACGGAGGCGAAGCAGCTTCACTCGGACGTGGTCCTTCCCGGGGTTGCGGTGTCGGGCGGCCGCCCCCGGGCCCGGCCCTGCTCCCCCCGGCCGACGGCTGGGAGGCGCCCCGGCCCGGCGACGGGGCGGGGCGGACGGTACGACGGCGCCAGGCCACCGTACCGGGCCCGGGCCGGCGGGCACCCGCGCGGATGGCGGACACCTACTCGTACGGCCGGGACCTCGTCCGAGTTCCCGGCCGTACGGGCCGGCGGGGCCTACTCCGGCAGGGTCAGCCCGATGTCCTCGCGCCGCCGGACGCCCTGGGCGTCGGCGCCGCCGAGCGCCTGGAGCAGCGCGGCGACCTGGCCGTGGCCGGGCACCTCGGCCTCCGGCTGGGCGTCCAGCCAGGGGGCGAGCACGAAGGCCCGCTCGTGCGAGCGCGGGTGCGGCAGCAACAGCTGCGGGTCGTCGCTGGTGACGCCCTCGTAGGCCAGGATGTCGACGTCCAGCGTCCGCGGGCCCCAGCGCACGGTGCGGACCCGGCCGAAGGCGTCCTCGATCGCGTTGCCGCGCTCCAGCAGGTCGCGCGGGGGCAGGGTGGTGCGCAGCACCACCACCGCGTTGTAGTAGTTGGGCTGCTCGTCGGGGCCGCCGAGGGCCTCCGTCTCGTAGACGCCGGAGACGGCCTTGATCTTGAGCCCGGGGGTGTCGGCGAGGGCGTCCACGGCGCCCTGGAGGGTGTCCAGGCGGTTGCCCAGGTTGGAGCCGAGGGCGATCACGGCGCAGCGCTGGCTGTGCAGCGTGGCGTCGGCCGAGTCCACCCGGTTCTCCAGGTCGAACGTGCTCGGCGAGGCGGTCGGGTCGCTGGTGCTCATCGGGCTTCCCCTACAACTGGAACGGGCTCTGCGGCTGGCACGGGGTACGCGGTGCGGGTCATGCGCGGCCCCGGTGGATGGTCACGGTCACGTCGTCGAACGGCACGGTGATCGGGGCGTCGGGCTTGTGCACGGTGACCTCGACCTCCTCGACCGCCTCGTGCGCCAGGCACTGGTCCGCGATGCGCTGCGCCAGGGTCTCGATCAGGTCGACCGGCTCGCCGGCGATGATCGCGGTGACCTCCTCGGCCACGACGCCGTAGTGCGCCGTGCGGGTGAGGTCGTCGCCGGACGCGGCGGGGCGGGTGTCCAGGTGGAGCACGAGGTCCACCACGAAGGTCTGGCCCTCGACGCGCTCGCGCTCGAAGACACCGTGGTGACCCCGGGCACGCAGGCCCCGCAGGGTGACGCGGTCCAGCAAACGAATCACTGCTCCCACTCGGACGGGCCCTGCCCCGGAAAGCGGGGGGAAGGCAGGGCGGAGGCGGACACGACGGCCGCCACTGCGTTTCGAATCTACCCGCGAGCGCCGACAACGCCTGACCGTCCTACCCGGCACGAACCGACGCCACGCACGCCGGATCGGCGATTGACGTGAACGTTCGGTGGCCGTCCGGGAATTCCCGGGCCGCCTCCGGCGGGCATTTCCCCAGCGGGCCCCGGGTCAGTCCTCGTCCTCGTCGTCCCCGCTGGTCAGAACGGGTGAACCGTGGTGGGACCAGAGCTTCCAGCCCGCCGGGGTGCGGCGGAAGAGATTGGTCGAGACGACCTTTCCGCCGACCAGCGGGCCGAGTTCGCCCTCCTCCTCCGCCTCGCCGCCGGAAAGGATGTTCTCGGTGCACGTGACAAGGGCCACATCCCCCTGAACCTCGGCCTCGACGTCGGTCAGGATGAACTGGATGTACTCCGTGTTCGCCATGATCAACATGTAGGAGCGGGTCACCTGGGCCCGCCCGCGCAGCACCGGCCAGCCGGGGTGCACGCAGACCACGCCGCCCTTGTCGTCGGCCTCGTCGGCCCCCAGCCAGGCCTCCTCGACGGCCTCCAGATCGCCGTTCTCCAACGCCTCGTACAGCGCCCGGTTGGCCTCCAGTACGGCCTCCCGGTCCGCTTCCCGGGCGCGCTGACCCGCGGTCTCGCCGCTCACCCTGCCGTCACCTGCCACAGACCCTCCCGTTTCACCTGCCGCTCCGGCCCGCCGACGGGCCGGAGGGGTCCTGCCGGGCCGCCCGCTGCCAGGCGGCGACCACCCGGACGGCGTCCGCCGTGCCGGCCACGTCGTGCACCCGCACCGCCCAGGCCCCGGCCCCGGCCGACAGCACCGACACCGCGGCGGTCGCGTCGTCGCGCTCCCTGGCCGGGCGCAGTTCCCCGGTTTCCGGGTCGGCGAGCAGCGTACCCAGGAACCGCTTGCGCGATGCGGCGACGAGGACGGGACGGCCGAGCGCGGTGAGCGCCGGGAGCCCGCCGAGCAGGGCCCAGTTGTGCTCGGCGGTCTTGGCGAAGCCCAGGCCCGGGTCCAGGATCAGCTGCTCCTCCTTGACGCCGGCCGCCAGCAGCGCGTCCATCCGGGCCGTGAGCTCGCCGACCACGTCCGCGACCACGTCGCCGTAGACGGCCAGGCTGTCCATGTCGGCGGACTGCCCGCGCCAGTGCATCACCACGAAGGGCACGCCGGTCTCGGCCACCACCCGGGCCATCGCGGGGTCGGCCAGGCCGCCGGAGACGTCGTTGATGATCCGGGCACCGGCCGCGACGGCCCGCTCCGCGACGGAGGCGCGCATGGTGTCGACCGAGACGACCACCCCGGAGTCGGCCAGCTCGCGCACCACCGGCAGCACCCGGCCCAGCTCCTCCTCCTCGGGCACCCGCTGCGAGCCGGGGCGGGTGGACTCGCCGCCGACGTCCACCAGGTCCGCGCCGCGGGCCCGGAGCGCCAGGCCGTGGGCGATGGCCCGGGCGGGGTCGTGCCACATCCCGCCGTCCGAGAAGGAGTCGGGGGTCACATTGACCACGCCCATCACGGAGCAGCGGTCGAGCCGCGGCAGTCCGGCCGGCAGCGAGAAGGACAGCGAAGTGCTCATAACCCCATTATCAGTTCAAGTCCCCGCTCCCCCGGAGACGACCGGACCCCCGCCGGGTCTCCGACGGGGGTCCGGGGGCGGGCGACGGCCTACGCGGCCTCGGTGACCTCAGGGCGGCCCGGGGCCGGCAGCGGGCCCTGGCGCTGCGGCTTGCGGCCGAAGCGCGGCATGCCGAGGGTGATGAAGGCCTCCGCCTGCATCGCGGCGAACCCGATCCGGGGCAGGTCCCGGGTGTTCGGGAAGACCAGGAACCGCGGCTCCCACTCGGGCTGGAACTTGGCGTTGAACTTGTACAGCGACTCGATCTGGAACCAGCGCGACAGGAACACCAGCAGCCCGCGCCAGGCCCGCAGCACCGGGCCGGCGCCGATCCGCTCACCGCGCGCCAGGGCCGAGCGGAACATCGCGAAGTTGAGCGAGACCCGGCGCACGCCCATCGCCGGCACCGCCTGCAGCGCGGCGACGATCAGCAGCTCGTTCAGACCGGGGTCGGCGGCGCGGTCGCGGCGCATCAGCTCCAACGAGATGCCGTCCGGCCCCCAGGGCACGAAGTGCAGCACGGCCTTCAGGTCGTCGCCGTCCTCGCCCTCCTCCGGCGCCTTGTGCGCGGTGACCACCACGCAGGCGTCGTCGCCCGGGTCGCCGAAGCGGCCGAGGGCCATCGAGAAGCCGCGCTCGGTGTCGGTGCCGCGCCAGCGGGAGGCGGCGTCGGCGATCCGGTACTTCTCGTCCGGCGTGAGGTCGGCGACCCGCCGCACCTGGCAGGAGTAGCCGTTGCGCTCGATCCGCTTGACCATCTGGCGCACGTTGCGCATCGCCCGGCCCGCGAGTGAGAACGTCCCGGTGTCGACGATCGCCTCGTCACCCAGCTCCAGCGCGTCCAGCCCCGCCTCGCGGGTCCAGACCTCGCCGCCCACCTCGCTGCAGCCCATCACGGCCGGCACCCAGGCGTGCTCGCGGGCCTCGGTCATGAAGACCTTGATCGCACCCGGCCAGGCCTCGACGTCGCCGACCGGGTCACCCGAGGCGAGCATCACGCCGGAGACCACCCGGTAGGAGATCGCCGCCTTGCCGGAGGGCGAGAACAGCACGCTCTTGTCCCGGCGCAGCGCGAAGTAGCCGAGCGAGTCGCGCTCGCCGTGCCGGTCGAGCAGCGCGCGGACCTTCTCCTCGTCCTCGGCGGTCAGCTCCGGCTTGGGCTTCTCCGGCCGCAGCGCCAGGTAGGCGGTGGTGAAGGCGGTGATCAGGCCCAGCCCGCCGAGCAGGTAGGCGACCTGGTCGGAGACCCGGTCCGAGCTGTAGTCGACCGGCCCTTCGAAGCCGAACAGTCCGTACCCGACGTGCTCAAGCCGGTGGAACAGGCTCGGGTCGCCGATCTCGTACCCGGTCCGGGTGGAGACCACCAGCAGGCCGAGCGCGACGCTGATCGCCCCCATCACGACCAGGTTGACCACCGCCCGCCAGCGGGTCCGGGGGTCGGCCTTGGCGTAGAACTCGCGCCGGTGCACCAGCATCACCGCGAACAGCACCAGCGAGACGACCGCCGGGCCGATCTGGTGCCAGCGCAGGATGTGCAGCGCCGCGCCGACCGGCAGCAGCACGCAGACGGCCCGCCAGGCCCGCCGCTTCCGGCGGCGCAGGGCGTGGGCGAGCAGCACCAGCAGCAGGCCGACCATCAGCGTGCCGGCCGCGGCCAGGGTCGTGGTGCCGCCGGGCAGCTGCCCCGCGAAGTCGTGCACCTTGGTGTGCCGGAGCTTGGGGAACACCGCGCTGGCGGTGTCCACCAGACCGATCAGCAGACAGGCGTAGCCGACCGCGCCGGGGAGCCAGGCCCGGGGGACGGCGGCCGCTTGGGTACGAAGCGTCTGCAGGCCGCGGCGGCGGGGCGGCTGCTCGGGGCTCGGCTCAACGGACACGGGAACGCTCATGGAAGCTCAGCGTAGAGGCTGCGGACTGCAGTCCTGTCACTCCGGGGGAGGAGTTGTGAGGGACCTTCATGCCTTTTCCTTCATCGGGCAATGCGCACACCAAACATCCGGCAACGGAGGGTAAACCGGTGTTCGGCGGACGCTGTGGTTGAGCCGAGGGGTGGGCGCCGGAGCCTTCCCGCCGCGTGGCGCGACGGACCCCCGCATACCCGGTACGTACGGTGGACGCCGCGTTCCGGGGGACCGGTTGCGTCGGATCGCCCCGGACTCCGCCTGCCCCGACGTCCGGACAGCCTAGCCGCGATGGCCGTGGCTGACGCACCGCCAGACGATGAAGCCTGCACCGAGAGTTTCCCACCGGAAGGCCGACGGCATGGAACTGACCAGCGACGCGCTGGTGAACTCGCTGCTCGCGCTCGGCGCGGCGGCCCTGCTCACCACCCTCTGGCTCTGGCCCCGGCTGGCCCGGCAGCGCCCGCTCCCGGTGCTCGGGCGGATCGGCCTGCTGACCGTCACTCAGGTCTCGGTGCTCGCGGTGCTGGCGCTGTCGGTCAACAACTCGTTCGGCTTCTACACCTCATGGGACGACCTGCTCAGCCCCGGCGGCGCCAAGCTCGCGCTCACCAGCAGCGAGCGCCACCACAGCGGCACCCCGGTCTCCGACGCGCTGGTCCAGCCGACCGAGGAGGGCGGCCTGGAGACCGTGACCGATCTGCCCAAGGGCCCCCCGGAGGAGGTCGGCAAGATCGAATCGGTCCGGGTGGCGGGCAAGGAGACCGGCCTCTCCGACCAGATGTTCGTCTACCTGCCGCCCGAGTACTTCGACCCGAACCTCGCCATGGTGCGCTTCCCGGTGCTGCTGACCATCGCCGGCTTCCCCGGCACCACCATGCACCTGCTCAAGGACCTGCCCGTCCCGCAGACCGCCTGGGAGCTGCGCAAGGGCGGCAAGATGGCCCCCACGATCATCGTGATGGCCCGGCCGAGCGTCGCCCCGCCGCGCGACACCGAGTGCGTCGACGTCCCCGGCGGCCCGCGCGCCGAGTCCTGGTTCGCCAAGGACGTGCCCGAGGCGCTGCGCTCGGCGTACCGGGTCAGCCGCTCGCCCTCGTCCTGGGGCGTGCTCGGCTTCTCGACCGGCGGCAGCTGCGCGATGCGGCTCGCGATGCGCTACCCGGACGTCTACGGCAACGGCGTGGGGATGCACGGCGACTTCAAGGTCGCCGAGGACCAGTTCACCGGCGGCAACCTCTTCGGCGGCGACAAGGCGCTGGCCGACCAGAGCGACCTCGGCTGGCGGCTGCAGAACCTCCCCGCGCCGAACCTCTCGCTGCTGGTGATCAGCACCCGCAAGGAGACCGACTACCCGGAGACGGTGAAGTTCGTCGACCTCGCCCAGCAGGTCGCGGCCGCCAATCCGCAGTTCAAGGTCGAGTCGCTCTACCTGGACGACGGCGGCCACAACTTCGACAGCTGGATCCGCGAGCTCCCGGCCGCCCTGGAGTGGATGAGCGCCCGGCTCACCTGGACCTGACCGCCGGCGGCGACGGCCGCCGGACGAGTGGTTACCGGCCGGTCGGGCCGGTCCGCCGGCACCACGGGGAACGTATCGCGACCGCCCGGCCGAACGGCCCGGGTGGACACCTGATCCGTGCAGGAGGCCCCATGCTCAGCACCCGATCGCTCTTCACCGAGATCTACCGCAACGACGAGGCCTATCAGCTCTTCTGCAGCATCGCGGCCGGCGGCGAGGACCAGGGCGGCTGGGAGAACGAGCGGATCGCCGCCCTCACCCGCGACCCGGTCCTCGCCCCCAAGATCGCCCGGCACGGCGCCGACGAGCGCAAGCACGGCCGGATCTTCACCCAGCTGCTGCACAAGCGCGGCCTGCCCAGGATCGACGTCCCCGCCGAAGCGGACTACTGCATGCTGCTGGAGCGCCAGGGCGTCGGCCTCTCGCACGAGCGGCTGAACAGCGAGGTGCCGCTGGCCGAGCGGGAGATCATCACCTACCTGGCGCACAGCCGGGTGACCGAGCAGCGCGCGGCCGAGCAGATGCGCCAGCTGGTCAAGGTGTACGGCGACAATCCGGATCTCGGCCGCGCGATGCGGATGATCTCCGCCGACGAGGACAACCACCTCGCCTACTGCCACGAGGAGCTGCTGCGGCTGGTCGCCGAGGGCCACGGCCCGTACGTCCGGCACACCCTGGAGACCAGCGCGCGCGGCGAGATCCGCACCCACCGGGACGTCGGGCTCGCCGTGACGACCCGGATGGCGCGGATCCTCGGGTGGCCGCGCTGGCAGCGCGCCGTGGTGACGGCGGGCGTCCACGTGCTCTACCTGTACGACCGGGCGTTCGGCTGGCGGCGGATGGTGACCCTGCGGATGCCCCGGCGCCGCAACGCCCTGGGCACCCCGGCCCCGCCGCACGCGGAGCACCAGCTGCTCTGAGCCGGCGCGGGCCGGGGGGCCGACGGGGCCGCAGGGCCGCTAGCGACCGATGATCAGGCTCATCGCCTCGGCCCGGGTGGCCGGGTCGCGCAGCTGGCCCCGCACGCAGGAGGTGATGGTCTTGGCGCCGGGCTTGCGGATGCCGCGCATCGACATGCACATGTGCTCGCACTCGATCACGACGATCGCGCCGCGCGGTTCGAGGATCCGCATCAGCGCGTCCGCGACCTGGCTGGTGAGCCGCTCCTGCACCTGCGGGCGGCGGGCGTAGACGTCGACCAGCCGGGCCAGCTTCGACAGGCCGGTGATCTTGCCGTTGACCGACGGGATGTAGCCGACGTGCGCGACGCCCCGGAACGGCACCAGGTGGTGCTCGCAGACCGACGTCAGCTCGATGTCCTTGACCAGCACCATCTCGTCGTGGCCGAGGTCGAAGGTGGTGGTGAGGACGTCCTCCGGCTCCTGCCAGAGGCCCGCGAATATCTCCTTGTACGCCCTGGCGACCCGGGCCGGGGTCTCCAGCAGACCCTCGCGGTCCGGGTCCTCGCCCACCGCGAGGAGCAGCTCGCGGATGGCGTTCTCGGCCCGCTTCTGGTCGAAGGTCCCGACGGCGGACGGACCGTCGAGCGTCACCGGGTCGATCATGCGGGCCTCGCTAACTAGGGGACGACTTGGCTGAACAGCACGGATGCCGCGCCTCCAGAGTACAAACCCTGGTGGCGCGGCATCCATTCCGTCCCTGTGCTGGCGCGATCAGCCCTCGGCGGGCGGCTCCACCGGCAGCGGCGGGAGCTTCACCACGTCGACCGGAGCGGCCTCGACGGCGGCGGCGCCATTGGTCAGCGCCAGCTCCTTCGGGGACTGCACCGGCGGCCGGGTGGACGGCGTACGACGGGACGAGCCCGTCCAGGCCGGCCGGGCCGGGCGCTTGACGATCGGGGCGAAGATCTCGGCGATCTGCTCCTTGTTCAGG
This sequence comes from Kitasatospora sp. NBC_01246, assembly GCF_036226505.1. Classification (NCBI taxonomy): domain Bacteria; kingdom Bacillati; phylum Actinomycetota; class Actinomycetes; order Kitasatosporales; family Streptomycetaceae; genus Kitasatospora; species Kitasatospora sp. NBC_01246. The sequence continues at coordinate 4,860,186 of NZ_CP108484.1, read as the reverse complement.
GTCTCCTTCTCCAGGAGCTCCAGAACCAGGTTGTCGAGCACGTCGCGGTTCTCGACCAGGATCTCCCAGGCCTCGTTGTGCGCGTTCTCGATGAGCTTCTTCACCTCTTCGTCCACCAGCCCGGCGACCTCTTCCGAGTAGTCGCGCTGGTGACCCATCTCGCGGCCCAGGAACGGCTCCGAGTTGTCCGAACCGAACTTGATCGCGCCGAGCCGCTCGGTCATCCCGTACTGGGTGACCATGGCCCGCGCGGTCGCGGTGGCCTTCTCGATGTCGTTCGAGGCGCCGGTGGTCGGGTCGTGGAAGACCAGCTCCTCCGCCGCGCGCCCGCCCAGCATGTACGCCAGCTGGTCGAGCATCTCGTTGCGGGTGGTGGAGTACTTGTCCTCGTCCGGCAGCACCATGGTGTAGCCGAGCGCCCGGCCGCGGGACAGGATGGTGATCTTGTGCACCGGGTCCGCGTTGGGGGAAGCCGCCGCGACCAGGGCGTGACCGCCCTCGTGGTACGCGGTGATCTTCTTCTCCTTCTCGGACATGATCCGGGTCCGCTTCTGCGGTCCGGCCACGACGCGGTCGATCGCCTCGTCCAGCGTGAAGTTGTCGACCAGCTTCTTGTCCGAGCGGGCGGTCAGCAGCGCCGCCTCGTTCAAGACGTTGGCCAGGTCGGCACCGGTGAAGCCGGGGGTGCGCTTGGCGACGGCCTTGAGGTCGACGTCCGGCGCGACCGGCTTGCCCTTCTGGTGCACCTTGAGGATGTCCAGACGGCCCTGGAGGTCGGGGCGCTCGACCGCGATCTGCCGGTCGAAGCGGCCCGGGCGCAGCAGCGCCGGGTCCAGGATGTCGGGGCGGTTGGTGGCCGCGATGAGGATCACGCCGCCCTTGACGTCGAAGCCGTCCATCTCGACCAGCAGCTGGTTGAGGGTCTGCTCGCGCTCGTCGTGACCGCCGCCGAGACCCGCACCGCGGTGCCGGCCGACGGCGTCGATCTCGTCGACGAAGACGATCGCCGGAGCGTTCGCCTTGGCCTGCTCGAAGAGGTCGCGGACCCGGCTGGCGCCGACACCCACGAACATCTCCACGAAGTCCGAGCCGGAGATCGAGTAGAACGGGACCCCGGCCTCGCCCGCGACGGCACGCGCCAGCAGGGTCTTGCCGGTACCGGGCGGGCCGTAGAGCAGCACGCCCTTCGGGATCTTGGCGCCGACCGCCTGGAACTTGGCCGGCTCCTGCAGGAACTCCTTGATCTCGTGGAGCTCCTCCACCGCCTCGTCCGCACCGGCGACGTCCGAGAACGTCGTCTTCGGCGTGTCCTTGGTGAGCAGCTTGGCCTTCGACTTGCCGAACTGCATGACGCGGGACCCGCCGCCCTGCATCTGGTTCATCAGGAACAGGAAGACCAGAACGATGATCACGATGGGCAGCATCGACAGCAGGAGGCTGACGAAGGTGCTCTGCTTCTCCGGGCTGACGGTGTAGCCCTCGGAGAGCGAGTTCTGGTCGTTGTCGTTGATCTGGGCCTGGAGCTTGTCGGCGAGCGCGACACCCTGGTCGCCGATGTACGAGGCCTGGAACTTGCTGCCGGACGGGGTCTTGCCCGTGCCGGCGTTGGACAGCGTGGCGCCGTCCTTCAGTTGGATCTTGATCGTGTTCGAGTCACCAGTGGTGATCTGCGCCGACTTGACCTGCTTGGCGTCGATCGCTGCGACGACCTGCCCGGTGTCCACCGTCTTGTAGCCGTTCGAGTCAGAAACGACCTGCATCAGCACGATGACGGCGAGGACGGCCAGCACGATCCACATGATCGGCGCACGGAAGTATCGCTTGACGTCCATCCATGCGGGGCGTTGCCGCCCCGTCCCTCCTGCCACTCGACGGCGCCGCGGGGCCTGGGCCGCCGGCGCATCCGGTTCTGCTCATGTGAAGAGCGGTTTTATTGGACCGTACCGCAGTCCGACCCGCCGGTGGCGGGAGCACAGCGACACGCCTACTTCTATTTCCCCCGATGCAACGGGCGGGAACGGTCCACTGTTCCCGTCCGTAGCCCGAACGGGCCCCGAAACCCTCAGCCGCCGTAGACGTGCGGGGCGAGGGTGCCGATGAAGGGGAGGTTGCGCAGCTTCTCCGCGTAGTCGAGCCCGTAGCCGACCACGAACTCGTTGGGAATGTCGAACCCGACGTACTTGACGTCGATCTCGACCTTGGCCGCGTCGGGCTTGCGCAGCAGCGTGCAGACCTCCAGCGAGGCCGGGCCGCGCGAGCCCAGGTTGCCCAGCAGCCAGGACAGCGTCAGCCCGGAGTCGATGATGTCCTCGACGATCAGGACGTCACGGCCGGCGATGTCGGTGTCGAGGTCCTTGAGGATCCGCACCACACCGGAGGACTTGGTGCCCATCCCGTACGAGGAGACGGCCATCCAGTCCATGGTCACCTGCGAGTGCAGCGCCCGGGCGAGGTCGGCCATCACCATCACGGCACCCTTGAGGACGCCGACGATCAGCAGGTCCTTGCCTGCGTAGTCCCGGTCGATGCGCTCGGCCAGCTCCAGGAGCTTGGCGTCGATCTCGTCCTTGCTGATGAGCACCTTCGCGAGGTCAGCGCCCATGTCGTTCTGGTCCACCGGGGATACGTCCTCAAACGTTCGGGGTCTGGATGGCCGGCGGCCCGGCGCCCCGGGAGCATGCCTGCCCGTCAGTCGCCCTGCCGCCGAAAGACCAGCGTGCCACACCTACGGGTGGCTTCGACGCCCCCGGGTAGGTGCAACGGCCCCTGGCCGCGCCAACCGGTGACCAGCAGATCGATCGTTTCGAGGTGGCGCGCGAAGAGGTCCCCGGCCGGGCAGCCCGCCCGCAGCGCGGCCCTGCGCAGTACCCGGCGGCGCACCGCGGGCGGCAGTTCGGCCAGCTTCCCGACGTCCAGGGTGCCCTCGCCGGTACGGAGATCGCGTTCGGCGAGCGCGGCCCACTGGTCCAGCGCGTCGGCGTCGTCGCGGAACAGCCGGGCGGTCCGGGCCAGCGCCTCGACCACGCCGCCGCCCAGGTGCTTCTCCAGCACCGGCAGGACCTCGTGCCGCACCCGGGAGCGGGTGTAGGCGGGGTCACAGTTGTGCGGGTCGTCCCAGACCGGGATCGCCTGGGCGGAACAGGCCTGGCGGGTGGCGGCCCGGTCGAGCTCCAGCAGCGGGCGGCGGTAGCGGCCCTTCTGGGCCGGCATGCCGGCCAGCGAGCGGGCACCGGAGCCGCGGGCGAGGCCCAGCAGGACCGTCTCCGCCTGGTCGTCGCGGGTGTGGCCGAGCAGGACGGCCACGGCGCCGTGACGCTCGGCGGCGGCGTCCAGGGCGGCGTAGCGGGCGTCCCGGGCGGCGGCCTCGGGGCCGCCGGCGCGGCCGACCCGGACCGGCACGGCCTCGACCGGGTCGAGCCCGAGCGAGCGGAGCCGCTCGGCGACCTGGGCGGCGCGGTCGGCGGAGCCGTTCTGGAGACCGTGGTCGACGGTGACGGCGCCGACCCGCAGGCCCAGCTTGGGGGCCTCGAAGGCGGCCGCGATGGCCAGCGCCATCGAGTCGGCGCCGCCGCTGACGGCGACCAGGACCAGCGGCGAGCCGGGCGCGGCCGGGGTGCGGGGCAGACCGGAGGGGTGGCGGTGGGCGTTGCCGATCAGGGTGGTCCCGACGGCGGCGCCGACCAGCGGCGCACCGCTGGGGCGCTCGCGGGGCTCGCGGGGTGCGGCGAAGGTGGTGCCGGCCTCGGCGGCGAGGTCGGTGAGCGTGCGGCGTACGGCCAGGCGTATCGCGGCGACAGCGGGGTGTGGGCCCACGGCGGACGACTCCTTGACGGAGGGGACAGGACGGCGGTGGGCGCGGCGGGGGCCGCGCATCTGTGAGCGCCGTGTTACCGGGCGCTCACAGATGGTGGCAGAAAGGAGGCACCCGCTACGCCACCCGCGCCACCGGTACGACCACCGTCCCACGTACGGGTGAATGGAGAAACGTATCTTCACCCGCCATCTGCACGATTGGACCACTCGTACGAACGGCTTTGACCGCTGCCGACCGCCTCCGGCCCCGCCCGGAGCGCGCGCACGGAGAGCGACCGGGGCGAGTCCCCCGGCCGCCCGGGCCGAAGGGACGCTCCGGCGGGCGAGTCACCTCGCGACGCGGGCCACCCAGGCGGCGGGGTCGTGGATCTCGTCCTTGGTGGGCAGGGTGTTCGGGGACGTCCAGACCCGGTTGAAGCCGTCCATCCCGACCTGCTCCACCACGCCCCGCACGAAGACCGCGCCGTCCTGGTACTGGCGGAGCTTGGCGTCCATGCCGAGCAGTCGGCGCAGCACCAGGTCGAGCCGGTTGGCACCGCGGTCCCGGCGCTGCTGGAACTTCTCCCGGATCTCGGCCACGCTCGGCACCACGGCCGGGCCCACGCCGTCCATCACCACGTCCGCATGGCCCTCCAGCAGCGACATCACGGCCGTCAGACGGCCGAGGATCTCGCGCTGGGACGGCGACTGGACGATCTCCAGCAGTCCGGTCGATCCGGCCTTCTCGCCCCGCCCGCCGAGGCCGGGCAGGCCGCCGAGCGTGCCCGCCGCGTCCCGCAGCCGGTCCAGCAGCGCCCCCGGGTCGACGTCCGTCTCGGCCAGGAAGGACTGCACCTCGGACTGGATGTGGTCGCGCAGCCACGGCACCGCGGTGAACTGGGTGCGGTGGGTCTCCTCGTGCAGGCAGACCCAGAGCCGGAAGTCGGCCGGGTTCACGTCCAGCTCCCGCTCGACGTGCACGATGTTCGGCGCCACCAGCAGCAGCCGGCCCGGGCCGGGGCCCTCGGGGCCCAGCCGGGGCTTGTCGAAGAGCGCGGCCGGGCTGTCCGGCGCCTCCAGCGAGGGCTCGGCCGGGGCGAAGGTCTCGTACTGGCCGAGCACCTTGGTCGCCAGGAACGCCAGCAGGGCGCCGACCTCGATGCCGGTGGCCTTCTCCCCCACCGCGCCGAGGACGCCGGCCGCGGCGCTGCCGCTCCGGCGGGCCTGGAGCTTCTCCACCAGGGGCTGGACCACCGTCCGGAAGCCCGCGACGTTGGCCCGCACCCAACCGGGGCGGTCCACGATGAGCACCGGGGTCGCGGTGGCCGCACCGAGGCTGCTGGAGCGCATGCCCGTGAACGCCCGGACGTGCTCCTCCGCCTCCAGGGCGTGCCTGCGCAGTTCGGCGACCACGGCCGCCGCCTCCGCGCGGCTCACCTCCGGCCCCGGCCGTACCAGCCTGGTCGCGGTTGCGACCGCGAGATTCCAGTCGACCATGTCAGCACCGCCGCTCGCGCTCGTCATGCCCTCACCGTACGTGCTCCGGCCCATCGGGGGGAGCCACGGGAGTCCACGTCCTGCCGGACGGGTGCTCGGGACGGCCGGACGCCGGGCGGCGGCCGTGCGGGGCCGAACCCCCCGCCGGTGTACGGGGATCGGCCCCGGTCGGCGTCGCCGCGGGTGACTCAGTGGCAGCCGCAGGCCGCCAGTCTGGCCACGACGCGGTCCATCGCGGCGCGGGCGGTGTCGGCGGCCGCGGTGGTCTTCGTCATCACGGCGAAGGCGAGCAGCCGGCCTTCGGCGTCCACCACCGTGCCGGCCAGGGTGTTGACGCCGTTCAGGCTGCCGGTCTTGGCCCGGACCAGGCCGGCCGCCTCGGCCGCGCCGGAGCCGGCGCCGAAGCGCTTGCCGAGGGTGCCGGTGAATCCGGCGATCGGCAGGCCGGTGAGCACCGGACGCAGCGTCGGGTGCTGCTCCGAGGAGGCCAGCGCGAGCAGTTGGACGAGGACGGCGGGCGGGATCGCGTTGCCCGTGCTCAGCCCGCTGCCGTCGCCCAGCACCACCCCGGTCATCGGCACGCCGAGCCGGGCGAGCTCCTGGGTGACGGCGGTGGCGGCGCCCTCGAAGCTGGCCGGCTGGTGCGCGGCGAGCGCGGCCTGACGGGCGATCGCCTCGGCGAGGGTGTTGTCGGAGGTGGTGAGCAGGCGCTCGACCAGTCGGGCGACGGTCGGCGAATCGACCCGGCCGAGGACCGGCGCGGTGGCGGCCGCGGGGGCGGCGGCGGGCTTGGCCTTGCCGTCCACGGTGATGCCCTGGGCCTTCAGCTGGGCGGTGAAGGCGTCGGCGGCCTGGCCGGCCGGGTCGGCCACCCGGGCCGGCGCGTCCTCACGGCTCTTCGGGTCGACCTTGCCCTCGTCGATCATCAGCGGGGTGACCAGCGCGATGTTGGCGGCGTCGTAGTTCTTGTGCTGGGGGCTGCCCGCGTAGAGCGAGAGGTCGTAGTCCAGCTTGACGGCGGTGGTGCCGGCGGCCTTGAGGGCGGCGGCGGTCTGCCGGGCCAGGGCCTCCAGGGAGGCGGGGGCGGTGTCCGCGTCGGCGGGCGCGCCGCCGATCTGCACCTGGTCGGCGGGCAGCGCGGTGAGGGTCGGGTCACCACCACCCACGAGGGTGATCTCGCCGGGGTTCGCACCCTTGACGACCCGGGTGGCCAACCGGGTGTCCCCCGGGATCAGCGAGAGCGCCGCGACGGTGGTCGCCAGCTTGGTGGTGGAGGCCGGGGTGGCGGGCGCGTTCTCCCCCGAGCCGTAGAGCACCCGGCCGTCCGCCGCGTCCGCGACGGCGAAGCTGACGGTGCCCAGGCTGCGGTCCGCGAACGCGGCGGCGAGCGCCTGCTGGAGCCCCTGGGCGGTCGGCAGCGCGGCGCCCGGTCCGGCCTCGGCCGAGGCCAGGACGGCCCCCGCGACCGGGGCCGGGCGGCCGGCGGCCGGGGCGGCGGGCGTCCCCGTGGGCGAACCGGCGGGCCCGGCGGGCGGGGTGCCGGGCGGCGGGGTGGTGGACGGCCCGGCGGCCCCGGTCGGGCCGGTCGGCTCCGCCGCTCCCACCCGGTTCCGGCCCTGGTCGCCGCCGCGGTCGTGCCCGCGGTCGCCGTCGCGGCCACCGTCTCCGCCGTCGTGCTTCTTCCCGTCCTCGCCGTGGCCCGCGCTGTGCCCGCCGGCCGGAGGGGAGGGCTGGGCGTACGCGCCGCCGCCCGAGCCCAGCACCGTGCCGGCGACCAGTAGCGCCGCCCCGAACAACCCTGCGGCCGTCCCCCTGCGGCGGTCTCCCGCCCCGACCACTGCTCCCACCGACCGGCCCCTTTCCTGAGCACCCGCTCCCGTAGGAGACACTTGGATTCTGTCAGTCCCTACCTTGGAGGAACCGTTGGAGTTCGACGTCCTTATCGAAATCCCTAAGGGCTCGCGCAACAAGTACGAGGTCGACCACGAGAGCGGTCGCCTTCGTCTTGACCGGATGCTGTTCACCTCGACCCGCTACCCGGCCGACTACGGCTATGTCGAGGGCACCCTGGCGGACGACGGCGACCCCCTGGACGCCCTGGTCATCCTGGAGGAGCCGACCTTCCCCGGTTGCCTGATCAAGTGCCGCGTCATCGGCATGTTCAAGATGACGGACGAGGCCGGCGGCGACGACAAGCTGCTCTGCGTCCCGGCGACCGACCCCCGCTGGGAGCACCTGCAGGACATCCACCACGTGTCGGAGTTCGACCGTCTGGAGATCCAGCACTTCTTCGAGGTCTACAAGGACCTGGAGCCCGGCAAGTCCGTCGAGGGCGCCAACTGGGTCGGCCGCGCCGAGGCCGAGGCCGAGGTCACCGCGTCGATCAAGCGGCTTGCGGAGCAGGGCGGTCACTGAGCCCTCGTACCGATCTCGTTCGCAGGGCGGTTCGAGGTAGGTCGGGGCAGTCGGAGGCCGGGGTCGCGGATTCGTCCGCGACCCCGGCCTTCGCCGTTCCCGGCCGCGCCCGGAGGCTCCCGCGCCGCTCCCGGACCGGCTTTGCCGACACTCTGTCGGCATGACGGCAACTTAGGTTAGGCTAACCAAAAAGTCGGAGCCCGTTCCGATCCCTGGAGGCCGCATGCCCACGCCCGAGCAGCCCGTCCCGTTCTCCACCGTGCTCCGCACCGCCAGCAGCGAGGAGCACGAGGCCGCGGAGCAGTCGTCCTTCATGAGCCGCCTGCTGGGCGGACGGCTCGGCATCGACGCCTACGCCGACCTCACGGGCCAGCTCTGGTACGTCTACCGGGCCCTGGAGGGCCGGACCGCCGAGCTGGCGGACCACCCGGTGGCCGGACCGTTCATCGACCGGGCCCTGCTGCGCACCGCCGCCATCGAGCGCGACCTGGAGCACCTGCGCGGGCCCGGCTGGCGCGAGGGGCTGGCGCCGCTGCCCGCCACCGCCGCGTACGTGGCCCGGGTGGAGGAGCTGGCGGCCGAGTGGCCGGCCGGGTACATCGCGCACCACTACACCCGCTACCTCGGCGACCTGTCGGGCGGTCAGATCATCCGCGGCATCGCCGAGAAGACCTGGGGCTTCGAGCGCAAGGGCGACGGCGTGCGCTTCTACGTGTTCGAGGAGGTCGACAACCCGGCCGCCTTCAAGCGCGACTACCGGGCCAAGCTGGACGCCGCCGGACTCGCGCTGGACGACATCGAGCGCCGCCGGGTGGTCGAGGAGTGCAAGCGCGCCTTCGTGCTCAACGGCGCGATCTTCCACGACCTGGACGGGCGTTACCCGCTGAGCGCCTGACCACCGCCGCGCGGGAACGTCCCCGCACCGGTGCGCCCGCGCCCGACCGGACGGCGAAGCACCGGGCCCCGGCGAGCGGTTGCTCGCCGGGGCCCGATGCTTCCTGGGCGCCGGATCAGGCCTGCGCGGCGGTCCGGCGGCGGGCCAGCACCGTGGCGCTGCCACCGAGCAGCAGCAGACCGGCCGCGGTGGCCAGCAGCGGCACCACCGGGGTGTCGGCCCCGGTGGAGGCCAGCGAGGCGCCGCCACCGGTGGTCAGCGAGGCGCCCACGCCGCTCCCCGCGGCGCCGCCGGAGCCACTGCCCGCCCCCGTACCCGTCCCCGCACCCGTGCCGGCACCGGCCGCCGGGCCGGTGGGCAGCTGGGCACCCTTGTCGAAGGCGAGCGCGACGGTGACCGGGTCGAGGGCCTCGCCGGCCGGGTAGCTGCCGAACGCGGGCACGCCCTCGGCGGTCAGCGTGGCCGGCACCCCGGAGAGCGTCACCACGCCGTCGACCGGGGCGAAGCTCGCCCCGGAGAGGTCCAGCCTGGCGATCCGGACGCCGGTGAGCGCGGTGTCGCCCTTTCCGTCCCGGGACTTCGCGTTGACGTCGGCGGTCAGGTAGGCGCCGTCCTTGTCGATCTTCAGGCCGAACCCGGCGAGGGTGGTGTCCAGCTGGTAGCCGCCGCCCTCCGGGTGGCCGAGGAAGCGGACCGAGCCGTTGAAACCGGCCGACACCGCGTGGGTCGCGGTGTCGTAGCTGCCGGTGCCGCCGCCGAAGCGGTAGTCCGCGGCGCCGCCGCCGAACTCCACCTTGCCGTTGGCCATCGTCGTCAGGTACTTGCGGAAGCTCTCCTTGACCGACCAGTCCAGGGTGGCGTTCACGATGGCGAGTTCGCCGTTCGGCGCGCCGGTGGCCGACGGCGAGCCCGGGGCGCTCGGCGACTTCGAGACCGACGGCGAACCGCTCGCGGAGGGCGAGCCCGAGGCGGACGGCGAACCCGAGGCGCTCGGGGACGGCGAGGCCGACGCCGAACCGGTGGTGCTCGGCGACCGGGTGGCGGAGGGCGAACCGGTCGCGGACGGCGACCCCGAGGCGGACGGGGACTGCGAGGCGGACGGCGAGGCCGAGGGCGCGACGGTCGCCGTGGCGGTCGGCGACGGCGTGGCCGGGCTCTGCTTCAGCAGCAGCGCCAGCGGGTCCATCGCGGTCCCGGCCTGGTAGAAGCCGGCGAACGCCTTGGCACCCTGCTCGGTGAGCGCGGCCGCCGTCGGCACGCCCGTGGTGGTGTCCCGGCCGACCGTGAACGTCACCAGCGGCACGTCGTCCCGGCGGGTGACCTCGGTGGCACCCATCGACTCCTTGGAGGCGGTGTCGGCGGTGAGCGTGCCGGTCGTCCCCGAGGTGAAGATCTTCAGGTCGCTCAGACCGACGTCCAGCGCGCCGTGGTGGGCGGTGAACCGGACGCCGCCGCTGAAAGCCGAGGTGAGCGCGTGGGTGGTGAGGTCGTAGGACGCGCTCGCCAGGCCGAAGTGGAAGCTGCCGTCGGCGTTGGTGGTGGCGCCGCCGGTCAGCTCCACGCTGCCGCCGCCGACCGGGCCGGTGACGTAGCCGCGGAAGCTGGCCTTGACCCCCCAGTCCAGCGCGCCGGTGTCGTACGTGACGCTGCCGGGCCCGCCGGCGCCGAAGGCCAGGGCGGGAGCCCCGAAGGCGGTCAGGCCGAGGCCCGCGGTGGCGGCGGCGAGGGCGGCCAGCCGGGTGCGGTTGCGGCGGCCTGCGGGCATGGCGGAACTGCGGGACATGGTGGGACTCCGTTCGGTGGGCGGGGGACGGGAACCGACGTCAGGCCGCGTCGGCGGGGGTGGCCCGGCGCCGGCGCCGGGCGAGCACCGCGGCGGTCGCGCCCAGTGCGACCACCAGGGCGCCACCGGCCACCGCCACCGCCGGGACGCCGCCCGAGGAGGAGGACGCGGCGACGGGGGCGGCGGAGGCCGTGGTGGTGGCGGCGGGGCCCGGCGCGACCGGCGGGGCGCTGCCGATGTCGGGCAGCGGGGGGAGCGCGGCGGCCGGGTCGAGGGCGACGGCGAAGCTCAGCGGGTCCATCTCGGTACCCGCCGGATAGAGCGTGCCGAAGGCCTTGGCGCCCGCCTCGGTGAGCTTGAGCGGGAGTTCGGCGGCCTTCAGCAGGCCCGCCTCGAACGTGAGCCCGGCCGGATCGAAGGCGGCCAGCTCGACCCCGGTCAGCGCCTGCGAACCGCCGTCCGGCGTACGGCCGGAGACGTCCGCGACCAGCCGGCCCCGACCGCCGGCCACCGTCACTCCCGGGTTGGCGAGGGTGAGGTCGAGCCCGTAGCCGTCGCCGCTCCGCACGCCGGTGAAGCGGACGCTGCCGGAGAAGGCGGCGGTGAGGGTGCCGGCCGCCGGGTCGTACCCGCCCTTGGCCGGGGTCCAGCGGAAGAACGCGCCGCCGTCGGCCGCGCCGCCGGCGAGCTCCCAGCGGCCCTGGGCGATCGCGCCGGTGACGTAGTCGCGGAAGGTCCGGCGCACCCCCCAGTCGAGGGCGCCGTTCGCGAACTCCGTCCGGGCCGGAGCCGCGCGGGCGGCCGCCGACGGGGGCGTCGACGCCGGGGCGGCCGTCGGCTGTTCCGGCGTCGCGGACGGCCGGTCGGCGGTCGGGGCGGCGGCCGGCGCGGACGGCGACGGGGCCGCCGGGGTCGGCTGGGCCGCCGGCAGGCTGACCGAGAGGTTGACCGGGTCCAGCGCCGTCCCGGCGGTGTAGAAGTTGCCGAAGGCCTTCGCCCCGGCATCGGTCAGCGTCGCGGGCACGTTGCCGAGCGTCAGGGTGCCGGCGGCGCCGCGCAGGTCGACCCCGGCCAGCGAGAGGTCGGCGAGCTTGGCCTGGCTCACGCTGCTGACCCGGCCGGTCTCCTTGGACTTGCTGCTGACGTCCGCGTACAGCCCGGCGCCACCGCCGGCGGCGGCCCGGAAGGTGAGCCGGCCGATGCTCAGGTCGAGCGCGTCGACGCCGTTCTCCTGGTGCCCGGTGAACCGGACCCCGCCGGAGAACGCGGCGCTCAGCGCGCCGGTGGCCGGGTCGTACGCGCCGGTGGCCGAGTGGAACCGGAAGGTGCTCCCGCCGACCGTGGCGGCGCCCCCGGTGAGCGCCCAACTCCCCTTGGCGATCGGGCCGGTGACGTAGGTCAGGAAGGACTGCCGGATCCCCCAGTCCAGCCGGCCGCCGGACACCCTGCCCTCCGCCGCCCCGGCCTGGACCGGCAGCAGCGCCACCGTCAGGAGGGCGGCGAGGGTGGCCACCAGGGTGGCGGCCAGGCGACGGAGCCGTCTGGGCAGAGGCACGGCGGATCACTCCTCGGCACGACTGGGGAGGGGTGGGCGCGGCGCCGACCCCCTTGCGAAACTCAGGTAAGGCTAACCTAATATATGGAGTCAAGAGTCCCGCCGATCTCCCCGGCTCGCCCGCCGATGGAGACGACAACTCCCAGCGAAGGGGCGCATGTTGAGCAGCAGCACGATCCGACTCCGGGTGGCCCGCGGCCCCCTCCTGCTGCTGGTGGCCCTCGGCATGCTGCTCGGGCTGACCGCCTGCGGATCGGGCGCCGGCGCCACCGGAGCGGCCGGCCGGGCCGCCGCCACCCGCGCCCCGGACACCGTGGAGCCACTGGCCGAGACGCCCGCTCCCCGGCTCCCGGCCACCGCCGCCTCCGCCGACGGCCGCCAGGTCACGGTGACCAGCGCCGAGCGGATCATCCCACTCGACGGGAGCCTCGCCGAGATCGTGTTCAGCCTCGGCCTCGGCCCCAGGGTGGTCGCCCGGGACGTCTCCACCACCTTCCAGCAGGCCGCCGCGCTCCCGGTGATCACCCAGGCGCACGACGTCTCCGCCGAGGGCGTGCTCTCGCTGCACCCGACCGTCGTCCTCGCCGACCGCTCCACCGGCCCGGCCGAGGCGATCGCGCAGATCCGCGCGGCGGGCGTCCCGCTGATCGTCCTCGACGATGCCAAGAAGCTCGCCGACGTCGGCCCCCGGATCGACACCGTCGCCGCCGGCCTCGGCGTCCCGGACGCCGGACGGCAGCTCAAGGAGCGCACCGAGCAGCGGATCACCGAGGCGAAGGCCGCGCTGCCCACCCCCGGCCGGCACCCCAAGGTCGCCTTCCTCTACCTGCGCGGCAGCGCCTCCGTCTTCCTCCTCGGCGGCCCGGACTCCGGCGCCGGCTCGCTGATCGAGGCCGTCGGCGGTGCGGACGCCGGCCAGGGCGCCGGGCTCACCGGCGACTTCACCCCGCTCACCAGCGAGGCCCTGGTCAAGGCCGCCCCCGACGCGATCCTGGTGATGAGCAAAGGCCTGGAGTCGGTCGGCGGCGTCGACGGCCTGCTGAAGCTGCCCGGCGTCGCCCAGACCCCGGCCGGGCTGGACCGCCGGATCGTCTCGATCGAGGACGGCCAGCTGCTCAGCTACGGCCCGCGCACCCCGCAGGTGCTCCGCGAGATCGCCGACCAGCTCTACCCGGCGGCCGCCAAGTGAGCACCGCCGTACGGAAGAAGGCCCTCGCACTGCCCGGACCCCGGCGCACCGCCGTGATCACCGCCGGTCTGGCCGCCGCCCTGGTGCTCTGCGCCCTGCTCGCGGCCGGCATCGGCGCCTACCGCATCCCGCTCGACGACATCCTCGCCTCCTTCGGCCACCGGCTCGGCCTCGGCGGCCACCCGCTCGACCGCGTCCCGGAGTCGGTGCTCTGGAACGTCCGCCTCCCCCGGGTGGTGCTCGCCCTGCTGGTCGGCGGCTCGCTCGGCTGCGCGGGCGCGTTGATGCAGGGCGTGTTCGGCAACCCGCTGGCCGAGCCCGCCGTGATCGGCGTCTCCTCCGGCGGCGCGGTGGGCGCGGTCGGCTGCATCGTGCTCGGCCTCGACGCCTTCGGCAACTGGACCGTCACCGCCTTCGCCTTCGCCACCGGCCTGCTGACGGTCTTCGCGGTGTACGCGATGTCCCGCTCCGGCGGCCGCACCGAGGTGGTCACGCTGATCCTCACCGGTGTCGCGGTGAACGCCTTCTGCGGAGCGCTGATCGGCCTCTTCCTCTTCACCGCCGACTCCGCCGCGATCAGCCAGGTGACGTTCTGGCAGCTCGGCTCGCTCTCCCAGGCCACCTGGGGCAAGGCGCTGGCGGTACTGCCGTTCGCACTCGTCGGCCTGGCCCTCGCCCCGCGCTACGCAAGGCAGTTGGACCTGCTGGCGCTCGGCGAACGGCCGGCCCGCCACCTCGGCGTGGACGTCGAGCGGATGCGCCTGGTGCTGATCACCCTGGTCGCCCTGCTCACCGCCGCCGCCGTCGCGGTCAGCGGCATCATCAGCTTCGTCGGCCTGGTCGTCCCGCACCTGCTGCGGATGCTGGCCGGACCGGGCCACCGGTTCCTACTGCCCGCCTCCGCCCTCGGCGGTGCGCTCGTCCTGGTCGTCGGCGACCTCGCCGCCCGCACCCTGGCCGAGCCCGCCGAACTGCCGCTCGGCGTGCTCACCGCACTGATCGGCAGCCCGTTCTTCTTCTGGCTGCTGCGCCGCACCAGGACCAAGCAGGGAGGCTGGGCATGAGGCTGCGGACCCGGCCCGAGGTACCCGGACGCCCCGCCCCGGGCACCGAGCTGCTCGCCGCCGAGGGCGTCCGGCTGGCGGTCGGCGGGCGCGAGCTGCTGGCCGGCGCGGACGTCCGGGTGACGGCCGGCGAGGTGGTCGCCCTGCTCGGGCCGAACGGCGCCGGCAAGTCCACCCTGCTCTCCGTACTGGCCGGCGACCTCGCGCCGACCGCCGGTACCGTCCGGCTGCTCGACCGCCCGCTGGCCGGCTACCGGCCGGCCGAACTCGCCCGGCACCGCGCGCTGCTGCCGCAGTCGGCCGCCCTGTCCTTCCCGTTCCCCGCCGACGAGGTGGTCCGGATGGGCCGGGCCCCCTGGGCCGGCACGGCGGCCGCCGCCGAGGACGACGTGGTGGTCGCCGGGGCGATGGCCGCGACCGAGTCCACCGCCTTCGCCGGGCGGCCGTTCACCGCGCTCTCCGGCGGCGAGCGGGCCCGGGTGGCGCTGGCCCGGGTGCTGGCCCAGCGGACCGCGCTGCTGCTGCTCGACGAGCCCACCGCCGCCCTCGACCTGCGTCACCAGGAGCTGGTGCTGCGGGTCGCCCGGGCGCGGGCCGCCGCCGGGGACGGTGTGGTCGTCGTGCTGCACGACCTGTCGCTGGCGGCGGCCTACGCGGACCGGGTGGTGCTGCTGACCGCCGGTGCGACGATCGCCGACGGCCCGGTGGCCGAGGTGCTGCGCGCGCCGCTGCTCAGCGAGGTCTACGGGCACCCGGTGGAGGTGCTGGCGCACCCGCGCACGGGCGTCCCGCTGGTCCTGCCCGAGCGCGACCGCTGAGCAGGGGACGGGCGCCGGGCACGGGCGGGCGCCGAACTCCGGCGACCGCTGGACACGGCCGACCGCTGCGCACCGGGGCCCGGCGCGCGCCGGGCCCCGGTCAGGCGTCGTCGTCGAGCCGGAAACCGACCTTCAGACCGACCTGGTAGTGCTGGATCCGACCCTCCGCCAGGTGCCCCCGGACCTGCGTCACCTCGAACCAGTCGAGGTTGCGCAGCGTCCGGGAGGCCCGCTCCACCCCGTTGCGGATGGCGGCGTCGATGCTCTCGGTCGAAGACCCGACGATCTCGGTCACCCGGTAGACGTGCTCGCTCATGACGGACTCCCTCACCTGTGCGACGGCCCCCGTCCACCGTGCACCGCCACCGGCCGCTCCGCACTCCGGCGCCCGCCGGGCGGGCCCGGGGCCCGTCCTCGGGAGCGCGGCGCCGCCCCCGTGCCGGGGAACCCGGGCACGGGCCTAGAAGGCCGCCCGGATCTCGCCCACCGGCACCCCGCCGCCGAGCAGCGGCGCGGCCGCGATCCGCTCCACCGTGCCGTCCGCCGTGGTCACCCCGAGCCGGCGCAGCGCGGCCGCCAGGACCGGCCCGCGGGCCCGCTCGGCACCGTCATCGATCTTGAAGGCGAGAGCCCGGCCGTCCGGCAACGCCACCGCCTGCACGGCCTCGGCCCCCATCTTGGACAGCGCGCCCGGCACCGCCCGCATCAGCCAGGTGTCGGCCCGGCGGGTGCCGGCCACGTACTCGGGGTGGGCGCGCATGGCGTCGGCCACCCGGCGCTGCGGCGTCCCCGGCTCAGCCCCCAGCAGCGCCCGGTAGCCGCGGGCCAGGCCGGTCAGGCTGACGGCCAGCAGCGGGGCGCCGCAGCCGTCCACCCCGGCGTGCGCCGCCGGCTCGCCGGTGGCCTCCGCCATGGCCTCGCGGGCCAGCACCTGGAGGGGGTGCGCCGGGTCGAGGTAGCTCTCGGTCGGCCAGTCGTTGGCGACGCAGGCGGCCAGCCAGCCGGCGTGCTTGCCGGAGCAGTCCATCAGGATCGGTGCGCGCCCGCCGCCGGACCGCAGGTGCAGCTCGGCCTCGGTCTCGTCGAGCGGCAGGTCGGCCGGGGTCCGCAGGGCGGACTCGTCCAGCCCCGCGGCACCCAGGATCCGCCGTACGCCGTCCAGGTGAAACGATTCCGCGGAGTGGCTGGAGGCGGCCAGCGCCAGCAGCTCGCCCTCGATCGCCAGGCCCGCCCGCAGGGTGGCCACCGCCTGGAACGGCTTGGCGCACGAACGCGGGAAGACCGGGGCGTCGGGGTCGCCCAGCGCGAAGTCCACCGAGCCGTCGGCGGCGAGCAGGACCAGCGATCCGTGGTGCCGGCCCTCGGTGAAGCCGGAGCGTATGACCTCGGCGAGCACGGGCAGGGCGACGGAGTGGGACATGGCGGAAGCCTTCCGGGGTGAGGGTGGGCCGGGGGCGAGCCGGACCGCACGCACCCGCCCCGGACACCTCACCCGGTCAGAGCGGGCCGCCCGCGAGCAGGTCGTCGACCCGCGCTTCCCCATCACGGTACCTGCGGGTGATCTCGGCACTGCAGCCGTCCGCCGTCCGCAGCAGCAGTTGCCGCCGGCCGGACACCTCGCGCTCGTGCGCGCGCAGCCGGTCCAGCGCGGCCAGCAGCTCCTCGGGCGGGTGCGCGGCCAGGTCGGCCAGCTGGACATCGCCCATCAGGGCGTCCGCCTCCAGCTGGGACTGCTGGCCGCGGGGCGGCCCCAGGGTGACGTGCCGGGCGGAGCGGCGGACCGTCGACGGGGCATCGGTGAGGATGGCCGGCAGCCGGTCCAGCAGCGCGCCGCCCGCCGGGCTCTCACCCCCGGCCGCCACCAGGAGCGCGCCCGGCCGGCGGTCGAGTTCGGCCCGCAGGATGTCCATCCGACCGTGCAGCAGGCGCCGCAGATAGGAGAGGTCCGCCTCCTGCTCCAGGGTCTCCCGGCGCAGGGTGCGCAGCTGCTCCAGGCCCAACCGCCCCAGATCGGGCTCACCCTCCGTACCCGCTGCCGGGCCGGAGGAGCCCCCCACCGGCTCCGGCACCTCGGGCGTCTGCCCGGACCGGCCCCGTGCCGTGCTGCTCGCGTCCATCAACCAACCACCTGCCGTCGTCCGATCCCGCCCGCTCGCGGCACCCCGTCGCCTGCCGCCGGTCCGACCCGTCCCCCGGGCGGGCCGTCGCGCGTACCCGCCGCGCACACCCGTCCGATGGCACGCGCGATCGCCCCCGAAAGGTTCCCGCCCCCGCCGATGCCACCCCACGGGGCGACACCACCAGAACGCCTGACCTACCGACTCGACCACCCGGCCGAACGGACCCGGCGCGGCGGACCTCTGGCGCCCCGGACCCTCGTACCGCCCCAGCGTGCCACCCCGCCCACCGCCGGTGCACCGCCCGTGCACCCGAACGGCCCCCTGGCGAACGGGGGTGGCTGATATGACCGGGGCTTTTCGCAGCGAGAGCGGCATCCCCTGGCGCGCAGGCGCGCACCACCCGGCGCGTACTGGCCTTGCGCACGCCCCTCAGGGGGCCGCCGGAACGCGCCGCCCGCTCCGGCACAATGGCCGCATGCGAGCAGTGGTGCAGCGAGTGACCGAGGCCAGGGTGACGGTGGCCGGCGAGACCGTCGGCGCGATCGAGGGACCGGGGCTCTGCGTCCTGGTCGGCGTCACCCACGAGGACACCCCCGCCAAGGCGGCCCAACTGGCCCGCAAGCTCTGGACGCTACGACTGCTGGAGCCGGACGAGGCCCGGGCCGACGGGGTCGAGCAGTCCTGCTCGGACCTGGGCGCGCCGCTCCTGGTGATCAGCCAGTTCACCCTCTACGGGGACGCCCGCAAGGGCCGCCGCCCCACCTGGAACGCCGCCGCCCCCGGCCCGGTCGCCGAGCCGCTGGTGGACGAGGTGGTCGCCCAGCTGCGCGCCCTGGGCGCCAAGGTCGAGACCGGCCGCTTCGGCGCGGACATGCGGGTCGCACTGGTGAACGACGGCCCGTTCACCGTCCTGGTCGAGGTCTGACCGGACCGGGGCCCGACCGGCCCGGCTACTGCGGGACGATCACGTCCTGCGTCCCCGGCACCGTCCCGGCCAGCAGCACCGCGTCCACCGGGACGTTCCGCTTGACGATCGCCAGCGCGATCGGCCCCAGCTCGTGGTGGCGCGCCGAGGACGTCACGAAGCCCAGTGCCCGGCCGTCCGGGTCCGAGGCGAGCCGCACCTCGGTACCGTGCGGGGGCAGCGTCTCCTCGGTGCCGTCCAGGTGCAGGAAGACCAGCCGGCGCGGCGGCCGGCCCAGGTTGTGCACCCGGGCGACCGTCTCCTGGCCGCGGTAGCAGCCCTTCTGCAGGTGGACGGCGGTCGTCAGCCAGTCCACCTCGTGCGGGATGGTCCGGTGGTCGGTCTCGAAGCCGAGCCGCGGCCGGTGGCCCTCGATCCGCAGCGCCTCGTACGCCCAGATCCCGGCCGCCGGGCCGTAGCCCCCGGTCAGCGCCGCCAGCTCGGCACGCGGCAGGAAGAGGTCCCGCCCGTAGGCCAGCTCGCGGACCGCCGCCGCGCCGTCCGCCGCGGCGGTGGAGCCGGCCGGCAGGTGGACCACCGCGTAGTCGGCGGTCGCGTCGGCGACCTCGACCCGGTAGAAGAACTTCATGCTCTCCAGGTAGCCGAGCAGCGCCTGCGCCGTGCCCGGCTCGACGTGCGCCCAGGTGGTGGTGCCGTCGTCGACCAGGTACAGGGCGTGCTCGACGTGTCCGTTCGGGGAGAGCACCAGCGCCTCGGTGGCCTGCTGCACGGGCAGCTCGCTGACGTGCTGGGTGAGCAGCAGGTGCAGCCAGGCCAGCCGGTCGTCGCCGGTCACGGTGATCACACCGCGGTGGGAGAGGTCCACGAAGCCGCTGCCCCGCGCGAGGTTGCGTTGCTCGCGGAAGATGTCGCCGTAGTGGGCGGCCACGCCCTCGTCGGTTCCCTCGGCGGGGACGGCACCGGGCAGCGCAAGCAGCGGGCTCTTCATACCGGCCAGCTTACGGCCGGTCCTCGGCGAGCTTGGCGGTGCAGTCGGCGCAGCGGCCGAAGATGGCGAAATGCTTGAGGTCGGTGTCGAAGCCGTGCTGCTCGCGCAGGCTCTCGATCAGCGGGCGGGCGATCTCGGTACCGGTCTCGGTGACCTTCTCGCAGTCCCGGCAGACCAGGTGCAGGTGGTGGTGACGGCCCGCCAGGTGGTACGTCGGAGCGCCGTGGCCGAGGTGCGCGTGCGACACCAGGCCGAGCTCCTCCAGCAGCTCCAGGGTCCGGTAGACGGTGGAGATGTTGATGCCGCTGGCCGTCCGGCGGACGTGCCCGAGGATGTCGTCCGGGGTCGCGTGGTCGAGCACGTCGACCGCCTCCAGGACGAGCTGGCGCTGGGGCGTGAGGCGGTAGCCGCGCTGACGCAGATCGGCCTTCCAGTCGCCGGAGAGCTGCCAGTCTGTGGTGCCGGTGTCCGCCACGGTGCTGTCCCTGCCAAGGTCGGGGTCCTGATGCAAGTGTAGGGACCGGCCGTCGGCCGGTCCCTACCTCGTGCGCGGTGGGCTGTGGGCTGTGCCCGGCGGTGAGCCGTGCTCAGCGGTGAGCCGTGCTCAGCGGAAGAAGGCGATGCCGTCGTCCGGCAGGTCGTTGATGTCCTTGATCAGCTGGGCCGGGCTGAGCACCTTCTTCAGCTGCGCCGACATGTACGGGCGCAGCGGCACGTTCGGGGCGGCCTTCTCGCCGACCCAGAGCAGCTCCTCGTTGACGAAGCCGAAGAGACGCTTGCCGCCCGAGTACTCCGGCGAGCCCTCGATCCGGGCCACCGCGTCGGTGGAGACGTCGATCTGCGGCTTGCCGTCGGCCAGCTCGCCGTACCAGATCTCGACCGCGCCGTCGTCCCGGACGGAGGAGATCTCGATCCCGCGGGCACCGCTGGTGCCGTGCTGGTTGCTGGTCACGCGCCAGAACGCGTGCTCGTTCTCCAGCGGGCGGACCTTCTCGCCCTCGCTGTCCAGCACCCAGGTGCGGGAGCGGAACTCCAGGAACGGCCGGCCGTCGTGCCGGAAGACGATCTCCTGGCCGAAGTTGCACTTCTCCGCACCGGCGGCCTCCTCGCCGGGCAGCGGCGCGTAGACGCCCGCGCCCTCCCAGGTGCCGAGGAGGAAGGCGAGCGGGACGACGTCCTTGTGGAGGTCAGAGGGGATCTCGATCATGTTCCTGGTCGCTGTCGTCGACGATGTGGGGCAGCTTCAACCGTACGGCAGCCGGACTCAGCGCTGGCCCTGGTACAGCTTCATCACCGAGAAGATGGCGAACCAGGTGATCAGCACGGCCATGAGGGCCAGCAGACCGTCGAAGAAGATTTCCAGACCGGACACGGGGGGCTCCCAGGGCGGCGACAGTGTGGTGGATTTTGCTGGCGCTCACTCTATCCGCCGGGTGACGACGGGTCTCGGTGAGCCCCACCACGTCGGCATTTCGCCGGGATCTAGGGTGGCGGCATGTCCTCCGATACGAAGTCCGACTCGAAGAAGCTCGTCATCAAGGTCACCGCCGGTGCGGACGCGCCGGAGCGCTGCTCGCAGGCCTTCACGGTGGCGGCGGTGGCCGTCGCCAGCGGGATCGAGGTCTCGCTCTGGCTGACCGGCGAGTCGTCCTGGTTCGCCCTGCCGGGGCGGGCGGCGGAGTTCGAGCTGCCGCACGCGGCGCCGCTGCCGGACCTGCTGGAGTCGATCCTGGCGGCCGGCACCGTCACCCTCTGCACGCAGTGCGCGGCCCGGCGCGGGATCGAGCAGAAGGACACCGTCGAGGGCGTCCGGATCGCGGGCGCGCAGGTCTTCGTAAGCGAGATCATGGCGGACGGCGTGCAGGCCCTCGTCTACTGATCCGGCCCCCGCCGCCCCTCGTGGTCCGGGTGGTCCCGGTCGTGACCGGGGTCGTCCCACTTCGGGTCCTCCCAGCGCGGGTCGTTCCACCAGTCGTCCTCGGGGTCCCGCTTGTTCGCGAACACCGCGGCGGCGGGCGGGATCACCATCGCGACCACGCACATGCCGATCGCGGCCGGGACGGACCAGAACCGGACCACGCCCCAGGCCAGGACGAACAGCCCCAGGCAGACGCCCATCATGGCGAAGTAGTAGCGATGCCGCCGGCTCCCCTGCACGCTTCCACCGTACGACCGAGGGCCCCTGCGGAAGCAGGGGCCCTCGGGATCGGATCCGGCCGTTTCGGGCCGGATCCGGCGCACTCGGTCACCCGGAGCGCTCGGCGTGCGAAGCGCACGCGGGGCGCTCCGAGCGGGGTCAGAGCGCTCAGACGGCGATGGCGACCTCGGTCAGGTTGCCCTGGGAGGCGACCACCTGGCGGTCCACGGTCTGCCCCGGGACGAGCGCGCGCAGCGTCCACTTGCCCGGGCGGGCGAAGAACCGGAACTGGCCCGTCGCCGAGGTGGGCACCTCGGCCGTGAACTCGCCGCCCTCGTCGAGCAGCCGGACGTAGCCGTTCACCGGCTCGCCGTCTCGGGTCACGGAACCCTGGATGATCGTCTCGTTCGCCACGTCAACTCCTGCCAGGTCCGGCCCACCGGCCTTCGCACCGCACATGTCTTGTCTTCCCTTCAGCCTTACGGGTGGAGCCGGCGGTTCAGTTGCCGAGCTCGATCGGCACGCCGACGAGGCTGCCGTACTCGGTCCAGGAGCCGTCGTAGTTCTTCACGTTCTCCTGGCCGAGCAGCTCGTGCAGCACGAACCAGGTGAGCGCGGAGCGCTCGCCGATGCGGCAGTAGGCGATGGTGTCCTTGGCCAGGTCGATGCCCTCGGCCTCGTACAGGGCCTTCAGCTCGTCGTCGCTCTTGAAGGTGCCGTCGTCGTTGGCGTTCTTGGCCCACGGGATGTTGCGGGCGCTCGGCACGTGGCCGGGGCGCTGCGACTGCTCCTGCGGGAGGTGGGCCGGGGCGAGCAGCTTGCCGGAGAACTCGTCGGGCGAGCGGACGTCGACCAGGTTGAGGGTGCCGATGGCGGCGATCACGTCGTCGCGGAAGGCACGGATCGAGGAGTCGACGGCCTGCGCCTTGTACTCGGTCGCGGGGCGGGCCGGCACGTCGGCGACCAGGTCGCGGGAGTCCAGCTCCCACTTCTTGCGGCCGCCGTCCAGCAGGCGGACATCGCCGTGGCCGTACAGCTTGAAGTACCAGTAGGCGTACGAGGCGAACCAGTTGTTGTTGCCGCCGTAGAGCACCACGATGTCGTCGTTGGCGATGCCCTTGGCGCTCAGCAGCGCCTCGAAGCCGGCCTGGTCGATGAAGTCGCGGCGGACCGGGTCCTGGAGGTCGCTCTTCCAGTCGATCCGGACGGCGTTGCGGATGTGGTTCTTGTCGTAGGCGGAGGTGTCTTCGTCGACCTCGACGATGACAACCTTCGGGTCGTCCAGGCGGGCCTGGACCCAGTCGGCGTCGACCAGGACGTCGCTGCGGCTCATGGTGGTGTTCTCCATCCGAGGGCGGTTTGCGGAAGGTGCTGCTGCGGGTGCTCGTCGGCGGCCGTTCCGAATTCATGTCCGAATAATGGGACGAACCAGGGAGGCGCACTGTTCCGAGCGGTGGTCTGCGGTGTGCAGCGGGAACGGCCGGTACGGGGCACCGGGCCAGATCACCGGGGAAATCGGCGGCGGGCGGGAAATGCCCTGCAAAGACGCCGAGTTAGCGCATTCGACACAGACAGGCGGCCACGCGGCACAGGTCTACCGCCCGCCGCTTCGTGAGGTCCGCCTGTCGCTTCATGCCGACGATGCTAGGGACACGGGGTACCCGCTGTCACCATCGTATCGAATACTGAGACCAGATGGCTCAGATAACGAGATTTGACCTTCGCATGGTGGGCGGGAACCGGCCAACCGCCGTTCGGGGCCTCCAGGGGGGACGGTCGGGGGCGGGAAGCACACCGCTCCACGGTCGGCGCTGGACAGCGCGTCTCGCGGAGCGGAACAGGGGCAAGGGGTACGGGGTACGGGGTACGGGGCATGGCGGTGCGGGCCGGTGGCGCGGCAGGCGGTGCGGGCCGGCGCTGCGGCCGGCGTCAGCCGATCAGGGTCACGCCGTCGCCCTGGAAGGACAGCTGGAGGCCCTCCTCCTTCGGGGTCACCCCGGACAGCTTCAGCCCGGCCGGGAGCTGGTCGAGGGTGAAACTGACCGGATCGACCTTCTGGTTGGTCAGGCCCGCCACCATCGCGGCCACCCCGCTGAGCTGGAACCCGTCCGTCGTGACGGTGTTGCCCTGGCTGTGCACCGAACCCTCGCCGACCGCGAGCGGGCCCAGCGCCGCCTTGATCCTGCCCGGCCCGCCGTACGACAGGCTCAACCGGGCGTTGGGGGCCACCGGCAGCTTCCCGGCGGCGGGCACCATCTCGGCGGCGGGCGGCAGCAGCTGGGCGAGGTCGGCGTAGGAGATCAGGCCGCTGCCGCTGCCCTTGGCCACCGTGGCGCTGCGCAGGCTGTCGCTCACCGCGACGCCGGACAGCCGGGCCTCGAAGGAGTGCAGCGCCACCTGGTGGGTGCCGTCACCGACGGTCAGCCCGTCGGCCGAGATCCGGAGGTCGTCCACCTTCTTCGACAGCAGATCGGTGAGGAACGGGACGTCGCCGATCGACACGTCCGGCCGATGGCTCATCCGGCCGCTCTTCACCAGTTGCTCGGCGACCTCGTCCTCGGCCAGGCCCACGGCGATCCGGTCCGCGCCCACCAGCAGGCCGGAAAGGACCACCAAACCGATCGTCGCCTTCAGCCAACCGCGCATCGCTCTCCCCCGTCGTCGCCCGCCGCTGTCGTCGTACGCGTCGTTCTCTTCGTCGATCTCGTCTTACCGGTCGGTCCGGTCCTACTCGTCGGTCCGGCTGGCGCCACCGGGCCCGCGAGCGCCCCGCCCGGACGGCCGGCCGCCGCGCCGGCCGCGCTCGCACGACCGTACGACGCCCGGCTCCGGACCATGGTTCCGGAACCGGGCGTCGCGGGGCGTGCCGCCGGACCTCAGCCCGCCAGCAGCCGGGTGGCGATCCAGATCAGCGGCGAGGCCACCGCCAGCGGCAGGGCCACGCCCGCCGTCATGTGCACGAATCGGGACGGGAAGTCGTACCCGGCCACCCGGCGGCCGACCAGGGCGCCCAGACCCGCCAGCACGCCCAGCGCCAACGGGGCGCCGACGACCAGGCCGAACACCACGGCCGCCAGCAGTCCGAGCACCGGGCCCAGCTGCTTCGGACCGGGCAGCGGCGCCGCGGCCAGCACGGTGGCCAGCGCGACAGCGCCGACCGCCGCCGGCACCCAGTCCGCCAGCAGCAGCGCGGTGCAGAGCACCGTCACCACGCTGGCCGAACCGAGCACGGTGAGCGCGTAGAACCGCTCCTTCGGGTCCGAGGGGCGGAACGTCTGGAGCACCAGGACCAGCAGGAAGAACCCGCCCAGGGTGCCGACGACGGCTGCCGCCCCGCCGTCCGAGTCGGCCAGCAGAACCGCCACGTCGGCGGTGAGACCGGCCAGCACGGCGAGGGCGATGCCCTGACGGGCCGGCCACATGCCGTTCAGCCGGAACCAGCCGGCCGCGGTCAGCACCTGGAGCAGCGCGACGACCAGCGCCAGCGCCGGCTGCCCGATCGCCGCGCCCCCGGCCAGCAGCGCGGCCGCACCGGAGGTGATCAGGGCGGGCTGCAGGCCCGGGTCGATGATCGGCGAACCGGTCCGGACGGGCGCGGCGGAACCGGGCGCGACCGGTCCGGGCGCGGCGGTGCCTGGTCGACCCGGCACAGCGCCGTGCGGGGCACCGGCGCGGCGGCGGCCGGTGGGGGCACCGGGGCCGTCGGCGGGGGCCGTCGGGCGCTTGAGCGTCATGGTCGGCGAGTCGAGGACGTGCGCCGGGGCCGGGGCGGGGGCCGGGTTCGCGGCCGGGGCCGGCGCGGGCGGCATCGCGCCCGACACCACCACCGGTGGGAGCAGCGTCGTCGCCGCGTCGTCCATCGGCGGGACGGGCGGGAGCAGGGCCGTCGCCGCGTCGTCGACGGGCGGCTGGGCGTACGGCTGCTGCCCGTACGGCGGCTGCCCGAGCGGCGGCTGCCCGTACGGCTGCGGCTGTTGCCCGTACGGCGGTCCGGCCTGCTGCCGACCGCCCGGCCGGGCCTGCTGACGCGGCTGCCCGTACGGCTGCTGCGGCGCCCGGGGCTGTCCGTACGGCGGGGGCTGCGGGGGCTGCTGCTGCCCGTACGGCTGCTGGGGCGGCTGCTGGGCGGGCCCGCCGCCGTACGGCGGCGGCTGCCCGGGAGCACCGGCCGGCGACCGTCTTCCCGGGTGCTCCGGCTGCCCCGGTGCCCGGCCCGCGGCGGGGGCGGGAGCGGGGGCGTACGGCCGGGCCACCTGCTCCTGCGGCTCCGGCGCGTACCCCTGCTCGGGGGCGTACGGGTGCTGGGACTGCGCCTGCGGATGCGGCGGCTGCTGCGGCTGCTGCCAGCCGCCCGGGCCGGTGCCCTGCGGGCCGCCGTTCACGTTGTTCGGGTCCGTCACGCCGCTCACCCTCCCGCGAACGGCGGGAGCACCTCGACCGTGCCGCCCTCGGTGAGGGACACCGTCGCGTGGTCACGGCCGCCGACGGGAGAGCCGTCGACCAGGTAGGAGCAGTGTCCGAGCAACCGGACGAGCTTCGGCCGGTCGGCGTGCCGCGTCCTGGCCGCCGCGAGTGCCTCCGCCAGGGTCGCCGCCTCGTACGGCTCCTCGGCCAGCCCGGCCTCCGACTTCGCCGCCGCCCAGTAGCGGATCGTCCCGCTCACCCGAGCGGCGCCCGCTGGTTCGGTGGTCGCGCCCATGGCAACCCCTTCTCGTCGTCCTCGCCCGGGCCCGGTGCCCCGGGCGGGTCCCCACCGGCGGCCGAACACCACTCGAAAGAGGTACGCGTACGGTGCCGCCGATACGCGTCCCATGATGGCGTGTCCGCCGACCCGACCGGCAATCGCCCTGGCCGCGCGGGTGCCGGCGCCCGCGCGACGCTGTGGTCAGGCTCACCCCCGGCGTGCCCGAAAAGGCCGAACGGCCGCTTTCGAGCCCTCCCGGCGAGAGAGCAGGTCGGCTATCCTCGACCCCTGAGGGATCCGGGCAGAGTCGCCCCCGGATCCTTTCGTGCTTTCAGGACGCCAGTACGGACGTTCTTGCGATTCGTCGGCCCACCCCCGGCGCGGAGCAGGAACCGCCCCGCCATTCCCGGCACAACGACGTACCGGGACCAGGACGGGGTGTCGGATCCCGGCTCCGGGCCGCCGCCCGGTACGGGACAGACCGGAAGGTTCACGGGATGGGCAGGGCAGAAACGGTGCACCAGGGGTTGCGGGACCTCCGACGCACGCCTCGTTCTGCCGTGCACGCCGGTGAATCCTCCGGTGGACGCCTGGCCTCCTCCCCCACCTCCCTCGCGTCGCCCGCCGCCGCCCCACCCGGGGCCCGCGCGCGACACCTCCCCGCACGTGCGCCAACCGGCTGTGGCGGCAGCCGTCACGCGACCGCGACGACCCGGAAAGGGGACTACCGGGTATGAGTTCTCTGCTCCTCCTCACCAACGCGCTGCAACCCTCCGCGGAGGTACTGCCGGCCCTCGGCCTGCTGCTCCACAACGTCCGGGTGGCGCCCGCCGAGGGCTCCGCCCTGGTGGACACCCCCAGCGCGGACGTCATCCTGGTCGACGGCCGGCGGGACCTGCCGCAGATCCGCAGCCTCTGCCAGCTGCTCCGCTCCACCGGCATCGGCTCACCGCTGATCCTGGTGGTCACCGAGGGCGGCCTGGCCGCCGTCACCGCGGAGTGGGGCATCGACGACGTCCTGCTGGACACCGCCGGCCCCGCCGAGGTGGAGGCCCGGCTGCGGCTCGCCCTCGGCCGCCTCCAGGTGACCACCGACGACAGCCCGATGGAGATCCGCAACGGCGACCTCTCGGTCGACGAGGCCACCTACTCCGCCAAGCTCAAGGGCCGGGTGCTCGACCTCACCTTCAAGGAGTTCGAGCTGCTCAAGTACCTCGCGCAGCACCCCGGCCGGGTCTTCACCCGGGCGCAGCTGCTCCAGGAGGTCTGGGGCTACGACTACTTCGGCGGCACCCGGACGGTCGACGTCCACGTCCGGCGCCTGCGGGCCAAGCTCGGCGTCGAGAACGAGCAGCTGATCGGCACCGTGCGCAACGTCGGCTACCGCTTCGTCGTCCCGGAGAAGCCGGACAAGGGCGAACGGCCGGACCTCGCACAGCGCTCCTCGGCCTCGCTGGAGGCCTGACCGTCGGCCGGGCGGCCGACCGCCGCCCGGCCTGTCCGGATTCGCCCCGCGCTGTCCTGCCGGCATCAGCCGGGCAGGCGAGGTACCACTGCCCGGGCGGACGCCACACGCGTAGACTCCTCCCGTGGCCAAAGTGACGCGCGACGATGTAGCCCGACTGGCTGGTACCTCGACCGCGGTCGTCAGCTACGTCATCAACAACGGGCCGCGCCCGGTCGCGCCCGCGACCAAGGAGAAGGTGCTCGCGGCGATCGAGCAGCTCGGCTACCGGCCGAACAGCGTCGCCCAGGCGATGGCCTCCCGCCGCACCAACCTGATCGGCATGGTCGTCCCCGACGCCCGCCAGCCGTTCTTCGCCGAGATGGCGCACGCCGTGGAACGCGCCGCCTCCGAGCGCGGCAAGCTCGTCCTGATCGGCAACTCCGACTACGTGGACGACCGCGAGGTGCACTACGTCCGCGCCTTCCTCGGCATGCGGGTCTCCGGCCTGATCCTGGTCAGCCAGGGCCCCTCGCAGCGGGCGGCCGAGGAGTTCGCCGCGATGGAGGGCGCCAAGGTGGTGCTCCTGCACCGCCGGCCCGAGGCGATCGACGACGTCGCGGTGGTCACCGACGACGTGGCCGGCGCCGAGGCCGTCGTCCGCCACCTGCTGGAGGAGCACGGGCACCCGTACGTGGCCTGCTTCGGCGGCCCGGTCGAGTCCCCCGCCCCCGGCGACCCGGTCATCGACCACGTCGAGGGCTGGCAGCGCGCCATGGACGCCCACGGCCTGCCCACCGAACCGAACCTGATCGACGCGCCCTTCCACCGCTACGGCGCCTACGAGGTCGCGCTCGGCCTGCTGGGCTCGGCCGAGCGGCCGCCCGCCGTCTTCTGTTCCACCGACGACCAGGCGATCGGCGTGCTGCGGGCCGCCCGCGAGCTCGGCCTGCGGGTCCCGGAGGACCTCGCGGTGGCCGGCTTCGACGACGTGCCCGAGGCCGCCTTCGCCGACCCGCCGCTGACCACCGTCGCCTCCGACCGCGACGCGATGGCCCGGGCCGCGGTGGACCTCGTCCTCGACGACTCGCTGATGGTGCCCGGCTCGGACACCGAGCGGGTCCGGAAGTTCCCGTCGCGCCTGGTCATCCGCCGTTCCTGCGGCTGCCGGCCGAGCGCGCCGCAGGAGACTCGGCCGTCCTAGCGGCGGTCCCGGCCTGACCAGGCTTTATGAGAAGTCAACGGGCTTCTCGGGGGCTTCTGACCCCGTTCTCATCGGATCCTCATCCGGCGGGCGGACGTTGGTCGGCATGAGCGATCAGCAGCACGGCAGCGAGCAGTACGACCCGTACCGGGCCCCGCCCGGACACCCGCACCCCGCCGAGGGACAGGTCGTCCAGGGCATCGTCCTCGACAGCACGACCACCGGGTACCCGGCCGCCGGCCACCCCTCGGTCGGCACCCCGCCCCCGCCCCCGCCCGCGGCCCCGCCGATGCCGCCGGCGCCCCCGGCCGCCGACGGACCGACGTCCCACGGCGGGCACGGCGGGCACGGCGGCCGGGGCAGGCGCGGCCTCCTGCGCGGCCGGGTCGCGCTGGTCACCGCCGTCGCGGCGGTCGCCGCCGTCCTCGGCGGGGTGACCGGCGGTGTGGTCGCCGCCCAGGAACACGGCTCGGCCACCCGGACCGGCACCATCGCCAGCCCGGTCTCCGCCCGCTCGGACGGCAGCGCCGACGTCGCCGCGATCGCCTCGGCCGTCTCGCCGAGCGTCGTCCAGATCACCGTGAAGACCGCGAACGGCACCGCCACCGGCACCGGCGTGGTGCTCGACAAGGACGGCCGGATCCTCACCAACTACCACGTCGTCTCCGGCGCCTCCGACGGCGGTCAGGTCACCGTCACCTTCAAGGACGGCTCCACCGCCAAGGCCACCGTCACCGGCACCGACAAGTCGCTGGACGCCGCCGTGATCACCGCGAGCGGCGCCAAGGACCTCAGCCCCGCCACCCTCGGCGACTCCTCCACCGTCGGGGTCGGTGACGCGGTCGTCGCCATCGGCAACCCGGAGGGCCTCACCGGCACCGTCACCTCCGGCATCATCAGCGCCGAGAACCGCGAGGTCACCGTCCAGGTCGACGAGGGCACCACCAGCGGCAACGGCGGCTTCGGCTTCCCGAACCTGCCCGGTCTGCGCGGCAGCACCCCGCAGCAGAACAGCGGTGAGACCGCGACCTACAAGGCCTTCCAGACCGACGCCGCGCTCAACCCCGGCAACTCCGGCGGCCCGCTGATCAACGCGAACGGCCAGGTCATCGGCATCAACTCGGCGATGTACTCGGCCGGCGGCTCCAGCTCCACGGCCGGCGGCGGCACCGCCGGCAGCGTCGGCCTCGGGTTCGCCATCCCGATCAACGACATCAAGCAGGTGCTGCCCGAGCTGCAGGCCGGGCAGAACATCTAGACGGACAATTACTCCGAGCAGGTCACCTCAGCACCCCAGCAGCAGCAACCCAGCAGCAGCAACCCAGCAGGCTCCCGACAGGCTCTCCGCCGACGAGAGACGACGAGAAAGGGCAACCGCCCATGACCCCGGCCGCCGACGACCGCACCCCCGCCGAGCCCGGACCGGCCTCCGCCCGGCTCCTCGTGGTCGACGACGAACCCGCCCTCCGGGACGCCCTGGAGAGCAGCCTCGCCTTCGAGGGCTACGAGGTCGCCACCGCCACCGACGGCTACGAGGCGCTGGAGACCGTCGAGCGGGAGAAGCCCGACCTCGTCCTGCTGGACATCATGATGCCCCGGATGGACGGCCTCACCGCCGTCCGCCGGATGCGCTCGCGCGGCGACACCGTCCCGGTCCTGATGCTCACCGCCCGCGACGCCGTCGGCGACCGGGTCACCGGCCTGGACGTCGGCGCCGACGACTACCTCGCCAAGCCCTTCGAACTCGACGAACTGCTCGCCCGGGTCCGCGCCCTGCTCCGCCGCAACGCCCTCGCCACCGAGGCCGCCGCCCGCGCCGCGGCCGTCGAGGACGACAGCGAGGTCCTGGCCTTCGCCGACCTCCGGATGAACACCGCCACCCGCGAGGTCACCCGGGCCGGCAGGCCGGTCGAGCTGACCCGCACCGAGTTCATGCTGCTGGAGATGTTCCTCTCGCACCCCCGCCAGGTGCTCACCCGCGAGCAGATCCTCAAGGCGGTCTGGGGCTTCGACTTCGAGCCCTCCTCCAACTCCCTGGACGTCTACGTGATGTACCTGCGCCGCAAGACCGAGCAGGGCGGCATGCCCCGGATCATCCAGACCGTACGCGGCGTCGGCTACGCCCTCCGCCCGGCCGCCGGCACCACGGCGTGAGCGACACCGCCACCCCGCCCCCGCCCCTGCTACCGCCCCGCGTCCACCGCCGGCAGCGGCTCGCCCACTGGTACCGCGCCCAGTCCCTGCGCCGCCGGCTCACCTTCCTGACGGCGGCGGCGGTGGCGGTGGCGATCGCCCTGTCGGCACTGGCCTGCTGGTTCATCGTGGAGAAGCAGCTGTACGGGCAGGTGCGCAACGACCTGCGCAGCGTCCAACTACCGAAGGTCCGGCTCCCGGCGTACTGCCCCACCACTCCGGAAGAGGCTCTCAAGCAGGCCGCCCTGCCCTTCCCGCGCAACGGCAGCTCGCAGCAGGACCCGCCCAACTTCGCGTTCCGGGACACCCAGCTCGTCATGACCGACCCGGCCGGGGTCTGCCTGCCGCTCGGTGCCACGAGGGCGATCGCCCTCCAGCCGGACGATGCCAAGGTCCTCCAACTGCCGCCGAACCAGTCGATCTTCCGGAGCGGCCACTACACCAACGGCGCTCCCGCCCTGGTCCGGGTGTTCTGGGTCGGCACCGACAGGCCCGACGGACCACCCGTCCTGGTCATGATCGCCGCACCCACCGAACCGGTCGAGGAGTCCCTGCAGAACCTCGCCCTGATCCTCGGGGGCGTGGCCCTCGGCGGCATCATCCTCGCCGGGGTCGCCGGCCGGTTCGTGGCCCGCTCGGCGCTCAAGCCCGTCGACCGGCTCACCGACGTGGTCGAGCACATCGCCCGCACCGAGGAGGTCGGCAGCACGATCCCCGTGCACGGCAGCGACGAGATCGCCCGGCTCTCCGCCTCGTTCAACTCGATGAGCACCGCGCTCGCCAACTCCCGCGACCGCCAGACGCGGCTGATCGCCGACGCCGGGCACGAGCTCCGCACCCCGCTCACCTCACTGCGCACCAACGTCGACCTGATGATCCGCAGCGACGACACCGGCCGCCCGCTGCCCGCCGCGACCAGGACCAAGCTGCTCGGCAACATGAAGGCGCAGATGCAGGAGCTCACCGTCCTGATCGGCGACCTGCTCCAGCTCTCCCGGCCCGACACGCCCAAACCGGGCCGGATCCTGGCGGTGGTCGCCCTGCACGAGCTCGCCGACCGGGCCGTCGCCCGGGCGAAGCTGCGCGGTCCGGGGCTGGTCTTCGAGACCGACGTCGAGCCGTGGTTCGTCCAGGGCGACGCCGCCGCGCTGGAGCGCGCCGTGATCAACCTGCTGGACAACGCGGTCAAGTACAGTCCGCCCGGCGCCGCGATCGACGTCCGGCTCCACCAGGGCGTGCTGACCGTCCGGGACCACGGCCCCGGGATCCCGTCGGACGAGCTGCCGTACGTCTTCGACCGCTTCTGGCGCTCGCCGTCCTCGCGCCAGCTCCCCGGGTCCGGCCTGGGGCTGTCGATCGTCGCGCAGAGCGTGCGGGAGGCGGGCGGCGAGGTGTCGCTCGGCCCGGCGCACGACGGGGGCCCGGGCGCCCTGGCCACCGTCCGGCTGCCGGGCGGCCCCTCGGCCGACTAGCGGCCGGACCCGGACGGACGGAACGGGCGGGGCGCCCCGACAGCGCCCCGCCCGTTCCTCCGTCGGCTCCGGTCAGTCGTTGTCGACGCCCGGGCCGATGACCTTGATGCGGTCCTGCGCCGGCGCCTTCAGCGGCGCGGCCGCCGAGCTGTTGGCACCGAGGTAGGCGGCGAAGACGTCCAGGTCGGAGGCGCCGACCAGCTTGTCGGTGCCGGCCGCGAAGGCCGGGAAGCCGTCGCCGCCGCCGGCCAGGAACTCGTTGGCCGCGACGCGGTACTTGGCGGCCGGGTCGATCGCCGCACCGTTCAGCCGGATCGAGTCCACGAGCACCCGGTCGGCACCGGCCTTGCGCATGTCCAGGGTGTAGGTCAGGCCCTTGGAGGACTGCAGGACCTTCGGCGAGGCCGCGTTGGCACCGCTCACCTGCTGCTGGAGCAGCTGGACCAGCTGGGCGCCGGTCAGCGTCTTGACCTGCATCATGTTGGTGAACGGCTGGACGGTGAACGCCTCGCCGTAGGTCACCACGCCGTCGCCCTCGGCCCCACTCGCCTTGTAGACCAGGTCCGAGCGGATGCCGCCGGGGTTCATGAAGGCGAGCTGCGCCCCGCCCTTGTCGGCGGGCGCCAGGCCGGCCAGCTGGGCGTCGGCGATCACGTCACCGAGCGGCTTCTCCAGGTCGCTGTTGCCGCGGCCGTTGATGTCCGAGGCGATGTAGCCCAGCGGACGGTTGGCGATCGGCGCGGCCAGCTTGGAGTAGTGGTCGATCAGCGCCGTCATGTCCGGGGCCTTCTCGACCGTGCGGCGCACGATGTGGTTCTCGGCCTTGACCGAGGGGCGCACGATGGTGCCCGTGGTCTTGTCGAGCTTCAGGTCGATCTCGGTGTAGAGCCGGCCGAAGGAGGCGGCGCTGGTCACCGAGCGCGGCACGCCCTGCGGGTCGGGGATGGTGCAGGCGTAGGCGTTGTGGGTGTGACCGGTGACGATGGCGCCGATCGCCGGGTCCAGGTTCTTGGCGATGTCGACGATCGGGCCGGAGATGCCCTCGCCGGCGGCGCCGCAGTCGTAGTTGTAGGTGCTGCTGGCCGGCAGCCCGCCCTCGTGGATCAGGGCGACGATCGAGTTCACGCCCTGCTTCTTCAGCTCGGCCGCGTACTTGTTGATCGTGTCGACCTCGTCGCCGAACTTCAGGCCCTTGACGCCCTCGGCGGTGACGATGTTCGGCGTGCCCTCCAGGGTCGCGCCGATGAAGCCGACCTTGACGCCCTGCGACCTGGTCACCCAGTACGGGGCCAGGATCGGCTTGCCGGTCTTCTCGTTGGTGACGTTGGCGGCCAGGTAGTTGAAGTTGGCGCCCTTGAACTTGCGCCCCTCCTCGTAGCAGCCGTCCACCGGGTGGCAGCCGCCGTCCTGGAGGCGGATGAGCTCCTTGGAGCCCTCGTCGAACTCGTGGTTGCCGACCGCCGTGACGTCCAGGCCGAGCTTGTCCATCGCCTCGATGGTCGGCTCGTCGTGGAAGAGCGCCGAGGTCAGCGGGGAGGCTCCGACGATGTCACCGGCGGCGACGGTGATCGAGTCGTCCGCCGGGATCCGGGCCTGGCGCAGCGCGGTGGCGAGGTACTCGATGCCGCCGGCCGGGGTGCTGACCGGCTGACCGGTCGCCGGGTCGATCTCCCGGATGGTTCCGGACGAACCGGCCGGGGGCTCCAGGTTGCCGTGGAAGTCGTTGATCGCCAGCAGCTGGAGGTTGACGGTCTTGTGACGCTTGGCGTCCGCGGCCTGGGCGGCGGTCGGCATGGCCACGGTGCCGACGAGGCCGGCCGCGGCGACGGCGGCCAGAACGGCACGTCGGGATCTGACGGTGAGCATGAAGGTCCCCTGCACCTTGAGAGAGCGCCCGGCGGTCGACATGCGTGGACGGGCGACGGGAGGCGTTGCGCCAGTGCAGCCTAGAGTCAACGCGCGTAGCTGTCAGGACCCTGGACGTAACGACAGGGTTACCTGCTGACGAACCGTCGCCGCACGGCGGGCCGCCGGGCGGGCGCGCCGCAGCGGCCCGGAGCCGGACCGGGTTGACGCGGCGGGGGCCCCGGCGCACGCCGGAGCGGGGTTCAGAGACCTGGTTCGGATGCCAACTGGCGCTCTGCACGGGTCCGCTCAGCGACCGTGTCCTCCGTCATCGCGCGGTCGGTGTAGACCAATGGCCGCTCGGCCTCGGTGATGATGTGCTTCACCACCTGGACGTTGCCGTTGACGTCCCAGACCGCGATGCCGGGCGAGAGTGTGGGGATGATCTCAACCGCCCAGCGCGGCAGACCCAGCACCCGGCCGGTGGCTCTCGCCTCCTCGGCCTTCTGCATGTAGATCGTCCGGGTGGAGGCCATCTTGAGGATCGCCGAGGCCTCCTTGGCGGCCGCGCCGTCCACCACGTCGGACAGGTGGTGCACCACCGCCACGAAGGAGAGACCGAGCCGGCGCCCGAACTTCAGCAGCCGCTGGAACAGCTGGGCGACGAAGGGGCTGTTGATGATGTGCCAGGCCTCTTCCACCAGGAAGATCCGCTTGCGCCGGTCCGGCCTGATCCAGGTGTGCTCCAGCCAGACGCCGACGATCGCCATCAGGATCGGCATCGCGATCGAGTTCCGGTCGATGTGCGACAGGTCGAACACGATCAGCGGCGCGTCCAGGTCGATGCCGTCGGTGGTCGGCCCGTCGAACATGCCGCGCAGGTCACCGTCGACCAGCCGGTCCAGCACCAGGGCCACGTCCAGACCCCAGGACTGCACCTCGTCCACCCCGACCCCGAGCGACTCCACCGAGGCCAGCTCGGGACTGCGCAGGGTGTCGATGATGTCGTCCAGCACCGGCTGCCGGTCGGTCACCGAGGCGATCACATGGGCGTGCGCCGCCTTCAGCGCGAACCCCGCCCGCTCCTCCAACCCGCGCCCCATCGCCACCTCGACGATGGTGCGCAGCAGCGACAGCTGGCCGGTCTGGGTGATCGCCGGGTCCAGCGGGTTGAGCTTCACCCCGCCGTCCCGGGCCGCCATCGGGTCGAGCCGGATCGACTTTATGCCCAGCGCGTTGGCGATCAGGTTCCACTCGCCGACGCCGTCCTCGCCCTGCGCGTCCAGCACCACCACCTGCCGGTCGCGGAACCGCAGCTGGCGCAGCACGTACGTCTTCTCCAGCGCGGACTTGCCGTTGCCCGACTCCCCGAGCACCAGCCAGTGCGGAGCCGGCAGCTGCTGCCCGTACAGCTGGAAGGGGTCGTAGACGTAGCCCTTGCCGCTGTACACCTCGCGGCCGATGATCACGCCGGAGTCACCCAGCCCCGGCGCGGCGGTGGGCAGGTAGACCGCCTGCGCCTGGCCGGTGGAGGTGCGCACCGGCAGCCGGGTGGTCTCCACCTTGCCGAACATCAGGCTGGTGAACGCGTCGGTGAGGTTGCCGATCGCCATGCGGGGCCTCCAGGTGGATCAGCGGCGGATGCCGGTGGCGAACGGCAGGGTGTTGACGAACGCCCGGTGGTGCTCGCGGTCGCACCACTCCAGCTTGAGGTAGCTCTTGCCGGCCGAGGCACGGATGGTCCGCTTGTCGCGGGCCAGCGCCTCCGGGTTGCGCGAGGAGACGGTGATGTAGCCGACCAGGTTGACCCCGGCCGCGCCGGAGGCCAGGTCGTCACCGCGCTGGTCGACCCGGCCGGTGTGGGCCAGGTCGCGCGGGTCGACCGTCCGGTTCATCTTCGCGGCGCGGCTGGCCTCCGCCTCGTCGTTGGTCTTCTCGGTGAGCATCCGCTCGATCGCGACGTCGGTGGGCTCCAGGTCCATCGTCACCGCGACCGTCCGGATCACGTCCGGGGTGTGCACCAGCAGCGGCGCCAGGAAGTTGACGCCCACCGGGGTCAGCGGCCACTCCTTGATCCACGCGGTGGCGTGGCACCAGGG
Source organism: Kitasatospora sp. NBC_01246 (assembly GCF_036226505.1). Taxonomy (NCBI): domain Bacteria; kingdom Bacillati; phylum Actinomycetota; class Actinomycetes; order Kitasatosporales; family Streptomycetaceae; genus Kitasatospora; species Kitasatospora sp. NBC_01246. Next base: position 4,824,067 of record NZ_CP108484.1, on the reverse strand, counting down.
CGCGCGGGTCGCCGACTCGCGGGTCTTCGCCTCCAGGTACTGCGGGTTCGTCGCGTCCAGCTCCGCCGGCCAGGCATTGCGCCGGGACATCGCCTGGATGTGGTCGATCGGGTGGTCCGGGTCGTACATCGAGTGCAGCAGCGAGGAGAGCCGCGCCTGCCCGAGCGGCTGGCGCACCCGGATGTCGGCCTCCGCCAGCCGCGCGCAGATGTCCGTCAGCTCACGGGCCATCACCGCGGCCAGGCCCTCGTCGTCCCGGGCCCGCCGCCCGGTCGCCGTCCGGCCCATCGCGTGCGCCTCGGCGGCCAGGTCACGGGTGTAGTGCATGCAGGCCACCAGGTACGCCCGGTGCTGCTCGGAGGAGGTCGACACCATCGACTGCAGCTGGTCGTACGAGTCCTTCAGCCAGCCCGGCGCGTCGTGGTCACCGCGCCGCTCCACGTCCTTGGCGTGCGCGTCCGGGTCCGCCGGCAGCGTACGGGCCAGGATCTGCAGCCGCGTCACGAAGCCGTCGCCGTTGGCGACGTGCTTCAGCAGCGTGCCGAACCGGTCGACCAGGGCCTCCTGGTCCTCCGAGTCGCGCAGGCCGACGCCCGGGCCCTCGATCTCGATCGCGGCCGTCACCGTCCGCCGCTCCAGGTGCATCAGCACCCCGACCTCGTCCGGCCCGAACGGCGCGGCCAGCCAGCGCAGCCGCCCCACCCCGGGCGGCGGGCCGACCTCGACCTCCCGCCCGTCCATCCGGGTCCCGGCGTCCATCACGTCCGACTTCCACACCGCCCGGCCGCTGCGGACCGTCCGGCGGTAGGTGCGGTTGATCTCCACCCACTTGTAGAACGTCCGGCGCCGGTACGGCACGTACACCGCCGCGATCGCCAGCAGGGGCAGACCGACCAGACCCGCGATGCGCAGCGGCAGGATCGGCATCAGCAGACCCCAGAGCATGCCGAGGAACGCCCCGAAGATGATCAGGACGATCTCGCCGGACTCCCGGTTGCGGCCGATCGGCGCGTTCGGGCGGGCCTTGCCGATCAGGTAGGTGCGGCGCTGGTGCACGTACGGCTGGGCGTACTGGGCGCCGTACTGGCCGAGTGGTTCGCTGCTCACTTACCCGTCACCCTCCCTTCGCTGGATTGCTGTCGCGGGTCGAGGCCGAGGCCGGCGAGGCCTGCGGCGGCGGCGCGGGGGACCGCGTGGCGTGGGCGGCGATGCCCGGCGCGACCGAGCCGCCGCCCACCCCCGGGCTGCCGCCGCCCCCCTGCGCGCCGCGGTCGCCGTGCGTGCTGATGCCCTGCTTCACCAGGTTCGCCGTGCCGTTGATCATCGCCGACCCGGCCGACACCGCGCTGGCCCGGGCATGGCGCATGCTCATGATCTCGTCGCCGAAGCCCGGCACGAAACGGTAGACGGAGGCGCTCGCGAAGATCGAGAGGAAGAGGATCGCCAGGCCGGACAGCACCCGGGCGAAGTCGTCGTTGGCCCCGGCGCCGGTGGCCACCGCGCCGGCCAGCCCGAGGATGATCACGATGATCGGCTTCGCCAGGTCCACCGCCAGCATCACCCCGGCCCAACGGCGCACGTGCTTCCACAGCTGCTTGTCGACCAGCCCCGCGTACACCGCCGTCCCCAGCAGCGCGCCCACGTACAGCATCGCCGCGCGGATCAGCAGCTCGACCCAGAGCACCGCCGCCGCCAGCACGGCCACCAGCGACACGATGATCAGGATCAGCGGGCCGCCGCCCATGTCACCCTTCTCCAGGGTGTCCGCGAACCCGCCCAGGTACGTCCCGGTGTCGGACTTCGTCCCCACCGCGATCGCCGTGGTCAGCCCGTCCGTCGCGCTCACCACGGTGTACAGGATCAGCGGCGTGAACGCGGAGGCCACCACGGTCAGCCACAGGAAGCCGATCGCCTCCGAGATCGCCGTCGTCAGGGGCGCGCCGCGCACCGCCCGCTTCGTCACCGCCAGCAGCCAGAGCACCAGCGTGATGATCGTCGAGGCGGCGAACACCACCGCGTACTGCTGCAGGAACGACGCGTTGGTGAAGTCCACCTGCGTCGTCCCGTCGATGGCCCCCGACAGCTTCCGCACCACCCAGGACGCCGCCTGCGCACACCCCTTCGCGAGCGCCCCGAGCGGATCGGTGACACTCCCGACGGTCCCTGAGCCGGGAAGCGTACCGCTGCCGCCCGGCGCGCAGTAGACGTCGTTGCCGGGAAGCGGCACTCCCGGGCAGCTCGTATTGGTCGGGCCGGAGGTCGGCGAGGGGCTCGGCTCGGCGAAGGCCCGCCCGGCCGTCAGCACGACCGGGAGAACGCTTGCCACCGCACCTGCGGCCAGCCTGCCCAACCCACGGCGTACGGAACCCGGACCAGCGTCAGCGGGCATAGCGGAAGCCTCCGAACTGCTCGACGGCACCAGTGATCTCCTCGGCAGTCGCGGCCTGCTGGTCCGGCGGGACGGGTGCGGGGCCCGCCACCCGGCTGTAGTCGGTGAGTTTCCAGTCCGTACCGGTCCACCGCAGGCTGAGAGTCAGCGTGAACCATTCCTCCGAGACCGGACGGACCGAGCGCTCACCCGCCAGGCCGAACAGACCCGTGCACCAGACCTCGACCTTGACGCTCTCCGAGCTGTACCCACTGCTCTTGGTCCCGACCGGAACAGTCCGGCTGACGAAGGTCAACCCCTTGGGTGCGCGCCCCTGCGCGTCGACACCGAACCTGGCCGCGGTCTCGGGTGTGAACCCCTGGTCCAGGCGGGTCTGGAGGGCCGCGACGGCCGACGGGTCGGCGATGGTGGCCACGATGGTGTGGCGGCTGTCGGTGCGGAACATGTCGGCCGAGCCGATGGCGACCGCGTAGTTGGTGGCGGCCGACTGCGCGCCCTGGTCGGTGTGCGGGAAGCCGCCGGCGATCCCGTTGGTCGTGGTGCCGACGGGCTGGTCCCCGCTGGGCGCCGGCCCGGCGCCGGAGGCGGCCGTGGGGGCGACGCCGTCGGCCGAGCGGGCGGGCCCGGAGCCGGGGTCGGCCTTGCCGCGGTTGGCGATGGAGATCGCCACCACGAGCAGGGTCACGACCACCAGGACGGCCAGCAGGGTCCGCAGCGGTCGGGGCTGACGGGCGGTCGGCTGGGACGAGGGCTGTTCGCCGACCGGCAGCCGCGTACGGGTGTGCGGCTGGTCGTCGGACAACGGCACGGCGGCCCTCCTGGTGCTGGGAGCCGGGGAGGCTCCGGGGGCCCCTCCGCCCGTGGGCGGGCGCGGAGGGAGGGGTGGTGGGGTGGACTCCCGACGAGGGCTCCGACGGAACCGGCGGCCGGGCGGGCGGACAGCCGTGCCGCCCACGCGCGCCCGAACTGTCCGATCGTCAGATGGCCATGCCGTACACAATGGTGAACAGAGTGCCAAGTGATCCAATGATGAACACGCCGGTCAGCCCGGCGATGATCAGTCCCTTGCCCTGTTCGGCACCGAAGCTGTCCCGCATCGCGGTCGCACCGATCCGCTGCTTGGCCGCGCCCCAGACGGCCAGGCCGAGGCAGGCCAGGATCGCCACGGCCATGACGACCTCGACCATCACCCGGGCCTCCGACCCGAGACTCGCGAACGGGCCCCAGTCCGGGGCGATCCCGCCGATGATGGTGTCGATATTCGGCTTCTTAGGAGGGTCTTCGGCCAGGTGGCCGATCGCGAGTCTGTCCACGCTGCTCAGGTTCATTTCCATCTCACCGCCCGATCAGGCAAATTCAAGGGCCCAGACCCCGTCCGCGCGAAGGGTCGGTACCTATTCTTGGCCAGATCTGATGTCGACTTGGCTGCTTCTCGCGGATTGGTCGTGCGGCACCGGACACGTACGCGAGGATGTCCACCGTACGAAGGATAGCGCTCACTCTTTGTATCTCTGATGATTGCGGTGAGCAACGCCTTCCGGGACACTTCGACTGACGATTCGTCGGGATGGTGCTGATGGTACTCCGGAAGGCCGGTACGGCCGCCGCCGCTGCGGGAGTTGTAGCGGTCGGCTTCATCGGGCTGGTCACGGTTGCGACGTATGCGGCCAGTGGTGCGCCGCAGCAGTCGGCCAATCGCGCCACGCTCTCCCCGGGCACCGTTCCGGCGGCCTACCAGGGGCCGATCCAGCAGTGGGGCTCGCTCTGCCCGGAGATCTCCCCGCCGATGCTCGCGGCGCAGCTGTACCAGGAAAGCGGCTTTGACCCGGGTGCCCGATCGCCGGTCGGCGCGCAGGGAATGGCGCAGTTCATGCCGGCCACTTGGGGAACATACGGCACGGACGGCAACAATGACGGCAAGAAGGATGTCTGGGACCCGCTGGACGCGATCGCCTCGGCCGCCACGTTCGACTGCGCACTCGCCGACGACGTCGCCAAGGTCCCGGGCGACCGCCAGGCCAACCTGCTGGCCGCCTACAACGCCGGCCCGTACGCGGTCACGAAGTACGGCGGGATCCCGCCGTACAAGGAGACCCAGGGCTATGTGAAGAACATCCAGGCCATGGCCCGCAGCTTCACCGCGCCGACCGCGCCGGTGGCCGTCTCCCAGCAGTCGGCCGGGGCGATCTACTTCGCCCAGACCAAGCTCGGCACCCCGTACCTGTGGGGCGGCGAGGGCCTGCCCTCGCAGAACGGGCGGTTCGACTGCTCCGGGCTGACCCAGGCGGCGTACGCCAGCGTGGGCATCACGCTCCCCCGGGTCGCCAACGACCAGTGGTACGCCGGGCAGCACCCCTCGCGCGACCAGCTCCGCCCGGGGGACCTGGTGTTCTGGGCGACCGACCTGGGCGACCCGCGCACCATCCACCACGTCGGCATCTACGTCGGCGGCGGTTACATGATCAACGCCCCGCACACCGGCGCGGTGATCCGCTACGACAAGATCGACAGCAAGGAGTACATCGGCGCCACCCGGGTCACCTCGGACGGCGCCGAGGCGCTGCCGGTCCGCAACACCGACGGCAGCATCACCGGCCCCAGCCGCCCGGGCACCCCGGACTCTACGGCCCCGTCGGCCCCCGCCGCCCCGGCCAACCAGGCCGCCCCCGCGCCGCCGTCCGCCCTCGGCGCGCCCGGCTCCGCGGCGACCCGCCGGGCGGTCGCGGCCGGCCCCTCCCCGACAGGTGCAGGTCAAAACGCTGCAAAGAGCTGAACCCTCCGGGCCGCCGGGTGTGAGTGCGCTGTGGACGCTGAGTCAAGTTTCCATAACCGCGCGTTTCCGTGGAACGCTGTGCACCGGTTATGACGTTGTGTTCGTTGGCTCCACGTCAGCTCCCTGAACAGGGCGGGGACGGCGGGCCACGGCCGGATCGAACAGGTGCTGCGGAACCAGAAGGAGGTGCGGCGTGTCGACGCCGCTTGCCGACACGACCAACCCCGACCTCGGACTGCTCTACGCCGTCAACGGCCTGGCCAAGCGCTCCCCGCAGTGGTTGGACCACTCGGTCTCCTGGATCGGCGAGTACGGCATCCTGATCGGCCTGGCCCTGCTGGGGCTGGTCGGCTGGCTCCAGGCGCGACGCCGCCCGGACGCCCCGGTGGCCGTCGCCGGCCTGCTCTGGGCGCCGCTCGCGGTCGCACTGGCCGAGCTGGCGAACCTGCCGATCGCCGCCATCGTCAACCGCCCGCGGCCGTTCGTCGACCATGCCGGGCTCGACGTGCTGGTGGAGGGCAAGGAGGGCACCCACTCCTTCGTGAGCGACCACTCGACGATGTCGATGGGCATCGCGGTGGCCCTGTTCCTGGTGAACCGGCGGCTGGGCTGGATCGCCGGCGGCCTCGCGCTGCTGCAGGGCTTCTGCCGGATGTACATGGGCGTCCACTACCCCACCGACGTGATCGGCGGCTTCGCGCTCGCCACCGCGGTGGTCCTGCTGCTGGCGCCGATCGCGATGGCCGTGCTGGTCCCGCTCTGCCACGCGCTGAGCCGCACCGCCGCCGCCCCGCTGATCCGGGCACCGCAGTCCGGCAACCGCCCGCGCGGCGGCCGACGGGGGCGGACGGGCGGCACCGTGACGTCCGGCGAGCAGCCGCCGGAGTCCGACCTCGCGGCCTAGCGGCGGGACCGTCGAGGCCGCGTCCGGCCGGCGCCAGACCGTCGTCCGGCCGGCGCCAGACCGTCGTCCGGCCGGCGCTAGACCGTCGTCCGGCCGGTGCCGTTCCCGGCCAGGTGGTCGGCGGCCTCGCGTCTGGTCAGGTCCCGGGAACGGCGGGCCGGTGAGAACCAGCCGCACGCGCAGGTCGCGAAGCAGAAGGAACCGCGCTCGCCGATCTCGACGCGGTGCTCGGGCATCCGGGCGGTGCCGGGCTCGGCCGGCAGCTCACTGTGCACGTGCTTCACCGTAACGCGCCCGGGACCCAGCGCGCGACGCCCGCCGTGCGCCGGTGCCGCGTAACCCTTCGATGCCCAACTCGTTTGCCCGGAAAGAGCTCTGCCCACCCGGTGGTGGTGGCCGGCGGGGCAGTCGGGGCCCGAGGGGGTTGTCGCGAGGATGAAGATGACCGACCAGCAGCGCAGCGGCCGGCGGCACGGTCGCCCACTGCCCCACCTGCGCTCGGCGGCCGGCGCCGCCGTGCTCGCCGCCGCGCTCGCCGGGCTGGCCGGCTGCTCGGGCGCCACCGCCGACTCCGGCGGCTCGGCCGACCAGAAGGCGGGCGCCGACCGGCTCTCCGCCGACCCGGTGACGGCCGTCCGCAGCGCCGCCGACATCACCGGCCGGACGGGCTCCGCGCACACCGCGACCGAACTGGTCACCGAGTCGGCCGAGAAGAAAGCCGTCTTCACCGGCACCGGCGGCTACGACTACGTGAAGCGGATCGGGCGGCTGGAGGTCGCGGTGCCACCCGGCGCGGCGACCACCGGGAAGATCGTCGAGGTGGTCCTGCCGGGCAGCGTCTACCTGCAGAACAGCGGCGCCAAGGTGCCCGAGGGCAAGTGGGTCAAGCTCGACGTGCGCCAGCTGCCGGACGGCAACCTGGTCAGCAGCGGCGCCACCGAACCGGCCTCCGCCGCGGGTGCGCTGCGCGGGGCGCAGAAGGCGGACCTGGTCGGCACCGAGACCGTCGACGGGGTCCCGCTGAAGCATTACCGGGGCACCCTGGACCTCGCCAAGGCCGCGGACGCGACCGGCGGCCGGGGCGGGGACGGCCTGCGGATGGGCTCCCAGACCTTCACGGTCAAGGACGTCCCGTACGACGCCTGGCTGGACGAGCAGGGGCGGCTGCACAAGGTGGTCGAGATCTTCACCTTCGCCGGCGTGGCCGGGTCCAAGGAGGCGAAGGACCAGGTGAAGGTGACGTCGACCACCACACTGTCGGACTTCGGCAAACCGGTGGAGGCGGCCGAGCCGCCCGCCGCCGACATCTACGCGATGAAGCCCACGGAAAGCCCGAAGTAGCCGGCGGCGGGGACGCCGCCGGATCGGGTGGGCCACCCCGGGCAGCGCGGCCCACCCGTTTCGGCGGCGCCGAGATGGCCCGTCCGTGCCATGTGGACGGGCTGCGAAGTGCCTAGGCTGGACATCGGGTGGCTGCCGCCCGGGCTGGCGAGGCGCTGAAGGGGTGGTGCAGGTGGTGTCGTCCACGGGCGGCCGCAGCGGCGGCCACGAGGACGCGGCCCTCGACGAGATCGACCTGGCCGGCGAGCTGATGATCGCCGCCACGGCCAGCGACGGCGACCGGCTCCCGCCGGAGCGGATCGACGAGGTGCTGCTGCTGGACCGGCCCGACGGCGCCGCGGCCGCCGACCGGCCGTCGGAGGCGGGGCACCGGACGCCCCAGGAGCGGGCGCCCGGACGCGCCGGCCGACGCTCCGGAGCCGGGCCCGCGGCGGGCCCCGGAACCGGCCGCCAGGGCAGCTCCTAGACCCCCGCCCCCGGCCGAGGGGCTAGCTGCGCAGCAGCCGGCCGATCGCAGCGGTGGCCTCCGCCACCTTGGCGTCCAGCTCGGCGCCGCCCTCCTCGGCGGCCGCGGCGACGCAGTGCCGCAGGTGCTCCTCCAGCAGGGACAGCGCGAAGGACTGCAGGGCCTTGGTACCGGCCGACACCTGGGTCAGCACGTCGATGCAGTAGACGTCCTCGTCGACCATCCGCTGGAGGCCGCGGATCTGGCCCTCGATCCGGCGCAGGCGCTTGAGGTGGGCGTCCTTCTGGGCGCTGTACCCGTGCGGACCGTGTCCGCCGTGCCCACCGTGCTGTGCGGGCGCCTCCGGAGCGGCCGGCCCGGCGGCGGTGCCGTGCGGCTCGCCCCCCGGCGCCTGGTCCGGGTCGGTGCGCGCTTCCGTCGTGGTCATCGGCCCGCCTTCGTCTGGATGCCTGGGTGGCTGCGTCGGCCTCCAGTGTCCAACACCGGGGCCGGTCGTGGTGTTCCTCCGGCGCGGTCCACGGCCCAGAGGGGCCCCAGAGCGGCCCCGGACGGGCTCCGGACGGGCTCCGGGCGGGGTCCGGCCGGGCCCCGGGGCCGGGCCGGAGGGTGGTTCCCCCGTCCGGGCCACACCCCGCTGTTCCGCGCGCACGGCAGGGGCAAACCGCGCGAGGTTCCGTCAGACTGGGGGCTCACGTCCGCACATGGGTGTGCGGGCCGGGTGCACCACTACGGCGACCAAACGGAAGCGGAGGATCCGCCTCCCCTCGCACCACCCCGTTTGCGCAATTGCGCTTGGTTGCACCTAGCATCGTTCAGTCCCTACCCCGCACATCGGAGATTTCCGTGCGTTTTAGCCTGACCCCGAAGGAGACGAGTTTCTACGACATGTTCGCCGCGGCCGCGGAGAACCTCGTCGTGGGATCGAAGCTCCTGCTGGAGCTGCTGGGATCAGACGTGTCGGCCCGCGCGGAGATCGTCGAGCGCATGCGCGCCGCCGAGCACGCCGGGGACGACACCACCCATGCGGTCTTCCACCAGCTGAACTCGTCGTTCATCACGCCCTTCGACCGCGAGGACATCTACAGCCTCGCCTCGTCGCTGGACGACATCATGGACTTCATGGAGGAGGCCGTCGACCTGGTCGTCCTCTACGACATCCAGACCCTGCCCAAGGGCATCGAACAGCAGATCGAGGTGCTGGCGCGCGCCGCCGAGCTCACCGCCGAGGCGATGCCGAACCTGCGCACCATGTCCAACCTCACCGAGTACTGGATCGAGGTCAACCGGCTGGAGAACCAGGCCGACCAGATCCACCGCAAGCTGCTCGCCCACCTGTTCTCCGGCCAGTACGACGCCATCGAGGTGCTCAAGCTCAAGCAGGTCGTGGACGTCCTTGAGGAGGCGGCGGACGCGTTCGAGCACGTCGCCAACACGGTGGAGACCATCGCCGTCAAGGAGTCCTGACCCCCGTGGACCTGGCTGCACTCATCGCCGTCCTCGGCGTTGCGTTCTTCTTCACCTACACCAACGGCTTCCACGACTCCGCGAACGCCATCGCCACCTCGGTCTCCACCCGGGCCCTCACCCCGCGGGCCGCGCTCGCGATGGCCGCGGTGATGAACCTGGCCGGCGCCTTCCTCGGCAGCGGCGTGGCGCACACCGTCTCCAAGGGCATCATCGCCACCCCGACCGGCAACCAGGGCATGGCGATCCTGTTCGCCGCCCTCGTCGGCGCGATCGCCTGGAACCTGGTCACCTGGTACTTCGGCCTGCCGTCCTCCTCCTCCCACGCGCTGTTCGGCGGCATGGTCGGGGCGGCCCTGGCCGGCGGCACCGAGGTGATCTGGGGCGGCGTCCTCGACAAGATCGTCATCCCGATGATCGTCTCGCCGATCGTCGGCCTGGTCGGCGGCTACCTCGTCATGCTGGCGATCCTGTGGATCTTCCGGCGGGCCAACCCGCACCGCGCCAAGCGCAACTTCCGGGTCGCGCAGACCGCCTCGGCCGCCGCCATGGCCCTCGCGCACGGTCTGCAGGACGCCCAGAAGACCATGGGCATCGTGGTCATGGCGCTCACCATCTCGGGCCACCACGACAGCAGTGACATCCCGGTCTGGGTGAAGATCTCCTGCGCCACGATGCTCTCGCTGGGCACCTACGCGGGCGGCTGGCGGATCATGCGGACCCTCGGCCGCAAGATCATCGAGCTGGACCCGCCGCAGGGCTTCGCCGCCGAGGCCACCGCCTCGACGGTCATGTACATCACCTCGTTCGTCTTCAAGGCGCCGATCTCCACCACCCACGTGATCACCTCGGCGATCATGGGCGTGGGCGCCACCAAGCGGATCCGCGCGGTCCGCTGGGGCGTCGCGAAGAACATCGTGCTCGGCTGGTTCATCACGATGCCGGCCGCGGCGATCGTCGCGGCGCTGATGTACTGGTTCGTCCACCTGTTCTGGGGCTGACGCCCCGGGCCGGGCAGGACGCGACGGCGGACATGGCAAGGGCCCGCCCCCACGTCTCGGGGGCGGGCCCTTCCTCATACTTCGCGGCGGCACCGCCATGCAGCACCACGAAGCAGCTCTGGCTCCGGGCGGTCTAGCCGAAGCGGCCGGAGATGTAGTCCTCGGTCGCCTGCACGGACGGGTTGGAGAAGATCCGCTGGGTGTCGTCCAGCTCGATCAGCTTGCCCGGCTGGCCGACCCCGGCGAGGTTGAAGAAGGCGGTGCGGTCGCTGACGCGGGCCGCCTGCTGCATGTTGTGCGTCACGATCACGATCGTGAACTGGGACTTCAGCTCGCCGATCAGGTCCTCGATGGCGAGGGTGGAGATCGGGTCGAGCGCCGAGCAGGGCTCGTCCATCAGCAGGACCTGCGGCTCGACCGCGATGGCGCGGGCGATGCAGAGGCGCTGCTGCTGACCGCCGGAGAGGCCGGCACCCGGCTTGTTCAGCCGGTCCTTGACCTCGTTCCACAGGTTGGCGCCCTTGAGGGACTTCTCCACCACGCCGTCCAGGACGGACTTCTTGCGGACGCCCGCGAGCTTCAGCCCGGCGATCACGTTGTCGTAGATCGACATCGTCGGGAACGGGTTCGGCCGCTGGAACACCATGCCGACCGCCCGGCGGACGGCGACCGGGTCGACGTGCGAGCCGTAGAGGTTCTCGTCGTCCAGGAGCACCTTGCCCTCGACACGGGCGCCGGGGATCACCTCGTGCATCCGGTTGAGGGTCCGCAGGAAGGTGGACTTGCCGCAGCCCGAGGGGCCGATGAAGGCCGTCACCGAGCGGGGCTCGATGCTCATCGAGATGTCCTCGATGGCCTTGGTGGTGCCGTAGAAGGCGGACAGTCCGCTGACGTCGATGCGCTTGGCCATGATCGTTACTTCTCTCGCCCGCGGCCGGGGGCCGCTAATGAATTCTGGGTCGTACGTCAGTCGGGCGCTCAGCGTCCGCCCTTGGGCGAACGCCAGCGTGCGATGCCCCGGGCGATGAGGTTGAGCCCCATCACGAAGGCGATCAGCACCAGCGCCGCGCCCCAGGCACGGGCGTAGCCGTAGTCGTTGTTCACCACCGCGTACTGCTGCCAGATGTACATCGGCAGCGACTGCTGCGGCCCGTTGAACGGGTCACTGTTGATGAAGTCCGCGCCGAAGACCAGCATCATCACCGGGGCGGTCTCGCCCGTGATGCGGGCGACCGCGAGCATCAGACCGGTGGTGATGCCGCCGATCGCGGTGGGGAGGACGATCCGCAGGATGGTCTTCCACTTCGGCACGCCGAGGGCGTACGACGCCTCGCGCAGCTCGTTCGGGACGAGCTTCAGCATCTCCTCGGTGGAACGGACCACGACCGGCATCATCAGGATCGCCAGCGCGAGGGAGCCCGAGAAGCCCGAGTAGGAGAAGCCGAGGGCGATGTTCCACAGGGACAGGATGAACAGACCGGCGACGATCGACGGGACACCCGTCATGACGTCGACGAAGAAGGTGACCGCCTTGGCGAGCCGGCCCCGGCCGTACTCGACCAGGTAGACGGCGGTCAGCAGACCGATCGGGGCGGCCATCGCGGTGGCCAGCAGGACCTGCTCGATGGTGCCGATCAGCGCGTGGTAGATGCCGCCGCCGGGGCCCGAGTAGCGGACGCCCTTCATCGAGTGCGTCAGGAAGTTGCCGTTCACCACCTCCGCGCCCTGCTGGACGGTGTAGATGGTGAGCGCGGCCAGCGGCACCACGGCCAGGATGAAGGCGACCCAGACCACCGAGGTGGCGAAGCGGTCCTTGGCCTGGCGGCGGCCCTCGACCCGGGCGGCGAGCCCGTAGCTGATCCCCAGGAACAGCAGCGCCGAGATGAGGCCCCACTGCAGGTGGCTCTCCAGCCCGCCGACCGCGCCGATCCCGCAGCCGAGCGCGATCGAGCCGGCGGCGACGGCGGCCGGGGTCCACCTGGGCAGGCGGTTGGAGGTCAGCGGGCGGCCGACCGGGCGGGTGTCCGCCGGAACGGACGTGGTCGCGGCGCTCATGCGTTGGCCCCCGAGTACTCCTTGCGGCGGGCGACGATCAGCCGCGCGGCACCGTTCACCACGAGGGTGATCACGAACAGGACGAGGCCGGAGGCCATCAGCGCGTCCCGGCCGAAGGGCTGGGCCTCGGCGAACTTCAGCGCGATGTTCTGCGCGAAGGTGCCACCGCCCGGGTCGAGCAGGTGGAGCGAGAGGACGTTGTTGGAGGAGAGCACCACCGCGACCGCGATGGTCTCGCCGAGCGCACGGCCGAGGCCGAGCATCGAGGCCGAGATGATGCCGGGGCGGCCGAACGGCAGCACCGCGGTGCGGATCATCTCCCAGCGGGTCGCGCCGAGCGCGAGCGCCGCCTCCTCGTGCATCCGCGGCACCTGCCGGAAGACCTCCCGGGTCACCGCGGTGATGATCGGCAGGATCATGATGGCCAGCAGGATGCCCACGGTGAACAGCGTGCGCGGCACGGTGCCGACCCGGGACTGGTCGAAGACGTACGTCCAGCCGAGGTACTCGTCCAGCCAGCTGGTCAGCCCGTAGAGGTGCGGCACCAGGAAGAGCGCGCCCCAGAGGCCGTAGATGATGCTGGGCACGGCGGCCAGCAGGTCCACCAGGTAGGCGAACGGCTGGGCGATCCGGCGCGGCGCGTAGTGCGAGATGAACAGCGCGATCCCGATGGCCACCGGGACGGCGATCGCCATCGCGAGCGCCGCGCTGATGATGGTGCCGAACGCCAGGACGGCGATGCCGAAGACGGGCTTCGCGGCGTCCGGCGTCCACTCGAAGGTGGTGAGGAAGTTGCCCTCGTTCTTGCTCAGCGCGATGCCCGCGCGCCAGGTCAGGAAGCCTGCGATGGCGGCCATGATGACCAGCAGCAGGATGCCCGACCCACGGGCGGCGTTCATGAAGATCTTGTCGCCGAGCCGGCTGTCACGCTTGCGGCGTTCCCTGCCTCGCGGGGCGGCAGGGGAGGATGAAGTCATGTGGTCTACTCCGGTCTGGTGGTGCTGCCCCGAGGGGGCGGCACCCTGGCGGCGGTGCCCCGGACGTGCTCATGGCGAAGTCGTGCTGTCCGGCGGAGCGGCCCCGGCCCCCTCGTCCACGGGGCCGCTCCACCGGAGGTTCGGCTGGATCAGGCCAGGGTCGGGATGACCGCGTTGACCTTGTCCGTCAGCTCCTTCGGGAGCGCGACGTAGCCGGTGTCGCCGACCGCCTTCTGACCGGCGTCGCTGGCGGCGTAGGTCAGGAACGCCTTCAGCGCGTCGAGGGTGTCGGCCTTGTTGCCCTTGTCGCAGACGATCTCGTAGGTGACCAGGACGATCGGGTAGGAACCCTCCTCCTTGGTGCCGTAGTCGAGGGTCAGCGCCAGGTCGCTGCCGGTGCCGGCGATCTTCGCCTTGGCGAAGGTGGTGGCGGCGTTGGCGGCGGTGGCCTCGACCGGCTTGGAGGCGCCGGTGGCGATCGCGGCGCTCTTCAGGTTGTTGCTCTGCGCGTAGGACAGCTCGGCGTAGCTGATCGAGTTCTTGACCTGCTTCACCTGGGCCGCGACACCGGCGGAGCCGTTCGCGCCCTGGCCGCCCTTGCCGGCCCAGGCCTTGGCGGCCGGGTAGCTCCAGGCGCCGTTGGAGACCTTGGCGAAGTACTTGGTCAGGTTCTCGTTGGTGCCCGAGTCGTCCGTGCGGTGGACGGCCTGGATGTCGGCGTCCGGCAGCTTGGCGCCCGGGTTCAGCGCGGCGATCGCCGGGTCGTTCCACTTGGTGATCTGCGAGTCGAAGATCTTGGCGGTGGTCGCGCCGTCCAGGACCAGGTTGTCGACGCCGTCCACGTTGTAGACGATCGAGATCAGACCCGCGACGAGCGGCAGGTTGATGCCCTGGCCGCCGGTGCAGACCTTCTTGCTGTCCTCGACCTCGGCCGGCTTCAGCGGCGAGTCGGAACCGGCGAACTGGATCTTGCCCTGGTTGAACTGCTGGACACCCGCGCCCGAGCCGCCGCCGCCGTAGTTGATGCTGGAGCCGGAGCACGCGGCGCCGAAGTTGTTCTTCCAGACGTCGATCGCGTTGCCCTGCGCGGTGGAACCCGCGGAGATCAGGGCGGCGGGCTTGCTGCCACAGGCGATCGCGGGAGCCGAGGCGGAGCCGCTGCCGCCGGACGCGTTGGTGTTGTTCTCGTCCGAACCGCAGGCGGCGAGCGACAGCGAGCTGACGAGCGCCATGGCACCGATGGCGAGGGCCTTGGAGCGGCCGTTCCGCTGGAGCTTCACAGGGGTGTCCCTTTCTGTGGCATTGCCCGGCACGCGGACCGTACGAGGACGGCGGGGCGCGGGTTTTGCTGTGGTCCGGGGCCCGTGCGGCCCTCCGGTAACCCCGAAGTTAAGCCGGGTAAGTGACACGTCAGCCGGTCGGAAGTGAACGGGGAGTGAACCTCGGACGGATGACAGGAAACTACGTCAGGTAGTAACGGTTGCGTCACGAGCAGGGCGCGGGAAGATCACTGCCGACGTTCCGTCACCGGTCCGGCCAGGAGGGCGGGCCCGGCTACGAGGACCGGACCGGCCGCGCGCCGAGCATCCCGAGCAGCGCGTCCACCAGCACCCGGTCGCGCTCGTGCGTCAGCCTGGCCCTGGCCTTCCCCGCCGGCAGCCACTCCAGCCGGTCCACCTCCCGGTTCGGCCGGAACTCCCCGGCCGCCGGCACCGCCGCCCAGTACCGGACCTCCTTCGGCCGCCCCTGCGCCAGGTAGTGCTGCGTCGGCAGCTCGTCCCCCAGCACGCAGGAGAACCCGGTCTCCTCGCGCACCTCGCGCAGCGCCGCCTCGACCACGCCCTCCCCCGGGTCGAGCTTGCCCTTCGGCAGGCTCCAGTCGTCGTACTTGGGCCGGTGGATCAGCGCGATCCGCGGCCGCCCGAGCCGACCGCTCTTCTTCGGGCGCCCCGGCAGCCAGAGCACCGCTCCGGCGGCCAGCACCACCGGCCCCCGCCCGGGCCGCGGGCTGCTGATGGTCGAGCCGTGGGCCCGCTCGGTGCTCAGGCGGTGGTGCACGTCATGCCGTCCGGGGTGCGGGGGTGTACCCCCTGCCCTCGGCAGGGGGGATCTCCAGCCAGCCGTCCAGGCCCGGCGGGAGTTCGGGCCACCGGCGGCCGAAGGCGTACCGTGCCGCCTCCACCTCCAGTCGTTGATCAGCATGCACCACGCCGAGCACGTAGGCGGTCGCGGGTGTGATCCTCGGCGTCCGCGCCGCCGTGGCCGCGGTGACCGCCGCGTCGGCCGCCTCCTGGTGCCGGCGCAGCACCTCGTCCAGCGCGTCCAGCTCGGCTGCCGGAAGGCCGCACACCTCCAGCGCGTAGCGGGCCCGATTCACCAGGATCCGCACCCGGTGCCACGGCGCGTCGTCCGCCGCCAGCGCCGCGTCGGCGTCCATCGCGCCCCGGGCCGCCGGCACCGCGCCGAGCCGGCGCAGACCGTCCCCGCCGTACGGGGTGGCCGCCCGCCGCAGCGGCAGCTGCTGGGCGCTCGCCGTCAGCGCGCCGAACGCCGTCGCCGCCTGCGGCAGCAGCACCGCGCCGGCCCGGCCGTCCGCCGTCTCCAGCAGCGGCGCCTCGGCGACCAGCAGCGTCATCCGGTCCGCCAGCGCGTGCAGCCGCGCCGAACGGAGCTCCTGCAGCACGGTCGAGTGCGCCCTGGTCCGGGCCAGCGTCAGCTGGCGGTCGAGCAGCGCCCGCGCCTTCGGCGCCCCGGCGTGGCCGGCCAGCATGCCGGGACCGTCCGCCTCGCTGCCGGTCAGCGCGTCCAGCGCGCCCAGCAGCCGGGCCGACCGGCGGACGTACCCCGGCTCCAGCGCCAGCAGGTTCAGCAGCCAGCGCAGCTCGGTGCGCGACTCCTGCGCCCAGGCCTGGTCGAAGGACCCGCCGAAGGTGTGCAGCAGCCCGCCGATCCGCCGTACCGCCCGCAGCAGTCCGGCCGTGCCGGTGGACGGGACGACGGCCGCCCCCGGTCTGGCGCCGACCTCGCCCACGGCCATCGGCAGCGCCCGCAGGAACGCCCCGGCCTGGGCCGTGAGATGGCTGGAGAGGATGTCCCCGGCGGTCGCGGTGGAGGCCGTCTGGGCCGTCATCGGCGCATCGGTCATGACTAGGTAGATCCCCGTTCCCCCGGAGCCGTCCCCCGGGGCTGGTGGCCGACCGCCGCAGCGGATCCCGACGCTGGGCGGCCCGTGTCGGCGGCTCGCCCCGGTGGGTCGCTCCATGGGTCGTGGCGGCGGCTCGCGGTCAGCGGGCGGTGGCGGCGCGGCGGCGCTGGCGCGAGTCGATGAGCAGGTCCTGGACGTGTCGCAGCGGCTTGCCCTCGGCGTCCTGGGCGTGACGGGTCCAGGCGCCGTCCGGCCCGAGGTGCCAGGACTCGGTCTCGTCCGACACTCCCAGGTCGATCAGCCCGGACAGCTCGGCCCGGTGCGCCGGGTCGGTGATCCGCATCAGCGCCTCGATCCGGCGGTCCAGGTTGCGGTGCATCATGTCGGCGCTGCCGATCCACACCTCCGGGTCCCCGTTGTTGCCGAAGACGAAGATCCGCGAGTGCTCCAGGAACCGCCCGAGGACGCTGCGCACCCGGATGTTCTCGCTCAGCCCCGGCACACCCGGGCGGATCGCGCAGATCCCGCGCACCCAGACGTCCACCGGTACTCCGGCCTGGGAGGCCCGGTAGAGCGCGTCGATCACGGCCTCGTCGACGATCGAGTTGACCTTGATCTTCACGAACGCCGGACGGCCGGCCCGGTGATGGGCGATCTCGTTGTGGATCCGGGAGATCAGCCCGTCCCGCAGGCCGCGCGGCGCGGTCAGCAGCCGCCGGTAGGACTCGCGGCGCGAGTAGCCGGAGAGCCGGTTGAAGAGGTCCGAGAGGTCCGCGCCGACCTGCGGGTCCGAGGTCAGCAGCCCGATGTCCTCGTACAGCCGGGCCGTCTTCGGGTGGTAGTTGCCGGTGCCGACGTGCGAGTAGCGGCGCAGGGTGTCGCCCTCCTGGCGGACCACCAGGGACAGCTTGCAGTGCGTCTTCAGCCCGACCAGGCCGTAGACCACGTGGCAGCCGGACTCCTCCAGCTTGCGGGCCCACTTGATGTTGGCCTGCTCGTCGAAGCGCGCCTTGATCTCGACCAGCACCAGCACCTGCTTGCCCGACTCGGCGGCGTCGATCAGCGCGTCCACGATCGGCGAGTCACCGGAGGTCCGGTACAGCGTCTGCTTGATCGCCAGCACGTCCGGGTCGCCCGCGGCCTGCTCCAGGAAGGCCTGCACCGAGGTCGAGAAGCTGTCGTACGGGTGGTGCAGCAGGACCTCCCGCTCGCGCATCGCGGCGAAGATGTCCGGCTGCGAGGCCGACTCGACGTCGGTCAGACCGCGCGCCGTACCCGCGACGAACTTCGGGTACTTCAGCTCGGGGCGGTCCAGGTCGGCGATGCCGAACAGACCGGTGAGGTCGAGCGGACCGGGCAGCGGGAAGACCTCCGCCTCGGTGATGTTCAGCTCCCGCACCAGCAGGTCCAGGATGTAGGGGTCGATCGACTCCTCGACCTCCAGCCGCACCGGCGGGCCGAAGCGCCGCCGCATGAGCTCCTTCTCCAGGGCTTTGAGGATGTTCTCGGTGTCGTCCTCCTCGACCTCCAGGTCCTCGTTCCTGGTGACCCGGAAGGCGTGGTGCGCGAGCACCTCCATCCCCGGGAAGAGCTCCTCCAGATGGGCGCCCATGACGTCCTCCAGCGGCACGTAGCGCTGGGGGGAGGCCTCCAGGAAGCGGGCCAGGGACTGCGGCACCTTCACCCGGGCGAAGTGCTTGTGCCCGGAGACCGGGTTGCGCACCACCACGGCGAGGTTGAGGGAGAGTCCCGATATGTAGGGGAACGGGTGGGCCGGGTCCACCGCCAGCGGGGTGAGCACCGGGAAGATCTTCTGTCGGAACAGGGTGTGCAGGCGGGCCTGCTCCTTCTCGGCCAGCTCGGGCCAGCGGACCAGCTCGATGCCCTCGCTCGCGAGGTCCGGCAGGACCTCCTGCTGGCAGGCGGCGGCGTGCCGCGCCATCAGCTCGCGCGAACGGGTCCAGATGAGGTCCAGCACCTCGCGCGGCTGGAGGCCGGAGGCACTGCGCTGGGCCACCCCGGTGGCGATCCGGCGCTTCAGGCCGGCCACCCGGACCATGAAGAACTCGTCCAGGTTGCTCGCGAAGATCGCGAGGAACTTGGTCCGCTCCAGCAGCGGGATCTGCGGATCCTCCGCCAGTTCCAGCACCCGCTCGTTGAACGCGAGCCAGCTGCGCTCGCGGTCCAGGAAACGGCCCTGGGGCAGTTCGTCGAACAACTCGTCGTCCGCGGCCGGAAGCTCCGGCGGTATCCCCAGCGCACTGGACATCCGGGCCGGAGGGGACAGCGGGGCAGAGACAGGGCGGGGGATGCTCATGGGCTCCAGCTCCTCCAGCAGGACGGCGTCCGGACGGGAAAGGCTCTGCGGGCCGTCGTCCTCGCCCAGCGCCAACGCCCACCCACCCGGCGCGGTCAACACGGGACCGGCCGGCAGGCGTCGCCGACGCTGCACGAGCGAGACACTACGGACTTCATCCTGTGATCTTCGCGGCAGCAATTGAATCCACGGTAAACACCGCATGGCCAGGAGGAAAGCTGAATCGGTCGGAGCCGGGGCTTGGCGGCCCACCCGTTGCTTCGGCCCCGACTGTCCGCTATGCCGTCCCGGCGCCGCACCGGACCGTGGTTCCGTGTCTGCCGACGGGTACCCGCGCGCGATCAACCCTACTGCGATCGGGTGGCGGCCCGGTCGCGGTACGACACCGGCGCGCGGGGTCGCTCGGCCGGTCTCATTCGGCCGGTCTCATTCGGCTGCTGCGGGCCCGCGGTACTGGACGCGGTACATCAGGTCGACCTCGTGGACGGTGAAACCCAGTCGTTCGTAGACGCGCACGGCGGCCGGGTTGTCCGCATCCACGTAGAGCAGGACCGTCTCCAGCCCTCGCTCGCCCGGTCCGCCGCCGGTCAGGTGACGCAGGCCGGCCGCGGTCAGCGCACGGCCGAGGCCGCTGCCCTGTTCCGCCGGGTCCACGCCGACCACGTACACCTCACCGAGGGCCGGCTCGGTGGCGGCCGCCGGGTGCACCTTGGTCCAGTGGAAGCCGACCGCCCGGCCGCCGCGGGTCGCGAGGAAGAAGCCCGCCGGATCGAACCACGGCTCGGCCAGCCGGTCCGCGAGGTCCTGCTCGGTCCAGGAGCCCTGCTCCGGGTGGTGCGCGAAGGCCACCGCGTTCAGCCGCAGCCACTCGGCGTCGTCCTCGCCGGGGCGGAAGGTCCGCAGCTCGATGCCGTCCGGGAGGGCGACCGCCTCGGTCTGCGGACCGGTGCGGCGCATCTGCCGCAGCTCGCGGACCAGCTCGGCGCCGTACTTCCCGGCCAGGTGGCGGGCCGCCGGGTGCCCGCCGTGCACCCAGACGTCGACGTGGTCGCGGCCGGCCCGATGTGCCTCGGTCAGTACCGCGTCCAGCAGCGGGCGGCCGAAGCCGCGGCCCCTGGCGGCCGGCGCCACCACGAGCTCGGCCGACGGGTTGGCGCCGGCCGGGTCGCCCTGGGGGAGTTCCAGCTGTGCGTAGCCGACGACGTCGTCCACCGGCTGTGCCGGATCTGCTGCCCGCTGGACGAAGTGGACGACTCCCGGGCGGGCCGTGTCCGAGGAGCGGAGCCGCAGACGCCCCTGCTCGGAGACCGCGGCACGGCCGTCCACCGCCTGGGCCTCCGTCAGCACGCGCAGCGCACCGTCGCGCGCCTCCGGCCGGAGCACCTCGCGCGCGACGACCGCCCCCTCGCCGGTCGCCGGCGTTCCCTCGTAGACCCGTTCCTGCTGCGCGTCCTGATCGTCCATGCTCTGACGATACGTCAAGGGAAACGCAAAGAACCCCCCGATCCTTACGGACCGGGGGGTTCTTTGGAATGATTGTTCGGCGGCGTCCTACTCTCCCACAGGGTCCCCCCTGCAGTACCATCGGCGCTGTGAGGCTTAGCTTCCGGGTTCGGAATGTAACCGGGCGTTTCCCTCACGCTATGACCACCGAAACACTATGAAACTATCAACCGCACCCACGACAGGCCATGTCATGGGGGTCGTTGTTTCAGAACAACACAGTGGACGCGAGCAACTGAGGACAAGCCCTCGGCCTATTAGTACCGGTCAACTCCACCCCTTACGAGGCTTCCATATCCGGCCTATCAACCCAGTCGTCTACTGGGAGCCTTACCCTCTCAAGGAGGTGGGAGTGCTCATCTCGAAGCAGGCTTCCCGCTTAGATGCTTTCAGCGGTTATCCCTCCCGAACGTAGCCAACCAGCCATGCCCTTGGCAGGACAACTGGCACACCAGAGGTTCGTCCGTCCCGGTCCTCTCGTACTAGGGACAGCCCTTCTCAACACTCCTACGCGCACAGCGGATAGGGACCGAACTGTCTCACGACGTTCTAAACCCAGCTCGCGTACCGCTTTAATGGGCGAACAGCCCAACCCTTGGGACCTACTCCAGCCCCAGGATGCGACGAGCCGACATCGAGGTGCCAAACCATCCCGTCGATATGGACTCTTGGGGAAGATCAGCCTGTTATCCCCGGGGTACCTTTTATCCGTTGAGCGACGGCGCTTCCACAAGCCACCGCCGGATCACTAGTCCCGACTTTCGTCCCTGCTCGACCCGTCAGTCTCACAGTCAAGCTCCCTTGTGCACTTACACTCAACACCTGATTGCCAACCAGGCTGAGGGAACCTTTGGGCGCCTCCGTTACTCTTTAGGAGGCAACCGCCCCAGTTAAACTACCCACCAGACACTGTCCCTGATCCGGATCACGGACCCAGGTTAGACATCCAGCACGACCAGAGTGGTATTTCAACGACGACTCCACAACAACTGGCGTTGCTGCTTCAAAGTCTCCCACCTATCCTACACAAGCCGAACCGAACACCAATATCAAGCTATAGTAAAGGTCCCGGGGTCTTTCCGTCCTGCTGCGCGAAACGAGCATCTTTACTCGTAATGCAATTTCACCGGGCCTATGGTTGAGACAGTCGAGAAGTCGTTACGCCATTCGTGCAGGTCGGAACTTACCCGACAAGGAATTTCGCTACCTTAGGATGGTTATAGTTACCACCGCCGTTTACTGGCGCTTAAGTTCTCAGCTTCGCCCGGACGAATCCAAGCTAACCGGTCCCCTTAACGTTCCAGCACCGGGCAGGCGTCAGTCCGTATACATCGCCTTACGGCTTCGCACGGACCTGTGTTTTTAGTAAACAGTCGCTTCTCGCTGGTCTCTGCGGCCACCCCCAGCTCAGAGTGCAAGACTCATCACCAGGAATGGCCCCCCTTCTCCCGAAGTTACGGGGGCATTTTGCCGAGTTCCTTAACCATAGTTCACCCGAACGCCTCGGTATTCTCTACCTGACCACCTGAGTCGGTTTGGGGTACGGGCCGCCATGAAACTCGCTAGAGGCTTTTCTCGACAGCATAGGATCATCCACTTCACCACAATCGGCTCGGCATCAGGTCTCAGCCTTAATGAGTGACGGATTTGCCTATCACTCGGCCTACACCCTTACCCCGGGACAACCACCGCCCGGGCTGGACTACCTTCCTGCGTCACCCCATCGCTCACCTACTACAGACTTGGGCCAGCGGCTCCACCACGTCCCTTTGTCCGAAGACTCCGGGCCGGCTTCACGGCTTTAGCATCACCTGGTTCGACGTTGGCGCTTCAAAGCGGGTACGGGAATATCAACCCGTTGTCCATCGACTACGCCTGTCGGCCTCGCCTTAGGTCCCGACTTACCCTGGGCAGATCAGCTTGACCCAGGAACCCTTGGTCAATCGGCGCAAGAGTTTCTCACTCTTGTATCGCTACTCATGCCTGCATTCTCACTCGTGTACCGTCCACGACTGGTTTCCACCGCCGCTTCACCCGGCACACGACGCTCCCCTACCCATCACAGCAGGCGTTGGCCCTATATGCTGCAATGACACGACTTCGGTGATGTGCTTGAGCCCCGCTACATTGTCGGCGCGGAATCACTTGACCAGTGAGCTATTACGCACTCTTTCAAGGGTGGCTGCTTCTAAGCCAACCTCCTGGTTGTCTCTGCGACTCCACATCCTTTCCCACTTAGCACACGCTTAGGGACCTTAGTCGGTGTTCTGGGCTGTTTCCCTCTCGACCATGGAGCTTATCCCCCACAGTCTCACTGCCACGCTCTCACTTACCGGCATTCGGAGTTTGGCTAAGGTCAGTAACCCGGTGAGGCCCATCGCCTATCCAGTGCTCTACCTCCGGCAAGAAACACGTGACGCTGCACCTAAATGCATTTCGGGGAGAACCAGCTATCACGGAGTTTGATTGGCCTTTCACCCCTAACCACAGGTCATCCCCCAGGTTTTCAACCCTGGTGGGTTCGGTCCTCCACGAAGTCTTACCTCCGCTTCAACCTGCCCATGGCTAGATCACTCCGCTTCGGGTCTTGGGCATGCAACTGTATCGCCCTATTCGGACTCGCTTTCGCTACGGCTACCCCACACGGGTTAACCTCGCTACACACCGCAAACTCGCAGGCTCATTCTTCAAAAGGCACGCAGTCACGGCCATGGTCCGAAGACCATAACGACGCTCCCACGGCTTGTAGGCACACGGTTTCAGGTACTATTTCACTCCGCTCCCGCGGTACTTTTCACCATTCCCTCACGGTACTATCCGCTATCGGTCACCAGGGAATATTTAGGCTTAGCGGGTGGTCCCGCCAGATTCACACGGGATTTCTCGGGCCCCGTGCTACTTGGGTGTTCTCCAAACGAGCCGTACAGATTTCGTCTACGGGGGTCTTACCCTCTACGCCGGACCTTTCGCATGTCCTTCGACTACCCATACGGTTTCTGACTCGTCGACCGGCCGGCAGACCGATCAAGAAGAATCCCACGACCCCGCGATGGCAACCCCTGCCGGGTCTCACACCATCGCGGTTTAGCCTCATCCGGTTTCGCTCGCCACTACTCCCGGAATCACGGTTGTTTTCTCTTCCTGCGGGTACTGAGATGTTTCACTTCCCCGCGTTCCCTCCACATACCCTATGTGTTCAGGTATGGGTGACAGCCCATGACGACTGCCGGGTTTCCCCATTCGGAAACCCCCGGATCAAAGCCTGGTTGACGGCTCCCCGGGGACTATCGTGGCCTCCCACGTCCTTCATCGGTTCCTGGTGCCAAGGCATCCACCGTGCGCCCTTAAAAACTTGGCCACAGATGCTCGCGTCCACTGTGCAGTTCTCAAACAACGACCAGTCACCCACACTCAACGATCCGAAGACCGCCTCGCATGAGACCGGCATCTCTGAAGCAACGACCATACGGCCGTTCCCTCAGGACCCAACAACGTGCCCGACACACCCGATCAACAATCCGTCTTCCACGCCGAAGCAGTACTAACGGATGCCAACCCAGTGTGCCGAATAGTCAACGTTCCACCCATGAGCGACCGTGCAGAACATTCGCCTGCAAGCGGCCATGTGCTCCTTAGAAAGGAGGTGATCCAGCCGCACCTTCCGGTACGGCTACCTTGTTACGACTTCGTCCCAATCGCTGGTCCCACCTTCGACGGCTCCTCCCCTTACGG